>JADGEX010000001.1:569028-2660979 GCA_016744135.1 Pseudodesulfovibrio sp. | reverse complement strand
TTACTCGTAATTAAACGGGCTGTGATTATCGTGATCTTATTTGCTCAACTCGCTATTTAATTGTCAAAGACCATTTTGTCTTTTCTCAAAGAACGTTCCCGCCGTCAGGCAGGAAGGGGAAACTAGACTTTCGAGAAGCTCCCGTCAACACCTTTTTGAAACTTTTTTCAAGTCGCTTTCGGCGTTAACCATTCATTATGTTTAAGAAAGAACAAGCCGCCGGTGCTGTCCAAGTGGGCTTTCCCGTGCGGCGAAAGAGGTTCTATGGGAATCGCCAAGACAGGTCAAGCGCTATTTTAAATAAAAGCGAACATAATTTTTAACATACTGATTTAACAGTGTATTATTTACGAACAAAACGAACCTTCCGCCGCCGTTTGTTCATACACCCATTACTTATATATAATGCACTCCTCCCGCCGGCCTAGAATCGCACTCGCACACAACCCCAAACTCTGCTATTTGTGTGGTTACACAGCCCATAAAGGAGATTTCATGCGAGCTTCATTCTTCATAGCAGTCTGTCTTTCACTCATTATCTGTACATCAGCCCCGGCCATTGCCTCGGAAATACAAGCCCCGTCCGGCTGGAAGCAGTCTGGACCTGAGGCTCATGCCGAACGATTTCTCGACCTTATGGTTCAGGGAAAGCTCGACGAGGCCTTCAAGGAATTGCTTGGCAACAACCGCAACGATGCCTTGGACAAACTCAAATTTGAAATATACAGCGCGTATAAAAAGAGCGGCAAGCCGTATGGATATGAAAAGATTCTCAAACAGACCGCCGGAAAATCCGTCATAAAACTGCGGTACATTCTTCTGTTCAAAAACATGCCAAAGACTTTTGATATATACTACTATAACCCAACCGGGCAGAATTGGAAGCTTCGCACTTTCTCATACATCAAGGACATAAAGAAGATATTCGCTCAATAAGACAACGCTCTCGACCAAACAAAAGGCCCACAACACTCGTTGCGGGCCTTATTTTTAATACACAAGCGGTAACACCCAACTCAACCACCCCGTCATAAGCACCGCTCCGATGATGTTAAGCACACACCCAAGGCCAAGCATTAACGACAGAGAAGCCCCCTTCATTTCACCATAGGCCAAAGCATTAGATGTCGTGGCAATTGGTGTCATGAAGGCACATGTTGATGCTACCCCCACTCCCATCATCAAATACAAAGGATCCATGCCGTGGCCCTGAGCTGCGTAAAAGGCAATGGTAAAGAATGCAGCAACAACCGCCGTATTGGACAGAACTTCGGTCAAGAAAATTACCGAAAGGATAGTCAGAAAAAACAAAAGCGTGGGAGTCATATCGCCTTGCAGCATTTCTCCAGCGAGAACCACAGCCCGTTCATCCAACTTGAACCAATGCACCACTCCAAAAAGCACACCTAGCGCGAGGATAAACAACAACCCTCGACGAGGAATAGACTTGACCAAATCAGATGGACAAAGCAATGGCCCCTTGCCCACAAAAGACTCCGGTGCATCTCGCACAAAGAGCAAATAAAGAAAAACTCCGGCAAACCCAAGGCTGACCAACGGTGACAGATTTGCAAATCCGTCCAACTGCTGCCGAAGCACAGCTTCTGCCATCCAATAAAGAATATAAAACCAGAACAATCGTACGCCATACTGTTGACGTTTCCCAACGCTTCTTCCGTCAGCCAAACCATCCACTTGTACCGTCACACCTCGCGCCGCTGCAGGCAACCCCAACCCTGCGGCCACTCCCCAAGCGGCGAGCACGAAAACGACCACCAACGGTATTGACCAAAGAAACCAGTTAAAAAACGTGATCTGTTCACGACCAGCGATTTCAAAGACATCCAGCGCAGCAAACAGCACGGCGTTGGCAGGTGAGCCAATCATGGACCCCATGCCACCGATGGCCGCACCATAGATTACCGCACACATAAGTACCGTGGTCATTCCTGTGGCGCCCTGCTCTGCAAAATCCTTGTCCAGCTTCTTAAGCACCGGAATCAAAGTGAGCACTGTGATAGTATTGGGAATAAAAGAAGACAGGGCCGCGGATGCGGCAATGATATACAGGATCAAAAAGGACGCATGGCCCCGGCTCTTCTTCAAAGACCAGGATACAAAACTGTCCGTAATTCGGGCTGCAGCCATAAGCTGATAGACAAAATAACCACAAACAAAAAGCAAGATCAGTGGCAGACGGTGCCAAAGATAGGCGGATAGGTCGGTGAAGGATTCCACAAAGGCTCCCGGCTGGACGTTTCGATCATTGACAATGGACCGCTTTCACCGGGGAATGTCAACTAGCCAGGGTGAGGCAGTTCCACACAAACCATATACCGAGAACCTTGCACATTAAAAAATGGCCTGCTGATCAAACACGATCGCTTTCCGGTAAACGGGGAGACAAACGGAGGAGTAACGAACTTTTCATAGCCGATATCAAGATAAAGGACATAATCTTCCACGGAATGATCCGTACCTGTTTCCATAATCGCATCAGGATGGTGCGGCGGTTGCACAGTTCCTGCTGAGATACGTCGGGTTATCTGCCGTCCCCGGTCATCAAGCACGAAGATGGAAATAACCTCTTCAACCTTACGAACCAAACGCTTGCATCCATCCTCAAACCATTCTTCCGACATATTGGAAAGCTTGGTACAAATTGCAGAAACGTCTTTAAAAGCCTCAACAAACCGTTGCTTTTTATGAAGGACGAGCTTGTTCTTCACCTTAAAATACTTGTCATGAGTCTCAACAATCTTTTCCATGAATTTTCCGGCAGGATCTCCAGGGCGACTCTCTTCGCTTCTTGTATAGTAATAACCCTGCTGCAAATCGACCCCGGCCAAAAGCAATCGAATAGACTCAGATTCACTTTCAACCCCCCGGCCAATGACCGATGCTCCTACATGACCTGCGACAGAAAGCAATGCATCCAGGGCTTTTGCCGAGTAATCAGTTTGTTCGGCCTCGCCAAAAAAGGACCTGTCCAACTTAATAAAATCAGGATTAATCTTGGTAATGGCGTAATTAAACGAATCATCCACAGCACATCCATCCAGACAAAACTTACACCCCAACCCCTGCACAAGCTCGCAATAGTATGCCACCAAATCCCTATCAGGCGCGAAATCCATAACTTCAAGGACAATATTACCGGGATTAATCCCGGCCTCCTTAATCAGCCGTGGCAACGTCAGGTTATTCGGATCGATATGCGGAAAGATCTCCACATTAACGTTAAGGCCAAGAAGCAGTTTCTTATGGGCGTCATGAATCGGCTTGAACTTCTCAAGTGCCATACGACGACACATCCGATCCACGCCCACCATAAGTTCCGGGCTTAAATCCTTGTGAAACAACATCCGGGTATCAATAGAGCGATCATCGCCCGTCACACGCGAAAAGGCCTCAAAACCAATAATAGATTTGGAAGCGATAGCTACAACTGGCTGAAAATTCGTATTTACTCGTTTGGATTCAAGGATTGTTCGAACCCCCTCCTCGTCAACAGGAGGACAAATATTTTCCACCACGCACTCGCTCCTTTCAACCTTTTTGACAATAGTTACTTAAACGCAAAACGAGAACGTACCTTCAGGGACCTGCGCGGTCAACACTCTATAAAGATTAACAACACAAATACACACTCCCGGATCACATTCAACTTCAAGCGGTTACCAAAAATATGAACTATCACCGGTTCACTTCTTCCAAAGCCGCAAGGAATCCAGTATACCTTGGGGTCTTGAGTAAACCGCATTTCCACAGGGAGCACCGTGGCCGAATTCGTTCATCTTCACGTCCATACAGAGTACAGCCTCTTGGACGGCGCAATCCGCATCAAGGATCTGCTTTCGCGATCCAAAGACCTCGGCATGCCTGCCGTGGCTATCACCGACCACGGATCCATGTTCGGAGCCGCGACCTTTTACATGGCAGCCATGGAGATGGGCATCAAGCCCATTATCGGCTGCGAAGTCTATGTGGCTCCCGGTGACATAGACGATGAGGACGCACACAAGCGTAAGGAAAAAGGAGGCGGCTACCATTTGGTGCTACTCGCTAAGAACCGCAAAGGGTACCAGAACCTGACCAAATTGGTAACAACTGGCTACCTGGAAGGGTTCTACTACAAACCACGCGTCTCCAAAAATTTGCTCAAAAAACACTCCGAAGGACTCATCGCCCTGTCCGCTTGTCTGGCAGGTGAAATACCGCGCAAACTCATGAACGAAGGTCTGGAAGAAGGCGTGGAGATGGCAAAGACCTATGAGTCCATCTTCCCCGGCAACTTCTATCTTGAATTGCAGGACAACGGTATAGGCAAGCAGACCCGACTCAATGAATTGCTCATCAAATGCGCGGAAAAGACTGGTCTGCCCATGGTCGCGACCAACGACTGCCATTACCTGACAGCCGAGGACTACGAAGCGCATGACACCCTGCTCTGCATCCAGACACAGACCACTGTGGACGCAGAAAAGCGGTTCAAGATGGACACACAGGAATTGTATTTCAAAACGCCTGAAGAAATGGAAAAGGCATTCGCCCATGTACCCGAGGCCATCCTCAACACCCAGCGCATTGCCGAGCAGTGCAACCTCGAAATCGAGTTGGGTAACTACTATTTCCCTGAATACGAACTGTCCGAAGGTGTATCGGACATGGACGAGGAATTCGACAAGCTCTGCCGCGAAGGTCTCAAACGGCGATTGGATACCATTACCTATGAAGTAGACGAAAAACGGTACTGGGATCGGCTGGACTACGAGCTCGGCGTTATCGTTGAAATGGGATTCCCGGCCTACTTCCTTATCGTGCAGGACTTCATCAACTGGGCCAAGGACAATCGCATCCCAGTCGGCCCCGGTCGTGGTTCTGCAGCCGGTTCAATCGTGGCGTGGTCTCTCAAGATAACCAACCTCGACCCCCTCCCGTATGATCTGCTGTTCGAGCGTTTCCTGAACGTGGAACGTGTATCCATGCCTGATATCGACGTTGACTTCTGCGAACGCCGCCGTCTCGAAGTCGTCAAATACTGCGCCGAGAAGTACGGCCATGATCGTGTGGCGCAGATCACTACCTTCGGCACCATGAAAACCAAGGCGGTTATTAAAGACGTTGGTCGCGCACTCGGCATGACCTTCGGCGAAACAGACCGTATCGCCAAACTCATCCCGGACGACCCCGCCCTCATGGCCAAACTGCTCGGCGTAGAAAAAGCCAAAATCAACGTCCCCAATGCGGTCAAGGCTGTGTTGGAATTGGACGACATGGTTGCCACCGACCCAAAAATCGCAAAGCTCATAGATATTTCCACCCGTCTCGAAGGGTTATGTCGACACGCCTCCACTCATGCAGCGGGCGTGGTTATCTCGGACAAACCCATGGTCGAATACCTTCCTCTCTACAAAGGGAAGAAGGGTGAAATCGTGACCCAGTTCGACATGAAAAAAGTCGAAAAAGTCGGCCTGATCAAGTTCGACTTTCTGGGCCTGCGCACCATGACTGTTATCGAGGATTGTCTGGACATCATCCGCGAACAGGGCAAAAACGCGCCTGACCTCGACACCCTGCATTTGGACGACCCCGACACCTTCGCCATTTTTGCCAAAGGTGACACGGACGGCATCTTTCAGGTCGAATCATCAGGCATGCGTAAATATCTCAGGATGCTACGCCCTGACTGCTTCGAAGACATCGTCGCCATGCTCGCGCTCTATCGTCCCGGCCCGCTGGGCATGATCGGTTCCCACGGCGTCAGCATGGTTGATGAATTCATCATGCGTAAACACGGCGACATTGATGTCACCTACCCGCACCCTTCGCTGGAGGACACGCTCAAGCCCACATACGGCGTCATGGTATATCAGGAACAGGTTATGGCCACCGCCATGACTGTTGCCAACTACTCACTCGGTGAAGGTGACCTGCTCCGACGTGCCATGGGTAAAAAGATTGCCGAGGAGATGGCCAAACAGCGTTCCCGTTTTCTTGAAGGGTCACGGGAAAATGAAATTCCCGACAAGATCGCCAACGAAATTTTCGACACCATGGAAAAATTTGCGGCATACGGTTTCAACAAATCACACTCCGCCGCCTACGCACTCATTTCCTATCACACCGCCTATCTCAAGGCGCACTTCCCGGTTGAATTCATGGCCGCTCTCATGTCCACGGAAATGAACAACACCGAAAAAATCATCATGTACATCAATGCATGTCGCGACATGGAGATCACGGTCAAGCAGCCCAACATCAACGCGGGGCATGCTCGATTCTCAGTACTTGAAGGCGACATTCTCTATGCCATGGCCGCCATCAAAAACGTTGGCGAAGAGGCCATCAACGAAATCGTGGTTGAACGCAACGACGGCGGACCTTTCAAAGATATCTTCGACTTCTGCGAGCGGGTGAATCTACGCCGCGTGACCAAGCGAGTCTTGGAGTCGCTCATCAAAGCCGGCGCATTGGATTGTTTCGACTGTTCCCGTGCTGCCCTGCTCGAAGATCTTGAAAAGGCCGTTGCCATCGGTCAAAAAAAGGCCAAGGAAAAAGATTCCGGCATGTTAAACATGTTGGACATGCTCGGCGGTGGCGGGCAAGACGCCCCATCTCATTCGCCCACCTGTTCGGATATCGAAGAATTCGACGACAAGGAAAAGCTGACCCTCGAAAAAGAGGTGCTCGGTTTCTTCCTGTCAGGCCACCCCCTGCTTGCCTATCGTCAGGACTTGGCTCGATTGCGCACCTCCACCCTTGAAGACTGCAAAAATATTCCCAACGGAACAGAAGTTCGCGTGGCCGTGATTATCCCGGACTACAAGCAGTTCATTACCAAGCGCGGTGACCCCATGGCATTCTGCGTGGCCGAAGATCTGACCACATCCGGCGAAGTCACCATGTTGCCCAAGGTCTATGCGGACGCACGCGAGCTTATCGACGCGGACCGCCCGCTCATGATTCAGGGCAAGATCGACATTCGCGAAGAACCTGGTCAGGAAGAGGCGCCCAAGTCAGCCAAGATTCTAGCCGACAAGGTCATGTTCCTGGCGGATGCGGTTCAAGGTTCAGACAAGCCCGTGCCGCTCTGGATCGGTGAAAAAAGCGCCGTGGATTCTCATCTGAATATGCTCAAAACCATTCTACAACGCTATCCCGGCAACACGCACGTCACTCTCGGGATCATCACAAAAGAAAGTGTGGTCACGCTCAAACTCGGCCATGGCTGGAAGATCTTCCCAAGTCGCGAATTCTGGAAAGATGTGGAAAAATGGCAAAACGGCGATGCCTTGAAGCATCAGGCTGCCATGAAGTAAGGATGCGTCTCCTTCCCCAAGGCCTCTCACCTTCCGAAACTTTTTATGTGCGCTCCGCGCAATGGTGAGGACTAATGAAAGTCACACGCACAAACCACATTCTCCATTTCACGGCTCTGCTATGCCTGGCGTTGATACTGGCTGGCTGTAGCGGCAAACGGTCCCCCATGCCGGAAGGACTTTTACATGATGGGCAGTTGCCGAATTATAAATACATCCGATTTTATGGGGACTCGGCGCCGGAAAAGGCGGCCATGCGCTTGCTTTTGGCTCAATGGGCTGCACAGGAAGCGGCGACGGGCAATACCGATAATTTTACTGTGCTCAGTTTATCCGGGGGTGGTGCGGACGGTGCGTTTGGTGCAGGATTTCTGACGGGGTGGACGTCTCGAGGTGACAGACCGAACTTCACATTCGTCACCGGCGTCAGTACCGGGGCGCTCATTGCCCCCTTCGCTTTTCTCGGGCCGGAATATGATGCCACGCTCAAGCTTCTCTACACAACATTCAGCACCATCAATCTTGTAAAAGCCCGTCCGATCGGTTCTGCTCTTGTGGGAGACGGCCTCTTTAACGTGAACTCTTTTCGGCGGGCGTTGAAGACCTACGTTAATACAGAAGTCATCAACAAAATCGCCGCCGAACATCGCAAAGGACGACGGCTGTTCGTCGGCACGACGAACCTTGACGAAATGCGCCCGGTTTATTGGAATATAGGGGCCATCGCCCAATTCCAGACAAAAAAAGCCCACCAGCTTATTCGGGATGTCATTCTGGCCTCGGCTTCCGTTCCCGTGGCATTTCCACCAATGTATTTCTCCCTTGAAATCGACGGCAAAAAATACGAAGAAATGCATGTGGACGGAGGCGTCACCAATCAGGTTTTCGCATACCCGCCGAGTGTTCACATGAAAAAGAACCTCGACAAACTGGGAATCTCACGAAAAATCATTCTCTATGTTATCCGCAATGATGCATTGACCACAAAACCGATTCAGGTAAACCCTAATCTGGGCGACATCGCCGCTCGGTCCCTGACCGGCCTGATCCGGAATCAAGGTATCGGGGATCTCTACAGAATCTTTTATGTCGCGGAACGGGACGGCGCAGATTTCAATCTGGCCTTCATCCCGCCGACGTTTCAAGCGGATTCCAACGAATTATTCGACCCGAATTATATGTCCAAACTGTTCAAAGTCGGCCAGGACATGGCCAAAAGTACAACCCCCTGGCACAAAACGCCGCCTTATGATTTAAACCCTCAACAATAAATGATAAAATCATGGACTCACTCAAACAACTCGATGAACGCCACCGCAAATTTGTAGAAGAACGTCACTGGCAAAAACACCAATCTCCCAAGAACCTTGCCATGGCTCTCACCGCCGAAGTAGGCGAACTGGTCGAACACTTTCAATGGCTGACCGTCGAGGAAAGTTGGAATGTAAGCGGCAAAAAAAAGGAAGCCGTGGCCGAAGAACTGGCCGATGTACTCATCTACCTAACCCGCTTGTCCTCGGAACTGGGCGTTGATCTGGTTGCGGCTGCCCATGAAAAATGCGAGAGAAACGAGCACAAGTACCCGGTGGAAGAATTTCAGGACGGTGACCGCCGCCCCCACGAGTACAAAGATCGCGACAAGTATTAAAAAAAACTAAGGACATTATATGCCCGGCAAATGGAAATTGACTATCACGCAGGATTTTTCAGCATCACACCAACTGCGCAACTACGGCGGCAAGTGTGAAAACATGCACGGTCACAACTTTGGTGTAGAAGTAGTGGTTGAAGGCGACAAACTGGACGATAAAATCCAGTACCTTGTCGACTTCAAGGAAATAAAACAACGCACTAAGGATGTGTTGGAAAAACTCGACCACAAACACCTTAACGAGGTGGAGTGCTTTACCGAGGTCAATCCTTCCTCCGAAAACATCGCCATGTTTATATATAAGGAATTGGACGGCAACATGCCGGAGCCAGTCCGCTTGGTCGAAGTGTCTGTTTCGGAGAAAGAATCGTCCAAGGCCACCTATTGGGAAGAATAACCGTGTCAGAAAAAAAAGAAGAAAAACGGGGCGAAATCAATGGCATGTCTTACGGCAAGATCATGACCAGTCTTCTCATCCCCAAGGATTCACGTAGTAATCCGAAACGCATCTTGAGCGGAATAGCCTTCCTCGCATTCGTCTGTTTTTTCCTGTTCGCAGCACTCAGTAAAGGCTGCCAGCACGACGCCAAACAACAGCAGGAAGAACAGCGTATCAGCCAACACATCACCACCATCCATGAAAGGACAGTTTAGTCATGCGTTTGGTCGTTCAACGTGTTTCCGACGCAAAGGTTACGGTCAACGACGCTGTTGTCGGTGAGATTGACACCGGCCTGCTGGTGCTCGTCGGATTCGGCCATGCAGATGAAGCGGACCTGCCAAGCAAGCCCATCTGGAAGAAAATGCTCGACAAACTGGTGAACCTACGCATCTTCCCGGATGAAGACGACAAAATGAACAGATCGCTCACAGACATTCAGGGCGACATCATGCTCATTTCCCAGTTCACGTTATATGCAGACTGCAAAAAAGGTCGCCGTCCGTCCTTCACCAACGCCTGCCATCCGTATATTGCGGAATCCCTATTCGACCGCTTTGTGGAAGACGCACGCAAGGCTGCCCCCGGTCAATTTGCCACTGGCCGATTCGGAGCAGAAATGCATCTGGACTTCACCAATTGGGGTCCCGTCACCATCATTCTCGATTCAGACGAGATGTAAAACCGTTGTCCTTATAAGCCGGATACCTTAAACTGTCGTAATGAGCATTAAATCCAAACTGATATTAGCCCTTTCCTTCATTCTTGTTTCCGCTTTTCTGGCAACAAGTCTGGTCAACTACGTTTTCACGCGCAGGGCCATCCGAGCCGAATTGCTCCACTCCTCCCTGCCGTTGACCGGCAAAAATATCTATTCGGAAATTCAAGCCGTCATGATGCGGCCACTGCTCGTATCGTCCTCAATGGCGAATGACACATTTCTCAAAAACTGGGTGACCGATGGAGAACGGGATATCGGGCAAATCACGAATTACCTCAAAAAAATTCAGGAAAAATATGGATTCATTTCCACCTTTTTCGTCTCATCAGCAACAGACGCCTATTACAGCCAAGAAGGCATACTCAAAGAAATTGGGCCACGAGACCCTCACGATATTTGGTTCTATGCTTTTCGACGTTCAGGCAAGGAATTCGATCTGGATGTGGACACCAATGAAGTTGAAAACAACAAACTGACAATTTTCGTCAACTTCAGAGTGGAAGACAACAATGGCCGTTTCATCGGTGTTGCTGGTGTGGGATTGAACATCGAACATGCTGCCGAGCTCCTGAAAAAATCAAAAAAGAAATACAACAGAAAAATTTACCTCGTGGATCAGGATGGCCTAGTTCAGGTACACCACGACAAACGGCTTATCGAGAAGCATTCCATTGCTAAGGCCGGTGGAATCCGTGACCTTGCTTCAAAGATACTCACCAAAAGAGAAAAATCACTCAGCTTGGAATATAATTGGGACGACACTCACTACCTGCTTTCTACCCAATACATCCCGGAACTGAATTGGTATCTCATCGTCGAACAAAGCGAAGATGACGCTTTGATTTCTGCGAGGGATAATCTTGTCCGCACCATTATTATAGGTATATGTACGTCACTTCTAATAATCATACTGTGCACGTTCACGGTCAATCACTTCCAGGGACGACTGGAACGGCTGGCCCAAACCGATCCGTTGACCGGTGTTGCCAACCGTCGTGCATTGGAAATATATTTCCAACAGGCAACCTACAAAACCAAACGATACGGCGAACAACTATCCACCATCATCCTAGACCTCAACAAATTCAAAGATGTCAATGATAAACACGGACATCTCAAGGGCGATGAAGTGCTTAAATGCGTAGCCAGCACCGTGGGAAAAACCATCAGGCCGACAGATATTCTGGCCCGTTGGGGTGGCGATGAATTCATCATTTTCCTGACCGGTAACATCGATGATGCCGGTGCTTTGGCAGAACGAGCACTCACGGCTGTTGCTAAATCTTCCGAGGACCTTCCCATCACTTTCAGCTATGGGTTAGCCCAATACGAAGAAGGTGAAGACCTTCTCTCCATAACCATGCGAGCGGATAAGGACCTCTACCGATCCAAGAAGCACAACGGCTCCGGCGAGTTGTAGACAAATCTGCCAGGCGCAGGTACCCTTGTGGGCAATGCAAAAAGACCAAAATCCATGGCCCGGTTTCAGAGAGACAGCTCCGCGCATACTCCTGCTCACCAGCCAGTATTTTCTTATCGGCGAACTTAAAGCCGCGTGTGAACGACTCGGCGTAGAATATCATTTTCTGGATTTCGGCACCAAGGAAATGGACCTCGACACCTTTGTCACACAAATGGTGGCAACCCTGACGGCCTTCAAGCCGGACTTCGTTCTCACGGTCAACCATCTTGGCGTTGACCGCGAGGGAATACTCACCACCCTGCTCAAAAATTACGATATTCCGCTGGCATCCTGGTTCGTGGACAACCCACACCTCATTCTTGATGCCTACCAAAATCTCTTCGAATGCCGAACAGCCCTGTTCACTTGGGACTTCGACACTGTGGACTCACTCAAGAACATGGGATTTCATAACGTCTTCCATCTTCCGCTCGGCGCTGATCCAACAAGACTCGTACCGCATCGGACACAACCTGTGGAAAAATGGCGCGCCCCCATTTCCTTTGTTGGCAACTCTATGTTGACGAAAACCATCAAACGCATTGAGGCATCCATGCCGTCTCCCCGTTTGCTGGAAGCCGGTATGGTGGTCGCCAAGGCCTTTGGAGAATCCGGCGAACCACAGGCCGGTCGATTCCTGAGACAACATTTCCCTGAACTATTATCGGAATTCGACAATCTGCAAACACCGGAACGAAAACAGGCATACCTGACTTTCATCACATGGCAGTCGACCCTGCTCTACAGACTGGACTGCATCCTTCGCATCCTCGACTTCGACCCGCTCATCATAGGCGATCCCGGGTGGAACGAGCTGCTCAAAGGGCGCACGGGCTGGCGATACCACTCCGAGTTGTCATACTACGACGACCTACCGGATTTCTATCCACTTTCCGACATCAACTTCAATTGTACCAGTCAACAGATGAAAGGCGCGGTCAACCAACGAGTCTTTGACGTACCCACCTGCGGTGCGTTCCTGCTCACGGACTACCGCCGACAAATGGAAGAACTATTCGAACCGGGCAAAGAAATCGTCTTTTACAACCACCCGGACGAAATTCCCGGACTGGTGGACATTTATTTGAACGCACCGGACAAACGGCAAAGAATCATCGACGCCGCCCGCAAACGCGTATTGGCAGAGCATACATACGACCACCGCATGCTCAGCCTCATGGAAACCATGCGCCAGACGTTCGAGTAATCCATGGCGAACAAAAAACCGATTCTCATACTCCAGATGCAACGGATGGGAGACCTCATTCTCTCCTACCCACTCATGCTCTGGCTCGCCCGCAGTTATCCCGGCCACCCTATTTTTGTAGCAGCCGAGGAAGCCTTTTACACACCGCTCATGAAACTTTCCCCTGCGGTCACATATTTCCCGTGGTCCGGCCTGCATGTTCTCAAACAGCACTCATTCGAACTTGTTCTCAATCTGTCCATTCAGGAAAAAGCCGCCATTCTGGCAGGAGAAGTTGCAGCAGAACACAAACTTGGTCCGGTTCAATCTGCCGACGGCTCCCACTTTGTTCATGGAGACTGGCAGCTCTATCGGACGTCACTGGTGAAAAATAATCTCTACAACCGATATCATTGGGCAGAACTCAACGCTCTTGACGTTATACCCCATGCAAGCATCAAGGCCACCCGATTTAGCATGCCCCGCACCCTTGCGGATGGACACAAAGTCGGTCTTTTTCTCGGTGCAAGCGATCCTGCAAAACGCCCTTCCGCCACCTTCTGGGCCGCACTTGTTGATGAACTTCATGGTCGCAATCTGCGCCCGGTTCTCTTTGGCGGTCCGGCAGAAAAGGAACTGGGACAAAAAGTCGTCTCGCTCGCCAAAGGGCCGGCCTTGAATCTGTGCGGAACCCTCGGACTGGATGAATTCAGTGTTGTGGGACAAACGCTGGGGCTCTTCATCACTCCAGACACCGGCCCCATGCATCTGGCAGCATGGTCCGGGTTAAAATGTCTAAATTTATCCATGGGCAATGTGAATCCATGGGAAACTGGCCCATACTCACCTGGTCATTATGTACTTCGAGCGGATATGGACTGCGCAAAAGGGTGTTGGCAATGTACCCGCGACCGGCTCTACTGTCGTGACGCGTTCAAGCCCGGACGAGTGGCTGCACTTGCCGTACGCATATTGGCCGGGGACGGATCGGCCAAACTCGCCAAATTGGACTTGCCAGGACTGACACTTTTCGAGACCGGAAAATCCGACCTCGGCCTTTATCAGATGCAACGACTCGACCCAGCACCTCCTGACGCCGAAAGACTCCTATCCCGCTTCTGGCAACAGTACTTTGGTCACGAGTTCGGCCTGTGGGGAGCTTCACCCCTCTCAACGGCATGGAGCAACCTAACCGAGTCTTCCGAGAAAGAAGCCGAAGCATTGCTTTCGCACATCCCGGAGATGGGCCGTCAATTCAAACACGGACTAAAAAACGGCACACTTCTCGACGAATCTTTCTGGGCGGACAGTCCTGTCGCAATGAAACCGCTCACCGGATATGCCCACATGTACCTTGAGAACAATGACTACTCCCGCCCGGCCTGGGCCAGAGTTCTCATGCTCCTGGAGAAACTGGTCGCAGCCTGTCGATAAGAACTTCCCTCCCGACTTCCAAGACCCAAAAGGGTTATTTCTTCCTACCTGAACATCCAGTCAACATACTGATTCCTTGATACTTTTCCTTTGGCACGCCTTTTGATTGTAAGTGAGGCGAAGGAGAAAAGTATGCAAAATATTCCCGGCATCGCCATAGAAAAGAAAACCGAACAACTTCCGGTGGTAAAAATAGCCTCCGCAAACAAGGGTGATCAACACGCCCTGTTCGCTGATCTGTTCAATGAGCACGCCAACATGGTCGAGAACGAACTCGCCCTGGCACCTGTCTCCTCTCAGGAACAAATGCTCGAATCCGCTCCTGACACAGATAACCAGGAAGAGGCTGTCAATGCCGCCGGCACCAAAGTCCCAGTTCAAGAAGAACCGGAACCTGAAGTGGATGAACGCGAATCCCTGATGACTCAAGAAGATTTCGAAGAAGTCAAAGACGATCTTGAAGCATACGGAATGTCGGAAGAAGAAATCACCGAGATTGAAGACAAGATAAACAGTGAAGAAGGCATGACTTGGGGACAGTTCGTCTCGACTGTAGCTCAAAGTATGACCGAAATGCGAACGCACGAATTTTCCGACGAGCAAAAAGGAAAATTGAATTCTTTCTTTTCGAAATTTGGCTTTACCGCCAAGGAAAGCGAAAAGCTGATCAGCAACTTGGAGAATGGCAATCAAGCTAAAGTTATGAAGGCTCTCCAGGCCAAGGTCGACGCCATGCCGCAGGGCAAGCAGTTGCTTTTCAACAAGCAAGAAATCGAAGCCTTTACTTCGGCTTTGAGCTTTTCCAAAGAATTCACATCCAAGATTCAAGAACTCTTCGGCACCAATTCTCTTCCCAAGGACGTCAAGCAAGCCTTTACCCTGATACGTCAGGAGATGGGGAAGATGGACTCCAAGGATCAGGAACTGGTCCGCGCCGTCACCAAGGGCTTTGTCAACGCCATGGGCGACTCGGCCAAGGAGAGCACTCTCGCGCGTCAGGTCGCCGAAGCCGTTGATCTGAAACCCCGTGTGGCAGAGGATTCTCTTGAGACCGAAGTGAATGGCAATTTCAAGCAGGCCACACAAGACCGCAAAGACGCCCTGGCCGATGCCAAAGTCAGGGACCACTCCGAAAAGAACATGGCGGACAAAGTCGAGATCAAGACTGACGCCAAACCGGATGCCAACACCGACACTCCCGAACAGCAGAACGCTGCATCCAACGAACATTGGACCAATCTGCTCGGCAAGGTCACCGACGACGATTCCCGTTCCGTACAAAACAAAACACAGATTAAGACTGAAGATACAGCGCAGGCTCTCAAAACAGGATTAACCACCACAACCGAAACCGGAACCAAGACCCAGGCATGGGAAAAAGTTTCCGCCCCCAAGGTTATGAAGCAGGTGGATAATGCCTTCATCAAAACCCTGAATAATGGTGGTAAGCAACTCACCTTGCAACTCACGCCCGAAAACCTCGGCAAGCTCTCTATCGTGCTTCAGGTCAACGGCAAGGAAGTGAGCGCAAGTATCCGGGCAGAGAGTCCCGAAGCTGCAAAGATTATCAATGAACATTTAGATATCATTAAGAATTCTTTAGAAAACCAAGGGCTAAAAGTTGAGAAATTGGACGTCCAAACCGGGCTTGCCAGCAACCAGGACGCCCATGATTGGTTCGGACAAGAACAACATAATATGTCCCGCGATCAAGAAGCCATGGTCGCCATGCGCAACCATATGAAGAACATGCGTAACGGCGATGGCGGCATGGTGGCCCGAGACCTGCAACAACTCCGTGAGCAGGCAATTAATGCCGCACATGGGTTACACGTTATTGCGTAGGAGAGGTCTATTATGGGTTACATAGACAATGGTGGAATGGTTCTCGGGACACAGGAACAGCGACTCGCCGCATCCAACACCCCTGAGCACAAATCAAAAATGGACCAGGATTCGTTCCTGACCATCCTGGTGGCACAGCTTACCCATCAGGATCCGCTCAATCCAATGGAGGACACAGAGATGACCTCCCAGTTGGCCGAGTTCTCAAGCCTTGAGCAGCTCACCAACATCAACGACGGCATCAAATCGCTAGGCAGCTCAATGCAGCAGAGCGATATGCTCTCAGCCGTCAGTTTCATCGGCAAGGAAGTCAAGGCTGAAGGCTACAAAATCAGCATGAACGAAGGTAATGCCTCGACCATCTACTATGGCTTCGGCGAACCAGTCTCAAAGATCATGATGAACATCTACGATTCAGAAGGTGCCATCGTCCGCTCTGTCGAGCTGGGAAGTAAAAAAGCCGGTTCCTATCAGTATGAATGGGACGGTAAGAACGAAGCCGGTCAGAAATTACCCGATGGTCAATACGGCATCGGTGTCCTTGGCGAAGATCTCAACGGCAAACACGTCATGGTCCAGACGGAAATTTCCGGCAGGGTCGATGCCGTCGTCAACGAAAAAGGCACGCAGTACCTGCGCCTGAGCGATGGCAGATTTATCAGCTTCCTCAACGTCAAGGAAGTGGTTGATCCCGGAACAGATCCGGTGGTTCCACCTTCAGAAGATGAAAACGAAGAAGAATAGGTCACACGAATTTCACCTGACGGCATCCAAGCCGCAGGCTCTTGGAGAAGAGATTAGGAGGTAGATATGGGTTTAGGAGCATCACTGTATTCAGGCATTTCCGGCCTTACGGCGCATTCCGAAAGGATGACGGTCATCGGCAACAACCTCGCCAACGTGAACACCACGGGTTTCAAAGGCGCACGGATGCAGTTCGAAGATCTCATGAGCACCGATTTTTCGACAGTCAACGGTATCGGCCAGGTGGGTCGCGGTGTCCGCGTGTCCACTGTATACTCGGACTTTGGTCAAGGAGCTTTCGAAGCATCCACCGAAGCCACCGACATGGCAATTTCCGGTGACGGCATGTTTCTCGTCTCACCCCTCGGCGAAGACATGAAATATTTTTCCAGAGCAGGTAACTTCCGCTTTGATCAGGACGGGTTTCTCGTGGATCCCCACGGTTACGTTCTGCAAGGGTGGGAAATCGAACGTTCCACGACATCGGTAACAACGTCCAGCTCGGACACATCCCTGTCCCCGCGTTCGGCCCGAATCATCGGAACCCCAACGGACATCAGATTAGAAAATTTCCAATCCGAACCAAATGCAACCAGCAACGTGTCCATCGTCACCAACCTGGACCCGACGGCACCGGACAGATCGTCCAGCGATACCAATCCGTACTTTGCCATGTTCAACAACTGGCGCGGTAACGAAGAAACTCCGCTGGCACCGACGCTTTATGGGTATTCAACCACCCTGAAGGTGTATGACGACATCGGCACCGCACACAATCTGACTGTTTACTACGATCAGGTAACGATGAGCAACGCTGGTGGCGACACAGTCTGGGAATACATGGTCACCTGTGAACCTAATGCAGACAATCGTGTCCTCTCCGGCGCAAACGGACTCCAGACATCTGTTGGACAAGGAGGGACTTCAGCAGCAGGTGTGCTCATGATCGGCACCATGACCTTTACCACAGGTCAATTGTCCGGCATGAGTGCATACACGCTCAAGTCTAATGGTGGCGGTGCGCTCAAGGATCTGAACAACTGGGATTTGGCAGATTTCTCCACCAGTGGTTACCCTGTCTGTACAGCCAACTTTCTGGGTAAATCCAATGCCAGCACAGCTCAAGCGACAAATGCCACGCCGCTCCAAATTGATTTCGGCATGAGCAACCGCGACTTGTCCAGTAACGGCGGGGCGGTCACTATTGGTTGGCAAGGAGGCCTCGGCACCTTACCCACCACCGCAGCCATGGTTGGCAACAATGTCAGCAATACCGGATATCTGGCGAACTTCAAGGACCCCGCAGTCAGCGCACTGGCCACACAGAGCTATGACACTGGCGGTTCCTCCACACTGTTCCAAAGCCAGAACGGTTACTCCGCAGGTATCCTGCAGAACATATCCGTTTCTCGCGAAGGCGTTATCACCGGCCATTATTCCAATGGTCAGGTACTCGAACTCTACGCCGTCACCCTGGCGACCTTCACCAACGAGCACGGCCTCAGACGAGAAGGCGGCAACCTGTTCTCTGAAACCCGTGAATCCGGCCCCGCCCTGACAGGGCAGGCAGGCTCCACAGGCAAGGGAACCATTGACGGCAACTCACTGGAGATGTCCAACGTTGACATGGCTACTGAATTCGTTCGCATGATCACCACGCAGCGAGGATTCCAGGCCAACACCAAGGTCATCACCACAACGGACTCAATGCTCGGCGAAGTTATCGCCATGAAGCGTTAAGCACATAGAGGTCTAAAGTAACCCATACTCATAGACTCCTTCTCCAAGATATCCCCCGTCTGACCCGCGGGGGATAACAGAAGACCTTGCGGCCCGGCAGAATACCCATCTGCCGGGCCGCTTTGGTCTTTGGTGCAGGCACGTGAATGAAGCGAAATGTTATTCATACTTAATAGAAAGGGAAAAGAGGGTCTTCGTTTTTGGTGGGCTTTGCGTGCTTTCGCAGTGAGGGAGCAAACGGAATTATTACAAAAGTTTCGCCTTTACGGCGACCTGCTTTTTTTGAGGCGAAAAAAAGGAGGCAAAAAACGCCTTTTTCGTTGTGCGCCTGATAGCGGACCCAAGAGCCTGTACGCGACTCCACTGCCCGACAGGATTGTCTGTGACACAGTACTCGGTCGGGCTACGTTCCGCCGCGCAAGACAGGCTCTAAGGCCCGCTATCAATTGTCCGTCGTTGTAGGGGGGGGGCGGTGTAGGTGTTTATTTTTTGATTCTAGGTGCTTTGATAACAATACATAACTTTAAAATTTCACATTTCATCGCTATAAATTCGTTCTTAGTGAAGATGCCCATTTTGATTAAGGCTCTTCGTTATCCATAAAGGGCCTTGGGGTGCTCCAGCACCCCAACACCGCTCTCCCTCCGAAGACGATTTCTTCCTTCTTCCTCCCAACCAGACGAAGACCGAACCCAGCCCTTGACCGACGGCCTAGAAGCTGACCAATCGAAGGAGACGGCTCTTATAAGGGAATCAGGTAATTTGTCTTAAACTGAGGGATAACGGGAAAAGTAAAGCTTATACTTTTAATCGGGTGGAGCCGACTCGATTGGATCAGATTCTTGCCGCCGATCATGGGGGCGCCCAAATTCGCGAGCCGAGCTTTTTGGTTCTTTTTGGGACGGCTCAACCCAAAAAATCCGCCGCCCGCGCAGGGCATGGAAAGCCTTGGGTGCTTCAGACCCAACAATGACTCTCGCCAAAGGCGCATCTTCAAACAAAAAGCCGCATGAAAGCGGCCATCCTTATTTCTTCATCTTTATCTTTATCGAGAACGCTCCCCCCTCCACTGCTCGAAGTGGCATTTTTTTCACCACCACCGACAAACCATTGACGAACAAGGCTTTTCGGAGCTTTTCAGTATAGGAAAAAATAACCATTCTAGACTTTTTTTAGATACTTATAGCCTTAATATATCTTAATAAAATTATATTGGCACGCATACTGCTTAACAATGCCAAATGGATTTGATAATCGAACAAGGAGGGTTCTGATGTCTTTAGTCATTAACCACAACCTCATGGCGATGAACGCCCAGAGAAACCTGTCCGACCACTATGGTCGTCTGGGTGTCTCCACTAGGCGCTTATCTTCCGGTCTGCGAGTCGGCACGGCTGCCGATGATGCTGCCGGGTTGGCAATTCGCGAGCTCATGCGCTCGGAAATCAGCTCACTGCACCAGGGCATTCGTAATGCATCTGATGCAATTTCGCTGATTCAAACCGCTGACGGCGCACTGCAGGTCATTGATGAAAAGCTCATTCGTATGAAAGAGCTGGCCATGCAGGCATCTACGGGTACATACAACTCAGATCAGCGTCTGATCATTGACTCCGAGTATCAGGCAATGTCCTCGGAAATCACCCGTATTGCCAACGCAACTGATTTTAACGGAATTTATCTCCTGAACGGCAACCTTTCCGGCAACCCTGCCGTCGATCATGACGGCACCGGTTTACAGTCCACCGGCCCTCTGAAGATTCACTTCGGTACCGGCAACGACTGCGCGGAAGATTATTACTATGTCGCCATTCAGGGTTCCAGTGCATCTGCATTCGGTCTGGGGCAATCCGCGGCTCTCGACACCAACCAAACAACTTGGGAAGCACAGAATGCCGGTAAGGCCATCTCCACGCAGGGATTGGCGCAGGCAGCCATGGAAGCGATCAATAATGCGATCATTTCCAAGGATAAGATCCGTGCAAACCTCGGTTCCATGCAGAACCGTCTGGAAAACACCATCACCAACCTGGGTATCCAGGCCGAGAACCTGCAGGCAGCTGAATCCCGCATTTCCGACGTCGACGTGGCGCAGGAAATGACCGAATTCGTCCGCAATCAGATTCTCACACAGTCTGCTGTCGCCATGCTGGCACAGGCCAACTCTCTGCCGAGAATGGCCATGCAGCTCATCGGCGGCTAGCCGACACCGACACACGGCTGAAGACGATCGGAAACCAGCCCCGTGGCAAGGATGCCACGGGGCTGGTTCTCCGGTCGTTTCCGTTTATTGACCGGCAGACACAGAAAATCTGTGTCGTTCTCATACATTCATATTTTTTGAAATTATTCTTCGGAAAGGAATTTCAATGCAGCACGAGCGGATTCTTGCTCCGCTCGCTTGACGCTCGTCCCCACTCCACGAAATACTTCGCTTTCTGGCAACGTCACATCAACCATGAATAACTTTTCGTGTTCCGGGCCACTGGTTCCAGCCAACACATACACAGGACGTTCCCGAAAACGCTCCTGCGCCACTTCCTGCAAACGGCTTTTATAATCTTTAGTCTCAGGCAGCATGGCCTGTTCCGGCCATTCTCCTTCAAAAATATTCAAGATGGTTCTTTTGGCCACCTCGAATCCACCGTCCATAAAAACGGCTCCTAGCACAGCTTCAAGAGCATCCGCCAATAAGGCATCCCGTTCACGGCCGCCCTGCAATTCTTCACCACGTCCCAATCGAATGTATTTATCCAAATCAAGATCACGGGCGATTGCCGCAAGACTTTGTTCTTTAACCAATTGAGAACGAATGCGGGTCAACTGTCCTTCAGCAGCTCTGGGATAACGCTTGAAACCTTCTTCAGAAATGCACAGCTCAAGCACTGCATCCCCTAGAAATTCCAGGCGTTCATTGTCCTGATTCACCTCTTGTTCATTGGCAAAAGAGGAGTGCGTAAGAGCGACCTCCAGAAACTTGACTTGACCAAACCTATGGTGGATACAATCCTGTAGTTCATCAGTATCCATTCAACCCCCTGTATTTATGCAAGCAGACGCACATCTTCGCTCTCTATTTAATCCGGACTCCATCGCCATCATTGGCGTATCGAGGAGTTCGCATAAGCTCGGCAACGTCATTTTGTCCAATTTGATTGCCGCAGGATACAAGGGTACAATCTTCCCCGTCAATCCCGCAGGGGGAGAAATCCTCGGCATTCCGACTTTTTCCGACATTTCTTCGATTCCCAAGCCACCGGACCTCGGCATTATTGTCCTACCACGTGAAAAAGTCCTGCCAGCCATGAAAGAACTGGCCGACGCCAATGTCAGTGCCATCTGCATCATTACGGCCGGATTTCGCGAAACCGGCAGGGACGGCTTCGAGCTTGAGATGAAAATGGCCGAACTTGCCCGACGCAAAGGTATCACCCTACTCGGTCCCAACACGCTGGGGCTCATAAACACGGCTATCGGCCTGGATGCAACCATTGCACAGGCCAAACCTGCTAAAGGGTCCATCGCCTTCTTTTCACAAAGCGGAGCACTCTGTTCGGCCATCCTCGACTGGGCTGACGGAGAAGATATAGGATTTTCAAAATTTATTTCGCTTGGCAACAAAGCCGGCATATCAGAAGCCGATGTCCTTGAATCCTTGGGCGAAGACCCGGACACCAAAGTCATCATCGGTTATCTGGAATCTGTCGATGACGGACAGAAATTCTTAGCAAAAGCTCGCGCCGTCACAGACAAAAAGCCGGTCATCATGATCAAGGCAGGAACCACTCAGGCAGGTGCACGAGCCACATCCAGCCACACAGGCTCCATTGCCGGGTCCGTTGTCGCTTCCACCGCAGCTTTCAAACAGGCAGGTATCATTCAGGTAGAAAGCCTGGAATCCCTATTCGATCTGGCACGAGCCTTTGCCGAGCAACCACTGCCCAAAGGCCCGAACCTGACCGTGGTCACCAATTCAGGCGGCCCCGGTATTCTGGCCGCCGACGCCTGCGAAGCAGCAAACCTGCATCTGGCACGCCCGTCCACGGTTACTCTAGGAAAACTTACCGAGGCTTTGCCTCCCTTTGCCGCCATCTACAATCCCATCGACATTATCGGGGATGCCAAGGCTGAACGATATCGCGTCACTCTTGAGGCCGTGGCTCAAGATGAAATGACCAACGCCATACTGGTCCTGCTGACACCCACCGCATCTGCCGAGATTGAAGCAACGGCACAAGTCATTATTGATGTGGCACAAACGTGCGACAAACCAATTTTCGCAAGCTTCATGGGTGATGAACGTATAGGCCCAGGCCGAGACATGTTGCTGCAGGCAGGCATCCCCTGCTACGGCTACCCGGAACCAGCCATCCGAGCCATTTCAGCCATGCACGCCCATTACCAGTGGGAAAACCGCCCGTACCCTGTCGAGGTCTGTTTCCGACGAGACAAAGGACGAGCCGAACGAACCATCAAACAACTGCTGAAGCAAGGAATTTCCGAACTGCCATTTTCCGATGCCATGAACATCGCCTTGGCCTATGAACTCCCCGTCCCTGAGACCCGTCTGGTCCGTACCAGCGATCAGGCTGTCCGAGCGGCCAAGAAACTCGGTTACCCGGTTGCCCTCAAACTGGTTTCTCCGCATATTCCCAGTCGTGGCGATGTCGATGGCGTGGCCTTGGATCTGGCAACACCCCGCGAAGTGCGCGACGCATGGCTCGACATAACATCCCGCGCCCAACGTAAACGCCCCGGCGCCTACATCGCAGGCTGCCTTGTCCAGACCATGGGACCGATCAAAGCCCGCGAAGTCGTCATCCGATTCACGCAGGACCCACAATTCGGACCGCTGGTTTCCTTTAGTCTGGCAGGACCGTCATCCGAAATTCTTGGAGACATCAGCTATCGACTGGCCCCATTGACCTTGCAAGACGTGCAGGACATTGTCCGTGAGATAAAATCATTCCCCTTGCTTCGAGGCATTCGGGGTGAAGAACCGGTCAATCTGGCGGCCATAGAAGATATTTTACTGTCCATGTCGCAAATGGCGACGGACTTTCCAGAAATTCAGGAAGTTGAACTCAACCCGATTCTGGTGGATGCCGAAGGTGCGCTTGTCACAGACCTGCGCTTGACCATCGGCTGATTTTTTCGCAATGTGACATAGATGAGCAACAGGTGCTTGAACAGCCCCGCTCACGCCATAATTCAGGAGGTTTCCATGGCAGGTCTCTACATTGGATCAACAACGGGATACTCAGGCAAAAACATGATCGCTATGGGTCTGGGCCTGAAACTACAGAAAGAAGGCTTCAACGTCGGTTACATGAAACCGGTCGGAGCCATGCCCATGGAGATCGACGGCAAACTCGGCGACGAGGATGCGGCATTCGTGCAGGATGTGCTCGGTGTCACAGCTGACCCAGAAATGGTCACTCCCGTGGTTGTCACCCAAGATTTCAAAGTCAAAGCCTTCACCGGCAAGATGGACGGCCTCCTCGACAAGATCGTGGAAGGCTACGCCGCTGTATCCGAAGAAAAGGACGTCACTTTGGTGGCGGGGTCCGGCTCCATGTACTCCGGCAAGTACTGCGACACTGACGCTATTTCCGTCATCAAAAAGCTCGGCATCAAGACCATCATCATCGACCGGTTCCAAAAGGAACTGAAATACGATTATCTCATGGTCATGAAAGAAACTCTGGGAGACCTCATGGCCGGCGTCATCCTAAACGATGTCCCACCGAATTTCATGGACGAAATCGACCAGCTTCTCGCCCCTGCGTTGGAATCCAAGGGCGTCAAAGTTCTCGGCGTAATTCCTCGTGATCCACTCATGGGAGCCATCAAGGTCGGCGATCTGGCCGATCGTCTTGGCGGCAAGATCATTTCCGCACACAACAAAAGTGAACGTGTTGTGGAATCTTTTCTCATCGGCACCATGCAGGTGGAAAACTTCATGACGCATTTCCGCAAAAAGAAAAATTCTGCCATCATCGTGGGTGGTGATCGCTCGGATGTCCAACTCGTGGCACTCGAAGGCGACTGCCCTTGTCTGATTCTGACAGGCAATCTCTATCCCAATGACATTATCCTGACCCGCTCCGAGGTCTTGGAAACACCTATCATCATGGTCCGCGAAGACACCTTCACTGTAGCCAAGAAAATGGACGATATCCTGTCACGTCACAAACTGCGTGACGCCATCAAAATCAAGCAAGGCGCAGAACTGGTCGCCAGCAACATCGATTTCGAGTTCCTGAAAAAAGAACTGGGACTGAAATAGTCATTCCTCAACGAAATTAATTCAACAGCCTCCCGAATTGGGAGGCTGTTTTTTTATGCACTAAAGAAATCCCGGACTATCTCAAAAAGTTAACGTCCCAAAATCCCTCTTTACTATCCTCTCCGCCCCAGCCACACACCAAGACCGATAATCCCGCAGGCGACCAACTGCATCAACGACATGGATTCACCAAGTACAAGCCACCCCGTCACCAAGGCCACAGGCGAGACCATGTTAACAGCCAAGGCAGCCCGTCCCGCAGGCATGAATGTCATGGCCATATTGTATAAACCAAACGCCCCCAAAGTGACGAAAAAACCAAGATATCCCACTGCACACCATGCAGATAAAGAGACTTCCTGCAACGGGCCAAAGCCTGACACAATCGCTCCCGGCAAAAAAAAGAATGCGCCGGCTACGCATTGCATACCCGTCAGCCACCATGTGGAATATCGTGCTGACAGCCTTTTCATGACCACCATATAAATAGCGACACACACCATGGCCCCGACTTCGAGCGTGTTTCCAAGAAGTGGATTTGGGGCAGTCACGTCAGGTATCCCGCCAAACGACAGCCAAATCACACCGCATATGGAAACTACTATCCCCAACACCCCCCTCAAAGACATGGACTCCTTAAGGATGGCCCACGCCCCAACCATAACCATCAAAGGCACCAGAGCGGAAATCATGCCGGCCTGAGCGGACGTTGTCAGGGCGATGGCATACCCCTCGAACAAAAAATACAGGCAGGGTTGCATTAAACAAAGAAAGGCCAGAACTTTCCAATCCCCTTTTCGATAGTCAGGTGCGGGTATGTGTTTAAAAAGAAACAAAACCAAAAATGCGGCGATGGCCATACGCAACCAGATAACGACCATGGGGGAAAATTCGGTCAAAGCGATCTTGGTCGCCATAAACGATGTCCCCCAAAGCAAAACGGCTCCGGCAAGACACAGCGAAGCAAGCAAACGTGGCCCCATGGAGTGAACACCAGAATGAAGCAAAGCATCCACAACCGTGCCGTCAGTCATCGTCTCTTTCATCAACAGCCTCCTGAATTATTTTCAGGGACACCATGAGAGGAAGACGAACAAAGGTATTGTATGAAATTGCGAAATCGAATCAGCTGCGAATTCCGACCCCAGCCTGATATTGTTGAGGGGTAGCTCCGGTATACTGCTTGAACACTCGGGAAAAATGACTCTGATCCACGAACCCAGCCTCTACAGCGACATGGCTAATGGAGAGATTCTCCGCCAGGAGCTTCTTGCCCAAATCGACCCGAAGCTGATTCTGATATGCATGTGGCGACAAGCCCACGGCGTCCTGAAATGTCCTCAGCAAATGATAACGACTCACATGCGCGACTTCTGACAACGCATCAAGACTGACCTTCTCAGCCAAATTCTCCGCCAAATGATTCTTCACGGCCAAGATTGCGTCACCTTGCCCAACAAGAACCTGAACGTCTCCACATTCGGCATGTCTCGACAACAAGTCTGCAAGCCCTTCCACCAACAAGGATTCCTTTTCGAGACATTCACCATCGCTGATGATCACCTCATGCAAATCCCGCCAATGCGCAACCAATTCAGGATCATCCACGACCGGCAAGGGAAATGAAGGAGGCCTTATCTCCCGGCCAAACATCTCTGCCCCCACTGCTTCCAACCATGAGGATTCCACATAAAACATACGATAGGTCATACGGGAATCCAAATCAGGATTACAGACATGAACAACCTCCGGTTCGATCAAAACCAGCTGACCGGCACCAGCATGAAAAGCTTCGCCGTTAAGAGTAAATGTTGTTCTCCCTGTCTCTATGAGTCCTATTGAATAGGCCACGTGGGTATGCTTGCGAAAAGCCTCTTCGTTGTAACTGGAATAACGGACTTCCACGCCCGGTAAGTCTGGGGCGCGCCAAAACCGCACATCTGTATTCGTTGGAGTCTTTCCCATGGTTCAATTCCTATAGGCACACCGCAGGCACGTCAACAATCGGCTATACTCCCATCATACCTTCTGGCATACTCCGCCGGACTTGATAAAGAATCAGAGGTGGATGCAATACAACCAAGGTTTACAGTTCACGATAAAGTAATCACACTCTCTTCGAATACCCAATACGGATTTGCCCACAATACGCCACGCATGGCTTTTACCTATTCCGATGACGCCGGTGAACCCCGAGCAAACATAACGATGTAATCGACAGGGGGTCGGTTTTGACCTCATTATCTGTTATACAAAATCAATGACACAGACCACAGACACCACAGACCTCACCTCGCGCCCAGTTTCCGCAGTCATCCGACAGATCGCCGTTCCCGCTTCGGTGGGTTTCTTTTTCAACACCATGTTCAACGTGGTGGACACGTGGTGGGCTGGACGCATTGATACTCAGGCCGTAGCTGCGCTGGCCCTTTCTTTGCCCGTCTATTTCATCATTACCGCCCTTGCCAGTGGTATCGGCACTGGTTCCACCGCCCTCATGGGGTCTGCTCTCGGGGCTAAAGATCGTAAACAAGCATCATTCATTGCCGTGCAGATGCTCAGTTTCGGCATCTTTGTATCCATTTTCCTGGCATGGTTCGGCCTGACGTTTTCTCCGTCCATTTTTGGCTGGCTCGGCGCTGAAGGCCATTACCTTGAGACTTGTCTGGCCTATATGAACCCGATTTTTGCCTGCAACATCGCTACAGTGGCTATTTTCCTCTTCAACGCTATTCTTCAATCACAGGGTGACACCAAAAGTTTTCGCAATGTCCTCGTCTTTGGTGCCACATTGAATATAGCCCTTGATCCATGGTTCATCTATGGCGGTTTCGGTCTCCCCGCCCTGGGACTTCAAGGCGTGGCATGGTCAACGGTCATCATCCAGGCTTTCGGAGCCATCTATCTCGGATACCGAGCGCGTCAAACAGGACTGGTTGTCACCAACGCCGGCAAAAACCTGATTCCGCACCCCACTCTCTACGCCGACATAGCACGACAGGGATTCCCGGCAGCGCTTAATTCCATGACCATCGCCCTCGGGTTTTTCGTCATCTTCAAATTCGTCTCCGGTTTCGGGCCTGAAGCGGCAGCAGCCTATGGTATCGCCACCCGCATCGACCAGATCGTCCTTCTGCCATCCATCGGCCTGAGTGTAGCCGCCTTGACAGTCACCGCGCAAAACTACGGAGCAAACCGCATTGACCGTATCCGCGAATCCGTACGCAAAAATCTCAAGTATGGAGCGATCCTCCTCCTGCCACTTTCGATACCTATCTTTCTGTTAGCCGAACCGCTTATGCGATTCTTCACCTCCGACCCCGCAGTCATATCCATTGGCGCGGAATATCTGCGCATTGATGCGTTTACCTTATACGGATACGTAATCATCTTCGTGGCAACATCCACTCTACAAGGCATGAAGCGCCCCCTTTTCGCCATCTGGATGGGCCTTGCCCGCCAAGTCGTCGCGCCATTCGCACTCTTTACTTTGTTCACCGCAGTACTCGGTTATGGAACAATCTCACTCTGGCTTTCCATCCTTGCCATCGTCTGGATATCCGCTGCCATAGCATCCTGGTACGCAATGAAGGTGATCCGACAGGTTGAAAAGACACAGTAGGGGAAACTTTCACCCTCTACTCTCCTTCCTTAATTTTTAGGGCGCTTCGCGAGGTCTAAGGACTTTCAAAAAAAATGAAAATTCACAATTGAAAGATTCATCGATATCGAGAACCGGCCAGCTTGACAATCGTTCTTGGTACGTCTATCTTCCCGGACTCGACAACGGGCCAGTAGCTCAGTTGGCAGAGCCACCGGCTCATAACCGGTCGGTCCCAGGTTCGAATCCTGGCTGGCCCACCAACGACCCTCCAAACGGGAGACGTGATTGAAGAAGTTTGATACTGGAAACCAGTTCAACGCATATATCTTGAAGTATCCCGTGAAGGCCAATGGCTGGGTTATTGAAGAGGAAATTAATGCTCCCGAGGGGGAAACCCTACGGGAGCATCTTCTTTACGATAGGTGGTCATAAGTATATGAAAATTAAGGATATTTTATCGTTTTTCCGCCTTTTGGCCCCAGAAGCAAATCAAAGCTCCTGGGACAATTGTGGTGTCCAAATTGCCGGTGAAATAACGGAAACCGACAAAGTCGCCGTAGCTTTAGAACCGACTCCGGCAACCCTTGAAAAGTGTCTAAATTGGGGCGCCGGGGCCGTGATTACACATCACCCTCTGTACATGAAGCCCAAGGCTCCGAACGTGGAGTCCATGTATATGGACGTTCTGCGTCAAGTAGTTAAAAGCGGTGCATGGCTGTACAGCGCACATACGTCTTTGGACACTCGCCCCGGTGGTCCGGCCTTCTGGCTGGGATACGATTTTGCATTGGAAGACAGGAAACTCCTCGAAATCGAGACCGGCTACACTCCCATCGAGGCCTCTTTCTATACGGAAGAACCTATCTCCCGCGAAGCTGCCGACATCTGGGCCAATCACGACGGCATTCACTCCGTGTCGCAGAGTCGTACCGGCGAAGTCCGCCTGGTCTGCGACGAATCGCATTGGGCAGATGTTGCCAATAAAATTGAATTTTCCATGAGCAAACGTCCTCTGTTCTACATTCGTTCACTGACTGCGCCCCGGCGCGAAGTCGGTTTTGGCGAAGTCGGCAGATTGCCTGAGCCCATGCCATGGGATGCGTTCATCGCAAAACTGGATACCCTTCTCCAGCGTGACGCGCTCATAATTTGCGGACCGCAGCCCGAAACCGTTACAACGGTAGCCTACTGCGGCGGATCTGGATCGTCGCTTATCGAAAAGGCCGCAAAAGCCGGAGCTGACGTATTTATTACCGGTGACATGAAGTATCATGCAGCGGTAGAAACACCCATTTGTGTTGTAGATGCCGGACATTTTTCATTGGAAGAAGAAATGATGCGTCGATTTGCCAAAGAACTTACAGGCGAAATGGTTGACGCGGACGTACAATTTTTCGAAGGCGAAGACCCGTTCCGGGTACACGTCAAAAAATAGCGAAACAAGCCGATTAAATGATTTGGCAAAATTTCAAATAGATAGAGAGGTTAACAATGTATCAGAAACAAATCGAACAGTTGATCGTTCTCCAGCAGGTTGACGACGAAATCCTCACCCTCAGGGATGTGATCGAGCAGGCTCCCAAAGAGCTGTCCGACCTTGAATCACAGATGAGCGAATTCGATGAGCGCCGCAACCAGATCGACGAAAGGACTGGCATCCTCAAAGAACAGCAGAAAAAGCTGACCTTTGAAATCGATGAGGACGCCGGGAAAATCAAAAAGTCCAAAAACAAACTGATGTTGGTTGGCAACACCAAGGAATACCACGCCATGATGCGCGAAATGGATTCCCTGGAAAAGCTCAACCGCATGCGTGATGACGAGCAGGAAGCCGTGCGTGAGGAACTCATCCGTCAGGACGAGGCCACTGAGTCCCTGACCGAAGAAATGAGTGGAGTCAAAGAGCAATACGCAGCTCTCAAGACAACCTTGGACGAACGTCTGGCCAAAGCTCAAAAGAAACTCGACTCCTTGGGCCGCAAGCGCAAGAAGTCAAGCAAGGCTGTTCCGCCGCCGATCCTGGGGCGTTACGAGTTCATCCGTGAACGCTTGAAGAATCCGGTCATCGTACCAGTTTCCAAAGGCGTATGTTCGGGCTGTAATATCATGATTCCGCCGCAGTCCTACAATGATTTGCAGAAAGGCCAGCAAATTTTGAGCTGCCCCAACTGCCAGCGCCTCATTTACTGGAAGGCGCACATTGAACCGGAATCTCAGGATTAGAAATTGAATTCGGGGCCTCACGGCCTCGTTGGATATAATACAAGTTTGGAGTCGGACAGGTCATCGCCGCGATCTTTGATCGGGGAGGAAAGTCCGGGCTTCTCAGGGCAGGACGCTGGGTAACTCCCAGGGGGAGCGATCCCCGTCACGTGCAACAGAAAGGATACCGCCTCCGGTTTTAACCGGCGGTAAGGGTGAAACGGTGGGGTAAGAGCCTACCGGCTGTCGTGGTGACACGGCAGGCCAGGTGAACTCCGTCCGAAGCAAAACCAAATAGGACAGCGCTGTAGATCGGCCCGATCGAGCTGTCGGGTAGGTTGCTCGAACCGGCTGGTAACAGTCGGTCTAGATGAATGATGACCACCCCGTAAGGGGCGACAAAACCCGGCTTATGACCGGCTCCAACTTGATATACCGCGCGGGAAAAGGCGCATACCTTCTCCCGCGCGACCACTTTTCATTCAACGGCATAGGGTTTCGCATGACGCGTCCACTCAAAAATATCTGGGGCATAATCCTTGCCGCAGGCTCCGGTACAAGACTGGCTGAAGCCGTAAACGGCGAACGCAAGCAGTACCTCGAATACAAATCGGCACCACTGTTCTGGCATTGCGCTCGAACATTCTCACGTGTAGCCCGCGTCAAGGGGCTAGTGTTCGTCTTCCCGCCCGAAGACGCTCCGACCATGGAGAAAAAACTCCGCCAATATTTCAAATCCGAAGACCTCGGCCTGAAGTGGAAAGTCATCCCCGGTGGCGAACGCCGTCAGGATTCCGTCAAGAACGGTCTGATCGGTCTGCCCAAGGAATGCGACGGTATTCTGGTCCACGACTCGGCTCGCCCGTTCGTATCACCTCGAATCATCACTGACCTTATCGACACCCTCGATAATGGCGCGCGCGGTGTGATCCCTACCATACCGGTGACGGACACGGTCAAACGCGTGGCTGACGATAAGGTTGTCGACACCCTGAACAGGGCCGAACTGGCCGCGGTCCAAACTCCGCAGGGATTCGAAACATCCATTCTCAAAGAAGCCCATGACCGGGCTGATGCCGAAGGGTGGGAAGTAACAGATGATGCCAGCATGGTTGAAAAGCTGGCTGAAGTGGACGTGATTCCCGGCGAGACACGCAACATCAAGATCACTGTTCCCGAGGACCTAAAGCGTCTGGAAGAAACAAAGACCACTGTCCCATGTATGGGCTGGGGCTACGATGTCCACCGCTTTGGCGGTGAAAATGATCGTCCACTGACACTTGGTGGGGTTCCCATTGCCGGTGGCCCGACCATCATTGCTCACTCAGATGGCGATGTACTCCTGCATGCCCTGACAGATGCCATTCTGGGCACTTTCGGTGGCGGAGACATTGGCAAACATTTCCCGGACACGGACCCGAAATTCAAGGGCGTGGACAGCTCTATCTTTCTGCGAGAAGTTCTGACCATGGCAGAAGAAACCGGAACGCGTATCGTCCACGCGGATCTGACGGTTATTACTCAAGCGCCGAGACTTTCCCCGCATGCGAATCAAATCGCAAAAAACATCTGCCGTCTCCTCGGACTGGATGCTCATCAGGTTAACTTCAAGGCCACCACTGAAGAGAAACTCGGCTTTACCGGCGCCAAAAAAGGTATCAAGGCCGTAGCTTCCGTTACGGGTCTCCGGGATTTGTAGACCATGAATAAAATCGCCAAATTTCTCATCTCGTTCGGCGTGTTCGTGGTCATTTGTGCAGTAGCCCTGAACTGGTTCGTCCACTCCGAAGTCCGCAAAGAACTCGACCGAACCGTCGCGCAAACGCCGGGCTTGACCCTGACGTATGACAACCTGTCCGTCGACATTTACGACCATATGGTCACACTGGAAAACGTCAACGCGACCCTCCCTTCGGGGCAGCACTTCTCAGCCGACACCCTGCGAATCGACGACTTCGACCAGCGCAACCCAATTCCGCACCATGCACACGCAACCGCGTCCAGACTTTCCTGTGCGGTTACGCCAGAAAATTTCGGAGAATGGACCGACATCATGCTGAAATCCGGCATTGATTCCATCGTCGGTAACATTGAGCTTGACTATACGTACGATGCGACCAACGGTATCCTGACCTTGGAAACGCTTTCCATGGATGACCCCAAATTGGGGCACGCCATGCTGACCTGTGCAGTGGACGGTATTGATCTCAATGACATGCGCCTTGAACAGCTGGTCGGCCTACGCCTCGACAATGCCACTCTGCGATTCACGGATCGATCATTGACAAAAACAGTGGTTCGCAACTGGTCAGCGGCCATGAACATGTCCGAAACTCTGACAGTGGCAACCATTCAGCATGAGCTGGCCGGTTTGGCCGAGCACGCTGCCAGCAAGGAAAACGATGTAGCCGAAGACGTCATGCTTGGCCTGAGGCGTTTCATGGGAGACCCTGCCACCATGACAGTTTCCATATCTCCAAAAGAGCCATTTCCAGTACTGTACTTTTTCATGGGCCGCGATATATTTGAAACCATGCAGCTCCTGAATATGAAAATTGTCACGACTTCCAGCGATGGAATTTAATTAAATATCAATTATTTCAAATGAATAAAAATGGAGTAATTCAATGAGACTTTACAATACGCTCAAACGACAGAAAGAAGAATTCACCCCGGCGAACGGCAATGACGTCAATATGTACGTCTGCGGCATCACGGCATACGATCTCTGTCACATCGGCCATGCTCGCTCCAGCGTGGTTTTCGACGTCTTGTACCGATATCTCCAGCGCAAAGGTTACAACGTCAACTTCATCCGCAATTTCACGGACATTGATGACAAGATCATCAAGCGCGCCAATGAAGTCGGAAAGGAAGCTGGCGAAATCGCCGAAAAATTCATCGGTGAATTCTATGTGGACATGGACAAACTATCCGTACTTCGTCCAGATGTGGAACCCAAGTGTACCGAACACATCCCTGAAATGATCGCCCTGACCGAACGTCTCATAAACAAGGGACACGCTTACTCCACCCCATCCGGTGACGTCTATTTCAAGGTCCGTTCCTTTGAAGGATACGGCAAACTGTCAGGCCGCAACATCGACGAGTTGGAATCCGGTGCACGCATCGACCCCGGTGAAGAAAAGCAGGACCCGCTCGATTTCGCACTGTGGAAAGGAGCAAAGCCCGGCGAACCTTCCTGGAAATCCCCTTGGGGCCAAGGCCGTCCCGGCTGGCATTTGGAATGTTCGGCAATGTCCGAAAAATACTCTTCCCTGCCGCTGGATATTCACGGCGGTGGACAGGATCTTTCCTTCCCGCACCACGAAAACGAAGTAGCACAGTCTGAGGCTGACACGGGCAAACCGTTCGCCAACTACTGGGTGCACAACGGATTCGTACAGATCAACTCCGAGAAGATGTCCAAGTCCCTTGGCAACTTCTTCACCATCCGGGACATTCTGGACAAATTCCTTGCCGAGACACTGCGGTACTTTCTGCTGACCATGCACTATCGCAGCCCACTCGACTTTTCTTTCGAGGCCCTCGAAGAAGCAGAAAAAGGCATCAAACGCATCTACTCCGCTTTGGCCCAGATGGACGTTGAACTGGCCAAATCCAAATGGAAAAAATCTCCGTTCCCTGAAGAACTGGTTACTGAATTGACCGAGATCGAAAAGCATTTCGACGAAGCAATGGAAGACGACATGAACACGGCTGGTGCGTTAGGACATGTCTTCTCCGCCATTCGTCTGGCCGGACGCGTTGCAGAGGACAAGAACCTGCGCAAATCCGAAGGTGGTCGCGATCTGTTCACCCGCATCAAAAAAAACGTTGCCCATTGGGGCGAGGTACTCGGTATCTTCGAACGCGAACCTGTCGAGTTTCTGACCGAGTTGCGAGATAACCGCGCCGCCCGGACCGATATAGATCCGGTCAAGGTTCAAGGGCTTTTAGACGCCCGTCAGCAGGCACGTAAAGACAAGGATTTCGAGAAGTCCGATGCCATTCGTGATGAACTGGCTGAAATGAACGTTGAGGTTAAAGACACGCCGCAGGGCGCTACTTGGGACGTGCAGTAAATTAAGTTGGGAACCGCCTTCGGCGAAATTGTCGGGTGATTTCGTCTCCGACGGCTTAAGGTCGAAGGCCTTAAGAATCCCATGTCGCCTTCGGCGAAAGGGTTTATAAAAAAACAAGAAGTCTCGGTAGCATTAATGCTACCGAGACTTCTTGTCTATTCTTTGCCGAAGAGTTCTTCCATGCGTTCGTCCATGATGCCTTCGAACACGGAAAGGACTGCTGCAGCCGTCGCTATCTGAGTATCAGAAAACTCATCGAGTCTGTGCAGCAACTCTTTAAAATGCCGCTCATGAAAATCTTCATGAACACTAAATGCCTCTTCTCCTGCAGAAGTTAAATAAACCCGAGCTTCCTTGCGATTCTCAGGTGTAGAACGCTTTTCTGCAAAACATTTCTCCACCAACTTGCCAACCATTTGTGATGAGGCACTCCGTGTCACCCCCATCACCCCACCGAGTTCATGTATATTCATCCCGGGATTTCGGCCAATGGCCTGCACGAAATGCACTTCTCCCGGCCGCAGCACACACGACTCACCAATATGAATTGGTAATTTCTCGATACGCATATGTTGACGAATAATCCGCTTCAACCTTCCAGAAATATGTACAATGGTTTCTTCTTTTGTCGTCATGCTGAAAATGTAAAGTAAATACACATTTTGCACAACACTTGTACTAGCTCTCGCTTCAATAGCTTGATTTCTCGACAATTAATTGTTCACTAATCAACTTTATTTTGTTTAGAAGCTTTACAAAATAATTTATTTACATCTATCATTCTTCCAGACCATCAAGGAGACATTATGAACAATGACGAACTGCGAAAAATTTGGGACGAAAGGGCTGAACAGCATGCGGCAAGAAAGCTGTGCAAATCAGATAACCATTCAGGCCAATTCTATCATGAAAGTTGGTGGCGGCACATAGAACCACTTCTCCCAGAATTTCCCGAAGGTAAAGTACTGGAAGCAGGCTGCGGAACCGGACGATGGGCCGAGCATCTGGTCCCCATGGGTTTTGCTCTCACGTGTTCGGATTTTTCGCCTGGCATGCTCGCGAAGGCACAAGAAGACGCTGACCGTAAAGGTTTCGACAACATCAGATTTGAGGTGTTGGATGTCTGCGACCTGCATCCCTTTAAAGACGCCAGCTTCGATATGGTCATATCAACCGGGGAACCTATTTCCTTATCCTCCGACCCGAAGAAAGCCATAGGCGAATACTGCCGTGTCGTCCGTCCCGGCGGGTACGTCTTATGCGATGCAGGAAACAAATACCGCCTCGCTTTTGACTTATTCCGCGACAAGCCATCCGCAGATTTCATGCACACGCTTGAAACCGGCGAATTTTCATCCAAGGGGAATATGGATCTGCACCTGTTCGGCCCGACAGAGCTTACAAAAACCTTTGAGCACTTTGGCATGACAATACACACCCTCGCAGGCCTCACTCCCCTGTTCACATTCCCACCCAGCGCAAAGACCAATGCCGCAATGAAAGCAACAGACACCACTCAGGCCCTTGAAAAACTTGAACGCGATTACGCTACACACCCGGAAGTGATCGCCTTAAGCAGCAGACTCATCGTCGTTGCACAAAAACCACAGTAAATAGAAGAAAGCCCCGACAACACGCGCTGTCAGGGCTTTCTTCAAAAATATCAATCTTCTCGCCGGAGGCATCTTCTACCGCACCTTCAACGACCAAAAAAAACGCTCTCCCCGGGCCGCTGGATAACTCGCGACATTTCCGAGCACCCACCCTTCAGGCAATTCAGATTCAGCGGGAGGCAGATCATTGGACAAGATGACCGCAACACCAGCCCTCTCTTCATCCTTACGCAACATGGGATAAATGAAATCAAGCAGCTTGGGCCACGGCATAAACGCACGGCTGAGGATAAGATCAGCAGTTGCTTCTGTCCTGCCCTTTTCCAGTCGCGCCAAAGCATCTTCTGCCCTACCGCGAAAGACATTTGTACCGGGCAATTTGAGCTTGCTGAGTACGGATGTCATAAACAACGCTCGCTTCTCGCGCAATTCGACAAGCCAGTAATCTCCTTCCTGCCATAACGCACGCAAAGGAATCCCCGGCAACCCCGCTCCGGCACCAAAATCGAGACACAACGGTTTGTCGCCAAGTGGCAGCCCTTTCAAAAAATCCGCCAAAAACAAGGAGTCCACCACAAGTGTATTGAAAACGGTCCGCCAGTCAGACTTGCCAACCAGGTTCATCTTCTTGTTCCACTTGATCAGCTGCCTCAGATACACCGCCAACAGTTCTGCCTGCTCCGCATCCACGGGTCGACCCAACCGCTCCGCAGCAGCTAAGACATCATCATATGAAGGAGATACGTTCGCCATGAATTATCCCTATAAATTCTCCACTCCAAACATTCCGACTCCGACGAAGCGAAGCAGCGCAGCGCCCTTCACCCCCGCCACACAACAACGTGAGGCTTTCGAGAATGGGTCAGATGTGCATTTTCTCGGGCACAGTTTAACCGGAGGCGTAGCCTAGCTACGTTGAGGGTTAAAACTGTGCCCGAAAAATGTGCAAATGGCCCGCTATCGGAAGCCGGACTATTCGTCCTCGACAGGACGAGTGTATCCGCAGCCCTTCTTGGGACAAGCAATATGTTCGCCCTTATCCTTGGTGGTCTTGCGGGTCAGAATCGGATGCTCGCACTTTGGACACGGCTCGTTGACAGGCCAGTTCCACACCGCATAGTCGCACTTGGGATAGGTTGAACAAGAATAAAAAAGCTTGCCTCGACGCGACGATTTTTCCACCAATTCGCCCTCGCACCCTTCTTTCGGACAAGGAACGCCAGTGGAAAACGGTGCCGCGTAGGTACAATCCGGGTAATTTGAACAGGCAATAAACCGGGAACCGGTACGGGCCTTCTTGAGCAGCAATTCGCCGCCGCAGTCAGGACAGGTTCCGACAACTTCGGGCTTTTCAGATTCAACGACCTGAATCTTGCCGTTTTCATCACGCTTGAAATTAACAATGGATTTACAATCAGGATAGCCTGTACAGCCCAGAAATTCTCCTCGACGAGACTGCTTAATCGCCATGGGACGACCGCACTTTTCGCACAGTACGCCGGTCTCTTCGGGTTTTTCACGTTCAACAACCTGAATGGCACCCTGCTCATCGCGGGTAAAGTTCTTGATGGTACGACAGCCTGGAAAACCAGTACATCCGAGGAATTCGCCGGTCTTGCCGAACTTGATAGCCATGGGCTTGCCGCAATTCTCGCAGTTGATGTCCGTGACCTGCTGACTCCGAGCCATCTCGGTACGGGCTTTTTCCAAGGTCGGATAAAAATCATCGCCAAAATGTTTCAGCAGATCTTTCCAGTCCTTCTTACCCTCGGCCACGGCATCAAGCATGCCTTCCATTTGGGCGGTAAAGCCCACATCCATGAGCGCCTGAAAATGTTCGCCGAGCTTATCGGAAACAGTGAAACCAAGTTCCGTAGGCACAAACCGTTTTTCTTCCTGACGGGCATACTCGCGGTCGAGCAATGTGGAAATAATCGCCGCATAGGTAGAAGGACGACCAATACCAAGCTCTTCCAGCGTTTTGACCAGCGATGCTTCAGAGTAACGCGGCGGTGGCTGGGTGAACTTCTGTTCCTTCTTCAATTCATTAAGGGCGAGAACGTCACCTTCGTGGAGCTTGGGCAATTCAGTATCGTCATCGCTGCTGGCCTTGTCCATGGCAGCCAGAAAACCGGCAAAGAGCAAACGTTCGCCCTTGGCACGCCAGATGGTTTCCGGGGCGGTCACGAGAACCGTGGTATCCCAAAAAGTGGCAACGGCCATTTGTGAAGCGACAAAACGCTGCCAAATAAGTCGATACAGTTTATGCTGCTCGGAAGGCAAATAAGACTTCACGTCATCAGGCGTAATGGTCACATCAACCGGACGTATGGCTTCATGCGCATCCTGAGCGCCGCCCTTTGTCTTAAACTGACGGGGCTTGGGCGGATAGTAATCAGCGCCGAACCGATCAAGGATCAACTCCTTGGCCGCATCCTGTGCATCCTTGGCGATACGGACGGAGTCAGTACGCATATAGGTGATAAGCGCCGTGGTACCACGCTTGCCGAGTTCCACACCTTCGTAGAGACGCTGGGCAATGGACATGGTCCGCTTGGCGGAGTAGCCCATACGCCGGTTGGCGTCCTGCTGAAGCGTCGAGGTAATATATGGCGGCAAAGGATTACGCTTGCGCTGCTTCTCCTGCACGGAATCAACCTTGAACTCGCCGGTTTCCAACGCATTCTGAAGTTTTTCAGCTTCGCCCTGATTGCCGACATGATTAACGCCGGGTTTGACAGCCTTGCCGGCCAGCTTATGCAGGTCCAACCAGAACGGCGGTGGATTGCCACCCTCAAGCAGCACCTTGAAAGGCCAATACTCATCAGCCCGGAAAGCCCGACGTTCTTTTTCGCGTTCCACCAGAATCTTGAGTGCCACGGACTGGACACGTCCTGCGGAAATACCGCGTTTCACGTTCTTCCACAGGATGGGAGAAATCTTGTAGCCCACCAACCGATCCAAAATACGTCTGGCCTGCTGGGAATCAAACAGGTCTTCATTAAGTTCCTGTGCGTTTTCCAAAGCCTCTTTAACGGCGCGGGAGGTAATTTCGTTGAACTGAATACGCCGAATTTTATCGTTGACCGGCTTCAAAAGTTCAGCAACGTGCCATGCAATGGCCTCACCTTCGCGGTCGGGGTCAGGGGCGAGGAAGACTGTATCAGCCTTCTTTGCTGCGGCTTGAAGACGTTTGACCACATCTTCCTTGCCTTGAATTATTTCATAACGGGGAGCAAAGTCATTTTCTTCGTCTACACCGAGGTCTCGGGTGGGCAAATCACGAACATGGCCCACCGAGGCATCGACAATAAAATTCTTGCCCAGGAATTTGGAAATGGTCTTCACCTTGGCAGGGGACTCAACGATAATAAGATCTTTCGACATGTTCGGCTCTCTCATATCAGGCTCTTCAAAAACTCACGATTGCATCACGCTTAACAGCGGCTTCGCTGCCCGGCACTCGCGCATTCTTGAACAGACTGTTAGAAATTTTCCGGTTTTCCATCCGGCTATAATGGTCATCAGACAATCCGAATCACATTCCGGGTGGTCAGATTGCGCTGTATGCACGCTTATTAGGCAATTCGTCAACCCTTCTAATATAGATAATGGATGATTTCTCCTTCTTACCCTCCCATCAAAGCGTAACAACCGCCTCACTTTTCACAGAATATTCACAACACAGACACACTCCGTCACGACGAAGGCACACAATTATCGCACTAAAAAAGTATAGAGAAGACATCAATAAAACCCCTGTATTCTAGGAGAAACCATATGTCTATCGAACACTTGAATCGTCGCGACTTCCTGAAACTCGGAGCTGTAGCCGGTGCAGTCGTTGCAGCCAGCGCCATAGCAAATCCTGTCCTTGCAGCACCGTCCTGTAAAACCTTGGATGAATGTATGGAAATGAATCCTGTTTCCATGGCCGAAGCCTCAGCACCGGTTTCGGCATCATGGCGATCCATTCGGCTCGCTGCCGCAGAAATTCGCAACCCAGATATCCGTAACCGCGTGGAAGCGATCCTCGACAACCCTGCTCCCACTCTGACCAAGGGAATGAGTCGATCAAACAAAAAAAACATATACAAAGAACTGACCGCAAAGGGCTTACTCAAGGATTTAAAAGAAGCCGACTTCCTCCCGCCGGTGACCGACAGTTCCAAATCATCCCAGCCGTTCTATTCTGCTCCGGGCAGCGGCTATCAGAGCCACCATTCTTACCCCGGAGGTTTGGCAACGCACACCGACCTCAACATCCGGGTATCCATGGCCCTCTATGATGGATATCGTAGCGTATACGACTACCTGCTGGATCGCGACGTGGTCATCGCGGCCCAAATTCTTCATGACCTGCATAAGCCATGGGTCTTTCAATGGGATGAATATGGCAAATCCAGAACCGAAATGAAACTAGGCGGTACTGGCGAACATCACCCTCTAGGTGTTGCCGAATCCATTGTGCGCGGTCTGCCCGCCGAAGTCTGTGTAGCTCAGGCCTGTGCGCATAATCACCCGCGCACCCCGGAAGATGAAGCCAAGGTCGTCGGCTGGATTCAGGCAGCTTCGCTCATCGCTGGAGTTGATCCAGTCAAGCACGGTCTGCTGGCAAAAGGCGGCAAAACACTGCCCCTGCCCCGTCGCCAGGAGGGATTTGTCACCCACCTCGGCGACCACGACTGGGTGCTGACCGTCCCTGCTGCCCAATGGATTATACCGATCATGGAAAAAGTAGCAGTCCGCGACTACAAAATGAGTGAAAACGACCTCAAGAAAAAACCATTCAACCAACTTCGCAATTACGTTTTCTCTCAAACCACCATCATGTCTCTCTACGAAGCTTACGCAGCACAGGGCGAAGCCGAACTCACACGCACCGTGCATTCGATTGTTACCCCCGCGTAACAGCTCATTCTCAAAGTACCCCAAAGGGCCGAACTTTCCGGCCCTTTTTTTATTCCTTCCCCATTTCCACTTCCTGACAAATGGGCGAAAAACCCCTCTCATTCAATCTCGACCAGAGCCATGTGGTAATCAATCGTTTATAGACTAAATCTAGACATAAAATCCCGATAAAACTATACTTTCCCTCCTTGAACCGATTTCAACGAAATTTCGGGTGGTTACAGCGGGAAAAGCTGTGCTATATCTTTGTTTGTGACTGGGGATTGAAAAAAATATCATTAATTCATTAAACTAAATATTGATTGGGCCGATAAAGTAAAATGAAGTATAAGGCCCGGGATTCATAGATAAGTTATGAGCACAAGAAAAACTGAATTGGCCGATAAAACGGCCCAGGTGAAAGAGGAACTGGCTGAGGCCGCCAAAGCCGCAGGTCGTAAGCCCGAAAACGTTTCGCTGGTAGCTGTGTCAAAACTGCACCCTGCTTCGGATATACGGGCGCTCACTGAAAGTGGACAGATAGATTTTGGCGAAAACTATGTTCAAGAAGTTCTGAACAAACAGGAAGAGCTAGCCGACCTGCGTGTGAAGTGGCACTTTATCGGCGGGCTGCAATCCAACAAGGCCAAATTCGTGGCCGGGAAATTTGAACTGGTCCACAGCGTGGATTCACGTAAGCTGGCCCAAGCATTGCATAAAAAAGCTTTGAGTCTCAATGTAGTTCAAGACATACTCTTGCAAGTCAACATCGCAGGAGAAGCACAAAAGTCTGGAATCAATGTAGATTCTTTGCCAGAATTGGCTGATGAAGTCATGAAAATGGAAAACGTGCGCCTTGTCGGTTTGATGACAATGCCACCTTTTTTCAATGACCCGGAGCGAGCTCGACCTGTTTTTTCCCGTTTACGAGAGTTACGGGATGCACTGGAAAGCCAACTGGGAACACAATTGCCGCACCTGTCTATGGGCATGACCGGAGATTTCATCCCGGCAGTGCAGGAAGGCGCGACTCTTGTACGAATAGGAACACGAATTTTCGGAGCACGGCCTCCGAAGGTATAAGAACCAAGGCAGAGGATACGGTATGGATCTAGGAACCATAATTGGCATTGTTCTCTCATTCGGACTGGTGCTGTCGGCTATCATGACAGGTTCCAGCCTGATCATTTTCGTTTCCGTGCCGTCACTGCTTATTGTTGTGGGCGGTACCATCGGTGCCGGTCTGGTCAACTACCCCATGAATTACGTCATCGGCGTTGTTGGGGTTATCAAAAACACATTCTTTTCCAGCCTAGATGCGCCGTCTGAAGTCATCGAACGATTCAAGGATTACGCCAACCGCGCCCGCCGTGAAGGAATCCTCTCTCTGGAACCGCTCATCAAGGAAATCGACGACGATTACATGCGCAAAGGATTGCAGCTCACCGTTGACGGCCTGGAACCTCAGACTATCCAGGAAATTCTGGAAACCGAGATTTCATACCTTGGTGAACGACATGCCACAGGTGCGGATGTCGTGGCAGCCCTCGGCACACTGGCTCCGGCCATGGGAATGATCGGTACTGTCATCGGTCTGGTACAGATGCTTCAAACGATGTCTGACCCGTCTTCCATCGGCCCAGCCATGGCTGTCGCCTTACTGACCACCTTGTACGGTGCAATCATAGCGAACCTCGTCCTCAATCCCATGGCAGGAAAACTCAAAGCTCGAAGCAAAGAAGAAATCCTGCTCCGTGAAATGATTATGGAAGGGATTCTTTCCATTTCAAAAGGCGAAAACCCGCGCATCATCGAGGAAAAATTAAACAGCTACCTGCCTCCCAAGGACAGAATCGTTTCGGAATAGCGACACGTTGCCGCAAGGCCCGAGGACCGCGTCATGGCCAAGAAAGAAAAAAAAATCATCTGCGAAGAGATCCCCCCGTGGATGGTCACGTTCGCGGACGTCATGACGCTGATGCTGACGTTCTTCATCCTGCTGGTCTCCATGTCCACCGTTGACCAACGGCGCAAACTCGTGGCCCTTGGTTCCATCATCGGCACATTCGGCTTCAACGAAGCCAGTTACGAAGTATTCTCCAAAAAAGACAATAAGAAGACTGTTGAACCCGGCCCCATGGATTCAGGCGACCTTGAGCCACTCAAAGAACTCAAGTGGGAAAATATTGACGACGACATCGACTTCCGTTCCAACCGGTTCGTCCAAATTCTAAGTATCAACGCCAGACTCCTCTTCGGGCCGGATGGTTCCACCCTGTCTCAGGAAGGCATTGACACCCTCAACGGTTTTCTGCCCATGTTACAACAGGTGCGCTACCCGTTGCTTCTCGCCGGGCACACCTCAACACTCCGAGATGAGCTCGGCCTTGATTATCAACCCGACAACGCTCAACAGAACCCAGATCTTTCCTGGCGACTCTCTCTGAACCGTTCTCTTGCCATCTATCAATACCTGCTGGACAACGGCTTAAGTCCTGACATGCTCAGGATAGAGGCCTTTGGTAAATTTCGTCCCCATTATCCACAAAACACCGTAGAGAATCGCAATCGAAACCGGCGTGTGGACATTGTCCTGGACAAACGCTCCAACCAATTGGGCGAACAAATTATCCAAGCCGCTCCCGTTGAAGAAAAGCGCACCGACACCTTAAAGGTGGACGGATTTGAATTCGATGTCTCCACCCCGCAGGAATTGGAATAGGCTATGGGTAAAAAAAAGAAAAAGGAAGTCTGCGCACCTTTGGCGCTCTGGCTCATCACATTTTCGGACCTGATGACACTTCTGCTCACCTTTTTCGTATTACTCCTGACCATGGCCTCCATGGACAACGCCATTTTGACCACCGTAACCCTGACAACCGCCGACTTAGGCCTGCTAGACAAACGCGGCTCTGGCCGGATATCAGTCAAAGAACGAATGGTTATCGACCTCATGGAAAAACCATGGGAAGTGTTGGATAAAAAAGATCGCATCAAGGACCTGCTGTTCCCGGACGATGTCCTGCCCGAAGAAATCGACAAATCCGACCTCGACAAAAATCTTGATGTGCTTGCCAAACCCGACGGGGTCGCTCTCGTCTTCACCGACGGCATCCTTTTCTCCCCCGGCACCAGTGAACTGTCAGGCAAAGGGCAATTCCTCATTTCACGACTCGTTCCCATGATGACCCACACCGTGGCACCAATCAACGTAGCAGGCTATACCGACACGAGCGACAACACGGAAACCCCGCTGCAACTCTCGGGAGACCGGGCACTGGCCGTACTCGCGTATCTTGTGGACCTCGGCGTCCCGAACAAACGATTTTCGCTGTCAGCCTATGGCGGCAACTTCCCGGTGGTGAATGAGCGAGGATTCCCTGTGGAATCGCCCAAAAACCGACGTGTGGAAATATTGTTGAAGACTGCGCGCCCTATCGGTGGCTACCAGTAGTCTAAACTTTGTCTGGAACAATACCCCATTTGGCGATATAGAAACGTCACAACAAGAAAAGAAAGGTGGCCGATATGGCTGATGAAGAACTGACGCAGGAAGAAGGGAAAAAGAAAGGCGGAATGCTCAAGTGGATCATCATCCTCGTGGTGTTGATAGCTCTGGGTGTTGGCGGATACTTCGGATATACCATGTTTTTTGCCGCGCCAGATGAAGATGCCACCAGTGAAGAAATGGCCGACGCACAGGCCCCTCTGGAAGACTTGGAAGGGCAACTCGTCCCACTACCGGTTTTCCTGGTGAACCTTGCCGATCCGCTTGGTCGCAGATACCTGAAGCTCGGTGTTGAAGTTGAAGTTCGTGATGCCGACGCGCAAGCTGCTCTGGCAAAGTATGAAGCCAAGGTCAAAGACACCCTGCTTTTACTGCTTTCAAGCAAGTCGTATGACGGACTCTCCACCATGAAAGCCAAAGTAGAACTCAAACAGGAAATAGCTGACAGGCTAAACCAGATTCTCGGAAATGGCAGTGTGCTCAGAGTCTACATAACAGAAATGGTTATCCAATAGCACGCTTCTTGCAATTCCCGTTTCGGACTGTCTTTTTTTTTGACAGCCCCTACTGGTGAACACCTTTTTTCGTGAGGTAAGAGATATGGCTGAAGATCAAGATAAACTTGCACAGGAATGGGCCGATGCCCTGCTGGATGGCGATGGCGACGCTTCCGTCGATTCTGATGATCCGCTTGGTGGACTAGAAAACATCACCGATCCTTCAGACGCAGGCAGTGCAGACGTTGGACAGGATGACGAAGCCCTTGCAGACGAGTGGGCAGCGGCCTTGGCCGACACCGAACAGGAAGAGGTCAAACATGAGAAGGAACAAGCTTTCCTTTCCACTCAGACTCATGACTACGAGCTCCCCGACATGGGACCGGATGCCAAAGCCGGAAGCTCTTCGGGCAAACGCGATCTGGACTTCATTCTGGATATCCCTCTGGAAGTTTCCGCTGAACTTGGTCGCACAAAATTGCTCATTAACGAGCTGCTCCAATTGGGACAGGGGTCAGTCGTGGAATTAAACAAACTGGCTGGCGAACCTCTTGAAATTTACGTCAACGGCAAACTGGTCGCACGCGGCGAGGCTGTTGTCATCAACGAAAAATTCGGCATCCGGCTGACGGACATCATCAGCCCCATCGAACGAGTAAAGCAACTTGGCTAACACGACCGTCGTAGAAACAGTGGCAACACCAATGCAATTGCCAGCCGTGGATTCCGGGACAACCATCCTGACCACTGCCGGTTATCTGTTTCTTTTGCTCGGCGTCATTTTTCTGGCCTACTACCTACTCAAACGATTAGGTGTCCCTGCCGCATTTACATCCGGTCAAAACGGACCGCGCCTGATCAGCCGACTCATGCTCGGCAATCGTCAATCTGTGGCCGTAGTCCGATACCGCGACAAGGACTTATTGCTTGGTGTGACCGACAACGGCATATCTCTGCTCAGTGAAGAAGAAGCTGACAATTCGCAACAAGGACCTATCACACCAGTAAAAAGCTTTGCAGCATTCCTGAAAGGGAGCACCGACAATGAGGAGTAACAGGGGCCGGATAACGGCACTCATCCTGATCGCTCTGGCAGGCGTTCTCCTCCCGGCTCTGGCTTTCGGTCAGGCTCCGACCATTCCCAAATTGACCATGGAACTAGCCGCAGGACAGGCCGACCCTGCGGAAGTGTCCACCCTGCTCGAAATTCTGTTCCTGCTCACTGTCCTGTCGATGGCTCCGGCGATCATGTTGACTATGACGTCATTCACCCGCATCATCATCGTCTTTCACTTCATTCGTCAGGCCATGGGAACGCAGCAGATGCCGCCCAACCAGGTATTGGCAGGGTTGGCCATATTCATGACACTGGTCATTATGATGCCCGTGGGCAAGGCTGTGAACAACACCGCGCTCCAGCCATACATGAACGAACAAATCAATTTCGAAGAAGCCTTGAACAGAGCACAGGTTCCCATTCGCGAATTCATGTTCAAGCATACCCGCGAAAAAGATCTATCCATTTTTTATTCGATCACCAAGGAAGACCGTCCCCAGACCAAAGAGGACGTGAACACCCTGATGCTGATTGCCGCCTACACCATTTCAGAGCTCAAAACCGGTTTCACCATCGGCTTCTTGATCTACATCCCGTTCCTGATTCTGGACATGGTCGTTGCTTCCATCCTACTCGCCATGGGTATGATGATGTTGCCGCCGGTCATGATTTCACTGCCATTTAAAATCTTGCTGTTTATTCTTATCGACGGCTGGAACCTGCTCGTGGGTTCTCTGGTCAACACGTTCCAGTGACGGGACACAAAAGCCTTCCCTGGGAGTAGTGCGTCGTATGACTCCGGAATTTGTGGTCGGCTTTGCCCGACAAGCCATTGAGATGACCTTGATCATTTCCCTCCCCATGCTCGGTATCGGCATGGTGGTCGGTATTATCATTTCCATCATTCAGGCTGCCACTCAAATTCAGGAAATGACCTTGACCATGGTCCCGAAAATTGTCGCAATCTTTCTAGCCCTACTTATCGCCTTCCCATGGATCATGGATAAAATGGTATCCTATACAACAAATCTTTTTCTGAATCTGCCCAATTATATCAAATAACATTCCGTTTTTTCGGTGCTTTTTTCATACTTCTTTTTCTTGACCAAGCGTCGAGTAAAAAGAGGGAAAACTTGCCATATTTTTCACACCGGGTTACTGTATAAATCTCAATATAGATTTTTTACCCGGTGATACTATGACGAAAAAACTGAGCTTCTCCCGGTATTCTCCCTTTCTTTTCATTGCTTGCATAATGGCAACTATCTTCTTCGCTCAGCCAATATTTGCATATCCCCTCTTCCGATCAATTGATATCCAGCTTCCTCAGGGACAAACCCTCAAAGACTGGATAGGATCCTTCTCGCCCGACGAATCGCCCACCACAATTCCCGTACTTGAGCCTCTGCCCGGAGCCTTGGTCCCGGCGAATGCGGCATCGCCCATAATCCGCTGGAAAGACGCCTTGAACACCACATGGCTCATCACCCTGTCAACAAACGGCACCTCCTTATGCCGTGGTGTCATGGACACTCCATACTGGATTCCAAACCAACTTCTCTGGGAACAGATCAAATCCGCTGCCGGAAACGCACCGGTCCAAGTATCGGTAAACGGCATAAGCTCAACCGGTACACTCAATACCAAAGGAGAAACCTCCTTCGCCATATCTGAAGATCCAGTTGGCTCGCATATCGGATTCCTTCGAAAGCGGCTACCTTTCAAAAAAGCCAAAGACAATCCACACGATAGCCAGATGGCTGTTGGCGACCTTTCGTCCTTCGCCAAACCACGGATAGTGTTGCAGGATCAGCCCATCTGCTTCAACTGCCACGCTTATTCAGCTAACGGAAAGTCCTATGGTATGGATATGGATTACAAAGGCGACAAGGGTGGATATGTCTTGGTAGACATATCAAAAACGGTTTCAATCACTGACGACAATGTCATCTCCTGGAACGATTACAAGGCTCCCGGTCCCTCCAAATACAGCATGGGCCTGTTCACCGCATTTTCTCCAAATGGCCGTTATGCAGCCTCTACTGTGGGCGAATCCTCAGCGTTCATCATGCTTGACGACCTTCATTTCTCCCAAATGTTTTATCCGGCCACTGGGGTAATCGCATACTACGACCGCACAACAGAACAAATTCTGCCATTGAGTGGCGCGGATAATATTGAAGCGGTGCAGACCAATCCGACATTCTCCGCAGATGGTCGCCGGGTGACGTTTGCCAGAGCTTCAGTCAAACCAGCCCTTGTGGCTGACATCGAAGCAGGCAGACTCCGCAAGGAAGATCCCTCCCAGACTATTCTCGATACCAATGAAAAATATCCCATGCAGTTTGATCTTTATTCCGTCCCTTTCAACAACGGGACAGGAGGCACAGCCTCCCCGGTTAAAGGGGCATCAGAGAACGGAATGAGCAACTTCTTTCCCCGATATTCACCGGACGGGAAATGGCTCGTATTCACTCAATGCAAAACAGGACTGGTGCTCCAACCCGATAGTCGATTGGTCATTGTCCCCGCAGAAGGGGGAATTCCCCGCGTGCTCAAGGCTAATATGAACCTGATGAACTCCTGGCACAGTTGGTCTCCCAATTCTCGTTGGCTCGCCTTTTCATCAAAAGGCAACTCACCGTATACGGAAATTTATCTCACACACATTGATGAAGATGGGAAATCCAGCCCGGCCCTGCGCCTGTTTCGGTTCAGTCATTCGGAACTGGCAGCCATGGTCCCGGAATTCGTGCCGGACAACAGCGTAATACAAAGGACCATGGGACTTGCCGACCCGGAGGGGGCAAAGGGTAATTCCATGGCTACAGACGGCAGATAACTTATAACTACTCGGGAGATAACCATGTTGAAAACGACAAGAGGTATGCATGGGTTCGTGGCGTCCCTGCTCGCACTCACATTGCTCCTTACACCGACCATGGCCTCGGCTTACGGCGGAGGCGGAGGCGACGTAGGAGGCCCACCAAAAGATTTAAAAATCGATCCGTGGAAACCCAGTGAATTGGTCTCCATTTTTGGGACCCTCAATCCATCACAACAGGACACCCTGATAACGGCCTTTACCGGCTCGACCATCGAGAAACGCGATCTTCTCACTATCCGTCAGGTCTTTCTCGAACAAAACTCCAATGCAGCCAACAACGAAGCGGCCATGCTGGACGCCTGTGTCAAGACACTTGAAGTACTCGATAAACTTGGCGAATACTCACAAGAAGGCCTGTCCTTTGTACCCGGTGTAGGCTGGGTGACAGCAGCGGCGCTCGGCGCGGCTCGCGGTGGTGCCAACGCATACCGTGACGGCAAAACTCCCGGCGACATCGTCAAAGGCATCGTTATCGGCGGTGGCGCATCCGGTCTGGTTGGCAAATTCTCGCCCATGAATGCAGACAAAGCCTTCACCACTGCCCGTGCAGGGATCAATCTGGCCCGCAATGCGATCACAAAAAAAGTCCGTGAACGTGCCACGGTTGTCGCAGTCAAGGCAGTAGCTCGATACGGCGCCAAAAAGGGTGTGGACTACGGAGCGGAAAAAGCCATCGGTAAAGCCATGGAACAGGCCGCCAACATACTGGGCGCAGAGAATCGCGCTTCGGTCCCAGACTACTCGCCTGACCCGACATTTGACCCCATGTCTTCCGCACCAGCCAGCTCGATTGCCGGCGGCACGCCTCAGATTTAACGCTTGCACCGCGAGTCCAAAAACAAGGTAATAATTCACATGCGCAAATATACCGTTCTCACGATTCTGGTATTGTTCAGCCTTGCCCTGACCGCCTGCAAAATGGACGGTCTGGGTTCAACCCCTCCACCGCCTCCGCCTAAAAAGGTGCAGACGCCCGAAGTCATTCCCGTCAAACAGGAACAGGCTCCTGATGACATCAAGTTGGTTACCTCCGCTCTCCTCGAACGTCTTCGCGGTGGAAAAATCGCGGTAGAAAATGTCACCTTCGACCCTGCTGGCCGCCATGCCGTTGGTGAAAAGGAATTTGACTACGAAGGGTTTGACGTCCAAAACGTAGCCGTGACCGGTTACGAAACCACCGTGCTTAATCAGGGCGAAGTTCTGGTTATGCTCGAAGGTGTGTTCCTATTCAAAGATGTCATCAACCGTCGTGCAGGAGTCTACTACGCCGCCCAATACGTGGTGACGAAAAGATCCGTCAACATCACCAAATCCGTCGTGGTTGGCATTCCGCCAGACTTCCCAAGGGTCGAAACATTCTTCGTCAAGGAAAAAACATTCAAGGCTGTAGCCTCCACTCTGACCAGCTACATGGACTACTATCTGTTCGCCATCGAAAATGCCGAACCCATGACCTATGGCGAAGACGGTTCCCGAACCGGTATCAAATCCAAGTACTTCATCATGACCTTCTGTAAAGATCGGTTGTTCCAGGAATCTTCGCTGGCCATGAAAGTAACAAGCCGCGCATATGGTGCAGGCACGAAACTGGCCGACGCCATTTCCATCAATGACTCTGGTTGGCGTATCCTGATAGCTGGTGGCGAATTCACCCCCGGCTCCAGCAAGAGCAGATTCTACGTGGGTGTGACCTACAAACAAGACCCAACAGGCTATCTCCCAGCCGTGGTGGTCGGTGAGTTCGCCAACGTGAAAAAAGACCGCACCGAAGCTCCTCCGGCTCCCGTTGCCGCAGTTGCCGCACCAGCCGCACCAGCCACAGCATCTCCGGCGCCAGCTTCTGTAGCAGCTCCTGCTCCAGCAATAGCGGCACCTGCTCCGGCAATGGCAGCTCCTGCCCCTGCAATAGCAGCACCCGCGCCAGCAGCGATACAATCCGCCCCTACAGATGGCCCATTAGGCGCTGGACGCGCGTTCCTTAATCCGGTCTTTCCGGAAGACGTCAAAGTCATGCAGGTCCGACTGAGAGAACTTGGCTACTACAAGGGCAAAATCGATCAGAACTTTGGCCCACTGACCAAACAAGCTCTGGATAACTTCGCCGTAAAATATGGCTTTCCCAAAGGACAATGGAGCCTCGGTGTCCAAAAGGCTCTGTTCAAGGGGACCGGACTATAATCATTACCAGCAAAGGCGGTCTCAACTCCGAGGCCGCCTTTGCCCACCCTTTTTCAACCTTCCTTCAAGGGAAAAATCCCGTACGAGCAGGACATGAAAAGCACATATAAGGTCAAAAGATCAGGCGGTGCATCTTTTCCTTCAACAAGGAGTATTCAAATGCTTCTCTCACAACGATTTGCACCACTCACATATTGGCTAACGGGTGTCCTCCTTATTCTCTTCATGGCTGCACCTGCACCACTCTTTGCAAGCGGATGCGATAGTGGAGGAAGTGGAGGCGGTGGCGGAAGCGACGGTTCTGCTCTGAGAGGACCATCAGGAAGAAAAGGCCCGGCCATGGAACCCACCATAGGAATAGAAGGGGTCCCGGTAATGGACCCCGAACGAGGTTGGAAAAGTCCATGGACTGACACTCCGCCGCAACCAGTCGTCAATCGAGAACTGACAACCGCTGAAAAAGCTGCCGTTGCCATCATTGATTACACAAAAAATGAAGCACAAAGCCGCTTTCAGGATATGATCATGGGATTCATCTTTGCATCCAACCCAGAAATCATCGCAGCCATTAAAACCATTGAGGGCATCAAGAAAGGCGTAGACCTTTCCGTAGATGTCCTCCGCAGACTCGAAAAAGAAAAAAAAGCTTACGGAAAATCAGCCATGGGCATGCGCAATTCAAGAGGTGTCCAAACAGGACACGATGGCACGGCTGACGCGCCAGGAGACATGAGTCCCGACTACTCAGGCTTCGGATTTGGTATGCCTGGTCCTCAGGCAACTCAGGAAGACACACAGCTTTGGTAGAGGAGAAACCACCATGAAAAAGATTATTCTCACTCTCAGCTTTCTGATATGCCTGACAACAGCCTCCCCCGTCATGGGACAAGATGTGGAATGGCCGCCGGATGCCCTTGCCGTATCTTATGCCGTAGCTGCCAAACTCACCAACCAACAAGGGCCGAGTTCCGTCTCATTTGCTCCCGGCGCAGACGCATATATGGAAGGTCTCAATAACGGGTACTTCTACAATTTCAAACATGGCGGGGCTATCCCGGTCATAGGCCAGAACTACGGCATCGGCGACAACTATGCGGCTGATGTGGCCGGCGTCATTCATCTTTTCGACTCTAATGAACGCATCGCAACCCTACAATATCTGGCTCAATATACTGTTCAAAAAGACAAAATCAGCATCACACAATGTCTAGCCGCAACATCATCTCCATCAAAACTGACTCTGGAAGTCTATATGATCCCGTATGAAACATTTCTCCAAGCTGTCCCGATTGAATCTCGTGGAGATTGGGGAGCGGTTTACCATGCAGCCAAAACATACGGTTTTAATCCACAACGGGACCAGGCCAAAATCGACAAATATTTGGTTATGACCTTCGTCAAAAACCGACTCCCTGCGGATGCCAAATTTGAAGTTATCATGAGTGATCGAAAAAAAGCACAGTGGCAGCGAGACAATTTGGCAAAAAAACAGGAGTCGTATCTCGACTATGATGGTTGGCGAGTGCACATGTTCGCAGCAAAATTCAATCCGTCCAGCCTCCGTGACCGATTTTACAACAATTATTACTACACACCGGGGAGTGGTATCGCCCAAGATCTGCGCGAAAGGAATCATGTTGCTCGATACAACTCTAAACCGTCAGCCTCCGGGCCGTCAGCTCCCATAAAAAGCGCAGTCGCCCCTCCTGTTCCCACGAGCACACCACGCCCCCAAACGGCATACGCTCCAACGCCAACACCTCAAACAGGCTCCGGCGAAGGCCCGTATGGGCGTGGCACTGCTTTCCTGAATCCGGTCTTCCCCGAAGACGTTAAAGCCATGCAGGTCCGTTTGCGCGACCTTGGCTATTACAAGGGAAAAATTGACCAAAACTGGGGACCAATAACAAGACAGGCCCTAGATAACTTCGCCGTAAAATACGGATTTCCCAAGGGACAATGGAGCCTTGGGCTGCAAAAAGCCCTGTTCAAAGGAACCGGATTGTAGACACACTGTGCTCGAAATAATTAGGCGGCCATTCGAGGTCGCCTTTTTCATGCTCAATCTCGCACAATGGATGGTGACAACCGGGGAAAAACACCTTAGATTCATAAAGTGCCAATGCCGCGCACGAATAATACAGCATGAGCATTTAATGAACAAGACTACTCCCGCCCTCAAAGGGCTCCCCGGCTCCAAGCTCCGGGCCACGCTGGACCCGACCAAGATCCCCTATGAAACCAGTGCAGACATCCCGGACAGGAATGTCTATCCCAAACTCCAGCCAAGGGCCATACAAGCTCTGTCACTGGCCCTTGAGATCAAAGGCAACGAACATAATCTCTACGTTTCCGGTGAGCCGAATATGGGCCGGACATATTTCGTCAAATCCTTTTTGAAGCCCACAGCTGCAAAGGCCACACCTCCATGCGACTGGGTGTACCTCTACAATTTCGAGGACAACGACAGGCCTATTTCCGTGTCCATGCCTGCAGGCAAGGGCCGAAAGCTCAAAGTGGCTCAACACAAGGCCATGACCCATATCCGTCAGGAAATCCCGGCTCGATTCGAAAAGGATACTTTCCAGAAAAAACATGAACGGATAGTCAAAAAGTTCAACGCCAAACGTGAAGAACTGTTCAACAAGATGGATGCCACCGCCGAAAAGGAGAATTTCTCCCTTAATCTCGATGACGAGGGAGTTCTCACCCTCTCTCCCATCGTGGACGGTGAAGTCATATCGGACAAGGACTTCGACAAAATCAAACCAGCCCAACGCAAAAAGCTCAAGGTCAAGGGCGAAGAACTCCTTGCCGGAGTCAGCTCCATTCTGCGCCAGATCAACCAGAACGAAATGGATATGCGCGAGTCCGAAAACGATCTGCACCGAGAAACAGCCAAGGCTGTCATGCATGATTGTTTCACACAAGTTTCAGACAAGTTCAAATCCATCAAGGGATTGCCGGAATACTTTGAGGCACTGGTCAACGAGGTCGTGGAAAACGTGGACCAGTTCATGCCCCGCGACACATCTCTGGCCGGCCTACTCCCCGAAGGAATGCCGTCCGGTGAAGACTTCTTCACACGGTTCGAGGTCAACCTGTTCGTGGACAACGGCAAAACCAAAGGCGCTCCCGTCGTGGTGGAAGACCACCCCACCGCTTTCAATCTACTCGGCTCCATCGAACGCGAAGCCGAAATGGGCGCACTCTACACAGACTTTACCCTCATCAAGGCCGGAACACTGCACCAGGCCAACGGCGGCTTCCTGCTCCTGAACATGGAGGATCTGCTCTCCAACCACGTCTCTTGGGAAGGATTGCTCCGCGCCCTCAGATCAGGCCAATCACGCATTGAAGACCCTGTTGATCAGGAACAAGTACGTGCTCGGACCATCCAGCCAGAACCCATTAATCTTGATCTCAAGATCGTGCTTATCGGTTCGGACGAACACTATGAAGTTTTGCTCTACAACGATGACCGCTTTGCCAAATACTTTAAGCTCAAAGCACATTTGCAGCACGCAGCCACACGTAACGCGGCCAACATCAAGAACTATATCTCGATTATCGGCCAGACCGCACGCGAAACAAAAGTCCTCCCGCTGACAAGAGAGGCCATTGCCGGGTTGGTTGATTTCTCATCCAGACTGGTGGAAGACCAGAAACGGTTATCCCTCTACATCCCGCTAGTACGTGAACGCATGATCGAAGCATCAGCTTTCGCACGCATGGCCGGTAAAGACACCATAGATCTCGAAGCTCTGAACGAGGCGGTTACCGCCAAGGACTATCGGGTCAATCTGTATGAAGAAGAATTCATGACCGACTATGATCGTCAGGTCATCAAAGTCGCCACCGAAGGACAAGCCGCAGGTCGCGCCAATGGATTGTCCGTGACGCTCTTCGGCGACTACGAATTTGGTCTACCGCACCAAATTTCCTGCACCGCAGGCGTTGGTCACGGTGGCATTCTAGACTTGGAACGCGAAGCCCAGATGGGTGGCCCCATTCACACCAAGGGCATGATGATTATCAAGTCCTATCTGGTCCGACTGTTTGCACAGGACAAACCCATCGTCATGACCGGGTCACTCTGTTTCGAGCAGTCCTACGCAGGCATCGAAGGTGACTCAGCTTCAGGCGCGGAACTGGCTTCCCTGCTTTCAGCCCTGTCCGGCGCACCGATCAATTTGTCCTACGCCTTCACTGGCGCAGTATCCCAGAGCGGCGCAGTCATGGCCGTGGGCGGCGTCAATCGCAAAATCGAAGGTTTCTTCGAAGTCTGCCGTCGTCGCAAGCTGACCGGCAAACAAGGCGTCATCCTGCCTGCTGACAACGTGGTCAACCTGATGCTCAAAGACGAAATCGTTCAGGCCGTTGAAGCCGGGATGTTTCACATTTTCCCGGTCAAAACCATTGAAGAAGCCATGTTCATCCTCACAGGCATGCGTTGTGGCAAGCCCGACAGAAAAGGCAAATATCCGACAGGCACACTGTACCGCATGGTTGACGACCGATTGGCAGAACTCGCCAAACTCGCCGTGCCAGGTGATAAAAACGAATAAGATACGCTTCACGGGTGGCCCCACTTCATAATGGGGCCACCCGCTCTTTTATGTCCTCCCTCCACGGTCCGTTGACGAACGGCATGACTCAGATATAGGGTCATGCCAGTTTTTTTCAGGAGAACACGATCATGTATTGGATAGCATTTGGCGATATACACGAATCCACAGGCCTTATTGAGGCCATTCCCGACCTCTCCGGCGCGGAAGGTGTCATCATCTCCGGCGACATTACCAACCGGGGAAGCCGTGAAGCGGTCAATAACGTGATCAAGACTGTGGCCGCGATCAATCCCCGTATTCTGGCCCAGCCGGGGAATATGGACACAGACACTGTGCAGACCTACCTGATAGAACAGGACATGGACATCCATCTGAAAGTCCGAGAGCTGACTCCCGGCCTCGCCCTCTTGGGTGTGGGAATGTCCACGCCGACACCGTTTGGTACACCCAGCGAAGTCCCGGAAGAAACTATTGCCAAATGGCTGGATGAAACCCATACGCAGGTAGACGAATTCGACCAGCTCATCGCAATTATCCACGAGCCGCCACACGACACCAAGGTTGATCAACTCGGTAACGGACAGCATGTCGGTAGCCCCGGCGTCCGCAAATTCATCGAGCGCGTCCAACCGGCACTGGTCATCACCGGCCACATCCACGAATCAAAAGCTGTAGACATGATCGGCAAAACTCCGGTTATTAATCCTGGCATGCTGGCTGGCGGCGGCTATATTCGCATCGAATTTGAAGGCTCAACCGTCACCGCACAACTAATGAGCGTGTCATGAGCAAGATCGGATTCATCTGGGTTGGGAAACTCAAAGAACCATTTTCCAAGGATGGATGCACCCATTACTGGAAAAAACTATCGCGTTTTTTCAAGCTGGAAGAGTCTATAATCAAAGACGCCCCCGGCAAACTTCCGGTTCAGGACAAGAACAAAAAGGAAGGAGAAGGTATTCTTTCCAAGGTCAAAAAGGGAGACGTCCTCATCATTCTTGATGAATACGGCGACCGATTGACCTCGCGAGAACTCGCCAAGCGGGTTCAAAAATGGACAGATGCGCCTAACCAACGACCTGTGTTCGTCATCGGCGGCCCCTTTGGATTGTCCGAAGACGTCAAAAAAGCGGCCCGTCATTCCATCCGGCTCAGTGATATGACACTGCCACATGAGCTGGCACGTTTACTCCTGCTTGAACAATTATACCGCGTCGGAACCATTCATAAAAACATGCCCTACCATCACGACTAACGGAGATTTACGTATGCTCGACATCGATTATCTGGAACGCGTGGCCAAGTATTTCGAATCCGGCGACTGCAAATTCGAATTCGAAAACGGTGAAGAAGAACGCCGACTGCTTATTCTCGACTTCCTTGAACACCTCATGGAGCTGGGAGAAAAAGCCGATGAACTCGCAACAAAACTCATTTTCAAGGACGCATATGCCACTCTGTTGACAGAAGATGGAGTTGCTACGGCAGAAGCGAATGGAGAAGACGAAGCCGATCCAAAGAATCCGCAATAGTCTTTACCTTGTTATTAAAAACGAAAAAGCCGACCATATGGTCGGCTTTTTCGTTTTTAATCGTCAGAATTCTTAACTGTTATATTTCTTCAAATCAGCTTCCCGAATCTCTTTACGTTTGATCTTGCCGGAAATGGTCTTGGGCAGATCATCCACATACTCGATAACGCGGGGATATTTGTACGGGGCGGTCAATTCTCGGACATAGGTCTGAAGGGCCTTGGTCAGCTCTTCGGACGGCTCGTAACCGGGTGCAAGAACCACTGTTGCCTTCACCAGTTGCCCACGCACCTCATCAGGCAAGCCGGTGACGGCAGCCTCGATAACCGAATCATGTGCCACCAAAGCAGACTCGACCTCAAAGGGTCCGATACGATAGCCGGAGCTCTTGATAAGGTCATCAGTACGGCCCATGAACCAGAGGTATCCGTCTTCATCCGCCCAAGCTTTGTCTCCGGTATGATACCAGCCATCAAACTTGACGGACGCAGTCTTTTCCGGCTCATCCATATAGGAATCGAACAACCCGAGCACCGGCTTGTCGATACGGATACAAATTTCGCCCTCTTCGCCCTGAGGGACTTTCTTACCCTCATCATCCATAAGCGCAATGTCCCACCCAGGCACAGGGCGACCAATGGAACCAGGTTTGGGCGTCATGCACTTGAAAGTCGCCACCTGAAGTGTGGTTTCAGTCTGACCATATCCTTCATAAAGAGGCATGTTAAAAGCCTTTTCCCAGGCATGGAATACCGACTCATTCAACAGCTCACCAGCAGTGGTGCAGTGACGAAGTGACAATGCGTACTTGGACAAATCCTCGCGCACAAGGAATCGGTACACGGTCGGCGGTGCGCAAAAGGTTGTGATCTTATTTTCTTCCATGATCTGCAAGAGATGAGCAGGCTCGAACTTGCCTCGAAAATCCCAGACAAAAACGACGGCACCGGCCATCCACTGGCCATAGAACTTGCCCCACACGGACTTGGCCCAACCGGTCTCGGACAGAGTAAGATGGATATCGCCCTCTTCAAGATCGTGCCACATTGCAGCTGTCGTAAAATGACTCGCCGGATAGGAGAAATTGTGCAGCACCATCTTTGGCAGGCCCGTGGTACCGGAAGAAAAGAAAATGACCATGGGATCATCGCCGCCTGGAGAATCAGCCGTACGCGGAAAACTCACATCACCAGTTGCCATAAGTTCTTCATAGTCATGCCAACCGTCATTGGTTTCGCCGTCAATCTGTACGAAATGATTGAGTCCCGGGCAATCACCCTTGGCTTCATCCACACGTGCACAAATGGAATCTTCACAGATGATAGCGGAAATCTTAGCGTAATTTACACGCTGGGAGATATCCTTCTTTGTCAGCAGGGACGGGGACGGAATTGGCAATGCGCCGATGCGATGCAATGCAAGCATAACCGTCCAGTATTCCAAACGGCGATACAGGACGAGCATAACCCGATCACCTTTCTTGACGCCCTCTTTCACAAGGGCATTGGCGAGTTTACTCGACGTTTCCTGAAAAAATTTGAAATCGTATTCGCGACGAACACCATCGTCGTCAACATGAATAAGCGCGGTTTTTCCCGGCTCCATTGCATCCAGAACATCATAAGAAAAGTTGAAATTCTCAGGGCATTCCGGTTTATATCTGGCGCACAAGTCTGCGTAATCGGCGTATTCTTCCTTAGTAAACATGATAAATAACTCCGTGATTCTGAATCAATTTTGCGTTTTTTCGCACATAAAAAATGACATACCTTGTTCCGGGCGGACCAAAAAATCGGCCAACCCTACAGAATCACATCAAGGAATTTTACTTCTTTGCCATCCATACCACGCAGAGCATGAGGCGTTTCGGAACTGAAATACAAAGAGTCACCCGGCTCAACAACAATAGCTTCACCACCAAGACGGACTTCAAGACGACCTTCAAGGACGTACATAAATTCCTGTCCACGGTGTGCAGTCTCGACCATTTCTTCTTCGGGTTTCGGTGGTACCGTGATCAAAAACGGCTCCATTTCGCGTCCGGCGAACTTGTACCCCAAAGACTTGTAGTCGTAATCCTTGCGACGATCCACAGCGTACCCTTCGTCTTTACGGACAACGGAATACGATTTCAGGTGAGGTTCTCGCCCGGAAATGAGCGTGGTCAGATCGACCCGACACAGCCGGGAAACATCCAACATGTACCCAACCGGAATCTCGACTGTCCCGGATTCATACCCGGCAACTTTGTCTTCCGGCAGGCCCAAAAGGTCTGCCATCTCAGCAACGGTCCAGCCGATTCCTTCTCGCAATCCCACCAAACGGGGCGCAATTTCCTTGTACTGTTCCATATATACCTCCTGTAAGAAGTGCCTCCGGCGGCTCAAGGAACCTTTTAAAAAAGGTTCCTTGAGAATCCTCCAAAACTTTTTATTGCCACCCCTGCGGGGTGGAGGATTCTTCCTGACAAGCAACATTTTCCCCTTTGCTTGCCACCAACACGCCGCCAACGTGTCTTTATATCCCCCATTAAGCTCTCTGACGGCGCGTCTGAAAGTTCTAGATGAGGGTTTGGGGGAAACCTCTTTCAAAAGGTTTCCCCCAGTCTTCATCTTTATTCTACGCGTCCGGCCACAGGATGGCTGCGTGGTCACGCAATTTATATTTCTGAATTTTCCCGGATGCAGTCATAGGATATTCAGTCATAAACGTGACGTATTTCGGAATCTTGTAACGAGCGATCTTGCCACGGCAATAGTCGATGACATCTTCAGGTTCCAGTTCAACGCCTTCCTTGAGAATAACAAAAGCACCGACCTGTTCGCCAAACTTTTCGCTAGGCACACCAGCTACCTGTACATCGAGAACGCCCTCCATAGTGTAGAGAAACTCCTCGATTTCACGCGGATAGATATTCTCTCCGCCACGAATGATCATATCCTTGAGGCGACCTGTAATGGACAAATAACCGTCATCATCCATGACACCGAGATCACCGGAATGCAGCCAACCATCGGTATCAATAGCGGCAATCGTGGCTTTCTCGTTATTGTAGTAGCCCGTCATGACATTATAACCACGACAACAAACCTCACCTTGAACACCGGAGGCACATTTTTCACCCGTTTCGGGATCAGTAATGCGAATCTCCACTTCGGGCATAGCCGGACCAACGGTCTCGGTCATGTGCTCGATGGTATCACCGATGGTGGTCTGACTCATCACCGGACTGGCCTCGGTGAGGCCATAACAGATGGTGATCTCTTTCATGTTCATCTTGTCCATAACCCGCTTCATGACTTCCACCGGACATGGCGAACCAGCCATAATGCCAGTACGCAGGGAGGAATAATCGAAACGATCGAACATGGCATGATCAAGCATGGCTATAAACATCGTTGGCACGCCATACACCGCAGTACATTTTTCCTGATCAATGGCGAGCATGACATCCGTGGGTACAAAGTCCTCAAGAATAATCATGGCCACACCATGATTGACGCAGGCGAGTACGCCAAGCACACAGCCGAAGCAATGGAACAATGGAACAGTCAAAGCAAGCCGGTCACCTGGCTGAAAGTTCTGGTTCTTGCCGATCCAGTACCCGTTGTTGGCAATGTTGTAATGGGAAAGCTGCACGCCCTTGGGGAACCCCGTGGTCCCGGAGGTGTACTGCATATTGACAACATCATGCGCATCAATCCCCGCTTGACGGGCCTTGTAATCCTGATCGGAGACCATAGCGGACATGGCCTGCAATTCAGGAATGGAATACATGCCACGATGCTTTTCGTGACCAAGGTAAAATACACGCTTAAGATGAGGAAACGTGTTGGTATGAAGCTGACCACGTTCCTGCGCCTTGAGTTCCGGCACCTGCTCATACACCGAGGCAAGATAATCATGCCCCCGATATTCGCCAATGATGAACAGATTTTCGGCCTCGGAATGCTCAAGCAAATATTTAAGTTCGTGTGAACGATAATGAGTGTTGACCGTAAGCAGAATGGCCCCGATCTTGGCTGTGGCGAACTGCAAGGCGACCCAATAAGGGACATTATTCGCCCAGATAGCCACCTTTTCACCCTTTTGCACACCCAGTCCCATAAGACCTTTGGCGATGGTATCCACCAAATCGCCGAATTCCTCATAGGTCAAATGAAAGTCGCGATCCACGTAGACCACGGCGTCCTGATCAGGCCACTTTTCAACGGCCTCGTCCAAAAGTTGTCCAAGGGTTATTTCGCGAAGTGCTGTCATGACGCCCCCCTATTCTGGGAAGTAGAGGACAGCATAGATTTCGGCCATTTCATCACCGGCACACGCCACATTGTGCGGTACTACGGAGTTGAAATAGGAGGAATCTCCTTTTTCAAGAATGGTCTCTTCCTGGCCGTATTTGATGCGAACCTTACCGGAGTGAACTATGATAAATTCTTCACCTTCATGAGAGGAAAGGTGCTCGTCCTTGGCGGATTCGGGCATCAACTCGATAAAAAAAGGTTCCATATGGCGATCGGTCTTGCCCTTGCCAAGGGAATGAAACTTCAACCCCGGTTCCTTTCCGGCAGGATGCATGACCAATTCTTCTGTGCGCTCATCAAGACGCGTGATCAACGGATCACGGGACACATGGTCATCCATAAAGGTACCAAGCCGCACCCCCAATGCGCGTGCCAATTTCACGAGCGGCTGCAAGGAAGGATACATGTCCTCGTCTTCAACGGCGCGAATGAACTCTTCGCTCAAAGTGGTTCGATTGGCTAAATCCTCAATGGTCAGATTCTGTTTTTTTCGGTAGGACTGAATCCTTTTGCCGACATTGTCCATCAGTGGAGTCTCCTTGAAACATCAACAATTATCTACATTATATAAAATCTTCTGCAATCATTCGATCCAGAAGACGGTAATTCGCCGTCTTTGCGTTTACCCGAAACAAACCGGATTGTCACCTTGGAGGGTCAGGGAGAGGATGCTCATTTTTTTACAATGGATACATCTTTTTTTCTCATATTCTATCAAACGAATGTTCGTCGGAAACGTCTGTTCTCCGCATCAATAAAAGGCTCAAACTTTTGCATCACCACACACGGCAACAGATCGGATGCACGCATCCTGTAAACGTGTTATTTTGTCGTTCAATCGACACCTCTGCCAGTTGCCATTCATGGCTCTGCCGTGTATTTTTTTATTCACACACGATAAATTGAAACCAATCGAGGACATGTCGTGAACCAAGATAAAAACAAGGTCACCCCGGATGAAACCATGGAGACCGTCACTATTCCCGAAGATGTGGAACTCGAAAAAATCTTTGGAGTCTTCTCTTCTCAATCAGTCAACAGAGTCGGCACCGGCACCACTTCCCGCAAGGCTATTCAGAAGTCTTACTGGTTTGCCGAAGAAGCTGATCAAGATGAGAATGGACGAGTAGTCATGGTCCAACCTCTCAATAATAACAACATCCCCTCCGGGCCTAAGGAAGGCTTCCCATTGCCCGATTTTCTGGAAAAATTCGACCCGGAATTGGAATACTATCAGGCAGAAGTTTATCCAAGAATGCAGGAGATGGACTCCACCTTGAAACGCGCCGAAAATCAACGCGAACAGGGGGCACTCTACTCAGCTCAATTTGAGTATGAAGCCACACTGAACTTCGACGAGCAAAACGTACGCGCCAACTTTGGTCTCGGCCTGACATATATGGAACGAGGTGAAACGGAAAAAGCGGGAGATATCTTCGAACGAGTGGTCTGTCTAGACGCAGCATTTACGCCCGAACACAAGCATTTATTCAACGAGTTCGGCATCAACCTACGCAAATCCAAGCTACTTGATCAGGCCGTTGAGTATTATACCCGCGCTCTTGAAATCACTGAAAACGACGAGAACCTCTACTACAATATCGCCCGTGCCTATTTTGAACAAGGCGAAAAGGACGAATGCAAAGCGAACCTGGCCAAGGCGCTTGAACTGAATCCTTCTTTCGAAGAAGCCAACAAATTTTTGGCATATATCAATAAAGAAGAATAACGCATGTGTTTAACTCTTGAATCCGTATCCTTTTCATACCCGAATGGCCCAGCCATTTTGCACGATGCCAATCTGACTTTCGAGCAAGGGGCGTATTATCTCGTACGAGGGCCATCCGGTTCAGGAAAGTCCACGCTGCTCCGCCTGCTCTGCCGGTTGGAAGAAATTCAGGCCGGCAGCATTCAATATAAGGAATGTGACATCACGGACATTGCTCCGGCATCCCTGCGCCGGTGCGTGGCATATGTTCAACAAATGCCCACCCTGCTTCCCGGAACCGTGCGTGACAACCTGTTGCTTCCCTTCTCCTTCCATTCCAATAAAAACGTCACTCCTCCTGCTGATCTGGAACTCACAGGGTACTTGGATTCATTTCTACTCACAGGGATAACACTGGACAGCGAAGCGAACAGGTTGTCCGTAGGCCAATCACAACGGATATGCCTTATTCGCAGCCTGTTACTCCACCCGGAAGTTATTTTGTTGGATGAACCCACCGCTTCACTCGACCCGGAAAGCGCAGAAGTCGTGCTCAAAAAAACAATGGAACTCAGTCGTCAGGGAATCACGGTCATCATGATTTCCCACTCTGAAAAAACACCGGAAGGCGTCAATCAAATCGTCTCTATTCTCGACAAAGGGCTGGTGGCGCAATGACCCAATCCATCATCGAAATAGGCCCGCTTCAACTCTCCCTCTGTCTCGGATTCGTGCTGTTGGCAGGCGTCACGTCCTTCAAATATAATCTCGGCCTTGGGCGAGATCTCTTCATCGGCACCATCCGAACATTTGCTCAACTTTTTCTCATGGGCTACGTCCTCAAATTCGTTTTCAGTGCAAATATAAGCTGGCTCGTGCTGCTCATGTTTACAGGCATGGTCACTGCGGCTGTGCATATCATACGTGGCCGTGTGTCAGAAAAGACAATCCCCTTTGTCATCCCGACATTCCTCTCCATGATTGTTACCTATTCGCTCGTCACCATGCTCGTTACCGGCGTAATTGTCGGAGCCAAGCCATGGTGGACTCCACAATATTTCATCCCGCTGGCAGGCATGATCGTCGGGAATTCCATGACCGCAATTTCCATTTGTCTGGATCGACTCTTCTCGGACCTCAAAGCTCGACGGGAAGAGGTGGAAATGAAACTCGCACTTGGCGCGGATTATCGCGAAGCCTCGCAGGACATCCTGCGCAATGCGATCAAGGCGGGAATGATCCCGTCCATCAACTCACTCATGGCCGTGGGTTTGGTATCCCTACCGGGAATGATGACCGGTCAGATTTTATCCGGGACTGATCCACTCATAGCCATTCGTTATCAAATCGTGGTCATGTTAATGTTAGTTGCGTCGACCTCGTTGGGAACGCTCATCGTCTCGGGGTTGGTCCGCCGACGGTGTTTTTCTGCTGCGCAAAGGCTTCTTCTTCGATAGTGTAAGGTCCTTTTTTTAAGTGTGTGCTTTCTTGGTAGGCGTTGCGTGCGACCGCAATGAAGATAAAGGGAAAAAGGGGTACTTTTTTTGGTGGGCGTTGCGTGCTTCGCAGTGAAGGTACAAACGGTCTTTATTAAAAAGGTTTCGCCTTTACGGCGACCTGCTTTTTTTGAGGCGAAAAAAAGGAGGCAAAAAACGCCTTTTCGGTGTGAGCCTGACAGCGGTCCTAAGAGCCTGTACGCGGCCCCACTGCCCGACAGGATTATCTGTGACACAGACTCAGTCGGGCTACGTTCCGCCGCGCAGGACAGGCTCTAAGGTTCGCTATCAATTGTTCGTCGTTGTAAGGGGTTTCTCGGTGTAGGTGTTTATTTTTGATTTTAGGTTCTTCGACAACCATACATTTTTTTGATTTACCATATCATCGTAATAAATTCATTTTCATCATAGGTGCCTACTTTTGACTTCAAGTTCTTCGCTCACCACAGAGGACCTTGGGGTGCTCCAGCACCCCAACACCGCTCTCCCTCCGAAGACGATTTCTTTCCCTCCCAAACCAGACGAAGACGGAACCCAGCCTTTGATTGGCGGCTTAGAAGCTAACCAATCGAAGGAGGCGGCTCTTATAAAGGAGTCAGATAATTTGTCTTAGACTGGAGGATAAAGGAAGAGGAAGGGATTATACTTTTAATCGAGTGGAGCCGACTCGATTGGATCAGATTCTTGCCGCAGATCATGGGGGCGGCCAAACTAGTGAGCCGAGTTTTTTGGTTGTTTTTGGGGCGGTTCAGCCAAAAAGATCCGCCGCCCGCGCAGGGCATGGAAAGCCTTGGGTGCTTCAGCGCCCAACAATGACTCTCGCCGAAGGCACATCTTCCTAACAAAAAGGCCGCTTCCAAAGCGGCCCTTCCTTATTTCATATACTCTTCAAGAAATTTCAATTTCACCAAAATATCAACTTCCAAAACAGCCTGTTCAGCCCGTGCGGCAGCACACACCTCCTCAACCCCGTGCATGGTTTGCATCTTATATTTATTCCCCAAAGCATTCCCTTCTTCCTGCATTGAGGTATGAGACGCAACACCCGTACGCTTCTTATGCCGCACAGCCAGATGCCCTTGATAAACCGGAAATAATCCAGCCTCACACAAACGAATATCATGCTCCATGTCGTCATACTGCGACGGAGAAAGCTGAATCGCAAAATCACCGGACTCAAGTAGAATTTCGGTTCGGAAAAGATGACAGCAGCCGGTCACAGACGCACAGGGCCGCATAAAATCAAAATCGCCAGAATCCACCGTCTGAATATGCAGATCGGAAAGTTTGAACGGATTCGGCGCCAGCCTTGAAAAATCCACAATAGTATCCGGCTCGGCCAGCAAATGACTGTCCGCACTCTGGATTAGCAACCCATTGGCATGATCCACGACCTTGCATCCCCAAACACCTGCCTCCGGGTACACCTTTACCGCTGCTCCAAGCCGAGATAACCAATCCTTGGATAACTCTACATCGTCGTCGAGATAACAAACAAATTCATGTTCCTGCACCACATCCATATGCAGCAACCAGTTCCGCGCCGATGCAGCTCCCACATTCACCGGCAACGATATTACCGTAAACCGATCAGCACCAAGCTCGGCCACAAACCGGGACTCCCATCCGGCAAGGACCTCGGCTGTCCGATCAGTCGATCCATTATCCAGCACGAAAAGCGATGCACCAGTCAAATCAGAATCGAGAATCGACGCCAAAGTTGCATCCAACTCATCCGCTTTGTTCCATGAATACAACAACAGGGCGACAGAACCCGGCAGAGCCGTCCTCATTTCAGCCACTCCGGCCAGCACGTCATACCCACGCAGAGCCAATCCCATATTCCATGGTGCAGTAGCCAAATCATTCAAAAGCTGACCTGTATCGATCGTTTTTTCAGGAGACGACAACGCTCGGACTCGAGATAATGCGATACCAATCACACTTTCGGCACTTGGATCAATGTTGTTTGATAATATTTCGACACAGAAATCGGTGTCGGAATTAAACACACCAATAGTCAGCGCCTGTTCTCGCCAATATAAATTATTCGGCTCCTTCGTGACTTGAGTACGAATAAAGTCTTTGAGTACCCAAAAATCTCGGCTCGCTCGAAGCTTCATAAAAGGATCAGAGGGGCCAGGTGCCTGATAATGATTTGCCACCACAGTCAGCTTTTCCACGACTTCCGATGACAAAATATCTTTAATCGGATTCAACGCAAGCAACTCGGCAGCCATACGTCCGTCGAGTGGATTTTCGCGAACAACAGTTTCAAGAGCATCGACGGCAATGGGCATCACAGCCGGATTACCAGAACGCAGACACCATCCGGCAATATCCAGCAAATGTTTTTTCCCGGTAAACCCAAGGCGCAATTTAGCCTTAAGGTCTTCGGGCAACGACTGCCAGAATTCGATCAATCCATCAGTGATCGCTCTTGCCATAAATCTGCTCCTCGCTCTGCGCCTTGGGCAGGCTGTCCATGTCCAATGGCTCGCACAGGGTTTCTCCCATATACACACGCATGAGATTCCGCCCCTTGGCTTCAGGGGTCAACATGGTACGGACCAAAGCCCGTCCGGCACACCCCATGGAAAAGCGCGCCGCAGGATTGTCAACCATATACCGCATCTTCTCGGCCAGACACGCAACGTCTTCGCTCTCGCATAAAAAGCCGTTGACATTATCACGGACAATCTCCGGTACACCGCCCACACGGGTACAAATGGCCGGAACGCCAAGGTCAAACCCTTCAAGCAAAGCATTGGGCAGGCTCTCTTTACGCGAGGTCATGACCTGCACATCTGAAAAAGCCAGCTCCTCAAGCACCTGTTCATGAGGAATGACACCGGGCAAATGAAGACGCTCTCTGACAGCCGGGGTCATGTGGTCTGCAAACCATTCCCGCCGATCTTCGGGAACCCCCACGGCCACAAACTCCATATCCCGACAATCACCATTTTCACAAAGAGCGGATGCCGCATCAAGAAACACGTCATACCCTTTGATGTCCACGGTGTTACCGATGTAAATAAAACGGATTCCACGCTTCTTGCGTGGCTTGGGATCGCCAAAATCTGGTCCCACATAAGCATTGTAAACTACGTTTAGCCGTTTTTTCAGCACATGATACTTGTGCATGACTTCTGCACATTGCCGTGAATTGGCTATCACACCGTCAGCCAACGCGGTCCACAGAAAAAATATCGAGTTGGGCTTGGAAATAACACCTCTATTGATGAACAACTTGCACTTGGCACCCATGAGTCGTGCCAGCACGCCCATTTTGTACGCCCGATTGTGGAAAGTATGCACCACGTCAATAGCATTATTCCGCACCAGCTTTTTCAGGAATTGACCGGCTTTCTTGTACTTCTTGAATTCATCAAAATGAAAAACTTCCACGTCCAGCCCTTCGAGCGCGGCGTTGATGGGCGTATCGCTGGTGATTACGGCATAAGTCTTGACACCCATGTCGGACATCGCTTTGATATTGTTGATCATCTGACGACTGCCGCCAGACAACTTTGCAGAATCCGTGGCATACAATACGCTCTGCACCTCAGGCCGCTTGGTGTGCAACTTGAAAAACACCCGAGCCGCTGGATCAGAACCGTACATACGTAAGCGGGACTGAATCCATTTACCGGTCTTTTTTTTGCCCACGCCAATACGATTCAACCGAAACGGATTCGTGCCCTTGGCATTCACCCACCGTTCCAAAGTGAATGCACCAACATATCCAGCCTTGTGCAATTCTTCCTGCGCATCATCACAGAACTGACCCCATGGCCAACAAAAAAGTTGTTCGTCGTAGCCATTCAGATCACGAATCCACTCGATACTCTTACGGAATTCCTTGCGACAGAAAGCCCGACGATCTGCGACGGATCTCTGGACAAAATGGGGTTTTCCTGAACCGTTGAAAGTGGGCTGAAAACCGCCGTAGACATAAGCACTGCCGACTTTGAAGGTCGGCCAATCCGCATTGTAACCGGGATAAATGGACCATGCCCCCCAGTGAGCATTTTGCCCCATAAGTTGAAGCGGCTTAAGATCAAGAAATGCGCCCTGATGACGGCAGCCATGCGAAAATACTTCCATTCCCTTATCGAGCATGGCCTTAAATTCACTCTTATTAATGAATTGAGAAAAATCACCATTGAGGTGTGCGGCTTTGAACGTCTCCGGCATGGTCATCATGTCAGGAGCAGTTTCAAATGTGCGCACAGGACCGTCCACAGTGAAATCTTTCAAAGCGAAGAATGTGCCGGTCATGTTCCGTTTTTCCAGTTCAGGAACCACGGTCAGCCAATTGGACAGATGGCCGTCATCAAAGGTCAGGACCACGGATTTCTTCGGGGCCTTCATCTGTCCCCGCGTCACGGCCAGCAGGTCGCGGGAAGAGATGGTGTGCCAGCCAGCGTTGACAATGGCGTCTAGGTGTTCACGAAACAACTCCGGCGTATGGCCGTCGATGTCACTGACGTTATGATAGCAAAGGACAGGTATTGATGTTCTGATCATTATTTTCTCGTTTGCGGTTAAGCAACCGAGAAGTACCAGATGGGTCAGAACAGGGCAAGGAAAGGGGAAAAACCATAGTTGAAGCCGTCCACCAATGACGAACGGCTCTTCGTAATTCAGTGCTTCGTGATCGAGCACTCGTTGGGGGAATGATTTTCGACATAAAACGACTTCATGAATTTTGCGGAAAACCTAACACAGGGTTTCGACCAAGCGTAGAAATGTCGGTGAATGCCAAGTAAAAACGTCAAAAGTGAACCACCCAGTTCAAATGAACCACCTAGTTCAAAAGGACTGCCTAATTCACTTGAACCGGGAAAGGGGGAAGAGGTTCTCGGCCAGGACCAAGCAGACTATTCTTCTAGGGAGGTGGTACCCCTTACTTCGATCAAGCACATTCGCCTCGCCATAGACTTACTTTCCCGAGAAAAGACTTCTTTCTTGGTGTCAAAAGCGGCTCTTGCAAAAAACCACGGGATAGGCCCTTCAACGGTTAACCGGGCATTTAAGAGGTTTAAGACAGACGGGTTCCTTTCATCGTCTTTGGGGGAATCCCCAGAGGGGAGAGTCTGCTCCCTCATTACTATATTAGACGCGGGGATATACGGGGATCTTTTAAGACAAGAGGAGAGGGCCGACCCTTATGCGTATAGGGGAAAAACAAGGCCTCCTCATGTGAACCACTCCGTTCATATGGACGAGAGAGTTCACATGGGGGTGGTAGTTCATATGAACTAGATCATTCACATGGATGGGGTGATTCATATGAACGTGGTGGTTCACACGGACATGGTAGTTCACGCGAGCGAGGTAGTTCACGCGAGCGAGGTAGTTCATATGAACTAGGTGGTTCACATGAACTAAGTGGTTCACATGAACGAGGTGGTTCACATGAACTAGGTGGTTCACATGAACTAGGTGGTTCACATGAACGAGGTGGTTCACATGAACGAGGTGGTTCACATGAACTAGGTGGTTCACATGAACTAGGTGGTTCACATGAACGAGAGGGAAAAGACTCTATAATAAATATAATGATAATTATAATAATATTTTTAATATTCCTAAAGAACGCCTAGATGCTCTGTTCCCTCACTTCGCGCCTCGGTGGCCTTCCCGCTTTATGGATGAGCTCAAAAATAAAGATGTTAAGTCTGAGGCCATTGTGGAGGCCTTCTCTGTGGGGGAACAATGGCTTGCCGGGGCACACCCCTTAACGACCAAGGGGAAAGCCATAACGCCCAATCTCCAAACATTCTTTGAAAGGACTCTCCTCAAATACGGGAAAATTAATCCGCCCTCTTGGTACGTTGAGGGGGGAGCCAGGGCCTACCAAGCAGAGGTCAAAATAATCCAAGAATCTAATGAAAGTCTCATGGAAATGATGAAGGCAAAAAAAAAGGAGCGAGAGCTTCTGGAAGAAATCGCAGGGAGAAAAAGGAGAAAAGAAATTGACGCAAGGTATAAACAATCAACTTGACAGGTTTCCAAAAACACCGTTCAACCCTTGAAAAGAGTGAACCTCTTGTAAACTGTCCCACTTACGGCTAATAGAAGGGATCATGTCGGCTAGAACAGTACTTTTCATCGCGGAACCGCAATCCGTCACAGGCATCTTCCCCACCTTGCAAAAGGCGGGGTTGCAGGCCGGGTTGGCTGACAATCTCACTGGCGCACTCGGCTTCATCAAAAAGTCCAGTCCGTGCCTCGTTTTCTGCCGACCAGAACTTCAAGGCTTTGATGCCAAAAGCTTTCTGACGCAGGCGCAATCCGTTGAAGGATTCCCGCCCGTGGTCATTTTCTCCGCATCCGGTTCTGCCGAGCAAGCCACTGAATACCTTGAACTCGGTGCACGTGATTACTGGATCGAACCGTTGGTCTGGGAAAAAATCAAGCTGGTCCTCCCGGAACCTGAACCGGAGCCCGAACCAGAACCGGCACCAACCGTATCACCCAAATCCGCAGCCGCCGCACCGTCCACACCCAGCAAATTTCAAATCATAGGCCGCCACAATGCGGTTTTACGTGTTCTTGCCCTTGCCCGACAGGTGGCAGGTTCCAAGGCCACCGTGCTCATCTCCGGTGAATCCGGCACAGGTAAAGAAATGTTCGCGCGGTATTTGCATCACAATTCGACCCGCACGGACAAACCATTCGTGGCGATCAACTGCGCGGCCCTGCCTGAGCATCTCCTTGAATCCGAACTCTTCGGCCATGAAAAAGGTGCGTTCACCGGAGCCATCAATCGCAAACTTGGCAAGTTTGAACTGGCTGACGGCGGCACCATTCTGCTTGATGAAATCACGGAAATGGACCTCGGCCTCCAAGCCAAACTGTTACGCGTATTGCAAGAATCGGAATTTGATCGCGTGGGTGGCGTGGAAACAGTCAACATTGATGTACGCGTACTCGCGACCACCAACCGCGACATCGAAACCACAGTCAAAGAAGGCAAGTTCCGTCAGGACCTGTTCTATCGCCTGAACGTCATCCCGTTGGCCCTACCCTCTCTCAAAGAACGGGGCGATGATGTCATTCTGTTAGCGGAATATTTTACCAACAAATTTACGGCTACTTATGGCCTTGATCGACTCGCCTTTGCAGAGGACTCCAAAAAATGGCTCATGTCCTATGATTGGCCAGGCAACGTGCGCGAACTCCAGAACCTCATGGAACGCGCCGTGCTTCTCGCCGGACAAGGTCCCATTCAAACCAAGCACTTTCTCATGGGCGACGAACAATGGACACCTGACGATCTGTCATCCATTGATGCTGACCAACAGGCCGTTTCCGAAGCCGCGCCACCGTCCACCCCGGATGAAGCTTTGTCAGTCATGCCCATCCATGAAATGGAAAAACGACTTATTCTCAAAAGCCTTGAAGAAACTACCGGCAACCGCACTCGTGCCGCCGAACTCCTCGGCATCTCGGTCCGTACTCTCCGCAACAAACTTAACGAATATAAAAAGCAGGGCGTAGAAGTCTAAAAAAAAGGGCCGCCCTCAGGCGACCCTCATCTGCTTTATAACAGCGCTATGTTTACGCGCAATGCTGGACCTTACCCACAACTTCATCCGCTTCTGCTTCTTCTTCAAAATAAGGCAACGTTGCGGCAACGGCAGTTGAAAAATCCTGAAAGATATTATCGCTACCAACGACTTTGTCCGTACCAAGCCGGATCATAATCTTCATGATTCTCGGGTTTACCCCTGACAGGATAACTCGGATACCACGAGATTGTCCCTTGCGAATAACCGTTTCCAATCCTTCTAGTCCCGTCGCGTCGATGATGGGGACAAGCCGCATGCAAAGCACGAGAATTTCCGGTTTCTTGCGAGTAAATCGCATGATATCGATAAACCGTTGCGTCATACCGAAAAAGAGCGGACCTGCAATCTCATACACAACCACTCTGGGGTTTCCGGTTCGACGACTGATGATCGCATCTTCAGGTAAACCTGTATCGAGACTGTGAATATCCACCAGTTCACTCATGCGCTTCATGAACAGCACAGCCGCCAGCACAACGCCAATCTCCACCGCCACAGTCAGACCAACAAAAACCGTCAGCAAAAAGGTGCTCAACATCACCATGGAATCGGACTTGGGCGCCAGGAAAAGGCGTTTCAAACGATGGGGCTCACTCATATCCCAAGCCACTACCATCAAAACGGCGGCGAGACTGGAAAGGGGAATGAGCGACGCAACTGGTGCCATGAATTTAATAAACACTACCAATGTTAGAACATGGAAAATACCGGCCATGGGCGTAAATGCTCCGGCCCGGATATTGGTGGCGGTACGGGCAATGGCTCCCGTGGCAGGCAAGCCGCCGAACAACGGAGAGGCAATATTAGCCAATCCCTGTGCGACTAATTCCGTGGAAGAGTTATGCCTGTCACCGCTCATGCCGTCTGCCACCGTGGCACTCAACAGTGATTCCATGCCCGCCAGCACTGCGATGGTCAAAGCATCAGGAAGGATGTTCCGGATAGTTGCAAGACTTATCCCGGTCAGAGGGACAAAATCAGGCATGGTCGAAGGAATGCCACCGAACTTACTTCCGATGGTCTCGATCTGTAACCCCAAAGCCCACGCCGCGATTGAACCAACAACTATTCCGGCAAAAGGAGCCGGGATACGTGGAATGTAACGGCGGACAATCAGCATGATTGCCAATGTCAATGCGCCGATACCAAGAGTTGCAGGCAGTGCAGTCGGTAGGGCATGCGCACATGCCATTATCTGCTCAGCAAAGGCAGACGGCATAGCACTGATCTGCAATCCCAAAAAGTCTTTCAACTGGGATGTAAAAATCAAAAGGCCAATGCCAGAGGTAAATCCGGCTGTGACCGGATACGGAATATACTGCAGCAATCTTCCAAGCCGAAGCAATCCCATGACCACAAGCAACAGTCCGGCCAAAATAGTGGCGAGCATCAGGCCTTCAAAACCATTTCGGGCAATAACGCCGGATATGATAACGACGAATGCGCCGGTCGGTCCACCGATTTGAAAACGGGTACCACCAAAGGCTGAAATAACAAAACCGGCAACAATAGCGGTGAACAGACCAGTTTGCGGACTGGCCCCGGACGCGATGGCAAAAGCCATGGCCAACGGTAGCGCAACGATGCCAACCGTGACACCCGCACCCAAATCCCGTTGCAGCGCAGTCAGCGAGTAGGATTTCAAATAGGTAATACTTTTGGGAGCGTACGTTTTAAATTGCGCACGCAATGAAAAAGCCATTGAGAGACCTCCTTAGGTTGGTGGTTTCTTCGTGGTCACAGTCAATGGTCGAGTCTATGAAAGAGGAGGCCAGGGGCTGGAGAATCACGCGGAAAGGGGCAGACTAAATACCTCTGTTCGCCAAGAGTCAAGCGTTAATATTTTCACATGGAATTGAACAAAAAAAGGACGTGCAGACAGCACAAAAGAAAGGAAACGACAATTCAACCAAAGACGAGGTTGAAAACGCAACTTATAAAAAAAACTGAATTCCCCACAAGACAATCATGCCGGAAGCAATAGTCGCCAACATATTCCGGGTCTTCCATGCGACCAGAACAGCAATCAAAGCAGCAGCCAGTTGATCCCATCCGGCAAATGTTGTCACACCACCGTCCTTATGCAGAAGCACCGCCGGGACGATCAGCGCAGGAAGCACCGAGGCGGGAATGTATCGAAGCATCCGTTGCACCATCTCCGGCAATGTCACCTTGTCGATGATCAAAATAAAAGAATACCGGATCAAAAACACACCAACACCAATACCCAACACGACGGGCCAGTAGTCAGACATATCAAGCATTGGCAAGCCTCCTCTCTGCGAGGTAACCGACCACCATGCCGCTGACGGCACCAACCATCAGCCCAAGATTATACGGAAGCGAAGACGCAGCAACAGCCATGCCGCCAGAAACAAGCGCGGCCAGAACCATGGGCCTGTCGACAATGGCCGGCATAACCACAGCCGTAAACGTCAACGGAACAGCAAAATCAAGTCGCCACTCAGGTGGAATGACTGCGCCAACATACGCACCGATGATGGTTGAAGAAATATAGCCCACCCATATGACGACATTGGTCCCCAGATAATACCAGACCTTGTTAACGCTGCCAGTCTCACTACGAAGGTAATGGGCTACGGACACGGCATATCCCCCATCCGTCAACAGGTAGGCTAATCCAGCCTTCTGCAACGGTGAAGCTCCCTTGAGATACGGCCCGATAGACGCGGAATACATGAAGAATCGTGCATTGATGATCAATCCGGTAAGAATAACCACAGCGATGGACGCATTCTCACTCATGAGCTGTATGGCCGCCAACTGAGACGCTCCGGCAAAGACGATGACGGACATCATGGATGAGGCCCATTCAGGCATCCCCTCAGAGACTCCTACCGCGCCACAGATAAGACCGAACGGCATCACACCCGCCAAGATGGGGCTGATGTCGCGAGCGCCTTGAAGAAATGTCGATTTTCGATCAGTCATGCTTTTTCCCGTACAGCATGGGTACTGACGCCCCACGCACATCGTCAACAATTTTATTGTTTGCCACACATTTTCCGGGCTGGACTTTTTCCGGTAAAAAGCGGGATACTCACACGTATGAAAACCAAAGACATCTTTAGGTGCGCAGCCTGTGGTGCACAATCACCCCGGTGGCAAGGGCAATGCCCTTCCTGCAAGGAATGGAACACTCTGGAATCCATCACCGTAAACAAGAAACGCGCCTCATCCGTGAACGCGGCAGCCGCTCAGGATAGACCACAGCCACTTGAAGACCTGCACAGCGAACAATACTCCACGCGCACTTCGGGCATGGAGTCACTCGATGAATTGCTTGGCTCCGGTTTGGTGCCGGGTGCGGCCATTCTACTTGGCGGAGAACCGGGGATTGGTAAATCCACCCTGCTCCTGCAACTGGCCGGAAGTCAGGCCAAACTTGGACACACTGCGGTCTATCTTTCAGGTGAAGAGTCCCTGCCTCAACTCCGAGGACGTGCGGAACGACTCGACCTGCTCGGACCGGGACTGCTCGCCATGGCATCCAACAAGGTGGAAGATGCACTGGCAGTACTCGACGCCCCCAACCCGCCGGAACTACTCATTGTGGATTCCGTGCAAACTTTAGCATCCCCGCTGGCTGACGGCATCCCCGGCTCGGTCAGTCAGGTACGCGCTGTATCCGGTGAACTGGTGGAAAAGACCAAAAAAACCGGCACCACACTCATTCTCGTGGGGCATGTCACCAAGGACGGCCAGATTGCCGGTCCAAAACTCTTGGAACACATGGTGGACACGGTCCTGTATCTGGAAGGTGACCGCAAACATTTTTCCCGCATCCTGCGCGTGCTCAAAAACCGATTCGGCCCCAGTGATGAACTGGTGGTCTTCACCATGAAGGAAAAGGGGTTGGAAGTCGTGGCAGACCCCGCCACATTTTTCCTCGGGGCACGTGACCCATCCCTTTCCGGCACGGCCATGGCCTTGGCTGTAGACGGCCAGCGCCCCTTTGCCGTGGAGGTACAGGCTCTCGTTTGCAAATCATTCCTGACCATTCCTCGACGTACGGCACTCGGTTTTGATACAAACCGCCTCAACCTGCTGCTGGCTGTGCTTGAAAAGCGACTACGCCTGAACCTGAGCGGCCATGACATTTATGCAAAGATAACAGGTGGACTGGCTTACAAAGATCCCGGCTTGGATCTGGCTGTAGTGGCAGCCATCATGTCGTCATTTTATGACCAACCTCTGCCGGAATCCGCCGTGTTCTGGGGAGAGATCGATCTCAACGGGCAGGTCCGACCAGTCGCTGCCCATGATGTCAGGCTCAAGCAGGCCGACCGACTGGGGCATGACCCTATCTGCCATTCCGGGACCGCCGGCACACTGGCCGACCTGCAACGCGTCCTGTTCGGCAAGCGGAATTGATAGAAGCCCATGACTTCCCTTTTCTGAAAATCATGGTATTCTACTGAACCCTGTACATGACAGGGAAATGATATTTTCTGTACGGCACGCACGATGCTAAAAAGTGCTCGGCGCATTGACGACACTGACCGGGAGGACATCATGGCTGATATTCTTGATTGGACCAATTCAAGTTTGGAAAACCTGGACATGGCGAGTTTCGAAGCTCGGGCCGAAGAAATGGCGGTACGTCTTCGCGAGGAAACCGGCGCAGGCAGACTCCCCTTCCTGACCATGCCTTATGCGACGGCCCTCAAAAAGCAACTAGAGGAGCTCAAACCTTTTCTCAAAAAATTCGACCATATGCTCCTGCTCGGCATAGGCGGTTCCGCCTTGGGCGCACGAGCCTTGCAACAAGCTTTCTTCCCTCAGCAAGATCAACCGGGACACTCCGGGCCGAGTCTCTGGATTGCTGATAATGTCGACGCCTACGCCCTTGAAGCGTATCTTGCTAAACTCCCGCCCGAAAAAACGGTCGTCGTGACGGTTTCCAAATCAGGCGGCACCATCGAAACCGTGGGCCAATATTTCATCCTCAAGAAATGGATGCAACACCACTTGGGGGACGAGTGGCATGAAAACATGCTGCTTGTGACCGATGAAAAACAGGGATTCCTGCGCGGCGAAGTGGAAACCTACGGCATCACGGCCCTGCCGGTCCCTGATAATCTTGGTGGTCGATACTCCGTTTTATCTGCCGTTGGCATGGTCCCGGCCCTATTCCTGGGCATGGACATCAACTCGCTCATTGCCGGAGCGCAGGAAGTGGCGGACCAGTTAACCACCCCAAGCCTGACCGGCGAAACCCTGACCGAACACGGATCATTCCAATTGGCGGCTTGGGGCGCGGCACTCATGAACAAGGGATTTGATGAGATGATCTTTTTCGCCTATATCCCCTTGTGGGCCAGTTTTGGAGACTGGTTTGCCCAGCTTTGGGCCGAATCACTTGGCAAGGAAGGAAAAGGCAGTCAGCCTGTTCCCGCCCTCGGCGTGACGGACCAACACTCCGTAAATCAGATGTTCATGGACGGTGTGCGCAACAAGGCGTGCTTGTTCATGACCTGTCCGAATCTGCCTACCGGACCGAAATTCCCGGCAGACCTCCCGGACCAATTCAGTTATGTTCGGGACAAGGATTTCGGCGAATTGATTCAGGCGGAAGGCCTCGGCACACGCATGGCGTTGTCGACGAACGGCGTTCCGCTGGTGGAGCTGCGCATGGGCGCGGACAGCCCGAGACAGGCAGGTAAACTTATCGCCCTGCTCGGTGCGGCCACCATACTGACCGGCTGGCTCATGGGTATCAACCCGCTGGACCAGCCCGCAGTGGAACTCGGCAAACGATTGGCCAAGGCGCGAATGAACGCGGATGGCCTTGAAGGTGAAAAAGCAGATTTAAACGCTTTCCTCACCGCAGACAGAGATTTACGGGAGTTTTAATCCGTTGCAGATATCCGACGCCGACGGCGGCAAACCACTCCAGTTCGTCAAGGTCATATCCTGGACGCTACTGGTCATCATCTTGAGCTTCAGCTTACTGCTGTCACTGTTCATATCGAAATATGCCGAGCAGACCCTCCTGGAAAAACAGGAGGCCTTTGCTCTGCTCTTGGCCGAGAATGTCAGCCACCAGCTCTTTTCCAGATTCGTGATCCCCACGGTAGTCAAATTCGGTCACATCCAGCTGCGAAACGACGACCAATACAAAGCCATGGACAAGGTCATCCGATCCACGATTCACAGTTTTCATGTCTCGACCTTGCGAATATATGATGCCAAAGGGACTGTTATCTATTCCATGGAAAAAGATGAAATCGGCAAACCGGGCAATGCCATATACAAGGTTACGGAAACTTGGGAATCTAAAGATTTCAGCGCCGAAATCCTGGCCCGCGTTTCCAAAATCGCCGCCCTGTTTATGGTTGATCTCAAACCCGGCAGCATGACTCTCAGGGCCTACAATCCGCTACGCGCAGAACGAAGTCTGACCAACATCGACCGAAACCCGATCATGGGCATCCTTGAGTTTGAACAAGATATTACGAATGATTATTTGTCCATGCTCAACTTCGAACGGCTCGTTATCGCCTTTTCCCTCGTCACCTCACTGGTACTCTTTTTCCTCGTCCTGACGGTATTACGCAGGGCTGAACGGCTGAGCAACAAACAGCTCAAGGAAAAGGAAAAACTCATTTTTGAATTGCAACAGCAGGAAAAACTGGCAGGCATGGGCCGCATGGTCGCGGGTGTTGCGCATGAAATCCGCAACCCGCTCGGCATCATCTGCTCCAGCTCCGAGCTCATTCTGAAACGAGCAAAAAAAGAGGGCAGTTCCTCCACTCGTATTCTTGAAGCCCTCCATGAAGAGGCCAAACGCCTCTCTCGGACCGTGACCGAATTCCTTGATTACGCCCGCCCCAAGAAGCCGTCCATGCTCCCTGTCAAAGTGGACTCCATCTTGGAGCAAGTCTCCATTTTCATGGAACCGGAATGCGAAAAACTCGGTGTAACCATTGAACGAAAATACTGCGACGATATGTCGGCCAAAGGTGATAAGGATCTTCTGTACCGCGCCTTTTACAATCTCGTGGCCAATGCTCTTCAGGCCATGAATGGTGATGGTGAGTTGTCCATCAACGCGGCACGAGGGCACGGACGCCTCCATGTCATTCTTCTCGACACAGGACCGGGATTTTCACCCGAGCATCTGGATCAAGTCCGCGACCCCTTCTTCACAACCAAGGATTCCGGTACCGGCCTCGGTCTGGCACTGGTTTCCACCATCTTCGAAAGCCACGGCATCGAGATGCATCTGAGCAACGGCGAAAACGGCGGTGCACGGATAGATGTCATCTTCCCTGCATAAGGAATAGACATGTCAAAAGCGTGGATACAGACAAAACATCCCGAGTTCGTGCGGGATTTGTTCAAATTTTTCTGCCAGGCTTGCGAGCAGCTTGAACTTCAATTCATCGGGTTCGACAAAAACGGAACCGTAAAGTTTGAAGTAATCAAGGACCTCGTGGGTCTTGAAATGAACAAAGGGCTGCTCTGGCGCATGAAAGACACGGCTCATCACGTCTTTCGTAATGATCCGCACTCACAATTGGGCGGAAAGTTTTTGGACTGGGCACTCGGCTACATCTTCCATGAAGCGACCAAACTCAAGGAAGACGCCTATCAAAAACAAAACTACGCACCATGGTTCCATAAACTCCACGAGGGAGATCTGAGCGAGTCGGAAAAAGATATTACGGATCAACTTTTTCAGATTCTCAATCAGACCGAAGAATCCATGCGCCGCGAAATTGACCGCATCCGATTCATTATCGACAAGTGCCGACAGCTTCTTCCGTTTTACCTTCACAGGTATAGTGAGAACGTGTTACTTGCACGATACATTTTCTCACAAAACGAATTAGTTAAGGCGGTTTTCGGCACCGAATACGACCATCTGATCTCTGCCATTTATGGGAATGAGCCAGAACGCATGTTCGTCCTTGCCAGTCAGAGCCTGCGTATGGGAGGGTGGATGAAAGAGGCGGGTGAGGCAGCGGAGAAAGCCTTTGCCGAGAACCCAACCAGCAAAATAGTGTTGCAAGAAAAGAAAATTATTGATAATTGGGCAACTAGAATAAATACTTGACCCAGTTTTCACACTGGAATCTGCAAAATGCGATCTTTTTGAGGAGGCCCACAATGAAGAAGCTGATTTTACTCGCAATCGCCCTGTGCCTTGTCTTTGCCTGGGGCTGCGCCAAAAAAGTCCAAACCGAGCCAGAAGTGGTTATCGTTGAGGAAAAAGAAGTTATTGTTGAAGAAGTCGTTATTGTCGACCCCATGCAGGTCTACAAAGCTGAATACGATTCTCTCCCGGTGACACACACTGTGACCAAGGGCGAATGCCTGTGGTGGATCTCCGAATACAAGCATGTGTACAACGATCCCTTCATGTGGCCCCTGATTTTCAAGGCTAACCGTGACAAGATCAACAATCCTGACATGATCTACCCCGGTCAGCAGTTTGACGTGCCCCGCTACGGCTTCGACCTCGAAGAAGTCAAGGCATCCCGCAAGGAAGCCGGTGCTCCCTGGAAGGCTCTTGAGCCTGGACAGGATGCCATGATCCCCGCAGAAATGCGCGCGGCTCTCGGTTATAGCTTCTAAGGCTAGCCTCACCAGCCATACATATCCGCCTGTCCTTATCTGGACAGGCGGATTTTTTTATCTGCAGTCGCACACTTTCGTGAAAGCCAACTCCGATATCCGCTTGAATAAGCTCAAATTCACAGGCACAAGGGCACCATGACACCACGCGGTATACAAAGCATGACTCTCACAGAATGGCTGATGCTCATCACTCTTTCCATCATCTGGGGTGGCGGGTTCTTCTTCAACGAAATAGCTCTGCGAGAACTACCGCCGATGCTGGTTGTCTTCGGACGCATCTCGATAGGAAGTCTCGGTTTAATAGCTGTGGTTTTCATAACCCGACAAAATGCCCGTGTTCATTTACACCGCTGGCGGCAACTCGCCGTTCTTGGCACATTCAACACGGCCCTTCCATTTTTCCTCATTGTCTGGGGGCAGCAATACATCGAAAGCGGACTGGCCGCGGTCATCAATGCCACAACTCCAGCCTTCACCATACTGGTGGCCCACTTTTTCACGGCAGACGAACGGTTCTCCATGCGCAAACTCTCCGGCGCAGCCCTCGGCCTAGGCGGCGTGGCAACCCTCATCGGAACCGATGCGCTTATGGGATTTGGCGACCACGTTTTCGGACAGATCGCAATTATGGGAGCAGCTCTGTCCTATGCCTGTGCGGCAACCTACGCCAGACGACTGACAGGTATGTCCCCCACAGTCATGGGCTGCCTTCAGCTCTCTGCGGCCTCATTGGTCATGGCCCCCGTTGTCCTTATCGTCACCCGGCCATGGGAGTTGCCTATGCCCGGACTCGAAACTCTTGCAGCCATCACAGGTCTAGGACTACTCTGTTCAACAATCGCCTCTCTCATCTTCTTCCGCATACTCACTTCAGCCGGAGCAACCAACATCAGCCTTGTGACTCTGCTCATCCCATTCAGCGCATCAACACTCGGCATCTCCTTCCTCGGCGAACCGTTCACTATGCGCCTCATAATCGGCATGCTCATTGTCTCGGCCGCAGCCATTCTTATTGACGGGCGACTCACATTAAGGAGAAGGCCTCCGGCGGCTCAAGAACCTTTTGAAAAAGGTTCTTAAGGATTTCCAAAACTTTTTAGTGCGCCTTCGGCAAATTTTTGTGAGTTGGCACGATTAAAGGACAAAAGAAGGTCCCACTTTTTCCGTATTTACGAAAAAAATGAGACCTTCTTATATTTTCACATTCACATAAGGCAACAATGAGATGCCCAGCCCAACGCACAGAGTCAGGCTTTCAAGAATGAGTCAGATGTGTCGGTGGCGTATGTGATTTAACCGCAGGCGAACCTCGCTCCATTGAACGATTAAATTACACCCGAAAGCGACGCAGATGGCCCGCGAGACTACATTCCCGCCAAAGCATCAGCCCGTGCGGTATACAGCGGAAAAATCTTGTCGTAGCCGGAGACTTCGAAGACTTCCTGAATGTAATCCTTAACGCCACAGATGGCGACAGTGCCCGATGCTTTTTTAAGTCGCTGATAAGCAAGCACGAGCACGCGCAGGCCCGAACTATTGATGTAGTCCAATCCCGAAAAATCAAAAAGCAATTTGGTTTCGCCGCTCTCAAGCAAGGCGAGGACTTTCTCTTCCATAGCCTGAGTGCCCTCGGCATCAAGATTACCGTCTACCGCAAGAATGGTGACGCCATTCTCATTTTCCTGGTTCATTGCCATTGTATGCCTCCGTATGCCTACCCCTTTGCGGGGGTGCAGGACTTGCTTGTGTCTTTGCTCAATGTGAGGACGTTCTTGCCGTCTTCGCGCACGTATTCAATACAATGCACCATGTTCTTGATCAGATGAATACCCATACCGCCAATAGGACGATCACGCTCTTCCAGTGGCACATCCAACTCAGGTTCCGGGGCTTCCAAAATATTGAAAGGCTCGGAATCATCTTCTACCCTGATAATCAAGATGTCTCCATCCATGGACAGGGAAACGTCAATAGGGTGTTCGTCGAAATCGGCGTACCCATAATCAATAATATTCGTAACCAATTCATCCAGCACCAACGTCAGATGAAAAATTATCTTTCCCGGCAGGCCGTTGGACTCACCAAAGGCCTCTACTTTCGGCTGAAAACACCGAAAGCAATTTTCCTTGTTGGTCATACGAAATGAAACGGTATCTCCAGGCATGCACTTTCCGCTGGTTTTCTTGATAACGACGACTGCAATATCGTCTTCCTGACCATTAACCTGATAGTGATCCACTGCATCCATCAATGCCAGACGGATTCCCTCTGCGTTTTTATGCGCACTCTCTCTGATGATAGCAAGCATTCTCTTCTTGCCAAACATTATACCTTCATCATTCCGAGCCTCCCAGACGCCGTCTGTGGACAACACCAGAATCTCCCCGTTTTCCAACAGGGCTTCATTGGATTCATACTCATACTCTTCCAAAACCCCAAGAGGAAGCCCTTCGCCGAGCAACTCGCCGAAACTATCAGTGTCCGGATTGTATCGAATGGCCGGATCATGGCCTGCCCGCACCCATTTGACCGAGGCATTATTTTTCTTGAGTCGTAAATAGAACATCGTCAGGAATCGACCTGTTCCATCCAGGTCACGGCTCAACACCTCGTTGATGGACTGCATCCGTTCGTGCGGTCCCATGGTGATTTTAGACAGAGTGTGAAACTGCCCTCTGGCAGCGGCCATGACCATGGCGGACGGAAGGCCATGACCTGACACGTCACCAACGACAACGCCCAAGGCATCGCCGTCCTGACATTTAACATTCAAAAAATCATAATAATCGCCACCAGTCTGATCGCAATACGAAATACCACCGGAAATATCGAATCCATCCAGACACGGCTCGGAGTGTGGCAACAGCAGACGCTGCACTTCCTGTGCGAGTTCCATATCCTTGTTGAGACGCATCAATTCCTTGAGTTGTGGTCCCATTTCATTAAATGATTCAATAAGATCATCGCGCTCATCCCCGGTTTTCTGCGTCATACGCGCCGAGAAATCACCGCCAGCCAATCGCCGCGCCACATCATTCATGGCAAGAAGTGGCCGGGTTATCGCCCGCGAACCGAACCATGCTATAACCCCTGTAAAAATCAACATTATGCCGGAAATAATAAAGGAAATATCCCGCATTTCATCAAATAAAATATCCAATGAACCGGCCACAGCATTTGGTAATTTGGAAATAACTCTTTCAGGCGCGATAATAATAAAAGAATAAAAATCGTTGGAAGCAAAAGCGCACAGCGAATTTTCACCCTTATAGGAGAGCGGCACCGCCCCAGACTTCTGCATGTCCATCGCATGCAATAGGATTTCCGTACCAATTGGATCATCAAAGGTGAGCCACTCCTGTTTCACGCCGGACATCCAATGACGATGGCCGTCAGCATGGGGATCCTTCTGTGCAAGAATAAGTAGTCCTTTGTTCTGAGTATCACCGGAAGAATCCCGGCTGACCATGAAAGAAAGGATTTCTCCATCCCACCGCTCCTTCAATTCCTCCTCACCCATTAAGGCAAAAGCAGGCAGATCCAAAGAAGCGCAGCCGAGAAATGTTCCGTCATTTGATCGAATGGGAAAGGCTATCGTAGACACAGTCGCCCGTGTGACAGGATCAACAGTCAGATAAAACTTCCATGTTTTCGATTCCTTGGACTCTTGATACCAATCCTGATCCCTGTGGTCGTACATAGAAGGGAATCCACCATGCCCCGGATAGGTCAGAAATGCACCAGATTCAAGACCGACATTGATCCAAAACGGTGCATCCGTCATGTCCTGAATGAGACTGCGCAATGTCTGCGACAACTGCTGCAACAGTTGCAGATCCTTTTTTACGTCTTTTTCACGCACTCGATGGGACAAATGAACTGATGGATATTCAAAACTTACTTTAATGAGACGCTCCCGCCCAGACATTGTCTTTCGCACATATCCTTTATGAGGCACGGCATCCGGTGGAGCTTCGTCGGGATCGGCAAAATCAATGGAATAATAAATCCGGGATTCAACGTCAGTTTTCTTGTTTTCAAAAATCCGACTCGTATCAACAGCGAGAGCACGCACTGCCAGCTTCATGGTCTCCCCGCCACGCTCCAGAAGAGTCAACAGCGACGAGGCATTATATTCAAGCTCCGATGCAACGATAAAAAGCAGTTCCTTGCGCAACTCTTCGGCCATATCACGGACTGCCTCGGAAGAGGCCTTGCCCATAAGCCCACGCGAAAGGAAAAGCGGCCCTAGACTAAACGCCAGAAGCACAACAAATATTTTAATACGGATGGAAAATTTCATACCCTATTCCTCAATGAGGCCGTCCTCTTGTACATCCCTCGCAGTTTGACCATACAACAGGGGCAATTGTCCACAGCGAAACCGCTTTTCCCTTATATAATACTTGGAAAAACATCCTATTCCGTTTATACAAAACAAAATCTTCACAATCAGCACAATGGACCGTCACATGCCGCATCCCAACGATAATAAACGCATCACGAAAACCGCACTCTATTCGTGGGTTCTTTATAAAAATATCCCTCTCCAGCTTGCCGTAGTGGGCATCATCGTGGTCACAGTTGCCATGCGTGTCCTGCCGCTTGAAATGCAGAAGAGAATCATCAACGAAGCTATCGGCCTCAAAGACCTTCCGGCCTTGTGGCGATATTGCGCCTTGTACATAGGCGCCGTGACCCTGGCGGGTATACTCAAATACTGTATCAACCTGATGCAGGTATATATCGGAGAAAAGACCCTCAAAGTCGTCCGGGAACGGCTTTATGAACACCTACTTTCCCTACCCGTCCAATTCTATCGCCGCACCTCTCCAGGCAATGTCATTTCCTATCTTATCACAGAATTCATCCCAGTGGCCACGTTCATCGGCCAGGCTGTAGCCGTCCCAGCTGTCAACGTACTGACATTCTTTGCAATGGCCGGCTATATGATTCATCTGAATCCAACTATCGGCCTCATTTCCATTTCCATTTATCCAATAGAACTGTTCATCCTGCCTCGCATCCAAAAATACTTCAGACGAGCCAATCGTCAACGCATAGAGCACACCCAAAAACTCTCTGGACTGGTCGGCGAAGCCGTTTCAGGCGTCCATGAAGTCCATTCCAATGCGTCCATCCCGTTGGAAAAAGCCCGCTTCTCCGCCGTCATTGAAAAGCTTTACAAAGCCACAGTGACACAGAACAGCATCAAATTCGGTATCAAGTTCGTGAACAATTTTTTCATGAGCCTCGGACCGTTCGTCCTCTTTCTCATCGGTGGTTACTATGCCATTCAGGGCCATTTTGATGTGGGTGCTATCGTGGCCTTCCTGTCTGCCTATGAAAAGCTCTATGACCCATGGAAAGAGCTGATGGAATTCTGGCAGGTATATCAAGACAGTTCCGTTCGTTACGGCCAGATCATGCGCGCCTTTGATCACGCCCCGGAATTCAAACAATTCACTGAAGGACGCGAACCCTATGCTCTGGACAACGACATCGAAGTCCGCGACCTTTCCTTCGTCATAGGCGGCAACATCCGTCTGCTCGACAGCGTGTCAATGAAAGTCAAAGGTGGCGAACACGTCGCCTTGGTAGGCTTTTCCGGTTCGGGTAAATCCACCCTGGCTCTGTGCGTGGCCCAGCTCTATAAATACACGGGCGGCAGCATACTTGTGGGTGGTCGCGAAGTCTCGGAACTGACCAAACAAGATATTTCATACAACCTTGGCATGGTAGCCCAGCATCCCTTCATCTTTGACGGCACAGTCAAAGAAAACCTGCTCTACTCCTGTCAATCCCTGGCCATGCAAGGAGGAAGCTGCACACCTTCAGGTGATGAGCCGACACTCGACGACCTGATCAAGATATCGCAACAAGTCGGATTTTTCACTGACGTCCTTGCCTTTGCCCTGCGAGCCAAGCTGGACACCAAGAACCCAGACAAAAGTCTCAAGGAAGCAATTCTCGCCTCACGCAAAGAGTTCCAGGAAGGCGAAGCCGGTATGTACGCAGACGTGGCCGAATACATCGAATTCTTTGATGTGGATAGCTACAGCCGCTACATGACCGTAGCCGAAAACATAGCCTTCGGCGCAGCCATTAACGAAAAATTCGATCAAGAGCATCTGCATGAACACCATCAGTTCATCGAATTCCTTGAAGGACACGGACTCGTCGCGCACCTGACCGTTCTGGGCGAAACTCTAGCACGGATGATTACTGACGAACTGGGACCGACACCCGAACACGACGCCTTCACGAACAACCCTATCCCCGAGGCTGAGTACGGCGAATATCAGAAGGTCGCAAACCGACTCGATTCCGGCGAACCTCTTTCGGAAAAGGAAAAAGGCCTCATCTTCAAGCTGGCCTTGGCCTTCATTCCGGGTATTCACGGCCAGATTGAACTGGACAAGGGTTTTGTCAACCGTGTGGTCCGATCTCGTCAGGACTTCATGGACAAGGTGACACGAGATCACCCTGACTCTTTCCGTTTCTTTAGCCATGAAGAATACATCGATTCTCTGAACATTCAGGACAACATCCTGTTTGGTCGCGTCCGCGCCGATGCCACAGGTGCTGAGGACGAAATTAACCACCGCATCATGCAAGCGCTCATCATGCAGGGAGCGTTGGAGCCAGTGGCCGAAATGGGCCTGAATTTCGAAGTCGGTTCCATGGGTGACCGACTGTCCGGTGGGCAACGACAAAAAGTCGCTCTTGCACGAACATTCCTCAAGGTACCGCCTGTCCTCATTCTGGATGAAGCCACCGCCGCTCTGGACAACAAGTCACAAGGACGAGTGCAGAACATCCTGACCAACAACTGGAAAGGCAAATCCACAGTTCTAGCCGTTATTCACCGTCTGGACATGCTCCCCTACTACGACAAGGTCGTGGTTCTCAAAGCAGGCCGCATCGTCGAACAGGGCGGATATGAAGAATTACTGGAACAAAAGGGAGCGCTCTACACGCTCATTCACGGCAAAGAGGATTAAACTGACGGTGATTAAGGATGTCTGAAGAAAACAAACAACCACGCAAGGACTTCAACAAGTTCTGGCCAAAAATCACAGATCTCGAAATTGCCAAGTATGCAGCGGCACAAGGCGTCTGGGCCTGCGGCATCATATGTGGCTTCACGGTACTTAATACCGTCATGTTCATGATTGATTATCCAGGGCAGCCGGTAGATCTGTTGCCTCTTGTGGATGTCGCCTTGTTCGGTCTGATCGGGATAGGCATTCATAAAAAATACAACATAGCCGCCATTGTCGGGCTTGTTCTGTACCTTTATATATTCATCTCGAAAATTACCGATGTACCAATTCAGACGCTCATCAGTGGTTTTTTCGCCATCTTCTTTATTCTTGCGTTTATCAACGCCATTCGAGGTACACATAAATGGCATGATCTCAAGCAAAACGAAGGCCCACCTACATGACTTTCTTTCAAAAAACGAAACCGGAAACTACTTTTTTTGTCCAACAATGTGGTATCGGTTGCTTTTTTGATAAAATACGCAAAAAAGTTCGCCAAAACAGCAAAAAAAACGTCATTTTTCCGCTTTACAGGCGTTTTTTTTGGATGTACCCAACGTCTAACCCAATCGGGACTCTCTCCCTCTCATAGCGCCCGGCCCAAGAGATGTTCTCTTGGACCGGCGCTGTATTATTAAAGGAGTATGGAATGAAAGAACCTGCTGAAAAAGCTACCGATCTCTTCCGACAGATGAACAAAAACCGCCGGGATGTCTTCAAGGCCTACCAGGGGTTCACCGCCACCATCAAAAAGGGCAGTGCCATCGAGGACAAATATCAGTCCCTGATTCTGATTGCCTGCTCCATCCTGTCCCAGTGCGACATGTGTATTTCACTGCACGTTCAGAATGCGGCCACGCACGGCGCAACCAAGGATGAGATCATCGATGCAGGCCTCTTGGCCGTTGCCATGGGTGGTTCTCCCAAGATGATGTACATGCGGTATGTATATGAAGAGGCGGAAAAACTCTTTGACTAGAGATTGCCTGCCTCTTGCGAAGCAAGATTAAAACAAAGCCCCGCTTGAATTTACTTCAAGCGGGGCTTTGTTTCGTTATTTTGAAAGATGCCCAACCAGTCCTTGATCGAAAAACCTAGAAGCTGACAGCGCACAACAGCAGCGTCACGTTAGAACTTTCACTGGAGTGCAGCAAAAAAAAACGATTCCAAAAACTGCACGCGTTGATCAGATTCTCGCCGCCGATCACCAGGCAACCAAATACATAAGCCGATTTTTTGAGTTCTTTTGGGGTAGCTCTGCCAAAAAGATCCGCCGACCGCGTAGTACATGAAAAAGTTAAGTCTTCAGCATCCAATAATAACTATCGCCAAAGGCGTTTCTCCCAATAAAAAAGGCCGCCCCTAGGCGACCATCATTATATTTTCTCTCCACCAGGGTTGCCCCCGGCTTCTTCAGGTACTCTGCTCGAAATGTACTTCTATAAATGGGGAAGAATCTCCAATTTCATTTCTGTCGCAGCAGCTTTCAAGAAGACCTTCACTTCACGCTTAAGGTGTGGGCTGTATCGTAACAGCAGAATTCCCTTGAATTTATTTACTACTGTAAAAATCCCGAGGTTGTCGTATCCTTCCAGCAGAAAACGGAACATGCCGATATCTGCGGTGTTAATACGAACATAAGTACGCGCCGACGTTTGTGGCGGAGGCGGACAAATTCTTTTTCTGGGGCGATTGCGTGAACTCTTCTTCATGGACGTTGTCTAGCGTCAGCCTGTAAAAAAGGCAATACCGTGCAGATCAATGCTTTTAGGCCAAGTCAGACGTGGCAAGCACTGAAATCAATCGTTTGAGCATTTTCTGGTCAAAGGCACTTCGCATAGATCGGATGTGCGTCAACGCTTCGAAAGGCGTTTTTTTCCGGCCATATTTCCCGGTGACCAGATTGTCATACAGATTGCACATGGTCAGAACCTTGACGTAATCTGGAAGGAAGTTTCCTGTTGAGCCGGAGGGGTATCCTGTTCCGTCTTCTCGTTCGTGGTGAAACAGAATGCATTGCAAGGTTTCCTGCGGCAGCGGGAGCGAAGAACAGTAGCCTACACCAAGCGCAGGATGCGAACGTACGAGATCTTTCCCTTCACGGTTAAGGGTCTCGTACCTGTTGACGAAGATATTCTGGGGCAGTTCCAGTTTGCCTATGTCGTGGAGCATGGCTCCCAGACCGACGGCCACCAATATGTCGTGCTCATCTTTCATGAACGTGGCGAGGGTAACAATGGTCAGGACCATGACGGCAATGCCGTGGCGGTACAGGCTGTCCCCTTCTCTGATGAATCGAGACAGTTCACGCAAAGCATCGTCGCGGGTTAGAAATGTGAGAGAGTTGGAGATGAGAGACTTAATGCGTTTGAATTGCCGCTTGTCTACAGGGGCAGGCAAAGATCGATCAAAAGCTGATTTGGCAATGGCCACGGTGGCGTCGTTCCATGCCCTGGCTCTTTCGGACAATGGGATGGCTTCATCTTCCAGCACCTCCATGATATTATCCTGAAGGTAACTCGTATAAAAGGCATAGTCTGAGGCTTTGACGTACAGATGTTTTACATCAAGCATAATGAGACGCTTGGTGTGCTCCTCGGTAAACAGGACGCCCTTTTCCGCATACAGCACAAAATTTTTATCCTGCTTCAGGTACAGCGAGAAACCGCCGACCCTAGAAGGGATGACCATGTATGGCGACACTTTAAAAACGTTGTTCGCCGATATTTTTTGGGATTCGTTGCTCTCGATCCCAGTTGCTGTTGCGTCCTGCATTCTTTTTCCCTTGGGAAAGCGGAGAGGCCAAAGCAATCAGAGACCGTATCAAGTGGATTCATGGAGTATGGCTTTGACAACCCGGCGGTCTCAATGAGACCCGTGGCTTTCCGTCCCCGTTTCGCAACGGGTTTGGCTTTTCTTCCGGGAATAGATACACTCCAATGCGATGGCTGTAAACCTTTGAATTATAGTTTTATGTCTGTCAGTTTGGTCTGAAATCAAATCACATTTTGTTGATATACAATGTGTGCTATATATTTTTTTGAGCTTCCTTAATCATAGTATTAAATGATTCGGAGCAGCATTTCCCCATAGGATTTTTTACGGCACACATGGATTTCATTTTGCCACGGTAACGCTCAATAATATCTTGCATGTCGTTCAAACCGTTGGTTTTTACTGCATCAAAAACCATGTTTTTGGTGATCTCATTACAATAACAGGCCATGATCGGATCAACGTCAGCTTTGGTCCAAATCGGTGTGGCTGTCTGGTCGGTGGTAAAGAAATGAGAACCACCCTGAGCATACCATGACACAGCACAATCAGGTGTAAGACACAGCCCATATATTTTATCCGTAACAGCAATGCGATGTTCGTCATCAAGCAAATATCGTACAGTGCCGGATTTGACGCGCACACCCTTTTCGCCGCACTTGGGACAGACCATTTCTATGCATTCCGGCGGTCCACCACAGGTGCAATCCCGGTTTTTTGTATCCATAGGCAGATCATTCATTGGTTTGGTCATTCAAATCCCTCCTTGAAAAGTCTAGTATCTGAATTAGAGTGTGACCGTTGTGTCGAAAGTCAATGTGCAATTTGACCATTCCCATCATTTTCCCCTTCCGGCTTGCCTTCTATTCAGGAATGGTTACTCTCGGTCAATGACTCAATCAGCAGATAAGAAATTCATTCATATAGAAGGCGCCCGGCATCATAATCTCAAGGACCTGACTTTGGACATCCCCCGCGATCAGTTGGTCGTGGTGTGTGGTCCGTCAGGCTCGGGCAAATCCACGCTTGCCTTCGACATCGTCTATGCCGAAGGACAGCGGAGGTATGTCGAATCCCTGTCCGCATACGCTCGCCAGTTTTTGCCCCAAATGGACAAGCCGGATGTTGACAAGGTCGAGGGATTGTCCCCGGCCATATCCTTGGAACAGCAAACCGCCACGCGCAACCCGCGTTCTACGGTCGGCACTGTGACCGAGGTTTATGATTTTCTGCGTGTGTTTTACGCGCGGCTCGGCAAATTTTATTGCCCCAAGTGTGACAAGGCTATCGCAGCCCAAACCACGGATGAGATCGTGCAGACTATCCTCGCCATGGAGCAGGGCACCAAGTTTATGTTGCTGGCCCCGTTGATTGAGCATCAGAAAGGCACGCACAAGGACCTGTTTGCCAAGCTCAAGAAAGAAGGCTTTGTACGAGTGCGTATTGGTGGGCAGATGTATACCCTCGACGACGTGCCGGAGCTTGAAAAGCACAAGAAGCACACCATTGATCTGGTTGTGGACCGGCTTGTCATCAAAGACGGCATCAAAAAACGACTCACGGATTCCGTGGAGCTAGCTCTTGAGCGTGGCGATGAGCGTTTAACCGTGGCCGTGGTCGGTGGCGATAATTCTGGCGACATCCCTATGTCTACGTTGTCGACCTGTCCGTCCTGCAAAATTTCCTTACCGCGATTGACCCCGCAACTCTTTTCCTTCAACTCGCCGCAGGGGGCGTGTCCCACTTGCAACGGTATCGGCACTGTCGAATATTTTGAGCCTGACCTCATTGCACCCAACAAGGGACTTTCCCTGAACGAAGGCGGTGTGATCCCGTGGAAGTCCGCCTACCGGCAGGAACAATACGGGCCGAAGCTCAAGGCGCTGTGCAAAATACACGGTATCACATTGGACTCTCCGCTATCAGATTTTTCAGCCGAAGCGTGGGATGATCTGTTTTACGGCAACCCCAAGGTCAATTGGCAGGGAATCGTTCCCATTCTCGAATACGGCCAGATGCAGTCCGGCATATGGGATCATTGGACTGCCCGGTTTCAGCAGTCGCGACCATGTCCTGATTGCAAAGGTGCACGCCTCAAACCAGAAGCCCTTGCTGTGCGAGTCGCAGACAAAAATATGTACGAGTTCGCGTCCATGTCCATTCAACGTGCCCTCGACTGGTTAAACGAATTGGAATTTGATGGTCACGACACACTTATTTCCGAACCATTACTCAAGGAACTGACCCACAAACTCGGCTTTATGGTCAACGTAGGCCTTGAATACTTGTCGCTTGGTCGAAACATGGGCACCCTGTCCGGCGGCGAAGCCCAGCGGATTCGTCTTGCCTCTCAGCTTGGTTCCGGGCTGGTCGGCGTAACATATGTTCTCGATGAACCGTCCATCGGCTTGCATCCTCGCGATAATCAGCGGCTTCTCGACACGCTTCGCTCCCTGCAACGCCGGGGCAACACTGTGCTCGTCGTCGAACATGACGAGGAGACTATTCGCGAAGCGGATCACATCATCGAGATCGGTCCCAGCTCCGGCTGGCTTGGTGGCGAAATAGTCTATCAAGGTCCCGTGGAAAAGTTGCTCACAGCGGATTCCCTGACCGGCAAATACTTGCGTGGCGACATGTTTATCGAGCCGCCCGAGTCCCGTCGCAAGGCCAAGGATTTCATAACCCTCCGCAATGTGCAGACCAACAATCTCAAGAATCTTGATGTGGATATTCCGCTTGGCGTCATGACTTGCGTGACCGGCGTGTCCGGTTCGGGCAAGTCCTCCCTCGTCATGGATTCCATGTACAAGCATCTGCTGTTGCATCGTGGGCAGAAAGCTAACAACCCCGGAAAAATCGGTGGTATTGACGGCCTTGAAAAGATCGAAAAGGTCATCTCCATCGACCAGACGCCCATTGGTCGTACGCCGCGTTCCAACCCCGCCACCTACACCAAAATCTTCGACGAGATTCGCAAAATCTTTGCCGGTTCAAAAGAAGCGCGTACACGCGGCTATCAGCCCGGACGATTCTCTTTCAACGTCAAAGGTGGGCGGTGTGAAGCCTGTAAGGGTGACGGCCAAATCCGCGTGGAGATGCATTTTCTCCCAGATGTCTACGTCACCTGTGAAGCCTGCAAGGGCAAGCGGTACAACACCCAGACGCTTGAAGTGGAATACAAAGGCAAGAACATCGCGGACGTGCTCAACATGACCGTGCGTCAGGCCCGTGAATTTTTCGCCAACCATCCCTCTCTCATGCGCAAGCTCGACGTGCTCGCTCAGGTCGGTCTCGAATATCTCAAGCTCGGCCAGCCCGCCACAACGCTTTCCGGCGGTGAAGCGCAGCGCATCAAAATCTCCCGCGAGCTTGGCAAGCGTAAGCTGCCCGGTGCGCTCTACATTCTCGACGAGCCGACCACCGGTCTGCACATGCACGAGGTCGGCAAGCTCATCCGTGTCCTTCACGCGCTTGTCGACAAGAACGCCACCGTCATCGTTATTGAGCACAACACTGACGTCATCATGGCGTCCGATCATGTCCTCGATCTCGGACCCGGCGGAGGCGAGCACGGCGGCCAAATCGTCGCCAGCGGTACGCCCGAAGAAATTCTCGCTAACCCCGACAGCGCTACTGGTCAGTTTTTGAAGTAGCGGGGAAGGGCCTCCGGCGGCCTCGCTGGGGCGCTCCTTCGGAGAGACCAGGGCGCCGCCCTGGCCCCGCCTAAGGCCGAGGGCCTTAGGAATCCCATTGCCCGCTTGGCAGCGGGGGAGGGGATTATAGGTCGAATTTATTTAATGCCCAACTAACGTTTTCTTTATTGTTGAGAATGATTTTATCATTTTCAACTTTGAGAGTAATGCTCATTGATTCAGTGTTTTTAATGTAATTCTTGAGGATGTATGTTTCTAGTATAACACTTGAAATAACAATGAACTCACTTCGCCAAAAATTATTAAAATAGCGTCTTAATATAAAAATGTAATATGTGGATGCATCATGATGAGCAGTAAAACTGTTTCTAGCTATCGTATATAGAAATCTATTTGTTTTATTAGAATTAGCTGTTTTTACTTGTATGTGAAAATATTTATTGTTTTTTGTGGCAACGACATCAATTCCTTCGTCGACAGTCATGATCGATGCATTATATCCCCTAAATAAGAGCTCACTAAGTACTCCAAATTCTCCGGCCTTTCCTGTGTATCCAGTTCCCACAGTAGGCAACGGTTCGTTGCTATTTATTTTTCTTTTGCGCTTTGCTCGATACATTCCTTGTTTAAAAGAGTCTTTCTTTTTGCCTGGTATTTTAGAAATTTTTGCTTTGTTTTTTTTATTTCTAATATGTGCGGAAAGTGAAGAACTTATTTTTGCAGCGAAAGATTCAATATTGGTGTATTGTTTTTTATTTAAATTAAAACGGCTGACAACCTCGACGGCTATATCTTTATAATACATAGGTTTTACGTTTTCTCGTAATACTTCAATGCACATTTCAAGTGTATTCATACAAATCTCCATAATCTGATATTCAAAGAGTGATATCATAGGTGTTCGTAAAATCAAATAATCAGAGGGGACTACGTGAAAGTGATTTTTTGAATAAAAGAGGGGAATTTTGTAGAGGTGCCTCTCCCCAGTCCTTGATCGAAAGGCCTAGAAGCTGACAGCGCGCATCAGCAGCGTTTTATTCGGAATTGTACTGGAGCGGAGCGGAAGAACGCGATTCCGAAAGCTGCGCGCGGTGATCAGATTTTCGCCGCCGATCAGCGGGCGGCCAAGTTCGCGCAAGCGCCTTTTCTTTCGTCTATTTCTTTTGGCGCAGCAAAAGAAATGGACTCCGCCGGAAGGGCGCGCGTTAGCGCAATCTTTTTCTTCATTTTCTTCCTTCCTTTCCACAAAAAAAAGACCGCCTGTATAGGCGGCCATCTTTATTTCTTCTCTCCACCGAGGGTGCCCCCCTCGGCTTCTTCATTCTAAAAAAACTATTTCCCCATCAGCACTTTACCGACTCTGGAAAGAGCATCCTTCAAAGTCTCGTCGTCAACAGCGTAGGAAAAACGAATACACTTGTCGTCGCCAAACGCAGACCCCGGCACCAGTGCAACGCCAGCCTCTTCCAAAATCTTGGTACACATAGCCGCAGAATCCGGCGCGTCCTCGGTGTAGAACTGATCCAACACCGGGAACAAATAAAACGCACCGTCAGGCTTGGGACATTTTGCTCCCCAACCAGTAATTATCTCGTACGCAAGGTCACGACGACGAACAAATGCTTCCTTCATCTCATCCACGATATCCCACGGACCATTCAACGCGGCAAGCGCAGCCTTCTGGGTGATGGAATTGATATTAGATGTGGACTGCCCCTGAATCTTACTCATGGCTTTGACCAGACCCTCGTGCGCCAAGGCATACCCCACACGCCAACCGGTCATGCAAAATGATTTGGACAAGGCACCAACAATGGCGATGGTCTCAGGATACGCTTCCCAAGTCTTGGCAAGGGACACCGGTTCAAACGGAGCGTACACAAGACGGTCATAAACCTCGTCAGAGATGATAAAAATATCGTTGTCACGCGCCCATTTGGCAATAGCTTCAAGCTGTTCCTGCGTATAACAACAGCCAGTCGGATTGGACGGCGAATTGAGAGCAAGCACACGAGTCTTATCAGTACGTGCGGCTTCAAGAGCCTCCACGGTGACAAGATACTTCTCCTCGGCAGTAGTAGGGACGAACACGGAAACGCCATCAACCAACTGCACCATGGCGGGATAGCTGACCCAATAAGGAGCCGGAATAAGAACTTCATCGCCGGGATTCACCACGGCCATAAGCAAGTTGTACAACACCTGCTTGCCGCCATTGGAAACAATCGCATTGTCAGCGCAGGCCTTTGCCCCATAAAATTTTGTGTAATATCCGGCCACGGCTTCACGCAATTCCGGTATCCCCGGCACCGGAGTATAGCGGGTGAACCCTTCATCCAAGGCGGCTTTGGCCGCATCGCAAACATGGGCAGGTGTATCGAAGTCGGGCTGCCCTACTGCCAGACTGATAACCTCGCGTCCCTGAGCGCGGAGTTCCAAGGCCTTGGCGTTGACAGCCAAAGTCGCGGAAGGTTTGATACGCGTCAGGCGATCTGAAATACGCATATGAAGACTCTCTCTTGTTAGGTATTAATGATATGGACCGCTAACCTGCCAATAGACGAAAACAATTCGGACGTAAATCGGGTTTTCCCCCAATCGGGAAAAAAGTTGCCAAACGCGTTGACCTGTCTATAGGTTCATAATGCAGAAACAAAGACATGAACAACACCGACAAGGAGAAACTCATGTCTACATTCAAGGGGAAACACACCACGGTTGAACAAGTGATACACCTTGACTTTCCAGCCGAGGATATCTGGCCACAACTCTGCCCTGTGCGCGAATACGATTGGATAAAAGACTGGGAATGCGAGATACTCCACTCCAAATCCGGATTCAATGAATTAGATTGCGTCTTCCACACCGATTTCCCAACAGAAGGCGGCCCGGAAACCTGGCTCACATGTCGATTCGACCCGATGGAACGTATAGAGTTCGTCCGCACCAACGCATGGAGAATCGCCCATTACATCATCGAAGTAGAACCGAGCAAAACCGGGACGACTCTCAAATGGACCCAACATGTGACAGCATTAAATAAGCAGGGAAATGAATACGTGAAACATAAATCAGAAGTATTCAAAGCCACAATAAAAGGACTTGAAAAAATGCTCACATACTATCTCGCAACAGGCGAAATGCTGCGGACAAACGATAAAAGCTGACAGGAGACAGACAACATATGTACACTGTTGGAAGGCTCGCCAAAAAGCACGGCCTATCTCGCTCAACACTGCTCTACTACGATCGCATCGGCCTACTCCGACCGAACGGACACACCAAAGGTGAGTATCGACAGTATTCGGATGAAGACGATATCCACCTGACAAGGATATGTGAATACCGTAGAGCCGGGATCAGCCTCAAAGCCATTGGTGACATGCTCGACGATCAAGCGGAAACCGGCGTGGCCACGACTCTGGAAAATCGACTCTCAGAACTGAATCGGGAAATGGACACCTTACGGGAACAGCAACGATTCATCATCAACCTGCTTGGCCGAGCCGACTTGTTGAACGAACAGCAAGTCATGGACAAGGCCACATGGGTTTCCCTGCTCAGTTCCGCCGGATTCAGCGAAAAAGATATGCGACGCTGGCATGTCCAATTTGAAAAGAGCGCACCTGACAAACATGCGGATTTCCTGCGCCGCCTGCATATACCTGAAGGAGAAATCTCAGCCATCCGGGCAATGGCCGCAGCACCGCATGCAATATTCAACATCAACAAGGAATCAGGAAAATTCATGGAAATATTCTTTAAAATATACGAAGGACTCGACCGCGAAGGTCCCGGCAGTTTTGCTATGACACAACGCGCTTACGATATGTGTACTGACCTGCCGGAAAAACCGGAGATTCTCGAATTGGGTTGCGGATCAGGTGGGGCAACTATCCCACTGGCGCAGATATCCAACGGCATTGTCACGGCCACAGAAATCTATCACCCCTTCCTCGAAAAAATGGTCGAAAACGCCAAGAAAGCCGGAGTGGAAGAACATATTATTGCCGCAGTCATGGACATGAGTGAAATACAGGCTGAACCGGAGTCCTTTGACCTTATCTGGTGCGAAGGTGCGGCATACATTCTGGGTGTGGACAAGGCGCTTGAACAGTGGAAACACTACCTCAAACCGGGGGGCTGCCTTTGCATCTCCGACGCGGTCTGGCTCTCGGACGACATCCGTGACAACGCGCCGGAAGAAGTCAAGAACTTCTGGGCCGAAGGCTACCCTGCCATGCGTACTGCCGAAGAAAATAACCACGCTGGCGAAGCCGCGGGCTATACCACGCTCGGCAATTTCACCATCGACACCGCCTGTTGGGATGCTTTCTACAATGACGTTGAACGGCGAATGAACGAAATTGAATCGACCTATGGAACAGACCCGAATGGGCGAGCCATCATCGGCATGACCCGCAAGGAAATCGCGCAGTATCGGGATTACCCCGGCACATACGGTTACGAGTTCCACGTATTCAAGAAATAACCCGTTCGTTTCCCAAGACATTACCGGCCCCGTATTCCTCCTGTGCGGGGCCTTTTTGTCGACCATCTATTTTACATCTCACGACAAATCGTACCCCAGCTTCAATGGTGGACATTATTTTTTATCAGAGAGATCAACAAATATTGCTTTCGTGTTTACAAAAAAAAATGAAACAATTATAATATGATATGTAGTAATAATTACTAAGCACAAAGGCGTTCCCATGGGGGAAAGAATCCTTAAATCAAGTTTATGCCAATGGCTGGCAGCCTCAATGCTGGTATGCCTCATCGTAGGTGCTTGCGCCTTCACTTTGTACCAATCCAACAAGAATCATGTGGAATCATTAGAGGCAGAAAAGACCTCCAATACGGTATATTCACTTCTACAACTCTTGAAATTTGAATTCGAAAATATCGTGGCAGATGTCCGCCTACTTTCTAAAATGCAGGAGTCACAACAGGTCTTCACCAGCCACATGACCGCCATTCTCGCCAAAAACCTACTTTTTTTCTCTCTGGATAAAAAAACATATGACAATATCCGCTATCTGGACAGACAAGGCATGGAACTTTTCCGCATTGATTACCACGAAGGCAACCCCTCAGTGGCGGAGAACATGGCTTTGCAAGATAAAGGGAGAAGGTACTACCACAAAGGTTCCCGCAAACTGAAGGTCGGTGAACTGTACATTTCCGCACTGGATCTAGACACGAATTCCTGTGATCCCGGCGCTATTCCCAAGCCCATCATGCGCATCGCAGCTCCTTTATTCGACTCCGAAGGGACGAGACACGGGGTGGTTATGCTCAACTACTTCGGAGATCACCTATGCCGCATTATGGAACTCGGGACTGAGGGATCAAGCGAAAAACCCATGTTACTCAACGACAAAGGGTACTGGCTGCGGTCCAATGACGCAGATAAAGAATGGGGCTTCATGCGTGAAGGAGGTAAAGACCTCACCTTTCAAGCAAGTTTTCCGAAGGAATGGGATAATATCGTCAATACAGTAAACGGCCAAATCAGAACGAAAAATGGCCTTTTTACATACGCCACCATTGACCCTGGAGAATTCATCTCGGAACTGGCAGGGATTCAAATTACCAGTGATGCCGGAAAATGGATAATCATGATCCATGTGCCTGTAGCCAAACTCACAGCTCGCCCCAAGGCATACCTAGCCAAGATGTCCATGGTACTTATTCCCCTATCAATCCTTATCATGGCCGGTATTTATTCTATTTGCTTGTTCCGACAAACTAACAAACAGGCACAACTCGACATCATAGAGCAGCAGGCTTCCTATGCCCGATTTGTTCCAAAGGAATTCCTAGCACTTCTGGGCAAGGGCAGATACCGCGACCTTGCTCTGAATAGTCACGCGAATCATGAGATGTGCATCCTGTTCAGTGACATCCGTTCTTACACTAAACTCTCCGAGGACATGACCCATCTGGATGTCATCCAGTTTCTCAATAAATATTTCTTGACCGTAAACGAACCCATCGCGGACAATAAGGGGTTCGTGGACAGCTTTCACGGCGATGCTCTTCTGGCATTGTTCAAAGATGGAAATGCCGAGGGTGCGACCCAAGCCGCTATTGCCATGCAGCATCGTATAAAACGATTCAACACAAACAGAGCCGCGAAAGCTAAAAAACCGATCGCCTCCGGCATTGGCATACACTACGGCGAGGTGACACTCGGGGCGCTCGGCACCAACGAACGCCTCCAGGCCACGGTCATCGGCGATGTGGTCAACTTAGCCGCTCGTATCGAATCTTGCACCAAAACTTTCGGTGTCAATATCGTGATATCCGACAGCGTATACAAGAAACTCCCCGACCCTACAGCCTTCAATCTACGTGAAATCGACACGGTTCGCGTCAAGGGAAAACAGATTCCCGTGGCGCTTTACGAAGTCTTTGATGCCGACCCTGAACCTCTGATTGCAGAGAAAAAATCGTTACTGCCCTCATTTAAACAGGCATTAGGCCTCTATAGGCAAGGCGACTTCAACGAAGCTGCTGAACTCTTTAAACTGTGCATGAAGAAATGCCCTAGTGACACCATAAGCCCTATTTTCTTCAAACGATGCAAAACCATGATGCGCATCCCTCCGGGCGACGGATGGACAGGCATTAGCACTCTCTAACTATATCAATAGAGGAGTTCTCCAATGTCTTTCATCAATTTTACCAAAGAAAACATGATCCACATTCCAGAAATAGACGAACAGCACCGCAACCTGTTTGAAATTCTCAACATGATGCATACCGCTACAATTGAAGGACAGGAGCAGTCTGCTATCGTGAAAATTTTCGATGATCTCATCGTCTATACGGTGGAACACTTTGATACCGAAGAAAAATTCATGCAGGAACAAAAGTATCCGGAGTATGAAAACCATAAAAAAGAACACGACGAACTCACAGGTCAGGCAGTCAAACTGCAAGAACAATTCAAGGACGGAAGCGCCACTGTAACATTTGAACTGCTCGACTTTCTGAATGGATGGTTGAAGGACCATACCATGGGAACAGACAGAGATATGGGGAACTTCCTTCGAGAGAAAATGGACGAGCCATCATCGACATAACCCGCAAGGAAATCGCGCAGTATCGGGATTACCCCGGCACATATGGGTATGAATTCCACGTATTCAAAAAATAACGAATACTCCCAGCCACACGAACAGCCCCGCCCGATCATGAGAGGGGCTGTTCTCTCTCCCGGACCATCTCCGGCCCCCTCCATTCTTTCTTTATGCACATGACAAATTACACGCAAAAGCGGCGTGAAAGCTCTATAGAACCTTCCATCCTTTGCATCAGCCAAGATAAAAGGTCATGCACAGTAAAATCATACTATCACGATGAACAATAAAGGTAGATACACAATTTATCACTGTACATGGCAGCAAAAGACGGACTCTACTATGTTATTTTGTGCATAATACACGACAAAGAGTACTCATTACCGCCCGTCAAAAGCCAACTGTCACGCTTTTTGGTATATTCGTGACAGTTGCTCTATGCTTTACAATTCTTTTTGTGTGTGCATAATGCATTGATGGGCAACAAATTACTATACTTTTCCGGTGGAGAATACGAGTACGCTGTAAAAATATATTGCCAGACTTCTTATTGATGGACTTGTCATGGATATGATGTGGTTTGATTTTACCGATGTGGCCTTTACAGGACCACTGTTACTGACTCTCAAAGTCGCAGGACTGGCGACTCTGGGGGCGTTAGTTCTTGGCGTAGCCGCTGCCTATGCACTTGCCCGATGGGATTTCCCCGGACGAGACTTTCTGGACGCCGTATGCACACTGCCCATGGTCATGCCCCCTACTGTGCTCGGATACTACCTGCTCGTTTTCATCGGACGCCGAGGGATTATCGGAAGCTGGCTGCAAGAGCACTTCAATATTACACTCATGTTCACCTGGCAGGGGGCGGTCATCGCTGCCACGGTGGTTGCTTTTCCATTGGTATTCAAATCCGCCCGCGCCGCACTCGAGGGGGTCGGCGCACACTATGAAAACGCGGCCCGCACCTTGGGACAAGGAGAGCTGGCTGTCTTTCTTCGTGTCTCCCTCCCGCTGGCTTTCAGGGGGGTCCTCTCCGGGGGGATGCTCGCTTTTGCCCGTGCCATGGGAGAGTTCGGTGCCACCCTCATGGTGGCCGGTAACCTTCCAGGCAGGACACAAACCCTTTCGCTTGCCGTCTATTCTGCGGTTCAAGCCGGGAACAATGCACTCGCCAACACACTGGTGCTCATCATCAGTATCGTCTGCGTGATCATCCTAATGACCACGAGCAAATTATTGAAACCTCGTTGTTAACGACCATTCAAGGAGTCATCATGAAACGAACGACTATTTTTGCCTCTATTGTTTTATCACTCTTTCTCATTGCAGGAACCGCTACAGGTGCCACGGCACAGGAACTCATCGTCTCTGCCGCCGCCAGCCTGACCGATGCCTTCAGCGACATCGAGCCTGCCTTTGAAACGGCCCATCCCGGCGTGAATGTAGTTATGAACTTTGCTTCATCCGGCGCTTTGTACCGCCAGATCGAACAGGGCGCTCCGGCTGATGTTTATGCATCCGCCAATCCCAAATGGATGAAAAAGGCCATAGACAAAGGCTTTGTCAACAAGACCGACGCCAAGGTCTTTGCCCGCAACTCTCTGGTGCTGGCAACCCCGGCAGACAATCCGGCTGGCGTAAAAACGTTGAATGACCTCACTGGAGCAGCCGTAAAATCCATTGGAATCGGCACACCCGAGACAGTTCCTGCCGGCCAATACGCCAAGGGAGCACTGACCGCTCAAAATCTGTATGAAAAACTGACGCCCAAGATGATCTTCGGCGAATCCGTTCGTCAGATCCTTGATTACCTGTCCCGCGATGAAATCGATTGTGGTTTTGTCTACCGTACTGATGCCGTCAAAGCAGGTAAAACCGTTACCATCATTGAGGAAATTCCCCTTGAAAAGCCTGTCACTTACCCTATTTCAGTACTTAAGCAATCCAGCGAGCAGGACATCGCCAAGGCCTTTGTAGAATTTGTCCGCAGCGATGCCGGTGCTTCCCTGTTGGAAGGACGCGGCTTCAAACGCCCCTAACAAAACCATCTAGTGTCATGAAATTCGAACTTGATATCACAAAACATATGCGAAGCGGAGGAGATGAATTTCTCCTCCGCTCGGAGTTCTTCTCGACAGACCGGGCCTTGGTACTGTTCGGGCCGTCCGGCTCGGGCAAGACCCTGACCCTTCGATCCATAGCGGGCATGCTTACACCTGACAAAGGATACATTAAAATTAACGGAGACGTTATCTTCGACTCCAAAGCGAATATTAATGTCCCCACTCGATGCCGCGATGTCGGGTACGTATTTCAGGACTATGCACTATTTCCACACCTGACCGTCCGAGAAAACATCGGATTTGGCCTCAAGCCGCTCTTCAGCAGACTTGGTCATAAAGAAAAACAGCACGTAGAAGAATTAATTGATGTGTTCGGCCTTGAAAAAATCGCAGGACAAAGACCGATTGCACTATCAGGTGGACAGCAACAGCGAACTGCACTGGCCCGGGCGTTGGCTCCCTCCCCCAAGCTTCTGCTGCTGGATGAACCCTTCAGCGCACTGGACCAACCTCTACGCATACGTATGCGCAATGAACTGGCCAAGGTACTGGAGACTTTCGACATCCCGATGATTATGGTCACCCACGATGCCGACGAAGTGGAAGCATTTGCTGAGACCATCGTTGTTTATCACAACGGTAGTGTGGCAAACGTATACTCAGCCTGTGACTTTGTCGGTTCGGATCAACGCCTGGCCGAGACCCTCCGCCACCAGGTCTCACTGGCGTATGAATAATCCCCACTTTGATATCTAAGACGAATTTCACCCTCCCTGAGTCAACAAGTCCCCTGTTATATTCGTGATTGAATCTCATGAGCTAAAGTGACATTATTTGTTGATGACTCAAATCCCCTTTCCGTTACTCACGCCCTTCAAAAATGGTGTAAAAAATACCAAAAATGAAATAATAACTATTTTTGATAAGACCCTCAAAGCTGACAACCAAGACAGGTCAAGGCTTCCCGGTCTTTATGCATGAAAATGCAATTTGCGCTGGCGTTTTTCGTCTGCTTTCTATAATCTAGATATTCTCTAGTGCCTACATTCACTTTCCGCTACTTTTTTAGATAAATACAATTTTTTCAACAGCTTACGAAGGTTCATCCATGTCAAAACTCAAAATGCCCGCAAGTCTTTCCGACCCGATTATCAATGAAAACGCCAAGATAGTTTTGAAACGGCGTTACCAACGGAAAGACACCGAGGGGGTCACTTACGAGACCACCAAGGAACTCTTCTGGAGAGTGGCGACAGCCATTGCTGAAGAAGAAGACAAGTATAAGGAGTCTTCGTTCAAATCCACCAAGCTGGCGCGTGAGTTCTACGAACTGATGACCTCATATCGTTTCCTGCCCAACTCCCCCACTCTCATGAACGCAGGCACCGACATCGGACAATTGGCCGCCTGTTTCGTCCTGCCAATCGAGGATGATATCGAAGGTATTTTCGACGCCGTGAAGCACGCAGCCATGATCCATAAGTCCGGCGGCGGCACAGGATTTTCTTTCTCCCGCCTACGCGCCAAAGATTCCGTGGTCGGTTCCACTGGCGGTGTGGCATCCGGGCCTCTCTCCTTCCTCAAGATTTTCAACTGCGCCACTGAACAAATCAAACAGGGCGGCACCCGACGCGGCGCGAACATGGGCATTTTACGCGTCGACCACCCAGACATCATGGATTTCATCAAGGCCAAAGAACGCGATGGAGAATTGAACAACTTCAACCTATCCATCGGACTGACAGAAGCATTCATGAAGGCTGTTGAGAAAAAAGCAGACTTTGATCTCATCGCCCCCAATTCCGGCGAAAAAGTGGGCTCACTCAATGCCCGTGACGTCTTCAATATTTTGGTACAAAAGGCATGGGAATCCGGCGATCCGGGGATCGTCTTCTTGGATCGTATCAACCGCGACAATCCCACGCCCAAACTCGGTGACATGGAGTCTACCAACCCCTGTGGCGAACAGCCCTTGCTGCCTTACGAAGCCTGTAATCTCGGCTCCATCAACCTCGGCAAGTGCTTCGCCAAAGGCAAAAACGGTCACGATTCCGAAGTGGATTGGGATGAACTCAAGCGCATCGTACACTTAGCCGTCAGGTTCCTGGACAACGTCATCGACGCTTCCCAGTACCCCTTGCCTCAGATCACCGAAACCGTTGAGATGAACCGCAAGATCGGTCTCGGTGTCATGGGGTGGGCTGACCTGCTTTACCAGCTCAAAATTCCCTACAACTCCCAGTCTGCCGTAGATATGGGTGAGCGCGTCATGAAATTCGTGCAGGACGAAGCCCGGAGCGCATCCAAGACCCTCGCTACCGAGCGCGGCCATTTCCCGACATACGTCGAGTCCATTTTCGGTGAGGCCAATCTCGGCCCCTACCGCAACGCCACGACCACAACCATCGCGCCCACCGGCACTCTGTCCATCATAGCAGGCTGTTCCTCCGGCGTAGAACCGCTGTTTGCCCTGTCCTTCGTACGTAACGTCATGGACAACGACAAGTTGGTCGAGACCAACCCCTTTTTCGAAACTGCGGTCAAGGATGCCGGAGCCTATTCCGCCAACCTTATGGAAGAAATAGCCAAGATCGGCACCATTAAAAAGATGGAACATCTGCCCGAAGAGTTACGAACCGTCTTCGTCACATCAATGGATATCGAGCCTATCTGGCATCTCAAAATGCAGGCAGCTTTCCAAAAGCACACCGACAATGCCGTCTCCAAGACCGTGAACCTGCCCAGCAACGCCACCAAGGAAGACATCTGGGACATCTACTGGAAGGCCTACGAATATGGCTGCAAGGGCGTCACGGTATACCGCGACGGCTCCAAAACATCCCAAGTTCTCTGCACTGGCGAAAGCGACAAGAAAAAAGAAGAAGATACTTCCGTTGTTCAGGATCGCCCGGATGTCATTTACGGATTCACCCAAAAAATCGCCACAGGTCTCGGGATGCTTTTCCTGACCGTCAACGAGATGGACGGCAAACCCTTCGAAGTTTTTGCCACCATCGGCAAATCCGGTGGATCAATCACCGCCAAGGCCGAAGCCATTGGCAGGCTTGTCTCTCTTGCCCTGCGTTCCGGCGTTGAAGTGCGCGAGATCGTCGAACAGCTCAAGGGTATCGGCGGCGAGAATCCCAAGTTCATGAAAAAGCATCTGGTCAAATCCATTCCCGATGCCATCGCCCACGTCTTCGAATCCCGCTATCTCAGTGGTGATCGCGTTGACGTACAGGTCGCATCGCTCAACAAGGAACTCTGCCCGGATTGCGGCGAACCGCTCGTCTTCGAAGAAGGTTGCCACATCTGCAAATCCTGCGCTTATACCAAGTGCGGCGGGTAGTTTAAGAAGTCTCCGACGGCTGGGGGGAAGGGAGAGAAAAACCCTTTGTAAAGGGTTCTTTCTCTCCCTTCCCCCCAGACCCCCTATCCCTCTCTTTTCCTAAACTTTTTGTATCGCTTCGCGAGATCTTAGTCAGCTAAATCGAAACCCGATTTGCATCAGGACTAAAAGTCTTTTTCGGACTATGAATGCTCACCGAAGGCGCTATAAGAAATTTGGGAGAGTCCAGGACAGCGCCCTGGTCCCGCTAAAAGCGAACGCCGGTAGGCCACCGCTATCGAAAGCCGTTATCCCAGATAAGACATGGGGTCGCGCACAGGTCGCACCTCGCCCTTGATGTAGCCCCAATCGATGAGACGTTGGTAAGCGTGACCGGCTTGATCACCCTGCCGGACCTGTTGAAGAAATTTGTAGTATTCACGGGCAGCTTCTTCCCTGTTGCCCATGCCTTCCTGACTGTAGCCCTTGAAAAAATTGGAATAAGGATTGCCGGGCAACGCCTTGTCATAGGCCTCGAAATTGTCATGCGCTTGGGAATACTGTTTGGATTGAATCAAAAGCACCCCACTCAATTGACTGGCCTGTGCCTCATCAGGATAAATTCGTCTGGCTTCCATGGCGTAAGGCAGAGCGTCTTCATATTTTTTTTGGGCCATCTGCAATTTCGCCATAAGCAAAAGGCCGGTGTAATCGTTCGGAACCTTCTTCAGGGCGGACTGCATCTTTTCCTCGGCTTCATCGTACTTCTTCTGACCGCCAAGCTTTTCTGCGTCCTGCATTTCCTTAATGGCCGGACCGATCTTACGGAGTTCTGCGGTGTTGTCCATATACCGCTCGCGATAGATGGCGTACTCTCCGGCTCCCATATATTTATTAACGGCCTGTTTACGCGCCGTAGCCAACCGTTCTGAACTCATTGGATGAGTCGCAAACATGATCTCAACGGAACTCGGCTCCCGATCATGCTGTTCGTTGAGCATTTCCATCAATCCTATCATGCCGTCCGGGTTATATTGAGCACGGGTCATGTATTCCATACCAAGGCTGTCTGCCTGCCGCTCGTCGTCGCGACTGTATGATGCCAGAAGCAACCCTGCGCCAAGGCCACCGAGACCACCCGCGAGAGCTCCCCAAGTTCCACCATATGTTGCGCCCACCGCCGCACCACCGACACCGGCTAATGTACCGATGACGGTTTGCGAACTCATACGCGCCGCAGTGTGCCGAGCGTTGACGTGTCCTATCTCATGTCCAAGCAAGGCCGAAAGTTCAGCCTCGTTGTCGATTTCAAGCATGATGCCGCGAGTACAGGCAATGGTCCCACCCGGAAAGGCGTAGGCATTGACGTAATTGGCGTTGACCACACGATAGGAGTACGGCATCTGCGGCCGATGCGATTGATCAGACAGGGACGTGCCAACGCCGCTCACATATTCATTGAGCGCGAGATCCTGCGTTGGACCATAATCGTTGGACAGTTGTTGCGGCGAAGCTTTTCTGTCCATCTGAATTTCCTGTTCCTCACTGACCAGCATAAACTGATTCTCGCCAGTAACAGGGTTTTTTGCACATCCGCCAAAAGCGAGACCAAGGGCTGTCATGCCCCCGGCTTTCATAAAATCTCGGCGACTCAACTGTCTGACAATATTAATATAGTCCATTATACTCTCCTGTGCTTGCCATACAATACCGCAAAGCGGGGTAACAATTCAAGTCTACACACGGCCCGTTGACAGTCTGGATACCTTGCGCCATCATCCAATCTTTCATTCACTCCAAAACGCTTTCGCAGGTCTTTCATGAAAAAAATCCTGATCATCAAAACCGGCGGCACTTTTGAAGAGTTCACCCACGATCACGACGATTTCGAACACTGGACAGCCAATGGCATGGGATTGTCCCTTGAAGATTGCCTCTGTGTGGACGTCCGCACGAGCGCATCATTGCCCGATCCGGCCAACATTGCAGGGTGTGTCATCACCGGCTCCCACGACATGGTCACAGATGATCTACCATGGATAACCGCTACGACCCAATGGTTGCGCGAAGCCATTGATACGGAACTCCCCATGCTCGGCATTTGTTTCGGCCATCAGCTGATGGCTCATGCTCTGGGCGGCGAGGCCGGATTTCATCCCAATGGATTGGAAATTGGTACCGTCGATGTCACGTTGACCGAAAACGGCATGGCCGACCCACTCATTGGCGGTCTGCCCTCATTTTTCAAGGGCCATGTCACCCATTCCCAAACCGCACTCAGCCTGCCACCGAACGCCACTGTGCTCGCTGCCAGCGACCATGATCCACACCAATGTTTCCGTGTAGGCAACCACGCATGGGGAGTACAGTTTCACCCGGAATTCAATGCCGAGGCCATCTGCTATTATATTGAACAATTGCGAGGGAAAATCACGGATCAGGGTGGGGATGCAAATAGTCTTCGCGATGCGGTGGTTGAAACACCGGAATCAGCATCGGTGCTGAAGCGATTCGCAGCATATTGCACCGAATCATAAACAATTCATCAGAAAACAACCAAACAGGATGACGCTAACGACATTGTCTTGCCGATCTTTATTTCCTCATGTAACGCACTGAGTTATGAAATATTTTATTCTTTCCATGACCGTGGTCGGGCTGATGACCTTTGTGAGTGCAGGGTTGAGTATTCCTAATCCGGTATTCTGGAAAAGTCTGGAGGTGACGGTGACGGCATACAACTCGACGCGGGGGCAGACAGACGGCAATCCATTTGTTGCGGCATGGGCGAACAAGCTCAAACCCGGCATGAAAAGTGTGGCAGTGTCGCGCGACCTTATTCCCATGGGCTTGGGGAATCAGGCCGAAGTACATATTGAAGGACTCGGCGGACCTTATGTTGTTTTGGACAAAATGAATAAACGATTCAAACGGCGGATTGATCTATATTTTGGGGTCGATGTAAAAAAAGCTCGGGAATTTGGAGAGCGGACGGCGACCATCTACTGGAAGTAGAGGGAGCGCTTCGAGCAGCGGGCCTGAAGAAGGATGGAGGCTGCCTCCATTGAGGGAAAAGAAATAAGGATGCCGTCTTGAGGACGGCGTTTTATTTTTTTAAAGATTGCGCTAAAGCGCGCCCTTCCGGCGGAGTCTATTTCTTTTGCTGCGCCAAAAGAAATAGACGAAAGAAAAGGCGCTTTACGAGCTTGGCCGCCCCCATGATCTGCGGTAAGAATCTGATCCAATCGAGTCGGCTCCACCCTGTCAAAAATATAAGCCCTGTCTCTCCCGTTATCCTTCAGTTTAAGACAAATTGTCTAATCCCCCGACTAAAGCCGCCTCCTTCGATTGGTCAGCTTCTAAACCGCCAATCAAGGGCTGGTTCCCGTCTTCGTCTGGTTGAGCGGGAAAGAATTCGTCTTCGGAGAGAGAGCGATGTTGGGGTGTTAAACACCCCAAGGCCCTTTATGGTGAGCGAAGAGTTTGGAATTAAAAGTAAACACCTATGATGAAATATATTTATCACGATGGCATAAAACACCAAAAAATATGTATGCATTTATCGAAAACCCAAATCAAAAACAAACACCTACACCGAGAAATCCCTCACAACGACGAGAAATTGATAACGGGCCTTAGAGCCTGTCCCGCGCGGCGAAACGTAGCCCGACCGAGTCTGTGCCACAGACAATCCTGTCGGGCAGTGAAGCCGCGTACAGGCTCTTGGGTCCGCTATCAGACGCACAACGAAGAAGGCGTTTTTTGCCTCCTTTTTTTCGCCTCAAAAAAAGCAGGTCGCCATAAAGGCGAAACCTTTACAATAATACCGTTTGCATTTTCACTGCGGATGCACGCAACGCATTCTATAAAAAAGGAGATGACCAATCAGCCAAAGGCTGATTGGGAGACGTCCACCCAAAAAAACTATTTCAACCCAATAATCCCTCGTTGACCAATCGTTTTGATAAACGCGGTCACACTCAACTCGGCCTCGCGTGGCTGCACTTCATAAAACGATGCCAGTTCTGCGGCAATTTGTTGAACAGAACGTTCGCCATCGATTCGTTCCCAGACAAACGTTCCCAATTCATCAAGTTCAACCTGTTTGATCATGGGTTTCTTGTCCCACATACCGACCTTTTCAGCCAACCGTCCAAACCACGGTTTTATCGCCAAGGGATATGCCAGCCGCACCAAACCATCAGGCAAAGCAGTCTCTTCCACGGCCCTGTTCTTCACTGGAACCATATTCAGGGCCTCGGCGCGCGAGATGACAGGTTCAGACAATTTATTCTTGAACAAGTGCGTAACTCCCACAAATATCGGCAAACAAAATTTCAGGTGCAGGGACTGTCCCCGACGCACACACAGAAAGGATGGCATTCCCTGTTTCAGTCGTCCAAGCCCGCCCTTGAGAATACACTTCACGCCGTAATGTCTTACGAAGCAACGATGTCTTGAGGGCACTGTTCCACGCAACTCTCGACGACTGACTTGCAAAAGCCTCGATTTCAGGTGTTTCCTTCACGGTCTCAGCGATCCATTCGGCCAAACCGGTATGCCGCAGCAAAACCGAAGCCGGCGCAAATCGTTCAAACGTAAGTTGGGTTCCCGGCCCTTTCCCCGGCGGAACACGCTCTGACATCTTACCGGATTTAGGCCGCCAATATTGAACACGATAATGCCCTGGCTGAAACGAAAATGTATCGAGAATAAACTCTGCCGGAACTCGCGCGGTCACTCCAAACATGGTCCATGGCAGACTTTTCCCACTCGAATAATCACGGAGCGAAGCCAAAACATCAGCAGCCCGATCTTCATCGGACTCGGCACGAATAAAAAACTGCACCAGCGCGGCCAGTCCGGTACCGGGATTATACAAGGTTGCACCAATGCCACGCACACCGGAAGCCTGCCAAATAAAACTCCGGGAACGAAGACCGGATTCAGCCAATATTTTCAAGGCATCATTCCAAGCGGGAGGCGTCTCTTCATCGGCAACACCGCTTATGGCCGCTCCTTTGTGGCCCTTAGTGAGCTTCTTGATATGCTTTTCAAAAGAAAAGGAACCGCGAATGCGGTTCCACTTGAGTTCGCATACTGGCTGCCCACCCTCGGCAAGAGTCAACCCATCCCGCTCGATAGCGGCAGGTTCCCATGCGTCAGGTGCAACAACACCAAGGCCATTCCAAAGATATTCAGCCATGCCTAGCGGGGAATATATTGATCCAGAGACTTGATCCGACTTCTCTTTTCATTCATCTTTTTATCTTCATCCATCGCCAAATAACAATCTAGTTCTTGCTTCACGCGAGTTTTATGCGTCAGCTTAATAGAAACACCGGGGCGCATCTGCTGGCTACGACTCCACATGAGCACTAAGGCAACTTCTTCCTTGCTGTCATTCTTGAACACCCACTGCCAGGCTATGACGTTCTTGAAGGCATCACCCACGTAATTGTCAGGCTCACCAAATTTCTTCTCATACCGTTTGTACAGTTTGTCAAAAAGTCCTTTGCCACGATCATGAAATTTCAACTTGATACCAACAAGTTCATTCTTGTGGTTACAGTTGCCAAAGATCAAACTTCCACCCCTAACGCCGGGCAGAACGTCAGACTTGATAATAGCTTCGCTCAAAAACGGAGCATCCGAACCAGGAACAGCCTTCTCCAAATGACAATAATCAGAATAACTTTTGACATCATCCCCCAACGAAAAACCCGCAAGGGATGTAGGAAAATCATCTCCGGCCAAAGCCATTGTTCCAAAGAACAGTACGGAGCAAACCATTGCCGCCAAAATAATCGTACACTTTTTTTTCATCGGTTCGACACTGCCTTTTTCAGAATTAAGACTTGTCCACGAGGTGGACACTGACCTATGATTAAACAAGATCGTGCCTCTTGGCAAAGGTATAGAAGACAAAAAAGGGATCGGTTCGAATGCAGAAGGGAACGACAATGTCCGCCATCCGGCCTCTGGCCTATTACCTGCTCGCCGTGCTTGGCGGGGCCATATACGGCGGCCGGGTCTGACCTTTCATGATACGGCTCCCGGTCTGGGAGCTTGGTTTGGTCATTCTTGTCCCCATGGCAACAGCCTATCTTGTCCGCGAATTCATCCAAAAAAAACTGGTCGAAACCGCCCCACAAATCCGGCAGGCCTTTCTACAATTTCGGATGGACTTGCTCCTGTTTCTTGGCGCGGGATTGATGGCCGCCCTTATCCTACAATTCGGCTACAGCTTTCCGATCCTACAAAGTGGACTTAAACTGGCTCTAGGCATTTTCACCATCGGCTTTTTTGCCGGACTGGACCTCGGCCTTGAGCGAGAACGTACGGTTATCAACACAGCCCTAACAGGGCAGGCCGAATACGATCCGCCGCGCAAACTGACACCCATGACACGCAAATTTTCCTTTGTAGCCACCCTGACCATCTGTCTGATTACTTCCATTCTTTTGTTGGTCATCATCCGTGATGTACAATGGCTGGCGAATCAGGAACTGACCATGTCGGCCGTGGGCTTCCTGAACCGCTCGGTCCTGCTTGAAATCATCTTCATCATGGCTTTTCTGCTCATCATGGTGGTCAACCTGATTTTTTCCTATACCAAAAATCTTCGGCTCCTATTCAACACAGAAACCATGGTCCTTGAAAACATAGCACAAGGCGATCTGACCCGCCGCGTCCCCGTGACCACTTCGGATGAACTCGGCGTTATCGCCGGACATACAAACACCATGATCGGTGCACTGCGTGAAGGTGTCCGTATGCGCGAAGGGCTCCTCATCGCCAAGGAGGTCCAGCAACATTTCCTGCCGTCCGAGCAACCCGATTTTCCGGGACTGGATATCGCGGGTGTCAGTCTTTTCTCGGACGAAACCGGCGGTGATTTTTACGATTTCATCCAATGCGATCTGGATTCATGCGGACAGTTGGCTGTTGCCGTGGGCGACGTATCCGGTCATGGTATCGGCGCAGCCCTGCTCATGACAGCAGGACGGGCCGTGATCCGACAGAATGCAGCAACGCCGGGATCAGCCACGGAAAACATCGCCCGGGCCAACAAACATCTGACGCATGACATCGGCGAAACAGGCCGATTCATGACCCTCTTTTTCATGGTCATGGACCCGACATTACAAACAGCAACGTGGGTCAACGCAGGTCATCAACAACCCTTGGTTTATGCCCCGGCAACCGACACGTTCACGGAACTGAGAGGCGCAGACATCCCTCTGGGAGTCGAATCGGAATGGAAGTTCCACGAAAAAACCATGGATTTGCCTGATCCAGGTGAAATCATTTTCATCTGTACTGACGGCATATGGGAAGCGCACAGCCCCGCCGGAGAAATGTTCGGCGGCGACCGCATCCGTGAAATTATTCGAAAAAACAATGACAAAGACGCACAAACCATCATGAAAGAACTCTGTGACGCAGTACTTGAATTCTCCGGGTCGGACTTTCGCGAGGACGACCTCACACTGGTGGTCATCAAAGGCGTGGAGTCCTGATCCCTCATGATCGTCAAAACACATATTTCATCGCTATGGCTCTCCCCGTCTACGGACGGAATACAAAGAATAGGCCATTTGCTCGACACAGCCCCGGCCGGAACGGAAATATTCTTTCGTGCCGATGACGTAGCCGTTCCCAGTAACAACTGCCATCAAATGATGGACCTGTTCATTAAGTATGACATTCCCCTGCACATGGCTGTCACTCCGGCATGGCTCACGCAGGCCCGTTGGGATATCCTCATACATTGGGCCGAAGACAGCCCGGTCTTCTGTTGGCATCAACACGGCTGGCAGCATCGCAGCCACCAAACCTCGGGCAAGAACTCGGAATTCGGCGATCAGCGTCCTACCTCCGAAAAGAGACAGGCCCTAAAAAGGGGACACGACCGGTTGAACTCGATCATGGGGGAATCCTTCTACCCGGCATTCACTCCACCGTGGAATCGATTCGACGCACAAACAGGCGAGGCTCTGATCGAACTCAGCTACGCCTGCGTCTCCCGTTCTGCCGGAGAGCAACGCAAAGTTCCACTTCCCGATACCTTACCGGACATTCCCATCAACGTTGACCTGCACACCCGAAACGAAGCTGATCCAGCCCAAGGATGGGACGCGCTTACCAAAGAATTCGAGGAAGCCATCCAGACAGGACGTGTCGGGGTCATGCTCCATCATCAACGCATGAATCAGGCGGCCATGGACTTTCTCGACACCTGCTTGTCGCATGTGACAAACAACGCCACCATGAAACATCGCCGATTCGATACCCCGTAAAATCAGTCTTTTCCGTAAAATCACCCCCTTGCGGTCCATTTATCCTTGTCATGGATGCGGGTTGGGCCTACTATGGGAGGAATTGAATATTTATCAGTGAATTCGAAGGATACGCATGAACATTCCCGCAGGAAAGGTTGACCGCCTTATCTCGCTTCCCTTCTCCAAATCGGTGGAGATCAGTTTCAAGAGCCTGAAGGTTCGGTTCTTCCGTTCCATGATCACGGTCTCAAGTCTGGTGCTTGCCGTTTCATTCCTGAGTTTCGTGCTGGTTAATTTAGATATAGCGGCAGGACTGCTTGAACACGGTGGAAAACACGCAGCCCGAGCATTGCTTCAGGCGGGATACGATGTGGATGCGGTGCAGAGTGTGGTCACAATGTCTGCCAAGGAACGATGGATCGTCATTCTTTCCCTCTTGGTGTGCACTGTAGGCATTATTAACGCCCAACTCATGTCCGTCACTGAGCGCTTTTCTGAAATTGGTGTCATGAAATGTCTCGGCGCACTGGATTCAATGATCCTGCGCATCTTTCTGCTCGAAGCAGCCATGCAAGGGTTGGCCGGGGCAAGTGTCGGCGCACTTCTCGGAGGCATTGTCTCTCTCCTGACAAACAGTATTCGTTTCGGATTCACGGCAATTCACGACCTTTCCATCCTTTCCATGCTCGGTTCGGTAGGCATTGCCACTTTGGCCGGTTGTATCCTGAGCCTGCTTGGTGTCCTGTATCCAGCCCTGCTGGCGGCACGTATGGAACCGATCAATGCGATACGCGCAGAACATTAAGGAATAGTATGAGCGAAGAAAAACGTACCATTGTCCGCGTCATCGGCGTCACAAAGACCTTCACCATGGGAAAGGTCGAATTGCAGGCGCTCAAAGGCGTGGATCTGGAAATATTCGCCGGAGAATATATCTCCATCATGGGGCCGTCAGGCTCAGGGAAATCCACCCTGTTCAACATGATCGGCGGGCTGGACAAACCCACAGACGGCAAGGTGTTCATTGATGAAGTGGATATCTCCCAACTGGATGCCTTTGAATTGGCATGGCTCCGCAACCGCAAGATCGGCTACATTTTTCAGACCTTCAATCTCATCCCGGTCATGACCGCCCTTGAAAACGTCACCCTGCCCATGACCTTTGCCGGGATGAATGCGGACGATGCGCAAGACAAGGGTATTGAACTGCTCAAACTGGTCGGGCTGGGAAAACGCTTTCAACACAAGCCGCTGGAATTATCCGGCGGACAACAACAACGTGTGGCCGTCGCTCGTTCGCTGGCCAATGATCCATCCATCATTCTGGCGGATGAACCGACCGGCAACCTCGATTTGTCCACGGGTGAGGAAATCATCGAACTGCTGCAGATGCTCTCGGTGGAACGCGGCGTGACCATCATTTCCGCCACCCATGACTATAAGATGCTCAATGTCTCTGACCGGGTAATCTGGGTGCGTGACGGTCAAGTGGATCGTGTAGAAAAACGTGAAGAACTGGACATCACCGTCGGCGGTATCGGCGACAAACTCGCAGGCCGAACAAACGGCGAGGAAAGGGCGTAACCCATGACGCGTTTCGGACTGCGTCTCCTGCTCTGTTTCGCCATGATTGTGGCGATAACCCTCCCGGCCCGTGCCAATGGCGTAGATTTTCTGCGCCAACTCACCAACCTTGAAGACCGATCTCTCGGAACCACCGGCGCAGCCAAAGCCGCGGATATGGTGGAAGCCGAATTCAAAAAACTCTTGCCCGACGCAACAGTGGGACGGCAATCATTCCACATCCCTGTTCCTATTAAAATGGGAGCACGTCTGACCTTTGAAAACTCAGGACAGACAGTAGACCTCAGACAGTTACAGATCAATGCGCTGTCTCCCGGAGCCGTCACACCTCCCGGCATCAGCGGCCCGCTCATCTACGTAAAACAAGGCCGAGTCTCTGATTTCAACGGACTGAGTGTAGAAGGTTCCATCGTTCTCATGGACATGGATTCCGGCAAGAACTGGAACAATGCGGCCATGCTCGGCGCACGAGGACTAGTATTCATCGGACGCGGAGGAGATGGAGGACGTGCGCCTAAACCTTTGTTCGAATACAAGTTCGAACAGACCCCGATAGATTTTCCAACGTTCTGGCTCTCCCGCGAGAAAGCCGAATCTCTGTTCGGTGCCGGATTCACCCAAAAAAGTCCCAAACACCTCGGCACCACACGGCTCACGGCAAAAGCGGCATGGCGCAATGTCTCAGCTGACACGATTTATTGCCGTATTCAAGGCAGCGACCCCGAACTTTCCAAACAAACGGTCATCATCGAGACATTCTATGACTCCACCGCATTGGTGGACGGCCATGCGCCGGGGGCTGACGAAGCATCCTCAATCGCCACACTCATGGATACGGCCGAAGGATTCGCAAAGAATACACCCAAACGCTCCGTTCTTCTGGTCGCCACTGCAGGTAAGGCCTCGGCTCAAGCTGGCATGCGTGAATTCACTTGGGCGCTGGCTACCGAAAAAGAACATCTTATCAAACGCAAAGAATCGCTTAAAAAACTGGTTCACGACACAGATCGCACCTTACAACTGCTCGGCAGCGGCGTTCCTCTCTCCGAAGCAAATCTGACAAATAAGGATGATCGTTTCCTGCTCAAGGCAGCTTTCAAAGCCGTGGTCCGCAATCAGGAAGACGACATCACCAAAGAGTTGATGCGACTACGACTGCTTGCCCGACAAAAAACTGACGAAGTAGAAACAGAAGAAAATCACCAGAAGCGTATCAAGCATCTGGCCGGTGAACGCATGGCGTTAAAACGGCTCAACTGGATCAATTCCAATACTGCCGATTTCCCGCTCTCCAACATGGAACGCACGGCACTGAATGCCTTCATCCAACCGGCCACAGTTCATGAAACCTCCATCCTTGAAGATATTACGGGCCAACTCAAAGACGTCGCCTCTGCCCTAACGCTGCGTGAGACTATTGGTGAATCACTAATCGCAGCCCATGTTTCACTCTTTCTATCCAGTCACGGCAACGGTGTTGGCGGATTTGATAAGGGATGGCTTATCGACCTCAAGCCGTCAATCAACCGCACTGCATTTTTCCGCCCTCTGGACACGGTCATGAAAGAGACCGTCAAAGGACTTGAAGCAACAAACAGCGATATCGCAAAACTTTTCAGCGACACCCTGCGTCCGGGAAAACGCGCATGGCAAAGTTACCTGCCCGACACCCCGGAACTGGGCGGTGAGCCCATGGCTCTGGCCGGATTCCCCGGACTCACTCTGGCGACGGTCCACGATGTTCGCCCCGCTTGGGGCACGCCCTATGACACGGTTGACCGTGTTGATTTCGATTTTCTGGCCCAACAGACCACACTTGTGACATCCCTGCTCGACGCTCTGGCCAATGAACCTATCGCCGATGCAGGCAAACGGAACAAAGACCGTTTCGTCACCATTGAGGGGCGCGCCAATCTCCTCAGAAAAGGTGAAATATTCCCGGATCGGCCCGGAACAGGCATGGTTGTGCTCGCCTTCCAATGGCAAACCCGCAACTACGGCATGGTCGACACGCAAGGGAATTTCCGCATCCCCGGCCTCGCCAATAAAAAAGTCAGCTACCACAAGGCCGTCATCGAAGCGTTCAAATTCAATGAACTGACCGGTCTGGCCGATTGGGCCATCGATAAGCCCAAAACCGGCAAATCGGCATATCGCATCAAACTAAAACGAACCGTACAGGCAACAGATCTCATCCTTTTTGGTTGCACTCAGACCACGCTGTTTAACATGTTCGACCCACGAACGTTCAAGTTCCTCTATCGGCCTACACTTATTGACGGCCGCACCGAGGCCCCGCCGGTCAGTTATTGGTACAGCCGCATGGACACACGAAAATCCACATTGGGCACATTGTTTCTTGAGCCGGACACACCCATCAAACTTACGCTGTCCGACACTGTACTGGATAAAAAGGTCCTACTTCTGAACACGGATAAGAACCATCCACAGGGACTCGGCTTCATTGCCCGTCAGTGGCCGGTGATACCCATGACGGAATTTCAGGCGGCCATAGACATGTGGGGACTGATCGGTCCGCGCATCGACAATCTGGAACAAAAAGGCATCATCAACGAACGTATCCGAGACCTACGCCGACAGGGCGATGACGAACTGGCTCAGGCCAGAAAATTCAAGGCCGAAAAACAATGGGATAAATTTGTTGAAGCAGCGCGAGCCTCCCTATCCAAGGCAAGCCGAGTGTATAACGATGTGGATAAGACCCAGAAAGACGTACTCATCGGCGTACTCTTCTATGTGGCTCTGTTCGTGCCGTTCGCCTATTGCATGGAACGACTCTTCTTCTCATTCGTGGATATCAAGAAGCGAATTGTCGCCTTCCTCGGGTTCCTGACGCTGATCATCGGCGTAGTCTATTTCGTTCATCCCGCTTTCCAACTGACCTATTCACCAATGGTGGTCATACTCGCGTTCTTCATTCTCGCGCTATCTCTTTTGGTGTCGCTCATCATATTCTTTCGATTCGAGCGTGAAATGGTGGAACTCCAGAAACGATCAGCCCATATCAAGCTGACTGGAATCAGCCCTGCCGCTGCATTCGGTGCGGCCTTTGTGCTCGGTGTGGGCAACCTGAAACGCCGTCCGGTACGCACGTTCCTGACCTTTGCCACACTGGTTATCCTTACCTTCACCATCATGAACTTCACCACGGTCAAATCCGTGCGACAGGCAGGGTGGGCACAGTTCAGCGACAAGGCCTCTTACTCCGGCCTGATGCTCAAATATCTCAACTGGCAAGATGTCCCCGCAGAAGCCTTGTCTGTGGTGGAAACAGCCTTTGCCGGAAAGGGCGTTGTCGCTCCCCGTGCATGGTATGACACAGGTTTCACGGCAGACAAATCCCGCGCACCGCTCATCCCTATCTCCTTTGGCGACAAAACCGCACAGGCTCGTGGGCTGGTCGGTCTTTCCTACCTCGAACCACAGGTCAGTGGACTTGATCGCATTCTGATCAAAGGCCGCTGGTTCAAGGAAGGCGAACGTAATGTCGTCATGCTGTCCGAACGCATGGCGAACCAGCTGGGAGCAGACCCGCTCGACCCCGAACGCAATACGCTCACAACATGGGGCACCAAGATCACCCTTGTCGGCGTTTTCAGCGATGAAGGGCTGAACGATCACCCAGACCTCGACGGCGAGCCCATAACGCCCATCATCTTCCCCAATCAGGCAGCCACCCAGTTGTCCGAAGTTGAAGCCGAAGCCATTGAAAACGGCGAAGATGTGGTCACTACCGAATCCCGCTATCAGCACATCCCCGGTTCGGAAACCATACTCATGCCTGCCGAAATGCTGCTGTCTCTCAGGGCTGGCAGGCTCAAAGGTATCGCCGTCAAACCGGACAACGCCACTCTTGCTCAAACCGACGACATGGGCGACCGATTCGGCATGCTCTTGTTTCGGGGCGGTCCAAACGGCACCTCGCTCTATTTCGCATCCGACGCCGTCAACTATTCAGGCATGGCCAATATTCTGATCCCCCTCGGCATCTCCATATTGATCGTACTCAACACCATGATCGGTTCAGTCTATGAGCGCAAACCGGAAATCGCAGTCTACACATCGGTCGGATTGGCTCCACCGCACGTAGCCTTCCTGTTCATTGCAGAAGCGCTCGCCTTTGCTGTCATTTCTGTGGTGGTCGGCTATCTTCTGGCCCAGATATCTTCGGCATTCCTCGCCGGAACACCGCTCTGGGCTGGCATGACCGCCAACTACTCTTCAACCGCCGGTGTAGCCGCCATGATTCTGGTCATCGGCGTGGTACTCATTTCAGCCATCTATCCGGCTAAAGTCGCGGCCAATATCGCCATCCCGGACGTGAACAAATCATGGAGCATGCCCAAAGCCGAAGGCAATGAACTGGTTGTAATCCTGCCTTTCCTTATCAAACTCCGTGAAATCAACTCCGCAGGTGGATTCCTGCACGAATACTACATGGCCCATCACGATGTCTCGCATGGCGCGTTCTGTACCGATGACATGCAATGCAACTTCCTGGACCTCGAACAAGTCGAGGCCAACACCGGCCTTGTCAGCGGTGTGTCCGAAGATATTCCCATCCCTGATGATCTCTGCTTTTCCATGGACTTGCGCGTCTGGCTTGCCCCGTTCGATTTCGGGGTACGCCAAAAAGTAAAACTCGTATTCTGCCCGTCTGACCTCTACACCGGATTCCGGCAGATCAAAGTCATCCTCCACCGTGAGGCTGGGGAGCACAAGGCGTGGGAAAACCTGAACAGGAACTTCCTCAATGACCTCCGCAAACAACTGCTGGCATGGCGTTCTCTGGATGACCAAGCCGTGGACAGTTACGCTAAAGACATGAACCGAACCATTGCAAAAGAACTGAACGACAAAGAGGGGGCAGCATGAACGGAAGACTCCGCCTCCGCGCGCTTCTGACCGGCCTGCTCCTTGGCCTGACCTTGTGCATTTTCACGCCGCTGAACAACACGGTTCTGCACAACACGCCAATGGGTGGCGGACATTTCCCTATGGCCCCATTCTTCATCGTGACATGGCTGTTCGTGTTCGATGCCTTTTCCTCCAGACTCAGCAAACGTCCCCCATTCTTTTCCGGGGTTGAACTACTCGTTATATGGCTAATGATGGTCCTGTTCACGGCTATCGGCTTTGCCGGTCTCACCGAAACCTTTTTCATCAACATCACAGCTCCGGAACGATTCGCCAAGGATGCCTATCGTTGGACCGAAGTCCTGACACCGCTTCTTCCCCAATCATGGTTTCCGCAATCAGCCGATGCCGTCAGCCTGTTCTTCGAAGGGCTGGACGGCGGCAACGAAATGAGTGTCGCCGCAGTTCTGTCAGCCATCCCGTGGGGCGTCTGGTTACCCACCTTGTTTGTCTGGTCACTGTTCATTCTCGGCTCCTTCTTTGTCATGATCTGCCTCATGACCCTTTTCGGCCGCCAATGGGTTGTCAACGAACGGGTCCATTTCCCAATGGTGAGCGTCCCCATGATCATGGGAGACGCGTTGGACCAGAAACAATTCATTTCATGGTGGTCCAACAACTATCTGCTCATCGGACTGACCATGGCCGGAGCGTTGCACCTCATCAACGGGCTGCAATTCTATTATCCATCCGTCCCGCAGATACCGACACTCATTCTGGCCGGGTCATATTTCCCCAAATTCGGTCTCTTTTCCGGTTTCTATAAGCTCAAACTTTACATCATCCCGGCGTTTATCGGATTCGCCTTCCTGACAACCCGACAGATATCCTTTTCCATGTGGGTGTTTCATCTCATGGCCGGACTGCTTTTCGGTTTGCTTTATATCCTCGGGTGGCAGCTCCCCGAAGCCGCACTCGGAACCACCTTCGGCCCAGACCTTGCCCGTCCCGAAGGTGCACAGGTCATCGGCGCATACGCCATCTTCTTCATCTTCCTCATCTGGCTGGCTCGGCATCATCTCAAGGAAACCTTCATTTGCTTCCTCCGCCCAACCTGCCACAGCTCTGAACTGGACGGAAAAGGCAAATTCGACACAATCCCCGATGAATGGGGACCACCCACATGGCCGCTATGGGGGCTCTTCATCGGCATGATTTTTCTCATGGCCTGGGGCTGGTGGTTCGGCCTCCCGCTTCTGGCCGCTGTACTCCTACCCTGCGCATTTCTTATCGTCACACTGGTAACCAGCCGTCTGGTCTGTCAGGGAGGACTCCCTTATTTCACACTCACTGCCGCGCCATCTGACGGTCTCATGGGATTGTTCGGCACCGGCTTTTTCGGTTCCGTGGGTGTGGCTGCCACCGCTGTCATGCAAAAAGTCCTGTTCCTCGACGTGCGTGAGGCCATTGCGCCCACGCTCTTCCACGGTTCCAAAATCCGACAGGAAACCCCCAAGCGTAATCTCGTACTTGTTGCCATCGGTCTGTCTCTGGTGCTCGCACTCGTCACCGCGTTCGTGACCATGCTCTATCTCGGCTACAAATACGGCCTACGAGAACTCAATCTCGATTGGGCCACTCAGACCGTGCTCGCCAACTACGAAAATGCACAACGGCTCGTGGATCAACCCACCGGTCCCAACGAATGGCTCATCACCTATGCAGGCTTTGGCGCGCTCGCCATGTTCCTTTTGATTTTCTGCTATTATAAATTCCCATGGTGGCCGTTGCATCCGCTCGGCTACTTGGCCGCTTATTCGGCTGGCATGAAGATACTCTGGTTCCCATTCTTCCTCGGCTGGATGTGCAACCATCTGGTGTTACATTACGGCGGGACCAGTCTGTTCAATCGAGTCCGTTTCCTGTTCATAGGACTCATACTCGGCGATTTCCTAATGGGTGGCTTCTGGGCCATGATCGGATTGTTCAACGAACAAAGTTATAATGTATTCCCGTTGTAGTGGCGGGAATGAGGAAAGATAAGACCGTCTGTCGGCGGATTTGATAGGTGATTTCGCCTCTGGCGGCTTAAGGCCGAGGGCCTTAAGAATCCCGTATGCGCTTACGCGCAGGTGTTATAAATAAAATGATTAAAAAATAGAGCACTCAAACGATAAAAAGCACGGCTCCCCGCCTCAACCAAATTTCGCCAAAGGCGCGATATAAAGTTTAGGAAAAGAGAGAGATGAGGGGGCCGGAGGCATCTTGGATGTATGACGACAAAGAACTAAAAGAGTATCGTGACTTAATGAAGCCCCCCGACAAGTTCGAGGAGGGGTTTGATTGGAAGACGATAGTTGGTGCCATTTTCATAGGCTTCCTGATGATGCCGGGGTCTATGTATTTGCAACTGGTCATTGGTCAGGGCATCGGCCCGGCCGCTCGTTGGGTGACAATCATCCTCTTTGCAGAGATTGCAAAACGCTCATACACCCATCTGAAACAACAAGAAATTTTCCTTCTTTATTATATGGCTGGCGCGGCATTGGCTTCGCCGTTCCAAGGACTGCTATGGAACCAGTACCTCGTGCAGTCGGACGCGGCGAGAATGTTGGGACTGACCGAATTCATTCCACACTGGATAGCCCCGGCTCTTGGGTCAGGATCATATCTAGAACGCACATTCATGCACCCGGACTGGCTGGTACCAATCATGCTGCTGGTGGGCGCACAACTGGTGCAGCGCATCGACCACTTCGGGCTGGGATATTCTCTGTATCGCATCACTTCGGATGTGGAAAAACTGCCCTTCCCCATGGCCCCGGTTGGCGCATTGGGTACCATGGCACTGGCCGAATCCACCGAGGATAAAAAAACCGGCTGGAAATGGCGGGTGTTCTCCATCGGCGGAGTCATCGGACTGGCGTTTGGATTTTTCTATGTATTGTTGCCAGCACTATCAGGACTACTGTTCAGTGAACCAATCCGACTGATTCCCATTCCGTGGATTGAGTTGACCATGCACACTGAAGACCTTTTGCCCGCAGTGGCAACAGGTATACAGTTCGATCTGGGGCTAGTGTTTATCGGCATGGTCCTGCCGTTCTGGGCGGTCATAGGCGGGCTGGTTGGTCTGATCATTACCATCATCGCCAACCCGATCCTGTATTCCCATGGAGTCCTGCACCGCTGGCATCCGGGTATGGCAACCGTTGAGACAGTGTTCGCCAACAACTTTGATTTTTACATGAGCTTCGGTATCGGACTGGGCCTAGCCATCGGCGCGGTGGGTATCTATTATGTGGTCAAATCTTTCCGAAATACGGATGGTAAAGGACTGGATTTCTCGGCCCTGTTCAATCCACCTGAAGGCCGTGGTGACATCAACTTCTGGGTATCCATCGGCATCTATGTTTTTTCAACACTCTGTTACATCGCGTTCTGCGTTTGGCTGGTGCCATCATTCCCATGGATTTTCTTCGTGCTGTACGGCTTCATCTACACGCCAATAATCTCGTACATCACAGCCCGAATGGAAGGTGTAGCCGGTCAGTTCATCGCACTGCCCATGGTTCGAGAATTCTCATTCATCGCCGGCGCCAAATTCTTCGGCTATCAAGGTCTTGAAATCTGGTACGCGCCCATTCCCATCCACAACTATGGAGAAGCCACAGTCCAATTCCGTCAAATCGAACTGACCGGAACAAGCCTACGCGGCATCATCAAGGCGGAAATCATCGTCTTCCCCATCGTCATGGTATCCTCGCTTCTGTTCTCGCAATTCCTATGGCAGTTGGCACCTATTCCGTCCCCGGAATATCCGTTTGCGCAGGAATTATGGCATTTGCAGGCATTGAATACCTTGCTGATGCAAACCTCGACACTTGAAGGCAACTCACTCTTTTTCGAGGCGTTGTCCGGTCCCATTGTACTGTCAGGTCTCGGACTGGGGCTGATCATGTATTCGGTGCTGAACGTGCTCGGATTACCCGTACTACTCGTCTATGGAGTGGTGCGTGGCCTGGGACAATCAACGCCGCATGGCATGTTGCTGGAGGTAATCGGCGCATTGCTCGGTCGATTCTATTTCCTGAAGAAATACGGCAAGCAATGGCGGCATTACGCGCCGGTTCTGCTGGCTGGGTTCTCCTGCGGCATGGGATTAACGGGTATGTTCGCCATGGGTTGCACGCTTATCATGAAATCACTGGGCCGATTGGCGTATTAGAAATACTTCCGGTAGCTCAAGGGCCTTTTGAGAAGAATTCTTGATAATCTCCCAAACTTTTTGGTGCCGCTTCGCGGGGCTATACCCAATGGTTTTTCTCTCTCAATTCATATTCAAAAAATCGGATAACTTCGATTTAAGATTCTTTACACTCTGTATCCTCACGGGATTTCACAAACGGTCCTTGTCCTTTTCACTTCTAGCAGGTAAATTATCCTCCGACTGATTGCACTGAGATTGATCGTGCCTAAAACAAAAGACACGGAGAATATAATGCCTGATACAAAAATCACCGCCCTGGTCCTGGCCGCAGGCAAGGGAACACGTATGCATTCCGCCAAGGCAAAAGTGTTGCAGACGCTTTTGAACGAGCCGATGCTTTACTATGTTTATGCCGCGCTCAAACCGATCATGCAGGAAAACATCCTGACCGTGGTCGGACATGATGCAGAAGGCGTGGAAACCGCCTTCCCGGACAAAGCCGACCAATTCATCACGCAGGATGAACAACTTGGTACTGGCCACGCACTCCAAGTATCATGGGATGCCGTAGAAAAAACTGGAGCAACCCATTGTCTCGTTATCAATGGCGACACCCCACTGGTCACAGTTGAAGCACTGCACAGAATTACCAATGTAGTCGGTTGCTGCGACCTCGCCTTCATGACCATCACCCCCCGCGACACCGGCGCTTTTGGTCGCGTTGTGCGTGATCCTGAACGCAGAATTACGGCCATCGTGGAAGCCAAGGATTATGACCTGAACGTCCACGGCCCGGTTACGGGTGAAGTCAATGCTGGGGTCTACCTGCTCAAAATGGACACCATTGGGCCATTACTTTCAAAATTGAAAAATGAAAACAAATCGGGTGAGTACTACATCACCGATATCGTTGAATTGGCCGTAAGCGAAGGGTTAACCATCGACGGAGTGCAGTGCGGCGACGATATCAGCCTCATGGGCATCAACTCCCCACGAGAACTCATCACCGCCGAAAACACCTTGCGCCGCCAGATCGTGGATGAAAAACTGGATTCCGGTGTGCTCATTCACAACCCTGATACCGTCATCCTCGGCCCCAAAGTCGAAGTTGAACCGGGCGCCGAAATATTCGGTCACTGCGAAATTTACGGTAAATCCACGGTCAAAGCCGGAGCACGGCTTGGTTCATACAACTACATCCTCGACTCGACCTTCGAAGGCGGATGCGATGTGCGCCAATTCAATCACATCGAAAATGCGACAGTTGGCGAAAAATGCTGGGTAGGACCGTATGCACGGTTGCGCCCCGGTGCTGTCATGAAAAAGGACGCCCGCGTCGGCAATTTCGTGGAAATGAAAAAGGCAACGCTCGGCGAAGGAGCTAAAGCCAACCACCTGACATACTTGGGAGATGCCGACGTTGGAGCCGGGTCCAACATCGGAGCCGGAACCATCACTTGCAACTACGATGGCAAGAACAAATTCGTCACCACCATCGGCGAAGGCGCGTTCATCGGTTCCAACACCGCTTTAGTGGCCCCGGTCACCATCGGAAAGGATGCCCTTGTAGGGGCCGGATCGACTATCACGAAAGACGTGCCGGAAGGTCAGGGAGCCGTGGCTCGAGGCAAGCAGGTAAACATAAAACGCAGACTCAAGAAGTCTTGATTTGTTAAAAAAAAAGGACTAGATATATTATATGGAACTTGTTGCCCAACTTGAAGAAAGATTCAGTAAATTGTTGAACAAGATCAACGAATTAAAAGAAGATAACCAGCGCTTGAGGGAGGAAGTCGAGACCGAGAGACAAACGCGTCACGACATCGAATCTCGCATCGACATCTTGCTCGATAAGATTCAGAACGAGCTGGAATAATAGTGCGTTACGATGCCACGATACACGTTGACTCTGCTGGGACTCGAAATATCCTTCAAGACAGATGCGGATAACCCCCGCATTGAGGCCGCTCAGGCGTTCATTGACAACAAGCACAAGGAGCTTGTTGCCGGAGCCGGTGATATCAGCAAGGAAAAACTGCTGACCTATCTGCTCCTCAGCTTGGCGGACGACTATCTGGTCGCCACAGATAAACTGCAGCGACTGGAAGAGAAGATTGGAGAGATTTTGGAAAAGACCTCATAGATCCTGTGCCGATAATTGGACAGGACCGAGGTCGGAAAGGAATTACCCCTGGGGCGTGCGTGATTGTTTGGAGTGTTATTGAGCCAATACTCTGTAAAAGGGCGACGACGCCAGTGAGTTGGTGAGCAAGCCCGGTTTAGCCGGGAAGCCTAAAGGTTCACGAGTCATGCCCACCTGGAAATGCCAGGTTCAAAACAAACAGACAACACGGCACCCTGGGGATTAATAAAACTGTCTGACCGACAAAGATCGGCATTTTCAGACGGTAATATATTTACACTACCCTTCCGTCCAATCCATCCCTTCCCCTCTTCTCTTCGCATAAAGAGTACCTTTTCTCGTACTCTTCAGGTACATTACGGCGTCAACAGACCGCCCAAGTCTGTCAACATATAATAGAAGGAGTAACCCCATGTTAACCGAAATCGCCATGGTCGGTGGAGGGATAGCTGTCGGTCTTGGAGCCGGCTTCATCCTCTTCAAATATATATCCGACAAGCAGGTTTCAGACTCCAGGGGCCTGGCCGAGCGCATAATCTCAGAAGCCAGGAAGGAGAGCGAGGCCTTGAAAAAGGAAACCCGCCTCCAGGCTCAGGATGAAATTTATACCCAGAAAAAAGAGCTGGAACGGGAATTCAAAGACCGCGAAAGCCAACTCAAAAATGAAGAAAGAAGGCTCCACTCCAAAGAGGAGCGTCTGGATACAAAGCGAGAAAAAGTCGCTGATAAAGAAGCCCAAGCCATAGAGCTGGAAAAGCAGCTCATCAAACAAGAAAAGCAGTTGGGCGAGCTTGAGGAAGACCTGGAGCACAAAGCGGATGAACATGAACGCAAGCTTCAGGAAATTTCCGGCCTGACTGTCGAAGAGGCAAAAGAAAATCTCCTGAGTGAAATCGAATCGCGTACTCGCCATGAAGCCGCTAAAATGATTCGCAATATTGAGATGGAAGCCAAAGAGACAGCCAGCAAGAAGGCCAAAGAAGTCCTTTCCCTGGCCTTGCAACGCTATGCGGGCGATTACGCAGGTGAACAAACTGTCACCGCTGTCGCTCTGCCCTCCGAAGATATGAAAGGCCGCATTATTGGACGCGAAGGTCGCAACATCCGTGCTCTGGAAGCTGCAACCGGCGTTGACCTGATAATCGACGACACACCGGAAACCGTGGTTTTGTCTGCGTTCAGCCCGCTCAAACGCGAAGTTGCCAAGCAGGCTTTGGAACGTCTCATCCACGATGGGCGCATTCACCCCGCCCGCATTGAAGAAATAGTGCGCAAAGTTGAAAGTGAGATGGACACCAAGCTCAAGGAAATTGGCGAACAGGCCACCTTTGATGTTGGTGTTCACGGCATCCACCCAGAGGTCATCAACCTTCTGGGCCGCCTGCATTACCGCACAAGTTTTTCCCAGAACGTGCTCCAGCACTCCATGGAAGTCGCCTTCCTGTGTGGTGTCATGGCTGCCGAGCTGGGACTCAACGAAAAAGAAGCCAAACGCGCAGGTCTGCTGCACGATATTGGTAAGGCCGTGGACCACGAAATCGAAGGCCCCCACGCCATCATCGGTGCGGATTTGGCCAAAAAGCACGGTGAATCCAAAGAAATCATTCACTCCATCGCTGCTCACCACGAAGACACACCGCCCATGTCCATTCTAGCCAATCTGGTTCAGGCTGCGGACTCACTGTCTGGCGCACGGCCTGGTGCACGTAAGGAACTGCTTGAAAACTACGTCAAGCGCCTTGAAGAATTGGAAGGACTGGCTACCGGATTCGAAGGCGTGCAAAAAGCGTACGCAATTCAGGCCGGACGTGAAATTCGCGTCATGGTTGATTCGGAAAAGGTCGGCGACGAGAACACATATGTTCTCTGTAAAGATATTGCCGAAAAGATCGAAAACAACATGACCTACCCCGGCCAGATCCGGGTGACAGTCATTCGAGAAAAACGGGCTGTCGGCTACGCCAAATAGCATGATTCAATGTACACCCGGATTTCACATGAAATCCGGGTGTACTTACATTATACGAATACATTGATGCCTCCCATGACATTGGTGCAAATTATCATGGCATAATAAAACATTTGTCGTATGATGCCATCATGAATTGGTAAAACCGGGCCTCACAAGCGCACGGGAAAGACGAAGACAACAGGGCGACGGTCCGTCGGAACACCGCGCCATAAAACGAGGTCGACACTAGGCAGACAATGAATAAAGCCATGCAGGTCAATCAGTCCCAGATGGGCGATGCCGAATTCAAACGGTTTAGTGAACTCATCCACACGGAATTTGGCATCAAGATGCCGCCGACTAAACGCGTATTGCTGCAAAGTCGTTTTCAAAAGCGTCTCCGCGTTCTGGGCATGTCTTCTTACAAAGAATATTGCGACTACGTCTTTTCCGACAAAGGCCGTGAAGAAGAACGATCACACCTCATCGATGTGGTCACAACCAACACTACCCACTTTTTCCGTGAGCCCAAACATTGGGACATCATGAACAACTCCGTGCTGCCCGAACTATGGAGTCGGGGCATCGGCCGAAATAGTGATTTGCGCATATGGTCTGCCGGCTGTTCCAGTGGAGAAGAACCATACACTCTCGGCATGGTTCTCCACGAATGGGCCACGACTCATCACGGTTTCAAATTTTCTGTCCTTGCCACCGATATCTCAAAAAAGATTCTGTCCGAAGCCAGCAACGCCGTCTATTCCATGGACAAGGTGGAAGACGTCCCCATGCAGTACAAAAAAAAGTACATGCTCAAGTCAAAGGACAAGAAACTGGTCAAGATGGATGCGAGCCTCCGCAACAAAGTTTCATTCCAACGGCTCAACTTCATGGAAGATTTCAAGCTCCCCAACCATCAGGATATCATTTTCTGCCGCAACGTGGTTATCTATTTTGATAGGGCTACCCAAGCCACGCTGTTCGCTAAATTCTGCAACAACCTGAAGTCGGGCGGATATCTTTTCATCGGACACTCAGAGAGCCTGTCAGGCTTAACGCTGCCCATCAGACAGGTAGCCCCCACGGTCTTCCAACGCTTGTAATCAGCGCCGACCGGTCCACCCTATTCTCTTCCACATCCGCCGTTTTTTGACGGCCTATTATTCACAGGAGTATCATGCGTATTCTGTTTCTCGGCGATATCGTCGGCATTCCCGGTCGCAAGGCGATCAAGGACAGCCTTGCCCGCATCAGGGAACAGGAGTCTATCGACCTTGTTTTTGCCAACGGTGAAAACGCCAGTGGTGGCTATGGCCTCAAGGCCAAACACGCCAAAGATTTTTTTAAGGCCGGGGTTGATGGAATCACTGGCGGCAATCACATATGGAAGTACAAGGACCTGTACTCCATGCTCGATTCAGACAAACGAATTTTGCGACCGCTCAACTACGCGGACCACCTTCCGGGAACCGGATTGCGCATCTTTGAAAAGAAGGGTCTGCCACCCGTGGCCGTATTCAATGTCATTGGACGCACCTTCATGCCGCCCATAGACTGTCCGTTCGCAGCCATGGAATCAGCTCTCGACGCATTGCCCGCTGATATCCCAGTTCAGCTCGTTGACTTCCATGCCGAGGCCACAGGTGAAAAAATAGCCATGGGATATTTTCTGGAAGGCAAGGTATCAGCTGTAGTCGGTACTCACACACATGTTCAAACCAATGACGCAAAAGTTCTTCCAGGTGGCACAGCATATCTAACGGATCTGGGTATGTGTGGAGCCGTCAATTCCTGTCTTGGCATGAAACCTGAAATCATACTGGACAGATACCTGACCGGGTTGCCCAGACAGCTTGAAGCCGCTGCAGGACCCGGGATTTTACAAGGCGCGATTTTTGACATAGAGGATACAACCGGCAACGCGGTTTCCATAACTACGTTCAAGCAAAATGACAGACCGTAACACAGCATAAACGTACGGCAATAATGGGGATAAAAGTGAATATTTTCGACGAATTAAAGTGGCGAGGGCTTATCAATCAGGTATCCGACGAAGACAAGGTACGTGAATATCTTGCTACCCCCGGAGCCTCCATGTATTGCGGCTTCGACCCCACCGCGGAATCCCTGCATATTGGTAATCTCGTGCCCCTGCTCTGCCTCGTGCGCATGAAACGAGCAGGCCACAATCCACTCTACCTCATGGGTGGAGCCACAGGCCGCATCGGCGACCCATCCGGCAAGGATAAAGAACGAGAACTGTCCAACACCGACATCATGGAAGAGCGCCTTGAAAAAATCAAAGGCCAAGTCCGCCGCTTTGTAGAGCGCAACACCGGTGATCGCCCGGACATCGTCAACAACTATGACTGGACCAAGGACATGACCGCCATCGAGCTGTTGCGTGACGTGGGCAAACACTTCACCATCAACTGGATGTTGCAGAAAGAATCGGTCAAAGGCCGCATCGGCCGTGAAGAAACCGGTATTTCCTACACCGAATTCTCATACATGATCCTCCAGAGCTACGACTTTTATCATCTCTTCAAGACCCGCAACTGTAAGTTGCAGATCGGTGGAGGTGACCAATGGGGCAACATTACCGCAGGGTGTGAATTCACTCGTCGCCGTTCTGCCCACGAAGGCGAACAGGCCGAGGTCTTTGCATTGACTTTCCCCCTGATTACCACGGCGTCCGGCAAGAAGTTCGGCAAATCCGAAGGCAATGCGGTCTACATGAACGCAGATCTGACCTCACCATATGCCTTCTACCAATACTTCGTGAACACTGACGATGCCGATGTCATCAAATTCCTCAAGATCTTCACTTTCCTTGACCAAGACGAAATCGCGGAAATGGAAAAGCAGCTTGAGGAAGCACCGCACCAGCGGGCCTCCCAGAAGAAACTGGCCGAAGAAGTCACTCGCATGATTCACGGCCAGATGGAGCTGGATCGCGTCCTGGCAGCCACCGAAGCATTGTTCGGCAAGGGTGATCTCAAGGCCATTGATCCGGTCACTCTCAGATCCGCTCTGGAGTCCGCCCCGACCTTCCGTTACGCACCCGGAGATGTTCCCGACCTGCCTCAGATGTTTGTAGACCTCGGGCTCGTCAAGTCCAAGGGCCAAGCCCGCAAAGACCTCAAAGGTGGCGGTGTCTATATCAACGGCGAACGCGTTGAAGAGGACCATGTGGTCACGGACTCCGATTTCATCGCGGGCGAGCTGCTGGTCATCCGCAAAGGCAAAAAGAATTACGGATTGATCACCAAAGGATAATCCGAACACTATAAAAATGACCTCAAAAGGGCCGCCAGTTTCAGGTGGCCCTTTTTTTGTATTCCTATCCAAGAACTGTCCTTATCTCCATTCGGTTACAGCGTAGAAGACAACGAAACAACCGTTGAACACGGAGTATGACTTCGCTTGGAATTGGACTTCTCGGGCCTTTGACGGGCGGTTAACACTTGACCTAATCCCCGATAACGGGCAATCCCACGCGCATGAACGAAACGTTATGGATACTCTTCGCATTGGTGGACCTGTGTATGGTCCTAGTGGTCTACCGGCTCTTTGGTCGCGTTGGTCTGTTTGGCCTCATGGTCTTCAATTTATTGCTGTGCAATATTCAGGTGCTCAAAACCGTTGAACTTTTTGGTTTGACTACGACGTTGGGCAACGTGCTGTATGCCAGCGTATTCTTGTCCACGGACCTGCTCAGCGAATTCTACGGTAAGAAAGAAGCGCGTAAAGGCGTTCTCCTCGGATTCGTGGCTCTGGTCATGATGGTCGGATATATGCAAATCGCACTCTATTTCCAACCTGCCGCAGATGACTTTGCCCAGCCCCACTTGTCTGCCCTGTTCGGTTTCATGCCGCGCATCGCTTTGGCAAGCATGATGGCCTATCTCATATCCCAACTCCATGACGTCTGGGCTTTCCACGCCATCAAGCAACGGACCGGCGAAAAATATCTGTGGCTGCGCAACAACGCCTCCACCATGGTCAGCCAGCTGTTCGACTCGGCCATCTTCTGTTTCATCGCATTTTGGGGTCTGTTCCCTACAGACGTCTTTATGGAAATACTGCTTTCCACCTACGTCATCAAGATCGTGGTCGCCGGATTGGACACGCCGTTCATCTATCTGGCCAAACGAATCTTTACAGATCGCAGCCATAGCCCCAAAGAAGCATAACGCACACCGATATTCAAAATCATCAAGCCCTTGCTCTGCAGGGGCTTTTTTTGGAAATAAAAAAGGCGGACCGTATGGTCCGCCTTTGTATTTTCATTATTGCGCTGGTGTCTTTTTTTTCAAAAGAGGTTTCTTGATGCCATGCTTGGCAAGCACCGCCTTCATCTCATCCGTCGAGGCAGGCGAGCCGTGATAAAGCACCTGAACGCGGTGCCATGTCGATCCCTTGGCTTCTCCAGATGCCACTTGAGCACGCAGGCCTGAAGCGACCAGCTTGTCACGCAAGGCATCTGCCATTTCGGCCTTCTTAAACGAAGCAACCTGGTAAATATAATCAAAGACAGGATCACCCGGCTTAACTGCCGTGGGATCAAAGACCTCTGGCTTGACAGAAGAAACCTCAACTTTGACTTCAGGCTTCTTCACCGTTGGCTTGACCGGCTTCGGCTTAACTGCGGGTTGATCCATAACCTGTTGAGTCGGCGCAGACAGACGATCCGCGTATTCCAACTCCTCAAGCTTAAGAACTTTAGGCTTGGCCTGCTCCTCTGCCTGACCATGCTCACTGGAGGGCATAATCTGCTCAAGGGGCGGCACATCTGCCTCTGGTCGATATCCTCGGCCAATAAGTATTCCCATGATAAAGAAAAAAGTCAGTGCGAGTACACCCGCTCCAACCGCGCTGATCATGCCCGGCAGGGACAGGGATAAATCATAGGTCTTCTTGCTCGCATTGAGCTTAGGGACTTTAATCTTGTATTTCGGTTCTTTTTTTTCCGCCATGATCCTACATCGATTCCGGTGCGTTCACTCCGAGCAGACCCAATCCATTTTTGACCACAACGGCCACACAACTCAACAACATAAGTCTGGCCGATGCAATATCGACCTCAGCAGAGAGTACATGACAATTGGTATAGTATCTGTGGAGCTTTGATGCAAGCTCCTGCAAATACATAGAGATCATATTCGGGCTTTGGGTCCGTGCGGCCACTTCCACAAAGTCGGGGTAAAGATCAAGATGTTGAAGAATTTCCATATCATACTTTGTATTAAGCAAAGCCAAGGAATCCGATCCAACTGCGGCTGCACTCAAGCCGGCCTCGTCCGCTTTATTTTTAAGCGAACAGATGCGGGCGTGAGCGTACTGCACATAGTATACGGGGTTATCCATGGACTTCTGCTTGACCAACTCCAAATCAAAATCGAGCTTGGAGTCGGACTTACGAGACAGGAACATGAACCGAGCAGCATCTGAGCCAACCTCGTCCACCACATCCTTGAGTGTCTCGAACTGACCGGCACGAGTGGACATTGCGATAGGCTGTCCATCCCGAAGCAGGTTGACCAGATTGACCAGAATGACGTGCAGGCCGCCTTTCTTGCCGAGCGCTTCACAGGCCGCCATCATGCGCGGGATGTAACCGTGATGATCCGCACCCCAAATGTCGACAACGAGGTCAAAGCCACGTTTGAACTTGTTGTCATGGTAGGCGATGTCGGATGCAAAATACGTGGTATCGCCATTGGATTTGCGCAAAACACGATCTTTGTCATCGCCCAGCTCAGTGGACTTAAACCAAAACGCGCCGTCAGCTTCATAGCCCATGCCGGATGCTGTCATGTCCGCAAAAGTTTCATCAACCTTGCCGTCCGTGACCAAAGACTTTTCCGAAAACCAGACGTCGTGACGCACACCAAAGGCGGCCAGATCGACCTTGATACCTTCAAGAATCACATCTTTACCGAAAACCTTGCACAGCTCAGTGGCTTCGGCTTCATCCCTGTCCAGCAGATCGGGGTACTTCGCCATGACATCACGGGCGATGTCAGCAATGTAGCCGCCCTTATAAAAATTTTCCGGCTCAGTCACATCCTGACCAGCGATCTCACGAGCGCGATACAGAATGGAACCACCCAGAATAAGCATCTGACGACCAGCGTCATTGATATAATATTCGGCTTCGACGTCATATCCAGCTTTTTCCAGAATACGAGTCAGAGAATCACCCAGTGCAGCACCACGTCCATGCCCAATGTGCAACGGACCAGTGGGGTTGGCAGAGACATACTCCACCTGCACCTTGGTGCCGTTACCCATGGTGGACGTACCGTATGCCTCACCGACTTCGGTGATGACACCCACGGTGTCCTGCCAAAAACTCGGGGCAAAGGTGAAATTCAGGAAACCGGGGCCAGCTATATCGACCTTCTCAATCAAGGCATCACCTTCAAAAGCAGCCTGAATGTCTTCGGCCACGGCACGCGGGGCCTTCTTGGCCTGCTTGGCGAGCATCATGGCCACGTTGACCGACATGTCACCAAACTTCTTGTCCTTGGGCGGCTCGATAACCGTTTTCTCCGGCCATTCCCAGCCAAAACCGTCCAGCACCTTTCTCAGTGCTTCTTCCAAATGTATTTTCGCTCTCATGAGTATATATTCTCCTTAAACAAAGCTTGTGGGGCAGGCACTAGCACGTTTGGTGCCGCAATCCAAGAGGATAAAGGCGACCAATCCCGGCGGAAATACAAGCTTGAACCCTATACTCTGAACTGCGGCAATGTCCGTTTCAGGATTTCAGGGAGCATCTCCATCATCTTCCGTTCAATGGTGTCCTTATGTCGATGATACTGCAATCCCAAAGCGATAACTGCTAATCCAACCCCGCTCAAGGCGAAGGCAAAAAGCAACTCGCTCTCAAAAACATCGTAGGCCAGATGACCAAGATATATACTGACCCCAATGCCGCCGAAAACGATGAACACGCGACGCTGCAACAGCACCGACACACCCATCAAAATTACGTTAATGCAACAATAAACGAGTTTGCCGAGTTCCGTGTCACTGTCCATGCTGGTCAAACCACCCCAAAAGGCGAGCAGGCCAAACAGATACCCCCAGAAAGCAAAATCCTGCTCGGTTCGTCGATCCACCAGAAAACTCCCGACCAGCATAACCAAACCAAACCACACGGAAACCAGTTTGCGCTGTTCCCAAGAAAAATCAGTGCCATATAAAACGGCGGTCAAATCCATGGACATAAACCACAGGCTGAACGCCACAGGTAGCATTATAAAAGGGAATCTGCACCACCGAAGAGCGACAAGCCCAGCCACGATGGTGCATACTTCCATGAGGAACCAACCACTTTTAACCCATAGATAAAAATCCGAATAACTTCCGGGTTCATGCCAGCCCCACCAACCAGTCATTTCCTGAATTCCAAAAACGGCCATGGGCGTCATACAAACCGCTGCCGTAACCAGAATTCCACCGGAAATACGCTGCCCTTTGCCTTTCCAGAGCCACCGCCCCACCAACAAAAACATGCAGGCATAGAAAAGTGCCACGGCCAAGTGACCGCCTCCACCAAGGGCTTCCCACGCCGAGGTGACATAGAACGTCATGGAACCGATAACAATAAGTCCACCCAGATAATAAAGAACATTAGCAAAGGACAACGATGGCTTGTCCGCATATTTCTGCTGGAACGCGTCAACCAGTGCATCGCGCACCTCTGGCGCAATAACTTGTGTATCTGCTGCCCAATCAAGATCTTTCATCGAAAATTTCATGGTACTCCTTCCTTGAAACAATCTTCCGAGGCAGAGTACGCAAAACATGGCACCATGTACACATTTGCAATTTTTCACACTCTTGGCACGATACGTATTTTAAAAAATGACAGAGAATCACTCAAACAGGAGTAACCGCCCCCTTTACAGCTCCAGGTTGGTAAAGGGCTTCCACTTTTTCTTTTTTTTCTTTGACTCCAACAAAGACAAATCAAAACCAGAATCACCCACGGATTCAACGGCTGCCCGGACTGGATCAGGCTCGGTTTCGGCTTTGGTTTTCGCTTCAGCAAGCTTCACCTGTGCCAAAGAATTTTCCGAGTCAAGATCCAGAACATGTCCGAAAAACGGCAAGGAGTCCCTATACCGTCGCAACTCCAGATACAGCGATCCAATATTTAAGGCCGCGCCCACGCTGCCAGCATAAAAATGAGGATCGATATTTAGAGCCTTCTCAAAACATTTCAAAGCAACCATGCGTTGATTGCCTTCCCACTGCGCCAAGCCCATATTATAATGAATAACGGGGTCTTCTGGGGCAATAGTCACGGCCTTACCATAGACTTCAACAGCCTCGGCCCATCGTCCTTCCCCACGCAAAATAATGCCGAGACGATTAAAATGAACAAGATCGTCCCTCCCCAGAACCCGCTTGGTATCAATAACCCGATTCAAATATTTAACCGCCAGATTTGGAGCAATGGCCGTCACCGCGTCCACAATGCGCTGGGTCAGGTCGCCGACCATGCTGCTGACTTCCTTTTCCGCAACAGCCATACCTCGATCAAGGTACTTCTCAGCCTCTTCATGCTCCCCTTTGCGCAGATGCTCCTCTGCGATGTCAATTTTACGTTCAGGGTTCAACGGACTGATGTCGTCCAGCTCCTTCATGTAGGCAAGAGCCCGTTCATCTTCCATCTCCCTGAAGGCCTCGGCGAGCTTAATAAGCGGAGCCATGAAAATCGGTTTGGCTTCATGGGCGGCCATGTAACACTGCACAGCCTTGTCGATTTCGCCCACTCCCATGAGGGCATTACCCCGAAGGACCAATCCCCGAGCACTGTCTGGACGCGTCATGAGGATACGATCCGAGGCATCCAAAGCCGCATTATATTCACGATTCTCCAAAAGTTCCTCACACAACAATATTTGCTGTTTGAGTTCCATGAACGGCGAGATCACCTCAGCCAAAGCGTCAATGACCATATTGGCAGAGGCTGGCTTAACCAACACTCGACTCACTCCCAGCTCAAAGAAATAGGCCACGGTTTCCTGTGTTGCTTCCCAGGTCAACATGACCATCTTCACATCCGGGAATTCCCGTTTAAGCGTGATAATAAAATCCGTGGAAGGGCGATTGTCGATCATCCGCTCGATAAATATGACGCAGGGAATCCCTTGATCCTGCAATTCCAAACACTTCTTCATGGCTGAACCCATGGAAGAAAAAGCAAGCAAGGAATCCCCGCTCAAACCGATAACCCGTGAAACGATATTCCGCAGAGCACGGGTAAAGACGAAATCGTCGGATAGATAGACGATGACTCCTCCGTCTTTCTTGATAAAATCAAGAACAATGGTGTCAGCGGATTTTCCAGGCATGATCTCTCCCGTTTTTCACACAGTAAACTACCACTAGTCCTGCCATACTGCATACTACGTGATGTGAGGGAAACGGGTCAACCCGACACGAAAAACCCCGGCTGTCAACAAGGACAACCGGGGTTAGATGATTTGAAAAACGCAAAGACCGTCTAGGATTTTTCTTCGAGCGCGGCCAGCTTCCGCAGAGCCGTAGTGTTGTTCGGATTGATTTCCATCGCGCTTTTAAAACAGGGTATGGCTTTTTCATTCTCTCTGAGTTCGCTAAAAAGCATCCCGACATTCATGGAAACAGCTTCGCTCGCCTTATAAAAAACAGGGTTCCGCTTCAGAGCATTTTCAAAACACTTCCCCGCCAATCGACGTTCTCCACCATCAATATAGGCCATCCCCATATTGTAATGCAGCCCTTCGTCGTCTGGAGAAATCCGCAATGCCTGAATATAATTTTCAATAGCTTCCTTCCATTTGCCCTGTCCACGCAATGCGATACCAAGCTTATTGAAAAGCGTAATGTCCCCCGGTCCAAGACGTGAACCTTTTGCCTCCAATACTTTGCTCAAGTATTTTTCGGCCATACGGGGTGATATTTGTTGTACTGCTTCAGAAATATTTTCGGCAACCGAACTGATCAGACTCATCGCTTCGTGCGTTGCAGCGTCAATGGCCTGATCAAAATATTTTTCCGCCATTTCCATTTTCTTTTGATGGACAAAAATCTTGCCGATATCCGTTTTTCGTTCAGCATTGAGCGGACTCAATTTGTCAAGTTTCTTCATATAAGCAAGGGCTTTATCCTCGTCCAACCCCTTATATGCTCCCACTAACTTCTTGAGAGGTTCCAAATACAATTTGGAACTATCATGTGCACGATGGAAACAGGCCAACGCCTTATCCATATCACCCTGCAATGAATAGACATCACCCTTGAGCATCAGTCCGGCCGGGCTTTCCGGTTTAAGCTGCAAGATCTTGTCTGCAATCTTCATGGCTTCCATGAATTTGTTGGCAGCAAGACACCGCTTTCCAATGGACATATATTCGCTGAGCTTGCCCTGAGGCTGCACGGTGAACGCCATTTTTTCGATTATATTATTGATGGAAGCAGGTTTGGAAATAACGTTATTCACGCCAAGTTCATAAAAATAGGCGATGTTTTCCCGTTTGGTTTCACCTGCCAAAACGACAATTTTCAGCTCCGGCAACAACCGCTTGAGAGTAATAATGGTATCCGTGCTCGGATGTCCGCCCAAAATCCGCTCAATAAAGACTGTTGTTTCTAAAGACCGTTTATCCAATTCCTGGATTTTTTTGAGTCCCTGCTGCACATTTTCAAAAGCGAAGAAGCAATTGCGTTTGGTGCCGATGACCTTGAAAAGGGTTGTAGCCAGTGTCTTCTTGAACAAAAGATCTTCACTGACAAGAACCACATTCCCATTTGATTTCTCAAAATAATCGTAAACGATAGAATCGTATTTTCCCGCCATAATCCCCTCTGAAACAAAACCAGATAATCAATTACGCCAATCAAACATTCGTTTCACAACGTTACTCACTGTGCAGGATGGCATAAAAAAGTCTGGTTGGGAATGATAAATAAGGGAATAAGACTCTACAAAATATGGACATCTCCAGGCTCAGGCAGAAAAACCCTCATGTCAGAAATGGCGTTTGCCCGTGCAAGAATCACATTTTTCCTTTCCCGTCGAACCGTTCGCTTCACATGAACCAAAGCGCAGGCTTTGGCACTTGCCTTACGTGCAAAATCAACGGAAGACTCAACGCTTCCGTGTCCTGTTTTTTCCTGATCCAAAGAATAGGACTCGTGAACCACAAGGTCACACCCCAAAGCCAGCTCCAAAGTGTCATCAGTGGGCTGTCCGTCACCGGAATAAAACAAGGACTTATCCGCAGTATCAAGCCGAATAGCCTGACAAGGCATGGCATGATCGCTCATAGCAAATCGGAACCGAAAACCAGCGTGTTTAAAATCCTGGCCAGGATCACATTCAATAAAAAAAATGCTGAACTTTGCCCGAGCCAAGGCGTTGGAATACGCCATTTCCATAAGGCGGGTAACGCGAGATTCAATGCCCGAAGGGCCAAGAATGGTCAAACGCTTGGTGCGCCCTTCCTCAATGGAGCGGACAAGCAATGCGGGCAATCCAAAATAATGATCGCCATGAAAATGAGAAATATAAACAGCATCTAATGCAAGGGGATTCGCGGCCATCCCCCAAAAGACACAGGCAGCAGTAAAACCACAATCAAGCAAGACGGTGGAAGAACCGGCGTGCACCAACAAAGAAGTGTTGGGCAACTTGTCATCAAAGGCTTCGCCAACACCGGCAAAGGTCACACGCATGGGGAAAACTCCGTATCTGAAATTTTGTACATGCGACGGACTATCGCCTGAAAAAGGAATTAGGGCAATAGGGGTAAACCCTATTTTTCGTTGTCTCTATTTCTGACGTCATCCCGCCAGGAATTTAGCGGGGCATAACAGCCCTGCCCCTCATGCTGAGATTGACGCACTTGCTCACTCATTTCAGGATCGAGCATAAGGCCGCACATGTACCGCTTCTTCTCTTCATCCCAAAAAAGATCCGGGCAACGGCGCATATAACCATATCGTCTATGAGATTCCATGCAGGGGTCTTGCAGACAACACCACCCACATCCAACACACGGCTTGGACATGTCTTTTCATTCTCCTGATTCTTATTGGGTCAGCGATACCTTTGGCCGCCGTAAATGGCAAGAAAGTGCACTTGACTTTTTTCGCCGTTGCTTCGATTCTTAAATCATCAAAAATCGTAATACAAATTAAGGCTTCCCATTCATGAAATTCACATTGGAACTCGAAAACGATTACCTGTTCAGTTCTACAACCGGGACAGTGAACACACTCGAAGAAATGCAGCAATACGCCACGGCCATCCTCAATAAGACGTATAAATATGGCATCAAACGCATTTTACTGGACCAAACCGGCCTAAAGAACAATACCTCGTCACTTGACGCGAGTCTTCTGGCCAACTCCGTCGAAATTGATATGGCAGCCGTCCAAGGAATACGGGTCGCCACCATTGTCACTCCAAACGAGTATTCTATTGCTGTCACGTATGAAAACGCACTCTTCAACCGATCGCTCAACTGCAAAACTTTCATGGAGAAAGAACAAGCCATGCAGTGGCTCACATCCTGATTCACCTCTCATCCATATCCAAAAAGAATTGGACCATATGTAAATCACGGCCTACCAGTGGTAAAAATGGAGTTACACACCATGAATATATTCACCAAGTCCGTTCCTTTCTACAAAATGCAGGGTTGCGGCAACGATTTCGTCGTCATCGACAACCGGGAGCTTGGCGTCCCGGAATCAGCTATGGAAGCATGGGCCAAAGCCATCTGCGCCCGAGCTTTTGGAATTTATGCCGACGGCCTCTTCTTTCTTGAGGATTCAGAAGATGCAGCACTGGACTACCGGTGGCATTTCTACAACTCCGACGGGTCTCGCGCCGAGATGTGCGGCAATGCCTCCCGCTGTGCGGGCAAACTTGCCCACGCCATAGGCTTAGCCCCGGCTGAGCACACCTTCGGCACTGATGCTGGCCCCATCAAGGCATCAGTCCTTCTTGACGGACCCGACGTAGGTCGCGTCAAAGTTCAACTCACTCCACCGAAAGAAACAAAAACCAACATCACGCTGGACATCGACGGTGAACCGTTGACCGTCCACTTCTCGGACACAGGCGTTCCCCATGCCGTCGTTTTCGTAGATGACGTCAAGGGCCTCGACATTATGGATATCGGTCCAAAAATTCGCTACCACGAGGCCTTTGCTCCAGCTGGTACCAATGTTAATTTTGCACAGATCATCGACAAAAATACGATGTTATTACGCACCTATGAGCGAGGTGTGGAAGCCGAAACATATGCTTGTGGGACTGGCGCGGCCGCCACGCAGGTGTTGGCCAATGCCCTTGGTTTGACCGGAAGTTTCGCGAATCTGACCACGACCAGTGATGAAATGCTAACCATCTTTTTGGAAGACGGTAATGTTTTCCTCCAAGGAGCAGCAGAATTGACCTTCCAAGGCGAATTTTTTCTCGGGCCGCTAGGGTTGACTCTGTAAGACCTCCACAGAGTGCCCCGGCAAATGAAACGCCTCATCATTATGTTGGTGAGGCGTTTTTTACCTCCTTTTTTTCGCCTCGAAAAAAACAAATCCCCGTAAAAACGAAACCTTTATAAAGATCTCGCGTGCATCCCCACTGCGAATGCACGCGCAAAAAGAGGCTCCCGACAAATAGTCGGGAGCCTCTTAAAAAACGAATGCAATAAAAACTACAATGACGCGTATCGTTCGATCTTGCCTTTGTAGGCCAGAATACCTTCAACAATGCCGTTTGCGAGATAGTCAAGATACCTATCGGACTTGAGTCGCTTGGCCTCTGTCTTGTTGGTGATGTATCCCAATTCAACCAGCACGGAAGGCATTTTTGCTCCCATCAATACGTAGAAAGGAGCCTCGCGTGTTCCCATGTTTTTAAGAGAATATTTTTTGCGAACCCGCTTGATTGTGCTCGACTGTACATCCGAAGCGAGATCTCGAGATTCCTTGATCTTGGAGTTGACCATCAAGTCGGTCAAAATGAATTGAAGGTCGGAAATCGAACGTGGATCAACCGCGTTTTCACGGGCGGCAATACGGACTGCATCCTTGGATTTGGCAAGGTTCAAGCTGTATGTTTCCATACCATGAATACTGCGACTCCGGTTGGCGTTACAGTGAATGGACAAAAATAGGTCGGCTTTTTTGACGTTAGCCATGGCCGTTCTCTTTTCCAGAGCAATGAATACATCCGTGGTACGGGTGTACGTAATCTTGAAACCCTTGGCCTTGAGTTTTTTACCAAGAAGTTTGGCAAAGCGGAGATTGATGTCCTTTTCACGCAGGCCATTGGAAACGGCCCCGGGGTCCTTGCCGCCATGACCCGGGTCGATCATGATCGTCTTGACGGTCAGGCCGAGCTGCTCAAGCAGATCCCCAGCCATCTTTTTGCTGCCGTACGGTGGACGATATTTTGAATTGGCCGTGGTTTTTCTGGGTGCTGCCTTGGCTGCCGCTTTTTGAGCTGCAAGAGTCTTTGCGTCAGGAGCGTATACATCAATGACAATACGATATGGATTTTGGAGCGGAAAAACCTTGTAATCCTGTAAATCAAGAAAATCGAGGACCACACGGGTGGTGTTCTTGTTGTATTGCCCTGTACGGATAGAACGAAGAATGCCGTCTGACACCGTCGTGGATGCGGTAACATCATGGCCCAGTCGTGAATTGCTTATGTCGACGTAAAGCCTGTGTGGCCGGTTTACAGCCGCATTTGGCTGGAGCACCTGATAGCGGTACTTGGCCTGATCGTCCAACTCCAAAACTACGCGAGTATATTCGTCACTGGAAGTATATCTGACCACATCTAGATGGGCCATGCCGGAAGGATCTTTGGCTTTGGTACTGGTCGGTTTGGTCTTGGCTATCGGCTTTTTGGCTGTGGCTTTTGCAGCAACGGAATCCAATGTCCCGTTGCCGGACATCGTGCCGCCTGAAACTTTGGCAATGGCCCAGTCGTATTTACCCAATTTTTTGAGGGCTGTTTTGGCTTTATTTTTCATGTCTGAACGCGGGTAGTCGACAATAATGGTCGCCAAATCCAGACGGGCATTGGTGGTTTCCCTGAGTCGTTTGGCATAGACTCCGGCTCGCCGATACAGGCAATCATCAGCCCATCCATGGCGTGGATAACGGGCAAGCACCCGGCCAAAATAGTCAACGGCCCGTCGGAAATCGGATTTCAAACCGCTTTGTATGCCAAGCTCTTCGTGAACCCGGCCAATGTAATACAACGCCTTGGGCGCGTACGGTCCATTGGGGTCCGCCTTGAGACAACGAGAAAAAGATTTCTCCACTTTTTCCCAGTTGGAGCGATACTTGGCGCGCTTACTGTTTTTTATCAATGCATGAAAATCAGAATGGCCAACAATAAAATAGGATTTGGCCGAAGCGGTAAGACCTGTATTCGGGCACAGGAAAATGACGGCAAGGAAAAAAGCCGTAAATAAAAGCAGAAGATGTAATTTCGCAGCGTAATGCAGCTTCATTGTTCCAGACCAGGGCTGAATGAAAAGAGACTTCAACAGACGATTTATCTGAATCATATATGTCAGAACATACAGTTTGGCAGCATTTTTCAGAAAAATCTAAAAAAAGTCCAGAAAAGAATGCGATAAATGGGGGAAATTAGACAACTCCGGTGGTAATCCACTCGGCCCAATCGTCCCTGCCGTTCTCTTTTGCCATGGCTGCAGCACTGTCCCAATCGTACTCCACGTTCATGAATTCGACTTCCCAGCCAGAACCTTCCCTCGTAAGAATCGCATATCTCGCATGGGGTGAACCGCTGGCCATTATATGCGGCGGAGTATCGTCATCATAAGCAGGCAGCCCCACGCTGCCGGGATTAACGAGAGTAATATCATCGCACATAATCAGGCCTGCGTGATGAGAATGTCCAGCCAAAACCAGTGAACATCCATTCGCTTCAGGCATGAGATGCTCAAGAAGAGCTGTGTGATCCCGCATGGCAGGCAGGCCTGTGGTCACATCTTCCAGCAGGTAGGACATGTCGTCCTTGGGCGTTCCGTGGCAGAGCAAAATATCCGGTTCAGGACACACTATGGCTGGAAGTGTTTTCAACCATTCCAGTCCCTCTTTTCCAATACTTTTCAATGTGCGCCGGAAAGTCGGCACCTTTTCCCAGTCCAAACCGCCCTCAATGAGGATTCTGTCCTGATTACCAAGAATGGCGGGCATGTCCTCATTTTTAAGTATGGCCCATGTCCCTTCCGGGTCCAATGGACCATAAAAGGTATCCCCGAGATTGTAGAATCGATGCACGCCGTGTGCCCGGGCATGAGTGAGCACTGCTTCGAGGGCAAGACTGTTGCCATGAATGTCAGCCAATACGGCTATGGAATCTTTATACATAATTAAATGACTATTGGATAAAATCAGACGTATTGCAAGGAGGCTTTCCTTTACTCGACGAGAGGCAGGCTCTATATAAGTATTTAAGAGAATGTTATCATGAGTACCATTATTGTCGGCATATCGGACATGCGGTTTTCAGTTACCCCTGAAGACGTACTCGTCACCTATTCCCTAGGATCATGTATCGGGATTTCTGCCTATGATCCGAAGGCACGCATCGGTGGCCTGATCCATTGTCTATTGCCATCTCCGGGTGAAGCCCCAAAAGGGGATCGGGACAACCCTTTCAAGTTTGTTACTACTGGCGTTCCTGTCATGGTACGCCGTCTGGTTAAAGCCGGTGCAAAACAGAACCGTCTGGTCTTTAAAGGAGCAGGCGGAGCCAATATTCGGAGCCAGTACCATATCCCCATTGGTGCAGAAAATGCCGAAGCCTTGCGGGGGGTGCTCTCTTATAACAATGCTCAACTAGCTGCTGAAGAATTTGGAGGAACCATCCCTCGAAGCATGTTTCTTCACATAGATACAGGCCGGGTTCTTGTTCGCTCCAAAGGCACATTCCGCGACCTTGATTAATTCCTATTTTGCATAAAAAAAGAGCAGCCCGTTTCCGGACCGCTCCTAAATCTGATATCTCTTCGCTTTATTTGGGTTGGTATATTTTTTTGATGACAGTCAATTTGACCGGCACATCACTCATTCTGCCGGAGCGGGCTGTCTGTGATTCGTGGATCTTGTTGACTACATCCACACCCCTGATGACCTTACCGAAGGCACAATAGCCCATGGTGGTGCTGCCCGAGTAACTGCCTGTACCGATTTGTTCGGCGGTCTGTTTGTAGTCGAGAACCGGATTGTCTTCCACATTGAAAAAGAATTCACAGGTCGTGGAAAGCGGCTTGTCTGATCTAGCCATGGCGATTGTCCCCTTTTTGTTCAACAGACCTGTAGCGGCTTCGTTGACGATGGGGGGCAATGTGGTCTTCTTTTGGAGTTGGTAGGTATATCCGCCGCCCTGGACGATATTCATGGAGGAATCGTCTGCGCCTGCCGGAGGTTTGCGTTGGCTAATGACGCGGTGAAAAACTGTTTTTTCGTAAAATCCTGAATCAACGTACTTGAGAAAATTAGCAACGGTTTTGGGTGCATCTTTGGGGTAAAGCATCACGATGATGCGGCCTGCGGATGTTTCCATAACCACAACAGGATTGGGTCCGGCTTGTGCATTGGACGGGAAAAAGGCCATCGCCGTAAGCAGCATGCAAGACGTAACCACTGATAACAGGATGTTTCGTGCGATATTCATTGTGTCACCTTTGCTTGAAATGATCAAAAAAATATGTTGTTTCGCGAAACCGGTCAACCCTTTAAGGCGTTGAGTAATAGGTGTCTCGCTCCGGTTTCATTCATATCCAAACCGGTCCAGAGTCGAAATTGAGCCAGTCCTTGGTGAAGAAACATCTCCAAACCGGAAATAGTCTTGCAACCAGCTGTTTTTGCATCCCGCAAAAAACGGGTTTCGAGCGGGTTATAAACGATATCATAAGCCACCATATCCGGGGTAAAGGCATCCGCAGACCACGGAGAAAGGCCTTCAAAATCACCTGACATGCCCAGTGGCGTGGTGTTGCAAACAAGTCCCCACGGGGTGTCCATACGCGCGTTCCAATCAATACAATCTATCTTGAACTCTTCGGCCAATTCCTTTGCCTTGCTGCGTGTACGATTGGCAACGCTGATATACTGTACGCCCAATTCCTTGAGGCCGACAATGACAGCCCGTGCCGCGCCCCCAGCACCCAAGACAAGGGCCGAGTCGGGAAGTTGATCCAATGAACGGAGAGGAGCGATAAAACCGACGACATCAGTGTTCTCACCACACAAAATGTCATTATCCCAATAGAGGGTGTTGACCGCGCCGACCTGCGCAGCTCGGTCAGAGATCGCGTCCAGATAATCCATAACCGTCTGTTTGTGTGGAATAGTCACGCTGAGACCAGAAATGGGCCGGGTTCGGATCTGCCCCATAAATGAAGACAGGTCGTCCGGGGAAACCGGCCATGCCGCATAGCTGGCTTCCACGTCGAATTCCCCAAATCCCCAGTTGTGCAGAGCTGGGCTCATGGTGTGACCCAGCGGCCAACCGATAATTCCATAACTTTTAAACATGACGACCTTTACAATTCTCCGGCCTGTTCAAGATTACCAATATTCCGGCCTGACCATTTTTCTTCCATGGATCCAAGGTTGGCCTTGAGCATTTTAAAGAGAACACCCTTGGGGCCGACTTCAACAAATTCTCGAATGCCGGTCACCCACATGGCCTGCATGGTTTGAATCCACAGTACGCTGGAGGTCATCTGATTCTGCATGGTAGTTAATATCTGCTCAGGGTCAAGCTGAGGCAAAGCCGTGGCGTTATGGTGCAAAGGAAAAGCCGGAGTATTCCAAGTAAGTGTCTTGAGGAACGCACTAAATTCGTCGGCAGCTTCCTGAATAAGCGGACTGTGAAATGCGCCGGATACAGCCAATCGGATAGCGCGGCCCTTGGCTTCCTTGACGAGAACATCGGCGGCATCGAGTGCTTCTTGCTCACCGCTGATAACGAACTGAGCCGGAGTATTGTAGTTGGCGATGCGCAGTTCCTTACCCGTACTTTTGGCAGCCTTGTCAACGATATCTTCGACAATGTCCTGCTGAAGTTTGACAACAGCGGCCATGCCGTGCCCTGCACCACCGGATTCGGCCATGAGCCGACCACGCAGAATGACGGCCTTGATGCAGTCTTCCATGCTCAGAATACCTGCCGCACCAAGAGATGCGAATTCTCCCAGACTATGTCCTGCCGTTGCTGCAGGAGCAATCTTGTTCTTCACCGTCAACCACAGGGATAAATTGACCACGGTCAATGCCGGCTGCAACGCCCGTGTATCGGCCATGTCAGCAGCCTCGCCGTCCCAGTATATTTCACGAAGAGGCAGACCCGATTCATTTTCAGCTAATTTCCACAGGTCCAAAGCCGCGCTGTCGCTTTCGGCAACATCCCGGCCCATGCCTTTTTCCTGAGAACCCTGTCCCGGAAAGAGTACGCCAATCTTGGTCATTATATTCTCCTTGTATGGATGGCGGGAATGGTTGTTCCCTTCATGCTTTATCATGTTTGGTGATACCGGAGATATCGCGTCTGAGAATGATGCGTCAAGCAGTCCGTTGTCTGTTCGTTGACAGGAAAAAGACAAAGCAGGTAGATCAATGGGTATAAGTGGAGCAACGATATGAAGATATTAATCATTGGTGACGGTGGCCATGCCCGAATGGTAGCGTCTATTTTGGTAGCCATGGAAAACATGGAACCATTGGGCTATGTATCTGGAGACGGTACAGCCGGAGTTCTCGGTCCTCTGAGCCTACCCGTATTGGGTGGAGATGATTGCGTATCCACTGTGGATCATGATGGCGTGATCGTGGCTGTGGGTGACAATCATGTCCGACAACGACTTTTTGACCAATTGTCAGCGTCCGGTGAAATTTTGGTGAACGCCGTGCACCCCAGTATTATTATGGACCCTGACGTGGAACTTGGGACCGGGTGTGTTATTTGTCCCGGGGTTATCCTGAATACAGGTGCAGTTATCGGCCACAACGTCATTCTCAATACCGGCTGTGTGGTCGAGCATGAATGTTCTATCGGATCGCATATCCATGTGGCACCCGGTGTAAAGTTGGCGGGAAACGTCACCGTAAATAACGGTGCGTTCGTTGGCCTTGGGGCCTGTATTATTCAAGGTATTACGATCGGTTCAAACAGTGTGGTTGGCGCTGGGGCGGTTGTCATTGATGACGTTGCTTCGAACTCAACAGTGGTAGGAATTCCGGCAAAAACAAAAAAAGACGTATAAAAATCATTTTTCTCATTATTTATCCGCAATGGTTGGATAAAATGTCACAATGCATTATAACTCGCTGGAATTGCATGTGTTTAGAATTCAAACAGATATTTCAACAGGTTAAACAAAACAACGTGTTATTTTTCCAGAACATTTCTAGACTAGCCGCTAGCCCTTGCTGTGCAAGGCTTTCTACAAAAAACGCCAACTGACTTGATTTAACTGGATTTCCCGGTTATAAAAGCGGGTAACTGTCAAAAATTCTTCGTTCGCATGGAACGTTTCCATGCCACTGAAAGGCTTGGATTTCAGACCGAACGGAGTGGAGAGAAGGAATGGCTCACGTGGATTCTGACTGTATTTTTTGTAAGATTGTGGCAGGGGAAATTCCCTGTGCCAAGGTATTTGAGTCGGAAACCTGCATGGCTTTTCTAGACATCGCACCTGTGAACGCGGGGCATGCTCTGGTGCTACCCAAAGGGCATTATCCCACACTCATGGACATTCCCGTAGAAATGGGAAGCGTTTTACTTCAGGCTTTGTCCGTGGTGGGCAAGGCGGTCATGGAGGCTACCGGAGCCGACGGCCTGAACCTTATGCAGAACAATTACGAGGCTGCCGGACAATTGGTGCATCATGCACACTATCATCTCATTCCGAGATTCTCGGACGACGGACTGCGCCTGTGGGAGCAGACTCCGTATAAAGATCCTGACGAGATGAATCGGCTTGCGGCTAAAATTGTAAAACTCGTGAAGTAATTTCTGAAAACCTTTTCTGGAGGCGATCAATGGGCACCCTCACCAAAGCTGGCATCGTAGACTACATCTACGAGCGCACTGACAAGAATCGCGCCGAAATCAAGGACTTGGTTGAATCCATCCTTGAGATCATGAAGACTGCCGTCAAGAAGGACCACGCCCTTCTGATCAGCGGTTTCGGCAAGTTTGAAGCGTACGACAAGCGGGCACGCAAGGGGCGCAATCCCCAGACCACCCAGACGATTACTCTGCCACCGCGCAAAGTGGTTGTATTCAGGTTGTCCCGTAAGTTCCGCGCCGAACTGAATCGCTAGGATTGTTCACGAGGCCCGATTCGTTTCGAGCCTCTGAACCACCTACCGATATTACTCGTCGGCTGACTTCTTGAATACGAACCCTTCGGGGTAGTCCGTCTTGAGTGTGGTGAGCGCATTTTCGGCCGAGATTTCGTCCGGGAATGAACCTGCCTGCACGCGGAACAATCCCGTATCCGTTTTGGACAATACAGAGTCCTTGTACCCATCCGAAAGGAGACGTGCGAGGACTTTGTTTGCATTTTCAAGGTCGGAAAATGCGCCAATCTGTACATAGTACATACCGGGTTCAGTTGAGGCCGAAGAAACAACCTCCTCCGTGACAACCACCTTTTCAGTAATGGTCACTTCTTCGGTCACCACTGCTTCTGTTTTTTTAGCTGCCGGGATTTCGGCGGCCTTGGCTTGGGGCAACGACTCTTCGGCCAAATCATTTTCACCCACATCTACGGGTTGAGCTGCCGCTTCTGCCGGAGCGTCGACGACGTATGTCTCTTCAATGATTTCGGACTGTCCCTCTACCTTTTGCGGAGCAGGAGCGGGTGTCACCTCAACCTGTCGCGCCGGTTGTTTTACCGGAGGCGCCGATTCAATGTGTTTGCGAAAACACCCGCTGAGCATCAGAACAGACGTTGCCAAAACAGTCAGAAGCAATATGCTTTTCTTCATGGGATAACTCCCCCTTTCCTTCAATCTTATGGATAGTAAATCAAGTCTAGAGATAATCTAAACGATATCCAAGCGCAAGAGTGAATGGAGAACCGCACAGGACTGGACAGAGTGTGGACGGACCAGTGCTGGTTAAGATAGTGTTTCTTAATGCAAATCGGACGATATGAAATACGGGGCCTTTTAGGCCGAGGCGGCATGGGTGCAGTGTATAAAGCGGCGATGCCGATGACCGGACGAATTGTCGCGCTGAAGGTGTTAAAACCTGCCGAAATACTTGAGGACATTGTGGGCGAGGATGCGCTCAGGGAGATGTTTTTCAAAGAAGCAGCCACCATGGCGAGCATCAGCCATGGCAATGTGGCCTCAATTTTGGATGTGGGCACGGGAGACTCCGTGACACCACCTCATTTCACCATGGAATATTTTTGCGGCAACCTCGGTGTGCTCATGGGAGAAACATACGAGGTCGAACGTGAATCTCGCCGCCTTGGAGTTGAGGCTTCTTTGCACATTGCTCGTGGTATGCTGCATGGTCTGGACAGGTTGCATTTTGAGGGCATTATCCATCGAGACGTCAAACCCTTCAATGTCATGCTGGCCGAGGATCAAGGCGGGCCGGGGCAGGTCAAACTTATTGATTTCGGCCTGAGCAAATTACGCGGTGAAAAAACCGCCGGACACAAGGGCATGGTTGTCGGTTCCCCATATTATACCGCTCCCGAACAGGAAGCTGATCCCGAAAACGCAGACGCCCGTTCCGATGTATATTCCGTGGGTATGACCCTCTATCGCATGCTTACTGGGACTTTGCCCGAAGAGAGTGGCAGTACCAAACGGCTATGCGACATCCACGCTGATCTTGATTGCGCCTGGGATAATTTTTTCGATCAGGCGTTGGCCGTTGATCCAGAAAAAAGATTTCAGGATGCCATGGCCATGATTGACGCCTTAAACAATCTGGAAACAGCATGGCTGTCCCAAAAAGACGCCACCTGTGTAGCTCCGAATTTATTGTTCGAACCTGAACGCCATGATCCTGAATGGTTGCCACGCCATGAATCCGTAAAGGTGGGAATCAAGGGCGCCCGTGCCTTTTTCGATCTCGATAAACTGTGGCGACCCAATGAATACGGCCCCAGCGCATTTAAGAATACCGATGATGAAACGGTGCTGGATCGCGTATCCGGTCGGGTCTGGGAAAAAATCGGATCACGGTATCCTTTGACATGGGAACGCGCCCATACCCACGTGGAGCGGCTGAATCGCAATGGTTTCGCTGGACGCACCGATTGGCGACTGCCCACAGTGGATGAATTGACCACATTATTTACAGGCCGCACCGAACCAGGGGAATTCTGTCTGGAATCCGTGTTTGATCCACGCAAGGCACGGCTTTGGTCTTCTGACACCAAAGCATTTACCGCAGCATGGTATGCGGACGCCGAATTGGGTTTTGTCTGGTGGCAGGACCGAACCTGTCGTTTCTTCGTCCGAGCCGTGAGTGGACGATAATCCCAGATTATATGGCCGAGACAGAGGGCAATGACCTGATGCCGTCGGAGGATGAATATTCACCGTTTACCGAGGATTCAATCCTGTCTTTTGATTGATTCACCGTTCACCGGGCGTATTTGAACCGTTCACCTAAAAAAGAACGCGGTTGCGCGCTTCTTTGAATAAATGATAACGTGTCCAGCGTGACTCACCCCCACAATGGAAACGACATTTCAGAAGGTTGCGGTCCATTTTGACGGAGACCTTGAAGACACAACCATAGATCAGGAGAATACCAGAATGAGCGAAGAGAAGAAAATCGAGAGTCTGCAAAAAGACGGGCAGATATTCGAACCTGACACCTCAATGCAGGCCCAGGCGTGGATTCAAAATATGGAGGCCTATGACGCGGCCAATGAAAAGGCGCTCAACGATCCCGAAGGATACTGGGGCGACAGGGCCAAGGATCTTCTGACCTGGTTTTCCGATTTTGATTCCGTATTGGAAGCGGACTATGACAAGCCCGAGTTCAAATGGTTCGCTGGCGGTACGACCAACGTTTCCTACAACTGTCTGGATCGGCATTTGACCAATGGTCGCCGGAACAAGGCCGCACTTATCTGGCAGGGTGAACCGGAAGAAGACACTCGGGTTTACACCTATCAAATGTTGCACACCGAGGTCTGCCGTTTCGCCAATGTCCTGAAAAAGAAAGGTGTCAAACGCGGCGATCGTGTTGCACTTTACATGCCCATGATTCCCGAGTTGGCTATTGCCATGCTCGCTTGCACCCGTCTTGGCGCATTGCATTCCATTGTTTTTGCAGGATTCTCTTCTATCGCGCTGCAATCCCGTATTGATGACTGTCAGGCCAAGGTTCTGATTACTTCCGACGCTGTTTTGCGCGCAGGCAAGACCATCCCGCTCAAGCCCAACGCAGACGAAGCGCTCAAGGACTGCCCTACGATTGAACAATGCATCGTGGTTCAGCGTGGCGGCAACGAAGTCAGCATGGTCGAAGGCCGTGATTCCTGGTGGCACGAAGAAATCAATGCCGACGATATTACTTCCGAGTGCGATTTCGAGAAAATGGAATCCGAAGATCCACTTTTTATTCTGTATACCTCCGGCTCCACCGGCAAACCCAAGGGCGTGCTGCACACCACCGGTGGGTACCTGACCTATGCGGCCCACACCACACAATATGTTTTCGATGTGAAAGACGATGATGTATACTGGTGTACGGCTGATATCGGCTGGATTACCGGCCATTCATACATCGTGTACGGTCCGCTGGCCCTGGGTGCCACATCCGTCATGTTCGAAGGTGTGCCGAGTTATCCCAAGCCGGACCGTTTCTGGCAGATCGTCGACAAATTCAAGGTCAATATTTTCTACACCGCTCCCACAGTGATTCGTGCGCTCATGCGTGAAGGAGAGGAGTGGACCAAGAAGTACGATCTTTCTTCCCTCCGTTTGCTCGGGTCTGTTGGTGAACCCATCAACCCGGAAGCATGGCTCTGGTATCACAACAATATAGGTGGAGGTAAGCTGCCCATCGTGGATACATGGTGGCAGACAGAAACCGGTGGTGTTATGATTTCCGCCATGCCGTATGCCACCCCGCTCAAACCCGGTTCCGCCACCAAGGCACTGCCTGGTATTTCTGCCAAAATTGTACGCCGTGATGGCTCTCCCGCCGGCCCCAATGAGGGCGGTCATCTTATCATCGATAAGCCGTGGCCCGGTATGCTTCGAAGTGTTTGGGGCGACTCGGAACGATACAAGTCCACCTACTTTGCCGGGTTCCCCGGGGCATATGAAGCCGGTGATGGTGCTCGTGTTGACGATGATGGATATTTCTGGATCATGGGCCGTCTGGATGACGTTATCAATGTATCCGGTCACCGTATGGGTACCGCAGAAATCGAGTCCGCGCTGGTCGCACACAAGGATGTAACAGAAGCCGCAGTCGTCGGTATGCCCCACGACATCAAAGGCGAAACCATTTACGCCTATGTAACTCTCCGATCCGGCCTGGAGCCTGACGACGACATGGTCAAAGAATTAAAGATTTGGGTGCGCAAAGAAATTGGCCCCATCGCCACCCCTGAATTCATTCAATTTGCGGATGGCCTGCCCAAGACTCGTTCCGGTAAAATCATGCGCCGTGTTTTGCGCAAAATCGTCGAAGGATCGAATGAATTTGGCGACACTTCCACACTCGCCGATCCGGGTGTTGTTACTGATTTGGTCGAAGGAAACAAAGACCTCGTCGGATAGTATTAAAACAAACAGAATGAAAAGGCCCTGCACGGTGTGCGGGGCCTTTTTTATGCTTATGCACGATCTTTTTTGAGGGAGAATTTGGGAAGGTGTGTATGCATCCGCAGTGAAAATGCAAACGTTATTATTGTAAAGCTTTCGTCGTTGTAAATTTGTTATCGGTGCAGATACCCACTTATGATTAAGGCTCTTCGACAACCATAAAGGGCCTTGAGGTGTTCAACACCCCAACACCGCTCTCCCTTCGAAGAAGGTTTCTTCCTTCCTATCAGACGAAGACCGGACCCGGCCCTTGATCTGCGGCATAGAAGCTGACCAATCGAAGGAGAAAGCGCTTATACTTTTAATCGAGTGGAGCCGACTCGATTGGATCAGATTCTTGCTGCTGATCATTGGGCGGCCAAACTCGTGAGCCGAGTTTTTTGGGCTCTTTTTGGGGCGGCTCAGCCAAAAAGATCCGCCGCCCACGCAGGGCATGGAAAGCCTTGGGTGCTTCAGCACCCAACAATAACTCTCGCCAAAGGCGCATCTTCAAAAAAAAAGGCCGCATAAAAACGGCCATCTTTATTTCTTCATCTTCAACGGAATTTCAACCCCGGTGCTTCAAACAAACTTACCAATCAATTGGCAATTTTACTTTCTGCCCCGCCTTATTCGTAAAAAACACATGCCCATGCTCTCGCCCAAACAAATAGACATCACGTGTCACCGCCACATCCTGCTGGCAATATTCAGTGATGAGATCAAGCCGTCCTTCCTGCCACCATTTGAGCGCCTGCAACCCATCGGCTGACTTGCCGACATCCAAGGTGGCCGATGCGATATTATCAAGCTTGAGGCGATAGCCAAGCCGGTTATGCACTTCCATGAGCAAATCAAGATTGGGCAATCCTCTGAAATGAAAAGGATTCAACCCGCCAAGCACGGCATAATCAAACTTCACATGGTTAAAACCGATAACAAGATCAAATTGTTGCAAATGTTCGACCAACTCGGGCATCTCATCCTGCTCATAATCATGCATGGCATCATCATCCGAATCATACACGCAAGCAATGGACACGCCCATACGGTCGGCACGTCCCCACCCACCCACTTCGTCGGCGGAATAGCGGGTTTCAATGTCAATCACACCATACCGCTTGGGCGCGGGCTTCTTCATGTCGATTCCTGGCAGAAGATTCACGTCTATCTCCTTTGGTTCGATTGATTTCGGATCGCCGGAGCGAATTGCTTCCAGCACAAACTGTGCGGCCCGTTTATCAATGGGCCGGTTGCCTGATCCACACTTGGGCGAATGCACACAAGACGGACACCCTAGGTCGCACGGACAGTCAACAATGGTCTTGAGCGTTGTCTCGATCAACTCATCGGCACGCTCGAAAGCCTGTCGGGTCAACCCTGCCCCACCGGGCATGCCATCATAAATAAAAACCGCCGGACCTTCCACCTGCGGATGCATGGGCGTGGATATACCACCAAGATCATTGCGATCGGTCATAACCAACAACGGCAACATGCCAATAGCCGCATGTTCAAAGGCATGAATACCCCCCATGAAATGCAGGAACTCATCCTCGCACCGACGACGGATGTCATGGCCCACCTCAAACCAAATGGCCTCGGTCTCGAACACTAACGGGGGTAAATCAAGCGGCATGATACCGAGCAACTTGCCACCACGTACGGAACGCTTTTCATAGCCGGTGATCTGCTCCGTAACCTTGACCCGCCCGAAGTAGACACGAGTTCCAAAACTTGCTTTCTGGCCAAGGACTTCCAAAATTTCGGTATCCTTGCTCCCGCGTGGCTTGGTGTAGTAGCCCACTCGCTCTTTGCGAGCATGGACAGCACCCTCCCCCACATTGAGATCAGAAATGACATAGGTCTGGCCGCGATGCAGATAAACGGCACCGGGATGTGTTTCCCGAAAAGCCCGATGTGCGTCAATGGTTCCGATAACAGGCGCTTTTTCCCGAACCGACGAATTGTCCTCAATATGAAGTTGTTGACCTGCTCCACGCAAATCAACGTCCCGATGTGGCCGCTTGCGGCTGGAAACTACTTCTGCCGGATGACCTAACGTATCAGGCTGCACCTCGTACAATTGGCCAAAACCGATCAGCTCTTCCACGCGCTTGCTGACAGGCTCCTCACGGAGAAAATCCTCACCACGCCGCAAGGTCAATTCAGCGGCAGCGCAGATAAGATGCCGGTCCATGATCACCGGATTGTGCGGGTTGAGCATGGCTGACTCTGGAGGTCGACTAAAAAAATCGTCCGGGTTGCGCATGAAATATTGATCGAGAGCGTCTTCCTGCGCGATAAGCGCCACCACGGAATCCTGCTGACTCCGGCCCACGCGTCCACCGCGCTGCAACGTCGCCATGATAGAGCCGGGGTAGCCGACCATAATACAAACATCTAGTCCACCGATATCAATACCAAGCTCAAGGGCCGAGGTGGAAATGACAGCCAGCAAGTCGCCATCCGCCATTTTCGTTTCGATTTCGCGCCGCTCTTCAGGTAAAAAACCGGCCCGGTATGCAGAAATTTTCTCTTTAAACTGCCCGCTACGTTCTGTCGCCCACATGGAAATCAACTCGGTCATCTTACGCGACTGGCAATAGACAATGGTCCGCAAATCACGAGCCAATGCGGCCTGCAACAACTGAATGGCGGCCTGTGACGGGCTGCCGTCAGGATTAAGAAATACCATATGCCGCCCGCCACGCGCAGCTCCGGACTCAAGGATGGGATGCACTTCAAGATCAGTGAGCATATGACAAAGTTCAGCCGGATTGCCGATTGTGGCCGAACAAAACACGAAAGTCGGGGTGGCACCATAATACCGGCAAAGCCGAAGCAGTCGCCGGAAAACCATAGCCATATGCCCGCCCATGACACCTCGATAAGTGTGAACCTCATCCACAACTATATGCGTCAAACCTGACAAGAATTCGGCCCAACTCGCGTGATACGGCAACATGGACAAATGGACCATTTCCGGGTTGGACATAATGACATTGGGCGGTGAATTACGGATCTTCTTACGAAAATGAGGCGTGGTGTCGCCGTCATAAATGGCGGCCGTAGGCCGATTATCCTCGGGCAACAAAGCAGCCAGTTCGTTGAATCCCTTGAGCTGGTCCTGCGCCAACGCCTTGAGCGGGAAAAGATACAAGGCCTTGGCTTCGGGGTCAGCCATGCACCGTTCCATGACCGGAAGATTATAGGTCAACGTCTTGCCGCTGGCTGTCGGAGTGGCAACCACAATATGGCGCCCGGCCCGAACATAATCAACGGCCTCGGCCTGATGCGCGTACAGATGGTCCACACCAAGCAAAGAAAGCGCATTTTGCAAAGCCGCAGGCCACGGACGGCGCGGTTCACCCAAACGAGCCTCTGCACCATCCAGCATACGATGATGAGCTATCTGATGGGCCATGCGCTCGGAATCGAGCATAGCCGCGACATATTCTGTGACAGGAGTTTCCACAGGTCGGATGGTAGTACGTGCAGCATCCCGAAGCAAGCCGTGAAATATACTTGCCAAGGACGTATTGTGGACGCATATTGTATGAAGGAACTAGAGTTTTACATACGGAGCAGCCTATGACCCAACAGCTTGAAAAAAACGATGTTCTGACGACCCTCATCAGTCTGGCTCAGGCCGCTGAAGCCCGAAACGCCTTGACCAGGGGCCATTCCGAACGCGTGGCGCAGGTGGCACACGGCATTGGACTAGAGCTTGACCTCCCGACCAAGAAACTTGAACGACTGCTGCTCATGGGTAGACTGCACAACATCGGCACGGCAGGGGTCCGTGACACCGTTTTGCTCAAAACAGATAAGCTCACTGACTCGGAATACGCCCATGTCAAAAATCATACGATTCTGGGAGCACAGATGCTCGCCCCCATTAAGGAACTCGAAGATGTCGCTGAAGTCTGCCTAACGCACCATGAACGATGGAATGGTTCCGGCTATCCTCACGGCCTGCGAGGTGAAGAAATCCCATTTGCCGCCCGACTCATCAGCACGGCTGACGTCTATGTCGCCATCATTTCCGAGCGACCCCACCGTGATTCCATGCCTGAACCTGTAGCAGCAGATATCCTCAACGAAGAAAAAGGCACATTGCTGTGCCCTCTCTGTGTGGATGCATTCCAAAAATGGTTTGATAAGACCGGGGGCCGGATAGAAATCAAAGATGAATAAGAGAGAATAAATGCTGCCACGTTTATAATTGAATACGCCCACAAGGCGTAGGTATACAATGAACGGCAGCTCTATTTTCCACTCTGAACCGGAAAGGTGGCTATGACTGAATCCCTCAAGATTCTTATTGCCGATGACTCCACATCCGCGCTTTACGCGCTGAAAAAGAACCTTGCTCCCACTGATGCCATCCTCACCACGGCTATGGATGGCTTTGAAGCTCGGGAAATAATGGAAAAGCATTCTTTTGATTTGGTCATAACCGATGTCGATATGCCCAGACTCGATGGTTTGGAATTCTGCAAATGGATCAAAGAAAATCCAAAAACAAATACCACCCCGGTCATCATCCTCAGTTCCCGAGAATCAGATCAAGACATTGACAACGGATTCAGGGTCGGTGCCGACGGCTACGTCCCCAAAAGCTCCGCTGCAAAAGAACTTATCCCACGCATAGAACAAATTCTGGATAGAACGGCCATGACTCAAGACAGGGTTCTGCTCGTCGTTGATGATTCAGAGGCTATACGAACATTTCTTCATAACGGCCTCTCCATCGCAGGATTTAAGGTCCTGCTTGCCCGAGACGGAAATGAAGCCATGACTTTACTCGACGGAATCTCTCCAGATTTAATTTTGTCTGACTTGATGATGCCAAACATGGATGGGAGGCAACTTTGCCGACAGGTCAAAACTCGCGAAAACCTCAAGGATATCCCGATGGTCATTATGTCGTCCATGCAAGATAAGGCGGTTATGCATCGCATGATTCATGACGGAGCCGCTTCTTACATTACGAAACCATTCGGCATAAACAATCTCATCCAGATTATTGAAAAGATTCTCTCAGAACAGTTCCGTATCATGCTGGTGGAAAGGGACAGACTAAAAGCTGAACGGCGGATGACCTTGGGATCGATAGCCAGCCTGGTCAAGGCTCTGGAAGCTCGCGACCACTACACAAGCGGTCATTCAGAATCAGTGACACACATTGCCATGCAAATAGCCAAACGGCTAAATTTCAATGATGACCAAATGACAAGGCTCCACATAGCAGGCAACCTTCACGACTTGGGCAAAATAGGGATCAGGGACAACGTACTCCTCAAACCCGACAAACTGTCCACGGAGGAATTCGAACACATCAAGAGTCACACCACAGTGGTGGTCGACATTCTTGATCCGCTGCCCGGAATGGAAGATGTTCTCGTTGCCGCATCATCCCATCATGAACGATGGGACGGGACAGGATACCCTCACGGTCTCAAGGGGAAAAATATTCCTCTGCTCGGAAGAATCATCGCCGTCGCTGACGTTTTCGACGCCATGACCAGTGATCGCGTCTACCGCAAAGGGATGCCAAAGAAAAAGATTCGAGACATCATTCTTGAAGGACGAGACAAACAATTTTGCCCAGAATGTGTCGACGCCTTTATGGATTGGTATGAACAATCCGATGGAATTATCAACCCCCCAGGCGATTGGGACAACTAGACAAACTTCACTATTCCATTTCGACAAACCGACTGAAATCAACTGCGAGAGCAGACTTCAATACTTTGAGGTCCGCCTCATTCGTACGAGCAAATGCAAAAGCGAACACAGGGTAAGATAAATAATCAATCTTTCGCAATTCCAGCAATTTGCTAAACAGCGAACAGAATCCTTCATAGTCGATGGACTTGACGTTTTCTCGATCAGTCCCCGGCACAAAATCACCGATGACCATGACCGTTGCCACATCCTCCTGCCCTTCTAAAATGGCATCCCAGTCCGGGCGCAGACCTTCGAAATAGCACTCATACGGATTGAATCCCCAAGCGTAATGGGTGATATCGGCCACGCACCATCCTGCGAATCGAAGCGGATTCGCCTCAATGGGAACAATTTCACCGTCAGTGGTCACACGCACTTCGATATGCGTAGCGAATTTATTAAATTCACAGGCTCTTCCGACCTCAGATACATACTCCGAGAATGGCAGCAACCACGTCTTCATGATGTTGGTCGAAGTGTAGTAAAGACGATCCGAGATATCATCTTCGGAGATGAAATGATGATGCATGATGTTGGTAATCACAGCCTCACCATCGTCGTCATAGTAGACATCAATGGCGTACTCTTCGCCATCAATACCCTGCTCCACAATAAACTCGCCCGAATTGACCACTTCCTCCGGGTATTCGGCATTCATGATCTCGCGTTCACCGTGGATGGCGGCGACCACCTCGGCCCATTCGTTGTGGTCATTCACAACATGCACACCCAGACTGAAAAATCCACGCGCAGGTTTAACCACAAACGGACATGACATGGGCGAAATGTCCAACCCGTCAAGATCATCAAATGCCACACGCATGAAACGATAGTCAGGATGCATGTCGGCCACGGTCTCACGAAAAAGCGCCTTGTCCTTACAAATATCTATCTGCCGCGCCAAATCCGGTTGACACCCACAACGGATGACGTATTCGAGGGCATTTTCCGAGTTGGCCAAGACCTTCTCACCGGCCCCGAGACGGGCAGAAAAATCGACCGTATCAATAAAATCAAGCCCCGCGTCACCAGCAAGAGCACGGGCTTCGGGGGTATCCAAGACCGACTGGCCGAGTTCCCTGACTGTTTTTTTCAGAAACTCGGAAACATAGGGAGCGTCGAGAAGAAACATTTATTTTGCTTTGCCGGACAGGCTGTATTTCTTAAGTTTATATTGAAGATTAGACTTGGACAGACCGAGCATATCAGCGGCCTTGACCTGCACAAACTCGGTTTTGACCAAAGCACGCTTCACGAGCGCACCTTCGATTTTATCCATGGTATCAGCCAAGTTCAGTTTGGTAGGCAACAAATCAACAGCGGACTTGAACTGCGCTTCCTCATCCTTGATCTCAGGCGGCAAATCTTCTGCATGAATAACATCCGTACGAGACAGGACTGTACATCGCTCCACCACATTTTCAAGCTGACGGACGTTACCAGGCCATTCGTAAGCACTCAGATAATCCATGGCACCGGAAGAAAAGCCACTGATCTCGACCTCATTTTCCTTGGTATATTTTTCAAGAAAATGAGCAGCCAGCAGAGGGATGTCTTCGCGTCGTTCACGCAGAGGAGGCATAAAAACGGAAACCACGTTGAGTCGATAAAACAGATCCTCACGGAATTCGCCCTTGGCAACAGCCTCCTGCAAATTCTTGTTGGTGGCGGCCACGATGCGAATATCCACATCAAAAGTCTCGGCACCACCCACACGCTCAATCTGGTGTTCCTGCAACACTCGGAGCAGTTTGACCTGCAATTCCGGTGTCAATTCACCGATTTCATCAAGAAAAAGCGTGCCCTTGTTGGCTTGTTCGAACCGGCCCTTACGCAGAGCGGTAGCGCCGGTGAAGGATCCTTTTTCATGACCAAAAAGTTCGGATTCCAGCACGCCAGGATTAAGAGCCATGCAATTGACCGTAATAAACGGAGCTTCCCGACGCGGTGAAGAAGTATGAATGGAACGGGCGATGAGTTCCTTACCCGTGCCGGATTCGCCAAGAATAAGCACCGTGGATCTAGAGGGAGCGGCCCGATCGACCATGTCCATAACCTGCTGCATGCCCTTGCCGCGCGCAATAATGTTATCCTTGGAATAGCGGTCACGGATTTCCCGTTTCAGCCGAATGTTCTCCTGCTGTGTGGCCGCAAACTGTTCGGCCTTGGAAATGGAAAGCAGCAATTCTTCGTTGGCAAACGGCTTGGTGATGTAATCAAATGCACCGATACGCATGGCCTCGACTGCGGCCTCAATGGACCCAAAAGCGGTCATTATCAGCACCGGAATATGCGGATAATTTTTTTTGCAATGTTCCAGCACATCCTGTCCTGTCAGACCGGGCATTTTCATGTCGGTCAAGACAATATCTACCTCAGAATCTTCAAGGTAGGCTAATCCCATCTCCGGGTCGGACAAAGTGGTCACGCTGAACCCTTCGTCCTCCAGAATGGTCTCAAGGATAAGCAGATAGTTTTTTTCGTCGTCTAGAACCAGTATATTTGCAGCCATCGGTACTCCGCTCGATCAGTTTCGTTGATATCACCGCACACAATACAACAAGACGGTCCGAAACCCAAGCGGGGATGTCGTGCGTTTAAAAGACGTACAATGCTTCAATTTGGAAGCTGTGAGACTCTGCATACTCTTCGACTTCTCCCTGATACCGCAGGGCCATGGCAAGACCGTCATTGTGAATAAATTGGGCTCCTGCACCAAAACGCAAAGAATCGTCAGCAGCCGAAGAAATTCGCTGAGACAAGGCAACATCCGGCGCTCCTGAGGTAAACACTGTCAGGTCGTCATCCTGTGAAAACCACTCGTGCATCCACATGGCGGATAATTCGGGGATAATTTGACCGAAATCAGTCACCCATGCCCGATCAACTTTAAAACCAAGTCCACTTTCAAGAAAATTACTGTCAACGTCCTCAACCGTCAGATTGGCAGCTCCTGCACCTGTTTCGGTATATTTACCTTGATGCAACCGAGTGTATTCCAATGAAGCTATTGGCGTCAGACCATACTCGCTCAGCATATACTTGTAACCACCTGCGACCTTGGCCGAGAATGAATACCCATCAGGATCAGCGTCAGCAGTACGACCCAAGAAAGGAATTTTCCTTTCAATGTCGAACTTGTTGTAGGAACCAGAGACAATCGTATCCACATACCAATTATCCTCGAACCACGAAGAATAAAATCCAAGAGTGTAACTGTCAGCCTCTGATTCGCTTTCACCTGCATCTTTATATTCTGCATTGGTCTTGGAATACCCACCGCTGATACCGGCGAGGAACCCGTCATTCAACACTCTGTCATACCCGCCCGATAAAATCAGGCTGCCATAGTCATACCCGACACGGTTGCCATGGGTCTCCATATTTGCAGTGCGCCCGATGGCACGCATATGGACACCATTATTCCAGTAGTCAGATGTCCTCTGCATGACGCCAGCCAAATCACCTATAGATGCCACCATAGGCCAAGAATCAGGATCGTCTACGTCAGCCTGTTCGCTTTGTTGTGCTAACAAAATTTGATGAGTACGCAAATCGGCCATACGGGACTGGATGGACAGAGAAGAAAATCGTGTCATATCCAACGTCTGAGATGACAGATCCATTGAGAATACGCCTGTCAACTGGTCAAGATTGCTGTTGAAATCTTCCACAGAAGTCGAACAGTCAAGCGCGGCCATAACTGCTGCCATATCACCGGTCGCCGTCGTAACAAGTGGGTCAAGCGATGCGGCTATCTGCCGATGCGCTCCCGTTGCCACGCTATCATACGATTTTTTGGTCAAGGTGAGATCGTCACCAGCGACAGCGACTTCCAGCATGGGAGAAGAGTAGACGCCTGTTCCCGTCAGACCTCCACTGGTCAAACCGGTAAATATGGTTCCACTGGCCACCGTTGTATCGAGCAAAAATTCCACTTCAGCATCGTTGTTCACGGCAGCGGAAGTCTCAACTGTCGCGGTCGCAGTCTGACCAACACGGACTTGCAGTTTGCCCGCCTGAATATCCAGATTTGTCGCGGCAATTTCACCGGTTGTCCACGTCCCGCTCCCGGACTTGGTCATGGTGCCGCCACCATTCACGGAGCCATTCAGATAACCGCCACCAACCAGATTCAAGATGTTGGTGCCACCAGCAAGTTCAATTTTGCCGTTAATATCTGCGCCGTCCCCAAGCGTAACGACATCATCACTTGCTCCAAGAGACCAGCCACCGGCACCATCCCGGACACCGTCAGCAATAGCGTATGCTTTCCCGGCACCACTCGTATCAAGGGCACTCACTGCACCTGTCACATTCAGTTTAAGCCCCTGACCGGAAGAAACACCAACAGCGATCCCTTTGGCCCTGGCTAACACTTGACCGGAAATATCCACGGCTCCGCCAGTCCCATCTTCAATTTTCGAAAGAGCTCTTACGGCATAGGCCTCGTCCCCTCCGGAAGAAACAGCCGAGACAGTACCAGAAATACCATCGGAGATAAAAATATTACCGTTTGACTCCAACCCTAAAACAATATTGCCTCCACCCTCGGCCGAAACAATTCCAGACAAGCCGCCATTGATCGCTATGTTATTCCCGCCAAATAATGCAGTCGCATAGCCCCCTGAAGCACACGCTCCAACGAGGCCCGAAAGCCCTCCGCTGATAGTCAGCGAATCCCCAGCCAAAAGACCAATCGCTGACATGTCATTTTCTGCCGTGGCAAGAACGGAACCAGAAAGACCACCGTTAATCGTCAGTGAATCCCCAGCCATAATTCCTTTCGCACCCTGCCACCTATTGGCCGTTGCGGAAATGACACCGGAAAGACCTCCATTAATTGTCGTGGAATTTCGCGATGTTAAGCCAAAAACATTATACTTTCCCTCAGCAGTCACCAAACCGGAAAGGCCTCCATTCAAAACTATATCACTTGCTGAATATACACCAATAGCATCCATAGAGTCACTCAGTGCCACTATTGACCCCGACATCTCACCGTGAATCGCAACATGACGTCCCACCGCCGCCACTGCGCTATTTCCCCCTGACACATAAACGGAACCGGAAAAATCATCGTGCAGAACGAGGCCGTTCTCCACCATAAGTCCATAAACATCCCCTGATTGACTTCCACCAATGATGGAGCCTGAGAATTCCCCGAAAACATCCAATGCATTTGCATACAGGACTTCAGCATTAACTCCGCCACTTAAGGCTAAAAGAGAGCCGGAAAAAGCATTGTTAAGCACCAAGTCGTTAGCCCTCAAAGCGGATGCAACGAACATCCCCTTGGCGGTAATCGAACCAGAAACATCTCCATTGATTGTTGTATCTCTCAAGACTAAACCGTTAGCGATGCTTCCTGTTGAATAAATATCCCCTGTAATACCACCTTCAATAATGAGAGCACCAGCGGCTCTCATCGCATAGGCTTTTGCCGTGGAATCAACCCAAATCGTTCCTGACAAAAAATCAGTCAACGTAACGGCGGCTACATTTCGAAACCCTACGGCGTCAGCAGCAGAGGTCTGGTTAAATGTGATATTTTCTCTATTCACAAATGTTACGGATTTATCCACCGACATGGTGGAATCGAAAAGGAGAGTACCCGATAGCCCTGTTTTGAAAGTGATGGTATCGCCGTCAACGGCAGCACCCAACGCCTCTCGCAAGGAACCGGCACCAGTGTCATCCAAATTGGTAACCACGATATTGGCCGACCACGCTGCAGTCGGAGCAGCAACGAAAAAAACAAAGACAGCAATGGATAGAAGGGATGCCCACTTCCAAGGAAAGGGGAAAAATGAAAGGGAAGTGACACGATCAGCAGCAGGGAAAACAACGGGGTAGTGCATCGTCAGACATCCTTAATCTATATTTAGAATAGTGTGCACTACCTTCTATTTATTAAAAATGTCAAAAAAATTGTGTTAAAGAATATAATAATTTCATAAACATACTGCGCAGGTATAGATTTGAGATTCAAAAAGGCACTCCCGGCAGCTATACCCTACGTTAAAATAACATCGAGTATCACAATCAAATATTCACAAAATCTCATGCACGCTCACTCGATGATTCTACCTAAAGCGAACTCTGGATTGTCCTGAGCGTGCATGATAGACATTCTTTATGATGGACATGGACAAACAGACGTTGCGTACGACGCTTCTTAAGCAACGCGACAACCTCACCCCGAAACAGGTATGCAATGCCAGCCGAAAGGTTATGGAATTCATTCGTACCCTACCGCGATGGAAGGACGCCACCGAAGCGCTCATATACTGGCCCATCAGAGGGGAAATAGATCTGCGTCCATTGGTCACCGAACTGTGGCAGCGCGACTGTCGAGTGCTCCTGCCACGATGTCATCCCGGCGCAAACGGCAAAATGGATCTGGCCTGCGCAACGTGTGAGGGAGACCTCACACCAGGTCCATTCTCCATTATGGAACCGGACGCGGAGAAATGTCCGCCTAAACAGGATTTCTGCCCGGACATAGCCCTCATTCCCGGTGTTGGATTCGACCGCGCCGGCAATCGACTCGGCTTTGGTGGCGGCTACTATGACCGACTTTTAACCACTAAAAACATGCAAAACACTCTAACCGTGGGCATTGGCTACGACTTCCAATTCGTGGAAGCTCTCCCCACCGAACCATGGGACAAACCCATGCACACGGTCTGTACGGACAAGGAATTATGGCGGCCATAGCGTTCTTCCCCTACCAGTTCATCGACATCCCCAATGTTGCCTGCGCCTTCACCTCTCGCCGAGGAGGAATATCCGAACCACCCCACGATTCGGCAAATCTTTCCTTTGATGTCAATGACGACGAACAGACTGTGCAAATCAACCGGCGCGCTATCTTCGACCGTCTGGAATTGAACGGCTGGTGCGAACTGAACCAAATTCACGGCGATACAATTCATTGTGACCTGGAACCAACACAGCCCGAAATCCACGCGACTCTCGACGGAGATGGCTTGACCACGGCCACTCCCGGTATTGGACTGGTCATCAAGACCGCAGACTGTCAGCCCATCCTGCTCGCCCATCGTTCCGGCAAATATATCGCCGGCCTTCACGCTGGCTGGCGCGGCAACAAGATTAACTTCCCCGGTTCTGGAGTCCGTCGTTTTTGCGAGCAGTACGATCTCAAGCCCAAAGACATCTTCGCAGTACGCGGCCCGTCCCTTGGTCCTGACGCTGCCGAATTCATCAATTTTGATTCAGATTTTGGTCCGAACTTCAAAAAATATTTCAATGCCTCCACCAACACCGTGAACCTGTGGCAGGTTACTCGCGACCAACTCATGGATGCCGGACTGCCTGAAAATCAGATCTTCGGCATGGATCTCTGCACCATGGGCTTGGACGATACCTTTTTCTCATACCGCAAAGCCTGCAAGACCCCGAACCGGGATACCGGCCGGCAAGCAGGTATTATCTGGATACGTGGAGAATAAATCATGGGCTTATTCATCAAACTCATCATCGTACTCGGACTGATCTTTCTCATTATTAGCCAATTCACCAAGTCCAAGGTGGAACGGGCGCACCGCCGAGATAAGTGGACCAACGTATTGTTGATCATCGTTATCGTGATGCTCGGACTGTCCATCCTGTCCAACTTCCTGACGCGGTAACGTTGTGACTCGACCGGATTTCCCGCATATCCTCTGGACTGAAGGGGATGGCCCTCGCATCCTCGGTATTAATCCATGGATACATGACTTCGCCGCCTTCAATGTCTGGTCACGGCCCGTGGGTTTGCTCGCCTGTCTCGACATGGTGCGCAAAGCCGGCGCTTCCGTGGCACTCATGGACTGCCTGAACCCTACATGGGGAGACGTGCATTGGCCCAAACCGGGCAAGTACGGCACCGGCCATTATCCCAAGGAAGAAATACCACTCCCCGAACAACTGTCTTTTATGGACCGACGATTCTCCCGCTACGGCCTGCCACACGAACAGATACGCGAAGCACTGACCGCGCTCGATCCCAAACCTGATGCGGTCATGGTCTCGTCCATCATGACCTACTGGTATCCCGGCGCACTGGACGTACTCGACATGGCCGCTGAACTCTGGCCGGATACGCCCCGTTTTCTGGGCGGCGGTTATGCCTCCTTGTGTGCGGACCATGCAAAAAAACACGCGAACGCGCACCTGCAACAAGGCCCGCTTGAACGTTCAGACAACTGGGCTGATTTCTGGAGTCGCATTAATTCATCGATTCCACAATTACCCGACAATGCAGGACTTTCATTAGCACTCGATTTATACGAAGACCCATCATACTCGATTATTCTTGGATCAAGAGGCTGCCCATTTTCCTGCGAATACTGCGCGAGTCATGCTCTGTACCCCAACTTCTGCCAAGGGTCGCCCAATGCGATCATGCGATCCATACAATCAGAGTATGACCGAGGAGTACGAGACTTCTCCTTTTATGACGATGCCCTGCTTGTCAACCCGAAGCAATGGCTCTGGCCGGTGCTTGATCAAATAACCGAACACGCTCCAGACCTCCGACTGCACACGCCCAACGCCATGCACATCCGCAGGCTTACACCAGAGGTCTGCACCAGACTCAAGGCAGCCGGTTTACACACTGTTCGGCTCGGACTAGAAACCACAGATTTCGATCACCGAAATGACGTTAAACTCACCCGCGAAGAGTGGGAATCCGGCGCTCGCAATCTTCTGGATGCCGGATTTGATCTTGACGATATCGGCGTCTATATTCTGTTTGGCCTGCCAAATCAGGACCTCGACAATGTCGCCCATGCGGTTGAGCACGTCCGCGCCTTTGGATTCCGACCACACCTAGCCCATTACACTCCCATTCCCGGTTCACCCATGTTTGAAACTGCCTGCGCAGCCAGTCCATACCCACTAGCCAATGACCCGCTATTCCAAAACAACTCCATCTGGCCCTGCGTCCCCGGCGGATTCAACTGGGAAGAAGCTCGAAAATGGAAACGACTGCTTCATGGTGAGACGGGCTAATTCAATAGCCTGACAAACACCTGAAGCAGCCGCTCAACGGCTCTTCCTATTTTGCGGTAAAGGTCAGGGTGGCTCCGTAATTGACCGACGTCACCTTTCCATAAAGATCTTTCAGTGGACCGTCTTTTGTTACGGGTTCGTTATGAAAAACATTCACAACCCATTGCCCAACACTTTGCACCTCAAACTGGGCCTTTCCTTCAGATATATAGGAGAACAGCTCAAATCCCTTCCCCTGCCCAAATGAAGGGCTGAATGCTGTCACATATTCAATTCCGGTAGGGCCATACGATAATGGTTTTCCCAGAAAACGAACATCCACTTCCACCAAATCACCCACTTTCACCTTGGAAAGATCAGTCAGGGGAGTAATTTCCAACCCATGCCCAATAGGTTTGGGACTGATCCATTTTTCGACAGAAAAATACGATTTGGCAAAAGCCTGATACTGGACCGAAAACAGCACTTTCTCGATATCCTTAACCTCATTTTGCGGCTTCAAAGCCAGACGAGTTCGCCCTTTGGAATCGATGTACCGGGTATATGATTTAATTTCCGTTTTTGCCGCCGCCAGATATGTACCGGGTGTCGTGTTCTTGTTAAATGCGATTTTCTGACAAGCGGTGTCTGCATCAAAAATCCCAACATCAACCGTTTTTGCAAATGGCTTTGTCACTTTTGACGCAGGAATATGCAACGAAAGGACTTTACCGGCCGGGTCGGTCAGAGAGAAATCCTTCACGACGGTTCTGGCATTCACACTATTCGTTATGTCATCAATAGGCAGAGAATGCCCCCACCCGATAGATACTGTGGTGTGACCGGGCTTATGCGCGAAGGATTCAAAAGCATTCACCCACAACATATGCGCATGGGCGGGAGCAACCAACAGCAACAAGGCTATAATAGCTTGAGATACTATTTTCATTTTCTCTTTCCTTTTCCATTGAGTATTTTCATGATCGAATAAAAAGAAGCTGTCCGTACAGTGTACTACACGCCATGCGGACAACACTCATGATTAGAATCTGTAGGTCAAAGTCAGACCGGTGCTCCGAGGTTCCCCGTCTTGAACGAGTGATCCCATATAGGCCATCCGGCTGACGACGTAGCTTTCGTTGAACACGTTGTTCGCCCACAAAACGGCATCAACATCTTCCCATGAATAACCGACCTTGAGGTTCACGGTCTTATACCCGTCCACCTTTTGGGTGTTTTCCGAGTCGCAGTAATAACTCCCTGTTCCCAAAAGATCACCCCGCAGGAACAGACCGTTCATGGCCCGATATTGCGCTCCCAGATTGTAGGTATACTTGGGTGCGTTGGGTAAATATTTGCCCTTGTAATCAAAGCTGTTGCCGCCAGGACGCGGTGCTACCCAGTTGTCAAATTTGGCCTCAGTGTATCCAACTCCACCAAAAAACTCGATTTCGTTCCATGGACGAGCCGAAACTTCCAACTCAAGCCCGTTGGAGGAAGCCTGAGCGGCATTCGAAACACGTCTCAGTGTAGGAGCACCACCAACCGGCCATTCGATCACCTGCTTATCCTTGATGTCGATGTGGAAAAGTGCGGCGTTGACGGTAAGACGGCTGTCCCAGAAAACAGACTTGAAGCCGGCTTCATAACTGGTGGTATGTTCAGGCTTGAAATACATGTCATCAGCATTGTTCCCCATGTGGAAGTTGTACCCTCCGGACAGGAATCCCTTGGAATACGTTCCATAGGCCATGATATCATCAGTCAAGTCATAAGCTATCGATAACTTCGGCAAGAACTCATCATTAGTCTCTGAATGAGAATACTTGGGCGTTGCGGCAAATTGGTTGGTTTGTTTTCCTTCCAAATTCTGATGTTCGTAACGAGTCCCCACAGTCAGATGCAGACTGTCAAACAGTGTATATGTGGCCTGCCCGAAGACGGCCACTGTCCCGATATCAATATCCGTATCGCGCACCGCGAAGTACGCGGGGGTGTGTGATTTCGCAAACGTCTTGTCCTTGGAACCGAACAGGCCGACCAACCATTCCAACGCTTTCCCATCATTGGGAGACGACAACCTGAGTTCTTGATTGTAGGAAACGCAGTCGAACGTGAAGTCTTGATTTCCAAAATTAAAAGGGCCGAAGTCCGCGTCATTGAGAATTTCGGTCCGGTAATCGCTTCGGCTTGTAATGGAAAGCAGGTCGAAATGTTTGCCGCTGTATTTGGCTTTGAGAACTTGATTGTTACTGTCCGTGTCCCAGTCGTTTCCGCCATTCCAGTTGGACTTATGTTTGTCGCTGGCTCCGGCGCCAGATTCATATCGCAACCATGCATATTTATTGTTATTCTTCTCTGCATCTACGATGAAAGAAATATCCCACACCTGTGCAGGAGTCCAACGCAAAGAAACCCTGCCGATCTTCTGATCATACTCGGCAGCACTTTTGTCCCCGTCGTAAATGTTTTCCATGTAACTATCAGAGGTTTTACCCTGGAACGCGACACCAACAAACAACTCATCTTCCAAAATAGGACCGCTCACGTTACCACCCGCTCGGTATAGCGGCACGGCTTTACCTATGTCATAAAATCCATATTCACCAAAGATTTTGCCTCGCAACTCGTTGTCCGGCTGCCGGGTGATGATATTAATAGCGCCGGATTCTGTGTTTTTGCCATACAGAGTGCCTTGGGGACCGCGTAAAACCTCGACACGTTCGACATCCAAAAGGGCAGGATTTTGCATTCTATTAATGGCATACGGGATATCATCGACAAAAAGACCAACCGCCGGACTTAATGCGGTATTCATGGTTGATATCCCTCGTATGACCATGGACCGATTATCGAGTGACTGGGTTGAAAACACATTAGGAGTATACTGAATTAATTCAGACAAATCAGTAATCCGAGCTTCCTCAATATCAATTCCCGTGACAACATTCATGCTGACGGGAACGTCCTGAACATTCTCTTCCCGTTTCTGAGCCGTGACCGTTACTCCTTTCAACTTCACCTCCTGATCATCCTCTGCAAAGGCATGACTCGTGAAGAGTAAAAGCGTCGTCAATGCGACGGCAAGAGTGACATATCGTGCAAGCATTGTTTCTCCTTATTTCTGAAAATTCTGAATAGCACTTCAGCAGTAAGTTGAAACTGTTAACAAAATCCGACAAAGGTGAACGGCACAAACGTCCAAATTTTACCCACGATCGTCTGTAAAAACGATAAAAATCGGCATTTATCAGCCAAGGATGACCGTTGGAGGCGAAAAATCGCGTAAAGGGAAAAGAATGGGTGTTGCAAAAAAAGAATCAACAACGGCTGTTCGTGCGAAGAAATTCCTTAGGCGTTTTCAAAAAACGCGCCGAAAAAAGCTTGGAAAAATAACCGACGCTTTCGTAGCCCACCCAGTAGGCAGCCTCGTTGACATTGCAGCGCCCCTCTTTCAGCATCTTTTTGGCAGAGGCAAGTCTATAGTCACGCAGGTACTCCAAAGGGGTGCACCCATGCACAAGCCTAAAAGATGAATGAAGCTTACTGCGACTCAGACCGACGGCACTGCATAAGGCAGAAAGATCCGGTGGACTCTGCATGTCCTGAACCAGCAAATCAGCAGCATATTGAACCCGCTCTTCATCGGCAGGCCCCACCGTAGCAGTCCTGCTCATTCCTTTCCGACGACTATTTTGAATCTGTTCAAGTTTGTAACTCATCAGCTCCAGTGTTTTACTCTCTAAAAACAAAGAGCGAACCTTTCCTCGGTACGGGCAGTTCAAGACCTGAAGCAAGGTATGGCGCATGACGGAAGTAAGCTTGTCCGACGCGACAATCGTTTTTTGCTGCTGTAGCCCTTCCCAAAAAAGGGAAAAGGATTCCTCGTCATCACGAGTCATATCAATCAAGGTGTTTTTATTCATGAGAATCCATACCTTTTGGCACCTTTCTGGCAAAATTTTAACCTTCATATCAACGGTTTCAGGAAAAACAAAATGACCATTCATATTCGGAACGACCTTCATAGACCGTTTGTAGGATGGGGAAGCTGACTTGGAATGCCCTCTAAGAATAAACCCCATTCCCACTGATTGTGCGGAACATTGCTGGTGAATGATGGCCGACTCGTTAAAAGCAACATCCATGACCACCAAATTCAACCCTGAGGCAAAGGATTCCATGGAAAAATTTCCGGTACCGATAGATTTCGGGCAATGGAAAAAGACGTGGCCTGGATTGCTCGAAGGGACAAGCGGTTCGGCTTCGAATGTTTGGATGTCCGACATAATTACACCATTTGATTTTGATTTTCATTATCATGAATTTTGAAAGTCTTTACTCTTTCCACCGCAAGGAGTAAAGCCTGTCGCTCAGCAAAAAAAAATTCCGCTCCCCCTCACTTTGACCCGATGCTCTTTGTATGGGAAACTACCCCATGTTCAATTTCGCGCAAATCGTATCCGAAGCCCATATCAAACGGGCAATCAAGGAAGGCAAATTCGACAACCTTGAAGGGAAAGGAAAGCCACTCCTCAAAGATGAAGCCGAAAACCTGCCCCCAGAACTACGCATGGCGTATCGAATGTTAAAAAGCTCTGGCTATGTGCCTGCTGAAATAGCTGAAGAAAACGAAATAGTACGCACCATCGATCTTTTGGCGCATATGAAAGACGAACAGGAACGGTATCGACAGATACAAAAACTGAACGTCATGATATTGAAGATGAACGAACGACGCGGACGCCCAATCCATCTGGATGACTCGGGCGAATATTATCACCGCATTGTAGAAAAAGTACGGATCGCGGAAGAACGATTCGGCACCACCCATAAAAACAACGAGTAAATCATGCATAAATTTGGAATGGTCGCACTGATCGGCCCGCCTAACGCAGGCAAATCCACCCTGATGAATACCTATCTTGGACAGAAGGTGGCCATTGTATCGCCCAAGCCACAGACCACACGCAACCGTATCAGTGGCATTCTGACCGAGGAAGATGCACAAATCGTCTTCCTTGACACACCCGGAATTCACCAACTGCGCGGCAAGATGAACCGATTCCTACTTGAATCAGCGTGGAGTGCTCTTTCCTCTTCTGATGCTGTGGTCGTGCTCATCGATGCGGCCTTATACTGCGCCAAGCCGCACCTGCTGGAAAAAGAAATTGCTCCGCTGGTCAAGCCCATTAGCGAGTCCGGCAGACCTGTGTTGGTAGCTGTTAACAAGATTGACCGGGTCAAGGAAAAGGACAAACTCCTGCCACTCATGGCCCGCGTGGCTGAGATGTGGCCCGAAGCCGAGTATATCCCGGTGTCTGCCCTACGCGGCAAGGGGACGGATCAGCTCATGGACCGTATCCTCTCGCTTCTGCCCGAAGGCCCGCCCATGTTCCCGGAAGATCAAATTTCCACGGCTCCCATGCGCTTCATGGCATCCGAAATCATCCGCGAAAAACTGTTTTACTCTCTCAGACAGGAACTTCCGTACTCCACAGCCGTTGAGATCGAACAATGGGATGAAGAATCTCGAGACGACATGATCATCGTTAATGCAGTCATCTACACCTCTCGTAAAAGCCACAAAGGCATGATCATTGGCAAACAGGGATCAAACCTTAAACGAATTGGCACGGATGCCCGAAAAGACATCAGCGAATTGACAGGATCAAAAGTTCACTTGGAAATGTGGGTAAAGGTCCGTGAAGGCTGGACAGAAGATCCCGGATTTCTCAGGGCCATGGGACTGGGAGAATAGCTCTGCCCCGAATATAACCCTCTTGCGAAAACAGTGAAATAATGCACCATGGTCCTTGAAAGATGAGGTGGTCATGTTTGCAATTCTAATTCATCGCGTTCGGCTCCTAACCGAAGCCATCCTTTTGGCAACGCTTTGTTGCGGACTTTTTTTCACATACCCGGCTCAGGCAGAACATACGAACGATCACGTCACAGCAGTTGTTCTCGCGGAATTTCCTCCCCTGTACACAACCACCGGCAGCGGCAAACCGGATGGTTTTGCTCTGGATGTGCTCAAGGCGGTAGGGGCCGAAGCAGAGATAGTATATGATCTGCTTGTTGTCGAAAGCTGGTCCGAAGCGTTAGAAGCCATCTCCACCGGAAAAGCCGACTTCATTCCCGGCATAGGACTCACCAAGCCGAACAAACAAAAATTCATCTTCACAGATGTTTTCGAAACAGTGTCAATCTCCTGTTTTGTTCGCTCTGAATCCACTGACATTAAAGGAATAGCCGACTTCCCTGGGCGCCGTATAGCTTTCATCGACAAAACAGCACCCCAGACCCTGCTCAAGACAATTTCTGGTGTCACCCTGTTACCGCTCCACTCTGTCGATGAAGCCTTGTTCAGTCTTTTGTCAGGCAAATCGGACGCTATTATCTTCCCTGAACCTTTCCTGTGGCGGACAGCGCAAAAAATCGGAGTTGAAGACAAAATCAAAGTCGTTGGCCCACCTCTTATGGAGGTCAAACGCGGATACCTCCTGCGCAAGGACCACACAGAATTACGCGACCGACTGGACAAGGCCTTGCATACCTATGTCGCTTCTCCAGCCTTTAATACCGTCTATTTGAAATGGCGAGGTAAACCCATCCCCTATTGGACAACGCAAAAAGTCGTCTCCATTGGAACAATCCTTTTAATTTTAACGGTAATAGGATTCTCGCTCTGGCGTTGGCTGTCCGTGTCCAAAATCAACGAAAAACTCAAACAGTCCATGGAGAGACTGGTTAAGACACAAGCAAAATTAAAGGCCAGAGAGTCACAGCTCAGTCGAGCTCAGGAATTAACGTCCCTCGGCAGCCTTGAACGAAATCTCATCACGGACGAAGGCCAATGGTCCGTAGGTCTATACAAGGTCCTCGGCTTCCCGCGATCAGACAAAGCCCCCAGCACAAAAAAATTCCACGAATGCCTGCACCCGATAGATATGAAGGAATATGAACGAAAGACCAACGCGGTTTCCCCTAAATCTCCATCTTTTTTTCTGGAATTCCGCTTCAGACAGTCAGGTAAGGGAACCTATAGAACTGGAGCCGGTGTTTTTTCCTACGAATTTTCCGCTGATGGTATGCCCATCAAACGCATAGGAGCCATCCAAGACATCACGCGCCAAAAAAGGACCGAGACTCTGCTCATCGAGGCTAAAGAGAATGCGGAAGCCGCCAATACAAGCAAAAGTGAATTCCTTGCTAATATGAGTCATGAACTGCGCACACCGCTCAACGGCATCATGGGTATGCTCCAACTCATGGCATTGGAAGACATCAAATCTCCGCATGCAGAGTATGTTGACACGGCCCTTTCCTCTTGCACAAGCCTAGCCCGACTCATCGGCGATATCCTCGACCTTTCCAAAGCCGAAGCAGGCAAAATGGATCTTACACCGGTTCCATTCAACCCCGGACAACTTCTCCTGACCGTACGAGATGCATTTATTCAACCGGCCAAGGAGAAAGGCCTGACGCTTTCCCTCTCGATAGACGAAGAGATTCCAGAATGTGTAGTGGGAGATTCTGCCCGCCTGCGGCAGGTACTTTTCAATCTGGTCGGTAATGCCATCAAATTCACCGAACAAGGATCGATTTCGATTGAAGTCTCACAGCAACCTGCAAAATCATCGGAAGCGTCCATACTTCTCTTCTCGGTCATCGACACCGGTATAGGTATTCCCAAAGCCATGCAGGAAAAAGTTTTCGGCGCATTCACTCAGGTACCGGGTACATCACGGAAATTTCAGGGAACAGGACTCGGCCTTCATATTGTAAAACAGTTGGCCGCACTCATGAACGGCGAAGTTTCCATTAAAAGCACCGAAGACAACGGAACCACAGTCCATTTCTCGGCCACATTCAAATGGGATGATCGATCCGAAGCCCAATGCCATGCCCCCATGGATATGCTGGTGGAAGATATCCCTCCGCAAAAGATCCTGATTGTGGAAGACGAGCGGGTCAATCAGATCGCCATCACTAAATTGGTGGAACGACTGGGGCATACTACAACTAAAGCAAACAATGGCAGGATGGCACTAGAAAAACTGGCTGAAGACGATTTCGATCTTATCCTCATGGATATCCAGATGCCCATCATGAACGGTATCGAAGCTACCAACGAAATTCGTTCGATGAAAGACGAAAAGAAGCAAACCATCCCGATCATCGCCCTGACTGCACACGCAATGAGCGGAGACCGCGAGAAATTCCTCGAAGTCGGTATGGACGACTATCTTGCCAAGCCAGTCAGCCTTAACGGACTCAGAGCCATCCTCAGCAAAGTACTCGGCACGTAAAAACCGCTGCTCCCAAAGGAAACAGCGGTTTATAATCTGGTATCCACAACACAGATCAATGGTTTTCTTCAAACCCCTGTTCCGTCTTGTAGGCTTCCCATTCTTCGTGGTCCACCGCACTATCCGCGTTGGTGTCGGCCTTTTCAAAAATTGCCAACTCTCCACTGGGAAACGCCACCAAGAACTCACCTTTGGTTATGGTCCCATTCACATCCGCATCCAAAGAATTGAAGCAGACATTATAATTTGTATTGGCTAAAACAGGCTGACTCGCAATGAGAACCAATACAAAGGCTAGAAACATTTTTTTCATATACTCTCCGAGTCTCGTTATATTAACCTTCAATAAAACCGGTCAAAACCTTGATCAATTTATCCAAAGCCTCTTTTTCATCAGTTTCACCCTCCATGGCATCGGCGTAGCATCTCAACATGTACCGTTTCAAGATCAACTTATTGGCGGATTGCAAAGCAGAGCGGACAGCCCGAACCTGAACCAGAATATCCTGGCATTCCTTGCCTGCCTCAATCATACCCTGAATACCACGCACCTGCCCTTCGATCCGCTTCATACGAGACAAAACGTTTTTCTTAATTTTCTGTTCTTCAACCGTTGCTGCTGATTCCATGTCATTCTCCTTGACTTCAGGGCAAGTTCCCGTTGCCGGGTCTCAAACTTTACCGTACTGTAGTACGGTATAAATCACTGCCGACAAAAGGATCCAAAATGTCCATATCTCAATCAAAACTTCATTTACTCAATGTATTGGAGCTGTGTGTCACCGTATTTCGTGGCCCTAATGCAGAAGAATGGGCCAATCTCGCCAAGGTTGGAGTGCCTGAACTCCTTGCCAGTGTCCAGAAAAACCCCGATGCCTTCCTTGCTCCGGTCCAACGTTTAAACCAATTATCAGCCAGCCTTTCGGATGAAGACGTCGCGATTCTTGAAACCGAATATGTCCGACTGTTCATTGCCGGTTCCGGGGGAATTCCCGCACCGTTGTATGAATCCTGTCATCTCGCCACCACACCCCGAACCATGGGACAAAGTGCGTTAGACATGCAAACTCGTCTTCAGGAAGCCGGGCTTGAAATATCGTTGGACTCCAACGAACCCGCCGACCATCTGACCATTGAACTCGAATTCCTCTTCTACCTGCTCTCCGAAGGCTGGTTCGGCCAAAATGAACAAGCGGTTCAAGGCGTCGAATTCGCCGAGTCAATCATGCTTCCGTGGGTACGCCATTTCCGGAACGCGCTAAACAAGGCGAACCCACATCCAATATTCACCTGTATAGCAGACCTCACAGTGGCAACTCTGGAAGCAGTATCAAAAATCTAATCCAGTTCCTCAGTTCGAATCACAGCTGACCGAAGTACATCCAAGAACTTGCTATCCGGTTCAAAATATCCGCGCCGAATCAACTCAATGGTCCAGTTGCCATCGCCCTCGGCCCGAACCAGATAGGCCAACGGCAATTCGGCCTGCCCAAGACACTCGAAAATCTGTCCACTTTTATCTGAGAACAGTGGATAGGCCACCTCGTAATGTTTCTTAAAACGGACAACTGCATGATTCGAGTCATACACACCCAGCCCAATGATCTTGAGCTGTCCGGCCAAGACAGGATCGTTCTCCACATCCTTGAAAAACCGAGAAAGCAACTTGGTTTCCCTGACACAGTCGTTACACATGGTATTGTAAAGTTGGATCAGCACAAAACGGGCAGATAGTTCAGAAAGCTGCAACCACTTGGTCCCTTCCGGTAACTCCAGATATTCGCGATCCGCATCACCATTCAGCACCGCCACCCGACAGGCTGGAAACGTATCGCCCACGGCCAGGATATGCTTTTCTTCCTGCACGCCATCCACGAGTTCGGGGTATGTCTCTTTCCAAGCATGAAAACCCGCTGCATACCGATAAACATCAGTGTATCCGAGACGCGCTGCCCAGCGCGCCGCAATGCCGCTGCGCAGTCACCTGAAACTACGACAATACACCACCAGCAATCTTTTCTGATCCTGTCCGGCCAATTCCTTGAGCACAGCCCGCTTGGCCTCGGGCAGATCCATACGGTCGCCAAGATCAAATTCCATATTGCTTGAGCCGTGGATATGCCCTGCAGAGAACTCATAATCAGCTCGCGCATCAATAATGAGTGGCGTCGCGCCTGAATCAATCAGCTCTTTCAACCCCTTGGAGTCAATAAGCTTATACCCTTCGCGCTCGGCTTCACCTTGTGCAGCGGCCCACCAAACTTCATTTTCGTCGGCATTGGCGGGTGCACTCCCAAAAAAACATAAGGCGAGGAGCAAATATACAATGGAAGATGTCCGTATCATCATATCTGCTCCCCGCCTGTCTGTGTGTGACGTCTGGTCGGACTATCCGACCTTCTGCAACTGGAATCTATTTATTGGGATGAACCTCGTAAGAATTGTCTTCACCGAAATCATTAGTGGCTTCCAGATAAAAGACATTCTTGGCATCAGGCACCATGTCCATAAACAGGTAATAGGCTTCGCCAGCTCGTGCGCCCGTGGCACAGGAGAATACGATAGGCTTGTCTGTCGGAATTTCTTTGGCCTTTTTCTCAACCATATCAACAGGCATGTTGATGGCGGAGGGGAAGTGACCGGCTGCGTATTCCTCAGGATCACGCACATCAATCAGCAGAATGGAATCTGGATTTTCCTTGATGGTCTTCAGAAACCACTCGGCATCGACTGCGCCTTCAGCTTCACCGGCCTTGACGGCCACATCGGCACCACCAAACATTTCCTTCCAACCGGGATAACCGGCTTCAGCAACCACAACTTTCTTGTAGCCAAGGTAACGGGCCTTGATTGCGGACTTGTGCGACAGGGCACATTTGTAGCCGCCGCAATAGTAAACCAGTGTGACTTCAGCTTTATCAATTGGCAACATACCGCGCTTGTCGGCAAAATCCTTTTCAGGAATGCCGATAGCGGACGGGATCGCGCCAGCCAAATACTTCTGGTATGGACGGGCGTCGATCAATGCGTATTTTTCGCCGTTGGCCATCTTGCCGTGGAGATTTTCCAGACCGATGGAGTAGTACAACGCGTGCTTCTTATAATCCGGGAAACCCGCGGCGTAGACATGGACGTTGGTATAGCCAAGCTTTTCTGCCTTCCAGGCCGCTTTATGGGAGAGTCCGCAATGAAAGCCGCCACAATAGAAAACAAGGAGATCGTCCTTGTTGGCGGGCAACTTATCCACCATCTTGTCGAACTGACTGGTCGGAATTGACACGGCAGTCGGGATGTACCCAGCGACATATTTCGGCTTATACGGCCTAGAATCAACGATCATCGCACCCTTGGGCTTGGGCATCTTGGCGTACTTAGCCACGAATTTGTAATCCACGATGGAGTGGAATTCCTTGAACTTCGGCTTCTTGGCTTCATCAGCCATTGCAACACCGGTTGTCGCCACCAAAGCGAACACCAGCATCATGACTGCGGCAAACAATTTCCTATACATAACAAACTCCCTTCCTAAAGATTTGTTTGTGCTCCGCCCCGCACGAGGCAGAGTCCTCTCTGACACTATCGTTTCCGAGGCCTATTCACCCTCGGTTTTGACCTTTTCCCACCACAGGCGGTGATGATGTTTGGCATAGTTGCCGGGAACCAAGCCGGTGAACATGGACTTGAAGCCGGGACGTTCTTCCGGCGAAATGGCAGCCATGTAGATGTGAACCAGCAATCCAGCGAAAACCAACCCCACAGCAATGAAGTGCAGGGTCACGGCCCAGCCAATCATGCCTGTAGACTCGGCCCCAAAAGTCCGGTCGGACATGAACATGATCACACCGGTCACAGCGATAACGATACCGCCCACAACCGATGCCTGAGCAAACGCCTTCTGGCCCATGTTGTAATATCCCTGATCCGGCAGTTCCGGGTCCATACCCATTACTTTGAGAGCCTTGGGTCCCAGCGTCATGAGCACCATTTTCTTGATCATCCACGCCATGTCACGCGCCGGACTGACGGCGAACACTTCTGCCAGAAAAAACCGGGCACCCTTGAAGTTGACGAGAAGATAGAAAACGAACCCGGCCAGCCAAAGCAAACCGATAATTTCATGGATGACCAGCAGATTTGCCCCGCCGCCCACCATGGCACGCATAGCCTCGGGATAGCCGGAACCAAACGGATCAATGGCCGGGTGCTGGATCAGCCCCACTCCTGTCAGCAGAAGCAGCAGCCAGCAGGCCGCGTTGAACCAATGAATGAATATATCGGTTTTATCGTGTCGTTTGAACATGGTGTTAGGCATCGGAATCCTCCTTGTGGTCGGAATCAGAGCCGACAAACAGTTGACGGCCAAGCATGGCAAGCACGCCCAGACCGGACAGAGCCACGATACCCTTCACCAATGGTGCGGACTGCTTCATGGCGATCATGGATGCAGGAATGACAGCCTCACGGCCCCACTCGCCCGGACCGGGGTTACCAAGATAAAACATATTCGGTTTGGTGTCGGTCTTGGCGGCCACACGAGTCAGACGGTCCTTATTTTTAAGGTACAGACGACCGGCTTCGCTGTCGGGATCGTTGATATCACCAAAGACCCGAGCCTTGGTGGGACAAGTGTCCACACATGCCGGAGGGATGCCTGCGGCCCTGCGCTCGGGACAGTAATTACACTTATCCGCCTTGCGCTTGACCTCGTTACGGAAACGGGCGTCGTAAGGGCAAGCAGGAATACAGTTACCGCATCCAATACACAGCCCTTCGTTGATAACGACTTCACCAGTTTCCTTATCCTTGTACGTCGCACCAGTAGGACAGGCGTCCACACAGGTGGGATTTTCACAATGCATGCATGCGCCGGGCTGGAACCTAGCGGTATCACTCTTTTTGCCGGAGATCGGCGTATCGCTGGTCGGCTTGATCCAGTTGCGCCACTGCCCTTCCGGGACTTCGTTAGCGACCTTACAAGCAGCCACACACGCTTTGCAGTCGATGCACTTGGCCGCATCAATAACCATCGCAAGTTGCTGTGCCATTACGCCACCTTCCTTGTTACGGTGACAAAGGTCGTATGCATGGAAGCATTCCCTGTAATCGTGTCATAATCATCATCCAACAATTCATTGATAGATGCGCCGTTGGCATGGGACAAAGTCTGCATGGTGGACAAGGTATTGTAGCCCGAAAGCATGTACACCGTGTCTTTTCTAATTCTGTCCGTCACTTCGGCCTTGAGCTCCTGCCTGCCAACAGGACTGGTCACTTCGACCAGATCACCATCCGCAATACCAAGCTTTCCTGCCGCTTCAGTGTTGAGCCACAACGTATTGGTAGGATTAAATTCATTGAGCAATTTATTGTTGATCGTCGAGGTCTGGGTGACTGCCGCATCTCGGCCGAGCACCAGACGGAATTGATTCTTGGGAACCTTGGTTGGCGGGGTATAGATGGGCATGGGATCAAGCCCCATCTGCTCGTACCGCTGGTTATACAGCTCCACCTTCTTGGACAAGGTCTTGTAAATCCGACCTTCATAAATGCCGTACACCTTGGACGGATTGTAGTAGACGCCGTCGCGGTCCATGACCTCAAGGGCCTCCGGGATCTCACGAGTCTGCTTCTTGCGAAATTCCTCAATAGTGAAATCAAAATATTCACCGAGGTCCATCTTGCCGGCAATACCCTTCATAATGTCGAAGAGTGAACGGGATTCGTACAAGGACTTAATGAGTGGGTCGCGTTTGACCACACAGGCGCAAGCCACTGAACCCTGCAAACCGGCGCACGGATCAGTCCGCTCCAGATAACTTTGTGACGGCAAGACCAGATCGGCGTACCAAGCTGTGTCGGACATGGCGATATCCACCACGGTGACAAAGTCCATCTTGTTCATCATCTCGATGGTCTTCTTCCGATTGGGAGCCGTGCCCATAGGGTTGGTCTTGTACACGAACCACCCCTTGATGGGATATGGGTCCTCAGCCAGTACGGAATCACGCGTGACCAAAAATGAACCTTCGTGCTCAAACATCATCGGCACCTTGTGGGCGTCGATACGATCGTCCTGATTCTCATCATACCACGGGGCGTCATACGACACGCCTTTGAGGCCAACCTGCCGAGCGGCCAACAGACCACCAGGACGGTCCCAGTTGCCGAGCAAACCATTCACAATGGCGAAACTGCGACGAATCTGGGTGGAATCTTCATAATCCGAGGTCCGACGACCGGGATAAATCATGGCTGCCGGAGCGGCCGCTGCCAGCTCACGGGCCATGCGGGTGATATCTTCTGCCGGAATGCCACACTCTTCTGCAGCAAAACCGGGGGTATACTGTTTGACATGTTCGGCCAGTTGTTCGAGACCGTATGTCTTCTCTTCGATCCACTGCGGGTCGTAAAGTTTTTCACCGATGATGACATGTGCCAGAGCGAGCATGAACGCCATATCCGAACCGGGCCTGATGGGATACCATTCATCTGAAAGAGCCGCAGTCTTGGTATAACGCGGATCAAGCGTCACCAACTTGCACCCGTTCTCACGGATGGCGGTCATCAGATCAATGGAATCCGGGGTGACCAAAGCTTCGAAGCGGTTGGCACCTGCCATAACAATATACTTGGAGTTGAGCACGTCCGGGAACGGCACTTCTCCGTAAGTATCAAGAAACGCCCTGTTGCCCGAAACCAGACACAGTGATTCATGGGACGTGACATTAAACGAACCATAGACTTCGGCAAATCGGCCCACGAACTGAGAATGCAGATCAGTTCCGGCAGAGAAAAGATGACCGCAGGGGGTATACTTCTTGCGAACTTCTTCCATTTTCTGCGCGGCCATATCAATGGCTTCATCCCACGGGATGCGCTGCCACTTGCCTTCGCCGCGTGCTCCCTTTCTGAGCAAGGGATGCTTGAGACGATCTGGATCATAGACTTGATCAAGACCGGCGTTACCGCGGGCACATAACATGCCCCGCGACTTGAGAAATTTGGGATTGGGATCGAGCTTCTTGATGACCCCATTTTCAACACGGGCGATAAGGCCGCACTTGTTGAAGCACATATCGCAGGCCGAGAACATTGAGTCCCAGGCCGGGGCCGCCATGGGAGCCGCCTGCGCCTTTTTCAGACCACCCAGCAAAGCCGGACCGCCTACCGCCCCTGCCGCCACAAGGCCAGTAGCCTTGAAGAAATCACGACGGGACATTGTCTGCTTGGAATTCGACACTAAATACCTCCGGATATCCACCATTCTACCGTTGGTGTCACAACCTTTCCCCGACACCTCGCCACCCTCGGACGAGGTGTCGAAAAAAGTCTATTCAATACACGCTGAAACTTCAGATGCCACCATGGGCACCGAGAACATCCAACTAGCTACACTTGGCCGGGGACGGAGAGTCCTTGGCAAAATCATGCAGATACGTGAAAATGTCGTTCAGATCTTTTTCAGAAGCCGACCAGTCGCCGGAACACTTGATCTTGCTTGTGTCCTTGAACGTGGCAGTCCATTCAGCCTGGGTGCGGTCTGCCGGACTCAAATCAGGAGCTTGAGCACCATTATGACAGGTGCGACAGTTTTTACGGTAAAGGAACTTACCCTTGCGAGCATTGCCGCCACCCATGGCAAAGGCCATGGAAACTGCAAAAATAGTAATCAGGGCCGTTGCAACAGCCAGAACGATTGTGCGGTTCATGTTTCCTCCAGAATAAAAGTGAGTTCATGGTTACAGTTGTGACACTCTCCCGCTTTACCGTGCGGGTGTTTTTACGAACATTATAACCTGACCCAATATGGGCTCTCTGATTCTCGTATACCCATACGGGGTATAGGTGTCAAGTCATCTAGAATGATGAAAACCCCAATAAAATTATCATGGCACTACTCTAATTTTAGAGTATAAGGCCCTATACGCCTAACAACATTTCACGTCTGACGCGGAGGTTCACATGATCGGCTCCACTTTTTTCCCGCACTACCGAATGCTGATCAAAGACGGTATTCGATTCTTTTTGCCACTTCTTCTCACCGTGAGTTTTTTCATTGTCGCGAGCACTATTTCCAACGCACAGGCTGCCGAAGAAGAACCCACTGTCGGCTCGGTAAAGACTGTGACCGGCACGGCCAATCTCAACCGCAACGGCCAATTGCTCATCGCTCATGTCGGTGATCATCTGTATAAAAATGACATACTTGTTACGGCCGACAACTCCTCCCTCGGCGTCATTTTTCGCGATGACACAATCTTGTCCCTCGGTTCCCGGTCGGAAGTATGTATTGATGAATTCATTTTCGATCCCGCGCACGACGACGTGTCCTTTGTGACCAGCGTCTCCAAAGGCACCGCCCAATTCATTTCCGGGCAGATCGCCAAAGTTGCCCCGGACAAAATGACAGTCGAGACTCCCCTTTCCACTATCGGAATCCGGGGCACCCGATTTCTCGTAAAGGTCGACTAGGAGCACACCATGAAAAAAATCACCTTGCTCATTTTCAGTTTATTGCTGTTGGTCGGATGCGGTCAAAAAGTTGTTCTTCTGCCTGATCTGGATGGACATGTCGGACAGGTTACCGTGACTGCCCATTCAGGCGAAACAGTGACTCTGAACCAAGCCAATCAGACTGTCAGCGGGAAAGATGACGTATATACAATGTCAGAAAGCGAAGTTCAGTCTGCCTTTTCAGAGGCATTGGCTGCCCAGCCGGAGCCGACTGCGCGGTTCCTGCTGTACTTCTTCAGTGATTCAACCAAGCTCAAAGCTGAATCCGAAACGATGCTTTCTGAAATCATGGAAAGTTATCGGACGCGCTCATCCACCGACGTCTCAATAATCGGCCACACCGATACGGTCGGTGAAAAGCAATACAATTATGATCTTTCGCTCAGGCGGGCGCTCAGTATTAAAAAGAAACTTATGAAAGACGGAATGCCTGCGGATGTAATCCAGACCACATCCCACGGGGAAACCAATCCTCTGATCCCGACGCCGGATGGCAAGAGGGAACCCAAGAACAGACGTGTAGAGGTACTTGTCAGGTAGGTCGTATTACCAGAGGCGGTCACCAAAAGAGCAATGAAAGCCGTGTTCGCGTATGCGATCCACGGTTTTCTGGATGTCGTATTCGACAAAACGCATGGTCAAAAAGCGGGATTCAACATCAAAAAGCCCGTATTTGGCCCGATTGTCACCGTCTCGCGGCTGACCAACGGCTCCGATATTCACCAGATGCCGCATGTCGGGTTCAAGCGGGGTGTCCCCTTGGCAGAGAAGAAGCTTTTCAGATACCCCCCCCTGGTGAACATATCGAGTTAAATCGTGGGTATGACCCGCAAAACAGATATCTTCTGAATAATGGGCAAAGACTTCGCCCATGTTCTTTTCATGTTTCCACAGGTACTCGGCCACGACATCCGGCGGCGTGCCGTGGACAAACCGACACCCATATTCCACCATGCTCTTGGGGCGAGACACGAGCCATTGGTAAGTCTCTTCGGAAATCATCTCACGAGTCTTGCGCAAGGCATCCGCAGCAGGCTGGTTGAACCCTCGCAGATAATAAATATTAATCAGTCCCTGTTCATGGTTGCCCATGAGGCACTTGACCCCTCGTTCGCGAAGCAAATCTACACATTCCTGCGGCTGCGGCCCATATCCAATCTGGTCGCCCAGACAATACACCGCGTCCACTGCAAACCCATCAAGGTCCGCTAGCACTGCTTTCAATGCCTCAAAATTGGCATGAATATCCGACATGACGGCAATTCGACTCATGAAGCAACCCTATACTCTACAGTCCTTTACAGCAAGATGTGAGATTGCCTCCGGCGGTCGGGGGAAGGGGAGAGGGAAAACCCTTTTCAAAGGGTTTCCCTCTCCCCTTCCCCCGAACCCCCATCCCCTCTCCCTTCTTAAACTTTGTATATCGCCTTCGGCGAGGGGGGAGGGTAAAAGACCATTCTTAAAATTCCAGTTTTATTCATGCAACACTCCCAAAGTCCCCTTCGAGTCATACCTTAACGAAGAGTCCCCGCGAAGCGGCACCAAAAAGTTTAGAAAAAGGATGGGATGGGGGTCTGGGGGAAGGGAAGGAAAAAACCTTTTCAAAGGTTTTTTCCTTCCCTTCCCCCAGCCGTCGGAGACAAATATTAATCTTCCTCAAGCCCGGTGAGGTCGCCTATTTCGTGACCGGATTCTTCGGCCTTGAGCACTCGACGCATTATCTTGCCGGATCGGGTCTTGGGCAACTTGTCACGGAACTCGATGGACTTGATCACGGCAACGGGACCAAGTTCGTTACGAATGGTCCGCTTAAGATCCTTGATAAGATCGTCGTCAGGATCAAAGTCGTCATTAATCTGGATGAATGCCTTGGCAGCCTCGCCCTTGATTTTGTCAGGCACACCTATAACAGCACATTCAGACACGGCACGATGCATACCAAAAGCGGCTTCAAGCTCGGCTGAACCTATGCGATGCCCGGCAATGTTGATGACATCATCGGCCCGACCCTGAATCCAAAAATACCCGTCCTCGTCCTTCTTGGCCACATCACCGGCATAATAAACACCGGGAATCTTTTCCCAACATTCCTTGAAAGCTTCGTCATCATTCCAATAGCCCGTCATCATGGCAGGCCACGGCTTGGTCACAACCAACAACCCACCTTTACCGGGAGGCACAGGGTTACCGTCACGATCCACGACATCACACTCCACGCCGGGAAGAGGTTTGGTCACGGAGCCGGGTTTGAGCAGGGATATCGGCATAGGCGCGATCATGAACATACCAGTCTCGGTCTGCCACCATGTGTCGAGCACCGGGCATTCGGAGCGTCCAATATTCTTGTAGAGCCACGTCCATGCTTCCGGGGATATTGGCTCACCCACGGAACCGAGAAGACGCAAGCTGGAAAGATCGTGCTGCTTGGGATACTGAGCACCAAACCGCATGAGCATACGAATCATGGTCGGCGCAGTGTAGAAAGTTGTCACCCCATATTTCGCCACAATGGACCAAAGCCTATCTGCCTGCGGATAGTTGGGATGACCTTCGTACATGACGGAGGTCGTGCCAGCCATAAGCGGCCCATAGACCCCGGCACTGTGTCCAGTGACCCAGCCCGGATCAGCGGTACACCAAAAAATATCTGTCGGCTTGATGTCGAACACCGTGGTCAGTGTCCGATTCACGCCCACCATATATCCCGCATGGGAATGGACAATCCCCTTGGGTTTGCCAGTGGTGCCGGAAGTGTACATCAGAAAAAGTGGATCATCCGCGTCCATGACCTCGGTGGGGGCTTCATTGCGTTCCTGACGAACAAGATCTTCGTATTGAAAATCACGACCATCCATCATGTCTACACTAAGATTACAGCGGCGGACCACAACCATGGAATCAACACAGTCGGCACAAGCCCCGACCAGTGCTTCATCAGCGGTTTCCTTGAGATTGACGATCTGGCCGTTGCGATAAAATCCATCAGCAGTAATAAGCAGCTTTGCCTGTGCATCATTGATACGCTGACGTAATGCCTTGGCCGAAAATCCAGCAAACACAACAGAATGAATGGCCCCGATCTTGGCAGCGGCCAGCATGGCAACGATGGTTTCCGGGAGCGGCGGCATATAGATAACCACCCGATCGCCTTTGCGGATACCGAGTGAACGCAAGGCATTAGCGAACCTATTCACCTCACGATAGAGTTCGAAATAGGTATATTTCCGCTGATCACCGGGTTCACCTTCCCAGATCAGGGCAAGCTTGTTCTTGTTAGCTGTTTCGATATGCCGATCGAGCGCATTGTAGACAATGTTGCATCGTGCGCCGGGAAACCAGCGATAGAATGGTGCGTCTTTGTCATCGAGCACCTGATCCCACTTCTTGAACCAATCGAGTTCGTCAGCAGCCTCCTCCCAGTAACCAAGGGAGTCCATGCGTGCGAATTTGTGCGCAGCCTCCAATTCCTGGGGATTGACGTTGGCCTCGATAACCAATTGCGGAAGGGGACGAAAAACGCGCTCTTCCTGCAACAAGCTGTCTACTGTTCCTGACTGGTCCATATTTCCTCCTCGCCGCAAAACGGTTCGGCGAGTCTCTTTCATATCAATTTATCCCGGCAACTCCCGCCTTATTCGGTCAGCGGTTGCCCGAGCACGTTAAACGGTTACAGCCCGATGATCTTCTTCAATTCAGCAATGCGCCGCCGACTGATCGGCAACTCAATGCGAGTCCGACCTGCCGTGCGCAACATGAAGTTGGAACCAGGCATGCTGGCAATTTCCGTGACCATGTCGAGATTCACCAAATACTTGCGGTGCACGCGGAAAAACCTGTGCGGTCCCAGCCGGTCTTCAAGATTCTTGAGACGGTGGGACGAAAGAAATTTTTGATTGGCCGTGTGGACGTAAGAATAATCCTCAAACGCCTCCACAAAAATAATCTGATCATACGGGATAAGAATGGTCCGCCCATCTTGACTCACGGCAAGCTTATCAATTTCCGGCCTGCGATTGGCGGTCTGATCCCATGCGGCCTTGAGTGCGGCCAGAAAGGAATCCTGCTCATCTTCGGGCAGAGGCAACTTGACAGTCTGCTCGTTACCTTCATCCGAGACGTCATCCGCCTCATCCATGCGCGGCTCTGGTGGCGGCACTTCACGAAACCGAGTCTTGAACGTCTGGAGACGATCCATTGTCCGAGCCATACGCCCCGGCGCAGGAGGCCAAAGTAGATAATCCGTGGCCCCCAACTCAAAGGCGGAATAAGCCTGCCCTTCGGAATCCGAAATAAACACCAATGCGGGCTTATTCTTGCGCCCACCAAGCATCTGGGCCATCTCAATACCACTGGCTCCGCCCGGCAGATCAATGCCGAGAAAAAACACGCCATATGGAATGGATTCGAGCATTTCCATGGCTTCGAAAGCTGTCACAGCCTCGCCGAGCACCTGAATGAACGGGACCTCATCCAAAACATCACGCAGTGCTGTGCGGACTTCCGGGTCAGGGTGAATGAGGAGAGTTTTCAGCTTGGGCATGAGGTGGTGTTGGCCTTTGTTGCAATGAATTAAGTTTGGTGATTCACCAATAGCACTACCCATAAATGTGTTGTTTCGCAAGGTTGAGGTGGTTTATTTTGTATAATGGACATGAAGAAGCCGAGGTTTCAATCCCCGATGGGGAGAACCATTGTTGAGGCAAAAAAAACAGGACGCCATAAAAAAGAAACCTTTGTAATAATGACGAATGAATCCCTACTGCGAAGCACGCAACGCCTCTCCATAAAGACATCCACCCCGAAACATAAAGAGACTTGTCTCCTCTTCATGAATTCTTTACATTCATTCAATCATGAAAAATCCATACCTCGCCAAATTCATAAAGATGCTCAAGTCCCACCTGCTCATGTCAGTCATTATTTATGGTCTGGCCACAGGAGTTCTGGCCGGCGCCCTCTGGTTCGCCTTCCAATTCGTAGACCCACTACCGCCAAGCAAAGTGACCATTGTTTCAGGTGGCCCTGGCGGCGCCTACCATGGATATGCCAAGCAATATGCAGCGTTCTTCGCCAAACACGGGTATGAACTGGAAATCATCCAAACCAACGGCTCCATGGACAATCTGGCACGCATCAGCGACCCGGAAATAGATGTACAGGCCGCGCTCATGCAGGGCGGCATCACCACCCCAGAGGAGCATCCGACCCTACAAAGTCTGGGCAGCCTCTATTACGAACCCGTCTGGCTGTTCCATAAAAAACGCTTCAAAATAAAAACGTTGGCTGACCTCAAGGGCCACACCATCGCAGTCGGCACCAAAGGCAGCGGGACCAATCATCTGGTGACCACCCTTTTGGATGAAAATGAAGTCACAATCGAAGACGCAAAATTGGTGGAAGCCGGAGCTTCGGCAGCTATCCCCTTGTTGATGAAAGGCAAAATAGATGCGCTGGTGACCATTGCCGGAATTGATTCAAAAGCTGTGAATGAACTCATTCATGCCAGAAAAAAGATTGCGCTGTATTCCTTCCAACGAGCCGAAACTTATGCTCGTACCCATCACTATTTAAAAAAACTGACACTGCCTCAAGGCGGCATTGATCTGGTAGATAATCTGCCAAGCAAGGACATCTCGCTACTCGCCCCCTCGGCGAACTTGGTAGTGCGGGAAGACCTGCATCCAGCCATCAAATATCTGTTCCTGCTGGCCGCTGACTCAGTCCATTCCAAGGGAGACATGTTTGCTCGGCCTGACACGTTCCCGAACGATGAATCCGTACTTTTCCCGCTCAGCAGCGAAGCCGTGAATTTCTATAAATCCGGCCCTCCGTTCCTCATGCGATATCTCCCGTTCCAGCTCGCCATCACTGTGGAAAGACTAAAAATCCTGCTTATCCCTTTGCTGACACTGCTCTTCCCGCTATTCAAGATCACGCCACCAGCGTACCGTTGGCAGATCAGACGCCGTATTTTCAAGTGGTACAAGCATCTTAAGAAGCTGGATATGGAAGCGTATGAAATGAAAAACACTGAGGATGCCCAAAAAATGCTTGCCCAATTGGAACGCATGGACCGCAAGGTTCTGGAAACCTCGGTTCCACTCTCGTACACGGATTACATCTATTCCCTACGTCTCCACATTCGGATGATTGAAGATCGTCTAAAAAAGGTCATCGAAGAAGATACAGACGCTTCAGCCTAACATCGCATTCCAAACAAAAAGTACGGCGCACCATGAAATCATGGTGCGCCGTTTTCTGCCTCAAAACGGGGAGGGTGTTGAGTCAGGGGAATTCAATTTACTGCCGAGACCGCCTGCCCCCACCTTTCCTGGGCACACACACTATTCCTTCATCTGTATCCACACAGATGCCAGAAACAGTACCTCTTGGAGTCTGAACCGAACATCTGCTCCCAGATGATTTGTTGTTACATGCGTCGAAAGCCTCTTGCGGCGCACCGCCTCGTCGGCTTTGGCCCTTGCCCTTGGGTTGATTTGGGTCGCCGCCTGCCCCTCCCTTCCACTCAGGGATACGGTCGTTTGACGGCTCGTAATATTCCACGTCTCCACCGGACACACAAAGAACATAATTATTGATACGGATGTCATCCCCCTGCGGACCGTGACCCTGCGAATAGCGTGACGGATCACCGGCCTTGGGATCGCTACGCTGTGCTCCGGCCCCGTGCACATCCATCAGTTCCTTGGTTGCACTGGACCTCGGCGGTGCAAAGTACCCCATGGCGCGTCCGAATGCGACATACGCCGCATGACTGGGCTTTGGCCCGTCCAAATGTGTGGTGGAAGACCAAAAATAGGATTCCACCTCTGTCACACCAAATATCGGATCAATTGCTGCTGAACCTGTTGCGGTAGGACTGCGCGAATAATCAACGATAGACTGCAACTCCTTGATGTTGGGCAGTCGCCAGTCATTACGTCCTGCGAAGGTTAAATCCTCGCAATAAGACAAAGCCTGTTCCCAATTACGAGTCTTGCCGTCGTCAATTTTCTGCCAGACCAATCCTGTGGCCTTATCCGAAATAGTTTCATTTCCATTGTCCACAAAATCATTCCTGCCATAATCGGAATTGCCACGCACATAACGAATATATTTGTCATGGCGAGTGCCACGATCCATGGTCGGATATCCCTTGATACGCCCATCCGCAAAGTTGACACCAAAGGCGGTCCGGCTACCACCCATAGTCGTCCCCTTATAAAGAGTTGCCGACCAATCCTGACAGTCGATGATACGAGCACCGGCTCGGGTGTTACCCCATGAAAAATCAAAATATCGAGTATCAATAAAAGCGACGGAATCCTGCGTCTTCCCTTGAACCCATCCATTGAAATCCATAAGAGAATAGAGTTCTTTGATGGTAGGAGCGCGCCAATCGTCATGCCCACCAACTCGACAAACCTGCGCACCATTCACGGCAGTCCGCCAACTCAATTTGTATCCTCGAGCCTTGACCCACATCAGTCCGGTCACAAGGTCGGACACGGTTCCATCACCATTGTCACGGTAGCGGGCCACGTTCCCTTTATACTGAGAGTCCTGCCCGTTGAAGGAATCACCCTGTTGCGGACATTTGGCCTGACTCTGATTGTCAAAACAGCCGTTCTGCCCCGTGTCCACAATGGGATAGGAGCCGCCAAAAGCCGGTCCATTCAAAGCAAACAGGCACAACAACGCACTCAAAACTCCGATACGAATCATAAAGGTCTCCTGTCTTACTATTATCGTTCGAAGCGCAGTAGAAGTTACGTCAGGCCAACAAAAAAACCGCCAGACCGATAATTCGATCTGGCGGAGGAAGGTTAAAACCGCGAACAACACACGTTGTCTTTACTTCTTCTCTTTCTTTTGCTGTATGCTTTTTTTCAAGGCCATAGTTTCGCGCTTGAAATGAATAAAATCAAGGAGCACGCCTTCCGGGTTCTGATGAAAGGCGTTGATATACATTCCCATGCGCTGTGCATGCATTTTATCCCGTATCAGCCAGAAGTATTCCTTCTGGTTCAACTCCCCCATGGCTTTCAATTCATCGGCTGCAAAAATTAATCCTGACGCCATCTTGTTGGCCTGAGTAACGACTTTGTCACCTTCTTCCAAATGACCTTTGGCATGGGAGCGACTGTGACAATCGGCGCAAATATCAAGCATGGCTTCACGACGTTCGTTCCATTGGGCCATATCCGGACGAAAACTGTCCGGCGCAAGCACAGGGCCAAGCATGGATAATGATTTCTTGACTTTCTTTTGAATGGCGACCTGTTTCTTATCAGGCTCCTCACCTCGAATACCAAAGAAACCCCAGCTGGTTTTCACCATGTGATCGCCTTTCGACATATGACATGTCGCACATGTGGGAACGGCATCATCAAGCCCGCGCGACTTATATAGCGCACCATGTTTTGAGAATCCGTAAGCTTCATATTGAGGATGGTTACCCATATGGCACGGGAGACATGCCTCCGGCTTACGGGCTTCTTCTGCCGAAAAACGATGCCGGGAATGACACGCATCACATTGTCCACCACCCTTGCATATTTCTTGATGACATGTTGCACAGGCGCGTCTGAAAACGACCGGAGCCTGTTTGTTCACCTTCTTGCCCATGGGTGGAATACTGAGAGCTTCCTCAGCTCTTGCGTGTTTGCCAAGCATGAATTGACTGGCTTGCTTTTCATGGCATTTGGAACATTGTTTGATTGTCGGCAGTACGGATTTTTCCACATTCGTCGGTCCATCGTGTTCCGTGCCGTGGCAATCCACACACCCCATACCTTTTTTGGCCATAGCCGAGGATTCCCAATCCACAACCAATTTCGGATTGTCTTTACCATGACAATCAATGCAGCTTTCCTTTGCTGCATGGGCTTGTACGACACAAACGCACAGTACTCCCACTGCCAACAACATTTTAAATTTCATACACATCCTCCATCAACCGTTGAAAATGATACCGTTGCAAACTTGAGCTTTCATAAATGAAAATGAAAGTCGTTATCGCTAATAATTTGGAGGTATCTTCTTGTCAAGATGGAATAAAAGTATACCTATCTGCTCTATTTTATACTTACGAATACATTCCACGGCCCACTTTCACTCCAACAAAAAAAGCCGCCAGACCGATACTTCGGTCTGGCGGCTCATACGCAAAATTAGCTAATCGCTTACAACAATCTACTCGCAATAATCTTGGCTGCACGTCGCCCTGCGCCCATGGCCGAAATGACCGTGGCCGCGCCAGTAACGATATCACCACCAGCAAAGACATTAGGGATGGAAGTTTCACCGGTTTCGGCATCAGCCTCAATGTAACCCCACTTGTTTAGGGCAAGGTCGGGAGTAGCTTCCAACAAGATCGGATTGGGACGCGTACCCACGGCGATAATCGCCATGTCGCAGGGCAACTGTTCAGTCGCTCCCTCAATGCAGACCGGGGAACAACGGCCGGAATCATCAGGTTCACCGAGTTCCATCTTCTGCACGGTCATGGCCTTGAGCCGTCCCTGATTGTCGCCATGGAAAGAGACCGGGCCGCACAGACAGCGAAGCTTGATGCCTTCCTCGATGGCGTGTTCGATTTCTTCACGACGGGCGGGCATTTCGTCCTCGGACCGACGATAAACAATTGACACTTCTTCGGCTCCCATGCGCAATGCAGTTCGGGCCGCGTCCATGGCCACGTTGCCTGCGCCAAGCACAGCCACACGCCGCGCATTGTAGGCCGGAGTGTCATAATTAGGAAAATCATAGGCCCGACCGAGGTTGACGCGAGTCAGGTACTCGTTGGCCGAAAATACGCCGACAAGATTTTCGCCCGGGACGTTCAGAAAGCGTGGCAGACCGGCCCCCACACCGATGAAAATAGAGTTGTAGCCTTCTTCAAACAAATCCTGAATGGTGATGGTCTTGCCACCCACCCAGTTGGTACGGAAGGTAACACCGAGTTCACGCAAGCCGTCCAATTCACGACCTACTACTGACTTGGGCAGACGAAATTCTGGGATGCCGTAAATAAGCACACCACCCGGCTCATGCAGTGCCTCAAAGACATCCACCTTGATACCACGTCCAGCCAGATACCCAGCCACGGTCAGAGAAGACGGTCCCGCACCGATGCAGGCAACCTTAAGGTCCTCGCGCTCCAAGGCGCAGGTGGACAAATCAGTCACTTCCTCACAGGCAGATTCTGCGGCATACGTGTCGGCCACGTACCGCTCCAACCGCCCAATAGCCACTGGCTCATATTTCTTGCCGAGAATGCACTTACCTTCACACTGGGTCTCTTGCGGACAGACTCGACCGCAGACCGCAGGCAAGGAGTTGGTCTTGCGAATAATGCCATAGGCACCACTAAGGTCATCATCCACCAGATGGGCAATAAAACCCTTGATATCGATATTGACCGGACAACCTTCCTGACAGAGCGGTTTTTTGCATTGCAGACACCGCCCGGCTTCAATGAGGGCCTGTTCACGAGAATAACCAAGGGCTACTTCGTCAAAATTCTTCCCGCGCTGAATCGGGTCCTGATGCGGCATGGGTGTCCGAGCGCAGACTGTCTTCTTCTTATTTTCCGCCATTGCACTGACACTCCCTGCTAAACAGTTCCATGGATTCCCCTTCCTGTTCCTTGAACTGCCACAAACGTGTTTTCAATTCAGCAAAATCAACCTCATGACCATCAAACTCCGGGCCATCCACACAGGCGAACTGTGTTTTGCCACCCACGGAACAACGACAGGCTCCACACATACCAATACCATCCACCATGATGGAGTTGAGGGATACGGTAGTTTTGGTGCCAAAGGGTTTGGTTACGTTGCAAACCGCTTCCATCATGGGAACCGGACCAATAGCGACCACTTCGGCTACGTCATCTTCGGTTTCAAGGATATCCTTCAGAACCTCGGTGACAAATCCCTTGTGGCCTTCACTGCCATCATCCGTGGCAATGCGAACCTCGGGGCAGAACGAAGAAAGTTCGGAGCAAAAGAGAAGTAGGTTCTTGGAACGTGCGCCAATAATGGCGATAACGCGGTTTCCGGCTGCAGCGTGTCCCTTAGCAATATGGTGCATGGCCGCAATACCAGTGCCGCCACCAACACAAACAACAGTCCCGGACTTTTCGATATGTGTAGGCTTGCCGAGTGGGCCGCACACATCCATAAGCACATCACCCTGATTAAGCGTATTCATCTCGGCAGTGGTTTTGCCCACTACAAGATAAACAATGGTAATTGTGCCATTTCCCTTATCGCAATCCGCAATGGTCAACGGAATACGCTCGCCGTGTTCGGTGGTCCGAAGCATAACGAAATTTCCGGGCTTGGCTTTTTTGGCGACCTGGGGCGCATCAATAACCATCAGGGTGGTCTGTCCCGGGATCAGCTCTTCTTTGACTAAAATCTCGTAACCCATCTCAAATTTTCTCGCGTGTTGAAGTGACTCTCTGTATCCCTCGCCAAAGCCCGAATGGTATTCGGTGACAGGGTCTTTGCTAGTAGCCCCTTATGGACGGGGTTGTCAAAAATCAACCAAATGATTATAGTAATAGTTCGAATGACTGAGTGAAGTTTGCCAACTCCCACGGATGGGAAGCGGAAAACCACGGGTCCCTCTGGATTGAGCGTGACGAAAGTCACAGGGATGGCCGGGCTGCGATGGGAATCGCCACGGCCTTTTTTTGTACACAAAAAAAGGCTGGCAACCAAGTCGTAGGAGACGATCGTGCGCATCACAGGCCACGCATCAGAACAGTACCGCAAAACATCGGACCTTGCTGACAAACGGCCCGTAAAAAAGCAGGTACAACCACAGGCAACGACGAAAACCACGTCTTTCGGTTTTCGCCTGGGTAAGTTCGGCCTGGACTATCAGCAGGAAGAAACAGTCTTCGATCCGTCCCTGTCACGTGACGTTCGTCAACAAAATCAAAAAGCCCGAGCCTTTGAGACTGAAGCCGAAGTAGAAAGCCTGCGTGCCAAAGTCGGCGCGGATGGCGCACACTACCGCGAACGGCACCCCGAGACAGTTTCCACCGAGACACCGCCCAAGAACCGTATCAAGGCCGCACTTTCAGCCTACGCCAAAAGCACAGCACAAATTTTACCGCCCCCTGGCGCCATGCTGGCGAGTGTGGTTTAGGCTTTTCATTGCCTTGAGCGACCCTTTGCCATAGTCTCGCTCCCCATGTCCTCCCCTACATCTTCCCCCATATCGTCGCCTCGCGAAATACTTTCTTCCGTCTTCGGATTCACCGACTTTATCGGGTTGCAGGAGCCAATCATCGACAACGCCATGCGCGGCGGCGATTCATTGGTACTCATGCCCACAGGCGGCGGCAAATCGCTGTGTTACCAGATTCCGGCCATGCTACGTGACGGGGTAGGAATCTGTGTCTCCCCGCTCATCGCACTCATGCAAGATCAGGTACAAGGACTGACGCAGATGGGAGTGCGTGCGGCCTGTCTCAACTCATCCCTTGATCCGAACACGGCCTACGACATCGAACAAATGCTCGTAAACGGCCAGCTCGACCTGCTTTATGTAGCCCCGGAACGGCTCTGCAAACAAGGCTTCCTTGACATGTTGTCCCGGTGCAACCCGTGCCTGTTCGCCATTGATGAAGCGCATTGCGTATCCCAATGGGGGCACGATTTCCGGCCAGAATATATGCAGTTGTCCGTCATCAAGGAACGGTTCCCAAACGTGCCGCGTCTGGCCTTGACCGCTACCGCAGACGAACCGACGCAGGCGGATATCATCCGCAATTTGCAACTGGAACAAGCGCAAGTATTTGCCACCGGATTCGACCGACCCAATATCACATATACAGTGGTGCCCAAAAAAAACGCCACGTCCATGCTCAAACGATTCATTGAGGAAAACCACCCCAATGACGCAGGCATTGTCTATCGTTTAAGCCGTAAGAAAGTGGATAAAACCGCAGAATTTCTTCAAAAAAACGGTTTCACCGCCCTGCCGTACCACGCCGGGATGTCTGCCCAAGATCGTGCCCACAATCAGAACCGATTCATGCGCGAGGAAGGCGTCATCATGGTAGCGACAGTCGCCTTTGGCATGGGCGTGGACAAACCCAACGTACGGTTTGTCTGCCACCTTGAACCACCCAAATCCCTGGAAGCATACCACCAGGAAACAGGGCGTGGGGGACGCGACGGATTACCCGCCTCGGCGTGGATGTGTTTCGGCATGCAGGATATCGCCGTATTGCGTTCCATGATCGATTCAGGTGAAGCCGCCGGGACACGAAAAATGGTCGAACACGCCAAACTCGGCTCTCTGTTCGCCTTTCTGGAAACCGCAACCTGCCGCCGTCAGGCCCTGCTCGCCTACTTCGGTGAACATATCGAGCCCTGCGGCAACTGCGACAACTGCCTGAATCCTGTAGAGACTTGGGACGGCACCGAGGCCGCACAAAAGGCGCTCTCCAACATATTTCGCACCGAACAACGCTTCGGCGTCAACTACCTGTCGCAAGTGCTTGTTGGTAAGGAAAACGACCGCATCACACGATTCGGGCATAACCGCGTGTCCACCTTCGGCATCGGCACAGAGATGAATCAGGAACAATGGAAATCCGTGTACCGCCAATTGCTGGCGAGTGGGCTTGTGTCCGTGGACCTTGAACGGTTCAACGCATTGGCCCTGAACGAACATTCATGGCCCGTGCTCAAGGGAGAAAAGGAAGTCCGGCTCCGCACCGACCCGGTCCTGCCTCGCAAGTCCAAGAAGAAAAAACGCGTGGTCATGGCCGAGGACATTCTCAACACATGGGAAGCCGAAGCCCTGTTCGATGCATTGCGCGACCTGCGCCTCAAAGTGGCCGAAGAACAAGGTGCGCCGCCCTATGCTATTTTCCCGGACAAGACGCTTCTGGAATTCGTGCAATATCGCCCACAGGACCTCGACGAAATTGGCCTCATGTCAGGCGTTGGTCAGGTTAAACTCGACCGATTCGGCGAACGGTTCCTGTCCGGCCTCAAAAGGCATGAGAAAGAGCATGGCCGCCCAGCCAACGTCACAGAAATCCCGGAAGAGCGATTTGAACAACGAGAAAAGAAAAAAGCAAAAAAAAGCGAATTTTCCAATACGGCGCAGACATCTCTCGACCTGTTCTTGAAACACCGCGACATCGATCAGGTGGCCAAAGAGCGCAACCTTAAACCCACTTCCATATGGCGACATCTCATACAAGCCGTGGATTTTGGCAAGATTGATTACCGTACGGTTATCGATTTGCCCGACGAAGAAATCGAAAACATTCGACTTTCCATCAAGGCCTTTGAAAAACAGGGAATCACGTCTCTGACTCCAGTCTTTGAATCACTGAATAAACAATATCCTTATGATCTTCTCAGACTTGTCAGAACGGCCAAGTAAACGGAATTAATATTCCCTCTTGCCAAATTCTCTTTCAATGCGCACTATGTGCACCAACTCATTGAGAAGGATTATCAACGATGAAAAAGACTCTGGTACAGATTAATGGAATGCATTGCGCGGCCTGCTCCGGACGCGTTGAACGCGTTGTTGGTGATATGGACGGCGTGGAATCAGCAAACGTCAACTTGGCTGCTGAGACCATGGACCTGACATTCGACCCCGAGGTTGTGACTGCCAAAACCATCGGCGAACGCGTCAAGGACCTCGGCTTTGAGGCCGTTTTCCCTGTGGAAGGCGGATTGACCAATCTCAACCTCGCACTGGGCGGCATGCATTGCGCAGCATGCTCCGGGCGTATAGAACGCGTTATAGGCAATCTTCCCGGTGTAGACATCGCGGCCGTAAATCTGGCTGCCGAGACTGGGTCTTTCTCATTTGACTCCACACAAATTTCCCGCCGAGACATCAGGCAGGCCATTACAGACGCCGGATTCTCTTCGGAAGTCCAGTCCGACACCACGACTCTTTTCGAATCCCGTCGTAAAAAGGCCGAAGAAAGGCTCGCCACCCAAAAACGCGCACTCATCCCGGCCTTTCTGTTCGCTCTGCCGTTGCTAATCCTGTCCATGGGCCACATGTGGGGAATGCCGCTCCCACAATTTCTTGACCCCATGCAGTCGCCGCTCAATTTTGCGCTGGCACAACTGCTACTGACCCTCCCCGTGGTCTGGTCTGGTCGAAACTTCTATCTCCAAGGCATCCCGGCCCTGTTGCGTGGCGGCCCAAACATGGATTCGCTCGTAGCCATGGGCACAGGTGCGGCCTTCCTGTATTCCTTATGGAACACTATCGCTATTGCCAGCTCCATCGGTGACGTCCACATGCACGCCATGGACCTCTATTATGAATCAGCCGCAGTGTTGATCGCCATGATTTCCATGGGCAAATATTTTGAAGCCCACTCAAAACTCAAGACATCCGATGCTATTCGTGCGCTCATGCAGTTGACCCCGGACACAGCCACCCTGCTGGTTGATGGCGAACAATCATCCATCGCAGTCGAAGAAGTGGAAGCCGGAGACCTGCTCCTGATCAAACCGGGAGAACGTATTCCGGTAGACGGAATAGTCGCTGACGGGAAATCTTCAGTGGATGAATCCATGCTTACTGGTGAACCCATGCCCGTAGGCAAAAACATCGGCGACACTGTGGCCGGGGGCACGCTCAACACCCACGGCGCATTGACCATGGAAGTCCAACGCGTGGGGGCAGACACCGTGTTGGCGCGTATCATCAAACTCGTACAGGAAGCACAGGGGTCCAAAGCACCCATTGCCAATCTCGCGGACACCATCAGTTTCTATTTTGTACCAACAGTTATGCTCATAGCTCTGCTGGCTGGCTTGGCTTGGTACTTCATCGGCGGAGCTGACTTCCCGTTCAGCCTGCGTATTTTCGTGGCCGTCATGGTCATTGCATGCCCATGCGCCATGGGATTGGCGACCCCGGTCGCTATTATGGTCGGCACCGGACGCGGCGCACAACTCGGTGTACTCATCAAATCCGGCCAAGCCTTGCAAGGTGCGGGCGACCTCGACACCGTGGTCTTCGACAAGACCGGGACCCTGACCCACGGTCGACCTGAACTGGCTGCCATCACCATGGTCCGTGGCACCATGGCCCAGACTGAAGCCATCTATCTGGCCGCAGCCGCAGAATCCCAATCCGAACACCCGCTGGCACAGGCTATTATCCGATATGCCAAGGACAAAGACCTCGAATATCCGACACCAAAAACCTTTGAAACAATTCCGGGCAAAGGCATTAAGGCGACCATTGATTATCGAGAAATTCTCATTGGTAACTGGGCCTTCATGCAGGAACACGGCTGCAATTTCGGTGAAGATGGATTCGCAGAAGAAGCCGTAGGCCACTATGAAAAACAAGGTGCGACTGTTGTCTACTTCGCGTCCGAAAACAAACTCAACGCCCTGTTCGCCATTGCCGACGAGATGCGCGATGAAACCCCTGAAGTTATCGCCAAGCTCAAAACCAATGGCTTGACCCCGGTCATGCTGACAGGCGACAGCGAAGTAAATGCCAAGGTCATTGCGGAACGGGCCGGAATCGACACCGTCATCGCTGGTGTCATGCCTGACCGCAAGGCCGAAGAAATCACCCGACTTCAGGCAGATGGACGTAAGGTCGCCATGGTGGGCGACGGCATCAATGACGCCCCGGCACTAGCACAAGCCGACATCGGCATCGCCATGGGATCAGGCATTGATGTGGCCGTGGAATCCGGCGATGTGGTGCTCATGAAATCCGACCTGCACGGCATACTGACCGCGCTCAAACTTTCACGGGCAACTATGACCAACATCAAGGAAAACCTTTTCTGGGCGTTCGCCTTCAATGTCATCGGCATCCCGGTGGCCGCAGGTGTATTGCATATCTTTGGCGGACCAACCCTGAATCCCATGATCGCAGGAACGGCCATGGCACTGAGTTCCGTGACCGTAGTATCCAACTCCTTACGGCTGAGATTCTTCAAGAGCGAATAAAGACATCACTTTTTTTATTTGCATATTCGGTTGCGTTATGTATGAACAAGTCCTTCTCTCGTACATAACGCAACCTTCTTGGAGCTTTCATGAAAAAGTCCGCACTTGTTCTTACTCTTTTGGCCGTCCTCTGCCTCTGTTCCTCTGTTTTTGCCGGTGACTGGAATCTGGCGGAACTCAAGACACAGGCTGCCAAGGCTGTTCCCAGTGGTCAGGAAATCGGTGCGGCTGCCGATAAAGACAGCGCGTTTGTCGGTATGCAGGCCAATGGACTGAACTATCAGTTTACGCTGGCTTCGGATCAGGAAAGCCAAATGCCCGATGCACAGGTATTGGAATACAAAGGGCACAAGGCTTTCTTCTTCGAACCCGGCATGCCCGGCTCCGGCGGTCTAATGATCTTGCTTGACTCCAAAAAAAGTCTCACTATCCTGTGCATGGCCGGTTTTGATTCGGACAAGGAAATCACGTCCGAAAACATGACCGCCATCGCCGATAAAATGAATCTCGGTGCGCTCTAAAGGCGACGCCGGATAATCATCACTATAAAAGAGGGAGTCATTTTATGCCTATCGTTAAAGTCAAAGGCATGAGCTGCCAACATTGCGTCAAATCCGTCACTGAAGCCATGAAAGCTTTGGGCGCGAAAGACGTAAACATCGACTTGCTTTCAGGCGAAGTCACTTACTCCGAAGACGCTTCCATCTCACCCGAAGCCATTAAGGAGGCCATCACCAAGATCGGCTTCGAAGTGGTCAGTTAGGGTGACTCCAAGCAAAAGCTTCGGCTCACTTTGCGCTCTGTTGGCTACGCTCATTTGGTCAGGCAACTTCATCATTGCACGGGGGCTCGGCGACGTACTCCCACCCGTTACCTTGGCCGCCTTGCGCTGGTCCACGGCCACAATAGTACTGCTGCCTTTTGCTGCGCCCATCATCTGGCGTGAACGAGATCGTATCCGCAAGCATTGGCGCCACATGTTGATCTCCGCCATGTTCGGGGTCACAGTCTTCAACACGCTCATTTATCAGGCCGGCCACACCACCGAGGCCTTGAATCTGTCGCTCATCGCCACAACCACACCGGTATTCGTGGTCATCCTGTCACGGATATTCCTTGGTGAAGCAATAACCCGTTTTCGGGCTATGGGACTGGTAATTTCCATCACCGGCATCGTGATACTGGTCACACGAGGCCAGCTCCAAATCTTACGCGATCTTTCCTTCCATGTCGGGGATATTTGGATGTTGGGTGCGGGATTCCTTTGGGCAGTCTATTCCATCCTGCTCAAGAAAAAACCACAGGAAATCAATCCGTACGCTTACCTCGGCACGACCTTTTTCATCGGAGTGCTCCCTCTCATTGCGGGCGCATTAATCGAACAATCCATCGCGCCGCAATTCAACCTGACATCCACGGTCGTCGGCTCTGTCCTGTACATCGGCATCGGCGCATCACTCGTGTCCTATGCCCTCTGGACCAAGGCCGTTTCCATCATCGGCCCAACCGTGGCCTCATTTATCTATTATACTCTGCCTGTATTTTGCGCGGTGGAAGCCTATTTCATCCTGAATGAATCAGCCACCTGGGCTCACGGTGCAGGCTTCCTGCTCATCGTCAGCGGCATTGTCCTTGCCACACATCCTCGATTCAATCGACAAACTTCATAACCCTCCTTAACCACCATGCTCCAGCAAGACCCACACACCTGTCCGACCTTCGATTCCTGCGCCCTTATCGTCATTGATATGCAAAATGACTTTGTTCAGCCCGAAGGAACGGCTTCAAGACCCGAAGCCCTCGAAATCCTACCCCAGACCATAACGTTGATCGAAACCTTTCGAAAAGCCCACAAACACATTGCCCATGTCATGCGGCTTTACAATCAAAACGGACAGAAAGCAGAACCATGCCGTCGAACACAGCTTGAAAACGGAACAGAATTCGTCATTCCCGACACATGGGGGGCACAAATAGCAGACGGACTCCTCCCGAAAGGAACTGTCATCGACCATGAAGTTCTACAATGGGGAACACCGATAAGCATTTCCGCAAAAGAGTGTGTTCTCTACAAACAAAGCTGGAGTGCCTTCTACAAGACGCAACTCGAATGGTACCTGCTGGAGGCTCCTGCCAAAACAGTGATTGTGACGGGGACATGGTTCGCCAACTGCGTTCGCCAGACCATATACGACGCAATGAGTTGCCACCTGCGCGTGGTAGCCGTGCGCGACTGCATCGCCGGAATCACGGACAAGGACTGTGCTGATCTTGAAAAAGTAGGATGTTCAGTGCTGACGGCAAAAGAAATAACCGCTCAATTAAAATAACCGTGAGAACCGGACTTTGATTAAACTTCGTATCGAAGCCAAAAAGGCTTACGAGCGTCGAGCACATTCATGCAGAATGCCCCTATGGCCGACACAAACAATGCGATAGGAAACATATGGTCCGGCGATAGTGTGTAGCCAAGAAAAAGGCCTGCCACCAAAAAAGAAAGACCAAGTCTTCCCAACCGCCTTCGGATACAATAGATAGCCTTGCACCCTGTGCACACACTGGCACCGCCCGGAACCGTCGTCCCGCAAAAGGGACAGATCGTGTCACATGACAGACTGACGTGTTCATGTTTCATGAAAGCCGTCCTCTCTCAAAGTCTGGAGAAAACCACTCCGGAGGCCCGTCTTCGGCGCCATTTTTCTTACCCTGCCAGACATCATTTTTTTTAAAATACGCACGAATAGCGTTGTGCATGCCGCGCATGTTGGCGGCCCAGTCCGGGGCGAGCAGTTCTCCCTTTTGAGGATTCCCATTGAGGCGATGAATGACGATTTTAGGATCTAGATGCATGATTGCCTCAGACAGATTCTCCAAAAACTCGGCCTGCGTCATGGGCACATACTGTCCGCCTTCAAACCATCGCGCCAACTGCGTTCCCCGGCACACATACACGTTGTGAAACTTGATGCCATGAATCGGAAGCGCGTCGAGGTACTCGATGGTTGCCAAAAGCTCTTCCTGCCCCTCACGACCTTCCGAAGTCGGCAATCCAGCCATGACATGAGCCACAACGTTCAATCCACGCGCAACAGCGGCTTCCGTAGCCTCGGCAAAGACCGCAGCGTCATGCCCTCGATTGATATGAGTCAGCGTTGCGTTGTTTGAAGATTGCAGACCAAGCTCCAAAACGACCTCCGCCAGCCCCAACGCATCCTTTTGCTCGGCAAGAAGATCAAGCTTTTCCGCATCCAGACAGTCGGGACGTGTCCCAAGGGCAAGAGATTTCAAACCGGGCAGACCATCGAGCGCGGTTAATGTCTGTGCCAGCTTCTCCACCGGGCCGTAGGTGTTGGAATAGGATTGCAGGTAGGCTGTATAAAGTTCGATACCGTGTGTTCCCAGATGGATATCACGCCAGAAGGCCCATTGTTCAGTCAGAGACAACCCTCGTTCGCGCATGCCGGAACCGGAACCGAGAGGGTTGCAAAAAACACACCCCTGCCGAGAAATAGTTCCGTCGCGATTAGGACACGAGAATCCCGCGTCCAGAGGGATTTTCTGAACACGTTGTCCAAACCTTTGACGCATATATGTGGAAAGAGAAAAGGTACGATGCATCTTTTTTTTAGAAAAAGTTGAGAAAAAGCCGTCAAACCGTGCCTAGCGTATTGCCTGACTGGGTTTCATTTGGTACGAATCTTCTGTTGAAAATGTACGCTAGCGCACTTGTCCTCTCTTGGGAAGCGCGCACCACACACAGGGATTTCATAAAAGTTTCGCATTGACCGGGGGATACATGGGTAACCTGCTCAACAGAATCATCGGCTCTTTCTCCAATGATCTTGCCATCGACCTAGGCACAGCAAACACGCTGGTCTATGTAAAAGGCAAGGGAGTTATGCTGTCCGAACCGTCCGTCGTTGCCGTGAAAAAAAATTCACGCGGCGACAAAACCGTACTGGCTGTGGGTGCCGAAGCAAAAAAAATGCTTGGTCGCACACCCGGTAACATCGTGGCCATCAGACCCATGAAGGACGGCGTTATTGCCGACTTCGAGGTCACGGAGGCCATGCTCAGACATTTTATTTCGAAGGTTCACAATTCCAGGAGGCTGGTCCGCCCTCGCATCATGATCTGCGTACCCACCGGTATTACACAGGTGGAAAAACGCGCAGTCAAGGAGTCGGCACAGAGTGCCGGCGCACGCGAGGTCTACCTCATTGAGGAACCAATGGCTGCAGCCATCGGTGCGAACCTGCCGATTACTGAACCGACCTCAAACATGATCGTGGACATCGGCGGTGGCACAACGGAAATCGCCGTCATCTCCCTGTCCGGTATTGTCTACGCCCGAAGCGTTCGCATCGGTGGAGACAAGATGGATGAGGCGATCATGCAGCACGTTAAACGCAAGTACAACATGCTCATCGGTGAATCCACATCTGAACAGATCAAGATTCACATCGGCTCCGCGTACCCTCTGGGGGATCAGGAACCGATCATGGAAGTCAAGGGACGCGACTTGGTCACTGGTATTCCACAAAATCGGCCCATCACTGCCGAGGAAGTCCGTGAGGCCATCAGCGAGCAAGTGGAAGGTATTGTTCAAGGTGTGCGTATCGCACTGGAACAGACTCCACCCGAATTGGCTGCCGACATCGTTGATCGCGGCATTGTCCTGACCGGTGGAGGCGCGCTCCTCAAAGGACTCGACCAATTGTTACAGCACGAGACCCAACTGCCTATCACCGTTGTCGAGGACCCGCTTACTGCGGTTGTTCTCGGTTCGGGCAAGGCTCTGGACAACATCGATCTGTATAAGGATGTCACGACCGATTAACCGGCATCCGGCGTGACCAAGCTCACAAGTTGTTCACCAGCGCACGGTTGCTTCAATACGGCAACCGTGCGCTTTTTAACTGTTCGATAGGACACATGCGTGAAAGGCCCTAAAAAAATAGCAGTCATCATCCTTGCAGGATTATTCGTATACCTCTCATTGTATACGTGGAATCTCCGCACAGGGCACCTTGACGCCTTGTCCAGCTATACGGGACTTGATGTTTCCGGCGCTATCTTACGTCCCGGCATATGGGTTGCCGATCAGGTCAGCAACTCATGGTACCGCTATATTTATCTGGTTGGACTCAAGCAGGAAAATGACGATATCACAGCACAGGCTGCCGAGCTCAGACGCGAGAACATGCTCCTGCACTCACTAGCCCGTTCCGCTGAACGCTTGGAAAAACTGCTCGAATTCACACCACCCGATCGATGGGAATATTCCGGCGCACGGGTCATAGCTCACCGCATGGGACCTGCCGGTGCACTCGACACAATTGCCGTGGACAAAGGCAGCAGTGCAGATGTGGAAGACGACATGCCCGTTGTGTCCCTAAAAGGTGTGGTAGGCCGAGTTTTACGAACAGGAGCCGCCACCTCCACAATCCTTCTGCTCACAGATGCCAACAGCCGAATCGCTGTCATCGGCGCACAGCACCGCTCACCGGCCATGCTTGCGGGGCAAGGGTATGGTAAACAGCTTATTCTCCGATATATCAACCAGAATGCGCCCATCGAGCCAAATGAACTTCTGCTATCATCCGGCCTATCGGGCATATTCCCCAAAGGATTGCCCGTCGCCCGCGTAACGCGTATCCAGCGCTCCGATATTTCCCTCTTCCTCACTGTCATGGCGGAACCGCTGGTGGACATGGCTAGCCTGGAAGAAATTCTGCTGCTCAAGCGCACACCCGGCAAACTCCCGGACGAGACGCCTGTCAGCGAGGAGGGTGCAGACGGTGCCGCCGACCAATAACGTCCTGACCGTCCTCTGGTGGGGCGGCTACACAATTCTCGGAATATGGGGTCAAAGGACTCTACCCGGTATCGACTTTTTTGCCGCCGGGCTCATTCTTTCTCTACAAAAAGAAGAAAGACCAACTGTCACCATTTCCCTGATCATCACCTGGATTCTGCTGCTCGAAGGCACAGGCAATCTGCCCTTCGGTTATGGTCTGGCTTGGTATGGCCTTATCACCACGCTCTATTTCATGGGGCAATGGTTATTCGAAGCCCGCTCATTCCTATTCATGGCACTCCTCGGACTGGGCCTGGGCATACTCCACCCGATCCTGATCAACGCCGTATCCTCTCTGGCAAACCTAGACGTACCCTTCCAGCCACTCCTCATAGAAGGAGCTATGCAGGCTGGTGGATTTTTCTTAATTTGGCTGGTCATAGACTATTTCTATCCACAAAGGCTGCGCCATAATGTCAAATCTCTATAACGAATCAGACCAACAGCCACCCCGTGCAGGCCTGTTGCTCCTCCAGATGCTCATTCTGGGGCTCTTCTGCCTGTTCGCCGTAAGGCTTTGGTTCCTCCAGATCCACCATGGCGAAGAATTTGCTCTCAAGGCAAAAGACAACCAATTGCGGCAGGAATCCATCTTTTCTCCGCGAGGACTGATCCGGGACCGCAACGGAGACCTGTTGGCTATTAACGAACCTGCATATGCCCTCGGACTGATTCGTGAAGATTGCCCGGACATAGAAAAAGCTCTGCATCAGGTTGCCCAATGGAGCGGACGGGATTTCACGGAACTCCAGGCCCTCTACAAAAAAAACCGTAAAAGGGTAAAACCGTTTGAGCCACTCATTCTGGTCCCGGACCTCACCTTTGACCAGTTGGCCGTCATCGAGACAAACAAACTGCGCTGGCCCGGCCTTGAAATTCAGTTCCGTCCACGCCGCTTGTATCTGTACGGCACACTTCTGGCGCATGTCCTCGGATATGTGTCCGAAGCGAACGAAGAGGAGTTGTCGAAAAACCCAGAGCTCGCCCTTGGTGATACCGTAGGCAAACAGGGCATTGAATTCATGCTTGAAGACCGCATGCGCGGCATCAAGGGGCTGACACAATACGAAGTGGATGTGACAGGCCGTCGGTTGCAGGAACGTATTCTCAAGCACCCCCGGGCCGGGCATGAAATATCACTTTCTTTGGATCTGGGCCTACAAAGGCTGGCCATGGACTGGCTGGAAGAGGAAGCAGGAGCCGTAGCTGTCATGGATGCCGACACCGGACAACTCCTGGCTTTGGCGACCGCTCCGTCCTATGACTCCAACGACTTTTCATCAGGCCTGACCTCCAAACAATGGGCCAAACTTCGGGATAACCCTCTTCACCCCATGCAAAACCGCGTTATCCAATCGGTTTACCCCCCCGGGTCTATTTTTAAACACGTCATTGCCGGTGCCGGTTTGAGCTATGGCATGCTTGATCCCAAAGAGACTGTTCGATGTACCGGCGAAACCCGCCTCGGACGACGAATTTTTCGCTGCTGGAGAAAGGGAGGGCATGGCATCGTTGATATGGAACGCGCCCTTGTAGAATCCTGTGACGTATATTTCTATAAGATGGGTAAGAAGCTGACTGTTGATCGCATGAGCGAGTTCGCCAAGGCCGTCGGCTTTGGACAAAAGACCGGCATCCGTCTGCCCCATGAAAAATCAGGCAACATCCCCACCCGCGCATGGAAACGCAAACGATTCGGCGAAGGTTGGCAAGGTGGTGATAACCTGAATATGGCTATTGGCCAGGGCTTTACACTAGTCACTCCGCTTCAGGTCGTCAGGTTCTTTGCCAGCATCCTTAATGACGGCAAATTGCTCAAGCCATTGCTGCTCAAAGATGAAAAGACCGTGGTTCAGGGCAAAATTCCACTCTCTCCCGAACAAATAGAACTGCTTAAAAAAGCCCTCGTCCAAACTGTCGATAATAATCGCGGCACATGTCGGCGATTACGCACCAAAGGCGTTATTGTGGGTGGCAAGACCGGCACGGCTCAGGTGGTTCGACTGACAGACGAACTGAAAGAATTGAAAGACGATGAAATTCCATACAGATTTCGTGACCATGCATGGATGGCCGCCACTGCGGAAAAGGACGGTCGCCGCTACGCCATTGCCGTACTCATCGAACATGGCTTGCACGGCGGCAGTGGAGCTGGCCCCATAATCAAGGCGTGCATCGAATATTTATTCAACGGGAAAATTCACATGAAACCAGAAGCCAGAAAAGCCAAGGCCAGAGCTGTCCGCGCCCTGTCCCTCAAACCCAAGGAGAAGCCCGTTGCCAATTGATCGCAGGTTGCTGCTCTACATCAACTGGCCGCTGCTCGGTATCGCCGTCATCCTTTTTCTGGTGGGGGTTCTCAACCTTTATTCCGCCAGTGGATTCCGACTTGAAGAAGGCATGAACCTAGCCCCCTACTACCACAAGCAACTCTTGTGGGGAACGGTGGGCCTCCTTGGCATGATCGTGTTCATGTTCTTTGATTACCGCCATCTAAAGACCATGGCATGGCCATTATTCTGGACCACAGTCATTCTTCTTATTGCCGTCTTTTTCATGGGAAAGACCATTTACGGCGCCCGTCGATGGCTTGATCTTGGATTTATGAATTTCCAACCGTCTGAATTAGCAAAAATCGCCATACTAATCATTGGTGCACGCATCCTTTCAAAGGAACGCGAACCCCTCGGTTTCATACGGCTCGGCTATGTACTCGGCGTGGGCATGATCCTGGCGGGACTGATCATCAAACAACCTGACCTCGGTTCAGGTCTGTCCATCCTCCTGATACTCGGCGGCATGATCCTGTTCCGAGGCGTGACACCACAAGTCTTCAAAACAGCCTTGGTAGCCATCCCGGCGCTCCTCCCTTTATCATGGTTTTTCTTGCATGATTATCAGAAACAACGGATCATGACCTTTCTTGATCCCACAACCGATCCACTCGGTGCAGGGTATCATATTATCCAGTCGGAAATAGCCATAGGATCTGGCGGATTCTGGGGGAAAGGTTTTCTCCAAGGAACCCAGTCGCAATTACGTTTTTTACCGGAACGTCACACGGATTTTGCCGTGGCTGTTCTCGGCGAGGAATGGGGATTTTTCGGGACGCTCCTTCTTTTAGCCTTATTTTGCGTATTTTTATATCAAATGGTGGTCATTGCGCGGGATGCACGAGGATTATTCGGTTCCTATCTCGCAGCCGGTGTGTTCTTCTATTTTTTCTGGCAAATCCTTATTAATACGGGTATGGTCCTCGGGCTTATGCCAGTAGTCGGAATACCTCTTCCGTTCATTAGTTATGGAGGAAGTGCGACGCTGGTTAATTTTTGTCTTGTCGGGCTTGTGCTAAATGTATCAATGCGTCGGTTCCTATTCAAACAGAACTAAATCTGATATTAGGCCAGCCCAATTTTCTTCAACAGGTTTTGCAGGAGCGGTTTTTCATGGCGAGAGATGAGATAAATGCGTTTTTGGGGGCCGGAACCAACTACCAAGGGAAATTGCATTTTCAAGGCGCAGTGCGCATTGATGGAAATTTTCAAGGTGAAGTGGTGTCCGAAGGAACGCTGGTTGTCGGCCAGGAAGCCGTTGTGGAAGGGCAAATTAAGGTAGGCCAGCTCGTACTTTCCGGCAGACTTAAGGGTGAAGTTGAGGCAAAAAACAAGGTCGTTTTGCACAAAACGGCCAACTTGCAGGGGAACATCGAGACACCGAGCCTTGTTGTCGAAGAAGGCGCGGTACTTGAAGGCGAGCTTGCCATGGGCAGTCGCGACGTAAATTCGGACGTAAAACCGAAAAAAGATTCCTAACAGTTACAGTCGGTTTTGAAGGCGCACTTTTCAAGTGTGTTCAAAGGCAAAAAGCCTTTGACACAACCCTTGAAATTGGGTAATTCCCAATGACTTTGCGCCAAAATTCACAACCTCATCGGGGGCATATGGTATGGTATTACCTGACAAAACAATTTTTATCCAAGGCCTGAACTTCTTGGTTATGATCTTCTTGCTGAACATCGTGCTCATCAAGCCGATTCGCGAGATCATCAAGAAACGCAAGGGGTTGATGGCTGATCAGCTGGAGAAAATCGAAGGTTTCAATGAAGATGCTGAGACGAAAGTGGCCGATTATGAAGCCCAACTCATCACAGCACGCAAGGAAGCCGGAGACATTCGTAATGCTGCAAAGGACGCAGGCGTGGTCGAAGAACAGGCCCTGTTGTCCACTGCCGGCACCGAAGCATCCAGCACCATCCAGGCAGCTCGCACTGAGATTAAATCTCAGGTTAAAGGCGCCATGGAACAGCTGACCAAGGACGTGGACAAATACGCTGAGCAGGCTACAGGCAAGATCCTGGGCCAGGCTTAGACGAGAGGAGGATTTCATCTTGAAACGGATGTATGTGTTTTTTGCGGTCTTGCTGACCGCTTTGGCTATCTCCTCTGTCGCTTTTGCCAGCGCTGCGGAAGGTCACGCTGTTTTCACGTCTGAAAACGTGATGAACTATGGCCTTCGGATGCTCAACTTCGCGATTTTTGCTGCACTGCTTTACAAGTTTGGCGGAGCAAAAATCAAAGACTTCTTCGTGGGACGCCGCGACGGTATCAAGCAGGATCTCGACGATCTGCAGTCCCGTCAAAGCGAAGCTGAAAAGAAGCTTAAGGATGTTGAGTCCAGCATAGCCAACATGGCGCAGGAAAAGCAGCAGATTCTCGAAGATGCCAAGGCTCAGGGCGAAGCCATCAAGGCTGGCATCATCGAAAAAGCCAAGAAGGACGCCGAAGCTCTGACCGAACAGGCAAAGCGCACCGCTTCCAACGAAGCACAGGCTGCCATCGAAACCATTCGCGGCGAAATGGCCGACATGGTGATTGAGGCTGCCGAGAAGATCGTTGCCGAAAAGCTGAGCGCCGAAGATCACGACAAGCTCGTGGATGACTATTTAACAAAGGTGGTGCTCAATTGATCGGTAACGTCGTTTCCCGCCGCTATGCGAAAGCTCTGTTTGCCGTTGGCGCCGCCAAAAGCGAAACAGAACAAGCAAAGTACGGCGAGCAACTGATCGCCATCGGCGCTTCCATCAGTGAGGCTCCCGAGGCTACAGCTTTCTTTAAAAACCCGGCATTTTCTGTCGAGGAAAAGAAATCTGTGCTGAATCAGTTGATCGAAAAAGTTTCGGTTGACCCGATGGTCAAGAACTTCTGCGACCTGATGGCTGACAAGGGCCGGGTTGAGATGCTTCCTGCCGTCGCTTCTGACTACAAGGCCATGATTGACGTCGTGTCCGGCGTTATCTCCGGTGAACTCACCACGGTGGGTGAACTTAACGAGGAAAGAAAATCTGCAATCCAGGCGAACCTCGAAAAACAGGCCGGCAAGAAGCTGGAACTGTCTTTCTCTACCAACAAGGACATCCTTGGCGGTATCGTCCTCAAGGTCGGGGACAAAGTCATGGACGCCAGCCTCAAGGCTCAGCTGCAGATTTTGAAAGAAAATATTAAAAGGGGTGAGTAGGGCAATGCAGATCAAAGCAGAAGAAATCAGCAAAATCATTCAGGACCAGATTCAGAATTATGAGTCTCGTGTTGAAATGAGCGAGACCGGTACCGTCCTCTATGTTGGTGACGGTATTGCTCGTGTTCACGGCGTTGAGAACGTCATGGCCATGGAGCTGCTGGAATTCCCCGGCGGCCTGATGGGCATGGTCCTCAACCTGGAAGAAGACAACGTCGGTGTCGCCCTGCTGGGTCCTGATACTGGTGTTAAGGAAGGCGATCCGGTCAAGCGTACTGGCAAGATTTACTCCGTGCCCGTCGGTGACGGCGTCATGGGCCGCGTTGTTGATCCTCTGGGTCAGCCCATCGATGGCCTGGGACCGATCGAGTCTACCGAAACCCGTCCTGTTGAAATGAAGGCTCCTGGCATCATCGCTCGTAAATCCGTTCACGAGCCCTGCTACACCGGCCTCAAGGCTGTTGACGCAATGACTCCTGTTGGCCGCGGCCAGCGCGAACTCGTCATTGGTGACCGTCAGACCGGTAAGACCGCTGTCTGCGTGGACGCCATCCTCGCCCAGAAGACCACCGATGTGCATTGCTTCTATGTTGCCATCGGCCAGAAAAAAGCATCTGTCGCACTGGTTGCCGACGTTCTCCGTCAGCACGGCGCAATGGAATACACCACCATCGTTTCCGCCACCGCTTCCGAGCCCGCACCGCTGCAGTTCATCGCTGCTTACACCGGTGCTACCATGGCAGAATTCTATCGTGATAACGGCAAGCATGCATTGATCTGCTACGATGACCTTTCCAAGCAGGCTACCGCTTACCGTGAAATGTCCCTCTTGCTTCGTCGTCCTCCGGGCCGTGAAGCTTTCCCTGGTGACGTTTTCTACCTTCACTCCAGACTGCTGGAACGTTCCTGTAAGGTTAATGACAGCCTCGGCGCCGGTTCTCTGACCGCCCTGCCCGTCATTGAAACTCAAGCTGGTGACGTCTCCGCATTTATTCCGACCAACGTTATCTCCATTACTGATGGTCAGATCTACCTGGAGCCCAACCTGTTCCTGTCCGGTGTTCGCCCGGCCATCAACGTCGGTCTCTCCGTCTCCCGAGTCGGTGGTTCCGCACAGATCAAGGCCATGAAGCAGGTTGCCGGTACTCTGCGTCTCGACCTCGCTACTTACCGCGAGCTCGCCGCATTCGCATCCTTTGGTTCCGACCTTGACCAGGCTACTCAGGACAAGTTGAACCGTGGCGCACGCATGGTTGAAGTTCTGAAACAGGGCCAGTACAAGCCGCAGACCGTCCAGCAGCAGGTTTCCATCCTGTTTGCCGCTACACGCGGTTTCTTGGATGACGTACCTGTTGAGTCTGTCCAGACTTTTGAGGCAGAATTCCACGACTTCATGGCTAACACCAAATCTGCAGTTCTCGACTCCATCGTCGAAAAACAAAAGATTGATGACGCTGTGGAAGCCGACCTCAAGGCCGCCATTGAAGAATTCAAGAAAGGCTTCAGCGCTTAACTAAGGGGTAGCGAATGGCATCGTTAAGAGACGTCCAAAATCAGATTGTTGGCGTCAAGAAAACCAAGCAGATCACCAAGGCCATGAACATGGTGGCCTCGGCAAAACTGCGCAACGCACAGGAGCGTATTGAACGCTTCCGTCCGTATGCGGACAAGTTTTATGAGATGCTCGGAGACTTGGCAGCCGGCGCTGACGAATCGGTACATCCGCTGCTGGAAGTCCGGGAAGAAGTAAAGACCGTGGGTATCATGGTCACCACTTCCGATCGAGGACTGTGCGGCGCATTCAATATTAATATTATCAATAAGGCCATGAAACTGGCCAAGAAAAGGGCTTCTGAAGGCAAGGCTGTCAAGATGTACTGCATCGGCAAGAAAGCCCGTGACACCTTCAATAAGACCGAATACGAAATCGTGCGCGCCGAAGGCGACGCCATGAGTTCATTCGACTTCACCCTGGCCGCAAGCGTCGGTAACGAACTGATTGCTGGCTACATCAACGGCGAACTCGATGAAGTTCACGTTGTATTCGGTGAATTCCAAAGCATGGGCAAGCAGCCTCCCGTCGATCTCACCGTTCTGCCTATGGCAGCGGAAGAAGGCGAAGCCACCGAGAGTGGCGCTGGAGACTACTTATATGAACCGTCTGTTGAAGGCCTGTTGGCCGAGCTTTTGCCTCGGTTTATCAAAGTCCAGGTCTATCGTGGTTTGCTGGACACATCATGCTCCGAGCATGCTGCCCGTATGGCTGCCATGGATAACGCCACCAAGGCGTGCGACGAACTGACGGATTCCCTGACCTTGCTCTATAACAAGACAAGGCAGGCCGCCATTACTGGCGATCTTATGGACATTGTCGGCGGCGTGGAAGCGCTGAAAGGATAAAAGGGGGCTATGAAAAATGGCTAATACTGGTAAAATCGTTCAGGTAATCGGCGCCGTTGTCGACGTCGAATTTGCCGAAGGGAATCTTCCCAACATTCTGTCTGCGATGGAGATTAAAAATCCCAATAGCGCTGATGCACCAATCCTCATTTGTGAGGTTGCACAGCACCTGGGTAACAACGTCGTACGCACCATTGCCATGGACGCCACCGAAGGTCTCGTCCGCGGCATGGAAGCAACCGACCTTGAATCTCCGATCACCGTTCCCGTCGGTGCTGGCTCTTTGGGCCGCATCATGAACGTTGTTGGTGAGCCTGCTGATGAAATGGGTCCGGTTCCCTGCGAAAAGCGTCTTCCCATTCACCGTGAAGCTCCGGCATTCACCGAACTGTCCACCAAGGTGGAACTGCTCGAAACCGGCATCAAGGTCGTTGACCTGCTCATCCCGTTCCCGAAAGGTGGCAAGATGGGCCTCTTCGGCGGCGCAGGTGTTGGCAAGACCGTTATCCTCATGGAAATGATCAACAACATCGCTAAGCAGCACGGTGGTATCTCCGTATTCGCTGGTGTTGGTGAGCGTACTCGTGAAGGAAACGACCTTTACTACGAAATGAAAGAAGCCGGCGTTCTGGAGAAAGCAGCGTTGGTTTACGGCCAGATGAACGAGCCTCCGGGAGCCCGCGCACGTGTTGCTCTGACCGCACTGACCTGCGCAGAGTACTTCCGTGACGAAGAAGGCCAGGACGTGCTTCTGTTCGTTGATAACATCTTCCGCTTCACTCAGGCTGGCGCAGAGGTCTCCGCACTTCTCGGCCGTATGCCTTCCGCGGTTGGTTATCAGCCTACTCTGGGTACTGACCTTGGTAAGCTGCAGGAGCGTATTACCTCCACCAACAAGGGTTCCATCACCTCCGTCCAGGCCGTTTACGTCCCTGCGGATGACTTGACTGACCCCGCACCGGCTACCACCTTTGCTCACCTTGACGGTACTTTGGTTCTGTCTCGTGCAATCTCCGAACTGGGTATTTACCCTGCTGTTGACCCGCTTGACTCCACGTCTCGTATCCTCTCCCCCGAAGTCATCGGTGAAGGACACTACGCGACTGCTCGTGAAGTCCAGTCCGTGTTGCAGAAGTACAAGGATCTCCAGGATATCATCGCTATTCTCGGTATGGACGAGCTGTCTGACGAAGACAAACAGACCGTTGCTCGTGCTCGTCGCGTCCAGCGCTTCCTGTCCCAGCCGTTCCACGTTGCTGAAGTCTTCACCGGTGTTCCCGGTGTCTACGTCAAGACCGAGGACACCGTGCAGGCATTCCGCGACATTCTCGACGGCAAGTACGACGACCTGCCCGAGCAGGCCTTCTACATGTGCGGCGGAATCGAGGAAGCCATCGAAAAAGCCAAGCAATAAGCGAGGTAATTCATGGCCACATTGAAACTTGAGATCGTCACTCCCGACCGGAAAGTACTTTCCGAGGACGTGGATTACGTGGGCGCACCCGGTATCATGGGTGAATTCGGTATCTTGCCGAACCACGTTCCCTTCCTGTCCGCTCTGGGAATCGGCAATCTCCATTATAACCAAGACGGCAAGGCGCATTACGTCTTCGTCTCCGGTGGATTCGCTGAAGTCAGCCACAACAAGGTCACTATTCTGGCCGAAGTTGCTGAAAAGGCCACCGAGATTGATTCTGACCGCGCCAAGTTAGCTAAAGAACGTGCTGAAAAGCGCGCTTCCGCGGCCAAGGAAAAGATGGACGCCATCCGCAACCAGACTGCCCTGAAGCGCGCAATTATGCGCATCAGCTGCAAGTCCAGCGGTTTGGACGCAGGCACCTGCTAGTCAATCTGATCCTCACCCTACAAATAAAAGGGCAGGCTCTCATGAGCCTGCCCTTTTTTATATGGTCTTTATTAAAAAACTCTTCTCGAATCAGACGCCGAGCTTTTTTCGAAGAGCCTCCCAAACTTTATCAGGCGTCATCAACTTCATGCACTTGAAATGTCCTTCCGGGCATTTTTTCGGTCCATGCAGACCACAAGGCCTGCAGACTAATTCTGTTTCCATGACTGTGGAATTGTCTCCTCGCGGAAAAAAACCAAGGGATCTGACGGTTGGACCAAACAAGGCCACCAAAGGGACATCCTGTGTCCAGGCCAGATGCATCGGGCCTGAATCATTGCTCAGATACGCATCAAGTCTGCCAAGATAAGCCGCCAGCTCTGGCAGGGAAAGCTTCCCAGCCAGATTCGTCACATGGACAGGATCACTCTTCGCCCCCTGTTCTACCTGTCTGGCTACTTCTTCTTCGCCAGGCCCAGCAAAAATAAGAACGTGTGCTCCGCTTTCAACCGCACGAGCCGTAATTTCACTAAAATATTCTACAGGCCAACATTTCGTAGGCCAAGTAGAGCCAGGATGAATACCAAGTACTGGCCTATCAAAACAGGCTTTCTCCCAGTAGACCGAAGCCGCTCCTTGAGCTTCTTCAGAAAGGACCAATTCCGCTTTTGGAGCCGGGACATCAATACCCAAAGGTTTGACCAATTCCATGAGTCGTTCAATTTCATCCAACTCATTAAATTTTCGGTCCACGGTCTCGGTGTATGCAAACCGATTAAACCACGGCTTATCATACCCAATGCGCCGACCAATACCGGTCGCGCCACTCACCAAAGCGGTACGAAAACTGGTGTGTGTGGAGATCCACAGATCAAATCCCTGTTGTCCAATTTCCCACCCATGACGAACCGCAGCATTTAAAGATTTCTGTGCTCCGCGCTTGGCAAAGCCATGGACAGCAGTGATTTCCGGCTGTCCGGCAAAAATCGATTCAAAGCCAGTGCGCACGAAAAAATGCAGTTCCGCATCAGGAAAACGGTCCTTGATCGCCCGAAGCATAGGCAAGGTCAGTACGGCGTCGCCCAGAAAAGCAGTCTGCCAGACGCCAATTTTCTTGTATTCACTCATCGGAATCAGGTGTATCCTGTCTTGGACTCTCAGGCAACAGGTTGATCTCGCGCCGTGTTCCCATTAGTGTGACGCTCACTCAAGGAGACGCCCCATGAAATACATTATGTTTGAAGATTTTTCCGGTACCGCTGTTCCCGTCATCTTTCCCAACCGCATCAATTTTGACGAGATGCGCGAACAGATGCCGTACACCAAGGTCATTTCCGCCGGCTATGTTTCACACGGCCCCGAAGGTTTCGCCTGCCACGGCAAATCCAAGGCCCTGGATGTCACTGCTCGCGAAAATGACGGTGCAATCATCACTGCCAGATTTGAAGACGCAGAAAGCTAAGTAAACCACCTCGGAACATACTTCCCGCCATGCTTTACCTCGTCTTCAAGACGCAGGTAATCAGGCTCATACGATGCCACCAAAGCCCAATAGCGCTTTGAGTGGTTTAGCTGTCTGGTATGACAAAGTTCGTGAAGGAGCAGGTGATCGACCAGTTCCAGCGGTAAAAACAGCAGCTTGGCGTTGAGAGATATCGTTCCCCGAGCAGAACAACTGCCCCAGCGCGTCTTCTGTCGCCGAATGCGTAAAGCCGTATAGGTCAATCCAGTGTGCCGACACATAAATTCCAATCGCGGCAACAGGACTTCACGTGCTTTTTTCGCCGTAAATATCTGCAAAGCCTCAAATATTGATCGCCGATCTTCAACAGGACCACTGACTTGAAGTCGGGCCACATTCTCAATTACCTTTACTGGACCGGATCTCTCCAGATAATCCACCTGATACACCCGATCCCATGCCTTGAAATCAATCACATTGGGCAAATCAGGCAACTCGCCTGAGAGATCACGTCCTTCAGCCAGTAAAATGTCACGGGTGCGCTCAATCCACCGTTGCTTTTCAAGCAAAATATCCGGGACTAACGCATGGTCAAACCCACGAGGGACGACCACTTCCAACCCGACGCCCGGTACCAGTTTAACCAACACCCGCTTGGCACGCGGATTTATTTTGATGGTCAATGGCAATCCGACAAACTCGGTCATTCAGGCAAATCCTCTTCGGTACGGATAGAAAACCCGTTATCCTTAAGCAATCTGGCAAACAGTCCGTCACCCGCAATACGGGTTGACGAAAACGTACCGTCATAAATTTCACTACTTCCACAAGAAGGAGAACGGGCTTTAAGAATAGCCTCATGACTCCCGACAAGTCGCGCTAGACGCAACCCTTCTTCAGCCCCTCGCTGGAAGGCCTCAGTACGATCAATGCCATCGCTGTCGACGACTTTATTTTCCTGAATCTCACAGGGGGCACGCGGCGTTGATAAACCGCCGTGAACTTCAGGGCAAAATGGAATGGCCTGCCCTTGGCTGACAAGTTCGATAATGGTTTCGTGCGGCTGTGTATCGCCATTGTAACGACAGTACATACCCGCCAGACAGGCGGAGACAATTATAGGTGCTTCTTTCATGACACGATTCTATACTTGATTTTTCACATGTCAAAGACCTATTGTCGCCCCTCATCAAAAAGGACTTCAATGACTGATCAGCTTAAAAAGCGCCGAATGTATATTTTTCTCCTCGTACTCATGGTGGGTACGGGCGTGGCCTTTCAGGGATGGCGCACCCTACTCAACAACTTTGCCGTGGATGTCGCAGGCCTTGACGGGCTGGGTATGGGTATCGCGAACTCAATTCGCGAAGTCCCCGGCTTTCTGGCAATGCTCGCAATTTATGTCATCCTGATCATCAGGGAACACCGACTGGCAGCGCTGTCAGTCATTATAACCGGAGTGGGGGTCGGACTGACCGGACTTTTCCCCTCCCTGACCGGTATTATCTGCACCACCCTGCTCATGAGTTTCGGCTTTCACTACTTCGAAACCATGAACCAATCGCTCACATTACAATATTTCAATCATACCGAAGCGCCGTTGGTCATGGGACGGCTCAGAAGTATCGGAGCACTGACAAACATCACAGTGGGTGGATTCATCTATTTTTTGGCAAAAACACTTGGATACACCGAAATGTTTGCACTCTTCGGAGCCGTGGCGGTCTGCGCAGGCCTCTGGGGAATGACGCGAGATCCGTCCAGGGAAGACCTTCCCCTCCAGCACAAAAAAATGGTCCTGAAAAAAAAGTACTGGCTCTTTTATGCCCTGACACTCATGAGCGGTGCCAGACGACAAATATTCGTGGCCTTTGCCGTATTCCTTCTGGTGGAAAAATTCGATTACTCCATCCAACAAATCACGATCCTTTTCGTCTGCAACAACGTGATCAACTATTTCGCCAATCCGCTTATCGGCAAGGCGGTCAACCGCTTCGGAGAACGGGCCGTTCTCAGTGTGGAATATTCGACGCTGATTCTGGTCTTCCTCGGGTACGCCTATACTGACAGCCCTCTTCTGGCAGGAGCCTTCTATGTCGTGGACAATGTCGTTTTCAATTTCTCCATGGGCATTAAAACCTTTTACCAAAAGATCGCCGATTCCAAAGACATTGCCTCGGGCATGGCCGTAGGATTCACCATTAATCACATCGCCGCTGTCTTTATTCCAGTGATGGGCGGTATCGCCTGGATCACGAACTACAGAGCCGTATTTCTTGGCGCGGTCGTCATGTCACTGGTTTCACTGATTTTGACACAACTTATCCCCGACCAGTTACGCAAGATTCGAGCAACCGGTTGACTTGGCGCGTCAGGATGATAGCTTTGATGTATAAACGGTCCGCAAAGCGGACTCTCATATTGAACGGGTAGACGAATGAAAGGACTGGGGCAGGGACTTCCCAAAGTATTTCTCCAAACAGGTGACTGTTTCTTCGGCGTGCAACCAACTCTGGTCTCCACGGTGTTAGGATCATGTCTGGCTGTAACGCTGCACTCTCCCAAGTTGGGAATTGGTACCATCTGTCACGCTTTCCTGCCAGACAGCCTACAAGACAGACGACAAAGTACTCCTGAGCCACAGGTCTGCCGTTTTGTCGACACAGCACTGCAAAACATGTTGGAAACCATGGACAAAGTCGGTATCCCCCGACGTGATCTGGTCATCAAAATGTTCGGGGGCGGAAGCGGCATGGTTGCCTGCAAAACCCCCTCAGGCGGCTTCAACATAGGCAAACGCAACATTGAAATGGCCCGACGACTTCTCAAATTTGCCCGACTCCCCATCCAAGTGGAAGACGTGGGCGGTTCTCAGGGACGCAAACTCATGTTCCATACCCAGACTGGAGAAATCTGGGTCAAAAAACTACGAAAATCAGAATGTAGCGGAGACGCGTCAGGCAACGCCGGATCCAAATTTTAGGAGAACTCATGAAAACCACGCTGAAACACCTCTACTGCCTCCTACTCCTCCTTACCTTAACAACCTTTTCCAGCGGTCTGGCCGTTGCAGGGGATTCCCTTTATCAATATTCCACAATCGACGCCCTGCTGGCCGGTCTCTATGACGGGGAATTGACCATCAAGAACCTCATGTTTCAAGGAGACTTCGGCCTCGGGACACTCAACGGTATTGACGGAGAATTGGTGGTACTGGACGGCACCCCCTACCATATCAGCGCAGGAGGCAAAGCGACTGTCCCCGCCGACAGTGCCAAGGTACCTTTTGCCACGGTTTCATTTTTCGAAGAGGACATGATCCTCAAGCTGGACCGAATACAGTCATTACAGGATCTCAACAAAGCCATAACCCTCGGATTGCCCTCAAAAAACGCCTTTTATGCCATCCGCATTGATGGCCGGTTTGCTTTTGTAAAGGCCCGGGCCATTCCCAAACAGAATCCTCCTTATGAACCGCTACACGAAGTGGTCAAACATCAGGTGGTGGTCCAATTCTCGGGTGAAGGCACTTTGGTTGGCTACTATTCGCCATCTTTTGTCAAAGGCGTTAATGTCCCAGGCTATCACTGGCATTTCATCACCAAGGACCGGACAGGCGGCGGCCATGTTCTGGACTGTTCATTTGCCCCGACCACCGCTCGCCTGGACTCCGTGTATGCTTTCTCCGTCAAACTGCCCGAATCCCATGAATTCAGTGAACTAGACCTTTCTGGAGACAAAAGCAGCGAATTGGAGAAAGTGGAAAAAGCCCCAACCAAAAAAGAATAAGCCTTCTATTGAATCAGCAAGGACTGAACCAGCGGGTTCGTTGACGACATCAAAACCGATACAGGGAGCCGTCTCATAAAATGCGCATTCTTATGCTCGCCATTAACGACCCCGCCGGGACGGCTATCCAATTTACCAAGGCCATCAATAGGCATACCACTCATTCAGCCCGCTTGGTCACGCTGGAAAGTCGATATACCCACTCCTGGGAAAAAGACATGCACGTCCCAGACCTCGGCCCAGACGGAATGGAAGAAGTCGCCATTCTCATGCACGAGGCTGACGTCCTTCATTTCCATATGACCTGCGACGAGAATCAACCTTTCGGGCATCTGTTACCTGCCGATTTCATCAAAGGTAAAGCTATTGTCCATCATCACCATGGGCACCACGACTTCCGGTCCAATCCCGAATCATTTCGCAAAAAATACAAGGCATTAGGGAGACGCAACCTGCTCGTTTCCACGCCGGACCTGATGAAACTGCTCCCCGAAGCCCAATGGCAGCCCAACCTCGTCCCTATTGATGAACCGCTGTTCAAACCCATGTGGGGACGCTTCGATGACGATGGCCCTCTCAAAGTCTGTCACTCCCCTACCCGCAAGGACCTCAAAAACACCGACGAATTTCTGGATGTTGTCAGTACCATCAACAAACGTAAGGTCCACGTGTCAGTCGACCTTATCGACGACGTTCCCAACACGGAATGTCTGGCTCGAAAACGCCGGCACCACGTCCTCTTTGATCACATGCAGGGATACTATGGCGTTTCCAGTCTGGAAGGCCTTTCACAGGGCGTAGCTGTAATTGCCGGACTCGACGAATGGAATCGCGCCCGTGTATCGGAATTCGCCAAGACTGAAGATCTGCCGTGGATATTGGCACACACGAAAAAAGATTTGACAGATAGACTCATGGAATTCATCCAAGATCGTCCAGCCTGTGAAGCCGCAGGAAAGAAAGGGCGAGCATTCATGGAACAACTGTGGTCTGACAAACGAGTAATCGAGCATCTTGCACAATTCTACGATTCCCTCGACTAGGGAACTGGAGCCACGCCTTTGCCATTTATAACCGATTTGCGTATATTGCAGTGATTCAATTTCAAAGAGGGACTTGCATGTCGAAAAAATCTGGTAAATGGGCCATTCTCCTAGGACTATGCGTTGCCATAGCCTTCATAGCGAGCACGACGTTCGTCCCTTCCGGTGACGCTGAAACCCCTGTACGCAATGAATTACGCATGAGTGTTGATTTCACGATTCTTCCCATGGTTTTACCTGATGGAACAGAAACTCCGGCACAATCCGCTGAAAATCAAGGTCTTGGTGAACCGGAAGTCATCACTCTTCCTGAAGAGCCCCAAGCTGTTGCCACTCCAGATCAGAAACCTATAAAACCACAGCCCGAAGTCACAGAGCCTACACCTCCTGTCGTAAAAGAGCAGACTCCACAAACACCTGGCAAAGTAAAAAGTGTCGCCGTGAAAGAAACGGACACCGGTTTCACCATCACCATTCAAACAGACCGCCCTGTTGCCGATACCAGTTATATAAACCTGACCACCCCCCGACGATTGGTTTTCGACCTGATCGGATCATGGAAATACCACAATGCGAATGTGATCAGACTGGACGGCTCCGTCAAACATGTCGTGGTTGGAGAGCACCCAGACCGCCTCAGGCTTGTAATTCACTTCCGCACTCCACCAGCAAATGCCATCAAGCCCACGGTAAACACCACTGATACGACACTGACTGCGACGGTCGCACTTCAATAAAACTACGCTGTCACGCAATTGTAACACCCGAGTCATTCTCACGTAACCAGTGAAAGGTAGTCGTGTTTGGTCGTATCGCTGATACGACATATCTCTTTTGAATGGAGAACAAACAGACATGACAACCGCCATCAAGGTGTCTTCCGACAACCTCGACTTCCATTACGGCGAATTCAAGGCTCTGGAAGACATCAGTATTCAATTCGAGTCGAACAGGGTCACAGCCCTTATCGGCCCATCCGGTTGCGGCAAGTCAACATACTTGCGCTGCATCAACCGCATGAACGACCTCATTCCCGGCACCCGCGTGGATGGAAAAATGACCCTCGACGGTCAGGACGTATACGCATCAGGTATTGATGTGGTTTCCCTACGTCGCCGTATCGGAATGGTCTTCCAGAAGCCCAATCCCTTCCCCAAATCCATTTTCGAAAACGTGGCATACGGACTGCGCGTCAATGGAGTAAAGGACAAGCAGTTCCTGGAACAAAAACTCGAAGAGAGTCTGCTTAGCGCCGCTCTATGGGATGAAGTCAAAGACCGTCTTCACACCTCGGCTCTCGGGCTTTCCGGTGGTCAGCAGCAACGACTCTGCATTGCGCGAGCTCTGGCTGTTGAACCGGAAGTCCTCTTGATGGACGAACCGGCTTCGGCTCTGGACCCCATTGCCACCCAAAAAATCGAGGACCTTATTCACGAACTGAAAAAAGAGTTCACGATCATCATCGTCACCCACTCCATGCAGCAGGCTGCCCGCGTGTCCGACAAGACCGCATTCTTTTATATGGGCAAACTCATTGAAGTGGATGAAACCAAGGCCATGTTTACCAATCCGGCCAACAAGCAGACTGAAGATTATATCACGGGCCGTTTCGGTTAAATCGGCTCCAAGGACGGGATTTTTTTATGGAACAACGCGCACATTTTTCAAAAAAACTCGAAGACCTCAAGGTCATGGTCCTACGCATGGCAGCCCTGTCGGAATCCGCCGTGCACAAGGCGATCAAGGCCTACCTCGAAAATGACGCAGACTTGGCCGAAGCGGTTATAGTCGGCGACGACGTCATCAATGAAATGGAAGACGAAATCGACAATTTCAGCCTTGAACTGCTCGCACTTGATCAGCCCATGGCCGTGGATCTGCGAACCATTGTCGGTGCTCAAAGAATCACGGTGAATTTGGAACGCCTCGGCGATGAAGCCTCCAACCTGGCGCACAGGGCAATGTTCCTGTCCACCCGGCCACCCATGCCGCACAATCCAAAGATGGAAGAATTGGCAAACATCGTCAAACACATGCTTTCTGACGCCCTCAAGGCCTACATAGACGACGATGTCGCCTTGGCCGGGCAGGTATGCCGTATGGATGATAGAGCCGACGATTTGAACATTGCCATTCTGCGGCAACTCGCTTCCGAGATGGTGACCGAGTCACGAATCGTGGAGCGAGGCATACACGCCATTATCGGCGCACGTCACCTTGAACGTATCGGCGACCTCGCCACCAATGTCTCCGAGTCTGTTGTCTTTGTCGTTGAAGGCACCAGCATGAAACATAATTGCAGGGGATAACTCTGACAGCCAAAAAAATCCCGGTACGCTCTTCGTACCGGGATTTTTTTTAAACAAAATTTAAAGAGCGGCAACTTCAGCCGCGAGACGAGAAACTTCTTCCTCAAGTTCACCAATCAGCCGAACACACATATCTGTGTCCCCTCTCTTCGCTACCGACTCCAACTTAGAAACGACCTCACGCGTAGCCCTGGCCCCAATGGAAGCAGCTACACTCTTCAATGTATGGCTATGAAGCACGATCTCATTAAAATCATTGGATCGCACGCTCTTCCGAATCAAATCAAACCGATATTCAACTTCCTCTACGGCCTTGGGTACGAGCATCATAATCTCGTTACGCGTCAATTCCAGAAACTCACAAATTTCATCAAGTTCAAGGACAGGATATATTCGTGCAGCGGTAGTATGTGAATCCAACATTTGAGACCTCCATGAATGAGGCCTACATACAGCATATGGCAAACCGAGGGAAGGAAAAGAGAAGAATTTAAGACTAAATGGCCGTTTCCCTCACCGTCTGGTCTTCAAACCATCGGGCGTAGCCCTCACCCCACTTGCACAGACTCTCTATAACCGGCATGACGCTCAGGCCCAACTCAGTCAGGGAATACTCCACTTTTGGCGGCACCTGCGCATAAACCTTGCGTGTGACGACACCGTCCGCTTCCAATTCACGTAACTGCTGTGTCAGCATCTTCTGCGTAATATTGGGAATAGATCTTTTCACCTCGCTAAACCGCAAGATTCCGTCATTTCCTAATCGATGAATAATGATTGGTTTCCATTTGCCGCCGATAACCTGCAAGGTCAGTTCGACGGTACAGAAATACTTTTTTTCACCACAAAATTTCATGGAACATTCAGTCCCCATAAAGAACTCCGTTTATTCTTTTCCTCATCGCCCCGCCTATGTACTATAAAATAAAGAAGTCAATAGTTTCCTTTTGGTACCTATAGCACTTTTAAGTGCGTACTTGATCTTTTGTTACCAATAGCAGAAAAGAATATGACAGTAAACAACAGCCCAGCCCACAACAGGAGGAATAGATAATGGATATAATGGAAGGCCTTCTCACTCGACGCAGCATACGGAAATTTGAAAACAAGCCGGTCCCGGAAGCAATGGTCAAACAGATCCTTGAAGCTGCCATGATGGCTCCAAGCGCGGGCAACGCCCAACCATGGAGATTCATTGTTGTCAATGATCGCAAGAAACTCGATGGCATGGCCGGTATTCATGTCCATATGAAAATGGTCACTCAGGCCGCGCTCGGCATTATTGTCTGCGCAGACCTGAGCAAGGAAAAATTTCCGGGATACTGGGTACAAGATTGCTCGGCAGCCATGCAAAACCTCCTGTTGGCAGCGCACGGACTTGGCCTAGGTGCTGTCTGGACCGGCATCCATCCCGTCGAGGAAAGACTCAAAGCCTTCAAGGAAATGTTCAATTTGCCAGAGCATGTCATTCCTCTCGGATTCGCCCCCATCGGCTGGCCTGCGCAACAACTTAAATCCGAAAGCCGCTTTCAAGATGATCGGATTCATTACAACACGTATTAGGAGAATATTATGAAAGTAGTCGCTTTTAATGGATCCGCCCGAAAGGGTGGCAACACCAAAGAAATGATCAATCGCGTTTTCACGAAACTTGAAGCCGAAGGTATTGAGACAGAACTCATCGAACTCGGCGGCAAAAAAATGCACGGTTGTATCGCCTGCATGAAATGTTTCAAAAACAAGGATCGCAAATGTGCCGTTAAAAATGACTTCGTCAACGACTGTATTGCGGCCATGGACGACGCTGACGGCATTATTCTCGGCTCCCCGACCTATTTTGCCACCATTTCCACGGAAATGAGCGCACTCATTGACCGAGCCGGAATGGTCGCCAGAGCTAATGACGACATGTTCGCCCGCAAAGTCGGCGCAAGTGTCGCGGTCGCCCGTCGCGGTGGTGCCATCCAGACCTTCAACACCTTAAACGCCTTCTTTTTCATCGGACAAATGGTTGTCCCTGGTTCCCATTACTGGAACATGGGCTTTGGCATGAACAAGGGTGAAATAACACAAGATGTGGAAGGCATGGAGACCATGGACATTCTCGGTAAGAACATGGCCTGGCTCATGAAAAAACTCGCATAATTTTTAGACACACCTCCATAAAGAACGGCGCACCCTGATTTGCAGGGTGCGCCGTTCGCATAACAAACATTCATGAACAATCAGACAGGCAGCGTCACGACCACGCTGGTTTGACCGGGGATATCCGTTTCCACAATAATATCGCCACCATGTGTACGAGCAATAAGGCGAGCGGAATACGTTCCAAGCCCAGACCCCCCAGGGGTATTGGCTGTTGAATATTTATCAAAAAAAGTATCACGAAGGTGATGAGCCACTTCTCCCTGGTTACGGATGGCAAGCGTCAAAATGCCATTCTTCTCCAAAACTATGGAAATTGAACCAGACTCCGGGGAGGCCTGAAGCGCATTGATGATAAGATTAGAAAGCATGGAACGAAACAATTCCTCGTCCACTGTGGCAAGAAACGCATCCGCCTGTTGGCCGGATCGCACTTCAATGCCCACACTGATTCCCTTGCTTCGAATCTGCGGCATAGCCTCGGCCTTAATACGTTCCACCATCCGCAACAAATCCACTCCTGACTTGGCCAGAACATATGTACCGCGCTCCATCTTATACAAATCGAGAGACCGGTTGATAAGCTGAAGCATGGTCTCACCGGCGTCTTCGATAGTCTCCAGCATGGCATCCTGATCCGCATTCAACCCACCCAACCGACGAACCTCACCGGGAAGACTGATGACTGCGCCCAGGGGAGTCTTGAGATCATGCCGCGCCATACGCTCCACGTCCTCACGCAGGGCCTCGGCCAGCTTGCGATCAGTAATGTCACGGCCAACACCCTGAACACCAAGCTTATCCCCTTCCTCATTAAGCAAAATACCCAGATGACACTCCAGCCAAACCGTGGAACCATCAGCGCACAAGAACTCCAAAGCCTCGGTAGTGGATGGAGGTTGAGCCGGATTCTCGCCCTGTTCTTCCAAAAGAACGAGTGCACCCTTAAATCGAGCACGGGACGACGGAGTCAAAAAATCATCAAGAAAACGTCCCAAAACGTCATATCGTTTGTACCCACGCACGACTTCATCAGAGGGGCTGATATAGGTAAAACGCAAGTCTGCATCCAACCCCCAAATAACATCTGTCACATTTTCAGCCAAAAGACGGTATTGTTTTTCCCGCTGTCTGAGAGCCTCTTCCATAAGCTTGCGGTCCGTGATATCCGTGCCGACACACAATAGGCCGACCATGGTTTTGTCACGAGTCAGCACCGAATCATTGGCCCAGGCAACCCATACGATTTCGCCATTCTTGCGAACATTCATTATCTCGTTGAATGGATGGGCGGATGGATTCTTGAGCAAACGCCCAAGATATCGTTTCATGGACTGCCCTTCCATATCCTTTTTAGGAATCAGGGTTCCAATCAAGGGCTTACCGATAAGCTCCCCACGTTTATAGCCATAAAATTGCTCCGCATACTCATTACAGAAAACAATCTCCCCGGCCATATCGATACGTAAAATAATGGATTTGGCATTCTGAACCAAATTTCGGTACTTCTCGCGGTCGGCAAGCCGCCCCATAATCATGACCAAAACAGCCCAAAAAGAAACTGGAACCAACAGGATGCAAATAATTCCGCCAACGAGAATGTATACCTTGTACGGAGACGTGGTCCATCCCCCCTGCGGCACAGCTGCCAAATCCCATGTCCCCATGGGAACCGAAATATTATGAACCAGAGGAGCCATGTCAAAAACCATAGGCACACCGGCCAACACGACTTCTTTGGAAGATAAATTCTCGGGTTTCCGCAATGCGAGTGAAATGCCTGGATAGGCATCAGAAAATCCGACCTTGCTATAAAAAGCTTGAATATCGAGGCATATGACGACCTGGCCCCAATAATAACTGCTTCCGTCCGGCAACGTGACCGACACCGGAGCAAAAAACATGATCTCGGTGACTTCCTTGCTGTCCTGACCCGGAACAATCATCTGAACTGCTCCAGTCTCCTGAGCCCGCAAAGCCAAACCTCGCGCCAGCACCGGCCCACTCTTAAGCAACGAACGCCCCATGGCGTGTCCGGTATCAGTGGCCGGATACACATGACTCACCACATTATCTTTGGCGAGCCACACCGAACGAACGCTCCCGACGTGAACGAGCAATCCCTTGGACAGAGTCTGAAACAACTCCTGCTGTATATCCGGATTCGCCTGAATCGATGAACGCAACGCCGTAATCAGATGTTGTTTGGCGTCAAGTGCCCCCTCAAGCCTTGCGGCAACATCATTAAGAATATGAAGTACGTCTGCTCGAATCTTTTCAGTATGATTATCCCGATCTGCCACATACCCAAAAGCCACGACGGCAGCCACGGCCAATCCGGCAAGCAGAGGAATTAGATAGATAAATCGTTTGAGCATGGTGATAAAAATCCGTAATGGGCATAAGATTACACAACAACTTCGCGGCACCATAGCAAAAGTGCTGTCAAAGTGGAATCTATTCCAAAATGTCTATCGGAATTGGTCAGAAAAATCAGCCACCGACAGTGGCCCCGAAAGAAGGAGCTGTGTGTATGACAGGACTGGCGATATCCGTCAGACTTTCATGCGGTTGGAATTTGATAGAAGGAATCAAAGCACCGGCCTGTCGCTTTATACGAATATCACGAACCCGGCGTAAATTCCCACTGCCGATAGGATCAAATGACACAGCAGGAGAGGCCTTGGGGTCAGCCAGGAAATCAAAAATAATATTTTGAGACAGGGTGAACATCTCGTCCAAGTGACGATTAACACGAGGTCCGGGCAAAAGTCGATCAGCCAATCTCAAGGAGGTGCCCCATGTCTTGCGCCCGGTCACGGTAAGACTGCCCTTAAGGATCTGTTTTTTGACCACAAACGGGAAACGCCGTTTATCCATAGCAGAAAGCAGCGTATCGTCTGAATCTCGATTCGGCCGACGGAACAGGGACAAAGCGGTTTCCTGCTCACGCCTGAAATTCCGGTCAGCCTGTGCCTCCACATAGACGTGGGACAACTTGGAACCGGAATTCATATCCATAAGCGCATTGGGGACAAAGTAGTTATGGGCGACAACATCAGCGGCCAGATGTGTCAGATAGCCGTACCCATAGGCAAGCACTCGGGCTTCTTTGGCCGAATTAAGCAGCTTGAATCCTGTAACCCAATTATGGCTGTGTCCTGGGCGAAAATTAGTCCCTTTGCCAATGAAAATATCTGCTGACAAACAGCCATACAAAAAAGCGTTCCGATGCCGGTCCAACAAAGCGGCCACCAAAGGTGGCAAACACCCTATATCGGCCAGCACAGAATTGCCCAGCGCAAGATGGACGCCGGGACCCCATGCATGTGCCAGGTCAGGAATCAGGGCGGTTACGACAAACGCGATTATAGCAAAAATACATTTCATTATTGGTACGCTCACGGCCAAAAAGTAAGGCCCTGCGGGGAAAAGTCAATGAAAATCGTGTGACGATTCCCCGGATGGTCCGCCCGATGTGAGTCTCTGGAAAGCACCATATTTTAAAGGAACAAAAAGGACTGAAAAGAAACTCAATCCAAACGGGAGGATGGCAATCCTTGCGAAAATTTCCCCGGTGTCATGCCCATTATTTTTTTAAAACAGCGGGTCATGTGACTCTGATCGGAAAACCCGGCTTCAACGGCACTGTCTGCCAAACTTTTGCCTGAACGGATACTCGTTTTCACCCGACGCACACGCTGCATGGCCTGATATTCATGCGGCGGCATCCCTACAACCAAAGCAAAATCCCGGTTCAATCGACAAGGACTGCATCCGGCCAACCAAGCAAGTCTCTTGAGTGGAACATCCTCAACGCATCGCTCTTCCAATTCACGCCTGACTCGGACGATTCGATCCGACTCAGACAAACAAACTTGTTCAAGACAGACATTTGTACAAAGAAGCTCCAACAAGCGCAGAAAAGCGCCCTGTCGTTCCAATTGTGAGGCCGGGGTCTCAGCCATGTCTGCCAATCCGATAATTGCCCCGAAACAAGCCGGATCATCGCTGACCGGTTTTATCCCACGCAAAGCCGCCGAATCGAAACCAACAGCTTCAAGACTGCAAAGGGAGATGCTGACCATACAATATTCACACTCTCCGGCATCTGGACACGCATGGGAAACCTCCGGCGGGATTATCAGACTCTGCCCCGCCAAAACCGTATACCAAGCGTTTTTAATCTTGAGCCGCCGTTTACCGGACAACACCACACCAATACACAAGGACTGGTGCATATGCCGTGCGTCTGTCGGAGAAGGCCCAGCGTGGCGAACCACGCTGACCCCGTCCAATCCCGGTATTTCGATAAATTCTGTGGTGTTCCCTGTCATTGAATTCATTATTCCATCAAAGCTGGTATAAACTTGGCCAAAAGACACAGCCCCGCTTCACCGGCCTGTACACTGTGGGATACGTTTTCCGGCATAACCGCAGCCACACCTGGCTCATATTTCACACGCTGACCATCAAGCAGGCACACCCCGCTCCCATCAGCGACTTCGTGCAGTTCCCAGTTCTTTTCGTGAACATGATCGCCTATTTCGGCACAAGGCTCAAGGCGCACCAAATGCATACTGAACTTCCCACCCGTCTCTTTGCCAGTCATCAAGTGCTTCATTGCCACCCCGGCAAAAGTCGGATGTGGATTCCACTTGAGTGAGCCGGCATCAACCTCGGTGTTAAGACAGATCATTCGGCCAGAATCCAATGCTGTGAAAATATTATTCATGATTTCTCCTTCGATTTCGAAAGAAAATATAGAATGAAAATCTGTTGATCTTGTACGATCTTGCCGCTAACCGGCCAGCCCATTGGCTTCGATTTCAATAATGAACGCTTCCACTAGGTCAGCATCAAGTGTTGAACCGGCCAGACTGCGTAAGATTTCAACAGCTTCTTTCGTGGGTTTGCCCTTTTGATAGGATCGGTCCGTGGTCATGGCATCAAAATAATCCACGACACTGATAATACGTGCCCCAAACGGGATAGCTTCACCCTTGAGTCCTCGCGGGTATCCCTTGCCGTCCATATGTTCATGGTGAGCATAGATGTACTCCAGCGCAGGACCGAGAAAATCGAGATTTTTGAGGATATCCCGTCCCCACTCCGGGTGCTTGTGAATCTCCTCAATCATATCTTGAGACAAAGGAGTATCACCGCTCGCAAAAATTTGATCGCTGAAACCAATTTTGCCGATATCATGAAGAGTTCCGGCAATACGAATACGTTCCACTTCGCCATTGGACAAACCGACTCGTTGAGCAAGGCGTCTGGCATAAACGCCCACCCGTTCACCGTGTCCTTCGGAATAGGAATCCCGCGCACCAAGGGCATGAACAACCGCAGTCACAGTGTTCACCATATCGCGTCGAATCTTGGCGAGAAGCTGCTCCAACCGGTCTTCCCTGGCCTCAATCTTGACCATCATCAGCCCCACGGCCTCGGCCAATTCCTGAATTTCCGGCGCACACTCAGGGCCGGTCAAATTCAGTATCTCGTCACTGTAGTTTCCGGCGGATATTTTGCGGATAATCCGCAACAGTTCTTCCTGCCCCTTGAGCGACGCCATAAATATTACTTCCAGGCTGAAGCGTTCTCTACGACGAAATCATCAAAAGTCCGTGCAGATGTCCCGGTCAGGTATTCCACAGCCTTGGTCACATTGCCAGCCATACCAAGTTTAATCACACGGGTCAGGCTGACAAGCATATCGATATTCCACTGAGGCACGCCTTTATCTTGCAGGGCGGCAATAAAGGCCTCTTCGGCTGCCGGAGTATAGGTCACCTCGCGTCCGCTGGCTGCTGCAATCTTCTCGGCCACCTGAGACAACGTCAGCCCCTCAGGGCCGGTCAGCGCATAAAAACTATTCTCAAAACCAGCGTTGTCCAGCAACAGTCGGGCAGCACAGTCCGCAATGTCTTTCACATCGATATAACTGACGGCTGCATCTTCTTCTGGCAGAGCAATGACACCTGCCTTGATCATCTCGACGTAGGGACCAACGAAACACTGCATAAAAGAGTTGGGACGAAGCACGGTGTAGGTAATTTTTGAATCTTCAACAAACTGGTCGACCATGCCATGCTCACGGCCAAGTCGCCAGTGAGCATCAGAAGAAGCGGCATACCCGGACGAACGGACAATATATTCAATCCCCGCTTTCTTGGCTGCTTCTACAGACAGATGACCATAACGAGTCAGTTTTTCCTGCAAGGGAATTGACAAGAACATGCGGTCACAACCGGCCATGGCCTGAATGATGGAATCGACATCCTTAAAGTCAAAAACACGGGCTTCGACACCCTCTTTTGTCACGGCCTCACCCTTTTCCGCGGAATGCACGCCTGCGACCACTTCGGCTTTCCCATTAAGGGATTCAATCAAAGCTGTTCCAAGGAGTCCGGCGCCACCTGCTATGAAAATCTTGCTCATGTATAATCTCCTCCCCTCGCTTCTGGCGGGGGTCTCGTTGTTGTGAACTTCCGCACGCTACACGAACATGACGGCATAAGGCAAACATGAAGACCACTCCTCTGCCGATTTCGACCACTGACCGATTCCACGGTTGCGCCTTTGGCGCATGGAGTGCTAAATCCAGCCCATGCTTGAAAAATTTCAGGAGACAAGATGCTGTTAGGAATCGACGTCGGCGGTACCCATACCGATGCAGTGGCCATGGACCTGAGTCAGGGAATGCAGGTCGTTGCATCCTGCAAGGTTCCCACCCGTCACGAGGACCTACTGTCCTCGGTTACAGAGGCTTTGGAAACAATACTCGCGAGTATCGGCAAGGCATCGGTATCGCAACTCAACCTGTCCACCACCCTGTCCACCAATGCCATAGTTCAAGGCAAGACAGAAGACGTTGGCGTTATTGTCACGTCCGGACCAGGCATCGACCCGCACAATTTCATGCCGTGCAAAGATTTCCATGTCATTGACGGCTCCATTGATCATCGCGGCAACGAAGTTCGAGCCCTGTCCAACCGTCAGTTGTCAAAGGCCATTGATTCATGCCGTGACAACGGAGTTAGGGTCTTTGCATCAGTGGGGAAATTTTCCACCCGCAACCCGCGTCATGAAAATTTCATCCGCCGCATGGTCTGCAATTGCAAAGATATAGATGTGTGCGACCATGCCGACTTTGTCACCCTCGGACACCAGCTCGGCGGCGCACTCAACTTCCCGCGCCGGGTTGCCACGGCCTATTTCAACTGTGCGGTCTGGCGTCTGTACAACGATTTCGCCACCGCCGTGGAAAAAGCGCTGGCCGACATGGGGCTAAGTCACGTCAAGGTCAACATCCTCAAAGCGGATGGCGGCACCATGCCGTTGAGCCAGTCACGCACCATGCCTGTACAGTCTATTTTTTCCGGGCCTGCGGCTTCAGTTATGGGCATCATTGCTCTCACAGACATCTTCCATGATTCAGTAATTCTCGATATCGGTGGGACCACTACGGACATCGCGGTCTTTGCCGACGGAGCACCTCTCATCGAGCGCGAAGGCATTTCCATCGGCTCTCACCCCACCCTTGTCACCGCCCTCAAGGTCCACTCCATCGGTATCGGTGGAGACTCAGCCATCTCCATCGTCGGGGACAATGTCCGTGTTGGACCGACCAGACTCGGCCCGTCCGTCTGCATGGGAGGTGAACAGGTCACGTTGACCGACGCCCTCAACTGCACGGGTATTGCCGAAGTCGGTGATGTTGCAGCTTCAAAAAAGGCCATGGCAACATACGCAGATCGTCATTCCATCCCAGCTGACACTCTGGCTAAAAAAGCCGTGGCGTATGCAGCAGATGCTATTCACTCGGCCACACGCGGACTGATCGACGAAATCAACTCCAAACCGGTCTACACCATTCACGAACTGCTCGACGCCAAGAAAGTCGTGCCAAAAAAAATCTATCTCATGGGTGGCCCGGCAAAAGCCATGAAAATGGAAATGTTTCAACGGTTCCAGCTTTCCACTGAAGTGCCGGAAAATTATGATGTCGCCAATGCCATCGGCGCAGCTCTCACCCGTACGACATGGGAATTAGAGCTTTTCGCCGACACCCAACGGCATGTGATGTTCATACCGACTCTGTCATACCGCGAGAACGTCCCCACCAGTTACGACCAGTCGGATGCAGAAAAAGACGCGGTCAATCAACTAAGTATGCAACTCGATTCCATGGGCGTTTTTCTCCAGCCGGAAGATGCACAGATCACCCACACCTCCAGCTTCAACATGGTTGAAGGCTACGAGCAGGTTGGCAAAAATATACGCGTGAAGTGTCAAGTCAGACCCGGCGTGGTCAAAACCTTCGCGGGGAGGAAATAATCATGCTCAAATCAAATAACCGCCTCGGCATCATCTTTTTCCCGGCATTTGACTGGGCAATTTCTCCGACCCACCCTGAACGACAGGAACGGTTGCTCTACACACAAGATCAACTGCGTGAAGAAGGCATCTTCGACATCGAAGGTGTGCGTGAATATAAACCCGATGTGGCGGCCATTGAGGACGTTGAACGCGTCCATTTCTGCTTCCCAGAAGTCTCAAGCGTGGCAACCCGGTCGCACCTTATTTCGGCAGGTGGAGCCATGAAAGCCGCTGATTTGGTCATGGAAGGCGAGCGAGACTGCGCATTCGCCATGGTCCGACCTCCGGGGCACCACGCCATGAAAGTCGTGCATGGTTCTCGCGGGTTCTGCACCATCAACATCGAAGCGGTGATGATCGAGCACATCCGCGAAAAATATGGCCGGAAAAAAGTCGCTATTATCGACACGGACTGCCATCACGGTGACGGCACACAGGACGTCTACTGGCACGACCCGGATACGTTATTCATATCCATTCATCAGGACGGCCGAACCCTGTACCCCGGTTCCGGCTTTCCGCAGGAGCTTGGCGGCCCCAACGCCATGGGCAAAACGCTCAACATTCCACTGCCGCCCAATACTTCGGATGAGGGATTCCTTATGGCAATGGAACGGATCGTCATGCCCATTCTCGACGATTTTAAGCCGGACCTGATCATCAATTCCGCTGGACAGGACAACCATTTTTCGGACCCGATCACCAACATGAACTTCTCAGCCAAAGGGTATGCGACCCTCAACGAGATGCTCAAACCGGATATTGCAGTGCTGGAAGGCGGCTATTCCATCCAAGGCGCATTGCCCTATATCAACCTCGGTATCTGTCTGGCCATGGCGGGAGTTGATTATTCCCACGTCAAGGAACCGAATTATAATGCCGAAATGATCGCACAGGACGCACAAACCACGGCCTACATTGAAGAGCTGTGTAAACAGTTGCCCAAGCTATATTTCAATCCCCCGCCATTTGATGCCAAAGGGGATGGCAAACAGGGAGTTGTTTCAGGTGACACCTTTATCCGGCCCAAACAAATTTATTACGATACCGATGGCATCAATGAGGTGCAGCAGGAGACAGTCTCTGTTTGCGACTCATGTCGTGGGCTGTTCAAGGTCGAAACACGAGCCGATTCAGGGCCACTCTGTCTTGGCGTAGAGATACCTATCGATGCCTGTCCGACCTGTCGGAGTAAGGGGTATCAAATTGTCGAGGAAGCACAGTTGAAGGGAACATACCGGTATATTCAGATGATTAACCGGTTGGACAAAGAGTATTTGAGGTACGGTTTCTGAAAAAAAAAGTCGCGTTTGCTCAAAAGATATTCTTCGTTTTAATTGTATGGAAGACGAATCCGCCTATTGGCTGATTCGTCTTTTTTTATATGTATAACCGCCGTGATGAGGGAAGAAGAAAGGACTACTTTTTTTGGTGGGCGTTGCGTGCATCCGCAGTGAAAATGCAAACGGTATTTTTTACAAAGGTTTCGCCTTTAAGGCGACCTGCTTTTTTTGAGGCGAAAAAAAGGAGGCAAAAAACGCCTTTTCGTTGTGAGCCTGATAGCGGACCCAAGAGCCTGTACGCGGCTTCACTGCCCGACAGGATTGTCTGTGATACAGACTCGGTCGGGCTACGCTTCGCCGCGCGGGACAGGCTCTAAGGTTCGCTATCAATTGTTCGTCGTTGTAAGAAGGTTCTCATTGTTGGTGCTCATTTTTGATTCTAGGTGCTTCGATAACAATACATAACTTAAAATTTTGCATTTCCATCACTGTAACTTCGTTTTCAATAAAATGCCCATTTTGACTTCAAGCTCTTCGTTATCCATAAAGGGCCTTGGGGTGCTCCAGCACCCCAACACCGCTCTCCCTCCGAAGACGATTTATTCTTTCTTCCACCCAATCAGACAAAGACGGAACCCAGCCCTTGATTGGAGGCCTAGAAGCTGACCAATCGAAGGAGGCGGCTCTTATTAGGGGGTCAAATAATTTGTCTTAAACTGATAAATGAGGTGAGAGGCTGAACTTATGCTTTTGATAGGGTGGAGCCGACTCGATTGGATCAGATTCTTGCCGCCAATCATGGGGGCGGACAAGCTAGTAAGCCGAGTTTTTTGATTCTTTTTGGGGCGGCTCAGCCAAAAAAATCCGCCGCCCGCGCAGGGCATGGAAAGTCTTGGGTGCTTCAGCACCCAACAATGGCTCTCGCCGAAGGCGCATCCCACAAAAAAAAGTCGCCCAAAAGCGACCATCATTACTTCTTATTTCCCGTCGGGGTTTAAACCCCGACTGCTTCAATTCAAGCCGATCTATTTATAAGAAAAGGTCCATCCCTGCGGCAAACTGGAAGAAATATCAAAATGAATAGCTCCAAGAATTTCCTGAATCAACGGAACATCCTCAATCGGCCCTTCAACAACAACAGCCTCACCGTCAATCTCGCATAACTCTTTAAGCCGATCCACTGCCTGCGACATGCTACCAAGCTGGTCAATAAGCCCAAGCGCAAGCGCCTGCCGACCAGACACAGCGCGTCCATCAGCAACAGCCGCAACCCGCGCACGGTCCATGGTACGGGCTGCTGCCACGTCATCCACAAACTGCTCATGCAGATCCATCATGAGTCCCTGCATCTGCTCGCGCTGCTCATACGACAGCTCTCGCATAGGCGTACCGGCAGCCTTGTACTTACCAGTGGTCAACACTTCAGGCTTGATACCAAGCTTCTCCATGGCTTCGGTAACAGTCACGAATTCGGCCATGACGCCAATGGAAGCGGTAATGGAACCTGGATTGGCAAAAATAAGTCGTGACGGCACCGAGGCGTAATACCCACCAGAAGCAGCCACCGAACCATACGATGCAACCACAGGCTTAACCGCGTTCAACTCGGTTACGGCCTGATATATCTCCTGAGATGGAGCAATCGCACCACCGGGCGAATTCACGCGCAGAAGCACACCCTTGATAGAATCATCTTTCTCAAGAGAATGAATCCAAGACACTACATCCGTGGAATCAAGAATCATCCCCTCCACATGCACAACGCCAATCTTGTCGCCGGACATGGAGAATGAACCGGGAGTCCACCCCATTGAACGGAAAAAGGCCATGACCCCCGAGATGAGGGCCACGGCCAATATGATCATCATCACCCCAAAAAGAAGGGGGTGGCGCTGGGAGAAACGAGTTTTGGTCTCTTCCATACGCATGATGGGCTCGCTTTACTTGCTTTCTTCTTCAGCAGCGGCTTCTTCAACCGGAGCTTCTTCAGGAGCAGCTTCCTCAGCAACGGCTTCTTCGACCGGAGCTTCGGCTTCAACAACTTCTTCAACCGGAGCTTCAGGAGCGGCTTCTACCACTTCCTCAACAACGGCTTCGGGCTCATCCATGGGGATTTCACCAGCTGCTTCTTCCAGCTTCTCGCGGAGCAGGTCGCCCAAGGTGGAACCGGCATCGATGCCGCCGCCGCCAAAGGACTTGGACTTGCCGCCGCCGGAGCGTGCAGGCTCTTCCTTGGTCTGCTTGATGGACAGGCCGAGACGGCGCTCATCAGCGGACACATGGATAACCTTGGCTTCGATGACGTCGCCTTCCTTGAACATCTCGGAGGGAGACTTGATCTTTTTACGGCTGATCTCGGAAACGTGAACCAGACCTTCAATACCTTCCTCGACCTCAACAAACAGACCGAAGTCAGTGATGTTGGTGACGGTGCCGTTGACCTTCTGGCCCACGGGGTACTTGGCAGGAACATGAGACCAGGGATCTTCGGTCAGCTGCTTCACGCCCAAGGTGAACTTCTCGTTCTCCTTGTCCACGGTGAGGACTTTAGCCTGAACGGAATCGCCGGACTTGTAAACTTCCGAAGGGTGACGGATTTTCTTGGTCCAAGAGATATCGGAAACGTGGATCAGGCCGTCAATGCCTTCCTCGATGCCGATGAACACACCGAATTCGGTGATATTCTTGATTGCGCCCTCAAGGACGGTGCCCTCGGGGTACTTCTCAGCCACGACATCCCACGGGTTCGGGGAGATCTGCTTCATGCCGAGAGAGATACGCTTCTTCTCCGGGTCCACGCCGAGTACGATAACTTCCACTTCGTCGCCGACTTTGACCATCTGGGAGGGGTGACGGAGCTTGCGGGTCCAGGACATCTCAGAGATGTGAACCAGACCTTCAACGCCGTTCTCCAACTCAACAAATGCGCCGTAGTCAGCGAGGTTGGTGATGGTACCGTTGAAACGGGAATCCTCGGGGTACTTTTCAGCAATATTTTCCCACGGATCAGGCACGAGCTGCTTGAGTCCGAGAGAGACCTTCTGACCTTCACGGTCGAAGTTGAGAATCTTCAGTTCGAGATCGTCGCCCAGATTGACCATTTCCTTAGGATGCTTGATGCGCTTCCAGGACATGTCAGTGATGTGAAGCAGACCGTCGAGGCCGCCGAGGTCGATGAACACGCCGTATTCGGTGATGTTCTTGACCTTACCTTCCACAACCTGGCCCTCTTCGAGGGTACCGAGCAACTTGTCACGCTGTTCACTGCGCAGCTCTTCGAGCAGTACGCGGCGGGAAACGATGACGTTGGAACGGCGACGGTTGATCTTGAGGATCTTGAAATCAAATTCCTGGTTGACCAGAGCGTCCATGTCGGGGACCGGACGGAGATCAACATGGGAACCAGGCAGGAATGCTTCAACGCCACCCAAGTCGACGGTGTAACCGCCCTTGATGCGACGGATGATGCGGCCGACGACTTCGCCGTCCTTCTCCTGAAGCTCTTCCAGTTTATCAAAAAGCTGCATCCGCTTGGCCTTGTCACGGGACAAGTAGATGGTGCCTTCGGCTTCGTTTTTGCGGGCGACGAAAACGTCGACCTTTTCACCGACTTCGATGGTCACAGTGCCATCGGCTTCGGTGAACTCGGAAACGGGAATTTGTCCTTCGGACTTGAAATTCACGTCAACGAGCACGTAATCCTTGTCGACTTTGACGACTTCACCAGAAACGATGGTGCCTTCGTCCAGATCTCCGAAATCGGAATTCAAATACTCATCAAGAGCATCAGCGAAATTCATTTCCATGTCCATTTCGGGGACTTCAACAGATTCAGTAGTTTTTTCCATGGGTTACCTCCACAACGGACCTCGGTCAAAGTAGTATTAACGTATATTTTACGAGATGTGGGACCAGCAACATTTGGGTCATCGGTTCCGAGGCAGTCGAGCCCCAAATGCACGGTCAGTTCATACGAACCGCTTCCCACATCTTTACGCTCCTTGGAAGAAAGACCTGTAATTAAACAGCGTTAGGGGCTAAAAACCCCACCTCTCATATTAAGAAGAGTACTGTACGTATCGGAATTCCATGAGACTGTAAACTCTTTTCTAACAAGGATTACCAAAGGAAAGTCTCTGTCCAGAGACCGCTTCACACGCCCCTCAATCTTCCACAAAAAAGCCCGGTTCGATAGAACGAACCGGGCTTTATCATTACATCTGAATCTCAAAACTACTGGACGTACACCTTGAGGCGTTGGCCCGCATAGATGGTCCCGCGCGAGTTGAGGGAATTCCAACGGCGCAAATCTGTAACTTTAACGCCAAACTTGCGGGAGATGGTGGTCAGGTTGTCACCACGACGCACCTTATAATTCACCATCTGAGTCTTAACCTTGCCCGCTTCCTTGACGGCCTGCTTGGTGGCTGCGTTGGAACTGTTGGGGATATAAAGCTTCTGGCCAACCTTGAGACGGCTGGACCGCAAACCGTTGGAACGCTTGAGCGTGTTCACGGTCGTACCGAACGACTGTGAAAGGGACCAAAGAGTATCACCAGAACGGACGACATAATTGCCACGCTTGGATGCGATTGCCCTGGTCTTGGAAGAAGACGACGCAGACGCGGTCACAGTCTTATTGGAACCGTGCGCCGGAACCATAACGTACCGACCGGGGCGTAATGTATTAGAACGGGTATTATTGACGCTTTTCAGTACATTAATGGGGACGCCAAATCTTCTGGAAATACGCCACCAGGAATCGCCGGAACGAATACGATAACGGCTATAGCCCGCAAATGGCCTAGAACCGGGATTGGACAAATACGCCATCATCTTGTCGGCCTTGGCCACAGGCAAATAGGCGGTAGCCTGCATGTGCGGCGGGCTGACCTGACGACGAAACGCCGGGTTGTACTTATGAAATTCATTCCATGTCATGCCACCCTCACGAGCAAGGGCAAGCAAATCAGTACCACCCGGCACTTTAACCGGCACGACTTCTACTTCCATTTCCCAAGACACTGGCTCAAAGCCCAATGTGTCGAGGTTCTGGAAAACTTTGGAAATAGCGATAAATTTTGGAACGTATTGTTTGGTTTCTTTTTTCAGACGGATTCGGCGAGACAATTTACGATTCTTTTCCGTCAGTTCGAAAAAGGTATCACATTTCGCCTGTTTTAAAGCGCGTGAAATTTTGCCTTCACCGGCATTATAAGCTGCCAACGCGAGATACCAATCGCCAAATCGATCATAGAGATCCCGCAGATGGCGGGCGGCTGCATCAGTGGCCTTGTAGGGATCCCGACGTTCGTCAATCCACCAGTCGGCCTTGAGGTCATAGAGTCGACCTGTTCCGCGCATAAACTGCCACATGCCACCGGCACCGGCCCAAGAATAAGCGCGAACATTGTACCCGGACTCCACGAATGGAAGCAATACAAGATCCTGCGGCAATCCATACTGCGTAAAGACGCGACGCACGTAAGGCAGATATGGCTGAGAGCGTTCCAGCCAACGAACCATGGTTTTACGTGCCTTATGCGTATAGAATGTAAAGAACAGCTCCACATCCTTGGAATCGTGCTGCTCAAGATCAAACAACAACCCGAAGCGTTGATTAAGCACAGCCTGTTCGGTCTGACTCAGGTGGTCTTCAGCCTCGTTAGGCGTGGCGATAATCTCCGGTTCAAGAGCATCGGCATCTTCCGGGACCTGACTTTCAGAAACCACTTCCTCCACAGGCAAAGTGGCCTGAGGAGATTTATTGGCTGTACAGCCAGCCGCAAAGCCCGCAACAAGCACCGTCATCGCAAGCAAATATCCATATTTGAAAACTTTCAAATTATCCTCCAACTTCCGCACTCCATTATCAGATAAGCCCGACATATGAAAGTCTAGAAAAAATCTCGACCTCAAGAAGTCCGTGATTATCCTGCTATCGCACCTTGCACAGGATTGCAATAGAGGCGTAAAATGCCTACACGGTGCCCGTGGCACGCGCAACCATGTGCAACTTTTTGTCACACAACTTAGAGGGACAGACAAATGCAAAATAATGACCGGGACAAAAAAGACGGGAAAATCTATGTGGTTGGCAACAAGCCGGTCAAAGAACTCCTCATGGACAACCCACGCAAAGTGGACTTCGTCGCCTTTCGAAAAGGACGACGTGATCAGGCCGTGGAAGAAATAATTGAGCTGTGTCGGACACAAAAAGTTCCGCACAAGTCAGTTTCCGCTCAGGACCTCGACTACATGTATCGGGGTAATCATCAGGGAATCGCGGCCCGATGTGCCACCCTCGACTACACTCCGCTTGAACAACTTCTCGAAGATGCTGTGGACGCTCCGCTGCCGCTCATCGTAGCCTTGGATCAGGTACAGGATACCGGCAATGTCGGCGTTCTTGCCCGGACCATCCACGCGCTCGGTGGAGCCGGACTCATCGTCTGCCAGCATCACGGAGCCTATCTCGGTGCCGGAGCTCTCCGATCTTCTGCTGGTGCGCTCAACAAGCTGCCAGTCGCTAAAGTCGGCAATCTCGCCAACGCCATGAAAGATTGCGTCAACTACGACTACACACTCTATGCTGCCCGCATGACATCTGATTCGGCCAACGTCTATACCGCCGAACTCGAAACGCCCGCTGTACTCGTGCTTGGCAACGAAGAAAAAGGCATCCGACCCGGCGTCTCCAAATTCTGTCACCACAGTGTGCACGTGCCTTTCCAGAGGGAATTTGATTCGCTCAACGTAGCACAGGCCGGAGCCATCATCGTCTCCGAGTTCGCCCGTCGGTTGGGATAAAAAAGGCCTCCGGCGGCTGGGGGAAGGGGAGGAAAAACCCTTTAAAAAGGGTTCTTTCCTCCCCTTCCCCCGGACCCCCATCCCTACCTTTTCCTAAACTTTTTGTGTCGCCTTTGGCGAAAGTATTCTTAAACCGTTCGCACCATAAGATTAACCTCACATCTATTAAAAACCACACACTCTTTACTCTTAATAATGGAGTGCTTTGAAGTGCGAACGCACTCAACAACGGCTCTCCATCCCCGACGCATCGAGGCTTGGGAGAGTGGTGCAGATGTGCATTTTCTCGGACGCAGCCGACCCGCAGCCGTATCTTAATACGGTGAGGACTCGGCAAGGCCGAAAAATGTGCAGATGTGCCGCTATCGCAAGCCGACTAATGAGCCCTACGCCATTGAGCAGGAGTTTGTTTCAAACCACCGAATCGCCAAAAGCCTCGCTTCGCTTTCTTGGCTTCTTTCTCAACAGCCTTAAAATGAGAAGAATATCTGGTGTTGGGCTTAATCTTAAAGGCAAGGGCCAAACCAGCTTGAATTATGGCTTTGTTAAGCATTTCGCCGTCGGCGTAAACATAGGCGAGCGTTCTGCCGTAACGGTCCTTTTTCTCTCGATCAAAGACCAATTTCAGACGTTTGCCATGGCAGAATTTCAGGGAAAAGACTTTGGCCTTGTTACTGTATTCCTGTCGATATTCCGGGGCATCCACACCGATAAGCCGGACTTCGACGGAATCGCCACCAGACACGACCACCAAAGAGTCCCCATCTATTATATGAAGGAATTGGACATCAAGGGCCGAAGCGTGACCCGAGAAAAAAGTCAACAGAGACAACAGGAAAAGTGATAAAACAAGGTTGCGGGAATTCATGGGAAGAGCATAGACTGTTTCCGCAATTGATTCCAGTGACAATAACCCGGAGCCCCCCATGGAACTAACTTTTCTCGTTGATAACAATTCACTCATCGGCACCCAATTCCTGGCCGAACCCGCACTGTCCATGTTCATTCAGGATGGCGACAAAAACATACTTTTCGACGCTGGATATTCCGACGCCTTCATGATCAACGCCCAGCGCAAAGGGATCGACCTGCTCAATCTGGACTGGGTTGCCCTGTCCCACGGGCATTTCGATCACACATGGGGGTTGGATTATCTGATTCGCCATCATTTCGAGGCCGCTATTCACAAACAGCCGCACACACGCCCTCGGCTTGTGGCCCATCCGCAGGCCTTCACCTCCAAACGCAAAAGCGCAGTGCCCGAACTCGGCATGTTGCTGGCAGAGGAAAAATTGTCGCGTCAATTTGAATTAACCCTGACCGACAAGCCGGTTTGGCTCACGGACACACTGGTTGCACTCGGCGAAATCGAACGAGTTATGGATTTCGAGCCACCCGCCCCGCTGGGCGAACGCATTGAAGAGAATGGTCCAGTACCTGACGAGATGCCTGACGACACCGCTCTGGCTTACGTCTCGGATTCTGGACTGGTGGTCATATCCGGCTGTGCTCACGCCGGCATTTGCAACACCGTAGAACAAGCAAAACGCGTCACAGGTGTGGACAAAGTCCACACGGTCCTTGGTGGCTTTCACCTGCAACAGGCCAAACCGGAACGGCTTGATCCGACGACGGACTATCTGGCCGCGTTGAACCTGGAAAACCTCTACGCCTGTCATTGTACCGACCTCGCCGCCAAAATCGTCATGGCAAAAAAATGTCCGCTCAAGGAAGTCGGGTCCGGGCTGACGCTAAAATTCTAAAGCTTACGATTATTCAAAATAGACGGGGATGTCCGAATGGGCATCCCCATTTTTTACTTCACACGATGTCGCTTTTCATAATTGTACGTCATAATGGAATTTTTGATACCACCGGCGATGATAATCGAACTGCAAATAAATGAAAAATCAATTCGCTCAGACCACCAATAGCACAAGCCAAAGACGATTGCTGCAACAGCCACATGGCCAGCCATATCAATAAGAGCTTTTCGAATATGTCGAGTCATCACCACACCTCTGAACCATCCAATACATCCAACGCAATTCCAACCGGACCAAGACCTTTACCCAAGGCCCTGCCAGCAGGCCCTGAGTTTCTCAACAGCTCTTGTAATATAGTCACTCCGACCTCTTCTCCCAACGGATGCGTCACACTTTGCACCTTTTCCGTTGGCGTCTTTTCTTTGCTTTTCCACGGCGGATTTTTCTTTATCTCCAAAAGCCAACGAGTATACTCAGGATCCCCTTTATCCATATTGGCCTTTTCCATGCATGCCGCATCTCTGGAAGAAGACGGAGGTCTCCTTTCATGCCCGGAACCCTGATTCGGATTAATGCCGTGCTCCTGCAATGCGGCAGACCCCTGACCCAGAGTTGTCTTGGAAGCGAACAGTTGGGGTTTGTGCTTCCCCATGTCTTCATATCGCAATTCCATGGTCTGTCGATTCCGTTCGTTATCACCCGGCCTGGCCGTTCCAAGGGGTTTCAGCCTCACTTTTGCGCCCGGCTTTCCCTCCTGACCATAATCATGATTCAAAGAAACCTTTTTTCCCTTCGGTCAATGGATTCCAATCCGTCGGTTTGTCCACCACCCACCAGTCAAGAGAACGTTTGTTGTCATGATACTTTTTGTTCAGGTTCCCGTCCTTACGAACCGGTTCAAATATGCCGTCTGCATATTCAAGCCACTGGCGGCCAACTGCGCCGGTCATATTACTGGTTTTTATACTCGTATATTTATCGCTGTTCAATAGATCTTTCATATAGATTTACCTTTTGCCCTTTGTTTACAGCCGTTTTCAAAAAAGCGAGGACCCTCCCGAAAGAAGGTCCTCTGGAGGAGTATGAAACGCTTTTTGAAATCGACTCCTTATGAGTTGAACAGGTTAAGTACCGCTGACTATCGTGACCACGCCGTCCGTATTGGTGGCGACCAACATATCCACGGCCTCGGCCTGATCAGCGCCGGTGCAGGCGATGATGATGTCGCCAGTCCCGAGGGTGTAATCGATAGCTGCTTCATCAAAATAACCGGAGCCGGTCACGGATGCGACAGCGTCTTCGGAACGATACAGAAACAACTGCTGACCCGGGACGCCACCCATGAGCCGCATGTCTTCACTTACGTATGCCATTGTTCAATTCTCCATATATATGGCGGAGGGGTCGCCCCCTCCGGTTGTAGTTTTGAGCGAGCTTAAAGAATCACTGCGTCGTCGTCGCACTGAATTTCAATCACGCCGTCCGGGTCGATAAGGCAGGCACCGGCGCTGAGCATATGGTCCACCAAATGAGCGGCCTTTTCCGGCACCCAGTCCACAAAAGCCTTGACCTTCTGGCCCTCAGCCAGACCAGCAGCGTTGCGATGGTAGACAAAGCATTTGCGCATACCGTTATCCAGCGGCAGGCCGGTGTGGAACATCCAGGTGATACCGAGCCAAGTGCGGGATTCTGTTCCCTTGAGCCAAGGATACTGTTCGCCAGCGTAATCGCTGGACTTGAACTCCTGAATATTGAGCAGCTCATTCCACTGGTGCGGACCGACTACAGCGAAACGATGACCGTCGTCCGGCACATCATTGGCATTCATAGTACCGAAGGCCTGAAGGATCTTGTCCTTGGTCAGGCCGGATGTGTTCTCAGCGACCACGTTGGCGGCACCGCCGAGCTTGGTAATAATCAATTCATCAATCTTGCGCCCCAAAGCCCAGGCACCGGCATTGGCAGCCACCTGCTTTTCGTCGCCCTTGTCCTTGAGTTCATCAAGTTTGTCGATGTACTCGGCTGCGTACCAGTCAGACAGTGTGCAGGACACATTAGAATGGTTGAGATTCATGAGCGGTACGTTACCATGACGGGTTTTCTTGCCAGCCGCACCCTTGCCGACTTTCTGAAACACGCACTTGGAACCTTCGACCTCACTCTGAAGGCGGACGGTCTGGCGCATTTTAGAGCCCTGAGCCTGATAAGCCTGATGCACCATTTCAACATATTGGGTTACAAAACCATTACTGACAGTTGTGGACATCGTTTTCTCCTTGTCCGTTACAAATTCTCAACGAGTCCGGGTATCCGAGCTGTGTCCTGTCAACGGGTGTCCACGTAACCGTCAGCGAAACTATTTCGCCATGATTGCAAGGGCCGTTTGCCGAGACCTCCGGGCCGGGAAAAAAACCTAACACGGGTTTTTCGAAAAACGACTGAATGTGACTGAATGTAGAATAAAATCATTCGATTGGTATAAAAAATCATCTTGACAGGATTTGAAATTCGCCCTTTCCCAAAAACAATGAGAGTCGCTTTCAACGCCATTCCTTTTGCTAATCCAAAAGGAGTTGTGTAGGATTTGAGAAATTGTATTTTCTTTGGAGGTACGGATGTCTGGCGAACGTTTTCAGATTTTTTTCCCGGAAATCAGCTCCGGTCGGTTGGAATGTCGCTTGATTGCCAGTGACTCCCACTACGATCTGAGCGTTCAATCCACGTTCTCTGAACCACTCAAGGACCTGTTCAGATGTTTATGTGATATCCACAACCTGAACGCGCCGACCAACATGGAAAAAGATTATCGCCACACGGAATTCGAATGGGGCGGCGAAGGCTGGCTCTATTACTGGTCAGTCATCCCAAGGCCCAACGGAAGACTCGACATCACCGTGGACTTCAAAGGCAAACGTGAAGTGGACGGAGAAGAGTTCCCCGTCTGGGAAATAAAAACCACCACGACATGGCGCTCCTTTGCAGATCAGGTCTTCACACAGGCCTCAGAAATGCTCTGGATGTATGGCTTCACCGGTTACTATGATCGTTGGACCAAGGATTTTCCTACCGGCCCTATGATGCGGCTGGGCCACCTGCTCCATGACAAGCCTGTCGACACCGACGACTTTTCGCGTGAGTTGGGCTATCTGGCCGAAACGAGGTAACGCCTGTGCGGCTCTGGACCGTGCATCCCAAACACCTTGACGCCAAAGGTTTAGTAGCGCTCTGGCGTGAAGGCCTGCTTGCGCGCGCAGTGCTGCATGGCCAAACCAAAGGGTATAAAAACCACCCGCAACTCACCCGTTTTCGCGAACATCCCAATCCGTTAATCGCCATTGATGCATACCTTTCCGCTGTGCTGACAGAATCACGCGAACGCAACTACAATTTCAACGCGAACAAGATTGATGAGACAGCAACTGCCCCTTCCATTGAAGAGACATCAGGCCAACTCGACTACGAATGGCATCATTTGTTAAAAAAACTGAAAAAACGAGATCCTAAACGGTTCAAAGAATCTCAGGCAATCGAAAGACCTGATGCTCATCCGCTATTTCATATGGTGGATGGGGGTATTCGGGAGTGGGAAAAAAGAATCAAGGAACAACAATGAAATCGTACCGCAAAGAACTGTTCTTCGAAGTCCCGACCCGTCGGGCGTTCATCAACATCACGGAAGAGGTGGAAGAGTGCCTGCGAGAATCCAATATTCATGAAGGACTGTGTCTGGTCAACGCCATGCACATCACGGCCTCGGTGTTCATCAATGACGATGAGTCCGGCCTGCATCACGATTATGAAGTATGGCTGGAAAAGCTCGCACCGCATGAACCCGTGGGGCAATATCGACACAATGGATACGAAGACAACGCCGACGCACACATGAAACGGCAGGTCATGGGCCGAGAGGTCGTGGTCGCCATCACTGACGGCCAATTAGACTTCGGCACATGGGAGCGCATCTTCTACGGCGAGTTCGATGGACGACGCAGAAAGCGTGTTCTGGTCAAGATTATCGGTGAATAACAGACCTTCACAATATCCTTGACCTTCTGCCACTCCCTCTATTATCAAGTATCCCCGTGCGCCAGTAGCTCAGTTGGATAGAGCATCGGCCTTCTAAGCCGACGGCCGGGGGTTCGAATCCTCCCTGGCGCACCACAGGAAAAGCAAAGGATTCAAGCATAATGCTTGAATCCTTTTTCTTTTTGCTTTTGCGCCGACTTGCTTTTTTGCTCCAAATTTGCTCCACTCATAGTAAGAAAAGGAGCAAATACAATGGCGAGCATCCGCAAGCGTGGCCCCTATCAATGGGAAGTCCGAGTCCGCAAAAAAGGCTACTCCACCCAATCAAAGACATTCTCCAAGAAAGCTGACGCCGACGAATGGGCGCGTGAGATCGAGTCTGAAATGACACGCAGTGTATTCATGTCCCGTAAAGAGGCTGAATCCACCACGCTTGATGACGCATTGGAACGCTTCAAAGAGGAGTTCCTTCCAAAGTATGCCCAGCCAAAGCAGATGAAGAGCAGGATCAACGTTCTCCAAAAGCATGACATATGCAAAATGACGCTTGCAGGGATACGAGGGAAAGATGTCGCCAGCTATATCAAATACCGAGAAAGTAAAGGGCGCTCCTCCCAAACCATTCTCCACGAGGTCAATCTGATCTCAAGGATATTCGAAATCTCCCGCAAGGATTGGGGGATGGAGTCACTGAGCAACCCCGCCAAGCGAGTAAACAAGCCCAAGCAAGCCAAAGGCCGTACTCGTCGACTGAACAAGGGCGAAGAGAAAAAGCTGTTTGATAAACTCCCAGAGGTATTAAAACCGATAGTGTCATTCGCCTTGGAAACGGCCATGAGACGCGGAGAAATCGCGATGATGCGCTGGGAGCATGTGGACTTGAAAAAACGTTATGTTCATTTACCGAAAACGAAGAATGGCGAAGCGAGGTCAGTCCCCCTCTCGCCAGCGGCCCTGAAAGTCTTAAAGAACATTCCTAGGCGGATAGCAGGAGATGTGTTCACTCTTCACCCAGACACAATCTCAAAGCGATTTAGAGCGGCTGCGGATGATGCCGGCATGGAGAATTTGCGGTTTCACGATCTACGTCATGAAGCTACGAGTAGGTTCTTTGAGAACACTGACTTGGACTTCATGGAAGTCAAGGGGATTACGGGGCATAAAAGTTTGCAAATGTTGTCGAGGTATAGCCATTTGAGGGCACACAAGCTAGCGGATAGACTGGCTGGGGTGAAGCGATAAGCTCAGGCCGCAGAGCTAACCGCATTGAATTTTGCAAATTGTAAATTTAACACTCCCCATTGGCTCATATAATACTTACATCCGTATGGCCTTATTAACGCATTGGATACAACCTGTTATTAAAATCCAAAAATGGTGAATTCATGAAGGCACTCCTTTGCTACAGTCAACACCTTTTCTTTAAACCCTAATATTGCTCCAACTTTACGATTTAACATTTTTATACAATTATTTTTTTTAAAAACGACAATTCACAGAAAATTCGGTGCATATTGCGACAAACGTATGGACGATTGCGATTAGAATTGAATAGTTTGTATCGGATTAATACTTCTTTTTTTGTTTGCCGGATTGATGTAGCTTGCGTGGGCAAAGATGTTATCAATGCGGGGAGCTTATGCCTGATGAATCGACAGCCTTTCAGTCTCCTAATTTCTGGTTCTTAGCTGATCACGACCAGCTTCTATTGAAGTGTGCCGCGCAAGCCGAGCGCCTTGTCTTTTTCGATCCGAATGCTGCCCTTTCCAAAATTCGCCTCTTTAGTGAATTGCTGGCGAAGCAGGTGGCTGTCCGCTCCGCCGTTCCTTTGTATGAAGGCGATACGGCTCTCAGGGTATTGCAACGCCTTGATGATGAGGGTGTTCTCACTGCGAAGGTCAATCAGATTTTCCATATGCTCCGTAAGGCGGGCAACATCGCCGTGCATGATCTGGGCGGAGAGTCCAAGCACGCTCTCGACGCGCTTCGATTCGCCAGAATACTAGCCATTTGGTTTCATCAGGTGTTTGGCAAAGATAAGGCCTTTGACCCTGGTGTATTTCTGCCACCACCAAAGCCCAAAGAGGTGAACGAGTCCCTTTCCGACGAATTGGATGACCTTCGAAAGAAACTCGCCAAGACAGAGAAGGCTCAACTTGAGGCGCAGAGCAAGGCAGATGCCACATATCAGAGGCTGGCAAAGACGGAAGAGCTGCTTAAGGACACCGAGGATCAGCAGAAGCAGGAACAGGCTCGATTCGTTGAACGTCTTGCGGACTTGCAGGCCAGTGTTGCCACCCAGAGCAGCGAAGAGATTAACACAACCAAAGCCACCCTCAAGAAGGTTGCGGAATCTTCCGTCGATCTTGATGAGAATGACACCCGTAAACTCATTGACGATCAGCTCAGGGATGCCGGTTGGGAGGCTGACAGCGGACGCCTTTCATTTAAGGTAGGTGTCCGACCTCAGAAAGGGAAGAACCTCGCAATTGCCGAGTGGCCCACAAGGCACCCTGAAACCGGCAAGCGGAATTGGGCTGATTATGTTCTTTTCATAGGCTTAACCCCTGTTGCGACCGTCGAGGCAAAACGCAGGCGTAAAGATGTTTCCGCAGCGTTGAAGCAAGCGCAACGGTATAGTAAGGGATACGTCATACAAAGTGATGAGAAACTTCCCGAAGGCTCTCCTTGGGATGATCATGTTATTCCATTTCTGCTGTCGTCCAATGGTCGCCCGTTCCTCAAACAGCTTCGCACCAAGAGCGGCGTCTGGTTCCGTGATGTTCGTGTACCAACCGAGATCGCTCGCCCTTTGACCACCTGGCCTACACCTGAAGGACTTGTCGGTCTTCTGAGGCAGGATATCCCTGCGGCCAACGACACATTAAAAAAGACTCCCTCTGACTATCTGGATTTACGCTACTATCAGTACGACGCCATTCACGCCATTGAGAATGAAATTGCCAATGGAAAACGTGACATCATGACTGCCATGGCAACCGGTACAGGTAAAACTCGTACCTGCATCGGGTTGGCTTACCGTTTGTGTAAGGCCAAGCGTTTTCGCCGAATTCTTTTCTTGGTCGACAGAACCTCTCTGGGAGAACAGACCTCAGGAGCATTCAAGGATGTGCGCGTTGAAGGTCACGACACTTTTGCCAGCGTGTACGACATCAAGGAGCTTGGCGACATCAAGCCAGAGAAGGACACCCGACTTCAGATTGCCACCATTCAGGGCATGATCAAGCGGCTCCTCTTCCCGTCCGAAGGTGACCTGCCCATGCCGGTCGATCAATACGATTGCGTCATCGTCGACGAGTGCCACCGTGGTTACAATCTCGACAGAGAAATGAGCGACACGGAACTGACATTCAGAAACCAGAATGATTATGTTTCGAAATACGCCCGTGTTTTGGATCACTTCGACGCAGTGAAAATTGGTCTTACCGCCACACCCGCCCTGCATACGACAGAAATCTTTGGTGAACCTGTCTATAATTATTCCTATAGGCAAGCTGTCATTGATGGATTCCTTGTCGACCATGAGCCGCCTGTGCGGATACGGACTAAGCTCAGCGAGGAGGGAATCAAGTGGAACAAGGGAGAAGAGGCTGAGACAGTCGACTCAATCACTGGTGAAGTTGGGAAGTGGCGCTTCAAGGATGAAGTTGAATTTGATGTCGAAGAATTTAACAAGCAGGTTTTGACCGAGCCTTTCAATAGGGTTGTGTGTGAGGAAGTTGCGCAGCATATAGACCCCTCCTTCGAGGGTAAAACCCTTGTCTACTGCGTTACTGATAACCATGCTGACATGGTCGTCGACCTCCTCAAACAAGCCTTTGTTAAACAGTATGGATCAATTGAAGACGATGCCGTGGTGAAGATTACTGGACAAGCAGACAAGCCGCTGGAGCTTATCCGGCATTTCAAGAACGAGCGGCTGCCTAATGTCGTTGTGACGGTTGACCTGCTGACTACCGGCATCGACGTTCCCAAGATTACAAACCTCGTTTTTATCAGGCGTGTAAAAAGCCGTATCCTCTATGAGCAGATGCTTGGTCGTGCAACCCGGCTGTGCGAGGAGATAGGTAAGGATTGGTTCCGTATCTTTGATGCTGTGGACCTGTATTCCGCATTGCAAAGTTATTCGGATATGAAACCGGTCGTTTCCAATGTGAAGACTTCTTTTGGTGAACTTCTACATGAGTTGGAAGAGGCTCAGGATGACGATGTGCGACAGGTCATCGTCGATCAATATAGGGCCAAGTTCCAGCGCAAGAAGCGGCTCTTGAAAGATGATACTCTCGATAAGTTTGTGACCATGACCGGCAAAGAGCCTCAAGCATTCGCGAATGACCTGGGTGAACGTGCGCTTGGTGATGTTGTAAATGATCTGTTGGCGCTCCCGAAGCTAGGCCCGTTCCTGGATAATTTGAAGCCTCCGAATAAGGTCCATCTCATTTCTGATCACGAGGACGAATTGCGGAGCGTGGAGCGAGGGTATGGTGATGCCGAAAAGCCAGAAGATTATCTGGAGTCATTCAAAAAGTTCATAAGGGCCAACAAGAATCAGGTCGCCGCGCTCAAGATAGTCCTTCAACGACCACGGGAATTGACTCGCCAACAGCTCAAGGAGTTGCGGTTATTCCTTGACGAGCACGAGTATACTGAGGTCAACCTGCGCACGGCATGGCGCGAGACCACCAACCACGATATTGCAGCTTCCATCATAGGCTTTATCCGGCGTCTTGCCTTGGGCTCCCCGTTGGTCCCTTATGAGCAGCGTGTTGAGCAGGCCATGAACCGTATCCTTGCCAACCGTCAGTGGACTGATCCGCAACGGAAATGGTTGGAGCGGATCGGCAAACAGATGCGGGCTGAGACTATTGTGGACCGTGAATCCTTGGATGGCGGTGAATTCCAGGCGCATGGTGGATTCAACCGATTAAACCGGGTGTTTGGCGGCAAGTTGGAAGAGGTGTTGGGAGAAATCAACGAAAGCCTTTGGGATGAAGTGGGGTGACCAAAGTGGCAAGTTTGTTGATTGGTGTTGTTTCTGGAGTTGTTGCTTCAATCCTTTTTTGGAGCGGACAGTATTTACTTCGACCCAGAATTAAGCCCGCTGACATGGCGATTGTGAATAGTAGAATTTCTATTAAAATTAAGAATTGTACATGGCTTCGTCCAGTCATAGATGTCGAAGCTGGTTTGTTTTTGGTGACACACCCTATTGCGCCCGATGGTAACTGCTATGCGGACCACAAAGAAATTTCTTTAAAGCATCAGAAAACATTTGTGATGCTAAGACGCGATGGTGAGAAACGAAATGGCGCAAGGATTTTCGTTAGTAAGGAAAATGAGAACGTCAAATTGGCTCACAAAGATTATCTTCGACTTTACGTGGCGGTTTCAGATGGTTGGTTTAACCTTCGTCGAGTTTTCACCTTCGACTATTTTCAGAAAGATATTGTAACCGAATCTGCCAACTATGAAAGCGGCAGAAGTTTGAAGATTAGGCGTGTATGACCTAAATCTGAGTGTATCGTTTTTTAGGGGAGTGACAGATTATTAAGGGGATACGTCATGAAGTCATGCATTCTTAAGCCAATCGTATACAACGACAACAACTACCAGAAGCCATCTGGTTATTCCGGTGCAAATTCGGGGTTTGTGGCTGAAAATGGTTTTGGTTTTGAGGAGTGGAATAATAATCCGAATATGAAATGGCGTGGGTATCGACTATTTCATACTGAGCCAATAGCCAATGCTATGGAATTTGCTGATGGTCGTCTGCTTATGCTTATGTTTGCGAATAACCATGGACAGCACGCAGTAGGCGTTGCTGCAGGCGTTTATTCTTCGTCTATTGTTGGAGGCACTCCATCGGAAGAGATTACTTTTTTACGAGAACGTCATGTCGATGCATGGGCGTGTAACGGAGTTAGAAAGAAGTGGGATAACTATAGCGAGTTTATGGAGTTATGGGAAAAACATTTCCAAGAGGCGAGTTGGATGTGCCCAAAAGACTTGTATTATTGGTTCCATAAACCTGTTCAGATTGCCCCCAAAATCTTTTTGGATGAAGGCAACTTAACAAATAGATATACCCAAAAAATGGATGTATCACGCGAAGCTGTTGCAAATTTTTTGCATGGTAATTTGCCCTCAAGTCATGCCATTTGGAAATGGCTTGCTGACGGAGATTTCACATCTTCCAAACGAGGGGGAAGCACGAATCTTTCTAAACGAAATCCTCTTAAAAAAGCCCGGAAAGCAGCACGAAAAGGAGGAGGAGGAGCTATTGGTAAGGAGACTTCTTATGACGTCTCTGGCACCCGAACAATTCATCCTTACCATGCGAACCTTCAGGCCAAATATGTTCGCCATCTTAAGCAGGCAGGCTTTAATCCGAAAGAAAATAAAAAACATGTCGACATCCAATATCACGATAAAAACGGTAATCTTGTTTATTGTGAGGTGAAACCAACTATTAATGTTGATTCAAGGTACGCAATTCGGTTTGCCGTTGGGCAGCTTCTTGAGTATCGCTTCCTTCACGACAATAGCGCAAAGCTGAAGATTGTTATTAATTCGAAGCCTGCGAAAAAGCGTGAACTAGATTTTCTTAAGTCTCTCAATATTGATATTGCTTATCTCAATGCCAAAGAGAGCCGCTTTATCGAACGTTCTCACTCATAAACATAAAGTACCTAATGACCACCACACACGATATCGTTCAAAAACTTTGGAAACTTTGCAAAATCCTTTGGGGTGACGGCGTTTCCTATCACCAGTACGTCAACGAACTTACCTATCTTCTCTTTCTCAAGATGGCAGAGGAGACCGGCAAAGAGTCTCAGCTCCCGGAAGAGTATCGGTGGAACAAGCTGGTTGCCCTGGATGGCACTGAGCAACTGACGTTTTATAAGAAGATGTTGATCGACCTTGGCACCAGTGGGTCGCGGTTGGTGCAGGATATTTACGCCAACGCTGCGAGCTTCATTAAGGAGCCTCGGAACCTGCAAAAGCTGGTCAGCGATATTGATGATCTGGACTGGTACAGTGCGCGGGAAGAAGGCCTTGGCGATATGTATGAAGGACTTCTGCAAAAGAACGCCACCGAGTCAAAGAAAGGGGCGGGGCAGTACTTTACGCCACGAGTCCTCATCGATTCTATGGTGGACTTGGTTCAGCCCCAGGCCGGGGAAATTGTTCAGGACCCCGCGACTGGAACCGGCGGCTTTCTTATTCGGGCTGATGCATATATCAAGAAGCGCACTGACGAATTGTTTGCTCTCAGCACTCGTGAGCAGGAATTTCAGCGGCGTACAGCGTTTCAGGGGCTTGAGTTGGTGCAGGATGTTCACCGTTTGTGCCTGATGAATATGATGCTTCACGGCATTGAAGGGCCAGTGGCGTCCAATGACACGCTTGGTCCTGCCGGGGCTTCACTGGTTCAGGCTGATGTCATCATCACCAACCCGCCATTTGGTAGTTCTGCCGGGAGCGGTGCCTCTCGTCGTGACGACTTCACGCATCCTACCAACAACAAGCAGCTTGCCTTTTTGCAGCATATCTACCGTGGCCTGAAACCGGGTGGCCGTGCCGCCGTGGTCCTGCCGGATAACGTCCTTTTTGAGGATAATACAGGCCGGAAGATTCGGGCCGACCTCATGGACAAGTGCAACCTGCATACGGTCCTGCGGCTGCCCACCGGCATCTTTTACGCTCAGGGTGTCAAGACTAATGTCCTGTTCTTCCAGCGTGGCGAAACCGACAAGGGCAACACCAAGGAAGTCTGGTTCTATGACCTGCGAACCAACATGCCGAGCTTTGGCAAGCGCACCCCGCTGACCCGCGCCCATTTCGCCGAGTTCGAGCAATGCTTTGGCGACGATCCCAATGGCGGCTCCAAGCGCAAGGATCAGGGCGAAGAAGGCCGCTTCCGTTGCTTCTCCCGTGCAGAGATAGTCAAGCGCGAAGACAACCTCGACATAACCTGGCTCCGCGACGACGACGCCGACCACGCCGAAGACCTGCCGGAACCGGATGTGCTGGCTACCCAGATCATGGAAAATCTGGGGATTGCCATGCAGGAGATAGAGGAGTTGTCGGGGATGTTGGACGGTGGGGAATAGGCATGGTCAGTAGCAATCTCCCAAATGGATGGATTAAAGCTTCGCTGGATGAGTTGTCGAAGTCAGTTAGTTACGGCTTCACAGCTAAGACAAAAGATGGGAATAGTGGGGCAAAATATCTCAGAATCACTGATATTCAAAACGGTGTCGTTGATTGGGGGCAGGTCCCTTATTGTGATTGTGGCGACATAGATAAATACAGACTTGCCATCGGGGATATTGTTGTCGCTCGCACAGGTGCCACAACCGGGAAGAATTTCCGTATTACAGAGGTTCCCGTAGACTCTGTGTATGCTTCGTACTTGATTAGGCTAGCTCCGGTATCCGTCGCAAGTTCACGAATAATGTCGCTATTCATGGATAGTGATGAGTATTGGAAGCAAATACAAGACAAGACATCTGGCATTGCTCAGCCAGGGGTGAACGCATCAAAGCTGAAGAGCATTGAATTCCCCCTCCCTCCTCTCAATGAACAACGCCGTATCGCCGACAAAATCGACGCCCTGCAAGCCAAGAGCCGCCGCGCTCGTGAGGCCTTGGAGACCGCCAAGCCGTTGCTGGAGAAATTCCGGCAGTCCGTCCTCGCCGCCGCCTTCCGTGGCGACCTGACCGCAGAGTGGCGCAAACAGAATCCCGATGTCGAGCCAGCCTCCAAGCTTCTCGAACGCATACGCACCGAACGCCGCACCCGCTGGGAAGAAGCCGAACTCGCCAAAATGCAAGCCAAAGGTAAGGAACCCAAGGACGACAAATGGAAAGCAAAGTACAAGGAACCTGAGCCGGTTGATACGAGTGAATTGCCGGAACTGCCTGAGGGGTGGTGTTGGACAAATTTAGATAATCTGATTTGCTCTATTGATGCAGGAAAAAGTCCAAAAGCATCATCAACTCCAGCAAATAAGAGTGAAAAAGGGGTATTGAAAGTTAGCGCTGTGTCATGGGGGCAATTTAATGCCAGCGAGAACAAGAGGTTGCCAGAAGGTTATGAAATTAATGGAATTCCAACAGTTGGCACTGGAGACTTGTTGATTTCACGAGCCAATACAGTTGAGTTAGTGGGTGCTGTCGTTGTTGCACATGAAAGTCATTCTAACCTGATACTTTCGGACAAAATTCTCCGCCTCAACCGAGCCTCTGATCTAACTTCAGCCCCCTTCTTAAAGTTCGCATTGCGGAGTCAATGGGTCAGGGATATTTTTGAGGATCAAGCTACAGGGACTAGTAATTCGATGCGAAATTTGTCCCAAGGAAAAATACTGTCAGCTCCCATTCCTTTTCCTTCGAAGATAGAGGCTGAGTTGATTACGCGACTGCTCGAAAGTACAGAAGAAAAAATAGGTTCTCTGGATGAGATTGTGTTAAACTGTGAAGTTGATCTGGCCAAACTCGACCAATCCATCCTCGCCAAAGCCTTCCGAGGCGAACTCGTCCCTCAAGACCCAAACGACGAACCCGCATCGGTGCTGCTGGAGCGAATCAAGGCTGAGCGGCAAGTTGCTAAGGGGAAAAGGCATAAGCGATAGTACAATCGGTTATAAAACAGGCGTGAATACTAACGAGGCGAAATCGTGGAGGTCTACTGTGAAGTTAAAAGCTAGGACTTTTTTACATTATGGCCAAGATTTTGAACTGTATGGTCGCAAGAAAAAGAAGAAAAAAAGGAATAAGCAAGGAAGTAAGTTCAAAAAATCCGTGGATAGGCCAGTTGGTCGTACACGTAAATTTTTAAATAAAAAAGAACTGAGTGAACACAGCCTGCAAGAAATCGCTTTATGGGGTCGGCGATTTCAAGGATATGAACTTGATGAGGCCATGAAGGGCCTAAAAAATGTTGTGGACAAAGAAATTTGTCCATTTTCGTTCCGTGTTATATTTCACAAAAATGCCGTCAATTATCTTCTTGGGCTTAGAGAAAGTGATTCGTTCTATAACGCCCTCTTAAATGGCTTTAAAAGAGACGAAGCTGTGGAAATTATGAAAAGAATGGTGTTCAAAATCAAAGAAAATATTCAATCTGATGACGCTCATGAAATTTCATGTGCAATCATTCATTACGTAAAAAAGCTTTAGTCATTAAATGATAATTCAAAATTAAGAATGTAAAATGGCTAACACCTCGAAAGACAATGATGCCCTTGTTGCTGCTGTCAAAGGGATTCTCGGAGCTATCCCCGTAGTCGGCCCTCTAGCCGCCGAAATCATCGGTGCGACCATCCCCAACCAGCGCATCCACCGCGTCGAAGACACCCTGCGACGCCTTGAATCCCAGTTAGGAGAACAGGCAGAGCAAACCCTGCGCAGTGCCATGACTTTTCCCGAAGGCCTCGACCTGATCGAAGAGGCAATGATCCAGGCCGGGAGAGCTGTGACGGATGAGCGACGTCAGCATATTGCTTCCCTGCTGAAAAACGGTCTCCTCGACGAGGAGCGGGAACACCAAATCAAGAAGCGGGTGCTGGAGACCTTCGAACGAATCAACGACTCCGAGGTTATCCTGCTCTACTCAAGGTCATTTCACCCGGACAAGAACCCTGAGTTTTGGGAAAAGCACCAAGAAATACTGATCGGGCCACGCACCCACATAGGCGCACCACCTGCGAACATTGAAGGTGCGACCATGCGCGAGTCATACTTTTTGAACCTGATGAACCTTGGCCTCATCAAGCCGCGCAACCGTGACTACAAGAGCACCAGCATGGTCGGCTTGCCCTCCACTAATTTCGGACTCACGCCCTTCGGGCACTTGATGCTGATTTATTTAGATTTGACCACCGAAGAAGATCGGCCATATTAAGCGAGAGTCGTAGTTTGATTGCTAGTTCGCTTAAAGCTTTTTGTCCGACTATGCACAGATATAGGGGAGAATGTTTGCCCCAAGGCTAGTAAGATAACAGCGTGCGCCCTTACCTTCTTGCGTCTGGGCAACCATGTACCCATTAGTTTTGAGTAAGCCGATTGAATGTCCTATCCGCTCGCCGATGATTAAATCTGAGACTTGTTTCGCCCTGCAATATGCATTGGTAAAAGTTGGTAGCCAGTCTGATGTGATAGTCTTTCCATGAGCTACGGTGGTGCCAGGATCAAATTCGGGCCAATTAGGATTGTCGACAAGGATGGTTAGTGCTTGCGGCGTGAGTTGCTCTATTTGGGAGATTGCATATTTATGTGATTCAAATAGGCCAACGAAATCCGTTTGAACAATATGTCTTATAGCTTTGGCAAGATGTCTAGATAATTGCTCGTCGGGTGGGAAATTCTCAAGAATTCTGACAATTTTATTGTATAGCGTGTTGCCTGCTGGATCGCTAATAAAGTGCTTTAATAAATCAATTTCCTCTCCCTGTGATTGAAAGTCGATGATGACCTCGTGGAGCAGATATTCCTTCTTAGCTCGTCGAATATCTGCATCGACAGTTTCATTCCAATTAATCATAGTGTTGATAACATCCGTGACTTTGAAGAAGCCCATTAATTTGTCACGAATGAGATTCTGGCTCGCGGTATTGATAATGGATGCCTCGTTAATTGAGACGTCCTCAAGCATTGCATCCAGAGTTTCTTTTTGGGAGTTGTAATACTTTTTCGGAGATGTGAGGATGCTATGTGCTTTCTGAGGGAGAGTAGGGCGGCTCATACGACGACTTCCTGTTTGAAGATGTGTGAATAAAGACGCGGCGGCGGTTCACGCCCTATTCAGGGGTAGACCGATAGTGCTCGCGCACCACCTGCTTCTTCCCGTTTTTACCCTTGCGGGTATGTTTGGGAACGTGGACCTTCTTCTTTCCAGATTTGGTCTTAGCCATAATGGCATCACCTCCTTACCGAAATGAGCGCACTTTCGGCCTCTACTCGTGCATTCCGGTATGGCTTTGGAAAGGAGCCGCCACGCCTTCGGGTCAAACAATATTCATTCATCTGTAATTGTCAATGCGGATCGTCACTTCTGACACGCAGGCCGTGATAAAAGAGTCATTTTGAGACAACTTTTTTAAGTTGATCTCAATAAATTTACTCATATCCACTAACGATGTTTGACCCCGCTCAAGCCCGACCAATTTCTCTGCCCTTCTTTTTCTCCCACAATTAACGACTCCACGTGTTGACGCCATGACCGTTGCGGAGTAAGTTTTCGTATCTATTACTCGATTCACAGAATCGTTTCAGATGACGGATGCGCTAAAGCTGACATTTTGGTCGATCAGCAACGCCGGGAGATCTCCCAGAAGCATCAGATACCCGCGATTTATCGCCGGCTCTTGGCCACTTAGCTGTCAAACCCTGTGGCCAGTCCTCTGAACGGCAAAGTCTAGCCGCGACGGGGCGGGGTTAATATTAGCCCGCCGGAGATTGACCACCTCCTTTGGACCGATGTTCCTTTTAGCGCCCCCTAGGTGTAGTGCGTCTAAAAGCCAGAACCAGCGTCCGCCAGCTTCCAATCACATATTGCTAGATTGCAGCACACACTTTCTTTTGAGGTGTGCGTCTGTCTCTTTATCCTATGGAGAAAGAGACAGACGGCGGATCGCGTTACTACCGTTGCTCTTCCTTGACGATGAGAAAACTACGGCCGAACTACGGCGGCCAAACACCTCCTCCTGGGTACGCCCAGGTTGCACGACCACCCCTAGCTCTCTGCTCGGAGACCAGTCTTACGAGGCTGGCTAGATGCTAGGGGGAGCATCCACAGATGCCGGTTACGACCCGCAAAACTGAGATGCAATGGTCATTTTCACTTAACGACCCAGGAGGTAAATAATGGATTTGCGATACCAAGCGGCAAAACTGTTGGGGAAAAACAGACGGGCTGGGGTGCTAACTCAGCAAAAAAATGCCGGGCAGGTGCGGAGACTCTGCGATATCATTCAGGACAAATACGCCCTTCAGAACATCCGCCACCTTAAGACGAAGCACATTCTGGGGGCTATTGAAGACTTGAAGTCTCAAGGCCTCGGCTCCTCAACTCTGGCTTCATACGCCACAGCTGCGCGTCGCATCGCCGAGGCTATCGATAAGCAAAATATTGTTCCCCGAACCAATAAGGAGATGGGGATAAGTCGTGCTGGCGACAGGTTGAAGCCAGTTACTGCCAACATGAATAAAATTCGTGACATCACTGCCTTACTTTATGAGAAAGCAAAATGGTTGGGCTTGGCTGCTGAAATGCGTGAGCAATTTGGCCTTAGGGCAAAAGAATCGCTACTCTCTCACGAGGTGAAAGACGGTAAATTGGTCATCAAAGGAAGTAAGGGAGGACGCCCCCGACAGGTTCCGATACGAAATGAGTATCAGCGAAAACTTGTTGAACGAGTGAATTCCTATATTCATCGCAACAGGCTGAACTCGCTAATTCCCGTAGAGCTCTCATTAAGGCAGGCTTTAAAAAAGCAAGCAAACACCCTGAACCGAATAGGTGCGACAAAAGAAAACAATGCCCATGCCCACGCAGCCCGTCATGAGTATGCACAGAGGCTGGCTAAGTCTGGAGCCAGCAAAGCCGAAATTTCCCAGGAGCTTGGTCATGGGAGAGAGGAGGTGGTGTCGCATTATGTCCACAAATAGTGATCAAATTAAGGAGTACCGCACAAAAAAAGGGACGCAATGAGGCGTCCCTTTTTTAGTATGTACTTCGTGTTCGGCAGAACACTAGCAAGCTCGAATCATCAGTTTCCCGTCCATTATTTCTCTTTCGAAGTACTCCGTTGCGGCCAACAAAGGCCACCATTCCTGATAGCCATACATCCTCGGAGTGTGTCTAGGGGAGGCGTCGAGGATGCCTTCAAAAATTTTCCATTCGATCCACTCTCCCCCATTCTCAGCGAACTCCTTTATTAGCATGCAGAAAAGACTCCGGTTACGGATCAGCTCTTCTCTATTGTAAGGCCTTCCATTTTGTCCCTCATTCATTTTCGATTTGTTATTCATAATTTCTTTACTCCTTACGAGTGTTGCTATTCTGTTGTGACTCAAAAGAGAGCCCCCATGAGGTTCTAATTTTGCTCGTTACTGTCTCTTTCGTGGACGACCTCTAACTCGCGCTAACTTTTCTCGACTTTCATTCTGTTTTTCCAAAAGAAAATCAAAAACATCTTCGCGTAGCCACTTGTTCCTTCCACCTATCTTTATGGGGCAAGGAACTGCAGACCAATTACGACGCGACACATGGTTACTCAAGGCTTGAGGGCTCATGCGGAGCACGGCTGAGACTTCCTTCCGTGTTAAAATTTCCATTTTGCCTCCTTTGCTATTTGAGGCACGATTATAACACTGAATCGGAGGAAATCAACGCTCAACACTCTGTTATGTTTTACAAAAACACTACAGAAACAACACTGAAACACTTCGGAGAAAAGTCAAATTACACATACTTTTTTTATAGAAAAACTTTATATTCCAAGAAGCTACTGTTGTTTTTTACAATCACTCTCTAGAGCTACCTAATATAGATCGCATTAACCGATACTATTTTGATCATGTTGTAACTCCCTAAAATAATGACTTTTCCCATCTCAAAAACATCTGCCATTACGGAGTTAAATTATACTGCGTAAGTGTTTTTCCAAAACACTTCAAAAATACTGCTAATGGTTTCGCAATTAATCTAAGAAAGAAAAGGATGCCTTAAATTTGCTCCAAATTTGCTCCAATCAATCTGAAATCGACCTGTCACCAAGACGCTCCCCGAAACGTGGACAAATCACAAGACATTGAATTACAATCATTTTTGTAAACCAATATCCAGCTCATGCGCCCTCAAAAACCGCCTTCTAAGCCGACGGCCGGGGGTTCGAATCCTCCCTGGCGCACCATGAGAAATCAAAGGGTTAACGAGAAATCGTTAGCCCTTTTTTCGTACCGACCATAAACTGAGAATGGATCTGTCAGTTTTGAAAACAATTAAACTTCCTTTAAAAAAACTTCACCAGTCCACTTATAGCCTTCTTCCTTAAAATCTTTAAAATACTTTAAGTCAGTGATATTGTTCTCAACAAACCACCTGATAAATCGACCTTTAATATGCTTTCCTTGGTGACCTGCCGGCATCTTTTTCCCTGCTTTTTTTAGGACAAATCCAACCTCGATTCCATTTTCATATTTCACGGCTTTCTTGTGTGCTTGCGGTAATAAATCAATAACAAATTTATCTTTTAATTGCTCTGAATTGGAATTCAACCATACCTTGGCGGCCTTTAATTTATCAATCTTCAAACGATAATTGGGAATCAAATCAGTAGGACGAACAAGACCAAATAACCCTGATACAATGAACACTTTTTTATCAAAGTCAGATTTATTTTTCAAAGTTTGATAATCAATTGCGTCGTAAACAACCCCTGTATACCGTTCAATTGCTGGCATTGTTTTTGAGCTTAAGACTTCCTTATTTACAGTAATTGCTTTCTCGAGAGCCTTTTCCTTAAGCCCATATAACTTATTAGGATCAGCTTCTTTAATCGCTTCAATTAAGTCAGCAACAACACCTGATACAGACTTCAAAGATTTATCATTTCCTCCATCAGCCTTACCCTCAGATGGTGGAATTAAGATAATAATTTTCATGAAAAATCCTAGGAGTTCAATCCATTAAAAAACCAAATCATTTCAGATGTTACACATGCAACCTCGTGCATGGCGTTCAAGAGGTCTAAGCCACAACTTCAGAAAACATCCTAAACCTCTCACACCGACAACAGGGGCAGACTTCTTTCCCCCAAACTAAATAAATGTTCAATCGACCACAAGGCTGACCATAAAACACCCTGTCCCTCGTACGCGTAGTGAACGCATTGAAAGGGCTAAGCACGTAACACACTTAAATCACTAACATCCACCAGTCATCTTCTAAGCCGATGCCCGGGGAGGGCGAATCCTCTCTAGCGCACCAGAATTTTAAGATCTTCATGTCTATGAAGACCCCTTTTTTTTGTTAAAAAACAATAATTTCGCGCTGTAGAAAAACACCCACACCAACGGTTCTTCGACTCAAGCCACATCGGATAGTAGGTGTATGGGCCATAAAGGAAACCGATTATTCAGGCGTTAGCAAGTCTTTGAACTCCACGGAGCGACAAGGCACTCCCCTCCGGCGAGGAAGGCTTTCCATACAAACTGTTTCGTTAACAAATAGGCCCCACGTAGATAGCACACTACGTGGGGCCTGAGAAACTCCGTTAGCCATGTGTCGCAAGGTCCGGCGCGACAACTTACGGAGGTGTTTCATCAATCTCTTCAAAATCCTCGCTGGCTTCCCTGCTCTGAACCAACCAAATTCTTGCGCACGAGTGATATGCAGCAACCTTGGTTGCTGCTTGCATCTTGCCAACGAACATTTTGAGCAAACTGTAAAGCTAAATAAAAGAAACCCGGAGCGGAGAGGTACTCCGCCCCAGGTATTTATATTTCAGTAATAGCCGTCGGCACCGGTCTGCATTCAGTAGATGACACACATTTTGTATGCATCCGTGATCTCAGCATGGAGCTGCCGCTAGACGTTTATACTGTTATTATTTTAGTACAACCCATTGGGATGACAAGAGGAGTTGGCGCAACCAGTCAAGTCTTTGTCGCCAGCGAACTCTTCTTGGTGACAAGAGAGACAAGACGCTTGTTCAGTGCCTTTCACATGCATTGCACGGAAGTAAGACTTATGCCCCTGAGCATCCGGAGCCACATCGGTATGGCAGTTCGCGCACGATTCAGGTTCGTCTGCCACTTCGTTTTTGTGGTGACAGGTGAAGCAATCAATGTCTTCATGACTGGAATGGTTGAAGGTAACCCCGAGGTTACGTTTGCTGTTTCCTTCGATGACATTAATTTCAAGGTCATCGTCAGGAGCATCAATAGCTGACACCAGTTCTGCCTGAGCAAAGGCCAATACTGCGGTAAAACAAACACACAGCAGGGACATGATGAATACTTTTTTCATAATATTTCCTTTACGTATGTATGTTTACGCTTTCGCCTTTGAGCCAAAGCGACCGGCAAGCAAATCACGGCGGTTGACGCCACTTTTGGCCTGTGCAGTTTTCATCAATTTACTTCCATCTATAGATGCGAGCAAGTTACCATTGTAGCTTTCTGGCGGAGCGGTGCATAAGTAAATGACACGAACAGACTCAGGGTCTGCAAGGTAAGCATCCGGGTTGGTTTTCTTCACTTCTGCCAAGCGCTTTTTCGCGAGAGCGAGCATATCTTCACGGTCCCCAAAGTTCATAGTACCAGTTGGGCAACTTTGAACACAGGCAGGAAGAAGGCCAGCTTCAACACGATCCAAGCACATATCGCACTTGAACCATTGCCCGCTTTCTTCGTCCATGCGAGGTACGTTGTATGGACACAATTCTTCACTGGTAACTTTGTCACCAATGCCAGAAGTGCGGCTATTCATAACAACAGCCCCAGTTTTGGGATCTTGTTCAATACCGTTTTCGCAGTACATATTCCCGATGGACTTACAAGGAGGTTCGAGACAATGACGGCACTGTTCTGGAAAGAAGTTCCATTGCAGTTTACCATTAGCATCACGCTCTTCGTGGAAACGAACAAGACGGATAGTCTTGGAAGACAAGTCTTGTGGATTCTGATGGGAGCCAACATTGCGCGTTTTTTCGGCAGGAAGATTTTTCCACTGCTTACATGCAACCTGGCATCCACGACACGCGGTACAAAGGGTCAGATCAACAAAAAAGCTTTTACCACTCATTATTTATCCCCTTCTTTCCACTTGCGTAAGTTGACCATGAACGCTTTGTATTCAGGAATACCAGTATTCGGGTCGCCAACGTTTGGTGTTACAATATTTGCAGAATCGCCACCGTCGACAGGTTTCACCCAACCGTAGTGCCATGGCATACCGACCATATGAACGTCGGTACCATCAATTTTGAATGGCTGAACCCGTTCGGTAACCATTGCGATTGCCCATAAAGAACCACGAACACTTTCGATGGTAACTTTTTCACCATTTTCAATGCCGCGAAGTTCAGCGAGTTGAGGGCTGATTTCAACAAACATTTGAGGTTCAGCCTCTACCAACCAGTCACACCAGCGAGTCATAGACCCTGTTTGCCAATGTTCGGTCACGCGGTAAGTAGTACCAACGAATGGGTAGCGTGGATCACAGACAGCTTTCTCTTCGCTATGTACTTGAACCGCAGTTGGGTTGTGGAGAGTGCTAGAGAAAGGATGTTCTTTAACAGGACATTCCAATGGCTCGTAGTATTCGGGCAGGGGACCATCCGCGCGACCTGGTCCAAAGAGCTGACCGAAGCCGTTTTTGCGCATGATAAACGGATGCTTGGTTCCTGGAGCCCAGCCACCGTCAGGGACGTCGCCTTCCCATTTCTTACCGTTCCACTCGATAACAACTCGTTCCGGGTTCCAGGGTTTACCCTGTGGATCAACGGATGCTCTATTATAGAGGATACGACGGTTGACAGGCCAGCACCATGTCCAATTCGGGAACAAACCAATCTTTTTCTGCAAAGGAGACTGACTGGAATTGTGGCGTTCAGATTTATTTTCTGTGTCGCTCACAGAGTTAGAATAGAGCCAGTTACCAGACGTGGTGGAACCATCATCCTGGAGGTATGCAAAGCTAGGAACTTGCTGACCTTTCTTGAACTGCTTACCTTTGACGACAGTGTCTTTGGTGAACCAACCGTTAATGAGTCTTGCGGTTTGTTGTGCGCTAAATTCCATGTGACCATGGGCATTTTCTACACACATGTTGTCGAAGCTCATGCGGGTAATAGGTTCGGGATGTGCTCCACCTTCTTTCTCGTAGAGGTGAGCCATTTCTTCCCACAATTCGTGGAAGTAGTGACCATCTGTAAGTACGCCATCTTTGGGTTCTGGACCAGCATAGCGCCACTGCATCCAACGACCAGAGTTTGAAACTGAGCCTTCTTTTTCGAGTGCTGTTGCGCAAGGGATAAAGAATGTTTCAGTTTTAACTTTGGCTGGATCCATTCCAGGCCCCTTCCAAAAACTCGATGTTTCACAGTCAAAGACGTTGACGTTTACCATCCAGTCAAGCTCAGCAAGAGCCTTACGTGTTTTTACAGAGTCAGGGCCGGAGCATGCGGGGTTCATGCCCCAAATCCATGCACCAGTGAATCCGCCATTGTACATGCGGTCGATGAGTGGAATCCAGGAGTATTCACTTGCTTTATGGTTTTCCAACTTTGGCAAGTAGCTATAGGCATCTTTTGGATCATCATCAGAATACATAGCTTTGAGCAAACTTGCAGAGTACTTAGGATAGTTTTGCCACCAGTTTGCACTCTTTGGGTCCTTGGTTACAGGCGCAAACTTCTTGTTGTACTGATCGAGAGTGTCCAGCCCAGCAAGTGGAGTTGCGATGTATCCAGGGAGAATATGATAAAGAAGAGCGTAGTCGGTAGACCCCTGAACGTTGCATTCGCCGCGCAGTGCGTTAACACCACCACCAGCGATACCAATATTGCCAAGCATGAGCTGGATCATAGCCATGGCGCGGATGTTCTGCACCCCTACGGAATGCTGAGTCCAGCCCATTGCGTACATGATAGTACCAGCTTTTTTCGCAGTACCAGTAGCAGAGTACAATTCGTAAAGTTCAGTCAAATCTTCAGGGGAAATACCCGACATTCTTGAAACGTTATCTAAAGTATAACGTTCGTAATGTTTTTTCATGATTTGAAAAACACAACGTGGATGTTCCAAGGATTTGTCCATTTTAGCGACGCCATTTGCGTCCTTTTCAAATGCCCATTTTGATTTATCATAAGAGGCAGTTTCAGGATCAAACCCAGAGAAGATGCCATCCTCATATTTGTACTCTGTACCAACGATGAAAGAAGCGTTGGTGTAATCACGCATATATTCGAGGAAATAACGTTTATTATCAATAATATACTTAATCATACCGCCAAGAACGGCGATATCAGAACCGGAACGAAGCGCAATATGCTTATCGGAACGAGCGGAGGTACGTGTAAAACGTGGATCAACATGAATGATCTTTCCGCCCTTGGCTTGCGCTTTCAAAGCCCATTTGAAGGAAATGGGATGGTTTTCGGCAGCATTGCTACCCATAATCAAAATACAATCACTATTCTGTAAATCATTCCAGTGATTGGTCATCGCACCGCGTCCGAACGACTCTCCCAGAGCCGCAACAGTTGCACTGTGTCAGATACGTGCCTGATGTTCGAGGTATACAATGCCTTGAGAACGCATAAATGCGTGCATAGCGTAACATTCTTCGTTGTCCAATGCAGCAGAACCAAGCGAAGCTACACCCATGTTACGGTTAACGACTTGGCCTTTATCGTTCTTTTCTAGGAAAGATTTATCGCGAGATTCTTTAGCAAGCTTGGCGATGCGTTTTTTACACCAGTCCCAGCTTTTTTCTTCCCACTCACCAGAATACGGTGCGCGGTGAAGACATTTGCCTGTACGCAAATCGTTTTCGGTCATCTGAATAGAGCTTGCGCCCTTTGCACAGAGAGAACCTTCGTTAATAGGGTGGTCGGGATTGCCTTCCACATTGATGGCTCTTTTTGTCTCTAAAGAAGTAGTAACCAACAATCCACAACCAACAGAACAATAAGCACAAACAGAAGTAGTTTGTTTGCTCCATTCAGGCTTCATCTGAGCAAATTTATCGACCGCTGTTCTTTTACATCCAGTACCGAGGCCAGCAAAGGCTACGCCAAGGGCTGCTGATGAAGACAGCTTTACAAAGTCACGACGATTCAATTTCATTCCGTAATCCTTGATCTGTTATTATCTTCCACGAATCTCACAGCCAAGTACTGTGAGGAGTCTATAGCCAGAGAGCGCCACAGGAGGCTCATGAAAAGCCATGCCATCGAAAAAAGAAGCTGGAGCCCAAGCAACTACTTGAACATCCAGCGTTTCGGCATACTCTTCACACGCCTCAAGAGACACCCCAAGCCCTCCAAAAGGAAGATCGGCTGTGCTCCGCGCTGTTATCGGTTTTCCATTGTGTGCCATAATGCACCTCCTTAGCCTTGCTTTTATACTTCATGTACAAAAGGCGTTGATAGATATGAGGAATCTAAGAGAGCGGCAAAAGAAACCAACTTACACAAGGTTATGCACCACTTGGGAGTGGTGCTGCTTATAGATTCTAAAAATTTCGAAAGGATAAAAACGGAGCTGCTTATAGGCCCTGAAAATTTCGATAGAATCGAAGTCATATGGAAGATAAAAAAGCAGGCTGGATCGTCAGAGCTGAACCGACAGAAATTCAACAGTCACAGAAAAGGGGCCAACACATGGTGTTGGCCCCTTATTATTTATTCTTCGGAATAAAGTGGTTATTGGGCGGGGACGCCATCCTTCCACTCGTTCCAATGTGCAATGACTTCATTCACAAAACGGGAACCAACGACATAGGCGTTCTTGATACCGGTGGAGAAACCGCCGGGGTAGTTGCCTGGTGCAGGATCGAGGTGTTCCAGCGTGGTCTCGTTGGGATTACCCTGATCGAAATTCACTGCCGTACGAAGACTCAACACTCGATCGCCATGCCCGAACTTCGTGATAACGTAGCCCACAGCGACTCCTTCCATTTCCGTTATTACGTAGGTACCTGCTCCGTTGACATCACAGACATACTGGGCTTCCTTGGACAAGGTGGGACCATGAAAAAACGTATCGCTTGCGACGTGTGTTCCCACACCAACAAAAGGCGAACGCTGTGCCATTTTGTCGGGATAATTCTTGCGATAATTCTTGGAAGTGTCGGAATCCTGAAGAGGTGTATCCTTGGTCAGCTCAAAAGCACGTTGAACAAGTTTCTGATTGAGTTTGATCGTCCGCACCGACTCATACCCTTTGCGAACAGAAAACAACGGCTGGCCTTCGGCAACCTCACCGGCTCCCCAGCGATGTCCCAAATCGTAATCGACCAGATAATCTGCCCAGAATACGGCAGCCACCGTACCAGCGCGCGGGGGTGTACCTGCACAGCCAGTAATGATGAAATATGTCTCGGAAAAATCGAATCGGGGATCAACGAGAATGGCAGTCATGCTTGAAGAACTACGCACTTTGCCCATTCCCAAAACGCTCCCGGCCACACCGTCTTTGTTGACCCATACGGGGTGCTCGGCACCGACAACCTTGTATTCCTTGGCGTCTTTGAGATACCCTTCGTACCAATGCTGGAACTCTCCGGCCTTATCCCCAGCCATCTTTCCAATTTCGAACTGAGCTCCCACAAACACTTTGACCTTCACCGGCTCGGCAGCCATGGACGCGCTCACCATGCTCACGAGCAGCACTGCAGCAATTCCCCATACTTTCAGCTGTTTCATTACAATACCTTTGTTAAATTACTTAAATATCGTGATTTCGATGAGAGCATTTAAGCAAGAAAACAAGGACAGTCAATTATTGCATGGTGCAGAACCAGTACTTTAAAGAATTAAAGAAATCTCCCCTCATTCAACAAACAAGACACCCCCTACAAGGCTCAATCACGACCGGGTGGGAATGGGGCCTCAAAACAAAAACCGTTGTCACAAGCTTTGATGACCACAAGACTTTCGCTCGTTGGCATTGTACGGAGGATTCAATCCATCGCGTGAGGGAAAAGCCAATTGAGCAATTTTGTCCAAGATTTTCCCTTGTAAGCCATTTATTGATATTGGAAGAATAGAGGTTGAGAAATGGCAAAAATACAATCAAATCATTTTCATTTTGCAAACGCCAAGAGTGATATCAACATGACGGTCCTCAATGCTGTCATGTCGGATTTTTCCTATTCTAAACACGCCCACGAAGAATTGGCCCTCGGGGTCACGACTGGAGGAATTCAGGAATTTTCTTGCAACGGTAGCGAGTTTAGAAGCTCTCCGGGCAACATTATTCTGTTTAACCCCGACGATGTACATAATGGGAATCCCGGAAACGACAACACGTTGAAATATACAATGCTCTACCTCGACCCAAAAGACTTTTACCCGCTTTTAGGGAGTGCCACAGCGTTAAATAAAACGGAATTCCGACTTTCGGAAAACCATTTTACTGACAATATTCTCCAATCCTTGATCCTGAGAACGTCTCAGCTCGTTGATGAGACAGGGCACTCTTCCCTTGAGTACGAACACTCTCTGTACAAAATAGCGCAACGAATTGCCCAAAGAATGGACATTTTCAGGCCAGATTCCTGGATAAGCAATAAGGACACGCTGCTGTTGAAGGTCACAGAGTACATCCATGACAACATCACGGAAGATATTTCAATCAATGATCTTAGTATGGTGGCAAATATTTCGAAATATCATTTCATCCGTTTGTTCCGAAGCCAATTCGGATTGACGCCGCACCAGTACATACTCAACCACAAGATTAACAGGGTGAAAGACGCTCTCGGAACAAACGAATCACTTTCCCACATTGCGCAGGATTTCGGTTTTTTTGATGTGAGCCACTTGAATCGCCATTTCAAACGTTCCTATGGGATCACCCCCAAGCAATACCTGCTTCAATTGACGAAATAAGGACAACCACATGCTCGGGATTGTACTTTTCTGCGTGGGGGTAATGTATACTCCCGGCCCCGTGAACATCCTCAGTCTGAAGAACGGAATGCAACAGCGATTCAACGCACACATTCCTTTCTCTCTCGGGGTGGCGGCAGCTCTGAGCATATGGTTTCTCTTGATCGGCTACACGGGCAGTGCCGTAATCAACGAAAACGCCATGCCGTTCATCGCCACCGCGGGCGTCGGTTTTATCCTCTACCTTGCCTGCAAAATTATCTCGTCAAATATTGACATATCGCACAACAGCAGCAGCGCAAGCAACCTCACATTTCGAGACGGACTTTTGATGCAACTCCTGAATCCGAAAACCTTTGTGGTTGTTCTTCCGGTAACAGCCGTTCAATTTCCGGCAGCGGGAATCGGGGGAAGTGAAATCGCGGTGTGGTCCATGGGACTCGGCGCTCTCGGTTTCGGTGCACCTTTCGTCTATGCCTTTGCAGGTTCGAGGGTTTCCAAATATTTCGAAAACCCCATTTACATTAAATGGCTGAATTACATCATGGGAGCGATCTTGATCATCGTTGCCTTAGAGATGGCATACGATCACATCTACCTTACATTCTCGTAGCGACACACTTCTTAAGCGTACCACGACGAGACAAAGGGCTGAGCGAGAAATCACTCGCCCTTTTCTTTTGCCGGTAGCGCATTAATGCGAATAGACTTCGTCTATTCCACTGACGTACTTTGATTTTTTCGAAAAGAAAAACGGGAATTCATCCACAACGGGAGAAGCATCCATATCAAACTCATGATTATATTTAAGTTCCAGAACCGCTTCCCCATCAAGGCTGCCGAAATGACCGGAGCGTTCGATGACACTGGGATGCGAATACCGAAGGTCATAATCCATTGTCGCCCGGAACCTTTCATCGGCAGAGAGAAAATACCGCCGCCTATAGCGATTGAACAAGGCGGGTCGCGTTTCTGCCAACTGCAATTTGACATCCTCTGGAAGTGCGAGCGTATTTGAAAAGGAAAATGTCGCAAGGTCGCCGGGTTGCAACGAGATGGGAAAAACATCCTTGAAACCGGCAGCGCCCACCTTGCGCTTTATCTCAAAGCGGCATTCCTTGGCCAAAGTTGTATCTCCATACCAACGAATACGCAGTTTCTTTCGCTCTGCAACACCTTGGACATTTTCGTTGTAGAAACGAAACATCGGCGTATCAAAATAGATATTATTGACGATCCGTTCAGCAAATATCTCTTTGAAACCAAAACTGCTGTACCGCAAAATCGAGGCCAGATTCTGCACCATATGCAACGGAACAATGAACTTCCTTTCATAGCGACAGGAACGGGTTCCGTCCGTGCTGGCCGTGTTCATTAGATAAGATTCCTTGCCTGAACAATCGTCATGTTGGCATCAGGATATTGCTCCCGGAATTGCTGCCCCAGCACTTCGAGAATCTGGATGGTATTGATCTCCACAAGAAAGCTGACATGACTTGAAGTGTCGCTTGTCTCAAGACGGGTAAACTCATAGGCCACCTCATTCTTGTCCAGAAAACTCGAGACCGAAGAAAGTAGGTCTTTTCCGGGACCATACAGAGTCACGAGATACGCATTTTCCATATGTTTGTTTGCTCGAATTTTACGGAACAAAATGAAACCGATGCAGATAGCCCAGAAGGCAGCCAGAGTAATACCGAATTTTCCGGCACCGAATCCCAGTCCAATGGCGACGGTGAAAAAGAGAAAAGCAAGCTCTTCCGGTTCTTTAATGGCCGTTCTGAAGCGAATAATGGAAAGAGCACCAACAAGACCAAGGGAAAGAGCGAGGGACGCCTTGACCACGGAAATGACAAGCATAATCGTCAAGGCAAGCATCACAAAAGTGTTGGCAAAACGCTTGCGATTGGAAAGCGAAGCTCCGAAAACAGTATAAACAGAAGCCACCAACCGCGCACAACCACCGCTAAAAACAAACCCTACGCAAAATTCAATGTACTGAGTGGGAATCGGCAATATCCCTGCCCAAAGAGACAAGCCGCTGATGTTGAACCATGTCAACCCGGACCAGATTTCATCAACCTGATCCTGAGCCAGCTTCGGCAACACTCGCTGCATGGCCACAAAGTAGGCGACTCCCAGGACAAGCCCAATTCCCACGACAACAGGCAGTTCATTCAGCAAACGGGACAAATCGCCTCGGCTGGCCGCACTATTGATGGCAAAAGATGAAGCCGCCGACACCGCTCCGACCAGACAACCGAAGAAACGGGTTTTACTGCCCATAAACGAAAAAGTATTACTCATTATGCTGCTCTTGGACTATAGACGGCTTGAACAGGGCACAGTCCGTAAATGCCTTGCCTGCCTGTATGTGTATCTGTGGTTGCTTATTGCCCGGGGTCATTTCCCAACCTGCAAAAACATATCCGGGGGCCGGAATCGCGGTGACGGTAATCTCCATATTTTCAGGGACAAGCCCCTGTAGGATGCCGTCATCAAGCGGGACACCCTCCGCAACGATCATTCCTTCACCCTGCTTATCAATGCGTATCTTCGTATATACCGGTTTACCAACAGCAAACCGTTTATCAAGAATCGACAACATGGCCTGTGGTCTTTGCCGACAATACTCGCGAAGGCCTTCAAGATTCTGTTCCCAATCGCCCACGGCCATGAACAGTCTGTCCGGCTTCCAGTCCCACCGCCATCGGTCGATATGTCGCTGCATTTCAGGACGAATGTCACCAGCAATACGATAAAGAATAGTCATTGATCTGTCAGGATCGAAGGTGGTCAGCATATGTACAATCAGGCGCCCACAAAAATCTTTAACAAACTGCGTGTTTTCTGCCAACTGCGCAAACATGAGACCGCGCCCGCCCTGCCGTTGATAGAGCTTTGTAAACGGATCAACTTCCGGGCCTTTTCCGCGCTTGCCGTTAAACCCCCGATCAAGGTCGAAAAGTATCCATTGCCATTTGATCTCTTTTGACTCAGGTCGCCAGCACTTGATGTTTCCGTCAGGCCAATCAGGATTGCCGGAATACAACTCCACTGCCAGATAATCCAGAAAAGCATCAACATCCAACTGCGACAAGGCAGGCTTATAATCTCCTTCGACCGGAATAGGCCCCATGTTGGCAAAAGGTCCTTTTGCCGAGGCAACCTGTCCTCCGCCGTCCATCAGGGAAATACGCTGAATGGGTAAATCATGGCGAGCAAGCAGATTCTTACGCATCATGAATTCCCGCAGCCCGTAGACACCCCAATAGGAGCCATTGAGATATACGACAACAGGCCGGTAAGGCATGATGTCACAGGCTACTCGGTTTTCCACTAGAGACTGAATAAACGCGTCCCGAATCTGTGTCCGCAGCCAAGCGTCGCCGCCGTTACGAAGGATGAAACCGGCGTAGTTTTCCCTTTCAACGTGAGGGAAAAGCTGACGCTGAAGACCGTACGGTTCCTTTTTGCTTGTTGTATACACGGCAAAGGATTTTTGTGGCCGACCACGAGAAGCCCCACCAAAAATGCGGGTTTTACCGTCCACCGACCAATTCTCGACAGCTGAAAAGAACTCTATATGCACCGGCCTACGCCAATTATTACTCCAATTTGGGGAAAAACTTTCACCTTTTTGAGGCGAATCGCCCTCCGTATATATACCGATTTCCGGGTCCCACAGATTTTTCGGAGCCGTGACAACAGAAACCACAGGAAGATTTCCCGGTTCATTCACAATATAGGAGCTGATCTTTCGGGCAAGAACCTTCCCTTCCGACGAGACTGCAGCAACCCGAATAGCGGTCGTTTCCGAAAGGGAAATGGAACCGGTCAAAAGAAGCGATGTAGCCTCTGGGATGGTACCGTCCGTGGTATATCGGACCTGCATGCCTTCCGGGACTGAGACATTCAGTTCGACCACGTCCTCGTACCGGCCTCCGGGAGGGGAAAAGAGGATGGGAATATCTGTGTCCACGGCGAGGAGAACCGAACTTTCCTGATTAGCGCTCCCTTTAGTCGGGCTGGCGTGAATATAAAAAGTATCGCCACCATCGGGCCATCTACCCAGCGAGGTAAATCGCGGAAGATCATTGTAAGAAACGGAATCAATCAGTTCGCCTTCGGGAGAAAAAAGCCCTACTTCTCCGGTGACACTGGTCAGCCGGAAAGAGGTATGATCGTAGCGGTCTTTTTTGTCGCAATAAAAGACCTTATAGCCACGCGGAGGACACACAAAATCCGCCCGAATAGGCCACTGTTGTTCCTCAACATTTTTCGTCAGGATATATCCCTTCAGCGAAAGAGGTACATCGCCTCTATTATACAACTCTATCCAGTCGGGATAATTTGACGATCCATCAACGAAAACCTCGTTGATCACAAGCGGGGAAGGGGTGTCGGCCCGGGCCGAAGAAATCGGCCACACACAAAGGCACCCAAAAATCACACACAAGGTGAAAAAAAGGTCGTCGCGGGTACGAAAATGGAATTCATTCATAGTGTGTCTTTATTGTTGGTAAGCCGTCATTTTCCTACCGGAGATCATGATAGTTGTAAACTGCCGGAAGCCTGTTGCATCAAGCGTTTCGCCTGTAACGACACATTCCATATAGACATAAAATACCACCGACAACGGCAATTCGTTACTCTTCCGTATGCCCTGTCAAAAAACGAGATACAACAGTTGATCACCCAACATGCACCATATCATACCAATCTCAACCAAATAAAGAGACGGTTCCACCCTAGAAAGGATCACCCTTTCCGGTTTGGAACCGTACATATTTCGAACACGGTCCTCAGCGCACTGACGACCAATAATACACTACTTGATGACTGCAGCCCCAGCTATGGCCACGCTTTCATCTTCATCAACACTGCCACCGCTCACGCCGATTGCACCAATGATAACGTTATTTGCATCCACCAGCGGAACGCCTCCGGCAAAGAGAATCAGGCCGTCATTGCTGACTTCAATACCGTAAAGGGATTTTCCAACCTGAGAAGCGGCTCCCAGAGCGCGAGTGGGCATATTGAAGTAACGAGCCGTGACTGCTTTCTTAATAGAGATGTCAATGCTGCCGATAAAGGCGTCTTCCTGACGATAGAAGGCTTTGAGATTACCACCGGCGTCAACAATGGCGATATTCATCGGAACCTTGATCGCCTCGGCCTTCTTGAGCGCAGCCGTCAAAATGGTCTGAGCTTGAGCAAGTGTGATATCTCCAGGCAATGTTTTAACTGGGCTGCCTGCAAGAGCAGGAAGAGAAAAAGACAGCATGAAGGAGAGAGCAAGAATTGTAGAGAGCATCAGTTTTCGCATGTGCGACTCCTTAATAAAGAAATTGGCGCGTTGACATTTTGTAACGCCTCACTGCCGACATCAGCATCCGGCCATTCGGAGTTACACCGCATAACGCAACGTCTGGACGAGAACTCCAGATTCCCTTCACAGGGCATAACGCGAAGAACACCCTGCAATTAAAAACATACCTACGCCTGACGTATAGCCAAGACAACAGGATTCTTGATTTATCTTTCATACAAACGCCTGAAAAGGATTGAAAGCAAAGCACAAAAAAAGATCAGACCCGACGTATATTTTTCATTCGTCAAAATCTGATCTTTTTTGCAGGCCTCAGGCCTTCATTTTACAATGATTCAAATTCAAGATTTTCCTGATATTGCCGGTAATCATCTATGCCGACAAAATAGTCCGGATCTTCCAGCACATTCACAACGCAGATTTTTTCAGCCCGCTTGATGAGACGAATACAATCGGCACTGAGATGCCAAAGATGAACGGACTTGCCTGCACGATGATACAACGCGGCAATCTTATTAATGGCTTCGATGGCTGATTGATCCATGATCCGGGATTCCTGAAAGTCGATGATGACTTCATCCGGGTCGTTGATCACGTCAAACTTGCTCAGAAAAAGCGCGGTAGAGGCGAAAAACAGCGGACCGTAAATCTGATAATGCTTGATTCCGTGTTCATCCACCATCTTCCGAGCGCGAATCCGTAGGGCGTTTTTCCATGCAAAAATCAGAGCCGAGATAATGACACCACAAATAACCGCGATGGCCAAATCGTACTTCACAGTCAGTACAGTCACCAACACGATAACCAGTACGTCCCACTTGGGAATCTTGTTCACGATGTTGAACGTGCTCCATGCAAAGGTCTTGATGACCACGATGAACATCACGCCGACCAGAGCGGCAATAGGAATCTGTTCTATATATTGTGAGGTGAACAGAATGAAGAACAGCAATGCACCTGCCGCAACAATACCGGACAGACGCCCTCGCCCGCCCGAGGTGATATTGATGATGCTCTGCCCGATCATGGCACAACCTCCCATCCCTCCGAACATTCCATTGACGAAGTTGGCGACTCCCTGCGCCATGCACTCCCGGTTGCCGGACCCGCGAGTCTCAGTCAACTCATCGATAAGAGACAGAGTCATCAGTGACTCGATCAGCCCGATAGCCGCCAAAATGAGCGCATAGGGCACAACGAACACAAGGGTTTCCCATGTGAAGGGCACGGTCGGTATGGCGAATGTCGGCAGTCCGGCCTTGATGCCGGAACCGCCATTGGCTTGGATAAAAGAAAGCACGGTCTGGGTGTCAATATGGTTGAAGATAACCAACAGCGAAACGGAAATAATGGCGATGAGCGCACCGGGGGCCTTCTTGTAAACTTTGGGAACGGCATACAAAATTGCCATGGTCAAAGCCACGAGGCCAGCCATGATCCACAGAGGCTCACCCTGCAACCACTCGCCACCGGTTTGAAACATCTTCAACTGAGACAAAAAAATAACGATGGCCAGTCCGTTGACAAAACCCATCATGACGGATCGCGGCACCATGCGAATAAATTTGCCGAGACGAAAGACACCCGCGAGAATCTGAAATATCCCGACAAGCAGCAACGTGAAGAAAAGATACTGAAGACCGGCATGTGAACCGGCTCCGCCAAGGGCGTTGCCTTCAAGCACAAGGTTGACCATGACAACGGCCATGGCGCCTGTGGCACCGGAAATCATGCCCGGACGTCCACCGAGCACGGCGGTAATCAAACACATCATGAATGCGCCATACAGACCGACCATGGGTGACACGCCAGCGACAAACGAAAAAGCAACGGCTTCGGGGACAAGGGCCAGAGCTACGGTCAGCCCGGAAAAAATATCGGCTTGGGCACTGCCCTCCGATTTTGCGACAAAAGAGTGGCTTGTTTCCACAAAAAATCCTCTGGAATACTCGAATGATATTGATGTTACGAACAAAGGCAACAGCAATGGAAAAGCACCGGGAAATTCCCAGATGCAAACATAGTTGGCGAGCCGGATAAGGCTGTCAGCTGAAATGGAAGCGATACATTATGAAGAACAAGACGAAGGACTGAAAACAGGAACGTCGAACTGGCGCCCATAAATATGCGAACTCTCAAGCGGCGTGCTCTATGACCAATATATTAAGGGGAGTCAACTGATAAGTCTGTTGAGGGATGTGATAATTTTCGACGGATACCATTTGTGAAACTATTTACCCTCCCCCAATAGTACTTAAAAATCCCTCTGAGCGAGGCACGGTTCCCACCCCTGTCAAGTGCTTATTTTATCCTATAGCCCGTATTTACACTACATTCGTTCACAAAATACGGTTTTACAAAAAACCGGGGGTATACTGATTTTGATTCCCGAGAATAATTCCCGGGAACAAAATCAGAGAGGTAAAAGTGCAGTCCCCCTACAACTATCGACTCAAATATGACAAAGAAGGTCGCATTGTCGAAAAAGACGAACATGTGGCCGGCAACACCGGCGTCTGGACGTACTCGTATGACACCGAAGGCCATCTTCTCAAAGCTTACTTGGACGGCAGGCTTATCAGCCAGTGCCATTACGATAAACAAGGTCGCCGCATTCGGGATTATTTCCCCGCCACAGTTGGCCCGAATTACCGAGACTACCAGTATACTTCCGACAACCGGCTCATGCTTGCCGGGGGAAACCAATACTCCCACGACGAAAAGGGATTCCGATCCATCTGGTCAAATAAGGGCACATACACACTGTATACCTATTCGCCTGACTATCGATTGCTTAAAACTGAAATCGAAAACCAAAATCAGACCTTCACGTATCGTCATGATAAAAATGGACAGCGAACCGGCAAACTCCTCAATGGCCAATTAGTGGAAGCATACGCATGGCTCGACTTCATGCGTCTTGCCGGTTTTCACGATGGAAAACACGAATATGAATTGGCCTATGAAGACAAAAAACGCACCCCATATGCCATGCGTAGAGACGATGGAATGATTACCTACCTCTTCTTCGATCAGATAGGCAGTTTACGCGTTGTTGCCGACCCGGAAGGCAATGTGATAAAGAATCTCTTGTACGACCCATTTGGCGGCATCATCGAAGACACCAATCCAAATCTTCGAATTCCCATAGGCTTTGCCGGAGGACTGCACGACCGAGACCTCGGTTTTGTCCGATTCGGCTGGCGGGACTACGATGTAAACACCGGCCGATGGACTGCGCCCGACCCCATAGGCGACAAGGGCGGCGATCCCGACTGGTATGGGTATTGTCTGGATGATCCGGTGAACAACCTAGATACAACCGGACTGAACCCGTTACTGGCATGGTCACAGTACATACCGGCAGTTAATTCAATCGGCAAATGGGTTGCCGAAGACGTTATGACAGGCGGGCCAGGAGTACTGGATGCCTTGGAAAAGGGCGTTAAAAAGATACCAGAGGCGGGGAAATGGTATATTGATACCGTCGACTCAAATCTAGAAAAAATACAAAAAGGGAAAAATAAGAAATATTAAATATAACACGGGCCGAAAATGTATTCAGCCCGTGTTATATATTGGATGAGTATAAAAAAAAGTTGGGATAGGAGTATTGAATATGTTGAAAATTTTATATGACAACAAAAAAAGCATTGTATTTACATCGCTAGTATGCGTTGTTGCTATGTTCATATTTAGAGACTTAACAGTATCAATTGTTGTCGCAGCAGTTGCAACGTCTCCTTATCTAATTTGCGTATTGAGAAATATCAAAAATGACAGCCTCTTCAGATTTTCTGGAATATCATTCTTTACTATTATTCTCTACTCATCCATTCACTTGTTGATAATGGCATTGTCAATTCTCGCATCATATATACTATCGGGAATTGTAGACACTGGCGTTCTACTTAGAATTTTAATGGTGGTCGTGTATTCATTAACATACTGCTTAATTGCACCTTATTTATATAAGACCGCCACGAGCACACATGGACGTAAATACAAGTTTAAATATTATGTCTGTACAATATTCATTATAGGTTTTTCAGAACTATTTATTCATTCTCTTAATAAGCTAGCAGCAATGTATTCAGCAATGGCCCTCGTAGCCGCCCCTCTGGTTTGCTTAAGTTATGTTTTGTCGCTTTACCTGATCACAATCGTCAACTTGTTAAATAATACTGAAGTCGAAAGCTTAAAAAAAACACTACGGGAATAACAAAAGATAATGGTGTTGATCTTAATAAACCGAATAGTGACAAATAAAGGCCAACCACCCAAACCGGATGGTTGGTTTTCTTGAGTTAATCAGCTTTTCTTTATGGGAAAAAATGGATTCACTCTCCTCTTATTTGACATGATAAAAAGTGTCTAACCAAATACAGATGACGGATTGTTCGCGCTTCAGTCTTGCACTCAATCCGACCTTCAGATAGGTTCTCCAAATCACGATGTCCTTCAGGTGGCCGGTAGGCCATAACAGGGAATCCGGTGTAAAGCCGGAGCGGTCCCGCCGCTGTAATCCTCTTGTATTTTGTTCCATCAAGCCACTGCTTTAGCGGGAAGGCGGAACGAACGGGGAGAGCCAGAAGACCTACCTGAAGCGTTTCTGTCGGTGACGGTCCGCGGAGCCCGTTTACAGACAAGAAAGTTCATACCAGACAACATAGTTGCCTGATTTTCAGCGGTCCTGCCGCGTCAATCACAACGGCAACGGGGCAAACAATGCGACGCCGACAATCTTCGGTGTCGATCTCATCCGCATTCCACTGTTTGCCACAGGAAATTTATGCCAATTCAGATTCAAAAACGTGATGGTTGTATCGAAACATGGTCAACCAAACGCATCGGTGACGCCATTTTCAAAGCACTTAAAGGGAGCGGCATCAAAGACCCGCTGCTCGCCAGCCGACTGGCTGGGAAAGTAGAAAAAAAGCTCGACGGCGTTGATGTTCCAGAACAGGAACAGGTGCAGGATACTGTACAGCAGGTGCTCATGGAAGCCCGCCTGTACAAAGTCGCTGAACGCTACATCATATACAGAGAAAAACGCAGGGAACTGCGCACACAGAACGAGGCCTATCTGGACATCTCCGGTGTCACGGAAAGCTACCTCGACAACGTGGACTGGCGTGTGAGTGAAAACTCCAACATGGTCCACTCCTATCAGGGACTCATTCTGCACATGGCTGGCGCGGTTCAAGCGCGGTACATGCTGGAAAAATACCCTGAAGAAGTCCGCATGGCCCACACTCACGGCTACTTCCACATCCATGACCTTTCCTTTGGTCTGGCCGGTTACTGCTCAGGATGGAGCCTGCGCGACCTGTTGCTGGAAGGCTTCAACCTGCGCGACCGTTGTTCATCCACACCGGCCAAGCACTTTGATGCAGCCTGCGGACAAATCGTCAACTTCCTCGGCACTCTCCAGAACGAATGGGCCGGAGCACAGGCGTTCAACAACGTGGACACCTACCTCGCCCCGTTCATCCGCTACGACGGACTGGACTACGAGACCGTGAAGCAGCAGATCCAGAAATTGCTGCACAACCTGAACGCCACGTCCCGCTGGGGCGGTCAAAGCCCGTTCACCAACTTTACCTTCGACTTCGTCCCGCCGTCCCACATTGCCAACGAGGCAATCATCATCGGTGGCCAGTTGCAGGATTCCACCTACGGCGAATACGCCGAGGAAATGGCCATGATCAACAGGGCCTTCCTCGAAGTCATGCTCGAAGGCGATGCCGATGGCCGCATCTTCTCCTTCCCCATCCCCACGTACAACGTGACCAAGGACTTCCCCTGGGAATCCAAGGAAGGCAAGCTGCTCCTTCAGATGACCGCCAAGTATGGCGCGCCTTACTTCCAGAACTTCATCAACTCCGACCTCAACCCGGAAGATGTTCGTTCCATGTGCTGCCGTCTGCAGATGGATCTGCGTGAAATCCGCAAAAAGACCGGCGGCCTGTTCGGTGCTGGCGATCTGACCGGCTCCATCGGCGTTGTCACCTTAAATCTGGCAAAACTCGCTTATCTGGCACACAACGAAGAAGACTTCTTCGACCTCGTCAACGAATATGCGCATCTCGCCAGCGAATCTCTGGAATTCAAGCGCAAGGTCGTGGAAAAAAATCTGAACGCCGGAATGTTCCCGTTCTCCCGCCGCTACCTGAAAAACGGTTTCAAGGGTCACTTCTCGACCATCGGTCTTATCGGCGGTCATGAGGCATGCGTGAATCTGCTCGGCAAAGGTGTGGACACCGAGTCCGGCTCCCGTCTGATGCAGCGCACCCTCAATCAATTGCGCGGCCTGGTCGTCAAGTTCCAGGAAGAAACCGGCAACCTGTACAACCTTGAAGCGACCCCCGGCGAAGGCACCTGCTACCGTCTGGCCAAGATCGACAAGGAACTGTACTCCGATATCTACACCTCTGGTGGCGATACCCCCTACTACACCAACTCCACGTTGCTGCCAGTGGGTTCCAGCTCAGACGTATTCTTCGCCCTTGAGCATCAGGATAAATTGCAAACCCTGTACAATGGTGGCACGGTCTTCCATACCTTCCTTGGTGAAGCCGCTCCCGACGAAGAGAGCGTCAAGAACTTCCTGATCAAGGCCATGACCAAAACCAAGATTCCATACATCTCGGTTACACCCACCTTCTCGGTCTGCGAAGATCACGGGTACATTTACGGTGAGCATTTCGAATGCCCCACTTGCAACAAGGAAACCGAAGTTTACACCCGTGTGGTCGGTTACTACCGCCCTGTTGGTCGGTGGAACAAGGGCAAGCAGGAAGAATACAAGGAACGCCTCGAATATTCGCAGAAAACGTTCTGCAAAACCGCCTAGCCCTCGGCCATGAGGAGAGCCAATGATTCTTGACGCCAACCAGCTTATTGCGATCCGACAGCGCAACGATGAAGAAGTACGTAGAGGGAACCGGGCCACCCACGGCTATCCAGCCCACACGGTCCAAAACCTGCTGCATACAATCGAAGCGCTGAAAAAAGAAAAACGCAAATGGAAGAAGTTGGCACAAGCACGAGGCAAGGCTCTGCATGAAATAGGCGACATTGCGATAGAATCAAACGGCTCTCACGAGTCCTAAATCCTATCCAAATATGCACACATAAAGGCCTGCGATTACATGATCGCAGGCCTTTTCTCATATAAAAAAATGTTTCTATTTGATGGGGACTGAAAAACAGAACCGACTTCCATGTCCAGGCTGGCTTTCAACCCAGATTTCACCACCGTGATGACTGATGATTTCACGCGAAATAGGCAGGCCAAGGCCTGTACCAGAGGGTTTGCCGCTCTTCCGAGTCTGCAATTGGCTAAACTTGCTGAAAATGAGCTCATGCTGATCTTCAGGAACACCTATTCCGGTGTCAGCAACACAAAACAGAAGACCATTATCCCGCCTCGTCACGCCACAGGTAACATCACCTTCAGGAGTAAACTTCACGGCATTGGAGATAAGATTTATCAACACTTGGAGTAATCTGTCAGAATCCCCATTGAATTGAGGTAGACCTTTCTCCACTTCAACCATCAAATCAACTGCGTCATCATGAAAAAGTGAATGTGTCGCCGCCCGCGCCCGCTCAACCAATTCCTGCGGAAGAATCTTCTCGTTACGCCATTCGACCCGCCCAGACTCCAACTTCGACAAATCAAGATGATCGTTGATAAGTTCCGTCAAACGATCACTTTCAGATATAATGATACCGAGGTTACCTCTAATTCGCCCGACCTGCTTCGCCAACCGTACATCACCTTCTGCCAGCGGTTCAAAATGGTTTCCGACAGTCTTGTCAATAAGCTTGGCAAATCCCTGCACTGATGTCATTGGAGTCCGCAATTCATGCGATACCATATCGAGAAATTCGGACATGAGACGGCTCGTGGTTTCCGCCATCTCCTTGGCTTCAAGCATGGCCTGCTCAGCTCGCTTGCGCGATGTTATATCCATGATATTTTCAATAATCTGAATCAACTTCCCGTCTTCATCGAACACAGGATAAGCGTGGATTTCCACATACGACACAGAGCCATCAGGGTTGATATGATCATGCTGTACAACCGCAGGTTTTTTCGTTTTCTTGACGACATGCACCGGACAAATATTCTCTCCACACGGCATGTCACTGTCATGCAAAAGCTTATGACAACAGACATCTTCCACCAAGCGTCCTTCAGAGGCCGCGGAGTTGGCAAGCTTGACGGTATAGTCCTCAATATCAATAACGACGAGCCCATGATTGATGGAATTAATGACTGAATTAAGGAAATCGCTCTTGGCACGACTTTCCTTTTCCGCCTTTATACGTTCCTTAATTTCACGCTCTAAAAAAAGATTGGTTGCAGCTAACTCGGCAGTCCGCTCTTCAACCCGCTGCTCCAATTCATCATGCGCCAGTCTCAACGCCTCTTCGACTCTCTTACGATCAGTAATATCGAGCATGACACCGAGCAATCCAGCTGTATTTCCCGCTGCATCCTGGAACAGAGATTTGGTAAAAAACACTTCATGCAACGTCCCATCAACAGACTTCAACTGTGTTTCATACCGCTGTTCACCGCCTACAGCGAAAAGTTCGTCGTCCGCTTTTTTATATACTCTTGCCAATTCTCTCGGAGCCAAATCAAAGACGGTCTTGCCCACGATTTCACTCGTTTCAAGTCCAAGCATGACACGAAAAGCCTTGTTGCACCCAAGATATTTGCCCTCCATATCTTTATAAAAAACCGGACTCGGAATATTATCAATCAGTGTTTGCAAAAAAATATTCTTCTCACGCTGCCGTCTTTCGTCTTCGCGCCTTCTTATGAAGCTCACGACAAAAAAAGTAATGACAACAGCGAAGCCCAAAAGGAAAAAATCAAAAACGATACTATGATCCATCAAGTGCACACTCCATAGGTTCTTTGACGAATTTCAAATATCGCAGAAAAAAACCAAGGTGTTCAATTATTAAATAACAAAACACCGGACATGCATAAAAGCACATCCGGCGTTGTTAAAAAACTATTTATGGCACGCAGAGGACTACGGACTCAAACGACTAAGCAGCTCCTCAATATATCCATCCAGACGATCGACTTCCGGCAATGACAAAACTGAGGCATCCGTCATCTGTCGTCCCACTAATCCATTAAGTGGAGGAATGAAAAGCGACCACTCCGGCAAACCGTCCAAATCCGGTGGTTGTCCACCTGCGTGTCGATTGAGGACCAAAGCCTGATTGGTCAATCCGAGATCAGAAGCCATGCGCCCCACCTCGGCACCGGTCTGCAGACTCCTCATGGACGACTCGGACACAATCACCAATCCATCCACGTGAGTCACGGTTCCACGTCCCAGATGTTCGACACCGGCTTCAAGGTCCACCAAAACCCACTCGTCCCGATCCATGACAATATGCGCCAACAAAGCCTTTAACAACGCATTGGCGTCACAGGCACAACCGCCGCCCGCATTGGTCACGGCACCCATAACGAGAAGCCGCTTGCGCCCCGGTGCCATGCCGGCAACCGGCTCTCCACCCAACGGCACATCCACGGCCAGTTCTTCAGGCAGATCTCCGACGTCCGGGTTCAAATTCAGAAATCCCCCGGCATGAATACGTTCCCGCACCAAATCCTCTCGCTGAATGAGTGGCTGCGGTAACTGATCCAACGCCACGCCAGAGGCCTGCCCCAGCGACAACGCGGTATCCGCATCCACCAACCAGACATTCTTCCCGTTCCGGGCCAACCAGTCGGCAGTCCACGCTGCCAACGAGGTTTTACCAACCCCACCTTTCCCGGCAAATGCTATTTTCATGAATGTGCCTCCGGCGGCTTAAGAACCTTTTGGAAAAGGTTCTTAAGAATCTCCTAAACTTTTTGTCGCGCTTCGCGGGGTATCACGAAAATACAACATTTTTTTAACTATACGAAATTTTACACCAATAAAAATTCACGCCTCACCCTCTCGCTTTCCTAACCCTCGCCGCAGGCGCACAAAAAGTTTAGGAAAGGAAAGAGGATGGGGGTCCGGGGGAAGGGGAGAGGGAGAACCCTTTTCAAAGGGTTTCCTTCTCCCCTTCCCCCGGCCGCCGGAGGCATTCTTACTCGCTCAACCCAAGACCTTTACGCTTGGCTTTGATGCGTTCATCGAACATTTCGGCGGTCTTAACCGCATCGGGTTCGATAAAGAAGGACGCGCCAACCAAATCTTCGAGACCGGACACGGCCAGATTGGTAACGGTTTCGGAACCAAGGATATTCGGCGGATGTCCAAGATGGGTATAAATACCTGATGCCACAGCATAGAGACCAATGGCAGCAGCCTTTTCCGAATACCATTCAGGCGACGATGCACCCACGGGCAAATCAGAGATGTCCACACCCAGCTCATTGGCCAAGGCGGCGCACAATTGAATGATACGGGAATTATCCACACAGGAACCGTAATGTAGAACCGGTGGAATACCGAGCGCACCACAGATTTTCTTCAGACCGGGACCAGCCATCTCGATGGCTTCTGGCACAAGAAGACCAGCCTTGCCTGCGGCCGTGGTGACACATCCTGTGACGATGACGAGGATATCCTTCTTGATCAGTTCCTTGGTCAGTCCAACGTTGAGGGAGTCGTGCTTGATCTTGGGATTGTTGCAGCCAACAATACCCACCGCACCACGAATATCGCCATCGGCAATGGCTTTGACCAACGGATCGAGGGTGCCGCCCAAGGCTTCAATCACGGCTTCGTTGGAAAATCCGGTCATGATTTCTATGGGTTCACCAGGAATTTCCACGCGCCCAGCATCGCGCTCGGCAAAGGCCTCAATAGCGATGGACACGATTTCCCGCGCCTGCTTCATGGCCGTACGCGGCTGGAAATCAAAATGAATGGCACCAGTGAAACGCGCCTTGTTGGCCGTATCGATGAATTTGGTGTGATAGCAGCCGGATATCTGTACAAGACTCGGCATAATACACTGGTAGTCTACCACAACGGCCTCGACAGCCCCGGTGATAATCGCCAACTCGGTCATGAGATGATTGCCCGCCATGGGAATACCCTGACGCATGAGCAGCTCGTTACCGGTACAACAAAGACCGGCCACATTAATACCAGTAGCACCAAGTTCTTTGGCACGCGCCACCATTTCCGGCTCACGTGCTGCGGCCAAAATCATCTCGGAGACGACTGGGTTATGACCATGAACGAGCAGGTTGACCTTGTCTTCCTTGATGACCGCGAGATTGGCCGTGGACATCTTGGGAGTGGGTGTGCCGAAGATAACATCAGAAAGCTCGGTCCCGATCATTGAACCACCCCAGCCATCAGCCAGAGCAGTTCGGGCAGCGTGAATAAGCGTATTCGGTGCATCGTTGTCGCAGCCCATATGAGTGCGGTGCATCATCTCGGCAATCTCACGGTCAACACCGCGCGGAGTCATGCCGAGCTTTGCCCATTTTTCCTTGCGGACTTCCGGTACACGAGACAGCAGCGAAACAGATTTCTTGCGAGAGCCAAAATCGGCAAAGAAACATTCCATGAGATCCTCAGCCACGGCCATGAGTTCACGACCTTCAGTCTCAATACCGACTTCACCGGCCAACCTGAACAGCTTGCCTTCATCGGTAATCTTGTAGTCAGGAGCCTCGCCCTCGACAATGGCCTCCAGTACCTCGATGAGATCACGGCCATGATCGGAATGGCCAGCTGCGCCACCCGTCACGAACCGGCCAAAGTTACGGGCAACGATAACATCAGCATCTGCGCCACACACTCCACGGGGACGCTTTTCGCTGACGCGACACGGCCCCATGGTACAGTTGCGACAAGTGGTACCAAGTTCACAAAATTTGCAATGAGGCGTTTGCTGATCCAAACGATCATGGACAGTTTCAACGCCTTCCCTTCTGGCCTTTTTGAGCATTGCTTTCGCGTCGTCCCAAATAGTCAGTTCGTCAATAGGTCTCGGTTCTTTAGCCATACATTTCTCCTTCCCTGGTTTCCCGAACGGCAGCCACGCCCCGTACGGAGGATTACACAAAGAAAACCCTATTCTGATTGGGAGAATACACCGCTCCAATACCTGTGTATGTCAGATAGCCGACAAATGAGATGAAAAAGACAAAAAAATAACCCGGATTTTTCATATCCAGGCTAATTTTAAGATTATTTCTTGTTTAAAACAGTCACTCACCGACAGCCCGCTCCAACGCGTCTACGTCTGGGATAAAATATTCTCCCCGTCCACGTTTTTCCATAAGACCAGCACGCTCCATGTCATTAAGCAACGTGGAAACGGTTTGCCGAGAGGCCCCCATAAGTTGCGCGAGTTGTTCAATGGTCAAATCCAATTTGAGCACGAGGCCACCGTCTTGGCGTACCCCTGCATCACGGGCTTCACGGAGGATATAGTCCATAAGGCGATTATAAATATCCTTGAAAGCCAGACCGCCAATAATGGAGAAAGAATTTTGCAAAATATGACCAAGAACCCGGACCATGGTTCGGGTAAAAAGAGGCACTTCGGCCATCCATCGTTTTACAGACTGGACATCGGCCACCAACAGCGCCGTATCCTCAAAGGCCTGAATAAAACACCCTGCATGGGTCGAATACAAATCCCCAGGGCCAAGAATGGCTAAAGTAAATTCCTTATCCTCATAAGCCAGATAGACTCGGACGCGTCCCTTGGCGATGACGAAGACTCTGTTCTCCGGTTCATCAGGCCGAAAAATGACATTGCCTTTGAAAAAAGAACGTTCATTAAACACAGCCCGGAGTTCAGCCAATTCGGGACGTTCCAATTCATCAAGCAAATTCACGCCAGAAAATTTCATGTTTTCCCCTCTTTGAGGTAGACATACCATGCTAATCAATTAGCTGCCAACTGAGCGGATGAGCTTCCCCCTTTTTGGTTGCCATCAACGCCAAATTATCCAATAGTGAAAAGGTGAAAAGAAATATAATTACAATCGTATGTATAACCTTGCTTCTGACGGCGGTCATACCCCCAACGTCCTTTGCAGCCGGTTACCCGGAATGGCAGGCTCCAAAAACCTGTATTTTCGGCATGCCATACATCGGTAGTGCCGTCAGAAAAGGAAACACGGGACTGATCACTGACATACTTATCCGCGTATACGAAACAGAAGGCTATGAACTTGTTCACCAGGAATTGCCGTACAACCGCGCAATCGACGAGCTCCTTTCCGGGACCATCCACTGTACCTTGGACATTGAGGACACCCGTCAAAAAGTTTTGCAGAGCAAGCAGGCTATTATCATTTATGATCTGGCGGCGGTTTATCTTCAAACACACACATTCAAAGGGATACAATCCTTGGCCGGGAAAAAAGTCGCATATCTGCATGGATACGAGATGGATCATTTGTTTCCGGTTAAATTCAAACCTCGGCAGGCCTATGACCTGAGTTCCGCCATCCAGATGCTCGACCGAGGACACATTGATTATGTCATCGACGACGAAACGCTGCTCAAAGAGGCCATATTCGAGGCTAAACTCCCATCCACGGAATTTGACATTACTTATATCGCAAGCATGAAGTCCCATCCAATATTCGCCCCAACGGATGAAGGCCGCAAGTTTCGTGATATCTACGACCGTCGAATACCAGAAATGATCGCCACCGGAGAGCTTCAGGATATCCTGCGAGCACACGGAGTCACCGAAGAAAGTATTGAAAAATTGATCAAGGCAAACGCCAGGTAATACCCATGGATGAATACGGATGCACAGCCAGGCTGTACGACCCGATTGTCGGTCCCGCTCTACGTCCCATTCACACCGCAATAGTTGATGCGCTGTTACTCGCAAAGATTGATTGCATGGTGGACCTCTGTTGCGGCACAGGGATGCTTGCCGGAATAGCGGCGTCTTCTGGAATAAATACCACCGGAGTAGACATTTCCCGGACCATGCTTGATGTGGCTCGCAAAAAACGGCCGAACGCCACGTTCATTCATGGCGACGCCACAAATCTTTCCTTTCCCGACAACACTTTCAACGCTGCAACCATCAGTTTTGCCCTCCATGAAAAGCCACAGGTTCTCGGTGTCGCCATAGTGACAGAAGCTCGCCGTGTCGTACGCCCAGGAGGATGCCTCATCATTGCCGATTACCTTGCCCCGCCTGCTGACAGCGCAGAGTGGACCGGTTGGATCATCCGTCTGGTGGAACGAATTGCAGGCAAGGAACATCATCAACTTTTCCATGAATATATGGCGGCTGGATGTATGAACGAATTTTTTCGACACATCGGAATAAATGGTCGACTGATTCGAAATCATCTTAACGGATGGGCGGGTATCTACCGTGTTGAATGTTAATGTGCAGCCAACTTTTACCCATATTCCATCCATCGAACTGATGAAAACGTCCACACACCCGGTAGATACTGACGAGGAGAAGATATGATTGAAGGATTATGGACGCTGGAAAACCTTATCGCTCTGATCACGCTGGCCGGTCTGGAAATCGTGCTCGGCATTGATAACATAGTGTTTGTCGTGGTTGTCACCAACAAATTGCCCGAGGCATCGAGAAATGCCGCCCGACGGCTCGGCATCGGGTTGGCCATGTTTACTCGCATCGCGCTTCTGCTTGCCATCTCTGCGATCATGGGATTGACCGCACCATTGTTCACCGTATTCGAACAGATTGTATCCGGCCGAGACGTAGTGTTGCTGACAGGTGGACTTTTTCTGCTGGCAAAAGCGACGCATGAAATACACGATAAATTGGAAGGGCCAGGATTTGAGGAAGGACATGTTCGCTCGCAGTATTCATACACTAGCGCAATTATCCAAATACTTCTGCTTGATCTCGTTTTTTCGCTCGACTCGGTTATTACTGCCGTGGGTATGGCCCAGCATATTGGCGTTATGGTTGCTGCAATCGTTATTGCGGTGATTGTGATGCTGTTGTTTGCCGGGCCGGTCAGTGAGTTCGTGTCCAATCACCCGACAGTACAGATGCTTGCTTTTTCCTTCCTGCTGTTGGTTGGTATTTTCCTTATGGCCGAAGGCATGCATAAACATATTGATCGTGGGTATATTTATTTTGCCATGGCTTTTTCGTTGTTTGTGGAATTCTTGAATTTGAAGATGAAGAAGAGAAGGAAGGCTGCGCTTTCAGGCAGCTGATGAAGAATTGAAAATGCGCCTTCGGCGAGAGTCATTGTTGGGTGCTGAAGCACCCAAGGCTTTCCATGCCCTGCCGGGCTGGCCTTCTTTTTTGGCAGCGCCCAAAAAAGGAGCAAAAAAGGTCGCTTGCGCTAGCTTGGCCGCCCCCATGATTGGCGGCAAGAATCTGATCCAATCGAGTCGGCTCCACCCTGTCAAAAGTATAAGCCCTACCTCTCCCGTGAGACTTCAGTTTAAGACAAATTACCACATCCCCTGACGAAAGCCGCCTCCTTCGATTGGTCAGTTTCTAAGCCGCCGATCAAGGGCTAAGTCCCGTCTTCGTCTGGTTGGGCGGGAAAGAAATCGTCTTCGGAAGGAGAGCGCTGTTGGGGTGCTGAAGCACCCCAAGGCCCTTTATGGATAACGAAGAGCTTGAAATTTAAATAAGTACCTATGATAAAAATAAACTCATCTCGCCGACATAGAAAACCCAAAAAAACCTTACAACGACGGACAATTGATAACGGGCCTTAGAGCCTGTCCCGCGCGGCGAAAAGCCCGACCGAGTCTGTGCCACAGACAATCCTGTCGGGCAGTGAAGTCGCGTACAGGCTCTTGGGTCCGTTATCAGGTTCACAACGAAAAGGCGTTTTTTGCCTCCTTTTTTTCGCCTCAAAAAAAGCAGGTCGCCGTAAAGGCGAAACCTTTGTAATAATTCCGTTTACACCCTCACTGCAGATGCACGCAACCCCCACCCAAAAAAAGTCCCTCTTTTCTCTTTCCTTATTACGAAAGCACGCAAACCAAAAAAATGCCGGAAGAAGCAGTGCTTCTTCCGGCATTTTCATTCTTATTTTAAAAAACAAAATCTATCGTTAAATAACCTTATTCAAAGGATATTCAATAATCCCCTCTGCCCCAAACTCGACGAGACGAGGAATCAAATCACGGACCACCTGTTCTTCAACCATGATTTCAACTGACAGCCAATTAGTATCCTGCAACTCGGCCACAGTGGGAGAATTAAGGGACGGCAAAGAACCATTCAAATCAGCCAGTTTTTCCTTGGGCAGGTTCATCTTGAGACCAACCATTTTCTCGGCCTTGAGAGCACCCTGCAACAACAGGTTGATCTCCTTGATGAGCTTACGCTTCTTGGGATCTTCCCATGCGTCCTTGTTGGCAATGAGCTGCGTATTGGTCTGCATCAACTCAGCGATGATACGCAATCCATTGGCCTTGATGGTGGTGCCGGTCTCTGTGATCTCGACAATACCGTCACACAGGTCTTCAACGACCTTGGCTTCGGTGGTGCCCCAGGAAAAAGAGACGTCCACATTGATATTCTGGGAAGCAAAGTATTCCTTGGTGAAACCAACCAGTTCCGTGGAGATCTTCTTGCCATCCAGATCTTCAGGACGCTTATACGGGGAATCACCCTTGACGCACAGCACCCAGCGGGCTTTGCTATTGGACACCTTGGAATAAATCAAGTCGTCAACGATAACCACATCAGACTTGTTTTCCTTGATCCAATCCATACCGGTCAAACCGACATCAAAAGTACCATTCTCGACGTACATGGACATTTCCTGTGCACGGGCAAGTGAGCATTTGATACGATCATCATCGATGTCCGGGAAATAATTACGATCGTGCAGCTTGATATTCCAGCCAGCTTTTCTAAACAGCTTCAAGGTTGCGTCTTGCAGAGAGCCTTTGGGAACACCGAGTCGGAGAAATTGATCAGACATTATTTATATACCTCTTTGGGGTCGAAAACGACGGGGGAGCATTCTTTGACTTCGCCGTCTTTGAGTTCACGGAAAAAGCAGGAGCGGTAGCCCATGTGACAAGCCGCGCCGCCGATCTGGTCGATGAGAAGCACCAAAGTGTCGTCGTCGCAATCAATGCGGATAGACTTCACCTTCTGTGTATGGCCCGAGGTACCGCCCTTATGCCATAGAGTCTTACGGCTGCGGCTCCAATAATGAGCCTCGCCAGTTTCCAGGGTTTTATCCCATGCTTCTTCATTCATATAGGCCATCATCAGGACTTCGCCGGTCTCGGCGTCCTGTGCAATGGCCGGGATCATTCCGTCCATTTTTTCAAAATCTGGTCTGATCATTTGCGGTACCTCATATCAGAACTTACGTATCCGACCCGGGATTGGGCCGGGTTGGTTACATAGCGAATGCAAAGCCAAAGCGCAACTCCGAGGCCACTCCGATTTACGGAATTGACATATGAAGACCTTACTCATTCGGATAAATACGGCCATTTTGCCAAATGGGTGACTTCTTTTGATCCTCGACTCCGAGCATACAAGCATACATTTACCCCCCGTCCGATATCTGATATTTCTCCCCTCAACACAACCTCTATATAAGGAGAATGCGAACATGCCCGTTCGTTCAAAAGATAATTTCCTGGTATTCGGTGCACCTCGTATTGAGCAGGCCGAAATTGATGAAGTCGTTGATTCCATGAAATCAGGTTGGCTTGGCACCGGCCCCAAAGTAGCCCGCTTTGAAAAGGACTTCTCCTCCTACCTCGGTTCAGGTCACGCCGCTGCCTGCAACTCCTGCACGGCTGCGCTGCACCTGAGTCTGGTAGCTCTCGGCCTCAAACCCGGCGATGAAGTCATTACCACACCCCTCACTTTCTGCGCCTCGGTTAACGCCATTATTCATGCCGGATGCACGCCTGTTTTGGCAGACATCAATCCCAGGACCATGAACATCGACCCCGACTGCATCCGTGAAAAAATCACGAGCCGCACTCGTGCGATTCTGCCCGTTCACTTTGCTGGACGCTCCTGCGATATGGACCCCATCATGGCCCTTGCCGAAGAATTTGACCTCAAAGTAGTCGAAGACTGCGCACACGCAATTGAGACGACCTACAAAGGACAACACGCCGGAACCTTCGGAGACTTCGGTTGCTTTTCCTTTTACGTGACCAAAAATGTCTGCACAGGTGAAGGCGGTATGGTAATGGCTCGCACCGAAGAAGACATTCAAAACGTCAAGGTTCTCGGACTACATGGTATGTCAGCTGACGCCTGGAAACGTTTTTCTGACGACGGGTACAAGCATTACGAAGTGATACACGCCGGATTCAAATACAATATGATGGACATTCAAGCTGCAATTGGCATCCATCAACTGAAACGGGTTGAAGAAAACTTCATCCGCCGTTGCGAAATTTGGGATATGTATCAAGAGGCGTTCAAACCATTAACAGTTGGTCAACCTGCCCCCGAAGAACCAAACACCCGCCATGCACGTCATCTGTACACACTGATGCTGGACCCGGTCCCCTGTGGCATTGACCGTGACGAGTTCATCATGCGCATGACACGACAAAATATTGGTACAGGCGTTCATTATTTGGCTGTTCCCGAGCATCCTTATTACCGCGAACACTACGGGTGGAAGCTGGAAGACACTCCACACGCCGTAGCCCTCGGACGCCAAACCGTCAGCCTTCCACTGTCAGCCAAATTGACCGACAACGATGTCGCTGATGTCATCGAGGCCGTCAAACTCTGCCTAGAGGACTAAACCATGCGCCGACTTGCCACACTCATAAGCGTTGCTCTAACGCTTCTCTTGCTCGCCACACATGCTCTGGCCGGAACGCAATTGCCGCCCTTCTCCGCCAAGAATGTACCGGCTGCGCCTGATTATACTGAGCACGCAAGTTGGCTCTCACTCCCGGAAAACCCAAACACGCACCCCGTGGATATCTTCTGGGTTTATCCGACGATTCTCCATGACGATACCCATTGGCTTATGCCGCCGGACAACACACAGTTGCAAAAGGCCGCCGCAACGTCACTGACAACACAGGCTAGTGTCTTCTCAAATCAGGCCAACCTGTACGCCCCACTTTACCGCCAAATGAACATGGCAGCGCTTTCGCTCCCGCAAAAAGATGTCGAAAACCTAATCAGCTATGGAATGGAAGATGTATGGCAGGCGTTCACCTATTATTTGAAGAACTTCAATCAGGGACGCCCTTTCATTCTGGCCGGACACAGCCAAGGCTCTGACATACTGATTGAACTTCTCATCAAGCACTGGGGGCAACTTGGAGTAGAGAAGAACCTAGTTGCCGCCTACATTATCGGCTGGTCCATCACACCGGACGATCTAGCTCATAACCCAGCTCTGAACATGTGCAAAAACGCGACACAAACAGGGTGCTTCATTTCCTATAATTCCGTTGCTCCCGGCAAACAGAGTGTCGCACCGACCATTCGCACCGGCGGAATTGTCACAAACCCGCTCAGTTGGACTATCGATGGTGGATTTGTCCCCGCTGAGTGCAACATCGGCTCTGTCTTTTTCAATGATGACGGGACTACGACAACAGTCCCGCACTTTACCTCTGCCCAAAGCAAAGAATCTGGCCTTGTTGTCCAACCCGCTGACATGAAGTTAGTTTCAATCGATCTGGAATCATTCCCTGAAGGGGTCTATCACTTCTACGATTATTCCCTGTTTTATGAAAATATAAAACAAAACGTCCATGATCGTATTGAAGCCTTTACGCGTCATTAAACATGAAAAAGCCCGGACAATCCGGGCTTTTTCATAAATGGATATGACATTAAACAATCGACTAACAGTCGTGAAAATCCTTGTTAATGTAGAAACACAGATCGAATAAGTTTTGAACCATTTCATCCACGATTTCTTCCGAATCAGCAGACGGCGTTTCGACACTCATGGTCTTGTTGACAATCTTTGAAAAGAGCATGCCTATGAGTTGGTCATCGTACATTGTCCAGTATTTGCTGCCTGAAGGAAATTTCTTGTCGAATCCGTGATAGTACATAACTCTTTTGCTCCATTCGTCCTTGTGATTTCTCATCCGTTATTTGTCCTATCGGCACGGATTGCAAACCGCTTTATGGATAAAAGAAATAAATCTTCTTTCGTCAATTCAACATGTTGTACTCGTCACATTCCAGAACAAATTCACATCATATTTTGATGGTGCACAGCAAAAAATCCGACCCAAAAATGGTTGCAAGTTGCTAAATTGTCGCTCAGATGTAACACACATACCTATCGGCTTAGGGTATAGCAGACCCGAACTACACCGAAAGGAGCCAACAGTGTCATCCCAAAAAGTTTTGGTGGTTGAAGATCACAGAGATACTCGCGAACTGCTCAAATACAATCTGTCAGCAGCAGGTTTTGATGTTGCGGCCGCAGAAGATGGGCAGCTGGGACTCAACCTCGCTCAGGCATTCAAACCAGATATTATCCTTCTCGACCTCATGATGCCGGGCACAGACGGTTTAGAGGTCTGCCGCCAACTCAAAGGCGACCCGGGGCTGGCCCGCATACCTGTCATCATACTCACCGCCAAAGGAGAAGAAGTCGACAAGATCGTAGGCCTTGAGCTTGGTGCTGACGACTACGTCGTTAAACCATTTTCTCCGCGGGAGTTGGTTTTACGCATAAAGGCTATACTTCGCCGGCATGGTGCCCCGGAACCAAACGCCCCCAAATTCTGGGAACGTGAGGGACTCAAGATTGATTTTGAAGCACACCAAATTTCCATTGACGATGAAGAGACCTCACTCACTGCCACGGAATTCAAACTCCTGACCGTGCTTATTTCTGGCGCAGGAAAAGTCCAGACACGCGATAATCTGCTCGACACTGTCTGGGATACGCACTTCGAAGGATATTCCCGAACAGTCGATACGCACGTCAGGCGACTCCGCCAAAAACTCGGCCCCTATGCCTCATGGATAGAAACCATCCGAGGAGTTGGTTACCGCTTCAAGGCCTAACCGCCTTTACAATCACACACGTAAAAGCCCCCTGACGCATTTGTCAGGGGGCTTTTACGTTCTTCGCACAACAACGGTGCAATCAAACTTCAATAAATCTACTAATCGCTACCGAGAGTGATCTGAAAGGCAATTCCGTAGAGATGATCGAAGAAATCAACATACTCAACAGGAATATGCTTAGGAACGTTAATACGCGAAGGCGCGAAATTGATGATTCCCCGAATATTGGCATCCACAAGATGGTTGGCCGCACGCTGAGCGCGGTCCGGAGGAGTGGCAATAATACCAATTTCAAGGTTCAGCTCAGGAGCCTGTTCCTTAAGATGCGTGGGGCACACAATCTCCATTCCCTCAAACTCCAACCCGATCTTGTCAGGGTCGCAGTCAAAGGCTGCGCAGATCTTGAATCCACGTCGCTCGAAATCGTGATGACGAAGGAGGGCACTGCCCATATTACCAACGCCGATGAGTGCGCATTTCCACAGCCGGTCAATACCAAGCGACTGCTTGATCGAAGTAATCAGCTCTTGAACGTAGTACCCAACGCCACGCACGCCGAACTCGCCAAAATAGGCAAGGTCTTTTCTGATTTGTGACGAGTTGACTGAACAGGCTCGCGCCAGTTTCTCGGAAGAGATAACTTCATTACCGTCACGCAACAAGTTCTCAAGAACCTGAATATAGACGGCCAACCTGCCGATAGTCGCTTTTGGGATATGTTCGCTTTTCATTTTTCCTGTCTCTTACCGCTTAAAATAGCGGCGGACATGTGATCCTGAATGAGAGTAGAGCTGAAAAAGGGAGGCCGTAGCCTCCCTTAATATTCATTTCGTAAGTCTAAAACTAGACGACGAAGAGCAGGATCAGGTTAACAACCAAGGCGTAAATAGCCAGGGATTCGATGAATGCCAGGCCAAGAATCAGAGTGGTGGACAGCTGTCCGCCAGCTTCGGGGTTACGAGCGATACCTTCGCAGCAACCCTTGACGCCCATGCCCTGACCGATTCCGCAGAGACCAGCAGCGATGCCCATGCCGATGGCAGTGGCGTATGCTTTAGCGGACATGACAGCAGGATCGCCAGCAGCGAAAGCGGTGGAAGCAACCAGAACCATAGCCATGGTGGTGAACAGAATTTTAGCGATTTTCATTTTAATCCTCCAAATGGATCACGTAATATGTTTTGGTCCAAGGACCATTTCCCCAGAATTAAGTTGAGCGGCTCTTAATGAGCGTGCTCAGTAGCACCTTGCAGGTAAAGCATCGTCAGCATGAAGAAGATGAATGCCTGAATGGTCTTAGCCAAAATGAACAGGAAGTACATGGGCAGAGAACCAACGAGGGGTGCCAGCATGAACATCAGGATCAGGACGATTTCCTCACCGCGGATATTACCGAAGAGACGAAGCGTCAGGCTAAGAGGACGAGCGAGGTGAGAAACCGGCTCGAGGATGAGCATGAGCGGTGCCAGGGCAGGTACCGGACCCATGAAGTGCTTAATGTAACCAAAGCCCCATTTTTTTATACCAACGAATTGGTAGAAACAGAACACGATGATTGCCATGGCGGCAGGCGTGTTAATGTTTGCGGTCGGAGCATCACAACCCGGAATAAGACCGAGCCAGTTCATACCCAGAATAAAGATGAAAATGGTGCACAGCAGCGGCATAAACTGACGGCCCTGTTCGCCAACGTTGGAGACAACAAAGTCTTCCAAGCCGCCGAATATGGTCTCAAAGAGATTCTGAAGACCGCCGGGAACCAACTGCAAACGGCTGCGAACAAGCAAACCGAGAGAAAGAATGATAGCCATAACCAACCACATGTACAAAACATGGTTGATGCTTTCGACGCCGAGCCAATGTTCTACGCTGGCGCCCCAATGACCGATGCTTTTGAGCATATCCATATATAAGAGAGGATGTGCCAATCCACCTGCAAAACCCATATCCAAGCCTCCTTATAAGCAACTAGGCTATTTTTTCCCCAGCTGATGCAGTCCGGTCGCTGTGATGTTGACCACCACAGTCCCGAGGCCACAAATCAACCCCCAATGGGGAACACGTTCGACTCCTATCAGCCACCAAAGGGCCAGCCCGCTCAGAGTCATCTTTGCCATAAATATTATAAACAGTAAAAACGGTCCTCGCTTTTCGTCGTACACCAACGTCTGAGCCACGCGGGCAAGCGTCCAGAAGTTGACCAAGGCGATTATCGCCCCCGCCGAATATGCTAAAGACCATCGGGAAAGAAGTGTTACCAGCATGATCACTAGAGAGGTCCCCAGCGACACATAAATCTGATTGCGGACAACGATACGTACGTCCGGCTTAGGGAATCCACTCTTGACGAGCCATCGCTCAAGCCTTTTGTTAATCGCGTCCAGCACCTTTTTCTCCGTCCTGTTTCAAAGAACTTGCCTTTTTTGCCTCTTCACGCCTCTGGAGCTTTCTGAAATCTTCGAAAACCATCTTGAACCCGGAAATGACCCCTACTAAAAAAAAGATCATTATCAACCAAGGCTTGGTCCCGAAATAACCATCAAGAAAGTACCCGATAGTGAGCCCGACGATGATGGCCGACACAATGTGTAATCCCATTGTTCCGGCAGTACCACCCAATTGTGTGATACGTACCAACCTATCGTCTTTTGAAAAGAGCATGTTCACATCCCGTGAAAGTTGTTGTCAGCCATTCCAGTTAGGATACATAAACGGAATCGGCAATTCGTGCAATCCTTCACAAGTGGTGGAGAAGTAGCACAGGCCATCAATTGCCGTCAATGGGTTTTTCCGAAAAAGCCACTCATTAGCCACTTTTTCGCCGGACTGAAAAAAACATGCTTTGCAGCGGGTTGCAATCTTTTTTTTACCCATTTGTAAAAATAATCACAAAAAATATCACCCAACAAAAAAGCGGGAGGATGTATCCACCCTCCCGCTCAAGTTTCGTCTTTTTTTACTCAGGATCGCCGACATCCACGACCTTGACCATAAACTCTTTCACTCCCTCAGGCGGCTCAAAGAATACTGCCATGAACGGCGTGGATGCTTCAGGCCGGATAAAAGTGTTGTTGGACAAAATACCAACATCACTGGACAGACCATCCTGAATTTCCTTCTTTGTCTGAACCTGAAGCTGGAATTGCGAAAGCACGTTACCGCACAGGAACGCTTGGGAAGTCAAAATATTATTAGTCGCGTCGTACAAAATGACTTCAACTTTAATCCGCTCTTTGGGAGAGGAAAACTTGTTGATAGCCTTCCCCTCGACCACAAACAGATTACCCACTTTTTCATTCGGAACGTAGTACTGTTTGACATTTTTCAATTCGATCTTGCGGACACGTTCTGCCGGGGATTCGCCGGGGGCAGCTTCCTGATCGCCACCGGTTTCCTCCATGAACAACTGACCGACAAACGGGACATTCTTGAGCATATCGCCCAAATCAACACCGATATATGTCCATGCCTTGAAATAGATGGCTCCGCCTAAACCGAGAGCGAGCACCAACAGGATAATCAGGCAACCAATTGATTTGCCGTCCTTTTTCTGAGGTACTTCGTCAATGGAAAGGGAATCGTCAAAGACACTGCCCGACTCTTCATCGTCCTCGTCTTCATCCTCTTCGTCATCGTCGTCATCAGCGAAAAGATCGTCCGAGTCGGTATCTTCATCATCTTCTTCGTCTTCAAACAACCCGCTCGAGTCCTCATCTTCGTCAATATCCGCAAAGAGGTCGTCTCCGAGATCATCTGATTCCAAAGCTGACGGTGCTGCCCCTTCATCCGGGTCCGGCATCTCTTCTTCTGCATCGTCAAAGAGGTCGTCGGTATCCGGCAAATCCTCTTCCACCACTTCGTCAGCAGGATCAACAGCCGGTGCCGAAGGCTCTTGCGTCTCGTCTGCGGGCGGCTCGACAGGTGTTTCTTCAGAAGGAACACCGGCGGCCACATCTTCAAAAGTTTCGTCGAACTCGTCTCCGGCTTGGGTGTCTCCACCCTGCCCTTCTTCTTCAAGGAGGGCTTCCACTTCCTCTTCAGGCGTTACCGGAGGATGTTCGGCCTTGAACACTTGCGCGCACTTGGAGCATTTGACCTTAGTTCCACCCGCAGGAACTTTGTCGTCGGGCAGATTGTAACGGGTCTCGCAATTCGGGCAGGTGACGATCATATTTCGATCTCCAAAAAAACCGGTTGGTTAACTATCGGAAGCCGTGGACAATTCATAAATTCCGTCAAGCTCCCTGTATCGTTCAGCATAGTCCAGACCGTAGCCAACGATAAATCCGTCGCTCAACTTGAAACCGGGAAAATCGACGGAGACGTCCATTTCCCGTCGCTCATGCTTATCAATAAGTGCACAAATTTTCAAACTCTTTGGATTTCTCCGCCGTAAAACGTGTAAAAGGAAATCCATGGAATGGCCGGTATCCACGATATCTTCGATGACCAGCACGTCTTTTCCTTCGATGGAAACTTCCAGGTCTTTAGAAAAAACAATGTCCTCGGACCGAGATGTGGCCGTTCCATAACTGGCCAGACGAACGAAATCGACCTCGATTTCGCGGTCAATCTTTCGAATAATATCGGCAAAAAACAAAAATGCGCCCTTGAGCACGCAGATGCAGACCAATGGTCCATCGCTTTCATAGGAGTCCGTAATCTCACGGCCCATGACTTTAACGCGATCAGCTATTTTTTCTGCGGGAATGAACGGTGTCAATTTGTGTGGCATCGTAATATGTGTGGTTAAAGGTTTATAATCATGGCAACTTCGTTGCAATGGTCCGGAAATCTCGGACAGTTGAGACAATCAATAAATATCTTCTGGTTCAAGCTCTCCATGCCCTCCTCGACAAAGCCGAGATGAGCGAAGAAACTCGTTTCCTCGGTCAACGTGTATACTTTCAAAATACCCAGTGTCACGGACTCTCTCAGGCAGGTTTCCACCAGTTGGCGGCCCAATTGTTTGCCACGATGCGCCGGAAGCACCACCAGAGAACGAATTTCTGCGAGATTTTCCCAGATCAAACTCAGAGCGCAACAACCGATGACCTTGTCGTCATCGTCCACGGCAACCACGAAGTCGCGCAGGTGCGAATACAACTGACTGAACGAACGGGGAAGAACCAATGCATCATGTTCATCGGTGTGCATGAGCAAACCGTGAATAGCCTTAACGTCATCAATGCGTGCTTTGCGAATCATGAAATCTACTGCTCTGTCAACTTTTTCACCATGGCAACAAGCATGGAATGTGGAAAAACTCCGGCCTGAGCGAAAATCTGCTTTCCGCTCTTGTCGAAAATAACCATCGTGGGGATGGCTTCTACCTTATACTTGGCGGCAATGGCCTGATCACCCCAGTACACGGGCAGATTGATATCGCCCTTGCTGAAGAATCTGTCCAGATCTTCCACTCGTTCATCCACGGACAGGGCGATGATATTCACCGAGTCTCCATGGGTCGTATTCAACTGTTCCAATTCAGGAATTTCCTGTTTGCAGGAAGGGCACCATGTGGCCCAAAAAAACAGCATTGTCGGTTTGCCCGTATTGTCAGCAAGATACTTGTCCAACTCAGCCACACCCATATACGGATACTTCCCGGTCGATGGCTTGGCCATCAGTTCAGGCGTGGCGGCCTCTTCGGCCTGTCCTGTATTGGCCTCGGTCCCGGATTCATTTGAACAGGCGACTAAAGCCAATGACAAAGCCAAAACGACTATAATCCGACGAAATATATTCATAATTCACCTCTGTTTCGTTGAAAGAAAAAGCATAGCAGAGTTGACCGCCAAATAAAAGCCTTGGGCAATGGGGGGAATGAACGCATGGAATCCTCTTTTCAAAGCAAATGCCACCACCCTGTCAAGTTGATTTTTTATACTTTTCGAACGCTTTTACCCTACATTCACTGACATTTCACTGCTTTCCGAAAAACCGGGGGTATGCTGACGGTGATCGTTCGGGGAGTGGCCCCGGACACGCATCCCGGTTCAAGGGGCGGGCATTGGGTCCGCCCCTTTTTCCATAATCAGCACCCCTGGAGCATGACATGCTTTATGATGATCACATGAAGGATCGATTTTGTCGTTTTACTTACAATCCGCAGACCAGCGAATACGAACGCAACTGGATTCAATATGCGGACAACACTTTCGAACCCGTGCGCCGGGTCGGCAACTTGAAAAAGAAATTTGAAGCCCAACGCACCAATTTTAACTGGTGGACTGTCAAAAAGCCCGCCCAATGGCGTCCGAAGCACGAGGGTCACGATTTCTCTTGGAACCACACACTCGGCGAAGAAACAAAACCGAAAAATTGGGGCAACAAATCCAAACGGGAACGCAAGGCCGGAGCCACCCCATATTTTCTGCAACTCGACCTGAACGACGCCCACCGGATCGAATCCCGCACCGAACGCATCAATGATCGCCGCGAAACATGGGAATTCGAATATGACGATGCGGGCCGTCTGACCTCGGTCATTGGCGACACGGGCTGGTGTGAAGACTTCGAATATGACGACAAAGGCCGCAGAAAGGCTGATTATGCCGTTGGCCGCGAGCCGTTCATGCGCTCCTACCAATACACGGATGACGACCGGTTGCTGGCCGTTGATACTCTTCAATTCGAACATGACGCACTCGGCTTCCGATCTGCCAAGATCAATGGAGAGTCTGTCACCCGCTACAAGTACAGCAAAGATTACCGACTTCTTGGCGTTCTTCTGCCGGATGGCCGGGAAATCACCTTTGACCATGATAAACACGGCAGGCGGCAAGCCCGGTACGTCAACGGCACGCTGGACGAAGCGTATCAATGGAAAAACTTCATCCGTCTGGACCGCTTCAAGGACGAGGTCAACGACTGGCAGTTCCATTACGATAAAGAGGAGCGCATTCCATACAAGGCCACGGTCAACGGCACAGATTACACCTTATATTACGATCAGGTAGGCTCACTCAAAGCGGTTGTCTCACCAACCGGGAATGTGGTAAAGGCCATTCAATACGGACCGTTCGGCAACATCCTGTGGGATTCGAATCCAACCTTGCGCGTCCCCATCGGCTTTGCTGGCGGCGTCCACGACCCGGATACTGGCTTCGTCCGATTCGGCTGGCGCGACTATGATCCCGACACGGCCCGCTGGACCGCTCAGGATCCCATCGGCGACGCTGGCGGAGATGCTGACTGGTACGGGTATTGTTTGGATGATCCGGTGAATATGTTTGATCCAATGGGATTATATGGAAAAGGAAACAGCTTTAGCACAGGAAGAGCTGCAGCCGACAGGGCAGGACACATTGCCCGTGATGGTAAAATTGATGCATGGGATACGCCTTCTATTGCAGGTCCAAACACCGGCAACGAATGGCATGCTCAATCCAAGGACGTTTCGAGAAAAGCCGCTGTTGCCATGAGAGCAAAACTTGAACACGACAAGATGGAAAAGGCTCAAAAAGCAGAGGCCGTTGCAGAACAGGCTGCACAGGAAGCCGACGCCAAGGCTGAGGCCGAAGCCAGAAAACAAAGAACTGAAGTCGCAGTCGCAGCACATTTGAAAGCACATCAGGACAAATTAAACAATATGTTGAGTGAAATAGACACCCCGAAAGAGAATGTCCTGAGCGATAAAACGGGAGGAAACCCCGTCAAGACAGGTATTTCTGACGCGACGCCCAAAAATAATGTCGTACACGAAGACAAAAGTCCCGAACAAAGCCCTGCACGCCCCAGCCCAAAAGACAAAGGCGGTCTGATGAGCAAAGCCACCAGAATCCAACAGGCGGCCATGCGAACAAAACGGGAACAGGAAGCTGTTAAGAATTATGAGGAAAGTGATGCAAGTCGAGGCTGGAATGGATTTTCCGAACAGGCGTCAACGAGAAGCACACCTCAGGACGTAGAGGCTTTAAAAACCGAAGAAAAGAAAAACGGTGTTCACACCAGTCAAATATACACCGGCCCGAGAGAATACAGTTATGAATACATGAACAAAGCAAGGAAAAGGATCGGCACAGGTATAGGCAAAGCCTTTTCTTCATTATTTAATTCGTTCGTTACTAATGATGATTTCAGGAACTGGACATTAGGAACCATCGGATTCGGACTTGCCCCTGCGGCAGTTGTCGCCAGCTCGCCGGGAGTCATCACGGCTACGGCAACGGGACTCACAAACCCTGTGACTGCGCAAAAAATTGGTGATTTTGTGACAGGAGCATTCGACCCATCTCCGCCCCAAACCGCATATGAAGGATTGGGGTATGCAGTAAAAGAAGCATGTGACACAATAACAAAATAGCAGGGTATATGCATTTACGATTCGTAGAAGCGGCATTGTTTGGATGCCTCATATTGATAGGAGCTATGGCGATAATCACGGGCAGCTTACACATTCGAAACATCCCAGTTATGTATCCTAGAATAGCAGGCCTTGTACTGTTCTTGATTGGCATAATCTCACCAGTCATCATATGGTTCCGTCGCAGGCATTCAATTAATAAGAGGGAATCAACTTACATTTGCCCCAAGTGCGAAACAGCAGTTGATTTCCGCAATGTTGGCAATCACACATGCCCCAAATGCCAAACCCAATTGGAACCTCTTGAGGGTTTCTACGAACGGCACCCGGAATTGAAAGATAAATAACACATGGGAGTCTTGGTGCTATCTGGCCGAGGCTCCCTCTTTTTTTTGACAGGCGGGCCGCTCTTACTGCGGATGGCCTCGGAGCGTTGGCCGGGAAAAATAAAGACGATCACTTCAAGGCCACCAAAGGAACTGCAAAGGCCATGGCAGGAGCCGCGGCCATCAACGCAGGAATTGGCGCAACTGCCGCAGGCGGCGCGGGAATTGCCAAAGCCGCACCAGCAGCCGTTGCAGCCGCGCCGACGATTATCAGGCAAGGGAAAGAAGCGACGAAGGCTGTCGCAGGAAAAGGAAAAGACGCCATTAAGGCCGGGATAGAATGGGCAAAGGCAAATCCTCAAAAGGTTGAGAAAACACCTCGTATTGTTAATGATGTTTTTAATGACAGCCTCCCCCCGGAAACAGAAGAAGGCAAAATTCTTGTCGCAGGAAAAAACATTGCCAAGGAAACACTCGAAATTCTTTTGGGCAACAAGGAATCATCAAATGAAATCTCTAAGAGAAAAGAGAGTAAACGTTCTCACGCTACTTGGTGGGGTCGTTAATACATGTCTTGGATACCAAATAGCAACAACACCTCAGTGGTGTGATGCGCACTGGCCATTTTGCTGGGATTGGAGCTCGTACAATATACCACTTGGCATAATCGTAGCGTCGATTGGCCTTTTCATGTTCATCATGGCTTTTCGCAAAGGCCAACGAGACTATGCAGAGGTATTCATATGCCCAAAATGCGAAACGGCACTTCCTTTCGCAGAAGTCCCAAATGAAATTTGCCCCAAATGCCAAACCGAACTGGAACCTCTTGAGGGTTTCTACGAACGGCACCCGGAATTGAAAGATAAATAGCCAAAGGCATTCTTAAATATCTTGGGACTTCTTCCTTTTTAACTAGATCAGGCGGCGACGTGTGATCCAAAAATTTCCCAGGTTTTGAGGAAGGTGGCGTCGAAGGTGCGCTTTTCCACGTGGGCGCGGGCTTTGAGGCGCATGTATTCGATGCGCTCCGGGGTGTCGACCATGTGGATGATGGCCCGAAGCAGGGAATCAGAATTATCCGCTGGGACAATGAGGCCGGTTTCATTGGGCAGAACATTTTCTGCCGGACCGCCCTTGTCCGTGACAATGACGGGCAGGCCTGATGACTGGGCTTCCAGCACCACATTACCGAAAGTATCCGTGGCCGAAGGAAAGACGAATAGGTCAGCCGAGGCATAGGCCTGTGCAAGCGGTTCTCCCTTGAGCACACCGGTAAACGTCACCGGCATGCCCCGGAGTATGCGTTGCATCTCCTTAAGATAGGGACCGTCACCCACCACGATAAGCTGTAATCCATCCCGCATCTTCACGGCCTTCCTGAAACTCTCGGCAAGCACATCCAAACCCTTTTCGCGGGACACGCGCCCCACGTACAAAAGCTTGGTCCGACTACCCACATCAAACTGATTGAAAAAGCCGTTACGCTTATCCGGGTGAAAACGATCTGTGTCCACACCGCGTGGGTAAGTTACGATTTTTTCCGGGTCGATTCCCTTGTCGGCCAACTCGAACTTGGTCGCCTCGGACGGCGCATAAATGACCTGCATCTGGTTGTAAAACCAACTCATATACCGCCAACATCCGTCTTCCAAGGCAGCGTCTTCGGTAAACGCGCCCACGTATTCGGGAAACGCCGTGTGATATGTGCCGTGAAACGGAAGCTTCAATATCCTAGATATGGCAAGAGCCGCCAAACCGACCGGACCGGGAGTTGCCGCCAAAATGCAATCGTACTCCTGCTCGAAACAATGCGTCAGCATTTCCAGAAACGGTGGATAGGAAAGCGTTATTTCCGGGTATTCAGGAACAGAAAACCGCCCTACCGGAGCAAAACTGACCGCACCGGGAACATCCGCATTGGCTCCGCAGGTTATCACGGTCATATCCTTGCCGTGACGGGCCACCATTTTGAGCTGTTGTCGAATGGTCCGGGCCACGCCATTGATCTCGTCAAAGGTATCCGTAAAATGTGCTATTTTAAGATCATCGCCGGTTCGAGAACTCTTTTTATGCTGAAACCGGGCCATGCATTCCCGGGAAAAACTGCGTTCCGAGGAAAAAAGATCATACCCGACAAAATATGGAGCAAGCAGGGCATAGAGCGACCCCGCCGATCCAATGGAATGAAAAACATCAAACAGATTCGCGCCAAGCACCGAGTTCAGCGTCCGATCCGCAAATTCGGAAAGAACCCGGTTGGCCGCAAGTGAAACAAATCGCGCCCATTCCTTTTCCAGCTCAACCACATCGTTGACATTGCCCTGTGCAATACGCATCAACGTAGGGTCGTGGGCGATAATATCCCCGGCTTCCTTGAGCAACAGCTCCTGCACGGAGTCGCTCGGGCCATATTCTCTATGCAAAGTAGCCTTGCCTCGCCCGATGAGTCGCTGAAAAAAACTGGAAATCGTCGGCTTCTTTTCCTCACCCGGGGCCAGTATCGACTTGAGAAATCGAAAGCACAGATGTTCCGACACCTCAGGCCGCATGTTCCCCGTTCGTGAACAATAGAACTGATAACCGATGCCGTACAGATTATGCGCCATGGTGCGGGGTGTGGCCGGTGTCCCAGCGGGTGCGCACGTGTGATCCACCACACCATCCAGCACACTGTTGATGCACGGGCCACCCGTAAACCGGGTATACATGCGCGCAATGTTGAGCGAGCTGTGATCGTCAGACCCGCCAGTCAGCCCTTTTTCCCACGGGACATCTCCATGAGGCTTGATGCCATAGGTGTTTGACATGCGCTCGATATCCATGGGCGTCAGCTTGGTGATGATATCCCGGAGCGTCTTGTTCTGCCGAGCGTCGCGGGTACCATTTTCCTCAAACACGTCAAAAAGCAGCAACGCCTGCTCAAAATGGGCAGGCGTCAGGCGGTCGTTGACGGCAAAAAGCGGGTGCGCCAGGACATGGACGATGCCCTGTTCCCGTAGATAGGGAACAAGATCGAACAGATTCTCACGGCATCGTTGAATGTCGTCATGCTGCGACTCGGATATATGATAAGCAAGCACGTGAAGCTTGCACTTGTCTTCCGGGAAATATGTCGTGATCTCCTCAGAAATAAATGTCCCCGGCAAATGGGCTATCTCCAACGCACCATCAATAGTGTTATGATCAGTGATAGTGACCATATCCATGCCACGAGCGCGGGCAATGTTGTACAAATCAAGTGGTTCGGTGAAACTTTCCGGGCACCCGATCTTTTGCAAAATCCATTGCGACGGACGGGTGGAAAATTTGGAATGAACATGCATGTCCACGGAAAACTTAAAGCCAGCCATGGGAACCTCCATGGGAAAAAAGCGCGTTAAGCACAACGTGTAAGCCCTTCTTCCGCCGCAGACTGACAAAGAACACACAACCGAGCCGCAGGATTGGCCTTGAGTCGGGCTACGCCGATCTCTTCGCCGCATTCCTCGCACACGCCGTAATCGGTTTCTGCCAACCGCCGAAGTGCGTCTTCCATCTCCCGAATTCGTGTCACACGACGTCGATGTATTGATACATTCAGCCCATGCTGAGCCAGTTGAGATGCAAAATCGGTATCGTCCGGACAATTTTCCACGACCAGAGCTTCATCAACGTCAGGCTCTGTCATGGTGTTCAACCCCTGTACGAGGTGCATACGAATTTCCTTGATCTGTGTCTTGGTCATTAGGGTCCTCCCTGTCTGATTGATTCGATACCTTCATAAAGATTTCGAGAACGTAAAGGGTGCCACTTCGGTTACAGACAACAAACAATTCCGCGTAATTCCAATCCCAAATCCATGGACGAACGCTCTAAACAGCGATAGTATTTCAAATGACAAACCACACTGGAGTCGTCATGAAATGGATGTATGTCTTATTCGCTTTGCTGGCCGGAGCTATGATGCCGGTACAGGCAGGTATCAATTTACGACTGAAAGGATCACTGGGAGACCCCGTCTGGGCTGCCACGGCCTCATTCGCCATCGGCACATTGGTCCTGATCGCCTACGCATTCGCCACCAAAGCACCTGTTCCATCTCTGGGCATGGCAACATCTGCCCCGCTGTGGGCGTGGACAGGCGGCGCACTTGGCGCGTTCTTTGTCTTCGCCATCATCATTCTGGCGGGGAAACTTGGCGCGGCGACCATGATGGCATGGCTTCTGGCCGGACAATTCATAGCCGCCTTGATCCTTGACCACTACGGATTAATAAGCTTTAACGTACACACCATTTCCTGGCAGAGAATAGCCGGCGTTTTCCTCCTCATCATCGGGGCAACGCTGATAAACAGGTATTAATAATAAAAAACAGGCACCACATGAAACTCGTCAAAGACCTCGGCACGGTGTGCCGGATGATCAAAATTGAACACTCGATCTTTGCCCTGCCTTTTGCATATATGGGCGCATTTCTGGCCGCAGACGGCTGGCCGGGATTCTACAATCTGGTTGTGCTGACAGTGGCCATGGTCGCAGTCCGCTCATTCGCCATGGCCTTCAACAGATATGCGGACCTCGACATCGACCGCGAAAATCCACGCACTCAGAAACGAGAACTGGTTACAGGCGAACTCTCAACGGCCTTCACCTTGATGTTCATTGTGGGAACCGCCGTGGTCTTCATCGTTGCCTGCGCCATGATGAATCCTCTGTGCCTCAAACTGTCGCCGGTTGCCCTGATCATGTCCGCCTCATACAGCTTCTGCAAACGGTTCACCTACTGGTGCCACTTCGCACTCGGTTCGGTACTGGGATTGGCTCCGGTTGCTGGCTGGTTGTGTGTAGAACCAACCGTGACGCTGCCCGCGGTCCTGCTTTTTTGCGGCGTGACCATGTGGGTCGCAGGGTTCGATTTGCTGTATGCCTGTCAGGATGCAGACTTTGACCGCAAACGAAACCTGTTTTCCATCCCGGCCAGACTGGGTGTGCCTGCCGCACTCGGCATCTCCACCTTGAGTCATGCGACCACCGCAGCATTCTTCCTGCTTGCAGGCTGGGCCGCAGGCCTTGGCGTCATCTACTTCATCACAGCCTCGGCAATGGGACTTATTCTCATGGCCGAACACCTGCTCGTCAAACCCGACGACATGAGTCGTGTAAACGTCGCCTTCTTCACCATGAACGGCATTATTTCCGTGGCCTTGTTTGCAGGAACAGTTATCGACCTGATAGCCCGAAGCTAACACTCACCGGACATAAGGCTGCCCATGCAAGAAAAAATAGAATTCGCGATCAAATTCCTCAGTGACTGGCTTCACTCCACGGTACTGACCGGAGCAATGCTTGCCCAATGGGGATGCGTTTTCGGTGCCTATCTGTTGACAGTCCTTCTTTGGCGAGGTCTGGAACGCCGCTTGTTCGCATGGGTGGACGATACTATTAAAAACGACCTTGGCCGCTCCCTACTCAGGGCCTTGGTGGACGTTGGCAATGTGGCCCTGTTCATCGTTTTAATGCAGGTTTGCGCAGCGATATTCTGGTCCATGGATTTAACGCCCCGAGTACTTGACGCAGCCAGCGATCTGGCTGTGGCCTGGATCATTATCCGATTCCTGACAAGCATGATGCCCAACCACACACTCGCACGCGGTGTGGCTGTGATAGTCTGGACCGTCGCAGCCCTCAGCATCTTCGGATTGCTCTCCCCGATCACGGGTTTTCTGGAAGGCCTGCGCATCACCGTCGGCGAGACGTCCTTCACGGCCTTTGGGGTCATCAAAGGCATGGCGCTGGCCGCACTGTTCCTCCAGGCCGCAGTCATTGTTGCTCAATTCGCCACGAACCGTATTAACGCCATTTCAGGATTGTCACCTTCGGTTCAGGTGCTCATGACCAAAACGGTCAAGACCGGACTGTATACAGCGGCCATCCTATTTGCCATGTCCAGCGTGGGTATCGACCTGACCAGCCTCGCCATATTTTCAAGCGCGCTCGGTGTGGGTATCGGATTCGGCCTCAAGACAATCTTTTCCAACTACGTGGCAGGCATTCTCCTGCTCATGGACAAATCCATCAAGCCGGGTGACACCATCGAAGTAGGCACGGTCTTTGGTGTTGTCAGTGAGATGCATGGACGCTACGCCTCAATCCTCACCCGTGATGGAATGGAATATCTCATTCCCAACGAGCTGCTCATTTCCGGCGAGGTTATCAACTGGACCCACAAGGACAAAAACGTCCGTATCAAAATTCCGGTAGGCATTGCCTATGACTCCGATGTCGAAAAGGCATTGGAGCTCCTGATCACTGCATGCACAGGCGTCAAGCGCGCCCTCCGCAATCCCGCTCCGGCCTCTCGCCTCATCGGTTTCGGTGACAATTCAGTAGACCTCCAGCTCCGCATCTGGATCAGCGACGCGGAAAGCGGTGTCGCCAACGTGCGAAGCGAGGTACTTCTCAACATATGGAACCTGTTCCATGAACACGGCATCGAATTCCCGTTCCCACAACGCGACCTGTTCCTCAAGTCCGGCTCGGAATTATCTGTAACGCTGGAAAACAACGAAAAATCGAAGTGATAAACCAACCTCGACGATCCGATAACACACTGATTTACTGTCTTTTAAAAGCACTAAGGAAACGTTAATTACAGGCGTTTCCTTTTTTTTGCCACTTTACCTTGACTATCAAACTAAACTATAAATATATATCTTGGTATTCAAACTATACCACATTCAAACAAAAGAGATTCATATGCCTTTAGATTCAATTTTCTGGGTAGCCCTTCAGAGTAGTATCGTGCTCGGCCTTGTTCACGGCATAAATCCATGCGGTCATTCGTGGCTGGTTCTGGCTCCATTTGTATATGGCGAAAAAAACGGAAAACGAGTGTTCTCCCTGACCTCAGCATTCATTACAGGCACTTCCCTCGCCTGTCTTATCATCGGCCTGACCCTCGGTTCCATTTCTTTGGCAATCCCGGCATCCTTTTCCTTTTATATTGATATCATCACCTTTGGGGTACTCCTTACACTTGGACTCATCCTTATCGTCAAACCTTCCCTGCTGCATAACCACGACCACGGACATACGCACTCACACAAGAATGAGCACGAACATACATGTCAGCACAGCCACGGTAGTTGTGGCCACACGCACAAGGCTCCTTCTGCCCATACCATCACAACGTGGGGATTATTCTCCATTGGTTTCGTCAACATGATCGTGCCATGCCCAACCGTGGCTATCATGTATACATATGCTCTGGACTCTGGGAGTCTCCTCAAAGGAACTATGGTATTCGGTGCATATGCTATCGGCACGGCCGCCGCTCTTGGAACGGTCATCTATGCGATATACAAGGCCGCGGGTTTCGTTCGCACACTTGAACAGGATTGGGTCGAACCAATGGTCATGCGGACTGCCGGTGTCATGACCATAGCCTTTGGTGCATACAGTCTGTATACATCTACGACTTAGGAGACGACCATGATCAACGAAATCAACCACGCCATTATCGAATTCTTTGAAAAACTCTCATCGTGGGAACACGATGTGGTGCGGGAAAAGGGCATGACCCTGCCACAAATGCATACTCTGGAAATTCTCGGCATCCATGGAGCCATGCGTATGAAAGAGCTGGCCGAAGCCATGGGCATCACCACAGGTACACTGACTGTGCTTGTGGACAGGCTGGAGTCAAAGGGATGCGTTCGCCGCAAGCCCCACGACACTGATCGTCGGTCCATCAACGTCGAATTGACGGACAAGGGAGACGCCCTCTTCGAAGAACACGACAGGCTGCATTTGCAGCTGACCGAAGAACTCGTCGGAGCCTGTCCACCTGAAGACCACGACACCCTGTTACGCTGTCTGAAAATCATGAACAAAGAGTTCTAACAGCCTGACCATTGACCCCTAAACCGCTCTGCCGTACTTTCACGACATGAGCGAATATATTGAACACAATGCTGACGGGCCATCCGTGGGACTGGTCAAGAAAGAAACCTTCACGTTTGACGAAGGCGGTTCTGGACTGACTCTGGATTCAGGCCGCACTCTTCCATCGGTGACACTGACCTATGAGACTTGCGGCACGCTGAACGAGGACAAATCCAACGCCATCCTCGTCTGCCACGCCTTGACCGGCGACTCGCATGTAGCTGGATATTACAACGAAGAAGATCCCAAGCCCGGCTGGTGGGATCTCATGGTCGGCCCGGGCAAGCCCATCGACACGGACAAATATTTTATCATCTGTTCCAACACCATTGGTGGTTGCATGGGTTCCACCGGACCGATGACACGCAACCCGGAAACCACCCACCCATACGGAACCTCTTTCCCGGTGGTAACTATTGGCGACATGGTGCGCTGCCAGCGTCGGCTTGTCGATCACCTCGGCATCGACACACTTTTGGCCGTTGCAGGCGGTTCCGTCGGCGGCATGCAAGTCCTTGAATGGTCTGTACGGTATCCCGATCGAGTCCGCGCTGCCCTGCCACTCGCCACCACCACCAAGCACTCGGCCCAAGCCATCGCCTTCAACGAAGTCGCGCGGCAAGCCATCATGGCCGACCCCACATGGAACAAGGGCGATTATTACGAGACTGGCCGCCCCGAGCATGGGCTGGCCGTGGCCCGCATGGTCGGACACATCACCTATCTGTCCGATGAATCCATGCGCCACAAATTCGACCGCCGACTTCAGGATCGCGTCGAACTTTCCTTTGATTTCGAGGCCGATTTTCAGGTCGAAAGCTATTTGCGTTATCAAGGCAATAAATTTGTTGATCGATTCGACGCCAATTCTTTCCTCTATCTGACCAAGGCCGCCGACTATTTCAATTTGGAAAACCAGCACGGCGAAGGGTCTCTCGTCTCAGCATTTTCCCGCGCATCATGCCGCTATCTGGTTATCTCATTCACATCGGACTGGCTCTATCCGACCTACCAATCCAAGGCCATGGTCAAAGCCATGAAAAAAAACGGGCTGGATGTCAGTTTCTGCGAAATCGAGGCGCCATGGGGTCACGATGCATTTCTGTTGCCCAATGATCGCCTCAACGGGCTGCTCTCCGGCTTTCTCAATCGGGTCAGCAACGAAATCACGGGGGACAAATAATGCGTTTTGATCTTCAAGTCATTGCGTCATGGATAAAACCGGGCAGCAAAGTTCTCGACCTCGGTTGCAGAACCGGCTCTCTGCTCAGTTACCTCACGCAAGAAAAACACATCATCGGCACGGGTATAGAAATCGACGAAGATGCTGCAGGCCAAGCCATTTCCAAGGGGCTATCCGTCATTCACGGCGACATCTACGAAGAACTCGAAGATTACCCCGACAATGCCTTCGACTACGTCATTTTATCCCAAGCGCTCATGCAGGTATCCGATCCCGAAACCTGTATCCGGGACATGCTTCGGGTCGGCGAACTCGGAATTGTCTCGTTCCCCAATTTCACCCACTACAAGAACCGGCTTCAGATGTTCTTCACCGGACGTGCGCCCATGTCCAAGGAACTCCCCTACGAGTGGTACAACACCCCTAACATTCGGGTCATACCTATCACCGATTTTCTCCGGTTTTGCGAGGGTATGAATGTGCCTATCGTCAAAGAAGTTGCTATTTCCACCTACCATCACGATGAAAAAGGCCGAGTCATTACCTTCCTGCCCAACCTCTTCGCCACCTTCGGCATTTTCATGTTGGGACAGAGTAAGGGATAGAAGATGCCTCCGGCGGCTGGGGGAAAGGGAGAGAAGGAACCCTTTGAAAAGGGCTTCCCTCTCTCCCTTTCCCCCAGACCCCCTATCCCTCTCTCCTTCCTAAACTTTTTGTGCCGCCTTCGGCGAAAGGCAATCCATCAAGCACAAAAAAAAGCGCACCATGCTTAAAAACATGATGCGCCGCATAAATCATTTCTTTAACTCAAATAGTAACCATAACAGTTACATACTTCGCCGAAGGCGACATGGGATTCCAAAGGGGTTCGCCCTTTGGTGGGTCAAGGGCAGCGCCCTTGTCTCTCCGAAGGAGGCCGCCGGCAGGCACTCTTCCTATTTGGAACAGGGAACACCGTGCGACTTGTATATTTCGCCCAACGTGTTGATGAGCTTCTTGTTATTGAAAAGTTCGTGCACAGTCTCGTTGGCAGCGGGAATTATCCGGGCGCGCAACTCGTCGTCAGTGAGGGACCGACGAATGATGTCGGCCAAAGCATCTACATCGTTGGATGGACAAAGCAGGCCGGTTTCTTCGTGGACCACCAATTCGGGAACACCGGACACATCCGTGGCAGTGACAGGCACACCCGTTGCCATGGATTCGGCCACCACATTGGGGATGCCATCACGATCTCCGTCCTTGGCTTCACGACACCCCAAGGTGAAACAATCGGACGAACCGAGCAACTCGATAACGTCATCGTGAGTAATAGTGCCGGTCAATGTGGTCACATCATTAAGACCAAGATCCTGAATAAGCTTTTCGATCTTGCGATTGAATTTAGCCTTACCCTCACCCACAAGAGTGTAGCGAAAATCAAGCCCTTCGCTCCGCAGCTTGGCGAGGGCCATAAGCACAGTATCCAGCCCTTTCTTTTCCACAAAACGAGCGACCGTCAAAATATGATACGGCGTCTTGGCTTTGATTCCACGCCCATTGGGTGAAAACAGGTCAAGATTAATACCGTGATACACACAATGGATAGGCTTCTTTCCGCCCACTGTTTTTTCAAGATGGTTGGCATTGTATTTTGTACAGGTGACCACGAACTTGGCCCGATCAACTTTATCCTGAATACGACGCGGGTCCTGAGTATAAATATCCTTGGCATGGGCAGTGAAGGAAAACGGAATATCGGCAAGAAAAGCAGCGTACATGGTAACAGTTGTCGGCGTATGCGCAAAATGACCGTGCATATGGGCCAGATCAACACCATCGTCGAGCACGGATTTCTGCATGATGTACCCGGCCTGAAGCATGTGCTTGACCCAAGTATACTTTTTGGGAGCCAACGCAAAACGGGACTTCATAAGCTTAAGACATTCCATGTACCGCTTGGGCATCTTGCAAAAGAGGCGAATGTTGTACCAGAGGAAGGCCGGAAGCCCCCAGACCATGGAAGACGGCAGATACGTAACCTTGGCCTTAATATCCTTGATGGACTTGTGAGAAAAATTTTCACGGGGAGCGCGCATGGAGTAAATATGGATGTTGAATCCCATCTCTTCAAGCAAACGAATTTCGTTGGAAATAAATGTCTCGGAAATGCGCGGATACCCCTTGAGCACCATGCCAAGGATTTTCTTTTTGGATTCGGTCGTCATTATGAGGAGTCTCTTTCGCTGTTTTCTTCGGACACTTCTTCAGAGAAGCAATGCTCTCGAAAATATTCAAGCCGTTCACGCATGACTTCCAGACCGGTCATGGCAAAGGTCTCAAGTTCAGCTGTGTAGGGGGTCGGGTTTTCCAACAGGCCATTGATCTTTTTCCGCATGGTTTCGGGCGTGACTTCGCCCCACTTGATAAAATCGCACAGCCCACGCTTTTTGAAAACCTTGGCGCGGATGAGCTGTTCCTGGCGTGGATTGTCACGGGGGATAATCAAAGCCGGCTTTTTCAGGGACAAAATTTCGCACATGGTGTTGTAGCCACCCATCGAAACCACCAGATCGGCCTTGGCCATACGTTTTTCCATGTTCCGTACGAACGGCTTAATCTGAACCTTGAGAGCACGGGCGCGGTCGGCCAATTCGTCCAACCGCTCTGGCGAAAGAAACGGCCCGGTAATCATAAGCGTCTTGAAATCAACGGTACCATTGGTCTCAAGCATCTTGAGATAGGTATCCAGCACGTTGTAACCGTCACCGCCACCGCCGATGGTAACAACAACCTGCTTATGCTTACGCCTGACCTTACGGGTACGCGGAGCTTTTCGCGGAATATAACCTGTAAAAACAGTCTTTTCCGCAATGTCATCAGGAAAGGCATATTCAGTGATCGGGTCATACATGGCTTTATAGCCATACACCCAGATCTCGGAATAAAGATCGCGCAAAACTTCAGGAAATTGTTTACGTTTCCAATCCGCACGAGTGGATTCGGCATCATCCAGGATATCACGTAAACCAAGTACCACGCGGGTACACGGCAGGTTCTTCTTGATCCACTTCAAGGTGGGCAGGACCTCGCCCTTGAGGCCGGTAGGTACTTTATCCACGACAAAAAGATCCGGCTTAAATGCCTTGGCAGTGGCAGAAATAATATTTTTGCGAATGGAAATGGCGATCTTGGGATCAACCTTAATGGAATGAGGAACGTAAATGGCGTTGGTTTTCTTGATCATGCCTGGCATACGGACAAAATCAATACCCTTGGGCATGGTATACCGCCCGACGATGGGGGAACCGGTAACAATGAGAATGTTCACATCCTGCGCCACCAGATTCCTGGCAATAGCCATGGTGCGTCGGATATGTCCCAGACCATAAGTGTCATGGGAATACATCAGTATATTATATGCTTTCGATTCCATATCGTTTATCTGCGGCAATAAAAAACGCCGAATATCATCCTATTTCGGCAACGGTGCGACGTTACCGTCTTGAGTTCATTCTGTCCAGAAAAGCCAACATTGCGACCCTTACCCGAGATTCGAGTATGACGCCACCTCTACTTTATCAGATCAGAATTCACATCCAGACATATCTGCGGATCAAAGTCAGCCTGTGCAGCCTGTGCCCCATCGCGATTACGGCCATAAAGCGTGTTGTCCGGCACGCTCTTGAGTGCATTCTCAAAATGAAGAAGGGCATCCTCTCGATCGTCCCGACGCCACGCCAACACACCAAGATTATTCTCTGCACACGGATCATTGGGAACCAACGCCGTAGCCTGCTCAAATGCAAACCTGGACTGTTCGTTATCAGCCACCACGGCGTACTGAACACCGTCCACCATATGCGCTTCAAAATCGGTCAACTGCACATGATCCAGTCCGCGACAGGGACACCGTTTCTTGATGCACGGCTCATGCCCTTCATACAACGTAACTTCATCCATGACATTGCCGAGTACGGTCTTGTCTCCGGGGCACCGAAAGATGGTTCCATCCGGTTCCATACGCAACAGGGTCCGCCCTGCGGAACAGGGAACACCATAAAAATTGAAGGCGACCTTCTTGCCCTGCTCGGGGTGATCGCCAAAAATGACCTGAGCCCGATCACCATAGGCTTCGGGATACCGTCGCCCATCATGCTCCCCCTTGAACGGACGGGGCGTGATGGTGATGCCGTGGCTGGCATAAAACTCCCGGTCAGCCTGAAAACGGCCTTCCAGCGTTGGATGGACCACATAGTTGACGATAATCTCGAAACCCTTGTCCATGAGAAGCTGTGCGTTTCGGATAAAGGCATCCACGCCCTTAATCCGTTCCCGCTCCTCAATATGCAAAGCCACATACAGATTGTGCACCCGGTTTGGGTCAATGCGCTCGGCAAATTCCTTGACTTTGGAGGACATAGACAGGTTCGTGTCCACACCGATGATGTGTGAAGACGTCAAGACCCCACACACATCCACAAAATTCGGATAGATAAAAGGCTCACCACCGGTCAGTCCCACCTTCCAGATTTCCCCGGTATTATCGAGAAAATCCTTGATGCGCTCGGCAGGCAATGTCTCTGTTACCGGAGTGTTGTCGTGGGGGAAATAACAATATTCACAACGGAAATTACACTTCCGCGTCATATTCCAAATAATGCTGTTACGGGGTACATTCATGTCAATTGTGGCCTCCGAGCATGGTCCTGCCACGGATTGCGCGAAAACGCCAGAGGAGCCATTGGCTTTTGTGGAGAACCTTTGATACAAAAGGAGAATATGACCCATGATAATATGAACACACTTTTGCAGGAACTCAACGCCTGGAAGCGCGCCGATATGATGGCCGAACTCTGGTGGCGAGATGATGATGCAGCAGAACCCACAGTGGAACTGGACCAGCTCATCCGTATCAGCGACCGGTATGACGTGCCGTGCGGACTGGCGACAGTCCCGGCCAAAACCGGTGAACCTATGCGCAAAACCGTATCTGACGCGTCGCATCTCTGGATTCTTCAACACGGCTATGCCCATATAAACCACGCTCCGTCCGGCTCCGGCATAGGTGCCTGGGAATTGGGATTACACAGGCCTAAATCCGTTGTGCTCGACGAGTTACGTGACGGAATGCTCAAACTCAGCCAACTTTTCAAAACCCGATTTGTTCCTGTTTTGGTACCACCGTGGAACCGCATTGACCCCGAACTTCTTTTTTACCTGCCTGTCATGGGCTTTCGCGGTCTGTCCGCCAGCTACAAAAAAAATCGCCCCGTACCGCCAAACGATCTGCGTATAGCCGATGCCCATTGCGATGTCCTGAGCTGGAAAAAGAAAGAAGCTCGATTCGCTGGACAGGAAAAATGCATTCACTCTCTGGTCAACCACCTGAAAGAGAAGCGAACCGGCGTTGCAGACAAAAGCGAACCAACATGCCTGCTCACACACCATCTTGAAATGGACCGGGATGCTTGGCAATTTATTGAAGACATCTTCGCCTTGACCACCGCGCACACTGGCGTTACATGGCTTGTTCCGGCTGATATTTGGCCGCAACCAAAATAGGAAGTTCCATGACTGCCATACTGCGTCGAGCCACACCGAATGATTTTGACGCCATCTGCGCCCTACTGACAAAACACATGAACCCAGCCTTCCCCCCAAAGCGATGGCGAGCTCTCTTTACCCATGGTTGGTGTTCAGGAAAACCGGACTTCGGCATTGTGGCCGAAGACAAAGGAAAGATTGTTGGCTTTCACGGCCACATCTGTTCCCACCGCATCATTGACGGGTGCTGGGAACGATTTACCAACTTCACATCTTGGTACATTCTTAAAGAATACCGGAAAAACGGCCTGGGGAGCAGAATGCTCGAAATGGCCACGGCCGACCCGGAAACGACCTACACTGTTTTCTCCCTTTCTCCCAAACGGATCGATTTCTTCAAGTCTCTCGGCATGAATGTCCTTGAAGAAGAACGACTGCTCTGGCACAAAACCGAAGTTCCCTATGACAACTTGGAACTGATCGTTGATCCAGGAAAAATTCGTTCCCACTCCGCCCCTCAAGACTTGCCTTTCTTTGATGACCACGTTCCCCTTCGTGTTATGCCAGTATTGGTAACCACCCGTTGTTCACAATGCTTGTTACTTCTTTCCAGAACAGTGAAGCATGGAGATCGCGTCTATTACGATGTTTTGTATCGAAGCAATCCCACACTGTTCACCCAACGGGCACAGCACATTGCGGAGGCCCTGCTCCCCGACAACGAATGTGTACTGGCTGCTGACCGTCGGTTTGTGGAAGATGACGGTCCCGGAGCCGAAGTGGAAATCATTAAGTCGCCACGCTTCTACAAATCTTCACGAGTGCATCCCCGTGATATCGACCTGACATACTCAGAGTTGTCACTTCTCGGGTTAAAGCTCGACTAGCCGACTAGCCGACTTGCCGAAAGTTCATGGGCAGGATATCTCTTGCCCATGACTCAACAATCCACCGAACTTCCCGTGGCTATGGATGCGCCCGACACCGATGTCACCCCCTTGAGCCTGACCATGGTCGGCGATTTGCTGGCCCAGTCTAGGGAGGCTCCTCGCAAACGGATGCTGCAAAAGCTGCACACATCCCACGATGCACTTGCTCACCGCATGTTCAACGCCATGCAGCCGGGCACATATGTAATGCCCCACCGGCATCTTGACCCACCCAAGGACGAAACCGTTCTGGTTATGGCCGGATCCATGCTTTACGTGCAATTCAGTGATGACGGAAAAGTCGAACAAACCATTTTGCTTCAGCCCGGGACGGAAAATTTCGGCATCGACGTAGCTCCGCACGTCTATCACACATTCATTCCGCTTAAACCGGACACTTTGATATTCGAAACCAAGACCGGCCCTTATAAACCGGACTCCGACAAAAACATCCCGGAATGGGCTCCCCGCGAGGGCTCCCCCGAGGCTGAACCCTATCTGCTGGACATGATCAAATCACTGGCGGAAAAAGCCAATGCCGCCGTTGATCAGATGAAAGCGGAAGAAGCTTCCACCGAGTAATACCCGCTCTGTGCGCTTGCCGCCAGTAAACGAATGCAGTACATGAGGTGATCTTTTCAAAGGAGATTACCGCTTGAATTCTCGTACACTTCGCGCCGACATTTTGCTCTTCATCACAGCCGTCATCTGGGGGCTGGCCTTTGTGGCGCAACGCGTGGGCATGGACCACGTTGGTCCGCTCACCTTCAATGGTATTCGATTTGCTCTGGGCGCACTTGCTCTAGTCCCACTCATTCTCTACATGCAGAAAAACCGCTCCTCCAACACAGCGGGTGTGGATAGAAAAAAAATGCTTATCGGAGGAGGTCTACTCGGCATTGCACTGTTCGTGGGAGCCTCCTTGCAACAAATGGGACTCGCCGGCCCCCAACTTGCCAAGTTTGGTTTCGAAGCTACCACAGCCGGCAAAGCGGGATTCATCACCGGCCTATACGTCGTTTTCGTCCCAATATTCGGTCTCTTTCTGGCCCAAAAAACCGGATGGGGAACCTGGGTTGGCGCAGGATTGGCCGTTGTCGGCATGTACTTGCTGTCAGTCACCTCCGATCTCGCCATCTCCTTTGGTGACATGTTGGTCCTTGTCAGCGCAGTGTTTTGGGCAGGACACGTGCTTCTCGTGGGTAAACTTTCCCCCGGTCTGGATGCGGTGGACGCCATCAAACTGTCCATTGTACAATTCTCGGCCTGCGCAGTCCTGAGTCTTATTGGCGCTGTCGCCACCGAAGAAATCACCATGACAGGCCTTATTGGCGCAGCCCCGGCGATTGCTTACGGTGGTTTCCTGTCCGTGGGTATTGCGTATACCTTGCAGGTGATTGCGCAACGCGATGCGCAACCGGCCCATGCTGCCGTCCTTCTCAGCCTTGAAGCGGTATTTGGAGTTATTGGTGGGTGTTTGATGCTTGGTGAAGTGTTGAGTTTGCGGGCGTTGATGGGTTGTGGGTTAATGTTAGCAGGGATGCTATTGAGTCAGCTTAAGCCCTAGAGAAGAGCAAGGAGAGGCCGCTTGGAGCGGCCTTTTTTATTGGGAAGATGCGCCTTCGGCGAGAATCCTTGCCGCTCTATCGCAACAAATCCGACACCTCTCTGAAAAGCACCGCCCCTGCCAAGGGGTTAAACATACCCACAACTCAGCGTAAAACTCCTTCCCTTGCTGCGGGGCGGGCTTCCCTCTCCTCGTCCGCCCCGCACCCTTTCCTTGCCAAATCCGACGGATTATGGTTTCAATTAAAGCATCATGAAAACATGTATTTTTCTGCCTCCAGTCAGCAAACCAACCGGTGGCATCACCGTCTTACGACAGATTGCCGACATTCTTCATCAGGCTAACCGAGATGTCTGTCTTGTGGCTCGCGAAAAAGGTGGCTGGCGACCCGACGGACTGGCTGATGCCGCTCCGATCATCGAATGGACTGATCTGCGACTGACCAAAGACTCTCTCTGGCTAGTTCCAGAGGGTTGGGTCAACGCGTTGGCCCCCGGCATGGAAGCTGGCGCACACTGCGTCAACTATGTGCAGAACTGGGCCTACTTGTTTTCCGCATTGCCCGAGGGTGTTGATTGGCACAATCTGCCCGTGGAATTCCTCGCCGTATCCGACCCTGTCTCCCAATTCGTCAAACAAAGTACCTTCAAAGACGCCCCCATCATCCGACCAGGCATCGACCGCTCAATCTACCACACATCAAACGCTAAAAAACCAGGCCGTATTACCGTGGCCTACATGCCACGCAAAAACAAAGCTCTGGCCCAACAGATCAAAGCTATTTTCGAACACCGCGTCGGACCAAGTGCCGTAAACTGGCTGCCCATCGAAGGTATGGACACCCATCAGGTGGCCGATGCCCTGCGGACCGCACACATATTTCTCGTAACAGGCTTTCCCGAAGGCTGTCCGCTCCCTCCTCTTGAGGCCATGGCCTGCGGCTGTTTGCCTGTTGGATTCACAGGTTTCGGTGGATGGGATTACATGCGCCAGATTCAACCCGAACCACGCTACACTCCATGGATCAAACTCCGCGAAGTGGACTGGGCCGGAAACGGCTTATGGTGTGCGGACGGCGATGTCCTGGATGCCGCACTCTGTCTGGAAGAGGCCGTCACCATGGTCAAAAAAAATAACCTTTATATGGCAGCGGCCCTGGAATCGGGTCAGGAAACCGCCGACGCATACAGTACCGATGAACAAAAACTCGCTGTCCTGACCGCATGGGACGCACTCTAAACACACCATGTCCAAAAAAAAACGACCTGAACCGGAATCCCTGGCACTCTCTGCCGGGGGCGTGGATTCTCACGCGCATCTCGATCTTGAAGACTTTGACGAAGATCGAGACGAACTCATTGCCCGTGCTACAGCCTCGGGATTCAGCCAAATCATCAACGTCTTTCTCGGACCCGATGCCTACGAAAAGAATCGGTCACTCTTCGACAAGCACCCACATATTTCCTTTCTACTCGGTATCCATCCAAACAATGCCAACGACCTGACTGACGATGTGCTCAACCGCATGCGCGATCATTTCAAGGCCGACCCACGGCTCAAGGGCGTAGGTGAAATCGGACTCGATTATTATTGGGAACGAGTGCCTCACGATATCCAGAAAGCCGCGTTCATCAAACAAATAGTCTTGGCCCGAGAGTTATCCCTGCCAATAATCATTCACTCGCGCGATGCCAACGACGACACCCTCGCCATTCTCGAAGAACAGGGACTCAAGGATTATCCCGTCCTCTGGCACTGTTTCGGCGCAGGTATCGATCTCGCCGAAAGAATCATCAACAACGGCTGGTATATATCCATTCCCGGCCCCGTGACGTATCGTAAAAAATCTGAAGAGACCCAAGCCGCCGTTGCCCGAATCCCCTTTGACCGACTCATGATCGAAACCGATTGTCCATATCTCACTCCTGAACCATGGCGCGGCAAACGAAATCATCCGGCTCTTGCCGCGTTCACAGCACAACGCATCGCCCAAATCAAAGGTCGGTCTCTCGAAGATATCTGGCAAATCACCGGCGACAACGCTCGACGTTTTTTTGGGTTGTAAGTGCCCCCAGCCCCCCATCCCTTCCTTTTCCTAAATTTTTTAATGCCGCTTCGCGGGGATAAAATAAATAAAAAAAGTCCCTGACATATATCAGGGACTTTATTTATTACTCCTTCGCCAAAGGCGACATATAAAGTTTTGGAGAGTCCAGAGAACCTTTTTCAAAAGGTTCTCTGGCAGGTCCAGGACAGCGTCCTGGTCCCGCGGAAAGCGACCGCCGGTAGGCCCGAAGGCTTTACAGACTCAAAATGGGCACGATTCGTTCAAGGGCCCAATTGATGTCAGCTTTAGTAATAACAAGCGGCGGAGCGAACCGAATAATGGTTTCGTGGGTCTCCTTGCAAAGTAATCCGGCATCCTTGAGCTTTTCGCAATATTGCCGCGCGCCACCTGCGTTGTCATGAAATTCCACACCAATAAGCAGGCCACGCCCACGCACTTCTTTAATTTTAGGGTTCTTGATTTTACGCAACCCTTCCATAAAATACTCGCCCATTTTCTGCGCGTTCTCAATGAGCTTGTCCTCAACGAGCACCTTGAGCGCAGTCCGAGCCACTGCACAGGCAAGCGGATTGCCGCCAAAGGTAGAACCATGTTCACCGGGCTTAAGCACGCCGAGTACCTCGGTATTGGAAAGCACCGCTGAAACCGGATAAAATCCACCAGAAAGGGCTTTGCCTATAAGAGTAAGATCTGCTTCGACACCTTCATGCTCTTCGGCCAGAAGCGCACCGGTACGGCCGAGACCAGTCTGAATCTCGTCGAAAATGAGGACGATGCTTTTTTCATCGCAGATACGACGAATATCCTTAAGATACCCGTCAGGTGGGATGATGACTCCAGCCTCGCCCTGAATGGGTTCCACAAGAAAGGCCACAGTGTTGTCGTTGATGGCAGCTTCAAATGCGGCGGCATCTCCAAAATCGACAACCTTGAAACCCGGCGTGAACGGGCCGAATCCCGTGGTGGAAATCGGGTCGGTAGAAAAGGAAATGATGGTGATGGTCCTCCCGTGAAAATTATTCCGACAAACAATAATTTCTGCCTTGTTTTCGGGAACTCCCTTAACCTGATAACCCCACTTGCGAACGGCTTTGATGGCTGTCTCAACGGCTTCCGCTCCAGAATTCATGGGAAGTACCTTGTGGGAATTGGTCAAATCACACAGCTCTTTATAGAGAGGACCGAGCTGGTCATTGCGAAAAGCACGGGAAGTCAAAGTGAGTTTTTTGGCCTGCTCAAACATGGCGCCCATAATCTTGGGATTGCAATGGCCTTGATTCACAGCAGAATAGGCAGAAAGACAATCCATGTACTTGTTACCGTCCACGTCCCAGACCCAGATACCTTCGCCCCGTTCAATGACCACATCAAGCGGCTTGTAATTCTGCGCGCCAAACTCATCTTCAAGCAAAATGTATTGATCCGACTTCATCTCTTCCCCCCCCCCCCTGAATTTTCAGTTTGTGAACATACTACCTGCCATCGCCATTTGCATCAAGTCACAAGGAAAATAATTGGTATTTGTGATGAAAAAAGTATACTTCTCGCCTATCGTACAAAAGATGCACCATCCAAGGGAAAACAGACGGCCATGACCAAAAAAACAACGCTGCAAGGCCAGCCCACCAACGAACAATCCAGTCAAATAAAAATCAAAGACTTTGAGTTGACTGACGGATGCTTCAAAGCGTTGTTCGAATCCAGCAGCGATGGCCTCGTTTATACCAATCCCGAAGGTGTCATTCTCAAAGTTAACCCAGCTTTTTGCACCATGCTCGGATACCCTGCGGAAGAGTTGATCGGCAAAACTCCTCTGGATTTCGCTCCGCCTGAAAATCGTGAAGCTGAAGCCGAATTCATCCGCAATATCTTGAGTAGCGAAGAAAACGATATTAAATTCGAAAAAGAATTAGTACGGGCGGATGGACACCGTATTCAGGTTCAGGTCAATTTATGGGACTGCCCCAATAGTCAAATCAAAGGCGGGACATGGGGAACAGTCCGCGACCTCACAGCCCAAAAATCAGCTGAATTCGAAGCGGCCAAATCATATGAGCGATACCGGTTCATGGCTGAAAATACAGATGACGTCATTTGGGCAATGGGCCCTGATTTCATATATACGTACGTCAGCCCATCGGTAAAACGACAGCGCGGGTTCACCCCGGAAGAAGTAGTCGGAACAAATGGCGAAGACGGCATGCCTTCTGATTCTAAAGTCCGACTCAAAGTAGCCTTTGATGAGGCTCGCGAAAAAGCCCTTCTTGGTGATGATGTCACAATTACACGAATAGAATTGGAACTTTTTTGTAAGGACGGGGCCACGGTTTGGGTCGAATCCGTCATCAAGGCTCTGTGGGATACGTCCGGCACATGGCTCGGGTCTGTCGGTTCATCGCGTGATATTACTGATCGAAAAAAAATGGAAGAACGGCTCAAGAAAAGCCAACACTCTGTTCGCGCCTTGTTGGACGCCATTACGGAACCGGTCGGCCTATTTGAACTAAAAGGCACGATTTTAGCCGCAAATCAAACTTTGGCAAGTATTCTTGGCCGCTCTGTGGAACAGGCCATCGGCTGCAATATCTTCGATTTCATGCCGGACATGTTGGCGAATACCGTCAAAGAAGCCTTCACCAAAGCCAAAACAGCAGAACGGCCGGTGTCAGAAGATACTGTCTGGGGTGGCAGAATGCTGGAAAGTGTCATCTATCCAGTGGTCGATGGAAACAAGGTGACCACTATCGCGGTCTACGCCAGAGACGTCACCGACTCTCGATACGCTGAGGAAGCCAGAAAAAAGACCCAGGAACAATACCGCCTCATCGTGGAAACCGCCAACGAAGGCATCGTAGGATTGGATACCGACTGGCGCATTACATATGTCAATGACATCATGGCAAAATTCCTCGGCTATGACGCTGTTGATGTTATTGGACGAAGATACACACAATTCCTCCTGCCTCAGGAACTGAAAGACTTCAAAAAACACGCAGGAGAGGTTCTACACGGCAAGCGCAACCGCTATGAACGACAATTCGTCCACAAAGACGGTCACGTGGTCTGGGGATTGGTGTCAGCATCACCTTTGACTTCGGAAGACGGAGATCATCTGGGCGCTTTTGCCATGGTTGCGGATATTACAGAGGTCAAACAGGCCCATCAAAGACTATTGACCATTCTCGACGGCATGAGTGCCTATATTTATGTTTCCGACTTGGAAACCAACGAAATTCTCTTCATGAACGCCCACATGCGGGACCGATTCGGTTTGTGTGACGCCACCACCTCCTGTTACCAACACGTCCGCGGCCGCGACAAAAAGTGTGAACTCTGCGCCAAGGACAAGATCATCGACGAAAACGGCAAGCCTGCGGGGACCTTTGTTTCTGAACGATACAGCGAAGAGCACAAAACATGGTATCTCAATTATGACAGCGCAATTGAATGGTTGCGTGGACGATTGGTACACATGCACATGGGTACGGATATTACTGTACTAAAAACCATGGCCGTAGAACTGGAACACGCCATGGTGGAAGCACAAGCTGCCAGCCTGTCAAAAAACGAATTTCTGGCAAATATGAGTCACGAAATTAGAACACCGCTCAACGGCCTGCTCGGCATGATGCAATTATTACAACTCACCTCTCTGGAAACAACACAGCAGGATTATCTGAATACAGCACTTAATTCAGGTCGCAACCTTCTACAAATTCTCAATGATATTCTTGATTTATCCAAAGTTGAATCCGGTAAACTGGAGCTAGAAGAAAGCGAATTTGAACTGGGTGAAATGCTCGACTCGGTAATCGGAACCTTCCGACTTGATGTCGAAGAACGTGGCCTGAATATGGTGTGGACCATTGATCCAGACCTCCCTCGTTTTTTCATGGCCGATAAAGGACGACTCCGACAAATCTTGTTCAATCTCGTCGGCAACGCTGCCAAATTCACAGACCAAGGCTCCATCCATGTCGAGGCCTACCCTCTGAATTCCACCTCGAAGGATGACACCGTCAGTATCTTTTTTCAGGTAACAGACACAGGCATTGGAATTCCCGCCGACAAAGTCACGGATGTATTCGACCCATTTACCCAGGCAGACGGATCCACGACACGCAAATATCAAGGCACAGGGCTCGGTTTGGGCATCGTGCACCGACTGGTCTCGCTCATGAACGGCAATCTGTATGTTGAAAGCCGTTTGAATGAAGGCACCACGATCATCTTTACCATTCAAGCCAAACGGGTTGCGGAACCGTCACAATGCTCGTCCGCCCAGTTGAACGGATTGCATAAACAGGGATTGTCCATATTGGTGGCGGAAGACGAGCGCGTCAATCGAGTCGTCGTGGAACGTCTTCTGAAAAAATTCGGACACGTCCCACTGTGCGTCGACAGTGGTGAAAAGGCCTTGGAGAAACTCAAGTGTGAACCTTTTGACCTCTTTCTCACCGATATCCAAATGCCGGGATTGGATGGTGTGGAAACCACCCGCGCCATACGTCAGGATCTCGGTATCGACATACCGATTATAGCGCTGACGGCACACGCCATGAAAGGAGACAAGGACCGATTCATGGAAGCGGGGATGAACGGCTACATCGCCAAACCGTTTGACATGGAAAAACTGCGAAAAGAAATAGAACGCGTCATGACCGAAATGACCACACCCGAAAAGATCTGATCAAATCAAAGAATTGCCAATGAGGCCTGGCCGGGAGAAATAGCATAAGCCCTGCCGACATGGGCAGCAACGTCACCGGCATGAATAAGCATGTTCATAGCCTGATCGAGCTGATCCGGCTTGACTGCCAAAAGAAGACCGCCCGAGGTCTGGGCATCGAACATCAAATCAAAATGAATGGGATCCAGCCCTTCGGCAACATCCACTTTGGGCAAATAATATTTACGGTTGCAAATGGACCCGGCAGGCAACATTCCCATGGAGGCCATCTCCAAAGCTCCTGGCAACAGCGGAACATTCTTCATACGCAATTCCAAACGAACGTTACTCGCCTCAGCCAATTCAAGCAGATGACCACCAAGACCAAAGCCGGTAATATCGGTTGCACCTTTCACACCGAATTCCCGAATAACCGCGCCACCCGTCTTGTTAAGCCGACCGCAGGTTTCATACAAAATGGCTTCCATCGGCTCGTAACCCGGCATTTCGCCTTTGACCGCCGTTGCCAGTACTCCAGTCCCGATAGGCTTGGTCAAAATCAGTTCATCGCCGGGTTCAACGCCCCGATTTGATGCGAAACAGTTCGGGTCCACAATGCCAGACACGGCCATTCCAAATTTAATTTCATCGTCATCCACGCTGTGACCACCGGCAGCGATAGCCCCTGCCTCGTCCACGGCATCCTGTCCTCCCTGGAGGATGGCCGTCAACACTTCCAACGGCAATTTATCCGAAGGAAAACAAACGATGTTCATGGCCGTCCAGGGTTCGCCTCCCATGGCGTAGACATCAGAAAGAGCATTGGCTGCGGCAATGCGTCCGAACTGGTACGGATCATTGACGACCGGCGTAAAGAAATCCACGGTCTGTACAAGTGCCTTGCCAGCGGGGAAAGACACAATAGCAGCGTCCTCGCTATCGCCAGGGCCTCCGGCAATAACGCGGTCATCGTGTCGGACATTCAGTCCGGAAAGTGCTATCTCCAGGTCCCCTGGAGCGATCTTAGCCGCTCAACCCGCGGCTTTGACCATGCTGACTAATTTAAATTTCTGCATAACTACCAATTAACTGTTTCGGACCTTCTCAAGAAAGTCCGTTGTCGAATATCCTTCAAGCAAGGGAAGGCTGTGCACCTCGCCACCCGCTTTTTCCACAACATCTGCGCCCACGATTGTATCCACGGGCCAATCGCCACCCTTGACGAGAACCTGCGGACGACACGCCTTGATCAACTCAAGCGGCGTGGATTCATGAAAAATGACGACGTAATCCACGCATGTCAGTCCGGCCAAGACAAACGCACGATCATCCTGATTATTCAAAGGACGATCATCCCCCTTGCCAAGCATCTTGACAGATTCATCGGAGTTGAGACCGAGAACCAGAGAATCACCAAGCGCACGGGTACGTGTCAGCAAATCAACATGACCAGAGTGCAGCACGTCGAAGCAACCATTGGTAAAGACCAGCTTGTGGCCGGGCATGAACTCCGCCTTCTTTTTCAAGAAAGTACGGATGGACATGAGTTTAGGATTTACAGGCAGGCCCACGCGGCGTCACTCCCTTGGTCTTAAGTTTGCTGCTATCATGGAAGAGCATGAGCTCAAACCAATCCATGGCAAAAGCCAAGGCAACATGTTCATTTTCCAATATCGCTTTTTGACGCTTTTCGTCCACCTCAACGCGTTCAAAAAGACGCATTTTCGTAATAAACCGCTGAAACTCATCGACTTTGTACAACGCCAGAACGGCCATATGGCTCATTTTCTCGGATACGGGATGGCTTTCCTGCTTGATACGGGACAAGATGTACATGTACCGATCATTGTGCGCGGTGTACTCTTGAAAACCTTGGTCTTCCTTCCATGAATTGCCGGTCCATTCGTCTTTTTCCAAGAAGCCCTTACAGTGATCTTCCTTGACGACGAAGAACTGCTCGGACACGCCACCCTTCCCGTCGGGCTTGGTGGCACGACCCAATGGGTACATGCGGCATGCGCCAGGACGATCATTGTAAATACGGCAGCCCTTGTCCGAAACAAAGGCACAAGTCCGAGCCTTATCATCGGTCATACGAAACTTGAACACCGGAAAGTTGGTATCCGGGGCATGGTGTCCGGTGGTGTATACGCGCAAAAATTCGATGCTGGACATATTTAATGCCCCACGCATACGCAGAATGTCATACGGCGTCAGGATCATGTCCAGATCGCTACAACAGGCATTGAAACATTCAATGCCGGGATAACATTTAAAACAATATGTCTTGCCCTCTTCCAACTCGGGAAGCGAAGCCAGAAATTCTTGAGTCTCGTCGTTGTGCATAATTCATCTCCGGGGCGAGCAACCCCTCTATTTTTTGGGCCGCAGGAATGCCTGTCAGCCGCAGATGTCCTAGCACTTGCCGACACAGAACGCAAAGAAGCACACCTCTCATCGGCAAATGACCGATAACGAAATGAAATTAAATAGATGTACTCTATTCGTTTTTTGCAAACAGGCGCAAAGGCGCCCATAAAAAGCTTCGGAAAAAGAAGGGGATAAAGGACTGGGTGAAAGGGGAAAAAAGGACCTTTCTCGAAAGGGTTTTTCTTCCCCTTCACCCAGCCGTCAGAGACATCTTTTATTGCGTCAATCTTTGTGCCAGCTTGACGGCGGAGACAGCGTCGGTGGACCAGCCGGCCGCACCGATGGCATTACAGAACTTCTCGGTAACAACAGCCCCGCCGATGATGACCTTGGCCTTGAGACCACGCTCTTCAACAAGCTTCACAGTGTCTTCCATGCGCACCATGGTCGTGGTCATAAGCGCAGACAATCCGATAATGGCTGCGTCATTTTCCTCGGCAGCGTCAACGATCTTGTCGGCAGACACATCTTTACCGAGATCAACAACGTCAAACCCATAGTTCTTGAGCATCAAACAGACGATGTTCTTGCCGATGTCGTGAATATCACCTTCAACAGTGGCCATAATGACAACAGGCTTTTCGCCTGCATCGCCGTCCTCTTCGAGCAACGGTTGAAGACGCTTGAAAGCGTTCTGCATAGTCTCGGCGGACTGCAAAAGCTGCGGCAGAAAATATTCCTTATTTTCATATTTATCACCGACGATAAGAATACCGGGAATGAGCATGTCATTGACGATATCCATAGCTTTGATGCCCGCTTCAAGTTCGACATCTACGAGAGTAAGAATGCCGTCCTTATTACCTTTGATCACGGCAGCCTGCACAGGAGACAGGCCTTGTGTATCATCACCTTTGGCAGGAGCAGACCCTGATTGGGCAGCACCACCGCCGCCGGTCCAATCGGAGAACTTCTCGATATACCGCTCGGCCTGCGGATCGCGATTAAGCAAGACCTCGGTAGTATGCAACGCCTCTTGAATACGCTCTGAGTTCGGATTGGATATAAATGAACATAATCCCGACACCATGGAAATGCTCAGGAAAGTTGAATTGAGCAATTCACGAGCAGGCAACCCGAAGGAAATGTTCGACAACCCGATGGTAGTTGGCAATCCCCATTCGTCACGGCAGTGACGCATGACATCAAGGGAATGACGGGCTGCTTCGGGCTTAGAAGAAACGGTCAAAGCAAGCGCGTCCACCATAATCAAACGGCGCGGTATACCTAGGTTATCAGCCTGAGCCAAAAGATCAGCGATAACAACCAGCCGCTCTTTGGCAGTGACCGGCAATTTGTTGCCCACAATAGGCAAAAGGATGAACGGAGCGCCAAAGAGTTTACACAGGGGACCGAGTTCTTCCATCTTGCCGGGTTCACCGGAGATGGAATTAACCAACGGTGAACCAGGGTAATTCCACAAGCCGGCTTCAACGGCTTTGGGGTCATTAGAATCGATGGACAACGGCGTGGTGAACCGACCAACAAGGGAAGTGACAAGCTCAGGCAGCAACTCAACTTCATTCACCATGGGCGCCCCCACGTTGACGTCGAGCACAGGTGCGCCGAGTTCAATTTGTTCGGTGGCAAACCGATGGGCTTCGGTAAACACTCCTTCCTGCAATTCCGCGATAAGCTGCTTTTTGCCGGTGGGATTGATTCGTTCACCGATGATCACACCGGGATGATCGAAACCAATAGGCACGGAAAAAGAACGGGAGGTCAGCACCATCTGGGCGTTGTCCGTTTTTTGCGGCCGTTTCCACGAGGCGTCCCCCACCTTGATTCGCAAGGCACGGATATGGTCGGGGGTAGTGCCACAGCAACCACCGATAAATTTTGCACCGAGATCCACAAATCCAACAGCCTGTTCAGCAAACGGCTCGGGCGGCAGGCGGAAAGAGGTGTTGCCATCGTCGTCCAATTCGGGAAGCCCCGCATTGGCCTCGGCAAAGGTCGGGGTCTCCAATCGGCACTGCCAGGAACGCAGGGTTTCGTGCATCTGCTCGGGACCGGCGGAACAGTTGGTGCCAATAAGTTCCACGCCCATATTCTGCATAGTATCCACGAATGTCAGCGGCGAAGTACCGGTCAAGGAAGCTGGCCCTTCAAATGTCATGGACATGGCCACTGGTAAATCGCAGACCAGACGAGTGGCGATAACCACGGCCCGAGCCTCTGCCAGATCGAAATGCGTTTCACCAAGGATGAGGTCGGCACCGCCGTCAACACACCCTTTGATCTGCTCTTTGTATATGTCCACCAATTCACGGAAAGTCATGTCACCGAGCGGCTGCACAAAATGACCGGTAGGTCCGATGGATGCGGCGACAAAGGCAGTGTCTCCGGCCACTTCTCGAGCGATCCGGGTCATGGCCTTGTTCAGCTCATACGGATCAGCATCAAGACCAAGCTTAGGCCGGGAGCCGCCAAAGGTATTGGTTGTCAGAACATTCGCACCGGCATCCAGGTAATCCTGATGCACACCACGGATAACATCAGGCTCCTTTAACCCCCACAATTCGGGAGAAAGCCCAGCCGGAAGCCCCCTGCCTTGCAGCAAGGTGCCGTAACCACCGTCAAAGAAATATATCCTGTCGTCGTCAAGTATGGACCTGAAATCGGGCACTCTATCCTCCGTATGACCTGCCTCGGGCTTTGATCGCCACTCTTGGCAGAGGGTGTATTCTTATATCAAGATATCTCGATATAGCTATGAAAACACGAAAAATCAAGCGTTTTCTCACCGAGAGAGATACGCTGGATGCAAGAAAAGGCAAGGATTTGCACATAGTCGGCCCTCCCGAAAAACATTGATAAGGTCAAATAAAATCTATAGTGTCCCTTTTTCGCTCTTTATATTAAGTATTGAACTGGGTCCAACAATCACCCACACAAAATATAGCATGACATCACAAGAGACAAAGACCGCAGTCGAGCCGGAAATCGTAGACCTTGAAGAAAAGGACCTCGATACACCAAAGCCGAATGCTGTCCCCATCAATGCCCCGGCCAAAGCCGCAGGGCTGGAGTCGAAGCTCCCCGCATTTGTCCCGATGCCCTCTTCCAAGGAGGTCAGGGTTCGGGATCCTTTGCAGCTTTATCTCAAGGAAATAGCCCGATTCCCCATGTTGGAACCGGAAGAAGAATATGCGCTCGCCAAACGCGTACAGGAAGAAAACGATCAGGATGCCGCATTCCAGCTCGTCTCTTCTCACCTTCGACTGGTGGTCAAAATCGCCATGGACTTCCAGCGACGCTGGATGCAGAACGGGCTGGATCTTATTCAGGAAGGCAATGTAGGCCTGCTCAAAGCCGTAACCAAATTCGACCCTGAAAAAGGCATCAAATTTTCCTATTACGCTGCATTTTGGGTCAAAGCCTACATCCTGAAATATATCATGGACAACTGGCGGATGGTCAAAATCGGGACCACCCAGACTCAGCGTAAACTGTTTTACAATCTGAACAAGGAACGGCAACGCCTTCAGACCATGGGATTCGATCCGACAACCGAAGTCCTGAGTGAACGACTTGGCGTGTCCGAAGCCGAGATCGTCGAAATGGACCAACGTCTGTCCAAGAATGACATGTCGTTGAACACACCTTTGGGTGAAGACTCCGATGCCACCAAGATGGACTTTCTGCCATCTTTGGGACCGGGCGTCGAAGAATCCATCGCCAACAATCAGATTGTGGACCTCCTGCTGGACAACCTCAAGGAAATCCGGCCTACCCTCAATGAAAAAGAAGCAACCATCCTTGATGACCGGCTGCTTTCCGAGGACCCCGTGACTCTGCGTGAAATCGGTGAACGATTCGGCGTTACACGGGAACGGGTGCGACAGATTGAAGCCAGATTACTGGCAAAAATCCGCGAGCACATGACCGGCAGAATTAAAGACTTTTCCAAGGACTGGGTAGTCAAGCAGAATTAATCGTGCTTTGACCGCTCCAACCGGGATAAACGGATGACACACACGCACCGGATTGAATTTCACGCAACGATGGCAGCCTTAATGCTTCTCGCATTTTTGGCCCTCACCGGTTGCGCCCAGAAGAGAACTTCGACAATGCCCGCAACGGACCGGCCACTGAGCCAATCCGCGCAACTGAACTACGACTATCTCCTGTACCGGGATCAAATGCAGCAGTTGCAACGACATGTGACCCAAGGCAAACGGAGTACGCTAACCGACGAAGAAGCCAACCAACTTCATATCAATGCAGTTGAAGCCCTTGATCGTATTCTGACCGTTGAACCTTCTCCTGAATTATATCTGGAAAAGGCGGGCCTGTTCTGGAATCACCCGGAAGGAACAAGCCGCTCCCGTGCAACGCTCAAGGAAGGACTGGCACTCTTCCCGGATGATCAAATGCTGACCATCTATCTGGCCAACTCCTACATTGCGGATAACCGTGTGGAGGACGCCATCAATGTCATGAATGAATATCTAGCCAAACGCCCTGAAGACGTTCAAGCCCGTGAACGGCTCGGCCAGATGCTCATGGACGCAGGCAAAGATGCCCAGGCCCTCGATGTTCTCAAACAGATTCCCGAAAAAAAACGCAGCGCCGATGCCATTTACATCATGGGACGCGTCCAAGGGAACCTCGGCATGCGTAAATCAGCCATTGCCAGCCTGAAAAAGGCTGTTGCCATGGACCCAGAGTTCACGGAAGCTCTGGTTGAACTGGCCTTCCAATACGAACTGGCCAAAGATTACGTCTCCGCCGAAAAAATCTATACCTCAATACTGGAACAAAACGGCTCCTTCCCCGAGGCTCGGCTTCGGCTCATCAATCTCAACCTCAAACTGAACAATCCGGCCAAAGCGCTACAGTTGACGCTGGACGGTCCGCCCTCCAAAAGCTTCATTCTGGACGCGGTACTCATGTTCATCAATGACGATTTCTTCGCTCAGGGGTCCACGGCTCTGGATATGCTGACATCGGACGGAACGACCCCAGCAGAATATTATTTCTACAAGGCCGTCATCGCTGACGAAGGCGAGAACGACCCGGACAAGGCGCTTGAATATCTCGATAAGGTCGCAAAAACTGACCGACTCTACCCACATGCTTTACGATTCAAAGCCCAAATTTTCAGCCTTCAAGGCAAAGAAAAACAAGCTCTTGAGATCGCGATCAAAGGCAAGGAACTGTATCCCGACGCACCCATTTTCTACATCCTTGAATCAACCCTGCACAAACACAGCGGGGATCTGACCGGGTCCGAGCGCGCACTGAAACAAGGGCTTGCCCGACTGAAAAACGACCCAGAACTAACCTATGAACTGGCCATGACTTATGAAGCCATGGGCAAACGAGTCGAAGGGTTAGCCCTGATGGAAACCGTGGTTCGGTCCCACCCGGATCACGCCAATGCCCTGAATTATGTCGGCTACACGCTGGCCGAAGAGAACCGCGAACTGGACCGGGCTCTGGTGCTGGTCACCAAGGCATCTGCCCTTGACCCGGAAAACGGATACATCCTTGATTCCGTCGCTTGGGTCCACTTCAAGAAAGGAAATATCGACAAGGCGTGGGAATATGTCCGTTACGCCGTCGATGTCGCAGACACGGACCCGACCATTTGGGAGCACTATGGCGACATCGCTGTTGCCGCAGGCAAGATCAAAGAAGCTCGCAAGGGCTATAACTACGCCCTCAAATTCGGACACTCCGACACTGACGCAATCAAAAAGAAGCTGAAAAACCTATGATTTGTCAGACCCTGTTGAAGCCTTTGGCGACATCAGCGGTCGCCCTGTTGCTGGTCATGGCATTCGGTTGCACGCCGAAAACCCCGCCCGGCACAATCATGTCCACCCCAGACGCCGCTTGGAAATCCTTCAGGCGGCACTATTGCGTTTCACCCAAAGCCGCAGGCATGAAGGTTAAGGCAAGTCTCTATTACACCCGCATCAAACCCCGCAAACGCACCAACCGAACCATCATGACCATGTGGGGCGATTTTGACGGAGCCATGCGTCTGGACGTAGCCGCATCCATCGGCAAACTTCTGGCGCACATCCGTGAAGACGACAACGGGCTACTGGTTTTCTATCCCTCGGATGAGGAAGCCTATACCCATATAAGCCCGGTGTTGGGAGCAACCCGTCTGGGCATGCCCTTCCCATTTTCCCTATCCGAACTGGGCAATGTTCTGGTCGGTGATTTCTCCGGGCTGGCCCCTAAACGATATACCACTGCAGACCGAGTAACCTCTTCACAGGGTGGATACATTTTCACTTTTGACAACGGGCTGATCTCTTCCATCACGCTGGACGTGGTGGGCCGCCCTGTTCGCGTCGAAGGCAGAACAACCAAGTCATACGAAAACGCCCACAAATGGCTGCTCGAAATCAACCGATTCGAAGAAAGCACGTCCGATGTGGCTCCGCTCCCCGACAAGATAACCCTGGCTCTGGACAACGGAGAGAAGGGCGTCTTGCACATAAAGTCCCGTGAGCTTATGATTGCGGCATGGCCTGCCAAGTCGCTGAACCTGATTCTACCGAACGGAATTACTCCCATTCGGCTGGACAATGGCTATCATAACCAAAAAAACGGGGAAATCCCTGTAGTGTACGAGGATAAATAATGGACAAGAATACCCAAAATGAATCCGTCACGGAAATCTTTTTGCTTGGACTCAAGACCTGGGTAGCTGAAATGAAATGGTTGATCCGTTCCCAGCTCAGCCGCTTTGAGGTGAGAAGGCTTGAAAAAGAATTGGATCGGGAATATGGCATGCTCGGACGTATCGCCGAGGAGCCCAGAGGGAAAAAGGCCGAAAAAGAACTCTGCCTCAAGCAGATCGCTTTTCTGAAAGAAGAAATTGCCACCCTCAAGAGCGAATTAGCAGGCGACCGTGAAGAGCGCATGAAGGACCTGCACGACAACAATCAAGGTTAAGGGCTGTTCAAAAACAGACGGGCATTATTGCCTTGTCACCGAACGGCAAAGGGGAAAATGCTGTGAGCAAAACCATCGTCATCGGCTCCGACCACGGGGGCTTCAATCTCAAAGCCCTGTTCATCAAGACTCTCAAGGAATGGGGGTATACGGTGGAGGACGAGGGACCGGGCTGCCTGGACTCCTGCGACTATCCGCTCTTTGCAGCCAAAGTCTGCAAAAGAGTTAAGGCAGACGACACAAAGCTCGGCGTGCTCATCTGCGGAACCGGTCAGGGCATGACCATGACCGCCAATCGCATGGGCGTCCGTGCAGCCCTCTGCACCAACGAATTTCTCGCTCGCATGGCCCGCGAGCACAATGATGCACGCGTCCTCTGTCTCGGAGAACGCGTCACCGGCCAGGGGTTGGCCCTGGGGATTCTCAAAGATTTTCTGGAAACAGAGTTCGGTGGTGATCGACACCAGCGGCGCATCGATCTCATCGACACAGTTTCCCAATAACAACTTTTAGAAAGGGTATATTAAGATGACACAGATGACGGACAAGACCATCGCCGTGGTCAAAGGGTTGATCATGGACGGCGTTGCCAAGGCCAATTCAGGCCATCCAGGCGGCGCAATGTCCTCCTCAGACTATGCCACTATCCTGTTCTCCGAGTTCCTGAACACCAACCCGGATGACACCAAATGGTTCAACCGGGACCGCTTCATCATGGCCGCCGGACACGAATCCATGCTGCTTTACAGCCTGCTGCACCTGAACGGCCTGCTCAGCCTTGACGACCTCAAGGAATTCCGCCAGCTCGGTTCACGTACTCCCGGCCATCCCGAAGTGAACGAGACTCCGGGCGTGGAAGCCACATCCGGTCCGCTGGGTCAGGGTTTCGCAGTATCCGTAGGCTTTGCCGCCGCCGAAGCGCACCTGCGCGACAAGCTTGGTAGCGATGTCATGGACCATTACACCTACGCTGTGTCCTGCGACGGAGACATTCAGGAACCAGTAGCTCTTGGTGCCGCGTCTCTGGCCGGTCTGTGGGGTCTTGGTAAACTCATCATCTACTATGATTCCAACAAGATTCAGCTCGCAAGCCCCTGTAGCCAAGTTGATTGTACCGATCACCGCAAGGTCTTTGAAGGCATGTGCTGGCAGGTTCTGGAAGTGGACGGCCACAATCAGGACGAAATCCGCGCCGCCATCAAAGAAGGCCAGCTCGAAACGGGCAAGCCCACCCTGATCATCGGTCACACCACCATGGCAAAAGGCTGCGCCACCATGGAAGGCAGTCACAAGACTCACGGCTCCCCGCTGTCCACAGAGGAAATTTCAGCCACCAAAGAAAAACTCGGCCTGCCCGCCGAGAACTTTTATGTCCCTGAGGACGTGGTTGCCAACTTCCAATCCCGCTTTGACGATCTGCGCAAAAACGCTGCCGACTGGCAGGCAGTGGTCGACGAAAAACTGGGCGATCCCGAATTTGCCTCCATGTGGAAAGAAGTCACCATGCCGCGCTCCGAGCGCAAAATCGACTGGCCCGAGTTCACCCCCGGTGAAACCATGGCCACCCGCAAGGCATGGGGTGCTTGCCTGAATTCAGTCATGGAATCCCTGCCCACACTGGTAGGAGGTTCTGCCGACCTCGATCCGTCCAACCAAACGCAGCACTTCCGCGATACCTACGGCGACTTTGGTGTAACCGGATACGGTTCCCGTAACCTTGCCTTCGGCGTCCGCGAATTCCCCATGGCTGCCATCATGAACGGTTTACAGTTGCACGGCGGCCTGATGCCTTTCGGCGCAACGTTCCTGACCTTTGCCGATTACTGTCGCAATGCCATCCGCATGTCTGCACTGCAAAAACTGCCGGTATTATATGTCTTCACCCACGATTCTTTCTGGGTCGGTGAAGACGGTCCGACTCATCAGCCCATCGAGCACGTCAGTTCCCTGCGTCTGATCCCGGATCTCATCGACCTGCGTCCAGCCGATGCCATGGAGACCGCGGTCTGCCTGGATATCGCCATTACGCAGGAAGAAATGCCGTCCACTATATTCCTGACCCGTCAGGGTCTGCCCGTTCTCGATCCCGCCGAATATCCGGCTGTGACCGATGGCCCCCGCAAGGGTGGCTATGTCCTCAAGGACTGCGACGGCACCCCTGATCTTATCCTGATTGGTTCCGGCTCCGAAGTCGCCCTGTGTCTGGAAACAGCCAAGGTGCTCAAACGCAAGGTACGCGTGGTCTCCATGCCTTCCACCAAATTGTTTGACGATCAGCCCGAATCGTATAAAAATGAAGTGTTGCCCCCGGAAGTCACGGCTCGCGCTGCAGCGGAAGCCGGTCGCACTCCCCTGTGGTATAAATACGTCGGCCTGAACGGTGTCGTTCTCGGCCTGGACCATTTCGGTGCCAGCGCCCCCGGCAAGATCCTGTCCGACAAATACGGGTTCACCCCCGAAAACTTTGCCCGAATGATTCGAGAGAAATACTAGGAGTATCACATGGAAGCCCCACAAAAAAACCTCGCATTGGACCTGGTCCGCGTCACTGAGGCAGCAGCATTAGCCTGCGCCCGTTGGCTTGGTAAAGGTGACAAGATTTCCGCAGACCAAGCGGCTGTCGATGCCATGCGCCTGAGCTTCAATACATTGGAAATACAAGGCCGTGTAATGATCGGTGAGGGCGAGAAGGACGATGCTCCCATGCTCTACGCCGGTGAAAAACTCGGACTGGGACAAGGCCCCAAGGTCGACATCGCTGTTGATCCGCTGGAAGGCACCAACCTGCTCGCCAATGGCCGTCCCAATGCCATTGCAGTTGTCGGCGTGGCCCCTGCCGGATCCATGTTTGATCCAGGCCCGAGCTACTACATGCAAAAACTCGTCGTGCCTTCTCAGGCCAAAGACGTAGTAGACATCGAAGCTCCCACTGGCCACAACCTGAAACTCATTGCTCGCGCATTGGACAAGGATGTGGACGATCTGGTCGTCTTTGTTCTGGACAAACCACGCCACAAAAAACTGATCTCCGAGATCCGTGAAGCTGGCGCACGCATCCAGTTGCACAGTGACGGCGACATCACCGCTTCTCTCATGGCCATTGATCCGCGCTGCGAAGTCGATGTCATGATGGGCACCGGCGGCACCCCAGAAGGAGTGCTTTCCGCCATCGCCATCCGTATCATGGGCGGTGAGATGTTCGCCAAACTCGACCCGCAGAAGCAGACGGAAAAGAACGCGCTGGCCGAATTCGGCATGGACGTTCGTCGTGTGCTGACCGTGTCTGATCTGGTCAAATCCGAAGACCTGTTCTTCGCTGCCACTGGCATCTCCGGCGGCACCTTCCTGAAAGGTGTCACCTACCACGGTCATGGCGCAGAGACCTCTTCCCTGGTCATGCGCGGCAAAACAGGCACTATCCGCTACGTGGAAGCCATCCACAACTGGGAAACCCTCATGCAGATCAGCTCAGTCAAATACGACTAGGCCTGCCGGGATACGTTCTTATCAGGGCCGGGATGCGTATGCATCCCGGCCCTTTTCTTTGAGATACATATAAATTCATGCTATCAATTCCTTAGGGGGGACACACTATGTCCAAGAACAAACGCCGCAGTACACGCGTCGCCGCAGGATTCGAAGCCTACGTCAGCATCGGGGATGTTGTCATTCCCGTGGGTACTAAGAACATCAGTCTCAAGGGCGCACTTCTGACCGGATGTGAAGATTGTGCACCCGGAACGCATTGCGAGTTACACCTGCCGCTGTCGCCCGGAATCCGTATCGTGGTAGATGGAGAAATAGTCCGTCATGGCAAGGCTGAATCGGCCATGGCGTTCAAGGAAATGGATGAACTGAGCTTCACCTTCCTACATCGCTTAGTCACACTCAATGCAAATGAACCAGACGATGTCGACGAAGAGCTTCTCCAAATTTTCGAAAAATTCTGATCATTATGTTGATCCGTTTATTTGCAGCCCTGATCATTGTATGCATGCTGCCCTGTTCGTCATGGGCAGAGAATATCACCATCCGTGTCACGGAACTCCCCACTGGTAATCATCAGTATTTTCACGAATTGCTGACCCATTCCCTTGAAGATGCCGGATATACTGTCACCCTGCAATCGCTGGGTGTCGTCCCATTAAAACGTAGTATGGAAATGCTTCTATCGGGCGAGACTGACATTCGATGGTTTCATAAAGCTAAAACCCAAGAACTCCCCCTTGTCCCCGTAAGAGTAGATCTTACGAAAGATCTCATCGGCAAACGAATTCTGGTTATTCCCAAGGGGCAGGCACAAATATATTCTCATATTGAAAACCTTCAACAATTCAAACAACTCGGCAAGGTTGGCGGCTTTGGCAAAGGTTGGTATGATGTGCAAGTCTGGCGGAAAAACTCGCTAAAATTCATGGAAAAAGATGGTGATTGGCGTGCATTATACCCAATGGTTGCCAGTCAGGATCGGAATGTGGACTACCTGTCACGAGGGGTCGGTGAAATACTGAATGAAATAAAAGAAAAACAAGACGTCGAAGTCGAATCCACCCTTCTTTTCTCCTATGACAGTGATTTCTGGTTCTTCTTGCATCCGTCTGCCAGACATCTTGAGCCCATCATTCGAAACGGACTTATCAAAGCACAAAAGAGCGGCCTCATGGACGAGTTGATTGAAAAATACTGGGGCAAAGACTTAAAGGAACTCAAGATCAATCAGCGAACCGTCCTCAAGCTGACGGCCCCTGCGGCGGAGTAAGCATTTCCTTTCTTCCGCACTTACCCAAAACAAGTGTGCCGAAGACAATAAGCGACCCACCAAGTACGGTCCAGACATCCGGTATCTCCCCAAGAAACATCATACCCCACATGGCGGCAAACACGATCTCCAGACTGGAAACCCCGCTGATACGAGCGGCCGACTCAATGGCATATCCACGGGTCATGTAATACTGTCCCATGTTCATAAACACAGCCACCCCAAGTATCATGAACCACTCGCTCATTGTCGGCACGACCCATTCACCATAAAATATCGGCGCAAGCAATGCGATAAACAGCGGAGGATAGAACATCACGACTGCCGGGTGTTCGGTCTTTGCCAGACTACGCACGGTCAAGATGGCTACGGAAGTCAAAAGCACAGCCAACAGGGCCACACCCAACAAGAACGGGTCCATGGAATTTCCCGTCCCAAACAGGACACCGGGACGACAGACCACAGTCACGCCGACAAGAGATATCAAAACTGCGACCATGCTGCCCTTTGACAAACGTTCTCGCAGAACGACCCACCCCAGAAGCGCCACCACTATCGGATGTGAAAACAACAGGACCAATGCATCCGCCAACGGCAGATGAACAATGGTATAAAATTCCGCCAGCATTGATGTAAAACCGAGCAGACCGCGAAAGAAAAGAGCTAACTTACGCTGACCAAACACGCCAACACCAGCTCGACGTAAAATATACCAGCACAACCCCACGCCAATAATCCCGCGAACAAACAATATTTCCGTCGTTGGCACACGCATGCCCGCCAGCTTGACACTGAGCGATCCGAGGGAAAAAAGAAAAGTTCCGAGGAGCATGTATCGCATGCCAGGAGTCAGGAAGTTCATGGGGCGGAGACTATGCTTTTAGCTTTCCATGTCAAGAGAATTAGGCGCATACCCAACCTTTTTAAAACACCACTATCTGGTATGCGCACTGCGAACTCAACCCCTTCAATGGAATTCACCATCATGGGCGAAAAAGAACGCAAAAAAGCCGACTCTTTCGGGCCGGCTTCATGGGGCCAAACGAAATATTTTATACGGTGAGACTGGTGAACTGCGGCTCACTGAATCCGGGCTGGGCCTGATACGCTGCGTGAGCAGCTTCGGTGTTGGCAGCAGTCGGGTTAAACTTCGCTTCAAGCTTTGATGTCAAATCATAAAGCTCTGCGATCTTGTTAAGTTCTTCCTTGAGGTCGTCGAGAACACCTGTCAGCGGATCTTCCGCATCATCGTCGACAATCCCCGACTGAAACGCCTGCACGACAACCCGCGCGGTAAGGTCCTGTGTAGCACTCGGCCCGTCCTGCGGCGGAGAATCTACCGCAAAGAACAATTCCTGCTTGCCGTTGTCGAAAAACTCGTTAACAGCAGAATTGATACCGTTGTTGAAATTCGCAATGGCGGCATCTCCGGCAGCAAGCCCGAAATTGCGATCAATGAACTTGAGGGTATTGAGCAGTCCCTCGCCCAAAGTTTCTTCGGTAACACCAGAAGATGTGGATTGAAAAATCATGCCTGACGCGGCTGCAGCGGTTTCGTCGCCGAACCGTTCACGAATCCAGTCCATGGTGGATGCAAGGGAATCACGCAGATCAGACGGGTCCTTGGGCTGCCCATCTTCGCCGGCTGTATCATCCATGCGCCGGACGATCTCATTGGCAAAAACTTCACCCAGAGTCTCCGAGAAAGATTCCGGTAACTTATCCGCTTGTCCCGGAGCATTGGCCAAAGCTTTACGTGCAGGCGTCAGTCCGTCTTTCGCAGGGTTAATGTCTGCCATCTGCCCAAGACGCATTCCGGGTTGATTCTCAAGCAAAGCCCCGGCAGCACCAAGGTTTTCCCCCTGGCTTTGTCGTGCTTTCAACTTCTCCATGAAGCTGTAATTCATATGGGCAGCTTGAATTTGCATACAGGTCTTATCGGACGTTCGACGAGTATCTTTACATCTCATAAACAAAAAAAACGGACCGGATATACCGGCCCGTTTTACAGACTGATTTGTCGTTGTTTGCGCTATGCGCCGACGTGCATCTTGAAAGCTTCCAGCGTGTTAACCATCAACTGAGCAATGGTCATGGGACCGACACCACCGGGTACTGGCGTCATTGCGTGGACCTTATCCTTGAGGGATTCGAAATCGCAATCCCCTGCCAGACCTTCGTCGGTACGATTGATACCAACATCCACCACGACAGCGCCTTCCTTGACCATATCGGCGGTCACGAAGTTGGGTTTGCCAATGGCTGCGAACACGAAATCGGCTTCCAGACACTCGGCCTTGAGGTCCTGCGTGCGCGAATGACACAGCGTGACTGTTGCGTTAGCGCACGGACCGCTCTGGGACAACATCATGGCAAGCGGTTTGCCCACGATATTGGAACGGCCGATAACCACGGCTTTCTTGCAGGCCGGGTCCAGGTCATACCGTTTCAAAAGATTGATGACACCGGCAGGAGTACACGGTTTGAAACCGGGCAAACCGAGGGACATCTTGCCCACATTGACCGGATGAAATCCATCGACATCCTTATCTGGGTCGATAAGATCCAAAATTTTCTGGGAGTCCAGCCCTTCGGGCAGGGGAAGCTGCACAAGGATACCGTCCACATTCACATCACGGTTCAACTCCTGAATCAAACCTTCCAGCTCATGCTGACTGGCTGAATCAAGACGATGCGGGATGGATTCGATACCACAGTCCGTACAAGCCCGTTCCTTGTTCCGTACATACACCTGGCTGGCCGGATCTTCGCCCACCAACACTACGGCCAGTCCGGGTTTACGACCATACTTGCCGCCCAGTCCGTCCACTTCCTCTCTGATCTCGGCTCGTATAGTTGCCGCTGTTTCCTTACCGTCCAGAAGAATCATCGTTTTGCCTCCACGGCTTTCAGGATCACATGAAATTTTGCTGCTTCAAAGCCAACCACCCCTGGCGGATTTTCGCAGGCATTGGCCGCTACCTAAAGAAAAAGGCCGAACTATGCAACACACATATTCCTATCATACCCGAGATACAAAAGAACGACAGACGGCACACCTTAATCTAACAGCACGGCAACACACCGAAATTCAAGAACTCCGCCGAACAACAGGCACCATCACTTCAATAAGATACTCATCTTCATTGGACACAGCCAAATAATCCAACATGATATTTTCATAAATCAACCCGACTTTCTCAAGTCCCATCTCTTCCATAAAATCCTCAAGCTTCTTTTGCGAAAGATAAACCGTATCATATGGTCCTTTATGGTATATATAGGCATAATCCCCGGCTTCAAGGCGATCATTGCCCCCGGACTTCACGTATTGTCCTACCTTCATGAATAACCGCACATTTACAGCAGGGGCATCCACCACCCCCATGAATTCATGCAAATCGGTATCACCCCGTACCTGCGTTCTTTCAAGGAGCCGCTTAATAGCTATTTCCAATTGATATAGGTCATACGGCTCGCTAACAGATTCGCTGAACAGACTTCTCTGCTCCACCCGCTTGACCCCCATCTCGAAAGGAACAATTTTCGAACGATCTCTGAATGCGGCAAGCATGGAATTGACCCGTTTCCTCGCTCTGGTGATGACTTTAATTTTATTCTTAATGCGCTCCTCCTGCTTCTCAAGCAAACAAATGCGCTCTTCAATTGTTGGCAGATTCAAATAATCACGAATTTTCTTGAGCGGCATACCAAGATTTTTCAACGCAAGAATCGTATCCAGTATCTCATTTTGTTCGATGGAATAGGATCGATATCCGGTTTCCTCATTTGTCCACCGTGGCCTGAAAAGCCCTATTGTATCGTAATATATAAGTGTCTGCTTTGAGATGCCAAAATGTTTTGCCATTTCGCCCGTGGAAAATCTGATTTTCATAACTTTCTGCCTTTTTTGCTTGACCCTATAGTTACTATATACACCATGCTCCATTCAAGAAAGAAAAAATACCCTTTCAAGGAATAGATTTGATGGAACAGTTTTTCAGCAAAAAGTGGTCCGCACTGGATTACGCTAAGTTTGTCACTCCGTCCGTGCTCAGCATGATTTCGATCTCGCTGTACACGATCGTGGACGCCCTGTTTATCGCACGGTACGCCGGACCTCTCGCCATGGCCTCGGTCAATATCGTCATGCCCCTTTTCTGCCTCACTTTTGGAGTAGGCGTCATGTTTGCCGCCGGAGCCAGCGCCATCATCGGCATTGAACTCGGTAAGCAACAATCGGAAAAAGCCTTCGCACACTTCACGTTAACCGTTAGCGTGCTTCTCTTCCTGATGGTGGGGATCATTCTTCTGGTCAAGGGAATGGGCACTGACAGAGTAGCACTTCTTCTCGGGGCAACCGACAAGCTTCTGCCCTATTGCATAAGCTATCTAAACGCGATCATCTATGGATTAGGTGCGGTCATACTGCAAGTGACCGTCGAATATTTCATGCGTCTGGACGGCAGCCCCGGCTGGGCATTCTGCACCACCGTTGGTGCAGGACTGACCAATGCTACGTTAGACTATATCCTCATCGCCAAGTTCGACATGGGAATCAGCGGGGCAGGTCTCGCCTCCAGCGCAGGCATCGCCGTTGCCGTTGCCATCGGCATCTACTATTTCATTTTCAAGGCGCGGATGCTCCGTTTTGCACGCCCCACCATGGATTTCCGATTTCTGAGAAATGCCATGGTCAATGGATCATCCGAGATGGTGTCTGAACTATCGGCAGGCGTGAAGACGCTTGTTTTCAACTACGTTGTACTCTCCTATGCTGGTGAATACGGCGTGGCCGCACTCTCCATCATGATGTACACATACTATCTCCTGTCTTCGGTACATATCGGCCTGAGCATCGGGGTATCCCCAGCCATAAGCTTCAACTATGGGAGACGTAACTTCGCCAAGATCAGAGAACTGGTTCGCACGTCGGCACTGATCATGGTGGGAACATCCATTCTCTCATTCCTCGTTGCCAGATTTTACGGAAGTGACATCATCAGACTCTTTGCCAAAGACGAACAGGCCGTAATAACCATTGCCGAAGGCGCACTGGCAATCTTCGCTTTCAGCTTCCTACTCGAAGGCGTCAGCATTCTCGCTTCGGGATTCTTCACTTCCGTAAACAACGGCAAAATATCCGCACTCATTTCCTTTCTAAAGTCCTTTGTCTTCACTCTGGGATTCATCGTACTTCTGCCGCCACTATTCGGTCTAACCGGAGTCTGGCTCTCCGTGCCCATGTCAGAAATCGCGGCAGTTGGAATGTCTATATTCTTCTTCATGAAGTACAGACACCGATACGTCAGGCCCGAGGTCGCCGTTCCAACATAAAAAAAGGGCACTTCATATGGAAGTGCCCTTTTCATTGCTTGGATATATGAGGACGGCTATTGAGCCTTCTTGTATGTCAATTCAACGACCTTGGCCGTGGAACCGCTCTCCACATAAAAAACCACAAATGAATCGCCACGTTTGTTGAGGTCGCCCAAAATCTGGCCGTCATTCTCTTCAGAAATATAAATTTCACCGTCCGAGGCGATGCCGCCCACGATTTTTTCGGTAAATATTTTTCCTTTCACGACCCACGTTTTATGCCCCGTAAAAACACGGCCCTGTTGCTCTTCGATAACAAGAGTACTTTTAGCTGACTGATTTTCATAAATCCCCCGCTCCACACTCGCCACAACCGTTGCATCGCAAACCCAGGTCCCTTTCATATCCGGGATATCACCGGCAAAGGCATTGGCAGCAAGAAGCAGAAAAGTCAGTGTAAGCAGGGAATACAACGATTTCTTCATTCAAACCTCCGGGTAAAAAAAAGGGCCGCTCATATGAGCGGCCCGTTATGTGATGCGTTCTTCTACTCGTCGAAGAAACTTCCACCGAGAACGGGACCATAATAGATACCGTCATCGCCAAGTTCTTCTTCAATGCGCAAAAGCTGGTTGTATTTTTCCAGACGATCCGAACGGCACAAAGAGCCGGTCTTGATCTGTCCGGCGTTCACACCAACGGCCAGATCAGCGATGAAGTGATCGCCAGTCTCACCAGAGCGATGGGAAACTACGTTGGTGTAGCTGGCGCACTTGGCGAGCTCAATGGTGTCCAAAGTCTCGGTCACAGTACCAATCTGATTAAGCTTGATCAGGATGGAGTTGCAAACACCTTTGTCGATACCTTCGGCCAGAATGTCCGGGTTGGTAACAAACAGGTCGTCGCCCACAAGCTGAATACGCTCGCCCATCTTGTCGGTCTGGAGGGCAAAGCCGTCCCAATCAGATTCAGCAAAACCATCTTCGATGGAAATAAGCGGGAACTGAGAGGCAAGGTCATCGTAGAAATCGACCAGCTCAGCGGAAGAAAAGGTCTTGTTCTCACCGGCCAGAACGTACTTTCCATCCTTGTAGAACTCGGAAGCGGCGGCATCAATGGCGAAACCGATTTGCTTGCCGGGTTCGTACCCTGCGGCTTCACAAGCGCGGGTAATATACTGAAAGGCCTCAGCGTGAGACTTCAGGTTCGGAGCAAAACCACCCTCATCACCAACAGAGGTAACGTGACCGTCCTTGGACAGAATAGTCTTGAGATTGTGGAAGACTTCGGCACCCATGCGCAGGGCCTCGGCAAACGTCTCTGCGCCAACAGGCATAATCATGAATTCCTGAATATCCAGGTTATTCGGAGCATGTTCGCCACCGTTAATGATATTCATAAGGGGAACAGGCAACAGCTTGGCGTTCATACCACCAAGGTGCTGGTACAGGGGCAGACCCAGAAAACGAGCGCCTGCACGAGCGACAGCCATGGAAACGCCGAGCATGGCGTTGGCGCCAAGGCGATCCTTGTTCTCGGTACCGTCCAGATCAATAAGTGCGTAGTCGAGCGAAACCTGACGCACGGCATCCATGCCGATAACGGCACCGGCAATTTCACCGCGCACGTTCTCGACGGCCTGCTGCACGCCTTTACCGTTATAACGCTCTTCCTTGTCACGCAGTTCAAGGGCCTCACGGGTTCCGGTAGATGCGCCAGAAGGCACGGCTGCCCGGCCAATGACGCCGGATTCCAACAAAACTTCGCATTCGATGGTGGGGTTGCCGCGAGAATCGAGGATTTCACGCGCCCAAACGCCGACGATGGTACTCATGGGAGTCTCCTTCTATGATTGATGAAAAAAATTAACGTCTTGATTGCAGGACTCTAGATGAAAACCCTACAATGCTCAATTCTATATATGCCCCATTGGGTGAACGCAGTTATTATTTCACAGAGAGAGACTATTGATACTGAAGTTCCGGCGAAAGAATCAAGTTCGCAAAAGCGCGCTTAAAGACGTCTTTTGTCTGCCTGTCCTGAGGAGCAGCGGCACCAAAAGCCAACAACATCCCCTTTTCAGTAAAAAACATGGCGTAATCAATATCAAGAGAAAGGCCACCTTCGTAAAAAACTGTCGTATCCATCAAAACACATTTTCTCTTTTCATCAAATTTTTTCCCATTCACTACTGCTTTCAAATTCTCATCCCCAAACATTTTCATCATCAAACCGTCTATCCCGTCCGCCACGAAATAGAACTCGGAAACTGACACCTTGCCGGTATTCAGTTGTGTAAAACCCATCAGCGGAAGACGGATATCTGCCGTTGGTGCTCCGGTATATGCACCTCCAAAAACACCATCCTCCAATGTGGCAAAGGCTTTGAAATCTGACGACAGGACCTTGCTGTCTGGAATGGCTTTCCAGTCACTTGGAAGATATATGGAATAGGGAAGTGTCGCCGAAACAAGAGAGGTTGTTCCAACTTTCTTTTCCGCGCAACCAATCAAAAGGAAAAGCAACAGTAGAATGAGTGATATGTGTTTGAACATGATATCTCCAATTTCAAAATGAAAACGCTGCTACCGATTATAATACGCCATCCACAATCCTTCCATGACCAGATCGGGACGCAGTTCATCAATGGAATCGGAAACCTGTGCAATGGTCCGAGCCAAGCCACCTGTTGCCACCACAAAAGGATCTTTCAATTGAACTGACAACTTGTCGACAAGGCCATCAATCATGGATGCAAACCCGAATACAAGGCCTTGATTAAGACACTCTTCTGTAGTCTTACCCCACATCAAGGACTCATCAGATACCGTCAGATCAACCTTGGGAAGCTTTGCCGTACCTCCGGCCAAAGCTCCAGCAGACGACAGGACGCCGGGACAGATAAGCCCGCCCTTGAACGCGGTGTTTTGGACACAGGCCAAGGTCGTAGCTGTGCCGAAATCGATAACGATGAGATTCTTGTCGTCATAGGTCATGCGTGCTGAGTAACACCCGACCAATATATCCGCTCCCACCTGTTCTGGACGAGCGTATTCATTGTCCATATCAATGGGCAAATCGCGGGCGGCAAAAAGCGCCTCACAGTTGAGAAAACGTCGCGCCATGCGGGAAATAAGCGGATCGAGCGGCGGCACCACGCTGGAAATAACGCAGGCTTCAATGTCTGCCGGGTCCACATCCTCACGGAGCAAAATAGACTCGATTTTGAGTCCCCAATCATCATCGGTATTGGCCGGACGTGTTGGCAGGGTATAACTCTCGCCCAGCCCTTGATCATCGGCCAGACAAAGTTTGGTGTTGGTATTCCCGGCATCGAAAAGCAGTATCTTGCCCATATGGTTCTCCTTGGAGGGGACTTTCTCTTCTTTTTACCCAAAAAACAAGGCCCGCGCCACACAATGCAGCACGGACCTCGACAAAGTATTACTTACACAACTAAAAACGCTCGAACCCAGAGTCATCTTCCCCCATATCCAGATTCATACCGGACGGAGTCGGGGATGTTTTGGGAGAAGCAGAAGGCAACGGCTTGGGCGAATTGGTACGGTTAACGCTGACCGATGCAGACGGGGCAGTCGTTCCTGCACGAAGCCGAAAGAAACCGATAACCTGCTGCAACTGAGCGGCATGACCAGCCAGTTCTTCGGACGAAGCAGCCAATTCTTCAGACTCTGCCGAGTTCTGCTGCACCACACGGTCCAATTCGAGAATGGCGTTCTTGATTTGGGATGAACCAGTGGTCTGCTCATGGCTAGCCGTGGATATCTCCAAAACGAGTTCGGCAGTCCGGGTGATATCTGGAACCATCTTGCCCAACATCTTCCCGGCCTGTTCTGCGATATCGACACTGCTGGCCGAAAGCTCACTGATCTCGGCGGCAGCAACGCCGCTTCGTTCTGCCAACTTACGCACTTCGGCGGCAACAACCGCAAAGCCCTTGCCATGTTCACCGGCGCGGGCAGCTTCGATAGCCGCGTTCAATGCCAACAGGTTTGTCTGACGGGCTATTTCCTCAATAATCGCGATCTTGTCGGCGATCTGACGCATGGCATCCACCGTCCGACTCACCGACTCACCGCCCTTGGAAGCATCGCCCGCAGCCTGCCGCGCAATGCCTTCAGTCTGTTGAGCGTTCTCTGTATTCTGCTCAATATTGGAGGTCATCTCTTCCATGGAAGCCGAGACTTCTTCAACAGAAGCAGCTTGATTGGATGCGCCTGCGGAAATCGACTGCGAGGTATTCGCCAATTCGGCGCTACCCTGAGTCACACTCTGCGCAGAGGATTGGACATTATGCACAATGTCACGAAGCCGCTCACCCATGGCGTTAACCGATTCACCCAGCTCATCCAGTTCGTCCCTAAATCGACTCGTATCCGCATCAAGCGCGGGAACATCCAGATTTCCCTGACTAATCTCGGACATAACAGACACAGCCTGGCCGATGGAACGGCTCATCTTGTTGGCAAAGAAGAAAAAGACCAACACGCCAATCACAAGCATGACCACACCTATCAGTATGGTCCACCACGTCGTGCTGTCCAATGCCGCATCCGCAGCCCTCTTGCCGCCAAGGAACTCTTCCACATACCCGGTGCCTACGATAACCCAATTCCAAGGCTTGAAATACGTTGCACTCAATAAAACTGCACGAGGTTCAACACTTCCACGCTCGGCAAGCATAGCCGCTCTGGTTACGGGTTTGCCGTCATTCGCCTTGGCGGCTTCGATCAATTCTTTAAAAACAGAATTGCCCTCTGCATCAGTTGTTTGAAGCATACTCTGCCCCTCAAGCGACTTATCCTTATGCATTTTGATCACGCCCTCACCCTTGCCCGGACCTCCCAAAACGGCCATATACCCGGTTTCACCGAGCACAACGGACTTGATGCCCTGTCGCAATTCCTGCACACCCTCCTGCAAGATACCGACATAGAGACAACCTATCACCGTACCGGACGCATCCTTGATGGGCCTGTACTGCGTCAGGTACCACGCATTGACCACAAAAGCCGTCCCCCGAAAAGTCTGCCCGGACTTCACCGTTTGAGCCACGATACTGGAGCTGGGGATAAACGTCCCAACAGCACGATTACCGTCTGTCTTAAGGATATTGGTCGCGACCCTCAACAGGTCACCTTGAGAATTCATGGTCTGAAAAACAGTACAGGTGGTTCCTGTCATCTTCATGATTTCGTCCACCATGGGTGTCGAAACATTCGGGTCGGCATTTTGACCAAGCCATTCTGTTCCAAGAGCCATCTTGTCGAGAAAAACCGTCGAAGAATTTTTTGAAATCTGATTCACAGCCTTCCAGTCAACGGTTTCATCCAACAGATGAAAGCCCCCATTTCGTTGAACAATATCGAGAACGACATGCATGTCATTCTCCAATTGCTTCGCCAAAGTGGCGTGCTGGGTCGCCAACATGTTACCGGCATCGACAACGGCCAACTCCACTTCGTGTCGAGCCTGCTTATCAAAACTTTCCGTCAACGTTTTCTGCATATTGCCACTCTGCCAAAGCAAAATGCCAAGGATACACGCCACAGTCAGCCCTATTAGAATTGTGCCAAGAAAAGTTATCTTAAAACCAATTTTCATACCGCCCCCTGTATTTCAAAAAATGATTTATTTAATCCATACACTTATACTAAACCTTTTACCACTATGATAATTAAACTTTTTGCTAGTGTCAGACCAAAGACAAGGAAAAAGAATGTTGTATACTAACAATAATTACCATATACAATACGGTTCACAGCCCGAATAAATATGAAGGAGAGACTCTGTGAATCCCGCATCGCTCATTCCATTGGCCGAACCTGTACCCATCCATTGGGCATGGTTCGATGTCCTGCTCATCGTTACCCTCACGGCTCACCTGCTCTTCATGAATGCCCTACTTGGCTCTGCAGTCATAGGCTTGACAAAAAGCCTTCGAGGTCAAAGGGTTATAATCCGTGAAGTCGGCATGAAGCTGCCGCCCTTGCTTGCTCTGACCATCAACATGGGCGTGGCCCCACTGCTCTTCCTTCAGGTCAACTACGGCCACTTCGACTACGTCAGCTCCGTCCTCATGGGCGGCTGGTGGCTCGCCGTAATCGCGGCCCTGATGTTCTCCTACTACGGATTCTACATCTACAAATTCAAATACGAATCCATGAGCAACGCAGTCCGCACCGCACTCTTCGCAGCATCCATTCTTGGCCTGCTCTACGTGGGCTGGATGTTCTCCAACAACATGACCATCATGTTGCAGCCCGAAACATGGCTGAAATACTTCAACACAGATGGCGCTTTTCTCAATTGGTCAGACCCGGTCATTTACCCCCGGTTTCTGCACTTCATGACCGGAGCACTCGCCATCGGCGGGCTGTTCGTAGCCCTGCTTGGTCAGGTCCGAACCAACGACGATATGATCGACACCGGCATGCTCTGGTTCACCCGTGCAACTCTCGTTAATCTGGCCGTAGGCATCTGGTTTCTGGCCGCACTGCCTCAGGATATCCTTCTCGCATTCATGGGACGGAACATCCCGGCTACCGGGACGTTAATCGCTTCACTGATCGCCGCCGCATTCATGCTCATCGCAGGCTTCAAAAAAGAACCGAAAAAAGCCACCATCTGGGCGATCATCACTGTCTTCTTCATGGTATGCACCCGCCATTGGTTGCGCACCCTGTACATTGCGCCGTGGTTCTCCATCGAGTCCACACCAGTAACTGGTCGCTACGGCTCCTTCTATCTTTTCCTCGGATTCCTGATCGTAGGCCTCGCTGCCATGGCCTACATGATCAAACTCTACTTCAATTCACGTCAGGGGAGGAGCTAAGTCATGGAATACCCCATCTGGCAACTCACAACTCTGGCCGGCGGCTTCTGGATCGCCTTTATCGCGACCATCCATGTTTATGTAGCCCATTTCGCTGTCGGTGGCGGACTGTTCCTCGTCCTGACCGAACAGGCGGCATACCGTACCAACAACGTGCACCTGCTTGAATGGGCCAAAAAACACACCCGTTTCTTCCTACTTCTGACCATGGCTTTCGGCGGGGTATCCGGCGTGGCCATCTGGTTCACCATCGCACTCATTGCGCCTGAGGCGACCATCACTCTCATCCACCAATTCGTCTTTGGCTGGGCTGCCGAGTGGGTTTGTTTCCTCGGCGAAATTGTCGCGCTCATAATCTATTACTATACATGGAACACCATGAATCGCCGCGACCACGTCATCGTGGGCTGGCTCTATTTCATCTTCGGTTGGTTCTCCCTGTTTCTCATCAACGGCATCATCGGCTTCATGCTCACGCCCGGAGATTGGTTGCAAACCAAAGACTTCTGGGATGGTTTATTCAACCCGACTTTCTGGCCTTCACTGGTCTTCCGCACTTTCTTCAGTGCGGCTTGTGCCGGTCTTTTCGGATTCGTCACAGCTACACGCATCAAGGACGACGACACCCGCATGCTCGCGGTGCGCTCCTGCTCAGTCTGGACGACCCTTGGTGTACTGGCCGTCATCGTCTCAGGCTGGTGGTACATAGCCGCCCTGCCTGCCGGTCAATATGAGATGGTCGCATTCAAATCCCACCGTGTCGCCGTATTCATGCAATGGTTCTGGATGTTCAGTCTGGCAACACTTATCGGAGGCCTGCTGCTCGCCATCCGAGCCCCACGGCTCATCAGTTTTCCGCTGGCACTGGTTGTTCTTCTGGCCGGACAAGGACTTTTCGGCTCCTTTGAATTCGTCCGCGAAGCCGGACGCAAGCCGTATCTTATCTGGGATACGGTATATTCAACGTCCATCGTCAAGGCGCATATGCCGATCATCAACCAGAACGGAGCCATTGCCTCTGCCAAATGGGCACCGCCGGAACTCAAAAAAGGCATCACCGAAGACAACTGGAAACAAGCCGGCGCATTCCTGTATCAGCTCGAATGTTCCGCCTGCCATTCAATCGGCGGTCCCATGAACGATATTCGCAAACGCACCGCCGTATTCAACACCAACGGGTTGGACGCTCTCCTCACGGGCATGGGCAAGATCAACAAATACATGCCGCCTTTTGCCGGAACCCCGGACGAACGCATGATTCTGGCCCGGTACATCAGCGAAGAACTGAACAACAAAGCTCCTATGGACCCGGTAGAATTACCGGAATTGAAATCGGTCGAGCCTGTGGCCTTTGGCTCGGATACTTCGGAATACGTACTCACGGCATGGTGTGCACGCGGTGCAGGATTCTATGCCCAAAGCGACAAGTGGACCCTGCTGCCGCCTTCCAATACGTTACGCGCACAGCTCATCCTGCGCGGTCCCGGCCCCGAACGTGTGCTTGAAGACATCGTCATTACCTATCAGGTGGAAAACGGTTTCAAGGGTAATCCCTTATCCGGCACACTCGCCCTCAACGAAGAGTTCGAACGATTCGAAGCCAAACTTGCCATTCAATCTCAGGCCAATGGCGCATACAATCCATTGCCTGTTATCAACCTTGAAGCACGCAACGACGCCGGGGAAATTCTGGCCACTGCCCGTGTCGCGCTGCCGACTTCCGACCAAATGGGATGCCGCAATTGTCACGGTGGCGAATGGGCACAGAGTGACTCAGGTGTTGCCAACGCCACGGTCGAAAATATTCTGGCTGTACATGACCGCATGAACCGCACCGATCTCTCCAATCGCAAGGGAGTAGTCGAGTGTGCCTCCTGTCATGACGACCCGATGCAGGACACGGACGGCAAAAACAAACGGCTCAACCTGTCCGCCGCCATTCACGGTATTCACGCCGTGTATCTCGCCGGACGCGAGGCCGAGGATTCCTGTCTCAAATGTCACCCGGAATCCACCCTGCGCGGACAGCACGATCTCGGAGGGTTCGTCTGCACAGACTGCCATGGAGCCATGGAAGATCACGCGATCTCCTTACTCAAGGCCGAAAAGGATCAGTCCATTCCCGGCGCTGACAGATTACTCGGTCTGATCATCCCACAAACTCTGGGCAATCAGGACGCCATCAATCCACGCACCCCGTGGTTAAACGAACCGGATTGTCTGACCTGTCACGTGGATTTCCAACCACCGGAAACCGACTCGGCTTTCAACTCCTGGACCGATGGCCCTGCCACGCTCTATGCGGCTCGACGCGACGAGATGGATGCCATGCATTGCGGCGCCTGTCACGGCAGCCCGCACGCCATCTACCCGGCATCCGATCGCGACAATGTCATGCCGCTCCAATACATGGATGAAGCTCAAGCCATTGGAACCAACGGAACCTGCGTCGTCTGCCACGGCGAAACCATGGAAGACGCAGTACATCATCCAGGTATGGGATTGGAATAAAGATGCCTCCGGCGGCTGGGGGAAGGGGAAGAAAAACCCTTTGAAAAGGGTTCTTTCCTCCCCTTCCCCCAGACCCCCATCCCTTCCTTTTCCTAAACTTTTTGTGTCGCCTTCGGCGAAGGCACACATTCTCACCGGCCTAAAGCGCCCCCTTTTTCTTTCCCTCAAAAGCACCAGCAAAGCACTGTGCATGGAGTACCTTGGGGTGCGAACGCACCCCAACAACGGCTCTCTTTCCCCGATGCCGAAAGGCTTGGGAGAGTGGTGCAGATGTGCATTTTCTCGGGCGAAGTTTCACCAGAGGCGTAGCCTAGCTACGTTGAGGATGAAACGAAGCCCGAAAAATGTGCAGATGCGCCGCTATCGCAAGCCGTCTGCGTAAGCCACACAAATAAAAAAAGGGCCGCTCGGAAATCCGAGCGGCCCTTTTTTTATTTGTGGAGCTTGCGCTAGCAGGTCGTGCCTTTGCATTGATTCTTTTTGACATAATCGATGACAAACTTTTCGGCGTCCTCGTCGGTGACAACGTCGTCTGCAATCTGTGCCTTAAGCAGTTCGTCACGGATCTGGCCGACGATTGGACCGGGTTTGAGACCGGTGAGCGTCATGATCCGATTACCGTCCATAAACGGCTCGATCTCGTCTTCCGGGATATCGGCGCGTTCAGCCATCTTGAGGTTGTGGTTGAATTCACGCCAGGAAGCGCCACGGGCCTTGATGTCCGCTTTAACCATTTCCATGATGCGTGGGTATTCATCCAAAGAACGCAGACGACGAATGCCCTTATCTGTAAGCATGAAATGAGGCCGCATGTGATTCTGGACCAAATCGCACACAAGGTCGATATCCTGTTCCTCAAAACGCAAACGCTTGAGAATCTTACGGGAAACCTTGGCCCCCACACGATGATGCTGGAGGAAATTCCACTTTTCCTCGTAGAACTCAGCCGTGTAAAGCTTACCCACATCATGGAACAGACACGCAACGGTGCCGTACCAATCATAAGGCAGTTCTTCGGGATACGCCTTCATCACGTCAAAGGTGTGCTCAAGCACAGTCTCTTCGGAACCCTCTTCTGGATTCTTGATCTGATGGACGCGGGACAAAGCCGCAACTTCCGGGATCAGGCCATGCAGGAGCATGGAATCAAAGAGCAGGCGAAAGAACTTGTACATTGCTTCGGCCTCGACCTTGCGCCATTCGTCCAAAAAGTCGGACATGGGCACATAGTCAAGCACTCGCCGAGCATTACGTACAATGGCAATCCAGGAGTTGGCCTCGATTTCCTTGTCAAAATTGGCCGCGAACCGCAGGGCGCGATATGCCAAGGAGTAATCCTTCTTGAGGGCCTGATCCGGGACACCCTTAAAGCGAATTTTACCTTCGGAAAAGTCCGCAAAATCGGCGTACATATCCTTGGCCTTGGGGATGAACGGACAGACAGCGGACAAGGGAATATCCCCGCGCTGTTCCAACCGCTTCAACAGGCGAGGTGTCATGACAGACACTGCCTCATCCGTGTAGGAAGCCTCGGTGACATCAGCGGGATAGAAGTAATACTTCACGCCGCCTTCAATCAAATAACCAAGAATGCCCTTATCCTGAGATTCTTCGAGATTGGGGAAATATTTTTGAAGCTCGGAAAGACCGGCCTCAGTGCAGATGTCGAGTTCTTTTTCGTCGCCCGTCTCATCCAGGGTCAGGGCCTGGAGGCGAACATTGATAACATACGCATCGTAACCGTTGCGCATGATGGTTTTACAAAAGCCGACAGCATCTTTGAAAGGCTGACTCATATTGCTCCTCCGGCTGTCCACAAGCGTATGCTTCCAGAAACAGCCTTTGCGTAGTCCTTATGTTGTCTTATCCAATACCGAACAGCACATTTTTTTGTCTGAAGGCAACCGCCCCAGAACCATTGCTATACAATCTTTTTGCCCCGAATGAAATGGGTTTTTACCCGCCCTTTCAGGGTGGTACCAAGCAACGGAGTGTTCTTACCCTTGGAGTATAGGGTCTGGTTGGAGACTGTCCATTCTTCTTCCTCATCAAACAAGAAAAAATCCGCCGGGTCGTCCGGTTGAAAAGTGTTTACCGGCAGCTTGAAAATACCACACGGGGCCGTGGTCCAGGCTCGCGTAAACGCTTCCTTGGTCAACTTGCCGTCCTTCACCAATTGCCATGTCGTGCTCAAGGCCGTATCCAGCCCGGTAATACCACACGGAGCCACATCAAACTCGGTTTCCTTCTCGTAGGAAGCATGGGGCGCATGGTCCGTTGCAAGACAATCGATGGTGCCGTCATTGAGAGCATCGAAAATGGCGTCTTGATCGTCCTGCGTCCGCAACGGCGGATTGACCTTGGCATTGGTGTCGAACTCGGTGGCCTCGTTTTCCAGATAATCCTCGGTAAAAATCAGATAATGCGGCGCGGTTTCCGCCGTAATCCTGACCCCACGTTCCTTGGCAAAACGGATCAGATCAACGGACTTGCGGCAGGAAATATGCGCCAGATGAATAGGCAGCTCCAGATATTCAGCCATAAGGATATCCCGCGCCACCTGCAGGGCCTCGGCAACATCAGGCTGGGCAGGCAATCCCAGACGGCTGGAAACTTCGCCTTCGTTCACACCTGCGGCCACACCCATATATGGATCTTCGCAATGATCAATGACCACGCGGTCCCAATCTGAGGCATATTCCACGGCCCGACGAAAAATCTTGGTGGACTTCACCGGCACGCCATCATTGGAAAACGCCGCGCATCCGGCCTTGGCCAATTCGGCCATGGGAGCCAGTTCCTTGCCGGACAATCCCTTGGTCAATGCGCCGATAGGAAACAGACGCGGACCCTTGGGCCAGGATTTCCGCGCCTTTTCAAGCATCATCTCGGTCACGGACTCATTGTCGTTCACCGGCTTGGTATTTGCCATGCACATAATGTTTGAAAATCCACCCCAGGCAGCAGCTCGAAGCCCGGATTCAACATCTTCTTTATATTCGTATCCCGGCTCGCGAAGGTGAACATGCACATCCGTCATGGATGGCATCAGTGTCAGGCCAAAAGCCTCTTCCACTTTCGCATCACCTGCATCCAGAGATTCAACGGACTTCCTGATCTCAACGATCTTACCCTTGGCAACAAAGACATCCACTTCCTTGCCGTCGAACGTGGCCCTATGAATTATCAATTCTATTTTAGGCATCATTATTTCTCCAACTTATTCTTCGCCCTTGCGGGTCATATAAAGGAAGAGGAGGGCCATACGCGTGACCACACCGCTCGACACCTGATCAAGCACCAGTGAATCGGCACAATCGGCCAGATCCGAGCTGATCTCAATGCCCCTATTCATGGGACCGGGGTGCAGAATACGCACGTCCTGATTGGCTAGATCGATATGCTTCTGATTCAATCCGTAGGTCCGGGCGTATTCACGCAAATCAGGCAGCAGGCCATCTTTCTGACGTTCAAGCTGCAAACGCAGACACATGACCGCATCAACATTTTTGACCGCTTCAGTCAGATCGGAATAAACTTCCACCGGCCAGGATTTAACTGCCGGAGGCATCAGTGTTCGTGGTGCGCACAGCCGGACTTTTGCGCCCAGCTTATTTAGCATGATGACATTGGAGCGGGCCACACGGCTATGGGCAATATCTCCCAAAATAAGAATCGTCTTGCCCGCGACATCGCCCCATTCCTGATGCAAAGTAAAACTATCCAGAATGGCCTGAGTAGGATGGGCATGTCGTCCATCACCGGCATTGATAACCGCACAGTCCAATCGATCAGCCAAAAAGCGGGCAGCGCCTGAGCACCAATGTCGGATAACGATGGCGTCTGGGGCCATGGCTTGCAGTGTCAGGGCCGTATCCTTAAGCGACTCGCCCTTGGTCAGGCTGGATGAACTCTTGGCCAGCGAAAACGTGTCCGCGGACAATCGCTTTCCAGCAACGTCAAAGCTGGTTTTGGTGCGGGTACTCGGTTCGGCAAAAAACAAAATCACGGACCGCCCTTTCAGGGTCGGCACTTTCTTTACCGGTCGTTCCTGCAATTCCTGGAATCGTCCAGCCGTCTCAAAGATCGCCATGACCTCCGATTTCGACAACTGGGATACGTCCAACAAATCCTTGTGTAACCATTTCATATCGTGTGTGCCTCCAATATGCCTCAGGCAGCCCTCTCGGGGAGCCCTCCGGGAGCCCAAGAACCTTTTTGTAAAAGGGTCTTGGGAATCTCCAAAACTTTTTATAGCAAGCCACATTCGTGGCTTGAGATCATCATATTTTAACAGCGTTTCAGAACACCGTTTTCAATCGTTTTCACCCACCTCGCAAAGCGACAATGGGGATGCAAGGGGTATAGCCCCTTGCCCGTCGGAGACAAAATCACCCGACATCGCCGCCACAGGCGGCTTCTATCCTACCTCTAAAACAACTCCGCCACTTTCTCCGGCACCTTGGCGAACGCGGCGACCTTGCCGGGCTCCAGCGTGCCGAGAATATGCTCTGCGCCCATGATTCGGGCCGGGTTGCGGGTCATCATGGTAAGCACGTCATTCAGTGACAGCTCGCCGTCAAAATTCTGCTTAAGATACACGGCCTCGTTCCACAGGTCGAGGTCATGGTTAGACGCGAGTGAATCTGTACCAAGACAGAGCGGCGTCCCAGAAGCGAGCCACTTTTCCCATGGCGCACGCCCCACACCGATAAACTCATTAGATCGAGGACAAAGACAGACTGTGGCACCGGACTGGCGTACGGTTTCGATATCCTCGTCCGAGACTTTAACACAATGAACGGCAAGCGTTGTTTCGTCGAGCAAACCGAGTGCGGCAGCCTGTTGTACAGGACGCTTTTTGGGTGGCTCAAAATCAAGCAAACGTCCTCGAGCCTGAAGCATTTCGAGAAAGATACTTCCAGTTCCGGCCATAATGGCAACTTCTTCGTCGTGCTCGGCCAAATGCAAAGAAAAAGGAATGTCCTTCTCAAGCGTCTCGGCCTTGGCGGCTCGAAGTACATCCACATGGGTGGTGTAAAGAGAATGCCCTGCCACGGAAATCAAACCGGCTTCAAAGTCACCGGAGGGAATAAAGGTTTTCCGGGGGACGGTTTCGCCGATGGCTTCACAAAAGACCACAAAAAAAAGGCCGGATGCTTCAAGCATTCCGGCCATTTCCTTGGCGAAACGGGTGGCGATATCTCCAACCATAATAGTGCCAGATCGTTTAAGTTCCTGTCCGGCTGATTCAAGTGCTACGGGATCAAGATCAAAAATGGGCTGCTTGAGCAAATCCTCTACCCAGGTCACAAATCCCTGACCGGATGGGCATGTGCCTCGCAAATGAGCCAGTTCAAGATGGGAATGGGCATTGATCAGGCCCGGAACGAGAAAGGTATCGCCAAGGTCCATGACTGGACCAGAATGAGACTTGGACAGGTCTTTATACCTGCCAACTTCCTTGATGATTCCCTGGTCCACGAGAAGACCCGCATCATTGATGGGCTCGGAACCGGGGGTCATGGTCGCGGCTTTGGCCGCACGAACGAGTTCAACCATTCGGTATCACCTACTCCCCTACATGAGGTCTATGGTTCGGTAAAATGTCCGCGCACGGACTGAGAGTAAGGAATAGTCGCTTTTGCTCTCGGGGTAAAGGAAAGAATATACGTCGCTGGCACAGGCGTTCCTAACGTCCAATGCAGAAACTATGAAAGCTGAAAGCACTCCCCATCCACAAAAGTGATAGACGACTCCGGCACTCCCAACTCAAAATAACGCGGGGCAAGTTCCCTGCCGTGTCCATAAATTTCGCCTGAATATCGACGAGGAACATCCAAGCACACCGGCTTCTTTCCAAAACGAACAATCTCGGCGCGAAGTATTTTAAGCAACGCCATTCCGCGCACGGATTGCCCAAAGGCGGGATGCCACGGCCCGGCCAATATATTTCCTTCCAGTGTGCCTTCCGGGGCAAGACCAAGTCGTATTATACGGACATTCTTTTCCCACAGCACCGGCAAAACCTCAGAAAGCTCTACCTTGGCGCGTTTCAACGACCACGGTTCATACTCGCCGCGCTCCCACATACGAGCCATGGGCGTGCCATTAATGACCAAACAGGGATACAGACGTGCTGTTTCCGGCTCCAAGTCGGCAGCTATACGCATGTCTGAAGCGAACATACCGGGTCGATCACCGGGAAGCCCGGGAAGAAACTGAACTCCGAGGGCCAAACCAGACGCCTTGACCTCTTCACAGGCTGCACGAGCAACATCGCCTGTGTAACCACGACCGGAGGCCTTAAGGGCATCATCGTCAAAGGACTGGATGCCGAGTTCCACCATGTCGAGTCCTTGAGCGCGAAGCAAAGCCAGAGAAGGTTCGTCCACACAGTCGGGCCGAGTGGAGCAACGCACATGGGTGATCAGTCCCCGCTCACGATAACGCATGGCCAATCCGAGAAAAGCTTCGGGCCATGGCGACGGCAAGGCCGTGAACGTGCCTCCGAAATAGGCCAATTCATATGGCCCACGTCCCAAGGCCAAAGCCTCATCAAGATCCATTTCCAATGTATGGAGTATAGACTCAAGATCAGCCTCATCCTGGCCGGTCTGTTTATCCTGGGCGCAAAAAACACACCTATACGGACATCCAGCAAAAGGCAGGAATACCGGCCAAACGCGGGTTCTTACTGGTTCAGGTTCGGGGTGGAGGAATCGAATGGCATGCGACATAATGTTCTCTAAAAGGGCTAAAAAGGTACTTGTTTACACCGAGGGACATTAACACTCATATACCACACGGGCAAACGTAACCTCTTGGCATTCTTCGGCGCCCCGATCTCTACGCAACAAAACTTCACAGACAACCGCCTTCATACTGCGACCAAATGATTTATATGGACAAACAAACTGAGATTTGAAATCTTCGAGTCTAGTCAGTCATGCTCTGAACTGGTAACAACCACCAATAGGCACAAAAAGCTTCAACTCACCGAACACGAGCTCACGTCCGGAGAAAAAATGAAAAATGACACAAAAAAGATATCAGAAAACCAAACACAAACCGCTGACACTTTCGGGTATAAGTGGGCCAAACTGGATACCTTTGAATCAGAAGCGTCTCTGAAACGCGCCAAAGAATGGTTATTTGAGCGATACTGCGGCGGTAAGCCCGAGGTGCGGGAACAATGGTTTGCCAACGGTCCCAAAACCATTCTGGACGCAGGGTGTGGAGCAGCCATGTCAGCTCTGCTTCTCTTTGACGGATATCTTTCCGACAATCATTTCATCGGAGTAGATATCAGCGACGCTGTCTTTGTTGCCAAAAATCGTTTCGAAAAAGAGGGACTGTCCGGCGAATTCCACAAGTCCGACCTGCTCAACTCGCCTGTACCGGACAACTCAGTGGACATCATTTTATCAGAGGGCGTCCTCCACCACACAGACTCGGTGCGGGATGCGATCATCTCCCTGACCACCAAGCTCAAACCCGGTGGAAAATTCATGTTCTATGTGTACGTCAAAAAGAGCCCGATGCGAGAATATTCCGACGACTACATTCGTGAACAACTCGTTCCCATGGACAATGACGAAGCCTGGGAGGCCCTGAAGCCGCTCACAAAACTAGGCATAGCCTTGGGAGAACTGGACATTACCATTGATGTCCCTGAAGACGTCGAACTTCTTGGCATAAAAAAAGGCCCGCAAAATCTGCAACGTCTCCTCTATTGGAATTTCTGCAAGATGTATTACGACCCCACTTTGACTATGGAAGAGATGAACCACATCAACTTCGACTGGTTCCGACCTCTCAACTGTATCAGAAGCACTCCCGAAGAAATTCGAAGCTACTGCCAAGAGGCCGGGCTGGACATTGACAGAATGGATGTGCAGGAAGCAGGAATAACTGTCATTGCGACCCGGAAGTAACCATACTGACACAGTGTATAAAGGACGCTTGCCAAGGACACAGCAAGGAATATCTTTTGCATTAATTCAGCAAATGAACATTATTGCCCATAGGGTATTGCCATGAAACTGATATCCATCGTTGTTCCAAGCTACAATCATTCTGAATACATAGAGACATGCCTCGATTCCATCTATTTTCAAGATTACGAAAATCTTGAAATCATCATCGTGGATGACTGCTCTACTGACAACTCCGCTCAAATTATTCGGAACTGGATTAAGGGAGTCGAGGAGGACTCTGTCTCTTTTCTGTCGCGTTATAACGAGGAAAAGGACGAATTTATTCGCACGTCGCAAAAACGCTACAAGAAAAACAGATCAATCACTTTTCTTGAAAATGAACAAAATCTCGGCTCAACCGGCACATACAATCGAGGCTTTCACGCAGTAAAAGGAGAATATTGTTCCTTTGTTGCCTCGGATGACATCTGCCACCCGCAAATGTATTCTACCTTAGCGAAACACCTTGATGCCGACCAGGCAGACTTTGTGTATTCCGACATGTTTATCATAGACGATACCCATAGAATTCTTCAGGAATTTCAGCTGCCGGATTATCGCTTCGACCACTCTTTCTGTGACTGGTATCTGTGTGGCGTGGCCACGCTTTACAAGACGTCGCTCCATCTTTCCCATGGCTACTATGACGAATCCGCCATGGCCGATGACCACGAATGTTATCTCCGATTCGCCATAAACGGCGCACGGTTCATGCACGTCCAAAAGACACTGTACAGTCACAGAAGTCACGACACTCGACAGGTCGGCCTACACGGCAAAACTCGTTTCTCGGCTCTATTGAATCATTCAAAGGAGTTGGCCCTCAAGGCACGACGCTGGCTCGCGTCTCAAGGGACGAAAGAAAAGGAATAATTACGGTCAAATCTGTCTAAGCTGAATAAACTCAGGATAATTCTCATGAGATAATCTTCTTCAAGAACTCATCCACATGCTGAGTAAACTTGATGCCACCTTGCAAATTGAGGTGAGAAACATCATAAAAACACTCGTCCCCATATCCGTTCAAATCATATCCGTTAATTATCTGGCAGCCATATTTTATTTCAAGACTTTTGAGATATTCAAAAAATTCCGCGAAAAGTTTTTCTCCAATTGGATATGCTGCGGGAAATGGAATTAATGTAAATACAGGTTGAATACCTTTCTCCACAAGAAGCTGAACGTACGCTTCTAGAAGGCGTTTATTCTCATCCACAGTCGCGGGGTAGTCCTTATTTGAATCCGTTTTTGCCTGCTTTTGCGACAACTCAGCCATGACTTTACGATCGACCTCATGCCTATTTTCAAGAACCTGCGTTGTGTATTCTGCCGCCTGAACACTTTTTACAATGGATTCAGGAAGCATTTCGGTCAGCTTTTTCATATCAAATTCGTTCAAATAGTAGGCTTTTCTTTTTTCTGAAAGGTTATGATAGCCAAATAAATCCTTGTAATAAAACACCCGCGTCCAAGGCTGTGACAGACTCATGTCATAATGCAAAGAGTAATAGGTAAGGCCAATAAGCCAGACTTTCGGAGTTGTCGCACAGCCATGGAGAAACTCTTTTGCAACGGAGAAATCATAAAAAATATCCATTGACGTCTGTGCATAATTGAAAATTGAATGGGAAGAATACTGAGGTATAATCGCTTGCCGATGATAAGACATCCCAGAAGCGCAAACATCTGGACATGACCCATTCCGATAATTCCTTATTATTAAGGGGAGATTGTTTGTCAAAAGAGTACGAGGGACAATAATCTCACTCGGGATCTGCAATTTTTTCAATGTATTGCAGATACTTTCTTCATAGACTGTTGTCGAAGCTATTATAATAAAATCATACTCATATCTGGCATGATTTGCGGGGATATCTATTGGGATTCCACTCAAACAAGAACCCATTTTGGACAAATCTGAATCAAAAAAAACCACGACAACACACTCTGAACCACGAAGATTTCTCTCCATAAGTTCACCGCCACTCCCTGCGCCGTAGAGTGCCACTTTCAATTTTTGTGTCATATTCATCGCACTCCAAACAGCTCAAAAAGATCGGCTAAAGTCACTCAGCCGATATCGTTCAAATCAAATTCACACAGACAAAAGTTTGTATTTGTACTGATGCCACCACTGGCAAGTCTAACAATCGTTGTCACCCTATCCGATTGTATAACGGACTCATAAATATATCCGCTTCTTGCCTGGGCCTTTTGAGCAAACTCGTTCCATGGAATACATTGATGCCCTACGACAATCATCCCTTCAACATGAACAAAATGTAATCCTCTAAAATCACCGACAAGGATACAATCCTGATATGTCGAAAGCCCGAAAGGTCTATCCAATTCTTCAAATATGGTGAAAACATCCCCATGCTCATTCATCCAAAGAAGAGCACCAGATTCATTGCAAACCGGCACACTCTCCGAAAGTAAAACCCCACCATTGTAACCAACAACATCATGAACGGTAGAACCATACGGCAAATTAACACTTTTTTTGAGTCGCAAATCCTTATCGATAAAAAGGACTTTTCTGCTTTCCGGAACAACCACCACAAAGGAGTCATCTGAAGTTGTTATCCGGGTAGCGCCATTTGCACTGACCCCAAAATCCTTCAACGAACAATTGGAATGAATAGTCAAATCGCGGTTGAGTACAGTGAATCGCTGATCTGTCGAAGCAATAAAAGCAAAGCCGTCAGGTGTGCCAGTCAAGGCAAATGCGCCGTATTCCACCGGCAAATCTCGCATACCATCTTCACAGCTTATCTCGACAAGACGACGGCTATACACTTCAATGCCCATAAATCTCCCGTTCCCAACGGGAGTCAAATCACGGAAAGCAGTATTGGCTGGTGCAACGTACTTTTTCATCGACTGCGGCAACCGCATATCGACAGACTTCCCCCTATTGGGAAGTCGCAAGCTGCACACATCTCGATAAAATTCCTGATAAATGTCAGCCCCCTTAGACTTGCCAGAAACGGATTTGAGGACCATGTTCTTGACGGCATATTGCATAAGTCGCGAGTCCATGCCTCTTCCCTTATACATCATGATTCCCTCCATCATTCACACACCGAAAACGTGCAGTATATCGAAGGATGTCTATCGGGTTTTGGATGAGGCAAGAATAATTACCAAGCTCGAAACCCCGGACACGAGCAGACGACAGTAAGTCGTTTAAATGACGTAGTTGCTCCACTGTTCCGATAAACAAACTCGGATCGACCTGAAAAATTGAAGGGAACCGCTGCCTTCCCGAAAGCTTGCATCCTTCATTGTCTCTCTGGGTTCTCGCACACCAACATCCGTTGGCAGGTGAATAAAGACTTTCATGGGTATATTGCCCCCCTTGCGAAGATTGTTGCACCGTATAGGCAAATCCCGAAACCGAACTTTCGAACTCGCCAATCCGTGTTTTCACACTACGCAAAGAGATATGAACCGGAAATTCAGAATCCAGACCTTCTCTGGTAAAAGGCACCAGTTGCATCATGGAATTGTCTTCTTCACCGTAAAGAAACAACTCGTTCCCCTCACGAAAAACACCTCTATGACAATAGGACCCCACTGAAGAAGAAACATGTCCACACACCTCAGGCTGTCTCTTTGCCAAGGCTATACGCGCCGTTGTCGAACTTTCCTTGATCCAAACCTCACTCCATGAGTCCACGTCTTCAGCAGTAAAAAGAACAAGTCCATTTTCCCCTGCCAAATAGACAACATTCTCAAGATCACTATTTTCGACTATCCGCCAATCAAAATAAAACGGCTTGGTGACAGCCGGCGCTTGATGAAAAGGAACAGGAAGAGTCTCAATAGCCTGAACGTCGGTATCAAGCAGATGAATCATCCCGACATCAACAACATTATAAAGGGTACGCAACTGCACAGGATGATCGTCTGGAGTAACTGTTGAGACAAGTGGGGACTGACTGTCTTCAAAATACTTTTCAACAGCGTCCATCAATAAAGAAGCTGTCAACAAAGGATTCCTGTGATCAAGAACCGTGACTGGAGTTTTTGTCCCAAAAAGATTTTCAATTTTATCAGCAGTCTGTTCCCTTGTAAGCCCAGCTCCTTCTGATCCCATTCGCAACACAGAAGTCGATCCCGCCTTTCGAACCAACTCTTCCATCGTTGAAGAATCCGTCAAAAACCAGGCCTCATGAGGACTCGGCAACAAAAGCAGCTCGGTCACCATGTTTTCCAGCAGACCAGAGAGCGGCGCCTTGCACCAATCCATCGCGGTATTCGCGGTTATTATGGGAAGTATAAAAATCATAATTCGAAATCGTACAGTCCTTGTGTGATGACTTCCTCGGCAAGATAAAAATCATCCCACTCATCAATGTCTATAAACTCAATCTCATCTGTCAATATAGAAGCATAGCGCGAGTACGGCATAAAATGATTTGAACGGACAAGCACTGAACCATACCCTCTGTAATACTGACCTCGACCCAATGGACGCTTCCGATCATGAAGTACTTGCAGGCAGCCACAGTCTTGAGCGTAATATTGAGACTCTTGCACATCAATCTGTCGAACAGTTGTTGCTGTATAATATCCACCTACAGCAACCTTTTGCACCATGGAATCCACTAACGAGACTTTACGAAACAAATGGGTCGGATAGAGCACCGTATGTAAATCACTAACGTAACCCTGCTCGTCGTACAACCATTGCAGCATGTGATTTATGCAGCCTGATATTTCAGCAGAATCAGAAGCCAAAGATTCAGGTCGTAGGTATGGCACTTCAGCACCATATTCCCGAGCTACAGCGGCAATCTCCTTGTCGTCCGTGGAAACCACCACACGATCAATACTGGAAGCTGCCAAAGCTGTTTCGATAGAATAGGCAATCAGAGGCTTCCCGCACAACGGATAAATATTCTTGTGCGGAATGCCTTTGGACCCTCCCCGGGCAGGAATAATCGCCAGCGCTTCCGTTTGTTTGGAGCGCTCACCTATTATATGAGCATCCATACTTCTACCTACCGCCAAACAGAGAATACAGTGTGTATCTCTCGTTCCGTCCGACAACAGTGCCCTGTGCCAGGAATTCCTGAGTTACTTCTGGGAGCACCTTACACTGATCATTCAGCACCACGACAGTATCAATGCCGTATTCGGACCGAACATAGTCAAAATCAAAATCAAGTGACTCATAATGCTTGAATGCTTTCTTCATATATTTGAATCCATCAACTTTGTTCGTCACGAAATACAATAAATATTTCATGCCGGATTCCGGCGGTGTCAACGTAGCTAACTTGAAAGCACATTTAGTCGGGATAACAAGGATATTCGGGTTGTCATTGGGCAACGCCTTTATCATCTCGACAAGCTCCACGTCCTCATCGTCAGGCTTGAAGGATTCAAATGCTTTGAAATACTCAAAACGGTACTTGAAAAAGATGCCACACAGTACAACGGTGATTTGATACAGAATCAACCCCATGCCGAACAGGACTGACAGCCGACCCGAACTAAAAAGTGGCACCATAAGCAGGCAGGCAAAAGGAAAAGAATATTCAAAATACCGTTCCGCCTCGCCCAAAAAAAGGAAATACCGAGTCGATATAATGATAAACAGCAGGAAGGAAGCCACGACGAGATAAGCATAAAAGGTGTACACAGGGCTATTGCTGATGATTTGCAAAAAAGCACCGTCAAAAACACAAAAATAAAGCAAAACAAAAAGCACTGGGAGAGAATAAATCGCAATCAAAATGCTTTGCGTCATGAACAAATGATACAGGATGATATTGGCCCTGCGCTGTCCACGAATCTCTGCCATCAGCCCCTTGAAGTCGTTTCTGTTATTGGCCCCAGTACCCACATAGCTATTGAAATACCATCCGTAATGATTGATCTTATGGCGGATAACTTCCTTCAAGCCAACTCCAGGGATGAAGTAGGCAATACAGACCGGAATAACAAAGGCCAATAGCGGCGCCGGGGTCATGTAAAAAATGGACAAAATAAGAGAAAAGAAAACTATTACCTGCATGGCAAAGGAAGAAGCTAACACTGCCAGCACCGAAATCACACCGCACACAAGATAAAAGATATGGTTATCAAACAAAAGGGCCTGAGAGAGCGACATGAAATACAAAAAGCCTATCAACCCACTCAAAGTACGGGCCTTGACCCCGGTAAGCCTCGCCGTTGACGGCAAAAGGATGGGTGCCGTCGCGTAGATCATTGCAGAAAGGAAGGCGAACAACCGGGCATCGGCTCCGCCGACTGTGTTGAAAGCGATTATATATATAAACGTCATCACAACGAAATCATACGCTATATTGAGCAAATTTCCTGCAATCGTCTGATATTTCTCCGGGAAAAGGCTCACAATAAGATATTGCAACTTGGGATTGCCAATGGTCCCTTCAATACAGGAGTTGTAGGCTGTATGATTTACCCAAGCGCCCTTCTGACAATTCAATGAATACCAGACCAACCAGCTATCAGTAGAATTCGAACACAGAAAAAGGATACGAATCACAAACGCAAATATATAGAGTATAAGTACTTCCATACTACAACCATTCAACCTTCAAATTTGAGATTCTGGCAATTGTCACAGATAATATGTTCAATCCTCAAAAGATCTATCAACATCATTGCCCTAAATACCGTTTTGGTATTTTCACATTGATTTCACGTGCGTATACATCAAAGGCTTTGTTCTTTTCCTGAAAATAAACTTCAATCTCTGCACGCTGTTCTTTCAACAAATCGGAATCAACATACGTAATTCTGTCAACGCCCTGCTTCATGAGACTACGCCAACTCAAAGCCATCTGAACCTTCTCCCAAAAGCCAACGTTCGGATATGAATCTGACCGGACCTCTTCATTGTCCCGCAAAAAACGTTGCCCCCAATACGGTTCATCGGGCAGTACAGACAAATTCTTAAAGCCTGCCGGAATCCCTTTCTCGCCAAAGAAAAGAATCGGCCGATGAACACATCGTTTATGTAACCCTAATGCCTTCAGAGTCTTGTAACGCCAAATGGACAAGGAAATTGCCAACGCGGAATACCCTCGGTTTGGTATGGAGGAAGATCGCTGTATGATGAGAGGTTTCTCAAGCCCAAGGATAGTACAAACATCCTGTATTGCTTGCGGCTGATCCTTGCAAAAACTCTCGAAAAAAGAGACATGGACATGCTCTTTTCCAAATGTCTCACAATATGTCTTCAAAATGCTTGTGTAATCGAAAAGCCTGTAGTCAGCATGAGCAAACCCGTCATCAGTTACGGGCTGACTGATAAAATCTGCGAGGCTCTGGTAGTGATGTTCATGTACACTTTCACGGTAACAAGAGATGATCCACTCCGGTTGATACCGAAAAGCCAAAAGTATCTCGGCATCATCAAATGCCTTTCCAAGACGGGAAATGGTTTCCGTATGATCCCGATAAAAGCTAAACAGATCGCCAGACATCACCTCTCGAGAAATCACGACATCTCGACCAACCTTTTCCAACCGTTGTTTTTCTTGCGCAATCGCGTCCAAAACAAGGGAAACATCCCCAGATGACGCCTTCAGCAAATCAGCCATCAACTGAGTCAACAAGCCAGGATTATAGGTATACTTTTCCTCAGGAAGATGAGGAAAAACACTGTACTGATAAAATTTGGTAGCCGTCTTGTGCAGGCCGACATGCAGATAATATTTCATTTGACTACTGTATTGCGTTTAAAAGTTCGGTTCGATTAGGGAAATTGACCAAAACACCCATGTCTTGCTTCTGAAAAACCACCATGCTTCCAAGAGCAACAGCCGAAGCTTTTCCTTCACTGACAATCTCGGCGAGATGACCGACGTTGCCAGCCCCGCCGTGTGCAACAACAGGGATGTCAACTGCATTGCTAACCCTTCGGGTGAGCTCCACGTCAAAACCCTGCCACGATCCTTCCCTTTCAATATTAGTCAAAAGAATTTCTCCAGCACCAAGTTCTTCAACTTTTTTTGCCCACGAGACCGGATCTTCTCCGGTATTTTTTCTCCCCGCGTTGCAAAACACCCTGCGACCTCCCCACAAGGTCGACTTCACATCAATTGATACGATAACCGCCTGAGAACCAAAATGTTCCGCAATTTGAGTTATCAATTGGGGAGACTGAAAACATGCTGAATTAAGAGAAATTTTTTCAATACCAATATCAAAAGCCTTCTTTGCATCGTCAAGTGAACGGATGCCACCGCCATAGGCAATGGGCATGAAGCACTCTGATGCCACCTCCGCAAGGAGCTTGTAATTCGGACTGTCGCCATCGGGCGTTGCAAGTATATCGAGAAATAAAAGCTCATCGACTTCAAGTTCATTGAAAATTCTGACGGTGTTGCATGGATCACCGATATACACATGATTCTTAAATCGCGTCGTTTTAACGAGACTCTCATCATGCAGCAGCAGTGTGGGAATAACTCTGACTCTGAGCATTATATCCTCGCAAACCAGGAAAGAAACTGCATCCCAAACTTATGACTCTTCTCGGGATGGAATTGACAACCAAAGATATTATCTTTGCAAATTCCTGAATCAAAAGTGAGGCCATACTTGGTTTTCAACATGGAATTTTCTTCATTTTTCACAAGTACATAATACGAATGCACAAAATAAAACCGTTGTTCCTCCGTATTGTCAGTCCATGTGCACCCATTGCTGCTCTGAACTGTATTCCATCCCATATGTGGGACTTTAAGATCCGCACTTCTGGGAAAACGGGATGTATATGCGTCTATCCAGCCCAACCCCGAAATTTCTCCTTCATCACTCCCCTGTGTCAACAACTGCATACCAAGACAAATGCCAAGAATCGGCGTTTTCTTCTCAAGAACTTTTTCATCAAGCACATCTTTCAACCCCGTCTTCCGAATAGTACCCATCGCCGCATCAAAGGCTCCCACACCGGGAAGCAATATTTTTTGGGCACTCCGGATGACGTCAAAATCGCTAGAAACAACAGATTGAACGCCTATTCGGTCGAACATATTCTTGATTGAGCCCAGATTGCCCATTCCGTAATCCACCACAACTATCATTTATAGCCCCGTTGGGAAGCAGTATTTAATATAAAAACTGTATGGCACGAGTTCAGCTTTTGCGAGCACAGCGAAAAGAGGACGGAAAAGCTCGAACCTTTTTTTGTATGTTGGAAATTCCGTCCAGGACCTCGGAGGACGGCTCATGATCTCATCATATTCCGCCTCAGAAAGGCCGAGTCTTTTACAAAAATAAGTAATGAGGCCAGCTTCAACCGTGCGGGGTGTGTTGTATTGACGCCATGCTTCAGCCCTCGACACCCCACCATGCCGGGCAAGAGCGGACAGGGTATTGTTTCTGAAGTCTGAATCGAACTTCTCCGGGAAATACACATTGTGCGCAAAGGCCGTCATACGATTTTCAAGATGGTGCCCCCCGTAATAGTCCCATCCATACTTCTCCTTCAAAAGCTTCATGGCGTCCTCTTTCGAGTACTGAATATACCAGTAAGGACGTATTTTTTTTATGCGACACGCCAATGACCACCACAAAAACCGTGAAAAAGTCATGAGGGGGTAGGTCTTCATTGGCCGAACGCCATATTGTGCATGAATGGACTGAATATACTTGCCATCAAAGTAATTTCGCCCAAGAGGAGTAATTCCTTCTGCAACAAAAGAATGTCCTTCAAGGATATATTTTATCCCCCATTTGTTCGCGACCCTGTACATGACTTCCGCGAGAGCCAAATCCGTCGCAGCCTCAATTTCTGCAACACCGGCCATAAAAAACGACTTAAAAATGTCATCAGACTCCTTGTTATTGACGACATGCGTATACAAATCAATATCAAGTGCTTCCAACATTTTTCGAATATTCTGCGTAGAGACCGCTGTGTTCCAAGTATTGTCATAATGCACGGCCAGTGGACGTAGCCCCCTCTCCTTAGCAAGATGAAGCATATAGGATGAATCTGTCCCACCACTTACGCCAACAATACAATCATACTTCTTATTCTTTCCCTGAAGTTTCATATCTTCGACTATCTTGTCGAACGCGGCTTCCCCTTTTGCATTCCCGGTTCCGTATTGTTCCACAAGAGAGTCTTGTTGATGACAATAGTTACACACACCCTCTTCATCAAAAGAAATACCTGAAACTCGTTCATCATAAATACAACGAGAGCATATCTGAAGATCAACCTTCGAGATGTCAGGACTTATATTGGTCATTTTCACTCGTTTTACCGGTCCAAAAAATCGTCAGCAAAAAACAGACCCCGTTTGAAATGATCCAACATCTTCATGTCGGCTGCGAGGTAGCTCTTCTTCAATTTAACTATTAAATTATCATTTTCATTCATCTCAGACATCCCCCTCACCCAAGAATTGTCCAATCCACTCCTCGACATTGAGTAAGGACCAAATGAGCAGTCTCCGGTTCTTTTTGCCGCTCAAATGTTCCATCACAAGCGACTGCACCACATCTTTGTCGAGATAGTCATAAATCCGTGCATTTTTCTTGATCAACGCATCAGCCACGAACTTGATTGATTCACCTCTGAACCAACTCGCGTCCGGGGCCGAAAAGCCCTGCTTAATTCCCGAAGAAATCCCTTCGGGAACATATTTCGCGGCCGCTTTGCGCAAAATCAATTTTCCGTCACGAGTCTTTTGATAGTACTTATTGACCTTTGATTTTGATTCGTTCTCGTTGATCCTGATAACTTCATTCAAGTTGCCGAGCTTTGTCCTAACCGGCAAATGCATGGCAAAATCCACCAGATCATTATCGAGGAACGGCACCCGCGCTTCAAGTGAATGCGCCATGGACAACTTATCTTTGACAACGAGCAAACCATGGAGAAAAGTTTTGGCCTCAAAGTATAAAGAATTGTTGATAAACTGCTCGGAAGAACTCGGGGCGACATTTCGATCGCCGAAGACTTTACTAAAAATATCCCGTGTCCAAACATGACTCACATCACCCCAAATGGGAGCAAACACCTTCTGGATCTTCTCATTGGGGATAAGGCGCTGCCAAAAAACATAATACTTGTCGATATAGTCCTCAAAATCCGAACAGGTCACAGCTCGATAGTACCGCCACGGGTATCCCCCAAAAAATTCATCGCCACCGGCCCCGCCAAGAACGACCTTGACGAACTTCGAGGCTAACTGGGCTATATAATAATTGGGATAACTCTGGCCGACTCGCGGCTCTTCCAGATGGTAAGCCAACCGGGGAAGGCACCGCTCCATATCACCAGCCTTAAGGACCATCTCGTAATGTTCAGTCTTGAACAGATACGACATCAACTCAGCCCTTTCCCGCTCATCAAACCCGGCCTCCAAACCTGTGGAAGAATGAAGGTCAAAGCCGCATGTAAAACTCTTGATATATGGATTTGATTGCGCGGCAAGAGCAGAAATAGTCCCGGAATCAATACCGCCTGAAAGGTAGGCCCCAATCTCAACATCACTCACCATCTGACGCTTGACGGCCTGCTCAAGAAGCATGTCCAATTCTTCGAGATACTCGGCTTCGGTCAGCGGGTGTTCCGGCTCGGAAAAATCATAATCCCAATACTGATGCATCTGAAGTTCACGGCTACCAGTCGGCAAAAGCGTGGCCGTCCATCCAGCCGGAAATGTCGTGACTCCTTTCAGTAACGTCCGATTCGTAAAAAAATTCTGAAAGGTAAAATATTCAAGCAGGGCCTCGTGGTCCATCTCACGACGTACTGCGGGGTGAGCAAGTATGGCCTTCTGTTCCGAACCAAAAAGGAACGTGTTACCAAAAAAGGCATAATACAGTGGCTTGATGCCATAACGGTCACGCGCAAGAAACAACTCCTGCTTTCGCGTGTCCCAAATGGCGAAGGCAAACATGCCATTAAAACGCTCTACACATGCCTTACCCCAATGCTGATATGCTATAAGAATGACTTCTGTATCCGAGGTTGATCGAAAGCCATACCCGAGATCACGCAGCTCTTTTCGCAACTCCTGAAAATTGTAAACCTCACCATTATACGTGAGAACATACCGTCCATCTTCGGACACCATGGGCTGTGCTGCTGCTTCCGACAGGTCAATGATAGCGAGACGCCGATGGCCAAAACCAACCGGCCCATCAATGTAAAAGCCCTCTCCGTCAGGACCGCGATGCCTAATGGCATCGGTCATAGCACGAAGAGTTGCTGCGTCGGGGCGCTCACTCGAAAAATTCAACAGTCCACAAATGCCGCACATAAAACCATACCTACTTCACTTACTTGGGAGAGGCTTCCCATACATGATTCGAATCACTGGAGCATACGTCCGCCCTACCAGCCCTGCCCACAATTCACCCAACGACATCCTTGAGCATATCAATCACTTCAACCTGTTCAGCCTCTGTCATGCCGTGGTAAAGCGGCAATGCCAAAGCATGATTAAATGCATATAGACTCCCCGCCATATCGCCCATTATTCGACAATCCGGGTTCTGATTAAACGCCCGGTGCATACTCAACGAATACGTTCCTATCTGGACCTCAATTCCCCGACTGCGCATTGTTTCCATGACACGATTCCGGTCCTTGACAAAAACACACATGGTTTGCCAGGAATGTTCACCAGACTGAGTGATTCTTGGCAATTGAACGACTTCACACCCTGCAAAATTTTCCGAGTAAAATGTCGCCAAAGCCTGTCGTTCCGTCAAAAGCTCGTCCATATGCCCTAACTGTGCAACACCTATACCAGACAAAACATCACTCAGTTTATAATTGGTTCCAGCTTGAACAAATTCACAACCAAGACGCGAACTATTTCCTTGCATACCAAAATGTTTATAAGACTCCATCCATTCTGCCCAGTCATCATTGTCAGTAGTGACGGTCCCGCCTTCACCCGTGGTGATAAACTTGCGAGGATGATGACTGAAGACGGAGATGTCAGCCAGGGTTCCAGTCCTGATTCCCCCGAACGAAGAACCAAGGGCACACGCGGCGTCTTCCACCATGAAAAGTCCGTGTTCCTTTTTCAGCACATTCAACCTGTCCCAATCCAGAGGATTGCCGAACAGGGAAACCGGAATCACGGCCTTGGTGAGCGGAGTGATTGCCGACTCCAATGCATCATAGTCGATGAGCATGGTCTGCGGATCAACATCCACGATCACACAGGTCGCTCCGACGATATTCACCACACTCGCAGTAGCCGGATAAGTGTAATCGGGGACAATGACTTCATCGCCCGGCCCAACACCAATAGCCCTTAAAGCTAATTCCAATCCCGTCGTGCAGGATGTGACGGCAAGACAATGTTTCGCACCGACCTTTTCGGCGATCCCCTTCTCAAACTCTCGGGTAACCGGGCCTTCCGTAAGATAGCCTGATTCAAGTACGCCAAACACCTTTTCCTTAAGTTCATCAGGCACAAACGGCTTAATAAGAGGAATTCTAAACACTGGAGTTACCCTCTTTGGGTATAAGTTCTACCAAGAAAACCATTTTCCATATAATACATCTTCCAATGATCGCACCCATCACAAGGCACAACCCCATCAAGATGACTCTCCATATGCATTTTGCGCAACCGTGCATATGATTCACCTTGCCAGACAGCAGCAATACCATCGGCGCCAACATCGCCTAACGGGACACCGTTGACCAGCCGAGTCCAATCATGATTGCAGCAGGCCGTCTGTCCATTCCAATATACAACCATGTCACTAAACGGTTTATGACATGGCAAACGCTTTTCAAACGTTGGCAGTTCTTGGTCAATACTTCCTGGATGACCATCGGAAGAATGTTCCGCATAGACACGCACCCGGTCCACTTTTTCACGCCAGTATTTCACGAACGCATCCATGCCGACCTTGTGAGCCTGCGTTTCCACCGCGCTGACCTGTACCTGAGTACTGGAACCACACGCGTCTCTCATTTTCAAAAACTTCAAAACATTATTCGTTACCTTGTCGAGGTCTGCACCTCGACGACTAGCGGCATAGAGAACAGGGTCCAAAGTATCAAGAGAAAACGAAATAAAAGAAAGATCAAGATCAAGGATTCGTTCACTATTTTGCACGTTCAACAGTGAAGCATTGGTTGTAAACTGAATCTCTCCGACTTCATGATCCTGAATAAGCCGGAGGATATCATACCATTGAGGATGCAGCAGGCTTTCACCTCGAAAAAACGGGACAACCGTAACCGGTGCATGATCCTTCATTTCAAGAATCAAGTCTCGAGCCAGTTCAAAATCCATGAACCCACGATCTTTTTCCATAAATTGCCGAGGGCAAAACGTGCAGCTCAAATTGCAGCGGTTCGTCAATTCCAAGGTCACTCTGCGGGGAAAGAGTCCCGCATCAACAGGCAATTGCAAGGTCACGACAATTTCTCCACTTGATGAAGTCCCGTTCCTTTTTCTGCATACTGAGCACCACAAGCCGGGCAGTTGAAGTCGGAAGAAAGACGCGTCCCGCACTTGCACATCCACCCTTTCAAAACAGCAGGGTTACCCACCATCATGCCATGGGCGGGAACATCCTGCGTCACCACTGCACCTGCTCCGACAAAAGCGTATTCACCGAGAATGTGACCGCAAACAATAGTACAATTGGCGCCCAGAGTGGTCCCCTTGCGAACCAGCGTCGGCTTGATCTCCGAGAGTCGCGGAATATGACATCTTGGATTGATCACATTGGTAAAAACCATAGACGGACCGCAAAAGACATCGTCCTCAAGAGTGACACCTTCATAGACCGAAACATTATTTTGAATCTTACATCCATCACCAATCTGCACACGGGGACCAATGACGACATTCTGCCCGACATTGCAGTTGGCACCGATCGAACTCGCTTTCAACACATGACTAAAATGCCAAACGCGGGTACCGGAGCCAATAGTCACGTCTTCATCTATGCAGGCCGAAGGATGTACCCTTGCATCAGCCGAGGAAGATTGTCCCCCAACTGATTCAGGAAAGACTTTCTTCCCCCCCTGATTCATGGACTCCTGCGCACTGTTCAACACACTCAAAACCCGAAGGGCTTCTTCTCCGTCCGTCAGCGGCGTCTTGCCTTGAGCTACACACTCCAGAAAATGCCCGCACTCGGCACGCAGCGGCTCACTTTCCGGGACCTCGACCTTCTGGGCCTCAGCCTGATCTGGAATCGGAATATTATTTTCCCAACTGATCGTGTGCGGATACAACAACAGCTTTTCACCCCACGGCTTTGTATCGTCAAAAAGAGCCATTTTCTTTTCACCGACCACGACCAATTTCTGCTCCTTGTACGGGTGCAGCCAGGATACGAACAAATGTGCCTGCATCCCTGACGGAAAGGTCAGATGGGTCGTGGTTACGTCAGCGATCTCACGATGAAGGAAATTACCACCCGTAGCCATGATGGAATCGGGGGCCTCTCCTGCCAAAGAGAGAATCATGGAAATATCATGAGGGGCAAAGGACCAGAGAATATTCTCTTCGCGTCTGATTTTGCCCAGATTGAGGCGATTTGAATAAATATAATTAATACGGCCGAGTTCACCGTGTGCCACCAAATCCTTAAGCACCCGAAAAACAGAATGATATTGAAGCAGATGACCAACCATCAACGTCAATCCCCGTTCCTTGGCCAGCTCAATCAATACGGCAGCATCGGAATCTTTCAAGGCCAACGGCTTTTCCACAAACACATGCTTACCAGCTAAAAGCACTTCACGGGCCTGTTCGAAGTGAAACTCGGCCGGAGTAGAAATAGCGACAGCATCAATGTCATCACGCTCAAGCACTTCTTTCAATGTCTGACAGGCTTCCAGGCCGGGATACTGCTTCTGAAAAAGGGCAAGATGTTCCGCACTCCTGTCACAGATCAAATCGAGACAGTCGAGGCTATGAAAATTTCTGATGAGATTTTTTCCCCAATATCCGGCTCCAATCAAAGCGAGGCGAGGGTACTCTTTGCTCATATTAACACCTTTGATTCCATTGATTTTATCAAGCTATATAGTTTCCTCAAAAGGAGAAAAACCATTGCCTTTGTTCATAAGCGAAAGGGCACAGAGAGTCGAGGCTGAAATATTTTCTTATAACAATAATTCAACGCCCAAGAAGTTGTATTACAAGAAGTGTTCCACCTTCTACTTCGGAAAAACGCGCCGCCATGCCACGAAGAAGAACAAACCATGCACTGGAACAGAGTACAATTTGACTAACATACGATGCTTATGTATCGACAATTCTAGTGGGTTTTTCTATTATGTAGCCCGTCAGGCCGCTTCGTAATGTTCTTTCGCACAGTCGCACCCCCTCCATGAGGATGGCTGAACTCAACACGATGAGGTTATTCCAATCGCCAAATGCACAGTAAGCATCGTTATCCCCCTCTTCAACCGGGTGGAACTCACCGAGCAATGCTGGAATGCCATTCTGAAGCATACAGGCACGCCCTTTTCCTATGAAGTCATCTTTGTGGACAACGCTTCCACTGATGGAACTCCCGAATTTCTTTCAAACCAGACGCACACGCAATCCCCATCCGTCAACATAATCCGCAATGAAAAAAATATCGGATTTGCCCGAGCCTGCAACCAAGGAGCTCAAGCCAGCAAAGGAGAGTATGTCGTTTTCCTGAACAACGACACGCAAGTTCATGAGAACTGGCTTACACCCCTTGTTGATGAGTTGAATTCGAACAGAGACACCGGAGTGGTTGGAGGCTGCCTTCTCTATGCGGACGGAACGGTCCAACATGCCGGGGTGGTCATCGGGCGAAATAGAATTCCATATCATATTTTTCATACAGCCAGCCCCGATGACCCGATGGTTTCCGAACGTCGGGGATATCGCATCGTCACAGGTGCATGCATGGCTGTCCGCAAAACAGAATTCCTGAGCATGAACGGCTTTGACGAAGGCTATATCAATGGTCATGAGGATGTAGATTTATGCCTGCGCTATCATGAAAATCACCAAAAGATCATTTATCGCCCCGAGTGCAAGGTCACCCATTTCGAAAGTCAGAGTGAAGGTCGATTCGAACACTGTCAGGCCAACACAGAACGCACATATCTTCGTTGGTACAACAAGTTGACGCAAGATGATTTCAATTACGCCTTTCTTGAGTCCAAGCGCAAAACACCAGACCACCCATTGTCCATAGCTATCAAAATCCCGGCTCTCGACCATAGAGCTGAGCCGGATGCCAACACACTCAAGGCCGAAGCTCTTGCCGTAAAATTCAGCCAAATGGGTCATTTCTGTCGCATCGATTTCAATGATGAATGGGGACGTGACGATATTGATGTGGATATCACCGTAGTCTTTGCCGGCAGAACCCGATACGAAACCAAACCCTATTCCCGAAACGTCCTCTGGGTAGAAAACGAAAAAGAACTCGCTTCTGGAGATCTGAAACAATATTCACTGATTGTCTGCCCAACAGCCATGGAATCTTCACTGAAAACCGTGTGTACTCATACGAAAATCATACCCATTTCTGACAGGACAACGGGCTCCTCTTCTGAACTCGCGGCCTTGGAATCCGCCATGGTCCGATTGTCAATGACTCCGCCAAGCGGACAGGTCTCAACGACTGTTCCAGAAAAGGTGTCGATCCTCATGGCGACATACAATCGAAAAGAGCTAATCTCCTCCGCCATAGACTCAGTGAGAAGCCAGACACACGACTTGTGGGAACTGATCATAGTCAACGATGGCGGGGAAAGTGCTGCCGATATTGTCAACGGCTACAATGACAGCCGAATTATCTACCACGACGAAAAGCATTATTCGAAAGGACACGCCATAAACACCGCGTTTTCCCTTTCGTCCGGTAATTTCATTGCCTATTTGGATGACGATGACCTCTGGCTTCCAAACCACCTGGAACGCGCCCTATTCTTCCTGCGCAACCTTCCACAGGTGGACATGACTTATTCCGATATGGTCGAAACCACGCTTGAACAACAGGGAGAAAGCTGGAGAAAGGTTCGCAGCCGCCCTTTACATACTCCACAGGTGTCTTTCCACGACCTACTAGAGTGCAACTGTATTCCGGGCATAACCGTTGTCCATACTCGTGCTCTTTTTGAACAGACAGGCGGAATGGATGCCTCTCTGGAAGTCCTTGTAGACTTCGACTTTTGGAGAAGACTCTCCATGCGTACTGATCCGTACCACATAACGTCGCTGACGGCAGAACGATTCTTTCGCCAATCTCCCGGGACAACAGGATTAGGACAGATAACCAATCTGAATACGTCAAGTCGTCGCCGCTATCTGGCCAATGTGTGCCGGATATTACGAAAGGAACTCCCTAATTTCATTTCCAAAACCATCAAGGAAGAACAAAATTTCATACGCAGAAAAGTGCAGGCATTGTTTCTCATGTCCCAAGGAGATTACTTCACGGATATGGACAATCCCAAACGGGCTGCAGCAAGCTACAAGCTGGCGGGAAAACATTCCCTGCAATTATCGAGAGATCTTATGGAAGAACTCCATCACTCCGAAAAGGGAAAATAATCCGACGAGATATCGATGAATCTACTGATTGTTATCTGGAATCTGACTCTGGGACGAGGGGGTCGCCAACGCGCTGGAGCTGCACTGGCCAACGACATGTTTCGTCGTGGTCACCAATGTACGGTTCTCGTCAATGACACCAAGCCCTCAGCCCCATTGTTCCCGCTTGATAATGGCATTAAACTTCTGCATATGGACACCTCAGACCATCTGGAATATCGCGACAAACTTCTCCGCCACCATAATGACCCACAATTCCACGAGAACATACGTCGTCAAATTCTCGACGTGTCACCGGATGCAATCCTTGTTATGAGTTCAAGCCGCGAAATCCTGATGTGGCCAGCTATTCTCAAAAACACCGGCGTACCGCTCATTTTTTCAGAAAGGACCGACCCCTCATTCATGGAACCTTTTTGCTGGGGAAGCAGGGAAGAACGTCTGGCTGTACTTTCCACAGCCGACCTCATCCACTTTCAAATGGAAGGTTTCAGACCTTATTATCCCGAATTCCTCCAAAAGCGTCTCCGCGCTATTCCCAATCAGGTTGCCCCGGCCACAACGATTTCCGACCCTACTGGAAAGAATCAATCTCCAAAAATCATCATCAACGTGGCACGAATGGATGAACACAAGCATCAACCTCTGCTTGCCCAATCTTTCGGATTAATCGCAACAAATTATCACGACTGGGAACTCCATTTTTGGGGCGGCGAAGGAAGGCTGGCAGAGAATCTGAAACAAACCATTGCCGAAGCAGGTGTAGAGGGACAAGCATATGTCCACAAATCCACCAACGACATCAATGAAAAGCTGACGCAGGCGCAAATTTTCGCTTTCCCATCAGAATTTGAAGGATGTCCCAATGCCCTGCTTGAGGCCATGGCCCACGGCCTGCCTACCATAGGATATGCACAGTGCGGCGGCACCAATGAAATTATCGACAACGGGATCAATGGACTTCTTTTCGATGATCTGAAACCGAATGCCATTGCGCAGGCATTAAAGACATTACTTGATGACGTTGCTCTCCGTAACAGCATGGGTAAAGCCGCGCTGGAAACGTCAAAACAGTTTTCCCCCAAAACGGTATTCGATAAATATGAGAAACTCTTCATTGAAGCCTCTCAAGTCAAAGGGAAGACACGATTGGGTTGCACGGATATGACGAGTGAAGAAACTCTGAGTCGAAAAACGTTGGAGCGCCTCTATTCTCTGCAATGGATATGACCGAAAAGAAAAGAATAGTCTGAACTATGTTTGACTTTAGCTGAAACAACTTTCTTTAAACACCTCAACAACAGCATACCCCATGTCTACAAATACCATATCAATATACATATTCGGTGCCGGGGGCGCAGGTAAACACCTGCTACAATTCATGAAGGCACACGTTCGGGTCTTGGGTTTCCTCGACAACGATTCTAACAAATGGGAAACCGAATTCTGTGGCCTGCCAGTCTTTTCTCCTTCCATCCTGAAAAGCGGGAAATACGACCATGTTGTAGTCTGTTCAGCGTATCATGAGGTCATCGTACCCCAGCTCATGTCAGAATTCGAAGTACCGGAAAGTTGCATCACGAACACGCATGCCCTGTTTCACGATCATTACTTCAGGTCTCGGCTTAATGACTTTTCAGCCAGATCAAATGATTTCCGATGCGTGGTAACGGGTATTTCCTATGCCATGCTCGGAGTACTCGAAGAGAAGATGAAAACACCTACATTCAACTTCGCAATGAACGGACAAGACGTGTACTTCGATGCAAAAATATGGGAGCACATCCTCACAAAGTACCATGTTGATTCTCTCGAATTTTCCTTGATAGGCCTTACCCGTTACAGCCTGCACTACGACCTTTCCATGCGAAAAAACGATATGGTGACACGATACTCCCATATTTTCGATGACTATCACAATGCTCATCAAACACAGCAGAAGGTGGACAAAGCATATACGATTATTGACCCCGGTTACATACTGTCCATCTATACAACCCAAAAAAATGTGTATTCCGATTATTTCAAAAATATCCACCGCGGAAACTTCAATCAGCTCAAAGAAAACGCCAAAGCTCAAGCGAAAATGGAACTCGTTTCCCAAAATGAACATATAAAATTTTATCCGAAGACCTTTGCGGAAAATGTTCTCATTCTGGACAAACTCATTGCGGACCTAAAAGAAAACGACCTGAAACCCATCTTGTTCACCGTTCCCGGTCACTCCTTTTATACAAAAAAAATCCCTCATGGCATTGAAAAGGAATTTCTCGCAACAACCTCTTCGCTCACACAAAAACATGATGTTCCTTTTCTCGACATGTTGAGAGCTGATGAATTCAATGACGAGCACTTTTACGATGATTCACATCTGAACGAAGCCGGAGCTGAGTTATTCACAACAACTCTCAACGCGTATATTGAGCACCTCTCATGAAACGTTGCCCGCCACCAGCCTTTCGCGTAACTACATCCCCATGAAAATTGGTGTTCTCCAACTCAACCCCATCGTCGGGGACCTTGCTGGCAATGCGGCAAAAATAGCGGATGCGGCCCAAAAGGCCGTTCAGCTCGGCGTGGACCTGTGCATGACCTCCGAAATGGCCCTGACCGGCTATCCCCCTCGCGACTTACTCCTGTATGGAGGTTTCGTGGCTCGCGCCCGACAACAGGCCGAGGAACTGGCTCACGCTCTAAAAGACGGCCCACCACTCTTGCTCGGTTCCGTGGAACGCAACACCACGGGCCAAGGGAAATCGGCCTTCAACTGCGCACTGTTCTGTAATGGCGGACAAATCCGTCAGGTATTCAGAAAAACACTGCTTCCGACTTACGATGTTTTTGATGAAGCTCGCTATTTCGAGCCGGCTCCTTCGAACAATTCCGAAAACAATATTCTCCGATTCAGTGGGCACACCATCGCCATAACTATTTGCGAAGATGCTTGGAATGACAAAGATTATTGGGACACCCGTTCCTATACCCGCGACCCACTGGAAGAAGCGGCCAACCATAACCCAGCTGTCATTCTGAACTTGTCGGCATCACCACTTTTTCTCGGCAAACAGGGTCTACGAGAAGACATGCTTGGAACCGTGGCCCACAAATACGGCGTGCCACTCATCTACGCCAACCAGACCGGTGGCAATGATGACCTGATCTTTGACGGTCGGTCCTGCGGTTTTGCGGCAGATGGGACACTTATTGCCCGTGCGACAGGATTTGAGGAAGACATTTTTATCGTGGATCTCAACGGTGACAATTCCATTGCTGACGATGACTTTTCCCGCGAGGCCGAGACATGGCGCGCACTAGTGCTTGGAACCCGCGACTATGTCCACAAGAGCGGTTTTACCAAAGGATTAGTTGGATTGTCCGGTGGTATCGATTCTGCTGTGACAGCCGCAGTGGCAGCAGAAGCTCTCGGAGCGGAAAACGTCACTTGCGTACTCATGCCTTCCCCTTATTCCAGCCAAGGTAGTATTGATGACTCTCTTGAGCTGGCAAAAAATCTCGGCATTAAGACATGGACCCTGCCCATTCAGCCAATCATGGAATCATTCGAAACGGCATTATCCGAACCCTTTGCCAATAGCGCACAGGACACCACTGAAGAAAATATCCAATCCCGTATCCGGGGCAACTTGCTCATGGCTCTTTCCAACAAATTCGGGGCTTTACTTCTGACCACGGGCAACAAATCCGAATTGGCCGTGGGATATTGCACCATCTATGGAGACATGTCTGGCGGGTATGCGGTTATCTCGGACGTGGACAAGACCGGCGTATTCGCTTTGGCGAAATGGTACAACGAACATATTGCCCCTCACATCCCGGAAATTATCATCACCAAACCGCCGTCCGCCGAACTCAGGCCGGACCAAAAGGATCAGGATTCCCTGCCGGACTACGACATTCTGGACGGCATCCTCGCCCTGCATATCGAGCAACAAAAATCGCGAGAGGAAATCATTGCCGAAGGGTACGCCCCGGATGTCGTGGAAAAAATATTAAAATTGGTCCGTTTTGCAGAATTCAAACGCAGACAGGCTGCACCGGGAATAAAACTCACTCCCCGCTCATTTGGCACTGGATGGCGCATGCCTCTGGCATGCAAACGGGAACTCTAGAAGGAACGGACCGCTGTATTCAACTTTACAAGGAATTCGTCACACATTCTGGATAGATGTGTAAAAAAATACCGCATCCCATCTTCGCGGGTTGATTCGTCACCCTTGAAGACCTTGGCATAAAAAATCCCGTTGATATAACCCTCGTATCGCTCAAGTAAATACGTGACATTGCTCTTGTCCAATTGGGTCAAAACAGCCATACCCTTGGCCGTAAGCGCTGGGCCTTCTTCCGCAAGAATGGTTTTCGCGGCATCACGGACGCTAGCCCAGAGAGCAAGCTCATGGTTAAGATAACGTTTAACCTCATTCCGATCCACCCTTGGCGGTTCGGTCCGAAACAGGTCAGCCATGACCCGTTTCATTGAAGTCTCATCAAAATTCGACTCAGCTTCGTAACGCATCTCCCGACCATAAAGAATACTTGATTTCGACGTATTCACACACTTCACCCCAGACAGCCTGACGACTTCACCAAGCCACAGGGCCGCGTCTCTGAAATTAAGCGTCGTATAAAGCTGGTCGCCAAAGGGCGTAATTATCGGATATAATTGCGGGTATTTATTAACAAGTGGCCGGGAAATTTCCTCAATATCCTTGCCCACTGTACCTTTCGCATATCCTAATCCCCAAGGGTTCTCGGAAGCGAGCTGTGCGCCGACCAAAGCACATTGTTCACAGCCAAGGTGTTTTGCCAGGGCAAAGGCCGTGGAAATAACTGATCCGTGTAAACGGAACATCTCTCTTTCACCAAACAATTCCGGCAAGAAACTACCAAACAAATACTTCTGCCTAAACCTGTCTCCACCGAGATCAGACAGGCAATGACCAACCAAAATGGTCTCCGGCATTTTGGGGATATGTTTAAATACCTGCCCTGAAGAAATAGAGGTGTCGTTGATAACAACGAAATGAGGATGAATTCCCGCTTCCACCAAAGGCTTAATGGCGTTGTTCACGCAGATGACCACCACTCGGTCAATATTACGCTGAATATATTCAAACTTTTCAGTTAAGTCGGGACCTGCAGCCACCAGAATGGCAGAGCCGCCTGAGAATCGATTTCTCAATCCGGCAATAGACGGAAAGGACATCCAATCCTTGATGTTCTCGTAGGCGTGCATCTGTTGATCACAGAGAATCCCTCGATGAATATCCCTAAATGGTCGGGATCTCGCCAATGTCTGACCAGACAGGGGATAAATCACATGTCGGTAATGAAGAATTTCAAAATACTCGATAACGTCTTTCGCCCACGTTTCGTAGTCCTCACGAATACGATCAGTCATGAAAAAAGCAGGAGTGCCAACCTTAAACATATCGCCGGGTAACAAATCCTGCAATGCGGGGTTGAAAGAATATGGATCGCCAGTGAAACAAAAAAAGTTCTTCCGATTCAATCCGGCCAACCTGACTGATTCCAAAAAATGGATAAGAACTCTTTCATCCGGCTCAAAAATCACGAGTATCAGGTTGGAATTTGCCAAACATATTTTCAACACTTCCGAATCTGCCACACCAAGCATCACAACAAGACGCGTGTGAGCCACGGCCTCTCCAATAGTCATATCCGATGCATAGTACTCAAATGCAGGTATGGAAGAATCTTCAAAAGGATGCCTACACGATGGATTTTCATACTGACACAATTGGTCATGCCCGGAATATCTATGCGGACCGGAATCCATGCCGCCATCCCCGACAACCTCTACAGGTTCCCCTCGACACAGAATACCTAGTTCAACAAGAGCGGCTATTTTACTATTTTCCATACGTTCAGTGATGTTGAGTTACAGGGGAATACCCGTCTGGCATACGGTTGCCTCAACTGTGCAATTTGGCTTCCACCCCTCATTTTGTCAAGAGAACCGCCCTTCTCAGGCTTTAACGCTCTTTTCCTTTTCCATCCCGCCGATTCTTTGTATGGTCGCCACTCCAAATCGACTATACGACAACAGGAGACTGCATGAAGCGACGAAGCTCTTCCAAGACCATGGAATGGACCAGAAATACTCTCTTGATTCTCCTCGCCGTCACCGCTCTCGTTATTTTCTTCAATCTCGACGTCGTGCGTAAAGGAGATTCAGTCTTTACCAACAGAGCACAAAGACAACTCAAATTCAGCGGGACCCTGAACCGAAAGGATTTCACCAGCAAGGAAATGGACCGCATCGCCAACTACGTCCAAACGAACAAGAAATTATTCAAAGAAATAAAAATAGATGCCGCGCCTCAGGACAGCTACAAAAAGATCACACCCACGACCCAAGTGCTCTTTGAGCTCCATGTGACTATGGCCGATGGATTTACTTTTTCCACTCCGGTACGCCGTACCCAACGAGCAAAGCTTTCCAAATCCATTGTTTCCAAACTAGACAAAGATGTTCGGGTGTATCTCAAACTCAAAAAAGAAGGGAAAAATCCCACCTCGCTGATCAATACAATGTAGCAAAAAAGAATTAGGCTAAAACCATTCTCCGACCCTGAAATACAAAGCCTGCGAATCCGGCCCGAATCCGACTTCTGTACTCAGATACATTTTTTCATTCTCCGACAAGAGGTAGCGCACACCAAAACCGCCTGTAGGAATAGTCGGCTTCTGAAAAAGATTGCCCACCTCACCAGCCACCCAACCCAGACCTCCGAACACGTTGACACCCCATCGCTTGGTCAACTTGTAATTTGCTTCCGCCTGAATGGATGCCGACTGTTTATCGACATATTCCGCATATGGAAAACCCCGCAAATGTAAGAATGGCATATCAAAAAAAGGAATGTTGCCACCAGAAATATTCAGCTCTGCCATGGAACTGACAACAAACCTTTCTGATAATCCAAGATAGTGGGCATAACTTGAAGAAGCCTTGTTGTAATTGTAATCGCCACCCCATGCGTCATTATAATTCATGACATCAAACTTAAACTTGCCCCCCTTGGTCGCAAACACGCTATGATTAGTGGTATCCCACTCCCCTGCCAAACCAAGACCCGCCGTGGTCACGGAATGTTTGAGATAGGGCAAGACTGGATGTAACGTGGAAAGATCAATCCCAAGGCCCCAATTGAACACCTTGATTTTTGGCCCAATATACCAATGATCTGAAATCTTCGCAGAAAAAGTCGTCTGAAATGCCGTAATATTCGCATTGTATTTAAGCGGCTTATCCCTCAGTAAAGAATCGTTGCCGACACCATAAAACTTCAGATTAAATTCGCCATAGGCAAGATACGCCGTCCCTCGAAAACGATCATTGACATAAAAACCCTTATGAAAAACCCCTGCCGCCCAACTCTCGTTAGAGGTGTACATGGCGGCAATGCCTGTCATGGAATGCAGTTCGGCGTTTTCTTCCTTTTCAGGGTCATTCCCAAAATCATCCTTGGGATGCATATACATGACAACGCCTGTCAAACCGGCTCCCAAAGTTGGATTGACCATAGGCACGGGTGCAAAAATCAGACGATCGTAAAAGGAAAGATTTTCTTCTTTCGCCACATCAGAAGCATCGTCCATGACTTCCACGAACTTGGCATCACCGTCGGCCCGTGAAACGCCAGTCAATGCAACCATAAAACCAAAAATCAAAACAATGATTGCCGCTCCAACGACTCTCCTATTCTGTGACATTACAACTCCATAAGCTCCCTGTCTTGCTATTGCAAGTCGGCTTTGACTTGCGTGAGGCACTACAGACAGTGTATTATGACCACCATTCGGAGACACATTCATGATACAAAAATACGACGTCATCATTTGCGGAGGCAGTCTGGCTGGCAGTGCTGCCGGTTTTTCCCTGGCACGAGCCGGCCATTCTGTGGCCATATTGGACCGAGCACTATTCCCACGAGAAAAACTCTGTGGGGGGCTACTCACATGGAAATCCATCAAACTCCTTGAGCATCTCTTCGGAGAGACCCCGGGCTCGCTCACCAATGCTGGCGCCATCAACTTTGCATCAAACCAATATGCAATCCACACCCTTGGCGGCCCCTTGGCCGACGGAAAAATGTCTTTTCCTTTTCATTTCGTGGACAGGACTGTATTCGATGCGCACCTTCTCGCCAAAGCCGAAGCAGCCGGGGCAACTGTATTTCAGGACACCAAAGTAGTAGCCTGTGATACGACAAAAGGCCTCGTCACCTGTCACAACGGAGAAACTTTCCAAGGGAAATTTGTCATCGGTGCTGATGGAGCCAACTCCGTTGTACGAAAATCTTTCCCCGACATAGACCGCGGTCGAATGAAACAACTCATGGCAGCAACCATAGAAATCCGTTTGGACAAAAAAGACTTCCCCAGACCAGTCAAATACCCAGAACTCTACATTGGTTTTATGGAAGCAGGGTATGGCTGGGTCTTCCCCAACCACGATACAGTCATCATCGGCATCTGTGGACTTAAATCAAATAATCATAAATTTTCTCATGTATTTAAAGAATATCTAGACTTTCTCAAGATCGACTCGACAGCCGTTTCCAGCCTTCGAGGTCATCCTCTGCCCTACGGAAACTACCTGGAAAACCCGGTATCCGACGTCACGATGTTGACGGGTGATGCAGGCGGATTTGTGGAGCCTCTTTTCGGGGAAGGTATATTCTTTGCCATGTGTTCGGGTATGTATGCGGGTGAAGCTGTAGCCCATGGATTTGCCACCAAGACCAATCCCGGTCCGGTCTATACTCGTCGGCTGCATGAACACATCATGCCTGAACTCAAAGCGTCTAATCGACTGCGCTGGGCCTTGTCCAAAGGCATGAAATGGATTGGTCCGTCGAGTCTCAAAATATTCGTCAATGCAGCGAGCACCCCTTTGGCTGAAATGGTTCACGGAATACGCTCCTATTCATGGATGCGTAAAAAACACTGGGATTTCTAAAAAGCTGATCCCTTGAATCATCCGGCTCTGTACCCTATAAGAGGGATTGCACATTACACCAGACCGCGAGGAGTATCCATGGCAGGAAAAATTCTGATCATCGACGATGAAGAGGGCATCCGCATTTCCTTGCGCGGTATTCTGGAAGACGAAGGACTTGAGGTTGTTGAAGCCGAATCCGGCGAAGACGGGCTTGAATTGCTGGGAACGGACATCCCTGACCTCATATTTCTCGACATCTGGCTTCCCGGCATGGACGGGCTGGAAGTTCTCGACATTATCTACCGAGACTACGAGGGATTGCCCGTCATCATGATTTCTGGACATGGCACCATCGAAACCGCGGTCAAGGCGCTCAAAAAAGGAGCCTTCGACTTCATCGAGAAACCCTTGTCCCTTGAGAAGGTGGTTGTCTCTTCCCGCAACGGACTTGAATTCTCCCGCCTGCGTCAGGAAAACATCGCTCTCAAAACCCGCATCAGTTCCGAACAACGAGTCAATCTAACCGGAGAATCCGAAGCTATCTCCACCCTCAAGGAAGTCATTGGCCGCGTCGCCCCCACGGACTCATGGGTACTCATTACCGGTGAAAACGGGACAGGTAAGGAAATCGTTGCTCGATCGATTCACGATCAATCTGGCCGGTCTGATCGACCTCTGGTCGCCGTAAACTGCGCAGCCATCCCCGAAGAACTCATCGAATCCGAACTGTTCGGCCATGAAAAAGGGGCTTTTACCGGTGCAGACAAGGCCAAGGAAGGAAAATTCGAACTGGCTGATGGTTCTATCCTCTTCCTCGACGAAATCGGCGACATGAGCTTGAAAACCCAGGCAAAAATCCTGCGCATCCTTCAGGAACAATCTTTCGAGCATGTCGGTGGCCGCAAAACCATCACCGTAGATGTACGAGTCATCGCAGCGACCAATAAAGACCTGGCCAAAGAAATCGAAGCCGGAAATTTCCGCGAAGACCTCTATTACCGACTCAAAGTATTTCCTTTGGAATTGCCGCCCCTGCGGGACCGTATTGAGGACATCCCCCTGCTCATCGAAGACTTCATGTCCACATTAGTTCAGCAACACGGATTCAAGCCCATCGGGTTTAGCCAAGATGCCATTGAGGTACTTAAAAGATATCCTTGGCCCGGTAATGTCCGCGAACTCAAGAATTTCGTCGAACGCATGTTCATTATGTACGCAGGAGACGTGGTTACTGCCGATCGTCTTCCCCCAGAATTCAAACAGACTGCAGCCCCCGCGCCTCTCGTCGAAACCCCTCGCTCAGAAACCGACGAATCAATGGATATACTGATTTCAGAAGGGCCGGCTGACCTCAAACAGGCCCGCGCCGATTTCGAAGCTCGATTCCTTGAAGCCAAACTCAAGGAGTTCGACGGCAATATTTCACAACTGGCCAAAGCCATTGGCATAGAACGTAGCTCCCTCTACCGCAAACTTAAGGCATATAAAATCCAGACGGATTAACATCCTTCATCATCAGCCCCACGCGCATCGAAAAACATCTTCGCGCTATTCCGGTTTACAGGAGCGGACAAGAGAGTCATACTTTTAGGGGATATTTTATTGAGGACTGATGACATGACATGGAATCCTGACACATATGAAGCATGGTTCGACACCCCCGAAGGGCGCTTTGCGCTTGATCAGGAGGCTCGACTGTTGCAAAACGTACTGGCAGGATGGCCCAGACGAAAGCATAAACTGCTTGAAGTCGGCTGTGGAACCGGTTTGTTTCTGGATATGCTCTATCAAATGGGTCTGGATGTTACCGGTATCGACAACAGCCCGGAAATGATCATGGCTGCCAGAAAACGCTTTGGGAACCGTGCGGAACTGCATCTGGGTCACGGCGAACATATGGGATATTCGGACAACGAGTTCGACTATGCGTTCCTCTGGTCTGTGCTGGAGTTCACAGACGAGCCGGAAGCCATGCTCACGGAAGCGGCCCGTGTTGCCGAAAAAGGATTACTCATCGGATTCCTAAACAAAAATTCCCTCTATTACACCATGAACGTCCGCAATTCAGACTCCACCATGGCCAAGGCCAACTGGTTCACATGGTGCGAGATGCAGGACCTCATCAAACGCACCACAGGCTTCCGCCCCACCTTGGCCCGATCAGTGCTCGCCGGTCCCACCAAAACCTGGAAAAACACGGGCGTCTCCAAACTTATCAGTTCCAGCATCCTCCCCCCGTCAGTCGGCGCATTCGTCGCCGTCCGCGTGGACTTCACCAACATGAAGCCCATAACACCACTTTTCGCCTGGAAAACAGAACCAGAAATGGGGTAGACGCGGCTCGCGATAGCGGCGCATCTGCACATTTTTCGTGTGTAAACCGATCCTCAACGTAGCGCTGCTACGCCTGCGGTCGGTTTGGCCCGAAAAAATGCACATTTGCACCAATCTCCCAAGCCTACGCTATCGGGGGAAAAGAACTGTTATTGGGATGTTTTGCATCCCAAAGCACTCCATTTAAAAAATGTTAATCCTTCACTTACCCAAAAAAAGAGCCGGACATCCGACTCGTTTTAATACAATTCTCAGATTCTCCCACCAAACTGGTACCCCCCCCTCGCGAAGCGACACAAAAAGTTTAGGAGAGTCCAGAGAACCCTTTTCAAAGGGCTCTCTGGTCCCGCTGAAAGCGACCGCCGGTAGGCTTACTTACAAAACCTGTCGAATATCCAAATCCAGCCCAGCATTTTCCATGGCCAAACTGTCACCGAGCACGCAGATGGAGCCATGCTTGGCGTTGATGCGCATGGCTTCGGCAAAAGCTCGGAAATCAGCTTCGGTCGCGTTCAATGCATCTTCACGAATGGTTTGTAAGAACGCATCGTCTTGATCAGTCAAATGCCGGACAAGCGCGGTAAAGCCCTTGGCGTCAGGCAACTGGTAGGTATCGATTTCACCGATAGCGCCGATAACAGCTTTTTCAAGCTCATCCCCGGCAACATCGAAAGTGTCGAGATATTCGGCCACTGCGTCGAACGCGGCTACTGTGTCGGCCACGTTGGGATCACGGTAAGAAACAAACGACATCGATCCGGCCATACGATCCATGAGACAAAATGCGCCATAGGCACCGCCCTGCACACGAACCTTTTCCCAGAGATACCCGGTACGAATAAGTTTGTTCACGACTTGAGCCGCACCAGTGAAGTTAAAACCGTGCTCGACCACGTTGCATCCTTTGCCCACGTAGTTGACCTGCGCCGGAATGGCGAGACCCTCACGGGTGGGAAGATTCGGAATGGCTCGGGCCACGACGGTGGCTTCGGACTCGGGCAAGGAAGCGACCACTGAACCTATTTCAGCTTCAATGGGAGTAAAGGTAGCCCCGTCCATGGTGGCGTTGATGATCAAGTTGTTCCGGGCAATAACGAGTGTACGCAGTTGCTCAAGATCCTGTGCTACGGATTGGAAATCTTCTTCGATACGTTGTTCGAGATGACGCAGAAAGTTCAGGTTGGTCAGGCCGGACATGGCCTCTTCCATGGCATGACCGATGTGCGTCCGAGCACGAAGCCGCGTGGCAACCACCATGTGACCGGAAGGCACCAACCGCTGCTCGGCACGGGCACGAGCCTCGGAAACAATCCGGGAGATACGCTCTTTGTTGTCGAGCGTAGCCGAAGTCAAAATCTCGGTGAGAATCTCAAGGGTCGGGGCAAGCTTGTCGCCTGTGGCCTTGGTACGGATGAACAATCGTGAAGCCGCATCCTGAGAATCACGGACCGGCGAAGAGAATGGCTGCGTCCAGATACCACCAGAAGTGCAGGCAATACGCTGGGACAAATCCACATAATCACGCTTGGCCGTACCAGACTCCAACATTGCCCGGCCAAAAATGCCCATATATGGCAACAGATTCTCCGGCACGCAGGAAAGATCAAATCCGAAATCGAGATATCCGATGCCGTTGGTGGGCAGGTCATGGTAAAGCAATTCCCGACTTTCAGACTCACGAACTTCCGTGGGAATGATCCTGTTTTCACGCGACAAATCAGCCACAGCCAGACGTGGAATGGAAGCAAGGGCTTCCGGGCTGTCAGGCGCGGCCTGCAATCGATTCAATTCCTCGGCATCCGCCATGACTGCGGCAATTTGATCATCAGTCATTGAGGCCTTGGCTGCGGCCAAACGATCAGATTCCACCTTTGACTGTTTGCGGGCCATCTTGTGATCCGGCTCAAGCAACACGGTGGTCCGATGCGAATTGTGCAGGAAAAGACGCGCCAGCAATTCCTCGAATATCTTGTCACCGTTGGCAACCCATCCCTTGATGTTGTTGAGCGGTTCCTCAAAGGGCAGCAACCGAAGCGGATCGCCTTCTTCGTCGTCGTCATAGAGCCACGTCGACAAAGCTTGGAACATGAGGGAAAGACCACGCGGATATGAACCGGTATTATTCTCGCGCAGGGAAAACTCGACGGAGTTAATGGCCGCTTCGATATCACGGGCGTCAATACCGTTTTCAATCAACTCCTTGATGGTATGGAAGATGATGGACTCCACCTTAATAGCGTTGGACGGGTGCATGCCCTTGAGTCCCACGGAAAAGAACATCTGGCGCATATCGGCTTCAAGGCCGACACCAGCGAGATCATCACCAAGATTGGAATCCATGAGTGCCTTCTTGAGCGGCGAACTCGGCAGACCGACAAGGATATGTTCCAATACATGCAGGGCCAGATTCAGATTGGCATCCGCAGTCTCGGCCAACAACCAGTTGACCGTAAACATGCCCTTGGCCAACCGATCAGAGGCCGGGTAGCCCTTGCGAACGGTCTTGGCTTCGGAGAATCGATCCTGCAAAGGGATGCGCGTTGATGTCACGTCAATGGGATCAAACTTTGAAAAAACGGCATCCAAAACTTCAAGACGCTTTTCCGGGTCGTCATCGCCATAGAAAAAGGCATAGCCGTTGGACGGATGGTAATGATCACGATGGAAGGTCATGAACTGCTCAAATGTCAGCTCCGGGATAATCGCCGGATCGCCGCCGGAATCCAATCCATAGGTAATATCCGGGAACAGGGATTGCTGAGAGTGTTCATACAACAAGGAATCAGGTGAAGAATATGCACCCTTCATCTCGTTGAAGACCACACCCTTGTAGGTCATGTCCTTATCCTTGCTGTCCAGCTCGTAGTGCCACCCTTCCTGCTTGAGGGTATTCTCGGTGAGACGGGGGTAAAAAACAGCGTCCAGATAAACGTCCACCAAATTATAAAAATCCTGCACATTGGCCGAGGCCACAGGATAACACGTCTTGTCCGGGAAGGTCAGGGCGTTGAGAAAGGTCTGAAGCGACCCCTTGAGCAATTCCACGAACGGTTCCTTGACCGGAAACTTCTCGGACCCGCACAGAACGGAGTGCTCTAGAATATGGGCGATACCCGTGGAGTCCTCAGGCGGTGTACGGAACGAAATGCCGAACACCTTGTTTTCATCGTCATTGATCATGGACAGGACGCGTGCGCCGGTCTTGTCATGACGATAGACAATGGCCTTGGTAGCCATCTCCGTAATTTCCATTTCCCTGACTTTGGTAAAACCGTGGCTCATATATGCTCTCTTTTTTGATGTCGTATACGATGCCGAAGGCAAAAAACGTGACCCCCAGCATGAACCATCGGTATACACTACCTCGCCTCAGGGGCAAAGTATGGAAAAACGCAAAAAAGACTTGACGCGGACTCAGCATGATCCTAGTTTATTGAGAACGCGAATCATTCCTATATTTAATTTAACACATTCAATAACAAGGATAATAATATGAGTACTGAACATAATCACGAAGAAACAATGCCCGATTTTGCCAAAGTTGGACAACCCGTCCCGGAATTCGTCATGGAGTCCTTTGACCCCACTGAAGGCGGATTCTGCGAAGTGGACCTCGGGGCATTGCGCAAAGAGGGCAAATGGGCCATCCTCTTTTTCTACCCGGCTGACTTCACTTTTGTCTGCCCCACGGAACTGGCTGATCTGGCCGCCAAGCACGAAAAATTGAAAAAACTCGGTGCTGAAGTGATCTCCGTATCCACGGACACCAAGTTCACCCATCTGGCCTGGAAGACCGATGAACGCCTGTTGGCTGATGTAAAATTCAAAATGGCCGCCGACCCCACTGGCGAAGTGTCCCGCTTCTTCGATGTCTGGGACTTTGATACCGGTTTGGCTCTGCGCGGGACCTTTGTCATCAACCCTGAAGGGATGCTAGTTTCCGCGGAAGTGAACTACTACAACGTTGGCCGTAATGCCGATGAACTGGTCCGCAAGATGGAAGCAAACACCTATCTCAAGGATCACCCCGCCGAAGCCTGCCCCGCGAGGTGGACACCGGGCGAAAAGACACTAACCCCCAGCGAAAAGCTGGTTGGTAAAGTATACGAAGCTCTCAACGACTAGTTACGATCTCACACTCTCGTAACTCCTGTTGCAAAAAACGCCCCTGCCGGATGGTCCGGCAGGGGCGTTCATTTTCAATAACTTTTCAAACGATCTAGCCAAGTACATCACTCAGCGCATCATGTAACGCCGGAAAACGGAAAGAATAACCGGCCTTAAGCAGCCGTTCGGGTTGAGCCATCTGTCCCGACAAAAGCACTTCATCAGCCATTTCTCCGAACAGAAGCCGCAAGGCAATGCTTGGAACAGGAAAAGCAGAAGGCCGTCCCATAACTTTTCCAAGTGTCTTGGCAAAAACACGGGAATTAACCGGCTCGGGCGAAGTCAAATTATACGGCCCGCTTGTGGCCCTGTTTTCCATAAGGAATCGGATGGCACCGACTTCATCTCTCATATGAATCCAGGACATACCTTGGAGGCCCGACCCAACGGGACCACCCAGATACAAGCGGAATGGAGTCATCATCCGCTCAAGCGCCCCACCGTTCCCGAGCACCATAGCGGTACGGATAAGGCATCGCCGCACACCCATGCTTTCCAACTCTGCGGTAGAGGCCTCCCACTGACGAGTCACGTCAGCCAAAAAGCCGGTGCCGAATGGTGCGTATTCATCGACCAGCGCACTTCCACACGGGCCATAGTACCCGACAGCGGAAGCCTGTATCATAACAGCGGGCAGAGACCCGCTTTTCTTCACGGCCTCAACCAGACGCTTGCCTGCGTTGACGCGACTCTTAAGTATGTGTTGTTTACGTGAACCAGTCCAACGACCTGCGGCAATATTTGCTCCGGCCAAATTGACAATAGCCGTATCCGGGCCAATCATGTCCGGCCAGTCGCCGTTTTCCCAGTCCATGCCAATGACACCCGTTTCAAAAGCTTCAGCCACTTTTTTTGGACGTCGAGAAAGAACCACGATTTCCCAATCATGGGCCTTCAGTTCCTCTACCAAAGACTTACCTATAAAGCCGGTTCCTCCGGCGATTATTGCACGCAATTGAATACCCTTCGTGTTTCCCTTCTACCCACCTACTGTAGGCATACCCTAAAAATAACACGGGACACAGTATAATTCCAAACAATAATACATGTTATTGACAAATAATATAAGAACGTCCCGAACAGGACAAAGTGGGAAACAAATCGAAAAAAAGAACTTTATGCGTCAGGCAATTCCAAAACAAAGATAGTACCCGCCGGATCATTGGGCACAGCGCGAACCAGTCCCCCGTGATCTGAAACAATAGACCGAACAATGGTCAAGCCAAGACCCGTGCCGCTCTTTTTCTCAGTGTAATACGGTTCGAACAAACGCGAAGAATCTTTGGGCAAACCAGGACCATTATCGGCCACAAACACCACGACCTTTCCATTCTCCACATCATGCGTCGCTGTAATGGAAACCTGCGCATCATACACCCCTTTCAGGGCTTCAGCCGCATTGGTCAGCAAATTGATAAGGACTTTACGGATGGCTTCACGATCAAAAGGAAACTCATTGATCGGTGATTCAAAGGTAAGACTCCAGCTAATCTCTCGATGCGTGTTCTCAAACATGGCCGTGACTTCTTCCAAGAGCGGAGCCATAAAATCTGATTCAGGTTGTACTTCCGGCAACTTGGCATAGGCGGAAAACTCAGTGACCATATTCTGCAACCGCTCCACCTGATTAACGATGAGGCCAGTGCATTGATCAAAAGTCGGCTCCCCAACCTTCTCGCCGTATTTGCGCTGTAGCCGTTGGGCAGAGAGCTTGATGGGTGTGAGCGGATTCTTGATCTCGTGGGCGATACGTCGGGCCACTTCTCGCCACGCAGCCAGCCGTTGGATCTTTTCCAGCTCGGTAATGTCCTCAAACACGGCCACATGACCGGCATCGCGCCCCCCCATATTCTTCAGCGAGACCACGTTGACCAATACCTTAATGGTCTTGCCACGCACAGGCAGATCCAGTTGACGTTGCCACACGCCATCCGACTTTGACGAAAGTTGTTCCAACGCATCCGACATCATCTGGGCAAAATCACCTGACAATAAGTGATGCGGTTTTCTCCCGATAAGAACCGAACCGGGAATACCAAGAATACTCTCGGCTGCCGTATTAACCGTACCGATACGCCCTTCAGAATCCATTGAAATAACACCAGAAGTGATATTATTAAGAACGGCCTCAATATATTGACCACGTCGTTCCAATTCCTGATTCTGCTGGGCCAGTCGGACATTGGCCTGCTGCACTGATTCCTGACTCTGTTCCAGATCTTCGGCCATACGGTTGAATGACTGGACCAAAAAACCGAGCTCATCATCAGATCGATCCTCAAGACGCACGGACAGATCACCTCGACCAATACGTTCCGTACCTGCGGCCAACGCCTGAACCGGTGCGGACAGTTCTTTGGCTAAACGGAAACCAAACCAGATCGCCCCAAGAATAATGAGTAAGGCCATGACGCCAAGCGTCAGGTAAAGATTCATCTTCCACGGATATTTGCGGGTCTTGAGCTTTTTGTATTCATCAAGACCACGCACAATCTGGTCGAGTCGATGCAACAATCCCTGCCCCACGGTCTCACCGATCACCAAATATCCTGACCGCCCCTCGTCAACAGGCGTGACCCCGAGCACGAGGTCACTGCCGGGTTTAGGAATAATGGTTGTCCATGAACGCGGGTCAGCCTTGAGGGATTGCCAGTCAATCTTTGCCTTGATCTCTGGCCACGCTTCACGCCACTGGGACGCGGCATGCGTGTTCTGTTCATTGCCTTCGGGGTTAATAACGCCGACAAGGCTAAGATCGTACTCACCAAATTTCTTTTCAAGATACCGGTCCATGGCCTTGCCGCCCCACGCATACTTGGACGTAATGATCTCGCCGATCATGACCGATCCACGTCGCTCAAGACGATCCTGTGCCGACCCATAAAAAGCACGACCCAGTTCAAGGGCCTGCTCCATTGACTCTTCCACCTGTCCCTTGAACCAATAGTCCACCGAAGTCTGCACAAACTTCACTGAAACCAGATAGATAAGCACTGTGGGGATAAGAGAGAGGGAAATGAATGCCAGAACCAGACGAGTCCTGAGCTTGGACCCAAGTACCTTGCGACGGCGATCCAAAATGAGTCGGACCGCGTTTCTCGCTACATAAAACAACATGGCCAGCAACAGGACCACGTTCAAAATAAGCAGATTCAGAATAAGATAATAATCGCCGCTCAGGTACTTCAATTCAGCCCAAGTCAAACTGACTATGAGCACCAGAAAAACCACGGCCAATATATATTCCCGTTTACGCCGCTTTTTTTCCCGGCGTGTCGAGGAACTTATGCGGATAGGGTCGGGAGTCATTTGGCTTGGCCTTTCCTAGTAGGTAAAATCAAGCTGAAAAGAATTATCTGCTCCGGCATCCCAGGACCAGAAATACACATATCGCATGACGCCTTCGGGCGCGTCTTCTTCCGTCATGGAAGTATGCAACCGCAGACTGTATTTAGTCCCACGATCAAGTAAGGCCCACGATCCAAGGCTTGCTTCAATAACACCCCAGCCATCTTCGAGCAATTGACCGAGATCCTTGTTTCGTAGTGGTGTTTCTCGATCCGGCAACGACATAACAAACTCACGTTTCAATGCATCAAACTCAATGACACTCTTAAAAAGGACTGAAGCAAGTTCACTATCGAGCCAATAATTATTTTCTTCAAAAAGGTTCACCGAGCATTTGAGCACCAGAACAGCGCCATCTTCCAACTCGCCTTTGAGGACCGGCTTCTCTTCCACCGTCACACCAAACCGGGCGGTCAGCCTGCCATTCACATTGGCGAGCGACGGGGCCATAAGGCTCAGACTCTGGGCAGAAGCAATTCCAGTAAATATAAAAGCAGCCAGGACCATTCCGAAAAATGTCCCGATTCGCTTATGGGCATTGTACGTCATTATCTGCAAGGATGTACCAGTCGCGGTTGCAAAGAACAAGTAGCCCGGCCTTGTGTTTTCCCTGCGGGTTGAAGTATCATCCTGACAACGGAAACCAATTTTCATGCTCAACCGCTCACAACGGAGCCAGTCATATGCAAAAGGAACTTCTGCTCGCCATCGGTGATGATCGCGCCGCCTCTTTCAACCTGCGTTTTCTCAAAGAATTGTTCGACGATATCTGCGACATCAGGTTGACCCTCTTCTACGTCGCCCCAAAACTCGCCTCATGGAGCATGCACGAGGATACACTCGCCCCTATGGGAGATGATCTCATCGAACTCATGGCTCACAAAAAAGACAAGGGAGAAAAAGCCCTTGATGAAGCACTGCGTTGGCTCAAAAACATGACCGGTTGTCCCGGTGATAATGTGAACACTAAGGTGGTTCAATCCAAAACAGGCACAGTCCGCGAACTTATCGACGAGTGCAGGAGCGGTCTCTATGATGCCATGCTGCTTGGCCGAAAGGGGTTCACATGGTTCGAAGAGGTATTCGAAAACTCGGTCTGTCACGAGCTTATCTGGCAGGACATCGATTTTCCCATCTGGGTCTGCAAGCGGCCAACCGGCGTCCCGCATCAAAACATTTTGTTGTGTCTTGACGGCTCAAATGCCAGCCTGCGTATGGCGGACCACGCCTCATACATTCTGGCCGATGAAAAAAGACACTCCTTTACGTTGTTCCATGCGGCAAAGTGGGATTACGAAACCACCATTGCAGAACAATATTTCAGTAAAGCCGTCAAGATCATGAAGGGGAATGGCGTCACCGAAGATCGCATAAAATTCCGGTCTGTCGTGGCCAAGAACGTGGTCAAAGCGATCATTCAGGAAGCTACAATCTCCTCCTACGCCGCGGTGGGTGTTGGACGACGTGGCACCACCAAACGGAACAAGAAGGAAAATATGTTTCCCACCTCTGTGTCCATCAATCTCCTGCGCCAACTCACCGACACAGCTTTGTGGGTGAGTAAATAGAGATTCCCCCAGCCCCCCCCCATTCCCTCTTTTCCCTAAACTTTTTGGGTCGCTTCACGAAAAGTTGGGGAGAAAACAAAACAATAAAGCCCCTCTGCATTCAATAGAATACTGAGGGGCTTTATTGTTTTGCATCCTGTGGGCTATACGAAAGGCAGGGCTATGAAATAGCCTCCAAGCACACAGATAAGGATTCCAGCAAGACGTCGAAACAACGTTCCGCCACGTTGCCAACGGTTGCTCTCCAAAAGTTTACGCACAAGCGACGTCGAACTTCCGGCAACAACAATGGGAATACAATGTCCAAGGCCAAAGAGCAGGATAAGCAGTATGCCGGTGGCGACCTGCTCTTGCACCGTAATGATGGCAAGAATAGGTGCGATAAAACCAAAGGTGCAAGACCCGGAAAGAACTCCATAAGCCAGACCAAGGGTAAAAGCTCCGACAAAACCCTTAAGCTTCAATCGCCCCATCAGGCTGCCGGGAATAGAGCACTTGGCAATACCCACCATATCCAACCCCACCCAAATCAATATCAGGCCGACAAGAATTGACCACCACGAACCGATGTCACCCATCATCCGGCCAAGCATGGCGCAAACGATACCGATCAAAGCTATGGTGATAAATAGGCCAAACGTAAACAGAACCGCATATCCAGCGGCCTTTCTGCCTTCGATAATCTCACTCTGCCCACCGACATATCCCACAATAAGCGGGATGGACGCCAAGTGACAGGGAGAAAAAAGAACGCTCACCATGCCCCAAAGAAAACAGCCCACGGCGGCGAGGGCTGTACCACTCACCATCCATTGATTGATAATCAGAAAGAATTGATCCACAGGCCAGCCTACTTCGCACCCAGTTCAGCCAACTTGGTGACAATGCTCTCCTTGTCAAAAAATCCAACATGCCGAAACTGCTCCTTGCCTTCGGCATCATAAAATATCTGCGTTGGGATAGATTTGATACCATATTTCTTGGCTTCGGCTCTATGCTCCCACACATCAATGAACACAATGGCTGCACGGCCTTCGTATTCTTTGGACAATTCTTCAATAACAGGGGTCATCATCTTGCACGGAATACAGGAGTGAGCACCTATATCCACCATGGTAATCATGCCGAGGATTGGAACATTCTGTGGAGCTCCAGAGATCAAATCAGCAGGAGAAACTGTAAGGAATTTTGCTTTGACCTCCCCTTGCGAATGTGCCGTCAGCGGCATACCCACAAGAATCAAAACAAGCAAAAACACGGTCATATTCCTTGTAATCATCAATTCTCCCTGCGTTGTTCTGGAAACCACTTCCACGATCTCATCGTTATTTTCAAAAAAACCCGCGCCCCATCTTGCATGGTTTACAGCCAGCTCAGGACGTCTTTTTTACTCGGGGCTTTTCCGACCACTTTCACTTCGCCGTCGATAACTACGGCAGGCGTGGAAAAAATACCGTATTTAGCTATTTCCTGAAAATCTTTGACCTTTTCGATTTCAGCGTCGATGCCTGCTTCAGCAACAGCTTCACGCACGGTTTTTTCGGCCTGTTCACACTTGGCGCAGCCGGGGCCCATAACGAAAATTTTCATAACTAACTCCTGTATAATTGATTAAATAATTGCGTTGAAAAGATAGCCCACTACAAGAATGCCGCAACCGACAACCGCGATGAATATCGCGATAAGACGGGGCTTGAGCACCTTGCGCAGGATGACCATTTCCGGGAAAGACAAAGCGATGACAGACATCATAAAGGCGAGGACCGTACCAAGGGCAGCCCCCTTGCCGAGCAAAGCTTCGACCACGGGAATGACTCCAGCGGCATTCGTGTACATGGGAATACCCATAATCACGGAAAGCGGTACGGACCACCACGCCTCATCACCCATAATACCGGCAAGCTGACCTTCAGGGACGTAGCCATGAATGGCTGCACCAACAGCGATTCCGAGCACCACAAATTTCCAGACCCGCCCCGTGATATCCTTGACCGAATCCAAGGCGTAATCAAAACGCCCGGTCCACGTCATCTTCTCATCCATGGCAGCTTCGCCAGCACGGATTTCCTTGACCCAATCCTCCACATGCCCCTCAAGGTTCATGCGTCCGAGCACCCATCCAGCCACCACGGCAATGGTTATGCCCGTGACAAAATACAAAGCCGCAATCTTCCAACCAAGCAGGCCGTAAAGCAAGACCAATGCAATTTCATTGACCATGGGAGCGGCAATAAGAAAGGAAAAGGTCACTCCAAGCGGAATGCCTGCGGTCATGAAACCTATAAACAATGGGACTGCGGAACAGGAACAAAACGGTGTGACTACGCCAAGCAGCGCGGCCATGACATTACCTACGGATTCACGTTTTCCGGCCAAAAAACTCCGCGTCCAGTTCACGGTCACAAACGAACGCAAGATGCCCACAAGAAAAACCACCAATATGAGCAGCATCAATACTTTGGGGGTGTCGTAGACAAAAAACTGGATAGCTGCACCCAAATGACTGCCCATATCCAACCCAAGCAGGGAATAAGCAAACCAATCGGAAAATGGAAAAAGTTGACTATAGACACCATACCAAACCATCAGGGCCAAACCACTGATCAAAAGATATTTCGCAAACCCGTGCCCTGAGCCGCCTTTGCCGGGGCTGGACTGACACTCGCAATGTGTATCGTTGGATGAAGACATACTTCCCTCGCTTGGCGTTTTCGCCAACTGTTTGAACAAAAAAAATATTACTTGCTTGCAGCCAGCACAGACTCAATGCACTGAAAGAAATTAAGCACACACGGTACTTTCAGACGATAATAGACATTCTTGCCACGTTTTTCATCTTCCACAATCCCCACTTTCTTAAGCACTGTGAGATGCTTGGACACCGTGGAAATATCCGCGCCCACCAAGTCACGCAGGTCGCACACGCACCGCTCGCCCCGGGAGAGTTCGTCGATCATCATCAGCCGAGAGGGATGCGCCATGGCCTTGACCACGTTGGCTCGCTCTTCAAACTGCTGCTGTGTGACTATGTCCTGTTTCATGAATGCTTTCTCCTCGTCGCTCATTTGGTAATATAGCCAACCGTTATCCAAAGTCAAGAGGGTGATATAAAATTTCGCCCGATTTCGTCATGGAAACAGACGCCGTTATTCGATGGGGGGCAAGATAACTGCCTTGCCGTGGGTATACTCCACCCGAAACGGTTCCTTGCGAACCGCGTAGTCCAGTTCCGGTGTCAACCGGGTAAAGCTGGTGATAGCTCCGCCGTTGGAAGACACGGTCACATACACTTTCTGGCCAACTTTGGGCTTGATGTAAATAATGTCCTTGGACCGTTTCTGCCATGCGTAGTTCAGAATTTTGCACGCACCGATAAATATTTTGGGGGTATAGGGCGTGACCGCATATACTCGCTTGAAAGAAACACGGGTAAACGTACCATCACGATTGCCACGCATCTGTCGAACCTTAGAAACCGTGGCAATGGCCTTGATCTCGGAATCATGGGCCATAAGCGCCATGTAGTCCGGCTCGCTGGCCTTGGAAGGCAGTACAGCAAGAAGGAAAAAGAGACCTATAAGAGATATTCGGATTTTCATATTATTCTGATGTGTTTATGTCTTCAGTATCACTGAAGCGAAGGCACGGTATACCAGCCTGAACCGATAGGCAAGCAAGAGAAACAGGATGCACAGCCTCCATACAACAAGAATGGCATTGGTATCGACAAAACCACATGGGAACGGTATTACTTTTCTCTAATCAGGAGGCCCAATGGAATATTTCAACTCAATGGAAAACATACTCTGGCTCATCTGGCTCGGTGTAGGCGTGGCCTTCCTCGTGGCAGAATTCGTGATGCCCGCCTTCATCGTCATTTTCTTCGGCGTGGGCGCAATCATTGCCGGGGTCACAGCTTTTTTTGGCTTTTCACTACAAATGCAGATCATCGTGTTCGGGGCATCATCCCTGGCTCTGCTCCTCCTGCTTCGCAAAACCATGGCCGACACCTTTGCCGGGGGCTCCTCCTCGGACGAAGAAGACGCAGACACAGCAATCGGTGCACGGTGTGAAGTTGTGGAGGCAATTCATCCACCACAGGCAGGACGCGTCAAATATCTGGGTTCCTTCTGGTCGGCCCGGTGCGACGATCCTGTAGACGTCGGTGTAATGGTTCGCATCAGTCATCGTGACGAAAAAGACCCCAATGCCTTTATCGTAGAAATGGAGAAATAATATGGATCCCGCAACTCTGACTTCCTTGATCACAGCCGTTGTTTTTGTACTCATTCTGATCACCCTGATCATCAAAACAGCTGTGGTGGTGCCGCAAAAAAGCCACTTTGTTGTCGAACGACTCGGTAAATACTCAAAAAGCCTCAGCGCGGGCCTGCATATTCTGATCCCGTTCATCGACAAGATCGCCTACAAACGCAGTCTCAAAGAAGAAGTCATGGACATCCCGGCCCAAAGCTGCATCACCCGTGACAACGTATCCGTGACCATTGACGGCGTACTCTACATCCGAGTCATCGATGCCAAGATGTCTTGCTATGGCATTGAAAATTATTACATCGCCGCCTCACAACTGGCCCAGACATCGCTGAGATCCGCCATCGGTAAAATCGATCTGGACAAGACTTTCGAAGAACGTGAGACCATCAACTCCTCAGTCGTGCTGGCCGTAGACGAAGCCGCGCAGGAATGGGGCATCAAGGTCATGCGTTATGAAATCAAAGATATCACGCCTCCCAGCACAGTCATGACCGCCATGGAACAGCAGATGAGAGCCGAGCGTGAAAAACGTGCTGAAATCGCCATTTCCGAAGGTGATCGTCAGTCTCGTATCAACCGAAGTGAAGGTTTGAGGCAAGAAGCGGTGCAGGTTTCCGAAGGTGAAAAGCAGAAACGTATCAACGAAGCCCAAGGTCGCGCTCAAGAAATTCTGCTCGTTGCCGATGCCACGGCTCAAGGCCTGCAAAAGGTTGCCGAAGTCATCAACTTGCCCGGCGGTACCGAGGCCATGAATCTCAAGGTGGCCGAACAGTATATCGATGAATTCGGCAACCTCGCCAAAGAAAACAACACCATGATTATTCCAACAGACCTTGCCAACATGGGCGGCATGGTCGCGGCGGCAACTGAAATTATCAAGAAAACATCGGTCAACCCCACAGGCAAACCAAAAAAATCGGCCTCCAAGAAGACTGCAGAATCGCAGGAGTCTCCTCAGACTGTCGGCGGATTCGCAGTAGAATAAAAATTAATAGCATCATCCATTCAAACGGCTCCGCCCATTCGGGTGGGGTCGTTTTTTTTGACAGAAACGGACTTCTCCTAACTCAAGGGAATGGGAGTGCCCTCGTCCAACGGATCAATGCCAAGGTGCATGGCAACAGTCTGCCCCACGTCCGCAAAGGTCTCACGCATGCCATCGGCTCCCGGCAGTACGTCCGGGCCAAACAAGATCACAGGCACGCACTCACGGGTATGATCACTTCCCTGCCAAGTAGGATCGCAGCCATGGTCCGCAGTAATGATCGCCAAGTCGCCGGGCCGAAGATGACCGGTCAACCCAGACACTCGTTTATCGATTCGTTCCAATGCGGCGGCATATCCGGTTACATTCCGGCGATGTCCCCATTCAGAATCGAACTCCACGAAATTCACAAAGGTAAGCGAACCATCCGGCGCATTCTCGACTTCATCTTCCAGCAGATCAAACAGCCCGTCAGAATCCGGTGCCTTGACTTTTTTCGTCAGGCCTCGGTGCGCAAAAATATCGGCAATTTTACCCACGGAAACGACCTCACGACCCGCGGCCTTGAGCTTATCAAGCAAAGTCTGAGACGGTGGTGGCAAAGAATAATCCCGACGGTTAGCCGTTCGTGTAAACGCTCCCGGTTCCCCTATAAAAGGACGGGCAATGACTCGCCCTATATTATAGCCTTCCAATAATTCTCGCACGAGTTCACAGAGCGCGAACAATCGATCCAGCCCGAAATATTCTTCATGGGCCGCAATCTGAAAAACCGAATCAGCCGAAGTATAACAAATGGGTTTGCCTGACTGGATATGTTCTTCGCCGAATCGGGCGACAATTTCCGTCCCCGATGCGTGACAATTCCCCAAAACACCAGACAGATTGCCTTTTTCAACAATCTCAGCAATCAACGTTTCAGGGAAACTTGGATATTCAGGCGGAAAATAGCCCCATTCAAAACGAACCGGCACTCCAGCCATTTCCCAATGACCGCTCGGGGTGTCTTTGCCCAAACTCACTTCATTTGCCGCCGCGAACCGACCACGCAAAACCGGCGAAGTCAGACCGGGAGGCACTGTCCCCGTCACCAGTTGGGCAGCCAGTCCAAGGCCGAGAGAGCTCAGGCACGGCAGATTCAACGGACCGGACCGTAGGCCGTCCTGATCAGCCTCGCCCCGTGCGCATTTTTCAGCAATATGCCCAAGCGTGTCAGCGCCGGCATCACCAAAGCGGTCAGCGTCCGGTGCCCAGCCGATACCAAGGCTGTCCAGCACGAGAATAAATGCACGTCCCATCTATGCAACCCCTGCAATACGTTCTGATACCACAGGCCGATCTGCCGGACGATCCAGGCCAACCTGCACGGCTTCACGGATACGCTCCGCCGCCATATTCGCCTGTTCCTCATCTCGCGCGAACACTCTGCAAATCGGAACATCAGGTCCGATCTTATCACCGATATGTGCGAAATTCGTCATGCCTACACCGTAATCAATAGGTTGCTCCGCACGGATACGCCCACCCTTCATGGCCACCAGAGTCATGCCCACAGCGCGATTGTCCATAGCCGTCACGAACCCGGCACTTTCCGGGTACACAGCCATTTCCACAGGAGCCGCATCGAGATACTCCGCAGCCTTTTGCACGAAATCCACAGGACCACCCAACCCCTTTACCATTGTGCCAAAACAATCGGCTGCCGTGCCTGAATCAAGAGCCGCGTTCATTTTTATGGTGGCTTCGCCGATGTCCCTTGCCAGTCCGGCAAGAATCAACATTTCACCTGTCAGGACAAACACAACCTGCATCAGTCTCGAATCTCGATATTTGCCTGTCAAAAAATCCACAGCTTCCTGCATTTCCAGTGCATTGCCAACGCTATGACCCAGCACTTCATTCATATCCGTGAGCAAGGCTACTGTCGGCACGCCAGCACCTGTGGCAACATGAGCGATGGATTCGGCCAGTTTTCTGGCATCCTCATATTTTTCCATGAACGCACCGGAACCATATTTCACATCCATGACCAATCCCTGCAATCCCGCTGCCAATTTCTTGGACAGAATGGATGCCGTGATGAGGTCGATAGATTCCACGGTCGCCGTGACATCTCGAATGGAATACAGCCGCCTGTCTGCCGGGGCGAGGTCCGAGGTCTGGCCGATGATGGCACAGCCTGCTTCTCGCGTCACAGTGACAAAAGTTTCAAGGTCAGGGGTGGTATCATAGCCCGGAATGGCGTCAAACTTATCGAGTGTACCGCCAGTGTGTCCAAGACCGCGCCCGGAAATCATGGGAACAAATGCACCGCATGCCGCAGCCAATGGGCCGAGGATCAGACTGACCTTATCACCCACGCCGCCCGTGGAATGCTTGTCCACCACCCCGGATTTAAAACCAAGAGTCGGCCAATCGATGATCGTGCCCGAATTCTTCATGGCGACAGTCAGATCGATACGTTCCTGCATGGACATGCCTTGAAAAAAAACGGCCATGGCAAATGCCGCCACTTGACCTTCGGAAACGGATTCATCCGTGATGCCGCGCACCATGGATTCGATGTCGGATTTGTCGAGCGGATATCCGTCCCGTTTTTTGCGAATTATTTCCTGCGGTATAAATTTCATGGGGAGGCGCCTATCCCATCCTTTTCCTCAACTTTTTGTGAGCGCATTCGCGCTGATTGGATGAGGGAGGGAGTTTGTTTTTTTATTCGTTGTGTTGACGAGTTTTTAGTAGTCGTGTTTTTCGTTAGGGACACTGTTCAAGTTGAGTTCCTTAAGGACATCATTGAGGATGCCACTGGCTCCGAAACGAAGGGTTTGAGGAGTGGCCCAGCCCTGCCCCATGATCTGATCGGCAAGGTAGAGAAATCCAGCGCTGTCTGACACGGTTTTAAGGCCGCCTGAGGGCTTGAAACCGAGGGTTCGATTGGTGTTGGGCTGCATTTCCTTAATGACAGAGAGCATGACGGCAGCGACTTCAAGTGTTGCCCCACCCGGCACCTTGCCGGTGGAAGTCTTGATGAAATCGGCACCAGCCTCGATAGCGGCTCGACTAGCGGCTTCAATAATGCGTAAGGACTGGAGCTGACTTGTTTCAAGTATGACCTTGAGTTTGACATCTTCACCACAAACCACACGGACCTGTTCAATCAATGCACTGGCGGTGTCTTCGTCGCCGGACTTGAACCGTTTGTATGGCATGACCACATCCACTTCATGCACACCCATATTGACTTGTTCGCGGGCCTCGGCAACAGCCTTGGCCGCATCTGCTCCGCCATGAGGAAAGTTGCAAACCGTTGCTACGCGGACACACGAACCTTCCAATTCCTTGAGCGCAAGCGGGACAAATCTGTCATATACGCAGACTGCAGCGACATGCCCTGCCGAGCACATAGCGCGAGAGCATAGATCTTTGATCGTGTCATCAGTATCGTTTTCGCCCAAAGACGTCAGGTCCATAGAGGCAAGGGTCCGTAAAGCAAACTCTTCATTAGCCACGATGTGTTGCGCCTCGGCCACCAAGTTTTTCAATGTATCGTTCATTTTCATAATTTGTTGAGGTTTTCCGGCCCGAAAGAATGGGGCAGCAATTCATCCAAAGTCATGGTCAAAAGCACGCGTTCGCTGTTGCAGGAATACACGATGGTGTCCGGGGTGGAAAATTCACGGATGCGCTGACGACAACCGCCGCACGGAGTACAAACGGCCTCAGTTGGTCCAACGACCACGATCTCACGAATCACCCTGCCGCCACCGAGCACCATGGCGCTTATGGCAGACTGTTCCGCACAATTGCCCAACGGATAAGCCGCGTTTTCAATATTACAGCCGGTGTATATATCGCCTGTGTCCGTTACCAAAGCAACGCCCACTGGATGATTGGAATACGGAGCATATGCCATATCGCGGGCCTCCGCTGCCAATCGAATGAGCTCCTTGATATCAGGCAATATACCACTCCTTGACGTAGAAGATGCCATTTACTTTCGGGCTGACACCATATTCACGCCCCCAATTAGACAGGGCATCCAAGCTACAATTGGAATAAATGTGAATATCAAAGAGGTCAACCGATTGTGTCCACTGACAACGGATGATCACAACACAAAAAAAGTCCTGTGGCATGACACCACAGGACTTTAGAATGTATCTAAAAATCAAATCTAATTGAACATGTCGCTGATGGCATCACGAAGGCCGGACTTGATCTCATCCTTGGTGGCTTCCTTGGCATCGTAACCGACATCCTTGGCGTCATCTTCCAGCCCCATGTCGTTGTTCGACTGCTGTTGAGCCGGAGGCTGCTGCATTTGCACCTGTTGAGAGTTCGCTGGAAGCTTATAATATGCGGAATCAAGACTCCTGACGGTCAAACTCGTCAACCGCATGTCATTGCCAGACCGCAACAGACCACCATACCCCATCTTTTTGGCCTCTTCCATGGAATCATCAAAGGAATCACCCATGCTCTGCGTCAGAGCCTCGGCAATGGCAATCCATCCCTCGGAAAGCTTCTTGATGTTCGAATGGTTACTCAAAACCATCTCTTCCCGGCTGGTGATCTTGCCGTCCTCATAAACTTTGGCCTCGTACACCGTACCCTTGTATCCAGCCACGGTTTCTGTCCTGCCGGTCTTCTCGTACCGAACATCATACTCTGTTTCGGCAGCCTCATCACCGCCACCAAACATGGAGGAAAAACCACTTGCCATGCCCGCCATTTGCCCCATGTCCATGACATTACATGCTCCGCTCTCATCACAGGTCACGGAATACACTTTCCCGCCCGACAACAGCATGTAAGAAGTTGGCGACGTATCCATCCGCACATGATGGGCATCACGAGTCACCAATGTGATCATTGACCCATCAGAATACGTATACGTGGCAACAATGTCCGACGCAGCCTGCGCACACACAGGCATGACCAGAAAAACACACAAACAAAACAAAAATTTACGCATGGAACTCCTCCTCAAGTATATCCCCGATTGGTGCTTGCACCTCGATTTAGTCACTGTCTGCTAACTATACATTAATCATAAAACCCATCTCATTTCAAACACACAACGCAAAAAACGTATGCTGCCATGTTCCCATTCTTCAAAATTACAAAAAAAGGCTTGCAACGATCTGTTGCAAGCCTTGTATCTTTTATTCAAACAAATAGGGCCTATCTGCTCCCTACAACGATAGCAGGAAACATTGCCTCCTCTTCGCCTGCCAAATACGGCTGAAACAGATTGTAGGAAACACTTTGCGTTCTCTGCGCATGTCCTCGAGTGCTCCTTTCCCCATCATAATATGCACCATTTTCCAGCAGTATGTGCTCAATGCGGTCTCGGAACCCTTCGATGAAGGCACCACCATCTCCCTTAAAACTCAAATTCCCAAGTCTGATAACCCGCCGTTGGGAAAAATCTTCCAAACTCATTGAATGAACTTCAAGGTCCTCCTGAGTCCGAACATATCCCCAAACAATAAAGTTTTCGGGAATAGTAATAGGCTCCTTGGCGTCTATAATGGTGTGTGGCATGACAATGGTCCCGGCTCCCACGGTAATCCCGCTCCACTTCTCGCCGTGTAGGAAAGAATTAAAACCAACAAAGACCTTATTCCCGAGTTTTGTATAGGTAAGTTTACCGCCATGGGCGATGATATCCAAGCCTTCAAGCTGAGAATCAATGATAAAACAATTTTCCTGAGCATTGGACCCATGGCCGAGCTTCGCGTTCTCGAGATATGCCCGCTGTGCGACCAACGAATTATCACCCAAAGAACTCGCGTCTTTGACCACGGCATACCGACTCAAAAAGGCATTGTCCGGCACAGGCACGGGACTTTCAAAAGCCAAAGAATCGTACATCGGCAGGAAATCGCTCCGGCGTCCTTTTAGGAAATCCGAAAAAAGGCCGGTCAATTGCCCTTCGTCGTCATAGGTCACAAACCGGTCAATAATTGAAGGATCATGCGCATAGTCAAATTCGAATTCGCCCTGTTTCCGTATCCAGACGCGTCCAGACCGGATTGTCTTGCGAGAAAGATCTCCGGCCTGAACATACGCAAAATCGCCCAGAACACAGTTATGCAAAACGGAAAGGTCTGCCGTGGAAAAAGCCCCGAGATAGGCACCCTCCGTGGTTGTCCCATGAATGTTGGAATAATGCATGGCCACGGTGTTGAGTATGCGAAAATATTCTGGAATCTCCGAGTTTCGTGAATGGTTGTGTACCAACGTCTTGATAAGGAAGCTGTTGACCACCTGAATAATTTCATCCTGATAGAGTTCAGTTTCCATACCGTTAAAATACGCGACCGCCCCTTTGGGCTTGAGTTCGTCGCCGCGAATGTCGCTCATAAGAACAACAGAACGGTCGACTTCGCATTTTCCAAGAAAATACGTACCCCCCAGATTACTTTCCTGAAAACGAAAGTACCAGGGATGATCAATGGAAAGGGCATAATAGGCGTAGTACTTAGTCAATTTATCAGTCCGAATAGACTGACGAACTGCATTTTCTACGTCCCGACCAATGGGCTTCAGGTTAACATTCACCCGTGAGATGATATGATCGATCAATCGTGAGATACTCTTCATAATTCTCTCCTTTCCCTGAACATTCGGGGCGGCCCCGCGCTATTGGACGATTTTTACAACAGGTAATACACGGCAGCCAAACCAGTCAGGGACATCGTAATGGTGTACGGTAAAGCAAGGATAACCATGCGTCCGTACGACAGACGGATGACCGGCGCAAGTGCGCTTGTCAACAGGAACAAAAATGCAGCCTGGCCGTTCGGCGTAGCCACAGACGGAATGTTCGTACCGGTGTTGATGGCTACCGCCAACTTGTCAAAATGCACCATAAGTTCCCGCACCTGAGTGGCTGCGGCGGCAGGCAGACCGGCGATAACATCGGCTCTGACCAGACTTGCGTCCGTCAACTTCTCCATCAAAGCCTGACCGCTCATCCCAATACCGGGAACTGCGTTCAGCATGTTGATAAAATGCAGCTTGGTCTCGGAGATATATACCGTTGCCACGAACACGTTATCCGAAATGGCAGAAAGCAGACCGTTTGCCGCGTAATAGGCAACCAATTGGCTCTGCCCCTTCATGCTCAAGACGTAGCCGAGAATGGGCGCAAACAAATTTTGCGAATGGATGACACCGACAATGGCGAAAAACACCACCAACAAAGCGGTGAAAGGCAAAGCTTCTTCGAAAGCCTGTCCCAACTGACTTTCTTCAACGACACCAGTCATGGAGGTCAAAAGAACGATCACAGACAGACCAACCAAGCCAACCGCGGCCAAATGAAGTGCAAGAGCCAAAATGAGCCAAAGACCGATCAAGGCCTGAATAATCAACTTGACCTTACCACGCTGTCCCTGCTCTGCCTCCATACGAATGGCGGTTTCCAACAGAAATGAACGAATGTTACCAGGCAACTGTGCGCCATAGCCAAACAAATGGAACTGTTCCACGGCAAGGCAGGTCAACAGGCCAGCAGCAAGAACGGGCATGGACACAGGCAGAACCTTGATGATGAATGGAACAAAATGCCAACCCATCTCATGGGCAATCAAGAGGTTCTGAGGCTCACCAACCAACGTACAGACGCCGCCTAAAGCCGTACCGACGGCACCGTGCATCATCAAGTTCCGCAGAAAAGCCCGGAACTCCAGCAATTCTTCACGGTCCTTCTGCTTGACCGAGTCGTCGGAAATCAGATTATGAGAATCTCCGCTGCCTTTGCCGGAAGCGAAGCGATGATAAACGTTATAAAATCCGTAGGCCACGGCAATGATAACTGCTGTAACCGTCAGTGCGTCCAGAAAGGCTGACAAAAAAGCACCAGCCAAACAAAATAACAAAGCGATGACCTTTTTGGAACGCACCCTCACGAGAATTCGAGTGAAGGTGAACTGCAAAAAGTCCTTCATGAAGTGAATACCCGCGACCATAAAGATCAGCAACAGGATGACTTCGAAGTTCTTGTGTGCTTCATGATACACCACTTCTGCGGAAGTCAGCCCCATGGCAACGGCTTCGATAGCCAAAAGTCCACCAGCAGGCAGCGGGTAGCATTTCAAGGCCATGGTCAGGGTGAAAATGAATTCTGCAATAAGCAACCAACCAGCCACAAACGGCCCGGCAGTGATCATGATAATCGGGTTGCAGACAAGACAGGCAATGATGGTGAGCTTGTACCACACCGGGGCATTGCCGAGGAACATGTTGACAAAAGTCCGTGCTAAAGGCTGGGCCATTTCATTCTCCAGTAACGCTGTAGATTATCCATACAGACCTGAAAAAACAGAAAGCTGTCACACGGGGCAGCGAACTTTGTCTTCAGATCCACACTAAACAAAAGGGCCACATCCGTGGATGTGGCCCATGAAATTCAAACGCACTTCCACCATGCTTCACACGGCAGAAGTCATCAGCTCATCAAGCGGTTCAAGGGGGACCTCATCCCCTATGCGGGTTGTGGTCTAGGCCCATCATTCCTGAAAGTCAAGAAAGAGGCTCTTGATATTTCAGGACATCTTCAACAAGAGCCTCTGATATCAAACCCAAAACACCCTCCAGAGAGGGATAGACCATTCAGAAGGTTGGTGATAAAGGGATGCTCTTCAACTCCAAAGGAGAGATGATGTTCGGACTATTTTCACGGAACTACAAGAAAGCCGCAATGACCTTTCTCAGGCAACATACGGTCGGGCAAAGAGTATATTCTGTCGGTGATGGTGGAGCAAAAATGCGCTACCTGCGCGAATGTGGACACGTCGTCTCAGACAGAGTGTCAGACACACGCTGGGTACACAAAATAGTCAGCAAACCAAAATCTACCTAGATAAAGAAAAAAGAAGGCCCGCTTTAATAGCGGGCCTTCTTTTCCATAGAATGTGATCTCAAAAACAATGATAAAATAACGCTTATTAATTTCATGAGAAGTTGGAAATCCCTTCCTCTTCAATGTACCGATTCTCCCCTTGCATAGTATCTCAATGCAAACACTCGCCAGAACACAAAAATATACTTTTCTTTTTTTTGCACACATCAAATAACTATTACTAAGCTGCTTATATTTATAACCTTTTCTGTTTACAGACCAACCTCCCATACGTCACGCTTTCCTTCCTGTACAACCTGAAACTATACTCGGAGGTTTTATGCTTAACAATTTAAAACTCGGTATCAAACTCAGCTTTGGATTCGGACTCGTCCTGCTTTTAACAGCCTTGGTTGCCGTTATTGGTATCAATGGAATGCAGAACGTACAGAATCGCGTAGACAAGGCGGATGACGTCAATCGACTTGTACGCTTCATTCTCGAAAGCCGTATTCAGGAAAAGAACTTCATGCTCAAACACACGCCTGAAGCAGTGGAAAAGCATGCTGAAACCCTCAAAAAAATGCAGGATCAAACGCAAACTACAAATAAAAAATTTAACCACCAGGTAAACAAGGATCAAATGGCCCAGGTTGCCAAAGCCGCTGAGGAATATGAAAAGGCTTTTGCAACATATTTAAAACTTGATGAAAAAAACATATTGGCTCTGAAGGGCATGGTTGCTGCGGCTCAAAAGGCTCTCGACAAAACAGAAGAATTACGCGCCAAACAACAGGAACAACTGTCCCTGCTTATCGCATCGGACAACACGCCCTCGCGAATACTTGAAGACAAACTTATAAAGACAAATGACGCTAACGCTATGGTCAAAAGATTTCTCAATGCGCGAATGAACGCAAAGGACTTCATGGCCAATCGGGACAGCTCATCGCTTGAAAAAAGCCGTGAAAATCTAAAAATTATCCTTAAACAAGCCGAAACGCTAAAATCTCGTTTCAAAGATCAAACCAATATTCGTCAAATCGGCGAAGTCGAAAATGCTTTGGATGATTACCTCAAGGAACTGAACAAATTCGCAACAGACAGCAGGCAACAAAATCAAGCCGAAAAAGACATGATTTCCGCCGCCCAAAAAGCGGATGAAATTTGCCGTGTAGCACGTGCCGACCAAAAGGCAAAAATGCTCGACGACATCCACAGCGCAAACATCACAAGCATCATTACTGCGGCAACAGCGCTCATCCTTGGTATTCTGGCTGCCTTCTTCCTTACCAAAGCCATCACAAAACCCATATCCATGGGTGTCAGTTTTGCAAAAGACATGTCAGAAGGAGACTTCACCAAAACGCTAGACATTGACCAAAAAGATGAAGTCGGCATGCTGGCAAAAGCCTTGAATGACATGGTCACGAAACTACGAGTTGTAGTTGCGGACGTTGAAATAGCCACTAACAACGTTGCTACGGGAAGCGAGGAATTATCTGCATCATCAGAGACCCTTTCACAAGGAGCAACAGAACAGGCCGCCTCGATTGAAGAAGTCTCTTCTTCCATGGAACAAATGGCTTCCAACATCAGCCAAAATGCAGAAAATGCCACGGAAACAGAAACCCTTGCAACCAAGGCCGCCGCTGATGCCAAGGAAAGCGGTTCCGCAGTCAATCAAACTGTTAATGCAATGAAAAGCATTGCTGAAAAGATTTCCATCATTGAGGAAATCGCCCGCCAGACCAATCTCCTCGCGCTCAATGCAGCTATCGAAGCTGCCCGAGCCGGTGAACATGGGAAAGGATTTGCCGTTGTAGCTGCCGAGGTTCGTAAGCTTGCAGAACGCTCTGGTTCAGCTGCGGCAGAGATCAGTGAGCTTTCCTCTTCAAGTGTCAGAATTGCCGACAAAGCCGAAGAAATGCTCCACGCCCTCGTCCCGGACATCGAAAAAACAGCATCACTCGTACAGGAAATATCCTCATCAAGTAATGAACAAAACGCTGGGACCACTCAGATCAACCTGGCCATCAGTCAACTTGATATGGTGATTCAACAAAATGCCTCTGCATCCGAAGAAATGGCGTCCACAAGCGAAGAGCTTTCTGCGCAAGGACAGACTCTTCAAGCCACCATGTCCTTCTTCAAGGTAGATGAACAATCGCACAACAAATCAGCGACAGTTGTCACCAGAACATCCAGACGGACGAACGCCCTGCCCGCGCCCTCCCGGCACACAAAAGAGGCCATGCCAGAACCGACCGGTATCGCCATTGCCATGGATTCCGACGAAGGATACGAGCGCTTTTAACAAATCAATAATCAATTAACCGTCAAAAAGAGGCCCGAAATCTTCATGATTTCGGACCTCGATATATTCAGAAACTCACAAATCTACGCGAGCATTGGCTGTTTCAGGACATCCATCGGAGGTGTTGAAGAGACAACCGCAGACTCTCCATTTTCATTATCGGTCATGTCGCCACCGGAAAGCATTTCGCGCATACCCACACGCAACTCCTCGGACAAATCGACGAGATCAACCACGGCTGTATGCGCATGCTCAACACCTTCGGTAAACGACTTGGCAATTTGACGAACTTCTTCCGTGGCCTGGGATATCTGTTCGGAAGCCACACTCTGCTCTTCGGACGCCGAAGCAATGCTTTCCACATTCAATACATTTTGTTCCACCAGAAAAATGATAGAATCCTGTGCTTCCCCGGATGCACGAGCCTGAACGGCACTATGCTTCACGACTTCCACGACATCTCGGAACCGTTCGATATTCCTAGCGGAAGAATCCTGAATAGAAACAACATGTTCTTCCACTTGCTTGGTAGCTGTCATTGTCTTTTCCGCCAATTTGCGAACCTCATCGGCTACCACGGCAAAACCTCTACCGGCTTCTCCGGCACGAGCGGCCTCAATGGCGGCATTCAGTGCCAACAGATTTGTCTGGTCTGCTATTTCATTGATAACATCCATAACCTGACCAATAGATTCAACCTGAAGGCCAAGCTTCTCCAATCCCTGACTAATCTTATCCGTATATCCATTCACATCTTCGATAGAGGTCACCGCACCCTGAACAAGCCCCGCGCCCTCTACAGCCTTGTCACGAGCCTCCGAAGCCCGCCCTGTGGCTTGAGACGCATTTTTGCTCACTTCGCAAACAACAGTATTCATCTGCTCCATGGCAATGGCTGTTTCCATGATGCGTTCATGCTGATTATGTGAGCCATCACGTATCTGCACGAGCATGGCCGCAACTTTTTCAGTTGCCATGCCCACACGGTCGGCAATACCTTCTGCCTGCTTTCCTGTGTCCGACATGCAATCCCACAGCTTTCGCACACGAAGTTCCTGTTCCTGTGTCGCTAACATTGCCTTTCTCGCGGCTTCGGCCTGCGCCAGAGCTTCCTCCTCCTTAAGACGGACGGCCTCCAGCTGATCACGCAGCATGGACACCATACGCATCAGATCATTGCATAAGTTGCCAAATTCATGGTTGAACGTGCCTTCCGGCTGAGCTTCCAGATTCCCATCGGCCACATCTCGCGAATACTTTTGCAATGCAGCAAGCGGTCGGGTGACTGAAAATAACGTCCAAAGAATACATAAAATAATCAACGCACAGGCCGTCACTTCCATACTCAGCACTGCGAGATCAACATTGCTGGCAATTTGCGTACTCTTTTCCATATAGTGATTACGGATATCCTCAAGGACCGGTTCCAGTGCTCGCGCAGATTTAATCAGTAAAGCAGACCCGCTGTCAGCCGATTCTAGGCTCTTGCGATACCCGTCAAAAGCGGACAGATAAATATGAAGCTTTTCCTGAAATGCGGCTCGCTCTTGCGGACCGAACAGCGGGGAAACAGCCACGGATTCATTCATGGCCTCGATCCAACCATTCATCCTTTCAATATATTTGTCTTCACGCCGAAGAATATAATTTTTTTCCTGTCTTCGAATCTGCAAAAGCAAAACGGTTATATCCTGACTGTGGACTTCCTTAAAAATACTTTCCAATCCACGGGCAGACATCACAAATTTATTACGCCAACCAGTATCAATGGTCAGCCCTATATCGGTTTCAGCCGAGGCAAGGGTTTGAAAACTTGTATTGTATTCAGCAAGCAGTCCGAGCGCATTGTCGCATGCAGATTGCATTTCTGGATCTGCTTCAATAATGGATTGCAAAGTGACTCGGGCCTCATTGACATGTTTGGCCACCTTGCCAATATACTCGGATTTTTTGCGCAATTGAAAATTTTTCTCCTGCCTGCGCGATTGCAGAAGCTCACTATAGGCATTTCGTGCCTGTTTCATAAGCGTTGCATAATGATTGGAAATATTTCTTCCAATTTTGGTCGCCCCAAAAACCAGAGCAAAGCAGACAACGCAAACCAGAAGCACCAAAACGAGCTTGTTTCTCACCGACATGTGGTTCCTCCATGCAAAGTTATCGCGCTCATTGAGCGGGAGAGCCTAAAGGAAGCAATCGGCATGCCAGTAGCAAGATAGAAATAAAGTATTATATTTTAGACACATAACAAGTGTTGCGCTATCAAGAGAAGCCTCTTGCCAATCAATAAACACGCAATTCACCTTTGCAAAAAAGTCATAACTACTCAAAATAAAACATTTTATCTTATTGCACGAAAAACAAAAGCACTGTGATTCCATGCAATGACAATAAGCAACGAAAAACCAAGACTCAAAAGAAAAAGCCCTCATGAAGTCTTCTTCGTGAGGGCTTGATTTCAAAAATTAATCAAGGGCACTTTTCCGTTTTCATACCCCACGAGAGTCATGAAAATTTTGACGATTTAGACTCCTGAACTTTCGATAAACTTTCTTGGATCATTTGCAAGACTTGAACGGCCACATCCACATCTTCAGACTTTAAATCCGGAAATGCTCTCCGAAGAATTTCATATTCTGCCTTCTGAGCGGTGGTGAATCGAGAACAGCCAAGATCTGTTACGTGCAAAAGTTTTGCACGTTTATGCCTGGGGTTGTCTTCAAAATGTACATAGCCACTTTCGGCCAATGCGCTGACAGCAACCTGAACAGATTGACGGGAAACACCCCGATCAAACGCCAAATCTGAAATCGTCATGGGTCCGCTGTTCAACAAATGCGAAATATTCTTACTTTGTGCACCGGTCAACCCGCTGGATCGATGTACCGACTCCTCCACCTTTTCGACTTCCTTCCATGCTCCTTGGAGCACTTGGAATAACGTATGAAGTTTCTCACCATCTGCATATTTCATAGGATGAGAATAACACGAACATAAGCCTTTTTGCAATCAGAATGACAAGTTGTCAACAGGGTTGACAACTTGTCATTCTGATGTGTAACAATGAATTCCTCAACATTCATAGCGTTTCTGAGTCAAAAAACACGAACCGTTGGGAGGAAAACGATGAAGACTTCGGAAAGGAAATCTGATCCAGACATTCGAAAAATACGAACCTATTGTGCACAATGCTTCAGTAATTGCCCGGTAGTGGCACATATCGCCAATGGCAAATTTATCAAGATCAGCCCAGACAAAGAGCACCATTTTTACAGACCTCTTTGCCCCAAAGGATTTGCCGGACCTGAGTTGGTATCAAACAAACAAAGACTGACTCACCCGCTGAAACGCACAAACCCCAAAGGGGCGAGCGATCCAGGCTGGGAACGCATAAGTTGGGATGAAGCTTTGGATATCGTCGCAGAACAAATGTTTCGAATTAAAGAGCAACATGGCGCTGAAGCATTCGTCTTTTCGCAAACGAATGTATCTTCTCCTGTATGGGAAATAACGCCCTTTGTTCGTCGATTGGCAAATATTTATGGCACCCCCAACCACATGACCACCACCCATATCTGCAACTGGCATCGGGACAATGGATCTGCTCTGACATTCGGGAAAATGGGCGAAGACTTTACCGCAGGATGGCCCGACTTCAATCACACACAATGCATACTGATATGGGGCCATAACCCTGCAAACACCTTCAACGCCTATAATCAACAGATCAACTCGGCCTTGAAACGAAAAGCCAAACTTATTGTTATTGATCCACGACGCACAAAAGTCGCGGCCAAGGCGGACTCATGGCTCCAGATCAAACCTGGCACAGATGGCGCCTTGGCCTTGGGCATGATCCACGTCATGCTGGAAAAATCTCTGTACAATAGGGACTTTGTAACCGATTGGACCAACGCACCGTTGCTGATTCGGTGCGACACCGGAGATTTACTCCGTGCTTCAGACTTGGATTCATCGACCAATGACAACAATATTTTTGCTGTTATTTCCCCCGAAACAGGTCTGCCAACATTTTATTACCCTGGGGAAAAAACCGACTTCTCGCCTCTACTCGAAGCACGGATAGAAGTTTTGCTCGCGGATGGGCAAAAAATATGGTGCGAAACCGTTTTCAGCGGCTTGAGAAAATCTGTTGCTCAATACACACCGGAATATGTGGAAAAAACAACCACAATCCCGGCTAAAGACATCATCGCAACAGTTCATTTGATGGTCGAGAACAGTCCTTCATGCTGGTATTCATTCAACGGCGTAGAGCAAAACCTCAATGCAACACAAACCAACAGGGCTATATGCCTGTTCTATGCCTTGACCGGAGACTATGACCGACAAGGCGGAAACCATATCAATGATTTCATGCCTCCACTAAATTACCCTTTCGGTTTTGAATTTGTGACACCAGAGATGTTCAAAAAAAACATTGCTTTACCCGATCACCCACTCGGTCCAGCCGGAACAATCATGTCAGTCCCACCGCACTTGATATGCAAGGCAATCGAAGAGGACGTCCCTTACCCAATAAAAGGGCTGATCGTTTTCGGGGCGAACACAATATCATCAAATCCTGACAGCAAAAGGACTTCGGAAGCCCTAAAACGACTAGACTTTCATGTTCATATTGACCACTTCCTCAACCCAACGGCGGAGTTGGCCGACATCGTCTTACCATCGGCCAGCTTCTGGGAAACAGGAAGAATCGGCTACCCATTGGCTTTTCAGGAAAACAAATGGGTGGTCCAATGGCGAGAACCAGTTGCAACTCCACGTGGCGAAAGTAAGGACGAATTGTGGATTATTTTTGAAATAGCAAAAAGACTCGGCATGTCCGACAAATTCTGGAACGGAAACATTGATGCTGCTTTTGATGACATGCTGAACCCTGTCGGCCTCTCGCTTAAGGCCCTCAAAGAAAACGAAGGGGGCGTCTTTATTCAAGGACCTGTGGCCTATAAAAAATATCAGAAAAAAGGATTCAGCAGCATGACTGGGCGAGTTGAACTTTTTTCCCAACAACTCAAAAATATTGAACAGGCTCCTTTTCCCGAGTGGAATGACCCGCTCGCTATTCTTGAAAAGGCAGGAATCAATTCCGAAGACTTCCCATTTGTATTGATTACCGCAAAACTCCGCGAATTCTGCCAATCACAGCACAGAGCTTTCCCCTCTCTGAGGAAAAGACATCCCCAACCCTTTCTAGAAATCAATAAAGATAAAGCTGAAACTCTCGGGATAGCGGACGGAGCCACCGTATCATTGGAAACAGTGCACGGTAAAATTCTCCTTCAAGCCAAATTGACTCAAGGTCTTGCCCAGAATGTTGTCTGCACACAACACGGCTGGTGGCAAACATGCCCCGACCTAGATCTCCCCGGGCACGATATCTATTCCCTCGACGGCGCAAATGTGAATCTCCTCGTCCACGCCGATTTCACGGACAAAATCAGCGGCTCTGTCCACATGCGCGGCTTCCCCTGCAACGTAAAGAACGATAAAGATTAACACAGCACAGAATCACGACGTCGAGACTCTCACGCTGAAGAAACACGGGGATCTTCTTCAACTTCTCGCGGACATTTCACCAAACAACGAAAAAGCCCTTACGAAGAAAACTTCGTAAGGGCTTGATATCGCGTGGTGCTCGGGGACAGAATTGAACTGCCGACACGGGGATTTTCAGTCCCACAAAATGCCCTTTCATTCTTCTTCATTTTCCCACCATATTTGCATTGAACATATTGACCAAACTGTATTTTTCTAATACTTCTTCTTCATATCTTTTCACCAACTTTCACTCAGCTTCATTCAAAAAGTGGTGGGAAAGTGGTGGGAATCTACGAAAAGGAACTCAAATGGCTCAACCCAAATGGATATCCTCAGTACGCTTCAAAGGCGTCCGTTGGTATAAGCATGAAACCCGCAAACACGGCATCAAATTCGATCGATGTTTTGGCATTCGATTCACTCATGCAGGCAAGCGGTATGAATCCGTCTTGGGATGGGAATCTGAAGATTGGTCCGAAGAAGACGCGCATCTGAAGCGAAAAGAGTACCTTGAAAACGTAAAAAACGGCACCGGACCATGTTCGCTCAAAGAGGAGCTTGAACAAAACAAGCGCCAAGCGCTTGAAGAAAAGGCCGCAAAGGAACGAAAAAGAATCCGACAAAAACGAATCGACACCACTTTTTCGGATTTCTTCACAAACGCATATACCCCTGACGCCAGTCTCTCCAAGAAACCTGAGACCTTTCGTAAAGAGGAGGGGCATGTCCGCATCTGGATCGGACCAGTTGTGGGAGATATGCCGATCAAGGACATCGCCCTTGACCACATCAAGATCCTGAGGGCAAAACTCGTCAAAGCCGGAAGATCTCCCCGGACCCAGCAATATGTCTTCAGGACATTCACAACTGTCTGGAATGCCGCAAGGGACGCAGGCCTTGTCGATGGCCTCTGCCCCACCACACACAACAGCTTCAGACTTCCCAAGCTAAATAACGAAAGAGAACGATTCTTGACCAAGAAGGAAGAACAGAGCTTATTCGCATCTCTAAAGAAAAGAAGTCTTCAGACCCATGACATGGCCCTCGTCGCTCTTTATTGCGGACTTCGTTTTTCAGAGATCGCACGCTTAACTTGGGGGAGAGTCAATTCAGATTCCATCCGCATACTTGATGGCAAGCACGACAAGAACAGAACCGTCCCAATGCCTGTTCTAATCCAAGAATTGTTCGAAGGATATAAAAGGCAACCTGCTAATCGACTGATATTCCCAGATGCCAAAGGGCGCATTATGCAACAGGTCCCGGTCACATTTAAACGAACTGTCGATAAGGTCGGACTCAACGCCAATGTGGAGAACTCCAAACAACGATTCAGCTTTCACGGCCTCCGACACACATATGGCTCTCGAATGGCGCAGGCGGGTGTTGACCTCTATCAAATTCAACGACTCATGGGTCACAGCAACCCTATTACCACACAGCGATACGCGCACTTGCAGACAGAAAATCTAATTCAAGCGACCAAAACAATGGAAAGATTTCTCGCAGTTAAAAATAATGACGGCAAAGTAATCCCTATTGCGAGCAAAAAATCCAACGGATAAAGCAGGACAAGGGCAATGATCATTCAAGATTGGACCGATGAAAATAACTATCTCTTTCCTGACAACTTCCCGCGCAAACGCTGGGCTTGGGAATTCTTGCGCAGGAATCCCGATTATCAACAGACCTGGGAAGAGGCTCAAGACAACTTGCCCGAAGATTCAAGCGCCCGCTGGAAGGACCCGTCGGATCGAGACTTTGTCATTGACGATACTGCCCGAGCCAAGTCCTTTGGTCTGAAAACTGGAGTACTGAACCCTTTAACGGACTACCCTGTCTTTCTCGATTTCATACGACATGATGATGTCCGAATCATAACAGGCACGGGTGACGAATTGATTGGCCCGTTACCGAATTACTCCGTAGCAATCATTTTTAATATTCAAAAACCACTTGGCCCTCAGCTTGAAGAAGCTAAAACTCGACTGAACACCATTCAACGAAGCTTTGACGATGTCTTTCAATCTGGCTTTAACAGCCAGGATTCGACCATCTCACCGGTGGAAATAAAGAAAAAAGCTCCTACCCACAAAGACCTGTGGCCGACATACCTACGAGTTCTTGACGCAAGGCAAGCGGGTTGCGACGCTAAAACAATCGCCAAGAAGGTTTTCCCTCATTACCATAATGAGTACCCTGAATACTACGGAAGCAACCATGTTCTGAGAATCGCTAAGACAGCCATCAATTGTTCACTCAAAAAATATCGTGAAATAATTATGTAGTTCCTACTTCAACAGTAGGACTACCCCACTAGTAAAGTTCTACCTCATTTTTCTCCGGCTTCTTCATTCTGTCCTCACAATGAAAAACAAGGAGGCAGAATGAATGATCTCGTCAGCGTTTTCCAACGCACCTTACCCGAAATTTTATGGCGCCACCAATGGCCCACCTATCGCGTCCAGTATGGACTGCCCTTTGCCCGTGGCACTATGCAGAATTTTGATTCTGCTGGGACAGGCCCTAAGCACGAAACACTCGGAGGACTCGTGTACTACACTAAGAAAAACTACCTTGAATGGCTCTCCCAACCCAAGCAGCATGCTCCCCTCGACAGCGCTCCCACGCACACCAACGCGAAAGGATAAATGAAATGAAAAAAAATAAACCTATGAAAATTGATTTCGAAGGCATCAACCGCGCTGCCCAAAATAGAAGCCGCGATCTGCTGGAAGCCTGGACGCCTGGTGGCAAGTACCGGGGTGACTTTTACATTCCCTGCAACCCGACTAGGGAAGACAAAAAACCTGGCTCCTTCAAGATCAACTACAAAACGGGCATGTGGAATGACTACGCAACGGGTGAAGGGGGTGGAGATTTCATTGATCTATACGGATACCTTTTTGGTCACAAAACTCAGGGAGAGGCTGCAAAGGCACTTGCTGAAGATCTCAGAATAAGGATTTCACCTATTTCTCCTCGCAACCAAAAAAAGAAACCTCCCAAACAGGCAAAACTTAAATCGTGGACTGTTTTGCGGCCGGTCCCTGAAAACTATTCTGAACCGCCGCAAAAACACCCAAAACTTGGATCCCCCTCCATGATATGGACATACCGCAACGAGAAAGGCCAACTCATGAGCTATGTGTGGAGGTTTGATATGCGTGATGGCAGCAAAATCATCCTTCCCCTGACTTTTTGCACGGATGAAAATTGGAACCGAGCATGGCAGTGGCAGGCTCAACCTGAACTTCGTTCTCTTTATGGACTTGAATTGCTGGCTTCGAATGGAAAAAACGTACCTGTTCTTGTAGTAGAAGGCGAAAAAGCGGCTGATGCCGCACGAAACATGCTGAACGACTCTATGACTGTCATCACTTGGCAAAGTGGCTCTAAGGCCACTCACATGACGGATTGGGGCCCTCTTAACGAGCATTCTGTCTTCCTCTGGCCTGATGCAGACAAACCTGGATTTGAAGCTGCCTTGAGCGTAACTGAATTCGCAACGATTGCGCAGGCTAAATCCATTGGAATTGTCCCGCCTCCAGCTGACGCCCCCAAAGGGTGGGACTTGGCAGACGCCACGGATTGGACTCGCGAAAAAGTCTTGGATTGGATCGAAAAAAACAAACTCGATCGTGAAGCGTTCAAGCGCTTGGCGCTTGAACGCTTCAATATAGGTGATAAGTCCAAGGAGGAGACACTCCCCTCTTCCCAGTTCATCGTGACCAAAGATGGCGTCTACTTTAAAGAAATCAACAGAGACGGAAATATTGAAGAACAATGGCTTTGCTCTCCCCTTGATGTTCTTGGAGTCACTCGTGACGAAGATAACCAAAACTGGGGACGCCTTTTGCAAATCACTGATCTCGATGGCGTAGCACACAAGTGGGCCATGCCCATGGAAATGACTTCGGGAAATGGCGAACCCTACCGACAGCAATTGGCTAACCTGGGCCTCCAGCTCGCTGGAGGGACCAAAAGTAAAACCCGTCTTCATCAATACATCACACAAACCACATCCGACGCCCGAGCGCTTTGCGTCAAACGCACAGGGTGGCACTCTGACAAGTTTGTCCTTCACGATCACACCTATGGATCTATCGAGACCGAGCGCACCATTCTCCAGGGACAGTTTTTTGAAAATCCCTACCGATGCCGTGGAAACCTTAAGGACTGGCAAGAATCTGTCGGGATGCTGTGTGTGGGTAATTCACGCCTCGTCTTTGCCGTATCACTAGCATTTGCGGCGGTCATGCTGCATCACGCAGGAGCTGAATCTGGAGGATTCAATTTGATTGGACCGAGTTCAATCGGAAAAACCACGATCCTCCAGGCTGCTGCAAGCGTTTGTGGAGGCGGCGGAGACAATGGCTATATCCGATCCTGGCGGGCAACGGATAATGGGATTGAGGCAATTGCTGCGTCCCACTGCGACACCCTCTTGTGTTTGGATGAGATGGGACAGGCAACAGGCGCCAATGTCGCTGAATCTGCTTACATGCTGGCCAACGGGATGGGTAAAGTACGCGCCACCAAAAACGGGACCAATGCACCTATCAACACCTGGCGTTCTACCTTTCTCAGCACCGGAGAGATTTCTCTGGAGCAAAAAATTATGGAAGATCCTCGTCTCAAGGTACATGCAGGACAGACCGTAAGAATTGTTGACATTCAGGCTGATGCAGGAGGCGGATTTGGAGCCTTCGAAGAACTTCACAACCTCAGGAATGGTGATGAATTCGCACAAAAGATCAACCGTACATCAACTTCATATTATGGAACCCCGTTAAGAGCCTTTCTTGAAAAGGCCACTGAAGACCTTAATTCTGTACGAAAATGCCTCAATGCGATTAATGAGCAATTCTATACTGCCCACTGTCCGCCCAAAGCTGATGGGCAGGTCAAACGAGTTTGCAGGCGCTTTGCGCACGGTGCTGCAGCCGGGGAGCTGGCAGTTGAGATCGGAGTCCTTCCCTGGAAGCCCGCAGAAGCCACCAAAGCTGCACTCACATGTTTCCACAACTGGCTCGACACTCGCGGTGGAGCCGGTGCGGCGGAGGTAAGGGATTCTATTCGACAGATTCGCGCCTTCTTCGAAAAAAATGGTAGCACCCGATTTGAATTGGCTTCCCCTCACGAACGCGATGGAAACTCGACGATAATGAACGATTCAACATTCTTTGACAGGCATAATCGTGCAGGCTTCCGCGTAACACAACTCGGATATGACGAATACGAATACTGGGTCCTTCCTGAAGTCTTCCGAAACGAAATATGTAAGGGCTTTGACCACAAAATGGTATGCCGGGAGCTCATTAAACAGGACATCTTGTCCGCGGGCAACAATGGAGGTTATCAAATGAATAAACGCCTTCCCGGTATGGGTCAAAAAAAGGTCTACGTCATCAATAGCGGCATTTTTGAGGAATAGCAGAAACGACTAATTATGGCTGAGCATGAACACCTCTGCCCCCATAGTCAATAACACTAATCAAACTGGTATCAAGGGTGACATTTGTTACCTTTGATACCAGTTCTTTTTTGAGCGCTAGTATCAATATTAATCAACAATTCCATGCATTTTACCACTGTTACCACTGTTACCACCTATAAACAGCAAGTATGATGGGCCAGGCGCTTAGCACTAACCCCTCCCCTACCCCCTACTTTTCATAAAGGGGGTGGCCCCTTATCGAAATCGATTCAAAGATTGAACCTTCCAAAAATTTTTAAAATGTTTGAAAATAAAAAGAGGATTGGAATGATGGCAGAGATCGAACCCCCAGCCTCCACAAAGCCCACAACAACCGCTTACAATCGTTTGAGGGCGTGGAACGGCAACTACCCTCGTAAAAGTGTAAGAGATCCCATTACAGCCGAAATGCAGGCGCATAGCGCCTAGAAAAAACAGAATAACTGGACTGAACGCTCTAATGGGGTGTAGTTACCGGAATGGAGAGGTCAAATATGAAAAAGGAAAAATCTTCACAAAAGTTGGTTATCTTCAAAGAGGATTTGAGTGAGGAAGAAATCAGTTTCTTTCTCCCAAATCATTCAGGGAAATTACATTGTTTGGGGCCTCTAGATAGACCCTGTACCGCCTCGGAAAAACGCTTGGCATTCATTTCAAAAGATAAGGAAAAACTCCAGCCTACGACTCGTGATAATGAATAACTTCAAAGTTATAGCTTTATCCGCACACCACATTGTGATCATGCCGGGACTCCTGTGGGGGGTGAATTTGAGATTAGAGGTAGGCGCTTAGCGCCTGGAGGAAGAGACGCAGGAATGGACTTCATGGCAAAGACAGCTATCGAAACCGCCTACGAGCAAACAGACTCAAATAAAGATTGGGTAAGCGTTTTCCCGTCAGGACGATTTAAAAAGTTGACCTGTGGAGGACCAAACTTTCCTGACTTGTTAAGGCAGTCGGAAAGCACTTCAGAAACAACCTTAAAGAAGGGACGGGAGAAAGTCTCTCCTCCTCACTCGGATAATGGATAACTTCTGGGCCTGATGTTATCCATTATAGCACACAATCTCCGCCCAAATTTCAGTAGAGTTTATGAATCTCCTCAGGTTCCGGCTAAAGACAACCCAGTGTGGTGCAAGCGCTAAGCGCCTGACGCACAACAAATCGGAGCCTCCACTTACCAGACTGTTCATTTGGACGAAGTCTTCTTCATGACAACACCAGTCTGCCTTTTAAACTCATCACTGCCTGAATTACTTCTCTTTCAACAACCTCGTTAGGTAGCGGTTTAGCCTGTTTTCCCATTTATCACTCCGTTGAGGCCTGTAATTCAAATTGTCATGTATAAACAATCTCTGCCCTCAGTTTCTCATTCTCATGTGGTAACAACGGTAACGGTAGTAACAGCATCGTAATCATTAACAAATTCTGTTACCTTTCTTAATAAACGAAGTAGTATCAGGAGTAGCAGTGTGATTATTGAAATCAGTCATCACTGGAGATATTGACTCGAATTAGTCTATGATTTTAGATATCTAAGGCGCACAATCCTCATCTATCCAGAGCGTGTCGACAAATCCAATGAGCTAGGCGCCTGGCGTTTGAATGAAGAGAAGCAGGTCGGATATATAACCAGACCTTCAAAGATTAATCTCTATGAATAAAAAAACATCAAATGACCCCAAAAAACCCCAAGAAAGAACGGAGGATCTCTTAGACAGAATGTTTCCGATGGGGAGGTCATCAATTTGGATTTGCGGTACTCCAGATTTGAGGGCCGCGAGGGAAAAGGAAAAAACTCTCAGCAGGCAAAAAAAGACGGGGGTGGAGAGGAATAACGATTTTGCTCGATCATAAATCAATTGGCCGTATCAATATTAAACTCGAATCTCACGTACCCGTTCACCTGAACCGGAGAATCTCCCCCCAAAATCGTCTTCCCAGTTAATATACGAGACATTTCCAAGGGCCTCAGAGTTAAAATGATTGCCAATCCCTTCAGACCATAAATCAGATTTTACACAGTCCTTTTAGCAAGATTTTAGGTCGCAATGGTATCAAATATTGTTTCCTCCGTTACGGCATAAACTCAGGCGCAATGAGCCAAGCGCCTGGCGCCTGCCCTTCCCCGCCCCCTATCTTTTGAAGAAAGGGGAGCTCCTTATCAGTGAGAACCCCGTCGGCAATGAGCTATCCACTTCGTGGACCTCTGCCTTTTAACAAGTCATACCCCCTATTCTATGCCGACAAACCCATAATTAGAAATCTCAAAATGGAGGACGTCTGTCTGAATAAAAGAAAAATAATCTTGTAGTCAGATCAAACAGACTCTGGCTGTTCAAAAAAGATTCGCCTTTCTCCCCAGGGAACAATTCGCGGTTGATGTGTGGGACGGACCTTGAGGATTGTCGAAAGAATTTAGTTAAGACACAAAAACCACAGAACTCATCGACAACTCCAAAATAAATACTACATTATTGTACCACTTTAGAAATCAATACCCCCACTCCTCATGGCTCACTGGGAGGCGATTCAGCAACCGCCGGAGGTGCTCCCATTGGGGGACATGCTTTTCCAACAGGGCCTTGAAATGAGCATTATGAGTTGGTTCAATGATGTGAAGCATCTCGTGAACGAGAAGGTACTCAAGGCATTTAATCGGCTTCTTGGCGACGTGGGTGTTGAGCCGAACGTAACCACGATCAGAATTGCAACTTCCCCACCGTGTTTTCATTCGCTGGATAAACAGGCGATTTACCTTCACGCCCAAACGAGGCTCCCATTCGGCAATCAAAGGCTCGGCCTTTTCCCTGAGGCATGCTCGATACCATTCATCCACGACTTTCTTCCGATTTTCCTCAGATGTACCAGGACGAACAGACAAAACCATTACCTTGTGCTTGAGGGAGACAAACGGCGGTCTTTCTGCCTCAACTATTTCCATAAGATAACGGCGTCCCCATAGGTAATGACTCTCACGCTCCAAATATTCTCGCGGAGTCTCTCGCTCCTGCTCGCGCATCTTTCGTTGCTCTTTCTTGATCCAGGCGAGTTTCGAGATTGCGAAAACGCGTATGGTATCAAGGTCCAGTCTCAACGGCGCAGAAATACGAACTCTTCCGTCCGGCGGATTCACACTGAGATGAATATTCTTGATATCCTTACGAACGACATCCACGGGTATTTCGCCGAGATCAATCCGCGAAACCATTAGTATTCCTTCTGCTCAATAACAATCTGGAACACACGCTCAACCTCAGCTTGATCCTGCAAAATACCATACAGTCCGGCCTTGATAACCCGTTCCTTGGCTTGCACACCACGCCAATCATCCGGGCGTACTTCATGCACGACCTGATCAATCTTCAACGCAAGGTCTTCATCTTGCCCAATGTTGTCGTACAAAGCGCGTTTTGCATTGGTATCGAGGGATTTGGGCATATCCTCCGTCATGCCTGATTGAACCTGACTGGCCAGCTCGGCTATTTTCTTCAGGTACTCCTCATATTCGATGGCCTTAGCCTTGCGAGCGGCGATAATTTCGTCCAGCAACTCGGACATTTTCTCATAAAATGCCGGATTGTTCAGGTGTTCCTTGATGATCTTACTACGAACGTTATTCTCAATGGTTTCTGCGACGGCATTCTTGTCGCCTTTGAGATCACCAAGCTTGGTCCCGATGGCTTCAGCAATTCCTGCGTTCACAATAAGATCCAGCAAAGGCATCTCGTCAAAGGGAGAAATCTTACGCGGTCCATCGGCCTCTATATAGGTATCGATGAGATGGCGCATGTCGGACTCAAACGGCTTGAAATCAAGAATCTCACCGCTCGCCTTTTTGATGGTATCCCTCAGGGCTATATAGTCCTCAACCTGCCGCTTTATGCTGTCAGCCTCAGCCTGAGAATATCCTGCTGACTCCATTTCGTTGACGATATTCGCATACGCTCGGACCAATGAGGCGGTTGCTTTGTAGAGAGCGACGCGCCGAGGCTCACGTTCTTCCAAATCTGCGGGAATTTCCGTGTTGCCACAAAAATAATGAATATGCTCCAGATTTCCCTTGGGTGGTTCGACAGGCTCACAGAGTAAGGCGATCGCTTCGAGTGTGTTCTCAAGGCGTTCGCGGCCTGTCGTCATTCGATCCCGCAACATGATTTGAGGATCTGATTCCCCGGCCCCGTGGTCCAATTCCGACGTGTAGACGGAAATCGCATTTTCGACCTTCTTGAAGAGATCCTTGTAATCGACAATGCGCCCGAAGGGTTTCTCGTCACCATCGAGGCGGTTGGTGCGACAAATAGCCTGAAAAAGACCGTGGTCCTGCATATGTTTATCGATGAAAAGACAGGTACAGGGAGGTGCGTCAAAACCTGTCAAAAGCTTATTGACCACAATAAGGAGCTTCATATTGGCCGGTTGCTTGACGAAGAGTCGCTTGGCATCTTCCTCATATGTCTCGGTCTTGGACATCTCACCTTTTGGCGTCACGTCCTTCAACAGGTCTGTGTAGGTGTTATAAAGAAATTCTTTTTCCGTCTCAGTATTCGCGCCCACATCTTCCTTCGACACATCCCCAGCACTCGGATTGTAGGACGTGATGATGGCGCATTTTCCTTTAAGCAACGTTGACTGGAAAAGCGTGTAATACTTGGCGGCCTCGTACATGCTGGATGCAACGAGCATCGCATTTCTGTGTTCACCGGACAGATACGACTTCACTCCAAAATCAGTGATGATGTCCGTCACAATCCGATTCATGCGGGACTTTGAGCTGAGCACCTTCTGCATGGTGCCCCAGTGCTTTTTCAACTCGTCCTTCTGCCAGTCGTTCAAGGTCTTGGTCTTCGCCTCGAACCATGCATCAACGCCATCTTCAGAGCTGAGCCGCTGGTCGATATCCCGAGCCTCATACATGAGATCGAGCACGACCTTATCCTCTACGGCCTCACCAAATTTGTAGGTATGAATATAGTCTCCAAAGACCTCCAGGCTGGTCTTCTTGTCCTTCTTGAGAAGTGGTGTGCCTGTGAAACCTATAAAGACAGCATTGGGCAGCATGGCCTTCATGATCTGATGCAGCTTGCCGCTTTGTGTTCGATGACATTCATCTACAAAAAGGAACAGCTCGCCAACGGTCTGGCTTGGTTGAGATTCCAGCTCCTTGATGTACGCCTCATGGTCCTTGACGTCCTTGCGGCCAAACTTATGAACCAACGAACACAAAAGGCGCGGCTTGGCCTGCGCCAGTTGGCCCATCAATTCGCGCCCGCTTTTGGAGCGTATTATATCCTCACCAGTTTCGGTAAAAACTCGCTGAATCTGTTTGTCCAACTCATCCCGGTCGGTAATAACCGCCACACGGGCATGAGGCTTGTTTTCCAGAATCCACTTGGCCAACAGCACCATAACAATACTCTTGCCGCTTCCTTGCGTATGCCAAATGATGCCGCCCTTGTAACTACGAACATGCTCCTGCGCGGCCTTGATACCGAAATACTGATGAACGCGAGGAAGCTTCTTTTTACCGCCGTCAAAAACGACAAAATCATGCATCAGTTCGAGCAGTCGATCCTTGCTGCACATCTTGCGAAGGTACTTGTCCAGCTTGTATCCTTCATTGTCCTGCTCGTCCTCCTTCCATTGCAGATAATACTTTTCCTCGGTGCCGATGGTGCCATACCGCAGCCCTTCGGAATCGTTCCCCGCAAAAAGGAATTGTGCAGTGGAAAAGAACCACTCATTGAAATCAGATTGTTGGTTGGAAATGAGTTGGCGGATACCGTCACCAATGGAAACACGGCTGTTCTTGAGTTCGATGACACCGACGGCAATACCGTTGACATACAGCACAAGGTCGGGCCTGCGTTCGTGGTTGCCTTTGAGCGTCACCTCTTCGGCAAGGACAAAATCATTCTTGTCCGGTTGATCCCAATTGATGAGGTGGACCGTCTCAGTGACCTTACCGGCCTCAATCTTGACCGGCACGCCGTACCGCAGCAGCTCGTAAACAGCCTGATTGTTGCCATACAACCCACGGCTGTAGTTATCCGCATCAACCTTCAACAGATAAAGAGCTCTGGCTATCTGCTCGGAAGAATAGCCAGACTTTTGGAGCCAATCCGTCAGAAGTCCTTCTTCGATGTTGCTGTTGTTCCGATCAGACCAATCGCCAAGATAGCGATATTCCAGTTCGTCACGGAACAGGGCAATGACCCTATTTTGGGTCGCACGTTCGGGCTTTCTGAAGACGCTCATAGTCTATTCCTCCGAAACGAGAATTTCTCGCTCCACATACTGCTTGAATTCGTCTGGAGAAATGAAACAACGATACCCAGCTTGGCTGGCTATCCTGATTGTTTCAACGGTCTCATTCAATAGAACAGCGACAGGCTGACTCAATTCTTCCTGCACGCCGTTGGGCCATGCGAGATCAAGGATTGCCTTATGAGCTCCTGTTTCGGGGTCAGCATAATCATATGAAGACTGCCCACGCGGAAGGCCTTTTAACTCCATCCAGGCATTGATGTTCTCCAGTTCAACTTCTTCCTGTTCATTGGAAATGCCACCCACAATGCTTTTTTCCGGGATTGGCGATGTTCCGCCTGACAACCAGCGAGTTTCGCCATGAAGCAACTCTTCCATGCGCAGGTTAAGCTCTGCTGCGAGCAATTCTTTTCTGGCTTTAAGGAAATCCAGATAATTCTCGACTTTCCACAATTCAGGGTCAGTGGGAATCCATTGCGAGGCCAAAGCGCCGGGATGAGCCTTTTCAATCTCGGGGAAATACTCTTCAGGCAACCGGTCGCTGATACTCAAATTTGTATCCTTGGTCAGGAAACAAAAATTGGCAATGGCATTCACCTTTGCTCTCTCAAATTTTCTTTTATAAAGCTGAGCCTTGGGGAATATGTGATGCACCTCAAGCTTGCTCATCTTACCGAGCATGCTTGATTTGAGAGGCAAACCAGTTCCCCAGTCTTTTGCCTCGCCCATACGGGTGAGAAAATAGAGAACCGGGTAGAACCGAGCGCCAAGACTCCACCCTGTAAAATGATCAGGTTCCGCTCGGAATCCATGCCAAAGCCGCAATTGCTCCAGCAGATCATCAAGTCCGTTGCTGCCCTGAAGCGCAGCCAAATCAGCATCAATTTTGGATTCAGTTGAACCGGAAAAGCGTCCCCACATGCCTGCCTGGACAAACCAAAATACGAGTTTATCCCTTTCTTTCTCATCCAACTGTCTGGATTCTCTCTCAAGGAAATTAACCATCACGGGTATGGCAAATCGTCCGAACAAGACGCGATCATGATCCAGCCCCAATCGTGCGCCAATCATATTAAGACATGTGTCGATATGCTTGGCAGCCTGTTTGAACCCTTTCTGAACATCCTCTACATTCTGATCGTGAAGAAACTGGAACTTGGCCTCTCCGGTCAGCACAGTGTTTACGGACCTAAGGAACCAGTCTGCAGAAAAAGAATAACCTGAATCACTCCACTCTTTGAGCTGGGATCTCATTTCCTCTCGCGCATCAGGCCAATCTGCGCATATCTTTGCCAAGGCAAGATCACCTTTTGAGAGCTTGGTACCACCGCTGTTTACCCTGTTGAAAATATCAACAACCACATCGATGGTTTTGTCTTGCCCTGTGACTTCTTCAATATTCAACTCAATCTCTTTGATCCCAAGAAGTTTGTTAAGTTTTCCATTACACCCCTTAACCGGAGGATCCATTTCCTCGATGATTGCATCAATACCATCGTAGCCACTTTCCATGAGTTGTGTGACGTCAACCCACAAAGGATCTCCTTCCATCTTCTTTGGTTGGTAAAAAGCGAACCTCTCTTCTGCAAGATGAAATCGAAGGCCTGTAAAGACCTGCTCGTTACCATCGAAAAAACTCGGAGCCTTGCCACGGAGGACTCCGTAAAGTGTTGTTATTCGTTGCTGTCCGTCCAATAACAGCTTCACCACTCCGGGAGCCAAGGCGTTGTCCCCACGATGCACGGCTTCGCCCGCGCTCGTTGCCCAGACCAATAGTCCGCCAACAGGATGCCGTTTGTATAGGGAATCGAAAAGCCCTTTCACCTGATCGCGATTCCAAACATACCCACGCTGGAATTCAGGCAGCGCCATATGACCATAGTCAATATAATCAAGAATTGCGGAGATTCTCATGCTCATACGAGTCGTATCCTTCCAGTAAATAGTTCCTGCATCATACCTTGCTTGACCTTCCGGGCCTTGGTCAGCTTGGTTTCCAGTTCGGTAATTTCGGCATCCATGTCCGTAAGAGTTGAGGCAATAACCTCTTGTTTTTCTATTAAGGGCAATAGTGTTTTATAATTGCCGACAGCACCTTGAGAAATACCAAAAAAAGTTGTCCCAGACTTGTTTAACTCAATAAAATCTTTAAATCTCTTGGTCTGCAATTGGTAATATAAGTAGCGAGGGCAATAAGAATTTTGTTTAGGGCGAAAAAGGAGTAAATGGCTATTTAGCGAAGCTGTACCTGGATAGGGAATTTCATCTACATAAAGGACTTTCCCAATAGTACCATCTTTAGTCATTAAGAGGTCATGCTTACGAAGTTGAATTTCAGGAGCCATCTTGTATCGAGCATCAGAAATGTGATAAACTTCCCCCCAACGAATTGCCCCATCTTTAAAATTCATACCCGTAATCAAGAAGGGCTTATTTGCATTATCTGTAAATTCTGATTGTTTTAAGCCTTGCCAACCTATTCGTCCCTTTAAGGTGGATACCTCCTTAAGAAGGCATTCTCTATCATCAGTTTCAGGAATGAAAAATTCCTGCATCGCGCCTTGCTTGATCTGGCGTTTCTTGTCGATGAGTTGCTCCAGGGATTCGATGAGCCCATCCGCATCGGAGAGCGCCTCGGCGATGGCTTCCTGTTCGGCTTTGGTGGGGGGGAGAGCTACAAGAAGATTTCTCATATCTTCTACGTTAAAGTGCTTCTGTGCCAACCCGCCTTGATTCTTGAAAACCTGATTCTTCCCATGTTCAGAATTAACCCAAGTCGAAAGAAATCGAGAGTCCATCACCTTTGAAGGGCGTGTAATCAAAATATCGATACAATTCGCTCCATCAAACTCAGGCGGTACAACTGCACTGGTCCCAGGATATCCCGTACGTACCGTAAGGACATCTCCGGTCTGCACTTGACTTTTTGTTAAAACAGAATTTGCTTTTTCACTGATGAAAACCATGTTTTGAGGATCAATTCTGTCCTCACGAATATTCGCAGATCTTAATGCTGGAACACCTTGCTTCGAGTAATACTGTGTTGGCTTAATCACTATACCCACAGTAATCAAAGAGCTCACTGAAGAGCAGGGTTTAATCTCCCAATCTTCAGGGATTATACCAATCTCAGTCTGCTTAAATCCTTCCCTTACTTCCATGCGAACCCCATCCTTTCCAGATGCAGATTCACCTTGGCTTCCATGTCTGTCACCCGATCAGCAAGGTCCGGCATCGGCGTATCATACCGTTCGGCCAGTTCCTTCACACGCTGGGTCAACTGCTGGCTCACGCGATCCATCTCGCCTTGAATGGCTGTATCCAACGTTACCAACCATTTGTCTTCCACCACAAGGATCTTGATTTCATCTTCGGACAATTCGGGATATTTGGCATAGGCCATGTCATCCAAGGCTTTCTCGGCTTCCTTGAGTTGACTTTTCAAGGCCGTTTCCTGCTTGCCCAACTCAAGCCATCGCTTCAAGACCTTGGCCTCCTCAGCCGCGTCCTTGTCGCCCTTGATTTCCTTGAGCCGTGCAGTAACGTTCCCCTTGTTGATCTTGTCCAGCTCGGAAAACGCGCCGTCCTCGCCGCCGTGCTCTTCCTCCAATTCCGTCTTCCCGGCCTTGGCGGTTTCGAGCTTTGCGGCTATGCGGTCCACTTTCGCCTGCTCTTCTGCAAAATAGCGAGCCACCACATACTGTTTGGGAATCAGATCACAGGCCCAACCTTTGTCCTTTTCCTTGCCCTTATTTTTGCCTTTTTCGATAATCTCGATAATACGGTAGGTTTCCGCCTTCCAGCCATCCACCGCAATCAGATAGCAATCGTCCTGCATGGTTTCAGTCCAGTAATCCATAAGATGCTGATACACGTCATACGAATTGATCAGCGGCTTGCCTTTATAATGAGACAGCAAACCATCGGAGAAATCGACAATGAACTGTTTGGGATTCAGTCCAAGCCCCAACGCCTTTAACGAGACAACACTCCTGTCACGCCACTGAACAAAAAGGTCATTCATCTCATTGATGAAAGCCACGAACTCGGTATGCTCGAAGATGGACGGCTTGATCACCGCCTTATCCACGGCAAGGTCCAAATACTTAGGACGATTCTCATTGAACAACGCGATCTTCAGGTTAGGACAGACATCCCAGTACAGGGACAATGCATCCACATCGCCCTCCGGGATACCACCACGCAGATGGCCTTCGATATCCTGACGATCTTCCGGCTCCTGACTGTCAATGTACCGAGGTAAATTCAAGTTGAAATCATTCTTCTCAATCTCTTCGATGCTGACCATGCGGGAGTACTTTTCGACCTCGGCCTGACGAGTAAAAATATCCACAGCCTTATGCACATCCCGCGCACGCAGTCGATTCTTGGGGCCGTCCTTGATGAACCCGCCGCTGGCATCAACCATGAAGATACCCTTTCGTGCCGCAGCCCCCTGCTTATCTAGCACTACGATACACGCCGGAATGCCCGTTCCATAAAACAGGTTGGCAGGCAGCCCGATGATGCCCTTGATATATCCCCGGCGAATCAGATTCTTACGGATACCGGCCTCTGCATTGCCGCGAAACAGCACGCCGTGCGGTAGAATACACGCGCCATGACCCGTGGACTTGAGGGACCGGATTATGTGCAGAAGGTACGCATAATCTCCCTGTTTTCCGGGGGGCGTACCAAGAGCAAATCGGCCATGCGGATCGTTCTCTGGGTCAAGACCATTGCTCCAACGCTTGTCCGAAAAAGGCGGGTTGGCCACCACATAGTCAAACGTCTTGAGTGTCTCCCCATCCATAAATTTGGGATTCGACAAAGTATTACCCTGCATGATCGTCGCTTCAGGGCAATCGTGCAGGATCATGTTCATATACGCCAGACCGCGAGTCGCAGCGTCCTTTTCCTGCCCGTACAGCGTCACCTTGGTCGAAGCTTCATCGGCCACCTTCAGGAGCAAAGAGCCCGAGCCGCATGCCGGATCGTAGACCGTGGTCTTCGGGCTGGTCTTGTCCCCATGGATGCCCACGATCTGTGCAATAAGGCGACTGACTTCAGCAGGAGTATAGAACTGTCCCTTGCTCTTGCCGCTCTGTGTGGCGAAATGGCGCATGAGGTACTCATACGCGTCACCCAGGATATCATCGCCCTCCGCCCGATTCTTGGAGAAATCCAGCGTCGGACTCTCGAAGATGGCAATAAGGTTGGACAGCCGCTGGACCATCTCTTTGCCGCTGCCAAGCTTGGTCGCGTCATTGAAATCCGGGAAGTCAGATAGCTTGTTGGCATTGGCCAACGGAGCCAGCACCTTCTTGTTGATCTGGTCGCCAATGTCGGGCTTTCCCTTAAGCGCCACCATATCCGCAAAGCTCGCGCCCTCCGGGATCTCAATAGGAGCGTAAGGAACACCCGCGTATTTATCGCTGACATATTTAATAAACAAAAGAACAAGAACATAGTCCTTGTACTGACTGGCATCCATGCCACCACGAAGCTCATCGCAGGACTGCCAAAGAGATGAATAAAGTTCGGATTTCTTAAGGGCCATGAGGGTATTAATGTCCTGTAATGTTGAATTAAATCAGAGTTTAGCTGTCTGAATAATCTGTCTTTTATGTGCGTTTGTAACGTAAAGCCCAATGGCGGACCAGTGTCAAGACAGAGTACAAATTGAATTCAGGACAAAACAGCAACAAATCAAGATGTTACCAGCGACAGCCAAGTACTTTTAAAAAAGGAAGAAAACATCTCCCCCAAAGGCATTCTGAGCGTCTAGTCAACAAATTACATTATACAAAAGATAAAGCATTTCTATCGAACAACGAAACGCCCTTAGCCTCAGCTTGTTTGACTGCATTCCCATCAAAGACTCCGTTGGTCACTACCCAAAGTTCTATAGGATTCGGTACATCAGAGTACCTTGAGCGAGAGTTAATGACTTGTTCTACTGCATCTACTGAAATCTTCCTGTCAGTCTGTGTATGTTTGCACTGAATCAAAAGATTCGGGAGCCCGTTGCCCTTTGAACCAAGGGCAACACCATCAGCCCCCCCATCGCCAGACCAAGGGGTTTTTCGAACAGAATATCCTCTTTGAACTAGGCGATTATGGACAAATTCTTCGAATTGAGTTGGTTCCATTATATCAATGCTCTCTAAATCAATCGCATTGCTGTCTGAATTGGATTTATCCTGTGAGACAGTGGTGGCAAACAATTCTTTTGCATCCTGATTAGTTCCTGCAGGTGGAGCAAGCAGTGTTCGACTCAATGAACGCTTTTTCATCAACAATTCATGAAGTTTGATATCAAAACTATGATCACGGCCAATCTCAGGATGAACGGCTAACGGATAATGAACTGTGACAGCTTTTGTTTGACCAATACGATACGCTCGATCGCTGCATTGATCTTCAACGGCGGGATTCCACCATCGTGTCAAATGAATAACATGAGTCGCCGCAGTAAGAGTGAGGCCAACGCCACCTGCTTTTGGGGATAGGATCATTACATCGAAACCACTTTCCCTGCTTTGAAAATCGCTGACTCTCGCTTGCCGTTTTTTTCCAGCAACAGCCCCGTTAATGAGCATTATACTCTTGCAGTTATACCGAACTTGAATCAACTCGGCTAACCGTGATTGCATTTCCCGATATTCAACAAAAATTAAAGCTTTCTCATTTGTAACATGAATGTCGTCAAGCAATTCGAACAAGGCAACAAGTCTTGCAGATTGACTGATATACTCATTCGGGTCATCGGAAATCTCTTGCATACAGGGGTGCAAAGAAATTGCTCGCAGTGCTTGAAGCGCCGTCAACATCGCACCCTTCTGTCCTTTTGACTGTCGAGCCTTATTTACTGCGTCACTATATGCTTTCGCTTGAATTGACGGCATGTCAGCCTCTATAATATTCTCGTTTTTTTCAGGTTTCTCCTTCCAGTGCTCATCTTTCGACCTGCGTAACATTATTGGTGCATATTCTGGAAATGAAAGAACTCTTTTCAACCTCACCAATTCGCTCTCGCCAGATCTCCCATTCTTAATATATTTGCCCGCAAAATTTTTCAGAGTGTCAAGCTTACCCGGCTGCGCGGTATCAACAATGCACCAAAGGTCAGCCAATGAATTTTCAACAGGGGTTCCCGTAAGCGTAAGGGTAAATTCCGCCTTTAATGACTTGGCCATCTCTGTTGCCATGGCTTTTGGATTTTTGATTTTCTGGACTTCATCAAAAACTACAACTGCCCACTCCACGCCTGTAAATGCAAAGATCTTATCCCTTAGGGTTTCATAGGTTGTAAGCACCCAGCCTGATTCTTGAATCTCACGGCTGGCGGAAGATATCCCCTGCTTGTATATTGCAGAAAAGGATGATCCATGCGCTTTAAGTAAGAATCCCAAATGACCAGTTGGTAAAAATTTCTCAGCCTCCTCCTCCCAATTTTTCAAAAGACCTGTTGGTGCTACAATCAGAAACGGCTTTCTATCACATGCTCCATTTGCCATTTGCAGCTTGACCCAGCTCAAAAAAGCAAGAGATTGCAATGTCTTGCCAAGCCCCATATCATCGGCAAGAAGGGCTCCAGGTGTAGCATGCTCCCAGTGAGCTCTAAGCCAATCAACCCCATCCTGCTGGTGACTGTGAAGATTTACACCACGTTCCAAAGCTGGAAGGCAATCATACAAAGGCCTCAGCTGACTCTCATTAACTGAAATGCCTAGCTCTTCAATATGATCGTATATAATTGGAACCTGCAAAAAAGGCTTAGGAATTGAGCCTTCATCTCCTCCGCCAAGCTTGGGATCAGGCTTATGAGGTGGTCCAAACGCTTTAGCAGCTTTCTCAACGGCAACAATGGATGCCTCATCAACTGGAAAAGCTTTACCCTCAAACTCAATCTCTGTTTGTCCTTGGGCAAAAGCTTTCTGTACCGCCTTTAAAAGTGCTGGGATTTTTGGTGTAGGAACGTCGTGAATACCGGACTTTAGTGGAATACCCACAATTGGTGGCGGACCATCTTCTGGTAACCATTGTGAAACCTCCGTTTTTATGAACAACCCTTTTTTGGGATGCCATTCTCCAATATATTTAATTCGTTCACTCAAAAAGAGTTTCGTCTCTACAAAAAGAGACTCAACGAGCTCTTCACTGGTTATTATTGGATCATTTGATTCTTCAAGCTTTTCGCGAATTGCGCTACGAGGATTCTGAAGAAAAGCTTTTTTTTCTTCCTCAGTCGCTTGGTTAATTTCCCGAACAGACTCTAAAGCCGTTTGCACAGATTTAGGAACAATAACAAACCATTGCCCTCTCATTCCATACCGAACACTAGGGCGCGGTTGTTTTAAAAAGTTTGAGCTAAATTCCTCCGCAACGGAAGGAGGAAGCATGTCCTCCGGCAACAAAGATTCGTTCGTATCTTCGTCAAGATAGCCTGGCACGACGAATCTGGGGGTTATCTTTAGCAGCCCTTGATCCAAGGTAAAGTCTATTGTGAAACTTGTAGGTGTAACAACATTTACCTTTCGCAAAAAATCGCTAACTTCAACATCACCTGGCAATAATTCTGCAATGGCCCCCCACCACTGGAACCTATTGTCTAAATTTTCAACTGGAATTTTATTATAGCCATCTATTAACTCCAAAATAGAAAACTGAGGATCTGTTAATAGATACTCACCCATTTCGCATTTTAAAAAAACCCCTTCACGTTCAGGATAAAAGACAGGTAATCCATCATGAAAAACAAAGCCGTAGTTAATAATAAAATCTTTTGAAATAAGAGGCTTTTTAGTATTTATCTTTAGGCGCACTGGCGCAAGTTGAGGTAACCCCAACTTTTCAACTTGCCAAGGCTCTAGTCTAGCTAAAGCCTCATGTTTAACATTAAAATAAATATTATCTTCACTTTCTGCACAGCCCTCAGACTCTTGAAGAAGAGAAAAAACTCCTACAGATGCTGGCCTACCATCTTGAAGAATTACACGATATGAGCCCCATCGTTCGTAAGGTATTTTTTGTCCTTCTTTCAGACAATAAAATGAGGCCCCTAAGGGTGTGCGCTCATAATTCAGCTCAACAGAATTTGGCATTTATGGCATCAACCTATTGGTTGGAATGTTGATATTTTCTTTTCTTTTTATGTAGTGACGAATGCTTGATTGCCAGCCACCTTTAGCTGAGCTGTGGTGAATTTGTTCCCATGTAGCAGGAGCTCTTAGAGATACTGCACTATAACTTGGTCCATAAAGAACCGGAACATTCGGATTTTCTCTTCTACCCTCAGCCCAAAATCTACATTTACCACTATGACTCCACTCTGCGATCGTAAGATCTCCAATCTTCATGAGCAAAACAGATTGATCTGACAATGAGCCTGTAAGCGCTCCGTGAGATTCTGACTTCAAAAAACGACTTGCCATTCGCTTTGCCCTTGAACCCAAAACGACCCAAGCTTCGTCAATAGCCCCTCTTTCAAGATATGCACCCCAAAAAGCTTTGCGATATGCCCAAATGTCATCTGCTGTTTTATCAAGTATTTCAAAAAAATCTTCTATTGTTGTTTTTACCAACCAACCCAAAATGACTTGTCTGGCTTCATCACTCACCCCTATCCAATTTTTTTTATATATTCGAGGATCTCGATACAAACCTATCAAAAAGGAACGAATATCATCTTTAAGTTCTGGGACCGCTTTGCCACCAGCATACGGTTCAAGTAAGGCCTCGGCCAATTCTTTACGTGCTGTTGGAAACTTAAATGTATTATCATGAAACGTAGACATTCTAACAACTTGAGACAGATGATGTTGGGCTCTTTCATTGTAGCGAAGAGCTTTTTCTGCCTTCCATAAAACCTCCTTGTATACCTCAAGAGCGAAACGTCCTGACTCTAGAGCATCTTCTAATCCTGCATTAACCATTATAACATTTGGAGATTCCTCAGAATTTAATATCCGCTCGGCCAATTGGTAAGTGCCATTAGAGTCTAAGAGGCCATACTCTTTTACTTTCTGTTTAGTCTTTTGAAGTCTTCTTTGCTGACTGTTTCCCAGTATCATTCTGACCCCAGTACGCCACGCATCAAAGGTCTTGGCTAAAACGGGATAATCTCTCAACAAGACATGCAACAGATTTGCTTGTGCTCTAGGATCATCCCTTTTTTTCAACCAAGAAAAGTACTCTTTAACAATGACCAGATCTTCACCCAATTTTCGTTCCTGCCCTTTGGGATATTCAAATAAAATCCATGGAAGCATTCGCAATATCTTTATAGGGACTTCTTCAAGAGTTCCATGTTGAGCCCGAGCTGCGACCACCTGATGATAAATTGTCGCCAAATCATACTCGTCAGGCTCGCAAGGAATTACATTTGTAAAATTCGGTTTGACGAGAGTCCAGGCACCAGTGAGTTGCGTTGGGGGAAAGAATTTAAAAACAGAGCGAGCAGGAGCTCTTAAAACATCTTTAAGCCCCATCCCCACCCTCGCTTGTATTAATATTGGGAGGAGCAAGTATAAACCTAAGATCAATGCGACGATTTAATGGTTCGGCATGGATATATTTATGATCAACGACCGGTCTTGTAGCAGCATACCCACTAACCCCAAATAAGGGCTCTCCATCCCCGTTTACCATAACTTCAAGCTCCAAAGCTGCCTTCATCAAGACTTGATAGGTAACAATGCTGCGTTCTGCAGACAACGCCCAGTTGTCACTAAACTGTGCATTATGAATAGGTACGTTGTCAGTATGACCTTCAACCAACACTGCTTCGAGTCTCCCAGGCTTATAATCCCCTGATTCACATATTCTCGGACAATCGTCTCCTCGTTTCCCAGAATAACATGGAAGTTTTGAAGCTAGTTGCTTTGCCAAAACTATCAGTGTTTCTTCTCCTCCTTTAAGAAATGAGGCTCGACCAGACTGGAAAAGTATGTCCTCAGGGACATGCAATATACCCTTCTCTTCATCGATTCGAACTGTCACCCCTTCCACTTGAAGACTATGTTTAAGATCCTCTAACAAACGACTCCTAACCCATTTGGCGTCAGTTAAATCATCTCGAGTTAATTGCAGGGCTTCTTTCTCTACTTTAAGCGCCTGCGTCTGCCCTTCAAATGCTTGTTTTTGTGTGGCTGCATTGATTCGCTCCTGCTCAAATTTAATAACAAATATGACAAGGGTGATAATAAATATAAATAGAAGCCCTGACATCATATCACTGACAGATGATAGATACCCCTGCTCCTCTGAAGAACTTGTCTCCCGATTACCTTTGCTCTGAGACAAAAGACTCACCTTCATCCTTTATGAATTGGCGGCTAAAGACGAAATTGAAGGATCATGTCCCTTGCCGCCTGAATCCATATTAACGATTGAAGCTGTAGTCTTTTCGAATCTATTAATATTATCAGCGATATCTTCCACTGTGTTACCAAGATCCATTACCGCACCAGAAAAATGCTTCACAATCTCAGACGCTTGTTTGTCTACACCAACAAGGTACTCATCCATGACATTTCCATAACTATCAAGATGATCAGTTATATGTTCGAAAACTCTTTCAAGCGAAGTATCAACATTTTCAAACCTCACCACATAAGCACTCCAAAGATTGGATGTTGCGGTCTGGTTCTCTTTCATTTCACGAGAAATACCTGTCAGGTTTTCTACAACCCTCTGAGTCGTATTTAATGAATCTGCAACCTCTTCACCACCAGCCTTAATAGTAGCAGCTGTTTCTTTTAAGCTCTCAACCGCTATAGAAGCATCTTTTTGCAATTCGGTTAAAATATCCGCTGACTCATTAAATTGTAAAATAAGTGTACGCACACCTTCGACCATCTCTCCTGTGGATTGGTTAGCCTCCGCAATCCTGGAGATACCGGTATCCATTGCTTCGACGGATTGATTCAAACGGCCTACAGCCCCTTCAAACGTTTCGACAAGTTGAGAATTAAGTATTTCACTCGCTTCTGTAATTCCACTCGAAAGCTTAATTAACACTTCGTCCAACCCTGCTGACAATTTCTGGTTACTGTCATCAAAGGTTTTACTAATGTTCACCGCAGCCGTATCCATTGACACCAATGAATGATTGAGTTGATCGACTGCCCCATCAAATGTCTCTGCAAGCTGAGAGCTTAAGGTGTCGCTTGCTTCATTGATCCCAGTTTCAAGCTTAGTGATACAACTATCCATACTTGTAGAAAAACTTTCACTGCTTTCTTGATATGATTTAGTAATTTCTTCTGCAATGAATGTAGCAGCCCCCTGCATTTCTCTTTGCGCCTCAGACATATGATTAATAAGTGGACCTAAATTGGAATTCATAGCGTTCAAAGTTGACGAAAGAGCTTCCATTTCCTTTCCCGCTGCTTCCTTCATCGTACTAGTAAATTTTTCAACAATATCATGCAGCATCTGTTGGTTGCTTTCCGCCCGATCTTCTCGGAGACCTTCAACCGATTCAATCAACCTCTTCATTGTTGGTACTAACGCATTATCCATTTGTTGACCGACAGCCTCAGCAATATTAAAAGCAACTTCATTAACAAATGTTTCTAAGTGAATTGATTGCACTTCAAGCTGCTTAAGCTGCTCCACTCCTAAATTCTCAGGAGTAATCCTCTCAACCCTTGCATCAAGCGCCCGGTTCCAATTGCTTATTGTATTGCTTAAGCCGTGTGAAATTTCTTTCTCTTTTGCTGAAAAAAACATCGACGAAGTCATACCAACAATCGAAGTAATAAAAGCTAACGAAGCCCCGCTTAACAAATCATCAAGCGCCTGTTTCATTAGGACCTGATTATCAGACTGCAATCCTTCCTTTGCCAAAAAAATACCTGCCATAAGTCCTATAAATGTACCTAGAATGCCCAATCCCGTAAGCAGATTAGGCATCGAACTATAAAAACCTTTGTTCGCCCTTGGCCCAAGCAAAGCTTTTTCATTAAAATGAATATAAGCTTCTTCAGTATTCCTAATTCTCAGATCTGAATTTTCGCTAGGGTCGGGATGAATAAGAGTTTCTTTATACTCACTCCAAATGTGTCTTATCCCAACTTTACCCTGCATCCACTCGTCAAAACCACGAAAATGCGGAGCGAACTCCTCCACAGAAGGTAAACCTTCAAGCTCTTGAGTTGCGTCTTTAACAAGGACTTCTGTACGACGAACAACTTGTTTGTAGGCCACATATTGCCACCGAGCAAAAACAATAATCAAAGCACTATAAACAGCTGTAAACTTGAACGATGCAACCAAATCAAAAAGGCTGTTAACTGCTGTAGGATGGACTGCACAAAACCAATATATCCCTACGAGCACAACAAGAGGCCCAATGACAAACTTCGTTGTGGCAACTAAGCGTTCTTTCTGCATAACTCTCCCATTACTTCATATTTACCTTTGTATGCATACGCAATGGCCCTATATCCGAAGGACTTCACACATGAAAGGCGGCTCATATTAGTAAGGCGATATCAAAAACACAAGAGCTATTCAATTTACATAAAGTAAAAAAAACAATGAATAAAAACGTTGAGCGAATTCTCAAAAGTGGTGGGAAAGTGGTGAGATTTGTACATGCGCGCGAAAAAGCCCTTACGAAGAAAACTTCGTAAGGGCTTGATATCGCGTGGTGCTCGGGGACAGAATTGAACTGCCGACACGGGGATTTTCAGTCCCCTGCTCTACCGACTGAGCTACCCGAGCACGCTGTCGAGAAATGGGATTTACCGAAATGAGGGCCGATTGGCAACCTCTTTTTTCAGTATGAGCCGTTTTTTTTACTCTTTATCTTTCAAAGGAGCACCCATTTCGAGGATTCTGGCGGCATAACCGGAGCGTAAAGCTTCAAGATAATCCGTATCCAGAGGGCCCTTCCAGGTGGTAATCTCTTTATATCGTTTAGGAATTTTAACCTTGTCCGGGCGGTAGCCCATTTGAAGTCTGAGACGCCAGCGCAAACGTTGCACTCGATCACCTATTTCTGAGACACTTCCATGAAGTTCGCCATAACCGACAGATTCCATAGCTTCGGCCAAAAGGTCATCATTGTACACGCCGCGTGAGAACAGACAGCCGACCATGCAGTTGAGCACGATACGATCACGAGCATCGTCCACAAGGAAATCAAGCGCGGCGGTTACATCCTGCTCTTCGTGTTTCTGGTCCCAGGAGTAGCCACCAGAGTCCAAATGGGCATGACGGAACCCCAATGCCTCGGAGACAAAGAATACTTCGCCTGTGGCGTACCCTGCCATTTCCTGACCCAACACGCATGCGAAGTCCTCACCGCCATACACTTTGGCGCATTTCATGGTCCCAGATGCGAGAAGACGATAAAATTCATTCGGTGGCCGACCTAACAACTCCACGGCGGCCATGTAAGTCTCAGCATCGCCCCAGTTCAACTTTACAACCGTTTCCTTCTCGCTGATGACACCCTTTTCCAGAGCTTCAGTGGCCCAGGCCAGAGCCACGCCTGCGGACATACAGTCCAGCCCTTCCTTTTCAATGACATCCAAAATGCGCAGGACGTCACTGGCCTCTGTCACCTCGATCATCGCCCCACAAGCAAAAATCGGCTCGAAGTCATACCCTACCTGCCGGTAGAGATACTGATTGTTGGTCTGAAACTGTTCGCGAACAAAACCCACATGGATGCAGCCGACCGGACAACCAGCACAGGCTGCATTTCTCAGCAGCGTATCGTCAGCAAAGGTCTCACCAGAGATATTCTCGGCTTTCGGACTGGAAGTCTGTTGCAAGTTTTTCCATGGCAGACTTTTCAACTCACTAAGCGGTTTGACATTCACCGCCGTACCAAGACCGTGGTATTTGGCCATCATTTCAGTGGTGGTGAGCTGTTTATAAATGTGTTTGTACAACTTGGGATACTGTTTGCCTTCGGGCAATGCGAATCCTCGGTCACCAAGGATACAGATGGCTTTCAAGTTTTTCACGCCCATGGCCGTGCCACCACCCATACGTCCGAAATGGCGATAGGTGTCCACGTTAATACAGGCGTACGCCGACAAATTTTCACCCGCAGGGCCGATACGCATAATGGATCGACGCCCTGAACCAGGGAATATCTTTCTGAGCACGCGCCCCGTGGCAATGGCATCAAATCCACGCATATACTCTACATCGCGAGTTTCCACGCGACGAGAACCGACACACAAAGCAGTCAGTCGCGGTGCTTTGCCGGTGATAACCAATGCATCAAGGTCGGCAAACCGAAGAGACAACGCGGATTTTCCGCCTGCGTAACTCTCGGTATACTCATTATGATACGGCGAGCGAAACGCGCAACAGGTCTTACTCATGAGCGGGAAATACCCCGTCAGCGGCCCAATAGCGAAAATCACGGGCTGCTCCGGGTCGTCCCAATGGCGATCCACATGACCGAATTCTTCAAACAACTTTGCCGCCAGACCGGTACCACCCAGATATTCGTTCCGTCCGGGACGCTCGATAATATTGGTCTTGCCTGTGGTCAAATTGACCATCATGACACGGAAGAAGTCTCTAATCATCGTCCCCTCCTTCTTCCTGTTCCTGTTTGGGCAGTTCTACCATTTCAAGGCAGTCATGCGGACAAAACTGCACGCATTGACCGCAATGGATACATACATACGGATTTACTTCATGATCAAGAAAAATGGCATCCACAGGGCAGGCCTTGGCACATTCGCCACAACGTATGCACAACTTCTTGTTCTGAAGAACACCACCATCCCTGCGCTGTGAAAGCGAACCAGTTGGACACGCTTCGGCGCATGGAGCCGGGTTACAGGCCAGACAAACCCGAGCTTCGAAGCCGGTGGATAGACCGCCCGACGACGAAATACGAATGCCAGCCTTATTCCAGGAAAGAAATTTGTGGACCTGTCTTGAACAGGCCAACGAACACGAATGGCAACCGATACATCGTTCCATTCGTACAGCTCTAAGTGCTTTCATAAAAATTGCCTCCGGCGACAGAGAGGTCTGGAGAAAGGTTATTTATCTGTATGTTCCAAGATATCCTGTTTGAGCGCCCACAGGATATGATTTTTAATCTGAGTATCATCCATGGTCGGCGCGACTTCGGAAGCCTTGCGTATCAAGGTGTGGGTGTCAACCGGCTTCCTTCCGAAAAAGGCGAATTTTTTAACAATCTCTATATCAATGGCCATATCAAGCCCGGCATAGAGGTTAGGGAAATCCCGACCGCGATAGAAAGCTTCACCTGTGCGCCCTGTTTTGAGCATGGTCTCATCACGCAGGACATCACTGGTATAATGCCCGAATATACGACCAAATTCCGGGGCCAATGGATGCATTCTCTCCCGAAGCGACCCAGCATCAACCGGCTCATTCCATAAAGAATCCCACAATTCAACATATTGCTTAATAACCGTAGGCCATGAAAAATTCTCTTCAACACGCTTACGCCCAGCTGCGCCCATGGATTGTCTCAGATCCGAGGACTCAATAAGTCGTTTCAGGGCGTCGGCCAATAGAGGGATATCAACCGCTGTTCGCTGGGAAAGACGCAGATGATAGTCACTGTCAAAAGTCAGCGGAGCTTCAAGATCCACATCCGGGGTACTGTCTGAACCAGTAGTCCTGACAAGCAAGCCTGTCTTCCCGTGTTCCACGATATCTTTATATCCGTCATAATCAGAAGCCACGACTGGCAGGCCAAACGCTCCGGCTTCCACCAAAGTAATACCAAATGTCTCTTGGGGATTATCAGCGATGGAAACAAATATATCCGCAGAACGAAAAAGCTCCAGCTTCTGTTTCTCATCAGGCCGCAAATGAATATGGAGAGCAATCCCGGCATTGGCAGCCAGATTGGTCAAAGTGGTACGGACATTATCATCTTCGTCCGCCCAGCCAGCCAGCACGATCTCCACACCGGCAGGGTCCATGCCATCCTGTACCAACCGATGCACAGCACGAATAAGCGGAACCACGTCCATTTTTGAATGGTGAGAAATGCGACCAAAAACCAGCAGCCTGACCGGTCCATTTTCCCTTTTGTGTCCCGGCGTCAAAATCGAAGTATCAACTGCCAGGGGAATACGAGTGAGCAAAGGTGCAGGATAACTGATCTCGGTCAAACCAAAACCATTTCTCAACCAATCAAAATATTGCTCCACCACCTTTTTCCCGGCTCTGGAAGTGCAGACAATACTATCCCGTCGAGTCGTACCGGGCCACAGATGCTGCAAGAACGCAGTCCCATAATTGCAATAACTCAAAGAATGAATGGGGCCGGTTACCGGAAAAATATGCTCGCTATACCGATTGCGCATACGAGCCATGAACGGCTGACTCGTGATGCAATCGGACAAATGAAAACAATGATAGTGGGCCTGGGTCAACATACCCGCCAGCTCGTGCCGAAGCATAAGCCGTACCCGCTCCGCCTCCATCAATGCAGGAACAATTTCCCGCAAGGCCTTCCCCACGGCGTCCCGTTCCTTCCGACCTGAAAGAAAAAAATGATATTCATCAAAAGGGTCGGCATCCAACAACGCTCGCAAAAACGTCGTATTGGCTACCATGCGACCCAGAACCGGTCCGGCCTCAAAAAAGGGATCAAGAGTACCCCATATGCGCTGTTTTTTCGCCATACTCTGGTAAAAACCGTTCCCCGCCCTTTTGTCAATGAATTGCGGAAAACCGCAGGCATTTTTTTCCGCCCACTCCTCAGTACCTCCATATTAAGCTTCCATTTTTCATCCATGAATCAAGCATGTTAATAACATTATAAAGGGTCGACACCTTTAACTGCACACGATTATCAATATTTGGCCCCGATCTTGCTCAACTCTTGGTGCGAGTGAGACGCTCGTCAATGATTTGACGTTCAAGGAGAAGTGGAGACATGCCAAGACAAGCCATAAAACGAGGCAGACGACCAGAGCTCATGTGGGGGCTCGGACTTGACGATATGCTGAAGCAGCAGATCGAAGACGGTGTCGGCCCCGGCTTTCACATTCGAAATTTCCCGACCGATTCTTTGCCGCTGGGCAAAGACCTTTCTCAGGATGAAAAGCCTTCTGCGGCTTGGATTCCCTGGTCGGTCTGGAGCGATTTCCCCGAATACCGCAAAGAAGAATACCGTGATCAGGATTCCACGCAGCGCATTCTGATCCAAAGTGGTGAAGACAAACCTCTTGAGATGGATCAGGTTCTGGCTGAAGGGTTCCTCACCGTGGTACGCACTCCTCTCACCCGGCCCAAGATTCAGGATGTCATGTTCCGCGCCAAGGAAGTGACGTCCATGTATTCTGATATTTACCGGATGACGGAAGAAATTCTTCTTGAACGAGAATTACTGGCCCGCAAGACAGACCAGCTCATGTTTCTGAACAAGGTGCTCGCTTCGGCAACCGAAAGTCTGGATGCCTCCACCATCCTCGCCAACGCCAAGGACACCCTCAGTCTGGTTTTGCCCATCAAGATGCTGCATGCCGCCTTCTGGAATCATCAGCAGGAATCAGAAGTGGCCGACGTTGAAATATTCCTCAACGGCAAGATGCCACCCGAGTCCGAATCCATCTGGGTGGAAAACATCATGGCCTCCGCCAATTTTATGGGCAGTGGACCGGTTAACGGATTCAACATCCTGCACACCGATTCCGCACGACGCCCCGAATACGCCCTGATGCCCGAAGACGGAAAGCTTGTCACCATGCCACTCACTGCCGGCCATGAAACCTTCGGCTGTCTCGCGCTACTCTGTGAACCGGGCTATCGACTAGGCAAGGATCAGGTGGAGACCTTCCGCTCTGCCGTCAACCATATCGGTCTGGCCCTACGCAACGCCTTGACGTTCAAAGAAGTCAAACGCCGCGCAGATCACGATGGCCTAACACGCGTCTTCAATCGTCATTCCTTTGAAGAACGGCTTGTCTATGAAATCAAACGCCGTCGTCGTTACAATCACGATCTTTCCCTGCTCATGGTCGATCTCGACCACTTCAAGCAGGTCAACGACACCTACGGTCACATGGCCGGAGACATGGTACTTCAAAAAATTGGAGAAATCCTGACCACGACGTTCCGTACCACTGACCTCGCGGCCCGATACGGCGGCGAAGAATTTGTGGTGCTCCTGCCGCACACAACAGAAGAAGCTGCCTGGAAACTCGCGGAACGGGTTCGTTCAGTTATCGCAGACTGCAATTTCCATTTTGACAATCAGGACTTCACCATCACCGCGTCCATTGGCGTAGCGTCTGTCGAAGGTGGTGCGTTGACCACGGATGATGATCTTATCATCAAGGCGGACAAGGCACTCTACCAAGCCAAAAATAATGGCCGAAACATGGTTGTCGTCTCAGGGCAGAAGCCCATCAACCGCAACCGGTCAGCAATGCAGTAGTAACACGCACTCCCAAAAGCCCCTGCCCGATTTGTATCGGGCAGGGGCTTTTTTTGTCTCCGACGGCTGGGGGGAATTCAAGAAATCGCCGACCCGGAAGGTTTCGATTTTCAAGGGAAGACCTGCCGGTCAAGTCCCGACAGGCCTTATCCTTTTTTCAGCAAAAAAACCGTCCTATTCCCCACCCCTGTCAAGGTGTTTTTTTATACCTATTGAATGATTTGAATATACATTCATTTACATTTCGGGGTGTTGTGGAAAACCAAGGGTATGGTTGTCTGGAAATATTCATATGACAAAGACGGGCGATTGCAGGAGGCGCATCTTGACGGACGGCTGATCTGTCAGTGCCACTATGACAAGGAAGGTCGCCGCATGCGTGACTATCTTCCGGCCACGGCTGGCTCTAACTATCGAGATTACACCTACACGATGGAGAACCGGCTGCTTCGGGCTGGAAAAGATTCGTACACACATGATGAAAAAGGCTTCCGGTCCATCTGGTCACATGGCGGCACGTATTATCTATACAAATATTCGCCCGACTATCGTCTGCTCAGGATGGAGGTGGAAGATCAGAATCGGGTCTTCACCTACCGTCATGACGACAACGGCCAACGCATTGCCAAGTATTGCAACGGCCAGTTGGTCGAGGCATACGCATGGCTCGATTTCGTCCGCCTTGCCGGCTTTCATGACGGACAACACGGGTACGAATTCGCCTATCAGGACGAAACCCGCACCCCATACGCAATGCGCCGGGATGATGGCACAATCGCCTACCTCTTCTATGACCAAGTCGGAAGTCTTCGAGTCGTTGCCGACCCGGAAGGCAATGTGATACAGGAAATTCTGTACGATCCATTTGGCGGCATCATTGAAGACACCAATCCAAGCCTACGCATCCCTATCGGCTATGCCGGAGGCCTGCATGACCGCGATCTCGGCTTCGTCCGCTTCGGCTGGCGCGACTACGATGCAAACACCAGCAGATGGACCGCCCCGGACCCCATCGGCGACAAGGGTGGCGATTCAGATTGGTATGGGTATTGTCTGGATGATCCGGTGAATGCAAATGATTCCAATGGATTATTCTTGAATTGGATTATCAAGCAAGGGGTTAGACAAGGAACCAAAGCCGGAATAAAAAAAACAGGCAAGGAAGCTGCTGATAAAAATCCAAAAAATCAGTTTCTTCAAGGTTTAGACAGATTTTTGAATGGAAAAGGGCTGGATGAAGACCCGATGTCCATGGACACCGACAGTGATGGAGTCCGGGACTATTGTGATCCCGATTCTGATTGGAACAAAAACAAGAAATAATAAAAGAAATTGATCCTCGCTACGAGCCTCATTGCCTGCTTTGGTAACAAACATTGCCAAAGCAGGTACCATTTACATAACTTTAAGAACTTAAGATATAATGAAAAAAATAACGACAAAATACAATGCTATTCTCTTTTGTGCATTGGTCATATTTCAATCAATTAAGTCAATACTAGAATATAAAGAAGAGCCTGCAACGCTTCTTGACGCAATCTTTAATCACGATGCTTTAATGGGGTCAGCAACACTAATTCTTTTATTTCTCTTTTCTTCTGCAATGTCTGTATGGATTATTCAATCTTTCTGGGAAAGATTTATATCACCGCTCTTTCAAATTAGAGCACTGACTCTGAACGAAGCAATTAGCATACTGCTTATTCTTACCATATTATCTATATGACGGTGCAAAGAATATGTATTCCTCAAAGCCACAAATTTTGATCTGCACGACCGAGATCTCGGCTTCGTCCGTTTCGGCTGGCGCGACTACGATGTAAACACCGCTCCATATCCTCCGACTGATACGGGCACTTTCCCGACGCCCCTTTTCAGCTCCATCCGTTCACTTTTCAGGACAAGGCCTGCCGATCGAATCTCGGCAGGCCTTGTCCTTTTTTTCGGCAAATAAACTGTCCTATTCCCCACCCCTGTCAAGGTGTTTTTTTATACCTATTGAATGATTTGAATATACATTCATTCACATTTCCCGATTTTGCGAAAAACCGGGGTTAGCCTCCTGTGAAACATCTTACAGGAGGATTTTATTATGGGAGGATCTGCATCAATAATCTCAACCGTGCTTGGCACAGTCGGAGGGTTGATCCAACACAAACCGGATTCATCCGGCGACATGGAAAAAGAACGCAAAGCTCGTGAAGAGCAACAGCGCAAAAAGGAGGCGGACGCCCGTCGAAGGGACAGGGAAAAGATAAATGAAGCCCGAAATCTGGAAAAAAAACGCAACGCCAGTACACTCTCCAATGGAGCGGCATCTCTGGTTGAGGAAGAAGAAAACAATCCCACGGGCCTCAAGAACAAGTTGGGAGAGTAGCATGGACGCAACAGAACGTGCGCGCTCACTGCTCACCCGGTTCAGCGGACTGGAAGAAGCACGGCAACCATGGGTGAGTTCCTGGCAGGAATTGACCGAATACATGTTGCCCCGCAAGAACAGTTTCACCTCCATTGGCGGCTCCAACTCGTTTCGCGGTCAGACCGGTGATGAACGCATCTTCGACTCCACGCCCATGCACGCGCTGGAGCTGCTGGCTTCATCCTTGGGGGGCTTGCTTACCAACCCTTCCCTGCCGTGGTTCGATATCTCGGTTAAAGACCGTCAACTTGGTGACAATGCAGACGTACGCACCTTCCTTCAGGAAGCCCGCGAACGAATGGTTGCCGTATTCAACGCCGAAGATTCAGGGTTCCAGACTCATGTCCATGAACTTTATCTGGATGTGGCCCTGCTTGGTACTGCGGTGATGTATGTGGAAGCCGACAATGAAATGATTGTCCGATTTTCCACCAGACCGCTTGGCGAAGTCTATGTGGCCGAATCTGTTCGGGGTCAGGTGGACACCGTATACCGCAAATACGAAATATCCGCCCGTCAGGCCATTCAGGAATGGGGCGTGAACTGCTCGGATGAAACCAAACGCAAGGCCGAGGACAAACCCGACGAGAAAGTGGAAATACTGCACGCGGTCTATCCTCGATCTGACCGCGACCCGCGAGGTCTCGGGGTAATGAACTTCCCTTATGCCAGCGTGTACATGGAAACCAAGAACAATCACATTGTGGAAGAAACCGGCTATTTGGAAATGCCGTACATGGTTCCACGCTGGGCCAAGGCCGCAGGCGAAACCTATGGTCGTGGACCGGGCCAGACCGCCCTTTCCGATACCCGCGTGCTCAACGCCATGGCCCGTACTGCGCTTATGGCTGCCGAAAAAATGTCAGACCCGCCGCTCATGGTGCCGGACGACGGTTTCCTCGGTCCGGTTCGCTCCGGTCCGGGTGGGTTGTCCTATTATCGGGCAGGATCATCAGACCGCATCGAAGCACTGCCGGTACATGTGGATCTCGGTGCCACCGAAGAGATGATGAACCAACGACGCGAGTCCATCCGGCGTATCTTCCTTGGCGACCAGATCGCCCCGGAAGGCCCGGCTGTCACCGCCACCGAAGCGGTTATCCGCCAATCCGAAAAAATGCGCGTCCTCGGCCCTGTCCTTGGCAGATTGCAAACTGAATTCCTCAGCCCGCTCATCAAGCGCGTGTTCCGCATCATGCTCCGCAGTGGAGGGCTGCCTTCCTTCCCGCAAGGACTGACGCCCGACGATCTGGATGTGCGTTACACCTCACCCGTTGCCCGCGCTCAAAAGCAGTACGAGGCACAGGGGTTGTCCCAAACCATGGAATACCTTGGCCCGCTGGTGGGAGGCGCAGACGCTTTCGGAATCATGGACAACTTCGACACCGATCGCATGGCTCGACACGTTGCAGAACTGTTCGACACCCCGTCGGACTACCTGAAACCGGAACAGGATGTAGCCGCCGCCCGCGAAGGCAAAAGCAAGGCTGCCGGAAGCGCTCAGACAACAGCTACGGTCGCCAGCATGGCCGCAATCGCCAAAACGTTATCCGAAGCATACACAGACCGGCCCAATGTCCTCACCGAACTGTGGGGAATGCTCGCCGGAGCGCTCGGTATTGTCGGACCACCGCCAGAACACATGGCTCCCGACCCCACTCAGTCCGAAGATATGACACAGGAAGAGACCGTGGTTCTGCAACAAACGGAAGCAGACGAGGAGGTATCGCATGTCTGAGACCTCTCCTCTGGAGCTGCATCGAGCCTATAAACGGCTTTTTGAATCGGCTGACGGCGCAACAATCATGGATGATTTGGAAAAACGCGGAAGCTTCATGCGCTCCACATTTTCCACGGATGCAGGGCGCACACAGTTCAATGAAGGACGCAGGTCGCTGATCCTACACATGAAACACATGCTCAATGAAAACAACTTCATCAATAAGGAAATCAACCGATGACACCCAATACCAATAAAAAATGGCAGATGACCCTTCCCGAAGACTGGACCGTCAAACAGGCTGACGAAAACGGCGTGGAAACGGAAATGCTCCTGCGCGACCATCCGGTTCTCGCCAAATACGCCACCAAGGACGAAGCCGTGAAGGCATTGGTTCATGCCCAGCGCATGATCGGCAAAAGCCCGGAAGGATACGTGCGGATGCCCGGCGATGACGATGGCCCTGAAGAATTGGCTGCCTTCTATGGGGCTCTGGGCCGTCCCGAAGCTGCGGACGGCTACGAATTACCAAACATGGACGTGCCTGACGGCTTTGAAATCCGTGAAGACCTGACCAACGGCCTCAGGCAGAAAGCCCACGAATTGGGCTTGACCCCGAAACAGGTATCCGGGCTGTATGAATGGTTCATGCCGCTGGTCATGGACGCCCATCACGGGATTGAAAATGAGGCGCAGACCATGCGCGAGACAGAACTGGAATCCCTGCGTTCCATTCATCGCGGCGACACGCCCTCCATTCTCGACCATGCCATGCGCGCTGCCGAAGCCATTGGTGGTGACGACCTGCTGACAGCTCTCGACAAAACCAATGCGGGCAACCACGCAGCCGTCATCAACGCCTTTGCCAAGATCGCGCCGCTGGTACTCGAAGGAGGCCTGCGAGGCTCAACCAAGGGATGGGGCGAAGACCTGTCCATCGAACGACTGCGAGAAATGATGAAAGATCCCCGTTTCAGTGATCCGTCCAAACGCGACTCAACCTTCGTCAAAAAGGTCAATGAAGGCTTTGAAATGCTCTACCCCGGCGACTATGTCCCCGGCAGCAGGCTCTAAATCATGAAACAAGCCGGGGGCGAAATGTCGCTCCCGGTTCCCCATACAAGAAAAAGATACTATGAAATCAATGTGAAATAGTGATGACAAACGAATCCAGATATTTAAGGATGAACTAGAAGCTGCCGAACAGGATGAAAAAAAGAGACTAAAAAACAATTTCAAAAAAGAAATTGATCAACTTCGCAAAGATGCCAAAAAGACTACCGGCAAGACCCGAAAACGTATAGTCCAATGTCATCTCGTTTTCCTGTTTGTCATAATATGAAACAAAAAAGCTAACTGAATCACGAGTATTCCAACATAATATTTCATTCTGTCGCCAAAAAAACTTCGCCAATCATAATTCCACTCTCAGAAAAACAAATCAACCTATTTTATACAGAATATTTTATATTTTTTGAGATTTCTTGACATTTATCGGCCTTTTCATGCACAAGGCTACGACTACAAGAGCCTTTCAAACAGAATCAACCACGCGGCACACATATGCTTTTCAATTCACCAGAATTTCTTTTCCTTTTCTTGCCAGTCGCGTGCCTCGTCTTCTATTTTTCCAGAAAGATATCTCCCACGGCCCAAATTGTATCCATAATCGGCCTCTCGTTGTTCTTCTACGGTTACTGGCGAATTGAATACCTGCCAATCCTACTGTTCAGTCTCACAAGCAACTGTCTGGCTGCATACGGTATCAACCGCAGTCAGTCCGACATACTTCGCAAAACATGGTTTCTCGCAGGAGTTACCGTTGCCCTACTTCTCTTGGGTTATTACAAATATAGCCATTTTTTCATGGGGAACTTGAGCTACTTATTCGGATTCAATTACACAGGGAAGCCCGGCGAAATCCCCATCGGCATATCCTTTTATACTTTCACGGCTATAGCCTTCCTTTCTGATGTCTATACCCAACGAATCAAAAAATACACTGTCGCTGAATACGGCGCGGTCATTACGTATTTTCCCCACCTCGTAGCTGGCCCCATTCTTTTTCATCACGACACAATTCCACAGTTGCGCTCCCCGGGAGGCATCAAATTCGACAAAGAAAAGATCATGCTTTTCCTCTTCTTCTTTTCCGTGGGGTTACTCAAAAAGACGGGACTCGCCGACAATGTCGCAAAAATATCCGACCCAATCTTTGCCCAAGTAGCCAATGGGGGTATCCCGAATCCGGGGCAAGCCTGGCGTGCAGCCCTCGGATACTCACTCCAACTCTATTATGATTTCTCAGGATATACGGACATGGCTATAGGTCTCGGCTGCCTGTTCGGCATCAAAGTTCCGATCAATTTCTATTCTCCATATAAATCAATCAATATTTCTGAATTTTGGCAAAGATGGCACATCTCACTGGGATACTTCCTACGGACTTATCTCTATATCCCACTTGGTGGCAACAGGCAGGGAACAAACCGAACTCTCATCAACCTGTTCATCGTCATGTTCCTATGCGGCATCTGGCATGGCGCAGGCTGGACCTTTGTTGTCTGGGGGATGCTTCATGGTGTTGCCCTGCTGGTTCACCGAATTTTCCAATCACACTGCATGCTTCGAAAAAACCGAGCAACGGCATGGCTATCCACACTCTTCACCTTCGTGTTTGTGGTTTTTGCTTGGGTCATTTTCAGGGCTGATACCTTTTACACAGCACAGGTTATCATGCAAAGCATGATCGGAATAAGCTCTGACCGACTTTACAACCTACCCAACACCTATGTTGAAGCTTACCTCGGTGCTCTACTGCTTATCGCATGGCTCATGCCCAATACAGTACAAATCATGCGTCGCTTCTCCCCAGCAATCATGCTTGGTAACAGAGAAGGCTGGACTTTCGAACGCTTCCTTCCGGACAGCGTAAGACAAGGAGCTATCTTCGGTTATATGACAGGAACGTTTTCAGCCATAGCCTTGGTAACAGGTGCAATATTCATGTTTGTTAACGGACAGGTCAGATACCTGTATTTCGATTTCTGATGCCAAAACAATTCATCACAGCATTCATAGCGGTCATCCTGCTCTACGGAGGCTATGTCGGAGCCAATTTCGCCATAATTTTCATGGCAGGCGAGACACAACCCTATGCGGACATCGTCAGTATCCAACAAAAAAACCCGAATATTTTGTATGGCCCTCTTTTTAACAACGACCATGCTTCTTATAAGTACGCCCTTTATTCTCAGCGCAAAGGCGACGTTGTAATGGTCGGATCTTCCCGAACCTTGCAGTTCAGACAAGTCTTTTTCAACAAACAGATGGTCAATTGCGGCCGAGTGGTAGGCAGCGTTCGAAATGCCTTGGAATTCTTCCATGTTCTCGCCAGTGATCACTCGCCACAAACAGTGATAGTCATCATGGATTTCTGGTGGTTCAGAAAGCCGTTACGAAAAATAACAGGTGGCCACAAATTCACACAATCCACCGGCACAGAACGTAGTCTGGACATGTTTTTTCTCCCGTCCAAATACATACTTGAAGGCAAGATCGACATTGTCAAACTCATACGTCGTTCCGTCTGGTTCAACCAGAATGCGCTATGCAACATCGGTATCAGGGGCATAGAAAACAATGCAGGATTTGCTGCTGACGGTTCTTTCCACAACTCAAATTTAGTCGGGCCTACTCAAGAAGAAATGGTCGCAGACATCAAAGCTCGAAACGGCTCCCAAGGATTCAGCTATCACAACCAATTGGAAAAAGAGTCTGTAGATGCTTTTTTTCAAGGTATTACCGAGCTAAAGCAGGCGGGGAAAAAGGTTATCGTTATTTTTTCCCCTCTGTCCCCTGCCCTCTATGAAGAGATATCGATCAATCCAGGATATAAATATGTCGAAAAAACCGTAAATTATTCAAAATCTTTGGGCGCACTTGACTACCTCAACCCAGCTCAACTGAGGCTTAAATGTAACGATTTTATTGACGCCCTCCACACATCTTCCAGAGCTGATGCAATAATGCTGTTAGCAATAGCCCAGAATGACCCAGAACTTCGGAACATACTCAACATAAAATTTCTCAATACCTTCATCGCCTCTGGCAAGCTAACACCATAAGCTCCCTGACTTGACACAGCCGGTCATGCCGTACACAAGGGACGCGCATGCAAAATCTTATTGAATTGACAAAAAATGACCTTGAGGCGTTCGTTGCCGAGGATTTAAAAGAACCTCGTTTCCGTACCGAACAGATCTGGCAATGGCTGTGGCAGAAGCGCGTCCGCAACATTGACGCCATGACCAACCTGTCCAAGCCGCTCCGGGAAAAAGTCGCCACCATGGCAACCATTGCCTGGCCGGAAATCGCCAAAGTCGCCACGAGCAAGGATGGGACCATCAAGTTGCTGTTGCGCATGGGTGACGGTGCGCTCATCGAGACCGTGCTCATCCCCATGAATGACCGTTACTCCCAATGCCTGTCCACTCAGGTGGGCTGTGCCATGGCGTGTACTTTCTGCAACACCGGCAAGCTCGGTTTTGAACGCAACCTGACCTATGGCGAAATCATGGGACAGATTCTGGTAGGCCGCCAATATCTGGAAGATCAGGGCATGAACCCGCTCAAGAACCTCGTGTTCATGGGCATGGGTGAGCCGCTGCTCAACCTCGAGACTCTTATCAAGGTATTGACCGACCTGCCGTGTGAACGGGGTCTGTCTCTGTCATGGCGCCGGTCCATGGTTTCCACTGTCGGCTTCCCCGACAAACTTAAAATTTTGGGCGACCTTGAAATAGCTCTGCCTGCCATTTCCCTACATGCTCCCACGCAGGAATTGCGCGCCAAGATCATGCCCAAGGCCGCCAAAGTGCATATCAACGACCTCATGGACAGCCTCCGGGCCTATCCCATGCGTCAACGCGAACGGATCACCTTTGAGTACCTGCTCTTAAAAGATGTGAACGATTCAATGGAACACGCGGACCAACTGGCCCGTCTCGTTGATCGCAGAAAGGGCAAGATCAACCTCATCGCGTACAACGCCACCGAGGGTATGCCCTATGACGCACCCGATCGAGGCAAGGTTGAAGCCTTTGAAAAACGTCTGTGGGATCACGGATTGACCGCCTTTATCCGTCGTTCCATGGGCTCGGATATCGAAGCGGCATGTGGTCAGCTCAAAGCTGAAAACATGTAACCCTTTCAAATAAGATTTAATATTAACGAAGAGTTATACTAAATTGTCTGGCTATATTGACCAGATTGTCTGCCCAATCTTCCGCAAGAGGATCAGCCACGACTAGCTGACCGCCAATAGCGTCGGCGATGGTCTGTGCTGACTTGGCAGAAAATTGCGGCTGAACAAAAACGGCCTTGATGGATTCCTCTTTGGCCAACTCAATAACCTTGGCCAGTTCTCTGGGACCGGGATGTTTGCCTTCCAGCTCCACAGGCACCTGCACCAAACCATAATCATGGGCAAAATATCCCCATGACGGGTGATATGTCAGAAAATGTTTTCCCTTGCTGCCTGCCAGTAAACCCTTGATTTCAGTGTCCACTTCATTAATTTTCGCCATCAGCTGATCATAATTTTTCCGATAAACAGGACTTCCTGCGGCATCGGCCCGAACAAGGGCAGAAAGGATGACCGCCGCCAGTTCCCGGGCCATTTTCGGAGAATTCCAGACATGTGGATCAAGAATGCGTTTGCCCTGTTCAACCTGAAGCACTTCGTTCCCATCCTGATGGTGATGATGCGAAGCCATAGGTAACAGATGCATCCCTGATGTCGATTTGACCACGGTCATATCCGGGTTCGCACTATGCATACGAGGCAACCACGCCCTCTCAAAAGGGACACCAATCGCGATATACAGTTTCGACCGGGTCAAAGCGACCATCTGACGGGGCTTCGGCTCATAGGTGGCCGGACTTGCGCCGGACGAAACCATGACCTCGACTTCAACCAGATCTCCGCCGATTGATTCAACAAAGTACTTTAAAGGTGCAATGGACACCGTGACTGTCATGCCTTCTGCACGCGTAGGGACTACATAAAGCAACAATGCTGCAAAAAGGACAAAAAATTTCAATCTGTTCATTGGAGAGTCTCCATTTGATCAAGGACTGCTTCAAGTCCAAAGTCATAATACTTAAGCGTTGGATTGAGATACTTTGAAAATTTGGTGAAATCTATTTTTCGCCAGTCACTGACACCAAAATGCTTTTTATATTCAACAATATTACGCGCAGTCAGGCTGGAAAAATGGGACTGGCTGGCACGGGAGACGGCAATACCGTGCATGGCATCATACATCATGACCAACGCCCACGCGCCGTCCATAAAATGCCCTCCAACGGAAACGGCAAAATCGCCCTTTCCAAGCAATTCCTGAGCATGTCGCGTCCAGTCCACGCCACCAATCAAAATATTCGATCCGGGATGCTTTCCCAATTCACGAACGCCTTCGGCAACGCCAGCCCCCATGGCATCACTGGCTGCCCAGACAACGGAAGTATCAGGATATCGTCGCAACAACCTCTGACTCAACTCTTTGGCCCTGTCCGGCTTCCAACCCGCATGAATTATCTGACGCAATCGGGCATTCGGGTATTCTGCCAACGCTTCTCGTAATCCTTCTTCCCGAAGAAGAGATGCCGGTGAAGTTTCATGTCCGCTCACGGCAATGATATTAATCATACCATCGGCATCAACTAATCCGGCCCTCGAAGCCTTTTCTATGAGTATTCTTGCCAGAAGATATCCGGCATGTGTGTCATCTGGGAGATATTCAAAAAGCCAATGCGTATATTTTTCGCCCGGTCTCCCCGCGCTCTTTCGTTCTTCACCCAAAAAACTCTGATTGATAAACACCGTCTTGATTCCAGCCGCTTCAGCTTGAGCCAAAAGAAGTTCCCCTGCACCACGAGCATTCATGCCGACAATATACTGAGGCAATGTGTCACGAGAAAAAAGTGCCTTCACATTCTCATCTATAAGGACATGATTTCGACCACCGTAATAAACGTCCAGATCGAACCCGAGGTCGTCTGCAGCAGCCTGCATAAAATCGGTCAAAAGCTGAAAAAAAACATCCCCTTGTGCCGCGGGATTCAAAAAAGCGACTGAGACTTTATCAGATGCGTTGGACGGCGCACTCATCCCAAACAAAAAAATAAACACGCATACTGTTCTGATCAAATTCCTCACATCCAGCCTCCCGCTGGCTTTGAACTACCACACCAGCCGTAGTCTCCGCTACCACTAACCGGCCCACTCTCATTTCCCGGATGCATTGTGCCCTTTTTTTGGGTATACAGACCAGATGGATACCCAAACCGTACTCTTCGCCTTCGGCCTGACAGTGTTCGCCGGACTTTCCACCGGCATCGGCTCCGCCATCGCTTTTTTTGCCCGACGGACCAATACGAAATTCCTTTCTCTTGCACTCGGATTTTCCGCAGGGGTCATGATCTACGTCTCGTTCGTGGAGATCCTGGTCAAAGCAAAAGACGCACTTACGACCGAACTCGGTGGTGTCACTGCGTCCTGGGTCACGGTACTTTCTTTTTTCGGGGGCATCGCCTTTATCGCCATCATCGACAAATTCGTGCCCAGCTATGAAAACCCGCATGAGATGCACTCCATTGAAGAAATGGACCAAGGCAAGGAAAATCTGCCCAAAGACGAAATGCATGACTTCGACAAGCTCAGAAGAACCGGCATGTTCGCGGCTATCGCCATTGCCATCCACAACTTTCCCGAAGGACTTGCGACCTTCACCGCGGCCCTGACTGACCCGGCTCTGGGCATGGCCATTGCCGTGGCTATCGCTATACACAACATTCCCGAGGGAATTGCCGTGTCCATCCCCCTTTATTACGCAACTGGTGATCGCAAAAAAGCATTCCTCTACTCTTTCCTGTCCGGCCTGTCCGAACCCGTTGGAGCCCTCATCGGGTACCTCGTCCTGATGCCGTTCTTTTCTCCCACACTCTTCGGTGTTCTGTTTGCCGGAGTAGCCGGAATCATGGTGTTCATCTCCTTTGATGAACTCCTCCCTGCTGCCGAAGAATTCGGCGAGCACCATTTATCTGTCTATGGACTCATCGCAGGAATGGCCGTTATGGCCCTTTCGTTGCTTATGTTTCTCTAGGGAGGTCTCTTTCGAACGCTTTATGATGTCAAAAACACCCTTCCTACAAAATTTTCATACATGATTTCCGATGTGCAAAATTTCACTTACGAAAACCAGTTATCATTAACCATTCCAAAGCACGCCAAGCCCAATAGCACACCAGAAAGACCTCTCAAAAAACTTTTAAGAGCCGGGAACCCTTGAAATCCGGGGGTTGCCATCTGTCATCGACATATGTATGGGTAAGCCCCTGCTGCCCGGATCGGGTAGACGACATATATTTAAGGAGTGCATCATGGCATCCAACGTGGACGAAATTACCATCAATTATTCTGAGGACAACCAACTCATTGTGAAAGAGTTGGACAAGGTCATCCTGTCCAAGGGCGCATGGACCACCATTGTCTTCCGATATCAAGAACTCAACCGCGCCAAGGGCGAATACGGCCCGGAAAAATACACCATCCGTCGCTATCAGAAAGTCGACGGCACCTACCGCCCCAAATCCAAATTCAACATTTCCAGCCAGGCCCAGGCCCAGAAGATCGTTGACGCACTGAGCGGCTGGATTTCCTAAAGATCATGTATCTCGGTGCCCATATGTCTATTGCCGGAGGCCTGCACATGGCCTTCGAACGCATTGGCATGGTCGGCGGCACCGCGTTGCAGATATTTACCCGGAACCAGCGGCAATGGAAGATTCCGCCGCTGACCGGGTATGACATTGAGCTTTTTTCCATGGCATGGGAGCAATGGGGGAACCATCCTATTGCAGCTCATGACTCATACCTCATCAATCTCGCGTCCAATAAGCCGGAACAAGTCGACCGCTCCATACTGGGGTTCGCCGAAGAGCTCCGACGTATTGAGGCGTTGTCCGTGTCATGGCTGGTAACACATCCCGGTTCGCATCTGGGCGACGGCGTTGAAGTTGGAGTTGCACGGTATGCGGCCAATCTGGATATCGCAATCGAACAGTCCGGCACGAAAACGGCCATGGTCCTGCTTGAAACCACAGCAGGCCAAGGGACCAACCTCGGTTCCACATTTGAAGAACTGGCCGCCATCATCCAAGTATCCAAGTATCCCGAACGACTCGGCGTGTGTTACGACACATGTCACACCTTTGCCGCCGGATACGACATCCGCACCCCTGAAGTCTACGCGGCCACCTTTGCGGCGTTTGATCGCACCATCGGATTGGACCGACTCAAATTCTTCCACATGAACGATACCAAGAACGAATTCAATTCTCACAAGGATCGACACGAGCACATAGGCAAAGGGACCATCGGACTGGATGGCTTCCGCAACCTCATGCAGGACGCTCGCTTTACCGATGTCCCCAAGACACTTGAGACCCCCAAAGACAAAAACTTGCAGGATGATATCCGCAATCTACAGACCTTGCGAGAACTCGCGCAAAAGATATAGGTCTCACGCATGGGCAAACTCGACGCCATAATTTTTGATTTTGACGGCACTCTAGCCGATGTCCCTCTGGACTTTGACTGGATGAAGACCAAAATCGCCGCACTTGGCGAAGTCTTCATGGACGAACGCCCTGTACCAAACTCCAGCCCCGCACTCGAGTGGTTGGAAGACCTCTCCAGTCAGGTCATGAAGCGTGACCGGGCTGAAGGTATGGAATTTTTGTCACGCGGACGATTGGTCATTACGGCCATGGAACTGGATGCAGCCAGAGATGGTACATTGTTCGAATTTACCAGACCGGTTCTTGCCGACCTGGCAAAACGACGCGTTGCCGCGGGGGTGATCACCCGTAATATTTCTCCGGCAGTCAAAACGGTATTCCCTGACATCGAACAATACACACGTGTCTTCATTCCCCGTGAGGTGGCATCCAAGCTCAAACCTGACCCCGCCCACCTGTACCAAGCACTCACAGTCATCGGCGCCGACCCGACCAAATCTCTCATGGTCGGAGATCATCCAATGGATGTTGAAACAGGCCATCGAGCAGGTACCCTTTCTGCCGCCGTGACCAGTGGAAACGCCAACGCCGACGCCTTCACCGACTCCCCCCCGAACTTCATCTGTTCCAATGTCGCACAACTCATGGACGAATTGGCGTCAGCCGGCCTGATTTAATTCCTCTTTCCATTCTACTCCCAGCCAAAATCGACTCCTGCCCTTCTTCTCCACCATGGGGCAAAATATAATGTTGTCACAGTATCTTTTCACATAAAGTACTATTAGATAGCTGCCGATATATTACGAAAGACCAACCCCTTCACGTAATCCAAGGAGAAGTGATGCGTTTCAAGGACTGGAGCCTCAAGCTCAAAATTTTGCTGCCCACATTCATTGTCGTCCTTATAGTGATGACTGCCAGCACCGTCATTCTGACCTTCAAAGCGCAGGATATGGCCGTTGAACAAGCCTCTGAAAACGCGCACAGGTTAGCATATGGCCACAGCCTTGAAGTGGGTGAAACCATGGATCTGGCAATGACAGCCACCCGAACCATGGCTGCGGCTTATGAACAAGGGGTCAATTATTCTACCATTCCTGATCGCGAATACCTTGATGCCTTTGTCATTGATGTTCTTGACCGACACGATGAACTTGCTGGTGCATGGTGTACCTTCCCCCCCGATAATTTCGATGACCGTGAAGAAGAATACAGAGGCACATACAACGGCGCATACCGCACATGGTTCCACCGCGATGGTGGAGCCATTGTTCCCAGCTTTGCCGGTGCCGGTGACTTTGAAAACGAAGAGTGGTTTGCCAAACCCATGTCCGGGTCCATTGAAACCATTACCGAGCCGTACCCGTGGGAAGTGGATGGCAAAAAATTCTGGCTTGCCTCCACAGGGCATCCTATCAAAAAGAACGGTAAGAACATCGGCATTGTCGGCGTTGATTTCTACCTTAACGACTTACAAAAAGTCGTTAATGAAATTAAACCATTCGACACGGGCTACGCCTTCCTCATGACTAATAAAGGCACCATCGTCGCTCACCCGGATACCGACAAGATGGGCAAAAACATCCGTGATTTTATGGATGCAAACCATGCAAACAGCGTGGTCAATGCGGCCAAAACGGGTAAAGACTTTTCATACGAAACCGTGACCGCCGAAGGTGATTGGTACGTTACTCTCGCCCCCATCTCCGTAGGACGCACCGGGGAGCCATGGAGCCTGGCTGTTGTCATTCCCATGAACAAGGTTCGAGAACAAGCAGACTCCTTTGCCTACACGTCCATCATCATGGCCGTCATAGCCGTAGTTATTCTCTTCGTGGTGCTTCTGGTTATCGCCAATGTCATCACCAAACCGGTTCTCAAGGGAATTTCCCTAGCCAAGAGCCTGTCTGAAGGCGATCTGACCAAAGATATTGATGTTGATCAAAAAGATGAAATCGGCACATTGGCAAATGCCCTGCGGGCCATGACAAACCAACTCAGAAACGTCATCGGCAATGTCAGTTCCGCAACGGAAAACGTAGCGTCCGGCAGCGAAGAACTGGCAGCTTCCTCGCAGAGCATGGCAGAAGGCGCATCTGAACAGGCAGCCAGCGTGGAAGAGGTTTCTTCGTCCATGGAAGAAATGGCCTCCAATATTCAGGGCAACGCAGAAAACGCCAGCAAAACCGAAAAAATTGCCTCAAAGGCCGCACGGAATGCCGAAGAAAGCGGCAAAGCCGTATCTCAAGCCATGCACGCCATGACCGATATCGCTGAAAAAATCTCGGTTATCGAAGACATCGCTCGTCAAACCAACCTGCTGGCACTGAACGCGGCCATTGAAGCGGCCCGTGCCGGTGAACACGGCAAAGGGTTTGCCGTTGTCGCCGCAGAAGTGCGCAAGCTTGCGGAACGCAGCGGTCTGGCCGCCTCCGAAATCAGCGAACTCTCCTCCTCCACGGTCCGAGTGGCCGAAGAAGCGGGTGGAAAGCTCGACCAGTTAGTGCCGGACATTCAGGAAACGGCTCAGCTCATTCAGGAAATCACCGCGGCTTCCAACGAACAAAGTGCCGGCGTCGAACAAATCAACGCCGCCATCCAACAGCTTGACCACATCATTCAGCAGAACGCGTCCTCTTCCGAGGAAATCGCATCCACTTCTGAAAGTCTGGCCAGCGAAAGTGCACACCTGCAACAAGCCATCAGCTTCTTCAGGCTTGGGACGTCATCGCGGCAGGCACAGCAACGTACCGTTGTAAAACGGCAACCGCAGCAACAACTCGCGGCCGCACCAACCAAATCGGCGTCCAGTGGCATGGATCTCAAGATGGACGACAGTGAAGAATTCGAACGCTTCTAACTCCAAACAGCAAGGGGCGGGAGCTTATATCAAGCTCCCGCCCCTTTTCTTACACTGTACTCTCTAAAGATTAATCAGCTCATATTCCCGTGAACCAAGGCCAATCTCTTCCGCATAGTCCAGCCCAAATGCTTCCGGGACATGCTGATGAATGGCCAAAAACTTGTTCTGTCCCGGTGTGACTCCAAAAGGCAGCTGGCTGGGATAGAGCGGCTGGGCTTCATTCACCAAATCCATGGATGCCTGATCGACAGCCACGGGATCAAAGCTCACCAACACGCCAATATCCGGACAAATGGGGGCATCGGTAAAGCCCACACAATCACAGTCGGGCACTACGTCCATAACGAAATTCACATGCAAGCACGGACTTTCCTTGGTCGCCAACACACCCTTGGAATATTCCATCATCCGTTCCAAAAATTCCTGCACACCTGTCTTCCAGTCCACCTTGAGACCGTCATGACGACAGGCAACAAAGCATCCACCACACCCCACACATTTTTCCGCGTCGAGTGCGATCTTGCCCGTTTCCTCGTCAATATACAAAGCTCCCGGCTTGCAGGCTTTAATGCAGGCTTCACACGCAGTGCATGCTTCTTGATCAATAATCGGCCCAGTGGAAAAGTGTTGTTGCATCTTGCCCATCTTACTGGCCGACCCCATGCCTATATTCTTGAGGGCACCGCCGTATCCAGCCATCTCATGACCCTTGAAATGGTTGAGCGAAATGAAGAAATCCGCTTCGGCAATGCCACCTGCGATATACGCGTCTTCAATATGTTTGCCACCTACCGGTACAGGCACCTCATATTCACCCCGAAGGCCGTCTGCAATAATCACTGGCGCATCCAGCATAAGCGGATCCCACCCATGATGCGCTGCGCACATGGCATGAGAAACGGCCTCGCCGCGCTGGCCCACATATAACGTGGAGGCATCAGTCAGGAAGGGTTTGCCGCCAGCTTCACGGACAAAATCCAGAATAGGCTTGATCCACAACGGGCGCAAAAAACCCGTCGTGCCCTGTTCACCAAAGTGCAGCTTGATCGCCGTCAGGTCGCCTTCATTAATATACTGGCTTCCCTTGGCCGCCTTGAGCAGGCTGCGCATACGCTTGCCAAAAGGAGCTTTGACCGTTGCCCGTAAATTCCAGAAAAATACTTTCGATGCCATACGTCTATCCCTCTGTTCAGGTTCGATCCCATTATATACCACCAAGGCACACGAGATGAAAGTCTACCGGCGGTCGCCTTCAGCGTGACCGGGACGCTGTTCTGGGCCTGCCAGAGAACCTTTTGAAAAAAACTCTCTGGACTCTCCAAAACTTTTTATCGCGCCTTCGGCGAGGACCCTTTAATCTCGCACCACAAAAAACAGGCGCACCATGTTCAAACATGATGCGCCTGTTTAATAAATCTTTCAAAATGCAACTTTCTCTCAAAGGCCCACCTCCCTGATTAAACTTGGGAGAGTAGTGGAACTCTAGACGAAAGGCTTTAAGTTTCCCACAGCCGTACCTCCGTACGGCAAGGACAGACTCAAGCCTTTCAACAACGCAGATGAGCCGCTATCACAAGCCGCCTATAATACGGGCAAATACTTATCAAGCTCGTATTCGGTAACTTGTGTGCTGTATTCGTCCCATTCTGCAAGTTTATTTTCGACCAAGGCTGTGTGCAGATGTTCACCGAGGACTTCTTTCATGAAGCTGGACTTCTGCAAGTTGATGGCGGCTTCATACAAAGAGCCGGGCAAGGACTTAATCTTGTTCTTCTTGAGCTGACGGGCATCCATGGAGAAAATATCTTCTTCCACCGGTGCGGCCAGTTCATAGCCCTCTTCCATGCCCTTGAGTCCGGCGGCAAGCTGGACGGCAAAGCAGAGATACGGATTGGCAGCCGGGTCCGGACAACGCAATTCCATGCGGGTGGCGTTCTCTTTACCGGGTTTGTACATAGGCACACGAACGAGCGCCGAACGATTACGACGCGCCCAGGCGATATAAACCGGTGCTTCGTACCCAGGAACCAAACGCTTGTAAGAATTGACCCACTGGTTGGTGACAGCCACGAATTCCGGAGAATGCTTGAGAATACCTGCGATATAGGACTTGCCTTCAGACGACAGATGATACTCATCGTTGGCATCATAAAATACATTACGGCCATTCTTAAACAACGACTGATGAACATGCATACCGGAGCCGTTTTCACCAAAAATCGGCTTGGGCATGAAGGTCGCATAGCATCCGTGCTTACGCGCGGTTTCCTTAACCACAACACGATATGTCATGGCTGTGTCGGCCATCCTCATGCCTTCTGCATACCGCAAGTCAATCTCGTGCTGAGATGGCGCTACCTCGTGGTGAGAGTACTCAACCTGAATACCCATGGCATCGAGCGCAAAAATAATATCACGGCGAATGTTATTACCGAGATCAAGCGGCGGAGCATCAAAATATCCACCAGCATCCAGAACTTCTGTGTCCTGATCGTCAGCAAAAAGAAAAAATTCAAGTTCGGGTCCAACGTAGAAGGTGTACCCTTTTTCGGCAGCCTGCCCCATGACCTTCTTGAGAACGTACCGAGAATCAGCTTCGAACGGCGCACCATCAGGGCTGACGACATCACAGAACATGCGGGCAACAGGTCTGTCGGAAGGACGCCATGAACAGATTTGAAAAGTGGTCGGGTCTGGCATGGCCACCATATCCGACTCATCGATACGGCAAAAACCGAGAATAGAAGACCCGTCAAACCCCATGCCTTCCTCAAAGGAAGCCTCAAGCTCATTGGGTGTAACCTGAAAACTCTTCAACGTACCGAGGATGTCCAAGAACCAGTACTGAATGAAGCTGACGTCATAATCCTTGACCGCCTTCATCACGTCATCTGCATTTTTACAATTGAAAACCGGGATATTCATATTTCCCTCCAGTCTTTGGGTTGAACGCCTTTATAAAAACATACGTCGTCTTCTTATGAATATGGATAATGTCACTTTCAGGCACATGATCCGACTCTTCAAGGCTCGCACCTTATCAGTAGCCCACCATCAGAGACAATAGAAATATGTCCACTCATACGGCAAAGCATATACCTATTTAATTATTATCAATAAAAATAATTATTATTTAAAAATTATAATTGAAGGACAACTACTATGCTCTTAACAGCCTAATAGTCGATATCCCTCTTAAACTATTCATACTTTTTTGGTGTGAAACTTAGCCTTTCTGGAGGATAAAATGGGTTGGAAAGACTGCAAACTCTGCATCAAGTTTGGAATCGGCTTTGGTGCCGTACTACTATTGCTCATTGGTCTTGGGTTTTGGTCAACGTTTGGAATCGAAGGAATCGTCGGCAATGCGAAAGAAGTCATTTCCGGCAACCAATTGCGTGGCAACTTCACACAAAAAGTCGTCGACCACCTCAAATGGGCTGAAAAGGTTAACGAACTATTAACCGACTCGCACATCCACACCTTGAACGTACAAACGAACCCCAAACAATGCGCTTTCGGTAAATGGTACTACAGTGATGCTCGTATCGCGGCTGAGAAATTGGTCCCAAGCATCAAGCCACTGTTGGCCAAGATTGAAAAACACCATAATGAGCTGCACACCTCCGCCATTGAAATCAGTAACCAATATGCACCGGCGGACATTGAACTCGGAGCCTTCCTGCGTGACAAGAAACTTGATCATCTTGTTTGGCTTGGACAAATAAAGAATACACTCCTTGACCCTCAAGCGACCACAACAGGAGTTCAAACCGACCCTCACAAATGCAAGCTCGGTATATGGCTCTATTCGGCTGAAACACAAAAAAAGATGCAAGCAGACCCTGAGTTCGCGGCTGCAATCAAAGGCATATATGAACCACATGCAGCTCTGCATGACTCCGCCAACGACATCAACAAATTTTTGGCATCCGGTGAACGCGGTGAAGCCCAGTCATGGTTCCGCCAAATCACAGCCGGACTTGCCGACGAAACGTTGATAGCCATCGACTCGGTTCTCACTCTTAACGATAATCGTATAAAGGGGTATGAAGAGGCAAAAGCCGTTTATACGAATAAGACTTTGCCAGCCCTCAATGCCGTGCAAAATATTCTCACTCAAAGCACTGAAATTATCGCCGAAAATATCATGACTGATAGCGAAATGCTCAAAGCCGCAAATGACACAAAAATCGGGGTAATAATCTTCAGTACGATTTCTATACTAATTGGTATATTGCTTGCGTGGATTATTGCCAGAGGCATCATTCTCCCACTCCAAAAAGGCATGGATTTCGCCTCCACGGTTTCCACTGGCGATCTAACTGCCTCTGTGGATCTGAACCAAAAAGATGAAGTAGGACAATTGGCCAACTCGCTGTCAAAAATGGCTGACAAACTTAATGGGGTTGTGGGCGAGGTCAACCAGTCCACTGAAAATGTCTCTGCTGGAAGTGAACAACTGTCGGCATCGGCACAATCACTCTCGCAGTCTGTGGTTGAGCAGGCAGCCTCCATTGAATCCATTTCAGCCTCCATAGAAGAAATGAGTTCCGGCATCCGCTCCAATACGGAAAGTGCACAACAGACCGAAGGTATCGCAGTCAAAGCATCCGAAAGGGCCAAAGAAAGTGGCGAAGCCGTTGGAGAAGCCTTGGATGCTTTCAAATCCATTGCCGAACGCATCACCATCATTCAAGAAATAGCCCGCCAAACCAATCTGCTGGCATTGAACGCGGCTATTGAAGCGGCACGCGCCGGTGAACATGGCAAAGGCTTTGCCGTGGTCGCAGCAGAAGTCCGTAAGCTGGCCGAACGCAGTGGGCAGGCCGCAGAAGAAATCAGCGGTCTTTCCGAATCATCCATGGGCGTTGCCGACCGGGCAAGCCAAATGCTGGAAGAACTGGTCCCTGAAATTGGCAGAACAGCGGAACTGGTGCAGGAGATAGCTTCAAGCTGTATTGAACAGGACAAGGGTATCACTGAAATTAGTTCTTCAGTGGGACAACTCGATCAGGTCGTTCAAGGAAATGCTTCTGCATCGGAAGAAATGGCTTCTACATCCGAAGAACTGGCCGCACAGGCAGAAAACCTTGCTCAAGCAATGACCTTCTTCAAGGTCCAAAACGGCAACGGTGGCATGAGCAACGCAAGAGTTGTGGTCACCACCCCGTACCAGGCCCTTCCCTCCGCACAGCCTCAGACAACAAATCAGGACAAAGGCTTCTCCATAAATATGGATGATCAGGATTACGAAAAATTCTAGCTTCCCTTCCCCCAATAGCACAGGGGCATCCGAAAGTCGGATGCCCCTGTCGTTTATTCAATGTACCAAAATCCTCAATATATCGTAAAAAAACGCACTACCAACACGGAACGCATTCCCCTTAAAAATGACTATTTTCTGAGCCGTACCCAATCCTTAAGGCCATACTTAATCAACAGATGATTCAGTTGTCCTGTCTTACGCATAAGAGATATTCCCTTATCGAGAGAGGCTCCAAGCGCTTTCGAACGCTCCGGCTGAGCAGGGGACAATGCGAAGTACAGATATTTTTCTTTCGTGTCAGTGAAACACCCTGCAAGATGGACATCTTTTTCCAGTCCAAGAGTCTTCACATAATATTCAACAACAGCCTTGTTGCCGGGCATAACCTGAATTCTGTTATCCTTGAGCATCCCAAGAAGACGAACAACAGGTTCGTCGCCATGCATGATATGAAATTGATGCGGAGAAAGCCTGAGCCTTTCAAGGACCCATTCCCTATAAATATACCCTTTCACTAACCCGATCCTGACGCCAGCGAGGGATTCGGGACCGATAAACTTCCAATCGGGGCGATTGGTATAAAAACACATCAAATCCTTACCAAGAGTTTCCTTGGGGAAAAGATACTTTGAATTATCACTCTTCAGGGAGCCTATCAGGATGTCGGCTTTTCCGGCCAACACATCTTCAATTGCTCGCTTCCACGGCATTTCCCGGTACTCGACGCGGTGGCCCATGGGTTCAAAAATCGCACGCAGTATCTCAACCGCATACCCTTCCTCGCTGGACCCGGCTCGACCATTGTAAGGCATCCACCTGTCGGCAACCGCGACAATAGTCTCTTGCGCCGAGGCCGGAACATATCCCGCCATCAAAAAAAGAATACACAGTAGTATGCCGTTAACTTTTAGAACCATGGCGCGCACAGTAACAAACCATCAGGATTAGCACAAACCCTGTATTTCCAAATCGATAGACATTCCTAATCTCCCTTCGTCTACTTCACGACAAGCACTGGTCGATTGGTAGTCTGCAAGACCTTGTGTGTGACCGACCCGAGAAACAATCCTTCGAGATCCGACTTCCCCTTGGAACCAATCACTATGAGGTCACACTTTTCCACATCGGCAACATTGGCAATGACTTCAGCCACATCGCCGCCAACAATCAATTCAAGGGAGTCTGCATTCGCGTTGGACAAAATAGCTCGATAGTGGGTCATGACCTCTTCCGCACCTTTGGTCAGGTGCTCAAGCAAATCATTGGCATTGGGTTGTCCCAATCCTACAGGCACAGCTCTTCGGACATGCAGTAAAACAATAGAGGCATTGTCGCCCGCCAAATCAATCGCCATGTCAGCAGCAGCATCCGACAAACGGGAACCGTCAACAGGAAGAAGGATACGAGTGATTTTCATAGCTCTACTCCTTGGTTTCGATGAAAACACCTCTCCAAACGGGAGGGCTATTTCCAGTATACCCGAAGAAGCGACTTCATGCCAATGAGAGTCTCTGAGAAAACGAAAAGTACGCCGTCGCAACTACATGGCTTTATTCCGCTTGGTCAAAACATCAGACATGGCCTTGTACGCAGCGTAATATATTTGAACATGCGCGACATAATCCGGGGTTTCATGGCCAATGATGTCATACGCTGCCCACTCGACGTTCCCGAACCAGAGATTTGGATCAAAGCCCTTCTCCGCAGTCTTTGTACGCAAACCGCGGACCCGCGCAGGGCCGGCATTGTAAGCGGCCAACGCAAAATCCACCCGATGTTCAGGGTCCACATCCTTGAAATAGCGTTCGCACAGAAAATGAAGGTATTTAACCCCGGCGTGAATGTTATTTTCCAACTTCTCAATATTCTTGATGTTCACATTGGGATCACTGGCCGTGGAGGGTTTGATCTGCATGACTCCCACCGCGCCTCTGTTGCTCTTCAAATCCTGATTAAAACCGGACTCCTGAAATGCCAAAGCAGCAATTTTCAACCAGTCGAAGCCATACTGTTCTGCATATTTTTGAAATAATTTCGCCATGGGCTGTAATCGCCCGTCAGCCAACGGATTCCTGAAATTAAGCACATGATCTTCATTCACGAAGTACCGCTTATAAAACATATTCCCTTTGAGCGTCCCTTGACGAACCGTCCGAGAAAAATCGTCCAGACTCTCCTTGAATCCGGTATTTCCTGGCCGAACAGCCCACGCCAATTCTCCGCCCGAATGGATGACGACATCATTAAACAGTCGCAACCCACGCATATTTTTCTTCCAAACCTCGGCCAACTGGTTTTCAGCCACCGCATACCCAATGAGACCTCGCGCCACCATTTCCAAAAGATCTTCAGTGACCAAATTAGGATCTGCCTCAATTACATCCACGGGGGCAAGTCCACGCGCTTTCAAAGAACTGCTCACAGACCGCAGGTGCTCGACGTAACTGCTGCCTGCCATAACATGAACTCTTTTTCCTGCCAGATCATCCAAGCTCGACAGTACCCGACTTCGATGACCGCCGACCACAATCTCCTTAATGTTCTTTCGATAAGGCAGTGAGAATGCCACACTTTTTTTTCGCTCTTTGGTGACGGTCAGACCGGCAGCCACAACATCGCCACGACCGTCCAACAAGGCAGGGATCAACTGATCAAAAGGAACGGCCAAAAAAACAATTCGTATTTTTTTCCCGGGATTGCTTCTGGACAAATACCGCTCGTAGGCATTCATGAGGTCTACTTCCAGCCCACGCATAACCCCTTTTGAAAGGAAAAAATTGGTTTGATTGTACGAAACAAGAACTCGAACAGGTCGTCCCTGCGTGATCATCTCTGACAAATCACCCGTCCAGTGACGAGAAACGCGCTCCAAACTTGTGGGCGCAGCCAAAGTCACACTCCCCAAACAGAACACAAGGACTATCACAAAGACCGATCTACGCATCAATTCTCCTTGCCGTATTTGACGATAACGAGCGTTATGTCATCTTCTGCCCTAGCTCCCTCAGTAAAGGCATAAACCGCTTCAAAAACACTATCCAAAATTTCCTGCGCAGACCTCTCTGCATGGATGCGCACGGCTTCCTTGAAACGGCCCTTGCCGAACATCTCCCCATCCCTGTTCCGGGACTCCCAAATACCGTCAGTACCGATGGCGATTATCTGCCCGGAAAGCAGATCGTTGGCCTGTTCGCTATACAAGGATTCATGCGTCACCCCCAAGGGCAACCCTGCATCAGCGGCCAATTCCGTAAAAACGTCATGAATCGGACAATAAATCATGGCTGGATCATGGCCAGCGCGAACCCATCGTGCTGTTTTTTCTTGCGTGTCCAACGTAAGATAAAACAGCGTCATGAACCGACCTGAACCGTCCAGATCCTCGGCGAGATGACGGTTCATCTCGGTCACCACCTGAACGGGAGTACCAGGCTGAGATGCCCTCATACGCAAAAAACCCCGCGCCGTGGTCATGAGCAGGGCCGCATCTACACCATGGCCGGAAATGTCACCCACAGCCACAGTCAAACCGGGATGATCGACATCCATACTTTCCAAATAATCGAAGTAGTCACCGCCCGCGACCTCACTGGCGACACTGGTCCCGGCCACGTCAAGTCCGGGAATATCAGGAGCTTTTTTGGGAAGCAGGCTCTTCTGCACTTCTCCCGCCAACTCCACCGCTTTTTTCTGTTCGGTCAGATCAGCCACAAAAGCCACATGGCCAAGAAATTCACCATCCGCTGTCCGCAAAGTGTTGGCATTGACCAACACAGGCACCACATGGCCGTCCTTGTGTACCATACTTCCTTCGAAACGACGGTGATCTTGTTTGAGAAAGTGTTCTTTATTACTTTCAAGAAAACGCTGATATTCAAGGGTAGCGAAATCGTGAGGACGTCTGCCCATTAATTCCTCACGCTCATAGCCGATCATCCTGCAATAGGCATCATTGACTTCCTTGATGGTCAAATCTCCACCCATAAAAAAATATCCCTCACCAGCCCCTTCAATCGTCCGCCGAAACTTGGATTCACTGGCGGTCAAGGCTTCCTCCACCTGCTTGCGGCGGGTGATATCCATGAGCACACCCTGATTGAAAATCCGGTTGCCGTCCTCATCGCGTACGATGGACGTTTCATCGGAAACCCAACGGGTGTCTCCCTCTGCGGTCTTGATACGATATTCCTGCGCATATTCTTCGACATCAAGGTCCTGATAACGCAAAATCTCATCATGGAGACGTTGATTGTCGTCCGGGTGACCTATTTCCTCGAAAGTAACCTTGCCACTCAAAAAATCTTTGGCTGAATATCCCCACTGACTGACATTCTCTGAGACGTAAACCAAGGCATACGTATCGTCCGCTTTACGCCGAAAAAGCACTGCCGGAGAATTTTCAACGATCAGATTGGCGAGTCCCAATTTCTCCCGAGCTTCCCGTAACTGGTCTACCTCGGCACACGCGCCCTTCCTGCCCGCTCTATATTCCTCCAGCTCGTCTTCACATTCAGCTTGACGCGCTCTGAGGTCTTCCAATTCATCCAAAAGGATTTTCATGGATACACCATCATCAACCATATTTCCCCCAACATTAATCAACGATTCCATGCGGCACTTCTTGACCCATATCTAGCCTTTTTTTACAGGCGTGAGCCACTCTTTTCAATAAGTTCAATTTTTGTATTGACAACATCTGTCTTTTTAGGAATGATTCTAATTATCAACACAGGCAAATCCCAAGCGATTCCCCAACTATCGCTGAAGAAAGATACAGACACACCTTCCCAAACCTTCTGTCACCTCTTGATCCCCCGGTCTCATGCCCCCGAGACCGGGGGTTCTGTTTCATGAGTCGGCTTGCGATAGCGGCGCATCTGCGTCGTTGAAAAGATTGAGTCCGTCCTCACCATAGCCGGGCTACGGCTGCGGGAAACTCAAACCTTTTCGCCTACCAGCTACACAAGCTTCAAGACGAATGAATATCGAAAAGAACCCTCTTTGTTTTTCTCACAGACAAAGCACCGAACCCAGCCCTTGATCGAAAGGCGTAGAAGCTGACAACGCGCAACAGCAGCGTCTCCGTTCGAAATTGCACTGAAGCACAGCGGAAGAACGCAATTCCGAAAGCTACGCGCGATGATCAGCTTCTTGCCGCCGATCACCGGGCGGCAAAACTAGCGCAAGCGACCTTTTTTGCTCCTTTTTTGGGCGCTGCCAAAAAAGAAGGCCCGCCCGGCAGGGCATGGAAAGCCTTGGGTGCTTCAGCACCCAACAATGACTTTCGCCAAAGGCGCATCCCACAATAAAAAAGGCCGCTTCCAAAGCGGCCCTTCCTTACACATCTTATCTCAACAAAAAAAACTACCCCGCCGAGTCCGCCATGGCGAGCCGAATGCCCAAACCAATAAACAAAGAGCCAGCGGCCCGCTTAATCCAATGGACATACTTACCACCGCCGCCAAACACATCCGAAGCCTTGGCTGCAGACCAAGCCCAAATCATATTTATAAGGGTTCCATTGATCGTGAACAAAATCCCCAGAAAGAGAAAGGCCAACGGCTTGGACTCGGCATCCGCTGATACAAACTGAGGCAGAAAAGCCAAAAAAAACAACGCAACTTTGGGATTAAGTGCATTCGTCCAAAAACCCTGGGAAAAAACCTTTCGCCTGGAAAGAGCGCCTTTCTGAGCATCGTCAGCATCTCCGCTCCCTTTGCACCACATACTCACCCCGATCCAAACGAGATACGCGGCACCAACATACTTGACGACAGTAAACGCTGTGGCGGATGTCGCCAAAATAGCGGACAGACCGAGTGCGGCGGCAAAGACATGGACAAAACACCCAGACCCTACGCCGAGCGCAGCCAAAACACCGCCCTTCCAGCCAAGGGAGGCCCCTCGGCTCACTATATAGAAAACGTCCTGCCCCGGCGTAATATTCAGCAACAACCCGGAAAGAATGAACAGTATGAGGTCGTGAGTGCCAAACATAAAAGAATCTCCGGGCTACCGAATAACGGGTTGAGGGTCATCTGCGGGCATGGGAAAGATAACGTCATAAGCCCAATTATATAGATAGGCATAGACCAAAAAGAAAAGAGCAAAGCCGATGTCCGTAACAAACGCAGCCCATAGGGAAAGATTCAACCACCAGGCCACAAATGGAACGGTGATAGTCAATAGGCTGGCCTCAAAACTCACGGCATGAACGGCCCTGAGCCACGGTGGACGATCATTCACCCGACGGCCTAATTTGATGAGCAAATGGTCGAAAGCGATATTGAACAGATAATTGCAGCCCATGGCTGTCAACGAAATGATCATGGACATAGTCCCCACCTTAATAAGATCCCGTTGAAGGATCCAAGAAGCAAGTGGAGTGCAAGTGAGAAGTCCTATGACTTCAAACATAATAGTGTGGCGAAGCCTGTCTGCTTGAGTACGCATGGGGCAGGTCACTACACCGGCATCATACGGTTGTCCATGACTTGAAATACCGAATATCAAAAGCTGTCGAAATCAGGGTAATCATGTCCCCATTTTTCATAGATGAGCTTGAGTTTTCCCGTCTTGTGTAAAGCAAACATTCCTTCATCAAACAACTGCATGACCGCCTGCCCACGTTCCGTATCATTAAAAATCGGATGATACGATCTGACGCCTACTTCTTGCGCATCATAGTCAAGACGGTTGAAAGAAAGACCTGACTTTTCAATGGAGTCTTCAATGAACAGCATATCGTCCACGTAAAAATCTGACCGCTCAAGCAAAACCATTTGCAAACACTTAACGCCTGACGACATGTCTCGAATGTGCACAGGCACAGGGAAATCCCATTCATGATAATATCCCAACTGGCAGGCAACATCCTTGCCTCGCAGGGTATCTACTCCGCGCCATGGGCCGACAAGCTCTTTCCTGAAAAATGCATAATACTTGTCCACGTACAAAGGATACCGGGACATATGTAACTGATCGCTTGTCGCCTTGTCATCGCAGGTCATCATATCTGCTAATCCAGCAAGAACCAGTTCGTCCCCCCGATTTGTGGGAACATATTCATGCTTCACGGAAATTCCATATAGAGAAAAGACCTCTCGAAGAACCTCATGGTACAGCCCGGTTCCATCCCTATGCGTAAAGGTCTCCCACTCCGGGCCCGCTGAATAAACCTCTTTTAATTCTGTTCCGTACGCAGATGCACAGAACAAAAATAAAAAGAGTAATATACTCAAAAAACATGATTTTTTCATATTACGAACCTGCATTCTTATTTTTTTCCATCATAACATATTCTATTACAGAATAAATAGATACCCACCGCACAACTCTCAGAGGGATTTTACAACATTACTGATATTTTTTTGAGCATATGCTCATTTCGCTTGACGACGACTTTTATGAGCGTATGGTCACTTCAACATTTGTTCATATGAAAGAGGGACTATGGGAAGACGAAAAAAACGGCGGATGGTGCAACAGGAACCCGACGCGACTTATTACAAGCCGCAAGGGATTCCCATGCAGAAACTGAAGAACGCCACAATCACCTTTGAAGACCTCGAAGCGCTTCGCCTTGCGGACGCCGAAGGCCTCTCTCAGATGGATGGGGCCAAGGCGATGGGGGTTTCCCGCGCCACCTTCGGACGAATCCTCTGCGCAGCCAGGTCTATCGTCGCTAATGCGTTGACCAACGGACTCGCCATTCGCATCGAAGGCGGCCATTACACCCTCGCCTGTAAAGGGGCATCTTGCCCCAAAATGCAAGCGGACGACTCGTCCACAACTGATGGAGAAGAAGCTATGCCAGGTATGAATGGAAATGGATCAGGAGCCGGAGGCGGCGGACGATGCATGGGTGGCCAGGGCGGAGGTCAAGGCCAAGGTCGCAAGACTGGCCAGGGGCGCTGCGTAGGCGGTCAGGGTCGAGGAATGGGCCAAGGTCAAGGTCAGGGCCGTGGAATGGGCGGCGGAGGCCGCGGAATGGGCGGTCAAGGCATGGGCGGCGGTAACGCTGGCATGGGCCGAGCCATGGGAACCGACAATACTCCTCAACAAGCCAATACAACACAACAATTCAAGGATATTACCGTGAAAAAAATTGCAGTTACCAGTGATGGACCGACCCTGAACGACAAAGTTGATCCCCGTTTTGGCCGCGCAGGCGGATTCGTCATCGTTGACCTCGAAACCATGAACGCCGAATACGTGGACAACGGTTCTTCCCAAGCCATGGCTCAGGGTGCCGGAATCCAGGCTGCCGAAAATGTTGCCAACGCCGGTGCTCAGGTGCTCCTGACCGGCTATGTCGGTCCCAAGGCCTTCACTGCCCTGCAGGCTGCCGGCATCAAAATCGGTCAGGATGTAGATGGCATGACCGTGGGCGAAGCTGTTGAAAAATTCAAGAACGGTGAAGTTCCCATGGCTGACAACGCCAATGCACAGTCCGGGGGCAACAAGTGATCTACGCCGTAGCCAGCGGCAAAGGCGGCACGGGTAAGACGACAATGGCGTCATCCCTGGCCGCCTTGTGGGACTCTCCCATCACTCTGGTGGATTTGGACGTCGAAGAACCGAATTTGCATCTCTTCCTGAAGCCTGAACTGGACGACATCCAGAAGGCGTACATTGAGGTGCCCGAGGCCGACGAAGACAAATGCACCAAGTGCCGGGCCTGTGCCGACATTTGCCAATTCAAAGCAATAACTATCATGGCCGACACTCTGCTCACCTTCCCGGAAATGTGCCACGGATGCGGAGCTTGTCTTGAAGTCTGCCCGGAAGGCGCACTTACTCCCGGAAAACGGGAACTCGGTGAAATATGCCGGGGCACGACGGACGGCAACACATTCATCATGGGACGCCTCCGTATAGGCGAAGCAATGAGCCCTCCACTTATGAGGCAAATTCGTACCGAGTTTCCGGCACTTAGCGCCAAAGGCGACATCCTCATCGATGCCCCTCCCGGCGTAAGTTGCCCGGCCATCGCCGCTGTCATGGACGCTGACTGCATAGTGCTCGTCACGGAACCCACACCTTTCGGATTCCATGATTTCAAACTCGCTTGGGAAGCATTCAAACCTATGGGAAAACCCATGGGCGCGGTCATCAACCGAGCTGGGATTGGCGACAACACCGTGCAGGAATTCTGTCGGGACAACGACATTCCCGTATGGGCCGAAATTCCCTATTCCCGCGAAGTGGCCGAAGCCTATTCCAAAGGAGAGGTTATCGCCAAGGCTCTGAAGCCGCTTGAATCAACCTTCACCGCCCTGCGCGAAAACATGCGGACAGCAGCCGTTGAAGCCAAGGAGGCACGCCATGCATGAGATCGTCATAATCAGCGGTAAAGGTGGTGCAGGGAAAACCTCCATTACCGGAGCTTTCTCTCATCTCGCGGACAAAGCAATCTTGTGCGATCTAGACGTGGATGCCCCTGACTTGCATTTACTCCTTGATCCCAAGCATGAAACCGAAGAATCATTCAAGTCCGGCAATGAAGCGGTTATTGACAATGAATTGTGTGCCGGTTGCGGCCAATGTGCGGAACTCTGTCGATTCAACGCCATCACCCAGAAGGACGGCCTTTTCACGGTCGCCCCGATGCTGTGTGAAGGATGCAAGCTCTGTGTGGCCCTTTGCCCAACCGAAGCGATTGATTTCCCGCAAAGACACTGCGGACAATGGTATGTGTCGCAAACCCGATTCGGCCAGATGGTCCATGCCCAGCTCTTTCCCGGTGAAGAAAACTCAGGCCGACTCGTCACTCTGCTCAAACAAAGGGCGAGAGAAATGGCGGAAGAACAGGGACTGGAACTGGTGTTGTGCGACGGTGCTCCCGGCATCGGCTGCCCTGTCATCAGCTCCATGGCCGGAACCGATCTTGCCGTAGCAGTCACCGAACCCACCCTGTCCGGCCTGCACGATCTCAAACGTGTAGCTGAACTGTGTGACGGATTCCGCACCAAGGTCGCTGTCCTGATCAATAAATGGGATATTAATCCAGAGCTTTCAGAGCAGATTGAAACATACTGCACTGAAAAGGGATATACCATTATCGGACGGTTCCCCCATGACAAAAAAGTGGTCGACGCCATGTTGAATCGCCAAGTCATTACGGAATATGAAGATGGTGAACTCTCAAAAACGCTCAAGCAGGCATGGTCGGACATTCTGACCATGCTCAAAGACATAAAAAAATAACCAAACCCTTAGAAGGAGATAGGAATATGGAAACTCTCGTAGCTGTTCCCACTGCGGAACCCGGTGGTATGGACGCCGCTGTTGACGCCCACTTTGGCCACTGCGGTATGTACACTCTCGTGGCAATCGCCGATGGTGAAGTCAAAGAGGTAAAAACCGTACCGAGCTGCCCCCACGAACAGGGTGGTTGCATGGCTCCTGTCCAGTATTTGGCCGACCAAAATGTCAAGGCCCTGATTTCTGGCGGCATGGGTATGCGCCCTCTCATGGGTTTCAACCAAGTTGGTATTGAAGTCTTCCACGGCAGTGGTGCACCGACTGTCAAGACTGCCATTGAAGCCTTCCTGCACGACAGCCTGCCTGTTTTCACCGCCGAGCAGACCTGCGGCGGCGGCCGTTAAACATGTCCATCGTCTTTGCAACAACCCGTGGAGACTCTCTAGGCGAGTTCATTGACTCCTTGGCTGATTCCAGCGGACAAAACATCGACGTGGTACCCTCCGGTGCAGCCGCTCTCGAAGCGGTCAAGGACGGTGCCGTAAAGCTGGTCGTCATTGACGAAGGGCTGTCCGACTTTGACTCCCTGACGCTGGCCTTGGAAGTCATCAAGGTGAACGCTATGGTCAACACGGCCACTGTCACCTCACTGTCCGACGAAGACTTTCACGACAAAAGTGAAGGTCTCGGCGTACTTAAAGGATTGCCGCTTGATCCCGGCAAAAAAGATGGTGTGGAATTGGCGGAAATTCTCGGCAGAATGTAACCACAAAAATTCCATTCGGACGTAATAAAGAGGGGATGCTCATGGCATCCCCTCTTTTTTTGTATGTATCGTTGCCAACAGCCATTAAAATCAGCTAACGTTTCTCTATATGCAATCTCTGAACAATAGACTACATATTGCCATCGTGCACACCCCAGTCATAATGTTGGTCATATTAATGGCCATGATGTCCGCGGCCGTGTCTTCGACGGATGCCGCTCCAAAACGAGACAATGCCTGGTATTTCGCACACGGCGTGACGGTGGTAAACCCGCCAAACTCCGCCCCGCTCTCTTTTCAGGGAATCAACGGTGAGCCCAAGGGATACCTCATTGATATTTGGAAAAAGTGGTCAGACAAAACAGGCATTCCTGTCACATTCCGATTTGAAGAATGGGCCAAAACCATCCCCCTTGTTGCCAACAGCGAATGCGATATCCACGGCGGCCTGTTCATCAATGAAGAACGGGCAAAATTCCTTGATTTCAGCATGTCATTTCATGAACTTGAATCCGCTCTGCTTGTCAAAATCGAATACGACACCGACCTCTCAACAATTTATGATACCTATACTGTTGGTATTCTGGAAAATGGGTACACGGAATATTTTTTCCGCAAAAACAAGATCAACCTTACAGTAAAAAAATTCCCCACCAACGGCGGCATAGCCAAGGCACTTGCAGACAACACTATTCAGGCTGCTGCCGGAGATCACCCTGTCCTGGGTTTTGAAGTAGGAAAAAAGGGAAGTGGACACGGGCTGATAGTCAAACAAATACTTTTTACGAAGACCATTCATGGAGCCGTCACCAAAGGGAACACGGTTCTCCTGAATCTCATGGATCAAGGATTTTCAGACATCACCATAGCCGAGTACAGGAACATCGCCAGTCACTGGTTCGTCTTTCATGCAAAAAAAACAGAATGGATCCGTTACGGCCTCATTGCAGCCACGGTTCTTTTTATCGCAACCATGATCGCCATTCTCCTCGGCCGCAGCAAGGCCGGACTTGATTTCGAGGAATAAGCCCCCCTTATCCCTCTCTGTCCATCCCTCTGTAATTCACTGCTTCGGCCAGATGATCGACACCTATTTCTTCAGCTCCGGCAAGGTCCGCTATGGTGCGGCTAATACGCAAAATGCGAGTATACGCTCTGGCGGATAGACCCAACGATTCCACGGCCTGTTTGAGAAATCCGTGTTCGGATTCCCCCAAGGCGCAAAACTCTTCCAATGCCGAGCCATCCAGTTCAGCGTTCAGCGAAAAATACATCCCTTCATATCGCTGAACCTGAATATCACGTGCAGCCAGAATACGAGCGCGCATGGTGGCAGAATCAACTTCACTCCGTGCCTTTTTCAAATCCTCGTAGGGAACCGCAGGCACGTCCACATGCAGATCAATACGGTCGAGAAGTGGCCCGGAGATTTTCCCCCGATATCGCTGCACAGCCAACGGTGAACAGGTGCACGTATGGGTATCGTCTGACATATAGCCGCACGGACAAGGGTTCATAGCCGCCACAAGCATAACATCTGCCGGGTATTTCAACGTCATGAGCGAACGTGAAATGGAGACTTCGCCATCTTCAAGCGGTTGGCGTAAAACTTCAAGAACGGCTTTTTTGAACTCAGGCATTTCATCGAGAAAAAGCACACCTCGATGCGCCAAAGAAGTCTCACCCGGCTGAGGGTACCGCCCACCGCCGATGAGACCGACATCCGAAATGGTATGATGAGGTGTCCTGAATGGACGTGTGACCATAAGTGCACGGTCTTTCTGAAGCAATCCGGCCACAGAGTATATCTTGGTCACTTCCAACGCTTCTTCGAAACGCAAAGGCGGTAATACCGTAGGAATCCGCTTGGCAAGCATGGTCTTCCCTGATCCTGGAGGCCCGATAAACAAAAGATTATGTCCGCCAGCCGCAGCAATCTCAATAGCCCGCTTGGCGTGTTCCTGCCCTTTGACTTCACCGAAATCCACGCGATGTGCCTGCCGTTCACTCCAAAGCGTGTCGATGTCCACGGCGATCGGCTCAACCACCTCCTCGCCCAGCAGCATACGGACCACCTGCCCAAGGTCGGTCGCACCGATAACCGGGATATCCTTGACCACCGCACCCTCTCGCCCGTTGGATGCAGGAACAATGATACCCTTGCCGGATTCCTGTCTCGCCGCCAAAGCCAAAGGCAAAACACCGGGAACTGATTTGAGATCGCCGGTCAGGGACAATTCTCCGGCCAAAAACCAGCCGTCAGCATTTTCAGGTTTGATAACACCCATACCGACCAGAATCCCAATGGCGAGCGGCAGATCATAGGCACTGCCCGCCTTGCGGACGTCAGCCGGAGCCAGATTCACGGTAATCCGGGCTGGCGGCACCTTGAATCCGCAATTTTTAAGCGCAGAAAACACCCGCTCCTTGGACTCTTTAACCGCCCCCTCGGCAAGACCGACCATGGTAAAACATGGCATGCCAGAACGAGAAAAATCGACTTCGAGCTGAACCTTAAAAGCATCAATGCCCATAAGGGCAGCGCAGGAAACTTTGGCTATCATATGAGGTATCCGTCTGAAGTTGGCAACAACACTGAGGTTATTAACCAAACCAATGACATTCCGCAAACAAATATCACATTAACGAATAGATGGAGGCAAAATATACAGAACTCACCGATATGTTTTCTGACCTATTTATACTGTATTTTATATTGATGAAATCTCAATAAGAAAAGGCCGAACATCAGTTCGGCCTTTTTGTTTGCGCTGTTAGAAACGTTTAAACCCACCATCCGTCTCCATGTCCACGGACACTCTCTTATTATATTCCCTAGGGGACCTGCTCACCATTCCCTGATTGGAATGATTGACTTCTCCAAGGTCAAAGAAAGAAACTGTCTGTTGAAGCTGAACAGCCTGCGCTGACAACTGCTCGGATGTGGATGACATTTCCTCTGAAGCTGCGGCATTCTGCTGCACGACTTCATCGAGTTGCCGGATGGCATTATTTATCTGCGAAGCCCCCGAGCTCTGCTCATTACTGGCTGCTGTAATCTCTTCCACCAATTGAGCCGTACGCTGAATATCTGGAACCAACTTGCCCAACAATTCGCCGGCACGGTCCGCTACATCGACACTGCTCACAGCCAACTGACTGATTTCGCCAGCAGCAACTCCAGAACGTTCTGCCAGCTTGCGAACCTCAGCGGCGACCACGGCAAAACCCTTCCCATGTTCTCCGGCTCGGGCGGCCTCAATGGCAGCATTGAGTGCAAGAAGATTCGTCTGTCTAGCGATCTCCTCAATGATACTTATTCTATCCGCTATTTCACGCATGGCTGTGACTGATTTCGATACAGCCGTCCCGCTTTCCGCTGCTTGTTTTGCTGCACCGTTAGCAAGAATTTGTGTCTCAGTAGCACTGCCCGCATTCTGCTGGATGTTGGCAGTCATCTCTTCCATGCTCGCCGAAACTTCCTCAATGGAAGCGGCCTGTTCTGTGGCTCCCTGTGAAAGAATGATGGAAGTTGAAGACAACTCTTCCGAGCCTGATGTTACATTGCCGGTTACGGAATGAACTTCGCCGACAACCTGCCTCAACTTCTTGACCATTTTCACAAGAGTGAAAATCATGAGACCTATTTCATCCTTGCCGGAATAATTCGCGTCAACAGCAAGATTCCCTTCTGCAATGGATTCGGCAATAGTTACTCCCGCAGTAATCGCCGTGTTGATCTTTCGGCTAAAATAGAAAGATATAAAGACCGCAATAATACCAGAAATAATAATGGCGATAAGTAATGTTAACAAAACCTTGGATCGAATCTGTTGCAATGAGGAAGCATCAAAATCAGCACCAATGACAGCAATGGTTTCCCCGTTAACAACGATCGGGCTCAAAATGGATTTAAAAGTTCCATATTCATCAGTATAAATTTCAGGATAAATCATTTTCCGGGAAGTATAGACCTTATCTAACTCAGGAGGTGCGCCTTCATAAATTTGCAGAGGTTTCGGATCGCCTGTCAGCATCGCTGCATCCATGAGAAATCTATACTGGCCAGTGGGGGTACGTTCGACGACATAGAGGTAAGCAAGATCAAAAATATCCACTATTGCAGCCAATTCATGCAATTTATTCATGAAAAATTCGTTTTTTTCAGAACCGCCCTTAATATACGGTTTCACGTCGTCGAGGCCTATTTTGTTCAGAGTTGTCTCGGCACTTCTCTTCAGCGCAACCTCCAGATTGGTCACCTCACTACTGTAATATTGGCTAAACAGAATCGCCCCGGTCAAACTTGCCGACAAGAGCGTTACCAACATAAGCATCCCAATTATTTTGAACCGAATCGACTGATACCATTTCATCATAATCCCCTTTCTGCTTATTAAAATTATTATCTTTTTTCAGTCGAAAAATATGCTTCTGACTGAGGAGGGGCTATTATAATATATGAATATAATGATTAAATTTAATTTTTTCCCCTCATAAGAGCACCATCATCCGACATATTTCCAAACTGACGATATTCCTCCTTCAAAACCATCAAAACCGGACCTTAAATTACCAATCGCACGCAGCTTGCCCTTTTTTTCACAAAAAATTGATAAAAATCACATTTCATACAACTAAAATCCCCGCTGAAAGTACAAAAAACCACATTATACCGAGTTCGTTGCGAACACCTTCGCCATCCGCTATTAACTCAACAAAATTTATCAATAAACTTCTGACGAATAGTACCGGAGACATAATTGAGTTCTTCAACGAAACACACAGTCACTTTTTTTCTGGCCCAACTGACGCTCCCTGTTCGCAAAATAATGGCTCAATCCGCTGTTGATTGTGCAGCGCAGGTGGCAAAGGTTTTGTCTTTCAATGAGAAAGATACCTTTGGTATCAAATTGGCTGTTGATGAAGCTTTTTGTAATGCTGTTGACCACTTCTCCGGTCCTGTAAAAGACTCAGAACGTATTCATATAGAATTTTCCGTCGAAGAAGAGTTCCTGATTATTTCCATCAGGGAAAAAGGTATCCCATTCAATCTGGGTCAGGCCGAACGTTACACGCCCGATTGCCTTGAAAACATGAATAAACCCGGTCTGGGTACTCTTCTGATGCACCAATCCATGGATTCAGTAGAATTGTTCGTCCATGGTCGGGAAGGAAAGGAAACACGGCTGAAAAAGCGGTTGGCCTATGGCGCGTTACCACCGGAATTACTCGACACAAAAACCGTCAAAAAGGGAAAAAAACGAATCACGGTCAAAGAGCCTGAAATCCGCTTGACCACAATCGAAGACCTGCCGGAAGTCTGCAGACTTGCATGGCGCTGTTACGGTTACACTCAGGAAGAATTTCTCTACGACCTTGAGGCACTGACTCAAAAAGTGAAACACAATGAGTTTTTGTCCGCCACGGTATATGATCCTGAAAGTGGTGCCATGATCGGTCACGCTGGCTTCAAATATCATGACCCCGCTGTCAAAGTTCCCGAGCTTGGACTGGCGTTTGTGGACCCAACATATCGCTCCCCAAGTTTGCCCAAGAAAGTGGCACGACTACTCTTTGATATTGCCGAAGCTGAAGGAGATTGGGGCATATTTGATTGCTCTGTGACCACGCACACATTTTCCCAGAAAGGTATGCAAGAAATGGGTTCAAGGCCGTGCAGTCTGTTTCTGGGCATCGCCGCTTCTGGCATGCAGGCCAAAGAACTCGCCACCTCAAAGCAAAACAAAGGCTCGGTCATAAACCACTACTTCGCTTTGGATCGTTCACCAAAAACCATATACGTACCACCACGGCATACAAATATGGTAGCCGAAATCTACTCATGGCTCGAAATCCCACGAGAAATTGAGCACGGCCAGACTCAACCGCCTTCAGGTGAATCATCAATCAGCATATTTCCCTTACCCGATGAACTCAACGTGGCTTTTATTATTGTTCATACCATCGGAGAATCCACGAAACAGGATATTGCGGAAGGCTTGCATCAATGTAAAATGGACCGTCGGGATGCCCTTTATGCGTTCCTCCCTCTAGGAGCTCCCGCTTCGCCGCGGCTGGTCGAAGAATGCGAACAAATGGGGTTTTCATTTGCCGGAATCATGCCCCACATTCACGACGGAGACGACCGAATCATTATGCAGTACATCGATGTTCCGCTGGATATGGAAGCAATCAGAGTCTATGGCGACATGTCCAGAAAATTGTTCTCTTACATTACAAAAGAGCAGCAACGAATTAAAAACTTACTGTAATATCTTTTCCCCTTCATCAGTGCCCCCCGACAGACTCAGGCACATTATAATAGTGGATATTATTCAACTCATCTATATTCTCGGCTAATTCACAAAAATCCGACAGGAGATTCTCATGGGCATAAGGACAAAAATATTCGCCCCTTTGCTGATAGTCACGTTGGTTATGATTGCAGGTGGTTTTTTTAGCCTCAATTCTCAATTCAACACCCTCAAAGAGTCCTTTGTTTCCCTCATCATCAAGGGAAAAGTGGAGGACATGCAGCAATCCATTGTCAAAATGTCTGGCAACGCCCTGGAGCAGGCAGCCCTTTTCAGCAGGATGCCCGCCGTTGTCGACGCGTTCTCCGTAGCCAATATGGGTAATATGAAAGACCCGATGGACCCCAAGGCACAGGAAGCCAGAGAACAATTGCGTACGGCACTCGCTCCGGTTCTCAAAGGATATAAGGACACGGTCGGCACCAGCTTCAGAGCACATTTTCACCTGCCCACCGCACGAAGCCTTGTCCGTGTCTGGCGCGAAAAGCAGGCAAAAAAGAATGGGAAATGGGTCGACATTTCAGATGACCTTTCCAGCTTTCGCAACACGGTTATTGATGTAAACAGGGATCACAAGGCAGTTCAGGGCATCGAACCGGGACGCGGCGGATTCACCATTCGAGGTCTGGCCCCTGTCACCGGAACCGATGGACAACATCTTGGCTCCGTGGAAGTGCTCATAGGTTTTTCAGGAATCCTTAAAACAATGGAATCATCAGGCGACATCAAGACGCTTCTGTACATGGATTCCAAATTACTGCCGATCACCACCAAATTACAAGATCCGGCCAAAAATCCCATCAGAAATGGCAAATACGTTCTTGTGTACGGACAAAAAAATGGTGATACTCAAGGTATTGCAACAGATACCATTCTGCAAAACGGTATGAAGAACACCACCATATCCCTGATCGAAAACAACGCTCTGGGAGCATTCCCGGTCAAGGACTATCGGGGTAAAGTCATCGGTGTCATCGTCCTGTCCATGGACATCGCCACACAGGGAGCCATGATTTCCACGGTCATGTGGATTATCATGGGTATTATGCTCGCCATGGTCATAGCGCCAGTTCTCATCATTCTCTGGGTACTCCAAAAATCCATCATGAATCCCATATGCGATTGCACAAACATCGTATCCCGCATTTCCGAAGGAGACCTCAGCCATGTAACCTGCAAAAAACGCAATGATGAAATGGGGACGATCCTTGGCGCCATGGGCACGATGAGTTCAAAACTCAACGACACGCTTAAAGACGTACAACAGGTATCAGAGGATGTTTCTGCTGAATGCCACGGCCTTGCCAGTGCGAGCGAAGGTCTATCTCAGGGAGCAACAGAACAGGCAGCCGGACTTGAACAAGTCTCCGCCAGCATGGAAGAAATGTCCGGTAGTATCCGGCAGGCATCTGAAACTGCACACAAGACAGAAACTGTGGCGGCTAAAGCAGCCAAGAACGCTGAAATTGGCGGACAGGCAGTGAACAGAACCGTGAAAGCCATGAAGAAAATTGCCGAAGAAATCAGCATAATCGAAGATATAGCCAGACAAACCAATCTGCTGGCCTTGAACGCAGCGATTGAAGCAGCACGGGCTGGCGAAGCCGGAAAGGGATTTGCCGTGGTTGCTGCCGAAGTTCGCAAACTGGCTGAACGCAGCGGTAACGCCGCAGCCGGCATCAGTGAACTTTCATCGAGCAGTGTAGCCGTGGCCGAAGAAGCCGGAAAACTCCTGGAACAGATTGTCCCTGATATCCAATCCACAGCAGAACTCATTCAGGAAATATCCGCTGCCACCGCCGAACAGAATTCCGGCGTGACGCAGATTACCGGCGCATTGCAGGAATCCGACCGTGTCGTCCAACAAAACGCTGCCGCAGCTTCACAAGTTGCCGAAGCGGCATCAAGTCTGTCTGACAAGGTTCTGCAACTCGATACCTCCATCAGTTTCTTTAAACTCAGTGATTCTATATGCGACTCTACACCTCAATATCAGGTGGCAAATGCAGTGTCTGAGCACAAAGCTTTACCCGAAGACGAATTCCATAAATTCTAAAAAAATGGCCCCTGATCTAATTCATAATCAGGGGCCGTTCTCCTTTGTAGACTCATCATTCTCGAAGTCACACGGAAAACGACTTTCTACCCCTGCCATCTCGACCTTTTTACCGCGGACGTAATTGTACACGTTCAGATCATGCACAACTTGAAGCCACAAAGGTCCGGTTTCAGCCTGGATAACCGGTGCCATGTCATAAATCGACGGATGATCCACCCAAAAAACAGTATGAGGATTATCCCGACGCTCAAGCAGGCTAACAAAAGCGTTGGTCGCATCCTTGAAATCATAAAATTCCCCATCACAGAACTGTAACCCGTTGGGGAAATTTATATACAATGTGTCTGATGGTTTGAGATCGTCTTCATTCAGGGAGTCAACCACCCCGTGCAGGCATTGAACAAATCCTGTAGACAAAGCATCATCGTTGTCCAACCGCGTCGTCAAAAACCATTCGGCGTCAGGTGCAATTTTCTGCATGGTACGAATCGTTTGCGACATAATCGAATTGAATGCCCCGCAATAGACCGGTATGAAATTCCTGTATTTGGCATAAATATTGGTAAAAGTTTTATACCGATCGGGAGTCTGCTCATCAAAAAGAACCAACCATGTAAAATTTTGATTGCCCTGAGCTTGAACGGTAGGGAAACAGTATTTTTGAAACAACTCGAACCGTAGCGAAAGCCAAATATCTTCAAGTCTTTTCGGAAAATCAATAGCATAGATGTTCACATTGAAACGGGTGATGATAAAATGATGATAATTCACATTCCTCCTCGGCGTACAATGGATACTGAGATAGGACCTATGTACCATCAGCTGAAGATTCAAACAATCAACACGCCTGTTCATACTTAGAGAATGAAAATTATGGACACGCAACCCGGCTCTGGATTCTCCTACAGTTACCTGCTAAAACCACCTTTCCAATGACAACTCCATGGAGGACCCATGCGGACCATTATTATAGCCTTGATGCTCGTGTTAACTCTTGCTGCCTGTGGAACCAAAGATGATTCCGTCGAATCGCCCATGCCGGATGCCGAAGCTGCAGAACAAACCGCAACCCCGGCCCCTGTGCCATCCTCGAACGATCAAAATCTAAAATCCACCAACACCCTCAAGGATGAAATCCCAGATGGTCCGGTCGGTACCCTGCAACTCGCGGACGGTTCCACTATCGTGATTAGCGAATTGATCAAGCTCGACAAATACTATTTGTATATGTCCGGCAAACTCAACGGCCGTTCATCCACTGTGGTTAGCTTCACCAGATTCACAGACTTCATGAAATTCGAAGCCTTCATTTTCAAGGATCAGCATAATTTCATTGTCACAACCAAAAAGGGCAAGGAATTGATCTTCATGGATGCCCGTATTTACTTGGGAAGTGACAGCGCGGACACGTATTCATTTTATACCGTGGACGACAACCTCGACAGACAACTTGTCACCGTGAAAAAAAGCAACGTGGCAACCATCAAACTCCATTAGTCGATCTCACAATTTTTCGACTCCTTTCACCAAGGGAAACACGGATCCGACTCTTGACGTCTAGATAAATTCTAGATAAAAGATCGGTAAGTTTCGTTGTTCACTTTTTCTTGTTTTTCAAGGGTGACGATTGGTGACGATTTGACATAAGGAGGACAGGTGATCCGGCTTTCATTTGGTTTAATACCCCAAAAGGTCATTGTCAGGCTTGGTAAAACGCACACACTCACCCACGCATTGAAAGGCAGACAAAGCACGGTTTCCTGCATCTGGGATACACGTCTCAGATCCCGACCCCGGCGGCTCAGTCTGACCACCAAAAATACAGTCCCCATACAACCCAGAATGAGTAAATATCATGGCAGATACCTATACACATAAAGACCTCGCCAAACTCTGCGGCGTGTCAGAGACCACCATCAAAAGTTACCGCCGCAAATTCCAAGGGTTCATCCCCGTATTGACCCGAGGCAAGCCCATCCGTTTCAAAAGCGAAGCTGGTGATGTCTGTCTCAAGATCCGCGATTGTTTTGGCCAAGGCATGTCTGTTGAAGAAACACACAAAGTCTTGAAGGAAAACTTCAAGGAAGCCCCTGTGGTTCGTCCTCGTCGCACTCAGGCGACAGGCCAACCGACTGCCGCACCTGCCGGAGTGTCGCAGGAATACATGGAAAAATTCTTTGCCACTGCCGGACAAATGATGCAGGGCATGGCAGGCTTGGCCACCGCGCAAGCCAAAGCCGAACAGCGGTTGCGCAAAGTCGAATCCGCATTGGAAAAACTCCTCGAACTTGAATCGCGCAACAACGATTCTTTCGGGAAACTCCTTGATAAGCAGGAAACTCCACCCGAAAAAACGACTGCACCCAAAGCCGAACCTGAAACAAAAGTTCGCGCACGAAAAATCGTCAATGTGCGCAGCCCGGAAGGTGAGGTAAAATCCTACGCCCTTGAAAAACCCTCCGAGCTTGAAAGGCCGTCCGATGCTTTTCTGAACACGCCTATCGTCATTAAAAACGATCAGGATGAGTTTCTGGGTGTGCCCGGAAGACTCCCCTTATCTGGATTTGTGGAAATCCTCGCTCGTGAGGCTGAAGAATCCGGCATTTCAAACACCTACTGGCATCGTGACGGCGACATCTGGATATTTGTCCTGACTTCTCCCAACGGTGAATCGCAAGCGCTATACTTCTCCTCTACCACCACGCCCAGAGGAAATCTGGTGGTGCTGCTTGAACGACTCGACGTGAATGGAGCAGAAGCTTCCGCCCAATTCCTTCAGGAATATTTCCGCCAGGTGAAGGATAAAATTTAGCCATCATCCCTCTCCAGTCCTTAACTTTTGGGTCACTTTACGAGTGTGGGTTCAATGTGCGTATGAATATCCTTTTAATAGACAACAATGATAGCTTTACGCGGAATCTTGAGCATTTGCTGGTTTCTGCGGTGGCCGGATGTAATGTTGATATCAAGCCGTATTCACGGTTGGATTCACTCGAGTATTCGGCGTATGATCTCATCATTATTTCGCCGGGCCCGGGGGAGCCTGCCGAATATCCTGGATATGAACGGATATTCAATGCCGACAAGCCGGTGCTGGGAATTTGTCTTGGCATGCAGATCATCAATGAATTGCATGGTGGGGCCACTGGACGCTTGAATGGATGTGTACATGGCAAAACCGATATCATTAAATTTGATGGTACGAAACGTGTTGTGGCTCGATATCATTCGCTCAAAGTGACAATGGTTAGCAGCAAATTAGATATTTTGGCTGTGAACCGGGACGATGTCGTCATGTGTCTTGGTAACGCTGAAAAGCGACTTCTCGGTTATCAATTTCATCCCGAGTCATTTATGACACCGGACGGAGGCGGGTACATTGCATTTGCCCTGCACTTTCTCGGCCTCAATTAATCAGGCACAATTTGACAGGTTTGCAGGATTACTGGCCCGCGACTTTGACGCTGAAATGATCTTATCGGCCGATGGGTATCCCGCACAGACTCGCTCTGTTGTCGGCGTATATCCTATCACTGAGTTAATTATCACGGAAACCACCACACCAGAACAGCTCAAGGGATTTTGTTTTGATTCACCTGGTCCGACCCTCGGTTTCATAAGTTACACCTACGGCATGAAACTGCGCGGCATCGCTTCTTCCAAGCCATATGATTTTCCGCTCGGTCATCTCAAAAAGTACAAAGCTATTGTTTCCTTTGAAAACGAAAAACTCACGTTTTCCTCCAGCCATCAAACATTGATTGACACGCTTTCGGAAATGCTGGGCAACATGTCCGCACACAGTGATACACAGATTGATTACGGGCCAACGCTTTCGAGGATGAAAAAATCTCTCGATAAAAATGGATATGAAGATGGTGTCCACCGAACCTTGGAGTACATCCGATCCGGGCATACCTATCAATTAAATCTGTCCACCCGCCTTTCATGGCATTGTCCCGAACTCAATCCGCTCGCTCTTTTCACGACCCTGTGCCGTGAGCATCCGGCCCCGTTTTACGCATGGCTCATCAGCGGGCAGAAGCGAATATTATCAACTTCACCTGAACGATTTCTGGCTGTACGGGATGGGCATGTCTTATCCCAACCCATCAAAGGTACACTTCGTTTCGATGTTCTGACGCCTGATGCACATCGGCAATTGACGGATTCTCCTAAGGAATCAGCGGAACTGTCCATGATCGTGGATCTTGTGCGCAACGATATTTCAGCCAATTGCGACTATGGCTCCGTACATGTAAAAAACCATAAATCAGTGTTTGCCGTAGATAATCTGCTCCAAATGTATGCCGACGTTCATGGCACCCTCCGAACCGACAAGGATTGTCTGGATCTCTTTCTTGACGCCTTTCCGGGTGGCTCCATTACCGGATGCCCAAAAAAGAGTTCCATGGAGATCATAGAGCGACTGGAGCCGCACAGCCGGGGGATATACTGCGGATCAATCGTGATAATTGAAGACGAACGAAACATGGATTCGTCCATTGCCATTCGTACCGCGACATTCGACATGAAAACACACATCCTCGACTCATATGCCGGAAGCGGTATCGTTGTGGACTCAGATCCCGTGAGAGAGTATCAGGAGACAATGGCCAAAGCAGAAAAATTTCTTGCGCTGGGAGAATCATGATCCACTATTATAACAACACCTACACGCTCGGAACCGTCAGTCTCGACCCAAGTGCTCCGGCCTTCCGGTATGGCGCAGGCTTTTTTGAAACCATTTACTACAATGGACACAATATTTGTCATCTTGACCAGCATCTCGACCGTATTCTCTATTCACTCCGATCCTTTGGCGTAGAATATGAAACTACGAACTTCGAAGAAGTCATCGAGCAAGTTCTCAACCGTAACGGATTGACCGGCCAGACTGCACGGGTCAACATATTCTATCCCATTGAAACCTACGGCGCATCGCCTGTTATCACCGCTGTTGCCCATGACCCTAAACCTTACAAGGCGTATCGACTCTGTGTCTGCAAAGATCACCACGTCTCCACGCTCAATGCGCACAAAACGACCAGCTACATGTTTTTTCATCTGGCCATGCAACAGGCCAAGGCGCGTGGGTTTGATGATGCCGCTCTGTTCGATCTGGACGACAATCTTCTTGAAGCCACCACTGGTGCGCTTGTCCTCAAAAAGGAAGGTTCATTCGTTACCGTAGACTCTCCCTACAGACTTCCTTCAACCGCCCTCGCCATAGCTTCGCAAACTCTCGATATTATTCCTGTCCGTTTGCCTTTGGACGAACTGCATTCATTCCGGCATGCATATATTCTCAACTCCATTGTTGGCATGCGTCCCGTGGTCGCTATCGGTGAAACCGCATTTGTCCCTGACGAAGACACATGTCAGGATGTAATGTATGCTGTCCTTGAAACATCATGATTAAGTAACACGCCATGATCTGCACAGGCTGTACAAAAACTGTAGGGACGGGTACATAGAGCTGCATGATGGTCAATGTCGAACATCTCTCATATAACTTCGGGGCCTACTGGGCGCTCAAGGATATCTCGTTCTCGCTGGGCAAAGGTGAATTCCTTTTCCTGACCGGCCATTCCGGGGCAGGCAAGACCACTTTGTTACGATTGCTGTACGGCGCTCTTCCAATGTGCAGAGGCCGGGCATCCGTCGCAGGATTCCAGCTGAATAATCTGAAAAAACGACACATCCCGCAACTGCGCCGCAAGGTCGGTGTGGTCTTTCAGGATTTCAAAATTTTACCCACCCGCACAGTCTTCGACAACGTCGCTATGGCGTTAGAAGTTCGAGGTATGCCACGCACACATCTGGAACGACGAGTTCGCGCTATTATACGGGCTATGGGATTAGAAACCAAAAGCTATTCCATCTGTGAACGACTGTCTGGTGGTGAACAACAACGTGTTGCCATTGCACGATCCATGGTCGCTAACCCGGAACTCATTCTGGCTGACGAACCAACCGGCAATCTTGATGTCGATCTTACCATGCATCTAATGGAAATTTTCAAACAGTTCCATACCTATGGAACATCGATCATCATGGCTACGCACAGTCGTGAAGTTCTGAAATGTGTACCCAATGCAAAGATCCTTCACCTTGAGGACGGACGCATCACAAAGGTCAACGGTACTGCTCCTGAAGAAGAGAAAGAAAGTGTTTTTGGCGAGGTAAATTTATGATCGCCCAATTTCTCCGACTCACCGGACGAGGCGTTGCTGATCTTCGACTCCATCCTTTTGCCCAGTTGCTCACTCTGGTGGCCGTGGCTATGGTCACACTGCTCACCGGTCTTATTCTCATAGGGTTGCACAACATCAATCTCGAACTCCTCAAATCTCGAGGCCAGGTAGAATTTCAAATCTACTGGAAAACAGACGCCAAAGTCGAAGCCGTGCTCGAAGACTGGAAAGTCATCAAGTCCATGGAACATCTGATGTTGTTCAAAACTTTCACACCACAAAGCGCTTTGACCGAGCTGGCCACAACTCTTGGCGAAACCGGTGATTTCTCTTGGCTGGCAGAAAACAATCCTCTTCCTTATTCCGGCCTGGCTTCGTACGCCGTCCCACCAGATGCACAGAACAACGGGTGGGCTGAAAAATTGCTCACACAACTCAATTCCTTACCTGCTGTGGCAAAAGTCAATTATACGCCATTTCAAGCGGATCTCGCCCAGAGTTGGCGGACCATGTCGCATGCCATCATCTGGCCAGTGCTTGGATTTCTTGGATTAATCGTCTCGCTCGTTGTGCACAACACCATCAAACTTTCACTGCTTACCCGCATGGATGAAATCGAAATTCTATCATTGGTTGGTGCAAAACCCGCGTATATCCGCTGGCCATTACTGACTGGAGGATTTATTCAAGGGGTCATTGGATCTGGGGCAGGTATAGGTCTGCTTGCTATGGTTCATTCGTTTATTGCAGAGATTTTCAATTTTCCACCATTTCTGTTCGAAATTCAATTTTTGCCCGCAGATCAAATCATGATATTGGCCGGAGCCGTTACGCTTGTGTCCATCTGTTCAAGTTGGGTCGCAGTGAGATAGGAATGTAGCCAGACCCCATCCTTTCCTTTTCCTAAACTTTTTTGTGCTTCGAAAAATTCCATTTATAATATCATTTTTTAGAGTCACACAAAGATTTCATTGAGAGCAGACAAAAGGCCTGCCGAGTTTTCTCGGCAGGCCTTTTATTATTGTATATCTGGTTAATTAGAAGCTGGGGATGTCGTCTACTTTTTCGGAAAGCAAGAACTCACCCTTTTCGATCCAATCCTTGAGTTTGTCAGCTACTTCCAAAGACATTGTGTAACTTGTAATAGGAACAGTCGAGGTGGCCTTGCCATTGACCTCTATTTCTCCACTACGCAGCTCCTCGAAGGTGACACGTGCCAATTCACGGGGGATGCCGTTGGGATAGTCATAGCCATAATCCTTGACCGGCATGGTGATGTCCGCATCAGACACACCGGTAAACCAAGCCATCTCTTCGTTGAGAATCGGAATGGGTATACCCACGCCTACTGCCAGTGACACGCCGTAGCCAATGAGTGACTGAGCACGCACATATCGGGCGTCCATCTGTTTGAAATCACCCTTGAGCATAAGCGTACCAGACGGATTTTCAGGCAGACCTCGCTCATTCCGTTTCGGCTTTTGCACATGCTGGGTGCCTTCTCCGATAACATATCCGATACCACCACCAAGGAAGATACGCGTTCCCATTCCAATAGTCCGGTAATACGGATCATTGAACAATGGCGACAAATGGCCGGCCGTGGCAAAATTGACATTGGAACAATTCGACTTGAGCGGCCCCATGTATGTATAAATTGTACGGCTGGTCAGGTTCACGGCCGCATTATAATTTTGATAGCAGTTACGCGGATTGAGCATGACCGCATTCGGCAGATCAGCCAAAGTCACATCCTTGTCCAGTTCACGACGCGGATAACAGTCGGTACCATAAGACTCGGCTCGGAGATGCACAGCCTTGCCACGGAGCAAATCTTCCATGACATGCGCTCCACCGTACGAAAAGCGGCCAGGATGAACCTTGTTAAGGGGATCGTCTTCAGAAGCCTCTGTGGCCCCTAAATACGCGTCTACAGCGGCAATGCCTGAGTAGCAAAGAACGTTATTCAGCCAAAGCTTGGAAACTCTCATTACCGGCGGTTGCTGACCTATATTAAAAAGCAAGCCTGACGAACACATCGGAGAAAAGGTTCCAGTCGTGACAATATCCACTTCCTGGGCTGCCTTGACCTTGCCTTCCTTCTTCACGATCGCAATCATTTCTTCGGCATTGACCACCACGGCCTTGCCTTTACGAATTCGTTCGTTAATCTCTTTGACCGTTTTATTCACTTCAAACTGTGCCATATGTCATTGCCTCCGGTGGCCAGGGAACCACTGTGGATTGGAATTACACCCCTGCCCCCCCTCCTGAACTTTATATCTCGACGACATTTGTCGCAGGGAGAATCATGGTTATTGGTTCACCACTTGTAATCGAATTTTGCCCGAAGGAAAACACCGTTGTTGATCTGTATTTTTCACAACATAAAAAATTACTCTTTTTGGTGGGAAATAAAACAGGATACACCATGGGAAAACCATGTTTTCAACAAGTAAGACACATTGGACGGAAAAGTGGGGGAAAACAGCCTGTTTTTCCCCTTAATACGGGCTGAAAAGCTTGGCTTTAGCTATATTATAATGTATAGATCCTAAGAAATTTCGAGGTTTTTTTTAGACTCTCATTTAAAATTCCATCGAATAATAATTTCAACGTATAAAAATAGACACTTAACAAAAAGACCACACAGTGAAAGAGCCACTTCGTCAACATCTCCTTCAAACATGCTCGGATGATGATCTCAAGCGTTGGTTTGATCCTCTTGAATTTGAGTATTCAGAGGAAAACAAAAGACTGACTGTGGGATTTCCTCATACTTTTTTTGCTAAATGGTTCGAAACTGACATTCAAGACAAGTTTGAAGCCCAGCTCAACCTGTTCTTTGGAAACGGCTATCTCGTCAGTTACAGGGACAGTGAGTCATCCGACAAGCCTAAAGGTGTACAGGTTGCCGATGTCGTTAAACGCATCGACTTCCCGTTTGGTCAGGAATTTACCTTTGACACCTTTCTGATCAACAAGAAAAACTACTTTCCCATCGCTTCGGCCAAAGAAGTTTCCAAGCAGACCGGATCATTGTTCAATCCGTTCATTATCTGCGGTCCAGGTGGTTCGGGTAAAACACACCTGCTCAAATCCGTAGGAAATGAAATCAGTAAAAAAACTGATTATTCCACAGTCTTCATGGGATCCATGGATGAACTAAATTCACTGTACTCGATACGATTCAAAGGTGACCCGTTCAAAGCCAGAAATTATCTATTCGAATATGATTTCCTGTTCATTGATGACTTTCAGAAAATTAAGGAACATCCTCATTTCCAACAGGAACTCGTTAATATTTTCAACCACTTTTACGACAATAAAAAGCAAATGGTATTAGCTTGCCGTGAAAAGGTAACCAGTTACGACTTTCTTGATGACAGCCTGCAATCCAGGCTTGGATGGGGACTTATCGTCACTCTGAAAGAACCTGATCTTGAAATCAGAGTGGGCTATATTCAGCGTCAGGCGCGTGCAAAACGTTTGACCCTTACCAAGGATCAAATTCTGACCTTGGCGCAGCGATTCACTGATTTTCGCTACTTGCAGGGTATTCTGCTCAAGCTGTTCGCCTTCAAGGAATTGGTTAAACAGAATCTCACACAAAAAGACTTTGAACATATCCTCGCAAACACCGAGGAAAAAACCACGGACGATCTTACACCAAAAAAAATTCTCAGCGTGGTTTCCGAACATTTCAACATCCACGTCAAAGACCTTATCGGCACCAAACGGCACCAGCATATTGCTCAAGCCCGTCAGGTTGCCATGTATCTTTGCCGTCAGATGCTCAGTATATCCTATCCGGCTTTAGGAAGGACGTTTGGAGGAAAAGATCACTCGACAGTCCTTTATTCGGTAAAAAAAATCGAACAATTACAGGAAGATGACTTTGAATTGAAACAACTGTTGAAAACGTTGAAGAATAAATGTCGCATGTAGTGACAAACGTGAATTGAGAGCATTTTACGAAAAAAAGGTTCCAAATTAGACACAGTGAGTGTGCGTAAAAAAACATAATATTTACGCATGTTAGACTACTTAGGAACAAAGGAACCGACCTAATAAATCACAATAAAGGAGATATTATTTATGTTTCTGAAAGTGAACAGAGATGAAATCATTGAAGGGCTCCAGAAGTCGGCCAACATTATCCCGGCCAAAACAGGCGCCGCATTCCTTCGCACTATCTGGTTACAATGCGAAGATGGAAATTTGAATATCATGAGCACGGACTCCAATCTTGAGTTCATGGGTTCCTATCCGGCCACCTTGGAGGGTGAAGGTCTTGCCGGTGTTCAAGGCCGTGCATTCTATGATCTGGTCAAGCAACTCAAAAGCGGTCAGGGAGAACTGACTATCCATACGGACGAAGAAAATCAGAATGTCCTGGTGGAACAGAAAGCAAGAAAATACAAATTCCCAGTGAATGATCCAGAATGGTTTCAGAAGTTCTCCAGTTTTCCTGAAAATGGAACGGTCTTCTGGTCCGGTGATTTCCTACATGAGATCATCGACAAGATCTCCTTCTGCATTTCTGATGAAGATTCTATGGAAGCTATTGCTTGTATTTATATGGCACCGCGCGAAGTCATGGGTGAGAAGAAAGTTGAAGTCTGTGGTCTGAACGGCCATCAATTTTCCATGCTCAACTTTGTAAACGATGATATTTACGCCATGCTTCCCGAAGACGGTATCCTCATCCAGAAGAAATACCTTACTGAGTTGAAAAAGTGGCTGACCGCTGATGAAATCGAGTTGGCCATTTCTGACAAGCGTCTGTTCTTCCGTACGGGCGACAAACGGGAAACTTTTACATTGCCGTTGTCTTATTACCAGTACCCGAATTACAACAACTTCCTGGCGAAGTTGGGTGATGATTCCGTATCGACTCTGGAAGTAAACAGACTGGATCTGGTGGATGCCTTGTCTCGCGTAGCCCTGTTCAACACCGATTCCAACCGGTGCGCCTACTTCTCTTTTGATGGGTCCGAAGTGACTATCTCTGCTCAAGGACAGGAAACAGGGACCGCTCGGGAATCTATTGATGCCACATTTAACGGCGACATGCAGCGTATCGCCTTTCCAACCAGGAATCTCATTGAGATCCTGAACCATTTCAATTCCGATACCGTGAAGTTCACATTGACTGGTACTGAAGCCCCTTGTGGCCTGACCGGTGTGGACGACAAGGACTATCAGGTGATTGTCATGCCCATGATGATCCAGGAAGAGACTTACTACACAGAGGAAAACGCATAAATGAGCGAACAAAACTACAACGCCGAATCAATTACCGTCCTTGAGGGGCTTGAGGCTGTTCGAAAACGGCCAGCCATGTATATCGGTTCAACCGATATCCGTGGCCTGCACCACCTGGTCTATGAAGTCATCGACAACTCCATCGATGAAGCCATGGCCGGGTACTGTGATAAGATCAAGGTCACTCTGCATATGGACAACTCTTGCACGGTTACTGACAATGGCCGTGGTATTCCCGTGGAAATGCATCCGAAAGAAGGCGTTCCTGCGGTCCAAGTGGCTATGACCACCCTGCATGCCGGTGGTAAGTTCGATAATGATTCATACAAAGTTTCCGGTGGTCTGCATGGTGTTGGTGTTTCGTGCGTCAACGCCTTGTCTGAATTTATGGAAACAACGATCAAACGTAATGGCACTACTTATCGCATAAAATTTGAACGTGGTGCAGTCGCCCACGAACTTGAAGAAGTAGGTTCAGCTGATTCTCAAGGAACTACCCAGCGTTTTCGTCCTGATGAAGAGATTTTCGAGGTCAATCAGTTTGACTATGATATTCTCAAAAAACGTTTCAAGGAATTGGCTTATTTGAATTCCGGTCTTGAAATCGAGTTCAAAGATGAGCGCAATCCAGAAGCCGAAAGCGAAAAATTTAAATTCGATGGTGGTATCGTCAGATACGTCAAGGATCTCAACTCGAGTTTGAGTACTATTGGTGAAATAGTGTACGGCGAAGGCGAATCTGAAAACATGGTTGTCGAGTTCGCATTGCAGTACACCTCGGCATACAAGGAAAACACCTACACATTTGCGAACAACATTCGTACTATTGAAGGTGGCACACACTTGGCCGGTTACAAAACGGCACTGACCCGCGCCATCAACAATTATATCCAGAATGGTGATTTGCCCAAGAAATTGGTCAAGCGCCTGACTGGTGATGATGTTCGTGAAGGTTTGACCTCCGTCATTTCCGTTAAGCTGCCTGATCCGCAGTTCGAAGGACAGACCAAGACCAAGCTCGGTAACTCCGAAGCATCCGGTCTGGTTGCCGGTGTGATTTACGAGAAGCTGAATACCTTCTTTGAAGAAAATCCCAAGGAAGCGCGTTTCATCATCGAGAAAGTCGTTGATGCATCCCGTGCTCGTGAAGCAGCCCGCAAAGCTCGCGATCTGGTTCGACGTAAAGGTGCCCTTTCCGATAACTCGCTCCCGGGCAAGTTGGCTGACTGCCAGTCCAAGAAGCCTGAGGAATCAGAAATCTTTATTGTTGAGGGTGATTCTGCAGGTGGTTCGGCCAAACAGGGCCGAGATCCTAAATGTCAGGCTATTCTCCCGCTGCGTGGTAAAATTCTTAATGTCGAAAAAACTCGCATGCACAGAATGCTCGGCAACAAGGAAATTCGTGCCATGATCACGGCCCTTGGTATCGGCATTGGCAGTGAAGAAGAAGAAAAAGATTACAACAGGCTGCGCTATCACAAAGTCGTTATCATGACTGATGCTGATGTTGACGGCTCTCACATTCGTACTTTGCTGCTGACATTCTTTTTCAGACAGTACGAAGAGCTGATCAACCGAGGGCATTTGTATATAGCACAACCTCCATTGTACCGTGCCCACAAGGGCAAGTTTGAAAAGTTCATTAAGGACGATCTTGAGCTGGATAATTTCCTGTTGGAAAAAGTCGGTGCTGATTTGGCTATTGAAGCACAGAAAAAGACCTTTGTTGGCAGTGAGCTTATGGAGTTGATGGAAAAATCCCGTTTTCTGCGCGCCAAGTTTGGTGAGGCTGAAACAGTGGGTATTGAACCGGCTCTGTACCACAAATTGCTCAATTTTCCTGATCGGATTTCTTACACCTACTTTGAGGACAATAGTCCTGAAGAGTTCAAAAAGGATTTTGAAACCAATGGATTCAAGGTCTTTATTGAGACTGAACGAGATTTGGAACTGGAAAAAGACCGTACGTATATCAGCTTTGAAAATGAAAACGGACACCGTACGCGACTGGCTATGGAGTTCTTTTATTCCAAGCTCTACAAACAAGGCTTCAATACGTATGGAGAGCTTCGGGAAACCTGTGGCGGGTTCGAGTTCACTCTGAGGCTGAAAGAGAGCGAGAGAGAAATCTCGGGCATCTTCGGGCTATATGACGCTGTCATCGAAGAGGCTCATCGCGGTTGGTCCATCCAGCGCTACAAAGGTTTGGGTGAAATGAACCCGGATCAGCTCTGGGAAACCACCATGCACCCCGAGAAGCGGACCATGCTTCAGGTACATATCGAAGATGCGGCCGCGGCCAATGACATCTTTACGGACCTCATGGGCGACAATGTGGAACCCCGTAGAGAGTTCATCGAAAAGAATGCACTGGCTGTGCAAGAACTGGATATCTAATTTTGAGGCAAACGAATGAGTGATACGATTACCATCGAAAGTGAACTCAAGAAAAGTTATCTTGAGTATTCCCTCTCTGTCATCATAGGACGCGCTATCCCGGATGTGCGTGACGGGTTAAAACCCGTGCATAGGCGTATTTTATTCGCCATGCACGACCTCGGCAACTACCACAATCGCGCTTACAAGAAATCTGCTCGTGTGGTCGGTGACGTCATCGGTAAATACCATCCGCATGGTGACTCCGCAGTATATGATGCCTTGGTCCGTATGGCCCAGGATTTCTCTATGCGCGACATGCTGGTGGATGGTCAGGGTAACTTCGGTTCCATTGACGGCGATTCTGCGGCTGCAATGCGTTATACTGAAGTTCGCATGGCCAAGTTGTGCGGCGAGTTTCTCGGCGACATCGAAAAGCAGACTGTTGATTTCAATCCCAACTACGACAACACAATGCAGGAGCCGTCTGTCCTGCCCACCAAGGTGCCGAACCTCTTATTGAACGGTACCACTGGTATTGCTGTCGGTATGGCAACCAACATTCCACCTCACAATTTGAGCGAGCTTATCGACGGTTGTGTACATATCTTGGACAATCCGGATTGTTCTGTTGAATCCATGATGGAATTTGTGAAAGGTCCAGATTTCCCGACTGGCGGTACCGTATTCGGTGGCCAGGGATTGATTGATGCCTACACCACTGGTCGTGGTTCTATCAAAATCCGTGGTATTGTGGAAAAGGAAGAAGCCAATAAGGGGAAGAAAGAACGGATCGTGATCAAGGAGATCCCTTTTGCTCTCAACAAATCCACGCTGGTCGAGAAGATTGCCCAGCTGGTGCATGATAAAAAGGTCGATGGTGTTTCCGACCTGCGTGATGAATCAGATCGTACCGGTATTCGTATCGTCCTTGATCTGAAACGCGGTGCCATCGCCGACATCATTATTAATTCTCTCTACAAATTCACCCCGTTGGAAACCAGTTTCGGCATCAATATGATGGCTGTTGTTGGTAAACGTCCCATGCTGTTGAATTTGAAAGAAGTACTCAAATACTTTTTGGATCATCGCCGTGAGGTGATTATCCGTCGGACCAAGTTTGATCTCGATAAGTGTGAAAAGCGCGTCCACATTCTGGAAGGTTTACACATCGCTCTTGATAACATCGACGAAGTTGTCAAACTCATTCGCGCATCCCAATCGCCTGAAGAAGCCCGTAATTCTCTTATGGACCGCTTCGAGTTGTCCGAGATTCAGGCCAAGGCCATTTTGGATATGCGTCTCCAGAAGCTTACTGGTTTGGAGCAGGACAAACTGCTTGAAGAACTGGCCGAGCTGATGAAGAGAATTGAATACTTCAGGTCTATTCTTGATAACGAAGAAGTTTTGAAAGGTGTCATTCGTGACGAATTGACCGAAATTAAGGAAAATTACGCCACACCGCGTAAGTCCGAATTGCTCCTGGCAGACCTCGATTCTATTGATATTGAAGATCTCATTCCTGATGAAGAGACTGTTATCACCCTGTCCAGACGCGGTTATATCAAGCGTACTCCGCTGTCCAACTACACGGCACAGCGACGTGGCGGTAAGGGAATTGCTGGTGTTCAGACCGGTGACGGCGATTTTATCCACACCTTCATGTTGACTACCAATCATCAGCATCTGGTCCTGTTCACGAACTTCGGTAAGATGTTCAAGATCAAGGTCCATCAGGTGCCTGAAGGCAGCCGTTACGCCAAGGGTGGGCATGTGAACAACTTGCTGCCACTGGAAAAGGATGAGCATATCGCAACGTGCTTGTCGCTGCGTGAATTCGATGATGACAGGTTCTTCCTGTTCGTGACCAAGAAGGGCATGATCAAGCGTTCCTCCATCGGGTTGTATGCCAATTGCCGCACGACCGGCATCAGGGCTGTGAATTTGCGTGATAATGACGAACTCATGACCGTTCGTGAATTGGATCGGGATGTGGATTGTATCCTCGCGAGCCGTGAGGGTTCCGCTATCCGGTTCAATATCAACGACGCTCGGCCTATGGGTCGCGCCACCGCAGGCGTCAAAGGTATGGCACTTAGGCCCAACGATGAAGTTGTGGCGTGTGTTGTTACTGGTGATGTTGACCGCGATCAACTGCTGACGGTATCCGAAGGCGGATTTGGTAAGCGGACATCAATCGATCAGTATCGTAGCCAGACTCGTGGTGGTAAGGGAATCTTGAACATGCGTCTTACCAACAAGACCGGAAAGGTCATCAGTGCACGCATGGTTAACGAATCCGATGACGTTATTCTGCTCACCACGCAGAACAAGGTTATCCGAATGTCCGTGTCGGAAGTCAGCCAGACACGAGGCCGCGCCACACAGGGTGTGCGCCTGGTGCGTATGGATGCCGACAATAAGGTGGCCGGTTTCGACCTGGTCATGGATGACGACGAAGAACTCACTGAAAAACAATCATAAAGGGGGACGCCGCAGGCGAGCAGGGGAATGAAAACAAAAAATCTTGAGAGGTTTATCGATTTCATTCCCCTGACCCTCATACCCTCTTCTTTCCATAACTTTGTGTCGCGCTTCGCGAAAGTTGAGGGAAAGTGAGAGGGTGTTTTTTATGTGGTTGTAAAGGGGCGGTATGAAGCGTTTACTTTTTATAATATTTCTTTTTGTATCTCTGATGGGTGCGAGTGGATGTTCCACTGAGCCTACCCCGGGGGGAGATGACATTGAGCAAGCTCGTACATCCTATTCCAAGGGATTTTATCTCGAAGCGGAAAAGGAATACGAACAATATTTGCAGGCCGCACCACAAGGAATCTTTCGCAAGGAAGCATGGGAACGGTTGAGTGAAATAGCCGTGACGGTCAAAGGAGAATATGACCGGGCAGTGATTTTGCTTGAAGCGATGTATCTGGAACTTGGTGATGATCAAGAAGAAGGCTGGAAAATAATGTACCAGCTTGGTGAAGTGTATTCTGTACTTGGAAATAAACCCAAAGCAATAGAATCATTTGAAAAATGCTTGCTTCATGCAGCAGAGTTTCCTGATAAGACAACGCAGACGCAGTTACGCATGGCACGATTGTATCGAGATATGGGCAATTATGGTCAGGTCGCGGCCACGTTGCAGTATTGCGCTGATAGTGCAGAAAATACCGATGACAAGGCACAGTGCCTGTATGAATTGGCGCAAAGTTACAGCTTTATTTCCAGTTGGTCCCAGGCAAAAAATGCTCTTGAATCATTGTTGAATTTGGAAGGCGTTTCCGAAGAAACACGTGCTCTTTCAATCTTTTTGTTGGCTGATATCTATGAAAACGACCGGAATCATGCCAAGGCAAGAGAATTGCTGGAGTCTATCGTAGACACATATCCGAACCGTCGGGTCGTGGAATCCCGGTTGGCAAATTTGCCGGATGTGCCGAAGAAACCAATTCCATTGGTTCCACCGAAAAATTGATTTCATGGCTGATTATTGAATAGACAGCTTTGATGTTTTTTTACAGTACACAACTTGAGAGTTATCAGTGAAGATCGCCTTGTGCACACCGTTCAAGCCGCTTGATAATCCGTCTGTCTCTGGCGACGTGACAATTGCGCGTGATCTTTTGGATACCCTCCGTGAACTGGGGCATGATGTTTTTGCTCTCCCTTATTTCCCGGCTAAGGAAATTTATCGCAAGCCAGCTTTGTGGCCCGGTGGATTTTTGGCTGTGGACCGTATGGTTCGTGCAGCTCGAGGTGCGGATTGTTGGCTGACATTTGGCTCATATTACAAGGTTCCTGACGTTTTTGGACCGACCGCTACTCATCGTTTGAATATTCCCTATTTTATTGTTCAGGCGAGTTACGCCGAGAACCGGGGAAAGAAACTGGCGACATGGTCGGGATATACGCTGAACAAACGGGCCATGCTTCGGGCTGATCATATTTTTTGCAACCGAAAAAATGATGTGCGTGGTTGCGCCAAATTACTTTCGCAGTCTCGATATACCGCCATTCAGCCGGGTCTTCCGAAGGGATTACTTAAACAGGATACAGTGGCTGGTGCTCAGTTACGAAAAAAATGGTCGACCGGTGATTCTGTTGTCATCGTGACCGTTGCCATGATGCGATCAGGCGTCAAGGAACAAGGATTGCGTTGGTTGTTTGATTCCTGCGCCGAGCTTATTGCCGAAGGTCAGAATATCACATTGGTCGTGGGTGGTGACGGACCGTGTCGGGCTGAATTGGAAGCACGGGCAAAAGAATTACTTGGTGAACGGGTACGTTTTTTGGGCATGATTGATCGTTTGGAACTCGCAACCATTTTCAGTGCGGGTGACATGTTTGCTTTTCCTGGGTTGAAGGAAAGCTTGGGTATGGTCTATCTGGAAGCCCAGATGTGCGGCCTTCCAGTGGTGGCCACTGACGACGAAGGCGCGCCCATGGTGGTGTCACACGGACAGACCGGATTGATTACCAATGCAACCCATAAAGATTTCACAGCGGGGGTCAGGCAGTTGGCCTTGAATCCTGTTTTGCGAAACGAACTGGCAGCGCACTGCGCCGCATATGTTCGGGACGTACATACTGCACAAAATAATTATCGAGAAATGACGCGCATTATGGAAGATATTGTGCGCAATGGAGCCACACAATGACCACATATTTTTGCATGCGTCACGGGGTGACCGACTGGAATCGTGAGTCTCGTATTCAGGGGACAGAAGATATTTCACTGAGTGAAGAAGGCCGTGAGATGGTTCGGAAATGGGCCGGAACTTTGGCCGATGGCGGGCTTGAATGCATCCTGACCAGTTCTCTTGGACGGGCAAAGGAAACAGCCGCTATCATTAATGAAAAGCTTGGGTTACCCATACATGAAGACACTCGGCTCGGTGAACAGGATTGGGGTGAATGGACAGGTTTGACCAAGGAAGATTTGAAGCAGATCAGGAAGCAGGTGAAACAGCAGGAATACAAGGGCTTTGATTTTTGCCCTCCCAAAGGCGAAAGCCGCAATGATGTTCTTATGCGTACCTGTGACGCGCTTATTGATTTTTCCGAGGAACATCCTGACAAGTCCGTCCTAGTTGTCACGCACAACGGCGTGCTCAAGTGTCTGGCCTATGCCTTGACCGGTTTGGAGTTCATGCCGAACGATCCAGATCCGCTTGAAGCGTACCGACTGCATCGTATCGAATGTCTGGAAAATGAGTTGGCTCCCGGCCAGTTCAATATGGAGCTGTAAATGCGTATTGTCTTTTATTGTCAGCATGTCCTTGGCGTGGGGCATATGTTTCGTTCGCTTGAAATCGTCAAGGGGCTCAAGGACCACGAGGTCATTTTGGTGACAGGCGGTGCCAAGGTGGATTTCGATCCGCCTGCAAACATGACACAGATTCAGCTTCCCGGCCTGATGATGGATTCTAAGTTTACCCGGTTCATTCCGCTGGAGGAAGGAGCCCAAGTCGATGAAGTGCTGGTACGTCGTCTGCGTCAGTTCAAGGAAATCATGGCTGAATATCAGCCGGATATTTTTATGGTCGAACTGTTTCCGTTTGGGCGCAAGAAATTTCGTTTTGAATTGTTGCCTATCCTGAAAAAGGTCCGCAAGGGTGAATACGGCAAATGCAAGGCCGTATGTAGTGTGCGTGATATTTTGGTGGAAAAGGACGACATGAAACGGCAGGTTGAGCGCGTCCATGGCTACTTGAATCCTAATTTTGATCATGTACTGGTTCATTCCGATCCGAAGCTGGTGAAGCTCGACGAAACGTTTCCCGGCGTGGACGGGATCGTGCCGGAAGTCCATTACACTGGCTATGTCGCGCGTCAATCAGACCCCATCCAGACGGCGGCCCTGACCGATGAATTGAATCTGGGGGACACCCCGCTTATCGTCACATCCGTGGGCGGCGGTCATATCGGGCATGACATGCTCACCGGCGTCATGGGCGCCTCCCCCAAGCTTAATGAAACCCATCCGCATAAACTGGTTATGTTCACTGGTCCTTATGCAACCGAAGATCATTTTCAGGAATTGAAAGAACAGGCTGCTTCACACGATCACATCACGGTCAAACGGTTTACCAAGCGATTTCTGGCCTATCTGGAACTGGCTCGTTTATCCGTATCGCTTGGCGGATACAATACCACCATGAATCTGTTGGCGACTAACACCTTTGGGCTGATGTATCCTTTCTTGCAGAACCGTGAGCAGAATATGCGTGCTCGGCGTATTGAGAAAAAGGGTGGTCTGCGCGTCATCACTTCCGATGACCTTGAACCCACCCTTCTCGCTTCACACATGGCGAAAGCTTTGGACATGGAAGCCGCCCCGCTTGGTCTTGATTTGAATGGTGGGCCTAACAGTGCACGAATTTTGGAAAAGGTCTTCGCAGCCATGTAGGTTTCTATCGCCATGCTGGCGCAACGCAGGTACACTGCGAGCCAGCAAAAGGAGAACGTATGCTTCTGGAAGGAAAGAAAGCCCTTATTTTCGGTGTTGTTAACGATCGCTCCATCGCCTACGGCATCGCCAAGCAGTTTAAGGAACATGGGGCACGTATTGCCTTCAGTTATGCGGCAGATCCGATCAAGCGCAGGCTGGAACCTATCTGTGATGAGCTTGGTGGCGAGTTCATGTTCAAGTGTGATGTGACATCGGACGGAGAGATTGCGGACGGCGCACGGCTCGTACAAGAGCAATGGGGCGACGTGGATATTCTGGTTCATTCCATCGCTTACGCCAATCGTGAAGACCTCAAGGGGCGGTTTATCGACACCAGCCGCGAAGGATACAAAGTAGCTCTGGATGTTTCTTCCTTTTCATTGGTTGCCCTGTGTCGTGCGTATGAAAAATTGCTCAACAAGGGTGGTTCCGTCCTGACACTCAGCTATTACGGTGCGGGCAAGGTGGTTGCCAACTACAACGCCATGGGCGTGGCCAAAGCCGCTCTTGAGGCATGTGTGCGTTATTTGTCCGTGGATTTGGGTGAAGCCGGGGTACGTATCAACGCCATTTCCGCAGGGCCGGTCAAAACCATGGCCGCTTCGGGTATATCTGGATTTAAGTCTATTCTTGGTCGTATTGAGGAAAAAGCTCCTCTGCACCGTAATATTACCATTGATGACGTGGGCAAATGTGCCTTGTATCTCGCATCAGATCTTTCCTCCGGTACCACCGGCGATATAGTCTTCGTGGATTCCGGTTACAATATCATGGGTGTGTAGGGGCGAACGCCATGCAGTTGAACGGGAAGATTCTCTTGAATATTCTTGTGGTCCAAGGTGATACTTTGGAGCGCAAACGCATGGTGGATTTGCTGGAAGGCGGGAACGCGTATGTCCATGGGGCTGTGAATGGACGTGAAGGATTGCGGCTATTTCATGATCTCAAGCCGGAAATCCTGATCATGGATTTGAATATTGAACAACTGGACGGGTTGCTTCTTTTGCAAGAGGCCCGCGAAGCCATGCCCAGTCTCAAGGTGATCGTCACTTTTGGTTCGTATGCTCCATATGGGCTGGTGCAGGCCGTGGAACTGGGCGTTGACAAGTTTTTCAGGCTTCCTGTGGATGGCTCGCAACTTCGTGAAGCGGTCATGCAGTGCGCGCGGGATATTTCCATGACCCGACGCATGGCTCATGCTGATTATTCCCTGTACCGATTACTTGATTTTTTCCCCGGTCCAGCCGTGCTGGTGGATGGGGTTGATGTGACATATATGAACCAGCCCTTACGTATTTTTCTCGGTCTGGATACAGCAGAAAGTGCGTGTGCTTTGGATATGGGGTTGGAAGATTTCATTCTACAACAGAATAATGAAATATACGACGGGCATCCGCATAAGTGGATCGAATCAATGGTCAATGACCCTGTTGATCGCGATCATGTGCTGCACATAGAGAACCCACGAAATCCCGGTTCACGGCCAAGGGTTTTCAGCGTGACCTTCAACCAGTTTCCGGGCACGGATATGCGGCTTTTTTCGTTTCAGGATGTGAGTGATCTGGAAGACGAACGGGTTCATTTTCAAGGGGAAGCGTCAACCGATCCACTGACCAAGGCATTTAATCGGCGCAGCCTGATGGAAAAACTTAGCCGTTTGAGAGGGACTGATACGGCTTTCGGGCTGATCATGTTCGATATTGACCACTTTAAATCTGTCAATGACACTTATGGTCATGACGTAGGCGACGCAGTGCTGCGTGAAATGGCTCAGTTGGTTCGAGATCAGGTTCGGGACGGGGATGTTTTGGCCCGCTGGGGCGGAGAAGAATTCATCGTCCTGTCTCCCGGCACTGGGGAGAAGCGCGCTATCAAGGTGGCGGAGAGACTGCGCTTGGCAGTCAAGCATTCTGCTTTTACTGGCGTTCCAAGAAGGATTACAGCCAGCTTCGGCGTTGTTATGCACACACCCGGAGAGACAGGCGATGAATTAGTGAAGCGAGCGGACCAGGCTTTATACAAAGCCAAGGATACCGGTCGCGACAAAATTATATTTGGATGATCAGACCAGTTGACTCACACCCACGCTCATGAGAAAGGCAACACCGACCCAGAGGAATGCCTTGGTAATTTTAAGCATTCTGGGCATGCGATAGAAAGTATCGCAATCTTCTGGTGTGAACAGGTAAACAAAACCGTTGGTCTTTTCTTCACGCAACATGGAATTCTCCTCGGTCTGCCCTCAAATTTGATAAAGTCCTTGAAATCACTCATATGGAAAGGACAGCCGATTGGTCCAATAACAATGCATGAGACCACCTATAAGTAAAGCTGATGGCTCGATGAGTCGTCGGAGGAATCAAGGCGTAATGGAACTCTATCAACTTAGAACTTTCGTGGCTGTGGCCGAAGAGGGAAATTTCACCCGTGCGGGTAAGCGAGTCCATGCTTCACAGCCAGCGGTCAGCGCACATATCAAGGCCCTTGAAGAGGAACTTGGTGTTCGATTATTTGACCGCGTGGCGCGTGGTGTGGAGTTGACCCATGCAGGGTCTGAATTGGTACATGATGCTATCGAAGTCCTTGCCGCAGCCAATACGCTTGAAGCCCGGGCTGTGACTCTGGGCGGTGCCGTCACCGGACAGATGGCCCTCGGATTGTGTGCTGATCCCAAGTATCTCAAGGTCAGTGGTCTGCTCAATCAGATTGCAGAACGGTTTCCACGTCTTAACTTGAAGCTTGCCCAATCTCCTTCCGGGGTGATTCTCAGTGAAATTCGGGCCAGAAATATGGACGCCGGATTCATTTTTTCCGGTAACCCTTACGGCGATCTTGACACTATTAAGTTAGCTGATCCTTTTTATTGTGTCATGGGAGCCGCGCATATGAAAAAGGATTTGGCCAAGGCCGGTCCCGAAGAGCTTTCTGCATATACTTGGGTGGTGGCTACCAGCAACAGTCCGCTTCAGGAATTGCAGGTAAAGTTGTTTAATGAGTATGGGATTGTTCCGGCTCAGATTATCAGCGTGAATTCGGAAGAAGTCATGCGACCACTTGTCGTCGAAGGCAAGGCGCTTGGTGTAATGCGTGACGACGAGGCAGATTGTTTGCTGGCGTCGAATCAAGGTGCGGAATGCCCGTTATTGGGGCGTCATTCGTTGGAGATGAATTTTGTGTATCGTAAGAATCAGGCAGACGATCCGTCCATGTCTATCCTTATTGATATAGTCCGTAAGGAATGGGGTGTATAACCGCCCTATTTGATGTCCCAGGATTTTTTTACATGATCGATGACGGCCTGCATGACCGGGTCCTGATCCCGTCGTTTCAACCAAACGAAACGGACATCAATAAAGAGTTCATCAAAGGGTATGGAGTGGACGGTCTGGCCGATGCGGTTGGCTGCTTCGACTTCGTTTTTTCGCAGGAATGAAACCCCCTTGCCAGCAGCCACCAGCACACGAATAACCTCGTCGCCGTCCACTTCTAATTGAATGGGTAACTTGATGTTTCTGGCCCGAAAAAACGGGTCAGTCAGTTTTTGTAACGGGTTATCGCTGGGGTCCATGATCCACGGAAGATCGGCAAGAGCTTCAAGCCCACCGGGAATACGGTCTTTCCAGATGTCCGGTACGGCGACGAAGAATTGTGTATCTTTCAGTTTAACGGAATGAATGTCCAGATGACGAGGTTCGCCGAAGATGAAGCCGCAGTCCAATACACCGTTCAGAATGGCGTCCTGTACCGATGTACTCGCCCGTTGTTGGATTTGCATGGTGATTTTGGGGTGCTCTTCACCGAGAGAATTGAGCAGTGGCACGATGCGCAGATATTCGGCGTCCGTGTTCAGTCCAATGGATAAATCACCCACCAGTTCATCGCCCATGTTTCGCGCCTCAAGCGTCAATTCCCTTGCTGCCTGAAGAACTTCCTTCGCCTTATTTCGAAGTCGTTCACCCGCCTCTGTCAGCCGCATACCCTTGGGCGTGCGGATAAACAGCCGTGTTTCAAGTTCTTCTTCCAACGCTTTGATATGTGCACTGACCGTGGGTTGGCTCGTATGCAATCGTACTGACGCACGGGTCAGGTGCTCCTCTTCGGCCACCACCACGAATGTCTTGAGCTGATAGAGTTCCATATCGTTGATCACCTTCTTTTATGGAGTCAATTATCGATACCGATTAAGATTGGTTTTGTCATCAGAAAAACCGAAGGAGTTAATCAAACAAAACAATTGGATTGATTACACGCTGTTTCGTAGATGTGCAGATATGGAAAAGCGTTTGGGTGACGGCACCCGAAAAGGAGCAAAATTATGAGCATGGAAAACGATACTCGACTCGCCATGATGGCCTTGCAGAACGGCTCGCAGAACGCGCCGCTTCGCATTGTTCGTAAGAACACCCGCCGTCCTTTGATCTTGTCTGGAGTTGCTGCCATGGCTGCATTTGCCCTGACTCTGTTTACCAGGGGCGTTTAATTTCCCGGGAGCGAATGCTCCCCACTAACACGCGGGTTTGAGCCGCCTTTGTCTGGGATATTCATCCTTTCCTCCCAGACAAAGGCGGTTCTTTTTTTGTTTGCTTCGTTACTCGGCTTGCGATAGCGGCGCATCTGCGTCGTTGAAAGAATTGAGTCTGTCCTCACCGTAGCTAGGCTACGGCTGTGGGAAACTCAAACCCTTTCGCCTAGCAGCTACACCCCTCTCGCAAGCCTCACATCTGTGGTTGTCGGAGATTTTTTTGAAGAGTCAGCATTTTGTGAATTGTCAAAATGGAACACTGTGTTGTATTCAGTGGTAAATAGTTCTTGATTTTCTATTTGAGAATCATTACTAATTTTCAACAAATGAACATTCACAGCACCTGTGTCGGGTTGCTGCAACCAAATTGAGACAGGAGAATACAATGAGTAAGACTTTGGAAAATTTGAAGGAAGCGTTTGCAGGTGAATCTCAGGCCAACCGTAAGTATTTGGCATTTGCCGAAAAGGCTGAAAAAGATGGCAAGCCCGGTGTTGCCAAGCTCTTTCGTGCAGCTGCAGCCGCCGAGACCATTCATGCCCATGCGCACCTTCGTCTTATGAAAGGTATTGGCTCTACCGAGGATAATCTCAAAGCCGCCATCGAGGGCGAAACTTTTGAGTTCAAATCCATGTATCCCGAGATGATGGAAGACGCCAAAGCCGAAGGCGAAAATGCTATCTTGCGTTATTTCGGATTCGCCAACGAGGCTGAGAAAATTCACGCCGAGCTGTACACACAGGCTCTTGAAGCCGATACTGATACTTTTGCCGAAGCTGACTTTTACATCTGCTCCGTCTGTGGTCATACGCAGGACGGTGAGCCCACTGAAAAATGTCCTATTTGTGGTGCAGCCCCCAAGGCATACGCCAAAGTCGACTAAATTCGACCCTCGCTGACCCCATCTCCCGGTCTGGTAAAAATACCAGATCGGGTTTTTTTATGGTTTCTACAAATGATTCATTTTTATATACCCACAAAACATTGTATTTTGATGCCCCTCTCCGCGAAGCGGCACCAAAAAGTTTAGGAAAAGAGAGGGATAGGGGGTCTGGGGGAAAGGGAGAGAAAGAACCCTTTCCAAAGGGTTTGTTCTCCCTTTCCCCCAGCCGCTGGAGGCATCACAACCTTGATAAAAAAACCGATTTTCCTTACACCGTGTACATCCCGAAAACAGATAGAGGGGGAATTTACTCATGAAGATATTGATTGTCGGTTCCGGTGGGCGTGAACACGCCTTGTGCTGGAAGCTTGCTCAGAGCCCGAAAGTTGAATCCATCCTGTGCGCGCCCGGTAATGGCGGCACCGCCCAGATTGGTGAAAATATAGATATTAAAGATGACGATATTCCGGCTCTGGTCAAATTGGCCAAAGATCGTGAAATTGATCTGGTCGTCGTTGGTCCCGAGATGCCGTTGGTACTCGGACTGGAAAATTCGCTTACACAGGAAGGCATTCCGTGTTTCGGCCCGAACGCCTTTGCAGCGAATCTGGAAGGTTCCAAGGCTTTTTCTAAGAATGTCATGGCCGACGCGGGCGTGCCCACTGCGGCATTTCGTGTCTTCGACGAATATGAAGCTGCCGTGGCTTTTATCAAGGAGCGCGGCGCACCCCTCGTGGTCAAGGCTGACGGTCTGGCCGCCGGTAAGGGCGTGATCGTGGCAACCTCTGAAGAAGAAGCCATTGAAGCTGTGGAAGAGATGATGGTCAAAAAGGTATTCGGCTCAGCCGGGGACCGTGTGGTCATCGAAGAAACACTCAAGGGTGAAGAAGCTTCCTTCCTGTGTTTTTGTGATGGCACCAACTACGCCATGCTGCCCTCCAGTCAGGACCACAAGGCTGCCTATGAAGGTGATACCGGTCCCAACACTGGCGGAATGGGAGCCTACTCCCCTGCCCCTATCCTTCCCAAAGATAAATATGCCGAGACCGCTGAACTTTGCATTAAGCCTATTTTGCGCCATCTGGCCGCCAAGGGGCAGCCGTTCAAAGGTGTGTTGTATGCTGGCCTGATGTACACCGAAAACGGCCCCAGTGTGCTTGAATATAATGTCCGGTTTGGTGATCCCGAATGCCAGCCGTTGCTTATGCGCTTGGAGACCGACTTGCTGACGATCATGTTCGCCTGCATCGACGGCAAGCTGGATCAGATTGAAGTGACATCCACTTCGCAGACCGCATGTGGTGTGGTCATAGCCGCTGAAGGCTATCCCGGTTCCTACCCCAAAGGCATGGAAATTACCGGCCTTGAGGATGCGGATGCTATGGACGGAGTCAAGGTTTTCCAGGCTGGAACCAAAGTCGATAGCGATAAGATCGTGACTTCGGGCGGACGTGTCCTTTGTGTCACCGCGCTTGGGGATGATTTGGCCGCTGCTCGGGAAAAGGCCTATGAGGCCGTGGGCAAGGTTCATTTCGATAAGAGTTATTATCGAAATGATATAGCTGATAAAGGTTTAAAGCGTTTGAAATAGATACGTGAAAACGAGTGCGCCTGAATTGGGCGCACTTTTTTTTAACGGACAATCGAGAGGGAAGAGAGATGCCTAAGGTTGTAATTTTCATGGGGTCAATTTCCGATGAAGACAAGATGCGTCCTTGCTCTGATTTACTGAAAGAGTTGGGGATTGATCATGTTTTTACGGTGTCTTCCGCACACCGGACACCGGAACGGACGGCACGATTGGTTGAAGAATTTGAAGCTGATGGTGCGCAGGTGTTTATCTGTGCCGCAGGTCTGGCCGCACATCTTGCAGGAGCTGTTGCCGCCAAGACCACCAAGCCCGTACTCGGCGTGCCACTGGCCGGTTCTCCGTTCGGTGGTATGGATGCGATGCTTGCCACTGTGCAGATGCCTCCGGGTTTCCCGGTCGGTACACTTGCATTGGATAAGGTCGGTGCCAAGAACGCTGCATGGCTGGCTGCCCAGATTCTTGCTTTGCATGATGACGGACTGACGCAGAAAATTCTGGATGCTCGTGAAGGTTTCAAGGAGTCGGTTGAAAGAGCTGCTGAGAGCTTGTAAGTCGGCTTGCGATAGCGGCGCATCTGTGTCGTTGGAAGGATTGAGTCTGTCCTCATTGTAGCTAGGCTACGACTGTGGGAAACTCAAATCCTTTCGCCGAGCATCTGTATCACTCTCCCAAGCCTCGCGGTGTTGGTGCGGAGTGGAAAAATATTCTTTGTGGACGGCGTATTGCGTGTATAACGTGGTACGTCGTTTTTTGTTTTGCGGATTCCTGTTTGGTGTTTCGAATGTGGGCATGGCTTGCTCAGTGTCGGGGTTTCGCGTATTCAATGCATCAGAGTTATGACGAAGTCAGAATCCAACAGTAAAATACCTGTATTCAGGTCCGGCAAGACGTCCAGACGATTCCTTCGGAATTTTGTCTGGGTGTTTGTTATTGGTAGTCTTTTCCTTGGCGGACAGGGATTGCGCTATCTTTTTCATTATAATCAGCTTGAAGAAATTCGAAGTGAGATAAACGCGCAGTATATGTCAGCTCTCGGGCAGGATATAGGTACTTCGCCGTTCGGACGTTTGCAGTTTGAACACGGCAAACTTCTGGCTACCAATAGCATCGGGCTGGATCCGCTCAAATTGCTTGCGGCTTTGAGTCGTCCTGCGGATGAAAATTTGCGGTTGGAGGGCATAACCTTGAGCGGCAAGACCGGGCGCGTACGAGGCTCTTTTGCTGGGGATGAACAAGGATTTACCACGTATTTTGATAAGCTGACTGATGATGATCATTACCTTTTTTCGTTGTATAAAAGTGACCCTGTGGGCGACCGTATAGTTTTTAGTCTGAATGTGGAGTTGCAATAAATGGCTCGCACTCAACGAACATATCCATGGAGCAGTTGGCCTCCTGATGCTCAGCAGCGATTTTTTAAGATGGCGCTGTTTGGTCTGGCAGGAGTCTTTTTTTCTGTGTTCGTGGGCGTATATATTTTTACCAACACCCTTCTTCAACAGATTGAGGCGGAAAAGGAACAGTACGCACGGGTTGTGCCCATTGTGCATGGCATACAATCTCTGCGTGCCAAACGAGGTGATCTCGCTCATCTGTCGGCCAAGGATGCCACGTGGCGCATCATTGACGACAGGATGCTTGAAGATCGTCTGACCTCCATTCGTTCCACTCACCTCGATGAGAATGTAGAAGGAGTACAGGTTACATTTACTGGTCTTACGCTGATTATGTTGACGGATTTTTTGCAAGATTTACGTGATCGCGCCAGCCTGCAAACCCCTGATTTTACGTTGACCCGTAACAACGATGATCCGCGTCTGGCAGACGTACATCTCGTGCTGGCACGATGAGAGGGCTGCGATGAAACCCTCTTTGCAAACAAATTCCTCACTGCCTGGAAGAATCCTGGTTCGTTTTTTTCTTATTATGCTGGGGTTCCTGATCGGAATCGCACTGTTTACGCCGTGGGATAAGATATGGGCGTCTGCTTTGACCCGTGTTGATGAACAACTTCCCTCTGTGGGGATGACCTGGGAAGGACTGGATCGGGATGGTCCATTTAGCTTTCGTGTGCGGGATTTTAAGGTCACGGTGGCCCAGACTCCGGGCGCTCTTCATTTCAAGCGTGCCTATGTGACCATGGGCTTTTCTCCGCTGGCTACGGTTCGACTCGATACCGGCGGGCCTGAGTGTACTTTGGAATTGTTTTCGAATGGGGTGTTCGAGTTTGAAGGAGACCTCAACCTGACATATTTGCTTGGTTTCGGTGATTTCAAGGGCACTTTGCGTGCTTCAGGCAGTCTGTTCCTGCCGGATGGAGCCAAACTTCCGCATTCTGGCTGGGTGGATATCCGATCACAACGGCTGGTCCTGCCCGGCGACAAGAGCGTTGAAGATTTTGCTTTTACCGCTGAAATTGAAAATGAAAAAATGAATATCCGCGATTTTTCCATGATGGCTCCCATCATGTATAAATCGACCGGTTCAGCAATCATTGACCCCAACGATCTTTTTCGCACTACGTTTACGCTCACCGGCGAAATGACCGTGGGCCGCGAATCCTTCCCCTACCCCATGCAAGGGACTTTGGCCGACGCCATCTGGTAATCCACATTGGCCATGTGCCAATATGGGGAGCCTTTCATGAATGCCAATATATTGGCCGCCAAGGTTAATGAGACCTTGCATAGGATCAACCCCAATGGGTCTACACTGTTCATCGGATCATCCAGACAATACCCATACCAATCTGAGTCGCCACCTTTGTCGCCGATGGGGTCCGGGGCGGTCCATCTGCTGGTGTTTGCATCGTAGTCGCGCCAGCCGAAGCGGACGAAGCCGAGGTCGCGGTCGTGCAGGCCTCCGGCATAGCCGATAGGGATGCGCAGGCCCGGATTGGTGTTTTCAATGATGCCGCCAAATGGATCGTACAGAATTTCCTGTATCACATTGCCTTCCGGATCGGCAACGACTCGGAGACTTCCAACTTGGTCATAGAAGAGGTAGGCGATTACGCCATCATCCCGGCGCATTGCGTATGGGGTGCGGGTTTCGTCCTGATAGGCGAATTCGTATCCGTGTTGTCCGTCATGAAAGCCGACAAGGCGGACGAAATCGAGCCATGCGTATGCCTCGACCAACTGGCCGTTGCAATACTTGGCAATGCGTTGGCCGTTGTCGTCATGACGGTAGGTGAAGACCCGATTCTGATCTTCCACCTCCATCCTGAGCAGGCGGTAATCGTGCGAATATTTGTATAGATAATAGGTGCCGCCATGGGACCAGATGGACCGGAATCCGCTATCATCGTGTGTGTACGAATTATTTCCAGCCCGAAGCAGCCGGTTCTCCATGGTGTAGGTGTAATCCCGGTAGTTCGCGCTAGCTGTGGTCGGAAGGTAATCGCGCATGCGGCGCCCTTCTTTGTCATAGTGGCACTGACAGATCAGTCGCCCGTCAAGATGCGCTTCCTGCAGCCGACCTTTTTTGTCATATGAATATTTCCATACGACAGCCTTGCCGCTCACAGTTTCGTTCTCAAGGATCACCCCTGAGAATCCAGACCACCATATCCCCGGTTTTCCCCAATTCCTTGAAATGTGAAGGAATGTATACTCAAATCATTCGATAGGTATAAATAGACATCTTGACAGTCTTCTTAATTTCTTTGTCTTGATTTTACCCTCGCTCCCCTAGCCGTCGGAGACAAAAAAGCCCGCTGTCAGCAGATGCTGACAGCGGGCTTTTAATTAAATCGTGTAACCGATCTAGCTGACGTGCTTGGCGCCGGCCTTGATGGCTTCTGTGTTGGCGGGAATGAGCTTGTGATAGCGCGCGGAGATCACGTTCTCAAGGGAGCCGATGACGGCGTCGAGAGATATGATTCCGGTAGCCTGCACAAATGCACCGATGGCGACCATATTGGCCATGCGGGTGTTACCCAGCTTGTCGGCGATCTCGTTGCAGGGAACGCCGTAGCATTTCAGACGATCAGTATCAGCCAACTCCATGTCGATGAGCGAGGAGTTGATGATATGCACTCCGCCGTCTTCCACACGTGTCTGGAACTTGTCCAGAGACGGGCGGTTCATGGCGATGAGCGATTTGGGCCTGTGAATGATGGGCGAGCCAATGTCTTCTTGGGAAAGCACGACTGTGCAGTTGGCGGTACCGCCACGCATTTCCGGGCCGTAGACCGGGATGTAGGTGACGTTAAGGCCGTCTTTCATGCCTGCGTAGGCCAGCAGATTGCCAATGAGCATGACGCCCTGGCCGCCGAAACCCGCGATAATGGAATCTATGTAACGCATTAGCAGACACCCCCTTCCTCAGACACATCCTTGTAGATGCCGAGTGGGAAGTATGGGATCATTTCCTTCTGGATACGTTCGTTGGCTTGCAGCGGCGTCATTTTCCAGTTGGTCGGGCAGCCGGAGAGCAGTTCGACAAAGCCGAATCCGGTGTTGTTGACCTGGAATTCGAAGGCTTTTTTTATGTATTTTTTGGCTTTACGGATGTTCTTGACCGAGTCGAGAGAACCGCGTGCGGCAAAGGCGACACCACCAAGGGAGGCGATGATTTCAGTCATGCGGATGGGCGCACCCTCGTGGGTCATGCAACGCCCTGCGGGGGTAGTTGTCGTTGTCTGACCAATGAGTGTGGTTGGGGCCATCTGGCCGCCAGTCATGCCGTAGACTGTGTTGTTGACGAAAATTACACACATTTTTTCGCCACGGTTGGCGGCGTGCATGATTTCGGCCATGCCGATGGAAGCCAGGTCGCCGTCACCCTGATAGGTGAAAACGAAATGGTCGGGGCGAGCACGTTTGACGCCGGTGGCGACAGCAGGCGCGCGACCATGGGGAGCTTCGACAGCATCCACGTTCAGGTAATTGTAGAGGAAGACCGAGCAACCAATGGAGGTTGTCATAAGGGTCTTTTCGGCCAGGTTCATTTCGTCGAGCAGCTCACCGATCAGTCTGTGGGCGATGCCGTGATGGCAGCCGGGACAGTAATGGGTGGGCCGGTCAATGACGGATTCTGGCTTTTCGAATACTATTTTTTCATTTATTTCTGACATTTATTTACCCTCCAGGCTTTTGAGGATTGGCTCCTCGAGCTCGTCCGGGGTGGGCAGGTTGCCGGGATAGATGGGATAGAAGTCCGAATCGGTCACTGTACGGATAGCGAGGCGGACATCGTCGAGCATCTGGCCCAGGTTGTGTTCGATGGTCAGGAAACGCTTGCCTTGGTCTGCGAGTGCCTTGAGCTGTGCAGACGGGAACGGGTACAGCGTGATGGGACGGAACAAGCCGACTTTTTTGCCTTCCTTGCGGAACTTGCGGACGGCGGATTTGGCGATGCGGCCGATGGAGCCGTATGCGCAGATAACGAGATCGGCGTCTTTGGTTTCAAACTCTTCGCATTCGGCCAGATCGGTCCAGGAGTCGTACTTGGCTTGCAAATGTTTGTTCTGTTCGGCCAGTTCACCTTCCTGAAGGAAGAGGGATTTGATGAGACGCTTTTCGCGACCGTCATCACGACCGTTGATAGCCCAATCATGTCCGCCTTCAGATTCAACTCCTTCGGGTTCCCACGGAGTGATGGGTTCTTTCATCTGACCGAGAATGGCATCACCAAGGATGAGAACCGGTGTGCGGTGCTCAAAGGCGATATCAAAGGCGCGGATGGTCAGGTCGTAGGCTTCCTGGACAGTGCCGGGGCCGAAGGTGAAGTGACGATAATCACCGTGACCGCCGCCTCGGGTGGACTGGTAGTAGTCACCCTGAGCCGGACCGATGTCACCGAGACCCGGTCCACCACGGTTCATGTTGACGATAACCGCCGGGACTTCGGAGCCGGCCATGTATGAGATGGCTTCCTGCTTCAGGGACATGCCCGGTGAAGAGGAGGAAGTCATGGCGCGGATACCGGTAGCACCGGCACCGAGCAGCATGTTTGCTGCGGCCACTTCGGATTCAGCTTGGACGAAATCGCCGCCAGCCTTGATCATTTCCGAAGACATGAATTCCGGGATGTCGTTCTGGGGCGTGATCGGATAGCCGAAGAAACATTGACACTTGGCAGCCAGAGCGCCGCGTGCAATAGCTTCGTTACCTTTAACAAAAATGCGTTCTGCTTTTTTGGTCATGTTATTTGCCCCCCTTCTTTTTTGGGGTGCGGTAAACGGTGATCGCCACATCTGGGCAGATCATGGCGCAGGATGCGCAACCGGTACATTTGTCCGCATCAGCTTCGGGTACCTCAGCAACTTTGTAGCCGCTGACGTTGAACCGGTCCGACTGGACGATGATGTCAACAGGGCAGACGGTGGTGCAGAGCAAACATCCTTTGCACCTATCTTCCTGGACCTCGATTCGAGACATGTATTACTCCAGTTCTGTGAATGATAGTAAAAGGTTATAACCAGCTATATGATAAGCATCGCATCTCCATAGGAGAAAAAGCGAAAGCCGTTTTTCAGAGCAACCTCATAGGCTGAGAGAATGGTTTTTCTTCCAGCGAGAGCCGAGATCATAATGATGAGCGACGATTCTGGCAAATGGAAGTTGGTCAGGATACCGTCAATGACCTTAAAATCATAGCCCGGTGATATGAAAATATTTGTTTCACCTTCATATTTTCCGATTCGGCCAGATTCACGAACCATACCCTCCATGGTGCGGGCACTCGTGGTACCAACCGCTATGACGGGACGACCTTCCGCTTTTGCCTTGAGAATGGCTTCGGCGGTTGTTTCAGGTACCTCGATGTATTCGGAGTGCATGCTGTGGTCACGAATGTCTTTGGCCCTGACCGGACTGAACGTTCCGTATCCGACATAGAGTGTGACCTCAGCCCACTCAATGCCTTTACTCTTGATCTTTTCGCGTATTTCGGGCGTGAAATGCAGTCCCGCTGTGGGAGCAGCCACAGACCCGGTTTTGGATTCATTGGCATACGTTGTCTGATAGCGCTCCCTGTCTGCTTCGCAGTCAGGCCGTTTGATGTAGGGCGGAAGCGGGAGATGGCCGTGTTGGGTGAATAATTCTGTTAGGTCGCCCTTCCATTGCAATTCAACCTGCCAACGCCCAAATTCCCCTGCCGTGTCTGTGACCAGACGAAAATCGTCGGCAAAGGTGATGGTGGACCCGGGTTTGGGTGTCTTGGATGCGCGAAGCAAGCCTTCGACTGAAGCGGTCATCCATCCATCTTTTTCTGTTGGACTAATGAGCGGCAGCGGCGTGAGCAGCAGAAATTCCACTTTGCCACCGGTCGCCTTGGTGCCGAATATGCGAGCAGGAATGACGCGGGAATTGTTGGCCACGAGCAAGGCATTGTCAGGCAAGTGATCCAGTAGGTCTTTGAACGTGGAAGGCGTCGTTGTTTCGGCCTTACGGTTCAGTACCAGAAGGCGTGAGCCATCGCGACGATCAGCCGGTTCCTGGGCAATCTGTTTCTCGGGAAGGTCATAATTGTAGCTTTCAAGCAGGTAATCTTCAGGTATTTCCATAAATATATATCCATCTTTTGTATGAACTCAGTGTTGTACAACACCTAGAAATTCAACGGAATCTTTTTCTTTCTCAATTATACCAATAAATTAGCTCTAAGATGCCTAACTTTACGCTTGGGGCTTGATATTGGCGGTATTCATGGTATTCCATATACATGAATTGGCTTTCCGTGGCTGAGATAGCCAAACTCACTCGTATTCCTGCACCGACGGCTCGTCGGTACGCTGCTCTATTCAAGGATTTTCTTGGGGGCCGCAAGATGGGGCGTGTCACAAAGTACCCTGAAGAATCCCTCGTTGTTTTCGAGCGCATATCCCGTTTGTACGGTGAAGGACGTGTGACGTCCGAGATTGATGATGCCCTGCGAACCGAGTTTCCACGGACCATCGAAGTCGATCATAGGGCAAACGTGCCTGCTCCTCGTACTGAAGGATATGCCGAATTGGCATCCACTTTTAATGATGTGATAGGCAAAGTCGCTTCCTGTATGGGTGTGATTGCTGATCAGAAGACCATTATTGATAATCAGCAGGAAGATATCCAGAAGCTTAAGACAGCCTTTGTCCTTCTTGCTCGGAGCCAGAAGAAGTTGAAGCAGCTTCCAGTTTCTGAGGGTAGTATACCTGATGATTTTCTTGAGCAGACACAGGCTCTTGAACAGAAGGATGCTGAGATTGAGGAGATGGCTTTGAAGTTGACGTTCGACACGTCGGACATTAAGGCCAAGTTGCAAATTTTGGAATCGGAACTCGTTCGTCTCCGTAAGGATAGGCGCGAGATGGAAAAATATCTGCAAGACAAGATCGACAGGCTGAAAGAGCCGACATCGTAGATCGATTGAAGCATTGAATACATTTCAAGTTATTCGGAGGAAGAAGACCATGCGTATTTTTATTAAATTGTTGTTGCCGCTCATGCTCGTTTGCGGGCTTATGGCGTGTACGACCACTGGCACAAGTTCTTCAGCCGATAGTTCTGGTCAGTCGCCTGAGGCGCAGTATCAGGAGCCGGACTACTATCTTGATTTCGACGATATCATGATTCCCAAGGAGATCGACTATAACGCCGATGATTCCTATAAGCTGGACAATGCAAAATTTCGTGCGGCCATCATGCGCTTTTCCGGCCGTGTGGAAGTTCTTGAGCTGGTCCAGTATTTTGTGAACAACATGACCAAGGATAACTGGACTCTTATTTCCAACAATAAGGCGAGTACGGTCCACGTTCTTAATTTTGAGAAGTTCAATAAGAGTTGTATCATTCAGATTGATGACAGCTTTGCCAAGGCTATGACCACCATTTTTGCGGTGGAGGTTAAGGATTCTGGCAGCGGACTCAAGAGCAAGTAGTATCATGCAACCGCATTACACATTTGCCGGATTTATGGGCAAGCGTGTCCACCTCGGCGTTACCGGTTCAATTGCCGCCTACAAGGTGCTTGATCTGGTGCGTTCGTTTCAGGAGGCCGATTGCATGGTTTCGGCGACCCTGACTGAGTCGTGTACCCGGTTCATTCAGCCTTTGAGCTTTGAGGCATTGGGTGCTTCGCCGGTCTATACGCGTATGTTCAAGGACACTCCTGGTTCGGAGACGGCTTTCGATCATCTTGAACCCGGACAGGTCGCTGATGTCATGGTCATCGCCCCTGCTTCCGCCAATACCATAGCCAAGCTTGCTTTTGGTTTGGCAGATGACATGCTTTCTTGTCAGGCTCTCGCGTTTCCTGGCCCCAAGCTTATCGCACCAGCTATGAATCCTCGCATGTGGTCGGCTCCGGCTACTCAGCGTAATTGGGCCATGCTTGAAGAGTTGGGGTATATTTGCATTCAGCCTGAGTCCGGGCATGTAGCCTGTGGCGATACCGGCACTGGCCGTATGCCTTCTGTTGATGAAATTTTAATTGCGACATTGAAGGCCATCAGCCCTCAGGATCTTGTCGGTAAAAAGGTGCTTATCACGCTTGGGCCGACCCGAGAGCCGTGGGATGCTGTACGATTCTGGTCCAATCCGTCGAGTGGCACCATGGGCGCATGCATGGCCATGGCAGCTTATTTGCGCGGCGCTGATGTCACTGTTGTAACCGGTCCTACTGCCCTTTCTTTTCCTGCTGGAATTTCCAGAGTGTCTGTCACTACGGCACATCAGATGTTTGAAGCCTGTACGGATTTGTGGCCTGGAACGGACATGGGTTGCCTGACAGCCGCTGTGGCGGATTACCGTCCTGTTCCTTTTGGCAATGAGAAATTTAAGAAGACGACATCTGACGGGTCCGGTATAACTGTTGCGTTTGAGGCTAATCAGGACATTTTGAAAACTCTTGGTTCGACCAAAAAGACTTCTCAAAAATTGATTGGTTTTGCCGCTGAGACCAGTAACATTAGGGATGAAGCTGCGCGCAAACTTGAGACGAAGAATCTTGATCTTATTGCAGCTAATGACATTTCCAAATCTGGTAGCGGATTCGGTGTGGCTACAAACCAAATGTTTGTATTGGATGCACAGGGTCGCAAAGAGTTGTGGCCGCAGTTGCCAAAAACTGAAGTGGCGTGGAGATTATGGGATCACCTTCTGCTCGATTGAAAACACGCGAAAGCCTGAGGCCGTGGGTTGAGTCCGGCTTAGAGTTTGTCCTGCGCACTGAAGTTGAGTGTCAGGATAGTGGTCCCGTGGACCAACCTGTGCAACAGGTTCCGACGGTTCATACTGATGCCCGGTCTGTTTCTTCAGCCCCACCATCTCATGGTGAGGCATCTGTTCAGAGTGAGCCGGTTCAGCAATCTGCTCCGTCCCATGTTGCCCCTTCCCTTCCTGAGCCGTGGTCCGGATTTTTGCGATTCGCAAAATCTCCTGCACCCAAAGTTATCATGACCTATATGGAACTTGGTCTTGACCTTGGAGGGCAACCCGACTCCCGACGTTCTTCTGCTCTTAAGAATATTCAGGCACATCTCAAGTGGCCAACAGGCACTATGAACTTTTGGCCGGTTGCAGCTCTTTCGGGTGGATCCCTTCAGCCGAGTACCCAGATGTTTTGGCAAGGATGGGAACAGTGGCGAGCGCCAAACATTGTTTGTTTTGGCGAAGAAGCGTTGAAGGTTGTATTGCCAGATGCAGATCCAACCTTGACGACATATATGCTTGAACAGGTGACCGTTTATAAACTTGAGCCTCTTGCTCGTCTCATCACCATGTTGCCGCATGAGCAGCAAATATCTGTCGAAGAACTCTTCAAAATCAGATTGTAATTCCCTTTATACGGTGAGTGTGTGCTTTTTTGCGCGTTACGTGCGCTTGAAGCGCTCGGGAGCCTGTTCTCAGGCGGAGCCTCAAAAGTTTCTTTAAATGGCTTGAGACGGCAAATTGAGCAACCCCCTTTGTAAACCCTTGTGTATCAACAGGTTCTGGGTGGTTTGTCGTTCGCGAAAGCCCTTTTTTTGATGATTTTCTGTTTTTCATTTGAAAAAGCATAGAATGAACCGCAGTCTCATCGGGAAATGAATTTTTTCACACTTGCGTTGTGGGAGATGTGTGGAGTATGAGCGGAGAACACTTTCACTTCCCGAATTGAGGATAGATCATTCGGTTGACGCAGTGGGGTGATGACAGTGACTCTTTTCCGAACCATTAATCCTGACCCAAGAGTCGGGGATAAGGGACAGTTAAAAATATGAAGATACTTGTTACCGGTGCGGCCGGGTTTATTGGTTTCCATCTTTCCAGGCGCCTGATTGGTGAAGGTCATGAAGTTGTTGGGTTGGATAATCTGAACGACTACTATGACGTTAATCTCAAGAAAGCTCGTCTGGCTGTTCTGCAGGAAAACGATCTGTTTAAGCATGTGAATATTAATCTCCAAGATGATCAGCCCATGAGTGATCTTTTTGCACAGGAAAAATTTACACACGTTGTCAATCTGGCTGCACAGGCCGGTGTCAGGTATTCCATCGAGAACCCCAAGTCATACATCGATTCCAACGTTGTTGGTTTTCTGAATATTCTCGAAGGCTGCCGTCATAATAAGGTTGAACATTTGGCCTATGCGTCCAGTAGTTCAGTGTATGGCATGAATACAAAAATGCCGCTGAATCCTCATGAAGGTGTTGATCATCCCATGAGCTTGTATGCTGCGACTAAGAAATCCAACGAGATGATGGCGCATTCCTACTCGAGCTTGTATGACTTGCCCACGACTGGCCTTCGCTTCTTCACTGTTTATGGCCCTTGGGGCCGTCCTGATATGGCACTCTTTTTATTCACCAAGAATATTCTTGAAGAAAAGCCGATCAATGTCTTTAACTATGGAAAGATGATGCGTGATTTCACGTACATTGATGACATTGTTGAGGGTGTGGTCCGTGTGGTTAAAAAGACTGCGACCCCGAACGAAGATTGGGATGGCAACAACCCTGATCCATGTACCAGCAAGGTCCCCTACCGCGTCTATAATATAGGTAATAATGCTGTCGTTGAGTTGTCTCGGTATATTGAGGTGATCGAGGAAGTTGTCGGCAAGAAAGCTATTTATAATTATATGCCCATGCAGCCCGGAGATGTACCCGCTACCGAGGCAGATGTGAGTGATCTGATTAAGGATGTCGGCTTTAAGCCGGATACTTCCATTGAAGTAGGTATTCGCAACTTTATTGATTGGTACCGCGAGTATTATCAGAAATAGTATTTGGGTTATAATTTGATTCTCAGGGCAACCTTTGGTTGCCCTTTTTTTTGTTCTTTTCCCACTTTTTGCGTAACTCCGCTTGCGTTAGATATTTATTCAGCCTACGACAGTGAGAACGAAAGTGCAGACTCTGTTTCACGTGAAACATTTCAAATTGAGTAAATTGTTTCACGTGAAACACTCGAAATACCCACATGAGAGAGAACTGGAGCATTAAAGAGAGGGTTTTGTGGCACGAAGAATTGTTGTAGCAAATCAGAAAGGTGGGGTTGGTAAGACAACAACCTCAGTTAACCTTGCGGCGTCATTGGCTGTGATGGAAAAAAAGGTTTTATTGGTAGATTGTGACCCTCAAGGAAACGCCTCCAGTGGCCTTGGATTCTACCCTGCCGATCAGCGTGAGAATATCTATTCCGTCCTGTTCGATCCTAAAAAAATAGGCAAAGCCATTTGTGAAACCGGGGTTCCGTATCTGGATATCTTGCCGGGGACGCAGGACTTGGTCGGTGCTGAAATCGAGTTGGTCGACAAGTTCGGCCGCGAGTACTATTTGCGGGAGTTGCTGGAAACAGTTGATGCCGATTACGATTTTATAATCATCGACTGCCCGCCCTCTCTCGGTCTCTTGACTGTGAATGCCCTGTGCGCAGCCAAAGAGATGTTGGTTCCGTTGCAGTGTGAGTATTACGCTTTGGAAGGTATTGCGCAGTTGCTCATGACGTACGAACTAGTACGTAAGCGCCTGAATACGGATTTGGGCATTTTGGGAGTCGTTTTGACGATGTATGATTCTAGGAACAGATTGTCTTGGCAGGTGAAGAATGAGGTGCGAAAGGCATTCCCTCAGCACCTTTTTGAGACAATAATTCCGAGAAATGTACGGTTGTCTGAAGCGCCGAGCTTTGGAAAACCCGTGATCAACTATGATATAAAATCACGTGGTGCAGAGGCGTACTTGGCGCTGGCTCAGGAAGTGGCCAAGAGCACGGCTTCGGTGGGTTGAGTGAGTTCTTTGAACCCGCGGCCCGTCATGTGTTTTTTATGACGGGAAGTCTGAGAAAGTGGCGATCAGCGGTCGTACCGCCCTTCTTTGGATGTTATTTTTGAATCCCGGTACGGTGTACACTCAGTGGTGAGTTCATCTTTGAAGTGTTTTTTGACAACTTTGGATTGGCACTTCATGCATTTGAAGGCAACAAGGCCCGCAAGGTTTGCGCTGGTCAGCCTGAAGCGGCGCGGATTATCCTTGGCCCAGTCCTGAGTGGAGTTGCCGCAGTGTTCGCAGGCTACATCGGTATCCACGGGATAGTCGAAATCCCAATAGTCTTTAAGGGTTTCCCAGTCGGAAAGTGGTTCAGGTTTTTCTGGTTCAGCATGTTTTTCAACGATGCCAAGTGAATCCAAAACCTGTTTTTTGACGGCAGTCCAAGCCTCTGCTGAAAGCAGTGCTCCAATGAGTTTGCCGTCTTTATCAAAGAGTTCGTTGATATGATCAGACATAATTGCTCCGATTGTTTTCGCTTGTCTTCGGGGCTATATAGGCACTCCAGCCATAATGAGCAAGGGTGTAATCATAAGCGTGAGGAGAATTGTTATGACATCAGGTAATCGGGGATTAGGTCGAGGCCTGGATGCCCTTTTGGGCGGTGTCCGTGAGGACGAAAAAGTCACCTCGGATTCAGCCGAAGTACGAATGATCCCCGTTGGGGCTATCTCTCCTAACCCGCATCAGCCCCGTCGCGAGTTTTCGGAGGAGGGCCTGAGTGATTTGGCTGCATCCATCAAAACTCGAGGGGTGCTCCAACCTATACTCGTGCGTTCATTGAGTAATAATACATATGAATTGGTTGCTGGTGAGCGGCGTTTGCGTGCTTCTAAAAGAGCCGGTTTGACTGAGATTCCGACCTTAATTCGTGAGATGTCTGATCAGGAAAGCCTAGCTATAGCATTGATCGAAAACTTGCAGCGTGAAGACTTGAACGCAGTAGAGGAAGCCCTCGGCTACCAGCGATTACAGCAAGAATTTGGTTTGAGTCAGGAAGAACTTGCGCGTCAGGTTGGCAAGAGTCGGTCGGCTGTGGCCAACTCGTTGCGGTTGCTCAATTTGCCTGACAGTGTTCAAGTCGACATTCAGCAAGGGGCAATTTCTGCGGGACATGGGCGGGCTATAATGGCTGTTTCTGCTGCGGATGCACAAGAGTCCCTGCACCATCGGGTCGTAGAAAACGGATTGACCGTTCGGCAAGCCGAGGCTCAGGCAACATTTTTCAAGCAGAACGGTCGATTGCCGGGTGCTGAGGAAGTTGGAGCTGAGGCAGTAGCAAAGACCGGTAAGACCAAACTCAAGCCCTTAGATCCTCGCCTGGTCGACTTGCAGCAATCGTTGTCTGATATGCTGGGTGTTAAAGTTAAACTTTCCGGGTCTCCTGAAAAAGGCAAAGTTACGGTTAGTTATGGTGGAGAAGATGAGTTGCGGTTGATTGCTGAAAAGCTTGGGGTTTCTTTGGTTTAATTCAGCAACGAGGGTTGTGCCTTGGTGATAAAATAATGATCTGAACACGATGATCATAGAGGCACAACAGGGATAATCGTTCTTTGATGATCGGTTGATTTTAAAATTTGATAACCTGTAAAAACATTGGTTTACTCTATTATGTCACGAGATATGATTCGAAACGCTGTTGCATCTCTGGTTGGTCATAAGGTGCTGATAATCGGTGATCTTATGCTTGACCATTACCTGATTGGCAATGTGGACCGTATTTCACCAGAGGCTCCAGTGCCAGTGGTCAACGTCAACAAGGAATCTGTGGTCTTGGGCGGCGCAGGTAATGTGGGCCGGAATATTGCTGATCTTGGTGGCGCCCCACTGCTTATTTCTGTGGTCGGTGATGATCGGGACGGTGCGCTTCTTGATGATCTTTGCAATGAAGCGGGAATTGAAACGCGGATTATTCGCGACGCAAGCCGCCCCACCACGAAGAAAACACGCATTATCGCACATAATCAACAGGTGGTTCGTGTTGATCATGAACTGGCTGTCCCCTTGTGTGATGAGGCGTATGATGAGCTATTTACTATTCTTGAATCTGTAGTGAATGACTACCCTGTCGTGATCTTGTCTGATTATGGAAAAGGGTTCATTTCACGTACTTTTATGGATCGTTTTATGGCTCTTGTAGATACATGTTCGGTGCGGCCGCAGGTTTTGGTCGATCCAAAGACCGTGAATTATGATTTGTACCAAGGCGTTGATCTCTTGACTCCTAACACAAAGGAGGCGGGCGAAGGCGCTCTCATGACAGTGACAGATCGTAAATCCGTTTTGAAAGCCGGTGAAGCCTTGTTCAAGCGGTTGAATTGTAACAATCTTCTGATCACGTTGGGGCCTGATGGTATGGCTTTGTTTGAAGGGAAAAATTTAGTCAGACATATTCCCACATTCGCCCGCAAAGTTTTTGATGTGACTGGTGCTGGTGATACAGTCATCGCCACCACAGCCCTCGCCCTTTCTGCCGGATTTGATTTATTGACTTCATGCACTTTGGCCAACTACGCAGCCGGGGTTGTAGTAGCTCAGGTGGGTGCGGCCACGACTCGTCCTGAAGAGCTGCTTGAATCGGTGGATGAATTGCCGGAGCCGAAAGTTTCTCAGTGGTAGCAATGGGCGCGGTAAACAATTTGATGAGATTTCAGAGACAGGGGTAACCCTTGGAGTGTGCGTTATGGCGAAAAATAGTCTGAAGTTCTTCACAGATATACCGGTACTTGGGCCTGCAAAAGTGAAAACGCCAGTGCGAAATCCTCGATATGTCGATGAGTCAAAACCGGTAACGCTTATGCTGACAGATGAGGAAATGAGTGAAATTAAGGCCGGCGTCCTCCAAAAAGAATTTGAAAAGGCAGGCCCTCGCGGAAAATTGTATTTTGATCCGTCAAAGACTCGATGCGCCATCGTGACATGTGGAGGCCTTTGTCCAGGGATTAATGATGTTATCCGTTCAATCGTCAATGAGGCGCATTACCACTATGGTATCCGTACGGTCTTCGGCATCTCCAACGGACTGCGAGGATTCATTCCAGATTATGGGTATGAGATCAAGGAACTGACTCCGCAGAATGTGTCACATATTCATCAATTTGGCGGGACTATTCTCGGTTCCTCTCGTGGGTTGCAAGACTCTGAAGAAATTGTGGATTCTTTAGAACGATTGAACGTGAATATTCTTTTCGTAATCGGTGGTGATGGGTCCATGCGGGCTGCAAAAGCTATTGTTGAAGAAGTCTCCAAACGAAAACGAAAGATTGCGGTTATCGGGATCCCCAAGACCATTGATAACGATATTAATTTCATAACCCGTTCTTTCGGTTTTGATACTGCTGTAGAAAAGGCGACCGAAGCGATTCAGTGTGCTCATGTTGAAGCCACGGGAGTGGATAAAGGCGTTGGAATCGTTCGACTGATGGGCCGAGAAGCTGGTTTTATTGCGGCACAGGCCACCCTCGCCCTACAGGAGGTAAATTTTTTGCTGGTTCCAGAGAAGAAATTTGCACTCGAAGGCGAAAATGGTTTGTTGCAGGCTGTTGAAAGGCGTTTGCATGATCGAGATCATGCGATCATTGTGTGTGCTGAAGGTGCTGGTCAGGATCTACTCGGAGAAACATTGAAGCGTGACCCGTCAGGAAACCCCAAGTTGGGCGACATATGCGGATTCATCATTAATGGTTTGAAAGAGCATTTTCGCGAACGGGATCTGGAGATGAATATGAAGTTCATTGATCCCAGTTACATAATACGATCTGTTCCAGCCAACGCCGGAGACCGTATTTATTGCGGATTTCTTGGACAAAATGCGGTGCACGCGGCCATGGCCGGCAAGACTGGTATGGTAGTTACGCGACTTAAATCAAGTCTGGTGCATTTACCTTTGGATTTAGTGACAGTCAAAAGGCGAAGCATTAATACGCATTCGGATTATTGGTGTGCAGTGATGGAGTCAACAGGACAACATACCTATATGGAATAAAAAAAGGGACCACATGGTCCCTTCATCTTGTCTATAATAGCGCAGTCTTATTCATTGGCTGCCAGTCTGCGACGAACCTGTTCACTGACTTGACGGCTGGAACTTTCCTTTTCAGATTCCATGGCAACAGCCAGCAGTTCAAAGAGTTCGTCATAGGAAAATTCAAGGTTCAGGCTGCCATTGGAAACGATGCAGCTATCTTCACGCTCTTCCAGGCGATAAGCACGACGTTCACGCGCATGCCCTATGGCGGAAATGATACCGTAGGCGAGCTTGCCTTCTTCATCACGGTATAATTTTTCCATGGTCAACATACCAGTGTCGTCGTCGAAATACATTTCTTCGCCAATCAGGTGGCCGGCAACCCCCAGATCCTGACCAAAATCATTGGGCAGATTTACATTGAGGATCGGATCGTTTCCGTCGTGACCGCCAACCATTTTTTTTGACATGCCTTTTCTCCTTAATCCAAGGGGAGTTTGAATTGATCAGGCTTCGCTGCATCTTTGCTTTTGTTCGCGGCAACCTTCCATCCACTCTCTATAAATTCCAGCAGATCTTTTTCAGGCACTCTCCATTGACTGCCGATCTTGATCGCTTTGATGCTTCCACCAGTGATCAGCCTGTACGCTGTTCTCTGATGCACCCGTAAAAAGTCCGCAACTTCACGTACTGTGAATAGGGTCGGGGGCTTGGGTGCTTCTTTGTTGTCCATAATGTCACAATTTGACCTATGATGTTCATTCATTGACACAAGGAGTCAAAGATTGTCAACAAAGTACAACGTTGTCCTACAAAGTCTAGATATAATCTAGAGAAGCCGTGATGAAAAACAATTACAGGACGTTGTTGTCGATTACGGTAGCCTATAGCAAATTTGAGTCTAAAAAATAATGGGGAAAACCCACATTTTTTTTTAAAAAGCGTGGATTCTATTGCAGGCTGCCTAAACACTTGAAGAAAGAAATTTTTCCATGGAATACCCAAGAAAAAAACTAGATTATGTCTATAAAAACAAGCAATTAATAGTGAGCTGTTGGACGTGATCAAACAGCAAGTGTCATTGCAAACAAGAATCACATGTTTAGTTAGGGATGCTTGAAGTTAAATCGACAGAACAAATCAGAAAAAAGTGTGAATGGGCTTAAATAAAACTCGAAAATGATCATTAATGGTTTGCTGATTGTTGGAGTTGAAAGTTATTCATCTCCAACTTCGTCAAGAAGGACAAGACATGGATCTTCGATGTCTGATTCCAAATGTGAGGTCATCTGCTTGAGTATCCTATTAAAATATCGACGGTCATTGATGGTCAGGCCAACATTTATGACAGATTGAAGTTCTTCAATTGCCGTCTGAATAGTGGGTTCAAGAGATATTGCGTGTTCTGTAAGGACGATGTGGGAAAGACGACGATCCTTTGGGTCGCGTTTTCGATGAATCAACCCATCCCTTTCCATGCGTTTCAATGAATTGGAAAGTGTGGCTTGTTCAATAGCGAGCTGCGCATGAAGTTGCTTTTGCGTAATGTTGTCCCGTTTCCAGAGCCGGTTAAGAATATCGATATACCCAGGACGCACTTGGTATGGCTCAAGGCGAGTGCTGAGCGCTTTTGCGTAAAGGCGGCGAAAATTCGAGATGTGAGAGAAAAAGAAAAAATCTTCTGAATTTGGCATGTTTATCCTTGTATATCGGTGGCCTGGATAAAAACCGTATCATGGAGATTTCATAAGAACAAGAGGGTCGGGCAGAATGAAAATATATAGGTTGCTAAGAATACAAAAAAAATAGACTTGATATAGGAAGAGGAATGGGGCAATGGATTTGGTCCTATTTTATATATAAATTTATTTGGAGGAGTTGATGTCCCTGATGAAGCGATGGCATGCAAAAGGTGGGTATAAAGAGGCACTTGTCATAGGCCTTCCACTTGTCGTGAGCATGGTGTCTTCAACCGTTATGACATTCACGGATCGTATGTTTCTTGGAAATTATTCTACGGAATCATTAGGGGCATCTGTACCTGCGAGTATAGTGGCGTTTATGTTTCTTGCCTTTTTTCTTGGTGTCGCTCAGTACGCCGGTGTATTTGTCGCACAGTATACAGGGTCTGGAAGGCCTTTAGAGGTAGGCAGGTCACTCTGGCAGGGATTATGGTTCTGTGTACCCTCCTGGATGATTCTAGCTTCATTGTGGTTTATCGCACGTCCTCTTTTTGAGCTGAGTGGGCATCCTGCCGGAATAATGGAATTGGAAATAGCGTATTTTCGGATATTGATCTTGGGCAGTGGCGCTTTTGTCGTGAGCGGATGTCTATCGTGTTTCTATTCAGGACGAGGCATGACAAAACCGATCATGCTTGTGAGTCTGCTGGCAATGACGCTAAATGTTCCCTTGGATTACTGTCTTATTAACGGGATAGGTCCTTTCCCTGAACTAGGCATCGTTGGTGCTGGAATAGCGACAGTGATAGGGTATGTCGTACCTGTAATTTGTTATTGTTTTATGGTGTTTACTGCCGAAAACGAAAAAAAGTATCGAGTTCGGTCCGCATGGAGATTGGATCGAGAACTCTTTGGACGGTTCATGCGATTTGGAGTGCCCGGCGGTGTCGAATTTTTTCTTGATCTCTTCGCTTTTTCATTTTTCGTATTAATGGTTGGGCGGTTTGGTCCGGTAGAATTGGCGTCCACCAATGCCGTGTTTTCCATTTACACTCTGGCATTTCTGCCAACTATTGGGTTGCATGTTGCTGCCAGCATCATGGTCGGGCAGGCTATGGGTGACAAAAAACCGGACATGGCAGCTTATGCTACCAAGTCTGTTTTGCATTTGGCAATGGCGTACATGGGCGCTATGGCACTGTTGTTTATTGTCTTCCCAGAAGTACTTATGAATCTCTTCAAGGCGCACGGAGAAACACAGATTGAATTCAATGCTGTACTGACCATGGGGGTTATGCTCATGCGGTATGCTGCTGTTTTTACACTGATCGATGCCGTGGCAATTGTGTATGTCGGTGGTCTTAAGGGGGCCGGTGACACAAAGTTTGTCATGAAGACCATGGTGATGACTTCCATGTTTTGTATAGTATTCCCGCTTATTGCGCTGCATATTTTGGATATTAAGGGAATTCACGGCCCTTGGATGTGTATTCTTTTGTACGTTCTGGTTCTTGCCACAACGTATGCAACGCGATTCCGTAAAGGCCCTTGGAGAAAAATTCGAGTCATCTCCGGTTGATCCTGCCCAAATGGGTTGAACCGAATTCCTGGCTGAGCTAGTCTTGGCTCAGGAATTAGCTGCCCTGCTCTTTTTTGTGCCCTTGGTTTCATCGGGGGCATGATTTGCTAAAATTATATTTGCCTTAATGAGGAGTTGGGTGGTTTCGATAGGTGTGCCCTGAAAATTTGGAGCGTGCCTTTGGTTGATGATAATCTGATGGAAAAGTGACGTTAATCTTATTTATATGTTTGAAATGATGCACTAAATATATGATTAAAGTGTGGTTTAATGTCTTCTGATCAGGAAATAATCACATAGATATGTTTTCAAAAGTACGGCCTTTCGGTGAAGAAATTCATTGCCAGAAAGAGAAAAATCGGAATTTGAGCATAATGTTGGAGAGGTTTGCGGTTAAAAATATGAATTTGAAGGCAAATATATGCGTGATAATGTCAAAGTGATCATAGCCAAGTACACAGAAAATATCGATTGGATTGATGCACTCGACTATGATTACGTAGTGTACGACAAGAGCAATATGCCAGTGGCAAATGCCCGGCCTCTTGTGAATATTGGCCGAGAAGCGCATACTTATTTTACCCATATCTTGAAAGAGTATGACCAACTTGCTGCTATGAATATATTTTTGCAGGGCGACCCTTTTGATCATATTGATGATCGAGGTCGTGCTACTGTAGAAACCCTTAAAAATCAGCTTGTAGATATTGTAGATCGTGCAATTCCTTTTAAAGGCTTGGCGTGGTTCAAACTTAAATGTGATCGATTGGGTCACCCCCATGACTTGCGAAAACCGGAGAATGAGGGGCGGTGGTCCGGATGGGGGCGGGACATACCTGTGGGTGAAATCTTTGAGCGTTTGTTTTCCGTGACCATGCCGAAGCAGATCATTGCTCGTGCGCCGACAGGAAATTTCTGTGTTACTGGAGATCGTATTAGGACGCGGCCCAAGGACTTTTATGAATTTTGTTTGCGAATGATTGAGCAAGATCCGCTTGATGAAAATAACACCGGGCATGCTATCGAGCGATTGTGGCAACATATATTCAATGGCAACATGGCGTGGAATAGAGATTTCTATAAATAAAATTTTGACCGCCTGCGGCGGAAAATCAAATAATGCTGCCACTTAATTTTAGAATTGCCATATCATCACTTTCAGCCCACAAGTTGCGTGCGATTTTGGCTATGATGGGTGTCTTCCTCGGTGCTTTGGCTTTCACAGGTGTTCAGCATGTTTCAAAGATCATGGTCAAACGTGCTGAATTGGAGACAGAAAAACTTGGTCCCAATTTGTATTCCGTTATGGCCGGGCAAGTGCGCTTTACTCGAAGTGGAAATGCTCGTCTTTCAGGCGTTACCAGAAACTTTACGGTTCAGGATGCGCAAGCCTTGATCGATGGTGTCCCGTCCGTTCTGGAGGGAACCCCGTATGTTACGCAATCAATGCAGGTGCGCGGTAATGGAAATGCCGTGAATGCCGCAGTCTTGGCAGCAAGACCGAATTATCAGGCGATCCGTAATTTCAGGCCGGAATATGGGCGTTTTTTTGATTGGAAGGAAGTTGATGATCGAGCCATGGTCTGTGTGTTGGGACAAACCATTGCCGAGGCCTTGTTCGATGATCCTGCGAGTGCTGTTGGTCGGCAAATATATCTTTATCGAGCAAGTTTTCGGGTTGTTGGCGTGATGGAAGCCAAGGGACGTGATGTTTCTGGGACGGACCAGGATGAAATTATGCTTGTGCCGATTACGACCTATATGCGTCGAGCCAGTAACCAGACATGGATCAGTGGCGTTTTCCTTCGGCTATCCAAAGATGCTGGTCGAGATGTGGTGGATGGTGCCGTGCAGTCGATCATGCGTCAGCGTCATAACATCGACCCTGGTGAGGCTGACGATTTTAGTGCGATGTCGCCAAAGGATGCTATGAAATTGCAACGGCAAGCCTTGGAACTCATGACAACGTTGGGTGGCATCACCTCCTCTATCTCCTTCGGCGTCGGTGGCCTTGGTATCCTCTCCATTATGATTTTGGTGGTCCGGGCACGACGCGTTGAGATCGGTGTGCGTAGAGCAGTGGGTGGACGACGACGCGATATCATCCGTCAGTTTCTTTTTGAGTCAGGACTCATGGCAGCAGTCGGTGGTGGATTCGGTGTACTCGCAACAATTGTATTGGTCGTTGTCGGCTGTTCTCTTGCTGGACTGCCCGTGGTCATTGAACCCGCCAGTTTATTGATCACACTGGTTGGTTCCTGCTTGCTTGGTATTATCGCGGGAGCCTACCCTGCATGGCAGGCCGCTAATATCGAAATTCTCGACGTTTTGAAGTCATAGTCAGAATAATCTGGGGTTTAATTGACATAGAATAGCTAGCTATATCTTTATATATAGCTAGCTATTCTATGTCATACTGAGAAAAGAGTACAAATAATGCTTTGAAATATGCTTTGGAGGGATACGGTCATATTGACCAAGATCACTCTTTAATCTCCTCCGCATTTAGGGGTTGACCACAAAGGGAAAGTCGTTTTATGAACACGTTCATTGACTGAACGTGTTCATAAAACTAGGATAACCCAATGGCAAAAAAAACTTTGCGCGATCAACGAAAGCTCGAACTCAGAAAAAAAATATTGCAGGCCGCACGGGCTCAATTTGTTGAATATGGATTTGAGAAAACGACCATGCGTGGCCTTGCAGAAGTTGCCGGGGTCGGACTTGGAACGATTTCTCTGCACTTCAAAGATAAGAACACCCTGCTCCTTTCAGTTTTTTATGACGAAATTACTGATGTCTCGTTTGAGGCTGTCGAATCCGTTCCGGTCGATGGTTCTCTGAAGGAGCAATTCCTTTCAATGGCCGGGTCGCTGTATCGGTATTACGGAGCAAATATTATTTTTCTTCAAACCGTAGTTAAAGAAGCGGTCTTTGCAACAGGTGAATGGAAAGAGAAGTTTGATGGCCAGGTCGGAGAAATGATGATCCGGGTCATAACTTTTGTGGATGCAGCCAAGGAACGTGGTGAAATTCGACGTGATGTTGATGCACTGGCTCTCGGTTCTGTGTGTTGGAGTCTCTATCTTACTGGTTTGATTCAAGGGTTGACCTCCGAAATATTTGATCCTGAAATTCAAATGGCGGGCATTGAACCGCTCTTGGATGTTGTCTTCGATGGAGTTCTTGTCAGGAGAAGCTATGAATGATGAACGGTTGTCACATGTTGAGTCTCTGGCCGAGTTTATGAAAAATGCTGATCATATCGACGTAAAATCCGGTGAGAGCAAGGCTTCCCTGCTTGAATTTGTGGCCGGAGTTTTGTCCTATCAACCTGGTTGGATGCGGGCGTTGTGGAGAGTGCGTGTCTGGCTTTTGAAGTCTCTTGGGCAGGGCAAACAGGAAATACCGGACAAGAAGCGGTTTACTGAACAGTCGATTCCCTCCACCCCCGGAGAAAAGGCAGACTTTTTTACTGTCGTGGAATCTGATCAAGAAACATTTTGGGTCGCGGAAGGTAAAGAAAAGCATTTGGATGCAATCATCGGAGTTGTTGCGGAAGATTTGGACGGTAGAACGGATACCCGTCGATTTCATGTCGCGACAGTGGTCAAATATAATAATTCAGCAGGACCGATTTATTTCAATATAATACGTCCATTTCATCATATTGTAGTTCGGTGCGCTATGAAATCCGTATCGTAGTGAGCGCGATAGATGAGAGTGATGTGGTATTGAGTTAAGACTTTGTGAAGTTTTGTGAACGCTGTTTACAAAGTGAACGCAGTTTGCTAGCAGGCAATTATGAGTACGAAAAATAGGCGTGAGCGAGAAAGGGATAAGATGCGTCGTCGCATCCTGGATGCGGCCAAGGATCTTTTTGTAAAGGAAGGATTCGAAAACGTATCCATGCGTCGGATTGCTGGTGTGATTGAGTATAGCCCCGGTGCTATTTATCGATATTTCAAGAATAAACGTGAAATTTTATCGGTGCTTCGCGAAGAAGGTTTTGCGCGATATGTCGAGCGACAGCATGAAGGGATGAAGCGTTACCCGGACCCCATGGATCGTATGCGTAGCGGGGGTAAAAGTTATATTCAGTTCGCATTGAGTGAGCCTGAATATTATCATCTCATGTTCAGCACAAATTGTGATCAGGTTGATCTTGATGGCGAATGGGCAGCCAGCTCCATGCATTCATACACGCATTTTCGCAATACGGCACAAGAATGTATCGATACCGGGTATTTTGGCACCGTGGATGTCGATACCCTTGTTTTTGCTTTGTGGTCCGGTGTTCACGGATTGGCGCATCTTGTCAGTACAGGTCAAGTCGATGTGCTCCATGATGGTGTAGATATGGATATGTTGGTGGATCGCATTCTTGATTTTTGGATGCGTCCTGGAAAAAAGGATGGATGACATGCACATATATAAATCATGCTTAAGAATTTTTCTCGTAGGACTCCCCTTGTTGTTGGCGGGAATATTTTTGCTTGGCGGTTGTGGCAGCGAGGCCACGACAGAGGCCGCAGTACCCGGGAGCGGGCTTGTTCAGGTCGCGGAAGCAGAAGCTCAGAGCCAGACTCCTCCTCCGAGGTCTACGGAGACATTCGTGGCACAGTCTGCCGCCCGTCGATCTGCGTTGACTGGTTTTACACGTGCCAGAAATTCCATGACCCTTGTTACTGAGGAATCCGGCCGAGTGCAGAGCGTTACGGCTGACGTGGGTGACACGTTGGGCGCAAATGGTCTTTTCGCGCAGTTGGATACGACATTTATTCGTTTGGATCTGGATACCAATCGGACTGATCAGCAACGTTTGAAAAGTGATCTCGTTTACAACAAAAAGGAAAAAGAGCGGTACGAGGCGCTGGTTAAGAATCAGAATGCGGCTCAGTCCACTCTGGATTCCAACGTGCGGGCCCATCAGGCCGCCCTGCAACAACTTCGTGCCAAACAAGTGGAAGAGCGGGTGCTCATTGAGCGCATGAAACGGTTTTCGCTGACCGGCCCGTCGGGTTGGAAGGTCATTACCCGGTACGTGGAACCCGGCGAATGGATTACCAAAGGCGAAAAGGTCGCAGAGTTGGGGCGTTACGATGTCCTGCTTATCCCCTTTGCCTTGACCAGTGAAGAATATCGAGCGCTGAAAGATATGGGCGAGACGGTTTCGCTTCGGCTCACAGATTTGAACAGTACGATTCAGGCACAGGTCGAACGAGTTTCCCCCGGCTTTGATCCTCAGTCGCGTAAAATCAATGTGGATCTGGAAATATCCAAGGGTGATTTTGAATTTCGTGGCGGTATCCGGTGCGAGTTAGTCATAGAATTGCCAGACCCCGGCGGCGCTGTCGAAGTGCCCTCTTCTGCGCTTATCAAGGCGTATGAAGAGCACTTTCTTATGACCCCGGACGGTGAACGGGTGCGAGTCGTTTTGCTCGGTTCCGCAGATGGTGACAAGAGGCGTGTTTCAAGCCCCGATGTACAGCCCGGCGACATCTTTTTGCTCCATCCATAGCTGTCTAGGATCGAACGATGAAAAAATACTCTCCGGTCCAGAATTTGATACGTCTGACGCTTGGTCAGAAAGTCTTCGTGAACCTCTTGTTCGTGCTGCTTATGGTGGTGGGTGTTTTTTGCGTCTTTGATCTGCCGGTTGAACGATATCCTGACGTGCGCATGGGCAAGGTTATCATCAGTGGGTTCCTGCCCGGTGCCAGCCCCGAAGAAGTAGAAACATTGGTCACGCGCAAGATAGAGGATGCCTTGCAGGATCTGGAGAACGTGGAATTCATCCGGTCCCGGTCATTCCGCCAGCGTGCATCCATTATGGTCAAGTTTCTGGATGATACTGATTACGACACTTTGTATGACGAATTACGTTTCAAAGTGTTGTCTGTGCAGAACGACCTGCCTGATGAGATGGACCCTCCGAGCTTCATGGTTATCAGGGTTTCCGAGTGGCTTCCTGTCATATCTGTTAATCTGGTGGGTGATAGATCAAACCGGGCATTGACCCTGATGGCTGAGGAAATGAAGTTGCCACTGCAACGCATTCCCGGAGTTAAGGAAGTCCAGATTGATGGCGAATACGAGCGTGAATTTCATGTGTCGCTTGATCCGCAGAAAATGATGCAGTTGGGAGTGACCTTTGACGAGGTTGGTCAGGCTCTTGAGGGGGCCAACGTGTCGGTCCCTGCTGGTGATTTTGTCAGTGACTCCGGTGAATATGTTATTGTGGTGGATGAAAAATTTCGATCCCGTGATGAAATTGCGGCCACGGTGGTTCGTCGCGATCTTGACGGATCGTTTGTGACCGTCGGGGACGTGCTGAGTCATGCGGGCATGGATTATCGGGATCCGTTCGTTGTTTCTTCGGTCAATGGCAAGGATTCCATTTCCATCAAGATTATTAAGACACCCCAAGGGAATTCGCTTGATATTGGTGCTGAGGTGGAAAGGGTCGTGGCGGCTTTCAAGTCCGTGCTGGACAAAGAAGGCGTCGAAACGGTCATGACGCAGGATCAGCGGATCAACGTGAATGAGAATATCAGTACGTTGGGATCAAACCTGTTGGTCGGTATTGTTTTGGTTTGTGTGTGCATCTGGCTTGTCATGGGCTTCCGTAACGCCATGTTGACCACGGTGGGTGTGCCCTTTTCCTTTTTGGTGACCATGATTATCATGTGGCTGACCAATAACTCCATTAATGAAATCACGTTATTTTCCTTTGTGTTGGTGAGTGGTATTATCGTGGATGATGCCATCGTGGTGGTGGAGAATATCTATCGGCACGTTCAGGAAGGTTTGCGGCTTAAAGAAGCTGTCATCGTCGGCACAGGTGAAGTGTTTTTGCCGGTCCTCGCCGCAACATCGACGACGGTTGCTGCCTTTTTGCCTATGCTGATCATGTCAGGGTCAACGGGCGAATTTTTTGCACAGGTGCCCAAGGCGGTCAGCTTTGCCATTGCCGCTTCCATTGTGGAATGCCTCTTCATTTTGCCTTCGCATTTTCTTGATTGGCCGGGTGCGAAAAAGTTGGAAATGCAGGCAAAAAAGGAATCATTTCACGGCAAGGATCCGAAGTTTCTTATTGCCTTGAAGCGAATGGTGGACGGAGTCTTGCAATTGACCATGCGGCATAAATGGAAATCCATGAGTGTGGTCTTTGGGGCTTTTCTGATGGCTGTCATTATGCTTGGGGTGTCAGTGTCCGGCGTTATGCCCCTGTTGCGCATCAAATTTTTTCCAGATGAATACACGCTCTACTATGTTTCAATGGAAGGCCCTGTAGGGACAGATGTCTATACTGCCTCGGCAAAGGCCAAGGAAGTGTCGCGGGCAGTGTTGGCTTTTGGTCCCGGTACGACCAAGGCGTGTTCAGGACTTGGTGGCATGGACATCAATGAAGATTATGAAAATATTTTCGGGTCCAATCGGGCCATTGTGACCGTGGAATTGCCCGTTCAGGGAGAGCAGGAATATATTGAAAATCCGGATAACGACCCGGAGTTGTTGCTCGAAGTCGTGCGCAGAAAACTTGAACCATTGGCTACAGACGGCTGGAGGTTTCGTGTCTGGCCGGAACAAGGTGGGCCGCCTGCGGGTAAGGACGTGAATATTCGCGTGCTCGGTCCGGATCAGGATGCCGTTCTGGCTTTGGCAAATGATATCAATGGTTGGATCAAGAATAATAGCGCATTATCACAAAATCTTATTGATTTTACCGCTGACACCGGTACCGATAATCGTGTGTTTCGATTCAGTCCCATACCCAGTCTTGTTTCTGAATATGGTCTGACTCCGGCGCAGGTTATCGCTTTGGCTGGTGGAATTCTCGATGGCCGATTTGTCGGCAAATTTCGTGCGGCGGATGAGGATATCGACCTACGCATGAAAATTGACAAGCGGTTTCTGAAACAGCCGGAAGATGCCTTGGATATTCCCATTCTTGAAGATGATCAGGGGCCGGTTCGTGTGGGGGATTTGGTTGATGTTGAGAGCTACCGTGAGCCGGGGCAGTTGAATCGTTTCCAAGGGCAACGGGCCATCACCCTGACGGCCAACATCCGGGCTGGCGCGTCGGTCAGTGCAACCAGCGTAGTGCATGATGTGAAGGCCTATTATGAGACCATTCAGCATCAGTATCCGGGGGCGACTCTGAGCTTTGCCGGTGAATTTGAGTCTACAGGGCGTTCATTTACTTCGCTTATGTATGCATTTTTCATTGCGATTATGCTTATGTACACCATTTTGGCCTGTCAGTTTCAGTCCTATGTTCAGCCAGCCATCATTTTGTCGGCTGTTGCGTTTGCCTTGACCGGCGTGGTTTTTGGTACTTTTTTCACCCGTTCGTTGTTCACGGTAAATAGTTTTATCGCGACCGTGGGTGTGACCGGCGTGGTGGTCAATGATTCGTTGGTTCTGCTCGATTTTATCAACCGGCTGTATGCCGCGGGCTATAGTCGCGCCGAAGCAATTCGTGAAGGAGTTCGTATCAGGCTCAGGCCGATTCTCATGACTACGTTGACCACGACGTTGGGCCTGCTACCCATGGCTCTCGGTATTCCCTACTATTCAATGGTCTGGGGTACCATGGCTACGACCTTTGTGACTGGATTATGTGTGGCGACCACTTTGACATTGATCGTTATGCCTCTTGAGTGGGATCTGCTTATGCGCCGCAAGGAACGCAAGGAAAAGAAGCGCGTTGAAAAGGCGGGATTGGTGCAAAATGTGGGTGAAATATAATGATTGTGTTTTCTGGATAAACATGAGTTAAATTCTAGAAACAGCGGAAACACCATGAAATCATGAGAAGAATATGTTGTGTGTAGGTGATCGGCCCCTTGCCAAGTGTGTAAACACAGTGTGCGAGGGGTCGATTTTTTTAAACAGTATGCGGGATGGTCCTATTCAGCATGCGGTTGCACCATCGGGGCGAGCAAGGTAGTCTGTTGCGCAAACAACGAATCCAAAGGAGCCACGATGACAGCCTATCCTCCCGTCACCCTGTTGGTCAGGAATATCGAAAAATCTTCCGCATTCTATAAGAAGGCCCTTGGCTTCAATCTCGCTTGGGACGCCTTGCTTATGGGGGCGTTTGGGCAATGCCTGCGTCTTGTGGAGGCCAAAGATACCACGGCCGGCGGGTGTGTCATTGTGACCATTGAGGTGCCGGATGTGACACAAGCTGTGGCTGCCATTCTGGACAACGGCGGAGGGCGTGCCGAGAAACTTATGGGCGACAAGCCGCTTTATCTTGGTTTGGATGGCGAGATGATCGCCTTGACCCAGCGCGGTTTGCCCGGTGCCGATAAAGTCAAGCTCGTGGTGTATGATTTTGATGGAGTCATGACAGACAACACGGTGTCCGTAGATCAGGATGGCCGGGAATATATCCGGGCAAATCGTGGCGATGGCATGGGAGTTGGCATGATCCGTAAGCTCGGTCTTGAACAGGTTATTTTGAGCACGGAAGTCAATCCGGTGGTGAAAGCCAGAGCCGACAAAATTAAGCTGGAAGCCATTCATGGCATCCGTGACAAGGCATCCGCCCTGCTTGAGTTGGCGGACAAGCGGTCCATATCCGTGGCTGAAGTTTTATTTGTCGGGAATGATGTCAATGATGCCGCTGGTATGGCTTTGGCAGGGTTCAAAGTTGCACCATCCGATGCGCATCCCTCCATTCTCGCCCTAGCGGACTATATTACAACAGCTCGTGGCGGCGAAGGCGTGATCCGCGAACTTGCTGATGTTCTTATCGCTGTAAAAGGGTAATTTTTACCCAAACAGAGAGTTTTCCGGGTTCGTTCTGGACATTTTTGAGACTTTTGGCCTACCGTTTCCCATGAATCCCATTTGGGGAGCCACTGAGACAGTTGGAGTCGGTAATGCCTGAAGCATCATTCGAGAATATCTGTATATTCCATATTTTGGACGGACTTCGCGAAGGGTTGTCGCATTTTTCACCCCCAAGTCGAGCCGCAGTTGTGTACGCCCAGAGCGGTGACGCTCCTCCTCGTATATGTGATCCGCAAAATCTGCTGGAAGGTCACGAACCTAAGCTTCGGGATTACTATCTGTATTCCAATAAATGGCGGGGAGAACCGCCGGAAGGTCAGGAATTGGAGATTATTGATTCTGACAAGGCCGGACTGGACCTGTCAGGTATCATCACTCTGGGAGCACGTTCTCGTCCTATGCATTATCAAATGTGGTTTACCGAGGAACATCCGGATATGTGTTCGTTGGGACCGACCGCAAATTGGTTGGAGTATGCCGCAGAGCTGGTTTCTCAGAATTTTGAAACGTGCAATGTCATGGGTTTGGATATAGCCGGGTTCATGTTGCAGCATTGTGCCAATCATGCCATTCGGAATTTCATTGTGGATGAACGCAGTCGTTTGGGGTGGTTGGATACGCAGATACGTGTTTACCCGTTTTTGGACGCTATTATGGGCGTGTCCGGCACCAAGGAAGAAGGTGCATGGCCCAGAGGTCGTATCGTGGTAGTTGAGCCGAGTCAGCTCGATCAGGTACGCATGATCTGCCGATTCCCTTTGCATGAACAGCCAAGTCTTTCCGACACCAAACATGTGCGTAAGCTGCTACAGGCCGTTGAATTTTCCGGGCGCGTTTTGGTCTCGGACGGTTCCACCGTGCTTGGCATAGCTATTGGTCCCATGCCGGGAGCGTATCTGGCAGCACAATTCAGCGGCACCCATGGATTTTTGTGGATCAAGGATGATCTGGTGTGCAGTTTTTCTGATGGTCGTTTCCATTCTTCCAATCTCAAGGCGAATCTGGTTCAGCTTGAAGAACAATTGTTGGAGACCGATTTGAACATGGAGGAGCAACACGGCCTGCTCCATATCATTTCGCATATGGTTAACCGGGTGCGTGACCGCAAGCATGGGTGCACGTTGATCGTAGACGCGGGTACAAACTTTTTGAAGACAGCGGGTCAGCACTTTGAAAAGCCGTTGGACCTTCAGGAAAGCAGTCAGCTCAAGCTCGCCTGTTCACTGGCAAAATTGGACGGCGCACTGCATATTGGACGAGATCTGAAACTCTACGGCTTTGGTTGTCTTATGGATGGCCAATCCGTTCCCGGTGAGAACAGGGCGCGTGGTGCGCGGTTTAACTCGGCATTGAGGTTCACGGCTGAACATGAGGATATCGTGGTGGTTGTGGTTTCGTCCGACCGGCCTGTTTCCATTATTAAAAATGGTGTGGAACTGACTGCTTTATGTCATTTTCAGCAGATTCGTGGTTTTGCCCGCCCTCCCCTGTTGGCAGAATGGGTGATGAGCTGACCTGATGACCGGTATGTGGATATCCGACCCAATTTTCTGGGTCCTTGCCTTGCCTGCATTGGCCGTCTCCGGCCTGCTTATGCAGATGATCTTATCGTTGTTTCGCTGTTGTGGTTCCTTCAAATTCCGCGGCAAGGCTGTGCAATTGAAATGGTGGATGATTCCCGCCACAAGTTGTCTCTGTTGTCTTGTCTGGGGCATGGCTGTTTTCTATGCCATATTCTTTTCGTCCTGAATCATTTCAAACTGAAATGATTACCATTCATCTTGTCACACAAAGGTCGGATATTTTTCACACTGCGGTCGTGTGTTTGTCACAAATCGTGTCGATTTAACGTGATTGAAGAGTAGGTTTTGCTCTCCCTGTCCGAAGCCTTCGGACAGTTACGGAAGGAGAGATAATGAAACTCAGTGTGAAAATGCTCGTTTTCTGCCTGCTTATAGGCATTCTGCCCTTAGGGGGCATGGTTGGATACAGTCTGTATACCGCGTCCGGGAGTCTGAAGGATCAGGCCAGAAGCAAGCTTGCTTCGGTTAAGGAGGCCAAGCTTCATGATTTGTATGTATTGACCGAGACTTGGAGCAAGGACATCACCATGTATTCCGAGGCCCGATACGTTTACAGCGCATTGGTCCGGTTGCGGGACATCGTTTTTTATGAGGCCAAGCCTGGGCGGAAGATGGATATCAGCAACGAGGATTATGCCCATGCTTTAAAACGGGTGTCTGCCGAGTTTCTTCCTTGGATTAAAGTTCGTGGATATGCCGATGCCCTGATAGTGGATGATACAGGACGCATTGTTTTTTCTGTTACCCGTGGCAGTGAGCTTGGCGAAGATATTGCCAAAGGTCACCTTTCCAGAAGTCGGCTCCAGAAGGCTTGGAAACGTGCTCTCGCTGGAGAAACGGTCTTTGTCGACTTCCACCCCTATTCTCCTTTGGAACGTCAGCCTTGTGCGTTTATCGCTGCTCCGATCAGGCGGTATGGAAAAGAGATTGAAGGGGTGGCCATGCTCCGTATTCCTGTAGAAAGCGTGAATGCGGTCATGAGTCCTCGGGCTGGCATGGGAAAGACCGGTGAAGCCTATCTGGTTGGTCAGGACAGGCTCATGCGGTCCGATCTCTATTCTGATGTTGAACAATACAGCGTTGAGGCCTCCTTTGCGTCTCCTCGGCGTGGTGCCATGGATACGTTACCTGCGCGTAAGGGGTTGGCAGGCGAAAAAGGCAGTATGGATGCGATAGATTATCGCGGTCATGAAGTGCTGGCAGGCTATGCGCCCGTCCCGGTGGGTGACACTGTTTGGGGATTGGTCGTAAAAATAGATGCTTCCGAAGCCTTGGCCTCAATCAGCAATCTTGAAAATGCGGCCATTATTGTGGCTGGTTCATCTGCGGTAGGCATCCTCATTGTGACATTGATTTTTCTCCGTTGCGCCCTGCTCCGTCCTCTCAATGGGCTTCGTGAATACGCGGGTAAGGTGGCTGAGGGAGAGCTGGATGCCGTGGCATCAGGGGAATTTAAGGGTGAATTGAAGCAGGTTCAGGAAGCGATTGAATGCATGGTGCATACTTTGGGTGATAAGATGCAGGAAGCGGAAGTCGCTTCCGAGTTGGCCCAGTCTCGTGCTGTAGAGTCAGAAGCCGCCGTGGTGCAGGCCGAAAGCGAACGGCAAGCCCGGACCGATGCGGCCAAAGCACAGCGTGAAGGTATGCTTCAGGCCGCCGGTATGCTCGAAGTAGTTGTTACCGGTATGAAAGAGGCTTCGGGGGTGGTGAATAGTGAATCCGACAGGATTTTGGAAGGAGCCAACAGCCTGAGTCATCGCGTGGAACAGACCGCGACATCCATGGAGCAACTGGCAGGTTCCATCCGTGAAGTGGCGGGAAATGCCGAGGACGCGTCCAAGGCCGCCGAATTGGCGCATAATCGTGCCCGTGAAGGGGCTGAAGTGGTTCGCAAGACTGTTCATTCCATTGGCGATGTGCATACCATTACCGAGCAGCTTAAGGTCAAAGTCGCAAACCTTGGAGCCAAGGCCAGTTCCATTGATAAGGTGATGACGGTTATTTCCGACATTGCTGATCAAACCAACCTGTTGGCATTGAATGCGGCCATTGAGGCGGCACGGGCCGGTGAGGCTGGACGGGGGTTTGCCGTGGTCGCGGATGAGGTACGCAAATTGGCCGAGAAAACCATGGACGCCACCCGTGAAGTCGGCGGGTCCATTGCCGACATTCAGGCCGATGTTCAAGAGAACATTCGAGGCATGGACATGGCCGCTGAAAAAGTGGATTCGGCCAATGGGTTGGCAGGAGAGTCCGGCGATGCGTTGAATGAAATCATGGAGTTTTTCGAGGCCACAACACAACAGGTGGAGGCCATCGCTGCTGCAAGCAGTCAGCAATCAGCCGCAGGAGAAGAAATCAATAGAGCTGTTTCGGAAGTTGATGCTGTTTCCAGCAAAACCGCTCAGGCGGTGGGTGAAACAGGAGGAGCCATTGCCGAATTGACCGACCAGATTGAGACGCTGTCCAAACTCTATGGACTGTTCATGCTTTTGGGTGAAGGCGCAGTGCAGGAAGAAGTTGCTGAGTTGGCTCGGGAGCCGTTGCTGGCCAGTTTTGATTGCTTACAACAACAGGATATTCTTCACCGGGCTGTGCGGGAGAATCCGAGCCTGGAGATAGCCTGGATCACAGATACGAATGGTATTCAGGTGACGGATTGTGCTTTGGCACACGATTCTTCAATTGGAACAATTAAGGGTGGCGTCGGAACAAACTGGTCTCATCGTGACTGGTTTCATGAACCCCTGCGTACAGGTGAGGCATATGTGTCGAATATATATCACTCAAAAGTCATTGATGACTATTGCCTGACAGTGTCCACGCCTTTGAGGAATGGAGAGGGGGAGGTTCTTGGCGTGCTGGCCGTGGACGTAAGGCATGACGCATCAAAGCGGGGTGTGACTGATACTGTGTGAGAATCTTTACAGATTGTTTTTTGAACGACACGGGTTGGTCATGAAGACGTTTGTCCGGCGGAGTAAGATTTGATAAAAAAGGATGGCGCTTTCATGATTTGGCTTCAACACGAAAAACATACTCATGAATATTCTGTTTTCAAGATGGCAGAGATATTCAGGCACGTCAGGTGCTCTACCCGTTGTATGGCCTATATTGCTGGGGGGGCTGTTTCGGTTATGGTCATGGTGCAGATGTCCTGTATTTATGGTTTGTAACGTCTGAAGAGGAAGAAAAGTCCTACGCAGAGGATTATTCCCACGCCCCACCCTGCCGCGTTGGCCGGGATGGCGTTTTCAGCTTCGGCAACCACTTCCGGTGGGTTGACGATTGTGGCTTTATCGGGTGCGGAAATGCCGAATCGAGCCAGTGCCTTACCGTCCAGAATTAATTCGCTATGGACTGGTTGCGGCAGCATTTCCTGAACGTTTGCACCGTGCAGGATACGGTCAACCAGACGGGCGGCATCGAGTCCTACAGTTTTGCCTGAAATCATAAGACCACCGACGATACCCGTCCCCATGAATGCGTCATCCAGAACAAATGTTGGCGATGATATTCTGGTTTTGAGTGTGGCAGCCATGGATTCATCAAGAACAGGTTCTCCTTCCCTATCTTCAGAAAATCCTAGAAAGAGCGTGACTCCCCTACTCGGAATGCTGGATAGAACAGTGCTCAGACCGTCGAGGTCCAGCCCTGCTTCATCACCGGTTTCATGACCTGGAAAAATGAGTTGTGCTCTGTCCATGTAAGGACACATGGCTTTTGTTACCGCTTCCATACGCGCCTTGCCCTGCGTTGTTCCGTCCGCGATGCCTACAACTGTTTGTGTTTCAGGGCGCAGGTTGAAAATAAGGTCCACGACTGCCTGTATGGAATATTCCACGGGCAGCCCTGTGCAATTTTTACATGACGACAAAATATATGGTGCAGGACGAGGGATGGAACAGAAAATCACGGGGGCGTCAGGGAACAATTCCTGACCATATTTTCGAGCAAAGGCGAACGCAATGCGTCCGTCTGTCACTACTGCGAGCGGTCTGCGGTGGGCTTGAAGCAGTTGGTGAAAGACCGTGTCGAAATCATCTTCGTCCATGTCTTCCTGTCCGAGAAATTCCTGGTGAACCTCAGCAATGGATTCAAGCCCTTCTTCCAGCCCTGATGCAAAACTTTTGGTCCATTCGGTGGGGCTTGATTCGGAGTGCAGAAGGATGACTTCGAGGGGCTCGCCGCTGATGGCGAGCGTGGGGATGAGCAAAAAAATCCCAAAAGCTGTCGCTAGTTTTAGCAATTGTAATCACCTGTAAGTACGATGAATAGTGGTCGTCAGCTATCGATAGCTGTGTGATGAGTGGGGGCTATACTGACGCTGCGCAAACTCTGTTCCGGCCAGAGTTCTTGGCTTTGTACATGGCTGAGTCAGCAGCACTGACCAGAGAGCTGGCGTTCCACCCTTTTTGTAGTTCCGCTACCCCGACAGAGACGGTAAATTGCAGGGGGGCTTCCGACAATTGGCCATTTGTACGGATACGGAAATCGTAGTTTTCCACATCGGCTCTGACTGCTTCAGATTTGATGGCTGCTCTGTTCAGGTCCATATTTTTCATGATGATGACCAGTTCTTCTCCGCCGTATCTGGCAGCGAAGCCGTCATACTGCAAGGCGTGCGCTGTGAGGATACGGGCCAGAGCGCGGAGGACATCGTCACCGGCCTGGTGTCCATACGTGTCGTTAACCCGTTTGAAATGATCCACGTCGATCAACATCAAACTCAAGGGCGTACATGTATCACAACATTCCTTGACCGCGCTGTTCATGAAGGTTTCCATAGCGCGACGATTGTAGAGTCCGGTCAATAACGGATCAAAATTAGCCGTTCTTTCGAAATGGTCAGCTTTGGCATTGAGTTCTCGGGCCTCGTCTTTGAATTCGGTGATGAGTTCTTGAAACATGCCTCGTACTCTGCTGAGGATGGCGGTTTTATTGGTGCCGCCCTGAATGGCGTTGGTTGCGCTTGCCTGAAAGGAATCCAGGCGATCACTATGGAGTTTGTTTACTCCTTGCATGGAATTGATGATGTCGTTCATTTCTTGAAGAAGCAGTGCTGCAGATTGTTTTTCCTTGGTCAGTGCTTCTTCAAGTTCCTGAGTGCCGATGTTTTGCATGATATACATGTCGAGCATGGCAACTATAATGTCGTAGCGCTCATCGGAGAAATCTTTTTTTAGGATTTCTGCACAAATTTCTCGTTGAATTTCAGCCTTTTTTTCATCTGTAAATACACTGAGTTTTGTGAGCAGATTGCGGACGAACAGAATGACAGCCATCCAATTGGGATCATCTCCAATCCCCGCGGTCTTTAGGATGTCGATAATTTTGCCTGTGTCGGCTGAACAGAGTGGGTTTTTCGTCATGGTATAACCGCCATATGTCGAGTGCTACGTGGGCTGTGGAGCTGTTCATAATCGTTCATTTTCTAGGAGCGATTGAGCATTGCACGCCACAGTCAAAATACTCATTTCATAATGAATTATTGTTCTGATAACACTATTGGTGAAAAACCTGTCAAGAGAAAATCGTGGGATATTTTTGGATCACTTGAGGGGGGAGATTACAAAAAAGCGCAAAAGAAGTGCGCCTGGCCGGATTCTCCGGCTTTGTACCAGGACCAGACATTTCTAAATATACACTTTATGACGGCCTAGTGCGTTTGTTTTTGGCGCACGGTGCTCTTTCTGTGAGTAGGGCGACTCAATTCGCCATATGTGTTTAAGAAGAAATCGATTTCTATTTCCTCCCACCCTCCGTAACGGTTGTTCGAAACCCCTTTCACGGGGACTTTGCCTTTGTTTCCTTTATACGCTGTCGCGAAAAACGAGGCAAGGGGGTGAGTCAATAAAACTGGTCGGAGTCGTGCAACTGACGGACAGCGTTGGAGATAAAAATGAATATTTTTTTTAGGGGAGTCCTCGTCACCATTCGGAGACACATAAAAAGACGAAGGTCTAATTATGACAATGTATTATCACTATTATCAAAAGGCAAGCATAAAGACGGACACCCTTTAAAAAAGGCGTCCTTCGCATGACTGAGGAAGGCGAATGACTTAGTCGTCTTCAAACGGGTCGCTGATGAGGTCGAGAACCTTGAGTGGGTCCAGAGCGTGAATAGCAGTATCCTGAACGGATAATTCTTGATCCAGTCCGGCCAATTGGTTTTCAGCGCTTTTAGCTTCTTCACGGCCAAGGTTTTTGGCGACGATATTCATGGCGTCATCCAGTCCTTCGGCGGCACGGGCCTTGAGCTCCTGAATGCGGTCACGGACGATATCTGTGTGGGTTCCGTGAAATTGTGTTTGTTCGATAGCGGGCATGTGTTCCTCCTTGCAGGGTAGAACATATAAAGCAAAACCCGTGCACCAATCGAAAAAGTACAATATTATAATAAGTTAAGTTTTTTTGTAGTTGTTGTTCCGGCATTTTTTTCCGGTTTTACGAACCGGAATGTAGAGGAAGGTGAGTGCAATGAGTAAGAAGAAAAGTCCATATGCCACGCTATAGGCGGTCTCGCTGAAGTCATGGAATAATAATTCTCCGAGCCAGTAACTGATGAAGGATTCGTTGTGACCAGCAGCGGGTTGTCCTGCGGTTCTTCGCAAATCCCCTTCCCAAATCGTGAGCGGGCAGAACATACCGATCAGAGATTCCGCGAGTACAAATCCCATGAGTCCTGCATGAGAATATCGAAACCATGGGTTGTGAATGAATTGTCGGCCAAATACTTTTCCCAGCCAGATAACTGGCAACCCCAAGGTTAGGTAGGCCGCAATAATGAAATGAGTCACCAGAATGGTGTCGGCCAGAATCAGTATCTGGCCGTTCGTCATTGGTCGGAATCCTTTTCAAGGGATGATAGGAAGTGGGTTAATCCTTCAGGGTAACTTGCGCCAGAGGTGAGAAATCCGGAATTATGATCTCCTGCCAGTTCTATAAATGATTTTGGGCCTTGATAGTCATTGTAGAGTCTTCGGCCCAGCGCATATGGGACGATATCGTCGTTGGGGCTGTGCAGGAATAAAACGGGTAAATTGAGGCCTGTGAGATTGGTTGCACTATCATATTGATAACGTGCAAGAAGACGCACCGGCAGCCATGGATACATGTATGCTCCCATATCCGGCACCGAAGTGAAGGTTGATTCCATGATAAGCCCTGCGGGAGTCTGGGAGTCGTTTGCCAACTTTGCGGCCAGTGATGCGGTGACAGCACCACCCAGACTTCGTCCAACAAGAATAATGGATTCCGGTGAAACGTCTTGTTCCTGAACAAGCCAGTCCCAGGCGGCATGGGCATCGGCTGCCGTGGCTTCTTCGCTGGGATCGCCCAGACTCTGACCGTAGCCTGAATAGTCATAGGCGAAGACGTTGAGCCCAAGATCGTGGAAGATGCGCAGGGTATCTAATCTGTGAGAGAGGTTGCCGCCATTACCATGAGAAAAAAGCAGGGTGAAGCGAGGTGCGGCATGAGGCAGCCACCATCCGTGAATGCGTGTACCCAGCCGGTTAATCAGCCAGACATTTTCATGCATCAGACCAATGTCATTGGGAAAGGCTGTCATTTCCTGTTTGGGATAATAGAGCATTTTGCGCTGGGAGAAATACATCCAGACGATGATTGCTGCATAGCACAGGCAGAGAAAGGCAAAAATTTTAAAAGCTGTCCACATGGAGGCAGTATACACAGGCAGGGCGGCTTTGTGGACTCTTTCCATTTGTTCCGGCTTGATTTATCCTGCGACCATGAATATCGCAGGTATAATACTGGCCGGCGGGCTTGGCACCCGCATGGGGCATGTGAAAAAGGCATTTTTGGAAATTGGCGGCAAAACCATTCTTGATCGATTGCTTTCGGTCTACTGTCCATTGTTCCATGAAATAGTGATTTCGGCGCGTGATCGGGAAGATTTTCTTCAATACGGCCTCCCTGTAGCCGAGGATCGGTTTGAAGCCCGTAGTTCTTTGACAGGTATTCATGCCGGATTGCACGATATAAAGGCGGATTACGGCTTTTTTGCAGCCTGTGATGCGCCTTTCGTTCAGGCAGGGCTGGTCAAGCGGCTGCTTGCGGAAGTTACTGCTGATGCTGATGTCGTTATTCCTCTCAAGGAAGACGGCTACCGGGAACCATTGTGTGCCGTATATTCCAAACGCTGTCTTCCGTACATTGAAGCCCAGCTTAAAACTGAAAATTATCGAATTATTGGTTTTTTTGATCAAGTGAAAGTCAAAGAAGTCCCTATTGCTCAACTCAGAGAAGGCGATCCCGATCAAATTTCATTTTTTAACGTCAATAGCCCCGATGACCTCCACCAAGCCGAAGCCCTCGCCAAAGAACTCGCTCTTTAATTAACTGAATAATCGAGCGAAGCGAGCTATAAAAACTTTAGGAAAAGGAGAGGCTGGCGGGGCCTCCGGTACTTTTTAAAAAGTAATACCTACAGCGCGGACGGGTGACCCTTCACCATCCTTGAGCCGCAACGGCAGACAGCAGAAGATGAATCCTTCATCCGGCAATTCACCGACATTGGTCAGATTTTCGACAATAACAAGCCCGTGATCCAGCAAGGCGATGTGCGCCGGTAACGTCCTTGAGTCCACCAGGTCAGGCGATGGTGTATCCATGCCAATTCCCTTGAGTCCCAGCCCTCCGATGAAACGAGCGGATGTCTCTGAAAGAGCAGGGAAGTCAGCGTAGTAACGGTCTGTCTTCCAATGAACGTCCCAACCTGTTCGCAGAATGACGAAATCCAGCCCTTCCATATCCGAGAGAATGCTGAGGTCTGCCGGTTCGATAAATGGTGTGCGCAAATTAGTCAGATTCACCACTGCTCCCCATCCTGCAAAATTGTTTGGCCCCAACCAATCCAGACCGGGTGCGTCAGCAAAAAGGTGGGCCGCAGTGTCGAGATGCGTTCCAGTGTGTGAACTCATTGTCAGGATTGTCTGGGCGAATCCGTCCTTGTTGACGAAATGGGTGCGCCGCAGATTGGCAGACTCGTCGCCGGGGAAAACCGGCATGCCGGTATGAATAATGTGGCTCAGATCAATGACATTCATGGAATCCTCGTCAGATGCTATAGATGTTCATGTTAGGCCGTTTGGTCAGTCTCATGTCTGTTTTGACATACTTTTGTATGACGTCTCGTACGTCGTCCATGGACTTTGCGCCCAAAAATTTGGATTGCAAGCTGTGCCCGAAGGTGAAGTTGGCTGCGAAATAGATAGTAAATAATTTGTATCGTTTGAGGGCATGTACTTCGTTAAAATGTTGGTCCAGAGCATCGGCCAATTGAAAGGCATAGTCGCGAAAACAGGTTTCTGTCGGGGTGTATCCCGCAGTCCATTCAGCAAAAAGCCACGGTCGAGCTATGGCCATGCGTCCAACAGAGACACCCGCACAACCAGTTGTTTCAAGCATTTTCAGGCAATCCTCAGGGGTGACCACGTCGCCGTTGCCAAAGACCGGAATGGATACGGCTTCTGTGATGGCTTTAATATGGTCTAGTATCGGTGGCTTGGTGCGTTTGTCTGGCGCTACGCGGGGGTGAAAAACCAGACAGTCAACGCCTTCTGCTTCGAATTGTTGTGCCAATTCTACGGCAGGGCCGATATCAGGGGTCCAGCCCGTACGAAATTTGACGAAAACAGGGATGGAGACGGCCTGACGCACACTTTTCACGGCAGCCAATGCCGCGTCAGGATCTTTTAGAAGGGCGGCTCCAGCATTGCGTTTGACGATACCTGACACCGAGCAACCCATGTTGATGTCCACCCCGAAAAAACCTTCGTTTTCAATTCGTCGGGCCGCAGGAGCCATTTCTTCCGGGGTCGCCCCGAATATTTGGCAGACAAGATGGTCGAGTTCTTCTTCGCGCCAACTGAACATGGTGGAAACCGAGGGCTTTTCAGTCGGAACCCCCTTGGCGCTGCACATTTCCGTGAATGTCAGGCCGCATCCACCGTAACTTTCCAGCACCTTACGATAGGCCACATGCCCCAGTCCGGCCAGCGGAGCGAGCCAGAGCCGGTTGGCTATCTTCTTGCCTCCAATGGAGAGAGGACGGTTCAGCAGGTCGGCCAGTGTGGGTTTAATGGTTTTGTCCATCGCTTTCATGCCACCGGATTCACCCTGTTTTGAGAAATTGTCAATCTGAACACCAAGCGTATCCGAATATAACGGTTACGGCTTCATGTCGCTGGAGATAGGAGGGCTGGCGGAATTGAATCAGAGGTTAAATCATGTCTGCGCCGCTGAGAATTGCCACGAAACGTTTGAAGACTTTCATATCCACATTCTCCCGCATTTCATTTCTGATGAGCGAAAGGGCTTCATAGGGCTGCATGGCTTCGGCATAAGGGCGGTTGGTCGTCAGGGCGTCGTAGATGTCTGCCAGTGTAATGATACGGACGGGCATAGGGACATTATCTCCCTTGATGCCGGAAGGGTAGCCTTTGCCATCCATGGTTTCATGATGGAAGAGAATGCAGTTGATGGTATTCTGCGTCATGGGTAGATGCGCGCACATGGACACGCCGTGAACCGGGTGTTCCTTGATGATTTCACGTTCAGCCTGAGTCAGCGGGCCACGTTTGTTGAGAATTCGTTTGGGAATTTTAGCTTTGCCCACATCGTGCAGGAGTGCGCCCAGACCAAACTCAAAGACTTCGTGGTCATTCATTTCGTAGGTCTGAAACAGGGCCACGGAATAGATAAAGACCTGCATGCAGTGCGTGTAGGTCTTGTAGTCGTGGGAAATGAACGGTGCCACTGAGGACAGAGAGTTGTCCGCAGCCAGGAATTTTATGGAATTTTTAACCACATCTGCGATGCGATCAAAATGTCTGGCCCGGAGAGCGCTTGGAAGTTTGCGGTCAAAGACGTTTTGCATGACCACATTGGCGGCTTCATAAAAAATCTTGGTGCGGGCCTCAATGGGCAGGTTCTCATCCTGAAGGATTTTCCCCAGATTTCGCTCAATGTATTTTTCGTACTGTGGTTTTTCGGCACCTTGGATGTAAATTTCCTTGATGCCGTTCTTGTGCAGAACCTGACGATGACGAGTGGTAAATTTTTGGCCTGAGGCAGTGTAAAGCACAAAGTCCCCACCCTGCCAGAGGTAGACGGAGAATTCCCCTAGCACCTCCGGAAAGATCATAACTGGAGGGACGGGAAAGTAGGATACCGGCCGAGCGGCACTGATGTTTGTACCCATTTCCCCGTTTCATATAATAAGAGTTGATCAAATGCTAGGGAAAATCGAGAAAATGTCTATACAATAGACGTATAGAATGATGTTAGGACTTACGCGAAGCGTAATTTTTGTTTGGCGCGTTATCATGCTTGGAAGAGACGACTCAAAACTTGTTCGACTTCGTCCAGGTTAACGGGTTTGGCAATGTAGTCAGTCATCCCGCTGCTGAGGAACATTTCTCTGTCACCAACCATGGCGTGGGCTGTCATCGCGATGATCGGTACATATGGGTTCAGGGCAGACCCCGGTTTGGAGTTGCGTATGATCTCGGTTGCCTGAACACCGTCCATATCGGGCATTTGGATATCCATGAACACGGCGTCAAAGCTTCGTTCTTTCAGCCTGTCGATGGCTTCTTGACCGTTGCATGCTGTTTCCGACATGTGGCCCATCTTGCCGAACATTCGTGTCGCCATAAGCCTGTTGATTCGGTTGTCTTCCACGACAAGCAACGTGAGGCCGTCCTTTAGGGATTTCGCTGCCGGTCGAAGCGTTTGGTCGGGCATGAGGTCGCCCGGTTCGATCAGGAAGTTGAGTATCAGATGAATAGAGGTCCCCCTCCCGTGTGTGCTGTCCACAGTCAACTGACCTCCCAGAAGGGAAACCAGCCGTTTGACGATGCCGAGCCCTAGCCCGGTTCCCTGATGTCGACGGACGAATGAACCATCAACTTGGGTGAATGGTTCAAATATAGTATCGAGCATGTGATTTGGGATGCCGATGCCGGTATCCTCGACCGAAAAGAGGAGGCTTGTTGTCCCAGCTTTTTCATCTCGACTGAGACTTTTAACGCGTACCTCGACTTTTCCTTCGGTCGTGAATTTGATGCCGTTTCCGATCAGATTGAAAAGAATTTGCTTCAGACGACTTTTTCCGCCAATGACCATGGGAGGGACATCCTGATCGATATGAGCCGTCAGGTTTAACCCCTTGCTTGAAGCTTGAGGTATGAATGGAGACAACACGTCCTGAACCAGGCCTTCAACAGAGAAGGGTTCCGTTAGTACTTCCATTTTGCCGGCTTCGATTTTGGAGAAGTCGAGAATGTCGTTGATGATCGAGAGCAGACTTCTTCCTGACGAGATGGCCGTGTCTACATAATCTGCTTGTTCTATGGTCATGTCGGTTCGTTGGGCTAGTTGCAGCATACCCAACACCCCATTTAAGGGCGTTCGTATTTCGTGGCTCATGTTTGCCAAAAATTCGCTTTTGGACTGGTTGGCGGCTTCAGCCTGTTCTTTTGCCAGCCTGAGATCCTGCTCGAATTCTTTTCGTTCAATGGCCAAAGCTATTTGTTCGGACACCGAGGTCAGCATATCCACGTCCCATCCGGAAAATTGGTGGGGGTTTGTGTATGACTGAACAGCCATGACGCCGACGACTTCCCCTTTGATTTTTAGGGGTGCGCCAAGCCAGGCCTGCGCAGAACTGCCTATCATTTTTTTTTCGTCAACCGCTTTCATACGCAGAAAATCCTTGCGGTCCATATATATTGCATCGCGTTTGGCTGTATTCCTGCCTGATGGCCCTTTTTTGCTGACCAACAAGGGCTTACCGGTTTTAATGACTTCCACGCTCAGGCTGGTGATATTGGTGTCGCTGATGTCGAAAACTTTGCCCATGAAGTCATCTTTTTCATCTTTGAAATATGTGAATTTTAGGTGACATCGACTTGAATCCAGCAGGCCTATAAAAAAGTTTTTCGCGGCTATGTGCTCATTGAGGATGGCATGAATACGTCGATAGAGTTCATCGAGATCAGAGGTGGTGCTGACCGTGTTGGATATGCGGTAGAGAAGATGTGTGACCGCTTCCGTGTATCGACGTTTGGTGATGTCCACGACGGTCCAGCTGATACCCTGATCGAGGTTGTCTTTGTCTACAGCCCGAATGAACAGGGTGATGCGTAACATGATGCCATCCGAGCGGATGAACTGGTGTTCCGCAAGGTATTCACCTTCGGCAAGCAGGGCGGCCTGAATCCGCCTGCGGAAACTTTGATACTGTCTGCGTGATCTGAACAGATGCGATCCGTCAGTATGAAGGAGATCATTCCTTTGAACTCCAAAAATTTCTTCCGCGCGTTCGTTGATGCGTTGGATTGTGCCGTTGCGGAACATTCCCATACCTACAAGTGAGTTTTGCTGGATAACCTGCATTTCGCCCAGTGCCATTCTGAGCATGTTTTCCGATTGTTTGAGTTCGGTGATGTCAATTATGGATGCGATGGACTGAGGACCATCGTCCAGCATAGTTACCTGTATATGTATGTGGCGGATTTCACCGGAGGACTTGATGAAGTGAAGTTCGTAGGACGCGGGGGCGTTATTGTTTGATTTTCGGCGATTGTTGTGGTGTTTCAAGACGCGGGCCCGATCTTCCGGCGCGACAAATTCTGTCAGGGACATAACCCCTTCGATGTCTTTCAGCTCTCGTCCGTACAGTTCGGCAAATTGTTTATTGGCTTTGGAGATAATTGTATCTTCATCGACGATAATTGTGGCAGAACCAGTGGCTTCGAAAACTTGTCGATACCGTTGATCACTTTTTTTCTTGGCTTTTTTTGCTTCTACGAGTCGAGTGATGTCCGTGGCCATACCGACAATACCACTGATCTTTTTGTCCGGGCCGAAGAGTAAGGTTTTTCGAATGAGAGTATGACATTTTTCTCCGTTGAGAGGGAGGGACATTTCGTATTCCTGGCATCCCCCGTGCGCGAAGAGCTGTTTGTCTTTATCTATAAAAACGGACGATTCTTCTTTTGGTCTGATTTCTTCAATACGTTTGCCAATAATGGATTCCCTGGGCTGCCCTATATAGTCGATAAAGGCTTGGTTGCAGCCAATGTATTTGCCATCAAGGTCTTTGTAGAAAATTTGGCTGGGGATGGCATCAATGACGGCCTGCAAGGATGGCTGTTGCCAATCGGAAAGAAAAGTTTCGTGGGTGTAAGGCGTTGTTTCTGGCTGGAGTGGAAGATCGTTCAGGATGCGGTCCAATTCGTCCAGAGCGGTGTCATCTTTGATCACATATTCCCATGCCCCATTTTTGAGTGCTTTGACTACATCCTGTGTTTTGCCACTTGAGGACAAGATGATGATTGGGACGCTTTTAGGGTAGCGAGTCAGTTGGACCAGTGCGTCAAGATCCTGAGTATCCGGGAGATCTGGATCAAGCAGAATGACATCGGGTTGTTCCGAATGGAATAGGGCCATGCCGGAGAATAGGTCCGCCGCCTCAATGAGAGTATAACCGGATGCACGAAAATGCTTAGCCGCCATGGATTTGAAGTTAGGGGCTGCGGCAATAATCAATATGCTTGGTAAACTCACGCGGAGGTCCTTTGGCTGAATCTGAAAAGGGATGATTGATTACCATGCCTTTTGTTACTCTGTCCATGGCGCCTTGTGCCGGAGCCGGGAACACGTTACAGTTACATGATCCAAAATTATCAGGAGATATTTGATGAAACTCATTTTTCTTTCCGTCTTTTGCACCCTGGTCATGTTCGCTGCTCCGGCTCGGGCTGCGGATGCACTGTTGTTTGTAGCCGATAAAGATTTTGCTCCCTATTCGATGCTGGTCGAAGGGGAACCTGCCGGTATCGATGTTGATGTTCTGACCGAGGTGGCTCGACGGGCGGGTGTTAATCTCAAGATAGAGTTTAAATCGTGGGAAACGCTTGTTTCAATGGTGAAAAGTGGCGAGTGCGACGGAGCTACTTCTTTTTTTAAGACTCCAGACCGCGAACAGTATGCCATGTTTATGGATGCCGTGCCGATTCATGTGAGCGATTACGTGATCTTTACCAAGGTCGGCAGTAAGTTCTCCTTCCGTACATATGAGGACCTGCGTGGCAAGATTATAGGCAAGGTCGCAGGTGTTTCTCTGGGGGATGAGTTTAATGCGGCCCGGTCGGGCGGTATTATGGACACCAAGGAATACACGGATATTTCCGATGCGGTGAGAGGACTTTTGGAAGGTGAAATTGACGGGTTTGTAGGAAATATGGATGTGACTTATTATACCTTGAAGCCCATGGGGATGACGAGCTCCATTGTGTATCTTCCCAAGAAAATTATTGACGATAAGCCTTCCTATGCCGTTCTTTCCCGAGCAACTGACATCGAGGGAAAAGATATGCTCATACGTAAGTTCGAGCATGTTATGACTCAAATACGCGAAGATGGAACCTACAATAAAATCGCCAAACGGTATCTCTTCCGATTTTAGATTGATGAATTGATCGACGAAGGCCCGGCATGTCCGGGCCTTTTTTATTGCTTCGTATCGAAAACGGGCAGGGTAAAAATGAATTTACTCCCTTTGTCCGAGCTGCTTTCAACCCAGATGTGTCCTCCGTGATCGTTAATGATATGTCGACATATGGACAGGCCAAGTCCTGTCCCTCTGGGTCTTTCGGTCAGTCCGTCATGTCCTTGGGTGAATTTGTCGAAAATGGTGTCCAGCGTGGACTGAGGCATGCCTATGCCTGTGTCGGCGACACTGATGCGTATAGTGTCGTCACAATGTCGTGCGCGGCAGGTGAGGCTACCCTCGGGGGTGAATTTTACTCCATTGGAGATGAGATTGACCATTACCTGAATCAATCGGTTGAGGTCTCCGTTGATTAAGGGAAGATCCGGCTCCAGTTCAAGAAGGAGAACCAGATTGGTGTCTTTGAATAATCCTGCCGTGGCTTCTACGGATCGATGGATGAACTCTTGCGGATTGACGGGGGCGAAGTTGAACTCCACCTTGTTTGCTTCCAGCTTGGACAGATCGAGGACATCGTTGATGAGGGCTGTCAGCCGGTTCCCCTCAGAGGTTATGATGTCAATATTCCTTTTTACTCGTTTGATTTCCTTGTGGACAGAGGCGGGGGCATCGGGGGTTACAGATGGGAAAACTGTCTTTACCAATTTTTTGCGGATGATATTGGCGAATCCGAGAATTGAAGTCAGCGGTGTTCGTAATTCGTGGGAGACAATGGCCAGAAATTCTGATTTTGCCTGATTGGCCCGGTTCAACTCGCGTGTCCGCTCTTGGATTCGTATTTCCAGTTGAGCATGGCTCTCTCTGAGTTTTTCTTCATTAAATTTGCGTTCGCTGATGTCTCTGGCCATGATGATGGCCCGCCGTTTGCCTTGGAGTTCGACGAGTTGAAGGGTCAATTCAACAGGTACTGACGGAGTGTCCGGGCAGTCTGGGTGGTTGAATTGTGTTTCCAGAGAGATCTTTTGGGTTTTGTTATGGAAAAGGTTGTTAGCGTGCCGTTGAATATGCTCCGGCAAGATGGTCTTGAAACTGTTGCCTACGAGTATATCCGCTTCGCAGCCCAACATGGTGGTGGTCGAACCTGAAATATCGAGTGTGACACCGGTATCCGCGTCCACAACGAAAATAGCGTCGTTGACTCTGTCGAGCAGGGCGCGAAATTGTTCCAACTCCTCAAGTCGGGTCTTGAGTTCCGGGTAATAGCTTTTGCTGATGGACCGTTTGCCAAGCCCTATAAGTTTTTCACGCTCATTAGCCGGGTCAGGTCTTTTGTCAGCAGGCTTTTTTGAGGATTTCCATGATTTCATTGGCAGAGGGTTGTTTCGGGTTGGTTAGCATGCAGGCATCAGCAAGGGCATTCTCTGCCAGAAGCGGTAGGTCTTCAATCGACATCCCCAGTTCACACAGGTTATCGGATACACCGACGGCCTGTTTGAGGCTTCTGAATGCTTCCAGTGTGTTTCTTTTTATATCGTCATGTGTGGCGTTCGTTGGGTTTTGAGTTCCCAGAGCCTCTCCGAGTTTCAGATATTTTTGTGACGCTGCATCGAAATTGTATTCTATCACATGATCCAGCAAAATTGCGTTACACAAGCCGTGAGGGAGATCCAGTAAGCCTCCGAGGCTGTGAGCCATGGCGTGAACCGCGCCCAGTATCGCATTTGAAAAGGCCAGACCTGCATAAGTCGAAGCAAGCATCATTCCTGTTCGCGCTTCCAGATTGTCCGGCTCTCTGACGGCTGTCAAGAGATGGGTGTTAATCAGTCGGACCGCTTCTAGAGCGTTAAGATCGGTGATGGCCGAGGCAGCATTTGAGGCATAGGCTTCGGTGGCATGTGTCAGAGCATCCAGTCCGGTGTAAGCGGTCAGTTTTTTATCCATGGTTATGGTCAACAACGGATCGATGAGCGCAACATCAGGCACCATTGTTTTGGAAACAATGGCTATCTTCACTTTTCGTTCAATGGCATTTATGATGCAGAATTGAGATATGTCAGCCGCAGTTCCGGCAGTTGTAGGTATGCAGATAAGCGGAGGCCCGGGCCGTTCCACGTTATCCACGCCTTCAAAGTCAAGAACGTGGCGGTCATTGGTACAGACAATGCCGATGGCCTTGGCGCAGTCCATGGGCGACCCCCCTCCTACGGCCACGATGGCATCGCATCCGTTCATCAGGAATATTTCGGCCCCGGCCATGACTTCTCCGTCCCTGGGATTGGGGGTGACACCTGAAAACAGGACGCTGGAGACGCCTTCTTTTGTGAGAGAGTCGATTATCTGACCGGAAATGCCAAGAGCGTCGAGATGTGGTCCGGTGACAACGAGAGGTTTCTTGATGGAAAGGTTGGCTGCGTATTGCCCAGCCAGAGAGGCTGCTCCGGCCCCGAAAATGAATTCGGGAGCAACGAATTTTCTTAATTCGGAAAAAATGTTTTCGACCATGAAATTTCTCCCTTGGGAAGAATTTTAATCAGGCGCTGATGTCATTCAATTGTTCTTTCTTTATTTGATCATGGGAATAAAAAGTATACTATTTAAAAGCATATGCCACACTATGTGTGATCGTCCATAATTTTTATGAGATGGGCAATTTCTTTCAAAAATACGTCCAGATGCTCAGTTATTTTTTTCTGATCCCGACACGCTCTTTCCAATTGGGCGGCGGCATTGGTTGCCTTACTGGCACCGATAGAGGTGCAAATGGATTTGATGGTGTGCACCACGGTGTGTGCGTTGTTTGGATTTTGTCCATCAAGAACCTGTTTGAGTTCTTCGGTTCTGGTGATCAGCTCGACCCGTGCGGCAGACAGAAAGTCCGTGAAAGTTGCAGTGTCCACCCCTAGATATTCCATTGCAGCATCCGGGGTCCATGTCTTGTTTGCCGCTTCCGGTCTGGTATGAGGCGGAACTACCTCTGAGTCCGTCTCCTTTTGTAATGGGACCGTGACAGAGGTACCTATCAGTCGGTTGATAATGACGGCCAGTTCATGGAAATCCACTGGCTTGGAAACATAGTCGTCCATACCGGCATCCAGACTTTTATCTCTGAATTCCTTGAGGGCATGGGCTGTGACACCGATGATAGGAATGGCCGGGTCAGGTATCGGGCCGCCGGGAATGGCTGCACGGATGGTTTTGGTTGTGGAGATGCCGTCGAGCACAGGCATTTCGATATCCATGAGGATAAGATCGAAAGACTCTCGTTTAAGGAGGTCGAGGACCTCCAAGCCGGTTCCGGCAACGGCATAGGAGTATCCCAGATCTTCCAGTTTAAGCGTGGTGACCATGACGTTGACGTCATTGTCTTCTGCGATCAGCACTCTGATGGGACGGGATGGAGCCTCTGGCAATGTGCGCTTGGTATCGACCGGTGTAGGACAGGATACCCCCGGTTCGAACCAGACCGTGAAGGAGAAGATACTTCCCTGACCCACCGTTGATTCTACGTGAATCTCACCGCCCATGAGAGTGATGAGTTGATTGCAGATGGCCAGTCCGAGGCCTGTGCCGCCAAAGGCCCGAGTGGTCTGGGAAAAACTTTGGAAAACCGTATCCATGAATTCCGGTGGAATGCCGATGCCTGTGTCTTCTACTTCAAATGCGATGCCCACTGTCTGTGGAGAGTCTGGCTGTGTTGGGGATTTTGTCTGGAGCACTCGGATCGTGACGGAGCCTCTATGGGTGAATTTGATGGCGTTGCCGACCAGATTGACCAAGACTTGGCGCAGTGACAGAGGATCGCCTTTGACGCAGTGGCGGACAGCGTCATCCACGTGAAGGATCAGATCCAGTCCTTTTTGTCTGGCCTGCATTTCCAGACCTTTGATAGTGGTTTGGACGTGGAAAATGAGGTCGAAATCCACATGATCGAGTTCCAGTTTTTGGGCTTCGATTTTTGACAGGTCCAAGATATCGTTGATGATGGAAAGAAGATGTTGTGCCGAGTCTTGCACCGTTTTGAGGTAATCGCGTTGTTCCTCGTTCAGATCGGTTTGGAGGGTGATGTCGGTCATACCCACAATAGCGTTCATGGGGGTTCTGATCTCGTGACTCATGGCAGCAAGAAATTCTGATTTTGCCCTGTTTGCGGCTTCGGCATCTTCTCTGGCACGCATCAGGTCTTCCTGAGCATTTCGAGTCTGGGTAATGTCATCCCAGGCCCAGATAACACCCTTGTTCAGATTCTCCGGGTCAACAGCCTTGGCATACATGCGGCACCAGACAGGAGTCCCGGTTTTGTTCATGAATGCGCGTTCGGTATTGAAGACCCCGCTGGTTTTGAGGGCTTCCCGTGCTTGCTGTATGAATTGCTCTTTCATTTCCTCTTTTTCAAACAGAGAAGAATGATCCATCGTGAGCATTGTTTCTTGAGTGTGTCCGAATATTTCTGCGCCTCGCCGGTTGATGGTGGCAAGTTTGGGGCCATTGGACATGGCAATGCCCATAAGCGAGTTTTCGAAAATCGCTTCGAATTTGAACAGGGATTGACGGATGCTGTTTTCGGATTCCTTTCGTATCGAAATGTCCCTGACGTTTGCCAGGATGGCATCCTGTCCGCGAAATACGATGTGATTGAGGTATACTTCCACATCGAATTCGTGGTCGTCGTTAACCCGTTTGGCCCGCCATTCAAAATTTTGCGGTTTGCCGTTGAGAGTGTCATGCCAGATAGCGGACAGGCGATAGACTGGATCTTTCCGGCTGGAAAGATCTTTGGCTATGGAAACATCGTCCGGGTGTTCATTCTTGAACCCGTACATGTCGAGCATGCGTTGGTTCGTCTCCAGAATACATCCATTTTTATCGTGAATGAAAATGGCATCTTGAGCAGAATCAAAAACTGTACGCAGTGCCTTTTCCGAGTCCTTCATGTTGCTGGTTCGTGTCCGAACCCGTTCTTCAAGTGTGCGGTGTGCGCTTCGCAGGTCTTTTTCTGCCTGACGGCGTCTGGTAATATTGACGATAAGCATGAGGATAATGAAACTTTGCAATACGGCAAACCCGGCGCCCAGCCAGATGAATCCGGCGTGCGCTGAATAAAAGGATGACGGACGGTTGATGACATCGCTTCCGTCGGGCAGTTCCTCGAGGTCAATGCCGAAGCGTTTCATTTGTTCATAATCGAACATGGGGTTGAATGTATCGTCATGGATAATCGGGATATCGCTGGGCTTGCGTCCTGACAAAACGTGCAGCCCCATTTGGGCCATGGTCTGTCCCTGAAAGTATCCGCTGGAAAGCAGGCCACCTACGATACCGTGTCCGAGATCGAAATCGAACAGGCCGTAGAGAGGGACATTGGTTCGTTTGGAGATTGCCTCAGTGGCTTCGGTTACATCGAAAAATTGTCCTTCTTTGTCTCTGTTGTAAAGGCCTTGCAGAATGAGCCCGTCACGGGGCAGGGCTTCTACCTCCGCGAGAATTCCGGAAAAGTTCTGGTTATCTGAATAACGAACTGTAATATGGGGTGAAAAATTTGTGAGTTGGTTTTTAATTGATTGGGTGACGGCCTGTCCGGAGGGAGTGTGGTCGTTGATTATATAGATGGACTGGGTGTTCGGATGAAGTTTGAGAGCCCACCAGAGGGTATCTTTGGCGTCTATTGATTCTGACACGCCGGTAAAGAGGGGATGGCCGGCGATGAGTTCTGGACGGAAGGAATTGACCCCGCAGAAGACGACCGGGATATTTGGAAACAAGGTCGAATGATATTGTTTTAAAAAATCAAATGCGTTGTTGTCCGTTGCAAAGATCAGATCCAGCTTAATGCCGTGATACTTGTGTTTGAAAACGTCTCGGAGTTGCCGTGCATATTGTTTATTGAATTCCACCCGCTTGGTGTCCATGTTTTCCATATGCAGGACAATGCCGGTCTCGCGGGGTCTGAGTACGTCGGTCAGCCCTCGAAATATCTCTTCATTCCAGCTGAAATTGTGATGATAGGAGTTGAGGAGCAGGATCTGCTTTTTGCCCCCTGCCCAGGCTGGCGCGGAGAGTATCGAACAGGCCATGAGGATTGCTGCAATCAGCACAAGGCGTGACAGATGGGGGCGAGGGCGGCGTGGCATGGTATTCCCGGGGTTGGTTTCTGTTTGATTTCTATTAGCAAAAGGGTGCGGAATAATAAAGTGAAACGCGGTCAGGCGGTTTGCTTGATCGCTTGCGCAGAGGACTTTTCTTGTCTGTAGGGCCGTTGTGAGTCCGTCTCGGTTATCGGATTAGATCAAGTGATTTAACGTATTTCATACCTTCAGAATTTGTTTCTTTGCCATAGGTTTGGAGGAGATACATGACCATTCCATGTCCTGGACGTTCGTCGTGAATACGTGCGTTCAGCTCAACGAAGTCGAGGTATTCAAAGCGGAAGTGGGCCATATTCTTGTTTTTTGGGATCTCAATCAGATCGAGTGCTCCAAGGGTTTGTATGGCTCCGAGCAGATATGTAGTGGCAAGGTTGCGCTGTAATTCGGTTCCGCCTTTCAGGCAGTTATAGAATTGTACGGTCGACTCCAGACATTTTTGCCGGTTGGCGTCTTGCGCCTGTGCGGGAAGAATCAGCAAAAGAAAAAAAATAATACTCAAAAAACTTTTTTTCATGGCATGCTCCGTGATGGTTAGCGATGCTTTCTCCTAACACTCCTCGTTCATCATGGAAACATGACTTCGCATACTCGATGACAAAGTTTATGACTTTTTATTCGTTTTTTGACTCAAGTCATACTCTCGCAATCCGGTTTCGCTTAAACCTCGAATCACAGAACGAACAAATTACCGAAACATCAAGGAGTGAAACCATGTTTTGTTATCAGTGTGAACAGGCTGCCAAAGGCGGCTGCACCAAAATTGGCGTTTGTGGCAAGACCGACAATACTGCATCCTTGCAGGACCTTCTTCTTTATCTGACCAAAGGACTTTCTCAGGTGGCGATTGCTGCCCGTGAGGCAGGAACTGAAGATGCCGCCGTGGATCGCTTCACCGCTGAAGCCGTGTTTTCCACCTTGACCAATGTCAATTTTGACGACGCTCGTTTCGTCAAACTCATTAATGAATGTGTCAGCATGCGCGAAGCTTTGAAGACCAAGGCTCCCGGTGTTGAATTCGACGGTCCTGCCGTTTATACTCCTGCTCTCGATATTCCGGGCATGGTTGCCCAGGGTAAGGAGCATGGCGTCGAGAACGATCCCGAAACCAACGAAGATCTCAAGTCTCTCAAGCAGACTTTGACCTACGGTCTCAAGGGTGTGGCTGCTTACATCGATCATGCCGCCATTTTGGGCTATGAAGACAACGAACTGTATGCCAATTTCCAAGGTTTGCTCGCTGCAACCTTGTCTACGGATTTGACTTTAGAACAGTGTGTTGAAGCCGGTCTGGAATGTGGACGCGTGAACATTCGCGCCATGGAATTGCTTGATGAAGCTAATACTTCCACTTACGGCCACCCGGAACCCACTGAGGTCAAGCTCGGTGCAACCGCAGGCAAGGCTATTCTCGTTTCCGGTCATGACCTGAAAGACCTAGACGTTTTGCTCAAGCAGACTGAAGGCAAGGGCATTAATATTTATACCCATGGTGAGATGCTGCCCTGTCATGGTTACCCGGAACTGAAGAAATACCCTCATTTTGCTGGTCACTATGGAACCGCATGGCAGAATCAGAAAAAGGAATTTGCTGAGTTCCCCGGTTCTATCCTGATGACCACCAACTGTATTCAGGACCCCAAAAATTATATTGACGCCATCTTTACCACCGGCCTCGTCGGTTGGCCCGGTGCAGTCCATGTTTCCAATGACGATTTTACCCCGGTTATCGAGAAAGCCCTGGCAATGCCTGGTTTCCCCGAAGATACCGACAAGGGTACCGTCATGGTTGGTTTTGCCCGTAACGCTGTCATGTCTGTTGCCGGAACTGTCATCGACGCCGTCAAGGCTGGCGACATCCGTCACTTCTTCCTCGTCGGCGGTTGCGATGGTGCCAAGCCCGGTCGTAACTACTACACTGAGTTTGTTGAAAAAGCCCCGAAGGATACCATTATCCTGACTCTGGCTTGCGGCAAGTTCCGCTTCTTCGACAAACAGCTCGGCGACATCGGTGGTATCCCCCGTCTGCTCGACGTTGGTCAGTGCAATGACGCATATTCTGCTGTCAAGATTGCCATGGCTCTGGCCGAGGCCTTCGAGTGTGACATCAACGAACTTCCGCTGTCTCTGGTTCTGTCCTGGTATGAGCAGAAGGCCGTTGCTATCCTGCTCTCCTTGCTGGCCCTTGGCATCAAGAACATCAAGCTTGGACCGACTCTCCCAGCATTCATCACTCCCAACGTGCTGAACTACCTGGTCGAAAACTACAACATCGCTCCCATCGCTACTCCCGATGAAGACCTTGCCGAACTTCTTGGCTAGTCGAGGCGATACGCTTCAATGACTCTCCGCCCTGCCAGCTGACGCTGGCGGGGCTTTTTTTGTTTTCTGATGGCGGGACATCCTTGCAGGATGATTTTATCTCGAATTTTCGTTGCACTCTTTGTTCGCTGGCATCCTTGATTTTCCATAGGGATTAGGCAATATAGTGGTATATCATTACAAGGGAGTGCGTATGTCTGCCGAACGACTTACCAGCCGCGATGATGCGGTGATGGCAATTCTCAAGACCACAGAAGAGGTCAACCAGCTTAAAGATGTTGACACTATTTTGGATAAGATTCTGTATGAATCCCGACAGCTTTCCGGGGCAGATGCAGGGTCCATATTTTTGGTTGAAGATGACAGTCTGATTTTCAGTTATGTTCAGAATGATACTTTGTTCAAGAAGGAAACTGCTAACGCAGCTTTATACCATAATTTTAGTATTCCCATCAGTGAACATTCCATCGTTGGATACGTTGCCAAGACACGGCAGAGCCTTTCCATTGATGATGCCTACGAGTTGGACCCCATTCTCCCATTCAATTTCAACAAATCTTTTGATGAAAAATCCGGGTATAGAACTACGTCCATGCTGACCATCCCGCTTATCGCTCAGGAAAGTCGGTTAGTGGGTGTGATGCAACTTATTAACGCCAAGAATGATATGGGTAAGGTTGGTGCTTTTTCGCCGGAGGCCCAGACGTACATCCCTCTGTTCTGCAATAATGCGTCGGTGGCCATTGAGCGTGGTATCATGAACCGAGAACTCATTCTGCGGATGATGCAGATGGCCGAATTACGTGACCCCTCGGAAACTGGCGCACATGTTCAGCGTGTGGGGGCATACTCTGCAGAAATTTATGGCACATGGGCTGCCCGGCGTAATCATAGCGCAAAGGATATCAAACGTGCTCGTGATAATTTGCGCCTAGCTGCCATGCTTCATGATGTTGGTAAGGTCGGTATTTCAGATAATATTTTGAAAAAGCCGGCGAAACTCACGGATGAAGAATTCGATACCATGAAATGGCATACTGTTTATGGAGCACGTCTTTTCAAGAATCAAACGTCCGAACTAGATCGGATGTCCATGGAAATTGCCCTGTGTCACCATGAAAAATATGAAGGGCGAGGGTATCCGAGCATCCCGTATTCAGCAGTGTGGAGTGACAGCCTGTCTTTGGGGGATGAGGTGAGGAACGGTGAGGACATTCCTTTGGCTGCGCGTATCTGTGCTGTGGCGGACGTGTACGATGCTCTGGCATCGCCCCGATCCTACAAAGACCCCTTCCCTGATGAAAAATGTTTGGGGATTTTGGAAAGTGATGCGGGCACTCATTTTGACCCTGAAATGGTTGAGATTTTTATTGAAATTTTTGACGTTATCAAAGCCATTCGCGATAAATGGACAGAAGATTGGAAGGTGTAACCTATGGTTGAACCAACACCGAAGTTGTATGATTTTGTAGACCCTGCTGACGGGGAATGCGTCCGCCGTGAGGCTGAGGAGATTCTGCGTGAATTTTTCTCGAAGTATGATGCGAGTGTTTTTCAGAAAGCCTTTGAAGACGTAGAAAAATTATTTTTTGGTTTGTATCCCGGGTATAGGGCCAGCAACACGAAGTATCATAATTTTGAACATACGTGCGCCGTGGTTTTGGCAACAGTCCGACTTATTTACGGCGCATTGGCCGATGGTGAAGTCTTTTCCGAGAAGGAATGTCTCAAGGGACTGTTGTCTGCCTTGTATCACGATGTGGGATTAATACAGGTTGCTGACGACACGCTGGGGACCGGGGCAAAATATACGGTTGGGCATGAAGAACGGTCCATCATGTTTATGCGGAGCAATCTTGATGGCGTCATGTCGCAGGATGATATGGATGATATCGCGGATTGTATCCGGTGCACCATACTTGCCATGTCTCCGTCTAAGGTGGCTTTCGCCTCGGAACATATGCGTATCATGGGATATTTTTTGGGAAGTGCAGATTTGTTGGCGCAAATCGCAGACCGCTATTACCTTGAAAAGCTTTTTTTGCTTTTCGAGGAATTTCAGGAAGCCAAAATTCCCGGCTATGACTCCGCCATGGATTTACTGTCAAAAACAAACACGTTTTATGAAGGAGTGGTCAGAACCCGACTGGACAAGGAGTTCATGCGGGTAGATCGCTATATGAAATTGTATTTTCGTGATCGTCGAAAAGTTGACAAAGATCTGTACAGCGAAGCCATTGATCGAAACCTGAATTATCTGGAGAGCATGTTGTCACAAAATGCGGATGACCTTGAAGGATTCTTAGCAAGTTTCAGACGGGGCAATATCTCCACGTACACCATTTAAGGGGGACACTTCCCAAGGCTTCCTTCTTTGATTCTATCATTGAAATTGATATGAAATCACGTATGGTGATTACATGTCAGTAACTATTCCTAATTTTGAGACTGTTTTTGTTGCCCGACAACCGGTATTTCGCGCTGATGAAACTGTTTGGGGGTATGAACTCCTCTTTCGGTCGTGCGAGGACAATGTTGCCTGTATTACCAACGAGGAGCAGGCAACTTCATCAGTCATTGTAGACGGGTTGGCCCTGGCTTCCGAAGGCATACCTCCAGACGCCCGGATTTTAATTAATTTTTCAGAACAGCTTCTGATTGAGGGCGGTGGATTTGCCTTGCCCAAGGATCGATGTGTTATTGAGATACTTGAGCACGTCAAACCGAACAAAGAAACGCTGCAAGCCGTAAAACAACTCAAGAGTGCCGGGTATCAGATCGCCGTGGATGACTATTGCGGTCAGCCGGAGCTTGAGTCGTTTATTGATATGGCTGATATCGTCAAGGTGGATATGCTTGAGTTTGGAGCCGAACCTGCAAAGCTTGCGGTTGTTATTCGGAATATTCCTTCAAGCGTCACCCTTCTTGCGGAGAAGGTTGAGGATAATGAGAATTTTCATGAGCTTCAAGGAATGGGATTTTCTCTGTTTCAGGGATTTTTTTTTAGTAAACCAGAAATTATTCCCGGCAAGAAGTTGACGACAAACGAAATGACCAAGCTCCAACTTTTGGCAGAATTGTGCAAAATGGACTTGGAGCCTGCTCGGTTGGCGGAGATTCTTCAGTCTGACCCTAGCTTATCCTATCGGTTGTTTAGGTATATCAATTCCGCAGGAATGGGCTTGAGTCAAAAAGTCTCGTCTCCCAAACGAGCACTCGACATGATGGGTATGATTCAGGCCAAACAGTGGCTCAGGAGTGTCTTGCTGGCCGATCTTAATCCTACTCCCAAAGCGAGTGAACTGGCATATCTCGCAGTGCATAGGGCCAAGTTTCTTGAGTCGATTTGCCGTCATTCCAATAGTACTGCATACGAGCCGGACAATTTCTTCATGACCGGCTTGTTTTCTCTGTTGGACTCCATGCTCAGTATTTCAATGGATGAAATCATTGGAATGCTCCCTTTGGAGGAATCTGTGGTTAAGGCCTTGAAGGGTGAGGGCGAATTGTATGAATTGTTGCGGCTGGCCACAAGTTATGAACGTGGGGAATGGAGTGGGATTTCGTCTCGCCTCAAGCAACTTGATTTGGAAACGCTTCAGGCGGAACTCATGTATGTACAAGCTCGGAGCTGGACACAGAAAATGCTCGGATATTGTACGGTTGGCAATGCGGTCGCGTAGCCGGATTTCGGGAAAATTTGGTTTTAATTCGTTTAGACTTTTTCATGGAAATGTGTTGGTTTCGGCGAGTGCCGAGATATTCGTCGGTACAAGGAGCCGTAATTCATGAAAAATACAGCAGAACTTCCCATTGGCATGTTTGATTCGGGCGTAGGTGGCCTGACAGTACTTAAAGCACTCAGGCAGCGCATGCCGTGTGAGGACGTTATCTATCTTGGAGACACCGCGCGGTTGCCGTATGGTACTAAGTCTCCGCAGACCGTGACCCGATACGGTGTTCAATGTGGTGCGGAGCTAGTGAGTCGAGGGATCAAACTCCTCGTGGTTGCTTGTAACACGGCTTCTGCCATGGCCTTATCCGCCTTGCGGGAAGCGTACCCAGATGTCCCCGTCATCGGCGTTGTGGAACCGGGAGCCCGTGCTGCGTGTTCCGTTACGAAAAATGGCTCCATAGCTGTCGTTGCGACGGAATCCACCATTGCCGGTGGGGCTTATCAGCGGGCTATCCATTCCATTTCTCCTGCCGCCCGTATTGTCGGACACCCTTGTTCACTTTTTGTTGCTTTGGCTGAAGAGGGGTGGATTGATGGTGATGTGCCCGAAGCCGTGGCAGCACGCTATCTCGATCCTGTTTTTAATCCGGCTTCCGGCGCAGTTGATCCTGTCATTCCAGATACATTAGTTCTTGGTTGTACCCATTTCCCTTTGCTGGCACCGGCTATCAGGAAGGTTACGCCTCCTGAGACTGTTATTGTCGATTCCGCAGCGACCACTGCAGAGACGGTTTTTGAAGAATTGACCCTTCTCGAATTGATTCATCCCGGTCCAGGGTGTGGCACTACCGCGTATCTTACCACTGACGACGCTCCTCGATTTGCTCGAACCGGCACACGTTTTTTGGGGACACCGATTACGGAAAACGAAGTCGAACTCGTGGATTTGTAAGCGTCGCCTTCAGCGAGACCAGGACGCTGTCCTGGACTTGCCAAAGAATCCTTTGAAAAGTGTTCTCTGGACTCTTCTAGATTTTTAATGTCGCCTTCGGCGAAGCGCGTACGGTATCGGTAAGAATTTTTGTATAGTGCCCATGAGTGTGTATACTCATGGGTATTTCTTTGTTTTAACATCAAATTTCTTCCCGCGAAGCGGCAACAAAAAGTTTAGGAGGGAGAAAGGGGTTGGGGGTCTGGGGGAAGGGGAAAGAGGGAAGCCCTTTTCAAAGGGTGCCCTCTTTCCCCTTCCCCCAGCCGCCGGAGGCACACCCTACTTCAAAATCATCACTGAGTTGCGTGCTCTGGCAGCGACTTCGTGGGAGACACTGAATCCTTTGGCAAACCAGGGCTTTTCCGATTCTGAGAGCAGGATGAGCGAGAAATCATAGCCGATGGTGATGATGGTCTCTACCGGATCACCCACTTCGACAAGTGTTTCATGTGGCGCGATGCCGTTTTCCTTGAAAAGTGCGGCGGCTTCGTTAACGGCTTTTTGTGCAGATTTGATACCTGACTCGTCCGGGGCAACGGACATGATGGAAACTGGGCATTGACAGGCGTGAGCGCACCGAATGGCTTCTGGGAGCATTGATCGGGATCGGTCCGTGTCCTGCACACAGACGAGATGCCCGCGGCCGGGTTCAAGCTGCCGGGCAACTATGACCGGGATGGGTGAATGGGCCGCTATTTTGAGGGCAAGCGGTTTGGGCGAAAGAAATTTTCGTAACCCTTCAACTGGTTCGGGAGATGCTCCCACTATGATAATGTCAGCCTTATTTTGCTGTGCTTCGTCAATGGCGGCAGTAGTCACATCCGGGGCGGTGCGGAGCCGGAGGGATATGGATCCGCCACATGGGTTTTCGTATTCGCGGACATATTCGCCTGCTACATCTCCGGAAAGCTCTCGGTGATGCCAGTCGCGGGTGGAATCCGGTGCGATTTCACCAAGTTCAATGAGCAGATCACGAGCTGCTTTCAAGTGAGTCATGCCGGGCAGTTCCAACCCCCAGTCGAGCATGTTTTCACGGGCGACGCGTACCTCCATTCCACCGGATTTGAGGCCGCTGTCCAGAGGGCGCACATAGAGCAAATCAATGTCTGCACATCCTTGATTGCTGAGTCGTGTTGCATACTTGAGGCTGGATAGTGAATCCGGGCCGCCGCCGATACAGATGAGTATACGTATTCTGTTGTCGCCCTGTGTCATGGACAACTCCTTACAACCCGATCAAGGGCCAATACAGTTTCGATGCGAGAAGCAGAACGGTAAACGACATGAGCGCCATGCGCCAGCCGACAACCATGAAATCCTTGGGCCGCAAGAGACCGGATGAATATACGATGGTGGATGCCGGGGTGCCGATGACTGTGAAATAGGCGAATGCACTGGATACGGCGGTGATCATGCCTACGGCTAGCGGGTTTGTTTCCGTTCCCACGGCAATGGACAGGACGATGGGGCCGAGGACCGCCACGGCCGCGCCATTACTCATGGTGTTGGTGATAAAAGTGGTGAGTACCATGACCGCTGCCATCAATCCAATGCCGTGATCCATGCCGAACGGTGCGAGTATGTCCATGAACACACCGGCTACCCATGCCGCAGCTCCGGTATCGCGCATTTGGACGCCAAGGGAAATTGCGGCGGCATACAGTAAAACCACGCCCCAGTTAACGCCGGAATTGAGATCCTGCCAACGCACGAGGCCGGTGACAAGGAAGAGGACCGCACCGAGGATAGCGATGGTCCCCATGCCAACTTCGGAAGAGAACCCGACCCATCCGATAAGTGTGACCAAAAACAGAAAGATGGCCATATAGTGTCGACCGCTTAACGATCCTTCGTCTCCAACCTGTTCCTTGAGTTTCTCCACTGCAGGGCCGAGGTCTGTGATGTCCGTTTTGAAGGTGTGCCGCAAGATGAGATGCATGAGCGGTAATTGTACCAGAAAGACGGGATAGGCATAGATCATCCAGTCGAGATAAGTGACAGAATAGCTGAAGGTTGCCGGATCATCCGTGGCATAGAAGAAATCGCGTAGATAGTCGATCATGATGGCGTTACGCGCCCCGCCTGACGGTGTGCCGATACCGGCCATGGCACAGGCGTAGGATATGGAGAAGAGGAAGAGCATACCTAAAGCGCGTCGTTTGGCCGGATCATCAGTAGCCAATTGCAACAGGGATAAAGCCACTGGAAGCATCATGGCTGCCACGGTATGTTCACCTATGAACGATGCCAATATGCCGGAAAATATGGAGATGCCAAAAGCAATACGATATGTATTCGATCCTGTAATACTAACAATAAGCAGAGCGAGCCGTTTGTCGAGTTTCTGTTTGACCAGAGCCACGGCCAGCATGAGTGATCCCATGATGAACAGGACTGAGTCTTTCATAAGGGATTTGGCGACGAGTGAGGAGTCGATGCCAAGCAGGAAGATCTGTCCGAGTATGATGAGTAGGGCTACCGCAGGCAGGGGGATAGGCTCGGTGATGAAAAGCATGGTCGCGCCAACGGTCATGACAAGGACTCGCCAACCCTCGGGAGAGACTCCGTCCGGGGCTGGTGAAAGCAGCATGGCCGCCTGAATGGCCAAGGTGATGAAAAACCACCGTTTTTCTCGTAAGTAATGGATCACAATACAGGAAGTATACACATCCTTGCATCCTGTTGCCAGTTGAAAGCGTGGTCTTTTCATCAGCCGTGGGATGAGGTATGTGATAGTGCGGTTTGAAACCGATATATCGTGAACCGAAATCAAGGAGATTCCCTTGCGACGCACCTTGTCTGCACTGTGCAAAAATGAACCCGGTGTCTTGGCCCAGATGGCTCAGGAGTGCGGGAAATATGATGCTAATATTTTGTCCTTGGCTGCTGGCGAGACAGAGAATCCGGAAGTTTCGCGTATTGTTCTTCGTATAGATGGCGATGATGCCGCTATTGATAAGGTCGAGCGATATCTGGACAGTTTGGACGAGATCATTCAGATCGACGATCTTTCCCGTAAGGATTTTGTGGATCGAGAATTGGTCATGGTTAAAGTGGCCATGGATCGAGAACAGACCGGACAGCTTATGCAAATCTTCGAGGTCTTTCGTGCCAATGTGGTTGGCATGGGGCAGAAGACTATTACCGTGGAATTATCCGGTGATCAGGAGCGGGTGGACGGTCTTATTCAGATGCTCATTCCCTATGGCATCAAGTCTATGTGTCGTTCCGGCATGATCGCACTTAAGCGAGGGGACGAATAGGTGTCGGCGTTTACCCCCGTAACCAGCCTCGAAGGCCTGATGCAGGCTGCCCTAAATCTTGTGGGAAATGGTGTCATGCCCAAGGTTGCCATTGCCCGATCCGCGGAAGGGTTTGTCCTTCGCGCCGGGGTGGAAGCATATGAACGTGGCGTGGCCGAACCAATACTTATTGGTGACGTGGAGGAGACACAACGTATCGCCGATGAGCGCGGTCTTGATATTTCCCGGTTTCAAGCAATTCACATTACCGATGACGAGCAGGCCGTGGCCGAAGCTGTGCGGTTGTTCCGCGAGGGTGAGGCTCAACTGATCATGAAAGGATTGGTGCCGACCGCAACTTTGCTCAAGGCCGTTTTGAACAAGAAGACCGGTGTTCCGCATCCTTCCCGTATTTTGAGTCATGTGGGTGTGTTTGAGTCCCCGATAGATGGGCGGCTCATGATCATGACCGATCCCGGTGTGAATATTACGCCTTCGTTGCAACGTAAGGTGGATATCCTGAAGAACGCGCTGGATGTAGCCAGAAAATTGGGCATACATAAACCCAGAGCTGCAATTTTGGCTGCCACGGAAAAGATCAATTATCCGGCCATGCCCGCTACTTTGGATGGGGATATTTTGACCAAGATGGCACGGCAGGGAGAATTTGGGGACGCCAGGGTGCTTGGTCCGTTGTCGCTTGATATAGCCGTGTCCAAGGCTGCCGCTGCCACCAAGCAATTCAATGATCCTGTTGCCGGGAATGCAGATATTCTGCTCACCCCTAATATCGAGGCTGGTAATATCCTGTATAAATCACTGACCACCCTGTCCGGCTGCACTATGGCCGCTGTTGTTGTTGGCAGCCGAGTGCCGGTGGTGGTCCCGTCGCGAGGGGATTCGGATGCGAGTAAGTTTCATTCCATTGCACTTGCCAGTTTGTTGGCCCACAGGAGTTCCGCATGAGTATACTTGTGATTAACCCAGGGTCTACATCAACCAAGTTAGCCCTGTTCGAAAACGGGCAATCCGTGGCTGCGCAGGAGATCCAGCACCGTAAGAGTGAGCTTGCTGATTTTGCACGAGTAACGGATCAGTTTGATTTTCGTGTGCAGGCCACAAGAGATTTTTTGAAAACCGCTGGTGGAGATGAAATTCAACTGCGTGCGGTTGCTGGTCGTGGCGGGTTGTTGCACCCCGTAAAAGGCGGTGTTTACGAAGTGTGTGACGACATGGCAGACGATTTGCGGAATGCCCGATATGGAGAGCATCCCTGTAACCTCGGTGGGCTTATGGCCAGAGCTTTCGGGCGAGAATATGATGTGCCTGCCTACGTGGTTGATCCGGTTGTGACCGATGAGATGATGGATAAGGCCCGGTTGACCGGACTGCCTGCCATTAGGCGACGGTCTTTGTTTCATGCCTTGAATCAGCGTGGTATGGCCCGGATTGTCGCGGACAAATTGGGTATTGCCTATGAGAATGGCAATTTTATTGTGTGTCATATGGGAGGCGGTATTTCCATTGGAGCGCATCGGCAGGGAAAGGTCGTTGATGTGCTGAACGGGTTGGACGGTGAAGGACCTTTCACACCGGAACGGACCGGTTCTCTCCCTTTGATTCCTGTGTTGCACATGGTGCGCGACGGTGAAGTGAGTTTCGATAAGATGGAACAGGCTGTTCTTCGACGAGGTGGGTTGTTTGCTCATTTGGGGACGAACGATCCGCGTGAGATTGTGGCTCGTATTGAAGAGGGCGATGAATCGGCCCAGCTGGTTTTCAAGGCTTTTGCCTATGCTGTGGCTCGTTCTGTGTGCTCCATGGTTCCTGCCTTGGTCCACGGTGATGATGGGCCTGATTTGGCGGCGGTGATTTTGACTGGAGGATTGGCCCGAAGCGAACCGTTAACTGCGGAGATTGGGCGACAGATTTCACATCTTGCACCGGTGTATGTAGAGCCTGGTGAAATTGAGATGGTTTCGTTGGCTCTTGGCGCAGAGAAAGCTCTCGAAGGGGAAGAGCGTGTACAGTCGTATGTTCGTGATGCCGTTGCATGACAAGAGAGAAAATACGTTGTTAATTTAAACAAGAACATATACTGTTTTACTCTAAAATTTATAAAAAAGTTTCTTCGATAGAAGAAGCATTGGTTCTTAAAGGATCGGATTGAATGGGTTCTTTGTTCTCCAAATCGACGACCTTGCGGAAAAACGTCAGGATCTCGGACGATGAGTTCGTGCAACTGCGTGATTTCATATATGAAAAAAGTGGCATTTTTGTGGATGTCAAACGCAAGTATCTTTTTGAAAGTCGATTTTCTAAGCGTCTGGGCGAGTTGGGATTGACCAGTTTTGCCGATTACATCAAATATCTGAAGTTTGATCGGGGTGAGGAACTCAAGCATCTCTTCGAATTGGTGACCACCAATGAGACGAGTTTTTGTCGTGACATGAAGCAGCTTGAAGCGTTTCGTGACAACGTGCTTCGGGAAAAACTTGATGAGCATCGGAAAGCCGGTCGATTGGAATTGAATATCTGGTCGGCGGGATGTTCCTCTGGCGAAGAACCGTACACTCTTGCAATTCTGCTTCTTGAAACGTTGCGGTTGGAAACGGCCAAGTGGAAAATTACAATCACGGCAGTCGACCTTTCTGACGAGATGGTCAAGCGGGCCAAGGCTGGGGTGTATGGGGAATATTCTTTCAAAACCACACCAGATTCGATTCGCAAACGATATTTCACCAAGGTGCCGGGGGGCTGGAAGATTCGGCCCGAGGTTCAGCGACTGGTTAAATTCCGTCAAATGAACCTGAGAGATTCTTCGGCGGTACAGGGAATTCCCCGTTCTCATATAGTTTTTTGTCGCAACGTAATTATTTATTTTGACGAGGCCATGAAGCGAAAGGTTGTTCAGTCCTTTTATGACAACCTGTTGCCTGGCGGTTACCTCATGGTCGGTCACTCCGAGTCATTACATAAGATTTCGCAGACGTTCAAACCGCTTTTTCAGGCGGGAACCATTGCGTACAAGAAGGAACAATAGGGGCCTTGGTCCCTGTCGGAGGGTGTTGTTTTGGGTATCACACGCTTAGATGAATTGAAGGCAGGCATGGTCCTGGCTACCGATCTGGTTGCCAGTGACGGCAGGCTGCTCTTCAAGTCTGGCACCAAGTTGGAGGACCGCCACCTCGAACAGCTGAAGCGCGTCGGGGTTGACGAGGCTGACGTTGAACTTGATCCGAACGATTTGAGCAAAGAGAAGTTGCAGGAGGTCGAGGACTATGTCCGTGACTTTTTCCTGTATGTGAATCCTGATTTCAAACCAACCATAGAAATGTTCCGTATCGCGCTGGACCTGACTGCCAAGCAGGTCGCTGCAGGCTGGGAATTGCCCGATGTCAGCGAACGCAGGGCCGATAGCGTTGAGCATCTGGAAGATATTTTCATCAAGGGGATGGGAACCCCTGAAACATTGGTCAGGCACGAAACCGAATTGACTAGTTTCCCGGATATTTTTTTTCGTATCAAGGAAGTGCTGGAAGATGATTCAGCTTCCGCAGACCGTATCGCCAGAGTTGTCAGTACGGATATGAGTCTGGCTGCCAAGCTTCTCAAGCTGGTCAACAGTCCTTTGTACGGTTTTCCGCAAACCATAGACTCCATTTCACGAGCCGTTGCCCTGGTGGGAGCCAAGGAATTGTCCACGTTGGCTCTGGGGATTTCGGCGATTAATTATTTCAAGGATATTCCGCCGGAACTTATGGATATGGAGACCTTTTGGAGACACTCCATCTCCTGTGGGATTTTTGCTAAGATTTTGGCTGGAACCCAGACGGGGCTGTCGCCCGAACGGTTCTTTATCGGTGGTCTGTTGCACGATGTGGGGCGGCTCATTATGTTCAAGAAGCTGCCGTACGCCTCCACTGAGGCTATGCTTTTCGCTCGCGAGAATTCAATCCCTCTGACTGAGGCTGAAATGTCAGTCATGGGATTCATCCATACGGATGTCAGCACGCCGTTGCTCGAAGCCTGGAAGTTCCCGGAAGGATTGTCCAACATGATTAATTATCACCATAAGCCTATGGAATTTCCCAATCCGTTGGAGCCGGCGATTATTCATGTTGCGGATAATTTGGCCAATGCGGTCGAGATCGCTTTGAGCGGCATGTATGTTATGCCGGGGATGGACGAGGATGCATGGGTTCTGCTTGGCGTGGACCCTGTCCCCTTGTTGGAAAAATCCGTATCCGAGTACGGCGAACAGATCGATACGATCATGAGTGCGTTTTTTTAAAATCGGACAATAGATGAAAAAGCCTCACCTGACAGGATCAGGTGAGGCTTTTTTTATGGTTTTTTTGTCTGAGTATTACACCACAGGCATGCTTCATATGTCTTAATCAACATGTCGGCGTTTGGGGAATGAGATATTCCCATCACGCGGACCAAAGTAAGCGCCGCGAAAAGGATCACAAGCGAAGTGACAACAACTATGGCGAGCATTTCCGTCCTCCTGTACACGACAGGAACAGACGAGCGTTACGGCCATATGGCGGTATTGTGACCCTTGGGTGAAATCACGATTAGTGTGCGTCCCCTTCGATGATCAGGTTGGGCAGTTCGTCGGTATCGTCTGCCTTGATCGGGAAGTTCTTGGTGACCAATTCACCGCATCGGGTCACGCCCTGACACAGTGCTTCGCCCGAACGCCCTGCTCTGATGCCATTTGTGACCGTCTCAATTACTTCTTTCCACACGGTAGGATCAACCTTGTCGTTGATGCCCTTGTCGGCCAAGACCTGCACGCTGCGTTCAAAGACCGAGACATAAATGATGATGCCGGTTAGGTCGCGTGTATGGTGCAGGCCATACTGGTAAAAAGCGGTAAAAGCGGCTTCGTTGACCTCTTCCTGCATTTCTCTTTTGGATATGAAGGGTTTTTTCATGGCTGGAAATGCGTTCAGGAGGCGGCTAAAGACCAAGAAAAAACCGAGGAATTGAACAAGAAAGGCCCACATTTCTGTTTGTTCGAAAAGCGTGGCAGTGCATACCGCTGCAACGACACCGAAGACCAACCCGCCGATCAGTCCGGCGCGGCGATAATCGTAGCTCGTTGACGCAATGACCGGCACGATTTCACCGGAAGTGCGTTTTTCTACGTCTTTGACGCATTGGACAAGGGCGTCCTGTTCTTCTTGAGTCAGGAATTTTTGTGCTAAGTTTTTCATGAGAATTGTCTTTTCCTTTTTACCAGCCACCGCTTGCGCCGCCGCCACCGAATCCGCCGCCACCAAAGCCACCGAATCCACCACCGCCGCCTCCGCCGAAGCCACCGCCGCCACCACGAAAACTGCCACCAAGCATGGAGAGCAGGAGCAGGTTGGTAGCGGTGGAACCTCTGCCATGACGACGTGCATCTTCAATGGCCTGTTCCTCGGTCATCTGTCCCTGTCGTCTGGGCCTGCCGAATTTCTCGGTGAACATGACGATGAGAATCATGGGAACGACGATGATCGAGAAGATGTTAAGTTTGCTTTTTCGTTTAAGGCTTTTCGATGCTGCAAATTCACCACGTACCGCGCTGGTGATGGCGACCACACCATCTTTAAACCCTGCGTCAAAGTTTCCCTGTTTGAAACGTGGAGCAATCACATTGTCGAGAATCTGTCCGGCCAGTACGTCGGTGAGGACACCTTCAAGGCCGTAGCCGACTTCGATACGTGATTTGCGGTCTGCTTTGCTGACCAGCAGAATGACGCCGTTGTCAGATTTTTTTTGGCCTACTTTCCAAGCCTCGGCCACGCGGATCGAGAAGTCCTCCATGGAATCGCCTTCAAGTGAGGGGATGGTCAGAATGGCCATCTGGGTCGAGTCCGTTTTTTCCAGTTCCGCAAGTTGGGCTTCGAGAGTTTGCTCTGTGGACGAATTCATCATGTTTGCCAGATCGTTGACCCTTCCTTTGTAAGGAGGGACGTCCAGAGCGAAAGCCCCGCTTGCCATGGCAAGAAGGAGGATCGCTCCGAGGAGTGTCGCGTAAAGTGTGCGCACGTTTGTCTCCGTTTAGGACTTGGTGCCGAAGTTGACTTTGGGAACTTCCTTGGCACCGGGATCAGCCTGGAAGAATTCCTTGCGTTCCAGATGAAGAGCCACGGAGTTGGTCAAGGAATTCGGGAAACTGCGGATGGAGAAGTTGAAAGCCTTGACCGCGTCGTTGTACCGCTGACGGGCAACAGTGATGCGGTTCTCAGTCCCTTCAAGCTGGTGTTGCAGCCCCAGGAAATTTTGGTTGGCCTTCAAATCAGGGTATCGTTCGACCACGACCATGAGTCGGGACAGGGCCGAGGATAATTCGCCCTGCGCGGCCTGAAATTTAGCCAGAGCCTTTTTGTCGGTCAGCATTTTGGGAGAGAGTTTGACCTGTGTGGCCTTGGCTCGGGCTTCAACAACTGCCGTGAGCGTGGATTTCTCATGGGTGGCTGCCGCCTTAACGGTTTCGACAAGGTTGGGGATGAGGTCGGCCCGACGTTGTAGGACGGCTTCAAGGTTAGCCCATGCGCCGAAGACTTCCTCTTCCTGTTGTTGCATCTGATTGTATCCGCAGCCGGACAGAGCCGTGGCTGCAAACATGGCCACGAGGACGAAGGCGAAACGTTTGATCATGATTGTATTCCATTGGTTTGGGTTGTGTATCTTCATAAAGATGTGGCCCGCCTCGGAAAAGTCAAGGCGGGCCATGCCGTATAGTCAGGTTATTTCTTTTTCTTTTTGGGTCGTTTTAGACGTTTACCTTCTGACAGGAGTTTGCGCAGTTTGGTTGCGGCTTGCACGGAGTCTTCCGCGTGGAGCAGGAATCGTTCTTTGGATGTCTGGAAATGCCAACCAACCGGGCGGGTCAGGAGTTTGGCTCCTCTGGCTATAAGATATGCTTCTGCCTCGGTTTCTGCTGCGGTATCTTGCATCTCTGCGAGTATTTCACGCCTTTTTTGCATGTCTCTGAGATGTTGTGCGATATCATATGCGGACCGAAGAAAATCTTCGGGTTGGAGATCCGTTGTTTTTTTCCGACCGGAAAGGTGTCGTTGGAGTTCGTTGAGGTCAGCTTTTAACTCTTTGACCTCGAACAGAGCTGCTTCTTGTGAAGTATCAATTTTATCAGAAAGTTCCTTGTAGATGGCGCGTAATTTCTGTTTGGACATGAGACCTACTTTCAACCTTGCTGTTACCCCGGGAATTGCATCTAGCCATGTCTAGGCTAGCGCACTTTTCTATTTCTTCGCAACTGCTTGTCGCATCATTTTTCGGTGATTTTTGCTTTGCCGTCTGTCATATCGGTGAGTCGGGTGATAAATTGGGTCAAATGTTCTTCCGGCATTTCCAGAGAAAACCCTGCTGTGTCAGTGAATTCTTCGGTTAAAATTTCGATTTCTAAATTTGGGAGCATGCGTTTGAACAGCGTGACTGATGGATAGGGGATAGTCACTGAGCGGGTGACGGTCTTGACCATTTCTTTGGTGGGCAAGGATTCCAATCCGAGTTTAACCATGCCGGAGTATGCCCTGACCAGCCCTCCGGTCCCGAGCTTGGTGCCACCGAAATATCGGGTAACCACCACAGCAACTTCACCTATACCTCCATGCAGGAGCATATTCAGCATGGGTTTCCCAGCGGTTCCGCTTGGTTCGCCGTTGTCGCTCAAACCCACTGCTGCCGTATCGCCAGGAGGGCCAGCGGCATAGGCCCAACAATTGTGGGTAGCATCAGGGAATTCCGCCTTAATTTGATTGATGAATTTTCGGGCTGACTCCGTGTCGGGTGCGTGATCTACGGAAGTGATGAATCGACTCCGTTTGATGGAGTCTTCTACGCGATGGAAGTTGGCAGGGATAAGGTAACGATCCGACATGGCAGGGATGTATCCCGGTGCGGCAAGGCGGGTCAACCCTTTGCAATGAATTGAGAGAGGTCGGTGCGGAGTTGTCTTTTGATTGCTGGGAAAGAATTTTCATTTGGGAGCCACGCCAGAAGTTGTTCAAATTGTCCTGATCTGTCGAGGTGTTTGTATGTGTAATAAAAGTGGAGGTCATAGACCCAGCAACAGACAAAGAGTACGAAGTCATTTGACCATTTGATATCTTGATACGGAATGAGTTGCCTGTTTAAAATCAGTTTGGCGATATGGGAAGAATATTCAGTTTTGTGCCAGATGAGGCCGGTCTTCAGTGCTTTGCCATGTGGTGAGTCCGGGCTCATATACCGGAGGTTTGTACGGATAGCGTCGAGCTTGTCCGCATCGCGTAGGATTTTCAGGACCAGCGTGGCGTCTAGAGACAGATTGGTCGGGATGATAGCCCTGTTGTGGTACTGCACGGCGGCAAGAACGGTTTCTCGCTCTACATATTGCAACGAGTTGAGTCTATTGGAGTCTCGAAGGATTGCCGCCCCTTCTTCAGCGTGATTGTATCCGGTTTGATCATCAAAGGTCGCCCGGCCAACCAGTTGCGGGAAACGCCCCACGTCGTGGAGAATTGCACTGATTTCAGCCAGTTTAACCAAGTGTGCTGGAATGGAAGCTGTTTTGAGAATACCACGGACATGTCCAAGGACCCGCAGTGTGTGCCTTCGTTTTCTTTGAACCAATTCAACAACCATGTCGTCGGCTTTTTCTTCGTGGCGGCGAGCATATTTGTCAAACCATACAAGGTGTTCCGTGATAAGCGAGTTCATGCTATTTGCTATCATGATCGACGCATGAAGCCTAGCCTCATGGGGCCAGAATTGACAGGTACTCGTATCTGTGATGAGACAATAGTGTAGAATTATAAGAGAATGAACGAGGTTGGAGTGAACGTTCTGCCATTCGGAAAAGCTGCGCGATACCTGTGGGTATTATCTGTTGTGCTTCTGGTGCTCATGTGTGCCGGAGGGATTGCTTGTGCGCAGGAGGAAGGGGAGAGCGAGGAACCTGGCGGAGAAAGAGTTCCAGTCGATCCACTCGATATGGAGGAGCAGGAAAAAGGATATACTGACGAAAAACAGCAGGAATGGTCGGAGGTTGTCACTTCTACGGCGAATTGGATGGATGCGTTTTTTGATGACGAATTGTATCGAACCACATCCAATAAAACCTATCTGCGTATCAAGGTGGCGCCAGTTTATAATTACAAAGGATTCTACTTTGACTCTTTGCTTGATTTACGACTTCGACTGCCTAACACTGAGCGATGGTTGATTAATTTTGGGACGAGTTTGGATGATGATGAGGGGTTTGGTTCGTCGACTGTCGAAGAGGTCGAGAGCGAAGATTCCGGTGATGACGCGACAAATGCGTATCTCGGTGTCGAAACCTTTTTCAAGCGGACGCGGACCCGGAACATTAGTACCGGTGGTGGTGTGAAATGGCGTCTTGGAAATTCTGCATTATACGGCACTTTGAAGTGGGTGGAGCTGTGGGAATTCGATGATTGGGACATCCGAGCGATACAACGGTTTCGTGTGTATACGGACGAACCCGCTGAATTTAAGACCAAGCTGGAGGGCGACTGGTTTCTGGCTCACAAATATATGTTCAGGACAAGTGGCAGTGCCGTATTTAAATACGATGATCCAAGTAGCTACTATGATTTGGATTTTTCTCTATACCATTTTTTAACCACACGTACGGCTCTGCAATATTCCATAAAAAATGGGTACAAATCAACTGAGGACAGACTTTTTCACTTGGATAAGGTTGTCGGTGAAGTGGAGTATCGCAAGCAGTGGAAGGATTGGTTCTATACCAGTTTGGTTCCTCAGCTGGTCATGAGTGATTCACGGGATTGGCGGTTGGACCCAGGAATTCGACTAAATTTCAATGTGCGCCTCGGGCATGTCGACAAATACGCTTTTCAGTCGTCCTATGACAGAAAGCAGCAGGCGAATGAGGTGCGAACGCGTGAACAGCGCGACAAGGCGCTTCAGGAAAGCCACGAGCGGTTGCAGCAATGGCTCCGGTCTGATGATGAGCTTGATGTCCCGCCGCAGCATCGGGATGATTCTCCGTAACGCGAATTCAGCGTTCTTCAATCAATAGAGCCACGATCAGACCGAAAAATCCACCGTGCTGTCCAGTGTATCGCCATCCTAATTGCGTGAGGCAACCGGTACAGGCGATTACCTGCCATTCAAATCCGGGAAACCATGTGAATTCGTCGCTTCGTGGTCCTGTCGGGAGTATGTTTTTGGCTGAAGCAAAGCATCCCAACTCAAAGACCTCGCCGTGCGGATTGAAAAAAACGTGTCTGTGGCTGCCGTCCACCTCCATGCCAAGGTCTTGGCGGGTAATGCGGGAACGGCAGGCCTTGCACAGGAGGCGCGTCCGGTCTTCCGATGTCTCAGCGGCCGGATCCTGTTTTGGTTCTGCGTGTTCAGGATCTGATTCTGGTCTTTCCTCCAGATCATCACGTAACGCCTTGGCCGGCGGCATAAAACATGTGCTGTGCGGGGTCATTTGATAGCTCCTGTTTTCCCTATACGACACCGGGGCGGGAAAATGAAGTATGTTGCTTGACCGGTCGGTTCGACCGACGTAATTTTCGAATATGACGCACAAAAAAGATCCCGGCTATCTTCGTTTATGTGATGGGTGTTGCGACAAATCCGGCACGGCCAAGGAAATGGTCAAGACCGGAGGTTGTACGTGCGATATTTGCGGTTGGGCCTGCAAATGTTGCGGAGACGAAGGCAAGCAGTTTGTGAATAAGGTGCAGGTGAGTACCATTCCCGATGATGGGTGGGATTATCTGCAATGGAAGAATCGTCAGAGCCTTCGACCCCTCAATTGGGAACATCTTTTTCTGCTCAAGGGGCAGGATGAGAGCGGAAACGGATAGTTTAATAATTCCTTCATTATTGTGGAGTATTAGCTATTTATATAGTGCGCTATAAATATCTTTTGTCTATAAATATAGCTCGCTATGTTGTGAGCGCGTTTCTGATGAGTGTGGCGGCGATGGTCCACATGGTCAGGCAAACGACGGAATCGAGTATGCGCCACGTGAAATCGCGTTTGAATAGCGGCGCGAGCATTTGGCCTCCGAGGCTGAGAGCGAGAAACCAGAGCAGTGAAGCGGTGGCTGCACCCAAGCCGAAGATATACCGGTCAGGGACCATGAACTGCCCGCTGACCGAGCCCATGAGAATGATGGTGTCGATGTAGACATGCGGATTGAGCAGGGTCACGGCCATGGTGAGCATGAGGGTATGCTTGAGCCCTTTGCCGGTTTCTTCTTGCGTGTCCATTGAGCCGCCTTTCATGGCTGATCGCAAGGATGAGAATCCGTACCATGTCAGGAAAGCCGCCCCGCCCCAGAGAGCAAATGTGGTCAAGGTCGGGTTGGATGCGACCACAGTGCCGACGCCTGTTACGCCAAGGGTAAGCAGTACCGTGTCACATAATATGCATAATGCGGCCACGGCCAAATGATGATTTCGACGTACGCTTTGCGTCAGGACGAATGCGTTCTGTGCGCCAATGGCGACGATTAGTCCGCCTCCCATCCCAAATCCCTGAATAAACGGTGTCATATATTTTTGCCTTCCCGGACCCCATCCCTTCTTCCTTCCGAAACTTTTTGGTGCCGTTTTGCGGGTAGTGGTTGAGGGGATTTGTCGTTGTGTTGTGAGAGGTCTTTAAGCTGTCGTTTGTTGTCTTGTGAAACTAATTGTTTTCATGGTCCATTAGAAATGCTAATGATGGGCATGTTAGATTACAAATTGGTGGAAGCTTTTGCCGTAGTGGTCAGTGAGGGCGGATTTGAGAGGGCGTCCAAGGCGTTACATGTGACGCAGGGGGCAGTTTCTCAGCGGTTGAAATTGCTGGAAGAGCAGGCCGGGTGTGTGTTGTTGGTGCGTTCTTCGCCGCCGAAGCCGACCTCTGCTGGTCGGGAGATGCTCAAGCATTATCGGCAGGTGAAGCGGCTTGAGGATGACCTCGGTCCAGGATTGGGACAGGAGGTGGATGGCTTTACCACGTTACCCGTTGGTATCAATGCGGATTCGTTAGCAACATGGTTCTTCCCGGCAGTTGATCAATATCTCAATACAGAGTCAGTGCTGCTTGATTTGAGTGTGGATGATCAGGCTGAAACGCTTGGCTTATTGCGGGATGGCGATGTACTTGGTTGTATTAGCGATCGATCAACCTCCATGCAGGGATGTCGCGTGGAATATCTTGGAGATATGGTTTACAATTTGTACTCCACTCCGTCTTACAAAAAGGAATGGTTCCATAATGGCGCTTCATTAGAAGCTGTTGAGCAGGCTCCTATCCTTATTTTTAATCGTAAGGATGTCATGCATGGAGACCTTTTTTTACAAGCCTTGGGCCAACGTCCTCGCCGGTATGAAGCCTTTTATCTACCATCTTCAGAGAAGTTTGCGTCGGTTATAGCCTCGGGTCGAGTCTGTGGTATGTTGCCCGCGCAGCACGCTGAGGAGTTTGTTGAACGAGGCGAGCTGATTGATTTGTTGCCGGGGTGTGCGTTTACCGTTCGACTTCATTGGCATTGTTGGAATTTGGTCTCAGATCGGCTGGCCGGATTTACCGATGCGTTGGTCAACGGTGCCCGTAAACTGCTTGTTCAGCGTCCGTGACATTGCCGACCTCCCTGGTTTGTTGTATTCCATCCAGGAAAATTATGCATAATCCCATGAAGGAGTTTCATATGAAGCGGTGTGTGTTTGTCTTGTCCCTGTTCTTTCTCTTCAGTGCTTTCGGTTGTTCGAAAACCTATTATTCCACAATGGAATCAATGGGATATGACAAGCGTGAAATCATGACAGATCGAGTGGAAGACGCTCGTGAGTCACAGGAAGAAGCCAAGGAACAGTTTGCTTCTGCGTTGGAGCAGTTCAAGTCAGTGGTTAATTTTGACGGTGGCAAGTTGCAGGATGTCTATGAAAAGCTCAATGATGAATATGAGTTGAGTGAAGATCGTGCTTATGATGTTCGCAAGCGCATAGACAAGGTCGAAGATGTCGCTGAGGCTCTGTTCGATGAATGGGCCGAAGAGATTACGCAGTACTCCAGCTCCAAGTTAAGGGCGTCCAGCCAGAGGAAACTGACTGCCACCAAGAGCAAGTACAATGGGTTAATTCGGGCCATGCGCAAGGCTGAAAAGAAGATGTACCCCGTGCTGGCTGCCTTCAAGGATCAGGTGCTTTATCTCAAACACAACCTGAATGCTCAGGCCATCGCCGCACTGGAGGGCGAATTGTCCACCATAAATTCGGATGTGGAATCACTCATCAAGGAAATGGACAAGTCCATTGCCGAGGCGGATTCCTTTATCAAGTCTTTGGAATAGGCGTAGAGTGGATAAAGATTGAAGGGCTTGCAAATATTTTTGCAAGCCCTTTTTTTGTTACGGTCTGTTGTTGAGGATTCCGCGTATTCCGAGCAACCCTTTTTCAAGGTCTGCAAGGGTATCCGTTCCCGTGAGTGAAATGCGGGCAGCGGGTGGGGCCACGTATTCGCCAACAGCAAATTTTTCTGCACCGAAGACGTTGATTCCTTGCTGTTGAGCCTCTTTTTCAAAAGCCTGTCCTGTCCAAGGCTCTGGCAGGTCCAGCCAGAGATAGAAACCACTGTGTTTTCCCCTGAATCGAAATTCGTCAAGCACGTCGCAGGCAAGCATGTATCTGCGACTGGCTGCCATGCGTTTATTTTCCACGACCTGATCAGCCGTGCCGTCATTGATCCACATGGCGGCCAGTTCCCCATTGAGTGACGGTGCCATCCAAATGGTGTTGAGAACCGCTTGGGCCAATGGTTTGAGCATTTGTCTGGGAGCGACAAGGAAGGCGATACGCAATCCGGCTGCAAGGGATTTCGACATGCCAGCTATATACACGCTGCGTTCAGGCGCTCGGTTGGCCACAGGCGTGTTGCCTGTCAGGTCCGTCAGGTCGTAGGCATCGTCTTCGATAATGATCAGGTCATGCTTTTGTGCGAGATGGGCAATTTCAGTACGGCGGGATTCAGGGATGGTCACGGTGGTAGGATTATGTACACCGGGCATGAGGTAGACCGCTTTAATCTCATCACGACGGCATGCTGCGTCCAGACTGGCCGGGATCATACCGTCGCTGTCCATTTCAATGGGAACAAGTCGAATCCCCAGCATGGATGCGAGTGTTTTCATGCCGGGATAAGTCAATGCGTCTGTGGCAATACGGTCACCTGATCGGAGCAGTCCGCTCAGGCAGCAGGTCAGGGCGTGTTGGGCGCCAGCGCAGACAATGACGTTTTCAGGCTTGGTTTCCAATCCGTATCGTGTGGCCCATGCAGCCCCGGCCTTGCGGTGTGACGGCAGGCCGCGGGGATCGGTGTAGCGCATGAAGGACGTGGGGTCTTTGCGTCTGGCAATGCGTCGAAATCCTTCGGTGATATCCGGGTCCATGTGGTGGAGCGGGGCAACCAGTCCCATTTCCAGCATGCCCGGTGTGGTTGGCTCGAATGAAACAAGTGACGTGGATGTGGTGGCATCCGAAGTCACGAATGTTCCGCGCCCGACAGTGCCAGTAACAAGACCGCGTTTTTCGGCTTCCCGATATCCGCGTGTAATGGTGGACACATTCATACCCAGCTCGTCGGCAAGGTCGCGGTGGGTGGGCAGCCGTTCACCGGGGGCAAGTCTGCCCGTTGCGATGTCCTGCTCAATGGCGTCTGCCAACCCCTTGTACAGAGGTTCGATTCCTTCCGTGATGGCCGGTGAATATATTGTCATGCAGACAATATATTCATTGACACCATACAATGTCAAACATAGGCATGCAGCATGGAGAACCGTGTGCTGGTGATTGTCAGCACCTGACCTTGAGGGAGTTATTATGAATTTGGAAACATACACAGCCTTCGCCTTTTTCGCCATTGTGATGACCGGGACTCCCGGTGTGGGCAACCTGACCATGATGGGTATTGGTCAAACCACGGGATTTCGTTCCGCGTTGCCATTTCTGGCTGGAACCGTGGCGGGTATGTTTGCCCTGAATGTCTTTGTAGGGCTTGGCTTGGGCGGGTTGTTTCTGGCGTCACCGAAAATTGCGTGGGGCATGAAGATCGGCGGCATGGGATATATCTGTTATTTGGGCTGGAAGTTGCTCACCATGCAGCTTGCTGTGGGCAGTGTTGATAAGCGGTTTACTTTTTGGGAAGGCGTTGTTTTGCATCCGTTGAACCCGAAAAGTTGGGCCATGTCTGTTGTTGGATTCAGTCAGTTGGCTGATCCGTCTGTGCCGCCCTGGATGCAGATGGCTATTTTTGTCCCCACCTTCATGACATCTCAAGCCCTGTTCCATTCCACATGGGGGCTTGCCGGTGTCGCTATCATGCGCACACTCAAGTCCAGGCGTATTTTGGTCGGAGTAAACTGTTTGCTGGTGGTGGTCATGGTAGGCGCGACTGCATACGCCCTTTTTCTGAGTCCCGCCTAGTCTTTTGGACCGACCATGTTGTCTGGCACCACGAGAAGGTCGAATTCCTGCTCGCTGATCAAGCCGAGTTCCAGAGCGGCTTCCTTGAGTGTCTGTCCGGTCTCATGGGCATGATGCGCGATGGACGCCGCCTTTTCATAGCCGAGAGTCGGGGCCAGTGCCGTGACCAGCATCAGGGATTGTTCGAGATTGGATTCAATGCGTTCTCGGTTCGGCTCCAAACCTTCCAGCAGGTGCTTACGAAAGCTGCGCATGCCATCAGTCAGCAACCGGATGGAATGGAGCACGTTGCGGATAATAAGCGGTTTGTATGCGTTCATCTGGAGCGCGCCGCTTGTGCCGCCCATGGTTACGGCTGCGTCATTGGCGATTACCTGCATGGCAATCATGGTCAGGGCTTCGCACTGTGTCGGGTTGACCTTGCCCGGCATGATGGACGAGCCGGGTTCGTTGGCCGGGAGTATCAACTCGGCAATACCTGTACGGGGGCCGCAGGCTAGCAGCCGAATGTCGTTCGCAATTTTGTTCAGGGCGACGGCCAAGGTTTTCAGGGTGGCTGAAAATTGTACGAGCGCGTCGTGGTTTCCTTGATAGGCGAATTTGTTGCTTGCGGGAATAAATGGTTGTCCGGTCAATTTGGCGATGAAGTAAATGGCGTCTTCATCAAATCCGTGATGGGTGTTGATACCCGTTCCAACGGCGGTGCCGCCCAGTGGCAGGGAGTAGACTTCACCCAAAGCGTTATCGAGTCTGTAAAGGGTTTCTTTGAGGATAGTTCCGAATCCTGAAAACTCCTGCCCCAGTGTCAAAGGAGTCGCGTCCTGCATGTGGGTGCGGCCTATTTTGACGAGGTCTTTCCACTCTTTTGACTTGGTGAAAAATGTGTCTTTCAGAATACGAAGTGATGGAAGCAGTTTCAAAAAAGTTTGAATAGCAACAGCCATATACATGGCTGACGGAAAGTTATCGTTAGTTGATTGACTTTTGTTGACGTGGTCGTTGGGATGGACCGGGTCCTTGGACCCGAGGGGGTGCTCGGCAAGTTGAGAACACCGGTTGGCTATGACCTCGTTGACGTTCATGTTGTATTGGGTGCCGGACCCGGAAATCCAGACCGGAAGCGGGAACATGTCGTGATGTTGTCCATCGATGATTTCGTCACAGACTCGCGCGATCAAGTCTTTGGTTTTTGTGTCGAGGTGCTTTTTTTTATGGTTGGCGAGCGCGCATGCCTTTTTGAGAATGGCGTATGGGACGATCATTTCCTGCGGCATACGTTCGTTTCCAATCCGAAAAAGGGTCAGGGCGCGTTGTGTCTGCGCTCCCCATAATGCATTGGCCGGAACGTCAATCGGTCCGAGGCTGTCTGTTTCCGTTCTGAATTCGGTCATGGTCCCCTCCTCTGATTGGTACTGATAACACTCTATGATGTTCAGTCTGTTTTGTCTGTACCTGTAAGCACTATGTCTGGTCCATCCATGGCGATCAGCTCGTCGTCAACCATTTTATGTAGGGTTCGTGAGAGAGCCTCCGGAGTGATGCCGATGATCTTGGCGAGTTCCCGATACGACAGATCAAGCGTGACGCGTCCTTCCTGATGACGGCTTTCGAAGTAGGCCATCAATCGGGACGGCACCTGCTTGAGTGACAGGGAATCGATCATGTCCATGGCTTCTTTCAGGCGACGGGACATGACCCGCATCATGACGAGCAGAATGGATGGGTCTTCCCGGACCAACAGTTCGAATTCATCCGGGTTTATGTACAGGACTTTACTGTCTTCCAATGCTCCGAGATTGGCGGGAAGCTTGCCATCGGAAAACGTGGAGCAGAGACAGAACGGCTCTCCTGGCCCGAAGACAAAGATGGTCTGTTCTTTGCCGTCTTCGGATAGCTTGAACAGCTTCACCTGTCCCGAGAGCAGTACATGCATGCCCTGAGCGGATTTGTCTTCACTGAAGAATAGTGATTTTCTGGGGAATTCCATGATTTCTGCATGTGAAGCCAGTCGGTCGAGCTGCTCTTCCTTGAGTTTGGCAAATACCGGAAAATCCCGGATTGCGTCCTTGAGTTCATTTTTTTTCATCAAAAATCCTGAAAAAGTCGTTTGTGTTGATCGAGATCAATGCCGCATATTCTGGATCGGTCTATTTTAAGGGCGACACTGAGACATATCAAGGAGGTCGTCATGAGTGCCCACGTTCATTGTCCGTATTGTTCTGTTGGTCAGGAAACCGCTGAATACAGCGACTACCGTCCTTTCTACGTCAATTGCTCTGATTGTACCAGACGGTTCATCGTAGAGCCGGTGCGTAACGGAGTGGTTGTGTACCGTGACGGTGAGGCTCCGTGTTGTTCCGACCCCGAGTGCCGTGAAACCGAAATGGGCGACTCCGGTCAGGATTGATTGTCCAAGCGAGGAATATTCATGTTCGCATTGCTTCAGAAAATATCTAAAAATCTTGTTGTCGTCATCCCTGTGATGATGGTGGCAGGGTTTGTTTACGGAGTGTCCGCCGATACCGGCTGGCTTAAATCCATGATCGTTCCATTCACCTTCCTCATGGTTTATCCCATGATGGTCACACTCAAGATCAGGAAGGTTTTTGAGGGGGGCGACGTCAAGGCGCAAATACTTACTCAGCTCATTAATTTCGGGCTGATTCCCTTCCTTGCCTTTGGCGTTGGCCTCCTCTTTTTTAAAGACAATCCATACATGGCCCTCGGTCTGCTCTTGGCCGGACTGGTACCCACGAGTGGTATGACCATTTCGTGGACCGGTTTTGCCAAGGGGAACATGTCTGCTGCCATTAAAATGACTGTTATAGGTCTGATTCTGGGGTCTTTGGCTACACCCTTTTATGTGCAGGCCTTCATGGGGACGACCATCGATATAAGTCTCTTGGCCGTATTCAGGCAGATTGTTTTCATTGTGTTTTTGCCCATGGTTTTGGGTTTTCTTACTCAATGGTTTCTGGTGAGCCGTTATGGTCAAGGATTATTCCAGAAAGAAATCGGGCCGAAGTTCCCGGCTTTTTCCACGCTGGGCGTTCTCGGTATCGTGTTTGTGGCCTTGGCTCTCAAGGCAAAGACTATTGCCTCGGCTCCCGAAGTACTGCTCGATATCCTTGTCCCGCTCGTGATTATTTACGGCGTGAATTTTGTTTTGAGTACCGTGGTGGGCAAGTTCTTCTTGTCGCGTGGTGATGCTATTGCATTGGTTTATGGCTCGGTCATGCGTAATCTTTCCATTGCATTGGCAATTGCCATTAATGCCTTTGGCACAAAAGGGTCTGATGCCGCGCTGGTTATAGCCATGGCGTATGTCATTCAGGTTCAGTCAGCTGCTTGGTACGTCCGCTTCACTCCGAAAATCTTTGGCGATTCACAAGCCGAGTCCATGCAAGGTGCTGTTACAGTCCCGGTGAAGGGATGATTGATCGATTTCATGAAATATGGACATCAAACATGAAAACATGCACATATAGACAGATGAAAGTTTTTTCCGGAGCGCATGGGCCTCCGGGGAGGGGTACCGAGAGTAACAGGAGGTTAGAACATGACCATTTGCAATCGGCGATGGCTGTTGACGGTCCTGGCGGTGTTGTTCGTGATGGTTTATGCCGGGAGCGCATGGGCCGCAGTGGAGCACGAGAACGCGCCGGGCAGAAAATTGGCCATTCAGGCGACCAAGGCGAAACCGCTTATTCAGACTATCACGGCTGATCACAGCAAGTTCGCACAACTGCAATTTGATCCGGAAAAACAAAAGACCATGCGACCTGAAGAGGTCACGCAAGCCTGCCTCGGTTGTCATAACAAGGCGGCTTTGCAGTTTCATCAGACCATTCATTGGACATGGCGGGATGAAGACGAAGCCGGAAATCCGGCAAAGTTCGGCAAGGGCGGAATATCCGTCAACAATTTTTGAATAAACACCGCAAGCAACGAGGCTCGTTGCACATCATGTCATGCCGGTTATGGATGGAAGGACAACAGTTTTGATTTTACTTCTCAGGAGAAAGTCGACTGTCTTGTCTGTCACGAAAAAACCGGAACCTACAAAAAGTTTCCGTCCGGTGCGGGTTATCCCGCCAAATATGTCGAGGACCCGGAAAATCCGGGTACGCAGAAGGGCGTGGTCTTCAAATCAAACGGCAAGACCTATTATGCACCTGACTGGGCCAAGGTTGCCCAATCCGTTGGCCGTCCGGAACGCAAGAACTGCGGTTCCTGCCATTTCTTTGGTGGTGGGGCTGATGCGGTCAAGCACGGCGATCTTGATTCCTCCTTGGTCAAACCTGACAAGAATCTCGATGTCCATATGGGGACCAAGGAGTCCGGCGGTCAGGACTTTGCCTGTACCCGTTGTCACACTACACGCAACCACCATGTCGCCGGGCGTATTTATGAGAAGCCTGCGGCTTTGGAACGCAAGAGTCTGCTTCAGGATGACCTTGGCGACAAAATCATGTGTGAATCCTGCCACGGCAGTCAGCCCCACATGAGCGGTGGTATGTTCTCCAAGTTGAATGATCATACCGACAAGGTGGCGTGTCAGTCATGCCATATTCCTGAATTTGCTCGTGCCCAATCCACCAAAATGTGGTGGGATTGGTCCAAGGCAGGGCAACTTATGGACGGCAAAGCCAAGATCAAGGGACCAGATGGCAAGCCTGTCTTCCTGAAGAAGAAAGGGGAGTTTGTTTGGGAAAAGGATGTTGTACCTGAATATTATTGGTTCGACGGAACCATGGATCACGTCACCACGGAAGATGCCATTGATCCTACCGAAGAAGTTTGGCTGAACCGGCCAAATGGCGACAGGAAAGACCCGAATTCCCGCATCATGCCGTTCAAAGTGCATCGGGCCATGTCTCCATATGACAAGGTCAACAAGACCATGGTCATTCCGCATCTCTTCCCCTTCGACAAGAAGGACAAGACTGCATACTGGAAGGAGTTTGATTGGGAAAAGGCCATTGAAGTGGGTATGAAGTATGCCGGACAGACGTACAGTGGAGAATTTGGGTTTGTGGAGACGACATACGCCTTTCCGACCACGCATATGGTTGCGCCCCGCGAGAACGCGTTGAAGTGCGCCCAGTGCCATAATCCTGAAGGGCGACTCAAGGACCTGACGGGATTCTATATGCCGGGTCGGGACAAGTATCAGCTTGTAGATTCCGCAGGGTGGTTTGGCGCAGGAGCCGCATTATTGGCTGTTATCATTCATGGTATTATGCGCTTTGTCTCCGGTCTCAGAAGGAAGGAGGATTAGTTCATGAGTCAACAATCAATGAAAAAAATATACCTGTATTCCAAGTTTGAGCGTTTCTGGCACTGGTTTCAGGCCATCATGATTATTCTGCTTCTGGCCACTGGTTTTGAAGTGCATGGCACGTTTGAGCTGTTTGGTTTTATGGGGGCGGTTGATCTGCACAACACCTTGGGGCTGCTGTGGCTCGGCATGTTCTTCTTCTTTGCTTTTTGGATGTTCGTAACCCACGAATACAAACAATACATTCCGACCACTAAGAAGCTTTTCGAGGTGGCCATGTATTATGGATCAGGCATCTTCAAGGGAGAAGAGCACCCTGTGCACAAGTCCAAGAGCGCAAAGCATAATCCCATGCAACGACTGACCTATCTGGCATTGACGGCCATGCTGTTGCCATTCCAGATGGTGACCGGTTTCCTATACTGGGGATACAACGATTGGGCCAATTGGGGGTTGTCATTCCTCTCACTTGAAGTGATAGGTTTGTTGCATTTGATTGGCGGGTTTTTTATCCTTATCTTCCTCATTGTTCACGTTTACATGACGACCACCGGACACTCTGTCACCGCGCATATTGCGGCCATGTTCTCCGGTTGGGAAGAAGTTCCCGAGGGCTTTGAAGTAGAGGAATGGGAAAAGAAGGCATAATCGGGTTTATCTCTGAAAATAAAAGGCCCCTGTTTTGGCAGGGGCCTTTTTCGTTGTTCTCTGTATGCCGGGGAGTCTCAGCATCCAAAGAATTGAATCCGTTGGAAGAGAGCCGGATATCATTGATGGTATCCGGCTCTTTGTTGTTAGAACCGTTCGAAGTCTTCGTCCTCATTCATTTCCAATGCGACACCACCTTGTGTGCTCTGGGTTGGGGCCTGAGGAGCAGGCCGTGTTGTGCTCAGCGCTTGTGCAGGCTTTCTGGTTGCTACAACTTGTCGGGGTTGCTGGTAACCGCCTTCATCAAGTTTGAAGAAGGAGACGGTGGATTGGAGCTGTGTTGCCTGAGCGGACAGCTGGGATGATGTCGAAGACATCTCTTCCGAGGCCGCGGCGTTTTGCTGCACAACACTGTCGAGTTGCTGAATGGCTGTATTGATCTGGGAAGCACCTGCATTCTGTTCGTTACTGGCAGTGGTGATTTCTTCGACCAGTTCAGCTGTGCGTTGGATGTCCGGGACCAACTTGCCAAGCAGTTCGCCTGCACGGTCAGCCACGTCTACGCTTTCGGTTGCCAACAGGCTGATTTCACCTGCTGCGACACCTGAGCGTTCCGCCAGCTTTCTGACTTCGGCTGCGACAACCGCAAAGCCTTTGCCGTGTTCGCCTGCGCGGGCTGCTTCAATGGCCGCGTTCAAGGCGAGTAGATTGGTCTGTCGGGCTATTTCCTCAATGATACTGATCTTGTCAGCGATTTCCCGCATGGCTGTGACGGCTTCGGATACGGCTTCGCCGCCTTCTTCTGCCTGCTTGGCAGCGCCGTCCGCAAGGGTTTGTGTCTGGGCGGCGTTTTCAGCATTCTGGCTGATATTGGAGGCCATTTCTTCCATGCTGGAAGAAACTTCCTCAATGGAGGCCGCCTGTTCCGTTGCGCCTTGCGACAGCGCGATGGAAGTAGAAGAGAGCTCTTCTGAACCAGAGGCGACGTTATTGGTCACACCGCGTACTTCGCCAACCACGCTTCTGAGGTTTGCACCCATTTCCGCGAGCGTTGAGGCCATGACACCAATTTCGTCTTTTTGGTTGATATCGAGTTGCGCCATGAGATTGCCTGCGGCAATTTCCTTGGCAAATTCGACGGCCTTGATCAGGGAACTGGTGATGGCCCTTGCGAGTAGAACAACGACAACCACAACCAGAAGGATTGCGGCTATGGTCAAGATAACGCTTAACTGCAGGAATGCATCGGCATCTTCATATATTTTGTCTTTGGGAATGGCGATACCAATGGACCATGGGGAACCTGTTCCGTTTACCAGAATTGGCTGTAATTCGAAAAGGTATTCCATGTTGTCTAGTGGCGATACAATAAAGCCCTCAAACTTCTTGCCGTTTTCTAGCGAAGAGAGAATCGTGGTCTTTAATTCGGGCGGGAAAGCTTCGGTGATATTTTTCCCCACGATATTGCTGTTCGGGTGGGCTACACAGTAGCCTTTATTTGAAGCGATGAAGGCGTAACCGCTTTCCATCGGTTTAATTCCATCCACCATTTTTTGGAAAGCACTTAGAACAAAGTCGATGCCGACAATACCGATGAACTTGCCGTTTTCCCGGATGGGAACACTGATGGTGGACATGTTCGTCTTGGCAACCTCAGTGTAATACGGTTCCGTCAGGAACGGTCCGTCTTTGTCTCGAGGGCCTTTGTACCATGCGCGTGTATTCGGATAATCGTATGAGGTGAGGTTAACGACTTTTAGTGTGCCGCCTTCCTTCCACCAGTAGTTACCGTAAGCACCACCCATGTGTTCCCACATGGGGTCTCCTGTCGCATGGAATTCGGCATCTTTGTTATCCAAGGCATTTGGCTCGAAGCAGGACTGAATGCCATAAAAAGTGTCATCGGAAAGAGCGACTTGTTTTTGGACTTCGTCGATGATGGTGCGATCGATGATATCCCGGTCCTTGACCATGCCTCCGAATATGGCAGATGTCGTGATAGCGGCATCAAGTGCTTTTTCAATGTTGTTTTTGACTTGATTGCCATACCGGTTGGCCATCTCATCCGCGATTTCCTTGGCGGAATCGATAGAAATGGTTTGCGTCTTTGAGACGACAATCGCTGTGTACACCACGAGGATGAGGGAAACGATAAGACAAACACTTCCCCCGATTTTTATCCTTAGTGAAAGATCTTTGAACGCCATACGATACTCCCTTAAAGTTTTATTTACGCTCAAGATATCCATCTAGACCTTTTAGTCATATTATATATTTTATTTTTTATGCGAGGTTGGAGAATGCAATTTATGGCATTATGTATTTAAAATAATATATTAAACTGTTGTTTTGATGTCGTGTTCTTTTCCATGAAAAGTGAAAGAGGGTTTGGCTTCCCCGTTTTTTCTCGACTATTGTGTTTTCTTGATATACCGCTATACGTAATAGGTCTGAATAGTTGAGCAAGTGAACATGGAGCGCGTCCGAACCATGGGATGCTTTGAAGAACCAACGAATGTTCGCGGGATGAACGAGCTTATTACCGGGTTGATGCCCGGCATCCTTGCTCATGCCAACCGTATGCTTGGCTCCGATGATCAAGCACAAGATGTTGTTCAAGAGTCCTTACTCATAGCCTATTCACGGCTGGATCAACTGCGGGAAGTGGATCGTTTTCCGGCATGGCTCAGGGCGATAGTCGTGTCTCAGTGTCATCGTCAGTTGCGGGTTCGAGGGCGAGAAATTTCTTTGGATGGTCTGGCTCGATTTCAACCTCTTGCCCCGAAGTCTTTTGACCCTTCATTGAGTTACGAATCCAAGTGTTTTCGTTCTGCGGCAAGTCATGCCATTTCTCAATTGTCCGCGCCCTTGCGGGATGTCTGTCAACTGTATTTCGAATCCGGCTATTCAGTGGGAGAAGTCGCTGACGCCCTTTCCTTGAAAAGAGGAACCGTACGCAAGCGGTTGCACAGTGCTCGCCCATTACTTTCTAATATGTTGGAAAAGCATGTCAGTGAACCCGCCATCAAGGTCGGTTATCTTCCCATATCGGATCATTTGCTGGGCATGGTAGCCCATCGCCTAGGCATGGGACGCAATTCCCGGATTCATATGAAGCGCTTTCTGTCTTGGACCGCGCTTGCCAATGCTTTGCGTCAGGGAACAATCAACGCGGCATTTATCATGGCACCTCTGGCCATGCAGTTGTGCAATTCCGGGACACCGCTCAAATACATTATGGATGGGCATCACGATGGGAGTTCACTGACAACTTCCGTTGAAAAGATGCAGGGAAAACTTGTGGGCGTCCCTGGCAAATATTCCACGCATCGTGTCCTGCTCGGCAAGTTGGCTCAGGATCAACCGGGGAATTGGGGCAATGTCAGTACTGCCGATACCAATCCTTCCTACGTCATCAGTTCCTTGAAGCGACAGTTGATAGACGCCTTTTTTTGTGCCGAACCGTGGAGTACGAAGTGCGTTAGTGAAGGCGGAGCTGATGTGCAGATTCGTTCCAAGGAGATTGCGCCGGGACATATCTGTTGCGTGGTTGCCGTTCGTGAGGACTTCTTTAATGCTTATCCTGAACTGGTGAGTGATTATGTCCGCATTTTATATCAGGCCAGAGACAAACTTCATACGGATATTGATTACTGTGCCGCGACCCAGGCCGTATATACCGGCGTATCTCGGGATCTTGCAGCCAAAGTTCTTGAAGAAAGAATTGTCACATTTGATGATTTGAGTCCTGATCGGGGGCGTATTCATGAGTTTATGCAATTGGCCATTGCCAGTGGTGTACTGTCTTCCTCATGTGATCTCGATGAATTCGTCTGTGATGAATTCTGTTGAAGAGAGATCATTCTTTTCTTTTCGAGCTTGCCCTTCAAAAAAAGATATTTTCCAACACCTCTTTTTTGTTTGTTTTTTTATAAAAACTTCATATTTTCTCCTTATACAGGTAACTTTTTCCTGTGCTCATGGCTCTTATTTGTGTGGACGGCAAAAACGTCTGCGCGCAGTGCACGGCGCTGGCTGGTGGAAAGATAGGATAACCATGCAAGCGATTGCGGAGAGAGTGAAGGGATGCGTTCTTGTATCAGAGGCGCATTTCATCGAATGGGAGAATTGGATGCCTTTGAGTTCTGAGAAACATCTGATGGAAGTCGCAGACGTGTGCGACAAGAAGTGGGGAATGCTTCGGGAAAGGCCGTTGGCCTTTTTCATATCCGCATTTGCGGGAGGGGCATTTGTTTGCTTTGGCGCCATGCTGGCATTGGCCGTTTCTGCCGGAGTGCCGAGCAATCTGGCACCGGGCTTGGCTAATCTGCTCATGGGACTCGTGTTCATGTTTTCGTTGGTCATCATCATGTTTAGCGGCATGACGCTTGTCACTGCAGATATGGCCTATGGGTTGGTTGGAGTGTTCCAGGATCGCATCACTTGGCGACAGTTCGTCTGTGGTGTTTTTGTGGGGTATATTGGTAATTTCGTCGGCTCCATGACGTTCATGTGGATTATGAGTAAAGGCGGCGGTTATCACGCTTTGCCTTGGCTTATGCGAGCCCATGAAATTGGCTTGGCAAAGACCGGCGAGACCGCCATGGAAATCTTTGTCATGGGTATAATTTGTACTTGGACCCTGCAATCCGCAGCTATCCTTTTCATGAAAACTAATGACGACATGAGCAAGATCGTCCTGACTGCATATGGCCCTCTGGCATTTGTGGCAGGAATGAATGAACACTGTATAGCGAACATCGGTTTTTTGGCCGTGCCGCTTTTCCAACAAGACATGTGGGTTGAGGCCGTTTCCGGTATGAACAACGTCGTTCCAGTGCTGATGCACTGGGGGTTCGGCAAGTTTGGTTGGGCGCATAATCAACTCTTTACGGTCATGGGTAATGCCATTGGTGGAACGCTTTTCGTGGCGGTCGTGTTCCAGTTGGTGGCAGATCCTCTCAAACTCAAGGATTTGTACCGCAAACGTCATGAACTCATGGCTGCCGACAGGGAACTTAAGGAGGTGGAATGAACTTCGATTACAGTCCTTTCAATCCGTTAATCTGGGGTGTCTTTATAGCTGTATGGGCGTTTATTTGGATCATCGGGAATGCGTATAGAAAAAAATACCGCTTTAAAGAAGATAGTCATAAAAAGTAAATGAAAATGTGTTTTCTGCGATAACAACAGGAGAACGTTATGTATCAAGATGGGTGGATTCCAACTGTCTGCTATCAGTGTAAAGCTGAATGTGCCATTTTGGCGCGTGTAGAAAATGGTGTCGTCAAAGAAGTGAAGGGAAATCCTCGTGGGCGCGGCAAGGCCTGCGTCAAGGGGATGGCAGGTATTACCTCACTGTATTCGTCTGAGCGTCTCAAGCATCCCATGAAGCGTGTGGGAGAACGCGGCAGTGGAAAGTTTGAGCGCATTACTTGGGACGAAGCCATGGACATCATGGAAACAAAGCTGACCGAACTGCGTGATCGTGGCGAGGCCCACAAATTCACCTACTCCATGTTTCCGCATTCCGTGACCGATCCCAAATGGCGTTTTGTGAATGCCAGCGGCGGGTTCATTTCCACGGGTCTCCCCCATTGTGACTCGGGGAAAATCATGGCCATGATGCATACGTTCGGCTGTTTTCCCAATCATCACATCGCCCCGATGTATCATACGGTCCCCAAGGGTGGCCTGATGATCCTGTCCGGTCGTCATCCCTTTGGTTGTCTGGATGATGCTGCTGTTCCTGGTTATATCCTCGACGCCAAGGAGCGTGGGGCCAAACTCATTGTCATCGATCCAATCTATCGTACGGAAGCTTCCAAGGCGGATTGGTGGATTCCCATCAAGCCGGGTGGCGATGCATCTCTGTTTTTGGGTGTCTGTAACTACCTGTTGCTGAATGATCTGCATGATAAGAAGTTCTGTGACAAGTGGGTTCGTGAAGGCGACATGGACGGCCTGATGGCATACATCAAGGACAAGACGCCGGAAGCCATGAGCAAAATCTGTGATGTCCCGGCCGAGGATATCATCAAGCTTGCCAAGATGGTTGCCGATGCTCCCAGTGCGTGTATCGACGCGTTCAAATCCATCATGTACGGGAACGCCATGGATTGGGGTCACGCCTGGACCATTTTCCTTGTCATTACCGGCAATTTGGATAACCCCGGCGGCCAGCCGCTGCCCGAGATCGCACCCATGGCACCGGTTGAACCTGTTCCTTCGGCACCAGATGTCACGGAACTTGGCTACCATCGGTCGGGTAACAACAGGGAAAAATTCGATAATTACAACTTCTTCCTGCAACCGACGTGGTATGCGGCACAGGCCATCAAGGACGACACCCTCAAAGTCTTCTTTGCCTCGGAGTGCAACCCGGCTCTGTCCGAAATGGGGTCAGGCGAATGGCGCAAGGCCGTGACCATGAAGGACGAGAATGGTGACTACAAGCTGGAACTGCTTGTCGTGACCGAAATCATGCCGTCCGAAACCATGAAATGGGCCGACCTCGTTTTGCCTGATCAGACCAACTTTGAGCGTTGGGAATTGCTCTACATGCCATGGTGGTACAACTTTGGCCATTGCGCTGCACTGTGCCAACCCGTGGTCAAGCCCATCGGCGAGTCCCGTCATGCCAACCGTGTTTTTATCGAGCTTGGTCAGCGCATGTTCCCCGAGTACTTCGCCTTCAAGGATGATGTAGAATATTACGACATCGAATTGTCCGGTGTGGGTATGTCCGTCAAGGAATTACAGGAGAACGGTGGCCTTTGGTCTCCGGGCGCTGTTGGTTTCCGTAAATATGAAGATGACGGCAAGTTTAATACGCCATCCGGCAAAATCGAGTTGGAATGGCAGATGTATGAGGATATCGGTCAGAAGTGGCCCAGCCCCGAATTGCCGCTGGAATATCGTCGCGGCGAAGATGAATTCCCATTCATTCTTGTTAATTTCAGGACCATTTTCCTGAATAATACCGGCGCATGGTCCCAGAATAACGCACAGCTTCGTGATCCCGTATCCGGTCTCGACGCTAACCCCTGTCTCCTGAACCCTCTTGATGCGAAAAAACTCGGTATTGTTGATGGCGATACCGTGACCATGGCATCAGGTACAGGTTCTGTTGAGGTCCCTGTCATGCTGACTGAAAAAATTGTTCCTGGTTGCGCGGGTATCATTCATGGATTTGGTCAGACCATGGGCAAAGTGGCATCTCGCGGCAAGTGGATCAGCGATAATGAATTGATTGCCGATGCAGGCTCCACGCTGGACGAACAAGATATGCGCGGTGGTGAGGCGCATGTCTCGACTCGAGTCAAGATATACAAATAAGAGGGGTGAGAAATGAGACAACTCAGCATAATGGTGGATCTGGACCGCTGTATCGGTTGCAAAACCTGTATCGTGGCTTGCCGGAATCATCATGAAATAATCGACCACGAGAATGATCAACCCGGAGCCATGGCCAATTATCTTCGGGTGGAAAGTAAGTTGGAAGGAACCTATCCTGAATTGCGTGAAGACTATTGGGTCGTCATGTGTCAGCATTGCAAGAAGTATCCATGTGCCAAGGCGTGTGAATACGACGCTATATCCAAGGACCCACAGACCGGCATCGTGCTTATCGATACGGAGAAGTGTACCGGTTGTGGCGAATGTATCGAAAAGTGTCCTTACAACGTTATTCAGTTCAACAAGGAAGAGAATTACGCACACAAGTGCAATCTTTGTTATGATCGTGTGACCCACGGTCTGGACCCGGTCTGTGTAGATGTCTGTCTGACAGGCGCACTCAGTTTTGGCGAAAAGGAAATCCTCCTGATGCAAGCTGAGGCCAAAGGCAAGCAGGTGATCAAGAAAATGAGCACCCAGTCCATTATCTACGTCAAAAACGCTTAATACACATCAAATTCATAAGGCCGACCAACAAATATCGTTGGTCGGTCTTCTTTTGTTTCAAGGAAGAGTGAATAGAGCACAAGTTCAATGTTATTTGCCAAAGGGGCAGGTAGGATACCGGCAAACGTCACAGCCTGCGCAGAAGCCGCCGTGCCCCATGCCAACGATTGTTTCTCGCGTGACATCTTCTCCGGCCAGGAGACGAGGAACTACGAGATCGAAAATGGATGCCCGGTAATACATGACACATCCGGGCAAGCCCAGAATGGGCACGCCGTCCCTGATTGCCAGCATGAACATGACGCCGGGGAATGTCGGGGAGCCGTATGTGATGACATCGGCTCCTGTTGCTCGAATGGCTGTTGGTGTCTGGTCATCCGGGTCCACGGACATACCACCAGTTACCACGACCATTTCAGCGCCTTCGGCAATGAAGGCGAGAATGGCGTCACGGGTCATGGATGGATCGTCCGAGGTCAGGCGCTGGTCCATGACTGAGGAGCCGAGTGTGGAAAATTTTTTTCGGATAACTGGACCGAATTTGTCCATAATGCGTCCGTGGTAGACTTCGCTCCCTGTCGTCACCAGCCCCACGTTGTGATGTTGGAATGGACGAATACCGACCACATATGGGTACTCGGTACAGATCGCTTCAACCTGTTCTATTTTTTTTTCATCAATGACCAGCGGGACCACTCGTGTCCCGGCAACGGGGTGTGATTCCGTGACCTGCTGACCATCGTGCATGGTGGCAAGAACGACTTCTTCAATAGAATTGATGCGGTTCAGGGCTTCGGTGTTGATATCGAGCAGACCGGGTGAAGCGATGAAGTTTATCCTTCCTTCACTGACATTTGAAAGAGTGATCCCCGGTCCGGTTGCAGCTTTGGCAATGCGCTCCGCTGCTTCGTTTTCGTGGATGTGTCCTTTTTCCATGTTGAGCACATAGATGTGCTCTTTGCCTATCTCCAAAAGTTTGGCGATGTCTTCTTCAGCAATGACATGGCCTTTTTTGAAAGCTGGTCCTTTGATTTCACCGGGTATAATTTGTGTCATGTCATGACATAGGACCATGCCGATGGCTTTTTGAACAGGGACAGTTTTCATGAGTCAATAACCTCGTGTTTTATGGAGGGAGGGGCATTGTTGATACCCCTCCCTGTTGGCAGTGATGCTTATTGATTCTTCAATGCGGCAAGGACTTTTTCAGGTCGGGCTGGAAGTTTGGTGATGCGGACACCACATGCCTGAGTGATGGCGTTGATGACTGCGGCATGAGGCGTGGTCAGAGGAAGTTCTCCTACGCCTGATGCGCCAAAAGGTCCTTCTTTGCGAGGCGTTTCCACGTAGATCAGGTCCATATCGTCCGGGATTTGTTTGATGTAGGGGAAACCAGCTCCGAGCATTGTCGAATGCTTCTTGATGTCCTCGAAGTCTTCGAACAGGGCCATGCCGATACCTTGTGCAATGCCGCCGTACATCTGACCATCGACGATGAGCTTGTTACCTACGGTGCCGATGTCTGCGACCAGTGTCATCTTTTCAACTTCCGTGACGCCGGTCTCTAATGTGACAGCCACTTCGGCCATGAACAGACCATACATATAGAAGACAAAGGGGTTTCCCTGTCCGTCGAGGCCGCAGGCTTCGGCTGGAGCGGTCCATGAACCGCTGTATCGAAGAGGAAGGCCTTCCTCTACCATTTGGTCATAGGTGCGGAAAGCTCCGTCGTCAGTTTTTAGGCCTGCCAACAGTTTTTTACATGCATCGACGATTGCGTTTCCGACAATGACCTGAGAACGACTGCCGCCAGCAGGGCCACCGTCAGGACAACGTCCTGTGTCGTTCAAAACGAGACGGATATCTTCCGGCATGAGTTTGAGCGGCCGTAAAGCTTCGTGTGCCGTGCATGTCGTGCCGCTATCTGCGCCTTGTCCATGATCTTCCCACGTTGTGTAAAGGGTGACGGTGTTGTCTTCGTTCAATTCGATGTCCGCAGAACCATGGTCCGGGCCGTCCAGTCCTGCGCAGATGATGCCAATGGAAACGCCTACACCGTGTTTGACCATCTCCGTAGAGTTGGCTGAGGCCTTTGCCTGCGCTTCCTTGTATATCGGGCGCAGGATGTCGATCATTTCAGGCAGTGAATAAACTTCAGGTTCTTGGCCTGTGGGGGTTGTGGACCCTTTTCTATAGACGTTGGCGTAGCGTAGTTCGAGTGGGTCCATGCCGAGTTTTTCTGCCAGTTCGTCCATGAGAACTTCGGAGCCGAATTCCCCTTCGGGGGCACCGAAACCACGGAAGGCGGCACCCCAAGCATGGTTGGTGGCAACACAGCGGCCGATGCCGTTGATGCTGGGAATGTTGTAGCCCGAACCGATGAACTGAGCGCCTCGCAGGGTCAACAGATCTCCAAATTCCGAGTATGGACCATGATCTACAGTCCAGTCGCTATCCATGGCGAGTAGTTTGCCAGACGTGTCTGCGGCTAATTTGAGATGGGAGAACCAGGGGGAGCGTTTACCTGTATAAATCTGTTGCTGCACATAACTATAACAGAGAGCCACAGGCCGTTTCGTTGCCAGCGCCGCGACACCGAGCAGTGCTTCCATGGTCGGGTTGAATTTGTATCCGAAAGTGCCGCCAGCGGGGTTTTGAACCAAGACGAGTTTGTCTGCCTCGATGCCGATACCGGGGGCAACCATGGCGTGATGCAGGTAGAGGCCAACGGATTTGGAATGGACGACCAGACGCTCTTCGTCATCAAAGTAGGCAAACCCGACATCTGGCTCAATAGGCATGTGGGGCTGACGTTGAGTGTAGAAATCGTCCTCAACTACGACCGGTGCTTTTTCAAAGATGTTTTGGGTGTCCTCACCCTTTTTGACAGTCTGTTCAAAATAGATATTCGGTGTGCCAGGGTGAATCTCCATGGCGTTATCATCCATGGCTGCCGGTGCGTTCATGTATTCCGGTAGTTGTTCAAGCTCGACTTTGACCTTGGAGACTGCGGCTTTTGCATGTGCTTCTGTGTCTGCGCAGACAATGGCAAGAGCATCGCCATACTGAAAAACTTTTTCGTCACAGAGAATGGGACGATCCCAACCGTCTCCCTTATTGGTGGGGAAGGTGATCAATCCGGTGATGCGATTTTTGCCCGGTACATCCTTGTGCGTGACAACCTTGAACACGCCTTCCATTTTTTCAGCCTCAGTGGTGTCGATGGAGATGATGTTTGCGTGAGAGACTTCCGCCTGAACCAGTGCCATATGCAAGGTGTCTTCAGGCATCTTGAGAATCTTATCCGCACCGAAGTCGGTCATGCCAGTGACTCTGGCCACGGCAGACGGCTTGGGATAGCGAGTCCCCCAAATGCGTTGATCTTCGGGCATTTCCCATGACAGGGTTTTGATATCCTTGTCTCCGCGCATGACGGCTGCCGCGTCCATGACAGAATCGGTGAGTTGTTTGTAGCCCGTACAACGGCAGGCATTTTTGTGCTTTTGAAACCAATCGCGGACATCTTCGCGGGTCGGGTTGGGGTTCAGGTCCAAAAGCGCTTTGGCAGAGACGATGAATCCGGGAGTACAGAATCCACACTGGGCACCGCCGTGGAGAATCCAGGCGAGTTGCAAGGGGTGCAGGTTGTCTGGTGTGCCGACACCCTCGATGGTGGTGATTGTGGCGTGCTGTTTGAGCCGTTTGAATTTGTATGAGCAGGAACGGATGAGCTTGGTGTCAACGATGACACTGCACGCTCCGCAATGACCTGTGTCACAACCTACTTTGGTGCCGGTCAGGGACAGATTCTTGCGCAGGATATCAGCAAGTGTCGTCTCCCCGTCAGCAACGATGTCTCTGGCAATCCCGTTTACAATCAGGGTTTTACTTAGCATACCACAACTCCTATCAAGTTAGTGTGAGTCTTCGATATGCTGAAGTATAGAGAGTATTAGGGGGAGAACAATGGGAATGAATAGGAGTTGATTGGTAGTCTCCTCCTACCATTCTTCGAGGGAAAGCAGGTAGGTTTGCAGGTTGACCTGTTTGTTGCTGATGGACAGTTTTTTGCGGATATTCTTGCGGTGGAAGTTAATGGCATTGATGGAGATATCGAGTTGGTCTGATATTTCTTTTGTTTTTAGGCCGGACTTGATCAGTACCGCGACCTGAAATTCTTGAGGCGTGAACGTGACATTCAGGAGCCGTGTATGAGAAAGGAGCGACGATGCACATCCTTCCAGATTTTCCTGCAATTTTTCGAGCAGGAATTGTTGGGTGCTGGTCAGCTCGGTCTGCATCAATTGTTCTATGTACGGGGTGGTCAGCCGCTTGAGATTGTTTTTGATGGTCGTTTGAATGTTATGGGGCCGTTCCTCTACCGTGTCCGTATTTTTGAAAGGTGTTTCTTTTTGAACAAGGGGCTGTTCCGTCGGAATATTCAAAGTGGGAGAGTCTTCCAGCAGGAAGCGTTGCAGGGCGTGTGCGAAAAGCAGGGCTATTTGTGAAACGATTTCCAGATCGTCATCATCATATTCACGGGTTGCGTTTGCCAGACTGATCTGTCCGCAGAGATGGTCTTTCAGCATGACAGGGACGGAGAGAAATCGTTCGATGGTGACGTGGTTGGACGGCAATCCTGTTGACGCGGGATGCGTTTGTGGAGTGTTGCTGTAAAAGGGCGTGCGTGTGTTGAGTGCGTGGCCCCAGAGGGTTGGATATTCACCGGTTGTTCCGACCGGGAAGACAATGCCGGTTTTGCTGGGAGGGATTTCGCAAGAGTCGCCGATCATGCCCGTGAGCGTATGACAGATATTGTTTCGGGTGAGTGGATCAATAACCGACGCATAGCCAATAGTGCTGTCCGTGATTTTTTTGGCGTAATTCAGAACAATATTGGCGACGCCTGTGGTGGAATAACCTGATGTGATCAAGCTGTATGAAAGGTCTGTAACGGTTCTTTCCGGGTTTGCGTCTTTGGAATACATTCTGTCTTGCTCCTCGGTACGAGTTCTAGCCGAGATACAATACGGAGAATCTTCTGTAAACAGACGGCGTTGAATTAAGTGCTGTTGGAGACCGAAATATCCCTCAAAAAAAACGGACTACAGCTGTCACTGTAGCCCGTTGATCTTTTGGCGGAATAAATTATTTTTTGGAACTGTACGTCTGATACATTTCATCAAGTACCTGACGTGTCATTTTGCCGATGGTTTCGTATTCCCATTCCGTGAGGTTAGCCAGAGAGACTCGGGCCGAGGGGTGGGAGTCATCGAATCCATTACCGGGTAGCATGACAATGCCGCATTCTCTGGCGATGGTGAACAGGAATTCCATGTCCTGATTGTTGTCCACGACCCACTGGCCGAACTCCTTGGAATAGAAGTATTCACCGAGTACCTGCAAATCCAGCAGGGTGTAGTATTCAACGCTGTTTTCGTCTTTTTCAGTCTCAACACCGATGCTGCCCATCAAGCGGTCGTAACGACGGCGAATGAGGTTCTTGGTGGCCTGTTTGTACTCGTCGTGGCCGTCCACCAATGCGAACAAGGCGAAGAAAGCCATCTGCAATTGTTGGGGCAGGGAGATGCCAGACGTGTGGTTCAAAGCCACGGCGCGGGAATCAGCCACCATGCGGTCGATGAATTTCAGGCCGGGGACATCGTCCGTGAGTGAACTATACCGTTCGGCCAGCACTGCCTTGTTTGCATTGCCGAGAGCTGCGAGCTTTTTGTCGAAGATATTGTTTTCCGCAAGGGCGATGGCTCCGAGCCGCCAGCCGGTTGCACCGAAGTATTTGGAGAAGGAATACACGAGCAACGTGTTTTCCGGGACCATGGCGGCCAGGGACAGGAAGTCGTCGGCAAAGGTGCCGTATACGTCATCGGTGATGACCATGAGGTCCTGACGCTTTTCCTTGATTAATTTGGCGACGGATTCAAGGACGCTGGAACTCATTTTCACGGACGGAGGATTGGACGGATTGACCACGTACAAAACCTTGATGGCCGGATCTTCCAATTGCTTGATTGCTTTTTCGCTCAACTGCCATCCCAGTTCTTCTTCAACCTCAAGGGTCAGGACTTCCAGTCCGTATTCGGGCAGGACCGGGATTTCCAAATATGGTGTGAAGATCGGCGTGACAATGGCGACTTTGTCCTTGGCAGCAAGGAGGCGATTGCGCTTCAGGGATTGGAAAATATACGTCATGGCCGCAGTGCCACCTTCGGTGGCAAAGATGTCGAAATCATTTAAGGCAGATTTGCCGCCGTACATTTCCTTGACTAGATATTCGCGCACGACTTTTTCCATAGAGGTGAGCATCCGTGGCGGGACAGGATAATTGCAGCCGAGATAGGCTTCGCAGAATTCGAAGACCACGTCGTCGTAATCAAGACCGAGTTGATCCCTCATGTATGAGAAAGCGGCCCGCAGAAGATGGGTGCCTTTTTTGTCTTCATTGCGAATGAGAAATTCGCTGAACCGTGCACCGATGTGTTTTTTGTCGCTCGCGCCGCCGAATCCGCCATAAAGATATGCATAGGAGCGGCTGGATTCTTCTAGGGCGAATTCGCCCATGCGAATGAAGGCGTGGCGTGGCTGGATAGCGAGGAAGTTGGGGTTGCCGCGTCCAGCGTTGAGCATGACGTGGTTTTTGGCCTTTCCTGCGAGTTCGATCAATGTGTCTTTGAGTTCAAAAGGACTCAGTTTGGGACTCATGGTTTTCTCCTTCCTGCGAGTTTGTAAGTAGCTTTATTGTGATTATGGTCTGTTATTAGTGGAGGATCGTGACGATGACCGGCCCCCAGAGCGTCAACATGATGTTGGCAATGGCGTAAGTCACGGTGAATGCAGCCACGGGTGTGGCGTTTTGCGTCTTGTCGAGCAGTGCAGAAAAAGCTGGGTTTGCGCTTCGACTACCGGTGACCACTCCAAGGGCTATAATCGGATTCTTGATCTTCAATACATAGTAGTTGAACAGGAATGTCACGAACTGTGGGATCATGGTGACCCCCACGCCCAGTAAAAGGAGGGTGACGCCATGCTTCTGGATGGTTGTCAGGGCTTCGGCTCCTGCATTGAGTCCGACAACACCGACGAACACAGCCAGGCCGAAGCTTTGCAGGAAGCTGACGGCTCCGGTATCAACGCCGCCGAAATGGGGGTGTTTCATCCGCAGGAAGCCGAAGCCGAGACCAGCGATGAGGCAACCAAGGCCACTGCCGAGCGTGACTTCCGCAGAGCCGACATGAAATGAGATGAGACCAATCAGGTAACCGACAACCATACCGAGGCCAAAGGTCATGAATTCTGTGGCGTGGACGGAAGGAGATTTGTAGCCGATGGCCTTTTCCACCTTGTCGAGGTCCTTTTTGGAACCATTGAGTGTTATTTCGTCACCGACATGCACCTCGGTTTTGGGCAGCAAGGGCATGGCGTGCCCCATACGGGTGAGTGCTGTGTAATAGATTCCGTAGTGTTCCCCTTCGCCGCGGTGATGGACTTCTTCAAGAGTGCGCCCATGAAAGGCCTTGTTGGTGACGAAAATCTTGCGGGATTCTTCGACCAGCGTGAAGAGATCATCTTCGTCTTCGTATTCCGGGCCTATGGATGGCGAGCATTTTTGTAATGTCGTGCGCAGGCCGGTTACCATGACCAGATCGTTTGGCTGGAAGCTGAAGGTGTCATCAAGCTCGACGGCTGTCCCGTTGCGCATGACGGATTCAGCACGAATCATGTCGTCGTGCAGGTCTTCAAGAAAATTGCGATTGTGTCCGACAACCGGTGCGTCTTCGGCAACACGATAGACGCGGGAAACGATGCGGGACAAAGGAAGGTATTCGCCTTCATTTAGTTCGAGACCGCCACCGCCGAGTTTGTGTGCAAGGGCCTTGGCCTCCTTGCGGATGTCCCACTTGTAGAGCATCGGCAGAATGGCTGTCACAAAGAGAATTGGTCCGAGTGACCCGAAAATATATGTCACGGAGTAGCCCACCGCGATGTCGACCTTCAGGCTGTTTATTGCATTTTGGCTTAACCCTAGCAGGTCTATTGCACTTCCTGCAGTGCCGATGATTGCGGATTGGGTCAGGCCACCAGCGGCCAGCCCTGCGGCCAGTCCGACTCCCAGATCGAATTGTTGGGCGAAAAGAAGAACCGTCAGCAGACCGGTCACGGTCATCATTATGGCGGCAAAAACAAATTTTATGGTGGAACGATTGATGGAACTGAAGAATTGTGGGCCGCCGCTGTATCCAACGGCATAGATGAACAGGGCGAAGAAGATGCTTTTGACGCCCTCATCAACTTTCAGGCCAATCTGCCCGATGATGACGGCGGCTATCAGCGTTCCGGCAATGCCCCCGAGTTGGAATTTGCCGAATTTGATTTTCCCCAGCAGATAGCCAAAGGCCAGAGAAAGGAACAGTGCCATGAACGGATTCGCTCGTAACAACTCCATCACACCCCCATGGTTTTCAAACAGAACAAATGCCAGACAAGCCAATTAATATTGGAAAAAACCATACAGGCGTTTGAAAGGAAAAGTCCACAGGAGAATCTGAAGACAAGGAATTGCGCGAGAGGTGAGATGGTATACGGGGCGGATGATTTGAGGCTTCTGAGCTGAATTTATGGATGAAAAATAAAAAAACCATCCCTGATGTGTACATCAAGGATGGCATGATTTTTTTGAATACAGTTTTATAAGTCGAACGGTGTCAGGCTTTCGAAACCGTCTTCGGTGATGACGATGGTCTGTTCAAACTGGGCGGAAAGGGAGCCGTCTTTGGTCACGGCTGTCCAGTCGTCATCGAGTACACGAACTTCCTTGTTACCGAGGTTTATCATCGGTTCGATGGTGAACGTCATACCCGGTGTGAGGGGAACGTTGCCCCATTGAGAACGGAAGTGGGGAACGTTGGGAGCTTCGTGGAATTCGATGCCGACACCGTGGCCCATGTATTCGCGTACCACCGAGCATCCCTGTTTTTCGGCATACACTTGAATAGCAGTGGATATATCATTGATGATGTTGCCGGGCTTGGCCTGCTCAAGGCCAAGGCGCAGACATTCACGGGCCACATCAACGATTTTGCGGGCATCCGGGGAGGGCGTCCCTACGAAGAATGTTTGGTTACAGTCCGCATAGTAGCCGTCGAGAATGGAGGTGATGTCTACGTTGACGATGTCGCCGTCTTTGAGTGTGTATTCACCGGGAATTCCATGACAGATGACCTCGTTGGGCGAGATACAGACGCTTTTGGGGAATCCATGATAATTCAGCGGCGCGGGACGCGCATTGTTCTTGATGGTGAATTCGTGGACGACCTTGTTGATTTCTTCGGTCTGCACGCCGGGCTTGATCATGTCTTTGATGGCATCGAACGTTTTCATGACCAGTTTACCGGAGCGACGTATTCCTTCGATTTGTTCCGGTGTTTTCAGGCGGACCTTATAGCGTTTGAAGTAGGTTTCTGACAGATTCAGATCTTCAGCATTTGTCGTATTCATGCAGCATTTCTTGTATTTTTTACCACTACCGCAGGGGCAGGGATCATTACGTCCGATTTTGGCGTTCATCAATAGTCTCCTGAATATATAGTATGGCGAGCCTGTACCCGTCGGAAAGAAAGGATGTTTACAAAAAGAACGACAATTGAAAAGACTTAGCATGAATAAAAAAAAAGGAAACCCGATGTATTTTTCAAAGAGTTGGCTTGCGGAGAAGGATTGAGGTGGACTGTGAAGAGTTGTAAAAGCGAACAAGGAGTTACAGTGATATGCTGTAACCCCTTGTTAGTATTTAGATCATTACTGGAAAAAAACATCGAGAAAGGTTCTCCGCTAACAGCCCCCTGAGACAACAAGAGTGCCAATACATTTTTGTTGCTTATCAGACATGATTCCTCAACATGAGTTCTGCCGGATATGGATGCAGGTAATACTGTTTTTCCAAATATTCTTTTCCATATTTTCGGACATAGTGATTGATCATGGTCATGGGAACGATAAGTGGGACAAGTCCTTTCTGATATTGATCAATGAGTTCAAGTAGCTCGACTTTCTCGGAGGATGTAAGATCCTTTTTGAAAAAACCGACGGCATGGGTCAGGACATTGACATTTTTTTTCACTGTATGTTTGTAGGAAAGGGCCTTGAAAAGCATCTCGAAATATTGCGAGAAAAGAACATCGGTTTTGTCGGTTCCGGCTTGAGCGACCAGTTTCCCCATAGCGCGGTATATCACTTCGTTGTGCGACATGATCAGCATCTTGTGTCTTGTATGGAATTCGACCAGTTTTCCGGGCGTGTGGCCGGTGGCCATTGTTTCCCGCCATCGTTTGAGCGTGAATATCCTCGATATAAAGTTTTCCCTTAATCTTGGATCATGGAGTCGTCCATCATCCTCGAATGGCAATTGAGGGAAGCGATCCATGACCATGCGCGCCCACATTCCGTTTCCTTCAAGCCGGGGCATTCCATTATCTGCATATACCTTCACACGAGTCATTCCGCTGGAAGGGGAGCCATATTTGAAGACATAGCCACAGATGTTTTGCTCTTCGAGTTGCTTCAACCGTTTGCTTCCCCATTTTTGCATACGGTCGGTCCAATCCTCTCCGGTCTTGCGTCCAACCAGTCTCGGAGCATCAACGTCTCCAACCAGCCTGACGGCTTCCCGCGGAACAGGCATGCCGGTTTCGACTTCAGGGCAAACAGGCACCCATTCAACGTATCCTCCGAGGGTGTCTCGCAGGAAGCGGTCAAGTTTTTGAGAACCATCGTATCGCACCTTATGTCCAAGCAGACATTTGGCAATTCCCAATTTTATTTTACCGTTTGTTTGGTTTTCCTGTTTTTTCATGATGCCCTCCGGCATTAGCGCTTTTACGAATTCAATCTCCATAGAGAGAAAGAGAGGATCAGAGCAAAACCGACCCAGAGGAGATATGGAATCTGGAGCAATGAAGCCCTTGGAGAGAACTTGTATAACACAACAATCGTTACAACCAATAATGGTAATAGAATCAGGACATCCAAAAAGCCCAAAAACACATTGCGCAGACCGAACATCAATGGTGTGAAGAGTAAATTTACTGCCAGTTGGGACGTATATAATAAGAGGGCTTTTCCTTTGCCCTGCTTGTCAGAGTGCAAGAGAAGCCAAACAGAGCCCCCCATAAGAGCATAGAGAAGCGACCAGACAACAGGGAAAGCCAAAGGAGGGGGGTAAAAAGAAGGCTTGGAAAGTTGTTCAACCCAAGGACCGGGCGGGAAAAAGGAACCTGCCAAGAATCCGGCGAATATATGAAGAGCGACAAGACTTATGAGAAGGGCTTTGGATTTAAAGCTGTATACGTTCTTCATAGGAACTCCTGTTTAGGAGAGTCTGGTATTTCTTTACACATCGTGAGTTGGAAACGAAATGTTGAGCTTGCGCATTTTTCGATACAGAGTACTGGGGTTTATTCCAAGTCTTTTGGCGGTTTGCTTGCGGTTGCCGTTGTGACGTTGCAGGGCTTTGCCAATGAGGGCCCGTTCCATTTCCTTGAGGGAGCAGGATTGTTTGTGCCCGTAAAGGGGCGAATCGTTTTCGCGTAACTCCCGGGGCAGGTGGTGGTATTTGATGCGTTCACCCCGGCAGAGCACGAACGCCTGTTCAATGACATTTTCCAATTCACGTACATTTCCCGGATAGTTGTATTCAAGGAGCCTGGTCATTGCGCGTTGCGAAAGACCTGTTATCGCTTTGTTTTGTAACTGATTGAATTTGTTTATTAGGTGGTCGGCCAGAAGGGGGATGTCGCCACGACGTTCCACAAGAGGTGGTAAGACCATGTGTATCACTCGAATGCGATAATACAGATCGTCCCGAAATGTGCCCTGCTCAACCAGTTGGGTCAGATCCCGCTTGGCGGCTACAATGATGCGTACATTCACTTTGACCGGGTCTACTCCACCCAAGGGTTCGATATATCGTTCCTGCAAGACCCGCAGCAGCCGGACTTGGACCACCGGGCTGAGGTCGCAGATCTCGTCCAGAAAGATGGTCCCGCCCTCGGCGAGGGTGAACCGGCCCGGCTTGTCCTGCTTGGCGTCGGTAAAAGCCCCGGCTTTGTAGCCGAACAGTTCGGATTCCAGCAACGTGTCTGGCAGAGCCGCGCAATTGACGGCTACAAAACGACCGTTTCTGCGGGGAGAGATGTTGTGAATGGTGCGGGCGAAAAGTTCCTTGCCGGTTCCTGTGGCTCCTTCGATGAGCACTGTGCTTTCGCTTTCGGATACCAAAGGGAGAATGGAAAATATCTTGGTCATGGCCGAGCTGTGTCCGATAATGTCTTCGAACGTGTATCGGGCCTTGAGTTCCTTACGTAGCTGTTCCACTTGGGAAAGATCCTGAAAGGTCTCAACTCCGCCGATAGCCGTTCCCTTCTCGTCTTTCAAAAGGGCCGTGGCGATGCGAACTGGCACGCGTTCGCCCCGGGCCGTGGAGAGGTGCGTGGTGGCGTTGACCACCGGAGTGCCCGAACGCAGCGTCTGCTCCATGGCACACGACCTTTTGCAGAGGTCTGCCCTGATGATCTCGCTGCACTTGCGCCCTTTGGCTTCGTGGCGCGAGATGCCGGTGATGCGTTCGGCTGCAGCGTTGAAAGACAGTATTCGTCGTTCCAGGTCCACGGTAAAGACCCCCTCGTTGATGGAATCGAGAATAGTGTCATGGAAACGATTGCGAGATGCTTTTTTCACAGGAATGCTCTCTGTTAAGATTTTTCCCATTTTTGTTATTATCCGCTAATAGTGCATATTGCAAGTTGTGAGCTTTGCCATCGTGCATTTTGCATGAATCCGTTCGGTCTTCGTATTCTCATCGCGACAAAAAGTCATAAAAATTAGAGTGTTATAAAAATACATCATGGCATGACTGTTGCTTTTCCTTGGTATCCTGATGGGCCATACGCAGTGCAAAAGTCAGTTGGGACGCCGTGTCATTTTGGCTGGAGCACTCTGGGAAATGGAATCTTTCTATCTGGAACAAGGAGGGAGTAATGCGGGCAGTGCTGTTCTGTTTTTTATTGATTGCAGGGGTTTGTGCGTTGGTGACAGGAACACCCTTTGCCGAGGATTCGAAGTGCAAAGAAGAGTGTTTTGCCTCAAGCCTGCATCATACCACTCGAGGCATGGCTCGTTGGTATGATGCCGAGGACGGTTTCAGTGCTGTCACGGGGGTCCCTTACAAAGATTTGGGGTGTAAGAGTTGCCATGTGTCCTCTTGTAACGATTGCCATTTGAAGAAAACGGATTGTGGATACGTCTACTCCATTGAACAGGCCCGAAATATTGACACCTGCCTGAGATGTCATTCTCGGGAAAAAGCGACGTTCGGCATGGACAAGGCGCGAGGCGTTGAAAGTGTCCATATGAAAGATATGAAGTGTGCGGATTGTCATTCTCAGCGTGAGGTACACGGTGACGGCACTTGCTACGAAAGTTTGCGTGCGCCGGGAGCCATGGATACCAAATGTACCAATTGCCACGCTAAAACAGAGAGCGAAGGGCCCGAGATCCCAGACACGAAGTCTCATATGGTACATAAGGCCAAGCTCGATTGCACTGCATGTCACGTGTCGAACTCCATGTCGTGCTACAACTGTCATTTTGGTGTGCTCAAGGAAACCGGGAAGAAGTCCGAGAGTTTTGCAGCCAAAATCAAGGATTTCCTGTTGTTGGTCAAGTACAACGGCAAAGTCACTAGCGGCACAATGCAAACTTTGGTCGGACCGGATAATTATGCGTTTGTGACCTATGTGCCGTATTTTACCCATTCAGTGTTGCCCGAAGGTCGTAAGTGCGAGCAATGCCATGGCACCGAGGCGGTGACGAGTTTGGCTCAAGGTAAACGGTATGCTCCTGCGGTGTTTGAAAATGGCAAGCTTACTTTTAAGAAGGGCGTAGTACCTTTGGCTCCGACTCTTTTGGATTGGCCGTTTTTGGAAAAGGAAAATGGCAAATGGGTAGTTTTCACTCCTGAAGATCCTCCACTGGTACAACTCGGCGTTTATTCCGAACCGTTTACTAACAAGGAGTTGAAGTTGATGAAGGCCAAACAAACGTACAAGCCCTAGTTGTTGCTAGAGCTGTTATCGGATTGCGTTCGGGATTGTTTTTTCCGAATGGCAGTTTCTGATTTCGAGGTCGTGAGTTTGAATCTCGTCGGCCTGAGACTATGAACAAAGCCCTTGGATATTTTCCCAAGGGCTTTGTTATGTGCATAGAGGGCGTCCTTGTTGCTAGCGTGAGAGGTTCTGTAACAAATGATGTTGTTGCTTCAGACGATGTGTTTCAACATAGGAGACAGAGTAAATACATTTGGAACGGCTTTAATCATACGAAGAGGCCTGCTAATCCTTTCGTCTTGAATCCACCGGGATGAGTATGTAGTGTCTGGAGAAAATTTTTTTCGTAGAACAGGGGCAACAAATGAAAGTCTTCGAGTTCAATTCGACAGCGTACCTTCAGCGATTGCATTTTTCAGAAAAAGTATTGCCGACGACGGAGGGGCTGCACGCCTTGCAACGGGCGCAATTCTACAATATCCCATTCGAGAATTTTGACATCCAACTAGGCCGAGGCGTCGACCTCGATCCGGCAAATCTCTTTGATAAACTCGTACGCCGCCCCCGTGGTGGCTATTGCCTTGAGCTGAACGGTTTGTTGCTTATGGCACTTCGTGCTTTCGGATTCGACGCCCGTCCGCTTTTGGCTCGGGTTCATTTGTCGGGGCAACCCTCCGGGCGAGGCCACCAGCTTTCCCTTGTGAATGTGGAAGGCCGTCAATGGTTGGTGGATGTGGGGTTTGGAAAGAATAATCCACGTGGTCCCTATCTGCTTGAACGGGACACAATTCAGGATATTAGCGGGAAGTATATCCGTCTGGTTGACGGCGGTGTTTTCGGGAATATGCTTCAGGCGCGTTCTGAAGAGGGATGGCAGAACCTCTACAGTTTTGACATGGAGCACGTCTGCCAGGGAGACATCAACTACGGCGCCCACTACACGTCAACCAATTCCAATTCATTTTTCACCACCTCTCGTGTCGCCATGAAACCTCTTGAGGACGGCATGGTCACATTGTTCAACAACAGGCTCACCCTGTTTCGGGATGGACAGGAAAACGAAATACAACTTCCCGAAGGGCAGGAATATATGGATGCCCTGAAGACGTACTTCGGCATTGAGCTTGATGCCCCCTATGAGGCGTTGAGGTCTGTTGATAGAGAGTGACGTACTAGAGGCGAGGTCTTGATAGCCAAGGCCGGTTCTACGGTTAGCTCTTGGCATTTTTGAGGAACGCGATGCTGAACGTTGCATGAATATGAAAAGGCATAGAGAACCTTTTCTCAGGAACATGTGAATGGACGTTGTTTGCATTCATGCATCGAAAGGCATAAGTATCCCAAAAAAAATAAGGAGCTAAACATGAAATACAACACCGGACAAATAATATTCTTTTCTCCTACCAAATCGACTTTGAAGGTTGTCGAGGCTGTTGCCGAGGGCATGGGTTTTGACTCTGTCACCCGTACCGACCTAACATTCCCTGTGGAAAGCGAATCTGTAAAAGCCCTCGGAGAGGTCGTAATCGTTGGTGTGCCGGTGTATGCCGGGAGGGTTCCCAATTTGGCGGTGGAGCGTCTTCGTCAGTATATTCAGGGCGAAGGCCGTCCCGTCGTTCTCGTGGCCGTGTACGGCAATCGAGCCTATGAAGACGCACTGCTGGAGCTTCGTAATCTGACTGATGAATTGGGATTTGTTCCCTGCGCTGCAGGTGCATTTATCGCACAGCATTCCTATTCTTCCCCTGAACTTCCGGTTGCCCCCGGACGTCCAAACTACAAGGACATCGACAAGGCTCACCTTTTCGGTTCTCAGGTTCGCGATAAAATACAGGGCCTCGCATCGCTGGAGCAGCTTGATACTTTGGAAGTCCCCGGTAATACCCTCCACCGCGATGGCATGCCGCCATCCACGTTCAGCCCGGTTACCGATAAAGATACATGCACCTTGTGTGGCGAGTGCGCTCAGATGTGTCCCTCACAGGTCGTGAGCGTGACCGAAACGGGTGTGGAAACCGATGTGACAGGCTGTATTTGGTGTGGCGCATGCATCAAGGCCTGCCCCACTCAGGCCCGGTTCTGGGATGCTCCAAAAATACGTGAGATAAACACATTCCTGCACGAAAAGTGTTCCGATCCGAAAGAGCCGGAAATATTCCTGTAGGGCTTTTGACTTACCGCTGAAAGCCGGAAACAGAGGCGAGCCAGCGGGGTTCATCGATAGAATAAGAAAACGGGTTGCATCTTTCGATGTAACCCGTTGATTTTTCTTTTAGTATCCCAAAGAAGGGGGGCACGATTCAGGCCATACTGCGGCACAAGAACCCGATGACCACGACCCGGTATCTTCATCGGTTAGGGGTTACCAAAAATGTGCTTGAGGAGGTCTTCGGAGAATAAAAGAGGAGGGCTCCGGGGAAAGAAATTGGGCCCTCCTATTGCTATTCTTTTAGTTTCGGGTGTCGTTCATAAAAGCCTTCCAGAGGCTCAAGAGGGGCATTGCATGAGGAGCAGTTTTGTTTGTCGTTGGGCCAAAGGTTTTGACATGATGGACATATTTTGAGGCCTTTTTTCGTATTGTAGCGAAGCCTATGCCCTATGGTTCCATACCAAACAAGTAACAGGCCGAGCCCCCCCCATACCCAATTTGCATATTCGGGCACGGGGATATCTCCGTATGCTCGCATTGTTTTTGGAGACATAAAGAAGCTGTAGACAAAAAGACCTCCCCCTCCAAGCAAGGGGAGCCATTTTATTTTCGTTGTTTTTTTATCCATCCGATTCCTTCATTTACCTGATCTTCGACATCGAACAAGTGTCCATATATGCCGCCTGCATATCCAGCTTTACTAGGGGCAGGTGTTCCGGTGGGCAGTGCTGAGTTGATAGAATCTCCAGCAGCATTGCCCAGCTTGCTCACCTTTGGGTTTCGTGCGACCTGTTTTGCTTTGTCGCCGATAGCTTTAACAGCCTTACTTCCTTGATTAATGAGCGATTTTCCTGTTGCGGCTACTGCCGGAGCCGCCTTTGTCGCTCCAGCCGTACCAACGATGCCGGCGTTGATTCCTATGACCTTATCCATGGCATTGTGGACGCCTTCGGTGGCCGTGGGCTTGTTTTTCCCATAATCCTTATCGGTTTTCGAGCCGAACCAATCAGCAACTTTCGCTGCCGCATACGCTCCGGTACTGCCGATGGCGGTAGCCCCGGCCATGCCTGCGGCAAAAGGCAGCAGGAAGGCCAAAAGCCCGGTCGGATCATTGGCGTTGACCGGATCATCCAAGCAGTACCCATACCAATCCGGGTCGCCGCCCTTGTCGCCGATGGGATCAGGCGCAGTCCATCTGCCGGTGAAGGGGTCATAGTCTCGCCAGCCAAAGCGAACTAAGCCGAGGTCATGGTCGTGCAGGCCACCCGCAAAGCCGATGGGTACATGAAGGCCCGGAGCAGTGTCCTCGATAATGCCACCAAAGGGGTCGTACAGAACCTCCTTTATCACGTTGCCGGACGTGTCGGCAACAACGCGCAGGGAGCCGCGTAGTGCAGTGTGAACGTGAAGCCGTCCTCGCGGCGCATGGCCGAGGGCAACCGTTCGCCTTCCTCGTATCCGAATTCGTAGCTCATACGTCCGTCATGGAAAGCCCCGAGTCTGACGAAATCGAGCCATTGATATGCTTCCACAAGCTGTTTGTTCAGGTATTTGGCAGTCCGCTGGCCGTTCTCGTCGTGGCGGAAGGAGTAGACGCGGTCCTGACCTTCGACTTCCATTCTGAGCAGCCGGTAGTCCGGGGCATATTTATAGTGATGATAGGTTCCCTTGCGGCACCACATGGAGCGGAATCCTTTGTCATCGTGAACGTATGTACTGTCTCCGGCATGAAGAAGACGGTTGTCCAGCTTGTACTGGAAGTCACGGTAATTATACCCGCAGGTGGCGGGGAGGTAGTCCCGCAACCGGCGGCCTTCCTTGTCGTAGTAGCATTGGCAGATCAGCCTGTGATCCAGGTGCGCTTCGAAAAGTCGCCCCTCCTTGTCATAGGAATATTTCCAGGTGACGGGGGTGCCTGCCACGGTTTCGGTTTTCTCCAAGATGCGACCGTTTTGGTCGTGTTTCAGTTGATACGAATATGGTTTGCTCATGGCGTTACCTCTCTGAGCATTTCGTTCCCAAAGACCATTCGCGGGAATCCGGGAAATTGTAACACGGGGTTTTAAAGGAGAGAGCCACCTGCGCGGGGCATGTCAGTGAAATATGGCCTGATGTCGATCAAATACACGGCTTGGTCAGCCAAATGCTGGAAAGAAACCGTAAATATCGCTTGACGGATTTTGTGGGTTGGTCTGAATGCAGCCTGCAATGAAATAAGCGAGCAACGATAAAAGCCCCGGAAGCACTGACCCCCGAGGCCTTTTTGCGCCTGTGATACGCAACGAAAAAAGCGGCTACAGCATTCACTGTAACCGCTTGAAATTCTTATGGCGTCCCCAAGGGGGTTTGAACCCCTGTTGCCGGCGTGAGAGGCCGGAGTCCTAGGCCACTAGACGATGGGGACGGAAATGGTGGGTCGTACTGGGCTCGAACCAGTGACTCTCTGCTTAAAAGGCAGATACTCTACCAACTGAGTTAACGACCCGTGTTCCGAGGAACGTATCACTATCCAGTTGGTTATCAAGTGTCAAGTTTATTTTAAAAAAGAGTTGCTTTTTAGAAGGTTTTTTTTCTAACTAGTTGAGATATCGACCAAAAAAAAATATTCCTTGCAAATTAATTTTGACATGGTATAGTCCCGCTCCCTGTCAAAAATGGCACACCATCCAGTCTAAGGAGTATACATATGACCAGAAAGGATCGCACCGAGGGTATTTATTCCCGCCGTGAGGTACTCGACGAATCGGAACGTAGGCAATATTATCAGCTTCAGCTTAAGGAGTTGCTCTCATATGCCTACCGTTACTCCGAAGACGTCAAGAAGCGTTTTGACCGCGCACAGTTCAATGTGGACAAGTTCCGCGTGCTCAACGACATCAAGCACATCCCCATCATCAAGAAAAAAGAGCTGATCTTTCTTCAGTCCATGGGTCCCCGTCTCGGCGGACTGTTGACCAAGGATCTGGGCGAATTGCAGCGTGTCTTCCTGTCTCCCGGCCCGATCTTTGATCCTGAAGATCGTTCCGAAGACTACTGGGGTTGGACCGAAGGTTTTTATGCCGCCGGTTTCCGTTCCGGTGATCTGTCTCAGATTACTTTCAACTATCATCTGGCTCCCGCCGGTCTGATGTTCGAAGAACCTCTTCGTAACCTGGCCTGCGCCGTGGTGCCTGCCGGTCCCGGTAACACCAACTCCCAGATTGAGATCATGCAGAAGTTGCGCGTCACCGGCTACGTCGGTACTCCCAGCTATCTCATGCACCTGGCACAGAAGGCCGAGGAAATGGGCCTGTCTTTGCGTAAGGATCTGTTCCTCGAAGTCGCTTTTGTCACTGGCGAAAAGTTTTCCGAAAAGATGCGTTCCACTCTTGAGAAGAAATTCGACTGCATCATGCGTCAGGGCTACGGCACCGCAGACGTTGGTTGTATCGGTTACGAATGCTTCCACAAGAACGGTCTGCACCTTTCCAACCGTGCATTCGTTGAAATCTGCCATCCTGACACGGGTATCCCGCTTAAGGACGGCGAGGTTGGCGAAATCGTTGTTACCGCGTTTAACCGCACCTATCCGCTCATCCGACTCGCCACCGGCGATCTCGGCTATCTGGACCGCTCACCGTGCGCCTGTGGCCGCACCAGCCCCCGTCTCGGCGGCATCGTCGGTCGCGTTGACACCACCGCCCGCATCAAGGGTATGTTTGTTTATCCGCATCAGGTTGAGCAGGTCATGGCTCGCTTCGAAGAGGTCAAGCGTTGGCAGATCGAAGTCACCAACCCGGGTGGTATTGATGAGATGGTTCTTTCCATCGAAGCCGGACAGTTCAATCAGGAAGATGAATTGCTTCATTTGTTCCGTGAAAAGATCAAGCTTCGTCCGATCCTCAAGGTGCTTGCACCCGGGACCCTGCCTCCGCAGATCCGACCCATTGAAGACAAGCGCACCTGGGACTAGGCGCGCGAGTTATTGAGAATTACACCCCGCACCGGCAACAGTCGGTGCGGGTTTTTTTGTCTTTTTCTCAAATCTTCATTCCCGAAATTCTTTGGTGTCGTTTTGCGGGGGCTGTGCTGAATTGTGCATCTGGTTGCGGGGATGTTGGTGGAAGAGTATATATGCATGATGAAATACGTAGGCGTAGACGGGTGCAAGGGCGGGTGGCTTGCTGTTTGGGTCACCAACGGGGTGTGGTCTTTTGCTCTGTATGATGAATTTGTTGCGCTGTGGGACAAGCATAAGGACGCTGAAGCCGTGTTGGTGGATATCCCTATTGGGCTTCCTGAAACAGGAACGAGAAAGGCCGATGTTTTGACTCGAGAGAGGTTGGGAAAACGTAAGAGCAGTGTCTTTAATACTCCGGTTCGCAAGGCTGTTTATGCCGGATCAAAACGTGAAGCTAAATTGATAAGTCAGAAACTTTCCGGTAAGTCATTGTCCGAACAATCCTTGGGTATTGTGAAAAAGATATATGAAGTAGATGCGTTTTTGCAAGGAAATGTCGAAGCCCGCCACAGAGTTTGTGAATCACACCCTGAATTGTGTTTTTCACAATTGTTGGGGGGGCCGATGCCTTTCCCGAAGAGAGATGTTTTGGGGGTGGTGGATCGGTTTGTCCTTTTGGAAAAAAAGGTGTGTGATCTTCGTTCACTTATTGAAGCTATCCGGTTGAAATATAGAGCAAGTCAAGTCGCTGGCGATGATATTCTTGACGCCTGCGTGCTGGCTGTTACGGCGTGGAAAGGGGGCGGACGGCTGCGGTCGATACCTGATTCTCCTGAAATTGATGCAACCGGGCTGCCAATGGCAATTTGGCATGGTGATTTTCAAGACCGAATTTGAGGGGAAAGGATGCAATATATTTTGAATGGAGCACGGAAATGCAACGTGACATTGTTTGTGTTGCTGAGTCTGCTTTTGTCCATGGGGGCGTGTGTGAAAAAAGCTATTGACCCTTTGCCTGTGGAGCCTCTTCGGGTGACTTTTCTCCCGCAGAAAGGAGAATTTATCTCCAAATATGGTGATCAGGTGCCTCTTGAAGAGATCATAGCAATGGCAGATAGTTATGATTATGTCCTTGTTGGTGAGGGGCATCGAAACACATGGGACCACAAGGTTCAACAACGTATTTTGGCAGGACTTTCCGAGTCTGGTGAAGGCCTTTCACTTGGGTTGGAAATGGTGGCCGTGGACATGCAGCAAGTGCTCGATGATTTTGGAAAAGGGCAGGTTGAATTGGAGGACCTGGCCGAAGAACTGCAATGGTCCACAAAATGGGGATACCCATTTTCTTTATTCCGTGGGCACTTTGAACTTGCTCAGCGCAACAGTGTGCCTGTGGCGGGGTTGAATGTTCCCACTTTTGTGACCAAAAAAATATCCAAAGAGGGCCTTGAAGCGCTTTCCGACGAAGAACAGGCCTTTTTGCCCAAGGTCATCGTGCCGCCGACCAGTGACCAACGGGCTGTGCTTGATGAAATTTTTAGGCAGCATGAATCCAAGGATGCTGAGGACGAAGTGCAACGGGAACGATTCCATTTGATTCAGTCCATTTGGGATTCCAAGATGGCCGAAGAGGCCGTCAGGGTGCGCCATCAGTATGATTGGCCGGTACTGATTGTTGCTGGGGCCGGACATGTTGAGCAGGCGTGGGGCATTGCCATGCGCATCAGGCGGTTTGATCCGGGCGCGCGGGTTTTGTCCATCATGCCGTGGCGTGGTGATGAATTCGATGCCGATGCGGGTGATGTTTTCTTTTATTCGCCAGATAGTTACCAGTCGAAGATGGGGGCATTGCTTACGGCCGTTGGAACGGGCGGCCTTCTTGTCGAGTCTGTCCAGCGAGAGTCACGCGCGGCCAAGGCCGGTCTGCGTCCCGGCGATTTGCTTGTAGAGGCCTCAGGTGTTCCCTTGGAACACTTGTTCAGTTTGCATATTGCGGGATTCAAGGTGCACGAAGCAGGAGAAGAGCTTGTGTTTACTGTTCGGCGCGGTGATGAAGAGTTTACCGCTAATGTGGGGAAGCTTGGTTCTCCCAAGTCTACGAAGAAAAAGATGAAAATCGAATCAGATGAAAGTGGAGATAAATAATGATACGTCGTGCTGTTCTTGTTCTGTTGGTCGTTTTATGGACGCCATTGGTGGCTTTTGGCAATGACTTGTCTGAGTTTTTTCCGACAAAAGTTGGTACTTTGGATCGAGTGCAGTTTGTTGTTGGTCAGCAAGCACAAGCGGAAGTGGACCAGTTGCATGGTAAGACCCTGTCAGCTGAGGCCAGTGCCATTGCCCGGTATGCCCGTCCAGAGGATGCCGGTAAGGTCCGTCCGGCCGAAGTGTGGCTTTCTCGTGTGTCTTCTGAAAATGAAGCGCGTCGACAGATCGGCGTCATGGTTCACAAAATGTATGACAATCCGAAATCACCATTCAAAAATCCAAAAAAATTGGAGAAAAATGGTGCGTCAGTCTATCGATTTACCGGGATGGGGCAGGTGCACCTTCTTTGGTATGTAGGCGATCTGGCTTATTGGATCAGCGCACAGCCCTCGGATGAACAGGTTCTGCTTGATGTCTTTTGTCGTTGATAGTCGATTGATTTGACAGAAAATATTCCCGTCACGTACCATATGCTCTATGTTTTTGAATCCGTGGAGGGAATATGGGCCGTTTTGTATTTGCCTTTATAGTGGTTTTGATAGTCGTCTTTGTGAGCTTCCCTGCGCAGGCGGAGGAGTCCATCCTGTCTGAAGTCCGAGGCGGGGTTTATGCACATGACATCTCTTTTTGGAGTTTTAATAGGGAAAGTGGCGTTGATCTCAATGGAGAAGTCCTTTTTATTTCCCCGTCATGTTTGGAAGCGATCTGGTCCCCTCGTCCCCATCTTGGGGCAACGGTCAATATGTCTGGAAATACTTCGCACGCCTATGGCGGATTGACTTGGGAGTGGGGGCTTTTTGATGATTTTTTCATGGACGCCAACCTCGGATTGTCTGTCAACAATGGCAAGCGTAGTACCGACGATTCGGATCGCAAGTCCCTTGGTTCTCCTGTCTTGTTCCGTCTTGGCGCAGCCCTAGGCTATAACTTAACGGAAAAGGTCAATGTCTCCGTGCAGTATGAACACATGTCAAATGCCTATATCGCCAACGAAAATGAAGGGATGGACAATGTAGGTCTTCGTCTTGGCTATAGGTTTTAGTCGGACTTTCGCTTTCATTGGTCGAGCTTTTCACCATAACCGTTTTCAGGTACCTACCTAACCATGCCTGAACTGCCTGAAGTTGAAGTCATCGCCCGTGGGTTGAATGACACCCTGACGGGGCGCACTATTGTATCCGTGGAAATTCCGGGTCTCACCCGTTTGAGTGATGCTGCGGAAATCATTGTGCCCGGTGTTCTGGGACAGGGTGTTCGTCGGGCATATCGTCGAGCCAAGGTTTTACTCGTTGAACTGGCGAATGACACCACGCTTGTATTTCATCTCAAAATGACGGGTCGGGTGGTCCATGGTGATCATCGTGATATTCATAAACATGACCGGATTGTTTTTATCCTTGATGACGGGTCATGGTTGATTTTTTCTGACATGCGCAAGTTCGGTTACGTTAAGTTATTCACAGCCCAACAGCTTGAAAATTGGGATTTTTTACGAAAAGTTGGACCTGAACCACTTGAGGTTGCTCCCGCTGAACTGGCTGAACGAATCGCTGAAAGGAAGATCGCGATAAAAGGGCTGCTGCTTAATCAATCGGTGGTAGCCGGGGTGGGGAACATCTATGCAGATGAGTCTCTGTTTCGAGCGGGAATTCATCCTGAAACAAAAGGCCATCAAGTCAGTCATGTCAAGGCGTTGAAGTTATTTTCAGAATTGCAGGCGGTTCTCAAACTGGCTATTCGCGAAAACGGCAGCTCCATTTCGGATTATGTCAATGCCCACGGTGATGCCGGGGCTTTTCAAAACAGCTTTAATGTGTACGGCAAGAAAGGGCAGAAATGTGCTCGATGTGACACCCTTTTGCAAGCCGTGAAGGTCGCGGGGCGGACGTCTACTTTTTGTCCGCATTGTCAGCCAAAGCGATAAGCTAGCGGTTTAACGCTGGAAGAGATAGAGAGTACAAGGAAAGGATTGTCTTGCTCAATAATGTTTACAACTGTGTGCCATGCTGGCGAAAAATTGAAGGCATTGCGCAGAGGATACAGTGAATAAACACGCAAAAATAATAGCGAAAAATGCGGCTGTCGTGGCTGGAGCCACGCTGATTTCTCGTATTTTGGGATTTGTCCGGGATATTATCGTCGCCTTTGCGTTGGGTGCCGGGCTTTTTGCCGATGCCTTCTTCGTGGCTTTCCGTATTCCGAATCTTTTGCGGCGGCTTTTTGGCGAAGGGTCGCTGACCATGGCCTTTATTCCTGTTTATTCGCGGACCATTGAGGAAGAGGGCGAGGAAGCAGCTCAAGCCATGGCCCGGTCCGCCATGATTTGGCTGGTCGGAATTCTTGTCGCCATCACCGTGCTTGTGGAAATATTGGCTCGGCCTTTGACCATGGCCATTGCTCCCGGCTTTATCGATAATGCCGAACAGTTCCAGGTGACCATAGATCTTGTTCGCATTTGCTTCCCGTATGTCATTTTTATTTGCGGCGTGGCGTTGTGCATGGGAATTCTTAACTCGCGAGGTCATTTCCTTGCTCCGGCACTGGCCCCCGTGGCCCTGAACGTGGCATTGATAGGCTCTGCGTTGTTTGGGTATTTCATGGGGTACAACGTGGCCTATTGCATGGCTTACGGCGTGTTGATCGGCGGAGCGGCTCAGTGGTTTTTGCAACAACCCTTCTTGAAGAAGGCTGGTTTTTCCTGGCGTGGTCCATGGGCGTGGCGCAACAAGGGCGTGGCGCGCATGGGGCTGCTTATGCTTCCTACCGTGTTCGGAGCCGCTGTTTATCAGTTGAATATCTTGCTCGGGACACTCCTCGCCTCCTTTCTACCTGTGGGGTCTGTATCCTATTTATACTATGCCGACAGACTGGTTCAATTCCCGCTCGGGGTGTTTGGGATAGCCATCAGTACTGCGGCCCTGCCAAGCCTCGCGAAGTTGGCTGCGCGTAATGAGATGGAAGAATACGACAAGGCCTTGTCCGTTTCACTTGGATTGACACTTTTTATTGCTTTGCCCGCTGCCGCAGGCCTTATAGGGTTGGCGCAGCCAGTTATCGCTCTCCTTTTTGAGCGCGGGGCCTTTACTTCGGAGGCGGTCACGGCAACATCACAGGCCCTTGTCGCCTATTCCGTCGGTTTGCCGTTTATTGCCCTGTCCCGTCCGCTGGTTGCGGGGTTCTATGCCTTGGAGGACACGAAGACACCGGTAAAGATTGCCGTTGCCTGTTTGATAGCCAATGTCGGCCTAGGCGTCTGGCTTATGCAGTCCATGGCCCACGTTGGATTGGCGTTGGCTGTAAGTCTGTCTTCATTCCTGAATTTTGTCCTGTTGCATCTGTTTTTGACCCGCAAGCGGAGGACACGCCTTTTGCCTGCCGTTTCAGCTGTTAAAACTGCAGTCCTGTCCATTTTGATTGGTTGGGGGGCATACATGACCGGAGCATGGACCCCGTGGTGTCTGTTCCTCATTCCCGTTTGGGTCGTTGTGTATATTGGGATGGCCTTTCTTCTGCGTCAGAACGAGGCTCAACTTTTCGCGGATATGATCAAGGCGCGAATCCGGCGTGGCAAAACATCGAAGGGGGCATAATGGCTGGCATCGACACGGAAGCCATACTCAAAAGACGCGAATTGTTTCCGCGTGGACTCGTGCAGCCGGAAGGTGGCTACCGTTTCTCATTGGATTCCCTGCTCTTGAGTAGTTTTGCCCACGCAGGCCGACGGCATACAGGTGTTGATTTGGGCTGCGGTTGTGGGGTTGTTAGTATTGGAATGCTGCTTCGTCACCCAGGAATGACAATTGTTGGTGTTGAATTAAACCCAGAGAGCATAGGTGCTGCTGAAAAAAATCGAGTAGGTCTTCACCTTATCGATAAGTTTACGCTGTGGCGGGGTGACGTGGCTGAATGGCGACCTGATTCAGTCGTGGATTTCGTCGTGTCCAACCCGCCGTATCGAGAATTAGGAAAGGGAAAAACGAGCCAAGGGGCTGGGCGTGAAACTGCTCGTTTCGAGGCACAAGGAACCTTCAAGGTTTTTGCCCGATGTGCTGCCGTGGCACTCAAGACGCGAGGTAAATTTTTCTTTGTTCATCTGCCGGAACGACTGCCGGAACTGATGGTTGATCTGGCCGAAGTAGGCCTTGTCCCTAAGCGAATGCGATTGGTTCATAGCCGTGAGGGTGATAACGCCAAAATGGTCCTTATGGAGACAATGAAGGCTGGCGGACATGGGCTTACAGTCGAGCCTCCATTGGTTCTTCATGAGGGAAAAGGTCGTGAGACTCGTATGACACCTGAAGCTGTGGAATTTTGTCCGTATCTGGCCTGTAATACCGGAATGATGCCTCATGGCTGATATTCTTGAGAAACGCGTGGAAAAATTGTTCTCGGGCGATCAATTCCTGTGTGCCGAGACTGTGTTGAAGCTTATTGCCGAAGCTGGTGGCAGGGATTCGAAAGAGGCCGTAGCAATGGCTACGGGTTTTTGTAGCGGCATGGGGCGCACTTGCGGGCCGTGTGGCGCAGTGACCGGTGCTGTTATGGGATTCGGTTTGTATGCAGGTCGACAGGAATCGGGGGCGGACTTGGACCCCGTGTATGTCATGGTTCAGGAATTTAGAGAAATCTTCGTTGATAAATATAACAGTATCAACTGTTTTGACTTGATTGAATGTGATTTTGCCACACAGGAAGGACAGGAGCGATACAAGCGTCTGGACCTGCATTCAAAATGTGTTGAAATGGTTGTCTTTGCGATCAAGACCTCTCTTTTCATCCTGCGGGAACATGGCTATCTTGTCGGATCGGAAGATTTCATGGCATCACGGTTGGCCCCATGCGGACTGATGTGCGGCAAATGCGTAGCGTATGCAGGTGGTCCTGTTCAAGAGGTGAGTGCCGCATTGAAAGAGCATCTTGGTGTCAACTTTGGAGAATACGCCAAACGTTTTGAATCGACCGATGCTGTTTTTCGGCAATGTCAGCCATTTACTGAATTGCTGGACTATTTTGCTTCCGGGCATTGTTCAGGTTGCCGTGAATCAGGCTGTTTATTCAAGGCGTGCGCTGTCCCTGCGTGTGCACGAGAGCATAACGTTACATATTGTTTTGAGTGTAAAAAATTCCCGTGTGAAGAGCACGGAATGCCTGATAGGCTAGCGCAAATATGGCGTATGAATAATGAGCGGATGCGAAAATATGGTGTTGAAGAATATTTTAGGATTGGTAACGATAAGCCGAGATATCCATAAATAATGATTAAAAAAATCATAATCGATAACTTTATGGCTCATGAGCATACCGAGTTGGAACTCGGGAGTGGTCTGACCATCCTGACCGGCGGAAATAATACCGGAAAATCCGCTGTGGTGGAGGCGTTGCGCTGTCTGGCAACTAATCCCGTGCCGAGCCACAACATTCGGCATGGTGCCAAAGAAGCCCGGGTCAGTGTTGAGCTTGACGATGGAACCAGAGTTGTCTGGGTACGTAAGAAACGGTCCTCCGGGTATGAGCTCTGGAAGCCCGGCGCCGAAGAGCCTGAAGAGTATTGGAAATTCGGGAGAACTCCACCGGAAGATATCCGGGCTGCCTTGAGATTGGACCTAGTGGAGCTTGAATCCGGCGATCCGGTTGATATTCATGTGGGTAATCAGCGAGAACCGGTGTTTTTGTTGAATAAACCTGCAAGTAACGCCGCCGCTTTTTTTGCCGCATCCACGGAAAGCGCCCATCTTTTGGCCATGCAGAATTTGTTGAAACGTCAGACAACAGACGCCAAACGGCAGGTTCGTGATTTGGAGGGGCAAACCGAACGAATTGAAGGTGTCATAGATCGCCTGGCCCCCTTGCCTGATATTGATTTGCAAGTTTTGACAACTCGTGAATTGGAAAAAACCGCAATCAATTTTGAAAAAATCATTCCAGCATTGGAATCAGTGCTTGAGAGACAAGAGAAGTTGTCTGATACATTTTTGAAAAAAGCAGAATGCAAGACGATCTTGGATGGCGTTCTTGATCCTCCGAAAATGCATGATGTCAGAGTGTTGGACACATTAATATCTTCGATAGGGAGTGTTGAAAATCGGCTTTCATACGCGTCAGGCAACACCGAAGCCCTGAGCGGATTGCGGCAGCCTGAAACTCTTGAAAATACAGGCGCGCTCGCAGGGTTGATGCAAAAACTGGATTCAGCAAATCAAACTTTGCGGAAGGCTGAAGTTCAGACAACGTTTTTTGCAAAGCTTGAAACCTTTCCCTCTCCTGAATTGACAAATGATCTATCTGTTTTTATTGATGAATTCATATCTGTTCAATATCGATGTTCTCGTTTATCGCGCTGGGAAAATGTGTTGCGGAAGATTGTGGAGCCGCCTTCTGTCGAATCAACAGAAGCATTGGGTGATACCTTGTCTGCCATGCATGACCTGTCATCGCGGATCGAGTCGGCCAATGCGGGGCTATCCGAGTTGGAGAACAGCTTGAAGAAGCTTGAAGAAACCGTTGAAGAACGCATAAAACAGCTTGGCTGCTGTCCAACCTGTGGTGGTGATATGACAACTGCAACATTCATTGATCAAGGGTGTCGTCATGACGGTTGACCATATCCACGGCAATGGTCTGTTCTTCATCGCAGATCCCCATTTGGCGGACCATCCGCCGGGTCAGAGGCTTGATGGTTATCTCGATCAGATCATGAACAAGGTTGAGGCCTGTCTCGACCAGGCTGAGGCTCTCGGCATGGTTCCGGTCCTTTTGGGAGACCTCTTCCACTGGCCTCGTGACAACTCCAACAAGATGCTTGTGGAGTTGATACGGATTTTTGGGGCAAGAACCGGTGATTCAGCGGTCTGGGCATTGGTCGGGAACCATGACAAATATCAGTCCCGTTTTACTGAAGATGTCACTCTTGCGGTTTTGGAGGCCGCCGGAGTGGTCCGGCTGATGAAAGAAAGCAGTCCGCAATTCATTCTTGAGACCGACGATGAACAGGTTTTGGTTTGTGCTAGCCCGGACGGTACCCCGCTTCCCAAGAAATATGATCGTCAACCAGATGACCCTGATACGGTCATCTGGCTCACGCATCATAATATTCAATTCCCGGAATTTATTGATCGCGCCTATACGATCAAGGAACTTCCCGGCATTGACTGGTTGGTGAACGGGCATATCCATCGCCCACAGACGACCATCACCAAGGGGCGGACCACATGGGCCAACCCCGGCAATATTACGCGGTTGACTTTCACCCGCCGTTCCATGGAACGGGAGCCTGCCGCTGCCATCTGGACGCCCGGTTGCGATGATCTGGAGAAATGGGTGGTGCCATTCGAGACGTTCGACAAGGTGTTCCCGGATCAGGAACTGCCTACCGAAGAACATGAGGACGAGGGTGAATCCAATTTTATCAATGGATTGGAGCGGCTTGCGTGGCAACGGACGCATGAAGGCACTGGCCTGAAACAATTTCTTGAAGAAAACCTGAGTACACAGACCCCGGAGGGCAAGCTCATCTGGGAACTTTACGAGGAGGTCATACACAGTGATTAACAACCCCAACCAAACTGGGACAAGCAGGGATTCCGCAGTAGAACAGGAGCTTAACGAACTGCGACGTCACTATGAACAACTGCGTGACCGCAAGGTGCGCACCGAGCAGGATGTGGCCAACTTAACGAGCCAGTTGGAGACTTTGAAACAGCAGGCCATGGCAGAATACGGCACCAGCGACATCAAGGAACTCCAATCGTTATTGGAAGAAAAAAGGCTGCAAAATGAAGATGTTGTCACAAAATACCGTTTGCATATACAACAAATACAAGCCGATCTTGCGGACGTTGAAAACGCAGTGGAAGGCGGCAAGTAGTGCCTTTTGAGCAAGCTAGGGGCGAATTGCGTGAGGCTGAGCGTCGTCTGGACAGGCTATCGGCTTTGGCCGAGACCCTGCACAGTGAGCATGGTCGCGTGCGTGAATCTCTTGGTGGAGTGCGGGATTTTTTGACGCTCGCCCCAAAGGCTCGGGATACGCTTGAAGAGTTGTCCACGGCCTTGTTTGGCAAGATTCTTGACGAGGTTGAAGCCAATTTGACCCACGCCATTCGTGAGATTCTGGGGCAGGATCGTGTTGTGACCACTTTGCGCGAGGTCAAAAACAATCGTCTCCAGATTCAATTCCAGATTCGCAATCAGGGTAAGGAAGATGAGATAGAGGATATCATGACCGGTCAGGGTGGCTCGGTGTGTAATATCCTCTCTGTGGGATTGCGGCTTATCGCTTTGTCGCAGTTGCCTGAAGAACAGCACCGGCCTTTCCTTGTTCTTGATGAACAGGATTGTTGGCTCAAGCCCGCGCTTATTCCAAAATTCATGAAACTCATCGGGGAAATTGCTGACCGTCTTAAGTTGCAACTTCTCGTAATTTCACATCATCCGTTAGATTTGTTTGCCGGTTCAGCTCAGCGTATTTTTGAGCTTGTCCCTGACCGTGAACGCGGTGCCATCATCAAACAGGTTAAATAACTTTTTTCAAGTCTGGGTACCTCTGGACATCAGGTGATTAATGCTTATTTATAAAATAGCGGAAGGGCCCAAGATGGACGGGTCCATGACATAGTCGGATTACCGCAACGGAGGGTGATGTCCGTTAAACCATTCCACACCATAAAACAGCGAAACGAGTCGCGACCATGCAAAGAATAGTGTGCGCGTGAAGCCCCGGACGGGGATGGCCTGGATAGGCAAGGCGCACTTTTTTTGCGCCCTCTGTCCAGGCAGAACCGATCTTGTTGAAATCCGTAGGAATCATTATTAATTGTAGTCTTTAGCCTCCCTCTTATGGTATGCGTGTTCATATGAAGAATACGATACCCTGTCTTTTCCTTTTTGTTGTTCTTGTTTTGTGTCTGTCGGCCTGTGGGGCTGATGAGGTCCCATCCGCAAAGCGTGGTCAAGTCACTGATCCAGCTTCTATTGCCGTGGCCGAGTGCATTTCATTACCTCGGCTGCATGAGGCCGTGGGGACGGTCAAGGCCAAGACTGACACTCGCGTTGAGGCTCAGGTGACAGGCCGGGTCCTTAAGGTGTTGGTGCGCCCCGGTGATACCGTTAAGGCCGGTGATGATCTGGTCGTATTGGATAGTCGAGCTTCCCAGACTCGTTTGGAGCGTTCGCGACAGGCCGAGTCTTCAGCCTCCAGTATGGTCAGCCAGTCCCGTGATGTTTTGGCCGCTGCCAGAGCTGGTTTTGCCAAGGCAGAGTCCACCTATAAGCGCATGAGCACATTGCACGATCAGAAGGTGGTTACAGCCGAGGAAGTGGAGAAAGCCGAGTCTGCCTATCTTCAGGCCAAGGCTGGGCTGGGGCAGGCTGAACAGGGCGTGGCTGCTGCACAGGCACGTGCTCGTGAGGCGGGTAAAGTGGTGCAGGAGGCTGAGATCGGTCTTGGATACACCACTATCAAAGCGCAGGAATCGGGCGAGGTCGCCAAACGGTTGGCTGAACCCGGTGATTTGGCTTTTCCGGGCAAGGAATTATTGAGTTTGCAGACCGGTGGGTCTCTGCAATTGGAAGCCATGGTGCGTGAATCTCTCATTAGTCAGGTGCGGCTTGGTGATTCTTTATCCGTGATCGTTTTGGCTTTGGATGGAACCGAGCCGCTTGTCGGAACGGTGGATGAGATTGAGCCGTTGGCCGACCCTGTGACCCGTTCCTTTTTGGTTCAGGTTCGATTGCCTGTTGTCCCTGGTTTGTACCCCGGTATGTTTGGTCGGTTGATGGTGCCGTTGGGTGAAGAAGAGATCATACTTGTACCAGAATCCGCAGTTGTGCGCGTCGGACAGCTTGAAACAGTCTTGGTTAAGACCGACGCTGGTTGGCAGTCGGTGTATGTCCGTACCGGTGAAGTTCATGATCAACGGGTAGAAATATTGTCTGGCCTGTCCGGCGGAGAAACCGTCGGCCTTGCGGTTGGCGGAGGCCAGTGATGAGCATGGAGACTCCTCCGGTAAAAGGCTTGTTGCCGTCTATTGTCCGATATTTTTTGACATCACAGATGTCCATCATTGTTGCTTTGGCGGCGATTCTGCTTGGAGTGGCTGCCATTCTCATTACCCCGCGTGAAGAGGAACCGCAGATTGTAGTCCCCATGGCGGATGTTATGGTGCAGGTGCCGGGAGCCAGTGCCGAGGAAGTGGAAAAACTTGTGACCACTCCGCTTGAACGGCTGCTTTGGCAGATCGACGGGGTGGAGTATGTCTATTCAACTTCCACCAAGGATATGACAGCGGTCACAGTCCGTTTCTTTGTCGGTGAGGATCGTGAGGATTCGCTCATCAAGTTGCATAATACTATCCTCAAGAACCGTGATTTAGCGCCTGATATCGTGGCCGGATGGGTTGTAAAACCCGTTGAAATCGATGACGTTCCTATTGTGGCTTTGACGCTGCATGCAGATTTTGGATTTGAAGAGCGGTATTCGGATTTTGATTTGAGGCGCATGGCCGAAGAACTTTTTCATCGACTGGCCGAGGTCGAGGATGTGTCCCGCGTTTCCCTGCATTCCGGGCGGAGTCGCGAAGTGCGGGTGGAGGTACACCCAGACCGTTTGGCCGGGTTCAATGTGTCGCCGTTGGAAGTCTACACAGCACTCAAGGGGGCAGACCGTTCACTCTCCGCAGGGCGGTTTGTCAGGCGTGATGTTGAGACGCAGGTTGTTAGTCAGTCCTTTCTTCTTCATGCCGACGACGCGGCATCGCTTGTGGTGGGGGTATTTGATCACAAGCCGGTCTACCTTCGAGACGTAGCGGATGTTATCGACGGGCCACAGGAACCGACCAGTTATTCGCGGATTGGTTTTTCCGACGTGTATCTGGCTAAGATCGACCAGCAAGCCGAAAGCACTTCGCGTTCAGCTGTAACCATCGGGTTGGCCAAGAAAAAAGGCGTCAACGCGGTAGGCGTGGCGGATGCAGTTATCAAAAAGGTGCGGGAGCTTGAGCGGACGATCTTGCCCGAGGGTGTAACCGTTACAGTCACCCGTAATTACGGCGAAACCGCTCAGTCCAAGGTCAACGAGTTGTTGTCTTCGCTCTTGTTCGCCATCATTACGGTTGTGGCCCTGCTTGCTTTCGCGCTGGGGTGGCGAGAAGCTCTTGTTGTGGCTCTGGCCGTGCCCATGAGTTTTTCCTTGGCCCTTTTTGTTAATTACTTGTTTGGCTACACCATCAATAGGGTGACACTGTTTGCTTTGATTTTGTCATTAGGGCTTGTCGTGGATGATCCCATTACCAATGTAGATAATATTCAGCGGCATATTCGTATGGGTATTCGGTCGCCGCTTGAAGCCACGTTGAATGCGGTCAAAGAGGTTTTGCCGCCCGTCATCATGTCCACCTTGGCAATTATCGTGTCTTTTACCCCGCTTTTCTTTATCACCGGCATGATGGGACCATATATGGCCCCCATGGCCGCCAATGTGCCGCTGACCGTAACCTTTTCCACTGTCGCCGCTCTGACAGTGGTTCCGTGGATGGCGTATCTATTGCTCAGGAATCGTGCCCCGGCAAAAGCCAAGGAAGGGAAAACCTCGGAGCAGGGGGTGAACGCCCGACTTCTCGTGGTGTATTCCAAGGTTATTATTCCGTTTCTTGAATCGTCCCGGAATCGCCGTTTGTTGCTGGGCGGCATTCTCGTAGGGCTTGGTTTGTGTGCCGGTTTGGTGCTTATGCGGTTGGTGCCACTCAAAATGCTGCCGTTTGACAATAAAAATGAACTTCAACTGCTTGTGGACATGCCCGAAGGCACGACACTGGAGCGGTCTGATCGGACTGTACGTGATTTTGAGGCGTATCTTCGATCCGTGCCGGAGGTGACCAATTTCGTCACGTACACCGGGTCGCCGTCCCCCATGGATTTTAATGGTATGGTGCGTCATTATTACTGGCGCGAGCATTCGAATCTAGCCGACATTCGAGTGAATTTGGCGGACAAGTCCGAGCGGGATATGCAGTCGCATGGTATTGGTTTGCGATTGCGAAATGATTTGCATGAAATCGCTGTCCGCCATGGTGCGCGGCTCAAGCTTATTGAAACGCCACCCGGTCCGCCGGTTATCGCCACTTTGACCGCTGAAATATATGGTCGGCCAGGACTGGATTATTCCGTACTCATCGACGGGGCAAAGCATGTGGAGTCGCTTATGGCGGCCCAGGCCGGTTTGGTCGATTTGGATAATTCTGCCGAGACCGATCGGATGATGGTTGATTTTGTTCTCGACAAGGAAAAAGCTGCTTTGCATGGCGTAACTGCTGCCGATGTGGTGGATACCCTTCGCCTGGCCCTGTCCGGTGCAACCCCGGCCTTTGTTCACATGGAGCGCGAACGGCAGCCGTTGCCTGTGCGCATGGTGTTGCCGGTCGGGTTGAGAACCGGTCCTGACACGCTCGGCGAATTGCGCATGAAAAGTGCGTCCGGGGCCATGGTCCCGCTGGCTGAGTTGGGGAGGTTTCGCGGGGTCCCTTCGGAGCAGCCTATTTATCATAAGAATTTGAAGCGATTGGCGTATGTCTTTGGCGACACAGCCGGTATTCCTCCGGGGGAGGCCGTGCTTGATCTTCAGTCGCAACTGAAGGAAAACCCCATGCCGCCAGGTACCCGTGCTGAATGGGCGGGTGAAGGCGAGTGGAAGATTACTCTTGATGTATTCCGTGATCTTGGGTTGGCTAATGCAGCTGCATTGCTCGGTATTTTCATTCTGCTTGTTGCCGAGACGGGGTCATTCATCATGCCGTTGCTTATCATGTCGGCCATCCCGTTAACCCTGCTCGGTATTTTGCCGGGATTCTGGTTGCTTAACATAATAGCGGGTGGGGAGATCGGCGAATTCGGAGATCCGGTCTTCTTCACTGCAACGTCAATGATCGGAATGATTGCGCTCGGTGGTATTGTTATCCGAAATTCATTGGTACTCATCGATTTCATTCAGACCGAGGTCAAGAACGGCAAGCCGCTCAAAGATGCCATTATTCTGTCCGGCGCGGTGCGTATGCGACCCATCGTGCTCACGGCATTGACCACTGCGCTTGGTGCGTGGCCCATTACCTTGGACCCGATTTTCTCGGGATTGGCATGGGCGTTGATATTTGGTTTGGTGGCATCAACGCTGTTTACGCTGGTTGTCGTACCAAGCGGTTACTACGCACTATATGGCGGGAAAGAATAAAAGCCTACCGGCGGTCCCTCCGGGGGCTTAAGAACCCTTTGAAAAGGGTTCTTAAGAATTTCCTAAACTTTTTGGTGCGCCTTCGGCGAAGTGAATTGTTTGGGGGGATCGGATGTTATTCGATTGTATCGAGGTCCCAAGGTTTGCGGATGAACATGCCGGGTTTGATGTCCGGGTGGTCGCAGATGAGCAGCCCTTTTTGGCCGGGGTGGGAGACGTCAAGACCAATGCCCTGATCGTTTTCTACACCGTAGTCTTCGCGAGAAAGGCGGGGGCGGATCATGCCGGGGATGAGAAGTTCCATATCTTCGGATGTGGTCCAGCGTGACTTTGTCTGGATGAGCCATCTGCCATCGCCAGCCGGTTCGAGAACGCGGCCAAGAACCGAACGTTTTTCGCCGGGGGCCGGTGGTTCGGCAATGGCGCCTCGATTCTGTGGGTCGAAGAAACCGGTGGTCAAAGGGCGTGTCGCTGCATTGACCAATTCGGCCAGGTATTTTTCAGCTTGGAATTGGTTGGCAGCGACATCGTTTAGGCCGGTTCGGTATGCGTCCACGACCTGCGCGAGATAGGCAGAACTTTTGGTGCGGCCTTCCAGTTTTACGGACGCGACTTTCATGCGTGCAAACCATTCCAGATAATGCAGGAGACACAAGTCTTCCGCCGCGAAAAATTTGGTCCACCGTTCAGCGTCCAAGGCTATGGATAAAGCCGGGTCGGCCGGAGGTGCGGGTTTTATATCGTCGTCGCCAAGAGGGGCGAAAGTAAAGTCTTCCGAGGGTGTTTCAAAGGTGAAATCATTCGGTGGAGCTTCGCCCTCTTCGCGGATCTCCCAGAGATTTTCACCGGGGCGGGTACGTTCTTCAAAGGTGACGGAAGTGGGGCGGTATTCATAGCGGCATGGGTGCGAACATTCACCGAGGTTGCCGGGACGGTCATTGAGCAGGGCGGACATGTAGCATCGGCCTGATATGGCCATGCACATGGAACCGTGGACAAAGACTTCAAGTTCCATGTTCGGCATCTTTTTTCGAACCGCATCGAGCATTTCCGTTAATTCTCCAGAGCGGAGTTCACGAGCAACATTGACTCGTCTGGCACCGTTTTCTCGCCAGAAACGGACAGATTCAGAATTGGATGTGTTGGCCTGTGTGGAAACATGGACCGGAATCTCGGGCAATTCACGCCGCAATAAGCGAATCACGCCGGGGTCGGCTGCAATCACGCCATCTGGCTGGAGTTCACCCAAAGTCTCTATTTGTTCATGGACTTGCATCATCATCGATTCACGTGGGTATACGTTCAACGTATAATAGGCTTTTACGCCCGCTTTTTTGGCTTTTGCCAATCCCAGCGCAAGGCTTTCCTTGTCGAAACCGCCAGCCCCTGCACGCAGGTTTAGGCCGTCGCCGCCAAGATAGACAGCGTCCGCACCATATAAAATGGCGGTTTCCAACTTCTCCATGTCGCCCGCAGGCGCCAGCAATTCAGGTATATATGTACGAGTCTCAGGCATGGTCGCCACGCTACATTAAACTGCACAGGTGCGCTAGGTGGAATTTGAGGCCTCCGGGCGGCTGGGGGAAGGGAAGGGAAAACCCTTTGGAAAGGTCTTTTTCCTCCCCTTTTTCCAGACCCCATTTCTTCCTTTTCCTAATTTTTATGTGTCGCTTCGCGAGGTGTGAAATCTGTTGAAATAAAAAAAATGAGACCAGAACTGTGTTTTGGTCTCATTGAAAGTGTTTTTGAAGTCAGTTGGCAAGATTATATGGGAAGTCCTTTTGAGCGGCGATTCTTTTTCATTTTTTCGAGCAGTTCGGTGGGGACGTGGAGGCCGCCTTTGCCTTTGCCGAGTCGAATCTTCGGCTTAACAGAACCGTGGAAATCCGAGCCTCCGCTGAGGAGCAGACCGAGGCGTTCGGCCATTTCCTTGTATGCTTTTACTTCTGCGTCGCTGTGTTCGGTATAATAGACTTCAATACCGTCCAGGCCGAATTCCATGAGATCTTTAACGACTTTTTCCGTGTCCTTGAGATTTAGACCAAGGGCAAAGGGATGGGCGAGAATGGAGGTGGCCCCGATTTTGTTGAGAATAGGAAATGCCTGTTCCGGGGTGAGTTTGCGTTTGGGGATGTATGCGCGTCCGTTGTCACCGATCCATACCTTAAATGCTTCGTCGATGGATGAAACCACGCCAAGCGCCATGAGTTCTTGAGCAAAATGCGGGCGTCCGATAGTTCCCTTGGCGCGGGCGGCAACACCTTCATAGGTGATATTAATACCTAGAGTGCGCAGCTTTTCGACGATTTCCTGATTGCGGGTTTTGCGACCTTCCTGCACCCAGTCAAAGGCTTCCTGGAGTTCTATGGCATTTTCAGGCAGCCACAGAGCGACGACATGAATCCAACCTGCGCCCTCCGGGGATTCAAGACTTAATTCGGCGCCCGGGATGACTTCAATGCCGTATTTTTCGCCTGCGGCCAAAGCCTCCGGAACGCCCTGAAATGTGTCATGATCAGTGATGGCAATGGCGTCGAGACCTGACTCCTTAGCCAACTTGATCAATTCGGTGGGGGACAGAGTACCGTCAGAAGCCGTGGAATGGGAGTGTAAATCTATGCTCATGATTTTCGGGTATGGGTTATAATTTAAGGGACAGTCTGTAACTGAACGCTGTAGAGTAGCGTTTCCATGGTGTCTGGTAAAGTGCACAATGGCAGTTGCCAGTGAGCGGCACGGCGGGTAGAGTTAGGCGAGTACAAGGAGGAACCTATGTCTCTGAATAAGGAACTATTGGATATACTGGCCTGCCCTCAATGCAAGGGTGAACTTGAGTTAAAGCCCGGTGAAGACGGATTGGCCTGCGCCAAGTGCAAGATCGTGTATCCCGTGCAGGATGAGATTCCGATCATGTTGGTGGACGAAGCCATCCCTGAAAAGGATTGGACCAGCTCCAAATAAGAACTTTTGATCATCGTTGTCATGTGTTGCTCCGCCCCCGGAAAAGGGTGCGGAGCAATTTTTTTCCACAAGTGGACTTGACGACAAAAAAAACGTGCCTACTTTTTTGTGGAACGCAAGAAAAGGAGGTACCTTTCATGGTTATTGATTTTAATACTCTTTATAATTTCCCGTCCCGGTTCGATCGGGTTTTCGAAGAGTTTCTGCGATCTCCCATGGGCGATGATCGGCGTTTGGCTTACCCTCCGCTCAATCTGAGCAATGATCAGGAAAATATTTATGTGCGGGCCGAAGTCCCTGGCGTGTCCATCGACGATGTTGAATTGACATTGACTGACAAAACTTTGGTTATCAAGGGCGAGCGCAAAGCTCCACAAGGAAAATACTTTCGACAGGAACGCCCAAGTGGTGTTTTCCACAGAGTTGTCAACATCTCAGTTCCAGTGGATAGAGATGCTGTCACAGCGTCCATGAAGGATGGCGTTTTGACCGTGTCTTTGCCCAAGTCCGAGGAAGTAAAACCAAAAAACATCAGCATCAGCGTGGAGTAAGGGAGGGCATGGCTATGAACAATATTATGAAGAAAGAAGACAAAAGCATGGCTCGCTATCGTCCGGCCACGGATATTCTGGAATGCGAGGATGGATTTTATATTTATATGGATATGCCCGGTGTTCGACGCGAGGACATGACTATTGATTTGCAAGAAGGCGAGTTGACAGTCACGGGTAGGACGAGTTTGGTCCGGCATCCCAGTGAGCAGTATGTGGAGATGCAATTCGGCGATTGTGAATACGTTCGTTCCGTTTCCATTACCGATATTGTTGATCGAGAACGGATCAAAGCCAACCTTGACGGCGGCGTGCTTGAGTTGCATCTGCCCAAGGTCGAGAAGGTCAAGCCCAAGAGGATTTCCATCTCCCAAGGGTGATTTTTCTTGATACCATTGTCCACACAAACACCCTCGGTGACATTGTCGCCGGGGGTGTTTTCGTAGGGCACTGTGTCAGATGGCCCAGGTCTCTATGTCGATGAGGCCGAGTCGGGCCGCGTAACGGACAAGTTCTACCGTACTTTTGAGGCCTAGTTTTTTCATGAGATTGGTGCGGTGATTTTCCACGGTTTTGGGGCTGATGAAGAGCTTTTCTGCCACTTCTTTGGCTGTCAGCCCTTCCGCCAGCATGCGCATGACCTCCTGCTCTCGGGGGGTCAGAGTAGAGTAAGGGTCACTGCTGCCGCCGGGAGTGTCTGGTTTTGATTGCAGGAGTTTGAATACCACTTCCTGAGAGAGTGCGTTGTCCAGGAAAAGTTCACCTGCTGCGACGGTATCAAGCCCCTTAATGAGTTGGGATGAAGCAGATTCCTTGATCATGTATCCTGTGGCTCCGGCTCGGAAGGCTTCCACGATGTAGTCGGCTTCAGAGTGCATGGAAATGATGATGAACTGTGTTTTCGGTAATGAAGACTTGAGTTCACGGATCATCTGAACGCCATTTTTTTCAGGCATGGAAATATCCACCAGCATGATATCTGGATGACTTTCTTTGGCTATGGCAATGCCTTCTTTGCCATTCCCGGCTTCAGCACACACTGTGTAGCGATTGTCCCGGTTGACGATGGCTTTGAGACCTTCCCTGAATAGAGGGTGGTCATCAACGATCATGATATTCATAGTCTGTATGTCTCCTGGAATGATGTGTAGGCAGTCGGAAAATTATGCGGGTTCCGGTTCCGACCAGTGATTGGATCTCCATGGAGCCGCCGACTAGGCGTGCCCGTTCCTCCATGCTGCGCAATCCCATGCGCTTTTCAGTCAGGGTTTTTGCCTGGCGTTCCAGAACGTTGAATCCCTGCCCATTATCTTCAATGCGAATGAAGATGTCGGGATGACTCTTCACCAGACGGATTGTCGCCTTGTTCGCGTGGGCGTGGCGTACAATATTTCTGACGGCTTCTTGAATCATCCGATAGATGTTAATTTCGCTGTCAAAATCCAGGCTGATATCTTCGACACCCGTGGCTACGAAATCCACTGCAAAACCATGCTTGTTGCCTGCTTCGAGGCAGAGGTGCTGCAAGGATTTTACCAGACCCAACTGGTCCAGTGCGGGAGGTCGAAGTCCATATGCAATGTCTCGTACCGAAGCGACGACTTCCTTGAGAATGTCAGTTACGGATTCGCTCCGTTTACGGAGTCTTTCGTCGACACATGAGTGGTCGTCAAACAACGTTTCCATCTTCAGCATGATGGAGGAAATATTTTGGGCGACGTTGTCGTGAAGATCCCGGGCAATTCGTTGCCGTTCGTCTTCCTGTATACGGATTAATTCTTGGGTCAGGGCAAGGATGCGTTGCTGGGCTTTTCCTCGTTCTTCGGCCAAAGCCTTGAGCTGGACATTGGCTTCGGAGAGCTCTGCGGTCCTTTTTGAGATGCGGTCTTCCATTTGGGCATGGGTGGATAAAAGCTCACGTTCCAGTGTTTTATGGTGCGTGATATCAGTGAAAATTTCCAACTGTGCTTCCTGGCCTTCCCACATGATAGGTTTGACTGAGATGGTCAACCATTTGATTTCGTCGTGTGTGGTTATGACTCTGAATGTGGCAAACCCTTCCTTTTCCTTGCCCTCGTACATTTTTTTGAATTGTTCGTGAATGAAAGGCTTGTCTTCGGGATGAACCATTTCAAGAGGATGAACCTGTTCAAGTTCTTCCGTTGAAAGGCCAAATATTTCAGTCATGCTTTCATTTATATATTTAATTTCCCGATCCTGAATAACGATGACACCTTCCTGGGAATTTTCCGCGAGTACCCGGTACCGTTCTTCAGAATCCATGAGAGCCTGTTCAGCCCGTTTTCTCGGTGTGACATCCAGTAATGAAACTATGACGCGAGCCAGGGAGTCTTTGTACTCCGGGGGGACAAAGAAGTGGACCACGACCCAGATTGTTTCACCTTCCAGTGTACGATTGGTGATTTCTCCGCAATATTCGCATCCGCCGGAAGCGAGCAGGATCATCTCTTCGGTGAAAGCGGCCATGGAGCTTTCTGTCAGAACTTTTTCCAGATTGCCGAACAAGTCTTCTTTGGATTTCGCGGATAACAGGTCCAGTGTGGCTTTGTTTACGTCCACGACGGTCACCAGCGTGGCACATTTGGCCAGAGCGTCCGGGTTGTCATAGAAATATTGTCTGAAGTCGGTGACGCCGTTTTCTTTGAGGGCGTCGAAATATATTTTGAGGCGGGACAGATCTTCTTCCCAGAGTGATATGGGAGAATCCTCAAACAGTGTGCGATATCTGGATTCACGTTCGAATAATGCGGCTTCGGTCTGTTTGCGGAGGGTTATATCGCGGGAAACACCTTGGTATCCTCCGGGTTTGCCGTCCTCGGTAAAGAGTCGCCTAACGGCTGTTTCGACCCAGATGGTTCCGCCCTTGCCGTGATAATGTTCCATTTCCAGTCGGTTAATGTGATCGAAGTCACCCTGCGCTTCGGCTCTGGAGCGGGCTTTTTCGGCTTTCTTGAGAATTTTATGTGACTCGGGCAACGTGATTTTGAGCAGGGACAACTCTTTGAGTTTTTCGAGAGCGTAGCCCCAGACATCTTCAACAGATGGGGTAGCATACGTGAAATTGTATGCGTCATCCATTGTCCAGATGACGTCGGTGATATTCTCGGCGAGAAGACGGAATTTGTCTTCACTGACTTTGAGGGCTTTGGCGGTTTTGGTGCATGTCAGGTTGTCCTGCATGATGGAAATGACATTGGCCAGATTGCCGGATGCGTCGAGCACAGGATCGAATCGACCCCAGACCAGAATAACCTCATTGTCCTTTTTGCGAATGAAGTATTCGCCTTCCCAACTTTGTCCAGTATGCAGTGCTGGACGAATGTGTGTTGCGTACAGGGCCATGGTTTCTTCTGGGAGGGCTTTTTCTTGGGGCAGAGAAAACATTTTGGCAACCGAATATCCAAAAAAATCAGCAAAAGCCTTATTCACAAAGATAGGTTTCAGGTCAACGGTCCGTATGGCCATAGCAACACCTGAGGCATCGAGAACGTGCTCAAATAGTTGGGGGCTTGGCTTAAGGGATGCGTGATTCCGATTCATGTCTGGCGTATTTTTTTGTTGCTGTATATCTGGTTTGATAGAGACGATTCGCAAGAAATCGTCATTCTATCAGCCATAGCGTATTCGCATGACAAATGGAAGGCAGGAAGTATCCCGATATGGGTAAAATCTATTTTTTTAGGTTGTGGATCCAGGATGCGGCGAGAGAGGCATGATCGTCGGCGATTTGTTCCACCCAAGCGGATTGTTCGCCTTTGGCATCAAGTACGTCCTGGCTTGCCTTGAGTGGGGCCACAATGATTGAAAATGGACGTTTGTCTTTGTCGCGGAAGGCTTCAAGCGTACGAATCAGCGGGGTCCATTTGGCGGTATCTCGGCCTGTGATCAACCACAGGACAGGGGTTTTTAGTTGCGAGAGAGTTTCTCGATCAGGGATGTCGTCAGTCTTGACAGTATCCGTGAGAACGCAGACCAAAAAGGCTGGATTGGTTCGACTTGCGGTCTTTATTGCAGCGGGTGCTCCCGGACCGTTGCCCCATATACCAACATGGTTTGCATCCATTTCTTTGCGTCCGGCAAAGTAGCCCAGTGCGGCAGTCGTATCCTGAACGAGTTCTTCCGTTGTGCCGGGAGTTGGCTCTTCGTTCATGCAACCGCGTGGAATAAAATGCAGAGTGGCAAGGTCATGCATGGACAAGGTGCGGGTAAAGCCTTGCACCAAGCCCGGATTGACACAATCTGGACCATGGATGACGACGACACCTTCATGGCCTTCGCCATAGGGTGGTCTGGATATCCCGGCTTCAATGTTTTTGGCGGGACCGGAGAATGTGACTTCCTCTTCCCGGACATGGACCTTGCGAGGGTAATGGGCGATGCGGTCATCGTCTGTCATGAGGATGAACCGTTCGATACGGTCGTTCTTTGCCAGAAATGTGACCGACCCTGTGACCGGTTCGTCCGCATAGACTGATGGTCCGATGGTATATACGTATTTGCCGAAGGCCTGTTTGAGGCGACGTAGAGTCTTGTTTTTTGAATCGTAGATCAGGAATCGTCCGTATTTGGTGTTTCGGGCATCGATAATGGAAACGACCCGGTCATCCTTGGTGCGGAATTGGCCTGAAAATTCTTTGGTTGAGTAGGAAAAGTAGTCTCCCATCATGGCGCGACCAAAACGCGCTTCATGTCCGCGATGAACAGTAAATTCTTTACGAGTGACAATCTTTCTTGGTTTGCCGTCTTCTTCCAGCTCCTCTTCCGGCGGTAGCGTTTTGTTAGGGCTGATTTCGATTACATCCGGTTCTGGTTCCGGCTCGGGAGCGAGTTCCGGTTCTGGCGGTGGTGGGAGCTCGTTTGCAAGAACCACGGTTTTGTTCATGGGCAGAGGGGCTGCCATAGGTGGTTCTTCGGGGGCAGCTATTTCCGCCATGGGGTCTGGAGCGGGGATTTTTTGTGGCTCCGGCATGGGAGTGATCGGTTGCGGTTCTTCCACCTCAGTCAGATCCACTTGCATGATATCCTCGGGCAGCAACGGTTCAAGATCCACCGACTGCAGCAGTGCTACCACCAGAATGGCGTGAAAGAGGATAGAGAGGAACCAACTCAGGGCGTGTCGCATGAAATTTACTTTTTCTCTTTTTTCAGATCAATGGATTTTTCTGCCACAATGCCTAGTCGGTCAATACCAGCCCCTTTGATTTCGCCCATGATCATGACCACGGTGCCATAAGCAACGTCTTTGTCGGCGCGAAGGAAAAGTTGCTTTTTCTGTTTGGCGACCAGTCGTTTCAGGTGATCCTGTAATTCATCCAGCGTCACTTGATATTCGTCGAGAAAGATGGTGCCGTCTTTTTTTACCGATAAGATAAGATGTTCGGAGTCCTGAGGCAGGTTCTTGACCGTTTTGGTCACAGGGAGGTCCACTTCGACTCCTTGAGTCATGAGCGGGGCTGTGACCATGAAAATGATCAGTAATACCAGCATCACATCCACAAAGGGTGTGACATTGATTTCGTTAAGGAAGCCGCCGCCAGTCTTGATTGCCATGGGCTTGCTCCTATCTTTTTTCCATCTTGGAGGCCCACGTTATTTCGCGTTCAGCCCGATTCAGAAAGGCTCCAGCAAAATCGATCATGCCGGTTTCGATTTCACCGAGTTTGCCAAGGAAGTAGTTATAAAAAATGGTGGCCGGAATGGCGACCAGAAGACCGATGGCCGTGGCGATAAGAGCTTCGGAAATACCAGGAGCCACGGTCGCTAGAGCTGCGGATTGAGCCAGCCCGATGGAGTGAAAAGAGTGCATGATGCCCCATACCGTGCCGAACAGGCCAATGAATGGAGCCGCATTGGCGCAGGTGGCGAGGAAGGGGAGGTTACGTGTTAACACACGCATTTCTTTGGTGATGCCCTGTTTGAGGACGCGGCGCAGGGTGTCTTTGACGAGCAGCCGTTTGCGTTCTCTGTTTACTTCCGCTTTTTCTAGCAGTCGGAATTCCTGCACTGCCAAAGTAGAGACGCGGGCCAGAGGTGAATGTTCCTTGTCTCCCAGCTTATTGAGGCCGCTGGTTAAATCCTGAGATTCCATGAAGGCATCATATCCCTGCATGACTTTTTTCCGAGCTGAGCCAATGGTGAAGAATTTGAAGAATATGATGGTCCAACTCCACACTGACATCAGAGCGAGAAAGATCATGACAAGTTTTACGGCCAGAGTGGCCCCTGTCAGGAGGGTCAGCATGTCGCTTTCAGGTAAAAAATTCATGGTAGCACCTATGGAGATTAATGGTCGATGTTTACTTTTTATGAACCTTGGGGTGTGTGTAAACCTCGTGACTAGAGAAAGCAAGGGGTAGTTCGGCGGTAAGAACTGTCTTTTCAGACAGTTGCAAACTGCTTTCAGCGCATGTTTTCAGTCCCTTGTAATGTGTGAAGCAATGATATTTATTTGAAAAAACTTGTCCAGAAGATATGTTGGGCGTATGACTCATGGGTAAATATTTGAGAAGAAACCTGTGTGTGATGGAGAAGCGGAGGCGAATTTGAAACTGTTGGTTTTGGCCGGGAAAAACGTGGAATCGGCATCCATTGTTCTTATGGTGCAAGGATATGAGTATTCATTGGTTCATCTGGCATCAGTCTCTCGTGGTGTGCGTCGTTTGGACAAACATGATGCTGATTGCGTTCTTCTTGTCCCAGACGAAGGTGATACCACATGGTTGCGGGCTGTTCAGCGTATTCGTAATGAATATGGTGTTCATGTCATCGTCGTGACGAATGGTGGGCATGAGGATAAAGCCCGTGCCTTGGGGCTTTTTGATTTCTTTTCTCAAGCGCAAGCATTATCGGAGAATATGACCCGAAGCCTTCGGCATCTTGAGAGCCGTCTGATGCTGGAAAGGCAGTTGGACAAAGAACGCTTCATGCATGAGTGGATGGAAGAGACTGATCGTTTTGGCCGTTGGGAAATGGATAGTCAGAGTCGGGTGAAATGGTCAAAAGGGTTCCGTCGGATTATGGAGCGTGGTTGTCATTCTCTTACTGAGGATTTTGATTCGATTCGGGCCTGTGTCCACCCCGAAGACGTTGAGGTTTTTGATCGCGCCAATGAAGCGACTTTCGAACAAGGTTGGCCGCTTGATTTTGAATACAGAATTCAGGGCAAGAACAACACGGTTAACTATCTACACGTTAATCGAGAAGTCGAACTTGATGATGCCGGGAATCTTCGTCGGGCGTATGGTATGGTGCGAGATGTTTCCTTGCAAAAGGAATTGGAGGAGATGCTTTTTCGCAGGGATGCTATTCTACAGGTTTTGACCTCTTTTGCCGGTCGTTTTTTGCGCAAAGCGGATTGGGAAGAAGGTATTGGCAGTGCTCTTGATGAATTAGGAAAAGCCGCTGATATTACGAGAGTTTTTCTTTTTAGTAAGAGTGAAGAAGGTTCTTCGGAGGAAACCCTGTCGTTGAATTATGAATGGGTGGCTGATGGTTTTCCGAGTCTTGTGGGAAAGCCGGAATTCATCAATCAGAGTTTTTCTCCCCAATATGATTCGTGGCGCATTCCATTGCTCAGGCGCAAGATTATTTGTGGTCACGTCAAGGATTTCCGCAAAGGGGAGCGTGGCTTCTTCGAGGCGACCGGGGTGAAGTCCGTTATGATTGTTCCGGTATTTGCCGGGAATACATGGTGGGGGTTCCTGGGGTTTTCCGAACACCGCATGGAACGAGATTGGTTACCTGTGGAGATAGAATCTTTGACACTTGCGGCCAATCTTTTCGGCTCAGCCATTCACTATGGCCGTATGGGAGAAAAATTGGTCTCCGCGAACCGCTCTGCAGAGGAAGCTTCCGCGGTTGCGCTTGAAGCGAATCTGGCCAAGTCCATGTTTCTGGCCAACATGAGCCATGAGATCAGGACTCCTATCAGTGGAATTCTTGGCATGGCTGAAATGGTTGTCACTACAGGGCTGACGGATGAACAGCGGGAACATATGGATATGATCCGTGATGCAGCTGGGTCGTTGTTGCATATTGTTAATGATATTCTTGATATTTCAAAAATTGAAGCGGGCAAGATGGAACTCAAGCCTGTGGATTTCGATTTCCGGGCTGCACTTGAGACAAGCGTCCGGTCCTTTGGACCGCAGGCTGACGTGAGTAATATTGCCTTTCGGTATTCAGTGAGCAAAGACGTTCCGACCGTGCTCAATGGTGATTCTGATCGGTTGGGGCAGATATTATGGAACCTTTTGGGCAATGCTCTCAAATTTACTGAACGAGGGTTGGTCGAATTGACGGTCAGCGTAACCCGACAGGAATCGGGCCGTATTTGTCTGCTGTTCAAAGTTCGAGACACTGGCACTGGTATTTCGGAAGATAAACTTGAAAGCATTTTTGACAGTTTTACCCAAGCGGACAGTTCGCTTCGGAAGAAGCATCAGGGGACTGGATTGGGACTGACCATTTCCCGACAGCTGGTGAATATGATGGGGGGGGAAATCGGTGTTGAGAGCGAACAGGGCTTTGGCTCAACGTTCCATTTTACAGCCTGGTTCGGTGTCGCGAAAGAACAGGAAGTGGAAGAGGTACGGGCTCCTTTGACACCCAAGACTTTGCATTTGAATATTTTGTTGGCCGAAGACAATCCGTTGAACCGGAAGTATTTGACCCATTTCCTTTCCATGTTTGGTCATACTATTACCACCGCTGAGAATGGTATCGAAGCGCTGAATATTCTTGAGACACAAGGTAAATCCATTGATCTTGTTCTTATGGATGTTCAGATGCCCGAAATGAGTGGTATTGAGGCTACTCAGGCCATACGGGAATCAGATGGGAAATTGTATGATCGATCCATCCCGATTATTGCCCTGACAGCGTATGCCATGAAGGGTGACAAGGAACGGATGTTGGATTCCGGCATGAACGATTACGTCAGCAAGCCTGTTGATATGCACGAACTTTCGGATGCAATCATTCGTAGCATGGGGGATCGGTGCCCGCAGGGAAGAGCGGGGGCGTCCTCAGTGCAGGCCTCTGGGAAAAATGTTGAAGGAGTCATTTCGGTCAAACTCGATATGCAGGCTTTGATTGACAGGTTTGAGGGCAACATGGCTTTGCTTAAGGATATTCTTGATTTGTTTGTGGTGGAGGCAGAAGAAAAAATTGTCAATCTCGATAAAGCCACCGAGATTCGTGATGCCAAGATGATGGGCGCTTCTTTGCATTCTATTACCAATATTGCCAGCCATGTGTTGGCGATGGAGTTGGTTAAGAAGTCAAGGGAGTTGGAAAAATGGTGCTATCTTGGGCGGTTGGATTCGGTTATAGAGGAACTCGGACCGCTAAAGTCTAGTTTTAAGGAGTTGGTCAAGGTTGTGAGTGCGGAAGCGGTGAAACTGTAACTTCCGTTGCAATTCGTTTCTTGAACACGTAGGCTCTGCCGATCATTTTCATTCTGGAAAAGCTCATGCAGGAGGTGGAGAATGCTGGTCAGAGATTGGATGACGATCAATGTCATTTCTTTGGGGGTTAACTCGTCCGTTCTGGACGCTGCTGAGTTTCTGCGAGAGAAGAATATCCGACAATTTCCGGTTATCGACAGTCAGGGTGCTTTAGTCGGCATTGTGTCTGATCGGGATATCCGTGATGCCATGCCTTCCAAGTTTATTCCCAGTGATCTTGCGAGCGGGAAAAGTGGTGGTTTGTATACATTGACCGCCAGTGATATCATGACTTCGGACCCCATTAGCGTTCATTCGGATGCAGCCATGACCGAAGTTGCCGAAATATTGGTGAAGAACAAGGTTGGTGGTTTGCCTGTGGTGGATGGTGGCCAACTGAAGGGTATTATTACCCAGGCTGACGTACTGCGTTTTCTGTGTACGGCGTCCGGGTCCCTGCGGGGTGGCGCACAGTTTGCCATCCGTATGGATGGTCGGCCAGAGCTTTTGGCAGAATTGCTGTGCGAAATCAGGACAGTGGGGATTGTTTTTACAAGCGTGTTTACGGCGCATGATCCGGTTCAATCCGGGTTTACCAATGCCTATGTCACCGTGGCTGACATGGGTGACATGTCCGTAGAAGAGGTTGTGGGTATCCTTCAGGATAAATATGAACTTCTTTTCTATGTGGTCGAGGGTGTGACCGTCGATATGGAATAAATTAGTTTTCGGCGTTACCATACACGCAACAAAGCCCTGCCTGATCAAAGAATCGGGCAGGGCTTTGTTGCGTGTACTTTGTTAGTCAGCCAGTGCCTTGTTAACGACATTCAACAGTTTGCGGGTATCAATGGGCTTGGTAAAGGTGTCGACCACGTCGTATACTTTGGCCAGTTCGACAATGGCTTCCGGGTTGAAGGCTTCCCCGCCGGATATGGCGATGAACTTGTGGGAACTGTCAGCTTTGATCAATTCGCCCATGACTTGAAGGCCGCCCTTTTTGGGCAAGAAAATATCAATGATGGAGAGGTCTATCTTGGTTTCCTGGCATATATGAATGGCCTCTTCGCCATCAGCGGCTTCAACTACTTCATATCCTTCCGCTTCGAGTACAGATTTGAGTAATTCGCGAATCATGGGTGCGTCGTCTACAACAAGTATGGTTTTCATCTTATGCTCCTTGGGCTGAGTGGCTCTTCTACGGCGAGCCTTGCGTCAGATTGATATACTGTAACGCAGATTTCACTTCGGATTCAAGGCTTTTAAGTTCTTTCTTGGCAGAAGAGGCGTCTTGGTGTCTGCACAAGTATTCGACTTGCTCGGCGACCGCACCGGCTTTGAGTGCCCCAACGGTTCTTGACGACCCCTTGATGGAGTGGGCTAATCTCATGGCTGTGTCCCAGTTTTGGCCGTCAAAGGCCGCTGTCAGCTCCGTCATTTCTCCGGGAACATCTCGAAGGAAAATTGCATCCATACGAGCCAGCAATCCCTTTTTGCCTCCGAGCATGTCCAAAGCCGTTATCCGGTCGTAGGGCTGGCCGTTGTCCGGTCTTGGCTGAGGCGTTTGTATCGGTTGGTGTCTTTTTTGCCCCTTGCCCACGTTTCGGGCAATGGCATTGTAAAAATTGTTCATGGTAATGGGTTTTGCAATGTAGTCATCCATTCCTGCTTCCAGAAAACGTTCGCGATCCCCTTTGAGGGCGTGGGCGGTCAGAGCCAGGATGGGGACGGAAGGATCTATGACACCGGATTGCGGAGCGCGGATGGCCCGTGTGGCCGAAACGCCGTCCATGATGGGCATTTGGACATCCATGAGGACGAGATCGAAACGTTCTTCTTTGAGTGCTTCTAGAGCCTGAATTCCGTTTTCTACGGCCATGACGGTGTGGCCCTGTTCTGTCAGCAGTGTTGTCGCCAATTCTCGGTTGAGTGGGTTGTCATCGGCCAGCAGGACTTTGATTTCGGGAAGTTCCGGGATGGAAGTACTGATCAAGTCTTGTTCCTGTGCATGCAGGGTTTCGGGGTTACCGACGCGGAGGTTGGCGGTGAAGGAAAATGCGCTTCCTTTACCCTCCTCACTTTCGAGTGTGAGTTTTCCCCCCATGAGTTTCACCAGTAATGTGCAAATGGCGAGGCCAAGGCCTGTGCCTCCGTGCTTGCGGGTGATGGAATCGTCAGCTTGAAGAAATGAACCGAAAATGGTTTTTTGTTTGTCTTTGTGGATACCTATGCCCGTGTCTCGTACCTTAAATGTCACGGTGACCGGGGTCCCTGGCTTTATGTCTGTAGGCGGGGTGTCAACTGTTACGGCTATATGTACATCACCGGATTCTGTGAATTTGATGGCGTTGGAAACGAGGTTGATAAGAATCTGGCGTAGCCGTGACGAGTCGCCTTCCAGTACAGAAGGAACTGAGGTGTCCACAGTGGACGTTAAGTTAAGCCCTTTGTCTGTCGCCAGAAGCATATGGAGGTCAACGGTGGCGTCCACGGTCCTGTTTATATCGAAATCAATGGCTTCAAGGGCCAGTTTGCGGGCTTCGATCTTGGAAAAATCGAGTATGTCATTGATGATGGAGAGCAGGGAATTACCCGCTTCCATGACTCGTTTGAGGTATGCGTCTTTCCGTTCCGGGTCACTCATTGTCAGGGCCAGTTCAGACATGCCGAGCACTGCATTGAGAGGAGTGCGTATCTCGTGACTCATGTTTGCCAGAAAGGATGATTTTGCCCGTGTTGCGGCATCTGCCTTTTTCATGGCGGAGATCAGCCTTGTCGACTTGTTGGTCAATTTGATATTGGCTTCTTCCAATTCTTCCGTACGTTTTTTAACCCGGTCTTCCAGTTTAGCGTGTGCTCGTTTTAAGGCATCTTCGGCTTGTTGTCTGGCCGTGATGTCAATGCCGAGGACCATGATCATCCGTTCTCCGGCGGAGTCAGTCATGGGACTGCATTGGAGGTGGAACGTCCGGCCCTGGGAATCGGTCCAGTCCCATTCCTCGGCTCGGTCAGTGTTCATCGCTTCCATAGGGGGGCAAGATGCACAGGAGTCGGAAGAACAGTTTAGAGCCTCTCTGCATGTTTTGTCCTTAGGGCTGCCGAAATATCGTCTGAAATAGCGGTTTGCGTACCGAATGGTCTGGTCCGGATAGAGGTGATAAACAATGCCCGGAAGGGATTCCATGAAGAAAATTTGTCTCTGTTGTTCGCGTCGTAGGTCTTCATCGGTTCGCCTTAGTTTGGTCAGATCAAGAGTGTGAACCGCCAGTCGGGCCACTTCGCCCCAGGGATTAGCTACCGGGACAATGGAATGGACCAGAGATCGACCATCGATTTCTTCTTCAAAACGAACAGAACGGACTTCACGAATAGCTTCTTCGATTTTGGTTTTGCGTGAATCGGCGGCTCCTTTGGGCAGGAGATCGTAAATATTGGATTGTTGGAGCGTCTGCCCCGGTTTTAGGTCAAAGAGTTTTTCCGCTGCTCCGTTGGCCGCCAGCACATAGCCGCTCACATCCATGACGAATGCGGATTCCACGGAGGAATCCATCAAGGCTCGCGATGTCTCGTCTAAAGCGACGTAGGACGTTGGTCTCGCCGGTTTTTTTTTGATCGTCATGGTGTGCCTGAAGTCTTTTCTGAGTGTGGCGGTGGGGTCACTTGTCCGCGCCTATGCCTGTCGGTGTGTGAAAGATTTCCAATCCTAAAAATCATAAAAAAACATCGTATATTGGTCAATGATAAAACCTTGCCTCGTGGTTTTGCACCATTTTGTTTAGACACTATTGCCATTTTTTGGCGTTTCCGTATCGTGACTTCGATCAGGAGGATTTTATGGACTATCAGGGAATGATTATACGCCCTCCCAGCGAAGCCGGGAGTATCTTGTTGCAAGTTACCCTTGGCTGTTCGCATGGGAAATGTGCATTTTGTGGTGCTTATTTGAATAAACGGTTCGGTATCAAGGATCGGGAGATAGTTCTCCGTGATATCGAATTCGCCGCTCGTGAATGCCAACGACAGCGGCGGGTCTTTCTCTGTGACGGGGATGCCATGATTCTCCCGCACGAGCGACTGACAGAAATTCTATCGCTTATTCGTATGCACCTTCCGTGGGTTACCCGGGTTGGGGTGTATGCTAATGCAAAGAGTCTTAAACGCAAGTCTGATGCCGAACTACAGGAACTTCGGGATCTGGGATTAGGCATCGTTTATATGGGGTTGGAATCCGGTGACGATCAGATACTCAAGGCCATGAACAAAAACGGAGACTCCGCTTTTATCGTGGCTCAGGGGCGGCGCGTGCGAGAGGCTGGGCTTAAACTTAATGTGACAATTATCAATGGCTTGGGAGGAGTGGAAAGGTCTGCCGCGCATGCCCGTGAAACAGCCCGTGCCTTGAGTGAGATGGACCCGGACCAAGTGGGTGCGCTCAGCTTGATGCTTGTGCCGGGCACTCCTTTGCACGATCAGTGGGAGCGTGGTGAATTTGAGGTGCCGGACGGCGTTGGCATGTTGACCGAGATACGGGAAATATTGTTTGGTTTGACATTGAGTCGTGGGTTGTTTCTTGCCAACCACGCCTCCAATTATCTTCCGCTCAAGGTGCGATTGCCCTCAGGCAAACAGGCGGCTTTGGATCGTATAGACCAAGCTCTGTCCGGTAAGGCCGTTTTGACGCCTGAATCCGCTCGTCGACTTTGATTTTTTCAGCGAATGAATTCACCATCTTTGATGACATGCAAGGGAGTGTCCATCTTCTCCAGCCCGAGGGCGGGATTGCCCCGCACTACAATCATGTCTGCGACCATACCCGAAAGTAATATTCCACGATCTGTAAACCCACACGCCGCGGCAGAGACTTGGGTCGCCGCCTGAATGATAGCAAGAGGTGACATGCCTGTTTTGGCAAGCAGGTTCATTTCGCGTGAAGGCATGCCCGCGTCTGTCCGTTTATAGGGATAGTCATTGCCGACGGCAATACGTCCACCCATAGCATGGAAGTTCCGGACTGGTTCGAAAAGTGAAGCCCCCTGCCATGGTGAACGGCACAATACATCTAGTGTGGGCGTAAGAATGATGTCTTCCCGTTTCATGCGCTCCAGCAAATCCGTATATTGATCTATCAGTTTGTTGTCCGAAGTCAGAATCGGACGGACATGGCCATTTTTTCGCCAACGATGCGGGACGTGTTCCACAGTGTGTACACCGGCATTCAAGGCCTTTTCCAGGCCAGAGAAATCTTCTACATGACAACGAATTGTCAGCCCAAGTCTTCGGGCTGTGTTGCAGAGGGTCCCGGCTGTCGTGGCGTCGAACTGAGGCCATGTCTTAGGGAGTACACCTGGTTCAAAGGCTAATTTGATCATGGTCGCGCCCTGATCGGCCAGCATGGAAACGGCTGTGCGTGCATCGTCGGGGGACTTTACGACCAAGGCGTATTTTGAGTCGTGAACAGGGAGCGGGTACCCCCCGGGAGGGGTGAGCATGGGGCCGGAAAAACTGGCCGTGGCAGTGACGTTTGGAGGTGAATTGGCCAACAGGGGCATGGCATCCAGCGGCGAGCCGACATCTCCGATAGACGTGACGCCCTGCACCAACCACCGTTTTCGGCGGCCTGTTGAAGTGTGAATTCGATGACAGTGGGCATTGATCACACCAGGAAGTATGGTCGCATACGGCAAGGGCAGCACGGGACGGTCAGTGACTTTTTTGGCAGGTACGATGGCTTCAATAAAACCGTTGTGTATGAGGATGGCATGGTCGTCGAGTGGGAGAGAGCCATCCCCGATGACAATTCGTCCGACAAGGGCAAAAGTCTTTGTCGGCAGGTTTTTTGCGAAGCTAAGGGGGGCAGGCAGTGCGCCGAGGCCAATCAGCGAAGTGAGGAAATCGCGTCTGGTGAGGAGCATGGTGTTGCGGGCGTTCCTGTCTTTATTTCCCGCTGGTTGAGGATGCAAAAAAAGCGTCGGCCCAAGTAAAGGCGTGCTGATAACTGACGGCTACTGTACCGGGGAGCAGGTTTAATGCCTTGGCACGATCTCCGACCGCTTCCCAGTCCGATGCTTCGATAGCTTTGGCCAAGTCGAGCCATGGGGAATATTTGGTTTTTTTGTTACACAGGGTCGCTTTGATTTCTTTATCCACCGGTAAATGGGTGGTGATCTCTTTCATGGGCGTGTTGAGCATGGCATCAAGCAGGGAAAAAAGTCCGACCATGAAGAGTTTATCCGAATCATTTTCATAACCGCTTCCTAGGGCTGCCGTTTCAAAGAGTTTGGCTCGATGTGCGGACAAGTAGGCGAGTTCCTGTGTTTTTTCAGACGGGGCCAGGTCAGTGAGAATGATAAGTCTGAGCCAATTGCGGATAGGTTTCCATCCTGTCAGGACAACGGCTTGCTTAATGGATGTGACCGTGGTGGCAAAACTGAAATTTGCAGAGTTGAGAAAGTTGAGCAACCGGTAACTGATCGCCACATCTGCTTCGATGGCGAGCGCCAGTGTGTCAAAATCCGGTTCGTCTTTTTCGATGATTTCGAAAAGTTTGAGACGGGTCGTTTCGGATGAATTAATTTTTCTGCCTGTTTTGATTAACGGTTTCTTGAAATAGAAACCGTGGAATAAGGGAAAGCCGGCATCTTTCGCTATTGTCAGGTCGTCGTTTGTTTCTACCCGTTTGGCTATCATTCTAGCCGGGCCAAATTTCTTTCCTTGCGAGACAATGGCTTTCAGGTCGGCTTCATCTTTACCTTCAAGATCAATAATCAGTGTGTCAGCCAATTCTGCCAGTCGTTCGCAACCGGGTTTGCCTTCAAAATTGTTGATGGCGAACTCGTAGCCGTCGATAAGTAGATCGCCGAGAGCCACAATAAGCGTATCGTCCGGGTCGGCCATTTCTTCAAGGATGATAACGGTGTTGTCCCAAGGGACAGCATAGGGGACGCCACGGATTATGGCCTCAGGGGTGAAATGAATCAAGAGTCTGGCCTGATTGCCGCAGGCACCGCCGCACAGGGGGAGATTGGCCACAAGGTTCATGGTGGCTTCTGAATTGTCGGCAAAAATGGCCCGATCAGCGTCTTTGCTGTCCCTGAAGAGCATCATGTAGCCCCAGGTTTCATTATTGGCGTCGAAGACGGGCTGGCGGGCTACAAAGACGGATTCGTAGGTCCTTTCGTCACTCATTGTCATCCCCTTTGGGCTGTCGCTTCTTCATCAATTGATCCTGTACATACCGCCGCTCTATGAAAGAATAGTCGTGTCTTGTATGTTTCGTCAACAACTCCGGTTGTAAAGAAATGTGATGCTGTTCATGGCGGTGGGTTTGTCCTTCCATCTTTGGACCGAGTGTATTATGTGAACGTGGATTCTTTAACATGACAGAAACAGCCATGAGCGAGGTGCAGGATGCATATCGGAAAAGCCATCCGTTTGGAGCGTATATTCAATCGGGACACCAAACGGACCATCATTGTCCCCATGGATCATGGGGTCACAGTTGGACCCATTGCCGGACTTGAGAAAATGCGGGATGCCGTGACAAATTTGGTGGCAGGCGGAGCCAATGCAGGCCTTGTGCACAAAGGACAGGTCAAGCTTGGGCATCGGATGCAAGGCCGCGATTTCGGATGTATTGTTCATTTGTCTGCCGGAACTTGTTTGTCGCCGTTTCCCAATATGAAGCGGTTGGTGACGACCGTGGAAGAAGCAATTCGCCTCGGTGCGGACGGAGTCAGTGTCCATGTTAATTTGGGCGACGAAACTGAAGGACAAATGTTGACCGATCTTGGAAGGGTCGCGGCCTCGGCTTCCGAATGGGGTATGCCTCTTCTTGCGATGGTCTATGCCCGTGGTCCGAAGGTGGCTGACGAATATGATCCGCAGGCTGTAGCTCATTGTGCTCGTGTGGGCGCGGAATTGGGCGCGGATGTGGTCAAGGTTAATTACCCTGGAGATGCCGAGAGTTTTGCCCGTGTCGTGGAATGTGCTTGCGTGCCCGTGGTTATCGCTGGCGGTGCCAAGATGAAGTCCACCCGTGATTTTCTGGATATCGTCAGAACATCAATTGATGCTGGTGGTGCCGGATTGTCTGTTGGCCGGAATGTCTTTCAGCATTCAAACCCCACACGGTTGGTGGAAGTCCTCAATCGTATTGTCCATGAAGGCGCTCCTGTGGATGAAGCCGTGGAAGGGTACGAGGATATTTTATAAAATCTGTCTTTGTCTGATAGAATAAAAGGCCTTGATACAGTTCTGTATCAGGGCCTTTTATTTGTTCCGGTTTGAAGTTTTTTTAGATTCTGGATTCGTCTGTTTCCCCTTCTTGCAAATATTTAACTGCGCAATGCGTTGCTGCCATGCCGTCCGCGTGGTTGTTAATTTCGATTTTTATAGGTCTTTCTCTTTTTACGGCAGAGGAGACCTGAATACCTCTGGATTCGAGTTCCCTGACTGTAGGGAGTCGTTGTGTCCCCTTTGAAATCATGAGCATGACTTGGCGCATCTGTGATCCTTTTCAACTTGAGTCGTACAGTAATACTGCATATACGATGTGGTTTTCTATAAATATCGAATCGATGATAGATGGCTAAGTCAGGCGTGTTTGAATGTCCAGTTAAAACTGACAATTTTAATACGTAATAGCCTATTTTACTTTGAAAAAATTGTAAAATATTCTAAAAAATTTAGCTTAATACAGGCATGGAATAAGTAAGTTTAAATCTCTTCTGTCTTGTTACATTCTTTCTACAACGTAAAAGGCCATGTAGTGCATCAAACAATGATGCACTACATGGCCTTTTACGTTGAACGCGAGTAGCTGAATATTTGGGTGGGACTATTTGTTGTCGCTTTCAAAGACGAATATCGGGAGCTGAGCCAGTGTTTTCCAGTCCCCTTCTGCTTTCATTGCAACCTCGATAATATGCTTGCCTTCATTTTCTACCCGCAAGCCTGGAAGTTGGAAATTCATCTTGTGCAGCATGGTGCCTCCGGGAGTAATTTCCTGCATACCCAGAGTGATGGGGTCTCCTGTAGGCGGTATGAGGTTCAAGGAAACGGTAAAGGGCTTTTCTCCACTCTTTTCCAAGTCCCACAGACTGGCAAAGAAGATTGATGGCAGGGTAGCCGGGAGTTCGGGAACCACGGCATGTTCGATGGTGCGAATAAACGACGTGGAATTTGAATCCTTATCAATGATGAGGTCTGAGCAGATAAGCGCGTAAATAAGTTCTGTCATGATGACTCCGATGTTATTGGGTATGCATGGCTCCGGTCATGGACCGGCGCAGTTCTTCGGGCAGCGTGCTTGCTAGTTCCGGGTCTATCCCCGTCAACAGCAGGGCTGCGGCGATTTTTTGGCTATCAGTGCCGGTTGCAAGGGCCGCCTTGAGGGCAGGTTCGGCAACTCTGCCCATGCGAGCAAGTGTATAAAGGGCAATGTTGCCCATGGGTGTACCCGGTCTGGTCAGAAGTCTGACAAGACTAGGGGCTGCATTTGTCCCTATGCGTGTGACCGGACATTGGCTGCTGGAAATGCCGATCAGTGTCAATTCGTGGTAGACGACTGCCGGATTCGGGCCGATCAGGTCAAGACTTTCACAGATGACATGGACTACACGTATATCTTTGTCATTCAGTGCGTGGATCAGAGCCGGTACGGCGGGTAAGGCTTCGTGACCCATTCTCCCGAGCAGCCAAGCCGCTTTTGCTTTGGCAAAGGGATCATCCATTTTTAGCATGGTCGTCAAGGCGGGAATTGCTGATTCGCCCATTTTGCTGAGAGCCAGTGCTGCGCCGTTGCGGACCCGTTCATCTGGATGAAGCAGGAGTCGGGCGGTCGGTTTGGCTGCGGCTTGTCCTATTTTTGCCAGTGCGTGTGCAGCCAGACTGCGGACGGTGGCGTCTTTATCGTTCAAAGCCTTGAGTAGCCCGTTTGTCGCCAGTTCCGGTACGGGCAGGAGAGCCAGCGCGAGAACAGCACCGCGGCGTTGGTCTGTTGTCCCATTGTCGGTTATTTTCAGGAAACACTCCATACATCCCTGCCCGTTTTCAGACAAAGCTTTGACCCCAGCGGCGCGTTTTATTTGGTCCTGACTGAGCAGCATGGATGCAATTTTAGAGGCAAGAGCGGTGTTTGTCGTGTCAGCGGCTTGAACAGGAAATGCCAGTAGCCCGATAAGGAGTATGACGAATGTTCCGTACATATTTTTTGTCAGAAATTGTCGATAGTCTAACATGTGTGTCCTTTGTGATGTTGGATATCTATTTCCTGGACATATCGTTCCAGGCCCAAACCACATTGCCACCGATGGCGTGAGCAATATCCCCTTGGAAGTCTCGTTTTAGTCGGTACGTCATTGGAGGATGGGCACGATTGTCTTCCGAGTAAAAGATCAATTCCACGTCGTCATCAAAGCGTCTGGTATTGACGCGTTTGATGTTGATTGCGCCGGTAGACCCCGGTTCGCGGACAAGCATGATTTTTCCGGCGGGACTGGGGTCTCGGTCGCTTCGATCAACGATGACAATGTCGCCAGAGTGAAGTGTCGGTTCCATGGAGTGTTCTCCGGCACCGATTTCCACGGCCACCAGATTCGAGCGGAAGCGAATAGATTCCTGATGCCGCCATACCAGTATCCATCCTTCGACATTTGCTTCAGGGATCATACCAGGGGACACAGCTAGGGCGGGGCTGACCAGCGGAACTGCCATGTAATCGTCTGATTGTGGCTCTGACCTTGTTGTTTTGGATTTGTTTGCGTCCGGCAGGGTGAAGCAGACCTCTCGTGAGGCATCTGCCGGTTCATCGCCGAAGACAACGGAGATTCCCACTTTGTCGAGAATGTGTCCGAGAGATTCCGAATTGAGACCGCGTTCCTTTTTTAGAAAGCGATTGAGTTGGGATGGGTCGACCCCGAGTTCGTCTGCCATCCGTTTGTTGTTGGAGTATCGTCTACCTGGGCCGATGCGGTTAATAAGTGCTTGCCGCACATCGTCGGTGAATCCCATGAGATCCTCTTATTTGGGTTAATGGTTGGTCTGTTTATACATAAAAATTGGTAAATGTCTAAATGATTGTGTCTAATTTTGTTGACTTTCAAATAGACCATTGACTATATCACAAAAAAGCAATTTGTGATTTGGCAAAAACAGGAGCGGTGAATCATGGAAAAAGTGGAAATTGTGCGATTGGAAAAGGGGAAAGAAGGAACCTTTGGAGTTTTACGTTTTAATGGACAGGTTCTGTGCGTGACTTTGGAACCACCGGATCGTGGTAATCAGCCAGACAAGTCGTGTATTCCCGCGGGTGAATACTTGTGCAACCGAGTGGATTCACCTTCTTTTGGACGGACGTATGAAGTATCTGATGTGCCGGGGAGGTCTCATATTCTGTTTCATCCCGGCAATGTAGTGGGTGATACCCATGGGTGTGTTTTGCTCGGCAGGAATTTTGGTTTTCTTGAAGGTTCTCGAGGGGTCATGCAGTCGCGATCCGCTTTTCGTGAATTTTTGGATCGGTTGGGTGGTCAACGGTTTTTTGTGGTGAGGGTGGAAGAGCGATGCTGAAATCTCAGGACATATGTTTGAAAGGTGCGCGTGAAATTTGTGATGCGGTCGGGGAAAATTCGCGAAACATTATAGAACTGGTTCGAGACAAGGGGTTGCCCGCCTGGAAGCGGGAAGACAAGGGGGCGTGGCGTGCTCTTCCTGAAGATTTACACCGCTGGATACGCGAACAGCGAGATCGGAACATAAGTAATTACGTGTTCCGTGAGCGGTGGGACGATCTCGAAGGCGATGAGTGAGTTGGAGTTCCGTCGCTTTATGGCAAAGTTGAAATGCGAGAGACTGAATCGAGTAGAGTTGTGGCCAGATTGTCCAGTTCAAGTCCCGGTTCCAGTGTGGTGATGGCTGTGGTTCCGATGATTTTTCGGCCATAGCCGTCGCCGACCTTGGTTTTTACGCCCCATACCGAATGCAAGACGATGGGTTCGTCATCGCGACTGCCGATGTAGAGCATGATATGTCCGGGTTTACGGACCAGTGTCATGAACGGAACAGCTCTTTCCACGATCAGTTCCTTTTTTTCATCGGAGTCTAAGTTTTCCAAGAGGGTCAATTTGCCAAATTTGATTTGCTGGCTGGAATTGCGTGGCAAAAAGATACCGAACGCGGCCATCAGGTCCATGGTTGTGGCCGAACAATCTCGATTCTCATACAATCCGCCCCAGCCGTATTGCAGGCCGAGCATGGCATTTGCCAGCTTGGTGAAATTGGCGGGAGTGGCCGGGATCGGTGCTGTCTCCGTTGTCTTTTGTGGCAGTGTCGCGTGGGCAGCGATAGCGTTTCCGTGGCGATCACGGATCGGGATTATGAAGGATTCCGGTTGGCCTTGTGTCGCCGGAATGACGGGGATTAATGTCCCGATGTGCGCGATGAAACAATGGTTTCCATCTTTATCGGTTACTGGAGCACTGTCTGCAGTAAGTGTTTTGTATGTTCCGGTTTGGTATGCCGTGGCAAAAGTGTCATCCACCCATGCTATTTCTCGAGCCGGTACCCACCCGAAGGCAAAGCGGGATTCCACGAGAATCCATGCTCCATCTGCGCTGACATGGGCCGCATATAGCGGCGTTCCGGCAAGGATCAGCGAGTTTTGCATGTAGTCGAAAGGGAATCCTTCTCCGGCCCGTTTGAAATTATAGAATACCGGTTGATTGGTGGGCAGTACCCGCATGTTTGTGTTGGTCACGGCAATGGCGCGTCGGCCCATGGAAGGATAGGCCTCAATTCGTGAGGCCTCGGTCATATTGAGTATCCAGCGAGGATCACGAAGCAGCGTATTCTCCCCGTACAGCTTTTTGTGGCCGTACACTGCCAATCCCCAGAAAGCCTCATCCGCCGGGTGTTTGGGTTCGATTTGTTCCCAAGGACCGAAGTGTTTCTTCAGAAAATCGTCAAAGGCTTGCTGCTGGGCTTCGGCTGAAATGAGTGGGGAATTGACCGGCAGGCCATGATACGCACCCGCATTTTGTTCCAGTTCGATCAGATCAAGAACGGGGGCGTTTGGGTCTTGTGCAGCGCAACCCGCGAATAGAAGAAGCGTCAGAACAAGCGCAATGGCATGCCGGGTCATATTCACCGTCTATTTTTTTATGTATTTTTTACCGATACTGAAACCCTGCCCCACGAATTTTGAAACAGTGTGGTAGGCGCGAGTGCCGGGGCTGAAAATCAGGGGAAGGATTTTTTCAGGATCAGGGTGTTTGCCATCAACGAGTTTGTCTTCGTCGCATTTTACGTCCTTGATTTCGCCGATGAGCAGAGTGTGGATGCCCTGTTCATACGTGCCGGTCAGTTCGCATTCGATGACCAGCGGAAATTCTTCGATGTAAGGGGCATTGACGCAGTCACTCTTTGTCGGAGTCAGGCCGGTGGCAGCGAATTTGTCTACTTTTTTGCCTGAGACCATGCCGAGGAAATCCGACTCTGCGGCCAGATATTCAGGGCAGACAGAGACGGTGAACGCTTTGTGTTTCATGATGCCCGCATAGGTGTGGCGGGACGGACGCAAAGACACGGTCAGGCTGGCAGGGTCGGAGCTGCATATGCCGCCCCAAGCTGCGATCATGGCATTGGGTTTGTTGTCTTCATCATATGCGCCAACAGCCCATACCGGTGCAGGTTGGGCCAGTGTCTTGGGGCCGAGTGATTTTTTCATGAGTCTCTCCTTGTATGCAGACAAGTCTATGTCATTTTTAAAAAAGATGGAATGGAAACCGGCGGCTACAGTCTGGAAAGAGCCGGATCGGTCTGTGTGGAAATCGATTGCATGACGCCGTGGCACCACCCGCAGTCGGCGCAGTTCTTGTCACAAGTTGAGACCTGAGCGAATATTTGGTCGGGTAGTTCCTTGTTGGGGATATCTATTCGGTTTGCGAGGTCGCCCATGGCATCCATGAGATTGAGCAGGTTGCCTGTGTAAGAGCCGTCAATATAGGCGGTTATGGCGCGTTTGAGGAAAAGGATTCCCTTTGTGCGTCCACACAATTTGATACCGTCCACCTGTCCTTCATAGCGATGGATGTCTTCTGGCCGAATGAAAGGGGAGGCGAGCATGAGACCAGGGTCCTGTAGCAGCCTACGAATACAGCCGAGGTCTCGGTTCATGGCAAAGGTTCGTTCGTGGCACAGTCCTTCGTTGACCAACGATATATGTGCATCATGGGCCGGTTTGTATGGGCATTGATACAGGCATCCTTCGTTGGCCAGAAGGTGAATCTTCATGGCCGGGTAGAGGCTGCGTACTGCGTTCACTATTTCTTGTAGCCGTGAAGGATTTCTATTCAGCGCCCGGTCGGGGACGATGCGGGACGGTGGCTTGAACATGGTCCCGTCAATCATGGCAAGCATGGCAAAAAGTCGTTCGGGTGAATCCAGCATACAATTGACGCTTGGGATGGCTTCCAGCGATCCTGCCAGATCAGGATGGGTGTCGGAAAGTGCCTGAAGAAAATACGGATCGGCAAAGATGACACCTGAAATATCTGTTTTTTCAAGAATGTGTTCAAGGCGTCGTGCAGTTTCGTCCAGTCCGGTTTTACCAAAATACCGTCCTGGTGCATGAAGACGTGCGTTCATGAGCACATATTTATCCACATCCTCAAGGGCAGAAAGGTCCGAGATGATTTTATCCAGTCCCGGGCTTTCCATGCGGTGCCGACTATCTGCCAGTCGTTGATCATATAAAGAGAAATGAACCGAGGTCAGCGATGCTGCATGTCGGGCCAGGAAATCAGGATAGTCCCCATCCGGGACAAAGGGTACGTCGAGGGAGAGCATAGATAGTTCTCGCCTCTGTACCACTTTACGTCAAGGGGGTTTAGGAAATTAGCCTATGGAGCTGTTGACCCAGTTCTCAATATCCTGCGTATTCATGGCACCTTGCTGGCGTGCGATTTCACGACCTTCCTTGAAAAGGATCAACGTGGGAACGGCCATGACATTGAAGCGAGCTGCAATGGCTTGGTCCGCCGTCGTATCCAGTTTAGCTAGGCGCGCTTTGGGGTGAAGCCGTTTGGCCGCATCGTCAAACTGTGGCCCCATCATTAGACATGGTCCGCAGGTGGGAGAATAGAAATCCACCAGCACGGGGACGTCGTTTTTGGTGATATGGCGATCAAAAGTGGGGCCGACCAGTTCCAGAGGTGTTGCTTCGAAGACCTTGGTTTTGCATTTGCCGCACACAGCTTCGGCTTCACGGCCTGTGTGAACACGGTTGAGAGCGCGGCAGGCGGGGCAGACAATGAGTTTGGTGTCAGTCGTCATGGGTATGTCCTCCAATTCAGGATGTAATCATGGAAAAATCAAGGGCAAGGGAATGTGTCATATTAGCAGGAAAGATGCGGTGGCTCGGGCAACTTCACGTCCTTCGCCCAGTACGCTGGCTTCAGCGAAAATTATGCGGCTGCCTCGTTTGACCACTCGGGCTTTGCAAACGAGATCTGTATTAGGTTGTACCGGATGAAGGTAGCTGACATTCATGTCTACAGTGGCGGTGCGTTTACCTTGCGGATTCCCGCCCAGTACGGCATGGGCCATGGTTTCATCCAACAGGGTCGCCAGTATGCCACCGGCGACAACCCCCGCGCCTTGAAGGAGTTCCGGTTTGGCTGGCAGTCTGAGAACGGCGTTGTCCGGTTTGATCTCATCAACTTCAATGCCAAGGAAGGCAAGGAGTGGATTGATGGTTTGGTCTTTTTGGCGAACTTGTTCAAGGTATGCGTGCGGCATATTTGGTGTCTCTCTTTCCTTGTTCCAATTGCGCTTGTATGGTTTCCCGTAAGTCTGAGAGAATTCTAATGGTCCCCTCAACATCATCCGGGAATGCAGCCGGCTCCAATTCAAGAGTTATGTAACGGTCATAGCCGCGTTTGCCAAGTCGGTGGAGAAAGTCTTCCAGTGGCAGGTTCCCTACGCCGGGCGTCAGGTGTTCGGTGTACCCAACTGCATCAGAGTAATGCACATTGTACAACAGTTCGTCAGGTACTTTGTCTATGGCATGGAGTACATCGCGTCCAGAGACACCCATGTGACACACATCGAAGGTAAGGCCGACATTTTTGTCTCGGCATTGGTCCATGAGTTTTTCGAGTGGGTCTCTGGCGAAAGGAGATCCTTCGACCCACGGCATGTTTTCTAGTGAAAATTGAATACGCCCTTTGGCATCAAGCAACAATGGTAAATCATACGCCTTTTCGAACCAGCGGTTCTGGATCATGTTAGCGAGCTTGGAGCCAGGGGGGTGCATGGTTATGTGGTCGGCTTGAGGAAGCGAGTTGGCCAAGGCTGTCGTCGCTTTCCATGAATTGAGGTGCCCGCCCCAGGCTGACCAATCGCGGAACGGTGCGTGCAAACTTCGTATGGGCAGTATTTCATCAATTTTTTCCAGTCCGGCCTCGGGTGTGAGTTTGGGGGAATTCATGATTAACTCCATGCCCACAAAACCAGCGTCCCGGCCAATGCGCGCGATGAGCTTCAGCGGGAGATGGAAAAGACACCCTGCCGACAGCAGGATTTGGGGGCCGGTACGACCAGTGAATTCTGCGTCCATGTCATAGACAATAGATGAATTAAGGCCTCAGGCAATCAAATAATCGGGGAAGGGCAGAAACTATCGGGTAAACGGCAAACAGAAAGTGGACGTTTCAAGGAAGGTGCAGGGAGAAAATGTGTTTTTTTGGGCTGGAATTAAGGGTTCTATTTGGGGGGAAAAGAATCCCGACCAGGCTATATAGTTTGGTCGGGATATGAGTGTCGGTAATTTGTAAAGTGAATTATTTCAAATAAAAAAAGAATCATCACTTATCGGTATCTACTTGGTTGGAGATTTCTCGATGAGGTCGGCTACCACAAGAGCCCACGACATGTCCCGTTTGTTATCCTCGGTCATATCATCGAGAACCCATTCCTTGATCGGTTTAATGGTTTTTTTGAGTTTGGCCGGTCCAAAGTCATTGACCTTATACGCGGCTTCCAACCCATTCACACAGAGGTGATCGAATTCGGTGTTCAGGCCTCCTTGATGGTAGGCCACTATATCCCGAATCAGAAGCAGCCCGAAAACAATGGCTTCGACTTCGGTGTAGTCTCGTCCCCATATTTCACCGCCCCGAATTTCAGGGTGTTCTCTTACAGGAACACGCGACGCCCGTTTTTCGAGAGTCTGACGGAATTCTTCCAATGCAACAACGCTACCCATGACCACTCCTTTCTCCTTCTTAGTCACTCTTCTTTTCGGCAGAGTTCAAGTTTTGCTTTAGGGTTTGTTTTGCTTAAGAAGAGTGCGTCATGGGGATATGTTGAGAATGTTTCGGATTGTGATATCATTATTTAATCTTGTAATCGTCATCGTAATTCTTATTGTTTTCGAAATATTATAAAAAGTTAACTTATCGTAAAGTATCAAAGGACAAGGGCGTCTGTTTGGGTGAATCCATATTTGGCAAAGTTTTTTAAATACGAACAAATGCAGGCATAGAGTGTCTAGTACGTGTCACTTCAAGGGGCAGTATGTCATAAAAAAAGGCCGGAACAAGTCCGGCCTCAGAGTGATTGCGTGGATGGGGTTACAGGACGGTGTGGACCGGATCTTTAGCCCAGTACTGAACCTGAAATTTTTCTGCCATACCTTGTTGGAGGCGCTTGAATTCGGGCTTTTCCATTTCGCGAATGCGGATATAGACGTCCTTGATACTTTCGCTTTCTGAAACATTGCGTGTCATGATGTTCATGATCCGGGCGTTGTTTGCTTTGAGGTAATCGAGAACCGGAGCCAGACTTCCTGCTTCGGTGGAAACCTGAAGACAAACTTGTGAGCCGCCTTCGTAGACTCCGGAAATTTCCACCAGTACCTTGAAGATATCGGTATCAGTGATAATACCCACGACCTTGTCGTTTTCATCGATGACGGGTAGACCTCCGAAGTTGCCTTCCAGCATGAGAACAGCCGCTTTTTCAACTGTTTCGTCGGATCTGATAGTCATCGGCTTTTTGGTCATGATATCTTGAATCTTGATCTCGGAGAGCAGGTAATACAGTTCGTGCATGTCCAGAGTCGTGGCCTTGGAGGGCGAGGCATCCTTGATATCTCGGTCAGAAATGATACCGACAATTTTACCCTCTTCATCAACCACAGGCACGCGGCTGATGGATTTGTCTTTCATGACTTTGGAGGCCTTCATCATGGAACGGTCCGGGGAGATGGTCTTGACATCCTTGGTCATCCAGTTGGCTACGAGCATATGGGTTCCTCCTTGATTTCCGGCCTGCGTGAACCGGTTGCATTCGATATTCCTTAACTATTCCATACAGACAACGGCTGGTTTTGGCTAGCCCCATCGTGAAGTGGCAAGGCGGCTCGTTGCCGTGTGTGTTCTTTTGCTGTGAAGCGGTTTCGTCAGTCAGGTGCGTATCCTGTCAAGCTGATTTTTTATACCTATCAAATGATTTTAGTATGCAATCATTCACATTCTCATGGTTTTCCTAAAAGCGGGGGTATGCTGTTTCTCGAATCCGGGGGCGATGAGTTTCACCCTCTAGAAATTGGAGAATTGCGAAATGGCGATACCGCTCATTGGTGCGGTGGCAGGATTGTTGTCCATGGTTGTGGACGGCGTATCCGGTCACCTCAAACGAAAAGAGGATTTGAAGAAAGCTGTTATGGAAAACCGCATGCGGCTGGCTCGGAGTGATCGGGAATTTAACCATGAATGGGAAATGAAACAGTTGGAGAACGCAGGTTGGAAGGACGATGTCCTTTTTTTCGCTTGGATAGGATTTTTCATCTGGTCGGGGATTGACCCTGAAGGAGCCGGAGAAGTCATCCACTCTTGGGAAAATCTGCCAGATTGGTTTTTGCAGGTTACGTTCTGGATTGTGGCTGCCGTGCTTGGCGTCAAGAAAATCGGTGATTTTCTGCCCGGTGCCGTTCGCGGTATCAAGGATGCTTGGGGAGGCGTGAAATGACCGCACTGGAACGACAGGATTTACAAGATTTGCTCGTTCGTATTGATGAGCGGGTTAAAACGATTCAGGAAGATATTCGTGAGATCAATGAGTCGCGTCGGTGTGCAGGCAATCAGGTGAAAATACGGTCTTTGGAGCGTGTTGTCTGGGGTTGTATGGCTACGGTGGCTGTTTTGGGAGCCAGAGTGCTGCTTGAGGTCGTGCAATGAGATCGTCAGGGAGTGGGTTTCCCCAGATAGCTTTCGAGTTGCTGCCGGTACAGTCGGGCCATGGCTTTGTCGCCAGTGGCGTCAGCAAGGCTGATGGCTCGGTGTATGGATTTGATGGCTCCGGGAATATCGTTGCTTCCGGCCAGCGCCTCGGCCAACAGAGCTTGAAGTGTGCTCCTGTGAGGGTCAAGAGCAACAGCTCGTTTGAGAGCGGTGGCTGCAGTGTCGAATTGTCCAAGTTTTATGGCCGCTTGTGCGCGAGCCATGATGATCTGGCTGTTTTCAGAATCCAGAATGAACGCCTGACTCAGGTCGCGGAGGGCTGGCTCGTACTGTCCAAGAGTCATGTAGGCCATGCCCCGCCGGTAGTTGGCGTCTAGATGAGCGGGGTCCAGTGCTAGTGCGTGTGTGTAATCGTCAATGGCTTCGTCCGTGCGTCCCAATCCATCATAACAAAACCCACGTCGGACATATGCTTCGGCAATCGTGGGGTCTGTGCTGATGACTTGCGTGAAATCTCTGGCGGCATTGCTGAGATCTCCGAGTTGGAAGAGGATGAAGCCTCGGGTGTAATGCCCTTTAGTGTGATTGGGTTTGGCTTCCAGCAGTATGTTCGCATCTGCCAACGCTTCGTCGTACTGATGCATTTCGAAAAGCAATGACGATCTGTAATACCGTGCTCCCGCCAAGGATGGATCAAGCTCCAAAGCTCGGTTCAGGGAATCGAGAGCCGCATTGGCATCCAGGAATTGGCCGTCATGCATCAATTGCATGGCCTGACTCAGGGCGTCGGCGGCTTCTGCCTGATGTTCCTGAAGGTTTATTTCCTGGGAGGTCAAAGGGGGCGGAGTCGGTCGATTGTTTGCACAACCGGCCAATATGGCGACGAGAAAAAAGAATATCAGGACGGGACAACGCATTACCATAAGATACCTTTCGGTGAACCGTCCGTCAACATAAGGAAAATGAAGAATGACACAAGATATGTATACACCACGAGAGCATCAGGCAAAGATCGAGGCCTCATTGGCCCGGTTTTCGGTTCTGGTCTGCCATCGTAGGTTCGGCAAGACCGTGTTGTCGGTCAATCAGCTTATTCGTGCTGCCAGAAAAACTGACCGGACCGATTGGCGCGGAGCTTATATCGCCCCACTTTATAGGCAGGCAAAAACCGTGGTTTGGGATGAACTCAAACGATATTGCGGGTTGGGGTTGGATAATTGCACCGTGAAGTTCAATGAAACCGAATTGCGTGCGGATTTTGAAAATGGCTCACGTATTCGGCTTTTTGGCGCTAATAATCCCGATAGTCTGCGCGGCATGTATCTGGACGGTGTGGTTTTTGACGAAGTGGCGCAGATGCCCCATCGGGTTTGGACCGAGGTTATCCGGCCTGCTTTGTCTGACCGCAAGGGATGGGCCTTGTTCATAGGCACTCCGCGCGGCAAAAATGCTCTGTATGAGATATGGGAAAAAGCCAAGCTTGATCCGGATTGGTTTACGGCCATGTATCGTGCTTCCGAGACCGGGATTATTCACCCGGATGAATTGTCCGCCAGTGGGCGAGAAATGTCGCCCGAGGAATATGAGCAGGAATTTGAATGTTCTTTTACGGCAGCCATTCGTGGGGCGTACTTTGGTCAGCTTATGAGTGATGCGGACAGAGATGGCCGTGTGACCTCTGTGCTGCAAGATCCGTCCATGCCCGTGCATACGGCCTGGGACCTCGGCATGTCCGATTCAACATCCATCTGGTTTATTCAGGCCAAACCTGGCGGCACGTATGCTGTCATCGACTATTACGAGGCTAATGGCGAAGGGCTGGATCATTACGCCAAGGTGTTGGACCAGAAAGGGTACAAATACGGCATGCACATTGCGCCTCATGATATCCGGGTGCGTGAATTGGGGACAGGTAAGTCCCGGCTTGAAGTGTCTCGTTCTCTTGGAATCCGGTTTGATATCGCCCCGAATATCCCGGTGCAGGACGGGATCAATGCCGTACGCACCATCCTGCCGAGTTGTTGGTTCGATGAAAAAAAATGTGCGTTGGGCATCGAGGCTCTTCGACATTACCGTCGATCCTTCAACGACAGAACCGCGAATTTTTCCACCCGACCAGTGCATGATTGGACCAGCCATGCCGTGGATGGATTCCGTTATTTTGCCGTGGGATTTCGTCAACCCGAGTCGGGCCATAGAGCATCGAAAACATCCAACGACTATAATCCATTCGGGAGGTCCCATGGCCGTTCGTAAGTTGGAACATCGACCGGAGGAATTATCTAATTTCCCGGAAACGGGGAAGTATCAGTGGTTGGAATTGCATAACGCAACAAAAGTTTATGGCTATTCGGCAATTGCTGAACACGATAATATGCTTGAGTTGCATGTGACCCTTGTTCGGTGGGGAAGAGATGTCAGGGAAAATCTTGAAGAGGACGTTGAATGGTTGAAGGAAGAGGCCCGACGGCTTGGAAAGAGTCAGGTCATGGGTATTCGTGCCGATGACCGAGGGCAATTTGATCCTCGACTTTTCAAGTTTGCCGGGTTGTTTGGATTTACTGAAATGCACACGATTCAAATGGCAACGCTTCGTGTTGATTGATCTTCTGGTTGCCGAGAAAATCAAGGAAGACGAACATTAATGAATGTGCGTCTTCCTTCGTTTGTGATGTTGTTTGGAACTATGCCGCACCGGCTACGATATCTCCGCCGATTCGTTCAGGGGCTGCGAAATTCATGTTGATCTGGGATGAGTTGTCAAACACGTATGTGGGCGCTTCATTCGTCACGATATGCATTTCACGGGCGTCCACGATGTTGGTGACGGAGTTGTCTTCCACTACCCTATTGAAGTTGTTGTTCACCGAAAGAGAGGTGGAGTTGTCGTTTTCCACAACGTGTGTTTCGGGAAAAGCCATGGTCAGGTTGTGGTTCTCCACGACATTGGTGTCGCTGTCGTCCACATATGTGGTCTTGGCATTGTTTTGATCCACGAAAGTATAGTTGGTGGATTGATCGATGTTTCGCGACTGGTCGAAATTGTTTTCTGAGCTGAGGTTGTAGGAAAACGACATTTCATTGTGTTCGTTGAGAATGGTGTCGTTGTTGTTAATGTGGTTTTCCACGGAATTGTCCTGCTTCGTGAAGTTGAACACCGTGGATTGTTCTACCTGACGTGAATTGTCAGTCTCATTGATATGGGTATCGTTGATGTTCTGTTCGAAGTTACGATTTTCCGTGAAGCTGACATCATTGTCGGTGCTATAATTCGTCTGTGAGTTGTCTACCTGTTGCTGGGTGTACTCAGCATTGTTTTGTACTGTGGTTGAATGGTCCTCATTTCGTGTGACTGAGTTGTCATTCTCCAGTGTCAGATCTTGATCGTTGACGAAACTAACGGATGAATTGTCCACTTCGGTACGGTCTGTTGATCTGTCCTCATTGGTGGTCTGACTGGCGTCCACGTTTTTGACATTCACGTTTTCAGATTCGTTGGTGATTTGTTGGTTCTCGGAGTTGTTGATCGTCTTGGAGTTGTCCTGCTGACTGACAATGTTGGTTTCATTGTCGGTGATATTTTCCTGATTGGTTACCTGGCTGATCTGCTGGGTCAATTGATGATTTTCTTCGGTGCTCATATCCTGATTGCGCGAGACGGAATTATCCACGTTGTTTTCGGTGAGATATTGGTCGCTACGGTGGATGGACGAGTTCATGGACTGATCCAGGGAACGGTCCACGGATTCATTGTTTGTGGTCAGGTGCGACTGCTGGATGTCCTGCGTCTGGTCGATATTCATGGAATACTCTGACCGCATATCGATATTGCTGCCGGGACCGTTGGTGTCGGCAAAGTTTAACTTTGGAGATTCGTATGGTTCAGCATAGCCGTCCGCCGTGGGAATCCATGGGGCCATGGGTGTTTTGGGCGGAGAGTACGGTGCTGAGTGCTTGGTGTGATGGATGACATCGCTGGGCCAATTCTGAGTATGCCCGAAATACATGCCATGCGGTTGTGTCATCTTGGAAGCAGGGATGGTGCCAGCTGGTGAGATGGGGACAAATCCAGACAGGCTTGGCATGGAAAATCCCACTTTGGGTGTCATGGGAACAGATCCCGCAGGAGAGATGGGCTGAATACCCATTTGTGGTGCGATGGCAACGTTGCCGGTTGCGCTTGTTGGGGGGCTGCCTGCTGGTTGGGCAGGTGCTCCTCCGCTTCCACCTGAAAGTCCGCCGCCGCCAGTGGATGGGGAAATGGCAGGCTTGCCCGACTCTGTGGAGATGGGCACATTGGCTCCACCGGATACGCCGCCGGAACCTGTATTGTTCATACTGATGGGGTTGGAGCCGCCGGTTTGGCCTGAGCTTCCTGCGCCGGTTGATTGACCGACTGAATTGCCGCCGGTGTTGTTCTGGACTGTGCCAGGACCACCGCCTGTGCCAATATGTGCGGCACCAGTGTTGTTGACTGCACCGCCGCCGCCTCCGCCACCACCGCCGATGTGTGATGCGCTTGAACCGCCGCCGACTGTGCCGCCGCCAAACGAGCCGCCAGTGCTGCTTGTTCCTGCGAGGGAGCCGCCGCCAAACGATGTGCCTCCGGCACCTGCATAGGCACTGGCATTGCTGCCCCCGGTTGGGCTGGAATAGGGAATTCTGGCCATGGATGTGTCGATCATCACGCGTGCAGGAGTGGTGTCAATGGGCACATGGCCCGGTTCTCCTGTAACGATCTGACCGGCTGGTCCGGCTTGAAATGAGCCTGCTGGCCCGGCTGTCACCTGTCCGGCTGGTCCGGCTACGATGAAGTCGGTTACACTCGACATGGACATGGGTGTCTCTCCCCGCCGCGAGCAGACCTTCCATGGTCTGATTGATGCCCACACCGGGGCATTTCGGCATATATACAATATACGAACGCTAAAATGTCAGTCAAGGTGTATAATCGTTCCTCATGTGAATGAACGAGTGCGGTTGGCCTCTTCCAAAAAAAACGCGACAGGAGTATCCTGCCGCGTCTAAAAAATCGTGTAATTTCGTCTAGAAATCGGAAGCGCTGCTGCCGAAGCCATTGGCGCGAGTTCCGCCGCCCACAGCCACTCCAGCGGCCTTCATTTGGGTTTCCAGCGCCGTGTTTAACTGGTCACGTAGTTCCATGATCTGGTTCTGTTTTTGCTGTACTTGTGTGCGTTTCATTTTTTCAGGTAGGTCGCTGTTTTCAAGCTCTTCAACCTCTTGTTCCAGCTTTTCAATCTGTTGTTTGAGCATTTTGATTGTCTGGTCGATAGCAGAATCTTCGCTTTGGCCGGATTCGCCAGAGTTTTCCGGAGCAATCAGAGCGCGTGCTTCTTCGGAAATGGTCACGGTATCCCCTTGAACAGGAGTTTTTATCTCCATGCTGGTTTCATCCGCTGTCTTTTCGGCAGAGGGTGCGGGCTTGATGCTTAAGGAATCCACAAATGTAGAAGTTTGTTGGGCCAAAGATTCGATAGCCATGACGAAACGCTCCTTCTATAAAACTGGTTCGACCTTCTCATAAGCCCTTATCGGCAGGCGGAGCGTTATCTTTAGGGTGTCTGAACGGTTTTTTCATTTTTCATTTTCGTGACGGATAATATGTGCTGAGAATGCGGTCATACGTTCCGTCTCTTTTCATTGCTTTGAGTGTGTTGGAAAATTTATCGGCGATTTTTTTTGTCATGTTTTTTTTGGAAAAGGCAAGATAAGCCTTCGGTTCGTCCAGAGCTATGGGCACTTCCTTTGGCCCGGTAATTATTTCAAGTGAATGTCGAAAGTCTGGTTCGCTGATGATTTGTTGGGCAGTGTCTATATTGGTGATGAGCATATCTATGCGGCCTTGAGCAAGCTTGGTGAAATTAAATCGAGGGCTGGAAACCAGTTCTTTTTTTTTGAAACGAGCCTTTTTGAGAAAAGATTCGAGATGCGGGCCAAAATAATAACCGCGGACCATACCGAGAGTATATTGTGTGTAGTCATATCGGTCAGGTAAAAAAAGGATGGATTCATTGGTTCGTTTTACTGCTATGATTTTTACCGCGTATAGCGGTTCTTCGGGATAGTGAAACCACTGTTGTCGGTCGGCGTTTTTTCCTGCCTGAAAAATGGCATCGGCCTCGCCTTCCTGCGTCATGTGCAAGGCTCGTCTCCAGGGAGTGATGGTGATGTCTGCTTCGAGTCCCATACGTCGGAGGCCTTCGCGAACGACATCTGTCATTGCACCAACGACTTTGCCGTCTTGTTCATAGGCCAGAGGAGGTGCGAGCATGGTGACGATCGACAATTTTTCAGCCCTGGCAAAGGGGACAAACAGTAGGCAGAAGAGCATTACATAAAACGTCGAGACTGTTTTCATAATAGGACCATATGACATCTGGGCATATGAAACAAGAATATGGGCAGTTTTCAATACTTGGTTGCCGGACCCATGGAAAACACGCTATCCTGCATCCATATATTCTGCACACATGTCACGCGAGGCACCATATGAGCGTCATTAATCTTGAATATCTTCTCAAGCCCAGATCTGTTGCGGTTATCGGGGCTACCAATGATCCACGCAATGCGGGCAACATTGTCATGCGTAATATCATGGCTGGCGGCTTCATGGGGCCGGTCATGCCTGTTTCTGACGAGGCAGAGGCCATCGCGGGTGTCTTGACCCATCCGTCAGTCAAACATTTGCCCAAGACCCCGGATTTAGCTGTGGTTTGTTCTCCGCTCGACCAGGTTCCCGAAATAATTCATTCACTCAAGGAACGAGGGACCAAAGGGGCCGTACTCATGGGGTCCGGTTTTGCTTCTATGACGCCGGAAGAGCGATTGGATGTTAAATCCACCATTCTCGGCATTGCCAAATCGCCTGAAATACGGATTATTGGTCCCAAGTCTCTCGGGTTTATGGTCCCGTCCCTCAATTTGAACGCCTCTTTGGCTCATGGAGCTGTGGGACCGGGCAAGGTTGCCTTCATTTCTCAGTCCGATTCGTTGTTCGCCACGGTTCTGGATTGGGCCATCGACAAAGGGGTCGGCTTTTCCCACATGATCGCTTTGGGAAGTCGTATTGATGTGACCTTTGCGGATATTTTGGACTATCTCGGCTCGGACCCTTTGACACGGTCCATTATGCTTTATGTGGAGTCCATCAAGGACGCTCGTGAATTCATGTCTGCAGCACGGGCCGCTTCACGCAACAAACCAGTGTTGGTTATCCGTCCCGGTCAGGCACTGGATACCGTGCTCGGTGACGTGAAGTTGCGGGAAACCGGTGACCATTGGCTCATGGATGAAGTGTATGATGTGGCCTTCAGACGGGCCGGAATGCTTCGGGTGGAAGATATTGACGGACTTTTTGATGCGGCCCAAACACTGAGTACTCCGAGACAAGTGTACGGCAAGAAACTTGCCATCCTCACCAATGGAACTTCGGCGGGAATTCTCGCAGCAGATCGACTGTTGAATGGCGGTGGAGAACTTGCGCCGCTTTCTGATGAAACCATCAAAGCCATCGACGGCGTATTGGGAGCGGAAAACTGGTCCCGTGCCAACCCGGTGGATATCCCGTTCAATGCGGATGGCAATGCATATTCCGCTGTTCTCAAGCTGCTTATCAAGGACAAGACTGCTAACGGCATACTGGTTATGCATGTACCATGGACGGCCCAGCCTGACAGGGAAGTGGCCGAGGCCTTGCGTGATTCGTTGAAGAGAGTCAGGCGTATGGTGCTGACTGCATGGCTTGGTTCGGGTGCGGCAGAAGAAGCCCGAGAGGTGTTTCGCAAAGCAGATATTCCCACGTATGAAACTCCGACTCAGGCGGTTCAGGCGTTTTTGTATATGGCTGAGTATCTGCGCAACCAGGAGATGCTCATTGAGACCCCGGATTCTTTGCCTACAGATTTTTTTCCGGATACCACAGGTGCGCGAGCCATTGTTCAGAAGGCGCTCGACGATGAGCGTGATTCCCTGACTGAACCCGAGGCCAAGGATCTTCTCGCGGCGTATGGTATCCCCGTGGTGGAAACCCGCATTGCGGTGTCGGCCAAGGAAGCGGTTATTGCAGCAGATGCCTTGGGATATCCCGTGGCGTTAAAGCTCCGTAGCCCACAGATTCCACAGCCGTTTGATGTGGGTGGGGTCATGCTCGACCTGGAGACTCCGGAACGGGTTTGGGAAGGTGCGGCTTCCATTTTGGCCCGATGCACTCGCGAAAGGCCGGATGCCTATATTGAAGGTTTTACGGTGCAGAAGATGGGCCGTAGGCTCGGTGCTCACGAACTTTCCGTGTCTGCCACGGTTGATTCCGTGTTCGGGCCGGTTCTTCATTTCGGGCATGGCGGCATGGCTCGAGAGATGATTCAAGATCAGGCACTTACCTTGCCTCCACTTTCCATGTCTCTGGCCAAGGAGTTGGTTTGTCGTACTCGGATAGCCACCCTGCTTCGGGGGACCCCCTCTCAGTTGCCGGTGGACATCGATGATATTTGCCTGACCCTGATTCAAATTTCACAGCTTATCGTGGATGTGCCGCAGATTATGTCCATCGACATCAATCCGCTGTACGCAGATTCCGAAGGGGTGCTTGCTTTGGGCGGCAAGGTTGAAATCGCGCCGTTCGAGGGCGAGGGCGAAGCTCGACTTGCCATTCGGCCTTATCCTCGTGAATTGGAAGAATGTGTTGTGCTCAAAGCCGGGCGTCATGTGACTTTGCGTCCTATCCGTCCCGAAGATGAGAAGACACACCGAATATTTTTGTCCAGCCTGACGGATGAGGATTTACGATTGCGGTTCTTTGGAGTGGTCCAACGCGATTTCGATCACAAGGATATCGCTCGGTTTACCCAGATTGATTATGATCGTGAAATGGCGTTCATTGCCACGGCATTGGATGAAAAGGGGGAACCGGAAACTTTGGGCGTCATGCGTACCAACACCAGACCGGATAATTCCGAAGCCGAGTTCGCCATTGTGGTTCGATCCGATCAGAAAGGAGAGGGCCTCGGGTCAATGCTGTTTTATAAGGGTATTCAATACACTAAGGAACGAGGAACCCTCATACTGGAAGGTCAGACCATGCGCGAGAACAAAGCCATGCAGGGGTTGTCTAAAAAATTTGGTTTTGTGGTCACGCCCGATCAACACGACGAGGACTTGGTAAACATGACGCTGGATATGGAGACCGTGGAGATTTGATTTATGGACCTCCTTCCTATTTATCATCATACCGGGCTTGAAACGAGCGGTGGAGCGACCCGGGTCGCCCGTCTTCTCATTTCTGGCTTGAAGAAGCAGAGAGTTGAAACAAATCTGAGCTTCGAGCTGGCTGAAAAAGCGGATGGTGCGGCCATTTTGCCTGAAGATTTTGGTCGTTATCTTCCGGATGTGGCTTTGGGGCATGTGCACTGCACAGGGAATTGGTCTGCTTTGCTGGGTTCCATTGCGCCTGGACGCAAAACCATTATTACCATGCATGACTGTGATTTGTTTACCGGCGGTTGTCCGTATCCGTTGGATTGTTCCAATCTTGACGAAGGGTGTGCAGAGCCTTGCCCAAGAAAATTTCCAGACTCTACCGGGATCAGAAAAGCAAAGTTTCGGCAGGTCCGGCGATTGGAGCCGACACTCGTAGCTCCATCGCGCTGGTTGGCTCGTTTGGCTCGGACACATCTTCATCGTGCTGTGGTCGTAATTCCCAATGGTATTCCGTGGCCTAATCGTCCGCTTCCCAAAGCTGCGGCGCGGCAGCAACTCGGTATTAACCCCGCTGCCAAAGTAGTGGTATTCGCAGCCCACGGGGGCATGACCGCAGCCTATAAGTCGGGAGATGCGTGGCGGGGGATATGGCAGCAACTCAAGGATCGACACCCGGAACTCTTGTGTTTTGCAGTGGGTGGCGACAAAGAAGAGCGGCAGGGTGATCTCGTGATTTGGCCTTATGTGGAGCGTCGGAAGCTTTCTTTGCTCATGACGGCCGCCGATGTGTTGCTGTACCCCACCAAGGCGGACAATCATTCCTTGGTTATTCTGGAAGCCATGTCTCAAAATCTGCCCGTCGTGTCCTACGCTGTGGGCGGAGTACCGGAGCAAATTACTGATGGTGTTACCGGTATGCTTGTGCCGCCGGGAGATCCGGCCGCATTTTTGGATGCTGCCACCACGCTTCTCGCCAATCCTGTCATGATTCGTCAGATGGGGATGGAGGCTTTTTCTGCTGGTCAAAAACGGTTTTCTTATCAACGCATGGTCTCCGGGTATATGCAACTGTATGCCCGAACTCTCGATAGTCAGAATCAGTAAAAAAAAGCCCCCTGTCCCTTAAGGAACAGGGGGCTTTTCGCTGAGGCTTCGGTTTAGGTCAGCTTCTTTCGGAGGTGAGATCTCAGGAGGATGGCAATGAGGTTCATGCCAAGGACCAAAGCCACTAGTACAAGAGAGGTGCCGTACTGGAGCGGAAGGGTTGCTTCGGGGTCGGTGGAGGATACCGAAAGCGAATATATTTGATAAGGCAAGGCCATGACTTCGTCGAAGATTGAGGACGGAAGCGTCGGATTGTAACTGGCCGCAGCGGTAAACATGATGGCTGCCGTTTCACCGGCAGCACGGGAAATGGATAGAATTGAGCCAGTCAGAATTCCGGGCATGGCTGAGGGAAGGACAACCCTGAAAATGGTTTGCCATTTGGTGGCACCAAGCCCTAGTGAGGCTTCGCGGTAGGTGTCGGGAACGGATCGCAGAGCTTCTTCTGAAGTGCCGATGATGACCGGCAGGATGAGCACCGCCAGCGTCATGCAGCCTGCGGCGATGGATACACCCATACCGAGACCGCCGAGGTCCCTCGAGGCCACGAAGAAAGCCATTCCGAACAGACCGAAGACCACTGAGGGTACGCCTGCCAGGTTGTTGATGCACAGTCGGATGATGCGCATGAACGGACCGGGTGTGGCATATTCGTGGAGATAGATGGCGGCGGCTACACCCAGTGGCAGAGCTAGCCCCATGGAACCGATGGACAGGTAGAATGTCCCGACGATGCAAGGGAAGATGCCACCAGCAAGTCCTCCCTCTGTAGGTTGTCCGGTGAGGAAGTCCCAGGAAATGGCGGGCAAACCATAATAGACCATGTAGCCGACGATGATGAAGAGGGCGAGGCCGTTGATGGCGACCGCACCTCGAAACATGCCGAACCATACTTCCTGTGTGTATTTGCGTCGGAAGCGGGATCTGGCTGTGTCCGGGATGTTGGAGCCGTTGATGGCCATGTCATTGCTAATCATTTCAGACATTTCCTTATTCCTAGAGGCTTGCAGAGCCGACTTGTTTGTATTTGTGTGCGATGTGATCGGCCAGAAGGTTGAACAGGAATGTGATGAGGAATAGGACCATAGCGATGGCGAAGAGTGAGAAATAGTGCATTTCCAAACCAAAGCTGGTTTCGCCCATTTCGGCAGCAATGGACGCGGGCATGGGTCTGACTGGATCGAAAATCGAGTTCGGGATACGTGCAGCTCCACCAGCCACCATGAGTACGACCATGGTCTCACCGATGGAGCGGGACATGCCGAGAATGACGGCAGTGGACAGGCCGGATAGGGAGGCCGGAATGACAACTCGCCAGATGGTTTCGAATCGGGTGGCACCGAGAGCCAGTGATCCCTCACGGAGTTCGGCAGGGACAGAGTGAATGGCATCCTCGGCAATGGAAGTGATGGTTGGAACCGCCATGAAAGCGAGCATGATCGAAGCATTGAGCATGTTGACGCCGAAACGGATATCAAAAATATCAAGGAGAAGCGGTGCCACGACGGCCAGACCGAAAAAGCCGATGACCACGGACGGCAGTGAAGCCAACAATTCAACCATGGGCTTGACGATTTCGCGGACTTTGTTCGGAGCTATTTCGGCCAGATAAACGGCTGTCATAATGCCGAGTGGAATGGCGATGACCGAGGAGATGAGCGTTACCCAGACAGACCCCATGATGAGCGGCAAAATGCCCCATTGAGGATTTTCGGAAACAGGCTTCCATTGTCCTCCGAATATAAAGTCGATAAAATTAACGCCCTGAAATTTTTCGCCCATGGCATCAAAGCCCATGAACGTGGGCAGGGCCTCTCCCACCAGAAAATACATGATCAGTCCCAGTGCGATGATGGATGCACTGGCGGCGATCAAAAATACGGCCTTGATGGCTTTTTCTTTGCGTGTACGCGAAAGCATTTACGGAGCCTCTTTTCAAGCGTGATCCCGCCGGGGTGCGTGCGCACCTCGGCGGGAGTTGATTTAATCGATTCAATCCAGCTTACTGCATGGGAACAAAGCCGACTTCGGCGATGATTTTCTGACCGGCCGGAGACATGACGAAATCGATGAATTTCTTGGTCTCACCAGTGGGCTGGCCGCCGGTATAGAGGTTCAGGCCGCGGGACAGCGGGTATTCACCGGATTTGCCGGTTTTAACGGAAGCGACAACACCGTTCACGGTGATAGCCTTGACCTTGGGGTTCAGGAAACCGAGACCGACGTAGCCGATTCCTTTCTTGTTGCCGGAGATCTTGGCGGCCATGGCTGCGTTGGAAGGCATGCGGGAAACAAGGTCAAACTCGTCTTGTTTTTTCATGACTTTCTTGTGCCACACTTCGTATGTACCGGAGTTGGTTTCGCGGGAGAACAGGGCGATCATACCCTTGTTACCACCAACGTCTTTCCAGTTGCGGATCTTGTCCTGATAGATGTCCTTGAGCTGAACAGTGGTCAGCGCGGAAACCGGGTTGGATGGGTGGACGATGGGAACCAGACAATCCAGAGCGATCACGAACTGGACAGGGGTGATGCCGTTGGCTTTGCATTTTTCGGCTTCAGCGGATTTCATGTCGCGGGACATCATGCCAATGTCGGCAGTCTTGTTGATGATAGCCTTGGCACCATCACCTGAGCCAGTGGCTGAGATGGAGAAATTCACACCGGGATGTTTGATTTGGTAGGCGGCAACCAGTTTTTTCATGGCTGGGTCAACGGTAGTGGAGCCTTTGACGCGGATTCCAGCGGCGTTAGCCAGGGCTGAAACACTCAGAATAGCCAGTGTAACGAATGCAATCAGAAGTTTTTTCATCAGTTTTCCTTCCTTGAAATTATGTAAAAAAAGTACAGTCCTCGATGACGTGTTGCGTATTGATAGACCGACCATGTTACGATTTCGTGACGGAGAATCGAAAGCTGAGTGACAGTTCTGGGGACGGCAGAAGAGAATCGTTGTTGGAGTGCGGTGCATCTCTCAAGGCATTTTAAGTCTATTGCTTCGCGGGTGCTTGGAAGGAAGAGAACCCAGATGTGTTGTTTATTTAAAACGTATAAATTTCGCCGAAGGCGACACGAAAAGTTTAGGAAAAGGAGGGGATGGGGGGTTGGGGGAAGGGGAAGGAAGAACCCTGTTCAAAGGGTTTTCCCTCCCCTTCCCCCGGCCGCCGGAGGCTTTTTTAAAACAAAGTCGTCACAACCTCGGCTTCTTCGCCGGGGAGGATGGCGTTGCCGCTTTGGAGGATGGCCAGACCATTGGCTTGGGAGAGACCGACCATGGGAGGGACTTTTTTTCCAGCCAAAGGGGTTGCTGTGAGCTGGGAGCCCTGCATTTTCAGGGTGCATTGGACGAGCCACTCGCTGCCGGGACGAGCGCTGATACCTTGGGTGAATCGGGCCATGAGCGGTTCGGTCTGGTCTGGTAGCCCGCGCAGACGGCGGATGACAGGCAGGATGAGCGCGTGAAAACAGGCATGACCTGCGGCGGGCGGTCCGGGCAGGCCGAAAAGCAGGGTGTTGTCGCGGACTGCGGCAAAGACGTGGCGTCCCGGTCGTATATCAACTCCTTCAAAAAGCATGGTGAATCCGCTTTCGAGTGCTCCTGTTTGGGCGAAATCCCGTTCACTTCGGCCTGTACCTCCGGTCGTGACGATCAGTTCGGGAAGCGTCGTGTCGTTGAGCAGGGAAATCAGTGTGCTTTTGTTGTCGGGGACGACTGTGGCGTCGATGACAGTAACGCCACTTGATTCGAAAAGGCCGCGCTGTAGAACGAGATTGTCTGCCGGAAAACGGGTGGGATCATCATGGATGGTCGGGTCGATCAGTTCGCTGCCCAAGGCTATGAGCCGTGCAGTGGGCTTGGGATGAACTTTGATCAGCCCGGTCCGTGTGCGGGTCATGACGGCTGCGGCCTGCGGAGAAATTATTTGGCCCTGTTGGGCAATGCGTATGCCAGCGTCGATCTCCCCACCGGCAGCACGGACAAACCAGCCTTTGCGCACAGGTTCGCGAACGACGATGAATGATCCGTTGATTTCAATGTCTTCTTCGGCGAGTACGGAATCTGCTCCGTCCGGCACAGGGCCACCAGTGAGCACCCTGGCCGCTTCTCCGGGGCCGAGAGGTTTCGGGTTCCGGGATTCCGCATGTATGGCCTGTTTGACCCTAAGGCGGACCGGCTTCAAAACTGTCGCCCGTTCAATGTCGTCCGTGCGTAGGGCATACCCATCCCTGACAGAGCAGGCGTGTTCCGGGACCTGACAGACAGCGTTTACCGTTTCAGCGGTGGTATTGCCTACGCCTTCAAAGGGGGGTGTCTCTTTGGGAGGCATGGGGCGTGTTTGCCGTAACAGATCGCGAAGAGCGCGCTGGCGGGAAATAATACTGTTCATGTCTGTCCTTGTCGTCGAAAGTATGGGTTGAAACAGAGTGGCATTGGCATGGGTTGTTGTAAAGAGTCGTCGATTTTTTCTTTGCGCTTGCGTATAGTCCTTTTTCCTGCCAAAAGGACCAAAATTTGACGAAAGTGAGGGGGATATATGCAACCGCAGATTATATGCGTCGTCGGCAAGAAAAAATCCGGCAAAACAACGTTTATTGAAAAACTGTTGCCTGAGTTGAAAGCTCTTGGAGTGGCTGTGGGTGCGATTAAGCACGACGCCCATTCCTTTGAAATGGATCATGAAGGCAAAGATTCCTGGCGGCTGAAGAAGGCCGGGGCTGAAACTGTGGTGATTTCTTCGCCTGACAGAATCGCCATGATCAGGAGTGTGGACCATGAACACACCCTGCCTGAATTGGCGGAAAGTCTGTTCCCGGGGAAACATATGATTTTGACTGAGGGGTATTTCAGTTCTGACAGCCCCAAGGTTGAAGTACATCGAGGGGACGTCCACCAGAATCCTTTATGTACCCGGCAGAATCAGGAAGATAGGAATATTATTGCCATGGTGACAGATCGGGGCGTGGATGCAGATGTACCCAAGTTTGGCCTTGATGATGCCAAGGAAGTCGCTGGATTCCTCGCGCGGAAGTATCTCGGATGGGTTCACAGTGGCATGTGGAACAGCGACGAATAGTTTTTTCGTGTCGTGAGCACGTAGATGGGCGCGATTGTTGGCGTGTTCTTCCTTTGATTTTTGCCTCCCTGGTTGACAGATTTCTTTGGGCCTCGTAGTGGTCTAAAGAATATTTAGAGTATTGGCTGCTTCGTACGGATGCGAGTGGTCGATTCCGGCAACCAATCAGGGTGGGTGCGCATGTTCAATCCGAAGAAAGTTCCTTTTCGTTTCAAGCTCGTCAGTGGTGTTGTCTTTATGGTGGCCGTCACGGCCATCGTCCTTGCCTGTGGCATCATTTTTCAGGTTAATTCCGTGTTGGATGGATTGAATCTTGATCAGGCCAGTCGGGATAGTATGATCAATGGCGTTTTGCTGGTCAGTGTCATTATTGTCACGTGTGGAATATTGGTTTCTTTTCTTGGTGGTATCATTTTGGTCAAAACCTTGATCAAGCCTCTTTCTAATCTTTCCGAATTTACGCATGAGGTGGCCAAAGGTAATTATAACGCCACCATTCATTACGAAGCCAAAGATATTATCAGTGAGACCATTGGGGCCGTGCAGGATATGACTGCGGAGCTCAAGACCAAACTCGGCATGTCACAAGGATTGTTGACCAACATGACCCAACCCTGTGTGGTCGTTGATCAGGATGAAATCATCACTTTTTTGAACCAGCCGGAACTTGATTTGCTTCAGATCGATGAATTACCGGAGACGTTCATCGGTATGCCTATGGCCGAGTTTGTTTATGGCGACGCCAGTCGATCCACCATGCTTGGTCAATGCATGCGCGAAGATAAGGTGATAATTGGTCAGGCTACGGCTGGCGAAGGCCGTAAAGGGCGCCCATATCATCTGCTCGTGGATATTTCGCCGATTAAGGATTTGGATGGAAAAATTGTCGGTGCCTTTACTATTCTGACAGAAACAACCGAAATTAAACAGAGTGAACAAGAAGCCAAGCATCAACATGAATTGCTTATGGAAACAGCCAGGGAAGCCGATTCCATAGCTGATCAGCTTGACGCTGCTTCTTCGACGTTGTCGCAGCAGGTGGACGAGGCCAGTCATGGCTCGGATATTCAACGTGATCGGGCCAGTGAAACGGCCACGGCCATGGAACAGATGAATGCCACGGTACTCGAAGTCGCTCGAAACGCCGGAGATGCCTCCAGCAATGCGGAAGAAATGCGGAGTATTGCCGAAGAAGGGGCCGAGCTGGTGCATCAGGTGGTTGGTGCCATCCAAGGAGTTGGGACACAGTCCGCACAGCTCAAGGAGTCCATGGCCGGGTTGGATCAGCAAACTGAGGACATCGGGGCCATTATGCAGGTCATTGATGATATTGCCGACCAGACGAACCTGTTGGCCTTGAATGCGGCTATTGAGGCCGCCCGTGCCGGTGAGGCCGGTCGTGGGTTTGCCGTGGTTGCGGACGAAGTGCGCAAATTGGCTGAGAAGACCATGGATGCGACCAAGAAAGTGCACGGAGCCATTCAGTCCATTCGTGTTGGTACGCAGCAAAATGTCGCGGCCACGGAAGACGCGGTAGCATCCATTCAGCAGTCTACGGATTTAGTGTCCAAGGCCGGTGAATCCATGCAGCGTATCCGGGAAAGTGTCGATATGGCTGCGGATCAGATCCGGTCCATTGCTACGGCAGCGGAAGAACAGTCTGCCACCAGTGAGCAGGTCAATCGGGCTACGGATGAGATCAATACCATTTCAAGTGAGACCGCCCACGCCATGGGCGAGTCCCGGGCCGCGTTAAATGATTTGTCCACACTGGCCGGATCTCTCAAGGAATTGATCGGACGCATGCAGTCATAGCACAAAGTCCACTTCTCTTTCGTTGATCTGTGGAGTATGACGACCTCATGAAAAAGACACTTATCACCGGCGGTGCCGGATATATTGGTTCCCATGCGGCCAAAGCCTTATCTTCTCTGGGACGTGAGGTCGTGGTTTTGGACTCTCTGGTGGCCGGCCACCGTGATTTTCTCAAATGGGGCGAATTTGAGCAGGGTGATCTGGCCGATTCTGCGTTTTTGAAAGGCGTTTTTTCCCGACATGATATTGGTGAAGTCCTCCATTTTGCCGCGTTTATTGCCGTGGGTGAATCCGTGGAGAAACCGGATATGTATTACGGAAACAATGTTCGTAATACATTGAATCTGTTGGATGCCATGCTGGAAGCCGATGTGAAGCGGTTGGTTTTTTCGTCTACGGCTGCAGTGTACGGAGAGCCGGTAACGGATGTTATTGCTGAAGATCATCCCCTTTCTCCGTTGTCTCCCTATGCATGGTCCAAGCGAATGATCGAGCAGATGTTGGCGGACTATGACCACGCTTATGGACTTAAGCATGTCTGTTTACGGTATTTTAATGCTGCCGGAGCAGACCCGGATGGTGAAATCGGCGAACGGCATCAGCCTGAAACTCACCTTATTCCGCTTATTTTGCATGCCGCACTTGGTTTGCGCGACAACATCACTATTTTCGGGACTGATTATCCCACCCCGGATGGTACCTGCCTGCGTGATTATATTCATGTTACCGATTTGGCGAATGCGCATGTGAAGGCGTTGGAGTATCTCGAGTCGGGCGGTGCATCACGTGCCTTTAATCTTGGCAACGGCAACGGCTTTTCGGTACGTGAAATTATCGACGTGGCGCAGGAAGTGTCGGGGAGAGATATTCCGGTAACGGAATCTGAACGTCGCCCTGGAGATTCCCCGTCTCTAGTCAGTTCGGCTAAGGCTGCACATGGTGTGCTGGGGTGGAATCCACAGTTCGGTAATGTACGAGACATTGTGCGGACCGCTTGGGATTGGCATCAGAAAGACCTTGCATAAGCTTTTTCGAAAGGAAATTTGAAGCCCCTCGTCCATTCGTTGACGAGGGGCTTTTTTTATTTGAATGAGGCTTGGATAATTTGTTACGCCATTGCTAGTCGTGCCAGTCTTGGCGTCATATCCCCGGCCTTTCCTTGCAGAAGATAGTCGCTGGTCGTGTAGCTGTAGTCCGTGTCGTGGAGGTTGATTTCAATGATCGTTCCTCCACGATTTTTTACGATATACGGAATGCGTCCGGCGGGCATGACTTGTCCTCCCGTGCCGACGATCAGACAGACATCCGATTGTTTGGCGAGGTCCGTTGCTGCCCGGTGCACGTCGGTGGGGATGCCTTCGCCAAAAAAAATGAAATCTGGTTTGAGCAGACCGCCACAGGCCGGACAAGCCGGGGGGAGTTTGTCCAGAGGTATGGAGTGAGAATCGAAGAACGTGCGGCAACTCATGCACTGCATGCGTCGGGTGGAGCCGTGATATTCGTGAACCACAGAGCTTCCTGCTTCCTGATGCAATGAGTCGATGTTTTGTGTGACGACTCCGGCCAGTTTCCCTTCGCTTTCCAATTGAGCTAACGCGATGTGCGCCGGGTTGGGTTTGGCTTTTTCCAGCATGTCAAAGAAAATCTCTTTCAGGAGCGGCCAGACTTCGTCAGGATGCCGTTTGAAGTATCCTTTTTCGAATTTTTCGGGGTCATACTTTGACCAGACACCGCCGGGACCGCGAAAAGGCGGGATGCCGGACTCTACGGAAATTCCCGCGCCGGTAAAGGCCATGGCGCAACGTGCGTTTTTCAGCGCCTGCGACGCATTCTCAAGAGCATGATTGGACATGGTATTTTATTGGCCGACGACGAAGAGACGCAGGTCGCCGTTTTGGTCGTGGTTAATGCTGAAAATGGCAGCCCATCTTTCGAAACATGGTTCCTCAAGTTGGAGTGGTGGTTGGAGAAATGATCGAGCTATGGGGATTTCTGCAAGAACGCTTTTGCCCTTGACGAAAATCAAACTCCATGAATCCGGGCTTATCTTTTTACCTTTGTAGGGCCGACCCAGTCTGTTTTTAAGAGAGTGTTCTTCGTCCGGTAAGAGGATGCAGACGACATCCCAGTCGTAGTATTCCATAAGGGCGTCCAATGAAAAAGTGTCACCAGCATAGGTTTTTTGCTTCTCGATGGCCTGGACAAAGCGGTCTTCCATGTAATCGTCGGTGTAGTCAAAGAGAAAGATCGTAGCAAAGGCCACAAGGAGGCCCGTAAATACAACCAGTGCGCTTTTTGTCTTCATGTGCACGGGAACCTCCCCGGTTCGGTGTGCTCCCAGATTACTGTTCTTATTATCTATTAGTATATAACTGTCGGGGAAGCAGGTCAAATGTGTAATTTGGGGTATGATTAAATGAGATGAGGAAAGTTAATTGTTTACCAAAAATGTGATTTATTTTTTTATTTTTACCAAAAATGTAAAGGGAAATATGTGTTTCAATGGAGAAACGTAGGAATTCCGCCGTTTTTTCTTGGCCTTCATTTTGCTAGAGTTGATACTTAAAACGTAGTGTGAATTTTGTTTTTGGTCCGAGATAATTTCGGACCAAGACAGCCGGGTATATGTGAGGTTTGAGAGTCCCTGCGCCTACCCGGCGTTTGTCAGTCGTCCCCGCATGACTGACCCATCGGTCGGGAGAGAGGAAAGGCTCCCGACCGATTTCTTTTATTTGAGTTTTAACGCCTTTTGGCGATAGATTTATTCTGCCAGTGCCCCCTCTTTCTTTTTCGTTCCTGAATACTTCCGTGCGGAAATGATCCTTTACTTTTTCCGTCTGAAACTTAGAGTTGGAAAAACAAGGATACATCATGCCCATCAAGATACGTATTTTTTCTGACTTCGTTTGACCGTTTTGCTATGTCGGCACGGGAATTGTCGATCACCTGAAAAATGAATTTGATATTGAGGACACATGGGTTCCGCACGAATTGCATCCAGAAACTCCGGCGCAGGGGCAACCCATGACTGAGTGTTTCAATCAGTTTGATATTGATCAGGCCTCCATAACGTGTAATCAGCGCGGTAAACCGTATGGTATTGTTTTTGGGGATATGGCGTTATTGAGTAATACTCGTCTTTCTCTTGAAGCGGCAGAGTATGCCCGCGAGCATGGGACCTATCACGTTTTCCACAACGCGGTCTTCAAGGCTTGTTTTACGGACGGAGAAAATATTGGCGACATGGATGTACTGTTGGATGTAGGTGAATCCTGTGGTCTGGATCGGGCAGGTCTTCAAGCGTCTCTTGAAGAACATCAGTATGCTGAACTCGTAGCACAAGGGTCTGAAGCAGCGCGTTCCGCCGGAGTGACTGCATTGCCAATGTTTATTATAGAGGGGCTGCCTCCCATCACGGGAGCTGTGCATGAAAGCACCTTCCGCAAAGCTCTGCAAGAAGCAGTTAAGCGTCAGGCAACTCCTCGCGAAAACGAATAACTGCAACGAACCGCAACAATGGATAGAATATGGCAAAAAAGACTGAAATAGCGGTGTTTTTTACTGGTGGAACCATTGGAATGTCACCGGTCAAAGGTGTGCCTGGTGTGGCACCTGGCGGTAACTTCGATCAGCTTCTCAAACAGCTTGTTCCTCAAGGTGAGAATGCTTCATTGCGACCTGTTTTGTGGTCGGACAAGCCGAGTCCCCACATGACACCAAAGGATATGTTTCAACTCGCCAGAGACGTTGAAGCGGCTTTGAATGAAGAGTGTGTGATTGGGGCCATTATTCTGCACGGTACTGACACATTGGTTGAGACCGCCTACATGTGTGATCTCGTCATTGATTCCGACAAGCCGATTATTTTGACCGGATCCATGCGTTACTATTCAGAGTCAGGGTATGACGGTATTCGTAATTTGAGCAACGGCATTCGTGCCTGCTTGCTTCCTTTGCCTCCGGGAGTAGGTGCTTGTATTTTGATGACGGATCGCATTTTTTCTGCCCGTGAAGCTGTCAAGGTGAACTCCTTGAATGTTGATGCGTTTGAGTCTCGGGAAGCTGGGGTGGTTGGATACGTGGCAGGGGAGTCCGTTGTGTTGGCAAGGCAACATTCCACTCCAAACCGTCGGCGCAAGGTCAGCCCGGAATCCATTGATCAGGACGTAGCCCTTATTACAGCATATACAGGGATGGATCGATCATTTATCGATCATGCCAAAAGTGTTGGTGTGAAAGGGATTGTGATTGAAGGGTTTGGCGCGGGGAATATTCCACCGGATGTCGTTGAGGGTGTTGAAGACTGCATAAAAGAAGGCGTTCCCGTGGTGCTGGCAACACGGTGTATCGAGGGTGGCGTCTGGCCTGTGTATGGGTATCCCGGCGGCGGTGCTGATCTGGAGAGCAAGGGCGTTATCCTTTGTGGAAGACTGGGTGGTCCTAAGGCACGAATCCGGCTTCTGTGCGCTCTTGGGCTTACGTCTGATATGAATGAAATTCGAAGATTATTCGACGAAGTATAGTCTTTGGGTTCAATGCTTTTTATTGGCGCCTCTCCTGTTTGGGGAGGCGTTTTTTTGTTTGCCAAATGGCCTTATTGAAAAGTGTGTCAAGGTGCTTTTATATGCCAATCGTTTGCTTTTTTATGACATTCGTTAACATTTTATGAGGTTGACCAAAACTCGTGTTATCTTTTTTCGCCTCCGGTCACTGTGCCGGGCAGCTAGGATGCGCTCCATTAACGAGTGAAAAGAGAGGTAACGACTATGGCAACGAGTGTGATTGAGATTTGTAACAATGCACTGCTTGATTTGGGTGAGGACGTTATCATGTCCCTTGGTGACAATTCCAAGGCTGCTGGACTGTGCAATCATCGTTGGCCTGCCGTGCGTGATGCCGTTTTGCGGTCCCATCCGTGGAATTGCGCCATGGCTCAGGCTGAGCTGGCCGCTGGGACAGTGGCCCCATTGTGGCGGTGGGAATACAAGTACAACCTGCCTGTGGATTTTTTGCGCATAATTCAAGTGGTGGGTGTCAATGGGGAAGAAGTCCGTGATTGGGAGATTCAGTCCAATATTATCTTGTGTGATGAGGAAGCACCGCTGTTTATTTCCTATGTCCGTTGTGAAGCGGATCCCAAGAAATACGATTCTCTGCTGGCCGAGACGCTCTCGGCGCGTCTAGCCGCGACTTTGGCATATCCACTTTCGGGGTCCACCGCGCTGGCTCAGTCCTATTGGAAGGTTTATCAGGATAAATTGCGCGAAGCGCGGGGGGTAGATGCACGAGAAGGTGTCCCGGAATCAGTCACTCCGAAAAATTGGCTGGGAGCGAAATTGGGCGCACGGTAGGTACTGAGGTCAGAAAACGGGAAAAAGAAAACAACACGTATAATTTACACGTAAAAGCGGGCAGAAAACATTGTTTTGCCCGCTTTTGCACATTGTAAAAACAGAGAAGAACTAAAAGAAATAAATAAGTCCAACCCGAACGGTGTTCATTTTATTTCTCTGTCCAAAAGAGGCCGTGTTTGCACCTGTGGAATTGTCAACGCGCCCATAGTTCATATGCAATCCTTCCAGGCGAAGTCCCCAGGATTCGGATATTTCCATTTCTGCACCTGCTCCGACAACCCAGCCTATTTGGTTTTTCGTGCTTGAATAGGAATCCCTTGGGTCCACATTGGCACCATCATAATCTGTGAGTTTATTCGTTATATTTGCGACAGCTAAACCGCCTGTAATATAGGGGAAGAAATTATCGAAAACATAACCAACGCGCCCTCGGAGGGTTGAAGACCAGTTGTGTGTCGATTTAACGATTTCATCATATTGCGACGTATCGAATGCATCGGAAGAGGCATCAATCTGACCAAAATTGAAATCTGCCTCGAGTCCTGTCACCCAATTATTGATTCGCCAATTATAGCCTCCAACAAAGCCACCAATAAGATTCGAGTCGTCATAGTTGAACTCATACCCTTTTGGATGAGTTGAATATCCGTCGCTGTCGATAATAGTATTATCTAATTGTGCTCCACCCAAATGGGCTCCGAGATAAGGCCCGGAAAAATTGTCTTTCGCAAAGGCCAAAGGACACAGTAAACATACAAAAATACAGGCTATCAGGTTTTTTTTCACAACAGACTTTATCATTATGCGTCTCCAGAATAGATACTCAGCATGAATAGGAATGGCTATATTAGTGCCTGAATTTTTTAAATAGAACTAGTTCTTTTTTAATTCACCTTGAGCAGTGTTGCATAAAAGAATTCATTGAGCGGAGAATTCGGTGGTGTGGTCCATTCTTTTTTTACCGAAACTTTGGGGTGGGCACTGACGAATTTTTCGATCAACCCTTCGTTTTCTTCTGGATTTAAAGTGCAGGTGATGATGGCGATTTCCCCCCCCGGAAGGAGATGGTCGTAGGCGTTTTGCAGAATCTCGGTCTGGAGGCGCGTCAGGTCGGCCAGATCGTGGGGTTTGCGTTTCCATTTTGTGTCAGGCCTGCGAGACAGGACTCCCAGTCCGGAGCAGGGAAGATCGAGCAAAATGGAACCGGGCTTTTTCGGCGGAGAATCCGTAGCCGCATTGGCCACAAAGGTTTCTACGTCAGGCAACTCTCGTTGGAGCGCGGCCAGACGACCTCTGTGTGGGTCAGAGGCGAAGACTGACATGTCCTTTTCGAGCAATATCCGAGTCTTGCCGCCACGTCCGGCGCATGCGTCCCAAATGGGACTGTTCCATGTTTCGGGATCAAGTGCTTCCACGGCCTGACGGGCCGCAAAGGATTGTCGGGACATGGGCGGATCGGGTTCTCCCTCAAAAGAGGTCCCTGCAGGCAGGGCAAAGCTCATACCTTCGATATCGATAATCTCCGGCCAGCCGGCAATCTCTCCGTACAGTTCTTCTGCTTCGGGATGACCATACAGATTAAAGCCGAGGGCTGGTGCTTTGAGTTGTGCTTCAAGATACTGGGTGGCGTCTTTTTCTCCGTATTCCCGCCACCACAGGTCAACCAGCCATTGCGGGCAGGAGTACCAGCGACTCAGAAATTCGGGCAACGATGCGTCCTTACGGAAAAAATCCGGGTCGTGAGCAGTGTCGCCCAGTTCGGATACTCGCCGGAGAACGGCATTGAACAGACCGGCAAGTCGTGCGCCCGGTTTAGATTTGGAAAATTCTACGGCCCAGTCCACGGAAGCGTATGCGGGAACTTTATCGAGAAAGAGGATTTCGTAAGCCGCGACACCTATGGCCAGACGCATTTTGGGTGTCAGTTTGCTAGGATCCTTGAGGAACCGCGACAATACATATTCTATGCGTTTTTTGTAACGGAGATACCCGTAAGAGAGTTCAGTGGCGAGGCCCGCATCGCGGGGGTCAATTTCGCCGGAGGAGAGCGCTACATCAAGAGCAGCCTGAATGTCCTGCTTATTCATGAGGCAGCGGAAAAGTGCTTCGAGCGCCACCTGCCTCGCCGGAGGAAGGGGCTTTATTGAACGTGCTTGCATTCAGGAATCATTACTCTCAAAGTGGTCATTGTGCAAGCTGCATGTTGCCTTTAGATATGGAAAAAGCCTCTCCACTCTCATGATTCCTTTAAAGAAGCATCAATGTGAAGAGGCTATTTTACGTGGTAAGGCGTGTGCAGGTCTATTCGAATACTTTTTTGGCTGCGTCAGCAGCATCGTCAGCGGCCTGGTCGAGCTGTTTCCCCGCTTTTTCCATGGGGCCTTCTTCACTGCATCCGAACGCAGGAATGAGCATGGTGAGTACACAGGCAACCAGAATCAATTTTTTCCATGTTTTCATAACATCCCTCAATGTTTTATCTGTTTTCCAATCGACAACCTTGGCTGTAATACGCTGTCCCATCACCCATGTCCGTCATCATGGGCTTGATGATGACATTAGCATTTTGTCCATATTTCATCCACCCGCCGCGACGGATGATGACTGCACGGTGGTGGAGTTCTTCCACGGTATCAACCTTGACCTGCATCGCGCCTTCCGGTGTGACGAGGTAGGTGTCCATGGCTGGATTGAGTGCGCCCCATGCAGGATTTTGTTTAGACACAAAAACCACCGGAGCTCCAGCTTGATCCTTCTCCGGGATTTGGGAGTGAAGATATTTGCCACTCACCAAAGAGAGAAGTTGCAAGGGGTAATCCGGGTCGCGTTGTGGCTCTGGGTGAAGCTCTTCTGGGAAACGATATAACCCGTCCAGATGGCCGAACTGCATGTTTTCAAAGGCCACGGAAGGGTGGTGTACTTTAACGAATCCGTTTTCCATGAGTTCATCATAAGAGATGTCAGCCTGCTTCAGTCCTTCCCTGATACAGGTCTCGCTGTCCGGAAAAGTGATGGGGGCGGCCAGACGTGAGCCTAAGTCGCTGTATACGTCGAAGTCGGATCGGCATTGACCGCGTGGTTTGACGACTGCAGCACAGTGGTTCACGTAATTGTGGACAAATGAGCCGAGCACATCTTCACGTTCAAACATGAAGGCGGGCGGGAGGATGACATCAGCTTGCATGGCTGTGTCGTTCATGAATCCGTCCACTACGACCACAAAGGGTTTGGCAAAGGCTTCGACTACCGAAAGGCAATCCGGGACCTGATTGACGATGTTGTGCCCGTCCACCCAGATGAATTCGATGGGTGGGGTCGCTTTTCGTATTTCAGCACCAATGTTTTGGATGAGAAGTTCACGGCGTTTGGCCGAGCTGCCTCCCTTGACCAGATGCTCCCAAGTACCGAGATCTCGGCCTGAGGAAACATTAAAATATGCCCCTCCTCCGGGAACGCCGATGTTGCCGGAGATCATTGCCAAAGCATTGATGAAGCGGACGTTTTCGCCGCCGAAAACATGGCGTTGAACACCCCAGCTGATGACGGTGGCAACGTTGCCTGTGTCGGCATACCAGTCGTAAATCATCTCGACGTCCGAGGAGGAAACTTCGCACGTCGAGCACAACTCATTGAAACTCATGCCGTCGATAAGACCTCGAAGGGCGGGCCAGTTGAACGTACGATTCAGAACCCACGGATTGAGGTCGCCGGCTTCCAGATAGAGTTTGAGGACAGCGGCAGCTAGGAATCGGTCTGTGCCGGGACGGATAACGACGTTGACATCGGAAAATTCTGCGGTGCCGTCTCCGCCGGGGGAGATGGTCAGCACCTCGGTGCCGTTTTTACGAGCCTTGTGGATGAGAGCGAGCTGATGGATGGAGCATCGTGTTAAATCCCGACCCCAGTTGATGACGCGGCTGGCGTTCAGGATATCCTCAGGAGCGTTGTGATTGAGGACACCAAAGTCTCGGATGGACGCGGTGATGCCTGTGTCGTCGCAGACTGCACCATACGTGGTGGAGGCTCCAATTTTGTTGAAAAGGATGTCACTCGCTTTGCCGAGTATACCCCGGTAGCCGTGTCCGTGGATGTGCAGGATGGATTCAGGCACAGCTCGTGCTGTATCAAGTTTCGCGACGACCAAATCCATGGCTTCATCCCAGGAAGCCTCTCGAAATTCGCCGTTTTCCTTGATTTGAGGCGTAACAATGCGGTCTTCGGCATCGAGACGTTCGAAATACCGGCTGCCTTTTTTGCAGCAAAATCCTTTGGTAAACGGATGCTTGGGATTGCCTTTGATGGATTTTTTGTCCGTATCGACAAGAAGGGAACAGGCGTCCCCGCAGTCCATGGTGCAGGCCGTGATTATAGTCATGATCGTCCTCCAGCCATAAGTTTGGAGGAGTTTTCTTCTCAGGTCAAATGCATATTGGGCGCGACAGCCTGTTTGTTTTTATCAAGAGAAAGAAGTGTAGTGGGTTGTGTTCGATTTAAGAAAGCGTCTGCCAGAGGAGTTTTGAGGCGAGGGCGAGCAGAACACCACCGAGGAATTTTTTGACCGTGCCGGGTTGCATTTTTCGTTGCATGACCTTGGTGCCAAGGTATCCTCCACCCCATGCGGCCAGTCCTGCGAAGATGAGCAGTCGCCAGGAAACAGAACCCATGGCGGCATATGCGGCGAAGGCCGAGAGTGAAGAGAAAGGGACGGCGAGAGCTGTCACTGCGGCGATTTTTTTCGGGTTGAATCCTTGTAGGATCATGAGTGGAGAAATAAGTCCGCCACCACCCACGCCGAGTAGGCCGGAGAAGAATCCAGCGACTATACCCACCAGCAGTGGACCGAGTACAGGTCTGTCTTCTCGGTATTGATCGGCGTATTTTGAACTTTTGAAAAAGATCATCATGCTTCCTGCGAAAATGAGAAAGCCGATGAATGTTATGAGAACGATGCGTGTTGGCATGAGGTGTCCCACCCAGGCTCCCACTGGAGCTAGAAGGATGGACGCCACGATGATGGGTACACCAAGGCGAAAGTCGAGACGCTTTTCTTTGATATTGGAATAGGTCGCACCGAGCATGGAAACGGCATTGACAAACAGGCCGGTTGGTCGTGCCATGCTCAAGGGGACCCCCATCCATGTCAGGGTCGGAATGAGGACGAGGGCCGAACCCACGCCACCCAGAGCAAAAACGAAACTCAGGCTGAATGAGAGGATTGCGATGATTAATTCAAGGGTGGACATGCCATAATTCTCGTATAAAAAATAAGCCGCGTCGTGTCAGATAGCTGTCACGGCGCGGCATAAACGCTAGATTTTAGCCAGCGGGCCGGGTTTGAATGGCATGACCATGTCTTCCAGCGATGCGGTCAGTCCTTTGACTTCATCAAAGCCGTTGGCTCGCAGGTAGGCAAAGGCGATGGCGCCACGGAATACTGCTGCGCAAAAAGTTACAATGAACTTGTCGCGGGGGAGTTCATCCAGACGTTTCGGTAATTCGTTGAGCGGAATATGTTTGGCAAACGGGAAAGATACGTGAGCAACTTCTTCGTTGGTGCGAACGTCCAGAAAAAGGAAATGATCATTGCCGATTGCGTGACGCATATCTTCAACGCTCATGCCATGTTCGCCGGCTCCAAAGAACTGAAAGTCCATTTCTTCCAAGATGTCATTGAACTCGTCCATCAGTAACTCCTTTATCATTGGTCAAGAGGTAATGCTTGGCAAAAAAGCCAAGTGTTGCTGAAAAAATAATCAGGCACCTTTGCCTGTTATGTCCGCTGCCTGAAGTCGTATTTGATTTCCGCAACAAACTGTTTGGCAAATACTCTCGTGATTTGATGATGTCAATGCCCGCTCATATGTTCATTGGTGCAAAATCGATTCGTTGTTTATGTGTCAGTTGTGAAAAACAGCGAAAAAAAGGGGCGTTTGGCAGGCATTTTTTGACAATTGGCGTCGAATGGTCTAACCAAATTCGGTTCCAGCGACCTGACACTTATTAAGGATATTGAACGCGACATGGCGAAAGTACAAAAAATCAAAGGATTCGTGGACCTTTTCCCAGAAGAGGCCGCCAAATTCTCATTTATGGAGTCTCAGGCTCGTGAAGCCTTCACGCGATATGGGTTTGGCGAATTGCGCACACCTATTTTGGAAAAGACGGAATTGTTCCAGAAATCCATCGGTGAAGACACAGACGTGGTGGGCAAGGAAATGTTCACTTTTCCTGACCGCAAGAATCGTTCCCTGACAATGCGGCCTGAAGCCACGGCGGGTGTTGTCCGTGCATTCATCGAATCCAAGACGCATCAGCCCGGCAAGGTTTCCAAATATTTCACGTTCGGTCCGATGTTTCGCTATGAGCGCCCTCAAAAGGGCCGTCAGCGTCAGTTTCATCAGATTAATGCCGAGATTTTCGGCGCTCCTGAGGCACAGGCTGATGCCGAGTTGATTCTCATGCTCCGTTCTTTCCTGAACAGCCTTGGACTGACCAAGCTGACTATCGAGCTGAATTCGCTGGGTTGTCACGAGTGCCGTCCTACCTACAAGCAGGCTTTGGTGGATTACTACTTGTCCAAAGACAAGGAACAGTTCTGCGAAGACTGCCAGCGCCGCATGGAAACCAATCCGTTACGTGTTCTCGACTGCAAGGTTCCTGCCTGCAAGGGGTTGGTTGCGGATGCCCCCAGCATTACCGATCACCTGTGCGATGAGTGTGAAACGCATTTCACGGATGTGAAAACCATTCTGGATGGCGCCGGCGTTGCCTACGAGCTGAATCCCCGACTGGTGCGTGGATTGGATTATTATGTGCGTACCTGTTTTGAGGTGGCATCTTATGATATTGGTTCCCAGACCGCTGTTGCAGGTGGTGGTCGATATGACGGCCTGATCAAGAATCTTGGAGGCGCAGATTGTCCTGCCACGGGGTTTGCCTGTGGTATGGAACGACTGGCTCTTTTGCTCGATCAGATGGAGCTGGACAAGCCCGACTTTTATCTCGCAGTGGTGGACAAGGGCGCGGCCAATGCGGCCATGCTTTTTGCCCAGCAGCTTCGCGATAAGGGACTCAAGGGTGAAACGAGTTTTTCCGGCGGGTCCATGAAGTCCCGCATGCGTGCCGCCAACAAGTCCGGCGCAAAAGTCTGCCTGATCATGGGTGGCGACGAGTTGACGAACGAGACCATCACCGTCAAGTACATGGAAGAGGAGCGCGACCAGGAAACCCTGGGCCGGTCCGAGTATTTGGCGAAAGTATAAATATGACTATCGCGGTTCGGCAAAGCTCGGACCGACATCATTTGAGAGAATGGAGAAATAATGTCTGAACATCAGGAAGAACGAGACTACGAAGAATTTCGTGTTATTGAAGATTTGGCCGGTTGGCGCCGTACACATCACAATAATCAGCTGACCGCGGCCAATATGGACGAGGAAGTTTGTCTCATGGGTTGGGTCCAGTTTCGACGCGACCATGGTGGATTGATTTTTCTCGATCTGCGTGATCGTGAAGGTTTGACTCAGGTGGTTTTCAATCCTGAGGAAAACGCTGAGGTGCATGAACGCGCCCACGCCATCCGTCCCGAATATGTGGTGGCAATCAAGGGCAAGGTCCGTCCTCGTCCTGAAGGCATGGCTAATTCGAATATGGTCACCGGTGAAGTGGAAATCGAAGTTTTCGAGTACAAGTTGCTCAATACCTCCGATACCCCGCCGTTCCCCATCGAAGATCGCGTGGAAGTGGGCGAGAATCTGCGTCTCAAGTATCGCTTCCTCGACCTGCGTCGTCCTTCGCTGGCAAAGAATTTTATTATCCGCAACAAGGCTGCCCAGTCTGTGCGTCGCTATTTGGATGCCCTCGGCTTCCTTGAGGTTGAGACTCCGGTACTGACCAAGTCCACCCCCGAAGGTGCGCGTGACTTCTTGGTGCCCAGTCGCGTCAATCAGGGCGAGTTTTACGCTCTGCCTCAGTCTCCACAGTTGTTCAAGCAGATGCTCATGGTTTCCGGCATGGACCGGTATTTCCAGATCGTCAAGTGCTTCCGCGACGAGGACTTGCGAGCCGATCGTCAGCCTGAGTTCACTCAGATTGATATCGAAATGTCCTTTACCGACGAAGCCCTGATTCAGGATATGGCTGAAGGCATGGTCAAGACTTTGTTTAAGGAAACCATCGACGTGGAACTGCCCGCCGAGTTCCCTCGTATGAGCTTCGCAGACGCCATGAACTATTATGGTGTAGACAAGCCGGACCTTCGTTTCGAGTTGAAGCACATCGATATCACCGACGTGTTCAAAAACTCTGGTTTCAAAGTTTTCGCTTCTTCTGAATTGGTCAAGGTCATGCTCGTCCCCGGCGGCGCGACTTTGTCCCGCAAGGAGATCGATCAGTACACCAAGTTTGTTGAAATTTATGGTTCCAAGGGCCTTGCTTGGATCAAGGTCAAGGAAGACGGCGCATGGCAGTCGCCTATCGTCAAGTTCTTCTCCGAAGACGAGATTGCAGAATTGCGCAGCCGCACCAATTGTCAGCCCGGAGACATCCTGTTTTTTCAGGCCGGTCCCGCTGACATTGCCAACGCTGCACTTGGTAACCTGCGTTGCGAGATCGCTAAAGACATGGATCTCATTGATGAATCCGTGTTCAAGCCGGTTTGGATCACAGATTTCCCGCTGCTTGAATATGATGCTGAAGAAAAGCGTTATGTTGCTCGTCATCATCCCTTCACCTCCGCTCTGCCTGAGCAGATGGAAGTGCTGGAAAAAGATCCCGGCAACGCCATTGCCCGCGCTTATGACCTTGTCATGAACGGTTACGAGGTTGGCGGTGGTTCCATCCGTATTCATACCCCGGAACAGCAGAAGCACATGTTCGCTGCCCTCGGTATTGATGAAGAAGAAGCCCGTGCGAAGTTCGGTTTCCTTATGGACGCTCTCAAGTTCGGTGCACCGCCCCATGGCGGAATCGCTTTTGGTCTGGATCGTCTCATCATGATTTTGACTGGTTCCAAGTCCATTCGTGACGTCATAGCCTTCCCCAAGACACAGAGGGCCACTTGTCTCATGACAGAAGCTCCGTCCGAAGTGCCGAACAAGCAGCTTCGCGATTTGGGCATTCGTTTACGGGAAAAGAAAAAAGAAGAGTAAGAATTGAAGATGCGAGAGGAAAACCTTTTGAGAAAGGTTTTCCTCTCGTATTCTTTTTTCCGAAATTTAATATCGCTCGCTTCGCTCGAAGTTGTGCGGGATTGAAAATAATCGCCACGAAGATTTCGATGGTAAGGGGTTGGCGGGTCACAAAAAAACTCGCCTTTTGAATTTTAGGACTTATTGATATAAAACGAATCTGTTTTCGTTTCGCCGCATATAACTTTCTCGATAACGAATGCCTTTCCAGCGGCGCTATAATAAGTTTTGGAAAGGAAATGGGATAGGGGTCTGGGGAAAGGGAAGAGGGAGAACCTTTTTCAAGAGGTTTCCCTCTTCCCTTTCCCCAGCCGCCGGAGGCAATATAATGAAATTAGATATATGTACGTGGCCTGATGAAGTCTTGGCTGCCAAGGCCGAACCTCTTGGAGAGGTCACTCCCGAGTTGAAAGAACTCATCGAAAACATGATCGAGACCATGTACGAGTCTGATGGCGTGGGCCTTGCTGCCCCGCAGATTGGCGAGTCCATCCGACTCATCTGTGTGGATCAGACAGGTCCCAAGGTGCGTGGCGATCTGCGGGTGCTCATCAACCCGGAAATCGTGGAATGTGACGGTGAAGTGGAATCCGAGGAAGGCTGCCTGAGCTGCCCGGAACTGAGCACCAAGGTCAAACGTTTCGAGCATGTCGTATGCAAGGCTCTGGACCCGGACGGTAAGGAAGTTGTCATTGATACCGCTGGTTTTTTGGCGATCATATTACAGCATGAAATAGATCACCTTGAAGGTGTGACCTTGGCTGATCGTGTTGGGCGTCTGAAAAAAGCCATGTACAAAAAAAAGGCTCTCAAGTGGAAGAGATAAATACGAATTCGACCCCCTCCGAGTCGTGGGGTGCTGTGGATTTGAAGCCGTTGCGCATAGTCTTCATGGGGACGCCTGACTTTGCCGCCGAGGCATTGAGCATCCTGCTCGCTTTTGATGCTGCTGATGTTGTCGGGGTATATTCCCAGCCAGATCGTCCGTGCGGTCGTGGCAGACAGTGCAAGCCGTCCGCAGTGAAAAAGGTGGCTTTGGAAAATGATATTCCTGTTTTTCAGCCTGAAAATTTTAAGGATCAGAAAGCTATCGACGAGCTGGCCGCGCTTAAACCTGATGTGCTGGTGGTGGCTGCCTACGGGTTGATTCTGCCGCAGGCTGTGCTTGATATTCCGACCATTCATCCGCTTAATATCCACGCCTCCCTGTTGCCTCAGTGGCGTGGCGCGGCTCCGATTCAACGGGCTATTGAGAATGGGGATGTGGTTACTGGCGTTTCTATCATGAAGATGGAAGCCGGATTGGACACCGGCCCGGTCATGGTACAACGCGCTCTGCGTATAGGCCATAACGACCACGCCGGGACCATCCATGATGAACTGGCAAAACTTGGTGGCATTTGTATCTGTGAGGCCATGGCCCGATTACAGACCGGAGCCTATGACCTCAAGGAGCAGGATAACGAAAATGCCACCTACGCCAAGAAGTTGGAAAAGAAGGAAGGCGAAATCAATTGGAACCGTCCTGTTGCGGCCATCCATAACCAGATTCGTGCCATGTATCCGTGGCCCGGAGCCTTTTTTGACTGGACCAACCCGGAAGGCAAGGTCATTCGATTGAATGTTACGCCGGGTGAGCCCTCCAAAGATTCTGCTCCCAATGTCGAACCGGGAACAGTGTTGGGTGAAATGGACGGCAAGCTCGCCATTGTTGCCGCTGACACTATTTATTTGACCCCGGAAGTGAAACCTCAGGGCAAAAAAGCGATGGATGCCACGGCTTTTACTTGTGGGTACATGAAGGAATGCAAATAGAGGGCGCGACATGAGTCCGATTCGATCCATACATAAGGCGCGTAAACGTCTCTTTATCGGCCTGATAAGTTGCGCCTGTCTGGTGGTCTGTCTGTTCCTTATGGCTCTATGGGTGGTCCCCTATGTGGGGCTTGAGAATATACACCCTGCGGCCAAATGGGTGTTGGGTAGTGTACTTGTTATTCTGATTGGAGTGGTTTGTATCGCCTATTGGGGCTTGTTTCTGAATATCATCATCAGAAAGCCTCTGCCCGGAGCCAAACGGTTTCGCGGCCTGACAATCAAGCTTTTCTTGCCACTGATGGTTTTGCTCGGTCGAGTGTTCGGCATTGAAAAGGAATTGATTCGACTATCGTTTATTTCTGTGAACAACGATTTGGTTTTGGCTGAAGCGGGGCGGTATGCTCCTGATAAGATTCTGTTGCTTATGCCTCATTGCCTGCAGAATTCCCGGTGCGACAAACGACTGACTTACGATATCAACAATTGCGAGCGATGCGGGAAATGTCCCATTGCCGGGTTGCTTGGTTTGCATGATAAATACGGGGTGAATCTGGCTGTAGCTACAGGCGGCACCATTGCCCGCCGTATCGTGGTACAGCTTCGGCCGCAGATGATTATTGCCGTGGCCTGTCATCGAGATTTATCCAGCGGTATTCAGGATACCTATCCGTTGCCGGTGTATGGTGTGCTCAATCAACGGCCCAATGGTCCGTGTCTCGATACCACCGTGGCTTTGGATGAAGTAGAGACTATGCTCCAGCGGTTTATTGATTTTGATAAGCTTGCAGCAAAAACGTCTGAAATCGGCAAGACCATTTCCACCGGACAGGCAGCCAAATCTTCCTAGATTCCATCTCGGTTGCGGGTGGCATGGCATATCCTTTACAAATCGCATCAAATGCGCTCAAAATGGTTCTTAAATGAAAAGAGTCCTTCTTCACATATGTTGCGGTCCGTGTTCCATCACCACCATTAAAACCCTTCAGGATCAGGGACATGATGTCACCGGATTATTCTACAATCCGAATATTCATCCCCTGATGGAGTATGTGAAGCGGCGCGATGGCTGTCTGGAAGTGGCGGAAAAGCTCGGCATCGAGGTTATCGTCAAGGATAATGAGTATAAACCGCAGGAATGGTTCCGCAGTGTGGCCTACCGTGAGATTAACCGTTGTTTTCATTGTTATGCCGGTCGAATGGAGCGTACATCCCAGATAGCCAAGAAGGGTGGGTTCGATTTTTTCACCACGACATTGTTGTACTCAAAATATCAGAAGCATGACGATATTTCGAAGCTTGGACAGGACCTTCAGTCCGAGAAGACGCGCTTCTTCTATCATGATTTTCGTGAAGGTTGGCAGGACGGCATTGTGATCTCCAAGGAATGGGGGATTTACCGCCAACAGTATTGTGGCTGTCTTTACAGCGAAAATGAACGGTATCAACGAGAGCTGGGGAAATAATCATGCGCAAGTTGTTCGACCTCCTCTTTCGGCGTGAAGTCGTGCTTGTCGTATTTATGATTCTTAAGACCATTGCCGCCGTCTTTTCCGGGGTGACCGTCAACTCCAACGAAATATGGGGTATTGGTGTCCTTGCAGTGCTGACCTACGGGGTCATCGCCTGGTTCGCTTACAAGCGGCGGGTCATCTCCATTTGGGCCTTGTCCATAATCATGCTTTATGAAGGGGCCGGAACGCTGCTCACGTCCTGGACGTATTTTGCCTCATCGCCAGCCTTGGCTTCCCTCGGATTTGTTGTCGGAGCGTATCTCATCCTTGGTGGGCTGGTCGTGTTCTCCAGCCGTCATGGTCAGGGGTAAGTCATGGGTAAAATCTATGGTGAAGGAGTCCCTGTAAAGCCTGCGTTCCCGGAAGTCAGCAGCCGGAAAAAAGGAACGAATCCCAATGGCAAAGGGCTGTATCTGTATATTCATGTCCCTTTTTGCAAATCTCGTTGTTCCTATTGTAATTTTCACTCGCAGGCCTTTAATGATGTCACCTTTGCGTGGTACTATAAGCTGTTGCTGCAAGAGATCGCGTTGTGGGGCAGACGACTGAAGCGGCCGGTCTTGCGGACTATTTATTTTGGTGGTGGTACTCCGAGTCTTATTCCTCTGAATCAGCTTGATCAAATTATGAAGACCCTCGATAAGCACTTCGTGTTGAGTGAGGGCATGGAAGTGACGTTGGAGGCCAATCCTGATTCGGCGCAGGACGTCAGTTATTTCAGAGGGTTGCTTTCTATCGGATTCAATCGTCTTTCTCTGGGGATGCAGAGTGGTAATGACCATGATCTTCAGATCATGAATAGACCGCATTCCGCTGCCATGACCATGCAGGCGTATGCCAATGCCCAGCGAGCGGGGTTTGGTAATATCGGACTGGACTTGATTTGGGGGTTGCCTGGGCAGCGGCTTAAGGCATGGCTTGACCAGTTGAAGGTCGTGGCTGAAATGCGGCCCGAGCATCTTTCCGCATATAATCTGACGTTGGAATCCGACACCCTCATGGCGAAGCGGTGCGGCGAGTCCGGCGATCTGACTCTGCCCACCGATACGGAGCAGGGGCGGATGTTCATCTATGGCGCTGAATATCTGGAGTCCATGGGATACATGCACTACGAGGTGTCCAATTTCGCGCGCATGGGTTTTATGTCCGTGCATAACTCCGGGTATTGGGATGGGTCAGATTACCTTGGTCTTGGTCCTTCAGCGGTCTCCACTCTCGGTAAGCGTCGTTTCACCACGCCTCGGTACATGGATGAATACGACGCCTATGTGCGTGGTGACATGGTGGGCAATGATTTTGAAGATCTGACCGAGAATGATCTGCTTGCAGAGATGATTATGTTGTCCTTGCGGACCAGTCGTGGTCTTGATCTCAAGGCATTCAGGGAGCGGACCGGGTATGATCTGGTGAAGCGACAGGAGCAGTTGATCTCGGCTTTGCATCGTGAAAATTTGGTGCGTATCAATCAGGGGCGACTTAGGTTGACCAAGAATGGTATGCTCGTGTCCAATGTTATCATTCAGCGGCTCGCTTTCGGATAACAAAAGGAGGATTTCATGCCTCAATACACCGGCGTCAACCATCTCGCCATGGTCACCGGGGATATGGATGGTACCATCCGGTTTTGGCGTGACCTGCTCGGTATGCGTTTGGTGGCCGGACTTGGTCATCCCGGTTATCGTCATTATTTTTTGGAGATTTCCGAACAGGATATGATTGCCTTTTTCGAGTGGCCGGATGTTGAATCACTTGAGGAACGAGATCACGGGTTCCCGGTGAAAGGTCGAATTGGTTTTGATCACGTCTCTTTTGGTGTGGCCTCGGATGATGATCTGTGGGAGATCAAAGATAAGCTTGAGGCGGCTGATCTTTGGTGTTCTGAAGTGGTGGACCACGGGTTTATCCATTCAATCTATGCCTTTGATCCCAATAATATCCCCATCGAATTTAGTGCGCCTGTGGCGGGCGTGGACCTGCGAAAGACGCCGATTATGGCGGATTCCAATCCCAGTATTGAGGCCAGAAAGGGTCCCGAAAGGCAGCCCGGAGTCTGGCCTAAGGTGACATATCCTACCTCTGATGGTGAACGGGAAGTGTATGAAGGAGAAGGACGGCAGGTGGTCGATGCATTGCGGAAAAGGAATGGGAAATAGTTTTGTCTGACATGTCGTGTACGCTTCCGTTTCATGCGCCTTGCCGGACTGCTGCTTTTATTCGGCGTATCAAGCGATTCACTGTGGATGCTGAAGCCCTGACTGGCCCGGATGCAGGTGAGATACTCAAGGCACATACCAATAATACCGGCTCCATGCTCGGGCTGCTCAGGCCCGGCTCTACTGCATTGCTGTCTCCGGCAGCCAATCCCAATCGGAAGCTCAAGTATACCCTGGAGGCGTTGGATCTTGCCGGAACCATGGTTGGTGTGAATACGCTCACTCCCAACCGAATGCTTTATAAGGCTTGGGAAATTAGTGCCTTGTCAGAGATGGATGGCTACGAGTATTTCAAGAAGGAAGCCAAGGTTGGTCAGAGTCGGCTTGATGCGTTTTTGTCCGGCGAGCGTGGTGATCTTTGGGTGGAATGTAAGAATGTCACCATGGTTGAGGACGGTATAGCCTGTTTCCCTGATGCTATCACCGAGCGGGGGCAAAAGCATTTGCGTGAGCTTATGGCACTCGCCAAGACCGGGGCACGAGTGGCTCTTTTCTTTTTGATCCAGCGCTCTGATGGAGATTGTTTCGGGCCAGCGGATTTTATCGACCCTGTGTATGCCGAATTGTTTTACGAAGCGATGGACAAAGGCGTCGAAATGTGGCCCTACGTTGCTCATGTGAATGAGCATGGAATTACTCTGGGGCAACGACTTTCTGTCGTTTTGCCGTGACCGCTTTCAGCGGGACCAGGACGCTGTCCTGGACCAGCCAAAGCCCCCTTTGAAAAGGGTTCTCTGGACTTTCCTAAACTTTTTGGTGCACTTCGCGAAAATTGTCGTTTGTAAAAAAATATTATTTATATAAGTAGCTTCGCCGTAGGCGACACGGGATTCTCAAGGCCTTCGGCCTTGAGCCGTCGGAGACGAAATCATCTGACAATCCGCCGCAGGCGGTTTTCTATTTCTTCTCAAGACAGATTTTTTGACCTGCTTCCAACTCCAGTTCCTTTTTGCGAAGTTCTCGCCGAAGCACGGCCTCTTTATGTCGCCGTTTGGTTGTCTCATTTTCAAGTGTGAGCGGCGGAACCGGGGTCGGTTTGCTGTCTTCACCCAACGCCACATAGGTCAGATAGGCGGAATTTGTGTGACGCACTTCTCCGGTGGCGAGGTTCTCGGCTTCCACTCGGACGCCGATTTCCATACTGGACCGACCTACATAGTTGAGGCTCGCCTTGAAGGTCAGCAGTTCACCCATATATGCGGGCTGCTTGAAGGCCATGCGGTCGATGGATACTGTGACGACATTGGTGCGCGAGTGCTTCTTTGCGACCACACCGCCTGCCGTATCGATATGCTTGAGGATGACGCCACCGTGTAGATTGCCGGCGGGATTGGCGTCCTGTGGCAGGACCAGATGGGTCATGACCACGGCGGATTCTGTGGCGGATTTCGGTTCCATATTAATCCCCTCGTGTTTTTCCGAATTGAACGCGGGCTTCCCAGACTAATTTGCCGACCTTGCGGCCGAGGTCTTGCTGGCGCGCCTTGATAAGGGCTTCGGCTGCATCCGGGTTGCCTTGCTGTTTGAGCAAGGTGGCTGATTCGATGTCGCGTAAATGTTTTTCGCACTCACGGATCATGCCTGAAAGGTTCAAGGTCTCGAATTCCTTGGGGACGCGGACGCTACGGACTTTCTTGCTCATGGCCACCTCACATGTTTTCACTCTGTCATTCAAAACGATGACAGAGCGTAGCCTCTTGGTCAAGGGGGTGATTGGCGGGATGTTGCGGTATCAGACGGTTTGAGGCATGATCTTGACCATGTTTGATTCTCCGGCACTCAAAGGCATTATTCGCAACATCTGCACCACCGTGACTATTATCGGTCTGTGCCTGCTTGGTTTGGTTGGTCTTGATGCCTATGAAGGTACTTTGGCTGCCAAGTACTTTTCAGGCAGTCAACTTGTCGCAGAGCACCATACATATGCCCTGCTTTTGGCACTTCCGGTGCCTTTGCATATTATCTTTATCGGTCTGATCGTACAGAAACGATGGTTGTCCGAACCATTGGCCCGTTTCGCATGGTTCGGCATTGTCAGCTCCGGCCTTTGGTTGGGAGTGGCGTTGGCTGTGAAGATGTTCCTGCTTTAGCGTATATTTTTTGCAATGAAAAAGCCCTGATACCAATGAAGTATCAGGGCTTTTTTTGTTATTGAATCAGGACAGGACTACAATACTCGGCAACCGTCTTCGGTGACCAGTATTTCGTATTCCCAGCGGATGCCGCCCCATTCGGGGTCGTAAAGGCCGGGTTCTACTGTGACCACCATGCCTGCTTCCAGTACGCCTCTGGCACCCCTGGACAGACTCGGAGGTTCGTGGGTCTCCAGACCAACACCGTGGCCGAGACCATGGGTGAACAATGACTCTACACCAGCCTTCTCAAAAACGGCGTAGGAAGCCTTGTAAGCGTCTACAAAGGGTAGACCCGGACGGATGATGTCGATGGCGACCTGTTGTGCTTCACGGACTTGATCCATGGTCTTTTTGAAGCGGTCGGATGGCGTGTCGCCGACCCAGAAGGTGCGTGTCTGGTCGGAATTGTAGTCCAGATACCGGCACCCTGTATCGATGAGGACCAGTTCGTTGTCTCTCAGCTTGGTTTCACTGGGGATGCAGTGGGGCTTGGCCGCGTTGGGGCCAACGCCGACGATGGTGGAGAAAGCCAATTCTTCGGCTCCCTGTTCACGGAAAAATTTTTCAACTTCCCAGGCGATTTCCACTTCGGTTTTACCGGGGACAAGTTGCCCTTCAATGTATTCGAAAAGTTCATGGTTGAGTCGGATGGATTCTTCCATGCGTCGGATTTCTTCGTCATCCTTGTACAGGCGCAGGCTCTCAACTACGTTTTCCGTGAGGGTTAGTTGGACCAAAGAGCTGAGCTTGTCGTAGTCGAAAAGATGCAGCGCTTTGGGTTCGAATCCCATGGAAGTAATGCCTTTTCCCTTGAGGAATGCGCAGACTTCATCGTGTTTTCTGGCCGCATAGATGCCGATATTCTTTTCATCCCAAACCTGTCGGGCTGCATCCATATACCGGGGATCGGTGAAGAGGTAGTCGTCGCCATCTGCCGTGATGAGCAGCCAGCCAGCGGATTCATTGCACTGCGGATCATGCAGTTCAAAACCGGACAGGTAATAGCGGTTGGCGGCGTGGGAAACGAGCAAAGCAGGAAGATTACGCGCCTTGAGTTCTTCTTTCAGAGCTTCGCGGCGTAGTTCAAAAACAGCTGTATTCATGGTGTGTTAATCCAGTGTATAGGTCTTTTCAGGTGTGCCGAGGACCATGCGTTCTGCCCATTCCACACCCTGCATAACCGAGTGGTCCATGTTGGCGACTTCATATTTCCAGCCACCGAAACGGCCTCGGGAATAGATTTGCATGGCTTCCAACGTCGGTTGAAGTACGGCAAGAGCCTTGTCGCGCTCCAGACAGGGTACGGGGTATCCGTAATCCACAGCGATATCCCATGTGGTCAGGATGTCGTCTTTCCTGGCCGCGTCCATCATGGAAGTGTTTACCAGACCCTCTATGGTGCGGTCCATCAGTTCGTTGAGCTTTTCCGGCTTGTGTTCGGAGAAGGATGATTCACACATGAATCCGAGTTGCTGACCCGGTTTGGCCACGTTGTTGGGTGAGTAGTTATGGAAATTCGTGACCCTGTAAAAGGGTGAATTTGACTCAGGGTAGTACATCCAGCACCGGGAATTGAGCTCGGCGTCATTTTTAATGTCCATGCCCACGCCTGCTACATAGACCGAATTATGGGTGAGCTTGCCTGCGGCATCTAGCATGGTGTCATTTTTTTCGGTGAGCCATTGGCTTGCCAATATGTCGAGAGGAGCCGAGTTGAGCAGGGTCTCGTATTCGATTTCAAGCCCTTCAGCAGTCGTTGCTTTTTTGCTTTTTGCATCAATGGCGACCACAGATTGCCCGTATTGAATACGGTCTTCCATGCGTGAAGCCAGACGCCGGAATATTTCACCCGTGCCACCCTTGAGCGGGAATTTGAAAGTATTGTTTGGCCCCCAGGCAACATCGTCCTGTTCAAGGATGATGTTTTTGAGCACTTTTTTCAGATCAACAACAGACACGCGTTCGCCGATCCAGTTGAACTGCATCAATTCAGGTGGCGTGGCCCATACTTTAAAATTGTATGGGGTCATGAAATGTTTTGCGATGCCCATCCCGAAGATGGAGTCGATCCACTGTGCGAAATTTGTGGGCGAGACTTCGGTCCTGTTGCCCGGTAACAGTCCCTTGACGCATTCCCACCGTGCCTCTTTGGGCAAGTGGCGAATGTTGTTCTGAAACGGGTATGGAACCCATGTGTTGTTGGACCGGACCCAGGATTCTCGTTCATGCTCCAATCGATCGTCGCCGAGCAGGGAGTTCATGAGCGTGTCAAAATATTCATAGTGGGAAAAGACCACGTGTCCACCGATATCCCAGGTGAATCCTTTGTCATCCGTGAAACTGGCCGACAAGCCACCTGCATAGTCGTGCTGTTCCAGAATCAGGAAGTCCTCATTGCCCAGTTCTTTCAGTCGATGAGCCGCGCCAAGTCCGGTGGGGCCTGCTCCGATAATCAAATATTGAGTTTTCACAACGTGTCCTTGAAAGCGTTTTGGGGAATATATTGCCAACCGATTCGATATATCAAATTTAATGCCAAGCAGGGTTTTCCGGTCTGTCAAATATGAATGATTATACCATCATCGCCCTTGCCATTCCTTCTGAGGAGGATTATTTTCTAAGTATGACAAAGAAATTTGATCCTGAAACTCTGTATGTGGAGTGCCACCGATGTGGCCAGCCAGTCCTTTGGCGGCCAGGCATGACAACTCGGCTGCTCAAGTTGGCCGGAATCGATGTGTCTACTCTTGATCAACGGTGCGTGATTCTGTCCGAAGGATGCCCTGCCTGTATGCCCGGTGAGACAACTTTTACCACGCAGGTCATTCGTTTGAACCGTGAGAAGGGAGGCGGTGACGAACCGGTGTCCGCAGCGGTGAATTAATCGTGTGCATCCGCACGGCGTTTTTAATGCCCTTATTTCAGCTTAAACTGTTGAAATAAGGGTTTTTTTGTTGTATTTTTTTATCTTTTGCTTCCCCTGCCGATCGAGAATTTCCTTTGCCTGTGTTTTGGTATGTCATTGGATACTCATTCGTATGTCATTCTTTCACATCTTGTGTCTTATAACCGTAGTTTTAGATTTGAACATAGCTGTAACTATTTGATATTATGTCGGTAAAATATTCCTATTGAAGCATCCCCGTCATCGTCATTCCTAAAACATCGTCAAGTTGTTTTTTTATACCTCTCGGCTCCTGTGAGTACCGGATCGTTCTCCGGTGCGAAAACCGGGGCTACGCTCTGTCGCATGCCAGGGGTGAGCCCCCGATAAAAGGAGCCAGCGAGTTATGAGTATAAGTACACCATCAGTGACAAATTTTACAGCGGGTGAAATCAGTCCCCGTTTGGACGGACGAACTGACATTTCCAAATATTTCAATGGATGTCGAGTTTTGGAAAATTTTCAAGTACACCCCCACGGCGGGACGACTCGACGGTCCGGTTTTCGATTTTTGGCAGAAGCCATAAATTCGAAAAAAAAGGCGCTGCTTATACCGTTTGAATTGGATGGTTCACGAACTTTTGTTGTGGAGTTTGGTGAGGATCAATCCGGGCAAGGGCGTATGCGTGTTTTTTCAGCCCTGACGAGAGAGAGCGAATTCGAGGGAGACATCCCCTACAAGGCACAGGAATTCAAACAGCTTCGGTATGCACAGTCCGGTGACATGCTTATTGTCGTGCATCCCGACCATCCCCCCCGCACCGTGAAACGTGAAAGTGTTGAGGCGTGGACCATTGAAGAAATGGTTTTTATCGGCAAGCCAAAATCCTGGGCTGAAAATAATTATCCGTCAGTGGTTGGCTTTTATCAACAACGACTGGTTTTGGCAGGGATACCGGACAAACCTGACACCTTGTGGATGTCCCGTGTTGGAGAGATGAAGGATTTTCGTCTGAAGACGTGTGAAGTGCCATTCGACGGCTGGCGTGACCGTGAAATCAAGGATGCCAACAGTGATGGCTTTCGTGATGGCAAAGCCGGTGACAACATTGTGTTGCTCGACGGTGATGGCTTTGAGGCAAAAGACGGCCTCAAGGGACAGCACGGGGATGGTTCCACGCGGTATTACAGATACAAGGGCGCAAAAAATTATGTGGCTACCGGCTCGAACGAGACCATCACCTTCAAGGATGCGCCGGGGAATAAACAAATCGAGTCCATTTGGGATGCCTCCGGGGAACTTCAGAGCGAGTTTTGGGAATGTTTTGAGGTCGGCGACAGGACGGCTGCTCCAGCAGGAGAAAAGCCGCTTGATGATGACGCCATTGAAGTCACTCTGGCCGGTCATCAGGGGAATGGAATTGAGTTCATTGTTCCTCGTAACCTTTTGTGGGTCGGCACGGCGGGTGGTGAGTGGACATTGGGCGGTGGCATGAGTGAGCCTGTGACGCCAGAAAATATCAAAGCCAACCATGAGGGCACAAGCGGTGCTTCTCCCACCCGACCCGAGTCCGTCGGATTTGCCACGCTCTATATTCAACGGGCGGGCAAGAAGATTCGAGAGATGGCCTATCGATATGAATCCGACGCCTATGTTTCCAAGGATCTGACCATTTTGTCCGAACATATCACTGAAAGTGGTTTGACCCAGATGGCCTATGTGCAGGAGCCGGACTCCATTGTGTACGGCGTACGCAAGGACGGGGTCATGGTTGCTATGACGTATGTGCCGGATCAGGAGGTCGCGGCATGGTCTCGAATCCTCACTGACGGAATCGTGGAGGGTGTCACGTCAATTTATAGTGACAGGGACAAGCGAGATGAATTGTGGATTGTCGTTCGTCGTGTCGTCCGAGGAGTTGATCGGCGATTTCTCGAAATTCTTGAAGGGGATTTCGACGGATCAATTACCAATGGTTTTTTCGTGGATAGCGGCGTGACGTATGAAGGCGAGCCTGCGGTCACCATGGGAGGACTGGGGCATCTCGCAGGGCGGACGGTGTCTGTGCTCGCTGATGGAGCTGTCTTGGCCGACAGAGCCGTGGCGGACGATGGAACCATCCAGCTTGATCGTTTTGCTTCCACGGTCCATGCAGGGCTGCCCTTTGTCTCCAAAGTCCAGCCGATGCGTATTGAATCGGGGAGTCAGCGTGGCACGGCCCAGACCAAGAAGAAACGTATCGTCAAGGTGGCGGCTCGATTTTACAATACTTTGGGCGGCAAGATTGGCCCGGATGAGCAACATCTCGAGCCGGTCTACTTCCGCACAGCTGCCGTCCCCATGGGGTATGCCCCTGACGCATTTAGCGGCGATAAGATCGTGAATTTCCCTAAAGGCTGGAATCGGGACGGTGTGCTTACCATTGTGCAGGATCAACCTCTGCCCATGTCGGTTTTGCTCATTGTTCCATATCTGGTGGTCAACGAATAACCGGGATCAACCCTGAAATATATAAGGATAAGATTATGGGAACCAATTCGACGCAGGCTTTAAACATGGTTCAGGACGGGCTGGGGCTGGTCCAGGATTTTCAGAAAATGGTGGGGAACCCCTCTTCGGGTGACAATTCCAGTGAAGAGCAGGCCAGACTCAGGGAAACTGATGCCAAGCGTAAGGCCTGGGAAACACAACGACATGCGGCGGGTGATGCTGAAGATTTGCGATCCGAAAGAGAACGAGGTCGGTCCAGACGGGCCGCCGGGTGGGGTGGGTCGAACCTTGTCATGTCCGGCTCCAAATCATTGGTTCGGGACGCTGATCGCATCAAGGACAGGCAGGATGAAGAAGACGTGTTGTTCGAAGGTGCTGCAGATGCCGAATCCTCCCTTCAGGATGGGAGGAACAGTGCGAACATGTTGCGCATCAATAGTGGCGCGTCACCCAATCGTTCCATTTTGTCCATGGGATCGAAAATCTATGGAACGGGGAAATAGTCATGACTATCGCATCACTGAAGACAAGAGATTATTTTGATGGGAATGGGTCGACTTGCGTTTTTGAACTGCCGTTTATGTTTATGCGGGATGAAGACGTTAAAGTTCTTGTGAGTGACGTTGAAGGCGTTGAAACCGTACAGATTCTTGGCTCTGATTATACACTGACAGGGGCCGGAGAACAGGCGTGTGGGGAATGCCACATGAACCGGACTTTGCAGAAGGGGGAGGTCCTGTTTGTGCGTCGTTGTCCTGCTTTGACCCAGGAGGCGGATTATCTCGAGAATGGGGCTTTTCCTGCCGCATCCCATGAAGCGGCTCTGGATAAGTTGACCATGATTTGTCAGGCGTTGTCCGAACGGCTCGATAGGACGATCTCGTTGCGCATTTCATCCGCCGTAGAAGGTTTGGTTTTGCCGGAACCAGCCGCAGACAACGTCCTTGGTTGGAATGCCACTCAAGACAATCTGGAAAACAAGGAAATTATTGATTTTGGTCAGGTCGCCATTCCCATTCCCGTGACGCAGGGCGGAACCGGGGCCACGAATCCCACGGAGGCTCTGATTGGCCTTGGGTTCGGAGCAACGGGCATGGCCGTGGCCTGTTGCAGTTCAGGAGATGAAGTACTTCAGGCCATCGATTCGGAAGGGAATATCGTTCGGACTCTCTCCGGCAGTTTGCTCAAGGCGGTTTATGGTGATGAGGTTCAGGTGCACACAGGCATAAACTTGTCCGAACTGGTGGTGGAACGCAATCATGTTGCCTGGACTTTGACGGAAGAAAGTCAGTTTACGGATGTGTCCCTGCCGTATGACGGAACCTATGTTTTTCATGTGTATCCCGCAGGCCACGAGTTGAACTTGGCTGCATCCTACAAGGTGAGCGAAACGCCCGCGAGTCCCAATTCTTTGGCTGGGGAAATCCGTGTGGTGGTTGAGCAGTTCAATGCGCGCAAGACCATTATTGCCGTGCAAAATATGGAGGTATAGCCATGCTTACACCAAAGGAAACAGGTGGTGGAAGGACTGTCTATCCGATCGAGATAGCCTATTCCGCCCTTTGCGAATCGGGGTTCTCTTCTTCCTCCACGCTTGGGTATGGTTGTACAATTCATTTTGGTTTCAAGCCGACGGCCGTGAATCCAGTCAAACCGCTTGGTGACCCTACACACCATTACTGGATTACCATCCAGAAAGTCGGGAATAGTCGTGTTAATGTTTACAAGAACACAGTGAAAATTGGAGAGTTTTCCGGGGCTGTCCCCTCAACTCATGCGGCTTTTGTTTCAGTTGTTTTGATTGAGTTCGCCGGAACAGACAAAGGGTATTATTCTGACGTGATCGTTTTCGATGATAATGCAACATGGCCGAATCCTTTTTATTTTCTGGAGGTATCTGATGTTGTTTCCGGTCTTGTCGTTCGGCGTAAGAAGCTGGATGAGTATATTGTAAAACATACCTATTTGGGTTTTTCGGACGCCTCCAATTTGGGGAAAGACAGTTCTGGTAATGGGAACGACTGGACCTTTAACAATGCGACGCAGACCGTGGACACGCCAACCAACAACTTTTGTGTGTTGAATCCTTTATCTTCGTTGGACAACGGGACGGTCCAGTATTCCCATGGAAATTGTGTCAGAAAATGCACTGGTGGTGCAGGCGATGAATGGTCCACAGGCACATATGTTTTGCCGAAGATCGGCAGGTGGGCATGGAGGGTTGAAACTATTGCGATGTCAGGTCCTCAATCTTTTTCCGGAATCATGAAGGTTAAGGGCGCATCCAAAAGCATGGTCGGTCTAACAGGTGATTCCTGGGGTGGCAGTGTCGCTAAAAACAACTTGCTCCCTTCGTCTGCAATCATCATGTATGATGCTGATTTGAGAGAACTCAGGATCATGAGGGATAATTCTCCCGTCGAGATTTGGAACAACGGGGTTGCTGTAGGGACCGTCGCCATAGTGTCTGATGGGGACTATGTTCCGGTATTTGGTAAGTACAACAGTGGAGATACCCTTAGCAGTGTTGTCTCTTTTGGTTCTGAAGACTCCGATTGGCTTCCCGTCGGATATCTGCCGCTTTGTTCCAGTAAACTCCCAACTCCCCGTCCTTTTGTCTCTGCAACCGTTGCAGATATAGTGTGTCGGGTGGGAGAAGGCGAGGATGCAGGAGCAAGTCTTGTTGATGGTGCTGTCGGTACACCGATTGGAAGTACGTGGACATACAATTCAGACGGTAATCTGAGCAAAGCATTTAATGGAATAACGTTGTCCATTAGTTCCAATGGTTCTCAGAGACTGGCCAATGCTGGCCCATCTCCGATGATTGGAAAGATATGGGATGAGCCGAAATTGATTTCCCGCGCACGGTGGTACGGGGCTTCCAATTATGGAATTACCTACCAACATCATTCTCGTGAAATACAATTTCAGGGGTCGGATGATGGTATCAGTTGGATAACGCTTGGGGCCCTGACCATTACTGACGAAAAAGTCGCTACCATAGATTACGCAGGGTCTGTCGCCTATCTGCAACATCGGATGCTGATTCCGGGGGCGGGCGTGGATACGGTGTACCTTATCGAAGCTCAATTCTTTACTGGAAAAGTGGGGACCACAGCTATTTGCTCATTGGGTTTTTGTCCTGATTTTGTAAATATAAAAAATAGGGATTGTTCTTTTAAGTGGACACTTTGCGACTCTAAGCGTGGCGCGACAAAGATGTTGAATACAAACTACGATGTGTGGGAGAGGTCGTCTGCCATTGCTCTCAAATCGTTTGATAGTAATGGATATTCGTTAGGTCCGAATGATAATTGCAATAAATTTGATGACAGGTTTATCGATCTTTGTTTGAAGGCCGGAAGTGCGCATGGGTTTGAGATTGTGACATTTGATCATGTTTCAGGCGTTGAAACCTCCGTGGGGCATGGATTTGGAAAACCTGTGACCTTTGCAATGGTCAAGCGGAGGGACGGGGAAGATCCATGGCGGATATACCATACTGCTCTAGGGCAAGCCCTTGGGTTGAAATTCGATACTACCGCCGCAAGCCCTATGTCGTGGAGTAATACAGCCACCTCATTTGGCTTTTCTCACGACGCGCCGACGGGTCAATATGTCGCGTACCTGTTCACTGATTCAGACGTGTTCAAGGCCTTTTCGTATGTTGGCAATGGCCTTGCTGACGGTCCGTTTGTGAGCCTTGGCGGGAAACTGCTTTCGGTCCCCTTCCTCAAAAATACAGCGTCTTCATCTACTGATTGGCAGAACTTTGATACCCGGAGGTCAATGACCAATCCGGTCAACGAGGGGCTTATCCCCTCGGATAATAGCGCCGAGTGGACAGGGGATGTTGTCCTTGCGACATCGCAGGGCTTTAAGGTCATTCGCCCGGATGCGTGGATCAATGGTGCTGCCAGTACAGTCGTTGGCCTCGCCATTCTTGAATCAACAAAATACAGCAACGCCTTTTAAGGAGAACGTCATGTTTAGATATTCCGATGGTACTTATCGACAGAATCCCCCGGCCAAAGTCGAGCACATGGGGCTTATTCGAAAATTTACAGACTTGTCTCGAGAACAGTGGGATGGGTTGGGTTATAATGAAGCCGTCCCCATCGATCGGGAGCCGTTTACAACCTATGTAACCGAGTGGTGTAAAAATGATGATCTGATTTTTCGGGAAAAGATCATCACGGCCACGGTGGATGAAACTGCCAAAATGAATGCCGCCCGCAAAGCTAAACAGCGGGAAATATCCAATCTTGCAGATTCCTTTATCATGGAGGTTGAAGGCAAGTATGGGTTGATGGAGCGACAGACCTGGGGACAGCAATACGCCGAGGCCCTTGCGTATCGTGCTGATCCTGAATCAAGTGTTCCGCTTCTGGATGTCATTGCCGTGAACAGGGGCATGGACGTGTCTACATTGGCTATGCACATCGTTGAAAATCGTGCAGCCTGGGGACTGCTTGCCGGGACAATTGTCGGCCAACGGCTTGCCTATCAGGACAGATTGGATGCGGCGGTTACTGCTGCGGAAGTGGAAGTCATTGAAGTCTGTTACGTTGAGTCGGTATAAGCGTTTGTGCCGATTTGTGAAAGGGGCGTCTTCATATGAAGACGCCTTTTGCTATTTGGTTGTCAGTCTGCTGATTTGCACTTCGAAATCTGGGAATTTTTCGATGAGGTCATGCCGCGTGCCATGAGAATAGTCTGCGAATTCAAAGCCAGGGGCGACAGTGCATCCCATGAGGGCGAAGGTGCCACCGGGGAGGAGGCGCATACCCTGCCACGAGGAACTCGGAACTCTTACCTGTGGATTTTGGTCGGACAGCAAGTCGTTTCCTAAAGTAATGATTTCCCCATTTCCATTTGGATGAAGCTGGAGCATCTCGCACGGATCTCCTGCATAAAAATGAAATATTTCATCGGTCACGAGGCGATGCATATGAGAATAAGTGTCCGGCGTTAGCAAGTAGTAGATGGCCGTAGAGTGGCAGCGGTTGCCAGAATACCGTTTGGGTAAAATCTCTTGCGTGAAAGATTCCTCGGAACGGTGGGTTTCAAGAAACCAACCACCTTCTTCCGGGTGCGGGATGAGTCCGAGGTGGTCGATGACTTGTTGTGCTGTGGGGTGTGTCATGGAACGCCTTTATCCGTTATAGTGAGGCGGCGGAACGTCCAATCCGCCTGATTGTTCCATGTCTGCATCCAGTTCGCGGACTTTACCCGCCAACCGACGTACCAATTGTTCCAAACCTGTGATCTGCTGTTGTTGTTCAAACAACTGATCGTTTAGTTTTTCCATGGTCCTGTCCTGAAGAGCCACAAGGCTTTCCAGTCGTTCCAAACGTTTTTCCATGATGTCCTCCTTGGAGAACCCATTGTGCGCCATGCGCTGTGTGTTGGCAATGAAAGGGTTACTGTCTGTTGGTCAGGTATACGCCTGTGATGACCATGAAGCCACCGAGGGCCAAAGAAAGATGGATAGGTTCATCCAGCAGGAAAAAGCCCATGACCACTGCGAATATGGGGACCGTGTTGATGAAGATACCTGATCTGGATGCACCGATGATGGAAATGGCTTCATAGTACCAACAATAAGCGAATCCTGTCGCGAGAACTCCGAGAAAGACGACACAAACCCATCCCACGGGCGGGACGTTGCTGATATCCGAAATCAGGCCGTTTGCGAAGGCTGCGGGGATGAGCAACATCGTTCCGAAAATGCAGGACCATGCCACTGAAGTGAGGGGAGACAGGTTTTTTGTGACTGATCGTCCACCCATCGTATAGGCGGTCCAACTGGCTACACAGCCGAGAATCAGGAAGTCTCCCCGACTCACTCCCTCGGAGAGAAGGGCGAGAGGACTGCCGTTGGCGATGACCACGGATACCCCAACGAGAGAAATGAGTGCGCCAACGATGCGTATCGGGCCGAATCTTTCCTTGTAGAACACGGCCGAGAGTACGGAGATGCAGACCGGAATACAGGCCACGATGAGCGCGGCACGTCCGGCTGAAGTCGTCTGTAGCCCGGTGAAAAAGAAGTAGCTATAGGCGAATACGCCCGTCGCACCGAGGCCGAGGACCGGTATGATTTCGTGGCGGGCGAGTCGAGGAATGCGTCCTTCCGTTTTCCAGCACATCAAGATGAGCGTTGCTGAAGCAAATGTAAAACGCAGAAAAGCTGCGGACATAGGGTGTATGTACTGTACCAGAATCCGGCCAGCCACCCATGTGCCGCCCCACAGCATCATGCTGGTAATGAGCAAAACGTATGTGTATGTGAGTGATTTTTTCATAGTGTTGAAAAAGGATATACGCATGTTGGTTTTATTTATCCAGACGAAAAAAGGCACACATCCGGTGGGACGTGTGCCTGAAATTCTGCGGAGAGCGGGTGCAATTAGTCCAATGAGACCTCGTCGATGGCACCTCGGAACAGGTCGGTCCTTTCTGACATTGCAGTCTGGCGAAGGCTTAACTCGTTGTTGGATTGCGCCTTGAGAAAGGCCATGCGTCGTAGCTCCAGTCGTTCAAATTGCACCTGGCGGCGGCCCATGAGATTCTCGATCCGGTGCTGTCGGGCTTCTTCGGCCATGGATGGCGTCTGGTCAACTTCTGCTTCCGCAACCATGACAGGTGCTTCAGGCCCTGCGGGGTCATCCTGCATATACTCGGGTAGTTCAAACGCTTCGCCGGAAACCATGGCGTTGATCTTGCCCTCAATGACTTCACCGGGGTCCTTGTCATTGGCAGCGTATTCGTAAGAGAATTCACCTATGGTGTAGGCTGTCGAAATATACTGAAGCGGCGCGAGCCCGGCAAAACTGCCTAAACTCAACAACGGTCCCACTACTGCGCATCCCGGCAAAAGTCCGAGTAGCAGAGTCAGGAGAAATGCAGTGAAAACCGGTTTCCCGGAATTAATCAGTGCAACCTTTTTCATGGACACTCCTATCGGAATATCGTTGTCCACACATGCCCCCCCAGGCTTGGTAACACCGTGCTACTATACAGGAATTTTTTGTATTAAACAATATTTTCAATTTCTTTAAGGGGTTGCATGTTTTCTTAATTATATCGGCACATTGTCTCTTGTGTGGAAATTTGCAGCGAATCTTTAATAATCGCGGTGAGTTAAAAAAACATATTTTTAAGAGGCTTTAGGGGAACAAACTCCGGGTGTGGAATCCGCCTTTACCTGCGTTACCCAACAAGGTAACTGACGGTGCGTATGAAACAGGAACAACCCGTATCCGGTGCCGCAACCAGACTGGCACCATTTCCTCTTGCCATTGCATATGTGGCTGTGCCGTTGGTGACAGTGTTGAGCGTCTTTATGCCTTCGACTCGACCTGTTTCGCCAGTCCTGCCGTGGTTGCTTCTTGCCGGTGTCGGGGTAATCTACGCCATGTTGTTCCGCCGTTCCGGTGCTCGTCTTAAAAAGCGTTTCTTTTTTGAAGTGGGAATGTTTATTACGTTGGTCTTTATAGTTGTCAAAAATGGTCAGGATCTCATACATCAGTTGAAAATTTTTGTGCCAGTAGTTGTCGAGTTGACGCCAGTGGTCATGCTCGTATTTTGTTTCTTGTGGATCATCACCTTTGGCTTGCCGGATAGGGCTGATTTTCAACGGTATGGCGGCCTGCTTGGTCTGCTGTGCTTGATTGATCTGGCGGTCGAGGCGTCTATTTATCACAGTGCGCCTGTTACGCGTTGGATTGGGAATATCGACATTCTGGCCGGGTTGCTGCTGCTTTCTTTGTGCGCCAGCCTTCGGTGTGGAGAAAACGACGGCGGCGTATACGAACCTGATCAGGGAAGGCCGGTGTGGCGGTTCTTGATTTTGCTTGGCATAGCAGCCACTTTGTCCCGGACCGGTCTGTTTGCTGCCGGTTGGATATTTCTTTGTTTTGGCCGTGGGTCAAAGACTATTCGTACAGTAGTTCTACTTGCTTTTTTATTGTTGATCGGTGTGACCTTTCTTTTACCAACGACTTCCTCCGAAGCCGTTCGCTATGTGGATTATTGGTTGTGGGCCAAATCCTTGTCTCTGTTTGTCAGCGACCCCATGTTGCTTTTGACCGGTCTTCCTTTGACCAAGGCCCTGCCTTTGACTTTCCCGCCCGGTATGGCCGGGCTTTGGGAAGCCGCGACAGGATCGCTTGCTCTTATGGGAGCGCATCTTCCTCAGGTGTCCGCATTCTGGCTTCGGCTTGTTCTGGGGTGGGGCATGATTCTTCCGGGTCTTTGTCTGGTTGTTTTGTTTGTCCTATTGTATCGTAGGATGTCACGATTGGGCGCAGGGCTGTTCGTTGTCTTGTTTACCTTGGGGATGGTTGTTCCCTTGTTGTTTGATCCGTCATTGGGTGTTGCCACTGGCCTGGCTTTCTTTCTGGCCCTGTCCAGTCCCGCCCCCTTGCCCAATGTCAGGACGGCTTCCGTTACTGACTTTTCATCCGGTCCCGCCGCCGATCATGATCCTGTGGTCGAGTGGGACATGCGTCCTTTATAATCGAGGTTTTCATGGATATTTTTTCTCAAGAGGCCCCCATTCTCGTCACCTGTCCCAAGGGTATCCCCGAGTATCTTGACCGTGAGCTTGAACAGCTCGGGTATTCTCGCAGGTATGTCATGGATGCTGGCGTTCAGACCTATGGTTCACTCAAGGATTGCATGAACCTGAATCTCTGGATTCGAACCGGTCATCGCGTGCTTCTTGAGCTTAAGCGATTCCGCGCTTTTGATACTGATGAACTCTATCGTGAAATTCGGTCCCTTCAATGGGAAGAGTTTATTGCCAAAGACGGGTATTTTCGAGTGGATGCTTCCATTCGCGATACAACGGTTACAGATTCCAGATTCGCTGGTTTGCGGGTCAAGGATGCTGTGGCTGATCGCTTCATGGAGATGTTTGATGTGCGGCCGGATTCAGGCCCGGAGACAACAGGTGTCTGTTTGTTCCTGCATTGGCGGGAAAATCAGGCGACCATCTATCTCGACACAACAGGTGATCCTTTGCCTCGGCGTGGGTACCGCAAGCGTCCCCACACTGCACCCATGCAGGAAACGCTGGCTGCTGCCTGTGTACTTTCTTCAGGATGGCCAGAGCTTGCCAAGCAGGGCGGACATTTCATCGGTCCCATGTGTGGCGCAGGCACTCTTGCCATTGAGGCTGCACTTATGGCTCTGAATGGTGCTCCTGGGTTGTTGCGGGATGATTTCGCTTTTAAGCAGCTTCTTGGATTTGATCAGGAATTCTGGGATGACATGCTCGGTCAGGCCGAAGATGCGGAGAATCCTGAAATCAAGGGTCGAATTATAGCGACCGATCACGATCCCGAAGCGATCGAGGCCGCCAAGGATAATGCCCGTCTCGCAGGAGTCGGTGATTTTATTGAGTTTGCTCTCTGTGATTATTCGGAAACAGAGATTCCTGAAGGTCCCGGTATTGTTATGCTCAACCCGGAATATGGCCAGCGGCTTGGCGAAATTCAACAACTCGAAAGTGTTTATAGTGGCATCGGCGATTTCTTTAAGCAGCACTGCGGTGGCAAAACAGGGTTTATTTTTACAGGTAACTCCAGTCTCGCCAAGCGCATCGGTTTACGCACTAAGAGTCGAAAGATTTTCTGGAACGCTAAAATCGAATGCCGGTTGCTCGAATACGAACTTTACGCCGGAACCCGTAAACAAAAATAACCGAATGCTTCCGGCGGGCCTACCGGCGGTCGTTTTCAGCGGGACCAGAGAACCTTTTCCAAAAGGTTCTCTGGACTTTCCAAAATTTTTTGTGTCGCTTCGCGAAGGCTGTCGTTTATAAAAAAAAATTATATCCTCCTTCGCCGAAGGCGGTTTAATGAATACAAAAAAAGCCCTGCCCAATTAACTGGGCAGGGCTTTATGTTTCAACAGGTTTGCGGCCTAGTAATGGATGTCTTCATCCGTAATAGGCGTTGCAAGTATTTTATATGCCCAGAACTGGTAACCGATAATCAACGGGATGAAAATCACGGCCACGCCGAGCATAATTGTCAGCGTCAATTCACTCGATGAGGAATTCAGAATAGTCAAGCTGTTGGCCGGGCTTGGGTTGGACGGGATAATGGCCGGGAAGATACCGACTACACCGAACAACGCTGTCCCGCCGATGTACAGGCAAGATGCGCCCCATGCCATCCAGTACTTCTTCGCGCCGAGGTAGGTGCGCATGAGCACCAGGCCGGCCACGGGCAGCAATAGGATGACGAAGAGGATCGGGTAGACTAGGTAGTTGGTGAACAGCTTGGTGCTCACGGCTGTGAAGGCGAGGAACAGGACCGTCAGGACGACTTCAACTGGCCAGAGCTTGATGGCCAAATTCTCGGCCCGCGTATGCAGTTCGCCGGTAGTGCGGATGGTCATCCAGAGTGCGCCGTGCATCAAAAAGATGACGACGAACAGCACGCCGCCAGCAAGACCGTACGGATTGAGCAGGCCGAGTAGTCCGGCCTGGGAGAATCCGGTTGCATCCAGAGGCAGTCCCTGGAAGATGTTTCCAAAGGTAACCCCGAGAAGCAAGGCGGGAAGGAAGGAACAGACCGCGTGGGCGGTGTCCCAGAGTTTTTTCCAGCCGTCATGTTCCACCTTTGAACGGAATTCAAAGGACACACCGCGCACGATGAGGGTGAACAAGAGCAGCATGAGGGCAGTGTATAGCCCGCTGAACATCTGGGCATATGCATATGGGAAGGCTGCGAAAGTGACACCACCTGCTGCGATCAACCAGACTTCGTTGCCGTCCCAGAATGGGCCGGTGGAATTGAGCATGGCCCGTTTCTCTGCTTCATCCTTTGCAAGGAAGGGAAGTAGGGTCCCCACGCCAAGGTCAAAGCCATCCAGAATGAAATAGACGGCCCAAAGCACACCCCAGAGGACGAACCAGATCATCGCCAGGTAATAGTGCAGCGAACCGATTTCTATCAGATTTTCCATAGAGTAACTCCTTCTATTCGCACACTCAGGCTAGACCTGGATGGGGCTGTTGTCTTCGGGACCCTTTTTGGCAAGCTTAATCATCAGCCATATACCGGCTGCACCAAGCAGGGAATACAGGAGGCACATGAGAACGAACGAGAATGTGACCTCGCCCGCCCCGACTGGTGAAACGGCATCCGAGGTGCGCATGAGTCCGTAGACGATCCACGGCTGACGTCCGACCTCTGCCAGAGTCCAACCGGCCCAGATGGCGATATAGGGAAGCGGAATGCAGTACGGTAGTACTTTGAGGTACAACGGAATTTTATCAAGCTTGTTGCGCATGACCCAACCGAGCAGAGCAATTGCAGGCATCAGTGTTCCGATGCCAACCATGGTCCTGAAGGCCAGGAAAGTGATGAGCACAGGCGGACGGTCTTCCTTGGGGAAGTCGTTCAGCCCTTTCACCTCGGCGTTGAAATCGTTGTAGGCCAGGAAGCTTAAAGCACCGGGGATCGGTAGGGCTTCCACCAGATTGCCATCTTCACCCGGAACAACCAGCAGGTACATGGGCGCATTGGTCTGGGTTTCCCAGTGGGATTCCATGGCAGCCAGCTTGGCGGGTTGCTTGAGGGACATGTTGTTACCATGGATGTGCCCTTCGGCCGCAACGACTATGGAGAAAACCAGTGCTACGGTGACACCGATATTGAAGGACTTCTGGAAGAAATCGACTTCACTTTTTCGGATCAAGTGCCATGCGGAGACGCCCATGAGGAAAAATCCTGCGAGACACAAAGCCGCTGGGATCATGTGGAAGAATTCCAGCCATGCCCACTTGTTGGTGATGACCGCCACAAAGTCGGTCAGCTCGGCGCGACCGTTACGGAGGACAAAACCGGTCGGGTCTTGCATGAAGCCGTTGGCAATGAGAATCCAGATGGCGGACAAGTTGGAAGCACCGGCCACCAGCCATGCCACGGTGGCGTGGGCCTTGGGTGAGAGCTTTTCCCAACCGAAATGCCAGACGCCGATAAAAGTGGATTCAAGGAAAAATGCGGCTGTCGCTTCAATGGCGAGCAGCGAACCGAAGATATCGCCCACGTAGGCGGAGTATCTTGACCAGTTTGTGCCGAATTGGAATTCCAGCGTGATACCGGTGACAACACCGAGGGCAAAGTTGACCAGGAAGATTTTTCCCCAGAATTTTGCCATTTTTCGATACACTTCATCGCCGGTCTGGACATACCTTGTTTCCATGAACGCGATGAGTACCGATAGCCCCAGAGTCAGTGGGACGAAGATGAAGTGAAACATGGTGGCCGCAGCAAATTGCAGCCGTGAAAGCATCAGCACATCCATACAAACCCCCTTGCGGATATTGCTCGTAAACTTTTACCAAAAATTTATTCAAGATTCTGAGGACCCTATACCTATCTTTTGTCTTTATCAACAATAATTATCACTCTCATAAGTCGTTATGAATTTTTCAGACTTGTTGGTTGCCCTGTGGACTCAAGCACTGCGCGCCAGTAATTGGACTGAACGTTGATACGTTTTTTCCCTTTAGTCACCAACTCTATGGGAATGTGGACGTACCGTCCGTTCCAGCGGGAGATGACCATCCCTGTGCGTCCGGTCATGCCTGCATGGACGGCGTTGATGCCGAGGAATGAGCAGTAGATACGGTCGTTGGCGTTGGCCGGGACGGAACGGATGATATAACTCGGGTCGATGTATTTCAGGGTCGGCTCGATCCCTTGATCTTCGAAGTACGTGATGATTTCTTTTTTGAGTAGGGAGGCGATGTCGCTCAGTTGGACATTGCCCGAAGCATCTTTCTGGCTGGATTCTTTGAGGAGTTCCTGCCCTGCCCCTTCAGCCACCACGATGACCGCATCACCACTCTTTCTCATTCGTTTGTCCAGAGCGGCCAGAAGACCATTTTCACCATGAATGTCGAACGGATCTTCGGGGATGAGACAGAAGTTGACTTCTTGGCAGGAGAGTGCACTTTGTGCGGCTATGTAACCTGCATCACGTCCCATGACCTTGACTAGGCCAATACCCCAGGGTGCGCCCGTGGCTTCAACATGTGCGCCCTTGATGGCCATGGCCGCAGTTTCTACGGAGGTGTCGAAGCCGAATGATGGCGAGGCATAATTGATGTCGTTGTCAATGGTTTTTGGCAGTCCCACTACAGAAATGGACAGGCCCCGGTGAGAAATTTCTTTTACGACCTTGGAGGCGGCCCGCATGGTCCCGTCACCGCCGATCATGAACAGGATGCCGACATTCATGCGCTCCAGAGCATCCACAATAGCTTCCGGTTCCTGAGGACCTCGGGAGCTGCCAAGCACGGTTCCACCGAATTCGTGGATGCGGCTGACATATTCCGGGGTCAGGTCGATTACGTCATAGCCTTGTTCTGGTACAAATCCGGCCAGACCATACTGGATGCCGAAGACAGATGTGACCTTGTATTCGTGGTGGGCGGTCATGACGATAGCCCGGATAACATCGTTCAGGCCGGGGCACAGGCCGCCGCAGGTTACGACAGCACATTTGGTTTTGCTCGCGTCATAATAGATTTTTTCACGGGGCCCGGCGGCTTCGAAATAAACATGGTCCGGGGTCTTCTTGCTCCGGTTGGAACCATCCACATTTCTGCGAGAGATGTTTACCAGAACCGCTTCATCATCTTCGGCGAATCTTCCGAAATTAATTGGATTCTTGATCTTGGCTGGACCAACGGTCAGAATTTCAGTGCTTTTTGGCATTACAGTTTCGTCCTGGTTTGTTTTCATAAACGATCTCCCGGGCGCGAGGGTGGTTATTGAACATGTAAATATAATGATTTTGGCGCTTGGGCAAATTATAAATGCGTTTTCTCGGCGCGTTATGCAAATAATTGTCATTCAATTATGTGACAGCAGAGCTTTGTGGCCGGATTTCTCCCTTTGCCTTTCTCTTGACCTTTGTACCCGAATTCCTATCTATTGGCAGTCAACAAGTTGAAATATTTTGGAGGATACAGCTGACATGACCAGTCAGATAAAGACAGTTTTGCTTCTGGGCTTACTCACCGGCCTGCTCATGATGCTCGGCGGTGCCATGGGGGGCCGTGTTGGTTTGTTTCTGGCCTTTGGCCTTGCCATGCTCATGAATGTGGGTAGCTATTGGTATTCGGATAAAATTGTGCTCAAGATGTACAAAGCACAGGAATTGTCTCCGGGCGATGCTCCGCATATCCACCGTGTAGTGGAAGAAATGGCCGTTTCCGCAGGCATTCCCAAGCCGCGTGTTTTTCTCATCCCTCAAGATTCGCCCAATGCCTTTGCAACGGGGCGTAACCCTGAGAACGCCGTGGTGGCTGTCACTCGTGGTATCGTCAACATCCTGAGTCCCGACGAACTCAAAGGTGTGCTTGCGCACGAACTCGGGCATATCGCCAATCGTGATATTCTCATCCAAACTATCGCGGCGGTGTTGGCCGGGGCTATTGTTTTTATTGCCAACATGTTGCAGTGGACCGCTATTTTCGGTGGTTTTTCCCGTGACGACGATGAAGGCGGCAGCCCTCTTGCTGCGTTAGCCATGGCCTTTCTTGCTCCCGTGGCGGCCGGATTGATTCAGATGGCTATTTCCCGTTCCCGTGAATATTTGGCTGATTCAACCGGAGCGCGACTTGCGCAGAATCCCCTGCATCTTGCCGGGGCATTGGCAAAACTTGATGCAGCCTCTCGACAGGTTCCGCTTGAGGGCAGCCCGGCCACGGAAAACATGTTTATCGTCAATCCTTTTTCGGGCAGACGGACCATGTCCCTGTTCGCGACGCATCCTCCCATTGAAGATCGTATTGCCCGGCTTCGTGCCATGGCAGGAGAATAAATAGTATGAATAAGTTGCTTGTCGTTCTCTCCTTCATTCTGTGCTTCGCTGTCGTTATCAGTCCGGCCCAAGCAGAAAATGATCGTCGTACTCCAGTGGTCAAGGCCGTGGAAGCCGTCAGTCCGTCAGTTGTTAATATTACTGTCATCAAGAAGAACAAAGGCGGTTCGGTATCGCCTTTTGGTGATCCTTTTTTTGATCAATTTTTCAAGGAATTTTATGGTAATCAACGCAAACGGGATTCTCAGAGCCTCGGTTCTGGCGTTATTATCGACGGTGCTAAAGCCCTGGTGTTGACCAATGCGCATGTGGTTGCATCGGGTGGCAAGATTACGGTTCGTCTCAACGATGGACGTGAGTTTACGGCGGAACTGGTTGGTTCGGATACTGATTTTGATTTGGCTGTACTCAAGCTGGACAAGGCTTTCAATCTGCCGCAGGTCGACATGGGTGATTCCGGTGATATTTTTATTGGCGAAACCGTTATCGCCATCGGTAATCCTTTTGGCTATTCCCATACGGTGACCACTGGTGTTGTTTCGGCCCTGAATCGGCCCATGCGTACCAACAAGGGGGCGTTCGGCAGCTTCATCCAGACCGATGCGGCCATTAATCCCGGTAACTCCGGTGGCCCGCTGCTGAATATTCACGGAGAGCTTATCGGCATCAATACTGCTATCCATGCCCGCGCCGAGGGTATCGGTTTTGCCATTCCGATCAACAAGGCCAAATTCGTGATCGACGAACTGTTGGATTCCGGTCATGTTTCTCCCATCTGGCTCGGAATGTTCGGACAGGACATTGATCAGGCCGCAGCCCGTTACTTTAATTTGAAGAACTTGAAAGGGATGCTGGTTTCCGAGGTTTACCCAAATACGCCAGCGGCCAAGGCCGGTATCAAGGCGGCGGATATTATTTTGACTGTCAACGGGCAGAATATCACCAATAAGGATGAGTATCTGACCCGGATTTACAGTACGACTAAATCGGAATCCCTTTCTTTGGTTGTCCTTCGTGACGGGAAAAAATTTCGTCATACGCTCAAGCCTCAAGTGCTGGATAAGCGTATGGCGCTGGATCTCGTTCGTACCCGTTGGGGATTTGAGCTAGGTGATCGCGCGAAAGGGGCCGGTGCGGAAGTAACTATGGTGGTCCCCGGTTCTGCAGCCGCCAAACTCGGCTTGAAAACAGGTGATACCATTCATCAGATAGGTAACAGGCGGCTTAAGTCAGGCATTGATCTTCTCAATGCCTTCCTGCGCAATCGTATGCAGAAGACAATTCTCATGCGCGTGCAGCGGGGGCGTAATTTGTATAATGTTCGTATGACTCTGTAGGAGGTCCGTCATCGAATCCCAACAAGAATACTGGACCGGCAAAGGCGCGGATAAGACCTTTACCACGCCACTTATGCTTGATGAATTCAAGGGCTATGTCCCTTTGGACACACGGGTACTTGATTTTGGGTGTGGTTATGGCCGAACTGTCGCAGAGTTGACCGAGATCGGATATGTCCATGTGACTGGTATTGATTTTTCACAACCTCTCGTTGATCGGGGGCGACGTGAATATCCCACTCTCGACCTGCGAGCCTATCCCGGCGGCCCCTTGCCCTTTGAGGACGGGAGTTTTGATGCGGCAATCATGCTCGGTGTATTCACTTGCATGCCTGAAACAAAAATGCAGGCCGAGACGCTGCTTGAGTTGAAGCGGGTTCTTGTTCCGGGCGGGCTGCTGTACGTTAACGACTTTTTGCTCAACCGGGATAAACGCAATCTTGATCGGTACAAACTTGGTCACGAAAAGCATGGTATTTACGGCATTTTTGATTTGCCTGACGGTGGTATCGTTAGGCATCATGATCGTAATCATATGGAGGCCTTGTTCTTTGACTTTGACACCCTAACCTTTGAGGAGGTCGTGTTCGAAACAATGAACGGGCATCATTCAGCCGGATTTTATTGTATGACACGAATGCCAGAGTAGGCTGTGAAATTTAATTGTTGTAAGAAACAAAGCAGAATAGGCGGCGCACTATGTTCATAGTGCGCCTTTTTTTTCGGTCTATAGCGGGAGAACTGACGAATTGTGTATTATTTTGATTGACAAAAATGAGTAGAAAACGAAAGAATGTTTTATTAAATTTAACAAACGGTGCATGGAACAATGCAAATATATGAAGGGACCGGGCTGCCGGTTTCAGTTGATTGGGTTGAGAGCGTTGCTCGGGCTGATTGTGGGAGCCACGTGCCTATCGTCTTGGCTGGCGAGGCCGTACCTGCGGGGTTTCCATCGCCAGCCGAGGAGTATTTTGAGAAGACGCTTGATTTGAACGAGCACCTTGTGCCGAGGCCGGAGGCAACGTTTTTTGTCCGTGTCTGTGGTGATTCAATGATCGGTGCAGCCATTCATCATGACGATTTGTTGGTGGTAGATAGATCCCGGACACCGCGCTCTGGTGATGTCATCATTGCTTGTGTGGACGGTGAATTCACGGTCAAGCGACTCCGCAAGACTGCGACTGGTCTGGAGCTTGCCCCGGAAAATCCAGAGTACCCGCCGGTCCCACTCTCCGAAGATACCGATTTTCAAGTCTGGGGTGTTGTTCAACACGTGATTCACAAGCTTTGAAAATGGATTCTCTTTTTTTCTTAAAACACACCATAAATACCCCGCCGAAGGCACAATAAAAGGTTCTTGAGCCCCCGGAGGGACCGCCGGTAGGCCCGTCGGAGACATTTTCATAACGAGATCCACCATGCCGAAAAGCTACGCACTGATCGACTGCAACAATTTTTATGCTTCCTGCGAACGGGCGTTTCGACCTGATCTGGTTGGTCGTCCTGTGGTGGTCCTGTCCAATAATGACGGATGTGTGATTGCACGATCGAACGAGGCAAAAGATATGGGGGTACCCATGGGAGCACCATATTATAAATGCCGGTCCATGCTGGAGCGCCGTGGCGTGGCTGTCTTTTCATCCAACTATGCCCTGTATGGAGATATGTCGGCGCGTGTCATGAAGGTTTTGACTCGGTTTTGTCCGGAGGTGGAGATATATTCCATTGATGAGGCCTTTTGCGATCTGACAGGCATACAAGGGGGAGCCGAAGCATTTGGACGCAAACTGCGAGCCACAGTGCATGCGTGGACAGGGATTCCGGTCTCCGTAGGTGTGGGGCCGACCAAGACGTTGGCAAAGCTTGCCAATCGTTTTGCCAAGAAACAGGAACGGTGCCGTGGGGTGTTTGATTTCGGAGCGAGTCCGGCCCCTGATCTGGTTTTGCAATGGACTGAGATCGGGGATGTGTGGGGCATAGGCCCACGCCATGCAAAACGGTTGCGAAAAATGGGTGTGACCAATGCGTTGAAATTTCGGGAATTGAAACGAAACTGGGTCAAGAAGAAGATGACTGTGGCCGGACTTCAGACCTTGTTGGAATTGCGAGGTTGGCCGTGTCTTGATTTTGCTATGGGGCCGGTGGGCAAGAAAACCATAGTTTCGTCCCGTTCCTTCGGTCACCCGGTGACTTCGTTGGAGGATATGCTGGAGGCAACGGCAAAATATATGACCCGTGCTGTCGAGAAATTGCGCAAGCAACGGTCCGTGGCTTCGATTATTCACGTTTCTTTGGAGACCAATCGGTTCAAATTGGGGGAGCCGCAATATTCCGACACCTTATCTATTCCGTTGGCAATAAGCACCTCACATACGCCCACGTTTATTCGTGCTGCCCAGGCGGGCATGGAGCGTCTTTTTAAAGAGGGATACACCTACAAGAAGTGCGGGGTCATGCTTTCGGGGCTTGAACCTGAGCATGGACGTTGGCTTAATCTGTTGGCATTGCCTCCTGCACACCGTCCAAGCGATAAGCCGCTTATGCAGGCCGTGGACAACTGCAATACAAAATGGGGGCGTGATACGGTTGCATTCGCGGCATCAGGTATTCGCCAAGGGTGGAAGATGAAACGGGAGATGCGTTCTCCACGATACACGACAGTGTGGGATGAGATTTTGCAAGTCGGTTGAATTTCGACAGAATGAACAGTGTAAAAAAACGATTTTATATAAGCTAAGGATACTTTTAAATTGGATGAACCTGTATTATTGCTGAGCAAGGCGCGGGTTGTTAACAGGCCTGCCGAAGACCTCACATTGGGGCAGATAACCATTCAACAAACGGACGAGAGAATGCCCAGTTTTGATGATATTGTGAATGAACTTCAGGGTAAGGTTAATGAAGAAACTATTGAGGCCTATGGGCAGGCGGGGTTTGAGCGTTGGCGCAACCCGCCGCATCGGGGTAAACCCGCCAAGGCCAATTATGAGGGCGCATCCACCGGGGGATGCGGTGATACCATACGAATATTTCTGTATATTGACGATGACAAAGTGTGTGACGCCGGGTTTGCTACTGACGGCTGCGGTTCTAGCATGATCAGTGGGTCTATGGCTGCAGAACTGGCAGTGGGCAAGCCTTGTGACGAGATTGTTGCCATCACCGGAGAGACTGTCCTTGAGGGCTTGGGAGGGACAGAATGTTTGCCTACAGATGATCAACATTGCGCCTGGCTGGCAGCTAACGCCTTGCAGGAAGCCGTGGGAGATTATTATCAACAAATTGTGAAGCGTGAAAAATAAGATGCATTTGGCTCAAAAGTATTTGTGAGCCGGATGAACCAAAAAAACGGCCTTCCCTGTATTAGGGAAGGCCGTTTTGATTTCTTTTTGATGAAGTCTATTGGAGAACTTCTGGTTGGACGATGTCGATTTTCGCGTTTTTGCTCAACTCATCCATGAAGGATGCGAGCATTTCCTTGCGGTAATTTTGTGTCGCCTGTTCCATCCAGAACTTCTTTTGTTCCTTCCATGCGTCTTCGGAGGCGGGGACGCGTTCGTTCAGTCGGACGACCAGAACGCTATTCGGCATGGTGTAGACCAAAGGCAGCCATGCGGTATCTTCGGCCGAGAAAGCGGCTTCGGTCAAAGGCTTGCTCTGACCCAGTCCTGCAACGTTACCCTGACGACCAAAAGGCTTGGAGGTCTTGATGCGTTTTGCGTAGGTTTTGGCGGCCTTGGCAGCGTTTGTACCGGTCAACGCAGCATGAATCTTTTCAGCTTCATTCTGGGCCATTTCGTCGCATTTTTGCTTTTTGATGCTGCCGACGACGTTCGATTTGACTTTGTCCAGCGACATGAGAGTCGGCGGAATGTCCTCGACCTTTTCGACGAGCATGTATCCACCGTTGACGGCAATGGGAGCCTTGTGAGCTTCGCCGACAGCCAGATCTTGAACCGTCTTGGCTGCTTCAGGAGACAGGCCGAATATCTGGGTCAGGAAGAGCGCAGGCATGGGCTCGGTGGTGACTGCTTCAAGTTTGAGTTCTTTGGCGATTTCTTCGATGGTCATACCGGAAATCAAACGATCCATGGCTTGATCCAACTGCTCGGTGATCTTTTCGGAAGCTTTTTCCTGAGCGATCTTTGTGCGCAGTTCGTCTTTGACGTCATCCAATGTCTGAGTAGAAGCATCTTTGCGTTCTTCAACCTTGATGATGTGCCAGCCGAATTGGGTCTTGACCAGCCCGGAGATGTCACCGGTGACGGTGTCGAATGCGGCCTTTTCGAATTCAGGGACCATGGCACCACGACCAAACCAGCCGAGTTCGCCGCCGTTCGGGGCGCTGGGACCTTCGGAGTATTCCTGAGCCAAGGATGCGAAATCTTCACCAGCTTTGGCTTTTTTGAGGACTTCCTCAATCTTGGCCTTGGCTTTTCCTTTGTCAGCGTCAGAATCAGAGTCTTTGACCATCACGAGGATGTGACGGGCGTGAACCTGCTCCGGTTGCTGCATGAGCTTCGAGTTGGCTTCATAGTAAGCCTTGATCTCGTCATCAGTGACGGTCTGGAATTTGGCCAGAGCGTCAGGGGTAAAGGAGATCACACGCAGGCGAACCTGTGCGGGAGCGGTAAAGCGTTCCTGATTGGCCATGAAGTAGGCTTTGATTTCATCATTGGATACCGTGATGGTGTCCATGAAATCTTTGGGAGCGACCTGAATATAGTCGATGCGGACCTGCTCTCCCACCCAGTCAAACAACTGGCGAGCCTGAGCTGGAGTCGCCGAGGCGGCACTCCCGACGCCCTGCTTGACCTTCTCAATGATTATTTCTTGCTTGAAGTCGGCTTCAAACTGGGCCGGAGTCATGCGAATGCTTCGCAGAGCGGCCTGATAGATGTTCTTGTTGAACGCGCCTTTCTTATCTTTGAACATGGACTGGGCAGCAATGCCTTCAATCATTTCCTTGTCGGATGCGCCTATGCCGAGTTTCTCGGCTTCACCCAACAGGAGTTTTTTGCTGATGAGTTCGCCCATGACCATCTGCTTGAATTGTGCGCTCTGCAATTGTGCGGAGGTGACGTTCGGATTTGAGCGGCCAATGGCTTCTGCCATGCGCTGGTAAGCGAATTCGTATTCGGCTCTTGTGACGACTTGGTCGTTCACGGTCGCCAGAACCGGATCACCGGTAGGGGCAAGGCCGGACATACCAAAGGCAAATACGAAAACGATGATGATGATGGCAAACAGGATCTTGACGATCCAGCCGGAGGCGTTCTCACGCATTATCTCTAACATTTCAGCTCCAGTAGCTCTGTTTGACAGGACGCCACCCCGAAAAAAAGGGCGGCAATTGCTCGCTTCTTATGATTGATCTTCTCGGACAGCATTGAGAAGACCACCTGACTGGATAATCTCCAGTTCCTTTTTGGTCAAATCATTTGTGACCGTAATGGTTTCTCCAGAGTCTATCGAAATGTCGATGGTTCCGCCCGCTGTCATGTCGTTGGCAGGAATCGTCAACTCGCACCCTTCAGATAAAGTGTCGTAGTCTGCCGGGGTGACCAGCAGTAACGGCAGGATACCGAAGTTGATGAGATTGGCGCGGTGGATACGGGCCAGGGACTTGACGATCACGGCTTTGACGCCGAGATGGCGGGGGCCGAGAGCGGCATGCTCACGGCTGGAACCCTGTCCGTAGTTTTCACCACCCAGGATAATACCTGTTCCAGCTTCTTTCATGCGGCCAACGAATCCTTGGTCGACACGACTAAAGATGTATTGGCTGATGGCCGGGATATTGGACCGTAAGGCCGTGATCTCGGCACCGGCAGGCAGGATATGATCGGTGGTAATGTTGTCTTCGACCTTGAGAAGCACTTTGGCTTCGATAGTCTCAGGTAGTTTATCGAAATTTTCAAGGGCCACGATGTTTGGTCCACGAAGAATCTCGACGGAGGCAGTCTCTTCAGGTGGAAACACGAACAGGTTGCGGATGGAAGGGACGTCCTCGGGCAACTCCACGCGCTCAGGGGCTGGGCCCCAGGTGGCGGGATCAGTGAATTCACCGTCCAGTGCTAAACGGGCAGCGGACTGGGCTGAAGCCAGATACACCTGGCCGTCCAGAGTACCGGAACGGCCCTCGAAGTTGCGGTTGAAGGTGCGAACGGATACACCCGCTGTGGTCGGAGATCCGCCCATGCCGATGCATGGACCGCAGGAACATTCCAGCAGGCGTGCTCCAGCATCCAGCAGTGGTTCGATGAGGCCTTCACGGGCCAGCATTTTCATAACCTGCTTGGAACCGGGAGAAATCATCAGGTCGGTTTCAGGCGGAGTTTGTTTGCCAGTCAGAATTTGGGCCGTGTTCTTGAGGTCGGAGTACGAAGAGTTGGTGCAGGAACCAATGGCACACTGGTCGATCTTTTTTCCGGCCAGATCTTTGATTTTGCACACCTGATCCGGCATGTGAGGCTGGGCGACCAGCGGCTCAAGTTCGGACAGGTTGATTTCGATGACGTCGTCATAGTGCGCGTCTTCGTCAGCGATCAATTCCATGAAGTCGTCGCTACGGCCCATTTTCTCCAGAAAATCCCGGGTCCGGTCATCAGATGGGAAAATGGAAGTGGTGGCACCGAGTTCTGCACCCATGTTGGTGATGGTGGCGCGATCCGGCACGGAAAGGGCTGCAACACCCGGTCCAGCGTATTCGAAGACTTTGCCTACGCCACCTTTAACGGTCAGGCGACGGAGCAGTTCAAGAATAACGTCTTTGCCTGCGGCCCAGCCGGTGAGTTCGCCGGTCAGGTTGACTTTGACCACTTCGGGCATGGGAATGAAGTATGCTTCGCCAGCCATGGCGAGTGCAACGGACAGCCCGCCTGCGCCCATGGCCATGGAACCGATGCCACCCGCCGTGGGCGTGTGGGAATCTGAGCCGATCAGGGTCGTGCCGGGTTTGCCGAAGTTCTCCAAGTGTAGCTGGTGGCAGATGCCTGTGCCAGCCGGGGAGAAAATAGCGCCGGATTTGGCGGCTACAGTGCGCAGATAGCGATGGTCGTCGGGGTTGCGGAAGCCCATCTGCAACGTGTTGTGATCCACGTAGCTAACGGACAGGTCTGTTTTGACCGTGCCAACGCCGATGGCTTCGAACTGGAGCCATGCCATGGTGCCGGTGGCATCCTGGGTCAGGGTCTGATCGATGCGCAGTCCAACTTCCTGTCCGGGGATCATTTCGCCGGATACGAGATGTTTTTCAATGATCTTGTGCGTAATGCTCTTGCCCATGTCTTCAATCCTCAATGTTCAAAAGGGTCTCTCTCAAAGCCGTTTGAGCGCGCGCCCGAAGGCTGTCCGGGTCTCTCACCTCCCGGATGTGACGCGCTCAAGCGGATAGCTACCAGTCTAGAACAGGAATCCGTTCTTCACACCGCCGCTGGTGTCCATTTCCTCAATGCCAAGATTGATCCTGTTGATTTTGTTGGTGCGGAATTTGATTTCCACATCCAACCGCAGCTTGTCCTGCTGTAACTGGAAAATCTCTTTATGGTAATAGACGCCATTTTTCGGGTCTTCATCGTCCCTGAGCTGACGTATCTTGAGCATGGCTTCGTCACGCTCAACGGTCAGTTCAACGACTTCGGCTTCCAGAGTCGGTATGTCTTCACTGAGACGTTTCTCAACGAATTTTGATTCTTCTGCGTGTGTCATCTTTCTTCTCGCGTACCGGTTTGGGTTTCATGATGCCGGTGGGCAGGGAGTTGTAGAAGTTCCAGAATTCAGGCCAAGTCGAGGTAACCTCTCCATGGTTTTCAAGCACAATGCCGGGGACGGAGTAAGCGGCCAGCGCACAACCCATGGACCAAGTCGGGTCCGGGCTGAACCATGTGTCATCCCATTTACGTCTTCCGGCTTTTAGCTCTACGCCTTCTTCGGTTATTTCGTAAGAAGCACCCATGCGATCAAGCAATTCCAAAACCGTTGGGTCTTCAGCCCCAACCAGAGTGGCGTTGCCCACCTTGAGGGCCAGAGCCAGTGCCAGGGGCATGAGATCTGCGTCTTCACCAAGAGTAATCATTGCACTTTCGGGCAGAGTGCCATCCATGACGGCTACCACATTTTCCGTGGCAACATTCACGGTCAGGCCAAGAGCGCCGAGTTGTTCCAGCACCTTGTCTGCGTGATCGTTTTTGGGCCAGCCCCCCTCGATGTTGATGGAGCCACCACTGAGGATGGGCAGAGCCAGGAGCATGGAGTTGAGCTTGACAGACAACGGCAAGAGCGGGTTGGCGTCAATGACTGGAACACCGTCGGATATGGTGACAGAATCCTTTTTCAGTGTGGCCTTGATTCCGCAGGCGGTCAGAACCTCCACGGCTTCAGCAACACGGACGCGTGCGGCCTTATTCAAACCTTTGATCGTCAGGCCACCGGAGAAGGACCAGGCAGCCAGCGTCAGTGCGGCTGCAAATTCAGGGTCAACGTTGCCAGGCAGGGTGATTGCTTCATCCATGAAACCGCCACACTCCAACCGAACAGGCAGGCCGGGGTTGTTCGGATTCATGGGAACAAGACGTGCACCGAGGCTCGGCAGTGTTTTGTTCAGGGAGGCTACGTCCAGCAGTTGCAAAGCCGGCTTGCCGGTGAATTTGCAGCGGCCTGCATGGCCCAGTGCGAGACAAAGCAGCATGTAAAAGTTGAACGGGTCTTCGCCAACGAAGGCCATGTTGCCTTCAAATTCGAGGGTTTTTCCGCCTTCGTTCTTGATCCAATCGTCGTCCCAGAAAATGGGGGCGCCCACTTGTTTCAGTGCTTTGGCCAAGTCCTTGTTGGGTGCGTTCATGGTCACCGGAGACAACGAGACCTTTGAGCCGGAGCTTGCGGCCATAGCGAGCATCATGCGGGTGTAGCGGAAGGAACGAGGTCCGGCGATACCGGCCTTGATGCGATCTACTCGGGGAGCGAGTTTGTAGCCTTCACCTTCAAACTTTTTGCGAACGTCAGCCAGTGAGAACTGGTTGAGCACGGTAAAGAGCTGTTTGGCGAGCTTGGCGTCGAGGCTGAGTTCTCCGGCCTTGCGGTCAAAGGAGCCTCTGAGCAATTTCTCAAGTTTGGGATCGACAAGGGATTTCTGTCTGGATTTGCGCCATGCGCCTTCCTTGCGGATGAGGAACGCACGTTTTTCCAGCAGATGAAGAATCTGATCGTCGATGTCGGAAATGTCGTTGAATCGATGGTTGGCGACAACTTCGGACTTGGCGGGAGCATCGTCGTCACGCATGGGCCTTTCTGGCTTGTTGCCGAAGAAGTCGCGGCCACCACGGTTGCCACCACCTCGTTTGTCGAACTTGCGGCCGCCATCTCTAGGACCATCTCGTTTCTCAAATTTGCGTGGGCCGCGGCTTTCATCTCTGCGCGGGGCTCGGTTTTCGTCTCTACCGGAGCGACTGTCGTCTCTGCGTGGAGCTCGGCTGTCGTCTCTGCGTGGGCGTTCCGGGGAGGGACCACCGCTGTCGTTTTTGCGGATCTTGATCATAGTCTTACCGTCTTCCTTATAAATGATATGGTTCCTCTTCAAAAAAAGAGGAACCGACTTCCTACCGTGAAAGTTCCCGATATGCAAGTGTTGCAGAAAGTGGCTCTGTCGGGTGTTTATCTCACTAATTTACTTAAGCTTTAAGGTTGCTCGTGACGGTATGGGCATAATTGTGATATGGAAATAATAATAAGCTCGGTTTACTTATTGAGATAAAGTGCCAGCAATTGGAAGGATATGGAAGGTGCGTGAAAAATACATATGTCTGAATAGATAATCGTCGTTTTTAAACAAATGGAGGTCTGTTATGCGAAATATTTTGATTGTGACATTGCTGATTTGTTTTCTAGTGGCCGGAGTCGGTTGTGCTAACAAAGCACAGCAAGGGGCCACGGTGGGAGGTCTGGCCGGTGCGACCATCGGCGCGTTGACCTTCAATGATAAGTTGCTCGGTGCGGCAGTCGGCGCTGGCGTGGGTGTTTTGATGGGCTATATAGTAGGTAATGAGTGGGACAAAAGCGACGAAAAACAGGTGCAGCATACGCTTGAAAAAGGGCGCTCCGGTCAGGCACAGACATGGACCAACCCTGATACGGGTGCAAGTTATTCCGCGACACCTGCGCCGCCTTATATGTCGGAAGAAAAGGTGTATCGTGACGTAGTTATCAAAGATGCCAAGGATGGTCAGGAAATTATGGCCAAGGCTTGGCGTGATGACAAGGGCGTGTGGCATCTCAAGCAGTAAAAGGTATCATGGATAATCTTTTAGAGAGTTGGTTTGATACGCTTGTGAAAAGAGAGGCAATCGAGAGTCGATTGCCTCCTTTTTTTGATATATCTGTCCAACAGCGACTTTTTCATCGATGTCGTGAGGAATTTGTAAGAGCTGGTAAACAAAAAGGGGAGGTAGCATTGCTACCTCCCCTTGAATGGTCAGCTAAAAAGCGACCGGACAGAACTACATGTCTGCGCCGGATGCTGCTTTTTGCATCTTGACTTCAACCTTTTCGGTCAGGCTGGCGTAGTATTCGCGCAGGCGAACGAGCACTTCGTCACGACCAAAGTGGTCGACAACTTCAGCGCCTTCGGACAGGGCTTTACGCAGCTTGGTGCCGGACAGGATGACGCGGTCTTCTTTGGTATGGGGGCACGTACGCATGGAAGCCATGCCGTCGCACTTGTAGCAGTAGAAGGTCCAGTCGATGTTCATGTTCTTGCAAAGCAGGGCCTTTCCGGGCTCGGCGGTGCAACCGTCTTGGTAAGGGATCTTCTTGAAGATATCCTGAGCTTCGAACAGACCGTAGAAGTCGCCGACGCCAGCGTGGTCACGACCGATGAGCATGTTGTTGATGCCGTAGTTCTGACGGAAGGTAGCGTGGATGAGACCTTCACGGGGACCAGCATAACGCATGTCCAGGGGGTAACCGGCGTTGATGACGTTCTCGGGAACGAAGTAGTTGTCGATGAGGATCTGGATGCACTCGATGCGGACATCTCCGGGAATATCGCCCGGCTTCAAGTTACCGATCAAGGAGTGAATCACGACGCCATCACAGACTTCAACAGCGATCTTGGCGAGGAATTCGTGGGAACGGTGCATGGGGTTACGCAGCTGCAGAGCGGCAACGTTGGACCAGCCACGTTTTTCCATTTCAGCGCGGATTTGAGCAGGAGTCAGGTAAACGCCGGGGAAACGAGCAGCGTAGTCGCCTTCGGACAGGACTTTAACGGGGCCGGCCAAGTTGAACTTGCCCTGAGCCATAACCATCTGAACGCCCGGATGATCTTCCATGGCGATCTTCCAGAAAACGTCATCAGCGGACTCTTCGCCCTCGCCCTTGTAGACGAGTTCGCATTCCCACTTCTTGTCTTCTTCGGACATCGCGAATTTTTCTTCGACCTTCATGGTGGCGTAAACGGTGCCATCAGCAGCTTTCAGAGCGACTTCATCACCAACTGCGACGTCTTCGTCATTGGTGTCCAGAGTGATGGGGATGGGCCAGAAGGTGCCATCAGCCATCAGGAAGTCTTTGCAGACGCCTTTCCAGTCAGCCTGGGTCATGAAGCCGTTCAGCGGAGAGAAGCCACCGATACCCATCATGATCAGGTCGCCTTTGGCGCGATCAGAAATTTCCAGAGTCTTCAGGCCTTCAGCCTTTTTGATTTCAGCTTCGAGCTCAGCGCCTTCGAGCAGGCAGCAGACGAGACCTTTTCCACCGTGAGGTGCTACGAGGTTGGACATTTAAGCCTCCTAAAATAGTTTTTGTCAATGAAACCATTGCCTTAATTCATGATGTGCGATTCTAGTCGCTCAATCCATCATGATTATTTCCCATGTAAGGGTCAGCCTTTATTGTCCGTTTGTGAAAGTCGTGTCAAGCTGTTTTTTCTGGCGATAGGGTATCGTCTTTATAGGAATATGATGCGGAATAGTCTCAGTAGAGTTTTTCAGAAGAAAGTCTAGAGAAAAGGCTTTTGCCCCGAACAATTTTAGTCTTATATTTAGACAACTTATGAAATAGAAGTGATAAAGATATCGATGCTGGAAAAAAGGCTTGCATTGATCCGTTTATTTAAATTATTAAATTTGGTGTTTCATGGATTATATACGGCATGACACACAGGTTTTATTCTGGTGGGAATAGGCCGAAACCCGAGGTTTTATGCCGATATCCAAGAGGTTGGTGCCCGGTAAGAAAGGGGTCGCTTGTTAAAAAATTCACTTTCACGTTGACAAGGGATGATCGTCTTGCTAATTCCCAGATTCCGCACAGTTGAACTGTGTGGAGCATATTTTGTTTAGGTAGAGGATGTCGGTTCTTGTGAATAATAAAACCCTATTTAGGAGGAGAAGTTATGCCGACCTTTGTTAACCCGGAAAAATGTGATGGCTGCAAGGGTGGCGAAAAGACCGCTTGCATGTACATTTGCCCTAACGACTTGATGATTCTGGATGCTGACGAAATGAAAGCTTACAACCAGGAACCATCTGCATGTTGGGAATGTTATTCTTGCGTGAAAATTTGCCCCCAGGGCGCTATTGAAGCCCGTCCGTATGCCGACTTCGCCCCCATGGGTGGTACTTCCATCCCGATGCGCTCCGCTGAAGATATCATGTGGACCATCAAATTCCGTAATGGCAGCGTGAAACGTTTCAAGTTCCCCATCCGTACTACTGCTGAAGGTTCCATCAAGCCTTTCGAAGGTAAGCCCGAGCCGACCGATCTGGACAACGAATTGTTGTTCACCGAGTCTGAACTCGTTACCCCGATTGCGACTGCAATGGAAGAAGCTTCCATCACCGAAGCTGACCTGAAGAAAGAGTGGAAGATGGAAGATTACGGCAGCCTGGTCTAGTCCAGCCTGTGTAATTGTCTTTAAGACTGCTTGAATCACGTTAAATACTAGGAGAAATATTATGCCTCTGCTTCCCAGCAAAGAAGCTTCCAAGGGTGTTGCTCTCGCCGAGCCGGAAATCATCGAAAAAGACGTTGATATTCTGATGGTCGGCGGTGGCATGGGTAACTGCGGTGCCGCTTTCGAAGCCATGCGCTGGATCGAAAAAGTCGATCCGTCCATCACCCTCGAACTCGTTGACAAGGCTGCTCTTGATCGCTCCGGCGCAATTGCTCAGGGTTTGTCTGCTATTAACACATACTGCGGCGACAACGATGTCGACGATTACGTCCGTATGGTCCGTACCGACCTCATGGGCATCGTCCGCGAAGATTTGATCTTTGACCTCGGCCGTCACGTTGATGATTCTGTCCATCTCTTTGAAGAATGGGGCCTCCCCGTTTGGGTTAAGAAAGACGGCAAGAACCTCGACGGTGCCAAGGCTAAGGCTGAAGGCCTCGCCATCCGTAACGGCGACGCTCCGGTTCGCTCCGGTCGTTGGCAGATCATGATCAACGGTGAGTCCTACAAGTGCATCGTTGCTGAAGCTGCCAAGAACGCCATTGGTGAAGATCGTTACGTTGAGCGTGTATTCATCGTTAAGATGTTGCTGGACGCTAACGAGCCTAACCGCATCGCTGGTGCTGTTGGTTTCTCCACTCGCGAGAATAAAGTTTACGTCTACAAGTGCAACGCAGCTGTTGTCGCTTGTGGTGGTGCTGTTAACGTGTACCGTCCCCGCTCCACTGGAGAGGGAATGGGTCGCGCATGGTACCCCGTATGGAACGCAGGTTCCACTTACACCATGGTTGCCCAGGTTGGCGGCGAAATGACCATGATGGAAAACCGCTTCGTCCCCGCCCGTTTCAAAGATGGTTACGGTCCGGTCGGCGCTTGGTTCCTCCTCTTCAAGGCCAAAGCTACCAACTACAAGGGTGAAGATTACTGTGAGACCAACCGTGCTATGCTGAAGCCTTACGAGGATCGCGGCTACGCCAAGGGTCACATTATCCCCACCTGCTTGCGTAACCACATGATGCTCCGTGAAATGCGTGAAGGCCGCGGCCCGATCTTCATGGACACCAAGACTGCCCTGCTGAACACTGTTGGCGGCGACCTGTCCGGTCCCGAATGGAAGCATCTCGAGTCTGAAGCTTGGGAAGATTTCCTCGACATGTGCGTTGGCCAGGCTAACCTCTGGGCTGCTACTAACTGCGCTCCTGAGGATCGTGGTTCTGAAATCATGCCTACCGAACCTTACCTCCTCGGCTCCCACTCCGGTTGCTGCGGCATCTGGTGCTCCGGCCCTGATGAAGAATGGGTTCCCGAGTCTTACAAGATCAAAGCTGACAACGGTAAGGTCTACAACCGTATGACCTCCGTCAACGGCCTCTGGACTTGTGCTGATGGTGTTGGCGCTTCTGGTCACAAGTTCTCCTCCGGTTCCCATGCTGAAGGCCGCATCGTCGGTAAGCAGATGGTCCGTTGGGTTGTCGACCACAAGGACTTCAAGCCCGCAATCAAGGAAACCGCTGCTGATCTCGCTAAAGAGCTCTATCAGCCCTGGTACACATACGAAGAGAACAAGGCCGGTTCCACCGATCCTGTTGTCAACCCTGCTTACATCACTCCCCATAACTTCATGATGCGCCTCATTAAGTGCACCGATGAATATGGTGGTGGTGTTGCTACTCTGTACATGACCTCCAAGGCTCTGCTGAACACCGGTTTCTGGTTGATCGGCATGATGGAAGAAGATTCCAAGAAGCTCGCAGCTCGTGATCTCCACGAACTGATGCGCTGTTGGGAACAGTTCCACCGCCTCTGGACCGTCCGCCTGCACATGCAGCACATCGAGTTCCGTGAAGAATCCCGTTACCCGGGCTTCTACTACCGCGGCGACTTCATGGGTCTGGACGATTCCAAGTGGAAGTGCTTCTGTAACTCCACGTACGATCCCGCCACTGGCGTGACTACTATCTTCAAGAAGCCTTACGTCAAGATCATCCCCGACGCCTAAGCATTAGGTAATGATCACCCCGTGTCCGCGGGCCCCCGGCCCGCGGACACTTCTAAATGTCCGGGGCTAAAATGGTCTGAATCCGGGCCGGGAACGGGCTCCCGGTCCGGGTTTAGGCCATTTTGTTGGCTGAGCCTCAACTTTATTCGGGAGGAATTAAGAGAATGTCGAATAATAGTATTCTCGTTGTAGGCGGGGGGTTCGCAGGAATCACCGCCGCCCTCGAAGCTGCCGAAGTCGGCTACGAGGTTTACATCGTTGAAACAAACCCCTACATTGGTGGTAGGGTTGCACAGCTGAATCGGTATTTCCCTAAGCTGTGTCCTCCGTCCTGTGGTCTGGAGATTCAGTTTCAACGGATTAAGAACAATCCAAATGTAAAGGTCATTACAATGGCCGATGTGACATCCGTTTCTGGTACCGCCGGTAACTACGATGTCAAGATCACGCAGCGTCCTCGCTTCGTGAATGAAAAATGTACTGCCTGTGGCAAGTGTGAGAAGGCAACTTCCACCAAGATCGAGTCCGAATTTGATTTCGGCACCGGTACTCGCAGTCTGGCATACAAGACACATCCCTTCATGTTCCCCATGCGCTACGTTGTGGATGCTGAGAATGCATCCGAGTCCGAACTGGAAGCCATTAAGGCATCCTGTCCGTACGATGCCGTTGAGCTGGACGACGCTGCCAAGGAAATTGACTTGGCTGTCGGTGCTATCGTTGTTGCAACGGGTTGGAAACCTTATGATGTTTCCAAGCTGACCAACCTTGGTGGCGGTACTTTGAAAAATGTGGTCACCAACATGCAGTTCGAGCGTCTGTGTGCGCCTAACGGTCCGACCTCTGGTAAGATCCAGCGTCCTTCTGACGGTGCAGAACCCAAGAAGATTGCTTTTGTCCAGTGTGCCGGTTCTCGCGACCAGAATCATCTGAACTACTGTTCCTACATTTGCTGCATGGCTTCACTTAAGCATGTTCGCTATGTCCGTGAACGTTCTGACGCCAGTGCAACGATCTACTACATTGATCTGCGTACCCCCGGTCGTTATGACAAGTTCAAGTCCATCACCGAAGCCGATGAAAAACTCAGCTTGGTTAAGGGCAAGGTCGCTGACATTGTTGAAGACGCCCAAGGCAACCCCATCGTCACCGTGGAAAATGCGCTCACCGGTATCAAGACCGAAGAGACATATGACATGGTCGTTCTGGCTACCGGTATGGAGCCCAGCTGTGCTGGTCTTAAGGCCCCGGCTGGAAAGATTGACGTTGACGGTTTCGTCATCGACGGCGAAGGAATCATTGCCGCCGGTTGTGCCAAACAGCCCTTTGACGTCATGAAGTCCGCCCAGTCCGGCACTGCTGCCGCGATGAAGGCGATTCAAACCGTGGTAGGGAGGTAACCAATGGCTGAAAAGCTTGGAGTATATATCTGTGGAGGTTGTGACATCGGGGCAAATCTCGATGTCGATGCCCTGGCCGAATTCGCTGCCAATGGCAAACACTCCTCCTACGTTGCCGTGGCCAAGTCCAACCCGGTTCTTTGTAGCCCGGAAGGCAAGGCCATGATTGAGGCCGATATCGCCGAGAACGATCTGGATGGCGTGGTTTGCTGCGCCTGCTCGCCCCGCGCCAAGTGGGACGTTTTCAAGTTCGGCGAAAAAGTCCAGGTGGAACGAGTCTCTCTGCGTGAGCAGTGCGTCTGGTCCTATCAGGAAGATCCTCAGTTCCCTGGTCAGATGGAAGTCATCGCCAAGGATTACACTAACATGGGAATCATCAAGCTGTTCAACAGCCGGATTCCCGAACCGGAATTGCCGGATCCCTACAAGACCATTTTGGTCGTGGGTGGTGGTTACACCGGTTTGAACGCGGCTCTCAACGCCGCCAGTGTGGGTTACTCCGTAATCCTCGTTGAACAGGATGATAAGCTTGGTGGCAAGGCTGCTACCATGTATAAATCCTATCCGCTGGGTGCACCTTTTGGTGACCGTGCGGAGAAGATTGATATTGCCGGTGTTATTAGCCAGGTCGAGTCCAACGACAAGATTCAGGTTATTACCGGTGCTACTGTTGAAGCCCTGGCTGGCGCTCCGGCTCAGTACAAGGCTACCATCGCTGGTACCGAGTACGAGATCGGCGCAGTCGTCATGGCTACCGGATTCGTGCCGGGCAAGACCGAATTCCTGGCTCCTTTGGGTTACGGTTCCATCAAGAACGTCGTGACTTCTGCCGAATTTGAAGCCATGGCTGCAAACGGTGGCATTAAGACCGCAGATGGTCGCACTCCGTCCTCTGTCGCTTTCATCGTTGATACCACTCTGTTGATGGAAGGCGTTTCTTACGACCCATGCGGCGAAGCATGTGAAGAAGAATTGCCTTGCGACGAAAGCAGCACTGAAGAAGATGAGTGTGAGACCTTCCATTATCCTGATAAGGAATCCGCTAAGCACCTGGCATACAGTTCTGAGCTGACTTCCCTGGTCGCTTTGAAACATGCCAACTATGTGCGTGAGCTTGCTCCCAATGCTACAGCCTACGTGATCTATGATCACATGATGGTTCCCGGCATTAATGAAAAATACTATCAGGCCGCTCAGGACGATCCGGGCATCATGTTGACCAAGGGCACCGTGACCGGTGTTTCCGAGGCTGGCAGCTCCGTTGTCATCAAGGCCGAGAATACCCTGTTGGGTGCAGATATCGAATTGGCCGCCGACATGGTTGTGGTTCCCACCGCCATCGTCCCGACTACCGCAGCAAATCCGACTATGAACTTCGTCTACCGCCAAGGCCCGGCATTCCCGGACCTTGAGTTGTTCGACGGGTTCGCTGATTCCAACTATATCTGCTTCCCTTACGAGACCCGCCGCACAGGCGTTTACGCCGCTGGTTGCGTGCGTCAGCCCATGGGCCTTGGTCTTGCCGCAGAGGATGCAGCTGGTGCCGCCCTTAAGGCTATCCAGTGCATTGAGTCCGCCAACCGTGGTATGTCTGTACATCCCCGTTCTGGTGACTTGAGCTTTCCTGAGTTTAACTTCATGCGTTGTACTCAGTGTAAGCGTTGCACCGAGGAGTGTCCGTTTGGTGCTCTGGACGATGACGAGAAGGGTACGCCGCTTCCGAATCCCACCCGCTGCCGCCGTTGCGGTACCTGTATGGGTGCATGTCCGGAACGTGTTATTTCCTTCTCCAACTATGGCGTCAGCCAGATTGGTCAGGCCATCAAGGAAGTCAAAGTTCCCGATACCCTGGAAGAAGGCGGTCCCCGCATTATCGTCCTGGCGTGTGAGAACGATGCTACCCCGGCTCTGGACATGGCTGCTATGCGCGGTAAAAGCTGGAGCCCATATGTGCGCTTCCTTCCTGTGCGCTGCCTTGGTTCTGTCAATGCCATCTGGGTCGCTGACGCAATGTCCAAGGGCATTGATGGCGTGATGATGCTTGGCTGTAAGTACGGCGACGACTATCAGTGCCACTTCGTCAAGGGTTCGGAACTGTGTAACCGCCGTAAGGAAAACATCGCTGAGTCCCTGGGACGTCTCGGTGTCGAGCCTGAACGCGTTGAACAGTACGAGGTCTCCATCGACATGTACGATCAGGTTCCGGCCATGATCGACGAGTTCGTTGAGAACATCACCACCAACTTCGGCCCCAACCCGTTCAAGGGTTACTAGGAGGTACGGCATGTCTAATACCGTCAAGGTACAACCGGACCTTAAGTTCGTAGAAGAGTTGCAGGCCATAGGCGGCGACTCCCTGAAAAAATGCTACCAGTGCGCCACCTGTTCGGTGGTCTGTCCTCTGTCTCCGGCTGACAACCCGTATCCCCGCAAGGAGATGGTCTGGGCTCAGTGGGGACTCAAGGATCGCCTGGTTAACGATATTGATATCTGGTTGTGTCATAACTGCGGCACCTGTTCTACATTGTGCCCTCGTGGTGCCAAGCCGGGTGACCTGCTGGCTGCCCTGCGTAACATGGCCTATCGCACTCTGGCTCCGCTGCCGATTATCGGCAAGCTGATGTCCAGCTCCAGCGGCATGCTGCCTCTGGCTGCTGTTCCGGCCCTGTTTTATGGTATCGTCTGGTTTATTATGGCCAGCAAGGTTGGTTCATTCCTGCCTACATTCAACTGGGATGCAGCCACTCATGGTTGGGTCCCCGCCGCAGACGGCCAGATCGTCTTTGGTGGTCTGTTCCCTGGTGACTATGTCATTGACCCTGTCTTCATGTTGGTTTTCGCCTTCATGATTTGGGGTTTTTATGCAGGTGTGCGCAATATGCTCAAGGCCTTCAAAGAGCAGCCCAAGACATTCATCGTTGGTCGTAAGGATGAGCCGAGCTTCATTGCTTGTCTGATCGATACTGCCAAGTATGAAATTCTGCAGCACACCCAGTTTCTGGATTGTAATGATGACGAAGCTGACGAGTTGGATATCAAGCGCGCTGCCGGCCACCGCTGGTTGATGTTCTCTTTTATCGCTCTGATGATCGTTACCGGTACTGTCGCTGCAGGTCACTGGGGCGGCTGGACACTGCGTTTCCTTGGCATCACTGGCTTGGGCGACATCGTGTCTGCTATCGGTCATACACCCATGCCGTTTTATCATCCTGTCAAGCTGCTGGCTCTGGTCGGCGCTGGTCTGGGTGTTTACGGCCTTATGGCTCTGACCAAACGTCGTGTGAACCTGGACGAAGCCAAGCAGTCCTCCAGTTGGTATGACTGGTACCTGATCACTTTGATCTGGACCATCTTCCTGACTGGTATCGCTGCCATGGTCTTCCGTGTACTCGACGTAGCAGTACTGGCTTACCCGATCTATTACGTGCATCTGATCGGTGTGTTCATGTTGCTCGCGTACCTGCCGTGGTCCAAGTTGGGCCATTTGGTATACCGTACAGTGGCATTGTCCTACGCCAAGAAGATTGGCCGCATCCCCATGGGCGCCGACAAATAGTCGCCTGGGTGAACATAAAAACGAAGCTTACTTAGTTAAGGAGGCATCAAATGGCTGAAGCTAAGGTATTCCCAATGAACGCTTTTGTGTCTGTGCTCCGCGGTGACACCGCCGACCAGACTCAGCTCGATATGCTGGCTTACATCACCCAGGCTGATTCCGTGGACGCAGACGTCGCCCCTGTGGCACAAGCTCTGTCCAAGGCCTGGATTTATGAACAAGAACCCGGTCTGACTTCTTATGCCGAAGGCGACATCGCCAAGCTCGGTAATCAGGTCAAGATTGAAGCCCTGCCCGAAGGTGAGGCTGTCCGCGCCAAGGCTGTCCTGGACATCCTGGCCGGTTTGAAAGAAGAAAAAGCTGCCCTTCAGGCTGAAGTTGAAAAACTGAATGCTGAAAAGGCCGAGCTGGCTGCAAAGATCAGCCCCTTGGAAGCCAAGGTCAAGACCATCGATGCTCAGAATGCTGCTGGTGAACAGAAAGTCACCGTTGCTTCTGGTAAGCTCGACGATATGACCAAGAAGCTCAATGATCTGATGGCGGAAGTCGACAAGGTCAAGAGCCAGGGCGTTGTGGTTGCCGGTGTTGCCGGTGACGGCGCTGCTGCTGACGCTGGTGACGCTCAGTCCACCGGCCCCGAAGTTGGCGGCGAACCCGAAGCCGATTTTGGTCTCGGTGGCGACGCATTCGGCGGCGATAGCTGGTAGACCCGGATTACCGCTCAAAAACAAGACCCCGCGCTGTATGGCGTGGGGTCTTTTTTTGCGCGTTATCCGGGCTACACACGGCTTGCGATAGCGGCGCATCTGCACATTTTTCGGCTTTGCCGAGTCCTCACCGTATGAAGATACGGTTGCGGGTCGGCTGCGCCCGAGAAAATGCACATCTGCACCACTTTCCCAAGTCTCACGTGGTCGGGGAGGGAGAGCCGTTGTTGGGGTGCGATGCACCCCAAGGCACTCCAGCTAAATTTGAAGAGCTGTTTAGATCATTTGGGTTGGTTTTCTGATGAATATTGCCAGAGGGCACGGTCAACTGTGCGCATAGAGAGCTTAGTTTGGTCGGCTAATTTACGACATTTTTTTGTGTAGTTGTTCCAAAAGGAAACTGTGTAATCATTTGGAAGAGGATCAATGCCTAATGACCATAAGGCTCGAAAGTCGAGAATGGGATAACGATCTTTATGAGTTAGGTGGAGAATTGCAGAGGCTGTAGGGAATTGAACACCTTGTAATAAGGGTAATATGCCGATGCGAATGTCTTCAAAGGGATTGGAGAACGCTATGCGTGTGATTTCTTCAACGAGCGATGCTTCATTTTTTTCGACATGTGGTTTTGTTCTTGGTGACTTCCAGGCGCAAATTTTAAGGAATTCGGGTTTTAATAAAAACCCTCGCTCTTGTGCTGTCTTACCAATTTGTTCGACTTCTAAATCATCTTTAGGGTTATATTTACTTGCTAATGCGGGGATTTTATCGGGACTAAAGCGCAATGAAAAATGAAAGTCAGTCATGGCATCTCCTTAATGTTTTAGCTAAATGCTATATTAGGAGTTGAATACTATAAAGACGTTTTTTTTGAATATTACAAATAGTGATTAAGCGTTTTTATCGCCGAAGGCGACACAAAAAGTTTAGGAAAAGGAAGGGATGGGGGTCTGGGGGAAGGGGAGGAAAGAACCCTTTCCAAAGGGTTTTTCCTCCCCTTCCCCCAGCCGCCGGAGGCGTTTTTATTTTCTATTGATAGCGAAAGGCGAGAAAGCTTGGTCGACGGGCATGACTTCGAGTGAGTTGATGTTGATGTGTGCGGGTAAGGTTGTTGTCCAGTAAACGATTTCGGCGATGTCTTCGGGCTTGATCGGCTGGGTGCCTTGATAGACTTTGTCTGCGGATTCCTTGTCACCTTTGAAACGGACGACTGAGAACTCGGATTCGCAGAGTCCGGGTTCGATGTTGGTGACGCGGATCTTGGTGCCGAGCAGATCAGCAAGGAGATTCTTGGAGAAGTGATTTACGAACGCCTTGGTTCCGCCGTAGCAGTTGCCACCGGGATATGGATATGTACCGGCCACGGAACCGAGATTGACGATATGGCCCTGATCGCGTTCGACCATGGAGGGGAGCAGGGCGCGGGTCATGTACATGAGCCCTTTGATGTTGGTGTCGATCATGGTTTCCCAGTCTGTGAGATCGCAGGACTGGGCAGGGTCAAGGCCGAGTGCGAGACCTGCGTTGTTGACGAGAACATCCACATTTTTGAATTCGGAAAGGAGTTTTTCCACTGCTTTGAAGCAGGCTTCTTTGTCGCGAATATCGAAGGTGATGGTGTGAACTTTGGCTGGAGTGAGATTTTGTTTTAATTGTTCCAACCTGTCGCTTCGACGTCCTGTCAGGACCAATTGCCAACCTTCTGCCGCATAACGTTCGGCCATAGCCTTTCCGAATCCGGCTGTGGCTCCTGTAATCAAAACTGTCTTTGTCATTTGGACTCTCCTCTTTGATGTCTGGCAAGGGATTATCGCATCCGCGAAAAGAAGAAAAGCGCACGCGTTGGTTTTTTTTGGGGTTCGAAAGAATGAGAATTCGCAACAATTATCACGTTTGTTTGAAAAAAGCGGGATCAATTCTGAATGAAATTCTGTGTTTTGTGAAGTTGGCTAAATATTACTCTGTTTATCAATTGTTTCAACGTGAGTTAGACATTTTTTTTTAAATGGGGTAATAAAGATAGCCCCTGTAAAAAGTTCGTCATTTCATATGATTGCATTGGAATGGCTCGGAGACTCCCACTCGGGAGTGCATGATACTACTCTTTCATTGGAATTGTATGGCAAATCTTATTCTTGACGACATATGTGTCCGATTCGGTGGGCTACAAGCTTTGACCGACGTTTCCTTTTCCGTGGGTAAGGGCGAGGTCGTCGGATTGATCGGCCCCAACGGAGCGGGGAAAACGACTGTCTTCAATGTCATCACTGGCGTATATACGGCTTCGAGTGGCACTGTGTCCTATGACGGGACGACCATTACGGGCCGCCGACCGTATCAAGTCCTTTCCATGGGCGTAGCCCGTACTTTTCAGAATATCAGGCTTTTTCAGAATATGACGGCGCTGGAGAACTGCATGGTGGCCCAGCATAGCCGGTCAAAAAGCGGTGTTATCGGTGCGATTTTGCGCAGTCCCGGTCAGAAGCGGGAAGAAGAGCGCATCATCGAGAAATCGCAAAAAGCCCTTGAGTTCATGGGACTGGGTGACATCTCCGATGAGGTGGCTTCCAATCTGCCGTATGGTCATCAGCGGAGACTCGAGATAGCCCGTGCCTTGTCGAGTGAACCGCACACACTTTTACTTGATGAACCTGCGGCTGGTTTGAATCCGGCAGAATCTTTGGAGTTGATGGAATTTATCGGCCATATCACCGACCTCGGCATTAACGTGCTTATGGTGGAGCATGATATGAAGGTCGTTATGGGCATATGTAATAGAATCGTTGTTCTCGATCATGGGGTGATGATTGCGGAAGGACTGCCTGAAGAAATTCAGAAGAATCCTGAAGTAATTGAAGCATATTTGGGCCAGTAGAGAGGCTGGCTGCAACCGCAACGAATGGAGAGAGTGTTTATGAAACGTTTACTCGTACTGGTAGTGGCTCTGGCTGCTCTTGGTCTGCTGCTCGCGGGCTGCGGCGGCGAAGAGAAAAAAGCCGAACAGATTCTCAAGATCGGTACCATGTCCCCGCTGACTGGCCCGTATGCTGCTGATGGTAACGATATTCGTCAGGGCACAGAGATTGCCGTTGAAGTTATCAAGGCTGAGGGTGGGATTCCCGGATTTACCGATATTCAAGTCTTTCCTCAGGATACTGCGTGTGATCCCAAACAGGCCGTGGCTGCTGCAAACAAGCTCATAAACGAAGAAGTTACGGGTGTTGTCGGTTCATATTGCTCCAGCTCTACCATCCCTGCTTCCGAGACTTTGGCTGAAGAAAATATTATTATGATCACTCCGGGGTCTACCAACCCCAAGGTGACCGAGCGTGGTTTGCCTTATATGTTCCGTACCTGTGGTCGTGATGACCATCAGGCTCCGGCAGCTGTTAAATTCATGACAGACGTTGAAAATGTAAAGTCTGTCTTTATCGTTGACGATAAGACCACATATTCACAGGGACTTGCTGAAGGTGTTGCCACCGCCGCCACCGCCGCTGGTATCAACGTTTTGGAACATGACCATGTGAATCAGGGCGACAAGGACTTTTCGGCTGTGCTGACCAAGGTCAAAGCCGCTAACCCGGATCTCTTTTATATCTCCTTGCAGAACTCCGCCACTGGTGCGCTCATGGTCCTCCAGGCCAAGCGTATGGGTATCACTGCTACTTTGATGGGACAGGACGCTGTTTATCATCCCAAACTCATCGAAATTGCCAAGGGTGATTCCGATGGCATGTATTGTACTTTCGGTGCAATTGATAAAGACGCTCCGAAATATATTGAATTCTTGACCAAGTATAAGGCCAAGACCGGTAATGAACCTGGTGCATACTCAGCATATTCCTTTGACTCCGCCATGGCATATATGCTGGCAGTCAAGGCCGCTGGAACCACGGAACCTTCCAAGGTCCGCGAAGAACTGTTGAAGCTCGATTTTACCGGCGCTTCCAAACAGCTCAGCTATGTGGAAAACGGTGATTCCGGCTCCAACTACACCGTGTACAAGGTTATCAACGGCGAGTTTACTCCGTACTGGAATTCTCTGACCGGCGAAAAGTATTAATATACACCAGATTGCAACCAAATCGGGGCCCTGCTTGAGCAGGGCCCCGGATACTGGAACACCATGGATTTAGAATTTTTCATACAGCAGTTGATCAACGGTATCACCCTTGGCGGTGTCTATGCACTGATAGCCTTGGGGTATACCATGGTCTACGGCATCATTCAGCTCATCAACTTTGCTCACGGTGAATTTTTTGCTGCGGGTGGGTATATGGGCGTGATCCTGATTTCTTATCTGGCCGCGCAAGGCCTGCACCCATATGCCTGTCTGGCCATCGCGCTGGTTCTGTCCATGGGATACTGTGCTTTGCTTGCCATGGCCGTGGAGCAGCTCGCCTACAAGCCGCTCAGACAGGCCTCTCGACTGGCCGCGCTTCTGGCCGCGCTCGGTATGTCCATTTTTCTGCAAAATGGGCTTATGCTTACCCAGGGCGTCTATGACAAGGCATATCCCACGGAAATTACATCCGGTGGATTCGAATGGGGGCTGGTCTCAGTTTCCTATATGCAGATTTTCATTGTGGCCTTGACCGCAGTACTTCTGGTTGGGCTGAACGTGTTGGTCTTCAAGACCCGCATAGGACGTGCCATGCGTGCCACATCACAGGACAAGATCATGTCCGCGCTGGTAGGTATCAATTCCAACCGCATCATTGCTATTACTTTCGCCATCGGCGCGGGGTTGGCAGCGGCAGCGGGTATCATGGTCGGCCTGTATTATGGCTCGGTTAACTATTCCATGGGATTCGTTCCCGGAATCAAGGCTTTTGCCGCAGCCGTGCTCGGCGGTATCGGCAACATTACCGGCGCGCTTGTTGGCGGGCTGATTATCGGCATGGTTGAGATCTTTGCCGCCGGATACATTTCCGGTGAGTACAAGGATGTGTTCGCCTTCATTATTTTGATCGCCGTGCTGTATTTCCGACCCACCGGCATTATGGGAGAGAACGTTGACGATACGCGAGTCTAAAAAATTATGGATAGGCTGCGGTGTCGGCCTGATCTGGTTTCTCATTCTGCTGTGGCCGTTGCTCGGTATCACTCCAGAGGGACTGGAATTCGGCAAGACGTTCAAGGTCTTCGGCTATGTGGCTGTGGCTGCTGTCTTCATCATGTTCTTCTATCAGGTCAAGGAAGCCGGTCATCTGGATATGGTGGGCACGCCCCTCAAGTCCGCAACTGGAGTTTTGGGGCAGGCCTATGAGAAAACACCTCGTTGGGTTTTGCTGACCATCGTCCTTGCTCTTGCCATCATTTTCCCGTTGGTCACTGGCCGGTATGCTCACGATGTGTCCATTTCCGTGCTTATTTATATCTGTCTCGGACTTGGTTTGAATATTGTTGTCGGTTTGGCCGGTCTGCTCGATCTTGGATATATCGCCTTTTATGGCGTCGGTGCATATACCTATGCCCTCATGAGCCTGCATTTCGGGCTGTCGTTCTGGCTGTGTCTGCCCATATCCGCACTGACTGCTGCCATTGCCGGTTGTATAATCGGGTATCCGACACTGCGTATGCGTGGCGATTATCTGGCTATCGTCACCCTCGGATTCGGTGAGATCGTCCGACTTATCCTGAACAACTGGATGGCACTGACAAATGGTCCAAATGGTATATTGTCCATTCCTCGCCCTGAGCTGTTCGGTTTCAATTTCAAACCGCTTTGGTCCATGTATTATGTCATTCTGGCTATCGCGGTATTCACCATTCTTGCGGTATATCGGTTGAACTATTCGCGCATCGGGCGTGCCTGGGAAGCCATTCGTGAGGATGAGACGGCTGCGGAACTTATGGGTGTGAATACGTTTCTTCTGAAGCTTTTGGCGTATGCCATGGGTGCAACATTCGCCGGGTTTGCTGGTGCCTTTTTTGCCGCGCGTATGAAATTTGTGGGACCTGAGTCCTTTTCCTTTCTGGAATCCGCAATGGTGCTCGCCATGGTTGTGCTTGGTGGCATGGGGTCCATCCCGGGTGTTATCCTCGGCGTTCTTGCCTTGGTGGCTTTACCTGAGATGTTCAGAGGGCTGGAGTTATACCGAATGCTCGTGTTCGGTGGTGTCATGACTCTTATGATGCTTATTCGTCCGGCTGGTATCTGGCCTGCAAAACGTGTCGGACGCCGTTCCGAAGAAGCGGAGTAATTAAAGTAAAATTATGGCGGATAAGACACCTATATTGGAATTGAAGAATGTGGTTTCGGCCTATGGTCGCATCCAGGCGTTGAAGGGTATCTCGCTCAAGGTCTATGATGGTGAGATCGTTTCCATCATTGGGGCTAACGGTGCCGGAAAGTCTACTACGTTGATGACGATCTGCAATATAATCAAGGCCGTGGAAGGCGATATTCTCTACAAAGGTAAACGCATTAACGACGTTGGGTCCGAAGTATTGCCCACCATGGGATTATGTCAGGTACCCGAGGGCCGTCGTATTTTTCCGCGTTTGACCGTGTTGGAGAATCTCGACATGGGCGCGTTTTTTCGCACTGACTCGTCGAATATCAAGGAAGACGTAGAGCGCGTGTTTGATTTGTTCCCGAAGCTTCGGGAGCGGCGCAAACAGCTCGGCGGCACTCTGTCCGGTGGTGAGCAGCAAATGCTGGCCATGGCCCGTGCCCTTATGAGCCGTCCCAAAGTTTTGCTTTTGGATGAGCCGTCCATGGGGTTAGCCCCATTGCTCGTCAAGCAGATTTTCGACATCGTGAAGATGATAAACAGTCAAGGTGTGACCGTGGTGTTGGTTGAACAGAATGCCAATCTTGCTTTGCAGGCCGCACAGCGTGGGTATGTTTTGGAAACCGGTAAGGTGGTCATGGAGGACGACGCACACAAACTGCTGTCCAATCCTGATATCAGAAAGGCATATCTCGGCGAATAACTACACGTATAAAAATGCAAGAAAGCCTTCTGAAGTATTACTTTCGGAAGGCTTTCTTGCATTGATTACTTATTTCCTTTGTCCTTTTTGCAGTCCCGTTTGGCTTGTTCCAATTTATTTTTAGAAGTCCCACTCCCTTTATTACTCCGTCGTTCAATGAGTTCTAGAGCTTTTGTGTTGGTCATGGGTTCATGGAAGAAAAATCCTTGAACGCATTGGCAATTTAGATCCATGAGTGAACAGAGCTGGTCTGGGTCTTCAACGCCCTCGGCAATGACGTTCAATTCAAGAGAATGAGCCAAAGCAATAACGGCGCGGACGATCTCCATATTCTCGGGGTCTGTTTTCATGCGAGAAATAAAGGCGCGGTCCACTTTGAGTGTGTCGACCGGCAATTGTTGAAGCTGTGACAGTGAAGAATACCCTGTGCCAAAGTCGTCAATGGAAAAGTGGATGCCAGCCTTGCGCAAACGGTGGAGCGAGCGAATGGCGGATTCCGTGTTATCCATGATGGCTGACTCAGTGATTTCCAGTTGGAGGCATGATGGTGGAAGGTCGTGGTCTTTCAACGCCTTGACGACCATCTTATCGAGCTCGAGCCGGGTGAATTGTTTGCTTGAGAGATTGACGGACATATAGACATTCTCTGCGCCAGGTGATTTTTCACGCCATTGAGCGAGAGTTTCCAGCGCCTTACGCAACACCCACTCGCCGAGTTGGATAATAAGTCCTGATTCTTCAGCCATGGGGATGAACTCTGACGGTGGAATATTGCCTCGCCTAGGGTGACTCCATCTGGCTAATGCTTCAAAGCCTATCAGGTCGGAGTTGTCCAGATTCAAAATGGGTTGGTAGGCCAGATGAAATTCGTTGGATTTAAGTCCGCGACGCATATCGTTTTCGAGTGTCAGTTGGTCTACTGCAGTTTCCAGCATGCGTTCGGTAAAGACTTTGAATCGATTACGTCCTGCTTCTTTGGCGCGGTGCATGGCAATGTTTGCATGTTGAAGTACATCAGCCGGTTTGATGTCGATCACGGGGCTGAGAACAATGCCAAAACTGGCAGTTGTCTGTACTTCGCTGCCGCTGAAACGGAAGGGTTTGGACATCTTTTCACGTATGCGTTTGATAATTCGTATGGCTTCACCGGGGCTGGAGAGTTCATCGAGAAGCAGGACGAATTCATCTCCGCCGAATCGGGAAACAGTGTCCAGCCCTCGCATTTCTTCAGACAGTCGTACACCTGTTTCAGTCAGGACCATGTCCCCGAAGCGATGCCCTAGTGAGTCATTGATGATCTTGAAACGATCAAGGTCCAGAAAGACGACAGCAAAAAAATAATTTTCTCGCCGTTTAGCTCTGTGCATGGCTTGTTCGATGCGGTCCAGGCAGAGTGTGCGGTTGGCCAGGTTGGTCAATGGATCATGCAGCGCTTGATGTCGGAGTTGGTCTTCCATGAGTTTGCGATCTGTTATGTCCCGAAAGCTGAATCGGATGCCCAGCGGCTTGCCCCCGATACCGGATACAGCCCTGCCTACCACTCCGAGCCAACGAGTTTCGCCGTGTGCTGATGTGATGCGAAAATCCAGAGAATCCCCGTGGTCGGTGTTGGCTTTGACGCAGTATGCATCCCAAGATGCCAGATCTTCATCAATAATGATGTCACGGACAAGTTCCGGGGTGGTGAAGAATTTTTCAGGGGGATATCCGGTGATGCGTTCGCAGGCAGGAGAGCAGTATAGGATGGAGCCGTTGGTATCGACCCAGGTTTCCCAATCATATGCGAAGTCCGCGATGGTTCGGTATCTTTCTTCACTCTCTTGGAGGACGCGGACCAGACGTTCCCGTTGATTCTGAATGGTGGATCGTTTCTTTTCAGACAGGAACATTTGTTGAATGATGTATAAGGAGAGCAGGGTGACGACCACGAGGATGGCAAGGAAAACAATTGCGAGTCTGTTTCGGTATGTTGCGATTTTAGCCGCAACGTCCTCGGTATAGAGCCCTGTCCCGATAATCCATCCCCATGGTTTGAATTCGCGGATATAAGAAATCTTGTGGGCAATTTGGTTTGGTTGATCCTGCCACTGCCAGTAGTATTCGACAAATCCGTCGCCTTTTTCTCGGATGGTTTTTGCGAAATTTTTGAAGACGGGGTTGCCTTTCATGTCCTGAAAATCCGTGAGGTCCTGACCATCCAGTTCTGGAAGGTACGGATGCATGACCATGATGGCGTTCATGTCGGATATCCAGAAATAATCTTTGAAGTCTTGGCCGTATCGCATGGTCTTGACCATTTCTTTAGCCGTTGTTTTTGCGACTTCTTCAGTCAGTTCGCCTCGTTCAACCTGGGTTTGAAGGTGGGCTAACGAACCAATGACAGAACTGGTTATTTCCTTGATAACGTTCTTTTGGGATTGCATGAGAGCGTGTTCCAGAGAAGGCAGAAAATAGAAGAAAATGGACCCAGCAAAAAGGAAAAGCATAAGAGCGGAAGGGAGGATGACGCGAGCAGGCGTGTTTTTGAAGATCGAGGCGCGCTTGTTGAATGGCATGGTCTCATCCTATTCCGTTATTGAGGGGCCGGTATCGATTGATACGAGCATAGCGCATAATACCGGGCAAGGGGAAGCCTGTTAAAATTTTTGTTGGAGGAAAGGTGTGCGCGTCGATTAAGCCGCGGGGAGATCGTTAAGACTGTGAACTGTCATTCTTATTGATGGCGACGCGGTTTTTGCCAGAATTTTTTGCACCTGCAAGTGCGGCTTGAAGGCGTTGCATGAAAGTGTCCGTCGTATCTTCGGCGTTGGCTTGGGCTACGCCAAGGGATATGGACATTTTTATTTTTCCGCCAAAGAGTTTATGAAAGACTATTTGGCGGAGTTTCTCTGCCACCAACGCGGCTTTGTCTAGTTCGGTGTGCGGAGCGAGGATGATGAATTTCCCGCCGCGCCAACGGAACAGATAGTCGTTGTTTCTGAGCTTGCCATTGACATAATGGGCCAAGTTGGCCAGAAGTCGGTCGCCAGTGCTGTAGCCATGGTCTTCGTTGATGGTTTTGAAGTTGTCCACGTCGAAAATTATACCTGATAGTTCGTGTTGGTATCGGCGCACATTGGCAAGTTCTCGCGTGGTAACGGATTCAAACTTGCCCCGATTGTAGGCCTTGGTCAGGTCGTCGAGAATGGCCAGTTGTTCGAGACGTTCTGCCATTTCTTCGGCTGTAACAGCATCGCAGTCCATGACTGACATAACGCGTTTGAGAATAAGCAGGGCTTGGGCGGCGAGGATGAAGAACCCTCCGACCATGATCAGATAAACCATGCGCATCATGGTTTCCGGTTTATCTGGTGGAGAGACTATGAGTGTATATATGACGCCGAAAGAGACGCAGAACAGGGCGGCGAGGGCCAGAACGCTCAGAATGTAGAACGCCTTGTATCGAGCTTTGGGCCTGTGTGTCGTGTGTTTTTCTGTGCTCATGGGATAGGTGCGGGCTATGCGTTAGTCCAGAGTGCCTTCAAAGGTGTAGAAAAGGGCGCCGGTCTTTTCCTCGTTGTCAAAGGAGAGGTCGATGGAAAATTCCGGCCACATCCAGCCATAGCGAAATCCCACGCCTCTTCCTGGGCCATATTTTTGCAAGAGCATGTCCTTGAGGAAAAATTGATTGACACGACCCTTGAAGGCTATTCCTACGCGGTAGAGTTTGTCTTTGCGGAAATAATAGGCAACTGAAATTATTTCGGCTTCACCGAATTTCAAATTCTCGTTTGGCCGGAAAAAGGTGTTGTTGAATCCTGCTTTTGCTACAGGAGCCATATCCGGCACATTAGCCAGCTGTGTGCCCCATTCAAGCCCTCGGAAGCTGGACGGCGGAGGCGCGGTCACGTAATCGGAGGCCGGAGCCGAAGTAGCCATGAACGACAGGATGAGCGTTAATGCAAGGATGTGATATGTTTTCATGGCCAATGCCTTTGCGTTTTTTTGTCACTGAAAGAGTGGCGTCTTACATTATGCATTGTACTGACTCTCAATGTAAAATCAAGATGGAGCATTGAGAAAACGGATGGTAAGTGAAGAAGACTGCACTGATTGTCAGTTGATTGTCTGCTATGGTAAAAATCGTCTATGAAGGAGAAAGTCATGAAGAAAAGCATTTCGATTGCCGTACTTCTCTGCATTTTATTCGTTTTGTTTGCTTGTTCGGGGCCGGCTGCCGACTCGGAACGGCTTGCCGCTGTTGAAGTTGAACTCAAAGCCTTGAAGCTTAAATCTGAAGCACGTGATACGGCCATCAGGGAAGAACTCGCCTTGGTGCGTAAGAATTTGGAAAATATTCAGGCATTGCTTGAAATTGACAAGAGCCGGGATGCAGTCTCGGAAGACGAGGAGTCCTCCTCCCCTTCCCTTGAACAGGAACTGGATGAAAAGGCAAAATCCTTTGTCAACGAGAACCTGGCTCGATTGATGGAATTGACCCGGAAGCTTCTGGATAATATGGAGCAGGAATTGGACGAACGGTTCAATGAAAAGACACAGACTCCGCCGCAAGGGGATGAAATCTGATGGAGACAAAATAATGCTATTATATATGAAATGGTTTCCTATTCTGTGCTTGATGCTCTTTTTGAACACAGGATGCGCCAAGAATGAGGCCATTAAGCTCACCTACGCCTTGGCCGGGACTTCCGCCAGTTGTCAGGGAGATATCGTTGTCTTCAAGTTTGAGGACAAACGATCCATTTTGCGTTTGGGCAAGGACTCCGACAATAGTTCAATTTCTACAGTGTCCGACGTATCCGATTGGGTGGGCTGGGCGTTGTTTGATGAACTCAAGAGTTCCGGGTGCAATCCTAAGTACAGAACCTCCACGGTGATGCCCGGTGATGCCGTACTCGTGACCGGTGAGGTTTTGGCCGTGGAGTTGAACCAGACCGGAACGACCACCTATGCCGGAAAGGTTTCAGTTAAGATTATGGTCTCAAAGGCCGGTCAGACTGTGCATGTGGAAAAATACACCAGCGAAGTCGAAAATATAGTGGTTCCCGGATACGCTTCCGAATCCGACATATTGGCCGAAGCCTTGCGCGGTATCATGACCGAAGCTGTGCCGACCATTGCTGCCGTCGCGTCCTCTCCCATGTAGCCAGTATTATGTTTTTTAAAAGAGAGATTTATGTTCGTTGATAAAGACAAATGCAAACAGTGTAGGGCTTGTTTGGACGAGTGCCCTTTTGATCTGATTGTTGATGGCAAGGATGGATTCCCCAAGCTTCGTCTCGCTGCCAAAAAGACCTGTATTGATTGTGGGCACTGTGTTGCCGTGTGCCCTGTGGGCGCGGTCACGTTGCCAGAGATGCCGGTCTCGAATGGTTTGACTCCCGAAGCCTGCCTGTCCCTGCTTAAGGATCGTAAAATGTCGGCGGGACAGGCTGATCAATTTTTGCAAGGCCGCAGGTCTGTTCGTTCATACAAGGACAAAGTTGTCCCTGAGGATGTGTTGAATCATTTGTTTAAAGTGTCCCGATTCGCACCCAGTGCCAAGAATGGTCAGCCCGCCCGTTGGATCATAACGCGAAATCCGCTGGCTACACGTCGTCTTGCCGGGTTGACCGTGGAATATATGGCGACGCATTCTGTTTTTCCCGGTGTGGTCAAGAATTGGGAAAAGGGGTTCGATAAGATATTGCACGGTGCACCGCATGTGGCTGTTGCCCATGCCCCCGAAGATGGTTTCAATCCTGCCGAGGATTGTTCTCTTTCGGCTGCCTATCTTGAATTGGCAGCCCATGCTCACGGTATAGGGGCGTGTTGGGCCGGGTTCCTCATGGAAGTGGCAGAAGGATGTTGTGCCATTCGTGAGATGCTCGGTATTCCTGAAGGCCATGGTGTCTATGCCGCTCTTATGCTTGGCTACCCCAAATATCGCTATAAACGTATTCCTGCCCGTCGGGATGTCGAGGTTTCCTGGCTGGACTAAGGGGGGGGTGACGGGCATCAAAATTCTATGGGATTTTGAGCATGGGGTATAGTGGATTTTTATGGCTTGATGTAGACAAACCCTTTGCGTTGCAAATCAACGAGTTCAAGCAGTCCCGCAGGAACAATGTGGCACACGGGGTTGAGCCATTCCGATTTTAGGTTGAAGTGGATCATTGCATTGTTGCAAACGCGTATATTCAAGCCCTTTTCGTGGAGTTTTTTTAGGTCCGGGGAAAACGAACTTTCTTTACCCATCAGCTTGATTCCGGGGCCATTTACGACCAAGACAGCTTTGAAGTTTTCTTTTGGCAATCCGGTGTAGTAGTTCTTTATATTGCTGATGGTTATGTTGAGTTCATCAATTCCTTTGTCAAAATGAAAAACGATATCATAGTACATTTTTTGCCTTTTTAGTCTGATATATTTATTGCTTATGATAGAATAAGGTTGCCAGTTCTTTGTTCGCCTGTAACATTTTCAAAATAAGTTTATTATGAAAGCGCATTCTCATAAAACCTCTTATGAGCAAATACCCTCCCCCCAGAAATAAAAGGGTGGCACCGACAAGGACAAATGTTAGCAAAATAACATTTATTTTATCTTTGGAATGAGCAGAAAGTGCAATGAGAAATGATATTATGGTCAATGTAAAGGCGCAAACAGCCACGCCTGATCTGAGAGTCGTGTGAGCTGTCCGTTTTTCAGCCAGCAGGAGCATGATCTTTTGAAATTCCAACGTGGTGAATCCTGTCTTTTCGCTTTGTTCCATTTCATTCTTCCATATTGCCGTTTTCTTTGAAATTAATGAATTGATATTATGGGGTACGTTCATCCTCTTCGTTAATGACGAAGCTGAGATGAGTTTTTTTTAAGCATAGCAAAAGAATTCGCCAAAAACAAAACCCTTGGAAGCATATGCTTCCAAGGGTTTTGTTTTTGTTATTTCAACTGAACTAGATTTCCAGCAGAGCTGCCTTGATATTCTTTTTACCAAAGTTTCTGGCCTGGCCTTCATCCCACATGAAGATGTCGATGCGTTGGGTGAAGCGTTTGTTCATGAGGTCGTTGATTTCAAATATACCGTAACCTTCGATACGAACCTTGCGGCCGAATACCCAGCCTTGGTCGAAGAGGTCGCGGGAAACGGCAATGGTGCCGGAACGTACTTTGCGCATGGATGCCGCGATGAGCGGATCGGCGTCACACTGGTCAGTGGTCGGATTGTAAGCGGTAACTGTGACCGTGCGGACCGGCGACATATTCATGGCTTTTTGAAGAAGACGGGCTTCTTCAACAAGCTGTTTGCGCGCAATGGCGGTCTTTTGAGCCAAAGTGAGCCTGTGGCTGAGATCGTCGATGCGTTGTTGTTTGACGACAACAACCACAGCCATGACTGTAATGACCGCACACAGGGTCGCAGTGATGACGTAGTTGAGTAATATTTTCATGTATAGGTGTCTCCCGTTATTTTTTAACTTGGTGCATATAATGACCGGGCCAGCCCTTGTCAACGAATAATTTCTTTTTTGCAAATTTTGAACAGCTTTGTCATAAATATTTGAATTAATTTGTATAAAAAGCAAATTGACTCGTTGATCAATTGTGGATTCTTTTGCAGGTTGTGGTAATTCCATGGCTTTTTGAAGGACGGATTCTTGTCATTATCCAGTACAGCCAATATAGATTGACATGTTTAATATATTATGTCCTAATTTGTGCCGTTGATCTAACGAATGCAAGGATTATGGCGGTTTGACGCAATTCAGAATGCTTCCGGTCCGATGTGGGGACGCGTATTTACTTCGGAGTTCTCGGGGTGTTTATCTCGTGGACGGTGGTTCTCTTTCAGGTTTTTTGCCAGAGATGCTTCATGAACGCATAGTGGGCAAAATTCGTGCTGCCGTGTGCACATCTCCGAGCCCGGAGCGATTGGGCGGTATTCTTGATCTCATGGAAGAGGGGTACAAAGTCTCGGAATATTGGCTCCCGGATTGGGTGGAGACCATGCCTCTGCTTGCTCGTGGTTTCAATAATGACTGGCCAGGGTGGTTCGACCTGTGCGGCTGGTCGGTTCCCGAAGATGTGAATTTTGTTGGGTACTCATTACATTCGACATCGGATGGGGAATGGCTCAAGAGTGCCGCCATACTTGTCGCATTGGGAGTGGCCGCCTGCTTCGGGCGTGCCGCCATGGGCGGAAGTGCGAAGAATGTGTTGAATACGTCGTTGGAAGTTCTCTCAGAGCAGGTTGCCGGAAGGGTGGTCGGTGCGCCTGGGGGCGTTGGACAGGCTTTGCGTGTTCTGGGACGAGGCTTCCGAGATTGGGGAGGTGTGGAAGAGGTTGTCCTCTTGTGCGGACGTTTGTTGCACCATGAAGCCGACGCCATGCCTGGGGACGGCTACAGGGGACGGAAGTCCGCAGCCAAGGGTATAGCCCTGGCTGTTATGACCATGGCGTTGACGGCGAGCATCGACGGGAATGTTCGTTATTTCAAGCAGACTGGCCAGCTTGAGGAACATCTTGTCCCTCGACACCCTTTCAAAATGGTCAATGGTGTGGAAGTTAAATTTTGGGAGGGAGTGCCGCAAATTGTCACCCCTGAAATTTTGTTGTCGGCGGCGTATCGTCCCTTTTGTAAAGGCAAAGGGCTGGTGTTACGCTATGGAGATGCTTCCTGTGGCGCTCTTTTTTGTGGAGATACGACACTTTCTTTTTTGAACAAGCACCGTTCGTTGCTGCTTGACCAACCCACGGTGGTCGCTGCTCCCAGACAGGGAGGGGCTTCTGCGGACCAGGCTTATAAGTATATTCTGTCGGTCAATCCAGAGAATAATGTTTGGGTTCGGTCTCATTATTCGTACGCCTGTAAGGTTTCAGATGCTTTCAAGAAACGTCCCAACAAAATATGCCTGAACAATTGTGCGCATCGAACAGTACAAGAAGTACTTTTGTCCTTTTCGGACGGGCGATGGGATTGGCTCGCCGGAGGCGGTTGCGTGTGCGGCTAGCAGGTGTCGTATTCCTTTCTCGGCTATTTTGTTTTTATCTCAAGGTGTGATATTTCTTTTATTCCTTTATTCAAAATGATACCTGAAACGTCGGAATTCTCTCACGTATGGAGTAGATCTATGGCTCAGAGTTTATTCGACAAGGATGCTTTTTTGGCAAGTTTGGCCGATGATGAAGAATTGGCATGCGAGCTGATAGGTGCTTTTTTGGAAGACTGTCCGCTAAGAATGCAATCCCTTCTTGAAGCGTTGGATGCGAATGACGCTGTCACGACTTCGAAAATGGCACATTCGCTCAAGGGCATGTGCGGCGTGGTTCGTACAGATGCTTTGTCCGAGCTTGCCTTTGATATGGAATTGGCTGCTCGTGAAGGAAAACTGGATTCAGTGCGTGTGATGCTTGCAACTTTTGTTAGTCTTTTGAAGCAGGTATATATCTTATTGAAAGAGTTTAAGGCTGATAGATAAAGACTTTTGTTGAAGAAAAAACAGAAGGCCTGTCCACAGCGTGGACAGGCCTTTATTCTTGAATGAGAGTTTTCTTATTCAGCGGGTTTGGTCTCTTCAGCTTTAACTTCTTCCGGGGCGACTGTTTCGGCCTTGGCTTCTTCTGGTGCGGCCGGAGCTTCGGGTTTGGTGAAGTCAACGGTCACGCCGTCCATGGCAGCAACAATGTCGCTGGTGATGTCGACAGTATCGCTGGAAGCGATGACGGACTGCTTGCTCAGGATGACTTCCAGGCCTTTTTCGGCGCGGTAAGCTTCCAGTGCATTGCTGAATTCTTTTTCCACCAAGCCGACAACGCGTTGCTGCTCAGTGCCCATGGTGTTCTGCAATTCGCCCATGGCCAGTTTGTACGCTGCCACGGTTTCTTCGCTCTGGTTTTCCTGCATGGCTTTGTAAGCGGTTTCAGCCTTGGTCTGCAACGGCGTACCAACTTCCTTGAGGTATGCCATGGCGCCTTGAGCGACCTTGTTGTCTTTGAAGGCGGCTGCTTCGTCTACGACGCCGATCTTGACCGAGGTTTCCTGCTGGTTGCAGGCCATCAGGCCGAGGCAGAGGGTTGCAGCCAGAAGCAGGGTAATCATCCGTTTCATATTCTTTGTCTCCATTGTTTGGTTGATGTCACTCTTTTATAAAGTCGAGCTAGACTACGCGGGAGGCGTGTGGGTGGCAAGGGGAAACATGGTTGGCTCGGGTTCTTCTTTTGTGTGTAGGTAATTCAGGGAAATATGGGGCAGGGGAACGATATGCCTACTCCTTTTCATGGCTTTCGCGTTGAAATAACAACTGAATTCATATGGCATACACCTTGCTCATTCCTCTGGAGAGAAGGAATCGGGAATTTTTTTCCGGGAATGGGTCTCCTGGAGGTTCCCACCATATTCGGCAGAGACCGGATTGGAGGAAGTATGAGTTTTAGTAGTATGTATGTTGGGGCTACCGGGGTGGTCGCCCACAATGCCAGTATGCAGGTGGTGGCCAACAACCTCGCCAACGTTAGTACCACTGGCTATAAACGAGCAGACGTTCAGTTCGGGACGCTCATGAGTCAGCAGCTCGGAACGAGTGGTTCTCAGAACCAATCGGGCAGTTATGCCATGAGCCAAATAGGCAAGGGTGTAGGGGTGTCCGAAATCAGGACTATCTTCAAACCTGGGGCGTTGGAGAACACCGATACGTCCACAGATCTTGCCATTTCCGGGCAGGGGTTCTTTGGCGTACGCAACGTGAACGGTGCGACTGCCGGGGCCTCAAATTATACCCGTGCCGGAGCATTTCGTTTTAATAATGAAGCTTATCTTGTGAATGCTCATGATTACCGTCTGCAAGGGTATGCCATTGATCGCGAAACAGGCGAAGTGGCAGCAGGTGTTTCCGACATACAGCTTCCATATGAAGATGTCATAGTGGACGGGGAACCAGCTCGTCTAGTTCGTTCCGAACCGCTTGCAACGTCATCTGTGGAAATGGTTACGAACCTGAATCATTCCGCTGCCGATCTTTTTACCGATTCCAACAATCCGATGTTTTCCATGCTTCAGGCGTACAATACCACTCAGAGTAATGCCTCCACTCCATTCGGTGGAGATTTGCCTGAGTATTCTTCAAGTATCACCGTATATGATGAAGAAGGTGGCGGGCACGAAATGACGGTTTATTTTGACCCCGTCAGTGCCAACAATCTTTCGAACGCCGTGCCGGGATACAGCTATTGGGAATATCTTGTGGCGATGCCTTCCGAGTCTGACGGTTCCAGTGCCTATGGCACCTCTTCCGCAGGGTTAGCCGGTGTCGGAGTCCTAACTTTCAATGATCAGGGCATACTGGTGGGACAGGCCGCTTATTCTTTGGACCCAACTGTTGCGAGCGGCGGCACGAGTCTTGGGGCGTGGACACCCAGTACGTTTAGTGAAGATGGATTGCCTCAGGTGACATACACGTTTGGGAGTAATGGTGGAGCCGTTGGGCAAAGTCGGACAATTTCTTATGATTTCGGCATTAATTCTGACAATTCCACATGGCTTTCCGGCGCAGGATCTCCCGCGTCCGTGGGAACAGACGTGGGCAACCTTGCCCAAATGGGTGAGATGAATCGTGACGCACGCGTCTCCACCAGTTATGATTCACCGTCTTCCACCATGTATCATATTCAGAACGGATACAGTTGGGGATATCTTCGAAACGTCAGCGTTGATGACGAGGGATTCTTGACCGGTCATTTTAGCAATAATCAGAGTGAGGCCTTGTATCAGGTCGCCATGTATCGGTTTAACAGTCCGTGGGGCCTGGATCGTTCCGGGTCAACTAATTTTACGGCTACACAGGATTCGGGGGCGGCCATGGCAGGTGTTGCCAAGGACGGTGGCCGTGGGACAATCTCAGGAAATACTCTTGAGGGAAGTAACGTGGATATGGCCCAGGAATTTGCCAACATGATTCTCACTCAGCGAGGATTTCAGGCTAATACCAAGGTTATTTCTACCAGTGATTCCATGCTAAACACACTTATCAGCGTTAAACGATAATTCTGTATGACATACGGTTTTTGAGACGCTGTCCGGTTTGGTCCGGGCAGCGTCTTTTGTGTTTCATGTGTATGGTCATATTCTGTGCCTGCCTTGAATTCCCTGTGCAAACGGGATAGTGGAACCGTGTGTTAGCCAACCAAGGAGTTATCCGTGACCGAGCAGAATGAATACCGAAGCAGTGAAGCGATTTTGGAAGCTATAGGCATAGTGGAGAAGGATGCCCCGGGTGGGGCCGAAGCTTTGTTCATGGCAGCCATGTTGGCTGATTCGCCGCTCCCCTATGATTACGCCCTGTCCATGGACGGGACCCCTCATAATCCCGCGCTGATTAATCCGGCAGCGGCCTTTTTTGCAGCTACGGCATTGATTGACCCACTTGTGACGTATGAGCTGATCGATGTGGACGCGGACAATCAGATCTTTGCGCTCAAGCAAGATGTTCGGACTGAACTTCGGGCTTCCATGAATGAAGAACAGACGTTGGATTGGGCGGGACGGGCTATCTATGGTCTTAATCTTGCCCTGCCAGACGCAGAACCACAGAATTGGCCCACGGTGCAGTGGCTTATGCCACATATTCAAGCCTGTCGGGATCTTGTGAGCGAGCTTGGTGTGAATACCGCCGCTGCCAACAGAGTTTTGCATCAGACGGGTTTTTCGCTCTATCATCAACAACAGTACGCAGAGGCCGTCGAGTTCTTGGAAGCGGCCATGGCGGTGGATGTGGCTCTGAAGGGCGGGCAGCATCCCGATATTGTGGCCGATCTCGAAGGACTGGCAACAGTCTATTGGGCCGCTGATGATTTTGATCGGGCCGAAGCGACATTTATGGCCTGTCTTGAGTTGCAAAAAGAAATTTTTACCGAGGGCAATGTCGCGACCGCGCCGATTCTCAACAGCTTAGGCGTGATTCGTCAGGCTCGTGGGTGTTTTGATGAAGCCAAGGCCACGTTTGAAGAGTGCCTGACCGTATTACGTGCTACGCAGGGTGAAGGTCATCCTGCCACGGCGTCCTGTCTTTCAAATATGGCCCTGCTGTACGAGGCCATGGATCAACCGGAACAGGCTTTGGAATTGGCAGAGCAGGGGCTTGTTATCAACCGTAGGCTCTACGGCGACCATCACCCGGAAGTGGCCGGAGATCATAACACGGTAGCCTTGCTGTATGATCGACTTGGCAACGCGGCGAAAGCCGAGGAACATTTCAAGACGAGTCTTGCCATTCGTGAGCAGGTTTACGGCCCGGATCATCCGGAAACGGCGCAGGCCATGTGCAATATGGGATTATTGCTTGATTCTGTCGGTCGGGTGGAAGAATCCTTCGATTATTTTGATAATGGGTTGGCTGCCTATGAATACGCACTCGGACCGAGTCATCCGCTTATGGAACCTGCGTTGAATAATTTTATCGCCCTTTTGGAAAAGCTCGTTATTTCCGGTCAGGGTGAATTACGCGCCAGAGCCGAGGCCCGGTTACAGAAGATCGTGGAGAGGGCAGGATAACCATGGAGCCTGTTTTCGCTGTCGGTTTGGGTGAGATCCTTTGGGATGTGTTGCCCTATAAACGGATGCTTGGCGGTGCGCCTGCCAACTTTGCCTATCATATGAATGGTCTCGGTGGGGCAGGGGTTCCTGTTTCCTGCGTGGGGGATGATAAACTAGGCCGTGAGGCATTGTCGCTTTTGGCTGCTCGTGGGGTGAACATTGATGGTGTAAGTATTGATCCTGTACATCCTACCGGTACAGTAAATGCGAAAATTGATAGGCATGGTGTGGCAACCTATGCTTTTCCCGATGATGTAGCGTGGGATTTTTTGTCGTTGAACGATACTGCCATTGCGTTGGCAGCCAAGGCCGGCGCAGTGTGTTTCGGTACATTGGCTCAAAGGTCTGAAACTTCTAGACGGGCGATTCATCAATTTCTTGGTGCTGCTTCCAGAGCGCTTAGGGTGTATGATATTAATTTACGACAGAGTTTTTATACGCCTGAGGTCATTGGTCGGTCTCTTGATGTAGCCGATGTGTTGAAGATCAATGATGACGAACTTGTCATGGTACGAAAGATGTTGTCGTTGCCTGTTGGCGAGCGGGAAGCTCTGGAAGCACTCATGCTGAGACATTCCCTCAAGTTGGCGGTGTTGACCCGTGGAGACAAGGGCAGTTTGATCATGTCGCCTGATGAAATTTCTGATTTGCCGGGGGTTCCTGTTGAGGTCGTTGATACGATTGGAGCGGGGGATTCGTTTACTGCTGCTATGGTGCTTGCGTATCTTGATGGGCAGTCGCTTGATGAGATTAATGAGTATGCCACCAAGGTGGCGGCGTACGTTTGTGGATGTTCAGGGGCTATGCCTGAGATACCTGACTCCTATAAGTTGTGATGAAGCAGTCGGGGGTAAACCCCGACGGGAAATAAGAAGTAAGGATGGCCGCTTTCATGCGGCCTTTCTTTTGAAAATGCGCCTTCGGCGAGAGTCTTTTTTGGGTGCTGAAGCACCCAACGCTTTCCATGCCCTGCGCGGGCGGCGGATCTTTTTGGCTGAGCCGCCCCAAAAAGGACCAAAAAACTCGGCTCACGAGCTTGGCCGCCCCCATGATCGGCGGTAAGAATCTGATCCAATCGAGTCGGCTCCACCCTGTCAAAAGCATAAGTCCTTCCTCTCCCTTTATCCTTCAGTTTAAGACAAATCATCTAATCCCCTTACGAGAGCCGCCTCTTTCGATTGGTCAGCTTCTAAGCAGCCGATCAAGGGCTGGGTCCCGTCTTCGTCTGGTTGGGAAGGGAAGAAATCGTCTTTGGAGGGAGAGCGGTGTTGGGGTGCTGGAGCACCCCAAGGCCCTTTATGGTGAGCGAAGAGCGGATTAGATTTTCGTTTGGTTGGTAAAAAGAAAGTACCTTTGAAAGAAAAACAGCATTGAAAAGTTAACATCTCAAAATTATTGATGGCTATCGAAGAACCTAGAATCAAAAATGAACACCTACAACGAGAAATCCCTTACAACGACGAGCAATTGATAGCGAACATTAGAGCCTGTCCTGTTCTGTGTCACAGACAATCCTGTCGGGCAGTGGAGCCGTGTACAGGCTCTTGGGTCCGTTATCAGGGGCACAACGAAGAAGGCGTTTTTTGCCTCCTTTTTTTCGCCTCAAAAAAAGCAGGTCGCCGTAAAGGCGAAACCTTTGAAACAATGTCGTTTGCATCCTCATTGCGAAGCACACAACGCCCACCAAAAAAGATGCCCCTCTTTCTCAAAGAGAACAATTTTTGCGTCCCTGTCCACAATTTGCGCTCACAGAATTTTCAAAAATTCTAAATATTCAATAATTTCAGAGTATTTAAAACGGTACACTCATTGCTCATATTCAACAAAACAGTATGAGAGAAAGCCGCCTGCAAGGCCTACACTTTGCCTTCGGCGGCAAAAAATGAGGAAATACCCATGAGAATACTAATCACCCTGACCCTGATGATAGCGTTGATGACAGGCTGCACGACCACCACTGCACAGAACGCTGCGACACTCGGCACACTCGCCGGAGCCACGCTGGGTGCATTGACTTTTAAAAATAAGGTTTCCGGCGCGGCCATCGGTGCTGGTACTGGTTTGTTAGTCGGCTATATAGTGGGCAATGAAATGGAAAAGTACGATGCCTATGACGAACGGCAGATTACAAATACCTTGGAAACCATGCCGTCTGGTCAGACTTCTCAGTGGACCAACCCTGATACGCGCATGCATCATCAGGCCATTCCCCAGCCGCCCCGCCGGTATAACGACGGACGCATCGAGCGGGATGTGACGCTGCGAGCGCGTATGCCAGATGGGAAGATGGAAACCGTTTATGCCAAGGCGTACAGACAGCCTGATGGCACATGGCAGTTGGTGCAGTAAGTTGGAGTTGAAAAGGCCGTTATCAAGCGGCCTTTTTTATGCGCTTTTGGAAAAAGATCGTAACAGTAGACGAGGGATATTGGTTTCGACCGTACGTTGCCAATACATGATTGCACAGGCTGAAAGCATGGCGCCATCACGAATGAAAGCTTCAAGCGGTCCAACCGGGTCGTTGTCCGTGGCGCGCGGCGTGCCGAAACACCCGCAGTCCGCGTCCAGTCCGAGATGCAGGGCATACAGAAGTACGACCATGAACCCCAACAACTGTGCCACAACCAAAATCAACGCTCCTCTGATGTTCAGGATCAGCCCCAATCCACTGATAATCTCGATGCACGGGATAATATATGACAATGCCATGGACATACGCCACGTGACCAGCCCGTAGAGGTTGATGGTCATGGCAAAATCATAAGGATTCGAGAGCTTGAGGACTCCAGCGTAGAGAAATAATCCACCAATGATCAACCTGAGCGACAGGTAAGCAGCTTGAGATGTGAAAAACGATTTCATGTTTAGTGCGTTCCTTTGGTGAGGCAAAACGTGAGACGACCGCACGACCATAAAGAGATATTCCATTGAGCGCAAACCGCACCATGCATACATTCCTGGCGGCATGCTTTTTTCTATGTCGAGGAATCTATTAAAAGTCTAGAAAAAATCAAGAATATCAACCACAACCATTGGGTGAGGTTGTGTTTTGCTGTAAAAATTCTTTAATATGAAGTGGATGGAAATGTTTTTCACTTGTGGTAAGCTTTATTATTATGTACTCCAATGAAGAACAACAAGGTCTTTAAGGGAGTGTGACATGACTGGCAAGAAAGTGCTTTCCGTGGCCGAGATCGCCCGCGAGTTGGAGCTGCCCGAGTCCACGGTGCATTATTGGAAGAATCGGTTCGCTCAGCATTTGCCTTCTGTAGGGCGTGGGCGCCAGAAGCGGTTCAAGCCCGAAGCCATAGAGATTTTCGGGACTATCTCTCGTTTGCTCAAAGAAGGGCATACAGCCCGCGATGTCATGGATCAGTTATCTCAGAATTATCCACTTCAGGCCGATGCCATGCCTGTGCCGAGCGGTGGTGAAACTCCGGCGGTGGTGTCAGTCAACGCCATGGAACCTGCCATGAAAATGGCCACCGCCATTGGTCTTGAAATCGCCAAATCCGTGGGAGAGGGTATCCGTTCTGTCCTTGATCAGGGCGGCGGAGAACCGCCGGATGTGTCCGATATTCGCAGTGGGCTGGAAGAAGCGGCCGGGCGCATTACAAATACTATGGAAGAGACTGAAGCCCTCAAAAGTGAGAACCAGGAACTCAAGGAAAAACTCGCTGTTATGGAGGCGGAAATGGTCCGGCTTAGAAAGGACCGCCGTGAAATGGAAAAGTACCTTCTTGACAAGATAAAATCAGTATCTACCTAGTCCCTGTTCAGGGGCGTTATTTCCCGAACACACACATTTTACAGCAAGTCCCGCCGGGTGAGTCCTGTTGCTCACTCGGCGGGCGTTCATATCATTTGATTGGAGGAATATTCATGGGTCGAAAAACTACGCACAAATTCAAGGCTGAGGTCAGCCAACTTCTCGAAATTCTGGTTCATTCCCTTTATACCAATAAGGAAATTTTCCTGCGCGAATTGATTTCCAACGCATCTGACGCATTGGAAAAAGTCCGTTTCAAGGCGCAGTCCGACAGTGGCGAACCTGAGATTGCTCCGGAAATTCGTATCACCGCCGATGAAGATGCCAAGACACTGACCATCACGGATACCGGTATCGGTATGACGCGTGATGAGTTGATGCGCAATATTGGTACTATCGCCCATTCCGGCACTGCCGAGTTGGCCCGTCTGGCCGAGGAAGGCAAGGAGTCTCTTGATTCCCTGATTGGTCGTTTCGGTGTTGGGTTCTATTCCGTGTATATGGTTGCTGACGAAGTGACCGTCACCACTCGTTCTATCGAGCCGGATGCCAAAGCCATTGCCTGGACCTCTGATGGTCGGACCGACTACAAGTTGCAGGAATTGGACGAAGATCGTCCGCACGGCACAGAGATCACCGTCTTCCTCAAGGAAGACATGGCCTCGCAGTTTACCAACGAAGCGCATCTCAAACATGTCGTTAATACGCATTCCAACTTCATCAACTTCCCTATTTTTGTGGGCGAGGATCGTGTTAACACCATCCAGGCTCTTTGGCGCGAACCGAAGTTTCAGATCAAGCCGGAGCAGTATGCCGAGTTCTACAAGTTTCTCACCTTTGATTCCGAGGACCCGTTTGACACTTTGCATACGACGGTTGATGCGCCGGTTCAGTTCAATGCTTTGATGTTCATTCCCAATGAAGGCGGCGACCCGTTCGGCATGGGCCGTGAGAATCGTGGCCTCGACCTGTATGTGCGTCGTGTGCTTATCGAAAAGCAGAACAAAGATTTGCTCCCGGAATACCTCGCCTTCGTCAAGGGAGTGGTAGACACTGAAGACCTGCCGTTGAATATCTCTCGTGAAACATTGCAGGACAACATTCTCATGCGCAAGATCAGCTCCACGCTGGTCAAGCAGGTATTGAATCATCTCGACAAGATGGCCAAGGACAATGCTGACCGTTATGCTGAGTTCTGGAATGCCCATGGAGAGCTGTTCAAGGCCGGTTACATGGATTTCCTGAACAAGGACAAGTTCGGCAATCTCGTCCGTTTCAATTCTTCCGCTTCCGAAGATGACAAGGGACTGTCCTCGTTCGCCGAGTACATCACCCGCGCCAAGGAAGAACAGAAGGAAATTTACTACGCATATGGTCCCAGTCGCGAAGCTTTGGGGCTGTCGCCACACCTTGAAGTTTTCCGCAAGAAAGGAATTGAGGTCCTGTATCTCTATGAACCAATCGACGAGTTCGTAATGGACTCTCTGCGTGACTTTGATGGGTACACACTCGTTTCCGCTGAGCACGCCGATGTATCTAAGCTCGACCAGTTCGAATCTCTGGAAAAGGAAGACAAGCCCGAAGCATTGTCCGACGATCAGCAGTCCACGCTCGACAAGTTGCTTGTTCGCATTAAGGACGTGCTGGGCGATGGTGTGACCGAGGTCAAGGCCTCTACTCGCCTGTCGGATTCTCCGGTTTGCCTGGCCAATCCTGACGGTAATGTGACCTCGTCCATGGATAAGATTATGCGCGTCATGAGCAAGGATTCCTCCATTCCCCAAAAGGTGCTGGAGATTAACCCTGATCACGCGCTTGTTCGCAATATGCTGACCATCTTCAAGAAGGACGAGAACGATTCGTTCATCGATCAGGCTGCCAACCAGCTCTTCGAGTCCGCTTTATTGCTTGAAGGCTATCTCACTGATCCTCACGCCCTTGTGGGTCGCGTGCAGGATCTGTTGACCAAGTCCAGCGGATGGTACGTGGATTCCAATAAATAGACGAAAGTCGTGTCCGGCCGAAATGGTCGGAGTCTGTATATCATTTGACCCGAGTCGCTGTATGCGATTCGGGTCTTTTTTTGTGTGCACAAAAGGGGGGCTCTCAACACAAACGGCCCGGAATGAAAACATTCCGGGCCGTTTGTGTTGGAGTGGACTACAGTGTCGGGTCCATGGCCGACGTGAGCAGTTTAGCGATATCCATGACATCCGGCTCGTATTCCCCGGCGTTAACCTTGGCTTTGAGGCGGGCGATCTTTAGGGCGCGTTCATCAGGGCTATCCCGGTGGGGACGGTCAGATTCGATTGCGTCAAAGTCGTCGAAGACCTGCTCGGTCTCTATATTGGCCACGCGGCAGGCGCGGCTTTCATTATAACCCTTCATTAACCCCTCCCTGGGTTATTGAAGTCAGTGGGAGGATGTCTCACGTCCTCCCCAAGTTCTCCCTTCATCCCGTTGCGACAGCCTCTGGCCACGTCCCTGCGGCCATATTCTCTCGTAACCTGTGGAATGACTGCTATGCGTATCTGGCAATCAGATTTTCATTCGCAGTTGAACCTCTTATCGGTCAGGACGCTGAGAATGCTTAGGGGGAATCCATGCTTTTTCACGATTAATTATTTTCTGTAAAATCAGCATATTGTGTTTTTGTGAGTAAAGGCTAAAATCGTGGAAAATCCCGGCCGGCAATGGTTCTCGGACGATGTGCTTGATAAAGGATGCCCATGACAAATGTGCATAAAACAGTATATACGTCGGTCATGGCCGCTGACATTCGTACCCTGTGCCTTATCGATGGGCAGCTTGAACTTGAGAAGGCCTTTATTCGGGCCGGTTTGGATGTTTTTGCCATTCATACGCCTCAAAATCCTTTTTTTGATCTTCCCACAGCCTTGGAACGTGCCGGAAAATCTCCCGATCTGATATTACAGGTAGAGCGTATGGCCTCACGGACCATTCTCATCGGTTTGGATCAGGTAGATGCTCCTGTCATGTTCTGGTGTATTGATCCTCATCTCAATGCACATTGGCACAGCGTATACGCTCGGTTGTTCGATGTGGTGTGCTCGACGCAAAAGGCGTGGATTGACAAGCTCAGCCAATGCGGTGCGCCGGATGTTCGCTGGTTGCCGTGGTACGGCCATCAGGAGCCGTTTGTCGACTGGAAGGAACGAGAACATAGCCTGACTTTTGTCGGACGAGTGACTGATCAGCGTCCGACCCGGAAGTGGATGGTTGAATTTTTGCGGGACAAAACCGTTGGAAGTCCCCTGACTCTTCGAGAGGGATTAGCTTTTTCTGAGATGATGGCATTGTACCGTGCCAGTCGTATTATCCCTAACGAATCCATTTTTGGCGAAGTTAATTTTCGTTTGTTTGAAGGTGCGTCCTGCGGATGCTTGGTTCTTGGTCAGGATATAGGGGAGCAGGTAGAGCTATTTGAGCCGGGACGGGAGATCGATACCTATTCGCATGTTATTGAACTGGGCGAAAAACTGTCCAAGTATCAGGCCAACCCTCGTCTTGCCGGGGCCATGGGGCGTGCCGCTCATGCGCGGATCAAGGCAGAACATCTTCCTGATCATCGGGCGGTGCGTATTCTCGAATTCGCTGCGGACGCAGGCCGAAATCGGGTTACAGGGCGTGAGGCCGACAAATGGACCGTGCTTACAGCCTGTGCATTGGCTGAGGCCGGACTGGTGGATATAACCCATGCAGATTTGTTGTCCAGTCTCGCTTCCGTGTCACAGGATGCGGATGTGGTGAGCATGGCTCTCCGAGTTCAGGCCATGGCGGGTGTTGATTCCGTCCTTGAGCAAAATGTGATGGCCTTGTTGACGAGTCCTGTCCCCGGAGATGCCTCGAAATTGAATCAGACAGCATCGATGGTGGCTTTGCGGTTGAAGAATTTTGATGCGGCCAAGGCATTTTGGTACCGGCATCTGGAGGCCAAGGGTATTGAGTTGGCTCCTCCTGAATCACCCAAAGAATTATTGACCTTGTGGGCAAAGGATTTGGTTCGGTGTGGGTGTGTGGCCCGACAGGGATTTTCTTTTGATATGGCCCGACATTTGCCGGGATCAGCGGCAGAATGTCTGCTGACCATTTTGGAGGATGATCCGAATGATTTGCCTACCCTTCGACTTTTGGATTCCATGCTTCGGCCATTGCCCGGACTGGAGCAATCGCGTGTGGGATTCCTTTCCATTCTGACTTTGTTCAAGCGCGATGATTGGCGTCTTGCCCTTGAGATCGGGTTGGCGAATCTTGCTTCCTATCGTTTGGATTCCGGCCTCGAAGAATTACGTCTGGGTCTGAGTCTTGCCACGCAGCAGGGGCAGGAGGCTGCCTTCATGCGTGTCCTGAAAAATCGGGATTCTTCCGGGTTGATCATCCCATTGTTGAATCACTGATACTTTTGCGGTTTTTTGCGTGCTTGTTGAATGATCTTGATATCATCGGATCGTCACGTTTCCGTCATGCTTTTCCTTCTGGCATAAGGCAATTTGCGTCTAGACTTTTTCTTAAAAACTCGTCATGGTTCAGTATCAAAATAGGAAAAGAATGGAGGTGCAGATGAAATTGATTCGCTGATTCCCGGCCTCGGGTACAAGGCGTGGTGAAGCTCTAGAATCAACTTTCAAACCCACGGACGGGGGATTATGGCCCAAAAGCAGTTTGTCCTCGATACCAACGTCCTTATTGAAAACCCCAAATGCATCACCGCCCTGAGAAACGGGGTGGAAAACCAGATATACATTCCATACACCGTCCTTGCCGAGCTGGACGGACTCAAGAAAGACCCGCGCATAGGGCACATCGTGTCCCAAGCCGTGCGCGCTATCCTCCACGACGATGACGTTAACATTTTTCCGCCCGATTTTGCAGGTACGCTCACTGATCCAGTGATGGATGATCGTATCCTCAAGGAGATTCTGCATGTGGGGCCGCAAGATGCCACGCTCATCACCAATGACCGTATTCTTCAAATCAAGGCCAAGTGCTATGGTATTCCCAGTGAGGAATATCGTGATTCCGATCCATTCCGGTCCGAATCACAAAAGTACACGGGTTTTGTGAGTGAAGAAGAGGAGCCTGTTCGTAATTGTTTCAAATGGGAAAACGGTACTCCGGTTTTTTATGGCCCGGACGGCCCCAAGGAGATTGGATATTCCCATGAAATATGGGGAGTGAAACCTCGTTCGATTTATCAGAATCTTGCTCTGGAGCTGATGCTTCAGGAGGGGATTGATCTTGTGTCCATTCAGTCCGAAGCGGGATACGGTAAGACTTTTCTGTCGCTGGCGGCTGCCTTGTATCTCATGTTGGAGCGCAAGGATAATCCTTACCGAAAGATTTATTTGGTCAAGCCGGTCGTGGAAATTGGTGCCAAGATGGGCTATTTGCCGGGAGACATTGAAGAGAAGATGTTGCCATATGTGAAGTATGTGCAGGATTTGCTCATTAAGCTTCATGATATCAGGCCTGCCAACCGTATCTTTCAGGATCCTGCTGTGGATTCGTTGAAGTTCAACCCCAAGAAATTCGAGGTCCAGCCCGTTGCTTTCCTGCGTGGCATGAACATCGAAAATGCAGTGGTTATCGTGGATGAGATGCAGAATCTGTCTCGTGGCGAAACCCGTGCCTTGCTTACTCGTATGGGTGATGGGGTTAAATGCATCTGTCTTGGCGATACAAGACAGGTGGACAATCCATATCTCAATGAATCGAATAACGGACTCAACTGGACAGTACGCAAGCTCAAAGGGTATAAGAATTATGCTCATATGGTCCTCAAGGGTGACCGCTCTCGTGGTCCCATTACGGACATCGTGCTGAAATCAAAACTGTAATATATCTTCCCGCGCCGGGTGTAGAACTCGGCGTGGGTCTCATGGAGTTTAATTGTGCCCATAAGGCGTGGTCATATTCCGCTTTTGGCGGTTTTTTTGCTGTTCTTTTTGACGGCGTCAGGGTTTGCTCAGTCGCCAGCCCTTACCGAACCCATGAAAGTCGCGGCTTTTCCTTCATTGGAATCGGCCATTCGTATTCGCGGCCCGCTTGAGTTTTGCGGTGAATATGTCCCCGTTCATTTACCTGAAGTGCGTGAACGACTGGAAAAGGAACTGCTGCTTATGCTTTGGGATCGTGCGCAGGTCATCCTTTGGCTCAAGCGGACAGGACGGTATTTCCCGCATATTGAAGTCGTGCTCAAGGGATCAAATATGCCCGATGATCTCAAGTATATCGCGGTCATCGAGAGTGCTCTCAAGCCCCATGCCGGTTCAAACAAAGGGGCGCGTGGTATTTGGCAGTTTATCCCGTCTACAGCGCGGAACTATGGACTTGTCGTGAACTATTCCATAGATGAGCGGCGTAATTTCTATTCGGCCACCAAAGCTGCCGTTCGGTATATGAACGAGTTGCATGACATGTTTGGCTCATGGACACTCGGGTGTGCCGGGTACAATATGGGCGAGCAGGGATTGAAAAAGCGGATCGAGAAGCAGGAGGTTAAGGATTATTACCGGCTTCATCTGCCCCGTGAGACACAACGGTATATTCCTCGCGCCATTGCTGCCAAGCTCATTTTGTCCGATCCAGCCCGCTATGGATTTGATTTGCGACCCGGTGATTATTATTCGCCGAAGCAGTTCGATCGTATTAAGCTCAAGGCCAAATATGCGACACCGGTTACTCTCGTAGCCAAGGCCGCTAAGACATATTATAAAAATATTCGAGATTTGAACCCGCAATTGCTGTCCGATACCATCCCAAGAGGCGATCATATTCTCTATTTGCCGCAAGGAGCGGCAGGAGATTTTGCCAAGCGGTATCATCCTCTTATCGCCAAGTACCGGAAAACCCTCAAGCCCAAGACCTATGTGGTCAAACGGGGGGATTCCTTGACGGCGATAGCCCGGAAACACCGAATGAGTCTTTGGCAGCTTTGCAAGCTGAACAAGCTCTCAACCAAGTCCACGATCAGGCCGGGGCAAAAGCTTTCCGTGAGCAAATAAGCCGTTTGAAGTGATTTTGATGTCACCTCATTGGCGATAAGCTGTGTTAGTCGTGCGCTGGGCGGCTGATGCCGTTGTTGCGGGCCAGATATTCGATGATGACTTTGTCGTCGGTGATGAAGGTGTGCGGTCCATATTGTTGGATCGGCAGCCCTTTTGCTTTGGTCGGATCTGCCAGAATCAGGCAGGGGCATTCCTGATTTTTTTCACCGAGAAATGTGATGATTGAGGCTCTGGGACGTACGAATTCGATGGTTTTGACATCAAGTTCTTCCCGCAATTGAGGAAAGTAGCCAAGCAATCCTTCCAGGATTGCACATTCCGGTCAGAACAACGGGCCGTCTATACCATTCATGAAGCTGGCGGGCAGAGTGAAGAGGATGTCTTTTTTCATTGGGAACTCCTTGTCGGCGCACCATATCCGAGCCTGTTGCAAAGCGCAAAAAAAGGCCCCGATCAATTGATCGGGGCCTTTGCTTTTCTTGAATGATGTTGAGTTTGGAGCCAGACTATATGCCGAGAGCTTCTTCGGGAGTCTGGGACTCCATGCCAAAGGCTTCGCCGACAGCGGGACAGGTCAGTTTGCCCTTGTAAGTGTTCAGGCCGAGAGCCAGGCCCGGATCGTCCTTGAGGGCATCAACGCCCTTGGCGGCCAGACGCAGGGCGTACGGCGTGGTCTGGTTGACCAATGCGAAGGTGGAGGTGCGGGGAACTGCGCCGGGCATATTCGCTACGCCGTAGTGAACCACGCCGTCCACGATGTATGTGGGATCGTCGTGCGTGGTGGCTTTGATGGTCTCTACGCAGCCACCCTGATCAACGGCGACGTCAACGATGACGGAACCTTTTTTCATGAGCGAAAGCATGTCGCGGGTGATGAGGTTCGGAGCCTTTGCGCCGGGAATGAGCACCGCGCCGACAACAAGGTCAGCTTTGGTGATCATCTGACGGATATTCGGCTCGGTGGACATCATGGTGGTGATGCGGCCCTGGAATACTTCGTCCAGATACTGGAGACGCTGGTGGGAAAGATCGAGGATGGTTACGCGAGCGCCCATGCCCATGGCAATGCGAGCCGCGTTAGTGCCGACCACGCCGCCACCGATAACCATGACTTCTGCCGGATATACGCCGGGAACGCCGCCGAGGAGAATTCCTTCGCCGCCCTGAGTCTTTTCAAGGTGGTGTGCGCCGACCTGTGTTGCCATACGGCCAGCCACTTCGGACATGGGGGTAAGCAGTGGCAGGGTGTGGTCCGGGGATTCAACTGTTTCGTAGGCGATGCCGGTGGTGCCGGATTCCAGCAGAGCGTGAGTCAGGGACTCGGCAGCAGCCAGATGCAGGTAGGTGAACAGGATAAGACCTTTGCGGAGGTACTTGAATTCAGAATCCAGTGGTTCCTTGACCTTGATGACCATTTCCGCGCCCCATGCTTCCTCGGCGGATACCATGGCGGCACCTGCGGTCTCGTACTCAGCATCGGTCAGGCCACTGCCAAGACCGGCTCCAGCTTCGACGAGCACTTTGTTGCCGTGACGTACCAGAGATTCCACAGCCCCGGGGGTCATGGAAACGCGATTCTCAAGTGTTTTGATTTCCTTGGGGATACCGATAATCATTTTTTCTCTCTCTCCTTTGAAAAAACGGTCCTGCCGTACCCGGCAGAAGGGGTTATTTATTGAATCTGTCGACAACAGCGTCGGGCAGTAACAGCCACTTGCGTTTGGATTTCATGACGACAAAGGATTCGCTGGAATTGACACCGCCGACTTTGGATAGGTCCTGATCAAGAAAGTCGTACAGGTCGCTCATTTCATCCGTGCAGATAATTTCGACAATGATGTCGTAACGGCCGGTGACTACTGCGCACCAGTTGACGCGTGGTAGGGAGCCGATCTGCTCCAGTTTTTCACCGAGTTGTTCATGGCTGTGCAGTGTGATGCCCACCATGGCCACGGTCAGCCCTTTGGCTTCCATGGGGTTTATCAGGCCGGCAACCTTGAGTGCTCCAGCCGTTATAAGATTTTTCATGCGAGATCGCACTGTCGGCGCTGTTACGCCCATGCCCTGACCAATTTTTCCCGGTGACAGCTGGCCATCGTGGGTCAGCGCAGCCACCAGTTTCTTGTCTTGTATGTCGAGAGTGCTTTTCATATCAATTTTGTCGGATATTTTCTTTTTCGAAAACTTGGTGAAGCTTTTTTATCTAAAAGTGAAAAATGTTGTCAATATTTTTTTTGTTGTTTTGGAAGGAAGGTCACAAAAAAATCGTTGTTGCGGGAGTAGAGAAGCGTGGGAGATGTCGTCGTTACAGACTGCCGAAGAATAGGGCCGAACCGAATAGGGCGATCGTACCGGCTCCGCAGATGGATAAACCCGCGTAGAGCAGGTTGAAAACTTTTCTGTTTTTGCCGGAGAGTTTGAGAGTGGCGGACCGGGCGGTTACAGCGACCCAAGCGAACAAAGTGGTGGTTAATCCCATGCCAGCCGCCATGCAGATCAAGGCGAGCATGCCGATCCAGAAAATATTCAATCCGATGGCAAAGGCAAGAATTACGGCTGCGCCCGGGCATGGCACGAGGCCTGTGATAAAGGAGACGGACAGAATGGATTTGAGATCGCCGCCTTTTGGTTCGTCGTGACTGTGACCACATGATGGGTCCGCGAGCATGCCGCCCTTGAGGATGTCACGAATTGCCTTGATCAGCAGGAAAAGCCCCATGAGTGCAAGGAGTGCATAGCTGGCTGGTTGTAGGGCGCGACTGGCGGCAGCGAAGCCTCCCATACCAGAGGAAAAGATTAGATAGGCCGCACCGACGGCCACGGCTGCGGAACCCATATGGACAAATGTAATGGCATTTCCCATCAGAGCACCGTTCATCAGGGACCCCGGGTTGCTCAGAAAATAAGAGCAGACAACTGCTTTGCCATGGCCGGGACCTACGGCGTGGACAATGCCGTACAGGAATGAAAGGCCGAGGAACATCCACAGGGCAGGCCCGAAGGGGTTGCCCTTGAGCTGCATGCCGAATCCGTTGAGTCTTTGCGTCAGTTGTTTTTGCGTGGAGCGAACCAGTGTCATCAGTTGTTCGATGGGACCGGGCCCTTCGATTTCTTCAAACTGAGCGGTTTCTGGCGCTGGTGCAGTGGAAGGGGAGTTGGAGATCGACAGGTGGACGGCTTCTGGAACGATGAATTTCCAGTATGTATGATCTTTTGCCGGTCTGACGGTGTGGCTGACCTGAGCCATACCGTCTATCTCGAAAGAGATGTTATCTTTGACCAGCACGACGTCCGAATAATATTCTTCGTCGAACACGGCCATGCGAAAATTCTTGATGTGTTCAAAGGGCAGGTTCAGCGGAACGAGAAAGTCGTAGACTAGGCGACCGTTTTCCAACGAAGCGCGGAACCCTTCTGTTTTGGAAACGGGTATGCGTTTTCCTTCGGATTCAATGAGCGTGAAGTATCCGAAGTTCACGAGGTAGGCAAAGGCTCCATCCCGGATTTTCTCCTGGCCGAGAGTCGTCGGCAGACTGTCTGCATCAAGGCCCAGATCACTCAGAATGGCCTGGGTAAAGATATCGTCAAAAAGCCAATGTTCACGGACACCTGTCAGGCCCGAGTCATCCACGAAAAAGGTCAACGATGCGTCCACGAATACGTGAGGATGGCAACGGCCTTGGCTCGGTGTCAAAAGGAGCGTGAGCATGACCAACAGACATATGGTGTATAATTTTTTAAGCATATCGAATGGCCCGTAAATAAAGGAGGGGGTGAGAGATGGCAAGACCGATTTGTATTTCTACAGAATAGAAGGTTTTTCTTATCGGTTTCCTGTCTTGTGAGGAATTGATTGTTATTGGTTGTTTTGAATTTCCGTTACATTTCGAGTGTCTTGGCAGGCTTCTTCTGATTTTGTTGAGAAAATTTGAATAATCATTCAGCGATTTATAGAGAACGGCATGATTCGCACATACGGGCCAAGTCTTTATTATAACACGGATGACAGCCAGCCCCGAGTTATGTAAGAGTGGTTGTTGATGGAAGAGTCCCTAGGGGATCTCCGTGAATATGCTCTTCCTCAATAATACTCATGAACGCATATAAATCCAAAAGAACTAAGCCCCTTATGACGAGTCGGTCGATCTCTCGGGATCTGACTTTCAGTCTTGTGGTCATCGTCATGATCATAGCTACGGCTATGGGCAGTTATATCTATTGGCAACAGTCGCAGGAGATGTGGACCACTGCCAAAGAGAAAGGTGAAGATACCATCACCAGTGTGGCCGAGATATTGGCCGTCCCCATTTGGAATCTTGATTATGACAACGCCCGACTCATTGGGTCGGTGTATACGCATGATGATATGGTGCAGGGCATTCGTATTTATGGATCTCGGAATGAGGTCGTATTTGCGCATGAAAAATTTTCTGGTTCGCAAGCGGATTTTAGTAAGGTCCGGTCCATCGTTTTTGAGGGAAGGACCATTGGCCGGGCCGAAATCGACTTCACGTTGGCACGGGACAAGAAACGTCTGGATGAACAGATGCTTGTTTCCATTATTATTATTGTGGTGTCCATCTCCGTCATTCTTGCCATCACCGGTTTGCTTTTGCGCGTCTTTTTGAACAAGCCTCTCATGGTCCTTCAATCTGGTATCGCTCGTGTTGCCAAGGGTGATTTTTCGTATGATTTCGGAGAAGTTTACCATGCAGAGCTTTTGGAGATAGCCAAGCGTTTTCGGCGTATGTCCATTGAGATTGAAGGGCGTGAAAACAAACTGCAAGCTATGAATAAGACGTTGCAGGAGGCCGAAGAAAAGTATCGCGGTATCTTCGAGAATGCTGTGGAAGGTATTTTTCAGGCAACACCTGATGGCATTTTGCGCAGGGCAAACCCTGCCATGGCCCGTCTTTTTGGTTATGACTCCCTCGACGAATTTCTTTCCAACGTACGGAGTCTGAGTTCTCGCATCATGGTGAACCCGGAGCACATGCAGGACTTTTTCGAAAAGGTGCGGACCGAGGGCGAAGTTAAGCGGTTTGAGGCGGAATACTATCGTCGTGATGGCAAAACCATGTGGGGCTCACTCAACGCCCGCGCCATTTATGACGAATTCGGCACGCTTGTTTTTATCGATGGTATTCTTGAAGATATTTCCGATCGTAAACAGGCTGAGCAGGATTTGGCCGACCTTAACCGGCATTTGGAACAATTGGTCCGTGATCGTACCGAAGATTTGGTGACCAAGGCCCGCGAATTGGAAGAAGCCAACCAACGGTTGCGGGAACTTGATGAAATGAAGTCCTCCTTCCTGTCGTCGGTTTCGCATGAATTGCGTACTCCTTTGACGTCTATCCTTGGGTTTGCCAAACTGTTGAATAAGGAATTTTCAAAGAATTTCATGCCGCTTGTCGAAGAGGGCAGACTGGTCAGAAAGGGTGAACGTATTCAGAGTAACCTCAATATTATCAGCCATGAAGGTGAGCGTTTGACGCGGCTTATCAATGATGTGCTCGATCTCAACAAGATTGAGTCTGGTTCCATGGGTTGGCGTGATGAGCGGCTGGATATGAATGAGGTTATCGATGTGGCCGCCAATTCTGTCAGTGGGATGTTCACCCAGACGACTCTGAGTCTCGTTACTGAGATTGAACCTGATTTGCCAGCGGTCGTCGCGGACCCGGATCGTATTCAACAGATACTTATCAATCTTCTGAACAATGCGGCGAAATTTACCGAGCAGGGAACAGTTACATTGCGGGCTTTTCCGCGTTTTGGTCAGATTCGCGTGGAAGTGGTTGATACCGGTACAGGTATCCATGCTGTTGATCAGGCTCAGATCTTTGAGAAGTTTCATCAGACACGTTCTGACACCATGGTCAACAAGCCGCAAGGAACGGGACTTGGCTTAACCATCTGTCGAGAGATCGTTGAACATTATGGTGGCCGTATCTGGGTCGAATCCGAGGTCGGAGCAGGGTCATCTTTTATTTTTACCCTCCCCGCAGTACAGTAATCCGCAGCACACGATGATCGGATTGTTTGTCCCTTTTTCAGGCACTGGGTAATTGTATAATTCCTTTGTTAATGAAGAATAAAGAAACGGCCCGGAGCATTCGCTTCGGGCCGTTTCTTTATTCTCGGTGAAAGGGATCTTAATCGTCGTATTCGTATTCAAGATCAATATGGATTTCTTTACCATACCTGTTTTCCAGGTCGGTCAGGATGCCTCGTTTTGTGTTGAGCAGGTAAATTGCGAGTTCTTCTTCGCAATCGTGCTCGACCCGATCCATGCCGGGTTTACGAATGTCCCGATGGATTTCCTTGAGAGCCTGAAGAGCCTGCCATTCCATGTTACGGCGAATGCCTGTGCCCTTACAGCAGGGGCATGCTTCGGTGGAGATGGCTATGGCCGAGGACCCAAGGCGCTGACGAACCAGCTCCATAAGTCCGAAAGATGAGATGCGGCTGACGTCTGTGCGGGCCCGGTCGTTTTTTAGTTCGGCGCGCATGACCTTTTCTACTTCACGGCAGTCTTTGGGATTCTTCATCTCGATGAAGTCAATAACCACCTGACCGCCGATGTCGCGCAGTCTGAGCTGGCGGGCGATTTCCTTGGCGGCCTCGACATTCGTCTTGAGGGCCATTTTTTGGAAGTTCCGTTCTCCCCCGATCTTGCCGGAGTTGATGTCTACGGCAGTCAGGGCTTCTGTGGCGTCGAAGACCAGACGACCACCGGACGGCATGGATGCTTCGCGCGTATAAATTTCTTCCACCTGTTTTACGAGGTTGAAGCGTTCCAGCAGGGAAAGATCGTTTTCGTCATGCAGACGAACCAGATTGTTTTTACGCGGGAAGGCGAGCTTAACGAATTTGCTGATCTGGTCGTAGGTTTCCTTGTCGTCAACCCAGACTTCAGTGACATCAGAAGTCAGGTAGTCGCGCACGGCGCGTGCAGCAAGTCCCAGCTCTTTGTAAACGATGACTGGAGCTTTTTCCTTTTGGGCATTGGACCGGATATCTGTCCAGAGTCGGTTCAGGTATTTGAAATCGCGCTCAAGTGCAGTCTTGGATTGTCCCACGGCTGCAGTTCTGGCGATGAGTCCCACACCTTCAGTAGTTTCAAAGGATTCGAGGGCCTTTTTTAGGCGTGTCCGTTCCTTTTCATTTTCAATTTTGCGGGAAACACCCATTTGGGAGCGGCCCACGGTGTAGACGAAACTGCGTCCAGGTAGGGAGAGATAAGAGGTGAGGAATGCGCCTTTTTTGCCAGTGGGTTCTTTGACCACCTGAACAAGCACTTCCTGACCGGCCTTAAGCACTTTCTGCATGAGCGGATAGCGCGCGCCTTTCTTTTGAGTGAAATTGCCCGTGTAGTATTCGGGGTGGACTTCGTCGATCTGGAGAAAGCCATTGCGTTCGGCACCGTAGTTGATGAACGCGGCTTGAAGTCCGTTGTCTATATTGTGAATGTAGCCTTTGTAGATGTTGCCCTTGGTTTTAGCCTGGTGCACCATCTCGACGTAGTATTCGTTGACTTTGCCTTCTTCGGCAATGACGACTTCAACCTGTTCTCCTGGGAGGACAGAGATGAACATCTTCTGCCGTTTCTTCTTGTTGGGCATGATAACCTCATGACGAGAAATGTGTGGTTTGTCTCATGGTGCCTTTGTGTCTTCAAGAACATGCCCCATGCCGTGGTAATATATCTCGCCCCGGTCATCCCGAGGGGTGATTTCGCCCTTTTCCAAAAGGGCTTCCACGGCCGCACTGACCTGTTTTGGGTCTGCGTTAAGGGCCTGTGCCAGTTGTGAGAGGGTTTGTGGCCTGCGGGTCAGGGATGCGCTGACGAAGTCTGTTACATGCTCCGTGCTCATCGCTTTCCTGTCGGTCACTTGCTGCGTGTGTACGCTGGCTTTTCCGCTCTCAAGCGCCATGCGCCAACGACTTAGGACCTCCCCGTCCACGGGGCGGACTCCCTTGACCGTTCCAGGACGGGTCAGCGTGACCACATCTACCCGGTCGGGAGCAAGTCGTTTGCAAAAATCCTTTAACCTGCCGAGGTTCTCGTCTGTGTCATTAATTCCTTCGGCAAGCAAAATTTCCAAAAATATTTTTCCCTTGAATCCTTTTTTGAATTCAAGCAGCCCGTCGGCAATGCCGGAAGGCGAAAATCCTTTACAGGGACGGTTCACGCGGGTGAATTCGTCTTCAATCAGAGAGTCCAGGCTGGGTAGGACAACGTCGGCCAGAGCTAGTTCTCTACGCACTTCCGGGTCACCTATGAGGCTGGCGTTTGTCAGCACTGCAATGTCCGTGTCCGGGAAAATCTTTCGAGCTCCAGTGATGACGTCAGCCATCTCGGAGTTCAGGATTGGTTCTCCCAATCCTCCCAGCGTCACCATGTCCGGTTTGGCCAATTCTTCGTCTTTCCATGCGGCCAGTTCTTCCAGAATGGCGGCAGCGGGGACATATGGCTTCCGTTTGATGGTTAAGTTCCTGGTGGCTCCTACTTCACAGTAGACGCAGTCCATGGAGCATATTCTGTTTCCAAGCAAATCGAGTCCGAGAGAGCGGCCCAGTCGTCCACTCATAACCGGTCCAAAGACGTATTTATATGCCATGACGTATCATATCCCTTGAAGTGTAGAAATCAAAATCTATGGGAGTTTATTAAGAACTGGGAGGCGACTGTCAAGGGGGATGGTCTATGTGGTGCTACCGTTCATGTACTGTTTATGCAAGGAGAAGATGGGTGAACGTTGAGTAAATAATTGGATTATACGCGATCTTATGTGTAGAGTTGGCTGTGATTCTCAGGAGGTCTTCATTATGTTTGATGTCGTTCTTGAATCTTTGCGAACCATTGTCCTTGCCGGTATTTTGGTGTTTTTCATCCGTGCGGACAAGGATGTTGAGCATGGTCGTCGCGGGTATCTTTTTATCAAGATTGGTTTTTTGCTCGTCCTGTTCGGTTCTTTTATGGATATAACTGACAACTTTGAAAGTTTGAACTGGACTGTGATTGGCGGCGACACGCCGGTTCAGGCCTTCCTTGAAAAAATCGTCGGGTATCTCGCTGGATTTGTTTTGATAGCCATCGGCCTGTTGATGTGGCTTCCAACCCTTCAAACGATGGAGAATATACAAGATTGTTTGGAAAAAGATAAGCATGTTCTCGGGCGAGAATACGATGAATTGACCCGTGCTCTTGAGCGCGAAAATCGCAAACGTCGTGCGGTTGAAGCGAGTTTGCTTATAGCGGAAGAGCGGAGAATGATGCTGTATGAAAAAGCTCCTGTCCCTATCGTTCATGGGATTATCGGGGGAAATCTTGTCGAATGGAATACCACTTTTGCCGAGATGCTTGGGTATGAATCTTTCGAAGAATTGTCTGATGTGGTCAGTGGATTTGGTGATCCGTTTTTTATGTGGCCTTACCGTACAGAAGCAGAAGAGATGCTTGCCGCGCTTCGTGCTGAAAAAATTGTCCTGAATTATGAAGCCCGCCTACAGCGCAAGGACGGAACCATTATTCTGGTACGGATGGATTTCACAACGGTTGAAGATCGAGATGGCGTAAATTATTATTTTTATTGTTTTGCCGAGGATATCACCGAGCGCAGGGCAGCTGAAGAACTTCTCGCCAGCAGCGAACGGCGGATGAAAGCAATTATGGACACGATGCCTATTGGGTTGACTCTTTTGGATGAAAAGACTCGGGAAGTCGTTGATGTCAATGCCGCCATGCTGTCGATGACGGGATATTCCCGAGAGAGCCTTGTTGGTCATCAGTGTTGTGAGTTCCTTTGTCAGCGAGACAAAGCCTTGTGTCCTGCCCTTGATGAAGGGGAGGCTGTTGCCAGTGATGAGCGGATCATACGAATGGAAAATGGGGACAGTCTGCCTGTTCTTAAATCGGTGTCTCGCGTGACACTGGACAATATGGCCTGTCTGTTGGAAGCCTTTGTGGATATTTCCGAACAAAAAAGGTTGGAGCATCTCAAGGAAGATGTGGACCGCATTATTGCTCACGATCTCAAGGCGCCGATTATTGGTGTAATCAGTGCGTGCAAGGTCCTGCTCATGGACGAGGATGATGTTCAGGGGGAGATTCGGGATATTTTGGAAACCATCGAACAACAGGGGCGAAAGGTTTTGCGTATGATTGGCATGAGCATGACAGTCTACAAGATGGAGGCGGGGTCTTATGTGTATATTCCGTCTCAAGTGAATTTCGTTGATGTGGTCAATAATGTACTGACTGAATTGGACGATCTTGCTGGGGGGCTGAGTGTGACCGTGGACGTGCGTTTTAGCGACAGTACGGATCTTGTGTCTCCAAGTTTGGTGGTTCTGGGGCAGGATATCTTATATGAATCCATGGTTGCCAATTTGTTGAAAAATGCTATCGAAGCATCTCCTTCGGGAGGAACGGTTGTTCTTGAAATGGGCAAGTGTGACACCGATGTCATGCGAATGGCTATCAGTAATTCCGGAGTGGTGCCGGTGGATATTCGTGAGACTTTCTTTGAGAAATACGCTACATCGGGGAAGAGTTCCGGCACCGGACTTGGGACGTATTCGGCCAGTCTTGTGGTCAAAACCGTCGGTGGCGAGATTCATATGGAAACATCGGATGAAGAAGGTCGAACGTCCGTTTTTGTGACATTGCCTTGTGGTTGATTACGCCGTTTCCCTTGACTTCCCTTCAACCTAACCGTACCTCAAAGCCAATATTTTTTAGGAGGCCGAATCAATGATCGAACCCGGACAACTCATTTTGCTCATCAGCCACAAGGGCAAACGGTACCTTCGCAAGCTTGAAGCTGGTGGAGAAGTACATACCCATGATGGCAAGTTGCTTATGGACGAAGTGGCCGAGGCCGGTTTCGGCCAATACGTCAAGACACATCTCGGCAGGCCCTACCTGGTGCTTAAGCCGACTCTGCATGATCTTATTAAGGGCGTGAAACGTCAGACTCAGATTATGTACCCCAAGGAAATTGGGTACCTGATGATGAAACTGGGGATTGGTCCCGGTTCTACTGTTATCGAATCCGGTACTGGTTCGGGTGGCCTGACGACCGCTTTGGCCTGGTTTGTAGGTGATACTGGTAAGGTTATCACATATGAACGTCGCGCTGACTTTTTCAAGTTGGCCGGGAAGAATCTGGAGCGTGTTGGTCTGGCTGATCGTGTTGAGCAGGTTAATCAGAATATTGAGGATGGCTTCAAACATTCGGGCGCAGATGCGTTGTTTTTGGATGTACGGACGCCGTGGGAATATCTTTCTTCCATCCCAGAGGCTGTGATTCCGGGCGCTATGTGCGGTTTCTTGCTGCCTACCGTCAACCAGGTGTCCGAGTTGCTTCGGGGACTGGAAGACGGTCCTTTTGCCGATCAGGAAGTTTTGGAAATTCTTATTCGGCATTGGAAGCCTGTGCCTGACAGGCTCAGGCCTGATGATCGTATGGTGGCACACACCGGTTTTTTGGTGTTTGCTCGATACATGGAACCACCCAAGGCTGCTCCCCGACCAGAGCTTGAAGCTGAAGAGGCTCCGACAGCACCGTCTGACGAAGCTGAAAGCAGTGTTGAAGAGAAATAAACAAGGCCCGCATAAGCGGGCTTTTTTATAGCTATCGTAGCATTTTTTTGTTCTTTTGGCTCTGTGCCGTGCTGGTTATATGATCCTTGGAATCGACATATGCCCAGATGAGAGGTATATGCGTTTGCTTGTCGTGAGGGAGGGGGCGATGAGAAAAAAAGGATTTGTCTACCCGCGCGTGTTCGTTTTTGTTATGCTTTCCCATAACCCCGTGGCCTTCAAATTTCATCCAGGATCAGAATGGATCGTTTGAAAACATATATTGCAGAGAATGAAGAATGGCTCAAAGAGTGCATTCTCGCCTATGTTAAGAAACATGGGAGCACTCCGGATGCCATTGCTGAAGAGTGGCCCGACTTTTTTTCAGGGATAGTTGGAACGATGCCTTCTCCTGTTCATTCTGATCAGGAACAGAGAAAAGAAGATGTGCTGCGGCTTTTTCAGAGCCTTGATACCCCTGCCCTTATTCTCAGTGATTCATTTGAAATCAGTGCCGCTAACAAGGCTGCGATAAATACGTTGAGTCTTGGTGACGATTTTTTGGCAACCAGTGCTTCAATGGCCGTAGCAGATCTTGTCCCGTGGCTTGCCGATTGCGTACAGGAGTTTTTTCCCGGTGAACGAGACGTCGGGAGTGTCTGTCGGATGGATGTGGCTGCTCCAATGATTTATGGCGAAAAATATTTCAGTGTGTCGGTTTCGAAGTTTTCGGAAGTGGTTGCCGGATTTTCTGGTTACATTCTGACTTTGGAAGATATTTCTTTTCGAGTGGAGACTGAAAAACAGTTGAGTCGAGAACGAAACCGGGTCGCTCATTATCTTGATGTGGTCGGATCGATCATCTTGGCGCAGGATGCTTCCGGGGCGATTACCATGGTTAACCGGACCGGAAGTGAGCATCTCGGATACGCGGAAAATGAATTGCTCGGACAGAATTGGATTGATTTGATGGTGCCTGTTGAGCAGCGGGACGAGGTGCGCGATTATTTTTATATGATTTTTTCCGGTCAGACGGAAATTGATGACGAGTATACCAACTATGTTGTTGCTAAAGATGGTCGCCATCGTTTGGTGCATTGGCAAAACAGGGTGCTGACCAACGAGGGCGGTAATGTCATCGGTGTTCTGAGTTCAGGGATGGATGTTACGGAGAAACGGGCCATGGAAGAGGCCCTTTCCGAAAAGGAATTGTGGCTTCGCAACACATTTGTCGCCCTAGGCGAGACCGTACTTATCCTGACACCGGATTGGAATGTGCTTGATGCCAATCCGGCCGCTGAAATTCTGTTTGGGATGACCAACGAAGAGTTGAGCGAACTGTCCTTGTTGGAACTGCATGTGGATAGGCCTCATTACGCAGAGTTTCTTGTCAAATCTCAGGCGGCTTTCGACAAGGGAGAAAAAGCCCAATTTGAAATGGCCTTGAGGCGAAGTGACGGTACTCTTTTTCCTGCTGATCATTCTGTGTCCCTTATACTTGGCGATGACGGCCTTGCCTTGGGCATTGTCAATGTCATTCGAGATATCTCCGCCCGGAAAAAAGCGGAGCAGGTGTTGCAGGAGAGTGAGGAAAAGTTTCGTCGTATTTTCGAATCCATTGAAGAAGGGTACATGGTCACTGATTTGGCTGGTGACGTTCAAATGGTCAACCCTGCGACGTGTCGCCTGCTCGGTTACGAAGAAAGTGACCTTCTCGGGAAAAGTATCGACTCCTTGTATTCAATCAAGGATGAGCGGATGCATTTGCGAAGGCAACTGGTTGAGAAGGGAGCCATTCGAGGCGTTCAGGTACAGGCGCGGCGTAAGGATGGGTCTTCCATCGTTGTCGAAGCGAATACACATTTGATCAGAAACGAGTCGGGCAACGCTGTGGCCATGGAAGGGACATTTCGCGACATTACCGATCGTATTGAAGCGGAAGGGATTCTTAAAGAGCGAGAGAAGCAGTATCGTGCTTTTTTTGAGAATAACCATGCCATCATGCTTTTGGTGGACCCGAGAACCGAGCGAATTATCGATGCCAATCCGGCTGCCAGTGATTTTTATGGTTATTCCGTTGACGACATGCGTGACATGACGATGGGAAGTATCAATGCGTTGACGCAAGATGAAATCTTTAGGGAAATGCAGCTTTCCAGGCAGGAGGGGCGTTCCTACTTCATCATGAAACATATTTTAGTTAATGGTGACATTCGTGATGTGGAGGTGTATTCCGGTCCGATCATGGTGCAGGGAAAGCAGCGCCTTTACTCTGTTATTCATGATGTGACACAGCGAATTCGTCTTGAGCAGAAAATGAAGCGGCTGGCTACCACCGATGGTTTGACCGGCGTGAATAACCGGCATAATTTTTTTGTTCTTGGTTCCAGGGAATTGGTCCGCGCCAAACGGTACAAGAATCCATTGGCCGTGCTTATGCTTGATATCGACTATTTTAAGTCCATCAATGATACCCACGGCCATCAGACCGGGGATCTGGTCCTCAGAATGCTGGCTGCCGCGTCCACGACAACACTGCGGGAGACTGATATTTTCGGCCGCCTTGGCGGTGAGGAGTTCGCGGTGATTCTTCCTGAAACAGGCTTGCAAGAAGGACTTGAAGCAGCCGAAAGGCTCCGTGAAGTCTATGCAGGTTTGGAGGCTCGGGTTGAAGAATCCGTTGTCACATTCACAGTCTCTATCGGGACGACTGTGGTTCGGACATCTGACAGGACCATTGAAGAAGTTCTCAACCGTGCGGATGAAGCCTTGTACAAGGCCAAGCGTATGGGACGAAACAGGGTGGAGCGAGGTTGAGATTCTTTCGTGTGAATTCAGGCGTTATCGCGTCCTGATACCCCTTCTCATTAGTCAGTTTTTCCTGGAAAAAGCCTTGACGTTTTCCAAGGGGTTTGGAATATGTTTCTGAGTTTTACGTGATGTTTTTCACAATTTTTCAATGCACGCTTGTGAAACTGAGACTTCCCCGCTTTGATCGGGCAGTCAGGATTTGATGTTTCATGAGTTATTGCGAGCATATAATGACATTTGAATCCGTACTGGCCGAACGTAAGGCCGAACTGGCGACAAAGTGGGCGGAACTAGTCCTTAAGACATATCCGACCGAAACACAGAAAGTTTGGACTAAACAAAAAGATCGATTTCAAAACCCCGTGGGGGCTGCCATCATCGAGGCAACCGGGGAACTGTTCGATCAATTGATTGAATGGCAAGATGCAGAGGTAATTGCTAAAAGCCTGGATAAGCTCATACGTATCAGAGCGGTACAGGATTTCACCCCCTCGCAGGCTCTCAGTTTTGTTTTTTTGCTGAAAAAACTTCTTCGTGACGAGTTTTTCAAGGCAATGAAAAAAGATGGGACACTTGATAACCTGTTGAGGTTTGAGGCTAAAATAGACAATTTGGCTATGATGTCTTTTGACATCTATGCCAAAAGTCGCGATGAGGTATTCCGGTTCCGCGTTGACGAGGTGAAACGCGCCCAGAGCAGCTTGCTCAGGAAGGCCGGAATGATTGTGGACGTTACGACCGAAACATCGGTCGATTAAGGATCCGTTCGAGGGGTTTTGCCTCGGTGTGAGAACCGGGACGAGGTGTGCAAGGGGGTGGATTCGTGGTATTCTACGAATTTGTTTTTCGCATGCGTCGCCGTTCAGGCATCGACGATTCCTTGAGAGCGTGTACCGAAAGTGGCAGGCCTCCGGTAAAATCGGCAGGTCCAACCTTCAAGCGAGGTGACGGTAGATGAATGCTCTTTACTCACTTCTGTTCGTCTTTCTCCTGGTGTTGATCCCGTTGTTTGGGGTTGATGCGGCACATCTGAGGACTTTCTTCGGTGTCTGCATCCCGACAACGGCTTTCATCATCTTTGTCGTCGGCTTTATTTATAAAGTCATAATCTGGGGTCGTTCGGCCGTGCCGTTTCGCATCCCCACAACCGGTGGTCAGTTCAAGTCTTTTGACCCCAAGCTGTTCCCGCAGAACAAGCTGGACTGTCCCCAGACCGGCGCTCAGACTTTTTTCCGTATGGTGCTTGAAGTCTTCGCGTTCCGGTCTTTGTTCAGGAACACTGCAGTGTCCCTGCACCAAGGAAAGGATCATCCCATTGTTGCTTACAAATCCAGTAAGTGGCTGTGGCTCTTTGCCATCACTTTCCATTATTCTTTTTTCATTGTAGCCCTGCGACACCTTCGTCTGTTCCTCGAGCCGGTTCCGTTCTTCGTGAATGGTCTCGATTTCGTGGACGGTCTCTTGCAGATAGGTGCTCCGACCATGTATTTGACCGACCTCGGTCTGTTGGCTGGTGTGCTTTTGCTCTTGGGTCGCAGACTGATTAATTCCAGGATCAACTACATCTCGTATGCATCGGACTTTTTTCCGTTGTTCCTGATCCTGGCTATCGCCCTGTCGGGCATCTACATGCGGTACTACGCCAAGGTCGACGTTATCGCGATCAAGGAACTGACCATGGGGCTGATGACGTTTAACTACGTTGTCTCCGATGTGATCGGTGTTTCCTTCTTCATTCACGTCTTCTTGGTCAGTTGCCTCATGGCGTACTTCCCGTTCAGCAAGCTTATGCACTTTCCCGGTGTCTTCCTGTCTCCGACACGGAACCTGCCGAACGATTCGCGTGCCAAGCATCATGTGAACCCCTGGAATGATCCTAACATCAAGGCCCATGCCTACGCGGACTACGAGAAGCAATTCGGTGTCCCCATGGCCGAGGTTGGTCTGCCGCTCGACAATCCCGAGAATGGCAAGGCCCCCGAGGAAGAGGCTTAGGCCCAGGGTTCACCGTTAGGTGATACTTCTTTATCTGAGGAGATAAAAGATATGTCCGACATCCCAAAAGCAGATGAGCTCTTCAAGAGCATAGATTACAATCCACCGGCCACTGGCTGGATGGAAACCCCGGTGGATTTCTCACCGGGTCACTGGTGTTACCCCGCCAAGCCCGAGAAGATGGAGTATATGGAATCCAAGCTTCCCGGTCTCTGGGGTCCTGCCCGCCAATGGAATCCGGGTGAAGCTGATTGGAAACTACCTTCCAACTGGAAGGAAATTGTGGTCAACGGCTTCCGTGAAAGACTGAAAAAGTTCCGTAGCTTGCAGGTGTTCATGGATATCTGCGTGCGTTGCGGTGCTTGCGCTGACAAATGTCACTTCTTTATTGGCTCCGGCGATCCCAAGAACATGCCTGTTCTTCGTGCCGAGTTGATGCGCTCCGTCTACCGTGGTGAATTCACCGTGGCGGGCAAGATCCTGAGCAAGCTCACCGGATCCCGCGTCATGGAAGAGGATGTCCTGAAAGAATGGTTTATCTATTTCTATCAGTGCACCCAGTGCCGTCGTTGCTCCCTCTACTGTCCCTATGGCATTGATACCGCGGAAATGACCATGATGGCCCGCGAATTGATGCATCTGGTTGGTTTGAATATCAACTGGATTATGGAGCCAGTCTCAAATTGTAATATCACCGGTAACCATCTTGGTATTCAGCCCCACGCCTTCAAGGATATCGTGGACTTCATGGTTGACGATATCGAAGAAGTCACCGGTAAGCGCGTCAAGGCCCCGCTGAACGAAAAGGGCCACGAGATTCTGTTCATCACCCCGTCCGGCGACGTGTTCGCGGACCCCGGTATCTATACCTTCATGGGATATTTGATGCTGTTTGATGAAATCGGTCTCGATTACACCATGTCCACCTACGCATCTGAGGGCGGTAACTTCGGTTCGTTTACCAATAACGAAACCATGAAGAAGCTCAACGCCAAGATGTACGCCGAAGCCGAACGCCTTGGTTGTAAGTGGATTCTTGGCGGCGAATGTGGCCATATGTGGCGTGTTGTTCACCAGTACATGGATACCATGACCGGTGATACTCAGCATGCTGGCATGACCACTCCGAAGTCCCCGATCACCGGCACGGTGTTTGAGACTTCTGCAGCCACCAAAATGTTGCATATCACTGAATTCACGGCTGACTTGATGAAGCACAATAAGCTGAAACTTGATCCCAGCCGTAACGATCACTTGCGTGTCACCTTCCATGATTCCTGCAACCCTGCACGGGGAATGGGTCTTTTGGAAGAACCTCGCTACGTTATCAAGCACGTGGTCAATAATTACTTCGAGATGCCTGTCGGTACCACTCGCGAGCAGACTTTCTGCTGCGCTGGCGGTTCCGGTCTGAATACCGATGAGATTATGGAAATCCGCCTGCGCGGTGGTCTGCCTCGCGGTAACGCTCTCAGATATGTGCAGGAAAAACATGGTGTCAACACCATGGCCTGCATTTGCGCCATTGACCGCGCTACCCTGATCCCGCTGGCCGACTACTGGGCACCCGGTGTGACTATCGCTGGTGTTCACGAACTGGTCGCCAACGCATTGGTCATGGAAGGCGAGTCCGAACGCAAGATGGATCTCCGTCAGGAGTATCTGCCCGGATTTGAGGACGAAGAGGACGATTGGACTCCCCCGAACATGGAGGATGCATAAATGAAAATGCAGAATGGTTTCCCCATCATCGTCGGCCTGCTCATCTTCTTTGGCTTGCTTTGCGCTCCGTTTGCGATCGGCAAAGTCGTGACCAAGGAATACAAGCAGCCTGAGCTCAAACTCCCCGCAGGCGAAAAGGAATGCATCGAGTCCAAGGAGTTCATGCGCGAAAAGCACATGCAGCTTCTCAACGACTGGCGCGACTGGGCCCTGCGTGACGGCAAGCGGATCTATACGAACCACAAGGGCAAAGAGTTTACCATCTCTTTGCAGAACACTTGCATGAAGTGCCATACGAACAAGGCCGAATTCTGCGACAAGTGTCATACCGATGCCGGTGTTTCTCCCTACTGCTGGGATTGCCACATTCAGCCGGAGGGTTTGAAATAATGAATAAAAACAGAAGAACCTTCGTTAAGCTTGCCGGTCTTGCTGCGGCTGGTTTGGCCTTGGCTCCCAAAGCCATGGCATCCAGCGGTGGACATTCTCCGGTCAAGGCGAATGCCGATGCTGTCCATGCCAAACATTGGGGCATGGTCATCGACACCACCAAGCTGCACACTGAGGAAGATATCGCCAAGCTGGCGGAAATCTGCCACTCCATCCACAACGTTCCAAGCATTGCGAACAAACAGGAAGTGAAATGGCTGTGGTCTGATACATATGCCCACACTTTCCCGGAACAGGAAAATCCGCATCTGGCTGAAGAGATTCACCACCGCGCGTTTCCGTTGCTGTGCAACCATTGTGAAGAGCCGTCTTGTGTGCGCGTCTGCCCGACGAAGGCAACCTTTAGGCGTCCTGACGGCATTGTCGCCATGGATTACCACCGCTGTATCGGCTGTCGGTATTGTATGGCTGCATGCCCCTTCGGCTCCCGTTCATTCAACTGGGGCGAACCCCGTGAAAACCTCGATTTGGCAAAGTTGAACCCTGAGTTCCCCACCCGCATGCGCGGCGTCGTCGAGAAGTGCAACTTCTGTGTCGAACGTCTGGCCGTGGGCAAGCAGCCCGCCTGCGTGGAAGCCTCCGAGGGCGCCATCATTTTCGGTGATCTCAATGATCCCGATTCCGATGTTCGCAAGGTCCTTCGCGAGCGGTTCACCATTCGTCGTAAACCCACTGTCGGCACCGAGCCCAGTGTTTACTACATCATATAGGGGGACTACATGCTTGAATTAGCTCTCAAAGGCTCCAAAAGATACTATGCCTGGGTTGCGTTCCTCCTAGTGCTGATTGGAATCGGTGCTTTGGCATATCTCAATCAGCTGATGGTCGGTCTGAAAACCACCGGCATGAGCCGTGATGTGTCTTGGGGATTTTACATCTCCCAGCTCACCTATCTCGTTGGTTTGGCCGCTTCCGGTGTCATGATCGTGCTGCCAAACTACTTCCATGGCTACAAGGCCAATAAGCACATGGTCATCTTCGGTGAGTTCATGGCGATCGCGGCCTGTATAATGTGCCTTCTGTTCGTCGTTGTCGACATCGGTCAGCCGAGCCGTATGATGAACATGTTCCTCCACCCCTCTCCGAACTCTGTACTGTTCTGGGATGCGATGGTCATTAATGGCTATCTGTTCCTGAACCTGTTCGTGGGTTGGACTTGCCTGACTGCCGACCGTGCGAATCTGTCGCACCCGAAGTGGCTCAAGCCGTTCATCTACATATCCATTATATGGGCTTTCTCGATCCATACCGTGACCGCGTTCCTGTATCAGGGGCTGCCCGGCCGCCACTATTGGCTTACCGCCATTCTGGCTGCCCGCTTCCTTGCCTCTGCGTTCTGCGCCGGTCCTGCGATTTTGACGCTCGTAATGTTGGTCACCGAGAGGGTAACCACCTTCAAGATGCCCAAGAACGCTTTGAAGACTTTGGTCAAGATCATTGCTTACGCCATGTGCGTGAACATGTTCTTCTTTGCCCTTGAAGTCTTCACCGCCTTCTATTCCAATATGCCCGGCCACATGCATCCGCTGGTTTACCTGTTTGCAGGTGCCCACGGCCATCATGAACTGGTCGGCCTCATGTGGACCTTCATTGGCTTCGCAGCCATCTCAATCACCCTGTTGGTGACGCCGAAGTTCCGTAATAACATGAAGCTTCTGCCTTGGACTCTCGTCATCCTCGTGATCGCTACTTGGCTTGACAAGGGGCTTGGTCTGCTGATCGGTGGTTTCAATCCGACTCCGTTTGATACCATCACTCCCTACTGGCCTACCGGTAAAGAGTTACTGGTCTCCATGATGATTTATGCCATTGGTGCTCTCATCGTGACGATCCTCTTTAAGGTTGCCACTGAAGTGAAACAAGAAATGGGACATTCCCAAGCCTTGCCTTGCGGTTGTTCTACCGAGGACGCGTGCAATTGCACTTCGGCCGAGGAAGAAACCCCTGCTGAGGCGTAAAATTGGTAATCGCTAGAAAGCCTAGCCACGTAACGTCACCTCGTTAGGTTCAAAGGCTCGAACAAGGGCCGCTCCAAGGTTGGAGCGGCCCTTTTTTATTGCAGTTCACTTTTATTCGCAGGGTGTGTTACACTTGCGCACGCCGCAACAGGCTGTAAGCAAAAATCTTTTACACATAGGATAGCCGCATGAACAACTTTATGCGTTGCGCATCACTCACTTTGACACTGCTATTGTTAACCGGACTGACCGCGTGTTCAACCAAGGTGATTGTTCCGCCAGTCACCATGGATGCCGCAAAGTTGCAACTGAACGGAAAGTTCGTGTGGTTTGATTTGTTCACCACAGATATGACTACCGCGCAGAATTTTTATGATCGCGTCTTTGATTGGGATTTTGAACGGGCCAATGAAGGCAACGCGCAAGTGAAGAACATCATGCATCAAGGGCAGTTTGTCGGGAATATGATAGGGCGTAATTCAACGTCTGGTGATTCTCAATGGCTTTCTTATATGTCTGTGGCGGATACAGATCATGCCTTTGATGCTGCTTTGAGTGCGGGAGCGACCGGCTATACATCGCCCAAGGAGATGCCGAACAGAGGCCGCATAGCGGTGGTTATTGACCCTCAGAAAGCTCCTGTTGCTTTGCTACATTCTCCTGTTGGTGATCCGCCGGATGCAAAACCTCGTGCTAACGGCTGGATTGGGGCAGAGCTGTGGACGAATGAGGTGGATGAAGCTGTCGCGTTTTATACTCGACTTGGTGGATATACCTCTGAAGATGTCGCGGTCCATGACAAGGTACAATATAAACTGTTGTTGACGGACGATCGGCCTCGGGCTGGCGTGGTTTCAATTCCGTGGAAAGATGTTGATCCCCAGTGGGTCCCCTATGTGGCGGTCGAAAATATCAAGGCCACTGTGGAATTGATTCGGGCTAATGGTGGGCGTATTCTAATTGAACCGCAGATGGATGTGAGGTCCGGGCGGGTGGCCCTCTTTGCTGACCCGACAGGTGCCGTTCTCGGTATTCAGGAAATGGAGCCGGAGGAGGATTGATATGCATATGCTTAAATTTTTTTTGATAGCCGTGGCATTGTGTCTTTCCATGGCGGCTTTATCAGCCTGCACCGTGGGGTATGGCATGAACTACTCCTACGGGACCAGTTGGAGACATTATGATGATGACTACAGATATCATCATCACAGGCCTCCGCCGAATTATAAACCGGAACGGCCGCCAGCAGTGAAACCAAAGCCGTTACCATCGCGTCCAGACAGACCTGCAACCCGTCCTACAAGACGTCGCTAAAAAGAAGCCCGCTATTCAAATAAGCGGGTTTTTTTGTGATGTGTAACATGTAGGAGAACCCGGTGGCGATCTTCATGAGAAGATGGTGGAAATGGAACGCTTGTAAGGTCCATTGTTCATAATGGATGAAGGCGCTTTGCGAACAGTTTCACCCTGAGGATTGCTTCCATCTCATCATAATGGCATAGTCCTTTCGCCCGGAAACAGGCGTAGAGGGCATGGCGTGTTCAATTTTCCCTTCACGGGGGCTGAAAAGACAATCGAGGAATATATGAATATCGGTGAATACACCTTTGAAGATTTCAAGAAAAAGGCCAAACAATTTCACGGTTACCCGGCTCCGGGACTGCTTATTGGTGGGTACATGGTCGAGGCTGCTAAAGCGCGTATCCCTGAGGGGACATTGTATGAAGCCATGGTTGAAACCGGCAAATGTCTCCCTGACGCTGTGCAGATGCAGACTCCATGCAGTACCGGAAACAATTGGATGAAGATTACGTTGCTTGGTCGGTATGCTGTGTCTCTGTATGACAAGTTTACCGGTGAGGGTGTGCGCGTCGCCGTTGATCAAAAAAAGCTCGACAAATGGCCGGAGATTCGTGGCTGGTTCATGAAAGAAAAGCCCAAGGCCGAACAGGATACAGACAAGCTTTTTTCCGAAATTGAGCAGGCAGGCGACACTATCTGTTCCATTCAGCCTATTACTATCGCTAAGAAATATATTGGGCATGGTCACATGTCGACCATTGACGTCTGTCCGGTCTGCGGTGAAGCCTACCCCGGTTCGGATGGCTCAATATGTCGTGGCTGTCAGGGCGAGGCCCCGTACGAGACTATGGGGAATGCCACGTGTATCGATGAAGCGCCCGACTTACATGCTATTCCTGTGGAAGAAGCTGTAGGCAAGAAGGCAGCTCATGATATGACCGGCATTGTACCCGGAGATTCCAAGGGGCCGATCATGAAAGCCGGAGAAACTCTGGATATCGGTGATGTCTGTCGTCTGCAACGTATTGGCAAATACAACGTCTATCTTGAAGAGAACCTGCCTGGTGACGAATGGGTTCATGAGAATGATGCGGTCAAGGCTTTTGCCAAGCGTATGGCTGGTAAGGGCATTACCTATGATGCGAACCCGGAAGAAGGGAAGATTAATTTCTTTGCCGAAGAACCCGGTATGTTGTCCATCGATCTGGACGCGCTTTCCCGTTTCAATCTCTCTCCTGACGTCATGCTTGCCACCCGTCATGATGGATCGGTTATGCCCAAAGGCAAGGGCGTGGGCGGCACTCGTGCAATACCGCTGTATATTGCTCGAGACAGGTTCAGCCGCGCTCTGACTGCTTTGGGTGAAGGTCCTGTCCTTGAGATTCATTCTCTCAAGGCCGCAAAGGTTGGTATTTTGGTGACTGGCACTGAAGTTTTTCAGGGACTAATTGAAGACAAGTTCATTCCGATCATTTCTTCCAAGGTCATTAAGCTCGGTTGCGAAGTGGTTAAAACAGCCATCGCACCTGATGAGCGAGAGGCTATCACCAAGGCTGCAACGGAGATGCTGGACGCCGGGTGTAATCTCATCATAACCACTGCAGGCATGTCTGTAGATCCGGATGATGTTACTCGCGCGGGCCTCGTTGATGCGGGCTTGAAAGACGACCTCTACGGCGTTCCCGTCCTGCCCGGTACCATGTCGCTGGTTGGCAAGTTGCGGAATGCTTCTATCTTGGGTGTCCCCGCTTGCGCTCTGTTTTATCAGACTACGGCCTTTGATATCCTGCTGCCGCGAGTTCTGTCAGGGCAAACTATTACAAGAAAAGATCTTGCCCGGCTTGGAGAAGGTGGTTTCTGCATGGGTTGCAAGACCTGTTCATTCCCCAAATGTCCGTTCGGTAAATAGACATCATTTTTTAGGAGTTGTTCCTCGGGGTAACTTCCAATTGTTTTGATTTGGAAAAGAGTGAAGAGCCGCCTTTTGGCGGCTCTTTTTTTATGAAAATAAGAGTGGGTTATAGGGTGAAATGTGCGTCATATTGCACACGTTTTGTGCAGTTATGGTCACTTTTTGCACGGTTTTGGAATCGACAAATTGGACAAATGGTAGGGAATACTTATATTATTTTTTGGTATAATTGATGCAATATTCTTGTTTTGTTGGTGTGAGCAGAAAGGTGTCTATTAATTCTATACCAATAAAGTCCGAAATAGTGTGTAGCATAGGAGAATCCTTTGAAAATAGTAAAATATATAGCTGTATTGGTAATGCTGTTTGTCATGGCTTGGGCTGTGGAAAGCAAGGCGTTTTTTGGATTTGGTAAATATAAGAGTGTGGCTGCGGAGAATGGTGTTGTCACCATTCCAGTCGCGGATGTTTCCGATGGAGAGGCTCATTATTTTTCGTTTGATCAAGGAAAAGAAGTAAAGTTTTTTTTGCTTAAGAGTTCAGATGGGGTGATCCGTGCGGCTTTTGATGCTTGTGATGTCTGTTATCTTGAAAAGAAAGGGTATTCGCAGGATGGCGAGTTCATGGTTTGCAACAATTGCGGTATGCGTTTTCATTCCTCGCGTATCAACGAAGTTCAGGGTGGGTGCAACCCTTCGCCTTTGACTCGTACCTATGATGCAGACAATGTTACCATTCAGGCGAGTGATATTGCGGCTGGAAGCGGGTACTTCTAGATGAACATTCTGACAATACCGTTCAGAAATACTCGGCGGAAGTGGGTCAAAACACTGCTTCTGCTGGTCGTGTTCACCCTTGGGGTGACATCCATAGTGTCGTTGAATTCCGTATCCAGCGTTGTGGGCGAGTCCTTGGAAAAGAAGCTTACCGCGTATGGGGCCAATATTTTGATTATGCCTAAAAGTGAGAAGCTGACCGTCAGTTACGGCGGCTTTTCCATGGGTGACATGGTCCTGGGTGCCAATGACCTGAGCGAATCCAAAGTGGTGAATATGGTCGGGGGCATCGAGCTCAAGGAGCGGATTGCTGTGGTTGCGCCAAAGCTCGTTTCCATGGCCTCGGTTGGCGATACCGTTGTGGGAGTCGTGGGCGTGCGGTGGGACAAGGAACAGGTGCTCAAGGGCTACTGGGCTGTGAATGGCGAGTTTCCTGCGACGGATAACGGTGTCGTTGTCGGAGCGAAAGCCGCTTCTTCCCTTGGCGTGTCGCCGGGGTCGAGTCTGACATTGAATGAAATTCCGGTCACGGTTTCCGGCGTTCTTATGCCTACGGGCAGCGACGACGATTCCGTGGTGTTCGCGTCCATGAGCTTTGCGCAATCTCATTTCGGAAAGACAGATCGTGTGAATTTTGTGGAAGTTGCCGCCCTATGCGCGGGATGTCCTATTGAAGACATTGTGGAACAGATTCAGGCCGCACTTCCCGGCACGGACATTCAGGCATTACAATCCATCGTCAAACAGCGCATGTATTCGGTCAATTTCGTCAAGCAACTGATTTTGACTGTCAGTTTGATTATTCTATTTATTGCCTGCTGTATGGTTGGCGTGACTATGCTTTCTTCTGTCAACGAGCGGATCAAGGAAATCGGCCTCATGCGGTCATTGGGATTCGGGCGTGCATCCATTTTTTCCATATTCTGTTTTGAAGCTATGCTTATCGGTTTTGCTGCGGGTATCATGGGATATATCGGTGGGTATGCGTTGAGTCTCAAGATTTTGAGTATGCTCGATATGGCGCAGGGGGCATCACCCGTCTTTAATGTCGGGCACATGGCTCTGACCGGTCTGCTGATTGTGATCGTATCTGTCCTGTCTGCTTTTTTTCCGGCATGGAAAGCTTCGGCAGTCGAGCCGTCTGAAGCGCTTATCGCCTTGTAGGAGGTTGAAAATATGCTTGAAGCAAAGAATATTACCAAGACATTCCATAGCGAGGGTCTTGATACATATGCGTTGACTGGTGTTGATCTGGCGGTGGAATCTGGCGAGTTTGTGTCCATTGTAGGCCGGTCAGGTTCTGGCAAGACGACTTTTCTCAATGTTCTGTCAACGCTCCTGCTCCCGGATTCTGGCGAAATTCTCTACAAAGGCGAGGACGTGACCTCCATGACCGCGTCGCGTCTGAATGAATTGCGACAGAAGGATTTTGCCGTTGTTTTTCAGTTTCATTATTTGCTTCCATACCTTTCTGCGCTGGAGAATGTTCTGCTTCCTTATATGAAAGGGGTTGCGCCGGTTCCCAAAGAGGCCCGTCTGCGTGCGGACCAATGCCTCGAACGTGTGGGACTGGCTGGCAAGGGGACCAAATTGCCAGGACATCTTTCTGGCGGTGAACAGCAACGAGTGGCCATTGCTCGTGCTTTGGTGAAGGAATCATCTGTGCTTTTTGCGGATGAACCCACAGGTAATCTGGATAAAGGAACGGGTGAATCGATTATGAATCTTTTGGCCGATTTAAAAAATGATGGGCTGTCCATCGTTATGGTAACACATGACAACGAATATGCAGCCATGGCGGACCGGTTGGTGTCCATGGCGGATGGTAAGGTCGTTTAGTTTTCTGTTCCATAAAGAAAGGCCACCTGAAGATTCAGGTGGCCTTTCTTTAGATATAGTCGGGGTAGTCTGTGCACAGGAGGTGCACGGGGGGCTCATCTTCTTCAATCTCAGGGAAACGAGCCTGGGGTTGGTGGAAGCGATTGTCTGTGTTGTCATCGTTGACGGATGAAACTTCACCAACAAGGACGTTGCCTTTGCCTGCTTCTCCGTAGAAACGGTGGTACATACCTTGTTCAAGAAAGATGGATTCACCCGGAGCGAGGACGACAGCGCCCCCCGGTTCCACTAGTTTATCAAAACCGTCAACAGAAACGGTCAGAGGTTCTGAGGCCAGTTCTTCCTTTGGAGTGGAACCATACAGTTCAATGACAAGATTACCGCCGCCCCGGTTGATGATATCCTCGGTCTTGGACCAGTGAAAATGCATGGGGCAGATCTGATTCTCGCGAACTATCATGATTTTTTCTGCGTATTTCTTGGAATGTCCGGTCTCAAGATTGCCATTGCGGATGGTGAACAGAATCAGCCCACGTTTCTCGAAATCATCTGCTCCGTAATCCGTCAGGTCCCAGCCGAGTTGGTTTTTGACAACATCGCTAAGACCTTTACCTTTCCAATCGGCAGGACTCCAGAAGGCCCATGGCGGCAACATGAATTGGAAGGATTCGAAAAATGCCTTGGCATCAGTAATCAGTGCATTTATTTCGCTACGTTTCATATCCCTGTTTTAGGGGAGGGTGGCTAACGCGTCAAGAGAGGAGAGCTTTGGCGTGCTTTTACTGAGAGAAGTTTAGACTGTGAAAAAAAAGTGGCATTTGGTGAAAGCCAAGGGTATAGGGAGTGTCTGCTCAGCTGTTTTCAAGGCTACCGAAGGCGGCGCATGTCGTCAGCTTTCGTATACGGAGTTTTAATTATGGGTCTTTTTTCAAGTGATAAGAAAAGCCATTCCGAATTGAACGCCTTTCTTGGCGTAGGAACCGAATACAGAGGCAAACTCGATTTCGTGGGAACGGTCCGCATCGACGGTCGTTTTGACGGTGAAATTTCTACAGACGGTGATCTGGTTCTTGGCCGGAAGGCCTCTGTGACTGGTGTCGTGCGGGTTGGCCAATTGACATCCTGCGGACAGATTACAGGCGATGTGATCGTGCGAGAGCGTACCGTGCTGGAAAAGACGTCAGTGCTTAACGGCAGTTTGTCTACCCCTGTATTGGTCGTGGAAAAGGGTGCCGTTCTCGAAGGTTCCATCGTCATGAGTACGGATTCTGTAACAACTTCCAAGCCCAAGGTCGTGGCCGGGGATTTCGGTGGCAACTCTTCCAGAGATGCAGAGTCCGAGTCTGAACCTGCTGTCGACAAGACCGGCTCGGATGATTCCAAAGCATAACGGAGCAAACAAATGTATGAATTGGTAATAGACTACAACGGTGAAGAAACCGTGGCCTTTTCCGCAGAAAAGAAAAGAGAAGTGGAAGTGGTTGCTCAGCGTCATATTCGTTCTTTGGCTTCTGGTTTGGCTATCGTGCGCGAAGTCAAGGAAGAAGCAAAAAAATAGCATCGTTCGATGCTTGTGCTGAATGTATTTGGCACTTTAGTTATGTGATTCTAACGGCGATCCATGCTTTGATGCATGGTTCGTCGTTTTGTCTTTTTTTATGCGTTTATTCTGGAAGAAATCAGGGACGGCCGTGTGTTCCTGTTGTTCGAGTTATTTACTGCAAAAGCGTTTTGTGACAAGGTCCGCGGTGCGAGGTTTATGATGGAAAAGATCATTTTGATTCATGTGACTGGTAGTGACCGGCCCGGCTTGACTTCTGAGTTGTCTGAAGTTCTGGCAGGCTATGATGTTGACGTCCTGGATATTGGTCAGGTCGTCATTCATAATTTCCTGACGCTTGGTATTCTGATTCGGCTTCCAGCCAATTCTCAGCCTGTGCTCAAGGATTTGTTGTTTAAGGCCCATGAATTGGGCGTGACCATGAAGTTACACCCTCAATCCGAAGGCGATTATTCCGGCTGGGTGAGTGAAGCTGACAAGGCGCGGCACATTATTACCTTGCTGGCCCGTTCCGTGTCTGCGGAACAGATTGTGGCCATTACTCAGGTTGTTCACGAATCCGGCCTGAATATCGACACCATCCATCGACTTTCCGGGCGTGTGCCGCTCGACTGTAACGATTATGAATGTTCTCGCGGGTGCGTTGAATTTACTGTGCGTGGTACGCCACACGACATCGGGGCCATTCGTTCTCGTTTCCTTGAAATTTCTTCAGAGCTTATGGTGGACATCGCTTTTCAGGAAGACAACATCTTCCGTCGCAATCGTCGACTGGTGTGTTTCGACATGGACTCCACGCTCATTCAGGCCGAGGTCATCGACGAACTGGCCAAAGAGGCCGGTGTGGGCGAAGAAGTCGCGGCCATCACGGAATCCGCCATGCGTGGCGAGCTTGATTTTAAGCAGAGCCTTAGAAAACGGTTGTCGTTGCTCGAAGGTCTTGACGAGTCCGTGCTTCAGAAAGTTGCGGCTCGTTTGCCTATGACCGAGGGCGCGGAAAAGCTTATCACCAACCTGAAGAACGTTGGCTATAAAATTGCCATTCTTTCCGGTGGATTTACCTATTTTGGGGACATTCTTCAGCAACGCTTTGGTATTGATTATGTGTACGCCAATGAACTTGAAATCAAGAATGGCAAACTGACTGGCAAGACTGTTGGCGAAATCGTGGATGCGGACAAGAAAGCAAAATTGTTGCAATCTATTGCAGACCTCGAGGGTATTTCCCTGCAACAGGTTATTGCCGTGGGTGACGGTGCCAACGATTTGCCCATGCTCAATCTGGCCGGTTTGGGCATCGCTTTCCACGCCAAACCAAAGGTTAAAAAAGGGGCACGCCAGTCTATTTCGACCCTTGGACTGGACACTATTCTGTATCTCATTGGTGTCCGGGATCGCGAAGTTCTCAAGGGATAACTTCTTTTTTGCGCCGTGGGCGTTGAATAAAGCGTGTGTGACTGGTAATGAACGGTAATTCTTCCAACGTTTTCAGGAGGCACCCGCATGTTCGATTCGGATAAGCCCTATACTTTGGACAGTGTTGTCCGCATGGTTCTCGGCGTCGGTTTTTTTATCGGCCTTATCTGGTTGCTCGGGTTTCTTTCCAGTGCTCTCGTGCCATTCGTGGCTGCCCTCCTCATGGCCTATCTGTTAAATCCCCTTGCCTGTTTTTTTGAAAAATACGTAAAGAATCGCGGTGTTGCCGTTCTGTTGACCATGCTTACTCTGATCGGCGTAACCGTGGGGATTTTTGTGTTGGTTGTCCCCATGATGGTTGATGAATTTTCACACATGGGGACTGTGCTGTCGCAATTGGTCTCTGATGCCGAGTTTTCAGACAAGGTGGCGAGCTATTTGCCGCCGGACATCTGGAACTGGGTGCGTGATACCGTTCAGTCGCCCGAAGTAAAAGATCTGTTTTCGTCAGCAGGGGCCTCAAAGGTTGCCAAGGGTGCGCTACAGACCGTGGTTCCCGGTATAAAAGGTGTGGCCGTGGGAGCACTTAATGCCGTGGCCGGACTCATCGGGCTGTTTGTGATCCTGCTTTATTTGATTTTTCTTTTAGCGGATTTCGGCAAGATCAAGGAATCTTGGCAGAATTATTTGCCAAAAAAATATCGCGAGGGAATCACCGGTTTTCTTGGTGAATTTGAAAAGACTATGGGATTGTATTTTCGTGGTCAGATTACGGTTTGTCTTATCGTGGGCGTTCTCATGTCAATCGGTTTTACGCTTATCGGTCTGCCTCTTGGTCTCGTGCTTGGCATGCTCATCGGTCTGCTGAATATTGCCCCATATTTAGGTGCCGCCGGTGCGGTCCCTGCGATCCTTCTGGCGGCTCTCAATTCCCTTGAAGCCGGAGAGTCTGTTTGGATGGGTATAGGTCTTGTTGTACTTGTCATGGCGGTTGTTCAGGTTATTCAGGACGGCTTTCTTGTTCCGAAGATTCAGGGCGAGAGCCTCGGTCTGTCTCCTTGGCTTATCCTGTTGTCTCTTTCCATTTGGGGCAAGCTCCTCGGGTTCCTCGGTCTGCTTATCGCTCTCCCCATGACCTGCCTGTGTCTGTCCTATTATCGTCGAATGCTCGCTCAACGAGAGTAAGATACTTTCAGCGGGACCAGGATGTTGTCCTGGACTCTCCCAAATTTTTTAGGGGTCTTAAATCACGCTCTTGATATGTTTAACTTATATATCAGGGACTTGTTTTCGTTTATCATTTCCGCGAAGCGGCGCCAAAAAGTTTAGGGAAAAGATAGGATGGGGGGCTGGGGGCTCCCTATGCCTGCTCAAAAGGCAGGATGAAATAGAATTCGTTACTGCTGTCGGTATGTGAGTAGCCGACTTGACCACCGTGAAGCTCCACAACCTGACGCACGAAGTACAGCCCTCGACCAGTGCCGCTTTTGTGAGCCACGTTGTCGGCACGGAACCCGGGTTTGAACACTTCCATGGAATTTTTGAGTTCCAATGGATTGCCGGTAGAAGACACCCACATACGAATTCCGGGCATATCCGGTGCAAAGTAATCCTTGAGAATCTGCCATCCGTAGGAAATGAATTTGCCTCTTCGTCCATCCGGGAGCGTAGCATTTTCAGTGTATTTAAGCGCATTGGAAAAGAGGTTGTCAAAGACCTGTGAGATAAGTCCCCGGTCCATGATCAATCTGATGACCTGATCGGGTGCTCCTCCGAGGGAATAGTTGATTTCAATGCCACGTTCTTCGAATCGTTGCCGGAATCGTTCAATCAGCGGAGTCATGACGGTTTGGGAGAGGTTTACTTCCCGTTTGTCCAACACATAACGACCTTCTTCAAAATGCCGACGTCGAAGCAGCGTTTCAAGGAACATTGATGTTGTTTCGTAGTGGCTGTAAATTTCCTGATATTGAGCTTCAATACCCGCGGTGATCCGGGCGAGTCGATTGCCGTCTGCCGCGCATTCCTGCGTGCCACATTCTGCCATGAGGGTGAGTATGTCAGATGTCGTGAGATGGAGCTGTTCAATCTGGCGTTTAAGCCTGTTGAAATAGAGCTTGAAGTACATGTTGGGCACGATGACATTGTGTCCGATGTCCTGAACAAGTGATTTAATGAAGCTGATATGCTCACGGTTTCGCGCGCGAATGATCCGGTGGTGAAGTTGGAATCCGATTCTGTTGATAAATTTTTCCAGAAAAAGACGCTTGTGCTTCGGGAGTGAACCACAAGGGTGTATTTCGAATACTCCAAGGATGTTGTGCGGCGGTATAAAGGGGAGCATGTCATTGTATTCGGGGTTGCTCTGGATAGGGATAAATAAGTGCTCGCCTGAAAGTACTGAGCTATGAGAAAATTCGTGATCCCACGTTCTGGTGGTGGTTCGGCCACAGCGTCCAGTGGAACACCCCGCCAAAACAAAGGTGTCTTCGTCTTCAAGGATATATATGTTTGATTCCAACCCGAGCAGAATGCGGGGGAGGGCCATACAGATCGCGTAGAACATCTCTCTCCGTCGAACCTCTTGCGAGAGGTCGAAAAAGATGTTCAGGGCGCGTACCTGGTGCATGGGAAAATCGTAGACCTCGTAATCACGAAGTTTTGCTTCAATACGTTTCACCATATATTCGATGCGTTCAGTATCGTCCTGATCGCGGAAGTTGGGCTCCATGTCTGGCTGTGTCCAGTCAGGATCGGTCATGCTCACTCCTTACAGCGAGAGGAAAGTGAATACTGGTTTCACCATACCTACCTGATGCCTTCATGACAAGGTGGAGTCAAAAACACGATATTGCGTAACGAGAAAGGGCCGCTTTCGCGGCCCTTTCCGGGGGGTTAGAGGTCTTTTTTTGAGGAGGGGTCTGAGGTTTGAAACAAAGTTTCAAGGAGGTATGGTATATGCTTAATGGCCTGTTATCTGGTCCGTATCCGTTTGGCGAGATGGGGGCTATTCGCTTTGACGGGAACCGGGACAAGAGCCTTTATGCCGTATTTGTCTCCTTCCTCTTCCCAGACGCCTTCGTCGGCGTCCGGGTCGGTGAGGAGGGACCGCCGCAACAACGCGACAGTCAGGATGATGAGAGTGACAGTGATTGCATCAATCATGGAATTTCTTAAAGCATGTGCCGTGCCAAACTTAGAATACCTGTAAAATCAGTATGTTGGAAAAAGTTGCATGCTCAACACTTGTGCAAAGTGATGCGAATTGCACAAGTCGAGTGTACATATTTGCACATTGTGCACACAGTGCATTTGGTCTTTCCGCGCTTGTGAGCGTAAGGTGAAAGAAACGGCCCGGCAGCGTCATGCTGTCGGGCCGTGAAGAGTGTAAGGGGAAAAGATTTCTACGTCATCAACAGGGCGTAAGCCGTGCCGACGAGGGCGATGGTTAGGCCTCGGGTCACCTGATTGTAGAGGATGAGCTTGAATGCCATGCGTGGTCTGAAGATGCCCGCATAGTATGGGAATTGGTGGCGGAAGGCTCTCATGGGCGATGAAAGCACGTTGCCAAGCATGAGGGCGAGTATGACTTGTGTCTGCGTCAGACTGGTATCAGAGATCATGGCACCGGCCGCAGCCAGTCCGGCGGTGAATTCGGCGGCCATGTGAAAGACCACTATGCCGAGGGCTTCTGGCGGTAGGAATGTGAAGAATGAGGCGCTTCCCGACATGAAGCCCTGAAGCCATGCGAACATGCCGATTTGTTTGAAGACAAAAAATAACGTATAAATGGGGCAGGTTAGGTATAGGACTTTAGGTAGTCTTTTTTTGAATCTTGCCCAGGTCTTTTGCAGAGCGGATTTTGTATCCCTTTTCTTTTCCATTTCATCCAGCCTGCATGGCAAGCACCCTTCTTTAATGGGGGGGAGCAGAAATTTGCCGGAAAAGACGATTGCCATGGTGCGAATAATGGCTGCAAACGCAGTTAATCCTACATATACAGCGGCAGCTGAGCCAATAAACGGGGCGGCAATAAAAAAGATGGTTGGAAGGTGCAAAAAGTAGGTAGGCAACGAGTTAAAAAGGTTGGATAGAATGAGTTCTCGATCAGATATTTCACCTTTCTCGTGGGCTTCTGAAAGCATGGTGTTGGCTGTGATGCCGGAGAAAAAGGCCATGGTAAAACTGGCTGCGGAGATGTCTCCCAGTCTTGCCCGTCGAGCGAGTGGATCCGCGAGTTTGGCTGCATATCTTGTCCATTGGAGGGACTCAATGAGATTGCCCACGAGTAACCCTACAGAGATGAAGAAGGTCAGTCGGATGAGCGGCCAGAAAAGCCCGTTCCAGAGAACGGGCCAAGAGAGATCGAATTCCATTTATTTCTTCTTGTGCTTGCTTTTGATCTTGATTTTGCGAACCTGAGACAGTTGGTCTTCAGGCATGTAGAATGTGTTCTTGTCACCGGGGAAAGTGCCTCGGCGGACATCATCGCAGTAACGTGCAAGGGCAGTGCGAGATTCTTCGCCCAGTTCTGCGAAACGGCGTACGAATTTGGGAGTGAAGCGATCAAAGAGGCCGAGGGTGTCATGATATACCAAAATCTGGCCGTCAGTGACGTTGCCTGCGCCGATACCGATGGTCGGGATGTCAACGGCTGCAGTGATGAGTTCCGCGGCTTCTACGGGGATGGCTTCCAACACCACACAGAAGGCTCCGGCCGCTTCCACTGCTTGAGCATCTTCGATGAGTGTTTTGGTGGCCTCTGCTGATTTGCCTTGTGCTTTGAATCCACCGAATTTGGCAACGTGTTGCGGGGTCAGTCCCACGTGGGCCATAACCGGAATGCCAGCCTCAGTCAGTGCCTTGATCTGTGGGCACACGCTTGCTCCACCTTCCAGCTTTACGGCCTTGGCATGTCCTTCACCAATGAATCGTCCGCCGGTTTCAAGGGCGCGTTCCACGGTGCAGTAAGACATGAACGGCATGTCTCCAACAACCAGAGCGTGCTTTACGCCACGGCTGGTGGCCCGGATATGATGGATCATTTCATCCACGGTTACCGACAGAGTGTCTTCATGTCCGAGGACGACCATGGCCAAAGAGTCACCGACGAGCACGAGGTCCATGCCAGCGGCGTCCGCAATTATGCCGGACGAATAGTCGTAAGCGGTCATACAGCATATTTTGCTGTCTCCCTTCATGGCCTGAATGACAGGGGCGGATATGGGAGCGGCCTTATTCGTGGTGGTTTTCTTTTTGGTATAACTCATGGTCTGGACAGTATGATCGCCGAACCGATGAGTCAAGTGGATGTCTGTTAAAGAATTGTTAATCGCGCACGTTTGAAGTCGGTGGTTTTCCGACGACTCGATTGCGTCCAGTTTCCTTGGCTGTGTACAGACGACTGTCCGCGAGTTTGAGCATGGCTTCCACGGTATCGGGTTCGGAACAAATACCGGTGGAGATAGTGACCTGGGTGGTCTGGGTATCAACTTGAATAACGGTGTCCTCAATGGATTGTCTGAGTTCATCGAACCGGGCAAGAGCATCCGTTCCAGCTTCATGAGCAAGCAGAACACAGAATTCTTCGCCGCCAAAACGGCAGGTAATGGCGTCTTCCGAGAAGGTTGTACGGATTAATGCCGATATTTTTCGCAGTACCACATCGCCGCCGTCATGGCCGTATGTGTCGTTGACTTTTTTGAAGAAGTCGATGTCGAGCATGGCTACGGACACTGTCTGGCCTCGGGTTTGTGCGCTTTCAACAAATGTATCCGCATTTTCAAAGAAATAGCGACGATTGTGCAGTCGGGTAAGCGAATCCTTGTAGGAGAGGTCCCGGATAAGGGCTATGTTTTCAAGCATTTCAATGGAGTGCCCGACGCGGCAATGAAATTCTTCCACTTGAAAAGGCTTGGGAACAAAGTCATTAGCACCGCTTTTGATAAGCTTTGCTGAGAGCAACGGGTCTCCGCTGGCGGACATGCCGATGATGGCCAGATTGTTTTTTGAATGAACTTTTCGCACTTTGGCGATGAGTTCAAAGCCATCCATTTCTGGCATGTCGTAATCGGTGACAATGAGTTTTATGTCCGGATTTTCGGCCAGAACTTCCAATGCTTCGACGCCATTGGCCGCAGCGACCACCTGAAAACGTTGTGTTTCGAGCAACCGGATTATAGCGTTGCGCATGGGCAAGGAGTCATCCACGACCATTACTTTGATGTCGCTGTTCTTGTGGATACGTCGGATGACGTCGATCAGATTGTCCACGCAGGATTCGGAATCCTTGAGGATATAGTCCACGACACTCCATGTGAGCATGTTGGAACGAAAGTCACTGTCGATTCCGGCTGTGAAGATAATGCCGGGGATGCCCCGTTTGGTGGCGTGTTGGATAATTTCACCGTTAGGGGCGTCTGGTAGGTGCAGATCGAGAAGCGCTACAATGTAAGAATCCTTGCAACAATCAATGGCGGCAGCGGCCTTGGCATAGGTTTCCATCCAGTCCACCTGAAAGCCTAGCTCTTTTTCAATTCTTCTGCTCACAATAGAAGCGAAGAATTTACTGTCTTCCACCAGCAGAACTTTAGGAGTGTCCAAATGGGGAGGTGATTTGTCGAGATTCCTTTGCATACCTTACAGTATACATGGACGGATTTGTGGAGCCATGATTATTTTACGAAAATAAAAAAAGCCGACCAGGAGAACCTGGCCGGCTTTGAAGTGCATTCTCTCGTCGCTTACATGGGAGCGAGATTCTGAAGGACCCAGATGACGCGGCCCACAGTACGATCATTCATTTCGGAAGCCGGAATGGTCAGATCGGAATATTTTTCATTGTCTGCTTTGAGCAGGAAGGAATCTCCCTGATGGAAGACGCGGCGGATAGTCAACCCCTGATGAGGGAAGTAGACCGCGCACAGGTCGCCGTCAGGATGTTCTTTCTGATCACGGTCAATGCCGACGAAACCGCCGCGCGCAATAACCGGTTCCATGCTGGCTGAGTCTACCTTGACCACCAGAAGTTTGGGGCGACAGTAAGATTCAGGTACGGATAATTCTTCGATGGACTTGGGTTCCCACTCGGGGGCTTCTTTGTCTGCGCCGGCCATGGTGGATACTGGAACCACGCGGCCTCTGGAGTTCATGCGACCATATGGCGTTGGAGCTTCGCGAAGCAGGGTGTCAGCTGGGACCTTGGCCTTGTCTGCATTGATGTAGACAGGCTCTACTCCTTCGGACAACCAGTCCGGGTCAAGCCCATGGCTGCGGTAGAGTTTGAGGAACCAGTCGGCCGGAATGGAACACCGGCGCTTGGCATCAGAGATGCTGGATTGACGAACGTCAAGCACTTCTGCCAGCTGCACCTGTGTGCGAGCTCCAGTGGCTTTTTTTATCCTTTCAAGCGCTTCTTCAAACCATTTGAGCTGCGCCTCATCGCATCTCCTTTTCTTCTTCGGCATAAAGGCTCCTTCTCGTGACGTTTAAGTGATGTTTTTTCTACCAGTTTAGTTTGCAATACGCAACGAAATAGAATGTGCTATTTTCTTCACTGGTGACATTTGGAAATATCTTTTATTTAAATCAGCATGTTAGCTGTTTTGTGCAAAAAATACGTGCAGACATTGGGAGAAAGTCCCGGTTTTGTCAAGTCCCGTGTTGTCCTGTTTTTGGGCAAAAAAAGAGGGAAAATGGTCATTGAAAGATGACCATTTTCCCAAAATTGCGGACTAAAACAGTATGTTATTGCATGTACTTTAGGAAGGGACTTTCCGGTGTCATTATAAACCGGGAATTTTTGTTAAATCCTTTGCGGTACGCTTCCAAGCTTCTAGTGAACTCGTAAAACTCCGGAGACTGGCTCAAAGCATCGGCGTAAATTTTCGTTGCCTGGGCTTCGCCCTTGCCTCGAACAATTTCAGCCTGCTTGTTTGCGTCAGCCAAAATGATGGTTCTTTCCTTGTCGGCAGTGGCCTTGATTCTGGCAGATGCTTCTCGCCCTTCCGATCTGTATTGCTTGGCTTGACGTTCGCGTTCAGCCTTCATCCTTCCGAAGATGGAACGGGCGTTTTCCGCAGGAAGGTCGGTACGCTTAATGCGTACGTCAATCACGTCAATGCCGTAAGGCAGAAGCAGTTCCTTGGACCGTTTAGTGACGGCAGTCATGATTTCCTGACGCTTGTGGGATACGACCTCAATGAGGGTGTATCGACCAAGAGCCACGCGCAACTGGGAACGAACGATGTCGTCCAGTCTGGCCCGAGCACCTTGAATGGTGCGCACTTTGGTGTAGAAGGTCAATGGGTCGATGATTCGCCACTTGGTGTAAGAGTCCACGTTCATGTACTTCTTATCCGTGGTGGTAATTTCTTCGGGTCTGGCGTCAAAGTCCAGAATGCGGGCATCAAAGAATACCACATTTTGGATGACAGGTAGCTTGAAGTGCAGCCCGGGGCCGAGTGCTTGGTTGCCAACTGGACGACCGAGCTGAATGACAATGGCGGATTGGGTCTGGTCAACAGTAAAGGCAGCTGACGTGACCACGAATGCGCCGACAATAATCAGTATACTAAAGAGTATGGTAGTTTTTTTCATGGTGAACCTGCCTTATTGCTTTGCCTTGGGAGCGGCCTGTTTTTTAGGCAGCTTCTCCAGGGGCAGGTAGGGAACGGATTGCTTGAGTGCCTCGCTGGACATGATCAATTTTTCCACTTCCGGGTTGGCTAGGACGGATTCCACGGTCTCAAGGTACAAGCGTTTGCGGGTAATTTCCTTGGCCTTGCTGTATTCGGTCAGCACGGACAGGAATCTCGCGGCATTACCTTGGGACTGGCGAATCTTGGCTTCCTTGTAAGCCTGGGCTGCATTGACGATGTGCGCGGCTTCACCACGTGCATTGGGCAGAATATCGCGCTGGTAAGCCTCGGCCTCGTTGATGAAGCGGCTTTTGTCCTCGCGAGCACTGGCTACATCTTTAAAAGCGTCCACGACTTCTGCGGGCGGATGAACGTTTTGCATCTGCACAGCAACGATGGACAGGCCGGTTTCGTACGTGTCCAGAATGTTTTGCATCAATACGCGTGTTTCAGCTTGGATTTCCTGTTTACCTGTGGTCAGGGCATCATCGATTTTGCCTTTACCGATGATTTCACGCATGGCGGCTTCGCTTGCGTGAGCCAGGGTTTTTTCGGGGTCGTTGACGTTGAACAGGTATTCCTCGGCGTCTTTGATCATGTACTGAACAATGAACTGTACGGATACGATGTTTTCGTCGCCAGTGAGCATCAGGGATTCTTCCTTGACCTCTCGGCTGACTCCTTGTTGGAAGTTGTTGCTGCGCGCCGTGCCCACGGAGCGGAAACCAAATTCAATACGTCGGATCTGGGTCACCTTGGGCGTCAGTACGCTTTCCACAGGAAATGGAATGTGGTAATTCGGACCCGCAGTTGTGATGCGGTTAAATTGTCCAAACTGTTTTACCACGCCCACTTCATCGGGTTCTACGATATAGAAGCCGCTGGCGATCCAGAGAACGATAAAAATTGGTATGATGAATTTCCAGCTTGGCAAATTGAATTTTTTGAATTTATCAAGTTGATCCTGGAAATCATCAAAGTTCGGCGGTTTTCCGCCCGGGCGCCCCTGTTGCTGCTTTTGTAATTTTTCCCAATCCCAATTCATAATAGTTCACAAGTAGGCACATTGCGAAGGCAGGTCAAGGCAGTCATGCAAAAAACGACGTATTTTAGGCGAACATATATCTGCTTGAGTATGGGGTATATTTCATATGAAAAAACAGGAAATATATAGATGTCGATGGTAAAATTTTTGACAGGTTTGTTTCGTCGTTTCCGATCATTTGTTCTGAAACGTGATGTAGAAGTCGTGGGCCAATGCCGAATGTGCGGTAAGTGTTGCCGAGGTATTCTGCTCAAAGATGCTGGCCGGTTTTTGAAAACGGAAAAACAGTTTCGAGCACTTTGTCAGTCCGATCCGTTGCATGAATGTTTTCGTATTGTCAGGCAGGATGAATTCGGTGTCCTCGTTTTTAATTGTTCAAAGCTTGGCAACGACAATATTTGCACTGATTATGAATCTCGGCCTGCTTTATGTAGTAATTACCCGGCCAAGTCGTTATATTACCACGGCGGTTGGTTGCGTGATGACTGTGGATACTCCTTCAAGGCTGTGACCTTTCGTGACGTTTTCATGCGGCGTAAATCATGGGGAGAGTCTCGGTTTACGGATGTGCTCCAAGGACAGATAGAACAAGATAAAGACAAGCGAAAATTATGAAAAAGTTCATATTCATTCTCATTGCCGCCCTTCTGACCGGCGGGGGTGTTTGGTATTTCAATGCAGGGCAATCCAAAGGTAAGGTCAAGATCATCAAGACCGCCACTGTCCAGCGGGGTGATGTCTCAAAAGTTCTTGAGGCCACCGGCATCGTCAAGGCGCAGGTCGGCGCACAGGTTAAGATTGGTGCTCAGGCCACTGGTGTACTCGATTCTGTTCCCGTTAAGGTAGGGGACCTTGTCAAAAAAGGTGACCTCATCGCCGAAATTGATTCCCGAGAACTGCGTTCCCGTATTGCCGAAGCCCGTGCCAATCTCAATTTGTCACAGGCCAAGCTTGAATACATGCAGAAGAATCTGCCCAGAAAGCGTTCTTTGGTGAAGCAGAAGCTTGAAGCACAGGATTCGTTAGATATTGCCTATCAGGACGCGGAAATGGCTCGGCACAGTGTGGCCTCTTCTCGTGCCAAGCTTAGGACTCTTGAAGTTCAGCTTTCCTACACCAAGATCCATTCTCCCATTGATGGTGTGGTCAGTCAGGTGGCGGCTCAGGAAGGTGAGACCATCGTGTCCGGCCTATCCGTGTCCAATCTGATTACGGTTCTTGATCCTACCAAATTGGAAATGTGGATTTATGTGGACGAAACCGACGTTGGTCGCGTGGCTGACGATTTATCCGTTCGCTACACTGTGGACGCCTTTCGCAACGAAGTTTTCAAAGGAACTGTGGACCGCATTTATCCCGAGCCGGAAGTTCGGGATAATATCGTATATTATAGGACTCTCGTGAAGGTTTCCCCAGAGCAATCCAAGTGGTTGCGTCCGGAAATGACCACCCAGTGTAAAATCATCGTGGAAACAAAAAAGGACGTTTTGACGGTCCCCAACACTGCGCTTAAGTGGGTTAAGAATCGTCAGGTCTGTTTTCGTGTAGATGATCCCCAGATCGAGCCTGTAGAAGTTTCTCCCAAGCTTGGTTTGGTCGGTTTGAAAACGAGTGAAGTGCTCGATGGTCTCTCCGAAGGTGATACCGTAGCCACTCAGCTTGTTCTGCCCGGTGCCAAGGTCGGCAAGAAGGGGATTTAAGCATGTCCCATCCGGCCATCAGTCTTGATGCTATCAATAAGACCTTTTTCCCGCAGGGAGAAAAAAAGAACGGTGATACCGAGTCGGGTATCGAGGTGCTCAAGTCCATCACACTCGATGTTGATTCCGGTGAATTCATTGCCTTGCAAGGTACGTCCGGCTCCGGCAAGTCCACACTTTTGCACATAATTGGTTTGCTCGATCGGCCCACGGCCGGGGTCTACCGACTGCTTGGCAGGGATGCCGCTTCTCTCGATGACGATGCCCAGTCTGATCTGCGTAATTTATCCCTCGGGTTTGTGTTCCAGTCCTTTTATCTTATTCCCTATGCCACGGCCTTGGAGAACGTCATCCTGCCCGGATTGTATTCTGGCAAGCCGCGAGCCGAGTTGCTCGCTCGGGCCGGTGTGCTCATGGAGCAGATTGGGTTGGCTGATCGTATGGATTTTAAGCCTTCACGACTTTCCGGTGGTCAGCAGCAGCGAGTGGCTATGGCCCGTGCGTTGCTTAACGAGCCGCAGATTATTCTCGCAGACGAACCGACCGGGCAGTTGGATTCCGCCACTTCGTCTGAGATCATGAAGCTTTTTCATTCTGTACATGAAGCCGGACAAACCATTGTGCTGGTAACGCACGACGAAGAGGTTGCCAAGGAAGCCGGACGAGTTATCCGGTTACACGATGGGTGTATTGTCGAGGATGTACGAGTTTAGGAGTGGGAGCCTCCGGTGGGCCTACCGGCGGTCGCTTTCAGTGGGACCAGAGAACTTTTTGAAAAAGGTTCTTTGGACTCTCCAAAACTTTTTGGGTCGCCTGCGGTGAGGGCGTGTGATGTGGTGGCTCCCTGAAATGAAAAATTTTGATTGATGTTTGTAAAATAGAATAGACTTTCGATTTCCCTTTACTTCGCGAAGCGACATAAAAAGTTGAGGAAAAAGAGGGGATGGGGGGCTGGGGGAAGGGGAGAAAAGACCCTTTTCAAAGGGTTTTTTCTCCCCTTCCCCCAGCCGCCGGAGGCACTTGCAATGATACGACTCGTAGCACGAATAATAAGTATGGGGTTTGAGGCTGTGTGGGCTTTTAAGCTCCGATCTTTTTTCGTGATTTTGGGGGTTGCGTTTGGCATTGCGAGTTTGACGTTGATCGTGACGGCGGTTGATGGCGCGAACAGAAAGGCCGTGGAAATTGTTGAGATGTTCGGGCCGGACTCGGCGTTGGTGTTTGGTGGCAATTTCAAGCAGCGGGCCGTGGGTATGCGTACATTGACCTTGAGTCGGGAGGATGCGCAACGGATTCGGGACTCGCTGCCGGGTGCGTATCAGGTCGTGCCCATGCGTGCCAAGTTTGGGCAGACGGTCAAGGTCGGCAACAAGAATTATCAGAACGTCCGCATTATCGGGACGACCGAGAAATATGCGTCCGCATGGAACTGGCCGCTGGCCGAGGGCCGCGATATTACGGCTGAGGATGATGCCACGGGCGCGAAGATTGCTCTGTTGGGAGATAAGCCGTCGCGGGAATTGTTTGGCAATGAATCGCCGGTCGGCAAAGTTATCTACATCAGTGATATTCCGTTTCAGGTGGTGGGTAAACTGTCCTACCGAGGGTTCGCCTCGGGCGGAGGTGGTGACATCGACAACCGTATTATCGTGCCGTTGGCGACATTGGTGCAGCGATATAATATGGACCGGAAATATTTTCGTGCATTGCGGGTGAAGTTTTATGAGCCGGATTATATGGAGGCGCATACCGAGAATCTGCGTTCTCTGCTGCGGAATCTGCATCATTTGGCACCTGAAGATGACGACGATTTTTCCATTCTGACGGCTGATGAAGTTTTGCAGTTCTTGTCTATGTTTAAAGGCGGGCTGACGATCTTTTTGGGTGTGACCGCAGGTATCGCCATGCTTGTCGGTGGATTCGTGCTTGCCAATCTCTTTTCCATTTCAGTGAGTGAACGCGCCGAGGAGATCGGGTTGAAAAAGGCCATGGGTGCACGCAATTCTGCTATTCTGGGCCAGTTCCTGGTGGAGGCTTGTGCGTTGACTATGCTTGGGGGTGTGCTTGGGCTGTTCCTTGGATTAGGATTGGGCCAATTCCTTTCGCGGTTGGATATTTTGACGATTCAATTTTCATGGAAGGCGTTTTTCATGGCCTTGGCCGGATCGCAAGCGGTTGGATTGATCTTTGGTTTGAAGCCTGCAAAGCAGGCAGCAGGACTTGACCCGATTCAGGCGTTGCGAGGCGAAGGGTAAGCCGTCGGGCTTGCACGAAAAGCGACCTCACGGTAGAGAGTGCATATGCGAATCAAGATCCCCAGAGTGCACGGCGAGTCGCCGAAAGAGAAGATGTTTCGGTCCTTGGCATTAGTGCTGGTCTTTGCGGCCGTGATCTGGGCCTTCTACATGAACAACAAGCATGTGGTGGACGTCCTTAATCAGGAGGGCGCGGTTTATGACGAGACTAAGACTTTGGACAAGACACAAAAGAAATTTATTGTGTCATTCACTCGGTCTCTACGTGAAGAATACGGCATGGATTGCAAGATTCAAATTTACGGCGGCGATTTCGTGATGCCTGAGCTGGATGGCAAAACCATGTATATGGGTTTGGCCCCGTCTATTAATGAGGTCAAATTGCGGTTTCCGCCCATGATGCGACAGGCGCTCGGCAAAGACTTTATCGAATCGCTTAAAACAACGTTCCTGCTACCGTCTTTTCAGGAAGGCGATTGGCCCATGGCCATTCAGGAAGTGTTGATGGAAATCTACAAGAAACTCGAACAATTGAAAAAAGAGGAGACCGCCAGTGAATGAGCGAGTCACCATGTATACCGATGGCTCCTGCTTGGGAAATCCCGGTCCCGGCGGATATGGCGCGGTCATGATTTATGGCGAATACAAAGGCGAAGGAGCGGACAACTACAAGGAGTTCGCCCAAGGCTACAAAAGAACGACCAACAACCGTATGGAGTTGCTTGCCGTAATTATTGGTTTGGGCGCATTGAGTCGTCCCTGTTCGGTAGAGCTGTGGACTGATTCAAAATATGTCCAGCAGGCCATTACCAAAGGGTGGCTTAAGAACTGGCAGCGCAATGGGTGGAAAACCGCCGCTAAGAAACCGGTCAAGAATCAGGATCTGTGGCGCCGTCTCATGCCACTTATCGAGAAGCAGGACGTCAATTTTAATTGGGTCAAGGGCCATTCTGGTCATATGTTCAATGAACGTGTCGATGATCTGGCGCGTAACGCTGCATCAGGTCGTGATCTTCTGGAAGATGAAGGCATGGAATAGTTCCATATCAATCAAGAATGAAAAACGGCCCGGTGCACTCAGTGCGCCGGGCCGTTGTCTTTTTGATTCAATGAAATGCGGGCGAACTTTATGCTTCAAGTTCCTTCATGAGCCATTCCTTGATGGACGGTGTCAGTTCAAGGATGCCCTTGATGCCCTTGATCTCTTCGTGCAGTTCCTTGGCAAGGTTTTCCGGCAGTTTTTTGGCACACAGGATGGTGGACCCGTAGTTGTCCATCTTCATCAGGACAACCTTGGGGCTTTCCCATGTGTCGATGGCGAAATAGATGGAATATTCGCCGCTGGTGGTCACCGGTGAACGCATGGCATCACGGTAATTGTTGTTGCCCCATTCAAGATACAGGGTGACGGCATCTTCGTGGATCATATCCCAGTTGACTTCGTTCAGCCATTGCTTGCAGGTGTTGGTGTCATCGCTCATATTTTTCCTCCGGTTGTTTCTTTTGTTTTAGTAAGGATAATCATACCTGTGAGTTCTGTCTATCTGTGAGTTTGGATTGAGGTTATTTTTTTTTGTTTTTGGGGATGAAGAATTGAAGATGCGCCTTTGGCGAGAGTCATTGTTGGGTGCTGGAGCACCCAAGGCTTTCCATGCCCTGCCGGGCGGGCCTTCTTTTTTGGCAGCGCCCAAAAAAGGAGCAAAAAAGGTCGCTTGCGCTAGTTTGGCCGCCCCCATGATCGGCGGCGAGAATCTGATCCAATCGAGTCGGCTCCACCCGATTAAAAGTATAAGCCCTGCCTCTCCTTTTATCTCTTAGTTTAAGATAAATTATCTAATTCCCCTATCAGAGCCGCCTCCTTCGATTGGTCAGCTTCTAAGCCGCCAATCAAGGGCTGGGTTCGGTCTTCGTCTGGTTGGACGGGGAAGAAATCTTCTTCGGAGGGAGAGCGGTGTTGGGGTGCTGGAGCACCCCAAGGCCCTCTATGGATAACGAAGAGCTTGGAATCAAAAGCGAATACTTATGATGGAAAAAACTGGTCACGATGACATGAAGATTCAAAAAACATGTGTGATATCGAAGAACTTAGAATCAAAGATGAACACCTACACCCAAAAACATCTTACAGCGACGGGCAATTGATAGCGGGCCTTAGAGCCTGTCCCGCGCGGCGTAACGTAGCCCGACCGAGTCTGTGTCACAGGCAATCTTGTCGGGCAATGAAGTCGCGTACAGGCTCTTGGGTTCGCTATCAGGCGCACAGCGAAGAAGGCGTTTTTTGCCTCCTTTTTTTCGCCTCAAAAAAAGCAGGTCGCCGTAAAGGCGAAACTTTTGAAACAATACCGTTTGCCCCCTCACTGCGAAAGCACGCAACGCCCATCAAAGAAAGATGTTCTTACCTTCCTTTCTTCCTCTTCTTATCCTTACGGCAAAAGAATGCGCTGCAACAAATTACGGCTCAATTCCATTATCAATATTCTCAATCACAACCCTGATCAGAACAGCAAAACCCAGAATCAATCCGAGGGTTGCCGCCTCGCGGACCCAGAGAGCCCAGAGGAAAACGATAGTGATGATGAATATGAAAATGAACTTGGTCCATTTGACCCAGTTCCAGGGGGCGGCGATCCAGTCTTTTTCCCATTCGATGCCAGCCTTTACAAATCGAAACCACAAGTTGTCCGGTGGTTCATCCATGTTTAAACGGAGAAATCCGGTCGCGCAAAGAATAATCGTGGCAGTTAGGAATAACGGGCTGTGAAAGAGAAGCATCAGGCAAAAAAGGACCAGTGCCGCGAACTGTAAACTCCAGTTCCACGGGAGACGGTGGCGTTCAAGTGCCAGTTTCGCCAAGTCAGATGGTGTGACGGTCATTGGTCCTCCTTTGGTGATAATACAAACGGACAGGTCGAGATTGCAACCTATTCAGAGATTTTGTAAACACGTACTTGGAGGACGTAATGGATATGAATCTTATTTCTCGAGCTGTTGTTGAATTGGGCGAATGCCTGCGCGTGGAAGATAACTACCTTGCCACTGCCGAATCGTGTACCGGGGGGCTGTTGGCAAGCATCCTGACCGACACGCCCGGCAGTTCGGAGTGGTTTGCCGGGTCGGTGGTCGCTTACTCGAATGAGGTCAAGACCAACTTGCTTGGTGTATCATCGGAAATTTTGGAAAAACATGGTGCGGTTTCCGAACCCGTGGTTTTGGCCATGGCGCAAGGAGTGCTCAAGGCTGTGGGTGCGCAAGTTTCCGTGGCAATTTCAGGCATTGCCGGACCGAGCGGTGGAACTCCTGACAAACCCGTCGGAACTGTCTGGATGGCATGGGCCTGGCCGTCCGGTACCCGTGCACGTCTGTATAACTTTTCCGGTTCCCGTGAAGACATCAAGGGACAGGCTGTTATGGCCGCGGTCAACGGATTGCTCGGCGTGACGAAGTAATCTGTTTTTGGATGTGGCGGGGTGGAACTATTCCTTTTCTTCGATAGCTACGCCGTCACACACAAAGGATATGCCTTGTGTTGAGGCCGTGCCGATCATGACCGCCTGAATGATTGGTGTGGAAACCTTCTTGGCACTTTCCCATACCACCGTGAAGTTTGCCCCGGAACCGCCTGAAGTGTCGCGTTCAGGTATATGGACTTCAGTTGTTCCCATGGGCGGAATGGTGATTGGTTTTTCAAAGTATGATTTCAGCATTTTGCCATTGTCATCGTAATATTGAACCGCAGTGACTGTGATGAAATCGTTGTAATCCACATTGCGGATGGAAAGCAGGGCGGACAGATTGTAAGGTTTACCTTTGATGCCCTGATAGATGTGAGAATATACCGGGACATAGATGGTTTGGCCTTTGGATAGATTAATTTCTCGGCCAGCCAGTGCGGGCAGAGAGAACATTACGACGGCCAGTGCGGTCAGAGTCAGACGGGAAATGGATATACGCATGTATGGCTCCTTAGGTTGCTAGTTCGTGCTTATTCTATGCCCCGTCAAGTCGGTGATTGCAAGGGTTAGAGCATGCCGCGTATGACAAGTCCGAGTCCGAGCAACCCTATCAGAGCGAGTACTATTTTGCGGAATACGGTTTCCGGTAATTTGCGGCGTACCTTGCCGCCAAGCCATATCCCCAAACCCACGGGAATGATTCCCACCGTTGAGAGAATCATGTTCTCAATGGAGATCAGGCCCAGTTTTCCCAATCCCGCGAGCATGACGAGGCTGGCAATGGTGAACGAAGTGTTGATGGCCTGCACCAATTCATCTTTGGAGATGTTCAGAGACATGAGATAAGGCATGATGGGCATAATTTGGGAGCCGGTCAGTCCGTTGATTAAGCCGGTCAGGAGGCCAACGCACATCTCAAGCGGTTTGGTTTGTTTCAGCGAAAGATGGCCACGCCACAATCCCCATGCACCATACAAAACCATGGTTGTACCAAGTACCATGCGGGGCAGATCCGTTTCATTGCTGCCGAGTATCCATAATCCGAGAAAGAGGCCGGGCAGAGCAGAGAAATATAATGGCCAGAAGCGGCGAAAGATGGACCAGAAGTTTCCGGCGTCTATCATGACCATGGTATTTGAGAGTAGGGACGGAATGATGACCAGTGGGATAGCCAGTCGTAAGTCGAGATAACTCGCCATGATCCCCAGACAGGTGGTGGCGAAACCGAGACCTGCCGTTCCTTTCATGAAGGCCGCGAAAAAGAAAGTGGCGAGAACGAGTGCGATTATGAGAGGTTCCATTAACTCGTCGTGTTACGCCTTCTGTCATAGTCCTGCAACATGTTCCCCCTTTTCACACGGCGCACTCTGAGGTAAAGCAAAGATCTGACTGAGAAATCTGATATGGAGAAACTAATGAATATACCCGTTGGATATACTTTTGCTGCTACTGCGGCGTCGTTCAAGAAACCGGGCAAGCTCGATCTTGGAGCTATTGTCAGCAGCACTCCGGCCGTGGCCGCAGGCGTGTTTACTACGAATAAATTTAAGGCTGCACCGGTGTTGCAGTGTCAGGAAATGCTGGCAGACGGACGAAAAATGTCCGGGTTCCTGATTAATTCCGGGCAAGCCAACGCCTGTACCGGTGACGAAGGGCGCGCCAATTGTCGTGAAACCCTGAATCTGGCAGCCAAAGCACTGAATGTTCCGGCTGATGAATTGCTTCCTGCTTCCACCGGCGTTATCGGTGCACAGTTCGATATGGCTAAATGGGAAAAAGCCATGCCTGCGTTTGGCGAGAACCTTGGTGTTGCCACGCCGGAAGATACGGCCCATTCCATCATGACGACGGATACCGTACACAAGTTGTGCGATGCGTCTTTTGAGCTCAAAGGCGGCGAAGTTCGCCTGCTCGGTATGTGCAAGGGGGCAGGCATGATTTCCCCGAACATGGCAACCATGCTTTCATTCATCGTTTGCGATGCAGATATTTCCGCCGAGGCGTGGCAGGCCATGCTTGTTGATTGCGTGAATCTGTCCATCAATCGAGTGACTGTGGATGGCGACATGTCGACCAATGATTGTGTTATGGCCCTTGCCAATGGCGCATCCGGTGTGTCCATTGAGTCCGAAGAAGATTATATTTTGTTGCGTAAGCACCTGCTGAATGTGCTGGAAGATTTGGCTTATAAAATAGTCATGGATGCCGAAGGTGGTACCAAGGTTGCCTTTATTCAAGTGTCCGGCGCCAAGACGGATGAGGACGCTGAGCTGGTGGCACGAGCCGTGGGTAATTCCCCGTTGGTCAAAACCGCGTTGTTTGGTTCTGATCCTAATTGGGGCCGTATTATTTGTGCAGCCGGTTATTCCGGTGCGGATTTCAAGGCCAATAATCTCGTGCTGAAAATTGGTGGAATTCTTGTGTTTCATAACGGAACTCCTGAACCCGGTGATATGGACGATTTGCTCGGTCCCATCATGAGCGAGCGGGATATCGTTATCCATATAGATATTGGTGGTGGCCCGGGCAGCTCCATGCTGCTCGCTTCGGATTTGACGAAGGAATACGTGAGTATCAACGCGGATTACCGCTCGTAGGAGAAGACAATGCCGATACTAACTTTGCAGACATGGGCTGGAACGCCCAAGGAAAAGAAGCGCGAACTCGTGGAAACTTTTACCCGTGAGATTGTTAAAATTCTCGGTTGTCGGATTGAAGCCGTGACGGTCATTATCGAAGAAGTTCCCAAAGACAACTGGGGGGCGGCCGGAGAACTTTGCTCCGAACGTTTCCCTGACAAATAAATAGAATAATTAATGCAATACGCTCCCATCTTTATCCCTACGAAGCAGCAATAAAGCGCTTTGAAAGGGATGGGATGGGGGGCTGGGGGAAGAGAGAGGGAGATCCTTTCTTTTCCCCCAGCCGCCGGAGGTATCCTCATGGTTGATATGACAGGTCGGGACAAATTGACCCGAATAGTTGATTTTTTGAATGAATGCGGCATGTTGCGCAAGACGCCAAGAACCGGCTATCAGTTTTTGGGTTCAGGCTCCGAGAACGTGGCTGAACATTCTTTTCGGACAGCAGTCATCGGGCATGTGCTTGCGCTAATGGCTGATGCGGATGTGGCTCGCACGACATATATGTGCCTGTTTCATGACCTGCACGAGGCGCGTACCGGGGATTTCAACTACGTGAACCGGATTTATAACAGCTCGGACCGAGTCGAGGCTTTGAAGCACGCCTGCGGCGGTACCGGGCTGGAAGACGCAATGCTCGGCTATTGGGAAGAGCTGGAAGAAACAGCAACCCTTGAGGCCCAGTTGGCGCAGGATGCCGACCAGTTGGATTTTATCATGAATCTCAAGGAAGAGTTCGATCACGGCAATAAATATGCAGGTCAATGGTTGGAATCTGCATTGCAGCGGGTGCGTACTCAATGGGGAAAGGAGCTGGCCGAAACTATCGCTAAAACAGACCATAAGGACTGGTGGTTTTTGGGACCGGACCCAGACTGGTGGACCCGTAAGAATGGCAAGGATGGGAAAAAGTAGAGACCAATGGTAGGGAAAATCGGGAAAATATCGTGAATCGCAAGGAAAACGCCCTCACGGTCTTGCTGTTTAATATTATTTTAGGTACATGTCGTACTTGATACTTTGCTCTTTATAGTACTTGGGTTGTTTGCCTTATGAACGTTTTTTTTCCGACACATCATAAATGATGTGAGTAGATTATGGCTGATAAGACGCGGGAGTTTTCTATACCTATCTTGTTTCCCTGTACACTGTGTCGGGAAATTGTTGATGAAATCGGGGGGATGTTTCTTTTCCTCCTTGATTCGTTGCGTCTGATCTTTGCCGGTCGGGGGCAGTTCTCCAAGATAGTCCGTCAGATATATTTTATAGGTGTTCAGTCCGTGAGCGTTATCGCTTTGATCGGTCTATTCACCGGCATGGTCATGGGCATGCAGCTCTATTATGCTCTTTCCGTGTTTGGTGCTGACGGATTCCTTGGTACAGGCGTCGCCTTGTCCATGGTCCGCGAGTTGGCCCCAGTTCTTACCGCGATCATGCTGACAGGCCGGGCCGGTTCCGCCATGACTGCTGAAATCGGCGTCATGCGTATTTCCGAACAGATTGATGCCCTGACCATCATGGATATCAATCCCATGCGCTATCTGGTGGCTCCTAAAATGGCTGCCTGTTTGATCAGTTTCCCTCTTTTGACTGCATTTTTCAATTTGATAGCCCTGTGGGGCGGATGGTTAACTGGCGTTAAGTTGTTGGGTGCCAATGGCGGTGTCTATTGGTCTCGTGTCAATGGAGCTTTGGGCTGGGAGGACATCGAAGGCGGATTTGTCAAGTCCATCGTCTTTGGTTTGCTTGTCTGCACCGTGTGCTGTTTTGAAGGGTATTATACCCATATCCGATCCGGGCACGCAGGGCCGGAAGGAGTGAGTCAGTCCACAACCAATGCCGTGGTCAAGTCCTGTGTGGTAACCTTGGCGGCGGACTATGTTTTGACGTCGCTGTTGTGGTAGGGGTGACTGTGAGTAACGCACCAAACATACGACTTGAAGACTTGGCCGTTGGATACGGTGGCAGGCCGGTGGTCAGTGACTTGAATATAGAGTTCCCTGGCGGGAAGCTTTCTATGGTTGTTGGCGGTTCGGGCTGCGGCAAATCTACGCTTATCAGACATATTTTGCAGCTTCAGGCCCCCATCAGTGGGAAAATTTTTATGGGCGGACATGATGTCAGTGCCATATCGGCAAAGGAGCAGCATTGCCTTAGACAGCGGACCGGCGTCCTTTTTCAGGATGGTGCGATGCTCGGGTCTTTGCGGCTCAAGGACAACGTGGCTTTGCCGCTCCGTGAGCACACAAAACTTGGTGAAGCGCAGATAATGCGTATTGTGCAGGATCGATTGGAAATGGTCGGTCTTGGACATGCGTTGGAGCTGTACCCCAATGAACTGTCCGGCGGCATGCGAAAACGGGCTGGGTTGGCCCGTGCTTTGGTCATGGACCCGCAGGTTTTATTTTGCGATGAACCGACGTCCGGCTTGGATCCAATCCTGTCCGCAGAGTTGGATTTGCTTTTGCTTGAAATGATGTGTCATTTTGACATGACCATGGTCGTAGTCACTCATGATCTGTCGAGTATGCGTGCATTGGCCGACTTCGTGGTGATTCTCGGAGAGCACAAGTGCTTGTATCAGGGGACCATTGAGGATCTTGAAAAAACTGAAGACCCATATTTGAGACATTTTCTGGATCGGACCACTCAGGAGCGGTCGGCTCCTCGGTTGACAATGCCGCCATTGGACCCGTCCATGATGAAGCTCAATTGCAATAAGATACTTGGCGAAAAAACAACGATCCGAAAGGGTGACCGATGTTGAAAATGAAGAAAGAAACTGCTGTAGGAATTTTCGTAGTCATGGGTTTGCTCGCCGTGGTCTACATGAGCGTCAAGCTGGGCAACGTGCAGTTGTTCACGGATAAATATTATGTGGTGAAAGCCAACTTTACGGATATTTCCGGGCTCAAAGTGAACGCCCCCATCCAGATGTTTGGCGTGGAAATCGGATTTGTGAGCGAGATAGGTTTGGACCAGGAAAAAGGCGTGGCGGCCATTACCATGATGCTCGACAAGAAGGTAAAGTTGACTGATGACGCCATTGCTGCCATTAAGACCAGCGGCCTTATCGGAGACAAGTTTGTGAAGATAGTGCCTGGCGGACTTGGTGATCCTGTTAATCCCGGGGACACCTTGTTTGACACTCAGTCGGCTATAGATCTTGAGGATTTGATCAGTAAGTTTGCCTTTGGCAAAGTATAAATATCTTGTGTGAAAGGACCTGCATGCTGTTGAAAAAGATACTTTTATCGTTGTTTTTGGTTTGTTTGGTTATCGGGAGCGGTTCCGTTGCCTCGGCTGACCAGACTCCGATGGATCGAGTCAAGGAAGGGACAGACAAGTTAATAACTATGCTGTCCGATCCGGATATGGTGGACCCTGACAAGCATGATGCCGCCATTACGCGTCTGCGCAAGGCGTCGGAAAAATATATCGATTTTGGCTTGGTGACCAAATACTCGATAGGCAAACCTTGGCTCAAAATGACACCAGAGATGCGTGTCGATCTGACAGAAGCCTTTGTTCGTCTTTTGGAGCGGTCCTATCTTCAGCGCATTCCGGCCTACAATGGTGAGAAAGTCAACTACAAGAAAGAGCTGGTTTCCGGCAATAAGGCGAAAGTCTTTACGGAAATCATTGACAAAGACAAAAAGATTGTAGTTGAATTTCGTTTGAAAATCGTTCATGGAGAGTGGATGATTTACGATGTTGTCGCCGAAGGTGTGAGCCTTGTGATGAATTATCGGAGTCAATTTTCTTCGGTACTCAAAGAAGGAAAGCCAGAGGATTTGTTGAAATTGATTAATGAGCGGGTTGAAAAACTCGATAGAAATGATCCTGACGATAATGATAAGGAAGAACCTGCATCGTGAAAACAGGGCCTGAAATACATCGAAATCTGCTGACTCTTTTGGTCGTCGTAGCTCTACTTTTGGGGTTTGCGGGGGCTTCTTTTGCGGCTGATGCCAACGCCCTTGACGATCAGGTGCAACTTGCTCAGTTCTCCGCTGGTGATATCAGTGATGAGGATGATTTTGATGATATTGACGGCGATTATGCTGAACATAAACTCGTGGCAGACCCCCTTTACTATTGGAATAGAGTCTGGTTCGAGATTAATGACGCACTGTATCACGGCTTTTTCCGTCCTACGGCAAAAGGATACGCATGGCTGGTCCCTGCCAAACCTCGTAGCTGGGTGAATAACTTTTTCACCAACCTGCTGTTTCCGGTTCGTTTTCTCAACAATATTTTGACGGGTAAATTTGACGCCGCCTATATGGAAACGTCCAAATTTATTGCCAACACTTCGTTTGGTCTCCTTGGTCTGGGCGATGTGACCAGTGGCACACCTCGCAATTGGGAGCCAGAACGTCCCACAGCAGACGGATTTGGTCAGACGCTTGGCAAGGCCGGTATCGGTCATGGTGTTTATCTGGTTTGGCCGTTTATTGGTCCCAGTTCTATCCGTGAGTCCGTGGGTTGGGTGGCAGACGCATACTGTGATCCCCTGACTTATGGTCGGTTCACCTTCATCGAGTTCGCAGCGATTCGGGTTTACAACAACCTGAATACTTTGTCCCTTGAGTTGAAAGGCAATGAATACGAAGTCCTGACCGAAGGTGCCGTGGACAAGTACGCGGCGGTCCGCGATGCCTACATTCGCTTCCGGGCAAAAAAAGTCGCTGAATAACGTTTCCTGACGTAATCCCTTTTTTCTATGAAGATTGCCGTTATTTCGGATACCCACATGAGCTCGGTTCCAGCCTGGCTTGATGAAGTGTATTCTACGTGGCTTGCCCCTGCCGATGTACTTGTGCATTGTGGTGACATCACTTCTTTCGCGATATGGTCCTATTTCATGCAGCATGAAAATTTCATCTGTGTGCGTGGCAATTGTGATTGGGACCCTCAACTGGCTGACATGCTCAAGCCTATGTTATCGCGTAAGCTGGGACCATTGACTGTTGGTGTCACCCATGGGTGGGGACCGCGTCCACAAGTCCCGGTTGCTGTGGCTCAGGCCTTTGGAGCTGAGTATGATCTGGTTTGCTATGGGCATACCCATGCCAGGGATTGGTCAGTTGTTGAAGGGGTTCAACTCTTAAATCCCGGCTCTTTAGGTGAATCAGGTTCTTTGGCTCTGGTGACAGTCGATGAAGATGGCTCCATGAGTTGTGAGTTTGTTCACGCCTTTTAATATCCCATTCAAAAAGTATGTTTTTTGATTGAGCGCATTGTGAAATGCGGTCTTTGTTCATACATGACACGGCTCTGACGGTGTCTATGAAGCGTGTTGGTATTGAATGAATTTTCATTTGGGTGCTAGCCAATGAAAAGTGGTAGATTGGTTGCGCTTTTTTGGTATGAATGGCATAAATTGTCCGTGCTAAAAATGACTCTCATATGGCGTTGTGCGATGACCCTGCTCCTGCTTGCGTGGATGGCCTTTCCATGCGTCCCTGCCAGAGCAGATACTTCGCGTGAGTTGACGTTTGGCATGTCTGCCGCCTTTACGGGTGCCAACGGTGAACTCGGTATAGAGTTTTATCGTGGTTTCATGGCATATATCGATCATTTCAACGCGGCAGGCGGAGCAAATGGTTGGACCATCAAGGTTATCCCTGCCAACGATGGCTACAACCCTGCCCCTTGTTTTCAGAACACGATTCGCTTCATAGATCATGATGATGTTTTTGCGCTCTTCTCCTATGTGGGAACGCCGACCACCACGCATATTCTTCCCTTGCTTCAGAGATTTGAAGACAGAAATATTTTTCTGCTCTTCCCTTTTACCGGTGCACAGCCGCTGCGCACAGAGCCGTTCGGTAAGTATGTTTACAATCTTCGGGCATCCTATTTTGATGAGACTCGGGGGCTAGTGGACAGACTCGTCGCGATTGGCCGTAAGCGCATTGGGGTGTTTTATCAGAGCGATGCCTATGGACGAACTGGTTGGGACGGTGTGCACAGGGCCCTTGAGCGTCATGGTCTCCTTCTTTCCGGTGAAGCAGCCTATCGACGCGGAGCTTCTTTTTCGCAGGACTTTTCTTCAGAGGTTGCCTTGTTGATGGAGTCTGACCCGGAGGCCATTATTGTCGTTGGTACTTACGCTTCTCAAGCTGCGTTTATTCGTGATGCACGGAATGCTGGGTATAAGGCGCCCATTGCTGGGTTATCTTTTGCTGACAGTGACAAGATGCTTGAACTGTTGATGACAGAAGGGAACCGGGTTCACAGGGACTACACAAAGAATCTGATTAATTCTCAAGTTGTACCGAGTTATACGGATCTGAGTCTGCCGGGTGTGCGGCTGTATCGTAAGATCATGGATGGCTATCACTATGAGCCCGTGGCCCAAAATGATGATTATACGCCAAGAAAGTTTAGCTATGTGAGTTTTGAGGGATTTCTCAACGGTGTGGTGCTGGGTGAAATGATCACGCGTATGTCGGATGATCCTATGAAGACGCGGATTCCAGAGGTGCTTGCCTCAATCAAGGACTTTGATCTTGGTATTGGTGTCAAAGCCGATTTCAGTCGGAATGGTCATCAAGGACTGGATGCCGTGTATTTTACGACGGTGATTGACGGTCTGTTCCAGGCCGTTGAAAATTGGGAGCAGTGGCGGTAATGAAAGCTCCAAAACTTTTTATCAAGCCATTGATCTTTATGGTCGTCGTTTTCGGCATGATTGCCGTGGTGACTTCTTTGACGTTTAGTAATCGGATTAAACGTGAAATGACGCGCGAATACGAGTCAAAAGCCCTTGCTTTGGCCCGGAGTGTCGCAGAGTCTGATATTTCAACAATTTTGAGTCAGGATGCGGGGTCGGTGCAGTCCCGTATCGACCAGTATCAGTCCATCGCAGGCGTCTCGTATGTTTTGGTGGCTGATGAAGAGGGAAGAATCCTTGCGCATACGTTTGTTCCTGAAGTGCCAGATGCTGTATCTCACATGGTCGCCGAGACATCTTTTCAGCATAATCAGGAAGAGCATATCATTCGTAACGTGCGGTTGGACGGCGAAGATTTTTTGCATGTGACAAGCCCGATTCTGACCGGTATTGCCGGATATGTGCATATCGGCATGGATATGGCGGTCATTCTGCGAAATATTCAGGAAGCCGTGGTCGAACAGCAAGTGGTCATGCTCATTCTTTTCGGGGCCAGTGTTTTGTTGGCGTTCATTTTTGTTTTGAATATTTCCAAGCCATTGACGCAGTTGTCTGAATACGCTGGCCGCGTCGCGGTCAAGGATTTTACCAACGTCCCAGATATCAAGTCCAATGATGAAGTGGGGCAGTTGGCCAAGGCCATGCAAGCCATGACCGGGCAAATATCTGAGCTGGTGAGCAACCTTGAAGATCGTGTCCGACAGAAGACACACCAGCTTCAGGACGCCCGTGATGCCTTGAAGCAGAAGGTCGAAGAACGGACCGGCGAGCTTATGCGGACCAACACCCAACTTAAGATCGAAATTGCCGAGAGAAAGGTGATCGGAGATGCCCTTCGCAAGGCTGAGAAAAAATACCGTGCTATATTTGAGAATGCCGTAGAGGGCATTTATCAATCTTCGCCCAGCGGTCGTTTTCAGGATACCAATCCGGCTCTTGCCCGTATCCTCGGATACAAGTCGCCTGAAGACCTTATGAGCTCCATTTACGACATTGGTACGCAGATGTACGTGGACCCGAGTCGGCGTAAGGAATTTTTACATAATTTTGAAGACAAGGATGAAATCAAGAATTTCATCTCCAAGGTACGTAAGCGCGATGGCCGTATTATCTGGATCGCGGAGAATGTGCGTAAGATTGTGGATAACGAAGGCAACCTGATTTGCTATGAGGGGTCTATCGAAGACATCACCATGCGCAAGAAGGCTGAAGATCAGTTGAAGCGGCAGGCTTTCCACGATCCGCTGACGGGGTTGCCCAACCGCGCCTTGTTTTTGGATCACCTGCGGATGGCTATGGAACGTTCCCGTCGTCGTAAACATATGTTTGCGGTCCTATATATGGATCTTGACCGTTTCAAAGTGGTTAACGATTCCTTGGGGCATGATGCGGGTGATGAGCTTTTGCGCGGCGTTGCCCGTGTCTTGGAAAGTTGTGGTCGGTCCGTGGATACTATTGCTCGATTCGGTGGTGATGAATTTGCTATTTTGCAGGAAGAAATTTCCGCTCCCAAAGACGCCATCGCCATTGCTCGGCGTATTCTTGAAGGGGTGCGACAGCCGTTTAATATCGGTGGCAATGAAGTCTTTACCTCGGCATCCCTCGGAATTGTACTCAAGACTGATGGCTATGATCGTCCTGAGGCCTTACTGCGTGACGCTGATACAGCCATGTACCGCGCCAAGGAGTTGGGCAAATCCCGGTTCAAGGTGTTTAACCGTAAGATGCACGATCAGGCATTGCAGTTGATGGAACTGGAGACGGATCTGCGCCGTGCCGTGGATTTGCGTGAATTTGAGGTGTACTACCAGCCCATCGTTCGGCTCGATACGCGTAGGGTTTGCGGTTTTGAGGCGTTGGTTCGCTGGAAGCATCCGGAACACGGTATCATTGGGCCTGTCGATTTTATTTCTTTGGCCGAGGATACAGGGCTAATCTACTCGATCGACAATCTTGTCCTTGAGGAGGCCTGCGCGCAGGTCAAGCGATGGCAGACCGTTCTTGGAGTCAAGTCCGGCAGCGAGTTGACCATCAATATTAATATTTCAGGGAAACATTTTGGTCATTCCATGCTGGGGGGACAAGTTGCCCGTGCCTTGGAAGATTCTGGGTTGGGATCGGACTCCCTTAATATTGAAATTACTGAATCCGCTCTCATGGATAATCCGGCCCTTGCCGAAGAGATGCTTCAGCATTTGAAGGACATCGGTGTCAGGATTTGCATTGACGACTTTGGAACAGGCTATTCTTCCCTGTCCTATCTGCAAAGGTTCCCCATTGATGTGGTCAAGGTGGATCGGAGTTTTGTGATCGACGTGGAAACTGACGCGGATAGTCAGGCCATTGTGCGAACTGTTTTCTCTCTTGGAGAGTCCCTTGGGCTTAAGATCGTTGCAGAGGGAGTGGAAACTTCCGGGCAGTTGGAGTTTCTGGAAAATGAAGGGTGCAAATTTGTCCAGGGATATTTCTTCTACAAACCCATGACCGTGGGAGAAGTGGACAAACTGCTGGCAAGTGGAACAGGAACCTGATTGGGGCGATAACTTTCAAAGGGAGAAGCTGAACCATGGCTATCAAAGAACTCATGGTTTGTGGATTGGAACCCATCGAACAGGTCCTTTTGCCGTTCCAGGAGTTCTTTAAGTCCAAGGCGACGGGTGGCATACTGCTCATCATTTGCGCCGCAGTAGCTCTTCTTTGGGCCAATTCTCCATGGGCTGATACCTATGTCGCCCTTTGGAATACCAAGTTTACTGTTGGCTTCGGTCACGCTTCTTTGTCCAAACCAGTCATCTTGTGGGTCAACGATGGGCTTATGGCCCTGTTCTTTTTCGTGGTCGGTCTAGAAATCAAGCGTGAATTTATGGTGGGCGAATTGTCGACCCGCAGTCAGGCTGTCCTTCCTATTGCCGCTGCTATCGGGGGCATGATTGTTCCTGCTTCCATCTATGTAATAATTAACTGGGGTACTGACTCTGCGAGTGGATGGGCTATTCCAATGGCCACGGATATTGCTTTTGCTCTCGGAATCCTCAGTCTGTTGGGCGATCGGATTCCTTATCAGATCAAAATCTTTTTGACCGCCGTGGCTATTGTTGATGATTTGGGTGGTATTCTGGTTATTGCGCTCTTTTATACCTCCGATATTTCTTTCTGGCTTCTTTTGGCAGCCGGGGCGTTCCTACTCGTTGCTTTTGCTGGGAACCGGATGGGCATCCGTTCCCCCGCTTTTTATGCCGCAGTGGGAATACTTGTTTGGTTGACGGTCCTCAAATCAGGCGTCCACTCTACGGTTGCTGGCGTACTTATGGCGTTTATGATTCCGGCTCGAACCAAGTGTGATGCTGCGGCTTTCTCCTACAATGCTACTGGCATTCTTGATGATTATAAAGCCTCGGTTCGTCCGGGAGCCTCGGTGTTGACCAATTCGGCCATGCAGTCAGCCTTGCTGTCCATGCAGTATATATCTTCCCGTGCTCAGACTCCGTTGCAGCGGTTGGAACACGGGCTGCACCCTTTGGTTGATTATGCCATCATGCCTATTTTTGCACTGGCCAATGCTGGCGTGATGCTCGGTGGAGATATGGGGGTAGTGCTTTCGAGCAAGGTAGCTCTTGGAACCTCCTTTGGGTTGGTACTGGGGAAACCCATCGGCATTGTCCTTGCTGTGCTGCTGATTTTCAAGTTGTCCGGGGGAGTCCCACGCGGAATTCACCTTAAACATTTCATTGGCGCGGGGATGCTTGGTGGTATTGGTTTCACTATGTCACTGTTCATTGCGACATTGGCCTTTGGAGATTCTCCAGCCATGTTGACTGGGGCCAAGACAGCCATTCTCGGGGCTTCTGTTATTGCCGGAATTGCCGGTTATCTTGTTTTGCGCAGTGCGCCTTCTCTTGAGGAAATGCTCAAGGAGCAGGCTTCTCAACAACGCTGAAGATGTGTATTATGCTCAGACTCGCCGGTTTTAAGGGACTGGCGGAAACTTCAACGAAATAACGGATAAAAAAATATGATTCCAGTCAGCCCTATCGAGGGTGTTTTTTCTATTGAACGGATGGCCAAAATTGGCACCGGCACGACTGCCCGACGAGTCAATCAGACTGCCTTGTACTACGCCCGTGAGGTAGAAGATGATATGATCGAACTCCAAGGGTTGAACAATAAGAATGTGCCGTTCGGTGAAGTGGAGGAGGTAACCAAAGATCAGTTACTGGCTGATTATCTGCCCATGCCGCAACTCTTCAAGGAAGTTGTCGGAAATTTACGTAAAGTCCAGAAATCCGTGGCCCGTGGTGACAAGTTTCGTAAACGCGGAGAAAATTTTACTGCGGAATACGAATATGCCAATGCGCTTAATTTGGATGAACAGAACGTACGGGCTAACTTTGGTATCGGACTTTGTCTGTTGGCCCGGGATGAGGACGATAAGGCCAGAAAAGTTTTTGACAGAATCATCAGGATTGAGTCAGCGTTTAGTGAGGATCACAAGCATCTGTTTAACGAGTATGGCATAGCCTTGAGAAAAAAGAAGCTAACCGGGCAGGCTGTTGATTACTATAAACGTGCGATTGATCTCGCCGATAATGACGAGAACCTTTGGTACAATCTGGCGCGTGCCCATTTTGATCGCAAGGATTGGGCCAAGTGCGGCGAGGCCGTGTCTCGGTGCTTGGCGCTTGATCCGACCCACCCTGAAGGCAAGAAGATGCTGGATTACCTGACGAACAAGGGATTGATTTAGACGGTGATTCTGTTGATGGTTTTTGCGGATAGTATAGTGGACAAAGGACACGAATGAGCACTCTCAAGGCCTTTATTGTTGCCGGAACGCACAGTGGATGCGGCAAGACCTCGATTTCGCTTGGTCTGATGGCGTCACTTGCGCGTAAAGGGGTGGCCGTACAGCCCTTCAAATGTGGTCCAGATTTTATTGATCCCGGCCATCATGCGTTGGCCTGTGCCCGAAACGGAGAGCCTGTACCCAGTCATAATCTGGATGGTTGGATGCTCAGTGAGTCGACCAATACTGATATTTTTAATCGATATGGCGCAGAGTGCGACGTGGCTATCATCGAAGGCGTCATGGGGTTATTCGACGGTATTTCCGGTACTGCTGATCATGGGTCCACGGCGCAGATGTCCAAGAATCTCGGGTTGCCCGTCATTTTGGTTGTGGATGCACGATCCATGGCCAGATCTGCGGCTGCATTGGTTTCCGGGTATGCCGGATTTGATCCCGATGTAAATATTGCCGGGGTCATCTTCAACCGTGTGGGCAGCGATTCTCACTGTGAATTGCTTCATGAAGCCATGTCATTGGTACCGGATGTTCCAGTGCTTGGCTGTCTGAAACGTGATGAAGCCATCGCAACACCATCGCGTCATCTCGGGCTTGTCACCCCAGATCAGGAAGGCCCGGATATGAGTCGTTATCAACGGCTGGCCGATTGGGTGGAGACTGGGCTGAATTTGGATTCCCTGCTGGACGCCCTGCCTGATATCGAGGTCGTGCCACCGTTTGAGCCTGTGCCGCAATTGCCAAGTGTGACCATTGGTCTGGCTCGGGATAATGCCTTTTGCTTTTATTACGAAGAAAATTTGCGACTCCTGCGTGAGGCCGGAGCACGGTTGATAGAGTTTTCACCGCTTGAGGATACACGATTGCCTGAGCAATTGGATGGCCTGTACCTCGGTGGCGGGTATCCTGAGTTGTATGTCTTTGAATTGGGGCAGAACAACAAGCTTCGTCGGGAGATCAAGGAATTTTGTGAATCCGGTCGTCCTGTCTATGCCGAGTGCGGTGGGTTCATGTATCTGATGAATGACATCATCACCGGACGGGGGCGGTATGCCATGTCCGGGGTATTCCCCATTCGAGCGGAAATGTTCGAAAAGTTTCGCGCATTGGGCTATCGGGAAGTGACTGCTCAGGCGGATACTGTACTTGGCCCTGCCGGTACTTGTGCTCGTGGTCATGAATTTCATTATTCTTCCATTCAGGATGACCCCGGCATGCAATCATTGCTTTCCATTTATTCCATGACCGGGCGCAAAGGTCCCATCGACACCCCTGAGGGTTTTCAGGTGGGCAATACACTTGGCTCCTATGTTCATATGCATTTTGGGAGCAACCCTGATATGGCGCGAAATTTTGTGGAAGAGTGCAAACAGGTCTTTGCCCGGGCCGGACAGAATTAATTTTTGATCTAACCTTTTCTGAGATATTTATTGGATGCAGAATTGGATACTCCACATAGATATGGATGCTTTTTTCGCGTCAGTGGAGCAACTCGATAATCCTGAGTTGCGCGGTAAGCCTGTGGCTGTGGGCGGCACTTCGGATCGAAGCGTTGTATCCGCTGCCAGCTATGAAGTGCGGGCTTTTGGCGTGTACTCGGCCATGAGTGTGGTCAAGGCTCGGCAATTGTGTCCGAATATTATTCTCGTGCCGGGACGTATGAAGCGTTACAAGGAAATTTCACGGCAGGCCATGGGCGTGTTGCGGGAGTTTTCCCCTACGGTAGAGCAGGCAAGCGTGGATGAAGCCTATCTGGACGGAACCGGTCTCGAACGTCTTTTTGGTCCCATTGAAGAGGTGTGTCGCAGAATCAAGGCCCGTATGGTGGAAGTCACGGGATTGACGTGTTCCGTTGGAGCGGCTCCTGTCCGCTTTTTGGCGAAGATTGCTTCGGATATGGATAAGCCCAATGGTATTTATATCATACGACATGACGAGGCCTCTGCCTTTTTGCAAACCCTGCCGGTGAAGAAGATTCCCGGTGTGGGGAAGAAATTGGTGGAGATATTGAAACGCCTTGGCGTGCGGACCTGTGGTGATGTTTTGCTTAAGCCACGTGATTTTTGGGAGGAAAGGCTTGGCAAATATGGCGGCGCATTGCATGATCGCGCGCGCGGTATAGATCCCAATCCGGTTATGGAGTCTTCCGGGGCCAAGAGTTGCAGTGCGGAAAACACATTTCATGAGGATACGACAGATAGAAAAATCCTCAGAAAGTGGTTGTTAACCCAGTCGGAACGCGTGGGGGCCGACCTGCGACGGCATGAATACAAGGGGCGGACTGTCACGCTCAAGATTAAATATGCCGACTTCAAGCAGATCACGCGGTCAAAGAGTCTTGGAGGTCGAACAGATGAAACTGCCGTTATTTTCGAGACAGTCTGTGAATTGTTGGAACAATTGCAGTTGCGTCGAGCAGTCCGGCTTATCGGTGTAGGGGTTTCCAACTTCGATTCAAGGACGCGGCAGGTGACTCTTTTTGAAGAATCACCACATGAGGCAGAGGCTACCAGCGAATTGGATAAGGCAGTGGATGAAGTGCGCCGCAAGTTTGGTGGAAAGGCCGTTACCCGTGTGGAACTATTGGGATTCAGGAAAAAACCGGCAGAGTCTGATGATTGATTAGGTTTTTCAGGACAATAGCCTCGCCCTTGCCAAAGCTGAGGAAGATTACTACATAGAGTTTTGAGGACATGAAAAAAACCGTCCGTGTTCAAGCGCGGCTCAACCAATACGAATACTATATGAAGAATAATACTTTCAGAGTCTTATCTGTTGTTCAAGGCCTTTTCGCCCTGATCGTGGGCCTGTGCGTCCTGACCGCTACTTCCCCGGTGCGAGCCGAGGAACCGGAAGGTCTTATGGACGTGAAATTGTCTCCTAAACCAGCTTCGTTGGCCAAGGACGTTGAGTCCGGCATTGACCATCTGTTCGAGGTGCTGAAAGGGGATGATTCCATGTTGGCTGTGAACAAGATTCAGCCCATGTTGGATTTTGTCGTGAATATGCAGGATGACCCCAAGAATATTGCTCCGGCCAAACGGTTCAAGGGGTATGGTATCTGCTTGCGTCAGGAAGTGCGTACCGATTTGGATCGCATTCTTCGGTATTTTTACAATCCGGATATTCCGAATTATCTGTTGTGTCCCGCTGTGCTTCGATTGTCCGGCTGGCATAAAGACAGTCAATTCCTGGCTCGTGAAAAAGGTTTGTGGGAGGAACTCCCTACTTTGACTGAACCTGTGATTACGCGTGGTCGTGAGTTTGAGGCCAATACCCCGGACTCCTTTGCCGAAGCCTACTATGCCTATGATTTGGACAGGTTGATTATTTTACTTAAGTATCAGGGTAAGAATATATTGGTTTCCGTGACCGAACAGGACGGGAAGTCCGATGTAGGTCGTAAGGGCGCGATCTTGAACGACAAAGAGTGGGATTATTTCTATTCTGGTCTTGAAGGGTTGAACAAAGGCATGATTGGTTGGATGGACACTTTTATGTATTCATCCGGTTCTGTGCAGATTTTTGTGGAACACGATCAGGCTGCTCCGAAGAGTTCCGTCTTCCTGTTCAAGTGGCTCAATGCCGGTTGGGCTGGGATGAACGTGGTCAAGCGTAGCCATATTTATGACGGTAGCCTGCGGTATGCTCGGAGTTTTAAGAAAGTCGTTGAGTCTGACGATTTGACTCCTGAAGCCGTTGTGCTGGGCATGTCCGGTGTGGTGAATATGTCCGACATCGAAATGGATGTGCTGATCCGTCAGTATGCCAAGAATTTCGAGGCTCGGTTCAAGAATGATCCCAAGCTTGATTCCAGCGATTACGCTGACATCATTGCTGACGGCGGGTATGCAAAAGTGCTGGACAAGGAAGGCCGTCGGTCTGTCCTGGCTCTGGAAAAGCTCAAGGGCATGCTTGGTATGGAAACATTGATTTCCATTGGCGGTGGTCCTGTGGCTCGTAAGCAGGCCCCCATCTTTGCCCCTGTTGAGGCTGAGGCTGCTCCTGCTGCGGAAGTCCCCGAAGGGTAAGTGCTGGAAAGAAACAGCAATGCACGCTATATTGACGGCGCGTCGCGGTTGGCGACGCGCCGTTTTTTTTTAAAGGAGAATCCCATGCTGGTCAGTGATAGTGATGCGAAATTTATGTTCTGCCCTTTGCTTAAGACACACGATGATAAGATGAAGATGTGCCAGGTTGCCATGTGCATGATGTGGCGGTGGGCGGACGAGACCAAGGAAAAGGGCTACTGTGGTCTGGCTGGTAGTCCTGTGTTGGTCAAGAAATAGGTCCGTGTGATTTCGCAGATAGTTGTGGCAGGAGAGTAACGTGTCCAAACAGTTTTCATTCAAGCTCGACAAGGTTCTCGATTATCGGGAACAGCTTGAGGAGCAGGCCAAGGGGGCTTTGGCCCGGGCCAAAGCGGCACGAGATGAACAGGCCGCCAAGGTTTCTGAATTGGAAGATCTGTTGCGTGAGCATTTGCTGAAAGAGAGTGGGTCACACAAATCAGCCAATGATATGTGGTTGTGGCGACAGTACAAGGAAGCTCTGGATCAAGATATTTCCATTGCCCAGATGAATCTCAATAGTTTGGAACTCAAATTGCAAAGATGTCGGGCGGAGGCTGTGGAACGCTCCAAGGACAAGAAGCTCCTGGAGAAGCTCAAAGCAACGCAATCCAAGAAGCATCATGAAGAAGAAAACGCTCGTCAAGAGAAGGAAAACGATGAAATGGCAACGCTTCGGTACAAATCTAAAGATTTCTAGAGTTCTCGCCAGCCTCGTTTTTTTGGCCCTGCTGAAGCTTGCCGTGTTCGGTATGCTCAGTGTCGATTCTCTGACGCTTAAAGCTGTTGAGACCGTCTTGCCTGACGGAATTTCCAGTCTCGCCATTGCTGCAGAGGAAGGGAAAGAGTCCACGACTCCCATTGCCGACAAAGCTGATTCCGAAGCCAACCGCACAGCCAAGGCTGAAGCCGAGGCTGACAAAGCTGCCTCTTTGCGGACCGAAGATGACCTGCCCAAGGAATGGAAAGCACTTAAACGCAAGGAAGAGGAACTCGCCATCAAGGAGCGGACGCTCAAGGAGATGGAGGCTTCCATCAAGGCCGAGGCCGTCAAGGTGCAGAAGCTTCATGCCGAGATCAAGCAAATGCTGACGGAAGCCAAGAGCGTCAAGGACAAGCGCGTTAAACAATTGGTGGATATGATTTCCAATACCAAGGCCAAGAAGGCCGCTGAGATTTTGCAGAATATGGATGATGACTTGGCCGTCAAGGTGTTGTCAGGGATGCGTGGTCGTCAGGCGGGTGAGATTCTGTCCTTTGTGGAAGCATCAAAAGCAGCCAAGCTGTCAGAAGAGCTGACCAAGCTTCAGATTCCTTTCAACGAAGGGATGTAGTTTTATCGAATATATGCAAGGGGCGCGGTTCGTATGGGCTGCGCCCCTTTTTTATGCGCAAAAAAAGAGGCCGGTGAAACATTATTCCACCGGCCTCTTGCATTCTTCAAGTACAGCTTGTTACGGCTTCACGACTTCGATCCCACCCATGTAGGGCTTGAGCACATCAGGAATGACGACAGAGCCGTCGGCTTGCTGATAATTTTCAAGGACAGCCACGAGACAACGACCAATGGCGAGGCCGGAGCCGTTCAGAGTATGAACGAACTGCTTTTTCTTGGAATCTTTGGGCTGGAACTTGATGTTGGCGCGTCTACCCTGAAAATCTCCGCAGTTGGAACAGGAGGATATTTCGCGGTACGCGTTCTGACCGGGCAACCAGACTTCAATGTCATAGGTTTTGACCGCGCTGAAACCAAGATCTCCGGTACACAGTTCGATCACCCTATACGGGATTTTGAGCAGTTGGAGAATCTTTTCAGCAGCCGCAGTCATATCTTCAAGGGCCTCGAAAGATTTGTCAGGATGGGCGAAATTGACCATTTCTACCTTGTAGAATTGGTGTAGCCGAATCAATCCTTTGGTGTCCTTGCCGTAGGAGCCCGCTTCAGAGCGGAAGCACGGGGTTTGCGCACAGAATTTGGTAGGAAGCATGTCTCCGTCAATAACCTCACCTGCATAGATGTTGGTCAATGGGACTTCGGCCGTGGGAATGAGATAAAATTCGCGGTCATCTGTCAATTTGAATAAATCTTCTTCAAATTTGGGCAACTGGCCTGTGCCTGTCATGGTCGCCTTGTTGACGATGAACGGAGGCAATACCTCGGTGTAACCATGCTGTTCAGTCTGGGTGTTGAGCATCAACTGGGCAAGGGCACGTTCCAGACGGGCACACCAGCCGAAGCTGATGGAAAAGCGGGAGCCTGCCAGTTTGGCTGCACATTCGAAATCAAGACCGCCGAGTTCAGTGCCGAGATCCCAATGTTCCCTGGGTTCAAAATCGAATTCCGGTTTTTCACCCCAGTAGCGCCGGACCGGATTGTCGTCCTCGGAAGCACCGACGGGCACGGACTCGTGTGGGATGTTAGGAACGGACATCATCCATTCATTTTGGGCTGTCTGAACTTCGGTGAGTTCTTTGTCCAATTCTTTGGTACGACCAGAGACTTCACCCATTTTCTTGAGCAGATCGGATGCGTCCTCGCCTGCCTTTTTGCGTTTGGCGATTTCCGGGCCAACAGCATTCTTTTCGGCTTTGAGCGCTTCGACTTCGGCGATTAATTCCTTACGTTGCGTGTCAAGATCGGTAAATCCCTGAACATCTATCTTCGAGCCGCGTTTCTTCAGGCTCTCCCGAACAATTTCGGGATTCTTTTGCATCATTTTCAAATCAAGCATGGGTAACTCCTCGTTCGATCCCCGTAATATCCTAGGCCACGCCGTCTTTCAAGACGGTGAAGACCTGCTCTTTATTCATTTCAGTCGAATCTATAGTAATGGCATCGTCTGCGGCCTTGAGCGGAGCCACCACTCGATTGCGATCCTGATGATCTCGTTTGGAAATTTGGTCTTTAAGCTCGTCAAAATCAGCCGGCTTGTTCATGGATGAAAGTTGTTTGAACCGACGGTTGGCACGTTCTTCCACGGATGCATCCAGAAAGAATTTGTGCGGTGCGCCAGGAAAAATGACGGTCCCCATGTCGCGTCCTTCGGCCACCAGTGAAAACTTTTCGCCTAAGTTTTGCTGAGCCGTTTTCAAAAAAGTACGAATCACTGGCAACGTGGCAATGTTGGATGCCCACATGCCGACCTGCTCCGTGCGAATTTCGCTGCCGACAGGCGTGTTGTTCAACGTTAGTACCGAATCTTCACCAATACCTGACAATCCGAAGTTCATGCTATCCAGCGTCATTTGAATTCGGTCTTTATCCCAATCCCATGCCCCATCGCCCAGTTTCCAGGCGATGGATCGGAACATGGCTCCGGTATCAAGATACGGGATGGACAGGTGCCCGGCCAATTGTTTGGCCATGGTGGATTTGCCGACCCCGGCTGGGCCGTCGATGGTCACAATGAGGGGCTTACCCATTGAGAATGTCCTCTAACTTTTTGATGAATGTCGTGTTTTCGGCGTTTGTTCCCACATTGACGCGAATGCACGTGCCCAGTCCGAAACTGCCCAGAGGACGGACGATGATGCCCTTTTTGAGCAGAGCTTTGAACACAGTCTGAGCCGGTTTGGGAGGTTCGAACATGACGAAGTTGGACTGACTCGGCCAGACCTTGCAGCCGAGACGGGTCAATTCTTCGGTGAAATATTCACGACCATGCATGACCAGTTGAAGTGTCTCATTGAAAAACACTTCGTCTTCAAGTGCGGCCAGTGCTGCCTCTTCGGCCAGCAGGTTGACCGTGAAAGGTATACGAGCGTTTTTCATCAATGCGGCAAGCTTGGGCGGCAGGATGCCGTATCCGACACGGAGTCCGGCCAAACCATACGCCTTGGAAAATGTGCGCAGAGCCACCAGATTTTCGAACAGGTCAAAGGCTTGAACCGGAGAATATGATTCGGGGGGCCATGCAAATTCGATATACGCTTCGTCTACTACCAGCAGGCAGTCTTTCGGTAGCACTCCTGCCAATACGGACAGATCGTCCACCGTGGCAGCCAGTCCTGTGGGATTGTCCGGGCTGGTCACGATAACCATAGCGGTGTTTTCGTCAGCGGCTTCGGCCATGGCGGCCAGTGGCAGTTCAAGATCGTCGTCGCGTGGGATTTCGCGATACTCAAGGTCTGTCAGCTTGGCGCACATCCGGTACATGGCAAAGGAATTTTCATAACAGACCACATTGGATTTGCCGGGAATCCCTTTCATACGGAAAAGCATGTCGATGATTTCGTCCGAACCATTGCCCACCAGAATGCAGTCTTCAGAAACACCCGCAGTCTGTGCGATGGCTTTGACCAGTCTCGGAGAATGGTTCTCCGGGTAACGGAAAGCACGGGCAGCATTTTTGGCAATAGCCTTTTGGACCAAGGGGGACGTGCCCAGTGGGTTCTCATTGCTGGCGAGCTTGATGACCGTGTTGAGGCCATACCGCTCCTGAATTTGTTCGATGGTCAGACCCGGCACGTATGGTGCAAAGTCTTGAATTTCTGGACGGACGCTAAAATCTCTCATATTTCCCTCATCTCAATAAAAAAAAGAACGGCCGAAGCCGTCCTTTATATATTTTTTATGTCCGTCAGTAAAGCGTCCTAGTCCGGGCGCACTGTCAGAACGGGAGCTGCAGAGCTCTTGACGACCTTTTCAGCCACGGAACCGAACAGGATACGGTCGATGCCCTTTCGTCCATGGGTACCCATGACGACCATGTCGACACCTTCGGCTTCGGAAATGGCAAGGATTTCTTCGGCGGGATAGCCTGTGACGACCTTCCCTTCAACGCTGAGATCCTTGAAGTTTTCAGCCACAAATGTGTTCATGGTGTCTTCGGCACCGGTCACAATTTCACCCACAAAGCTCTCAATGGAACTGGGCGGTACGTGGAATCCCACATACTGGCTGAGGGACGGGGCGACATAAAGCACGATCACTTCGGCTTGAGAGCACTTGGCGATCATGTTTGCATAGTCAGCCACCATCGGGCTATAGTCGGAAAAGTCCACTGCACACAAAATCTTCTTGACGTCAGCCATGGTTCTCCTCCTTGCTGTATTGTCATTTTCCTTTGATTTGCATCAAAGGAAAGGGATTTTCCCTATTTTTTTTATGCCCCTCCGAGCACGAATAGACAACCTTTTTCTTCTGCATTACAGTCAGATGGAAACAGACGCGGACCTTCGTGAGGGAAGTGGAAGTTTTTTCCGGGTGCTTATACTTAAAAGATAAGAATTTTCAAATGGTTGTCAACCTGATGCCCTTGGCAAGGTCTTTGCACAATCTTAAGCAAACCACAGGATAGGAGTAGAACTATGATGATCCGTCCTGATCAGATCGAGGGCGTCCAACCGGAGCAACCGCAACGGAAGGACAAGGTACGCCAGCCTGGAAACGCCTTCGGGGACATTCTCAACCAGGAAGTGGCGCGGGGAGACGCTCCTGCTAAGACGCAGGGTGCTGTGCCGCCTCCAATTGTGAATCCCCTGATCGCAGCAGGAAATGTCGGTGCCGTGCAAAGCACGAACGACAATTCCGCTCAGGTGGCCGGACAGGTAGAATCCATTCTCGACAAATGGGATAATTATGCAGCGACACTCGCAGGACCGGAAGGGGGACTTAAGTCCGCTTATACGACACTTGATGAGATCGCAGGTGAGGTAGCCGCGCTCAAGGGCGGTCAGGCAGACCTTGCTCCCGAAATTAAGTCCATTGTTGATGAATTGGAAACTCTGACTGCAACCGAACAGTTCAAGTTCAATCGGGGCGACTACGTTTAACCGAAGAACTGCCTGCCATTTCTCGTCCGGGCTGCGTAAGCGGCCCGGACGGCTTCTTTTGAATTTTTATAATCCCGCCGCTTGAAGCAATCTAGACCAGTCCCGACAAATCATAAGTGTCTGCTTTTTCTATTTCTACGTCCACGATTGAGCCGAGCGTCAGTTCCACCTCAGGTGGCGCACTGACGTAGGTGACACCGTCCACATCCGGTGCCTGAAACCATGCTCGGCCCACATACAGGCCGGGCCACTCCTCTGACGGCTGTTCGATAAGCACGGGCAGAGTCTTGCCCTCGTATTGTGAGAGAATCTCTTCGCTGATTCCGGCCTGAAGCTCCATAAGCGCGTCCCGGCGTTCCATTTTGATTTCGTCCGGCACCTGATTGTCCATGGCCGCAGCGGGCGTCCCATCTTCAGGCCAGTACGGGAAGACGCCAAGATGGTGAAATCTGGTTTTGCGGACAAAATCCATGAGGTGTTCGAAATGTTCCTCGGTTTCACCCGGATAGCCAACGATGAAAGTCGTGCGCAGTGCGGCCTCCGGGAAAAAGGACCGAACTCTGTCGATAACTTTTTCCGGGTTCCGGGCGAACGGACGGCCCATGGATGAAAGCACATCCGGGTGCGCGTGCTGAAGTGGTATGTCGAAATACGGCAAGAATGGAGGGACATGTTCCTTGAGGATTGAAAGCAGGGATTCGGTCAGTCCTGCAGGATACAGGTACATGATGCGCAGCCACTGAAGGGCGGATATGCCAGCTACGCCTTTGACCAGCGTTTCAAGATCATGGCCGGAGCCGAGGTCCGAGCCGTAGGCCGTGGAATCCTGACCCACCACTATAATCTCCGAGACCGAGTTGGCGAGTTGCTCCGCTTCATCGATGAGAAAGTCCACGGGCCAACTCTTGTGCGGTCCCCGAATGGACGGGATGGTACAGAATCGACAGTTATGGGAACAGCCTTCGGAGACCTTCAGGTAGGCATAGGCTGGGCCGGTTGACAGGTTGCGCGGCGTATCCCGCTCCACCGAAACCGAGAGGGCTTTGGCTGCCATATCCGGCCACAGATGCATTTCTTCGGTCGTGAGCCACAGGTCCACTTCAGGCAGTTCCTTTTTTAAGTCCTGCCCGTATCGGGAGACAAGGCATCCGGCCACGCATAATAGTGGTTTTCGTCCTGTCTTTTCCATGACTTCAGCTGCATCCCGGACTGCGTCCAAAATAGTCGTGATCGATTCTTCGGTGGCAGGTTGAATGAATCCGCAGGTATTTATGAGCACAAGATCGGCCTCTTTCACGGATTCCACTGGGCCCATAGCTGAGCCGAGAGTTCCGAGAAGTCGTTCCGTATCCACGCGATTCTTGGGGCAACCCAAGCTTATTGTATAAACTCTTACTGTGTTGTCAGTTGGTTGTGACATTTCATTTCCTTTGCTCTGGCTTTGCAAATGCTGTATTATTGGAAAGCCGGAAACCAGAGTCCGGCTCGGACAAGTGTGCACAGGTACGGAGAGGAGGTCAAATTGCTCGGAGCTTCGTATATCAATGACAAACGGTATGTCATCGGCGTCATCGGCGATATCCCCGCCCTTTTGACGTTTTGGCAAATGTTCAAGGACCAGAGCAACGATGAAGCGCTGAAGGAAATCGGCGTAGTCGCTGCGGCCCTTCCGGGAGAGAGCGTCCTGCCCGAAGCTGACGATTCGGGTCGACATATCCCCACCTATGCAGGGTACAAGACCATGCTGGAGCATCACCCCGAGATCAACATGATTATCGAAGCCACAGGTCGTCCGAGCCTGATATATGAGCTGCGTAACTATTTACCGCCGAGCATCACGTTGGTGGAACGCAGTGCCGCCAGTTTTTTTATCAACTTACTGACTTCCGATAAAGTCTGGGTGGCTTGCAAAATAGACCTGCTTCATACTCAGAATATGCTTAAGACCATTGTCGATCAGATTGATCAGGAAATATTGTTTCTAGATCATGATGGCAAGGTGATAGGTATGAACAAGGTTGTGGTGGATAAGCAGGGAGTTCCCAAACGTGAAATCCTGGGGCGTTTCTACTGCGAAGTTTTTACGGATTCCAGTAACGGCGAGTGTGAGTTTTCTCAGGACCCATTCCAACAGGCTATGTCTACACGGGCTCCGGCTGAAGCTTTGACGAGTCATGTCGGGGAAGATGGTCGCGTTCGGTATTTTCGAGTCTACATTACGCCGATTTTTGATGAAGACGGAACTGTCAATCATGTGGTGGCCTCCCGACGAGACATCACCCTTCGGACATCTATGGAAAATCGTTTGCAGCAGGCGGAAAAACTGGCGTCTATCGGAGAGTTGTCGACCTATATGGCCCATGAAATTCGTAATCCGCTTTTTTCCATCAGTGGTTTTGCCAATTCTCTCATGCGGTATGAAGGCATGGACGACAAGGCTCGTGAAAAGCTGTCCATTATACTCGACGAATCCAAACGGCTGGACGAGATACTCAAGAGCCTGCTTAATTTTACCCGTCCCACTGGTGCAGAGGTCAAAGAGGTGGACCTGAACGAATTGGTGGAAACCACCATGAACGTCATGCGTTTGCCGTGTTCCAATCAGAAAGTGATAGCGCATGTGGACCTGGACCCGACCATGGCGCGTGTGCAGGCCAATCCGGACCTTATTAAGCAATGTCTTATCAATTTGGTGAAAAATGCTCTGGAGGCCATGCTCGACGGTGGTAAGCTGTTTGTCACCACTTGCATGAACCAGGATCACGCCGTGCTTTCCGTGGAGGACACCGGCGAGGGTATCCCGCTTGAAATTCGCGATAAGATATTCAGCCCGTTTTTTTCTACCCGAGATAAGGGGGCAGGACTTGGTCTTGCTCAGACCAGAAAGATTATTGCTGAAATTGGTGGACAGGTTGATCTGGTTTCCGTGGAAAAGATCGGGACCAAATTGACCCTGTTCCTTCCGCCATTGCTCGCGGTTGCGGAAGACGCTGAGTCCGAGTAAAGAATCCTCACAACATATTTTTTCAGGTTGCCACATCCCGTAAGGGGTGTGGTAACGTGGTTCCGAACCGATAGCCGCACAAGGGATAGCCATGAAAACCATTGTCCTCGCCACCAATAACAAAGGCAAAATCAAAGAACTTTCTGCCATGCTGGAGCCATTCGGCGTGCAGGTGAAGAGCCTGTCTGAGTTCCCGGAAATTGGAGATATCCCTGAAACCGGTGACACTTTTCTTGAGAACGCTTTCATCAAGGCGCGCACCGTGGCAAAGATTACCGGTCTTGTGGCGGTAGCAGACGATTCCGGCATTGAAATCGATGCGTTGGATGCTCGTCCCGGCGTATACTCCGCCCGGTACGCTGGCGAAGACTGCGACGATCACGCCAATAATGAAAAAATGCTGGCTGAGATGAAAGACGTTTCCGACGATAAACGCACGGGACGTTACCGTTGCGTCATGGCCGCTACCGCGCCCAACGGCCAAGAAATCAATACGGATGGAGCTTACGAAATTCAGGTGGGACACGGCTACAAGGGAAAAGGCGGTTTTGGGTACGACGTTATCGTCATCGACCCTGAATTGGGCTGCCATGTGGCTGAATTGGATGCCGACGTCAAAAATAAGCGTTCCCATCGTGGTAACGCCATGCAAAAATTGCTTAAACTCTGGCCGGATTTTTGGGAGAAGGCTCAGGCCTAATTCTCAACTTTTTAATAGTATTTGATACAAGAAGGGGAGAGACACTCAAGTGTCTCTCCCCTTCTTCCTTTTTTTAATCAGTGTGGCAACGCAATGCTTCACACAACCGTTTTTATAGGTGTTCTCCGCAAGCAGCACCAGATGCGAATGCCCAATGCAGGTTGAACCCGCCGAGGTGTCCGGTTACGTCCATGGCTTCTCCGATGATGGAAAGGCCTGGGACGTTTTTGCACTCCATGGTTTTGGATGAAATTTCGTCGGTGTCGATTCCACCTACGCAGACTTCAGCCTTGGCGTAGCCTTCTGTAGACGCCGGGACCACCGTGAACCGGTGAATCCGGTTGGCGGCCGCTTCGATTTGTTTTGCAGAAAGTTGGCTGACGGATGTCTCGCCGAGTGCGCCTGAGACGAGCAAGCCGGGCAACCGTTTGGGCATGACATGGCCCAGTAGGTTGCGGAACTGAGCATTGGAGCTTCGGTGCTCCTCAATAAAATCTTCCAATGGTTGATTCGGCAGAAAATCAATAATTACAGGCTTTCCAGTGCGCCAGTATGACGACGCTTGTAACGTGGCCGGGCCAGAAATTCCCTTGTGGGTAAACAGTAACGGGTCAGTGAAGCGAGCACCCCCGGTTTCCACTGTGGCTGGTAAAGCGTTCCCTGCCATGTCTCGGCAAAAGTCTTGCAGTTGCTTTGGAAATATTAGCGGGACCAATCCCGGACGAGGTGAGACCATCTGTAGGCCGAATTGTTTCGCAAGCCGGAAGCCGAGGTCCGTGGCTCCGACCTGAGGCCATGACGGACCACCCAAAGCAATAACCAGTTTGTCCGCAGTGACGACGTCATCGCTGATTGTCACGGTAAACGGTCCGGTCCCGGATACGTTTTTTATTTCGCATCCCATTCTGACATTCACTCCAGCCCGGGTACACCGGGTCATCAGAGACCCTGCGACTTTTCCGGCCCCCTGCTCGGTGAAGAGCTGGCCGTGCTCGCGTTCCTCATAGGTGATGCTGTCTTCGGCCAGAAGCGTGATTACATCCCACGGAGAAAGACGCGCCAATGCGGATTTTACGAAATGTGGATTCCGACAGATGTAATCGGTGTGCGTCACATCCAGGTTGGTGAAATTACACTTGCCCCCGCCGGACACGCGAATTTTGCGTGCAGGCTTGGCGCCGTGGTCCAGAACCATGACCTTGAGGCCGCGTTTGGCGGCGGTCATGGCGCAATACAGGCCGGAAGCTCCGGCTCCAAGAATAAGAACGTCGTTGTGTGCCATGGGGACGTTCTACGGCAGAGCGGGGTGCGAGGCAAGCTCGTGCTTTCGTCACATAAGGGTGGTTGACAAAAAAAAGGATGAGGACCACAGAATAAAGTCAAATTTGAACATTTTGGAGGACCTCATGGCTGCAAAGAAAATTCTGCTTTTGGTTGGTGATTTCGTGGAAGATTATGAGGCAATGGTGCCATTCCAGATGCTTCTGATGGTGGGGCATACCGTGGATTCCGTTTGCCCCGGTAAAAAGGCGGGAGAAACCGTGGCCACGGCTGTGCACGACTTTGAAGGGCATCAGACCTATTCGGAAAAACCGGGACACAACTTCATGATCACGGCTACTTTTGATGAAATTAAAGCAGAGGACTACGACGCGTTGGTGATTCCCGGTGGACGTTCTCCTGAATACTTGCGTCTGGATCCGGCTGTGATTGCCTGTGTGCAACATTTTGCCAAGGCGAATAAACCCATTGCCGCAGTCTGCCATGGCCAGCAACTGTTGACAGCTGCCGATGTCATTAAGGGCAAGTCCTGCACGGGCTATCCTGCGGTCAAACCCGATATCAAAGCCGCAGGTGCTACATGGTGCGAAGTCAATGAAACTTTTTCCAATGCCTGCGTCGACGGGAACATTGTTACCGGTCCAGCATGGCCTGCCCATCCCGAGTGGATGCGGGGATTTCTGAAGGTACTTGGGTCAACCATAGAGCCATAAAATCGCTCTGTAGGGAGAAAAAGAGGATGACGATTGATTGTGCGTTCACGAGGAATCGTCTTCCCATCCGCCAAACTTTCTGATAAAAGTCTGTTGACTAATCGAGATTTTACGGAGGATGCGATTATGATGGGTTATTTTTGGTTTTTCCTGGGTCTGTCCCTGACGATCGGCGCTTTGGTGATGATCAAGGTCAGTTCCCCGAACGAACACTAGTTTTCGGCCGCATTGCGGCACTTCAGGGGAATCGGTGCAAACCGGTTCCCCTTCATTTTTTCTGGAGGTGCGCATGATCATCTACTCCTGGAATGTTAACGGCTATCGTGCCGTAATCAAAAAGGATTTTCGCGACTGGTTGGACGGTTGCGGCGGTGATGTGGTTATGCTGCAGGAAACCAAGGCCCACCCCGATCAGCTCGGCGAAGATGATCGCGAACCGGATTCCTATTCCAATTATTACTGGAATTGGTCCAAGAAAAAGAAAGGCTATTCCGGTGTGGCCTGTTTTTCCAACCCGGAACCGATGGCCGTGACTATGGGGCTTCCTGACCCTCGTTTTCAGAATGAAGGCCGTGTACTCCATCTTGAATACCCGGATTTTCATCTCTTCAATATTTATTTCCCCAACGGTCAGATGTCGGACGAGCGGCTCGACTTCAAGATGGGCTTCTACGATTGTTTTCTCGAATATGCTGAGGAACTGCGGAAGGACAAACCCATTGTGGTGGGTGGTGATTTTAATACCGCACATACCGAGATTGATTTGAAGAATCCCAAACCAAACTCGGACCGTTCAGGCTTTTTGCCCAGTGAACGAGCGTGGATCGATAAGTTTATTGCTGCCGGTTATGTGGATACCTTCCGCATGTTTGAAGAAGGACCACACCATTATTCGTGGTGGTCTTACCGTTTTAATGCCCGTAAAAATAATGCGGGATGGCGCATTGATTATTTCTTTGTGTCCGAAGAATTGAAAGACAAGGTCGTGGGCGCATGGATCGAACCCGATGTCATGGGTTCAGACCACTGCCCTGTGGCTGTTGAGATTGACGTTTAGTCAGTTCTCAAAGAGAAATTATTCAGCACAGTATGCACCGCGCCGGTCGGTTTGAGTTCACTCTGCCATAGGGTGAACCGTTGTGCCGTGAAAACGGACCAGCCTTGATTGTCTGTGGTGAGAATGGATTTCCAGTCGTCCTGCCCCGTTTTTTTGATCCATCCGATAGTCAGATGGGGGCGAAATCGTTTCTTTTCCCGAGCTACGCCCATGTTCGTCAGAGCGTCTTCGATCATGTCTGCCAGATCAGCGCATTGTTGCGCCCCTTGCTTGAGTCCCAGCCAGATCACACGAGGTCTGTTTACATTTGGAAAGGCCTCTGCGTCTCCTGCCTGCATGGGAAATTGTGGGAAATGAATGGATGAAAGCGCATCAACGATAGTGGGAATATCCTTTTCGTTGGTGTTCCCCAGAAACTTAAGCGTTAGATGCCAGTTGCCGGGGCGAATCCAGCGCACGGATGAGTCCAATCCTGTGTTGAGATTGTCTGTGAAGGGCTTCACGGTTTGTTGATAAGAGTCTGGCAGCCCAAGGCCGATAAAGAGGCGAGGCATGGCTATTTATCCAGTTTGTTCAGCGCATGACCAAAAGTTGCGACGTCGCCGAGTACTGCGGCTATGGCGTCCTGAAGATTTTCGGGTAATCCGTCAGCTCTGGCGATTGCCAGCAGAGCTTCTGGGTCGATACCGTTTTCCTCGGCCAGTGTGCGGAGTTCTTCAATTGTTTTTTCATCCATGCACCAAGTATAAAGGACAACCAGCCATCGGGCAATGGGGGTGAAAACCGTCTTCGACGGATATTGTCGAACAAGCAGGACGCCGTCCTGCACCAGCCAAAGGGTTGTGCCCTTTGGAATCCCATTGTGCACCTGTCGGTGCAATTTGTTCTTTTTTCAAAGTTAACCTGTCGCAACCGAATGACTCCGAGCAGAGCGAGTGACAAAAAGTTTTGGAGAGTCCAGAGAACCTTTTTCAAAAGGTTCTCTGGTCCCGCAGAAGGCGACCGCCGGTAGGCCCGCCGGAGGCTGCCTTTCCAAAATAAAAACGACCACAAAAAGCCCTGTCTCGATTATCCGAGACAGGGCTTGATTTGATGATTTAGTCTAAAGGACTAGATGTCGTAGTCGAAGGAATCGACCACAGCCTTGGTACGGGCTTTAGAAGCTTCCATACGGGCTTCGAGGTCTTTCTTGTACTGGTCGAGGTCGAGCTGGATTTTGGCAACGCCGGTATCCATGGCGGCCTTGGCAACAGCAGGAGCCAGCCAGGTCAGCACACGCGGATCAAGCGGCTTGGGAATGATGTAGTCGATGCCGAAGTCCAGACTGTCCACGCCGTAAGCGTCGCAGATGTCCTGAGCAACGGGTTCCTTGGCCAGTTTGGCCAGAGCGTCGGCAGCGGCTATTTTCATTTCTTCGTTGATGGTCGAGGCGCGGCAGTCGAGCGCACCGCGGAAGATGAACGGGAAGCCGAGGACGTTGTTCACCTGGTTGGGGAAGTCGGAACGACCTGTGCCCATGATGATGTCGGGGCGTACTTCCTTGACGTCGGTGTACGGAATTTCTGGATCGGGGTTGGCGCAGGCAAATATGATGGCATTATCGGCCATGGTCTTGACCATATCCTGATTGATGGCGTCCTTGACGGACAGGCCCAGGAACATGTCGGCGCCAACCATGCAGTCGGCCAGAGAACCGCGATCTTCAGCCTGAGCAAAGCTCTGTTTGAATTCGTTGAGACCTTCGCGCCCGGCGTGGATCAGGCCACGGGAATCGAACATGAAGATGTTTTCGCGCTTGATGCCCATGTGAACGTAGAGATTGGAACAGGCGATGGCAGCGGCTCCGGCACCGGAAACAACGATCTTGATTTCTTCGATCTTTTTACCGGAGATTTCGAGCGCATTCATGATTCCTGCGGCAGAAATGATGGCTGTACCGTGCTGGTCGTCATGGAAAACGGGAATACCCATTTCTTTCTTGAGACGGGTCTCGATCTCAAAGCATTCGGGAGCCTTGATGTCTTCGAGGTTGATGCCGCCGAAGGTCGGTTCGAGCATTTTGCAGAAAGAAACGATTTCATCAGGCGTTTTGGCGTCGATGTTGATGTCGTAGACATCGATATCGGAGAAAATCTTGAACAGAACGCCCTTGCCTTCCATGACCGGCTTACCGGCTTCGGGGCCGATGTTGCCAAGGCCCAGAACGGCGGTACCGTTGGAGACGACTGCAACGAGGTTCCCTTTGTTGGTGTAGTCGTAGACCTTTTCTTTGTCCGCAGCAATTTCGCGGCATGCTTCGGCAACGCCCGGGCTGTATGCCATGGATAGATGCTTCTGGTTTTCGCACGGCTTGATGGAGATGACCTCCAGTTTGCCCTTGCGTTTGTCGGAATGGTAATCCAATGCTTCTTGCTTCGTGAACAGTGCCATGATCAGGCCTCCATATTATTCTGTTTGCCAACTTTGGTAAGGGTGTTTTTCATTTTGCGTCAAGTAGAATTTTTCTTTGTGCACCAACGCTTTGAGTCCGATTCCAACTTGCACAACTGACTTATTGTTTGAGCGTTCAATCAAATCAGTGGGTTGGGCCAAAGTTAATGGGTCTTAATCCTCTCAAGCACCTGTTTAAAAAGATACAATTCTTGCTTCCGTATGATTTTATCGGCATGTTGAAATATAAGAGAGGTACTTATGGAGGATGGATTTTATAAAGGTTTGCTCGATTCCCTTTCAGAAGGTGTCTATTTTTTGGATTTGGATCGCAATGTTACATATTGGAATAAAGCCGCTGAGCGATTGAGTGGGTATTCGGCCAAGGAAATGATTGGGAAAAGTTGTTCTGATCATGTCCTGCGCCATGTAGACTGTAATGGTACAGAACTTTGTCTGAATGGGTGTCCCATGTTGGCAACCATGCAAGAAGGGAAAGAGCAAGAGGCCAGTGTTTTTATGCACCACAAATTTGGACACCGCGTTCCAGTGCTTGTCCGAGCTTCTCCCATGCGGGACTCCACAGGTAAAATCGTCGGTGCTGTTGAAATCTTTTCCGACAATGGTGAAAATCTTGATATACTCAAAGAAATAGAAGAGCTTCGTAAAGAGATACTCACTGACCAACTCACTGGAATTGGCAATCGACGTTATGCAGATATTTCCATGGAACGACTCGATCAGACCATGCAGGAAAATAGTGTCCCATTCGGTGTTTTGTTTGTGGACATAGACCATTTTAAAAATGTCAACGATACGTGGGGACACCATGTCGGCGATATGGTCCTCGCTATGGTTGCGCAAACACTGCGGTCTGTACTCAGGCCTTTGGATGTTGCATGTCGCTGGGGCGGCGAAGAATTTGTTATTTTTATTGCCAACACAACGATCGAGAAAATGGCTGTTATCGCAGAGCGTCTGCGCATGCTCATCGAACACTCCTGGGTGGAACAGGAAGATGATCGCATCAAGGTCACGGCGTCTATCGGTGGGGCCCTTTCCGCAAACGGCGAACGAGCTGAAAGCGTAGTGGAGAAAGCCGATAATCAACTTTACTTGAGCAAGGAATCCGGTCGTAATTGTACGCATATCAATGACGTGAAATACGAAGCAAAGTGATTATAACTATACTGACCATTTAAAGCACAAAGGCACTCCAATTTCAGGGTGCCTTTTTTATTGCTCTTTTCATAAAAAAGGGGGATCGGGTTGCCCTGATCCCCCTTTATATTTGTTTGATTAATCTTAAGTAGACGCGCCACCGAACATTTTTTTCAGCGGGCTGAACCAGATGCCACTCATGAACCAGGAATATGCAAATACACACACTGTTATGATGGAGAACCACATAACGATTTGCAGTGGTGGTGCATTCAGAGAGAAGGCCGGGATGTACGCGAACATGAAGGGTGCCAGGTACAGGAATTTGGCGAACTTGAATGATGTGAACGCCGTCTTCCACATATTAGCTTTGGCAATGGTCGCTCCCGCAAATGCTGCGATGCAGACCGGGGGCGTGATGTTGGAATCCTGCGACAGCCAGTACACGATCATGTGTGCAGCCACCTCGTTGACGCCCAAATGGGTCAACGCAGGCACGGCCACGACAGCGGTGATCAGATAAGCAGCAGTGACGGGGACCCCCATGCCGAGAATGAGCGATGCCAGCGCGATGAGCAGGATAGTCGCCACCAGATTGCCGTTTGCCAGTTCAATGACGATGTCGGCAAAGGTCAACACCAGACCTGAGTACGTCAGCACGCCGATGATGATACCGATAACGCCGACAGTCGCACCGATTTTGAGCGAGTTGATGGTTCCCATACGGGCAGCCATCACGAATCCGCCAAGTTCGTTCTTCATGCCGGATACGGTCTGTCTGCGATAGGCATACACACCTGCGGCCATGATTAGTCCGTAAAGCAACAGGATACGACCAGACAGGAATGGTTTGACGGCCTTCATGGCCTCGGGACCACCGGCGGCGCCCACGAGTTTGACCAGCCATGGGGATACAACCATCAACCCCATGATGCAGAGCAGAGTCGGGTCGATGCGTTGGCCTTCATCCTTGAAGGACAGGCCGATACATGTCGCCAGCCCCACAATAGCGGAATAGCCGGGGGAATAACCCGCAAGCATGAAGATGGTGATGAAGATGAGTGGCAGTGTGTAGAGCCACTCCTTCTTGAATATCTGCATGGCGGAGTATTTGTACCTTTCACCCACGACACCGCTTTTCTTGGCTTCGTAATGCACCATGACGAAAACCGAGAAGAAGTACATGACCGCCGGAAAAAGCGCGACCAGCATGATGTGTGAATAGGGCAACCCTGTCATTTCCGCCATGATGAATCCACCCGCGCCCATAATTGGTGGCATGAACATGCCGCCAATGGATGCCGCTGGTTCGATACCGCCTGCGACATGCGGCTTGAAGCCCGCTTTTTTCATCATGGGAATGGTGAATGCGCCTGTGGACACTGTGTTAGCGATTGCCGAACCGGATATGGACCCGAACAGGCCGGAAGCGATGACCGATACTTTGGCCGGACCACCTATCTTGTGTCCAACTGCTGCCAGCGGGAAATCGATGAAGAATTTTTGCGCACCGCATTTTTCCAGAAACGCGCCAAAGAGCACGAACAGGATGATATACGTTGCCAGAACATTCGCCATGATGCCGAATACGCCGTCTGAACGATAGAAGATCGAGGTGCATAATTCAGGGAAAGACGCACCCGCATGGGCAATGAGTTCCGGCATATGTTCGCCGTACATGCCAAACATCAACATGCCTACGCCGATAACGACGAAGACATTGCCCACAACGCGCCGTGCCAGTTCAACGCCGATTAATACGCCGACCATGGCCATCCATTGGTCCAGATTTGTCTCAATACCTGTACGGTAGTTGATGGCTTCGAAGTTGACGATCCAATACCCTATGGTGACAGCCGATGCCGCCATGAGCAGGTAATCAATTATACGGAAAAAAAGGTTTCTGGATTTGTAGATCAGGAAGACCAGGATATAGGTCACGATAACATAAATACCCCGATGGTATTGGGTGGCCGCAGGCTCGAAAATGGCGGACCATGAGTAGAACAGGACCAGGCCCACGGACAGAAAATCAAAAAAGAATTGCTCAATTTTTGTCAACTTGTCGTACATTGTACACTCGTGGCGACCGCGCGATGGGTCGCGGTTGGAACGTCACACCACCAGAAGCCACAGGCCTGGGGGGAGTGATGATATATGACAGGGCACGGGATCGGACATAGCCGCCCGCCCTTGAAAGCGGACGGGCCTTGCGGCCCGTCCGTACGAGTTTCTGTAGGGTCTTTCAGACCGATTGGTCGCCTATTTGAGGACGCCCTTTTCTTTCCAGAACTTGATTGCGCCGGGATGCAGAGGGATAACGTTGGGGTCGATACCCTTGATGCCGTTGGCAACAGACATGTCCTTGAAGGTCTTCTTTTGTTCGAGCATGTGCTTGAGGCCAGCGTCTGACCAGACAGCGGACATCATCTCGTATACGACTTCTTCAGGCACATCGGCATTGGCGACGAGCAGGGCGGAGTCAAAGAAGGAGGGAACGTCCTGATCCACGCCACGGTATGTACCGGCGGGAACGGACAATTTACCGAAGTAGGGGTACTTCTCGAAGTAACCGGTGGCATTGGCGTCTGCGGCCAGATCAATGAGTTCGATGTCATTGGTCTGAGCAGCCATGATGACAGCGCCGGACGGAAAAGCGGTAAACAGCCAGAATGCGTCGAGCTGTTCGTTACCGAAAGCCTGAGCAGCGTCATTGTAACCCATGGCGTTTCGTTGGATCTTGTCCCAAACGCCCATGTGGGTGAAGAAAAGTTCACAGTTAGCAAATGCCCCAGAACCGGCATTGCCGACACCGACTTTCTTGCCTTCCAGGTCCTTTGTGGACTTGATGCCGGAACCCTTGCGTACGACAAGCTGGGCAGGAGCACCATAGAGGTAGCCTACGGCCATGACTTTTTCGTATTTGCGGGGATCATTTTTCATCTGGCCGTTACGACCAAGAAAGACATGACCGGCATAAACGGTGGAGAATGCAACACGACCGGCGTTGGTGGTGCGAAGGTTTTCGACGGAGCCGCCGGAAGACTGCGCCTTGATAGAGAAGTTCTCACTGTTTTTGACAGGTTCAAATACCTGGATACCGTTGGCGACAACCTGGAAGGTTCCACCAGCAGGCCCGCCGCCGAAGACATAGCGTTTTTTCGCATGCGCAGAAAAAGACATGCCGAGGACAACGGCAAGCGCAAGGGCCAGGATGATAATCCGTTTCATGTTTCCTCCTAAAGGACCACAGAAGTTAGTAAGGACCGCAACTATTTTTACCATCGATCTATAACGTGGTAAAAAACACCTCGAACGAAATTCTTCGATCGATAGAACGTTGTGGCACAGTACGCCAAATATTTCAACGGATTTCTCTTGTTTAAGGTCTGTCACGTACTGATTTTATTAGGGATTTAATATCATTGGGTTTTTTGACTGAACGGTCAAAGTCGAGACCTCCACCGCGGTTGAATTCTTCACTTTTGCTATTTGTATGGCGTGTGCTACATGCCTTCACGCTGTTTGATTGAGGAGGTACACATGCTTGAAGAATTAAGAGTTGTTCTTTTCAGACCAAAATACCCTGAAAACATTGGTTCGGTGGCCCGCGCCTGTTTGAATATGGGGGTGTCCAACCTTGTGGTGGTGGCCCCATGTGGTTTCAATATGGAAAAGGCTTTGCCGCTTGCTACAGTCCATGCTCGCCATGTGCTTGAATCCGCGACCATTGTCGAAACGTTGGCGCAAGCTGTGGATGGGTGTACTGCCGTTTTTGGCACGACAGCACGGACCGGCGGCTGGCGTAAGGGCATCCTGACCCCTGATTCTTTGGCCGGGGTTGTTGACGAACGTTTACGCGGAGGAGGCCGGGTCGCTTTGGTTTTTGGCCCGGAGGATAAGGGGTTGACCAATGAAGAGACGGCTCTTTGCTCCGGTTTGATGACCATTCCTACAAGTCAGGAAGGCACTTCGCTGAATCTTGCGCAGGCCGTGGTTGTTGTTTTGTATGAATGTTTCAAGCGGTCATTGGATACACCCTTTGTCCCGGGTGGTCCGCCTGAAGAAAGGCCCGCGACCGTTCAGGAGCAGGAAACCATGTTCCATAATTTTCAGGAAACATTGCTCGCCATTAATTTTCTCAAGGATGACAATCCGGATTACTGGATGTTGCCAGTGCGGCGGTTCTTTTCCAAAATAAATTTGAGGCGCAACGAGTTCAATTTGCTTATGGGCATTTCTCGACAGGTACAGTGGTTTGTCAAAACATATGGTCCCGGCGTGAAAAAGTAATGCCACTTTTTACGTCAGAAAAGAGCTCCTCGGTCCTTTCGGATTCGCTCCATAAAGCGACTTTTCAAATGTCCCTTGTATAGCGTATACCCACCCCCATGATTCGCATTCGACTTACTATCGCCTATGACGGCACTGATTACTGTGGCTGGCAGTTACAACCCAATGATAGGACCGTGCAGGGAGAGCTTGAAAAAGCCCTTGCGGTCATTATGGGTGGTCCGGTTCGTGTTCATGGTTCAGGACGGACTGACTCCGGTGTCCATGCTCTGGGGCAGGTGGTGCATTTTGATTGCGAGGAGAAATGCGCGGCGCACCCGTGGAGGCGGAGCCTTAACGGTTTGTTGCCCAAGGATGTTCGCGTGGTTTCTCAGGAAGTCGTTCCGTCAGATTTTCATGCCCGGTATTCCGCTGGCTCAAAGACATATGAATATACACTGTGGCACGAGCGAGATTTTTGTCTGCCTCAGCGTAGTCGGTTCGTGTGGAATTGTGGAAAGGTTGACCTTGAGGCCATGGAAGTGGCTGCGCAAGTTCTTGTGGGTGAATACGACTTTGCTGCTTTCCAGAATAAAGGAACCGTGGTTGGAACAACCATCCGGCTCGTGAACGATATTTCCCGGCATCCCGGCATCACGGAGTATGAATCGGTTTGGCGCTTTACGGCCAAAGGCTTTTTGAAGCAGATGGTGCGTAATATGATCGGCTGTCTCGTGGCCTGTGGACGCGGGAAGCTGACGCCGGAAGACGTTGCGGCTATTCTTGAGTCCGGTGATCGTACATTGGCTCCCGCCACGGTGCCGCCGCAAGGGTTGACCCTTGTGCGGGTGGAATATCCCTACTGATTATTTAATGGCGATGTCACGGTCTTTCAAACTGAAATAGAACGTTGAGGCTTCCATGCGCTTGGCGATCTGTTTGGCTTTTTTCCCGAATTGGATGGTCGTGCCGGGGTAGGCCAGCCGTTTGATCTTGATATCGATACCGTCCATTTCCTGCTGGTGAGCCAGTGCCAATTCTGTGATCCGTTCGTTGATGGTCTTGCGTCGTTGGACAAGAGTGGCTCGATGCTTGAGAACTTCGGCCACGGCCTGACGTTTTTCCTTGGGTGTTCGGGAGAGAATAGCTTTTGGAGGTTCCGAGCCGAGGGCCTCGTCGATTTTCTTGATGGCTTGGACGATCTTTTTGCGTTCCAGGAGCAGTTCTTCATCTTCTTGATATTCCATGTATACGCCGATGACTGTCGTAACTCCAAGCTCTGAACCGACCTCGTTTATCTCATGCCCCTTGCGGGTCAGGATCGTGCCGCCGTTGATAACGCCTTTGCCTGAAGTGGCAAAAAGGCGGCCTTCAGCTTGAATTGTGGAGTTCAGGATTTCATTGGCCACATAAACATCACCCCCGGCCTTGATGTTGGCATTGGCGAGATAGCCTGCAATGACGTCGCCATCACAGACAATCTGACCGCCGTCCGGCATGAGGATGCCGCCTTTTACCTCCACCTGACCTCCTGCATAGACTGTGGCACTTTCGATGGAGTCTTCCACAATGACATGCAATGGAGCAGAGACGGAGAAGCCAGCTTGAATTGAGCCGAGAATCTTGACCGAGCCATGTTCGACTTTCACATTGCCGGAGTTGAGGTCCACGTTGCCGGGGATAATCAGGCATTCAGTGACGGAAAGTGTTCCTTTTTCCATGACCACGACACCCTTGGCCTTGGATTCGAATGTCACTTTGTCGTCTTGAACGATGACATTTTCACCGAGGTGGACGTGCAGGGCTTTTCCTTCATGGGCGGGAATTGTCTTGCCGTAAATATCGATGCCACCTTCTCCTGCGGTGGGCGGATGCAGTCTGCCTATAATTTGTCCCGGGTTGACCATGGGATAGGTTCCGCGGTTGCGAAAATCCAAACGGCCGGATTCGTCTTCGGTGCCTGCCGTTTCGCGGGTGGTCACAAGGTATTCCAGCCATCCGTCGCGTCCTGGAACAGGATGTCCGCCCTTGACGAAAATTTGATCTTGTAGGGGGATGCCGAGATCTTTGGCCTGAGCCAGTTTTGTATCAAGCAGGTCCATGTCCAGATCAATGACAACTCCGAGATCACGCATTTCCTTGTCGATGCGTGCCGGGGTGATGGGTGTCCCCTTAAAATCTTGATGGTGCAGATTCCCTGTGACAACGACGGCGTCGTCTGAAATATGTGCGATGGGGTCAACAGAGACAACGTTGTCCTTGACCCGTGCCATGCCCCATATCTGAGCGACGTAGGACTCGGTAATAGGGTCCCACTCGACGTTCTCACCTGTTTCGACAGAAAGATCTTCCGGCGTGAAGTTGCCCTTTGGTGTCAACTCTCGCCCGTCAATGGTTTGTCCATTTCCTGACTGCTGGGCCTGACGGAAACGAATAAATCTGTCCCCCGGAAAAACTGGGAATTCCAGATCTCCTAGGCCCATGAGTGTCGCATCCATGGGTTCTGTTGCAGGAATGCCGCGGACAAGGGCAATGCCTTTGAACTCGTTGCCTTGTGTAATGGCGTCAATGATGCGTTGGGCTGCGTCGTTATCGATGGGAAGTTGAACCCCGGCTTCGGCTACCTGCTTGCGAAGAAGTTCTACACTAGGATTCTTCCCGCCGTTTGGCGGGAAATAGCGGTTCACGCCGAGTTTCATGCCGTCTTCTGACAGGGCAAAGCGAAACCGAGCGTCCGGGTTTTTCTTGAGTGCTTTTTCATCTGCCATTAATTCCACCGCGAATCACAGAAAGGTTGCACGAATGTAGGTCTGCGCACTGGTCGGGGAAATTGTGTGCAAGACATCGGTGATTATCTATCACAGGACTCTTGAGTCTGGCAATTATTTGAAAAAACCGATGTTTTCAAAAATAGTTATGATTCGCCTTGTAGGGAGAGGTGCCAGTAAAGTTCTTCAAGGAGTGTCACGAGGTCGGCATGAATGCCACCTGGCTCTGGGGGGATGCCAAACAGGGCGCGCCGTTGTTCGCGAAGGTTTTCCTTGGAAATTGCCAACGGGTCGGAGTGGAAGACGGTCATGGAGAGCCGTTCGGCCAGCAGGTAACCGGTCAGGCCGTTGATGAGCAAGTCCATGAGTTCTTTGAAGCGAGGACGATTTTTGGCCCAGAAGATGAGCGTCTTGTCGTCTGGTTTGGTGGCTAGGGATTCGCAGATGAGTGAATACAGGGAGTTAATGCCCGCGCCGGGGATGCCGCGCCGCCAGCCAAGCAGCCATGGGTTGCGCCAGAACAGCAGAAAGTGTTCGGTGCCTGTGGTGATGATTTGTTCCATAGCCTTTCTGGCATTTTGCAGGATGTCATCGTCCCAGTTTTCCGGGCGTGCGGCCACGTCCCATGCCGGAACCGGGCCGTTATCGAATTGTTCGTTCAGAGCTTCGCCCAGAAGATGCTGGAGCCAACGGTTGGCGTGTGGAGAAGCGGGTGTCTCCAGATGAGCGTAGCTCAATATGACTTTGCCCCGGCCAAAATCGTTGGCCGTGACGCAGGGTAACCCTTCCATGAAATTGGGGCGTAAATGGATGCCGTACAGGTTTTCCCAGTCGGTCATGGTTCCTTTGGGCAGGGTGGAAAGATTGATATCAGCCACCCAGAAATCGGGGCCGGGTTTGCCGTATCGAGCCAACACTGTCACGGAATCATTCCTTGGTTCAAATCTTCCGGGCCACCAAACCGGGAGCAGAGCAGTGTCCATCCCTTCGGGAATCAGTGAATGTTCGCTGGCGAGTGTGGCTTTAACATGGCCGGAGAGGAAGTGATGTAAGCGGTTTTTATACCCTTTACGTGTCCATGGCGATAGTCCCAGCCCGTAGGGTTCGCTGAGAGCCATTCCTGTGCCGCCGCAGAATCCGATATAGGTTCCACCGTTGTGGACGAAATTACGGATGGAATCCATACCGCGAGCGGTCAGGCGATCTGCCTTGCCTTTGGCGCGTCCACCGGGGACGATAAGAACCTTGGGCGTGTCACCAAGCTTGCCAGAGAGCGCTCCATCAGCTATTTCATGGCCGCGTACAAGACGATGCGGGATACCCCACGCGGACAACGCCCGTGTGACTAATAATCCCCAAAAATGAGACTCGTCCCAATATATATGTATACTTGACATATGCGGCCCCCTCGACAAGGGTAGTGCGCACGCTATCAAGGCCTGCCCCGAGAGGCAAGCGCAACCATACGATATTTCAGGCCGTCGGCACCACGTGTCGACGTTTTTGCCCTCATAAAGGAAGGATTTTCATGGCACGTAAAGAGTTGGCCAAAGCCTACGAACCGTGGGATGTCGAGGAAAAGTGGGAAAACCACTGGGAAGAAAACAAGACTTTTACGCCCGATCCCGAGGCTGAAGGCGATCCTTATTCCATCGTCATTCCGCCACCGAACGTCACCGGCGTGTTGCACATGGGGCACGCACTCAACCTGACCATCATGGATATCCTTTGCCGGTTCAACCGTCAGCAGGGCAAGAACGTGTTGTGGGTTCCGGGTATGGATCATGCCGGTATCGCTACACAGAACGTGGTTGAACGTCAGCTCAAGGAAGAAGGCCTCACCCGTCATGATCTCGGTCGTGAAAAGTTCATTGAGCGCGTCTGGGATTGGAAGCAGGAAAAGGGCGATCATATTTTGAGTCAGATCCGCCGTATGGGCGCATCCGTTGACTGGAGCCGTGAATGTTTCACCTTTGATGATCAGCGCGCCAAGGCTGTTCGCAAGGTGTTTGTCGAGCTGTACGAGCAAGGTTTGATTTACAAGGGTGACTACATCATCAACTGGTGTAACCGTTGCCACACCGCCTTGGCTGACGATGAGGTCGAGCATGAGCCGAAGCCCGGCAAGCTCCACCATGTCGAGTACAAACTGGGCGACGGTTCCGGCACATTGATTATCGCCACCACCCGTCCTGAGACCATGCTGGGTGATACGGCCATCGCCGTGCACCCCGAGGATGATCGTTTCAATCATTTGATCGGCAAGACTGCGATTCTGCCCATTATTGGCCGTGAATTGCCGATTATTGGTGATAAGTATGTCGATATTGAGTTTGGAACTGGTTGTCTTAAGGTGACTCCGGCCCATGACATGAATGACTGGGAACTGGGGCGTAAGCACAATCTCGAAATTATTTCCGTGTTGAACGAGGACGGCGTCGTCAACGAAAATGCCCCTGAGAGATATCAGGGACTCGACACCGTGGCTGCCCGCAAGCTTATTCTCGAAGAACTTGAAACTCTTGGACAGCTTAAATCCATCGAGGATCACGACCATAAGGTTGGCGTTTGCTATCGTTGCAAATCCGTGATTGAGCCGCATGTTTCCACACAGTGGTTCGTGTCCATGAAACCGTTGGCTGAAAAAGCTCGCGCTGCCATACCTTCCAAGACGCAGATTTTCCCGGAACATTGGACCAAGACATATTATAATTGGTTGGACGAGATTCGTGACTGGTGTATCTCCCGTCAGATCTGGTGGGGACACCGCATCCCGGCTTGGACTTGCGAGGAGTGCGGCGAACTGACCGTGGCCATCGACGATCCGACCACATGCTGCAAGTGCGGTTCCGCGAAAATTGTTCGTGACGAAGACGTGCTCGATACCTGGTTTTCATCCGCTCTCTGGCCTTTTTCGACCATGGGTTGGCCTGATGAGACCAAGGAATTGGCGAAGTATTACCCGACTTCCTGTCTGGTTACCGGCTTCGACATCCTGTTCTTCTGGGTTGCACGCATGATGATGATGGGTCTCCAGTTTATGGATGAAATTCCGTTTCATCATGTCTACATCCACGCCCTTGTCCGTGACGAAAAGGGCAAGAAGATGTCCAAATCCACGGGCAACGTTATCGATCCGTTGGATATGATCGGGAAGTATGGAGCAGATGCTCTGCGTTTCACTCTGACGAGCTTTGCTGCCATGGGCCGTGATATCAAGCTTTCGGAGCAGCGTATCGAAGGCTACAAGCATTTTATGAATAAGATTTGGAACGCTACTCGTTTCGCCATGATGAACCTGCCAGACGAAATCCCGGCAGTGGAACTCTCCGAAGCGGATGACCTTGCAAATCAGTGGATTCTGCATCGCCTTGAAGAGGTCAAGAAATCCATTACCAAGGCTACCGAGGAATACAAGTTCAACGAGATCGCCCAGATTCTTTACAAGTTTATTTGGAGCGAATTCTGTGACTGGTATTTGGAAATGGTCAAGCCTGCGCTGTACGGCGAGGACGAAAAGGCTAAGGCTGTCACACAGAAAGTGCTGTGGACCGTTTTGTCCGAGATCATGGTCCTGCTTCATCCGGTAACGCCGTTTATCACGCAGGAAATTTGGTCCGTATTGCCCCGTCCGGCTGGCGATGATCGTCCTGATGATATAGCAACACTGCCGTTCCCGGATACCCGTGACGAGTGCCTGAATGATACCGCTGTCAAGGAGATGGAACTCTTCATGGGTGTGGTCTCCGGTACCCGTAATATTCGTACCGAACTTTTGATCGAGCCGGCCAAGAAGCTCGACTTGCTCATTAAGACCGTGTCCGACGAGGACAAGGCTGTGCTCGAGGCGAACGTCAACCTGATTCAGTCACTTGCCCGTTTTGATACTGTGACCATCGGACCGGATGTGAAAGCGCCCAAGGCTTCCGGCGCAGCCGTGGTACAGGGCAATGAATTGTCTGTCCCGTTGGAAGGCGTAGTGGATTTCGAATCTGAATTGGCTCGTTTGGACAAGAACATGGTCAAGCTCGAAAAGACTATGAAGGGCGTGTCCGGCAAGCTTTCCAACCCCGGCTTCGTGAACAACGCTCCCGAGGCGGTTGTCGAAGGCGAGAAAAAAAAGTTGGCTGAGATGGAAGAAGAAAAGACCAAGCTGGCCGAACTCAAAGCACGCCTTGAAAGCGTGATGGGCTAACATAAACGATTGTGTTGACCCACAATATATAAATAGAAAATCAGACTCTCACTCCATTTCCATTTTCGCGAAGCGCGATAAAAAGTTTGGGAAAAGGAGGGGATGGGGGTCTGGGGGAAGGGGAGGCAAACATCATGGCAAACGTATTTTTAGTTGGAGCGGGTCCGGGCGATCCGGGCATGCTTACTTTGCGTGCGAAAGAGATTATCGAGACCTGTGACATCATGATCTACGACTATTTGGCCAACGCCGACTTTTTGAAGTGGTGCAAGCCGGAGTGCGAGATTTTGTATGTGGGCAAAAAAGGTGGAGACCATACTTTGCCTCAGGACAAGATCAACGATCTGATTGTTGAGAAAGCACGGTCCGGCAAAGTTATTTGTCGACTTAAAGGCGGCGATCCGTATGTGTTCGGTCGTGGCGGCGAAGAAGGCGAAGAACTGGTCGAGGCCGGTATCGACTTTGAAGTTGTCCCCGGTATCACTGCCGGAGTAGCTGCCGCAGCCTATGCCGGTATCCCGGTTACACACCGTGACCACACCACATCTGTTTGTTTCATTACCGGCCATGAAGATCCGAACAAAAGCGAATCCGGTAACAACTGGGCCGTGTACGGTCAGTCCACTTCTACACTGGTTTTCTACATGGGTGTGGGCAATTTGCCCATGATCGCCAAGAACCTCATGGACAATGGCCGTGCAGCTGATACTCCAGTGGCATTGGTCCGTTGGGGCACTCGTTGCAACCAGACATCGTTCGTTTCTACATTGGAAAATGTGGCAGATGAAGCCAAAAAACGTGACTGGAAGGCTCCGTCCATCATCATTGTCGGCGGCGTCTGCTCCCTGCATGAGAAGCTGGCATGGTTTGAAAAGAAACCCATGCTCGGTCAGGGTGTTGTCGTGACCCGTGCTCGTGAACAGGCTTCCGGTCTGGTGGATATTTTACGTGGCCATGGCGCATGTGTTCACGAGTTCCCGACCATTTCTGTGGAACATATTGATGACTACGCCGATGTCGAGACCGCCATTTTGCAGCTTGCCCGATACCAATGGGTGATTTTTACCTCGGTTAACGGCGTGAAGTTTTTCTGGGAACAACTCAAGGCAATCGGTCTGGATTCCCGTATCTTCTGTGGTATGCAGATTGCGGCCATTGGCCCTGCAACGGCAGATGAACTTCGTGCTCGTGGCATTGAGCCTGATTTTGTGCCTGAGAAGTACGTGGCCGAACACGTGGTCAAGGGATTGCTTGCTCTCGACATTCAGGGAGCGGATGTACTTATCCCCCGCGCAAGGGTCGCCCGTGAAGTCCTGCCTGAGGAGTTGAAGAAAGCCGGATGTAACGTCACGGTTCTGCCAGTCTACGAGACTAAATTAGTTCAGGCTTCTGGTGATGAAATTGAAGCTTCTTTGGAAAACGGTGAAATTCAGTATGTGACTTTCACCTCGTCCAGCACCGTGGAGAATTTCTTCGAGTTGGTTTCTCCTGATACCTTCAAAAAGTATCCTGATGTGAAGATTGCCTCTATCGGGCCTATCACCTCTGATACCGTGAAGCGGTTTGGTTTCACTCCTGACATCGAACCGGAAGATTACACCATCCCTGGTCTGGTGGCGGAATTGGTGAAGGAAGCCGAGTAGGTTTACTGAATAAAAAATGAAAGGGCTCCGACCATATGGTCGGAGCCCTTTTTTATGAGTATCCAGTTCTTATTGATAGTGTGAAATTATGCGGTCTCTTTCGCCGGAGGCCGTGATTTGGTCCAAAGCTTTTTGCAGTCTGTCTACGAGAGTCGGATTCATGTCACTGCTTACTCCATAGTAGAATGAACTTTCCATGAGGATATGGACGATTTTGAACAATTCTGGGTCGTATTTCAGTTCTTTGACGTAATACCAGAAGGTGGTTTCCGTCATGGCGACCATGTCAACTCGGCCGCTCATGAGTTTTTGAACATTTAGTTTGATGTCGTGCAAGCGTTGTAGTGAGTGTGTAGAGACTCCTTTTGAGAGGAGTATATGTTCTGAGGCGCTTTCGCGTATCGTTCCTATGACACGACGTTGCGTGTCACTAATGAGGTTGTTGATTCTGATTCCATCTTTTTTGCGGGCAATGAGAACGCCTTTGACTTTCATGATGGGACCGATCCATTGAAAGAGTCCTTCGCGATTTGATGTCCTGGCCATACTGTAGAGAATGACGTTGGGAGAATTTTGAAGTCTCTGGTACCCTCGGGCCCAAGGCAGTATCTGGATTTCTTCACGCTTGAGGGGTGTGTGAGCAATCGCCGTCATTCTCAGGAGAACATCCGTTGCTATACCTGAGATAGCTCCGGCATGCATGTGATTGAAAGGAGGGTTTTCTTCTGTTAGGAAGACCGGGCCGTCGGCTTGGACAGGGGTGCTGCCTATGGCGAGGCAAAAGATGGCAACTAACAGCCAGACATTTCTTTTCATATATGTCCCTAAATGTGAATCTATACGCCTTTTCTTTTTACTTTGTGGCAAGAAGATGAAATAAAATCAATGTTTTTACGAATGTTTAGCGGTTATTCGTTTGATTTGGTTTGGCACTGGAAATCCCCTCTTGAAAAATGGCACGGATTAAGCCAAGTTCGGGCGTGGGGCAACAGTCGCCACCTGTATACATTTTTAAGGGAGTATTCATGCCATTGCCCATAGCCGTTCTCGTGTCAGGGAGCGGGTCCAATCTGCAATCCATCATAGATCGTATCGAAGCCGGTGTGCTGGATGTCGAGATCAAGCTCGTCATATCCAACAAAACCGATGCGTATGGTCTTGAACGTGCCAGAAAGCACGACATTCCCACCAGAGTGCTTTTGCACACCGACTACGATTCCCGCGAGGCTTTTGATACCGATATGGTTCACGCCATCAGGGAAAGTGGTGTTGATGAGGGTGGTGTAGTGGTTATGGCCGGATTCATGCGTATCGTGACCCATGTTTTTCTCGGCGCATTCGAGAATCGGGTTATCAACATCCATCCTGCATTATTGCCGTCTTTTCCCGGCGTACACGGGCAGGGCGATGCCGCTGAGTACGGTGTAAAAATTTCTGGCTGTACCGTTCATTTCGTGGATGAGCAGATGGACCACGGTCCGGTCATCATTCAGGCCGCTGTCCCTTGTCTGCCCGGTGAAGGTGGCGATGCTCTCGGTTCCCGTATTTTGAAGATGGAACATCGTGTGTTCCCTCAGGCCTTGCAGTGGCTGGCCGAAGGTCGGCTCGAAATTGACGAACGGTTTGTGCGGTTGAAACCTGCAAACAAGGCCATGGCCCAACAACCTTTGGCGGATATTGAACCTGAGACGCACGCCTTGATCTGGCCGCCTTTGGAAGAGGGGTTTTAATCGCTTATGCCTATGCACATTGTTGAAGACGTCCGATTTGTTGCTATAGATTTCGAAACCGCTGATCCCAAACGAGATTCCGCCTGCGCCGTGGGTATTGTCGTGGTGGACAAAGGCGAAATCGTTGAGCGGGATTACCGTCTCATCCGTCCGCCAAGGAAGAAATTCAACCCGTTCTGCGTCAGGGTGCACGGGTTGCATTGGGAAGACGTATGTGACGAGCCGAGTTTCGGTGACTTGTGGCCGGAATTGGAGCCGTTATTTGAGGATGCGGATTTTATTGTGGCACACAACGCTCCGTTTGATAAATCGGTTCTGCATACCTGTTGCAAGGAATCGGGCAGGGCTGCACCGGCACAACCGTTTCTCTGTACCGTGCAACTGTCTCGGACAACGTGGGAGCTGTCGTCCAACAAGCTGCCCAGCGTCTGCGATTATCTTGGTATCACACTCAATCACCACAACGCGGCTTCCGATGCTGAGGCCTGTGCCCTCATCGCGGTCAACGGCTTGCGTGCAAATCCGCAGTTCATGGATAAAGTTCTCTGATTCATTTACGCTGAGAAGGGGAAGGCCTCCGGCGGCCCTGTCGGGGGTCGCTTTCAGCGGGACCAGAGAACCTTTTGGAAAAGGTTCTCTGGACTCTCCAAAACTTTTTATGTCGCTTCGCGAGTGTGCTAGCTGTAAAAGGTTCTTTTTGTATAGAACTTCGCCGAAGGCGACGAAATCACCCGACATATCCGCCGAAGGCGGTTTCTTCTTTTCCCCTCTTATTTAGTCGATTTAGGCCAACTCGCTTCATCGAGCAGGAACATGAAGTTCTTGTATGGAATGCCGCCTTTTTCGGACAAGCCGATTTCACAGGTGCGTGAAGTTGAATAGCCTATGGTGCAGCCATCCAATTGATTGGGAAGCTCTTTGAGCGCGGCTTCGTTCAATTCGGGATAGTTGAATCCTCTGTCACCAGCAAAACCACAACAGAACACTCCTTCGGGAACCACGACTTCGCGGGCGCAGAGTTTGGTCAAATCTTCCATTTTTTCAGCCAATCCCATTTTGCGAGTGGAGCATGTAACGTGTAGGGCCACGCGCTTGCTGACGGGAGTCAGGTCAAGCCGGTCCATGAGATGGGTGAGTGTGAATTCCACCGGCTCGAAGAGCTTCAATCCTTTGATGTGCTCCTGCATGCGGTAGAGACACGGGCTCGTGTCGCAGAGGATGGGGTACTTGCCATTATTTGATGCGTCCCGAAGGGCCTGCTCCAATTCTGCCAGCTTGTTGTCGGCCTGCTCAATGAACCCCTTGGATTCCCATGGCTGACCGCAGCAAAGTGCGTTCATGTTCTCTGGGTGAATAACTTCGAAGCCGGCCTTGGCGAGCACACTCAAGGTATGATCGCGCAATGCGGACTTGTCGGGGTCTTTCTTTTCCGGCCCCATATGACGGGCCACACAACTGGGGAAATAGACGACCTTGTCCGCGCTGGGAGGTGTTTCGGTCATGGTCGGCTTGGTGGCGGGGCGGGGCATGGATACGTTCCATTGCGGGATGCGCTTGCCGGAATATTTGTGCAATCCTTTGGTGACGGATGTCATGACCTTGTCCCCAAGAATATCGTGGGTTGCACCTGCTACGGCGAGGTCGGCATGGATGAATTTTGTGGTGAAGGAAAATGAGTTCGCTATGACCGAAGCTATTTTCTTTTCCCAGGTGCCACGCGCCCATGATCGGTAGACCTTGATGAATTCGCCGGTATTGATGGCGACAGGGCATCGCATTGCACACAGACCATCTGCGGCACAGGTGGCTTCGCCGTCATAGTCGAAACTTTTTTTGAAGGCGGCCATGGCTTCTGGTGAATCGCCTTCCAGTGCACCGCGTGACATCTCGCGGTAGGCCACGATGCGTTGGCGTGGCGTCAGCGTCAGTTCGCGTGAAGGACAGATCGGTTCACAGAAACCACATTCGATACATTTGTCGATGATGTCGTTGGCCACGGGCAGAGGCTTGAGATTCTTGAGGTGTGCCTCGGGGTCTTCGTTGAGGATAACACCGGGGTTGAGCAGCCCTTCAGGATCGAAAATATGCTTGATTTCTTCCATGAGCTCGTATGCTTCACGGCCCCATTCCAGTTCAACGAAATGCGCCATGTTTCTGCCGGTCCCGTGTTCGGCCTTGAGCGAGCCTTTGTAGTCCTCGGCAACCATGTGCGTTACGTCGTCCATGAAAGCTGCGTATCTGTCTATTTCTGCCTGGACGTTGAAGTCCTGTGTGAACACGAAATGCAGGTTCCCTTCCAGTGCGTGGCCGAAAATGATCGCCTTGTCATAACCGTTTTTCTTGAAGAGTTTTTGTAAATCAAGCGTGGCTTGGGCCAGATCCTTGATGGGGAAGGCTACATCCTCGATAATGACCGTGGTCCCGGCATCGCGTACTGCGCCTACAGCAGGGAATAGACCACGCCTGACATTCCACAGGGAATTGAACTCCGCCGGGATCGAAGTGAACTCGTGAGGTGTGACCTTGGGGAGTTCGCTGATTGCTTCAAGCACCTTGGATATCTTGTCTTGGAGGATTTTTTCGGTGCGACCACGCACTTCCACCAGCAATGCACTGGCTTTCGGGCCGAGTTCGGTCAAACCTTCGGGCATACCGGGCTTGTCTTGTACCGAGGCCAGAGCAGCTCGGTCCATGAGTTCGGCAGCAGAAACTTTTTGCGTGCGGCAGATGGTAGCCGCTTCACAGGCCGATCGGATATCCGGGAACCGCATGAGTGCGGATGCCTTGTGCGGGTGTTCTACAACTGTCCGGTAGACGACCTTGGAAATGAAGGCGAGCGTGCCTTCGGAACCGACCAGTAAGTGCTGGAGAATTTCGAACGGGTCTTCGAAATCCACGATGGCGTTTAGGCTGTAGCCCGTGGTGTTCTTGATTTTGAATTTGCGCTTGATACGGGCGGTCATTTTCTTGTCGGCCAGTACCTTTTTACGGAGGTGAGAAATATCTTTGAGAATTTGGCCGTGACTTTTTGTAAAAGTTTTTTTGCTGACCTCGTTCCCCGTGTCGAGAATGGTACCGTCGGCCAGCACGATACGCATTGAGTCCAGCGTCTTGTATGAGTTCTCGGCAACACCGCAACACATGCCCGAGGCATTGTTGGCCACAATACCACCAATCTTACAGGTGTCGATACTGGCCGGGTCAGGGCCGATTTTCTTGCCGTGCGGCGCAAGAATCTGGTTGGCGTAACTTCCGATAATTCCCGGTTCCAGTGCTATTTTTTTGGCCTTGTCGAGAATCTCGTAGTCGCGCCAGCCTTCGCCCAGTCGGATGAGGACGGAATCACTGATGGCCTGTCCTGACAGTGATGTCCCGGCTGCACGGAATGTCACGGCAACCTTGTGTCGTCTGGTCGCCTTGAGAACATGCACCACTTCATCTTCATTTTCAGTGTCGACTACGATTTTGGGGATCAGTCGATAAAAGCTCGCGTCCGTGCCATAGGCCAAGGTGCGCAGCGAATCAGTGTATACCCGGTCTTCGGGGATATGCTTGAGGATTTCTTTGTGAACCTCATCGTACGGCATCGGAAGCATGGTGTGCTCCTAGTGTTTTCGGGGAACCCCCGAGTGAGAAGGATTTAAACAATAGCATACTATGAAGAGGTGAAACAATACTGTTTACGTTATAATGGTGTGGCTTTTCTCTGGCTTGGCTTTCATATGTCCAGTGTGTACCGTGTAAGTGTCATTACAAACCTTCAAAAAAACATTCGACGGCAGGATATATGGTTGAAACAAGAGTCTATTTTATTGGTGCCGGTCCGGGCGATCCAGAATTGCTGACGGTTAAGGGACAGCGACTTATTTGTGAGGCAGACCTTGTATTGTATGCTGGCTCATTGGTGCCATCCGAAGTCGTGGCCGGAGCCAAGGTCGGAGCGAAGGTCGCGGATTCCGCCCCTTTGAACCTTGAAGAAACACACGATTTGATGATGGAGACTGTTCGGGCTGGTGGTTCCGTAGCGCGGGTGCATACCGGTGATCCTTCCCTGTATGGGGCGATTCGAGAGCAGATGGAATTGCTGGATCGTGACGGCGTGGGCTATTCCGTTGTTCCGGGAGTGACCGCTGGATTCGCGGCAGCGGCAGCTGCGATGAAGTCGTATACCGTGCCGGAAGTGACGCAGACTTTGATTTTCACCCGACTGGCCGGGAAGACCCCAGTGCCGGAATCCGAGGATCTGCGAAAGTTGGCGGCACACGGTTCGGCGATGTGTATTTATTTGTCCGCCGGGAACCCGGAAGGTATCCAGAAAGAACTGCTGGCTGGAGGGTTGGGTGAATCAACGCTGGTCGTCATGGCCTACCGTGTTGGATGGCCTGAAGAAAGGGTTGTTGAAACCGAACTCGGTCAGTTGGCACATACCGCACGCACCAATGATTTTGTTCGTCAGACAGTTTTTCTGATCCTGCCCGGACAGGGAGTCAAGGATGCCGGTACTGCCAAGTCCCTGCTTTACGATGAAAATTTCAAGCATATGTACCGTAAATAGAGAGGTTAGTTTCTTTCTAAGGCACAAATAGTCAGAAAGACGTTTGTTGTTTTGATTTATAAGGCGGTTGCTCACTTCTTTTGGATAATGCAAGATTATGTCGTCTTATAGAATGATTCAGATTGGAGTTTTATATGCGACAGTTTCTTGTGCCGGATTCCGTGGGTGGTCGAATCAGGCTGTATTCTACGCTTATGGTCGGTGTACCTTTGCTTTTTGCTGCAGTTGTTCTCATCGTTTTTGTGCGGGCATCCATTCTGGAAAATGTCGAGAAGGGACTTCTTGAACAAGCCGTATCCCACAAGATTGTCATCGAGGAATGGTATCAGGAGCAGGAAAGAAATATACAATTCTTGGCTGAATTGGATGTGGTGCGGCATGGCCAAGTTGAAAAAATCAACCCCATTCTTGAACATTTCGATAAAACGCATCCGGATATTTCTGCTGTGGTCATGGCTGGGGCTGACGGGAAAACCGTTGGGGCTTCTTCGACCAAAATTATGGTAGATGTTTCTGATCGGGAATATTTTATTAAGGCCCGTGCTGGCGAAGCTTTTGTGACGAATGTTCTTATCGGAAGAACGTCTGGAAAGCCCATCATTATTTTTTCTCATCCGGTAAAACGATTGGATGGCTCTTTCGGTGGTGTTGTCTTTCTTGCTTCCCGTTTGACGGCAATTGACGATCTCATGAATAATCTTAGATTTGGCGAGACTGGAGAAACGTACCTTTTGAACCGGGAAGGGTACATGCTGACCGAATCCCGTTATCAGGGGGAGTTGCGGAGGCAGGGCAGAATTCAGACGACGGCAATCATGACGATCAAGAACAATTCTGACGTGCTTCGTACCGGACTGATCGGGAAACAACCGACCAAACCGTATCGTGATTATAGGGGGGTTAAGGTTTTGGGAGCCAGCCAATGGACCAAGGACGGCACATGGCTCATTGTTTCCGAGATTGGTTATAGCGAAGCGATCGGCCCGTTATATCCTTTCCTTTGGACGATTATTGGTGGTTTTTTTATTTCCATAGCCATCTTGAGCCCAGTCTTTTTGCGTTTGGCTCGTTCCATCACGCAGCCTTTGGCTCGTATCAGTGAAATCTCATTACGAATGACTCGTGGAGAATATGATCAGACGTGTTTTGATGTTTTTCCATACTCTCCCCCTCAAGAGATTGATAACCTTGTAGAAGCTTTTTGTGCCATGCAGGCGAAAGTCGATGAAACTGTTCAGGAATTGGAGACGTCTGCTGTTACCGATCAATTGACAGGGCTGCCCAATAGACGTTTTTTGATGAAGGAGGGCGCGCGTTTGGTGGATATCGCCATTCGTGCCAAACAGCCGTGTACTCTGTTCATGATGGATATTGATCATTTTAAGAATATCAACGACACCTATGGACATGCGGTTGGCGATATAGTTCTCAAGCAAATAGCACAGGCTTTTCAGGATGTTATTCGTTCATCCGACATCGTTGCTCGTTATGGTGGCGAAGAGTTTGCCGTGGTCGCCCCCGGTTCTGACTTGGAATCAAGTCAGGTCTTGGCCGAACGTCTTCGTCAGGAGGTCGCGGCACATATTTATAACACGGATGAACTCCCGCTGGCCTGCACCATCTCCATCGGTATTGCCCATTACGCCTGGGACATTCGTTTTGGTGTGGACGCCTATGAAGATATGCTGGCCCGGGCCGACAAGGCCTTGTATCAGGCCAAGGACAAAGGCCGTAATAGAGTGGAAATCAACAGGGAATCCGAAGGGTAAAGGGGCGTTGTCGTGGAAATCTTGCGTGTTCAAACTCATGACCATGAAGAAATGGTGGATATTACCACCGCCGTTCGTAAAGTCATTCATGAAAACGGATGGTCTGATGGCGCACTCATGCTCTATTGTCCGCATACCACAGGGGCTATTACCATCAATGAAGGTGCAGACCCGGACGTAGTGCGCGATATCCTTGTGAATATGCGCAAACTCGTGCCGCATCATGGAGATTATCACCATGCCGAGGGCAATTCCGACGCTCATATCAAATCATCTCTGTTTGGGTGCGATCAGCTCGTCATTGTCGAGGGTGGTAACATCCAGCTTGGGACATGGCAGAAGATTTACTTTTGCGAGTTCGACGGGCCACGAACACGCAAATTGTGGGTTAAGTGGTTAGCGGGAGCGTGATGTCTTTGACGATGAACAGAATTGTGCTCGGCAAAAAAAGCGTCTGCATATAAAGGGGATTTTAGTGTTTCGATTTTTGATAAAAGGGCTATGGCTGCCGGTCGTCAGTCTTGCTGTGCTTTTTGGGTGTGCTCCTGTTGTTTTTGACAGCAGCCTTTCTAGTGAGGAGGCTATTTACACGAATCAGCCTCCCGATGTCATTGCATCCATTCAGGAGCGACTTGTTATTGTCCCGGTCCGATATTATGGCCCGGACGGAGTTGTGCATCAGGGGCAGGTTGTTGTCCACAAGGCTCTTGAAGATGACATCCGCTTGATATTTGAAAGAATTAAAAGAAGTCGTTTTCCTGTTGAATCCGTACTCCCTATCGCCCATCCTTTGATACAGAAAAAGGCCTTATATGGGCTATCTCCTGATACCAATAACACGTCGGCTTATGTGTGGAGACCAATCGTTGATTCCAGACATCTCTCCAAGCATGCCTTTGGATTGGCTGTTGATATCAATCCTCGAAAGAATCCTTATATCAAGGGCGATTTGATTCTTCCTCCGGGGGCGACATATGATCCTTCAGATCCTGAAACCCTTTTGCTGGACTCGTCGGTTGTGAAAGCCTTTAAGAAACAGGGTTGGGAATGGGGAGGTGATTGGACTGGAGAAAAGGTTGATTACATGCATTTTCAGAAGGTTCCACCGAATTTGGAGGAATGGATTGAATCGTATCACAGCGAGTAACGTCAAAAAAGGCCCGAAGCATTTGCTTCGGGCATTTTTTGTTAGTGTCTACCAATTGACAAGTCCGGCGTTCATAAGCCCTCCTATGACGAGGGAGATGCCGAGGGCAACTGCGCCGAGGCCTACCGCATACGTTACGACCACTCGGATGGAGGAGACATCGTCAATGGCCTTTTCGTTCAACTCATTATTTGTCCTGAGTCGTGCCAACCATGCCGGGCGTTCTTCGCTTGCAGATTCAAGGTCCGTGTCTCCACAGAACATAGCGCGATCCATGGGGAAATTATGCCTTCGTAAATGAGCGATGGCAAAGTGGATGACGAAGATATGCAACATGGCCAGACAGGCCTCGATACGGTGTACCCATAAGGCCACATTCAGGGACCAACCCTTGAAGTAGCGGGAGGTCTCAAGAGGTGCATAGAGCATGAGCCCTGTGACGCCGAGGATTATCATACCCCAGAAGACGGCCCAGTAGTCGAATTTCTCCCAATATCCCCAACGTTCGAAACGAGGTGCCTCGCCGCCGAACATCCAGCGCAGGTGGGTGAAGAACTCTCGTACGTCTTTTTTTTGTAACCATAGACCGTCGTCGCTGTGGACTTTTTTGGACATGACGACGAACAACACATACGCCAGATGGCAGACGAAGAGGAAGAGCATGAACAGTCCAACGTATTTGTGGACAATCAGGCATTGCTCATAGCCGCCAAAGGGGTGGGCCAAAGTCCTGCCCCAGTTGGTTTCAATGTACATTCTGGCCGTGCCGGTAACGGCTTGCACCAGGAATGACAGCATCAACATGGCGTGAAACGCCTTTTGGACTGGGGTGAATCGTTTGAGTCTCATTCGTCACCCCCTTTTTTTCTGGTGAATAGTTCTCGGAGCATCCATAGGCCGGTATGTGGCAGGAAAAGTGCAAACGAGAAGAAAGCGATCGCTACCATTATCCATGTAATCCAGTACAGAACCGGGAAACTCTCCGCAGTACCTGCGAGCAGAGGGGGCGGTTCATGAACGAGATACATGGCAAATGAACCGTTTGCGCCCTGATGGCACTTCGCGCAGACATAGGCATGCCTGCGAATGGGATTCATCGGCGAGTTGTAGTGGTTGATACCTGCTATGGGCTCAACTCCATGACAATGGCGGCAGGCGATGTTGTTTCTGGTCACATGCCGGTTGTTGTGCGCTTCTTTTTTGTGGCATGAGCTGCACCTGTGTCGCCAATAATTAGGCACACCTGCGTGGGAATCTGCCTGATATGTGGCAGAGCGTCCCCTGCCGCCGGTTCGGATGGTGTTCCGTGGCTCATCCCATTGCAGGAATGGGCTGTCTCGTCCCGGTATGACTTCATATTCTTCGTAATATCCCGTGCTCATCTCGTTGAGTAGATATCGGTTGGAACCGGCGACTTCCTCCTGAGCCATACAGGGTGAAGCCATAACGCCTCCCACAAGGAGCAGGGCTATGATTATGATTATCCGTTGCATGATCGCCTCCTATTTGTAGGCGTTCACAGACTCCACAACCTTGCCCTCGGGTTTGGGCATTGAAGCCAACAACTCAAATTGCTTTTGCAGTTCGGCCAGATTGGCATCCTTGTGGTGGTGACAATTCTGACAGGAGTTCGGGATTTCGGGATTTTCTAGAGTTCCTGACGGGAGCAACGTCTTGAAGACGTGGCTGTGAATATCGCTGGATTCTGCACTTTTGGCGATACGAGGCATATGACATCCCACACAGTTGGCGAATGAGTGGATGGCATGTGCCATGTTGCTGTTCTGTTGTTTGTGACAGCCCAGACAGGAAGCCGACCCTGCGGCCTTGGTTTGGAAGCGGGTTGAGGGCATGCCGAGTTGGTGTACGGAATGGCAGGATGTGCAGGTCACACCTTCACGGCGGTGTTCTGACTTGAGCCAATCGATGTACTGCTGGTGGTGGCCTTTGGAGAATTCGTTGGGGTACATGTGTTTCTTGTCGCCCGCAGCGTATGATGTGGATGTATAATACGGCTCCAGAGCCTTGCCAGGAGTGTAGCCCACGGGCCAGCTTGAACCTTTGGCCATGGTGGATTTGCCTCGGTTGTGACAGCTTCCGCAGACCTGCACCGAAGTACCGCGAGGCATTTTGGCCGGGTTGAGAATGGTCTCACGTTTTTCGAACACAGCTGTTTTTGGCAGCGCAACATGCCAGGAGCCGGCTCCATGACAGGCCTCACAGCCAACACCCGGTTCGGTGAAGGTGCTGTTGGCAGGATATTCCAGGTCGAGTTTGGTGCCGGTAGTATGACAGCCTCCGCATTTGAGCAGCCAAGGACGTTTTTCCCAGTCTTTTTCGTGGTAGTTGACCCAACGTCCGGTCTCGGTGTTGAATTGGATGGGTGAAATATAGAGAATGCCATTTTTTTCGATAATGTAACGTTGCTTCCATTCGTTGCCGATAGTGTACTTGATGTCTTCTTTGTTCGGGAAGTAGATGTCATTCAGAGGCAGTTTGAGTTTACCCTTGTCTTCGAGCAGTTTGAAGTCTGCTTTGATATTATCCAGATTGATATCCACGATAAAGGCGTCGGCGTTGACTGTGACATCCTGAGCCATGCGGCTATGATTGGTGACCTTCCATGAATCGTAGTGCTCAAGGTGGCACGTTTTGCAGGTTTCCGAACCAACGAAATTCTTGGGCTGTGACGTAATTTTTTTTACATCGAAGACCGGTTCACCGGTTGTGCATCCGACCAGTAGCATGGCAAAGAACGTCATGCTGATGAATAAAACACTTGCTCTTCGCATCACTTTCTCCTCATCTGAAATTTAACAGGGATTATCCCTATTCTCTCTGCATAATGAAAATGTTAAAAAAAGAGGATTATAATGGTGGCGCGAGAGGAAAGCCGATGTTTTTGTTGTCGGTTACGTGTTTGTAAAGAATCTGAGATTTAGAGTATCTTGCGAAGAATCCCCCCTTGAGCGTATGCTATATGTCTCCCACCATGGGCCTAAAATTTAATCGGATGTGACGTCATGAAAAATAGTTATAGATTCTTCAACAACTCGGAATGTAAGTATTTCCCTTGTCATAAGACGAGCAGACCGGAAAAGTTCAATTGCCTTTTTTGCTATTGTCCGCTGTATTTTTTTGAAGAGTGTGGTGGGAATTACCGACGGTCTGAAAGCGGCGTAAAGGATTGCACCACCTGTCTGATTCCGCATACATATGAAGGGTACGATTATATTGTTGGCAAACTGAAAGAGCGGTTTGTCGAGATTCGGAGCGAATGCTCACCAAAGGAATAATCAGGGCTGTTTTCTGGATTTGGTTGCATTGAAAGGCGAGTGGGTCATGTAGAAGTCCAACTCGCGTTTTAACTGTTTTCTTTCTCTGGCCGCTGTCCGTTCCTGGGTTTCAAGGTCTTGGCTGGAGTCCTGAAATCGGGCAATTGAGATAAAGCAGTTTTTGATGCGTTGCAATTCGTCGTGACGTTTCTTTCTCCAGAAATAATAGGCCAGGATTTTGGCTGCGCTTTTGATGTCTTCCTTGGAATAGGGGATTTTTGATCGATCAAGCGGAAAATCATTTTCATCTTCGATTAGAGGAAGGACGGCCATCAAGACTTCCTTGGACCGCTGGAGTGACTGAGGGCTGATGCGGTAGACCTTGACGCTTCGTTTGCGACTGATGAACCATTTGAGGGCATAGAGCAGAAAGGTAAGGCTGAGTATGACGACCCATACTTGAGTATCTATCATGATGTTTCCTGAGAGAAGTGGATGTCAGTCTGTGTGTACATATCGTCTCTTTAGTATCATTGAGGCAGCATGAATTCCATGAGATTTTGACGATAATCTGAGGGGTCGGCACATTCGGTGATTTCTACGGAGTCGGGAGCTTCGGGGTTTTGGGTCGAGAGGTCAATGTCCCAAGCTTTAATAGGGCGCATCTGTTTGTCCATGATGACCTTGATTTTTGGGTAAAGCGGTTGTTGCGCATTGGATTCGAAGACCAGCGCATAATTGCCGGTATTCAAACGGACAAAGCTTCCAGATGGGAATATCCCCAGACATTTGATGAACAATTGGATTTCCGTAGGGTCGAAATCCTGGTCACGCATGCCATACATGATTCCCAAGGCTTTGTTGGGCAGGATGGCGTGTTTGTAACAGCGGTCACTGGTCAGAGCATCGTAAATGTCGGACAGACACAGGATGCGGGCAAAGGCCGGGATGTCTTTGCGTGTTAATCCGTCTGGATATCCGGTGCCGTTGAATTTTTCGTGGTGCGCCCGGACCGCGACGAGCACCTTGGATGGAATTGCTCTGTTTTTGCTCAGAATCGTGCGTCCATACACAGGGTGCCGTTTCATCTCTTCACATTCAAATTTGGTGAGTCTGCCGGGTTTGTTGACGATCCGACTTGGAACGGTTGTCTTGCCTAGATCATGCATCATGCCTGCGGTACCGAGCAGGATGAGGTCATCGCGGGACATGCCGATGAATTCACCGAAGACCACGGCGATGGCGGCCACGTTTATGCAGTGGGTGTAAGTATAATTGTCAAAGGAAGACAGTTTTGACAGGCAGACCAACGTGTCCGGGTTGCTGACGGCTGAGTCCACAATGGCGCTGGCGGTTTCCACGGCTGTGTCATAATCAATTTTTCGGCCCAATTTTGCATCGTTGACGATCCGCATGGCGTAGGTCATGGCACTTTCATAGGTGACGCTGGCGGTCTTGATAGCTTCTGAAAAGGGTGTGCGCGGCGTGCTTAAAGGCGTCTCTTCGCGCTGGCGAATAAGGTGGTCGAGCCGTTCCTCGTCAGATTGGCCGTCGGAATTTTCGGTTTTGACGAAAACCTGTTGATACCCTTCAGCCTTGATACGAGCGACTTCTTCCACGGATGAGATGATCCCCGGATGAGCATACAGATACGGCAGGTGCTTCCACATTTCCGAAGAAAGCTCCACTACCTCCATTCCCTGTTTCAGTTCGTTGATTGGAATTTTTTTTATCATGGTTTTTGTGTTTGGTTAGCGAGTGTGTCTTTGAACCCTGGCCAAGTATTTCACGATGCGCTTTTCTTCCTCTTTGGTGATGTCCAAGAACATCGCACCAAGGGTGAGGATGCCCTTTTCCCGTTTCATGTTTCGCACCACTATAGGGAGTTTGAGAGTGCCGTCCGCTCCAAGATTCATGACAACGAACAGGGTGTCGTCCACCTGTGTTGTGGATATCGTATCCCGATTCCCGGCCCGCGCCGAAATCTTGCATCCGGTCTCGCTGACATTGACGACCAGACAATCATGCGCTCCATCCGAAGAATGCAATGCGCCGTCAATGCTGCACCTGGCGCGTTCCTTGCGCCTCAGTTCGATTTTTTCGATGGTGCTGGGGTAGTCGAAGAAGATGAGGGACGTTGGCGAAGTGATGGCGTTGTGCACCGTCGTCTTGAAGCCGTAAACCGTACCTTTGTGGATGTATTTCAGCACGATTTGGCCGCCGAAGGCGAGTTTTTGGCGGATGCGGGAGGGTAAGCGGACATTGGCAATCACATATTCGTAGGGATCGAAACCCACGATCTTGCCTCGATATGATTGTTCGGTTCCCGGAATTCGGATCACAACCTCTTTTCCCAAAGAGATGCTCATCTTGACGCCGGGAATGACCACAACCTTGGCGTCGGCTGGCGCAAGGGTGTGGTTCTCGGGGGTGATGATTTTTTTGGTCATGATACGATGCTACCTGATCTTCGGAGTGATGGATGAACAGTATTTCGTTTTGTAGGCAATATTACTCATCATAGAAGGAAATATATCTGATCTATCCTTACCATGTCGATAGGAGAAAGTCCCGTTTGCGGATAATACTTTGTGTATGAAAATGGAAAAGATCGGTTTAATCTGTTTAGAAGACGACAGCTTCAAACCAAAAAAGTGTTGTATTTTCGTCCTTCCAGGCGTTTTGTGGTAATCCTGCTTTGACGCAGGTTTGGGCTAGGAATGTCTCCCGATCCCAGTCCCATTCTACGGGAACCTGAGGCAGGAGCAGGCCGGACCGCCTTCCGCTGGACATGATTAATCCGTGTCGACCAATTTCCACTAATTTGGGGTTGGGGCATATTTCGACGGGACTCAGGATGGATATTTCATAATCGAGGGCGTCGAATTCATGGCTGGTTACAGGTGGGAATCGAGGGTCTTCAAAGGCCGCGCTATGGGCCATGCTCCAGACGGTTCGATACAGTTCTCCGCTGCCTTGAACATTGCCGATGCATCCGCGTAGTTGGCCACCAAGTTTGAGCGTGACAAAGGCTCCCAATTGTTCCTTGAGGGTGTCGGTTGGCGGTTCTGTCGGACCGTCGGTTTCCCCATTCGGGTTGAGGCCGGAAGAAATGGACTGAACAACAAGTTCTTTGAGATAGCTTTTTTCTTCTTCAGTCAGGTCAAAGCGGAAGTTGGACATGGCTTTTTCCTCATTTTGTGTTTTTCACGGGAGGCACAAACAGCATGCCGATCAGGCCAAGGACAAACAGTCCGATGACAGCCCCCATACCCACACGTTGATTGCCGGAGGCGAGAGTCAGCCAACCCACCAGAAACGGCCCGATGAACGATGTCAGCTTGCCGGAAAGTGCGAGCAGACCGAACATTTCGGTGCGCAGTTTGGCGGGAGCCGCGTGGGCCAAATAGGACCGGCTTGATGCCTGCACTGGTCCCACGAATATACCAATGGCCAGCCCGAAAATCCAGAACAGGGTTTTGTCTGTGACGAGCAGAATGGCTGCGCCCGGAATCACGAGTCCGATCAAGGAGAAAAGAATAGTTTTGCGTGGTCCGAGCCAATCGTCGAGCCATGCAAAGGACGCTGCCCCCAAGCCTGCGGTGACATTCAATCCAATGCCGAAGAGAATGACTTCGGACGCGGACATACCGAAGGTTGCAGCCGCGTAGATGCCGCCAAAGGCGAACATGGTGGTCAGGCCGTCGTTGTAGAACATGCGGGCCAGCAGGAAGATGGCGATGCCTCGGTAGTCGCGGACATGTTTGATGGAGTCGTGTAATTGGGAAAATGCCCCTGTTATCGCTTTTTTAAGCGGAACTCCCGTGGACGGTTTGTCTGGGGAGTAGAGAAATATGGGTAGGCAGAATATTAGATACCAAAGTGCTGTCAGTGGCATGACTGCCCGGATGTGCATGGCTCCTTCGCGAGGGACGCTGAACCAGCCCGGCGGTTGTACGAATCCATAGAGTGCGATGATGAGCAGGATCAGACCACCTGCGTATCCCAGCCCCCAACCCCAGCCGGACCAGCGGCCAATGATTTTGGGTTCTGCCAGATCCGGGAGCATGGCGTTGTAGAAAACCATTGCGTATTCGCTGCCGATAGTGCCGATTCCGGCCAGAAAAAGACCAAGCCAGACGTATGAAGCGTTCGGCTGGACGAACCAGAGTAGAGACGTGGCTGTGATACATACGCCGGTGAACAGACCGAGCCACGGTTTGCGTCTACCAGAACGGTCGGCCACGGCTCCGAGTATCGGCCCGCCAATGCCAATGATCAAGCCCGCCACGCCCATCATGTTGCCCCATTGAGCAATGCCCAAGGTTTCGTTCTCGGCGACGGCTTTGGTGAAATAGGCCGCGAACACAAAGGTTTGCACCAATGCGGCGAATCCCGAGTTGGCCCAGTCGTAAAGAGCCCATGCACGCAAGGCTCGAAGGGGGTGATGGTCTTTATTGGCAGGCATGTGGTTCATGGTACTCTATGGTGTGTGGGCTGCCAATAATTATGCTTTGGCAGCTTCTAGGGTTTTTCAGCCCATAAAACGAAAACAGGATTTTGCGCTTTGAAGCGAAGGTCTCCGGCCAGAGAGTCGGTGGCCGAGGCTTGAAGCTGGGTCACGCCGAAATGCCAACCGAGTTTTTGGAAATGGTCTTTTGCCTCATGCAGGGAGTCGAGCAGGATGCAATGGACAACCATGCGCCCTCGTGGTTTGAGCCGGTCGCAGGCAACGGCAAGCAGGGATGTCTTCTGATTTGATTCGCCCCCCAGTCCTCCGCCGATGAAAATGCGGTCCGGTTCAGGCAGTCCTTCGAGAGAGTCGGGCATTGCGCCAAGCACCGTGTCGACCAGCCATGCGCCGGTACGACGGATGTTTTCGCGGATCATGGCCGCACGAGTTTTGTGTCTCTCTACGGCAAAAACACGGCCACGTCGGGCTAAATGAGATGCCTCGATAGAAACTGAACCACAACCTGCACCGAGGTCCCAGACCGTGGAGTCCGGTTCGACATTAAGATGGGCAAGGCCAGTGGCCCGTACAGGCAATTTGGTGATCAGGTTTTTCTGATGCAGATAGAAATGATCAGGGATGCCGAGCGTTAACTCGATCTCCGGTGGGTACAAGCGTTCCAGTATAACGAGGTTGAGATCTGAGAATTCCATGCCCCATGTGTCAGGGAGGGCCAATGGACGAATTTGTTCCTCTGGTGAGCCGAGATCTTCAAGGACAGTCATGGCAAAGCAGTCGGCACCGCGTTCGAGTAAAGCTCGTGCGATTTCTGCGGGAGTGTTTTCCTTGTCGGTAAAAACTGCGATGAGATCGGCTCTGACCAGCGCGGCATAGAGTGGCGCAAAATCGTCGCGTCCATGCAGGGAGACAAAATCCATTTTCTGCCATGGCAATTTGAGTCGGGCAGCAGCCAGTTGCATTGTGGAAATATTCGGTTCAACAACGATGTTTTCTCGACCAAGGTCTTCACCCAATCGTTTGCCGATGCCGAAAAAGAGCGGGTCCCCATCTGCGAGTACCACCACGGAGTCACCGACTTTCGCTGCTTTGCGGATCGTGTCGATAATTGGCGGCAGAGGGCCTGTGATAGGTAGTGTTGCACAATTTTTGGGTGATATTGCGTCTTGACAGGCTGCAAGCAATCGCTTGCCGCCGACGACCAGATTGGCAGTGGCTAGAGTCTTTCTGGCAGCGTTCGAAATTTCGAGTGCGCCGGGTGAAAGTCCGAGTATTTTGATGGGTTCCATGATCGACATGCGGCTAATGTAAACGAAACCGAAGAAAGGTGAAAGGAGAATGGTTGTGGAATCGAAAACGTTTGCGGAAGGTTTCCACTCTTTTTCGAGTATGCTATGCACGGCATAATCAATACGAGGATTATTCTGTACCGGTCTCATAAGGAGGACACATGGAATTCTTTCTGGATACGGCCAATTTGGACCAGATACGCGAAGTCAATGAACTCGGTTTGCTTGACGGCGTGACCACTAACCCTACGCTTATGTCTCGCGAGGGTGGCGATTGGCGCGAACAGGCTTCGCTTATATGTGATGCCGTTGATGGTCCTGTTTCGCTTGAAGTCATAGGTACTACCCACGAAGAAATGATCAAGGAAGCTAAGGACCTTGTTTCATTTGGCCCTAATGTGGTGGTGAAAATTCCCATGATTCCTGAAGGAATGAAGGCACTCAAGGAATTGCGTGAACGTGAAATCAAGACCAACGTTACGCTGGTTTTTTCTCCGTCACAGGCGTTGTTGGCAGCCAAGCTCGGAGCTACCTATGTTTCACCGTTTGTGGGCAGGCTTGATGGGCTGGGACAGTCCGGTATGGAAAGCGTGGACCAGATGCGGACTATATTCGACAACTACAGCTTTGCGACAAAAATTTTGGTGGCATCCGTGCGACATCCCATGCACGTCATTGAATCCGGGTTGATCGGTGCGGACGTGGTTACTTTGCCATACGCTACTATCATGCAGTTGATGCAACATCCCTTGACGGATAAGGGGTTGGCTACATTTTTGGCCGACTGGGAAGCTTTTCAGAACGAATGATGAACTATTCCATCTGATATAAAAAAAGGGCTGTGTGAAATCACACAGCCCTTTTTTTATTGGTATTCGGATTAGAATCCCGACGCCTTGAAAACTTTTTGTTCCACGGTTTTTAGCAAGGCTCGTACATCTTTCGGGCTTGGGATGTGGCCTCGTTGAAAGGCCTGTGAATGGAGTCTTCCCCGCATGTAATCCTTTGCCCATTCCTGAACGAGGGGGTGGAAAAAAGATACGTTGTTCAAAACGATTTGCGCCTTGGCATGTCCATCGTTTTTTTGTGCATGATGGGAGAAATTTGAAGTGTGAATTTCATAATTATAGAGAACTTCAGGGAGGCGAATAAAATTGGCTCCCGCCATCAGGCATTGTATCCAATAATCCCAGTCTTCATATTCGGTGTTGTCGCGGTAACGAATGCCTGCGTCCCAAACTTCACGCCGGTAGAGGGCAGTGCTCGGCAGGATGTTTTGTATGCGTAACAATCCCTGATTGAATTTGGGAAGTCCAACCTCTCGGGAACCATCAAGCGTGTTTTCCCGGTAATCCGTATAGATCAGGTCAATTTTTGGTGTGTTCTCAAGCGTGTTGACGCATCGAGCCAGATACTCTGGGTGCAGGGTGTCGTCCGGGTCCATGCAGAACAGGTATTCGCCTGTTGCGAGTGCCAGCCCATGGTTTCGTACCGGGCCGGGTTTGCCGATTCGGGACAATGGGATGATTTCAAATCGTTCACAGGGAATGTGTGTCGCCCAGTGAGTTGCTCGCTCTAGCGAATCGTCACTGCTGCCGTCGTCAACAAAGAATATTTCCATGTCTCCAAGCGGCATGGATTGTGCGGCTATGGAGCCGAAAAGTCTGTCGGCAAATCGGCCATAGTTATAGTTGGGTATGACAATAGACACCCTTGGCATGCGCGCCCCTTTACGCTGATATTTTAGCCCTGACGCACGGATAAACGTGGTGCAGAGCCTGAGTCTCCCATGGGGCGCTCGACCAAAGTTGAACATCGTGTGCGAAACCGTACACGTTTCCCCTATGGTCCTATCGGAAGATGAGGATGCTTTCTTTACCGATACAATTGTAAAAAAAGAGTTTTTTTGTAGTGAATGGGTTGAGTTATCGCAATGTGGAACCGTCAAAATTATAGATCTGGTAGTTGACGGATATTCGGTTGTCCGCAAAGGCCTCTGCGTTTCGTTTCGCTTCATTGATAAGAATATTGATGAGGGCGGGCCGCGCCGGATCATCAATCAGCATGCCGAGGACCTGCACGGCGGTGTTGGCTTCTCGGATGGCCGGAAGATAGGGCGCGGCGACTCCTGCTTCTTCGCACCAGTCGGCCAGTCGGTCGAAGTCAACCGGATGTGTTTTGGCATGGGTATAAGGAAGTCCTTGCGCTTGTTTGACCAATTTGCCGAAAAACATGCTCCATGTGACATGCGTAAAGCCGCGTTTTGCTGCGGCCTGCATGGAAAATTCGAAGAAGTCCGCAGCCTGAATCAGTGCCAACTCCGGGGTGGTCGGGCTGTGCTCCAGATAGAGTCGTTCAGACCGTCTCCCCGTGGTGAAAATTGCGTAATCCAATCCCTGCGCCTTGGCCACATCCAACCCTTCTGCGACTGTGGCGCGCCATGAATCATGGGAAAACGGTTTGACGATTCCCTGTGTGCCGAGGATGGAAATGCCGTCGATGATGCCTAGTCGGGCATTCATGGTTTTGTGGGCGATATCTTTGCCTTCCGGGACTTCGATCACAACTGAGATTTGGCCGTGTGTCAGAGAAGGGACGGCTGCGCGAACCGCTTCTTCAATCTGTCGGAGTGGTTCGGGATTGATGGCTGCCTTGCCTACATTAACGGGCAGACCCGGCAGGGTGACGCGGCCTACTCCTCTTCCCCCATCAACGTCCACAGACAGTTCGCCGTGGGTCATTGTGTCGACGGAGACAACAGCTTGAATTTCGCATCCGTGGGTTGCGTCAGGGTCGTCGCCACCGTCTTTGATGACGGTAACTCGCACGGTTTCCCCCTCGGGATTGTATCGCTCAATAGGGACAGTCAGCGTGCCGCCGGGGGGCAGGGGGATGTTTACCGAGTCGGGTTGTGCCCGAGTCAAAAGGAAGAGGACTCCCGCCATGGCCGCTGCCGAAGCGCACGATCCGGTGGTTCGTCCTGTACGAAGTTTTTCGGCCATTCTGATCCTAGTCGACTCGGCGTGGCGGTTCGTAAAGGTGGGTTCCCGCCAGGTCGGAAATATTTTTGAGAATATTTTTGAACAAGACCACATGGAAGGGGTACATGGCATACCAGTAGAGAATGCCGGTCAGTCCCTTGGGGAGGAATTTGGCGGTCATGGACAAGTCTACGGCATTGCCCCATTGCGAATCGAATTTGAAATCCAGCAAGGCCTCTCCGGGCAGACGCATTTCAGCCAGAAGTAATAGCCTGCGGCCTTCATCACTGGCCAAAACCCGCCAGAAGTCGAGGGCGTCACCCACGCGCGGGGTGCCGTTGCCATGCGGTCTGCCGCGTTTTAATCCAGGTCCAGCCAGAACACGGTCGATAAATCCTCGCAGTCGCCAGAGCGGGTCGCCGTAATACCATCCCTGTTCGCCGCCGATGCGTGTCACCACATCCCATACTTTTGCCGGATCGCCCTGAAGTCGGGCTTTGTAGCCCATTTCAAATCGGGTGCCGCCAGCATACTTGGGGTCGTTTTCCGATGCCCATTCCGGCATGCACGCACTGCCCACGTCAAATAGACAGGTCTCCACTTTTTGGTGTTCGGTTTTGTCCAGAGCCAGACGAATGGCCTCATGGCAGGACACAAGTTCTTGCGGGACCAGTGTGCGGATGCGGTCGTCCCGACAAATAACTTCGTTACGCAATCCTTCAATCAGTGATCTGGACAGGGTCATGGGCATGGGGGTGATCATGGACACCCAGAAAGATGAAAGGCGCGGCGAGAGAAAGGGGAATGGATAAATGCGTCGTTTTGGAATACCGGCTACTTCAGCGTACAACTGAAATAGTTCCTGATAGGAGAGGATGTCCGGTCCACCAATATCCAATGTCAGTCCTGCTGTCTCATCATTTTCCAAACAGCCGACCAAGTAGCCGAGTACATTCCGTATGGAAATGGGTTGGGTCCTGGTCCGTACCCATTTGGGGGTGATCATGAACGGGAGTCGGTCCGCAAGATACCGCACTAGTTCGAATGAAGAGGAACCAGACCCGACGATTTGTGCGGCGCGCAGGGTTGTCACTTTGGCCGGGCCAAGAGCGAGAATCCGGCTTACCTCGGCGCGGGAGCGAAGATGTTTGGACAGCGGATGATCTTCATGGTCTTCACCAAGACCGCCCAGATAGATGATGCGTGATAGGTCCGCGTGTTGCGTTGCCGTGACCATGTTGTAAGCTGCGTCGCGCTCTTGTTCCGCAAAATCCCGGCCGGGGCTGCTCATGGAGTGGACCAGATAGAAGGCTGCAGTACATCCTTTGGCAGCTCGATTCAGGCTGTCCGCATCATGCATATCCGCTTGGACAGCCTCGACATTAGGGTTGTTACCCCACGACCGAGCCTTGATCTTTTCCACGCTCCGGCCAGCGGCGCGCACGGTAAATCCTTTTTCCAAAAGGAGTGGGACAAGCCGTCCGCCAACATAGCCGGTGGAGCCGAGAACCAGAATCGGACCGTGAGTCATGGTGTCCCCCGATTATCTGGGTTTGGTTTCAAAGCGGATTCCGTCGTAGTCGCGCTGGTGCATCCAGCCCTTTTCTTGCAGGCACTTCTCATAGCCTTGGGACTGCATGTGCTTATCCAGCGGATACATGTCCATTGCATTGAGCTTGCAGTCGTCCGAGTCCTTGGCGAATTGTTCGTCAGCCGCTGTGCCGCTGAGGTCCGAATGATACCATGCTCTGGAACATCCTGAGAACATGAGCAGGGCGAGTGTCAAAATGATGAGACTCACGGTGAGAACGAGCTGGCGCATGGCGACTCCCTGTTTATTCGTCTTTCAAATCCCGGTTCATCAAGTCACGAGTGGCCTGAGCCGGGTCTTTGTCTTCATAGAGTATCTTATACACTTGGTCTGTAATGGGCAATTCCACATTGAGTTTTTTGGAAAGGTCGTACAAGGATTTGGTGGTTTTGACGCCTTCGGCCACGGCTTTCATCTCGCTGATGATGTTGTCGAGTTTCTGGCCCTGACCGAGTTTCAGGCCCACCTGCCGGTTGCGGGAAAGGTCGCCGGTACAGGTCAACACGAGATCGCCCATGCCGGACAGTCCCATGAAGGTACGTTCCTGCCCACCCATGGCTTCTCCAAGGCGGCTCAGTTCGGCCAGTCCTCGGGTGATGAGTGCGGCTCTGGCATCATGACCGAAATTGAGACCATCGGCCATGCCTGCGGCAATAGCGATAACGTTTTTGACCGCACCGCCCAGTTCCACACCACGATAGTCTGGTGTGAAATAAACGCGGAAAAATGGGGTGGAAAAGGCTTCCTGCAATTCACGGCCAAGCTCATGGTCTTCACAGCCCAGAGAAACGGATGTGGGCATGTCGGCGGAGACCTCGGCGGCAAAGGATGGCCCGGACAGCGACGCGTAACGGGGACGTTTACCTTCAAGTGCTTCGGCGACCACTCGGGACATGGGGGCCAGAGAGTTTAGCTCGATGCCTTTTGAAGCACAGACGATTACCGGATTCATCGGCAGGATATCCCGGAACCCTTCAAGGGCGGGCCGGATGAATTGACTGGGGATGACGACCAAAAAGTAGTCGGCCCCGGCAAAAGCTGTTTCAGGGTCGGATTCGATGTTGAGCTTTTCGGACAAGGGAACGCCCGGCAGGAATGTCGCGTTTTCTCTTTTTTCACGGATATTGGCCACCACTTCAGGCTCACGTGCCCACAAAGTGGTGTTTACATCGTTCTTTGCGAGCATGTCGGCCAGGGTTGTTCCCCAGGCGCCTGCGCCCAGAACTGCTATTTTCATGCAAGGACTCCTTTCGTGCTTTATACAGTCTTTTAGCATACGTGCGGCGGGAGTTGGTGGCAAGTCCTCAATCCGGGGGGGCAGTGAGATGAAATCGTGCACATGGTTGCATCCTGTTTCAGCCGGATGTATAGACCCTCCCATGGCTATACAATTCACCGAGACCGAAGAAAGGATACTCGCTTTGGCAGGCAAGGATTTGCCGGACACCGAGCAGCCGTTCAAGACTATTGCCGAGGCAGTGGGCGTGGACGAGCAGGACGTTATCAACCTTTTGGCCGACCTCAAGGAGCGCAAGATCATTCGTCGCTTCGGGGCTACGCTCAGACATCAGAAGGCGGGCTACGGCCACAACGCCATGGTGGCATGGCGTGTGCCGGAGGAGCGGAGTGACGAAATTGGTGAGATCTGCGCGGCCCGCTCCGAGATTTCTCATTGTTACATTCGACGTACCTACCCGGAGTGGACGTATAATTTATATACGATGGTTCATGGCGAACGCCCCGGTCATGCCAATGAAGTAGTGGCCGAACTGGAGCAGATCATCGGTATTGATGACAACTGCGTGTTGAAGTCACTCAAAGAGCTTAAGAAGACCTCCATGGTCTATTTCAAATAAATAATTCGATACACTATTCGAGGCTGCAATGAACTCAAAAGAACTCTACGCCAAGGCCAAGACCCTTATGCCTGGCGGTGTCAATTCACCACTGCGCGCTTGCAGGTATGTCAATGCTGAACCTGTCTTCATCGAAAACGCGAAGGGTGCGTATCTGTATGATGTAGATGGTCGCAAATACATTGATTACGTTTTTTCCTGGGGACCGCAGATTCTTGGTCATCAGGACCCTGCTGTCTCCGAGGCTGCGCACAAGGCCATTGATCAAGGTTCCAGCTACGGCGCACCCTGTTTCGGCGAGGTCGCTCTGGCCGAGGCCATCAACAAACTTGTTCCTTCCATGGACATGATGCGCATGGTTTCCTCCGGTACTGAGGCCACCATGTCTGCCTTGCGTTTGGCGCGAGGCTACACTGGCCGCAACAAGTTCGTGAAGTTCATCGGCAACTATCACGGTCATGCTGACGCATTCTTGGCTGCTGCCGGTTCTGCCGCAGCTGTTGTTCCCGGCACTCCCGGTGTCCCTGAAGAGGTGACAAAGCACACGTTGCTCGCTCAGTACAATGATCTCGATGCGGTTAAGGCCCTTTTCGAAGAGTCCGGCGACGAGATAGCCTGTATCATCGTGGAGCCTGCCGCAGGTAACATGGGCTTGGTCAAACCCAAAAACGGTTTCCTTCAGGGTTTGCGTGATGTGTGCACCCAGTATGGCGCGGTTCTTATTTTTGATGAAGTTATCACCGGCTTCAGGCTGGCTCGCGGTGGAGCGCAGGAACGCTACGGCATCACTCCTGACTTGACCACCCTTGGCAAGATCATCGGCGGCGGTTTCCCTGTGGGCTGTTTTGGCGGCAAGCGTGAGATCATGGAGCATATGGCCCCCGTGGGCGGCGTTTTCCAGGCAGGTACACTGTCTGGCAACCCGGTCGCCATGGCCGCAGGATTGGCAACTTTGAACCGTTTGGCTGAATGTGACTACGCTGCTCTGGAAGCCCGGACCACGGCTTTTACCGAAGAGTTGGCATCCATCGTCGAGGGTAAGGGCAAGCCTGTACATTTGGTACAGATCGGTTCCGCTTTTACCATGTATTTTTCAGACAAGCCGGTGACCAATATGATCGAATCCGGCCAGTGTGATTCTGAGGCCTATGCAACCTACTGGCAGCAAATGCTTGCTCAAGGTGTATATCTGGCTCCGGCTGGTTTCGAGTGTGCCTTTACTTCCTTTGCTCATACGGATGAAGATTTTGAAAAGACGTTGGAGGCGGCTCGCAAGGTTGAATTCTAGACAGTCCTTTCAAATGATAATCTCGACGGGTCGGTACACATGTTTGTGTACCGACCCGTTTTTGTTAGGAAAAAAGAAGGTAATTCTTCTCTTTTTGAGGGGGTATTCATCGCATTTTTCACTTTCGAATCAGGCGTGATGCTGATAAACAGAGAGGATGTCTGTAAAGAAAATTGCATATTACGCTCTGACCAGCAAAGGGCATACTATTGTCAGCCGTCTGGCTGCCAAGCTGGGCGGGACCGTTTACGCGTCCCGACGTCTTGAGGCCGAAGGAGCTGCTCCGTTCGACTCTTTGTCCGAACTGATTTCAGCAACCTTCAATACATTTGATGCTCATGTGTTTGTTGCCGCCGCAGGTATTGCGGTGCGCTGCATCGCGCCACACCTGCAAAGCAAGGAGACTGACCCTGCCGTGGTCTGTCTTGATCAGGAAGGACAGTACGCCATCAGTTTGCTGGCCGGACATTTGGGTGGTGCCAATGAATTGTCCACACGATGTGCTCGTGTTCTTGATGGACAGCCGGTCATTACTACAGCCACCGATTCTGTCGGCGTTTTGTCCATAGATATGCTCGCTCAGTCTCGAGGATTGGTTATCAACGACATCAGCCGCGTCAAATTCGTGAATATTGCCCTTTTGGAAGGAATGACAGTCCAACTGCATGATCCTGAGGACTGGCTTGGCTTGGCGTGGGATATGAGTTTTGAAGGGATAAGCGACCCTGCCGACTGGGATAAGAATCGTCCCGGTATCTGGGTGACATGGCATGACGATTGTCCGCAAGGGGCACTTTGTCTGCATCCACGTATGCTGCATTTGGGGGTTGGATGTCGCCTTGACGTGTCCAAAGAGGAGATTCTCGATCACGTACATGCGGTATTCAAGGCGAAGGGGCTTGCTTTGAAGAGTATTGCTTCTCTGGGGTCGGTTGAAGCCAAACGTCATGAGGCCGGATTGCTGGAAGCAGCCCATGATTTTGGCGTTGATCCTGTTTTTTATTCTACCAAACAGCTCGCATCCATCGATGTGCCTACGCCGTCCGATATGGTATTAGCACACATGAATGTCCCTTCCGTGGCCGAGGCTTCGGCCCTGCTGGCGACGCATGGCGGTGAGCTGGTTGTGACCAAGGAAAAGACCAGCACCGTGACGCTGGCTGTTGCGAGGGCCAAAGGTGATTAAGGCAGTCAGTTTGGGACCGGGTGATGAAAGTTTGCTTACTCCTGCGGCCAGAAAGGCTCTTGAGGAAGCGGACGTAATTGCCGGATATAAGGGATACATTGAACTGACGCCGCCTGAATTACTTGAAGGCAAGGAAGTCGTGTCCACCGGTATGATGGGCGAGGTTGAACGGGTCAAGGCTGCTGTGGAGTGCGCTCGTTCAGGCAAAAAAACCGTCATGGTGTGCAGCGGCGACGCCGGTATTTATGCCATGGCCGGATTGATCCTGGAAATTCTTGAAGCCGAAGGATTACTCGAGAAAATTCCCTTTGAAATCATCCCCGGAGTGGCTGCTTTCAATGCGGCTTCGGCGCTGCTTGGTGCACCGCTCATGCACGATTTTGCTTCCATCAGCTTGAGTGATTTGCTCACACCTTGGGAACTTATCGAGAAGCGACTGGCCGCTGCTGCCGGTGCTGATTTCGTTATTGCCATCTATAATCCCCGTTCCAGAAAACGGCATGATCATTTGCAAAAAGCTCTTGATATTATTGGTGAATTCCGTGGGCCTGAGACACCTGTCGGTGTTGTGGGGAAGGCTTACAGGCAGGGACAGTCAGTGAAGGCCGTGACCTTAAGCAGCGTGGATGTTGAGGCCGTTGATATGCAAACCGTACTCATTGTGGGCAATTCAGCAACAAGGATTACGGGAGGCCGATTATTGACTCCGCGTGGGTATCATCAAAAATATGACATTTGATGTCGTGAGAAAAGTAACAAAAGCCCCTTGCCTTGAAGGACCTTTATCAGGTAAAAGCGGGGGTCTACGCTAGCATTCCCTCGCTTGACAGGGGGGGGATACATCATTTATCCCGCTAAGTAGAGAGTGTGACTGTTTATTTTTTTATGCAACAGGAGGAACTAGGTAAATGAAGAAATCACTGATCATCAGCCTTATGGTTGTCGCTCTGGTATGTGTTTTCGCGCTGCCCGCAGTTATTGCTGGCAATGCAGCTCCCGACCAGATCACCATGACGGCTCCCGAGGGCGTCAAGGCAACTAAAACAGCTGTCGAATTCCCGCACAAGAAGCATTCTGAGCTCGGTATCGACTGTATGGTGTGTCACCATAAGGCCGAGTCCAAGGAAGCAGTCAAGGGCTGTGCCACTGAAGGCTGTCACATGGACGCCAGCAAAGCCGCCAAGAAAGACCCGAAGGGCTTCTACCAGGCTTTCCATAACAAGAAGTCCAAGGCTTCCTGTCTTGGCTGCCACAAGGTAGAAAAGAAGGCCGGCAAGGCAGCCCCTGTTGGTTGTAAGGACTGCCACCCCAAGAAGTAAAACGCTAGGGTAATTCGAGGGGGGCTGCTAAGACAGCTCCCCTTTTTTTTTAAACCTTCTCTCAGGAGGTACATATGACCCCGGCTCCCCCGCCTTCCCCCAACGACAAGAATGTTGATATAAGCGACGTCTTGAACGATACCGCGCCCGAAAATGAAGGGCTGGATCCAGATTCCGTGGATGCTGATTTCGAGCAGGAGCTTGAAGATCTTTTTGCTGACGATCTGGATGACGACGTTTCCACTGACAGCGACGACGGGCCAGTTATGCTCGACGATGTTGCGGAGGACGACCCTATCGTGCTGGATGATATTGCCGAAGAAGCGGATGAAGTCATTGATCTCGACGCCGTGGCAGCATCTGCCGCCAGTGCCGATGAAGTTGACGAGTTGATCGTGCTGGATGATATCATTGAAGATGATGAGGATGAACCGCTGGTGCTCGACGATGTTGTTGAGGAAGTGACGGACGAGAGTGCCGCTGAGGTTGAAGCCTTGGTGGACGATATCGCCGAGGTCAATGACCCCGAGCCGGAGCCTGAATCCGAAGCCGATGAGGACGCCATCGAATTGGACGACCTTGTGGCGGAAGTGGATGATTCGGATGACGATATTCTGGAACTTGATGATCTGTTGGAAGAAGAAGCCCTCAAAGCTGAAGAAGATGCTGTTTCCGAACCGGACGTTGAGGAAATGTCTTCTGATGTGGTGGAAGAGCTTCCTGATGATTTCGCCGAAGATATGGCTGAAGATATGATTCTTGAGGAAACGGAAGAGCCTGCAATTGAGGCTGTGTCCGAATCTGAAGTTGAAGGAATTTCTCTAGAACCCGAAGACATGATGGACGTTGCCTTGGCCGAAGAATCTGCACCGGAAGTCCCGGTGGAGCAGGCGGTGCCTGAGGCTGATATCGAATCCATTATGGATGAGCCCGAGCCGGACCCCGAACAGGAAGACAGTAGTGCGATTGTGGCCGGGAATGTGTTTGCCGACATTCGCAAGATCGAAAAACCTGCCGAAGAGGCTGACAGCGAATTGACCGGTTTGGAAGCGTTGGAAGACGACGCCATCGAAGATGTGGACAGTTTGCTGGACAATGTTGAAGTTGATGTGTCCGATGTCGTGGATGTTGAAACAGACGAAGACATGGATATTCCCGATTTGGATGCTGACTTAGACGATGTTCTGGCAGCTGAAATCATGCCGCCTGACGCAGGGCATGACGTGTCCGATGATGTGGACGTAGATCAGCTTCTCGTGGATGTCCGTTCCGAGGCAGGCGAGGCGTCAATGGCTGAATTGCAAGACAAGGTCGCCATGCTTGAATCGCGTGTTGAAGATTTGGAAAAACGATTGCGTGACGAAATAGCTCAGATGGTCCCGGAAGAGGCCGCACGCATAATTCGTGAAGAGATTGTCGCCTTGGCGAGCGAACTTGACGATTGATCCTTTTTTTATACGAATACATGAAAAGCCGACCCTTGGGTCGGTTTTTTTTGTTAAACCCATTGCGCCGACAGGCGCAGGACAGAGTCCTGCGTGTTCGATCCCATCCGCCAAAGGCGGTTTTCAGTTCTGATTTTAAATCAACAATCAGTATCTTTAAAATTGAGAGATGTTCTTTTCTTGTGGGATCAGGTTCCACAAAAGGTTTGTTGAACTCGTTCCGACGGTTCTGGCGGGGAGCGATATTCCTGATGGTTCGGTTGGTCTGCGTATGGTGTACTCAATACTTCGATCAGTTTGTGAGTGGGGGCAAAATCTCCATGATCTTCTGCTGCCCGGATAGCTTCTTCGACGCGATGGTTACGTGGAATGATTGCGGGGTTGGTTGCATGCATGGCGTGGCTGGTTTTTTCCGCACTCCGAGGGTCCTGATTGAGCAATTCTCGCCAGTCTGTAATCCATTGTATGATTGTTTCACGTGAGGAAAAGAGTGCCTTAAATTGTGCTGAATCCGTGATCGAATCTCCCAGAATGCGGAATGATTCCGTGAAATCCACATGGTCCTGATGCATTATTTCGAGTAGCCGTTTGGCATGAGCGAATCCATGATCGCTTTCTTTTGAAAGGCCGATCTTGGCGCACATGCCAGTACGGTAATAGTGAGCAAAAGACGGCGTGAATGAGGCGAGGATATCTTCGCCGAGGTTGTGGGCGGTTTGTTCGTCCGTGTGCAGAAGTGGGATGAGGCAACCGCCCAAGCAACCCATGTTCCATTGGGCTATGAGAGGCTGTTGATTATAAGCATATCGCCCTTGATGGTCGATGGAGCTGAAGACCTGAGCCGGGTTGTATTGGTCCATGAAAGCGCATGGGCCGTAGTCGATGGTTTCGCCGGAAATAGTGGTATTGTCGGTATTCATGACTCCGTGAATGAACCCGACGCACATCCACCGGGCCAGCAGCTCTGCCTGAGCATGACAGACGGCATTGAAAAATGTCGCATATGGATTGTCTGCTTTTTCAACTTCGGGATAATGACGTTGAATGGTGTAGTCTGCCAGTTTTCTGAGTGCTTCTTCGTCGTTCCTTGCGGCGAAATATTCAAAAGTCCCAACCCTGATAAAACTGGCAGCCACACGTGTCAGGATCGCTCCGGGCAACGTCGTTTCTCTGTGAACGGTTTCTCCGGTGGCGACCATTGCCAAAGCGCGGGTGGTGGGGATGCCGAGGGTGTGCATGGCCTCGGATATCACATATTCTCGGATGACCGGCCCCAGAGGAGAACGGCCATCGCCACTTCGTGAAAATTGAGTTTGACCGGACCCTTTGAGTTGGATGTCGAATCGTGTTCCCTGCTTGGTGATTGCTTCCCCCAAGAGCACGGCCCGACCATCTCCCAGTTGATGCACGAAGTTTCCGAACTGGTGGCCTGCATAGGCTTGTGCAATGGGTTCCATACCGTCCATGAGCACATTGCCGGAAAAAAGTTCGGCTAGTTGGATGTGGTTATCGGGGAGGGGAAGACCGAGTTTCTTCGCCAGTGAGGTGTTCATGCGAATAAGACTGGGTTTTTCGACGACAACGGGGTTGATCCGTTGAAAGAATCGATTTGGGAGTCGAGTATAGGTGTTGTCGAAAATCATGATTGCCCCAAGAGGTTTTTCCAGGCGGGAAGGAGGGAATCTATGGAGTTGGAAAATAGACGTATATAGTCGATTTCAATGTTAATCATTTCGGTATCGTTTCGTCTGAGCCATTCAGACATCCACGCAAACCGCATACCAAGAATGAGTTCCGGTAAGAGGGCAAAGTTTGTTTTTTCGAGGCAGCCGGTTTTCTGGAGTGTCGACAAGAGGGTTGGAGTCAGGCCGCGAACGAGGGCCAGAGGGTCTTCAATGCCGATACAACCGAGGCAGTTGGCCACATCGAACAGTGCGGGCCGGATGCCAATGAATTCCCAATCAATGACTGCGGCAACGGACTGGTCGCGCCAAATGGTGTTGAGCGGGTGGAAATCTCCGTGACACAGCGCTTTGGGGAGGTCCTCCCATGCTTCGAAAAGAGGGACTAGCGAGTCTATAGCCGGGAGCAATGCATCATGGATTTTTGGTTGGCGCGGTGCAAGCTTCGCCATGAGTTCGTTAATGTAGTTTTCCAGAATAAACGGCGGTTCTGTGTCGAATTCCCGGATGTTTGCACCGGCGGTATGCAATGCCGCAAGGACGGCACCGAGATTGTGGCCTCGTTCTTTGTCTTCGATGAATTCCGGTTGTGGCAGAGGAGTACCGGGAACGAATGGAGAGAGTTGATAATAATCGTTTTCATGTTCGGCCACAAAACGTCCGTTGAGATCCGGGAGGTAGGCTGGTACCGGGAACCCCGTGCCTTCGAGGAAAGACAAGGCGCGACCGATTCGTTCTCGGTGGTCAAACTGGCCGGGGTGAAGATGCTCCAGCACCCATACTCGTCCTGTATCGTCTTCCACCGGAGCACGCCCCATGCACCGTTGGGGGCTGCCGGGCAATTCTATGTCAGGAATGTGTCGGCCTGGAGCCAACCCCCACAAGGTGAGTCGTTCAATCATTATGAATTATTCCTGAGGAAGGCCGAATGCGGCGTACAGGGTTTCCATGTTGTCCCGAATGATAGCCTGTTCAGAGGCTGGCACTTGTTTATCGACTTCAGCCTTGTACGCTTCCATCTGTCCGCCCATCTGTTTGTTCAACATCTGTTCCATCATTTTCTTTTGCTCTTCCGGCATGTCTTCCATCTGCTTTTTGACTTGTTCGTTCATGATGTTGATTTGTTCCACATTCACCATGGCCATGGAATGGCTGTATATGTACATGAACCGTTCTTCATTCCACCCTTTGCTTTTGACTTCGGCCAGAATCTTGGCAGACAAGGCTGCGCCGCTGACCTCTCCCATGTCCTGCTGGGACTGGGCGGTCATACTCGGGATATCCGGAAGGTCTGTGAGAAATTTTTTGAATTCCGTATCGGAGAAAGGACCACCGAGTTCTTCGACAATGGTCTTTGCCTCTGAAGATAGGTTCGGATCGTCGGCAACGTCATCACCGCCACAGGCAGTCAGCAGGCCGAGGATGAAAAGCAGACAGAAGGCGTATGCACATTTTTTCATGGTATCTCCTTGTACTGATAATGGATTGGATTCCTCTATCAGGATATATGGGGTCCGGGGGTTTCCGTCAACAAAACCTCAGATGTTTCGGATATCCGCGACTTTGCCGTGGTAGCGCCGTGGATTATTATGAAGGAAGTCGACTAGCCCTCGTGCAGATTGTTTGGGTGTCATGAGCAATCCATCTTTTTTCCACGGTTTGAAGACTGATTTGAGTTGGTCCGCACCACCTCCTGTGGAGTTTCTGGCATCTTTTTGCATACGTGTTTCCACGATACCCGGTCGCCAGATGACCGTGGTAATGACCGGAGCTTCCGCGGCCAATTGACGGGCCAGATGTTCTTCGGCGGCTTTGGCTGTACAATATGCCCCAATGCCGGGTTGGGCGCGTTCCGCCGCACCGGAGCCGAAAAAAACGGCCAACCCTTCACCACGTTTAAGAAGAAGAGGCGTGGCATGGCGAATGAGTTGATGCCCGGCGCCTACGGAAGCGTTCATGACTTCGCGGAATCGGGTTTTGGTGGTTTCCCAAACCGTGGGGCCGGGTGCGAGAACACCAGCGGCATGGATGAAACCGTGAAAGTTGCCGAGTTCATGGGCTGTTTGGACCAACTCCTGAGCTACGTTGGAGGAGGATACATCACCCGCCAGACATTCCGCTTTGATGCCAAGTGCACGGCATGCATCGCGGGTTTTTGTCAGTTTTGATTCGGTGCGCGCTCCAAGGACGAGGTTGACGCCATCATATGCCAGTTCACGGGCAAGGGCAGCGCCGATACCCATGGATGCGCCTGTCAGGACAAGGGTTTTATTCCTGAGTGAAGTCATATACAGTGTGCCTTCATGTAAAAAATTCAGAGGATGAGGAAGAGAATACCCCATGACGTTGAAAGTGAGCAAGCGAAGACCGTTGGTGGCCCAATCCGAAATCAGGAATATGACGCTGGAATGCGCGCGAGTGTCCGGCGTGAACCTGGCACAGGGTGTGTGTGACTTGCCCGTGCCGGATGTGGTCATCAAGGGGGCAGAGGAAGCCATGAAGGCGGGCACCAATATTTATACCCGCTTCGATGGGTTGCCTCGGTTTCGTGAAGCTATAGCTGCCAAGCAAAAACGATATACCGGCATGGATGTGAACCCGGAGAATCAGGTGGTCTCTTCCGCCGGAGCCACGGGCGCATTTTACGCAGCCTGTCTTGCCCTGCTCAACGAGGGCGACGAAGTCATCGTTTTCGAGCCATACTATGGCTATCATATAGTGACCATGGCTTCGCTTGGTATTAAGCCGGTATCTATTATTCTGGAGCCGCCGAATTGGGAGTTTACCGCCGAAGATTTGGAGCAGGCCGTAACATCAAAGACCCGCGCCATGATTTTGAATACCCCATCCAACCCTGCGGGCAAGGTGTTTTCCCGTAAGGAATTGGAACTCATTGCCGATTTTGCCGAGTCTCATGATATTTTTGTTTTTACCGATGAGATATATGAGCATTTCGTGTTCGACGGCCATGAACACATCAGTCCTGCGACTATTTCGGGCATGGCTCGGCGGACGATTACCATTTCAGGTTTGTCCAAAGTCTTTGCCATCACCGGCTGGAGGCTTGGGTATGCCATCTGCGACCCGGAATGGGCTTTGCCTATCGGCCATTTTAGTGATTTGGTCTATATCTGTGCGCCTGCTCCTTTGCAGATTGGTGCGGCCAGAGGACTGGAAGAATTGGGGCCGGAATATTATCAGGGTATATCAGATGACCACCAGATGAAACGGGATATGTTTTGCGACACCTTGCGAGATATCGGCCTGACGCCTCACGTACCGGATGGCGCGTATTATACGCTGGCGGATGTGACTTCATTGCCGGGGAAGACGGCCAAGGAGCGTGCTTTGCATCTGTTGGAAAAGACTGGCGTGGCCTGTGTGCCTGGTTCCGCTTTTTATTCCGGCCCAGTAGGGGAGACGTTGGTTCGCTTTTGTTTTGCCAAGGAAATGGATGCCCTTGAGGACGCCATGAACAGATTAAGGGGGTTGGGATAATGACTGATGCACAAAAGCAGGAGTTCAAGGTGTACGCTCAGGCAGAAATCGAAGCCTTGAAAATGGAGATTCCTCGACTCAAGGAATTGCTTAAACCAGTGGCCCCGGACAACGCCATCGGACGTATTTCCCGCATGGACAATATAGTCAATCAGTCCGTGGCCGAAGCCCAGCATTCAAAGAGCAAGGTCCGGCTGGTCCGTTTGAAGGAAGCCCTGAGACGGGTGGACGAAGACGAGGATTTTGGTTTGTGTGTCGAATGTGAGGAGCCGATCCCCATGGCTCGGCTCAAGGCCATGCCTGAAACAGAACTCTGCGTGGATTGCGCGGAGTAATCCTTCGATAGTTTTACGCTCCAAAAGCCATCGTGTAGATTCGCTTGAGCATGAAGGACGGCATTTCGCTGTCCCAGTGCCCGGTGGTTTTTGCCCACGTCCACACAAGCAGCAGGACTGCTACGGTACCGATGCCTACGGTTAACCATGGTATGCCCTTCCGGCCAGCCACGGAAAAGGATAGGCAGCCGTCCACTGGGCATTCTGCTATACATTGTGCGCAACCAATACATTCGGGTGATCGAACCAATTTTTTGTCCTGTACTCTGATACCGGCAGGGCAATGTGCCGTGCATTTTCCGCAATCAATGCAGGTGGTAGTGTTGCGTTTGACATGGATCGGGCCGATCCATGCGAACAGGCCGAGAAGTGCGCCATATGGACAGAGGTAACGGCACCAGAAATTGCGGACGATGAGGCTCAGTAGGGCAAGCACCCCGATGACGGTCAGTGACAGGGCGGACGGACTGGTGAAGAATGCGAGCATTTTCGCGTCGGACACCATGTTGTACGGTCCGGTGATGAATGCCTCCAGCGAGCGGGCGTCCATGGAAAATATGGCGAAGCAGAATCCGCCGAGCAGCAGATATTTAATGCCGGTTAACGGTATGTTGATCCATTTGGGCGGAGTTTTGGAAAGGTTTATCCTGCGTCCGGCACGTTCGAGGAGATTGGAAACGAAACCGATGGGACAGACATAGCCGCAGAAGCCTTTGCGAAAAAGAAATGCCATGAGCAGGGCAGCGATGAAAATGGATAACCCCGCTGGATGGATGCTGTCCCACTCTCCAGTCGTTATGAATCGGCGAAAGCCGAGCAGGGCGCTGATGGGCAGGAATCCTTCCACGGCACCCGGTTTGGGGACAAACGTGTCGGACAATCCGTTTGCCCATGCGAGGAATGCGGCAAAGCGGAATCCGACATAGATGCAAAAGAGTGTGAATGCGGTCTGAACAATAAGACGGAAACGAATCGGAGATATATTTTTCATGAAGTGCCTGTCTGGTTTCAAGGACCTCTATCCAATGTCGGGCGTGACGGCAACCGTGTGCACAGGTTGCACATGTACGCGGGACGGAGTGATCAGGCTTTGTCTTCCGGTTTCATCGATTTTATATCTGATATATCCATTTCTTTGCATATATGAGAACCGAGACCAAAGCCGGCTTCGGCGAAAACGTTGAATGATGTGCTGACACCGGCCTCGCGGAGGACGTCAACTTCATCGTCATAGGTCGCCATAGCCGCGATTTGTCCAGGGAAACCACGTTCTTTGAGCTTTTTTACGACATAGAGCTGAGAAGCGAGGTTGGGCATGGTTAGAACAACCAGCCTGACCATTGCTCCTGACGTAGGAAGTTTGTGCCAGAAATCCGGGTCAGAAACGTCGGCGAGACCAACGTGCTTTCCATTTTCCAATAAGGTGTCCACGGTATCCGCATTGAAATCAATACCAAGCACCACAGGACCGAATTTTTCAGTGAAATAGTCGTATGCACCGGTTCCAACACGTCCCATCCCTAGAACGACGATCTGCCAGGTCCCGGCATCGTATTGTTCTTCATCCGGGTGGCGTTCCTCGGTTTCAAATTGTTTCAGGAGAAGGCGTACTTTTTCGAAAATGGTGTCAGCTATCTTGTTGAAAGGCGAGGCTATGACGAACGAGATGGACAGGGCTACGGCAATAGCGAGGAGCCAGTCGCGTTCGAGCCAGCCATTGGCAACAGCCAACCCTCCGACGATCAGACCGAATTCGCTGTAGTTGGCCAGATTCAGGGTAGTGATGAGACTTGTCCGTGCTTTCATACGGAATCTGGTGAACAGGAAGAAGAACAGTGCCACCTTGATGGGGATGACCATGACGAGCAAAAGTGCTGCATTTAACGTGGAGAGCGAAGGTAGTCCGGCCAGTCCGATTTCAAGGAAGAACCCGACCAGCAGGAAATCCTTGATGGAATAGAGGGATGATGCAAGGTCGCTGGCCCTTGCGTGTGGTGCGAGCAGCATGCCCATGATGAGCGCGCCGAGGTCCGCCTTCAGCCCTACAATATTAAAGGCCCATGCTCCGGCCACGAAAGCCAGGAAAAACCCGAATAGAACCTGCAGTTCTCCATGGCCTATTCGGTTGAGTATACGCATGAACAGCCAACGGGCTATGGGCAGTGCGCCGATAACGACAATCGCCCATATTGACGGAATTTTGCCTGTGGAAAAGGTAAGAAAAAGCACTGCGAAAATATCTTGAATGATCAAAACGCCGATGGCTGTTCTGCCGTTGAGCGAGGAGGAACGACCACTTTCTTCAAGGATTTTTACAGCGAAGACTGTGGAGGAAAAGCTGAGTGCAAAGGCGATCAGTAACGCTGTTTTCAGGTTCAGTCCTGCAAAAAATGTCATGCCTGTTGCGGCCAGCCCCATCAACCCTGCCGAGAAGATGGCCACGGTGATGAGCATGTGCAGAGAGGCTCCGGCCCAGACTTCGGGTTTGAGGAGATTTCTGATTTTGAGTTTGAGGCCGATGGTGAAGAGTAGGATGGTTACACCTATATCGGCTATTTCCTGAATGATCGGTCCAGAAGTATATCCCTGCGTTGAGAGCGCAAACCCCGCGACAAGATATCCCACCAATGGAGGCAGACCGACCCGACTTGCCAGGTAGCCGAAGCCGAAGGCGAAAAAAATGATGAGCGGGTCAAGGTGCATGGCAGCTCCTAGTATTCGTCTTTATCGCGGACTCGGACGACGCCGCGTGTGATGATACCGACCATGAGTGCAAACATTATGTAGCTGACAAGACACTGGAAAATCAGCATCAATTTGCCATCCCAGGTTTGTGGTACAATGTCACCGAATCCTAGTGTGGTCATGGTGACCACCGTATAATAGAATGAATTGAGAAAAATGTCGCCGCCGTTCACCATGAATCCAAATGGTGGAGCGCTTCCGAGGAGGAGGTGCGTACCTTCCAGCGTGGCGTTGAGCAGAGTGAAACCGGCAAGCATGGTCATGTAGATTCGCATAAGTTCGGATACTTCATTCCAGGTTGCGATGTTGCCTGGTTTGAGCATCCTGACAATATGATGATTGAATGCTTTGAGGTGTAAACCAAGAATAACGACGACAATTATGGTGATAAGGATAACGCCTTCGGCATGGAGCAGAAGCAACACATCAAGCGCTCCTCCGATGAATCCTACAAGGGTGGCGTGTCGCAACATTTTCTTTTCGACGGGGTGTTGCGAACGATCCCCCACTCGTTTGAGGCGTCGATTTCTGTCCCTATGGAAAAGCCAGACAATGCCCGCTGTGAGCGTGCCGTTCAGGACGGCGATAATTACATCTTCCAGACTGAACATGCCCTTGGCCAGAGCGACAATAACATCCTCCGGGAGGATGCCGTTCAACAGGTAAAGTAGAAAGACCCCTACAAAAAAACAGGGGACAAAGTGAGTGAAGGCCACGCTCCAAAAAGATGAATTTGATTTTTGTTCCATACTGCAATGGATTATTTGCACAAAACAGTCCTCGTTGCAATGGCGCGGCCTATTGCGGAGAATGCAGGGGGATGATCGTACGGGTTTCGGGTTGGAGTAATTCAAAGGTTTTGCCCCAATGCTTTTTGATGAGTTGGTCCACCAGGCCGGAGTCTCTGGCTTCTTCAAGGGCCGAGCGAAGAGTTTCTGCCAATTGGGGGCGGGTTGGGCTGACATAAAAAATGAAATCACGATTATAAACGAGCATAATGTGCGGTTCGATGACAAGTTCAGAATGGTTCTCAACTTCATCCATGACTTCATTTATTCCTCTGGAAAAGTAGTCTACACCTCGTGATTCGTCTGCGACCATGCGGTAAAGGAGCCTCCATTGCGTGACTTCCAGATAAGGAAGGTCATTGGCTTTCCATACGCCGACATCAAACCATTGGGTACCGAATCCACCGATCTTGCCAAGCTCCTTGAAGTCTCGAAGGGTCTTGACGTCTTTGTAGTCTTCTTTTTGATCGCGGGGGACTAGGAGGACACGTTTTCCGATCATGCCGTTGGTCAGCTTCACAGGGACAGGAAAATAGCGTTTGTCTCTTTCTTGCGAGCGGACGAGCCAAAGAACGCTGAGTTCTCCGGTTTCCAGCATGGTTCGTTCTCGCAGGTGAGGAATGTCCGAAACTTGTTCGATGGCCGCCAGGTGTCCGGCCTTTGATAATGCAGTGGTCAAAAGGTCGACGAAGTAGCTGTGGATGCCGTCAGAATATGCCGGTACCCTGATGGTCAGGTAGTCGGCGTGCGCTGTGTGTGGGGTCGTGGTAAACGAAACCAAAATAAGTATGATGATGAAAATACGGGGAAAATGCATGAGACACTCCTCACGCCAATATTCTCCAAGGGGGAAGACAAGTCAATAAGTATGGTTGGCATGGCTTTTTACTCAGTGGAATACGCCGTTTTAGACGGCTTGATCTCCGTCCGCCACTCTTCGTCGAGCTTGACTATATCCGGGATCTGGCTTACCAAACCACCTCTTTGCCCGCGCTGGACGGGAGTTTTGCGCGTGGTAGATAATTGGAAAACGAGATAATTCCGGGAGATAGGACAGTTGTTCGAGAGCCTGCAAGAAAGACTTGGTAACACTTTTTCGAAGTTTAGCGGTCAGAAGACCCTTGATGAAAATAACATCAAGGATGGTCTGCGTGAAGTGCGTCTTGCGCTTCTCGAAGCTGACGTTAACTTCAAAGTAGTCAAGCAGTTCGTTGACCAAGTCAAGGAGCGAGCCCTCGGCGACGAGGTCATGAAGGGATTGGATCCCGGTCAGCAAATTATCAAGATCGTCAACGAGGAGTTGATTGAACTTCTGGGTGGCGAACAACAGGGGTTGGACATCAAGGCCAAGCCGCTGAAGTTGATGATGGTTGGCTTGCAGGGTTCCGGTAAGACCACCAGCTCCGGTAAGCTGGCGATGTTCCTGCGTAAGCAGCACGGCAAGAAGCCGTACCTTGTACCTGCGGACGTTTATCGTCCGGCTGCAATTGATCAGTTGAATACATTGGCCAGACAGCTTGATGTGCCTGTGTATCCATCCACCACAGACATGAATCCGGTGGATATTTGCAAGGATGCTCTGGTTAAGGCCGAAGAGTTGGGTTGCGATCTTATCCTCTTCGATACCGCTGGTCGATTGCATATTGACGAAGAGCTGATGGGCGAGCTTGTCAATATCAAGAAGGAATGTCAGCCACAGGAAATTTTGTTCGTGGCAGATGCCATGACAGGTCAGGATGCGGTCACGGTTGCCGAAAGCTTCAATCAGAAGCTTGAGATTTCCGGTGTGATTTTGACCAAGATGGACGGTGATGCCCGAGGCGGTGCAGCCCTGTCCATCAAGACCGTGACCGGCAAGTCGGTCAAGTTCGTTGGTGTGGGTGAAAAGCTCTCCGAGCTGGAACTCTTCCATCCTGACCGTATAGCCTCTCGTATCCTTGGCATGGGCGACATGATGACGCTCATCGAGAAGGCACAAGGTGAAATCGACGAGGAAGAAGCCAAGGTCATGGCCGAAAAGATGGCCAAGGCTGAGTTCGATTTTGAAGATTTTCTTGGTCATATGCGCAAGCTCAAGAAGCTTGGTTCCATGGAGGGTCTACTCAAGATGATTCCCGGTATGGGGAATATCATGAAGCAGATGGGCGACAATGTGATGCCCGAAGATGAGATGAAGCGCACTGAAGCGATTATCTCTTCCATGACCTTGAAAGAGCGCCGTCAGCCGAAGCTCATCAATGCGAGCCGTAAGGAACGTATTGCCAAGGGTTCCGGTGTTAAGGTTGCCGACGTGAATTCGCTCATCAAGAATTTTAAGCAGATGAGCAAGGTCATGCAGTCCATGATGGGCGGCGGCAAAAAGAAGAAGGGTAAGTTCGGTCTGCCCAATTTGCCCGGTCTGGGTGGCGGTAAAATGCCAGACATGGATGCATTGGGCGGCATGGGCGGAATGCCCGGGATGCCCGGAATGCCAGGTATGGATATGGAAGAAGGCGGCAAGCGCTCCCTTTCCAAGAAGACTCTGAAGGCGCGCAACAAGAAGAAATTGAACAAGAAAAGTAAAAAAAAGAAGAAGAAGAAAAAATAGGAAATGAAGACTACCCGTCTTTAATCTATATTAACTTGCCATAAACTCGGCAAAAACGTATTAATCAATTATTGGGAGAATAAGCTCATGGCAATGAAAATCAGACTGACCCGGATGGGTTCCAAGAAGCGTCCCTTCTACCGCGTGGTGGCTCTCGACTCTGCTGCCCGTCGTGATGGACGTCCCGTTGAATTCCTCGGGCATTTTAATCCGATGGTCGAGCCCAACGAAATCGTGCTCGACATGGAAAAAATTGAGAAGTGGTTGGAAAAGGGCGCACAGCCCAGCAACACCGTTCGTTCTCTGCTGAAAAAGGCCGGCAAGTAGCCTCGTGCTTCAACACGCAGGTGGGTCTGTTGACCCTTGCCTGCATGGTCCGGTTTACATTTGGCAGCTCAAGTTCATGACACGCGACGACGTGTCAGCCCCGGAGGTGACGTCATGTTGAAAGAGATGATTGAGTACATTGCCAAGTCCCTGGTGGACAACCCGGACGAAGTGCATGTTTCGGAAATCGAAGGCGAACAGACCTCGGTAATCGAGCTCAAGGTGGCCAAGGAAGATCTCGGCAAAGTTATTGGCAAGCAGGGCCGTACGGCCCGCGCCATGCGTACTTTGTTGGGTGCCGCATCCACCAAGGCTCGGAAACGCTCCGTCTTGGAGATTCTCGAGTAGTTTCGGTAAATCGATGACCATTAAGCAGTCCGCCAAGGGGTTTATCCCTGTGGGTGGGGTGGTCAAGCCGCACGGAATTCGAGGGGAGTTCTGCATAAAGAGTTATGCAGACTCCCCGTCCATTTTCGGTGCGATTGACGCTCTGTACCTTCAGGATGGTAATAAATCCCCGAAGCCCATTACCGTTGGTTCCTGGCGTGAGCACAAAGGACTTGTCCTGCTCACGGCTCAAGGCGTGACCGATCGCGATCAGGCAGATGCCCTTCGTGGTCGGACTGTTCTCGTGCGCGAGGAAGATTTGCCTGAGTTGGATGGCGATGAACATTATTTCTATCAGATGATAGGGTGTCGCGTTGTCCTTACTGACGGTGCAGATGTGGGCGAGCTTAAGGGGTATTACGAGACTGGAGAGCAGGATACCTGGGTTATCGTCAATGATGCCGGGACGGAAATCCTGCTTCCTGCCGTGCCTGAGTTCGTGCTCGACATCGACCTTGATGAAGAACTCATTACTATTGAGCCTCCAGAAGGGTTGTTGGATTTGTATTTGAATCCCGAGCCGCCGAAAAAGAAGAAAAAACGCCGTCCTCCCCGTAATAAAAAGCCAAAGCAGTCATGAACTACCATCTGGTTTCCATATTCCCGCACTATTTCGATTCCCCGCTTTCAAGTGGCCTCATGGGTAAGGCTGTAGAGGGTGGACTGGTCAATCTTGATTATGTGGACGTGCGTCAGTTCGCTGGAGGAGTCCACAAGTCTGTGGATGATCGTCCTTTTGGCGGCGGTCCCGGTATGCTGCTTAAGCTCGACCCCATGATCAAGGCATTGGATTCAATCGAGTCCAAAGGCCGCATCATGATGCTGTCGCCGCGAGGCAAGCCGCTGGATCAGGCCATGGCCCGCGAGTTGTCGCAGGAAAAGGATATAACCCTCATCAGTGGCCGGTATGAAGGTATAGATGAGCGTCTGCTTGATTTGTATCCTATCGAGCTGGTCTCGGTGGGCGATTTCGTGCTCAACGGTGGTGAGGCCGGCGCTGTCTGCCTTTTGGAAGCTGTGTCACGTCTGTTGCCCGGTTTCATGGGGCATGAAGACTCAGGCGAAGAAGAGTCCTTCTCCGCTGGTTTGTTGGAATATCCGCACTACACTCGTCCTGACGATCACGAAGGATTGAAAGTGCCGGACGTTTTGCGGAGCGGTGACCATGGCAAAATTGCCGACTGGCGGCGTGAATGCAGCCTGTCTACCACGTTGAGTGATCGCCCGGACATGCTGCCCGAAGCTCGGTTGACAGTGGAAGACATAGATTTTTTGCGAGAACAGCCGCGTACCCGTCTGGGGCGTAATCTGTATATCGCGTTGTGCCATTATCCCGTGGTCAATAAGTTCGGTGAGAAGGTGGCGGTTTCCGTGACCAATCTCGACCTGCACGACATGGCACGGGTGACCCGTAGTTATGGTCTGGGTGGCTTCTATGCAACAACGCCCATCGATGATCAGAAGGCCTTGGCTGACAAGCTTCTTGGTCACTGGAAAGATGGTGCCGGTAGTCTGGCAAATCCTGACCGAGCCGAAGCCTTTTCCAAGGTAAAGGTTTTTGACGATATCGACGCTGCTGTCCTTGACATCGAGGCACAAACAGGGCAATGTCCCCGCCTCGCGGCCACTTCAGCACGGCTGGATCGTCGCAAGAAGGCTGAGCCTGCAATGACGTATAAAGAGTTGCAGGGATGGCTTGCCAACTCTCCGGTTTTATTGATTTTTGGAACTGGACACGGTTTGGCGGAAGAAGTCCTCTCCAAAACCGAAGGCGTGTTACGCCCCGTTAGGTATTTGGATGACTACAACCATCTGTCGGTTCGAAGTGCGGTTGCTATTATTGTCGACCGGCTTGTCGCAGATGAGTACTAAGAATTTAGGAGATTATCATGGACATCATCAAGAAAATTGAAGCCGAACACATTCGTTTGGATATGCCCGCTTTTAAGGCCGGTGACACCGTCAAGGTTCACTACCGTATCATCGAGGGTGAGAAAGAACGTATCCAGGTTTTCCAGGGTGCAGTTCTTCGTCGTCGTCGTGGTACCACTAACGCTACCTTCACCGTTCGTAAGATTTCCGACGGTATCGGTGTCGAGCGTGTGTTCCCCATGAACTCCCCCTTCATCGACCGCGTCGAAGTGGTCTCCGAGGGTAAAGTTCGTCGTAGCCGCATTTACTACCTGCGTAACCTGCGCGGTAAGGCTGCACGCATCAAGTCCAAACAGATCTGGGAATAATTTTCGGATAAGCGGGCGTCTGCACCGCCGTTCGGAAATTACAGACCCTTGCGTATGGGAATACGCGGCGGTCCTGAAATTTCTTCTCGTCGGCACATCCACCCACTTTTCCAAAAATTATCGTGATTTTGTTGCGATATATATGCCCGGAGTGTCTTTTGACACTCCGGGCTTTCGTGGTTTGAGATTCGGCAATCCTGTTTTTTGGGGTTCCATAATGAAACTTCGCCAAAGGCGACAATGGGATTCCAAAGGGTATAGCCCTTTGGCCGCCGGAGGCGAAATCACCTGATAATGCCGCGTGAGCGGCTTCCCATTTGATTTTCGGTTGCCGCAACGTCTGGTTTGAGGCACAAATGGCGCGGAGGATTTCATGAGTCAGGTGACGTTGTTTTCTGTTGATGGATTTACCGCTACCGAGATTGCGGGTGTGGATGAGGCTGGACGAGGTTGTCTGGCTGGTCCTGTCGTGGCCGGGGCGTGTATTCTGCCTGCGGAGTATGACCTGCCAGGAATGACGGACTCCAAACAGCTCACAGCCGCCAAGCGCGAAGTGCTGTATGATCTTATTCGTGAACAGGCCGTGGCTTGGGCCGTGGGAGTGGCGTGGGCACCGGAAATCGACGATATCAATATTTTGCAGGCGACCTTTCAGGCCATGGGGCGAGCCGTGCGCGGCATGAAAGCCGAGCCAAAATTCCTTCAGATTGACGGTAACAAGACTATTCCTCCCTATGCCTTGCAGTGCGATATCCCGCAGGAATACGTCATCAAGGGTGATGGTAAGATTCCGGCCATTTCGGCTGCATCCATCATGGCAAAAACATTTCGTGATCGACTCATGGTTCAACTCGCTAAACGGTATCCGGGCTATGGCATCTCCAAGCATATGGGATACGGCACCAAAGACCACATGGCCGCTATTCAGAAATTCGGCCCGTGCCGACAGCACCGTCTGACCTTTCGGGGCGTGAAGCCCGAGCCAAAAATTCAAGAGCAAGCCAGCCTGTTTTAACCCGTTCTTTTCCCGTCTTTTTTTATCGACTTTTTAAGCGTGTTATATTTGCCATGCTGCTCGTTGTTTCGAGTCGCATGGCATGGTATATTGCGTTCTATATATGCGGTGAAATCTTGGGTCAGAGACAGGGAGGGGCGATGAACGATCGTCAAAAAAGAATAGTCACTGTGTCTAAAGTGCTTGTCGTTGCGACGGGATTGGCGTTGGCTTTGCCAGTTGTGACGCTCGGGACTGCAATGTGGTCTGATCACATAGTGCTCTTAACGCCTCTTGCTTTCGGTTGTGGTGTTATCGGTGGCTTTGTGAGCATCCAACAACGATTGCAGGGTATCAGTGATGAAGAACTATGTCTGTTGTCGGAGTCTTGGACGTCGGTATTTATTATACCATTGTTCGGGGGCATATTTGCGTTGGTTCTTTACGTACTTTTTATGACAGAGATTCTTACTATTGCGATTTTTCCCAAATTCTGTCTCCCTCCTTTTATTGGGCTTCGGGATTATGATTTGGTCAGCTATGTAAGGGAATCATACCCCGAAAGTGCTCCTGACATGGCAAAATTGATGTTCTGGACTTTTGTAGCGGGCTTTTCCGAACGGTTTGTTCCGCAGGTGATTCAATCGGTTTCAAGTCAGGCGACCAGTTTGACAGGGACTACTGTACCAACATCCACGTCCGGTTATACTGGTCGGGCTGTCGGCGTTGGAGCGAAAAGACGGTCACGGCCTGTTCGTGTGAAGTCGTTGGGGAAGAAGAGGAAGATGCCTCCGGCGGCTTAAGAACCCTTTGAAAAGGGTTCTTAAGAATCTCCTCAACTTTTTGTGTCGCCTTCGGCGAAGGGTTATTATTTTTTAAATCAAGAAAGCCTCGATAGCATTTATACTATCGAGGCTTTCTTATTATAAAAAATTCGCCGAAGGCGACATGGGATTCTTAAGGCCCTCGGCCTTAAGCCGTCGGAGACAAAATCATCAAATAATTCCGCCAAAGGCGGCTTCACAATCTTATTTGTACGCTGCCAACTGGCGGGCTGTGTCGCGGGAAATATCGCGGTCTTTGAGATCCTGCTTCTTGGAATGGACGTTTTTGCCTCGGCCCAGACCAATCTGCACTTTGACCTTGCCGCGACTGAAATACATCTTCATGGGAATTACGGAGAGTCCTTTTTGCTCAGTCTTGGCCTTCAGCATGACGATTTCTTGCTTGTGCAGTAACAATTGGCGAGGACGTTCCGGGTCGTGTTGATCATATACACCGGTTTTGTCATAGGGCGCGATGTGGATGCCTATCAGATAGGCGGAGGCGTCACGGAATTGGACGTAGCCGTCCTTGAACGAGACCTGTCCGGCACGCAACGATTTGACTTCGCTCCCAACCAGAGAGATGCCAGCCTCGAAGGTCTCGAGGATTTCGTATAACCGACGGGCCTGTTTATTGGTGCCGATCGTATTCGCGGAGATTTTTCTTTTTTTCTTTTTTGCCATGTGATTCGCCTAGGAAGGCAGCTCGTCGTTTTCCAGCAGGGACGAGAAAAAGGATACTTCCTCTGGAAAGTGTTTGAAAACATTGTCCATTACTAGATTGTTGATGCGGCTGACAGTGCGGCATTCCAGCACGTCTTTCAAGAGAATACGACAATCGTGCATGTTGATCTGCCGGATAATCCGTTTGATACCGGGAATGGCCTGCGGGGTCATTGAAATGGAATCGATGCCCATGCCGAGTAAGATAGGTACACAGAACGGGTCGGATGCCACCTCGCCACAGAGCGACACTTCTATGCCGGCCTGATGGGCGGCGTCAACCACCAATTTGATGGCGCGCAGGGTGGCGGGATGGAGCGGCTGGTACAAGTAGGACACATGCCGGTTTGTTCTGTCCACGCCGATGGAATACTGAATGAGGTCGTTGGTGCCGATGGAAAAGAAATCGACCTCGTGTGCCAAAAAGTCGGCGATCATGACGGCTGCCGGCAGTTCGATCATGGTGCCCACGGGCATATTCGGGTTGTAGTCGAGACCTTCACGGCGCAATTCCGCCTTGGCTTGAGCAAGCCACGCCTTGGCCTGACGCACTTCCTTGACCCCTGAAATCATGGGGAACATCATGGAGACGTTGCCGTACGCCGAAGCCCGCAGGATGGCCCGAAGTTGGGTTTTGAACAGCTGCGGATTTTTGAGGCAGAAACGGATGGCGCGGAGTCCCATGGCCGGGTTTGCTTCGTTCAGCTCACCGAAAGAAGCGATAAATTTGTCTGATCCAAGGTCCAGTGTGCGGAAGACCACCTTTCGCGGATACATGATGGAAGCGAGGTCTATATATTTTTCGGTCAACTCTTCTTCCGTGGGCAGCTCGGTCCTGTTGAGATAGGCGTATTCTGTGCGATACAGGCCGACGCCTTCGCCTCCGTTGTCCAGAACAGCGGCCACTTCTTCCACCAATTCGATGTTGGACAGTACCTGAACGCGCGAACCGTCAAAAGTTTCTGCCGGGAGATGGCATTGGCGTTTGATCTTGCGGGAGTACGTTTCGAACTTGGCGGCCCGTTCGTTGTAATCTTCGAGTTCCGATTCGGTGGGATTGACGATGATTTTTCCGGCCAGACCATCGATGATGACCAGATCGCCGTCACGTACAGAGTCTTCAAGCTTGTCCACACCTACCAGAGCAGGGATAGCCAAAGAGCGGGCCATGATGCCTGTGTGCGAGGTCTTGCCGCCGCGAACAGTGGCAAAGGCCATGATTTTGTCCACTTGCAACTCGACGGTGTCGGCCGGTGTTAGGTCATGGGCCATGATGATGGCACGACCAGAGATGGCGGTCAGGTCATTTTCAACACCCATGAGTTTGGTCTGAACTCTGTCAGCCACCACTCGTACGTCCTGCATACGCTCACGGATATATTCATCGTGGATGGCCCCGAATGCCGCTTCTTGATCAGCCACGGCTTTTTCGAGTGCCCATGCCGCGTTCAGGCCGAGTGATTTGATGTATCCTTCGGCTGCGCTAGACAGTTTGGGGTCCTTGAGCATCATTAAATGGGTGTCTATGAGAGAACCGTGGCTCTTCAGCTCTTCGGGAACTTGTTCTCGGATGACAGTCAGTTCGCTTTCGACAGTGGCGAAAGCTTCTTTGAGGCGGAGGATTTCATCAGGCACCAAAGCCGCTGCCACCGTCTGCCGGGGCAGGTGTGCCATGTGGTTCCGGTTAACGAAATAGGCCTTGCCAATGGCTATGCCTGTGGCAACCGGTATGCCTGTGATAATCGCGCCAGCCATTTATCCCTCGAATTTGTTTTTGAACAGTTGTTCGAGCCGCGTAAGCGCCTCTTCGGCATCTGATCCTGTTGCTCGCAGTTCGAGCACGTGGCCCGGTTCGGCGGCCAGGGTGAGTATGTCGAGAATGGACTTGGCATCCGCCTCCTGATCCTGATGGATCAGCGTGATAGCAGATTCAAAGGACTGTGCCACCTGAGCAACTCTACCGGCAGGACGAGCGTGCAGCCCGTTTTCACTGGCGACAATCACTTGTCGGGAGATAAAATCTTCTGTGGCCGAGTCTGTTGTAGTGTTTTCGTCCGTCATATATATACCTACCTATTCAAACCGTTTTTATGTCTGATTGAAAGAAAAATCACAAGGCAAATCCAGTCCAGCCCGATTCGTTGATCCAGGTGAAGAGATCGACGAGGCCGACGAATACGGCCACGGCCAGCACGCGGGACAACAATCCCGTCCGCACGAAACGGCCAAATATGAGCAAAGCACTGACGCCGAGTAATAGTTCCCACCATTGATAAGGGCGTGGCCAGATGAGTGTCCAGAGCCAGAGTAGAAGTATGGCATTGGCATATTTAACTCGACGCCCCCAGTTGATCAGATCCCACTGTTTGAGTTGTTTCAGAAATTTGAATCCCTGACGCACGCCGCAGGTGAATGTGTAGATGCGGAATATCTGCAACGCTGCGAGAAAGAATAGTCCAATGGCAAAAGCAAAGTGTGGGTTGCCGCTGAGGAGTAAGCAGATGGACAGCATCGCCCAAAAAATGAGTAGACTTCCGGCAAAAACCGAGTCGCCGATGGCGGACAGGGAATACGCTGTAGTGTCTTTGACTTTGGTTAGCATTTTTGGCGGGAAATGGTCGGTAGCAATGGCCTGCTCCACGTTGAGCAGGATGCCGACCAAGCATGGCGTCCAAAAGGGGTGGGATTGATAGTGGCGTACATACCGTTTCAGGGCGTCCCTGAGTTTTTTGGGGTCAGTATGAATAGCCGTAAGTCCCGGTTGCATGGCGTACATGAGGCCGATGTTCTGCATGCCACGTGTATTGAACCCTGCACCAGCCAGATAGCAGCGCATGAAGCTGCGTACGAAGGCCATGGACTTTGAGTCCGTGTGGAGGGGGAATCCTTTGACGTGCATAATGAGTGGCTAACGTTGCCCCGGCAGAAGGTTCAAACGGATAAGATATCTGCAGCAGGCCACGGCGACCACGATTTTGATGGCATCCCATGGAATAAATGGAGCGACTCCGGCCAGAAATGCTTTATGCCAGCTTAAATCCAAGGCGAATTTGAGCCACGCTGCACCAGTGGAATAGACGGCCAGAAGCGCTCCCAATCCCCAGATGAGTCCCATGACCCAATGCAGGTTCGGGCTGGTTTTATGGGCCATGCCGCACATCCATGCAGAGATAACGAAGCCGAACAGGTATCCGCCCGTGGGGCCGATCAGATGGCCAAGGCCGGATTTGCCGCCGGAAAACACTGGCAGTCCGATGGTTCCGGCCAGCAGATAAAGGCCGACAGCCAACACACCGCGTTTGGGGCCGAGTATATATCCGGCTAGAAAAATGAAAAAGGGCTGCATGGAAACAGGTACCGGGCCGATGGGCACGACAAGGTATGCCCCTGCGCCGATCAGCGCGGCCATCAGCGCGGTCCAGACAAGCTGGTGAAGGTCCATGAGAGAATCGTTCGTCATCGCGGATTACTCTGTTTCCGGTTGTAAACCGGCATGGTCAATATCCTCAAGGTCAGATGTCACGTTGCCACCTTTAACAGTCAAATAGTCGCCGACCATCAGACCGTTCACGCCGGAACCGAGCAGTTCGGCCTTGCGATTTTCCCCAAACACGGTCAATCGGCCACCGCAGATGCGCAGGGCGCGGTCCGGTAACAGGAACCTGTATAGGGCCACGAGCTTGAGGGCTTCTTCCGGGGCCAGAGGTTTCCTCTTTTCAAGCGGAGTCCCTGCGATGGGGTGCAAAAAGTTGATCGGTACGGAATGCACTCCCAGTTCATTCAACAACAGGGCAAGTTCAACCCGGTCGTCCCACGACTCTCCAATGCCGAAAATACCACCGGAGCAGACATAAAGTCCGGCCTCGACTCCTGCCTGAACAGCGGCCACGTCCTCAGCGTATTCGTGCGTTGTGCACATTTGTGGAAAGAACGAAGCCGATGTTTCTAGATTGTGATGATAACCTTTCAACCCCGCATTTTTCAATGCTTTTAATTGGGCTGGTTTTAAAATGCCCGGAGAGAGGTCTGGAGCCATGCCGAGTGCGGCCACTTTTCTGACCGCTTCGGTAAATCCGGCCAAGTCGCGTTCGCCGACCAACTTGCCACTGGCAACGATGCCGAATCGGGTGACGCCATTCTTTTGGGCAGAGGCCGCCGCTGTGGCGATCTCATTAGCTGGGAGCAGAGGGTATTCGGGGCTTTTGCCTCCGTGATGACCGGATTGAGCGCAAAAAGAGCAGTCTTCCGAGCATGTGCCGGATTTGGCATTGATGATGGCGCACAGGCTGACCTGTGTGCCGAATCGGGCTGTTCTTATAGCGTGGGCGCAGGTCAGCAATTCACCCAGTCTGTCAGAGGGAAGGGTAACGATGTATCGAATATCGGAATCCGCAAGGGGGTGTCCGTCAAGGACTTTGCGGCATATGACTTTTAAACTCATGAGGATGCCTTTGGCTGGAATCGTTGACCGCACACTGTTTTTTGCGGCCAGCACGCTGTTTGTGTGACAGGCATAGGGAGAAGTCAAGTTGAGTGAAAAACTGCACTTTTGATTATGTGAAAAATAGAATTTGAAAAGGGTGTTGACCCAACGCAAAAAAGGGATAGAATCTTGGTTGGAAATTTGAGGAGGTATTGTTTATGTATTTGGAATTATTCTTTTTTGGTTTGATCCTGCCCTTCGTCTTGGTCGCATTCTTTATGGGCATGGAACACGCGTTTTCAGCACACTTTTTGAAAAAAAATTCTTTCTTGCGCCGTTGCACAGCTCGTTTCTGCAAACGGTACCCCGTCTTGTGTGATGACGACGCTACCTTCTACTGCTTTTTCAGGAGAGACGCTTTTCATCGTAGATGATTGATGCGTTGACGTTCTCTTGAAAAATCAGAAGGCCGGAAGCCGGGATTATCCCCGCTTCCGGCCTTCCGCTTTTATCGAGCATATTTTTTAGTCGCGCATGGCGGCATATACCTCTTTGGCAGTCCAACCTGTCGCCCGGTCAGCCACTCTTCTGGCGATTTCTTTGGGCTTGCCACCGTCTTCTGATTCTTCCGCAAGCAGGTCGGCGATCTTTGTTTCATCAGTACGGCCTGTTTCCGAGGGCGGCGCGATGATGACGGTCAGTTCGCCACGCAGGTCAAGATCCATATCTTTAGTGGAACCAAGCGTACCTCGAATAAATTCTTCATATTCCTTAGTCAGTTCGCGGGCCACGCAGAATTCGCGGTCGCCCAGTATTTCAAAGGCGATAGACAGTGTCCCGGTGAGTCGGGATTTGCGTTCAAAAAAGACCAATGTGGCCCCGGTGTCTCGGTGGGTTTCAAAAAGCTTTTCGGTGTGGCTCTTTTTGCGTGGAGGGAATCCGAGAAAGGTATAGGGCAAGGGCGGCAGGCCGCTGGCGGACAATGCCACCACAGGTGCGCTTGGTCCCGGCACTGGAGAAACTCGGATGTCGTTATCACGGCATGCTCGAACCAGTGTGAAACCGGGGTCGGATAACAGCGGAGTCCCTGCGTCGGAGATGAGGGCCACTTCAAGGCCGTCTTCCAGCAAATCGAGTACTCGGGGTATTTTTTTGTCTTCGTTGTGCTCGAAAAAGGACATGAGCCTACCATGTCGTTCCAGTTCTAGCCGTTTGAACAGCAGGCCGGCCCGGCGTGTGTCTTCGGCTAGAATGACGTCCGCTTCGGTCAGTATATGCCGTGCGCGTGGCGACAGATCGCCTGTGTTGCCCAGTGGGGTGGCTATCACCCAGAGTGTACCGGTATCGTTCATATTCCCATTCCGCTTAGGTCAAATGCATTTTCACAATGTTCAACATCCATGGATGACCCCGTATCCACCACTGCGGCCAGATCAAATCGACAAGGATCATCCCACAGGTCGTTTTGTGTCAGGTAATGACTGGCCGCTTTGACCAGTCGGGCCTGCTTTTTGCGGGTCAATCCGTCTGCCGGGGATGCCATGGAATTGGCTTTTCGTGTTTTTACCTCTACGAAAACGATGGTGTCCCGGTCCCGGCAAATGAGGTCCAGTTCCCACTGACGATATCGCCAGTTCCGTTCCAGCACGCGAAACCCTTTGGTCTCAAGATACCGCGCCGCTGCGCTTTCGCCCAGATTGCCAGTCCGTTTTGATGGCAGAAGTTTTGATAAAAGCCCCATGGGTGGGATTGATAGCACAGGGCGTGATGACTTGCCAGAATGCTTCCCCGGCAGTGAAACATGGTGTACAGTCGTTGCTGGAGATAATATTATGCTTAAATACGCAATGATAGGTGGTGGCCCCGGAGCCTTTGTTGGAGAAGTCCATCGGACCGCGTTGGCCTTGAACGGGCAGGCAAAATTGGTGGCCGGATGTTTTTCCCGTGATCTGGAAAAGACGCGGACGCTTGGTGCAGAGCTTGGGGTGGCGGAAGATCGCTTGTACGCCACGCCAGAGGAATTATCTCGGTTGGAAGCCGGCGATATTGATTTTGCGGTGGTGGTTACTTCAAACGAAGCGCACTATCCCAACGTGAAGGCGTGTCTTGAAAACGGTATACATGTCATGTGCGACAAGCCGTTTACCCATACTTCGGCGCAGGCCGAGGAGTTGGTGGAGCTTGCCCGCGACAGGGGAGTGTTTCTCGGCGTATCTTATACTTATGCCGGTTATCCCATGGTGCGGCAGATGCGGGAGATGATTCTGCGTGGTGACATTGGTGCGGTCCGATTCATCAACTGTGAATATCCGCAGGGGTGGCTGGCTGAGATGTTGGAAACAACCGGGCACATCCAAGCAGAATGGCGGGCTGATCCGGTGCGGAGCGGAGGAACCTTATCGCTTGGCGATGTCGGTTCCCATATTGAATATCTCGTGCCGCACGTGACCGGTTTGAAGGTTACGCGATTGGCCGCTCGATTGGATTCATTGGTGGAAGGGCGATTGCTCGACGATAACGGCACCATTTTGACTGAATATGATTCTGGTGCGCGGGGTATGTATTGGTACTCGCAGGCCGCCACCGGCATGGTCAATGGGTTGAAAATTCGTGTTTTTGGTGAAACTGGCGGCTTGGAATGGTTTCAGGAAGACCCGGATATTTTGCATCATATGCCGCTTGGTGAGTCGGCTCGGAAGATTCGGCGCGGGACGCCTGATTTGACGCCGGGGGCGATGGCGTATTCGCATACGCCGCCGGGGCATCCCGAGGGATGGCTGTTGGCGTTTGCTAATATTTATACCTCATTTTGCAACACGTTGGTTGATGGTGAAGTTGTCGATTTCCCGACTGGGGAGGATGGGGTGCGTGGAGTGAGGTTTATGGAGGCTTGTCTTGAGAGTTCGAAGAATGACATGGCATGGATTGATATGACGTAATTCTTTTTGAGTTGAAGCAGTCGGGGTTTAAACCCCGACGGGAGATAAGAAGTAATGATGGCCGCTTTCATGCGGCCTTTTCTTTGAAGATGCGCCTTTGGCGAGAGTCATTGTTGGGTGCTGAAGCACCCAACGTTTTCCATGCCCTGCGCGGGCGGCGGATCTTTTTGGCTGAGCCGCCCCAAAAAGAACCAAAAAACTCGGCTCACGAGCTTGGCCGCCCCCATGATCGGCGGTAAGAATCTGATCCAATCGAGTCGGCTCCATCCGATTAAAAGTATAAGCTCTGCCTCTCCCTTTATCCCTCATTTTAAGACAAATTACCTGACTCTCTTATAAGAGTCGCCTCCTTCGATTGGTCAGCTTCTAGGCCGCCAATCAAGGGCTGTGTTTCGTCTTCGTCTGGTTGGGAGGGGAAGAAATCGGCTTCGGAGGGAGAGCGGTGTTGGGGTGTTAAACACCCCAAGGCCCTTTATGGTGAGCGAAGAGCTTGGAATAAAAAGTAATCACGATGACATGAAAAATCAAAAAAACATGTATGGTTATCAAAGAACCTAGAATCAAAAATAAGCACCTACACCGAAAATTTCTTACAACGACGAGCAATTGATAGCGAACCTTAGAGCCTGTCCCACGTGGCGCAGCGTAGCCCGACCGAGTCTGTACTACAGACAATCCTGTCGGGCAGTGAAGCCGCGTACAGGCTCTTGGGTCCGCTATCAGGCGCACAGCGAAGAAGGCGTTTTTTGCCTCCTTTTTTTCGCCTCAAAAAAAGCAGGTCGCCATAAAGGCGAAACCTTTACAATAATACCGTTTGCATTTTCACTGCGGATGCACGCAACGCCCACCAAAAAACGAAGTCCCTCTTTCCTCTTTTCTCATTGTTTTTTCCCACCGTCAGCAGCCAACTCTTTCAAATAAAAATCGTTTATGGTTATCAAAGAGCCTAGAATAAAAAATGAGCACCTACGCTGAGAAGCCCCTTACATCGACGAGCAATTGATAACGGGCCTTAGAGCCTGTCCCACGCGGCGAAACGTAGCCCGACCGAGTCTGTATCACAGACAATCCTATCGGGCAGTGTAGCCGCGTACAGGCTCTTGAGTTCGCTATCAGGCGCACACCGAAAAGGCGTTTTTTGCCTCCTTTTTTTCGCCTCAAAAAAAGCAGGTCGCCGTAAAGGCGAAACCTTTGCAATAATACCGTTTGCATTTTCACTGCGAAAGCACGCAACACCCACCAAAAAAGAAGTCCCTCTCTTCTTTCCTTATCTTTTCTTCATTCTTCAAACCGTTATTCAAAGCAGATTGACACTCCCCCCATCACCCTCGTAGGTTCATTCCATGTCCAAATACGCCCCATCCCTGACCAAAGCTCATCAGGCTTTTTTGTCCGACCTCTTCCCTCATGACGGATGCGTTCTATCTCCCGAAGGCCTTGCTGTTTTCTCTGCTGACGCCAGCGGCGAACGAGCCATGCCGTGGGCTGTTGTCCGGCCTGAAACACGCGAGCAGGTGCAGGAACTACTCAAGTGGGCCGATGTCGAGCGTATGCCGATTTATGGCCGCGCACGTGGCACTGGTCGTGTAGGAAGCGCCGTACCGAGCCTTGGTGGGGTGGTTGTGTCCATGTTGCGAATGAACCGAATTTTGGATGTAAATGAAGATGACTTCGTGGCCGTGGTCCAACCGGGCGTGGTAACGGCTGATCTTCAAGTTGCCTGTGCGGCAAAGCAACTTTTCTATCCGCCGGACCCGGCCAGTGTGAAAATCTCCACCATTGGCGGCAATATTGCCACCTGCGCCGGAGGCCTCAAGGCTGTGAAATACGGTGTGACGCGAGACTGGGTGCTCGGGATTGAAGCGGTTCTGCCGGGGGGCAGGGTGCTGCATATGGGTGGTCGTTCCCATAAGGATGTTGTCGGGTTGGACCTGAAACGGCTCTTTGCCGGGAGCAACGGCACGCTTGGATTGTTCACGGAACTAACGGTCAAACTCATTCCCTTGCCCGAAGCTTCGGCTTCGGTCCTGGTCGGGTTTTCCGATTTGGTTTCATCCATGGAAGGAGCCAAGGCCGTGTTTAGGGCGGGAGTCCTGCCCGCGGCCTGTGAATTTATGGATGGTCCCACGATTCAGGCCATTCGTATGGGCGACGATATCCCGCTGGCAGATGATGCCCAAGCCGCACTGTTATTGATGGTGGATGGCACACAAAAAGGCGTGGATGCCGAAGTCCGGCGTATGGTCGCGGCTTTGGAGTCTGTGCATCCTGTTTCAATGGAAGTCGGCAGTGGGGCCGAAGCCGAAGCCCTGTGGGATGTGCGGCGATCAATTTCTCCGTCTTCATTCCGTATCAAACCGGACAAGCTGGCCGAAGATATTTCCGTGCCGCGTGGGAGCGTAGGGCTGGCCGTTGCTGCGGCTCATGATATTGGACGAGAGCACGGTTTGCAGGTTCTCTGTTTTGGACACCTTGGCGACGGCAACATCCATGTCAGCATCATGCACGATGGGGCGGTGCAGAGCGAAGTTGAGAGTGCACATCAAGCCAAGGACACTGTATTTCGTATGGCTTTATCACTGGGCGGCACTATTTCCGGGGAGCATGGTACAGGCCTTACCAAGGCGTCTTTTTTGAGCGAACAGTTGTCAGTGGATGAATTGCAATTAATGGCCGATATCAGGCATGTTTTTGATCCCAACAGTATCATGAATCCCGGCAAGGGGCTGTAATCCGTGTCCGGTGAGTGCATCCTGTGTGGTAAATGTCTTGAAGTCTGTCCGCTTCTTCGGGCAACGGGACGAGAAGAACTCAGTCCTCGTGCCAAGGCGGATTTATGCCGCATTCTTTCTGAAGACCCGAACCTGTTGTCTGAAACCGATGTTGCCAAGCTCGCAGGGTTCTGTCTCGGTTGCGGACGATGCCGGGAAGTTTGTTCGCAGGGTGTGGACGTCCCCGCGTTGGTGGCGGGCTTGCGCGGTGCTCACCCGGATTTCAAGGCATGGCTGTGGAAGACATGGTTGATGCAGGCAAAAAAATTATGGTCGCCCAGTTCTGCGGCGGCCAAACTCGTTCCAGAACAGCTTGTCCCAGAAAAGCTCGGCCCCATGCTCAAAATGTTGGCTGGTCTCAAGGGCGAGTCAGGATTGGAGCCATGTCTGGAAGTAACTTCTTTCCCCGACACCTACCGGGGTAAGAAAATGCTCCTGTTCGCAGGCTGCACCGCCAACTTTGTGCAAACCCGTTGGCTTTCGGCTGCGCGCAAACTGTTGAACGGGTTGGGGGTGGAGGTTTTGCCCGATGATTTCAAATGTTGCGGTTCCGGTCTGAAAGCTGCCGGGTTCGCAGATGAGTCTTCTTCCATGGTCGCCCACAATGTGCAGGTCTGGCGTGATGCCGGACACCCCCCGATTGTGACGTTCTGCGCCTCATGCCACGCTGGTCTGCAAGCCTATGAAGGGTGCTTTGAGAGCTTGAAAGAACAGGAAATGTGGCAAAATATGCTTTTGTCTCTATCGGGTATTTTACTTGATATTCCCTTCGTGCTATCTCACAACGTGCCGGAAACGTTGGCGTATCATCAACCGTGTCATACACGAGGTGATGATTCGGATCATGTGTTGCTCAATGGTGTCTTCAAAGACCGAATGGTCGGGGTAACAACCAAGCAATGCTGCGGTTTCGGCGGGGTCATGCGTTTGGCAGCACCCGGTCTCACCGACCCGGTCAACCAGCAATGCTGGGATGCGCTTGCAGGAGCGGATGTCGTCATTACAGGCTGTTCAGCCTGCGTGACCCAACTGGCAGCAACAGCCCCTGACGGCGTAAAAGTGGGGCATTGGTTGGAACTCATCAAGTGAAATGGTGAGTAATTTTTGTTTTAACCGGCTTCACATGCCGATTCAGGCCTGTATGACTGTCTTTTTCGGCATTGTGGCCGCTGTTTGGTATGAGCGGTTGCGAGGTACCGGCTAACGGGGGGGCTGCTCCCTTTCGTTGGTCTTTCCTTTGTGCTATTGCATTCCCGCCGGGAAAAACCGCGATTTCACACGTCTGTCGCGTTGACAAAGCGGATTCCGATTATATCATGCTTCACAGTGCCACGGTGTGAATTTGCCGTGTGCCTTGCTAAGATCGCATAAGACTCCCAGGAGACCATATATATGCTGAAATTTCTCTTCGGTTCCAAAAATGACCGATATCTGAAGAAGATCAAGCCCCTTGTCGAGCAGGTGAATGCCTTTGAGCCAGAAATGCAGGCGTTGTCTGATGCCGACATTCAGGCCAAGATAGCCATGTGGAAAGGGCAGGTTGCCGCCGGGGAAAAGACCCTGGACGAACTGATGCCCGAATGCTTTGCTTTGGTCCGTGAAGCGGGTCAGCGGGTATTTGATCCGCCTATGCGTCACTATGACGTGCAGCTTATTGGTGGATATGTCCTCCATCAGGGCAAGATCGCGGAAATGAAGACCGGTGAAGGCAAGACGCTTGTCGCGACTTTGGCCGTTGTACTTAATGCATTGTCCGGTAAGGGCGTGCATGTTGTCACGGTCAACGACTATCTCGCCTCCCGTGATGCCGAGTGGATGGGCCAATTGTACAACTTCCTCGGTTTGACCGTAGGCGTTATTGTGCACGGCCTGAACGATCAGGAACGTCAAGAAGCCTACAACGCAGACATTACGTACGGCACCAACAATGAGTTCGGTTTCGATTATCTGCGCGACAATATGAAATTTTATAAGGAGCAGCTGGTTCAGCGGCCGCTCAATTTCGCCATCGTGGATGAAGTCGATTCCATTCTTATCGATGAAGCGAGAACTCCGCTTATTATTTCCGGTCCCGGCGAAAAATCTTCTGGGTTATACCGTCGTATCGATACCATCATTCCCAATTTGATCAAGTCTTCGCCCACTGACCCTGAAGACAAAGACGCTATCCCCGATGGTGATTTTGTGCTGGACGAGAAAACCAAGTCCATCACTCTGACTGACGCTGGTGTGGAGAAAATCGAAGGGTTGCTCGACGTGGATAACCTGTTTGATCCGCAGCACATCGCACTTCAGCATCATGTGCTTCAGGCACTCAAGGCGCACCATTGTTTCCAGAATGATGTCGAGTACATCGTCAAGGACAATCAGGTCGTGCTGGTCGATGAATTTACGGGTCGCCTCATGCCGGGGCGTCGTTTGTCTGATGGTCTGCATCAGGCCATTGAAGCCAAGGAAAATGTCAAGGTCGAGGCTGAGAACCAGACCCTCGCGTCTATCACTTTCCAGAACTATTTCCGCATGTATGACAAGCTGGCCGGCATGACTGGTACGGCTGACACCGAAGCCGTTGAATTCGGGCAGATTTATAATCTTGAAGTCATCGTTATCCCTACGCATCAGACGATGGTTCGTATTGATAACCCGGATTCCATCTACAAAACGCAGGAACAGAAATATCAGGCTATCGCCGAGGATATCGAGGATTGCTACCGCCGTGGTCAGCCCGCGTTGGTCGGCACCGTGTCCATCGAAAAATCTGAATTACTGTCTCGGTTGCTTAAGAAACTCAAGGTCCCGCATAGCGTGCTCAACGCAAAGCAGCATGAAAAGGAAGCCGAGATCGTGCTTGAGGCCGGACACAAGAAAAAAGTCACCATCGCCACCAATATGGCGGGCCGTGGTACTGACATCAAGCTCGGCGAGGGAGTGTGTGAACTCGGAGGCCTACACATTATTGGCACTGAGCGGCACGAATCTCGCCGTATCGATAACCAGTTGCGAGGTCGTTCCGGTCGTCAAGGTGATCCGGGTTCCTCCCGTTTCTATTTGGCACTGGACGATGATCTCATGCGACTGTTCGGTTCTGATCGTTTGCAGGGCATTATGGAGAAGCTCGGTCTGGAAGACGGCATGGCCATTGAGAATAAGATGGTCTCAAATGCCATTGAAAAATCTCAGACACGCGTGGAAGGACATCATTACGAAATTCGTAAACAGCTTCTGGAATATGACGATGTCATGAATCAGCAGCGTGAAGCCATTTATTCTTTGCGTCATGACCTGATGAAGGCCAAGGAAGTCGAAGAACTGGCTTTGGAATATTCCACTGATCTCGTTGAAGACATTTTGGAACCTGTATTGGACATGAAGGACCCGGATCAGGAGACCATTGATTCCGTGCGTGCCCGTCTGGAAGAGGTTTTCAATTTTGAGCGGTTCGAGGCATGGCAGGACGTCGAACTGCCGAGTCGGGAACAAGCCGCAGAATGGGTGGATGATATTTTTGCGTACCTGCGAACTTCCACCGGAGATCATTATCAGGAAATCATGCGCTACTTCATGCTTGATTCTTTGGATCGCAATTGGAAGGAGCACCTGCTGAATATGGATCATCTGCGTGACGGCATCGGCCTGCGTGGATACGGCCAGAAAGATCCGAAGCAGGAATATAAGCGTGAAGGGTTCGAATTGTTTGCCGAGCTGGTTTATACCATCAAGGAAAATGTCATGCGCGCTTTTTCTCACTTGCGCATCGAGGCCGAAGTCAAGGACGAAGAGTTTAAGCACGAAGGTTCCGAGGAACTGGAGTACACTGACCACGAATCCGAGAAGGACAAGAAGGTCACGCCGGTCAAGAAGGCTCCCAAGGTTTCCCGCAACGCTGCCTGCCCGTGCGGTAGTGGTAAGAAATACAAGAAGTGCTGCGGTTCCTAATCCGTAGCCTGAAATATGTTGGTGAAAAGCCGGTTCCTTTGTGGGGCTGGCTTTTTTTTGTGCTGAAATGTGCCAGCCATGAAGGAATGAGTCCCTTTAGGGCCTTATGCGTGTGCGATATGTTGGGTCCCAACATATTCCGACTTGAGGAAAAGGAGGGTGGTTTGTCACGATGCCATGTCAGCGCAGGGAATCACGGCGGAGAGTCTTGCCATTGCAACGATGCAGAGGGTACAGGTGTCCAATGACAGAGACGCATACAGTTCATAAGGCCGAGGAGATGATTGATCCCTTGGCAAATTTTATAATATGGCCGTTCACAGAAGGTTCGGGATGTCCTGTTTCGGATATTCTTGAGCCGCATTTGCATGATTACTTTGCCATCCAGTTTGTGACTGAAGGCAAGGGGGTGCATGTTATCGATTTTCAACCCTATGACATTACGTCGAATTCTTTGTATTTCGTGTCGCCCCACCAACTGCATTTGTGGAGGCCCGAGGGGGATTTGAAAGGCTATGTCATGGCCTTTACCGAAGATTTCATGCGCTCGCCGGAATCGCCTGTTGTCAACATGGCAGATCTGGAGTTTTTTTATAGTTCCGCTCATTTGCCTCAGTACCATGCTTCACCGGATCAGGCGGCGGTCCTGCTTGATCTGGTGGAGAAGATGCGTAAAGAGTTTGATGGACGGAATGAAGGGTTTGTGTCTGTTCTGCGGGCTTTTTTCCATATCTTCATGGTTAATTTGCAACGCATGTATGCTGAAAGTGTGACCGTGGATTCTATAGAGCGAGAGCCTGACTTAGTCCGCCTGTTTAAGAAAATGGTTGCCGAAAAGTACCTTTTGCAGATGTCTGTGCAGGACTACGCCGATGCCTTGGGTGTGAGCGTGTCCAGGTTGAATTCTGCAGTCAAGGGAGCCACCAGGACCACGCCCGGCCAGATAGTGCGTACCGAGATGGTCATGGCCGCCAAGCGGATGCTCGCTCACTCCGATATGAACGTGTCGGAAATCTGTTTTGAACTCAGCTTTGACGATCCTTCCTATTTTGGCCGGTTCTTCAAACGGGAGGCTGGAGTCACGCCTTCAGGTTTTCGGGAGCAGATGCGAGAAAAGTACCATTCTTTTGTACGATAGTTCCTGTTGATTCCAGTGCGCTTTCCCTACCATACAGCCATTAACTGAATGTATGGAGGTTTTACAATGACATTGAACGAAGTGCACGAGGCCATTGCCAAAATCGGTTGCCTTTCTATGACGACTTTGGACGGCGATGCCATGCACAGTCGCATTATCAGCGTATGTGGTGGTGACGAGGACGGCGTGTATTTCCTGACCATGGATTCCAAGCCCTTTTATCATCAGCTCAAGGCTAATCCCCGGATTTCCGTGAGTGGTATTTATCCTCATGGTCGCAAGGAAAAAAAGAATTCGGTTGGACAGCCGTATTTTGCTCCGGGTTTTACGTTGCGTATCACGGGAGAAGTTCGTGAAGTGACCCAAGGTAGTATCATAATCAAGGCCGAGGCCGGTGACGAGACAATGCAATATGTTTTTGAAGAACAGGAACGGTATCCTGCCATGCGCCTGTTTTGTCTTTATAAGGGCAAGGGCGAAATCTTTGATTATGATTTTGAAGAGGAACACCGTGATCACAAGTTGTTGCGCTCCCGTTTTTCCTTTGGCGGTGAGACTCACAATGAGGCTGGCTGCTGGATAACGAATGATTGTGTGAGTTGCGGAGAATGTCTTGAAGTCTGTACTTTCAAGGCTATTATTCCGGGTGAACCCTATTCCATCAACGGTGCACGGTGTGATGAGTGCGGCAGTTGCGTCAGTGTGTGTCCGCAGGAATCCATCGAATTGCCGTTGACATTGTAACAGAGGGCCTGCCGGTCTTGCCAGAAACAGGGCAACCGCGTACCCATGTCGGTTATGTCGCGTTTTTTGATAGCCCTTGTTTTTTTGTTGACGTGTTCGCCAGTTGTCTTGGCCGATACCGAATTCAGCACGACCCAGCCGGATTTTTTGCTGACTGCACCGACCAATGTGAGCAAGAAACTCCGTCTGGAGACGGCCTTTGATTATGTGGGTGGTGCGGACTTCAGCAATGGGCTTGGCGGTGTGGAAGTCTTCCGTACCTCGCTGTCAGTCGACTATTCGATTTTCAAACTTTCTTACATGGCTTCGGATTTCGCATGGACGCACACGGAAGGAGTTGCCAAGACCTTCAGTGTCGGCGGTAGTCTGACGCCATGGGACATCTTGCATGATTTTACATTGCAGGCCCGTTTACTCAACGACACCGTTGGTGATCGTTGGCGATACTGGGTTAACGGTGAAGTGGCCTCCTCTTTTGAAACAACTTTTCCCGGTGCCGTGGGTGTCGGCTTTGACGGCGGCATTGCCTATGATTTTTGGCAGGGGTGGATGCTCGGACTGACCGCCAGAACCGTGGCCCTATCGCCGCTTAATCAGGATCTTTTGGGAGAGGCTGAAATTGGACTGGCCGTTGCAGTGTCACAAAAGGCCCTCCGTCGGACTTTGCAGTCTCTTGGACTGTCTGACGACGTGCTGAACGGTTCGGATGCAATTAATTTTAGCTTTGCCGTATCCCGGGTTGAGAAGACGTATCGACTGGATTCCGGCAACTCTTTGTATCAAAGCGGGTATCTTGGTGTTGTTCACTCCAAGGCCGGGTTGTATTTGGATTATGCACCCAATGAGGACATTGTCATGTCCATCGGGCCTGAGTATCATTACTTGCGGGAATACCGACTGTATAATTCTGCTGGATCATACCAGTCGTCACACAAGTTGGATAATGCTTTTGGCGGGTATGTTCGGGTCCTTTGGAAATTTTAGTTTTTATTGGGCAAAAAAAACGGACAGGCATATGCCCGTCCGTTGAGAGTTCTCGTGTTGCAGAAGGATGTTTATCCTTGCACTCCCATATAGTTGACTGCCATGGTCCAGAGTTGTTTTAGTTCGTCTTCCGTCAGGGAGTACCCTTTGGATGTGACGAATTTCGCCATGCCAGCCTGATCCTTGACTTCTTTTGCTTCATTGACCAGGGCCGGGTTGGACATGACGTCATTGACCAGGCGTGTTACTTCATCTTCGCTCACGTGTTTCCTCCGAACGATTTATTTCACTTTGACAACGGTAACGCTGTTTTGGGGCGATCCTTCCACCATCCTGTCGCTGTATACCATGTAGATAATGACGTCCCGTTTCTTGTCATAGAACCGAACGACCTGCATGGATTTGAAGACCAGCGAGGTGCCTTTCTTGAATACCTTTTTTCCGTCTTTTTTCCCGTTTCGGATTTTCTCCGGTACGGTGATGTCTCCGGTACAAACGCACTCAATGGAAGCATCGGACGGGTCTTCGGCTACGCCTATCATACCTTTGACTCCACCCTTGCGCGCACGGCTCAAGTAGCAGGTCACGCCCGGAATATCCGGGTCGTCAAAGGCCTCTACCACGATGTCGTCATCGCGGGAGAACATGTGGAAGACGGTATCCACCGTGCCGATGGTTTCCGAAGACACGGGAGCGGGTACCACCATGCACACCAGAAAGGCAAGCATCAAAATACGAGTAAGACGGCCGAGAGCCGAGTGACGTTTCCTCAAGGGACAAATGTAGGATTTCATTCCGATATGACTACCAAGGGCGGGTCAGGAAAGCAAGTTGAGGAGAGAAGCTCGGGCTGTGAAGGCAAAGTGCGTTGTTTCATTGCAGAACGTGTTTTTTGAGTAGGGCTGGAATGGAAAAAAGGGAGAAGGACAAGACCTCCTCCCTTTGAGAATGTTTGATATGGATGGTTTGGGTTATGCTTTGGCTTCGGCTCGTTTTTTTGCACGAATCTTAAACGATTCTTGTAATGAGCAAAGGCAGGGTACGACTACTAGAGTCAGAATGGTGGCGATGCCGAGACCGAAAATAACGGCCACGGCCATGGGGCCCCACCACTGAGAGCTTTCGCTGCCAGTGTCCAAACGGAAGTTGATGAAGTCGAAGCTTACACCCGTTGCCATGGGCACCAGCCCCAACACCGTTGTGATGGCGGTGAGCAGCACTGGGCGGAATCGGGTCAGACCCGCTTCGATGATGGCTTCACGCGCTTCTACGCCTCGCAGTTTCAATTGTTCATAGTAGTCAATGAGCACGATGGCATTATTGACAACCACGCCTGCAAGACTGAGCACGCCGACGCCGGTCATGATGACGCCGAAGGCCGTGCCGGTAATTAGCAGGCCGACCATGACGCCTCCCAGTGACAGGATGACAGCGGTCAGGATGATAAACGGTGTGGAGATGGAATTGAATTGGGTGACCAATACGATGAAGATGAGGAATAGGGCTGCAGTGAACGCGGTCTCCAAAAATGAGGAGGCCTTGCGTTGCTCTTCCTGCTCGCCGGTGAACTGATAGCTGTAGCCACGTGGGAATTCGAATTCGGTCAGCCGGGTTTTGATATCCGTAATAACATCTTCAGCCAGTCTGCCTGATACATCGGCAGATAATGTGACCACACGCTTTTGGTCGATACGGTTGATGCCGCCGAGTCCTCCACCCAAGGTCACCGTGCATAAGCTGGTGATGGGGATAGGCTCGCCATTGGGGCCGGAAACCGTGATCCGTTTGATGTCCTCAAGCGAATTACGGTCCTTTTTAGGCAGACGAGCGACGATATCGTATTCATCCTTGCCTTCGCGGTAGACACCGACTTTGAAGCCGTTGATGGCGGTTTTGACGGCCCGTGAGATGGTGTAGGCATCCACGCCGAGCAGAGCCGCTTTTTCTTTGTCTACATCCACGCGGATTTCAGGTTTGGCAGCCACATAGTTGTCTTTGAGGTCAACCATGCCGGGTACGTCCCTGATGGCGCGTTTGATGGCTCCGGCCAATGCGCCGAGTTTGCGCAGGTCTGTGCCGTATATTTCAAGATTGACGGGGTCGCCGGTGGGCGGTCCCATTTTTTCGGATTCAGCCTGAATCTCTACGCCACGGATGGCGGCTTGAAGTTTGTCGCGGATCTCACTTGTGATTTCCGACGAAGGCCGTGAGCGATCCTGAATGTCCAGGAAGTCGAGTTTGACCAGACTGTAATGTGTGCCGATTTCATCGGATGAACCGGATTCACCCGTGTTGGCTATGATGTATTCAATATCTTTGTAATCTTTGGTGATGTCCTCGACCACGCGCACGATAGCATCCGATGCGTCCAAATTGGTGCCGATGGGAGCCTTGATTTTGACGTCCGTGCGTTTAGGCTCGGTCGTAGGCAGAAACTCCACGCCCTTGCCGAATGCGCCGAAGGCTACGATGGACACCACAAGGAATGCAAAGGACAGGCCGAGGACCGTGAGCCTATGGTTCAGGGACCATTCCAAAATAGGCCGGTACAAGTCCTTGAATCGTTCCATCATGCGGTCAATGGCGCTTGGTTTCACTTTCTCATCGACATTGGGGATGCCTTGAAACTTGGCAGACAGGACGGGATTGATGACTAAAGCCACAAACAGGGAGGCGAACAGGGCTATGATGACCGTAATGGGTAGATAGCTCATGAATTCGCCCATGATACCGGGCCAGAAAATCATGGGGAAGAATGCGCCCACCGTGGTCAGAGTGGAGGCTATAACCGGCCAGGCCACTTCGTCTGTGGCGTCATGGGCTGCCTGAATTCGGGTTTTCCCCATGTGCATGTGTCGGTAGATATTTTCTACGACCACAATGCCGTTGTCCACGAGCATGCCGAGGCTGAGGATGAGTGAGAACAGCACAACCATGTTCAGTGTGATGGAGACAATGTCCAGTACGCTGAAGGTAATGAGCATGGATAACGGGATCGCCAGTGATACGAACAAGGCTGACCGTCCTCCGATAAAGGCGAAGACGACGATCAGCACCAACAGCAGGCCGGTGATGATGTTGTTCTGGAGGTCGGCGACCATATTGCGGATGTCATCCGATTTGTCGGCGGTCAGATCGATGGCCAGTGTGGGCGGCAGGATTTCCCGTTCTTCATCAATGATGCGTTTGACTGCGTCGTTGATCTCGATGATGTTTTCGCCTGCTCGTTTCTTGACTTCGATGGTCACGGATTGTTTGCCGTTGAAACGGCTGATGGATGTCGGGTCTTTGTAATGGTCGCGAATGGTGGCGATATCTCTTAGATAGACGGGTCTACCATCCTGTGAGTGGACCACGATTCGGTCGATTTCATCCGGTGTTTTGAAGTCGGCAGGCACACGAACAAGGTATTTGGCTTGTCCGATCTCCACAGAACCACCGGGGGTGTTGACGTTGGCGTTGCTTACTGATTTGAGCAGGCTGGACAGTGGGATGTTGTAGAAGGCTACGCGGTCCATGTCGAATTCCACATGGATTTCGCGCTCAAGACCACCGATGATTTTGGCCTCCAGTACACCCGGAACTGCTTCAATGAGATCTTCTAGCCCTTCTGCAAAGACTTTGAGTCGTTTTAATGTGAACGGACCGGACAGCACCACGTTCAGAATGGGCATCTCCGAAAGATTGACTTCGTTGATCATCGGATCGTCAGGGAGATCCTGAGGCAGGTCGGGCTTGGCCTGGTCCACCTTATCGCGCACTTTTTGCAAGGCATCGTCGATGTCCACGCCGGGGTTGAACTCGACCTTGATGATGGACACGCCATCGTCGGAGATGGAAGAGATTTCCTTGGTGCCGGATAATCCGGTGAGCTTTCGCTCGATGGGCATCGTGACCAATGTTTCCATATCTTCTGGGGCTACGCCTTCAAAGGTAGTTTGTACGAAGATATAGGGGATGGTGATGTCCGGGTCGCTTTCCCTGGGCAGTGATGCGTAGCTCGCAAGACCGGCTATGATGATGAAGACCAACAGCACCATGACGGTGGACTGTCGGTTGAGGGCAGCCTTGTTGATGATCATTGTGCGTTCACCTTGGTTCCGTCTTCAACCAGTGTGTGACCTGATACGATCAACTTGTCGCCAATCTTGAGGCCTTTGGTGACTTGTGCGTGGTCGCCTTCGACAACGCCGATTTCGATGGTACGGGCGCGGGCCACGCCATCTTCTTCAACGTAGAGCAGTCGTTCCCCACCCTGATTGATGATGGCGTAAAGTGGAGTGGTAACTGCGTTTTTGAGGACGCGACGCTCCAAAGAGACGCGGGCGAGCATGCCTGCGCGGATTGTTCCGTCAGGATTGTCGGTGAGTACGCGGGTTTCAAAGGTTTTGGATGCATTGTCTGCTTTGAAAGAGATGAAATCCACAACGCCTTTCCAGACGCGGCCGGGGATGGCGTCCACGGTGACAGTCACTTCCAGCCCTTTTTTGATATAAGGGATATCCATTTCAGGCACGTTGATGGTCGTGCGGATGACGGACGGATCAACAATGTCCACGAACATGTCACCGGCCTTCACCCGTTCGCCGCGATCCAGATACAAGTGGTTGACGATCCCGGAAATGGGAGCACGGACCACGCCGTATTCAACGTTGACTTGCATTTCGCGCAGGGAGGCTTCGGAACGGGCCAGTTCAGCTTCCATGCGGTCAAATTCCTCTTTGGCCAGAACACCCTTTTTCAGGAGTTCGCGACGACGACGGAGCTGTTCGGTGACGAGCTTTTTGGTGGCCTTTGCCTGATCGAACCGTGCGCCGCTGGAAGAGACATCCAGTCGGCCGATAAGGGCGTTCCTTTTTACCCGGTCTCCTTCCTTGACGCCGAGCCATATAACAGTACCGGAGCTTTCCGAGGACACGCAGACATCGTCGTCTGGTTCTGTTGCACCGGGCAGGTTGAGCATGTCGATCATGGTGATCGGTTCAACCTTTGAGGTGACGACCCTGACCGCTTTGGATTCGATCATTTTCGCTTCGGTGGGTGTGTCGTTACAGCCTGTGGTGACAAGCATGATGGCGCACAGGGATACGAGAGTAAGATATTTTTTATACATGGCATTTCTCTTTGATGGCTTTAAGTCCGCCCAAGGCGAACGTGGTCAGGAAGTCCGTCGAAAAGTCGAGGTCCTCTATGGTTTGCAAGGCGAACTTTGGGTCATCCATGGCCATGAGGAAATAATGGGTCGTCATGGATGTGGCGGCGATGCAGGCATTGTGGATGACTTCGGGATCTTCGCAGGGTGAGATCAATTCTTTGATGACTGGATATATGACTTTTTGCTCTAGTTCCTTGTGGCACTCGAAGACTTCAGGCTTGTGATCTTCAGCAGTCAATTCCTGCAATATGAGCCGGACTCTGTTTAATGTGAGCCCCTCGGGGTCGTTGTATACGCATAAAGAACCCAGTTCGGCGTAGATGTATTCGCGGAATTTTTCTTCTGGCGTTGTCTTGGTATCCATGCGTTTCTGAAGGTCGGCTTTTTCGACAAACTCCTCCATCCAAAGGGCGAGAACTTTATAGAAAAGATTCTGCTTGTCGCCGAAATGATAGTTGACGGCCGCGACGTTGACGTCGGCGATAGCACAGATATCGCGGACTCTTGTCTTGTCAAAACCTTTTTCACAGAAGACGTCGCTTGCTGCAAAAAGTATCTTGTTCCGTGTCGTTTCTTTGCTCATGACTTCTCCATATGTTCTATTCAATCGGCATTTTAAACAGTGTTTGAAATGCCCGTATAGAGGGACTCCCTGTTCGTGTCAATGGAAGAATCAAACATTGTTTAAATCCGTGTTTGGTTTGTGCGGCTTGGAGGCCCTAAATACCTCGACGGAACGGGGTGGGGCATGCTACTAAATTTCCAAAAAAGAAAGGGGCTTTTCGGTTTCTTCCTTTTTTCCCGCCCGGCACCCTGACTATGTTGGTCAAGGCCATTTCCCACCGGGCGGTTTTTTCCATTGAAACCCGGGAGATTATAATGGATAAGATTGACAAGCAGGCCTTGCAGGTCGCCAAGGAAGTGGTGATCAAATTTATCGAGGTCGGACGTATTTCCCCTTCCAATTTTGGGCAGAATTTTGATGTCATCTACAAGGACGTCATGCGTACTGTCACCGGCCAGACTGTCGGAGATGGCTCTCGCGAGGCTGAACTGGCGGAAAAGAGCGAATAGATGACCAAGCCAGAATGCCAATCCCACACTGGCGCGAGTACCCACGCAGAGCATGGCAAACGAGTGGCCGACATGTTTGGTCGAATTGCCGGATGGTATGATTTCTTGAATCATGCCTTGTCGTTGGGGCAGGATATTTATTGGCGTTATCGTTTGGCTAAGGCTGCGCGGCCTGCCCCTGATGGTATCGTGCTCGATCTTGCTGCCGGGACCATGGATGTTTCCGTGGAACTGCTCAGACAATATCCGGGATGCAAAGTTGCGGCCTTGGATTTCGCACTGCCCATGCTTGAGAATGGCAAGGCAAAAAAACTCAAGAAAGGCCGTGAATCGCGTATTTTCCCGGTTCAGGCTGATGGGCGAGCACTGCCTTTGCCTGATGAGTCCATGTCAGCGGCCACCATCGCCTTTGGTATCCGTAACATCTTGCCGCGTGAAGATGCCTATGCCGAATTTTATCGGGTGCTCAAGCCCGGTGCACGACTTTGTATTCTTGAGTTCGGAACAGGCTCCAAGCGGGTCTGGAAAGGGCTGTACAATTTTTATCTCGACAAATTGCTTCCTTTCATAGGAGACCGGATTTCCGGTGATCCTTTCGCGTATAGATATCTCGCAGAGACCATCAAGAGTTTTCCAGATGAGCGAGCGCTCGGTAATGAACTGCTTTCAGCTGGATTCGAGCGTGTCTATAATGTGCCGTTGATGTCTGGCATTGTGTATTTGCATGTGGCTGAAAAGCCTGTCCAAACGGTAAAGGCTTCAGCCCCCGAGGGTGCGCCGATACCGAAGAAGACTGTGCCCAAAAAGAAAGCCGCCCCGAAAAAGGCGGCTGAGAAAGCAAAGAAAAATCCGATCAAGAAAAAACCTAAGGGTGCAAAGAGCGTCCAAACGAAATAACGAGCAGGCCGAGAATAATTGCGGCTAGACCGATGAACCGCAGGAATTTTGGCGGTTGCTCAGCCAGTCGAATAAGCATGAGCGGCATGCGCTCGGCAAAGAGAAAATAGGGAATGCCTTCGAAAATAAAGGCTAACCCCACCGCAAGGATAAGAAGCGACCAGTCGATGTTCATGGCAAATAGATAGCCATAGAACAGTGTCGGTGTCCACCCGAACGGGTTAATGGAGAATAATGAGCATGATTTCTTTTGATCAATTGAAGAGCAAGGCCGACAGTATCGCTATTGTTGGACTGGGTTATGTGGGATTGCCACTGGCCGTGGCTCTGGGGCGTCATTTCAATGTTATTGGTGTCGATGTCTCCGAAAAGCGTGTGGCAGAATTGAACCAGCGTATCGACCGTACCAATGAGGTGGACTTTTCCACGGTTGGTGACGATGTGGATTTGACCTTTTCGGCCGATTTGGCTGATTTGGCGAAGGCTCGGCTTATTCTGGTGGCTGTGCCGACACCCATCGACGAATTTCGTAGCCCTGATTTGCGTCCGGTCAAGGGTGCGAGTGAGTCTGTGGGCAAGCATTTACAACGTGGTTCCGTGGTCGTTTACGAATCCACGGTATATCCCGGCCTGACTGAAGAAATTTGTGTCCCGATTCTTGAAGCCGAGTCCGGTCTCAAGTGCGGCGAGGATTTCTGGGTGGGTTATTCTCCCGAGCGGATTAATCCCGGCGATAAGATTCACCGGCTGGAGACCATCGTCAAGGTTGTAGCTGGCCAGAATGAGGAGTCCGGCAAGCTGTTGCAGGATGTTTACGGTACCGTGGTCAAGGCTGGAACACATCTGGCCCCGGATATTCGTACGGCGGAAGCTGCCAAGGTTATCGAGAACACTCAGCGCGATCTGAATATTGCGCTTATGAATGAACTTGCTCTGATTTTTGATACCATGGGCATCGATACGTTGGATGTACTCGAGGCCTCCGGTACAAAATGGAATTTCCTGCCTTTTCGCCCTGGTTTGGTGGGCGGACACTGTATCGGTGTTGATCCGTATTATCTGACCTTCAAGGCCGAGGCCATGGGATTCCACCCTCATGTTATTCTAGCTGGTCGTGAGATCAACGATAATATGGGCAAGTTTATTGCCGAATCCACCATCAAGCGGCTTATCAATAATGACTGCAAGATCAAGGGTGCCCGTATTGGTGTGCTCGGTTTGACTTTCAAGGAAAATGTGCCAGATCTGCGCAATACGCGGGTGGTCGATATCCTTGAGGAATTGAATGATTACGGCGTGGATATCCTGGTGCATGACGCCGAGGCGGATCATGAAGAAGCCCGTGATGTTTTGGGTATCGAATTGTGTGAGCTGGACGAAATGCGAAATTTGGATGCGTTGATACTGGCCGTGTCTCATGATGAGTACGCGACTATCCCGGTTGCTGATTTGAAAGGGTGGTTTGCCAATCCCGACACCGCACTGATTGTGGATGTGAAAGGCTTTTTCGACCGCGCAGAACTTGAAGCTGAAGATATCGCATATTGGCGATTGTAAGGATTCCACATGATTGTAGTAGTGACGGCAATCCCCAATGAGATGAAAGCTGTTTTTCCTGATGCGCCGAGAATGGCACAGGGGGAAATGGTGGAACATGACTTCAATGGGCACACCCTGCTTCTGGCCGTGACCGGTGTGGGGCTGGTGAATACGGCCTTGATACTCGGAGCTCTTCTGGAGCGGGATGATGTAGATGGTGTGGTCAACATGGGTATTGCCGGAGCCTATGATTTGGATGAATTCCCCATGTTGTCCACCTGCTATTGCTGGCAGGAAACATGGCCCGAATATGGTCTGCTGGATGAAGAGGGGAGTGTTGATCCCAAGGGGATCGGGTTTCCGCAGGGTCAAGCTGATGGGCAGATCGTCTGGAATCGGGTCAAGCTGAATCCGGTGAATGATGCCAAAGTTATGGAACTGACGCTGGGGGACAAATGGCTGCGTGCCTCTTCTGTCACTGTCAGTAGTGTAACTGGTACTCCCGAGCGGGCAGGCTGGCTCAAGGTGTCCTGCAATGCCAACGTGGAGAATATGGAAGGCTTCGGAATGGCTTATGGCACCAAACGGGCGGATATGCCCTTTTTGGAAGTGAGGACCATTTCCAATATGGTCGGTTCCCGTGATGCCGAGGATTGGGATTTGAAAGGAGCGCTCAGGCGGCTCGGCGAGGCTGCCGAAACGCTTTTTACCGCGTAAAACGGGGCTTGCCCCTCAACCCGCAACCTGACATAGTATTGAGATATGGAAGAACTTTTACGATATTTTCAACGAGAACTCCCTGAGATCAACGGTTTTCTCGACAAAGAGGCCGATCAGCTGAATGGGCTGGTCCGGGATGTTGCCAAGCATATTATCGGCTCTGGCGGTAAACGTATCCGGCCCCTACTCACCTTGTTGTTTGCCCGTTCGCTCGGGTATGACAAGGATGATCATCACGCCATTGCCTGTTCGCTTGAGCTGTTGCATTCGGCCACACTGCTGCATGACGACTATCTCGACGATGCCGAGTTGCGGCGTGGCAGACCTGCTGCGCATCTGGTCTTTGGCCGTACCGAGACTATTCTGGCAGGCGATGCCCTGTTGGCCTTGGCCAATGAGATGGCTGCCCGCTACGGCAATGCCAAGCTTTCCTGGTTGCTGGCCAAAGGCACCATGGAAACCGCTGTGGGCGAGATCGAGGAAATAGCTTTTTCCAAAGATCCTTCTTTGGACCGTCAGACCTATATGGAAATCATCATCGGCAAGACAGCTCGACTCATTGAGTGTGCCTGTCGATGCGGTGCTGTTTTGGCCGGGGCGACTCCTGAACAGGAGGATGCAGCCGGTGAATACGGTCTGAACCTTGGCATCGCATTCCAATTGGTGGACGATGCTTTGGATTATGCGTCTCCCACTTCCGAGACCGGCAAGCCTGAAGGCGGCGATCTTAAGGAAGGTAAGGTCACATTGCCGTTGATTTTGCTCATGGAAGAAGGCGATGAAGCCGGGTGTGAAACTCTGCTGGAGGCCCTCAAGGAGAAGTCGCTGACAGACGAGCAGTGTCAAGATCTTTTGGCGCAGGTGAGGGAAGGCCGATATTCGGAGAAGACTCGCGAAGAGGCCGCGGCGTATGTGGAGAAGGCCAAGGCGTGTCTGGATGGTTTCGAGCCTGGGGAAGAACTCTCCGTGCTTAAACAGGCTGCGGATTTTGTGCTGACCAGAACCAAGTAATTTCAGGCCGGTTCCCAGGCAGGGGATCGGCCTTCTGCTTTTAATAAAATGTGCGGTTGCCTGTCGACATGCTAATGCGCGGCAGCCGGTGAGGAGAGATCTATCATGTTGTGTCGTATCGTCGTTGGACTAAAGCAAGGCGTCCGTGACGTGCTGGGTGAGCGAGTCGCCCGCAAGATCAAGAGTGAACTTGGTATGGATGTTCAAGACATTCGCATTGTCAATGTTTTTACTCTGGAAGGATTGTCGCAGGAGCAGGTTGATATGGCTCTGGAGCGAGCAGCCCTGCACGATCCGGTTCTGCATGAAGTGGCACTTAAGCCGCTGGCACGTGATTTTGACTGGATTGTCGAGGTCGGGTTCCGTCCCGGTGTGACTGACAACGAAGGTCGTACCGCTCGGGAAACACTCGGTGTGGCTCTCGGGTTGGACAAAGAGGCTTTGGAAGGGGTCAAGGTTTATACCTCCAAACAGTACCTCATATGCGCTGACATGAACGAGGCCGATATTCAGCATGTGTCCAAGGACCTGTTGGCCAACGAATTGATTCAGCGGTATGAGTACAAGTCCACGGGAACATGGAAGTCCGATCCCGGCTTTGAGGCCAAGGCTGCTCGTGTTACAGGGCAGGCTTCCGACGAAGTGGTCATTATTCCCTTGTCCACCATGTCCGATCAGGAAATGACAGACTTTTCTCGCGCCAATACCTTGGCCTTGTCTCTGCGTGAGATGCATGACATCCGCAGTTACTACGCTGATTCTGCAGTCCGAACCGAGCGTGAGTCCATGGGCATGTCTGTGGACCCCACTGACGCAGAGATTGAAGTGCTGGCCCAGACATGGTCCGAGCACTGCAAACATAAGATTTTCAGCGCGAAGATTAGCTATGAGAACACTGAAACTGGCAAGACCATAGAGCTTTCCAGTCTTTACAAGACGTTCATTCAGGGTTCCACCAAGCAGATTCGCGAGCGTAATGCCGCCATCCGGGAAGGCGGTGACTACTGTCTGTCGGTTTTCAAGGATAATGCCGGTGTCATTGGTTTTTCCGACACCATGAATGTGTGTGTGAAGATGGAGACGCATAACTCTCCCTCCGCCCTTGACCCTTACGGCGGAGCATTGACAGGCATCGTGGGTGTTAACCGTGATCCCATGGGCACAGGTATTGGTGCGAACCTCCTGTGCAACACCGATGTGTTTTGTTTTGCCGATCCTTTTTATGAAGGCGAATTGCCTCCGAGATTGCTGCATCCCCGTCGTGTGTTCGAAGGTGTTCGTGAAGGCGTTGAACACGGCGGCAACAAGTCCGGTATTCCCACGGTGAATGGTTCCATTGTGTTCGATGAGCGTTATCTCGGTAAGCCTTTGGTTTACTGCGGTACCATCGGCACCATGCCGGTAACCGTGGCAGGTAAACCTTCCCACGAGAAATGCGCGTTGCCTGGCGACATCATTGTCATGTCAGGTGGTCGAATCGGTGCGGACGGTATTCATGGTGCAACGTTCTCCTCTGAAGAACTGCACGAAGGAAGTCCGGCCACAGCCGTCCAGATTGGCGACCCCATTACTCAGCGCAAGATGTATGATTTCCTTATGCGTGCCCGTGATCGCGGCCTGTATAACGCCATCACCGACAACGGTGCGGGCGGCTTGTCCTCCTCTGTGGGTGAGATGGCCGAAGATTCTGGCGGATTTGATATGGATCTTGCCAAGGCCCCGCTCAAGTATGACGGATTGAAGCCTTGGGAAATTCTTATTTCCGAAGCGCAGGAACGCATGACCATGGCTGTCCCGCCTGAGAAACTCGACGACTTCATGGCTCTGTCCGTGGAGATGGATGTTGAGTCCACGGCTCTTGGCCATTATACCGATTCCGGCAAGTATCTGGTCCGTTACGGTGACAAGATAGTCACCTGTCTGGATATGGAATTTCTGCATAATGGCGTGCCGCAGATGGAACTGACCGCCATTTGGGAGCGGCCCGAATTTGTAAAAGATGAAGTTCCGGTTCCTGAAGATCAAAGCGGTCTGCTTAAGGACATGCTCGGCAGACTTAATATTTGTTCTAAGGAATACGTGGTCCGTCAGTATGACCATGAAGTTCAGGGCAAATCCGCGATCAAACCCATGGTGGGCGTCAAGGCTGACGGTCCGTCTGATGCCGGTGTGATTCGTCCTGAATTCGGCACGGACAAGGGGCTGGTTGTCTCTCACGGTATTTGTCCGCAATTCTCTGACTACGACACCTATTGGATGATGGCCAACGCCATTGATGAAGGTATTCGTAACGCCGTGGCTGTTGGCGGTGACGTCAATTATATGGCCGGTTGTGACAACTTCTGCTGGTGCGACCCGGTTCAGTCCGAATCCACCCCTGATGGTCGTTACAAGTTGGCTCAGCTGGTGCGTGCGAATCAGGCTCTGGCTCATTACTGCCTCGGTTTTGGTGTTCCATGTGTCTCCGGCAAGGATTCCATGAAGAACGATTACAAGGGCGGCGGCCAGAAGATTTCCATTCCGCCGACCGTGCTGTTCTCGGTCATCGGTGTTATCCCGGACGTAAACAAGTGCCTGACTTCGGATTTTAAGAAGGGTGACGATCTTGTGTATGTGCTCGGTCTGACTCGTCCTGAGTTGGGTGGTAGTGAAGTCGTGCAACAACTTGGATTTTCCAATCCCGATGTACCTCAGGTCGATCTGATCTCCGCAAAAACTCGGTACGAAGCCGTCTTTGCAGCAACGCAGAATGATTTGATCACCGCCTGTCACGACTGCTCTGATGGTGGTTTGGGCGTGGCTCTGGCTGAAATGTGTATCGGTGGCCGTCTGGGAGCCGAAGTGGACTTGTCCAAGGTTCCCACCTGCGGCGACATGAATGTGACCAGCCTACTTTATTCCGAGTCTGCTAGCCGATTTGTGGTGTCTGTTGATAGTGCAAATAAGGATGCTTTTGAAAAACAGTTCGCGGGCCAAACTTTTGCTTGCATAGGCAAAGTAACTGATGACCCTCAACTTATTGTTGAATATGCCGATAATACAGTGTTGCGGGAAGAGGTTGATGCTTTGGCAGGGGCGTTTAAAGCAACATTGGATTGGTAGTAGCGAATCGATTTCAGCGAGTACTTTACCTGCTTGGAAAAACCATCTATGAAATACGGAATTATATCGGGAGGGTGATGGCCCTCCCGAGTGTTCTACACGTTACGGGGGTTGGTTCATGTTGAAGAGAGCGGTTTGGTACAAAGGAAGCCTTATTCTCGTTGTGGCCGCTTTTGTTGTCACGGTTGCAATGGCGAGCGTTGGTCGGACGAATTCCGGTCAATACGTTGGCTCTGAATCGTGCGGCGAATGTCACGAAGAGGAATATGGAAATTTTATAAAATTTGCGAAAAAAGCCCATTCGGGTAAATCCGTAAAAATTATGGCTTCTGACCTGAATCAGGAGGAGCTTGCTGAATGTTATTCCTGTCATATGACAGGATACGGTCAACCGGGTGGTTTCGTCAGCTTTGAGCAGACGCCGGGATTGGCCGACTGTGGTTGCGAGGTCTGTCATGGACCTGGCTATGACCACGTGGAGTCGGGAGGGGACTCCGATTTGATCAAGGGCAGCCTGAGTATGGAAGACTGCACTTCTTGTCACAATCCCCAAAGGATTGACGCGTTTGACTTCAAGCCGCTGCTCTACGGCGGGGCGCACTAGGGGGCAGTATGAAATTTATCAGGAAATCCCTTGGCGTCAAAGTCATCCTGCTTTCTTCCATCTTGACGGTGGTCGCATTCGCAGGACTCTTCATCTACAATTCTATTTCTACAAGGGATCATACCCTGCATGAAGTTGAGTCAGCCGCTGAACGTGTGGCTGATATGCTGTATATTGCCATCGAAGATCCCATGGCAGTGGGGGATAACGAAGGTACCGAGATCAAATTCGGGGATATGGCCGCACGGTACCCGGATACCAAAGTCTATATGACTGACTATAAGGGTGAGGTTACCTACGCCACTGAGCCTGAAGCCGAAAGAAAGAATATTTTCAAGATTCGTCATGAAAATGGGCTTCCCGATCTTATTCGGAAGAGTTTGAAAGAAAAGATCGTTGCGGGTGAACTCATGGATATCGACGGCAAATTGCATTTTGCCGAGGTGAAATCAATTGAGAATAGTGCTGAGTGTTATCATTGTCATGGCAGGAGCCGGAAAATTCTTGGTTCCATGGTCGTGGCCATTGACGTCAGCCCACAGTTCAATGCCCTTAAGGACAACCAATTCAAGTCCGCAGCAATCTCTGTTTTTGGCGTGATTGCATTGCTGACAGCCCTGATCATTTTCATGCGTCGGGCAATTGTTAATCGCATTACAAACATCGCAGCCACCACAGAAGAAGTGAGCAAAGGCAATCTTGATGCCAAGTTTACGGTGACAGGCAGCGATGAACTTGGCTCCCTGTCGCGATATCTCGGTGAGATGGTTGATCAGATCAGGGATCAACTTCAGTACAATCAGAGCGTACTCGATGGCATTGTGGTGCCGCTCTTCGTGTCGGATAAGGACTTGCGTCTTCAGTTTATCAATCCGCCTTTGCGGACAATTCTTGGTCTCTCGGAAGAGGAGGTCAAGGGACGGTTTGTTTCCGATATCTTCGTCTGTGATTCTGAGAATGAGGCCACTTGTAATGCGGCTGACGTCATTGGTCTTGGCGAGCCTGTTACCGGGCGATTCGTTTACCAGCGTAATGACGGTGTAGACTTCCCACTCCTCTTTGAGGCTTCTCCTCTTAAGGATGCAGAAGGCAAGGCTGTGGGCGTCATCTGTGTGCTTATTGATCTGACCCGTGAGGAAGAGGACAAGAAGAACATTGATTTGCAACGGCAGAATCTGCTGGTGGTCGCCAACGAAGTCACCGAAGTTGCCAACAGGCTTAATGAGGCTTCTGACGCTTTGTCTGACCATATGCGTGAACTGGCTCGTGGTGTGGATACTACGGCAGATCAGACCAGTCAGGTCGCAACGGCCATGGAAGAAATGAATGCCACTGTTCTTGAAGTGGCCAGAAACGCTTCCGAGACTGCCGAGGCTTCCAACCGAGCCAACAAGGTTGCCGCTGATGGCGGTACCGTGGTTGGTGAAACTGTGGTCGAAATTAACACTGTGGCTGATATCACTGAAAATCTGGCAGTAGCCTTGGGCTCCTTGTCCAGTCGTGCAGAAAATATCGGCAAGGTCATGGCTGTTATTAATGATATAGCTGACCAGACCAATCTGTTGGCTTTGAATGCAGCTATTGAGGCTGCCCGAGCTGGTGAAGCCGGTCGCGGCTTTGCGGTTGTTGCTGATGAAGTCAGGAAGCTGGCTGAGAAAACCATGGATGCTACCAAGGAAGTGGAAGGTGCCATTTCTTTGATTCAGCAGTCCACGGCAGATGTCGTCAAGGAAATGGACAGTGCTAAGGAACGTGTGCTCAATACGTCTGGCATGGCCCAGAAAGCCGGAGGTGTACTGGACGAAATCGTGCAGCATTCCAACTCCATAGCGGACAGAGTCAACGGGATCGCAGCGGCGGCCGAACAACAATCCTCGACATCCGATGAAATTAATACTCGGGTGACGCAGATTAATGATCTGTCGCAAGAAGTCCTTTCCGGCATCCAGGAATCCAATCGTGGTATTCTGGAGGTTTCGGAAATGGCACAGAACCTGTCGGAACTCGTAGCCAAGTTCCGTAATTAGAGACATCCTGAATATAATGAAAAGAGGCCCGACAATAGTCGGGTCTCTTTTTTTTGCGTCAATATGAAGGGTAAGAATTCGTTTTTAGAACGAAAAGTCCGCAAAATAGCATGCTTCAGCCATTTGCACGAAATCAAATTCTACGTTAGTGGGAACTGTTACAAAACGACAGATGATACATCTTGACAGTTGCTGTTTTTGTTAATAGTAATTGTTATTAAATAAATCGGAGGATTCTCCATGGCGCATGAAATGGGTTTTCGCCTTTCCAAACAACGGAAAGTGATATTGGAAGAATTGCAGAAGGTGACATGTCACCCCACTGCAGATGAAGTCTATGATATGGTTCGCAAGATCATTCCCCGTATCAGTCTTGGTACGGTGTACAGAAATCTTGAATTCCTTTCGTCTCAAGGATTAATTCTCAAGCTGGGTGGCCCTGGTGAACAGAAACGATTTGATGGGACAGCTGAACCCCATCCTCATATCAGATGTGAAATTTGTACCGCAGTTGCTGATGTGGAATGTGATATTGTCATTCCGCAATTGCCTGAAGAATATGCTGCGGGTTATAAAATTCTGAATACTAATGTCGAATTCGTGGGCATTTGCCCAAAGTGTCAGAAAGAACAGCAGTAAATATGAATTCGTGACACACTGTTCCTGTGAGCAGTTACGAGCCAGACAGGGAGTCCCTTGTCTGGCTCGTGTCGTTTATCAACATGATTTTTCTGTTTATTTTTAAGAAAAGTGACTTGACAGCATTAAAATTATTAATTAGGAATGATTCCTAGTTAATGAGCTTGGTCAAAATCATATCGTGCAACCTCTGCATAATCGTGTTTTTGATGAGACAAAATAATACGACAACGCCAAATATTTGGTGTAATGAACTGGTGAAAACTCACTAATCAGCATCAACCCGGCATTCAGTCGGGTAGGAGGAGCTTCAATGTCGCTCAAAGGTACACAGACTGAAAAGAATCTTTTGACCGCTTTCATCGGCGAGTCTCAGGCCCGTAACAAATACACCTATTTTGCCAGCGTGGCGAAAAAGGAAGGATACGTTCAGATATTCAATATTTTTACGGAAACAGCCAATCATGAAAAGGAACACGCCAAGCGTTTGTTCAAATTTCTTGAAGGTGGCGACGCTGAAATTACAGCGACTTTCCCTGCTGGAAAGATCGGCACCACGCTGGAAAATTTGTATGCAGCAGCCGCCGGAGAGAAAGAAGAACACGAATGCATGTACCCTGATTTTGCCAAGATCGCACGGGACGAAGGTTTTACCGAGATCGCCTGTGTCATGGAGAACATCGCCATTGCCGAGGCATATCATGAGGAACGTTACAAGTCTTTGATAGCCAATATCGAGGCCGATAAAGTTTTTAAAAAGGATACTGAAATCGTGTGGCGATGCCAGAACTGTGGCTATAACCATACCGGTACGACTGCTCCCGCCAAGTGTCCAGCCTGTGATCATCCCCAGGCTCATTTCGAAATGAAAGATACCAACTGGTAAACCACATTATTTAAGGAGATTGAGACATGGGAATCAAAATGGGTGAAATTTACAAGTGTGAAGCGTGTGGTAACATCGTCTTGGCTATTCATGAAGGCGCTGGAGACCTCGTTTGTTGCGGTCAGGACATGGTTCTTATGGCTGAGAATACCGTCGATGCCGCTGTCGAAAAGCATGTGCCTGTCATGACCAAGGATGGCGACAAGATTATCGTCAAGGTCGGTGAGGTTGCTCATCCTATGGAAGAAAAACATTATATTGAGTGGATTGAAGTTATGGTCGGTGACACCTGTTTTGTCAAAATGATTAAACCCGGAGATGCTCCTGAAGCCGAGTTCTGTGCTTGTGGCCTGTCCGGTGATATCTCAGTGAGAGCATATTGCAATCTGCACGGCCTCTGGGCTGCGTAGTTTGACGTCAGGAGTGGGACATCCGTATCACTCTTGATGTTTAAAAAGACATCTGTACGGGCGGGCTTTGATGCCCGCCCTTTTTACCCCAAATTTTTGTGGAGCAGCCATGGCAAATCCGGAAGAAATGTATCAATGCCAGACCGTGAATTGCGGGTATATATACAACCCTGATAAGGGTGACCGCAGGGGGAAGATCCCCAAAGGAACTTTTTTCAAAGACATCCCGGATGAATGGCGATGCCCTATCTGCGGTGGCACCAAGAAGTGCTTTCGTCCCCTTATGGGGCCAGGATCAACCAAAGCTGATTGTGAATTGCCGGTTGAAACAAACCCGGATAAGTTGACAGCGGCGGCGGCGACTGCGAATATGACAGACCAAAAGGAGAATGGACCCATGCAGAAATATGTGTGTGAAATTTGCGGCTATGTGTACGACCCTGAGCAGGGTGACCCTGATTCCGACATCCCGGCTGGTACCAGTTTTGATGACCTGCCTGAAGACTGGTTGTGCCCCATTTGCGGCGCTCCCAAGGACAACTTTGTCCCGGAAGATTAAATTTTCGCCTGAAGACTTCGGGCCTGAGACGCGTGCTGTTGCTCGCGTCTCTTTTTGCCATAACGATTGATTGACTGTTCAATGTGGAGAGAGAAATGAAACCAGTTGAAATTAAGAATGATATTTTCTGGATTGGTTCGGTAGACTGGAATCGCCGGAATTTTCATGGCTATTCCAATTCCCCGATGGGAACTACGTACAATAACTTTTTGATCATGGATGAGAACGTTACCTTGGTCGACACCGTCGCGGAAGAGTTCTGGGGTACCCTCCAGTGCAATATCGCTCAGGTGTTGGGTGATCGCAAAATCGATTATTTTGTTATCAACCATCTTGAGCCCGATCACGCCGGTTGTCTGGCGTTGGCCATTGAAAAATACCAGCCCAAGAAAATTTATACTTCTCCCATGGGGCAGAAAGCCATGATGGCCCATTTCCATTACAAGGATTGGCCTGTTGAAGTGGTTCCCACCGGGACTGAAATTTGTATCGGCAAACGGCATCTTTCATTTATTGAGACCCGTATGCTGCACTGGCCTGATTCCATGTTGACCTACTGCCCGGAAGACAAAATAGCCTTTACCAATGACGCTTTTGGGCAGAACTGGGCTACTTCCGAGCGTTTCGCCGATGAAGTGGATCGCTATAAGTTGGAAGAACTGATGCGTTTCTACTATGCGAATATCGTGCTGCCATATTCCCCGGTCGTGCTCAAGACTATGAAGCTCTTGAAAGAAATGAATCTTGAGTTGGACATGCTCTGCCCTGATCACGGTCTTATGTTCCGTGGTGAAGATTGTCAGTGGGCCATGGATAAGTACGTTGAGTATGCTGAACAGAAGCCCAAGAACAAGGCCGTCATCGTCTATGATTCCATGTGGCATTCTACGGAGAAGATGGCCACAGCCGTGGCAAGTGCCTTGGTAGATGAAGGTGTCTCCGTGCGACTCATGTCCATGAAGTACAACCATCATTCCGAAGTTATGCACGAAGTCTTTGACTCCGCTGCCGTGATTCTTGGTTCCCCGACACACAATAATGGTATTTTGCCGCTTATGTCCGACATGATGACGTACATGAAGGGATTGCGTCCGAAGGACAAGATTGGTTCAGCCATCGGTTCCTTTGGTTGGTCCGGTGAGTGCGTCAAGGTCCTGACTCAGTGGCTGAACGACATGAATATGGAAGTCGTGGACCCGGTCAAGGTTAAGTATGTGCCTGATCACGATGCTCTGGCAAAATGCTACGAGCAGGGTAAGGCTATTGCTGCTGCCATTAAGGTAAAGCTTGCTGAATAGTAGTATTGTGACGTTTTGTAGCGTCATTCGAACAACGTGAGTTGTTTGAGAATAGAAATAAAAAGCCCGTCCTCTTAGAGGACGGGCTTTTTCATGTTTCGTGTCAGGAATCGGTCGAGTTGGTTGGTAAATTCCTGTTTGTCTTTAGGACCGATCGGTGGCGGGCCACCCGCTACCATTCCACCGCTACGGAGTTCTTCCATAAGGTTGCGCATGCGTAGCAGGCCTTTGACATTATCCTCGGTGTACAACTCGCCACGAGGGTTGAGGCCAGTAGCACCTTTATCCACAATGGCATTTGCCAGAGGGATATCGGCAGTGATTACCAGATCGCCGGGTGAGACCTGACGGGCAATTTCATTGTCGGCTTCGTCAAAGCCGGAAGGGACAACAATGGAATTGATGAGAGGCGAAGATGGTACGGAAAGAGATATGTTGGCCACCAGTGTCAGTTTGACCTGACGCCGTGCGACAACCTTGTACAGAATGTCCTTGATAACATTGGGACAGGCGTCCGCATCGACCCATATGTGCATGGTCATGAAGGGACGACCTTATTCCGGGAGAATTTCTTTGACTCGTCCGACCTGACCGTCTTCAAGGCGAACCTTGATGCCATGGGGATGAGTTGGGGATTTTGTCAGGAGTTTGGCGACGACCCCCTGGGTCAGTCTGCCGGATCGTTGGTCTTTTTTCAGGACTATATTTACTTGCAAACCGGGGCTGATATCTTTTCTTTTCTGTCCGTCCATGATTGTTCCTGCTGGAGGGGAGACGCACGACAAGACCGAGCTGTGAGTTCGTCCTGCGAAGGTCAACCTTTTTGTTATTGCCAGCGGCCCTTTTTGTGGCTGAATATCTGGCGGTTGGGGATAATTGAGACTGGTTTGAATTCGCCTGTACGACATTTTTCAGGGGATAATGCAGTCGTTTCCATGATCATTTCTCGGTAACTAAGAATCGCAACATATGGAATGGATTTTGAGCTGGAGCGGCGTACTTTGCAGACTACAGTTGCATAGTCGATGGCGTGATAGAGAGCTTTGTAGGAGCCGTTGGAGAGTTTGGTGATCTGCATGCGGCTTTTGGCCAGACGGTGGTTTCTGTCCATGGCTTTGACCCGGACTTTGGCAAAACGGGTGAAATCCGCATGTTTTTTAGCCAAGTCATGATCAAGATAAATCGGTAGATTTTTACTGGATACGGCTGGTGTTGTTGCGCTTGGAGCAGCTATTGCCACCTTGGTGGTGACGGTAGTGTCTTGAGCATTTGCAGCGGGCACAAAAAAAGCCCCGGTCAGAAATGCGGCCAAAAAGGCTGATAAAACAAATGTCTTCATGGTGTTGAATCCTCTAACCAGAGCTATAGGCTGGGCGACAGTGTCGCCCAGCCATTTCTGTATAGCTCTACTTGGTTTGGATTTCAACCCTACGATTCAGTCTGCGGCCTTCCTTGGTGGTATTGTCATACTTCGGATTGGTTTCGCCATAGCCCTTGGCTTCCAGACGGGAAGCGTCGATGCCATTGGCGGTCAGCCATTCCACGACGGAATTGGCGCGGCGTTCGGACAGACCCTGATTGTATGCTTCTGCACCGGTGGAGTCAGTGTAACCAGACACTTCGTACGTTGCTGCAGAGTCTTCTTCCAGAATCATCTTAGCCTGTTCAAGCACAGGAACCATTTCGTCGGTGATTGCGTACTTGTCAAAGCCGAAGTTCAGGTTGAAGGATACAACCTCTTTGGCCATCGGGGTTACTACAGGAGCCGGAGCAGGTTCATCTGCGACTACATCGTAGAAAACCTGTTCTGCATACTGATCCATGGCTGCTGCGTTCATCAAGGTCGCTGCGTCGGTTGCTACGGAGCAGGGGAACGCCTTGCGGATGCCGTTGATGGTGGCTTCGCCAGCTGCGTTGTCGGCAAAGCTGACAACGTGGACACACAGGTTGTCGCCGTAAGTCTTGTACAGATCCTGAGCAACACCGACAGGGTCGGCGCCGATGTTGGAATCTCCATCAGTGAAGATAACCAGAGCGGTTTTACCCGACATGCTGGCAACTACAGGGGCGACATCTGCCAGGCCTGCGCCCAGAGGAGTGCTGCGATTGAAAATTTCATATTCAGTCGTGATACGATCCGCTGCAGCGTCTACAGAAGCCTTGTCGTATGCCTTGGGTGGGCATTTGGCTTCGAACGGGGCAAACATGAACACGGCAGAGTTGTAGTCAAGCTCGGGGATAGCCTTGTTCATTGCCTTGATCGTCTGTACGGCCAGATCGATCTTTTTCTCACCGAGACCTTCATGGGTCATGGCCATAGAGCCTGACTGGTCAACAAAGAGGATAAAATTATCGACTTGTTTGACCATCTTTGCACTTGCGGTTGCAGCCATGGCGAAGGTGAACACCATGACAGCGGCAAGAGTCAGCATGAGCATTTTTTTGGATTGATTCATGATTTCACTCCTTTAGAGATTATTTCCAATGAGTTTGAATAAGCTGGTGCCACATGTTTTATGAATATACGCAAGAGTTGTGCATGGCGCAAGGGGGGGCTGCTAAAAAATAATACAATAATAAATGTATGAAGGCGGCAGGAAAGTCCTGATTCTTCGGGTTGCGTCCCTGTCGCTAACACAGTATGTATAGTTGTTTACACCGTAACGGTGTGTCATTTTTCGTCAACGAGGAGATTTTATGTATATAGTCACGGGTGGCGCAGGGTTCATTGGCAGCGCCATGGTCTGGAAGCTCAACCAGATGGGTATCGATGACATTTTGGTTGTCGACAACCTCTCCACGAGTGAGAAATGGAGCAACCTTGTGGGGTTGCGCTATCAGGACTATTTGCACCGCGATCAGTTCCTCAAATTTATTCTTGAAGGCGATGATCAATTTGAAACTGATGCGGTTATCCATATGGGCGCCTGTTCTTCCACCACGGAACTGGATGCCGATTTCCTTATGGAAAATAATTACCGCTATACACAGTATGTATGTCGATTTTGCCTTGCCCATGGAGCACGGTTCATTAACGCTTCCAGCGCAGCGACCTATGGGAATGGCGAGTATGGTTTCAAGGACGACCATGATGGCATAGATAAACTCAGGCCGTTGAATATGTATGGCTATTCCAAGCAGCTGTTCGATATCTGGGCCAAGGATTCTGGTATTCTCGATCAGATTGTCAGTCTCAAGTTTTTCAATGTATTTGGGCCTAACGAATACCATAAAGATGATATGAAATCGGTCATCTGCAAAGCACACAAACAGATTTTGGAGACCGGCCAACTTAAATTGTTCAAATCCTACCGTGATGAATATCCCCACGGCGGTCAGAAGCGTGACTTCGTATATATTAAGGACTGCGTCGATATTATGGCTTGGTTTTTGGAACATAAGGATACGGGCGGCATCTTTAATATCGGTACAGGAACTGCAAGAACCTGGAATGATTTGGCCAATTCGGTTTTTACTGCGCTGGATAAAGAGCCGAATATTGAATATATTCCCATGCCTGAATCTATTCGTGATAAATATCAGTATTTTACCCAGGCAGACATGGGCAAGCTCTCAGCTGTTGGGTGCGACGTGAAAATGACGAGTCTCGAAGATGGGGCAAAGGATTACGTGCAAAATTATTTGAACCAGGACAACCCGTACCTGACATCCAGGTAGGAAGAGATTTTCTTGAAACGAAAGTTGACGCACATAGCTCTGGTCGCAGGAGCGATCCTTGTTCTCTCGTTGTGCCTGCCGTGGACACTCATCGGCAAGACTCCCGAGCCGAATCGGGTGCGTCGATACGTGCCCGAAGCCCCTGTCGAACAGCCTGATCAAGCCGAATGGACTTTTTCCGCTGATCGGGTGGTGGGCGATCATACCAGTGAATATATGGAAGCCTTTGGCAACTGTTCGCTGAGTCTTGGTGAGGATCAGTTGCGCGCTGATTTTGCACGGTATTATCAGTCCACGGGTTGGGTTTTCCTTAAGGGAAATATCCGAGCGCAGTGGGGTGGTGATTTCCTTCAGGCGGAGGAAGGCGAATTTGATCTGAATAACATGACTGGCTGGCTCAAGAAGGGCAAGTTGTTCATGGCCAAGCCGCATATTTATGTCGAAGCTGATCGGGTCGCCAAGAATAAAGGCGATAGCTATTCTTTCAAAAATGCCAAAGTTACGTCTTGTTCTGGAGAGAAGCCCGCGTGGTCTGTGACTTCCGAGGAAGGCGATGTCACTTTGGACGGTCGCGTTCATCTCTATCGTTCGGCCTTCCGCATCAAGGATGTCCCGGTTTTTTATTGGCCGTATATGGCTTTGCCCGGAAGAACCAAACGGCAGAGTGGCTTTCTCATCCCTTCTATTTCGAGCAGTAAAAAACTTGGTATGCAGGTCAACCTGCCGTATTATTGGGTTATCAACGACGAAATGGATGCCACTTTTTATCAGAATTACATGAGCAAGCGTGGCTACATGCAAGGCATTCAATTTAGGCACGCTGAAGACGCTGATACCAAGGGGTTGTGGCAGGTGGATGTGATGCGGGATAACCGTAGGGCATCCACTGAAGCTGACGAGTGGGATGATTATCAGGGAGACGGTCTGACCCGAAATAATCAGGATCGCTGGTGGGTCCGCAGTAAATATGATGGTTGGCTCGGCAGCCCCAAATGGAAGGTCAAGTTGGATCTTGATTTGGTATCTGATCAGAATTATTTGCGCGATTTTCAAGATGGTCCAACCGGGTTCGATACCGCCCGTGAAGATTTTGTTGATATTTTTGGTCGTGATATCGAGAACAAGGATTCCCTGGATCGTTTCAGTACCGCCTATATAAGTCGGAGTTGGGATCGATTCGGTGTGGTCGGATTGGTTCAGTATGATCAGAACCTGCGGTTTATGAACGACAATAATCCCACTGACAAGAACGATACAGTCCAGAAAATGCCAGAACTCGATGGTTTTGCTTTTCAGCAGTCGTTGTTTGGATCGCCGCTTGAAGTCTCCATGGGAACGAAATATAATTATTTTTATAGGGAATACGGAAACTCCGGTCACCGATTCCGTGTAACCCCTGAAGTGAAAATGCCCATCAAGACTAGTTTGCTGACACTGATTCCTTCGGTGTCTGCCGATTACACTGCCTACAGTCTGACCTCGCATGAAAAGACCGGCGAGCTTACAGTTGATGGGCCGGGTGGTCGAGATCAGGTTATCAACACCGACGAAATTAAAGGCGGTTTCCAGAGCCGTACCCTGTGGTCTGCCGGTTTCACTGCGTTTTCAGAAATGACCAAGACATTTACTATTAACGAAGCGGCTAAACCGGAACTCAGTCTGGCAGGAACATCCCGCTGGACTCGCCTTAAACATTCCATCGTGCCTCGTGTACAATACGGGTACACCCCGACCGTTACCGGCCAGTCCAAGCTGCCGTATTTTGACGCCTATGACCGTATCGACGGGGAAAATAGGGTGACGTATTCGTTGACCAACACCCTCGACAGACGACGTGACAGTGTGATGTTGTCACCCGGCAAAGACGGCGAACCTGTGGCAAAAACTTCCATCGATTATCTGGATTTCCTGCTCTTCCGCGTGGAGCAGTCCTATGATTTGAAAGAGGGAAGTCGCAACGACCAGAGATCAAAATATGAGCGCCGTCCGTTCTCTGACGTCATGGCAGAATTGCGGATCAAACCGGATACGTTCATTGAGATCCTGACCAGAAACTGGTTCTCTCCATACATGAGCGACATGACCCAGAGCGAAACTTCGCTCAAGTTGCTCGATGATGACTTGGGTGAAATTGTTGTTGGTTACGATTTTCAGGCCGAAGTTGACGAATACCTGCGGGAACGGACAGATGAAATGTCCATCCTGAGGCTTGAAGCTAAGTGGCAGGCGTCTGAAGATTTTGCGATCAGCGGCAAGTACCGTCATGATTTCGTTTCGAGTCGTGATATTGAGCGGACGCTCCAACTTGATTGGGCGGCCGAGTGCTATTCATTGTATTTCGCCTTTACCCAGAAGCCTAATGACAATCAGTTTAAATTGGGTTTTGACCTCCTGAGTTTTTAGCATGACACATATACCTGAAATTAAAATTCTGCCTCCGGGCTTGAAGAATCAGATCGCTGCCGGTGAAGTGGTGGAGCGACCTGCCAGCGTGGTCAAGGAATTGGTGGAAAACAGCCTTGATGCTGGGGCTACTCGTGTGGATGTGACGCTGGAAAATGGCGGACGTGCACTCATGGTTGTGCAGGACAATGGTTCGGGCATCAATGGGGATCAACTTAATTTGGCCGTAACTCGGCACGCCACCAGCAAAATTCGTGAGTTCGGAGATCTGTCCGCCATTGGTTCTTTTGGCTTTCGTGGTGAAGCGTTGCCCAGTATTGCTTCGGTGTCGCGGTTTGTGATGACCTCCTGTGCGCAAGGAGCTGATGAAGCCGCCTCTATCGAGGTTCGGTCTGGTGAAGTCGTTGGTGAAGGGCCTGCGGCCCTGGCTTCCGGTACTCGTGTTGAGGTGCGGGACTTGTTCGCCAACACTCCGGCGCGGCTTAAATTTCTCAAGACTGAAGCCACGGAGAATCGTCGTTGTCAGGATACGCTTATGCGGACCAGCCTGGCTCATTTGTCCACTGGATTTTCTTTGACCATGGGCGGACGGGAGGCTTTTCGACTGCCTGTGGATCAGGACCTGACGACCCGACTGAGTGCATTTTGGCCGCCGAATATTTGTGAAGGGTTGACGCCATTTGATTTTGAGCGAAATGGGTACCGTGCTCACGGTGTCGCTGGTGCTCCGGCCACCGCGCAAGGGCGAGGCAACCGTATTTTGCTGTATGTTAATGGTCGTCAGGTGCAGGACAAGCTCATGCTTTCCGCTGTCCGACAGGCATATAAAGGTATGCTTCTGTCTCGCGAATATCCGCAGATCGTCTTGTTCCTTGAGCTGCCTCGTGATGAGGTGGATGTGAATGTGCATCCGGCCAAGCTGGAAGTTCGGTTCGTTGAGGAAAGTCAGGTGTTCTCCACTATTCGAGGCGGCATCATGCAGGCCCTGACCGGCCCCGGTATGGAAACCATGTCCTCTCCCGAACAGACTTTTACTCGGCCTATGCCTTCAAGCGGTATTCCGGCTGCCACTGGTTCCATGTTTTCATCGACATCGGCCAAGCGGAACCATCAGCCCGCGCCCATGGGGAATGGACCTAAATTTTCTACATATCGAGATTTTCAGTCGGACACGGTTCATTCAAAAAATCTCGATTTACCGATGCCGCCATCGGCCTCCATGGTTCGGGAACCTGCTGCGCCACAAATATCCGGGCGACCAAACGCTGTTCAGGAAGCGCCGTTGGCCGGAAGTGGTTTTACCTATCTCGGTCAGATTGCGGATACCTATCTTGTTTTGCGTCAAGGTGATTCCATGGTGCTTGTGGATCAACATGCGGCTCATGAACGGGTGTTGCTCGCAGCCATGCGTGACCAGCGAACAAAGGGTGATTCTCAGCCGCTGGCTCTGCCTTTGGAAATCCCGTTGCATTCCAGTCAGGTCGAAGTTTTTCAGGATGTGCGTAAGGAATTGCGTTCTATGGGTTTTGTTCTTGAATTGGACGGCCCTACCAAGGTGCTGGTTCGCGGTATTCCGCCCACTTTGGATACGGGTAAGGCCAAGGAGTATCTGACAGATGCGTTGGCTGAGAAGGCGCGTGGTTTGGACGATCTTTGGACCATGATGGCCTGCAAGACCGCTATCAAGGCCAATCAGCCTTTGGCCGTTGATGAAGCTTTGGCCTTGCTTGAAGTTTGGTTGGAAACCCCGGAGCGAGACTACTGCCCTCATGGACGACCTACTGTTTTGCACTGGTCTGCATTTGATCTGGAAAAGTTATTTAAGAGAAAGTAATGGCTATAGAATACAATAAGCTGCGCGTCACGATCCACACTGATCGTTTGCGTGAGAACTACCGTCTTTTCAAAAAAAACCATGACAACGTTATCCCGGTTATCAAATCTGACGCATATGGTCACGGTTTGGCCGAAGTTTGTCATGCCTTGGAAAGTGAAGGCGCGGATACCTTTGCCGTTGGGTTCGTCAATGAAGCCGTTTTATTGCGTCAGTCCGGGTGTACCAAACGAATTTTTGCTCTGCTTGGACCATTGGGCGATGATGATATTCAGGCCCTTTGGGAGCATGACATCCTGACCGCTATTTCGCATTTTGATCAACTCACTCGGGTAATCAACGCCGCGGAAAAGAATGGTCCACTGAATATTTGTCTCAAATTTGATACCGGCATGCGACGGCTCGGATTCTTGCCCGAAGAAGTGGATAAAGTGACCGAAGCCCTCAAGAAAAGTCGGGTGACACCGGTTATGGCGACTTCGCATCTGGCCTCGGCAGACGAACCGGAATGTGGAGAGCGTGTCACCATGCAGGCTGCCAGATTTCAAATCGCTTTGGACGGTTTGGCAAAAGCGGGTTTTGACGTGGAAGCCAATCTGGCGAATTCCGCCGGAGGCATGGTCCACGAACAGTGCCGTATGGATTCCTTACGGTTGGGGATCTCTCTGTATGGAGGCAACCCCTTTCAGGATACTGAGTGGGAATCGCGTGGGCAGGGGTATCGTTCAGCAATGGATGTGTCTGCCCCGGTCTTACAGGTCCACCCCTTGAAAAAAGGTGAATCCATCAGCTATGGCTGGACGTTTACTGCCGAGCGTGATTCGGTGGTTGCGATTATTGGAGTCGGGTATGCCGACAATTACAGTCGCTCTTTGTCCAACACGGGATACATGATCATTCATGGCAAGCGGGTACCTATTCGTGGGCGTATCTGTATGCAGATGACGGCAGTTGACGTAACCGATCTTATGGGTGAAGGAAGGGGCGTTGTCCCAGGGGATGAGGCTTTTCTTTTGGGTGGGCCGGGGAATACCCCTATCACCCCTGAGGAATTAGCCGGATGGTGGAATACCATTACCTATGAAGTTTTTTGTCTGCTGGGAATGAACCGGCGGGAATATATTTAATAAGGAGAACACTATGCCTGCAGTGCAAGATGACGAATGGGTTGTTGCCGAGAGCTATCCCATTAAAGAAATGGAAGCGAATGGCGTGACGCCCAAGTGGCTGGAAGGCAAGTGGCTGAACGTGGCCGAAGATATGGCCTTGATCCCGGAAAACAACGTGCGCGTCATCGAAGACAATGGCGTCTGTCGCGTGGAAGTGTCCATGTATCTCATGGAATGCATGCGCGGTTTTTAACCGACTGATTTTATCGGAATAATGAGGTGTCCTTCCCTTTGGGGCACCTCTTTTTTTGTGTCTGAAACCTTGAGTATTCTAACAGGGTTGTGGCTTTGCGGTCATTTTGTCACACAACCGTAACAATCCGTAACATTACATTTCGGGAACGATTGTGTTACACAGCGCACGCGTTCGGCAAAGGGGATATCCATATCCCTTTGACCAACTCCAGCCGCTGCGGCGCTCAACGAGGTAAGGGAAATGAGGCTTGGCTCTTTTCAAATGCGTATCCTGTTATGGACCTGGGCTCTTTTGCTCCTGGTTCTGGGCGTGATATTCTTTTACTCCACATCCATTGTGGGGGATGAGCTTGTCACGGATACGGAGATGCGGTCCCACAGCGAAATCGAGTCCATCAAGTGGCTGATCAGCGACCACCAGACCTTTGCCTCTGAAAAAGATTTTGCCGAATGGGTGGACGCCTTCGGTTTTAAACTCGGCTCGCGTATTACATATATAGTAGGTGGTCGGGTCATTGCCGATTCCGACGTGATCTATTCCGAGCTGACAACGCTGGATGATCACAGCACACGGCCCGAAATTATTGCCGCCCTCAAAGACGGGTGGGGATCAAACGTCCGTCACTCCGACACATTGCGCAAAGACATGCTGTACGTAGCCTCAGAAATGAGTGCTGTCTCAGGTGTTCCCACCGGAGTGCTGCGCCTCGCGGTGTCGTTTTCCAAGGTGAGCGAACGGCTGAATGTTTTACGTACCAATTTCATCTGGATTTTTCTTGCCACCCTTGTATGTGCCGTACTCATCAGCTTGATTATGTCCCATAACATGAGCCGGGATATTAGAACCTTTTCCGAACTGGCCCGCTCTATTGGTGAGGGCAACTACTCCAAGCGGCTGCGGGTTCTTCCGGGGGGTGAATTCAAGCCTCTGGCAGAATCGGTCAACGCCATGGCTCAGTCCATCGAGCGCAGCATGCAGGTTGTTCATGACCAGAAAGGACAGCTTCAGGCCGTGTTTCAGGGTATGCGTGAAGGTGTGATGACGTTGGATTCCAACGGGCGTATCGAGTCATACAATACCGCACTTGAAGACATGTTTAATATGGCTGAAAGTTCTGTAGGACGGACACCCATCGAAGTCTCTCGGCGTGTCGAGATTCAGGACTTGGTTGATGATATGTTGGGCGAATCCGAAAGCGGCGAACGTGCTATTCAGATCGATTTGATGGATTCGCGTACCGTGGAAGTCAGTGCTGAACCTTTCATGGATCAAAAGGGTGTGCGTAAACTCATTTTGGTGTTTTATGATATTACTGAAATGAAGCAGAGCGAGAAAGGGCTGAAGGATTTCGTGGCGAATGCTTCGCATCAGTTACGTACTCCTTTGACCTCCATCAAGGGTTACACCGAGACATTGCTGCATATGCCTCCTGCCAAGCCCGAAGACGGGCAAGGATTCTTGGAGACTGTCCTCAAAAATGCGGACCACATGGACAAGGTCATTTCTTCCATGCTTGCTTTGGCAAAGTCTGAGCAGATGGGCAAGAAGCTTGATCTGGTGCCGGTTTCAGCACATGAATTTATGACTCGGGCCATTAATGACGTTTCGCCTTGGGCCGAAGAACAGTCAGTCGCCATAGAGCGGAGAACTCCCGACGGTGGCATGATGGTCATGGGTGAGGTTGACGGGCTTTTGCACGTGTTCCACAATTTGCTGAACAATGCCGTGAAGTACAGCCCTGATGGAGGGAAGATCACGGTCAGCGCCGAAGATGACGGCGAGTCCATCGTTTTTTCTGTGGAGGATCAGGGGCCGGGTATATCTCGGGAACACTCCACCAAGGTCTTTGAAAGGTTCTACCGCGTCGATGAGAATACCATTGACGGGTCCGGCAGCGCGGGATTGGGTCTTGCCATCTGCCGTCGTATAGTGAAAAATTTTGGCGGAGAAATCTGGCACGACGGATATGGTGAAGGGACTCGCGGAGCGCGTTTCTGTTTTCGTCTGAATAAGTCCTCGTAGTCGGTTACGCGTGGAACATTTAACCAATTCCCTCGAAAGAGGGGCATCATAATGGATATTTACGATCTGTTTTTGTACTTGTCTCTGGGCGCGGGCTTCCTCATGGCCTTCAACCTCGGGGCAAACGATGTGGCGAATTCCATGGCTTCGGCTGTGGGTGCACGGGCCATCACCGTGAAGCAGGCCGTGTTCATCGCCGGAACTCTTAATTTCGTCGGTGCGGTTTTTCTCGGTTCACACGTTACGGCGACAATCAGTAAAGGGATTATCAATCCAGAAGTTATTACTGATCCGAAGATTATTATGATCGGTATGTTTGCGGCGTTGCTTGCTGCGGGCATTTGGGTTTTGGTGGCGACGTTAACATCGCTACCAGTCTCATCAACCCACTCCATTGTTGGAGCTATCATGGGGTTTGGCCTTGTTGCCGGTGGCCCTGATGTGGTCAATTGGCTCAAAATGGGTGGTATCGTCCTGTCTTGGATTATTTCACCGTTTCTTGCCGCAGGCATCGCCTATTTTATTTTTTCGCATATCAGGAAGTATATTCTGTACAAACGAAAATTTATCGAGCAGGCAAAATTTTGGGCACCAATTTGGATCGCTGTGACTCTGTCCATGATATCCTTGTCCTTTCTGTACAAGACCCCGGCAGGGAAATCCTTGCATTTGCATTGGGCGCAGTCCTTGGCCATAGCCGTTGGTCTGTCGTTTCTTGCATGGTTTTTGGGAAAGCTTCTTGTCAGTCGTATTGTCATTAACGAGGAAGAGGGCGCAGAGGGTGTAGAGCGGATCTTCCGTAAAATGCAGGTGGGTACGTCCTGTTATGTAGCCTTGTCACAGGGCGCGAACGACGTGGCCAATGCTATCGGCCCTGTTGCCGCCATTTACCTGATAGCCAAGGAGCACGTGCTGCTCTCCAAGGCGGAAGTTCCCTGGCCCATGCTTGTTTTGGGAGGGTGTGGCATTGCTATAGGTATTGCCGTACTCGGCCATAAAGTCATGGCAACAGTCGGGACCAAGATCACCACGTTGACTAATACCCGAGGTTTTGCCGTCGATGTTGGCGCGGCTTCCACCGTGCTGGTGGCATCCAATCTCGGGTTGCCTGTTTCTACGACCCACGCAGCCGTGGGTGGTGTTGTCGGCGTTGGTCTGGCTCGCGGTTTCCACGCCGTTGATTTCCGTGTTCTGTTTAGAATCGTGGCCTATTGGATAGCTACAGTTCCCATTGCGGCGCTGACCAGTATTGTTATCTTTGTGCTGTTGAAATGGTTGTGTTACAGCTAGGTTACGAAATTAACGACGATCCTTTTCAAGAGAGGTTATACATATGTCTTTGAAAATTCCTTTTTTCGGTTTGCTTGCCAACCGTTCGCCCATGGACGGCCTTGTTGAACACTATGACAAGATAGCAGAGTGCGTTGCGGCCATCGACGATTCGTTGGAGTGCTATGTGTCTGGCGGTGTCTGCCGTGAGTTCGAGGAGTTGACCCGTTCCGTGGACGAAATCGAGAATCACGCTGATTCCATCAAACGCAACATTCGCAACCATCTCCCTAAAGGGCTGTTCATGGCTGTGGAGAAGCCGCTGTTCCTCAGTTACACCAAGAGTCAGGACAATATCCTTGATGCTGCTCAGGATGCTTTATACTGGTTGGCTATGCGCAAGGTCGTTATCCCTGAAGATGTGCAGAAAGACCTGATTTTCCTGCTTGACGGCATTGCTCGTTGTACCGTTTTGCTTGGTCCCGCCTTGAAGTCCACCATTGCCATCATTCACGGCGAGTCTCTGGACCGCGAAGGGACCAAAGAGTGCTTTCGTAAGGTGCGTCGTGAACGTGACAACGTGCGTCACATGAAGAATGCCCTGCACAAGAAAATTTACGATAAGGATATCGATTTTAAAGATATCTATCAGCTGATTCATTTTGTGGATTGCCTGGATAACATGGGACACAATACAGAGAATTGTGCCGAGTTACTTCGTTCCATGATGGCACGTTAAGCGCCAATATATTCGGCTTTTATAGCCGAGCAGAGTATTAAGGGCCTATTCCGTTTTGCACGGAGTAGGCCTTTTTTGTAGTGGGCCAAAAAAAAGAAAATAGTTCTTGAAATTGAAAATCAATCTCAATATAGTCAACTCATGTTTCGCATTAAAACACTTTCGATTTCTTCGAACACAGCTTTTGGCTTCCCTTTGTCAGCTTCCTTATTTGGACGATGTATGTGCCGGTTCGCATGGATGCGAACCGGAGATTTTAATATCGCAAGAATAAGGAGCTAATTATGACCCAGTTACGTCAACTTGGATTGTTGAACCGTGAAGGAATGAAAGCCTGCAACGAAGGAAAGACTGATGATGCGCTGTTTCAGCTTATTCAGGCCGACCGATTGGCAAAGTCAATGAATTCACGTTTGCATGAAGCAAAAGTCCGCAATAATATAGGTTTGGTGCATCAGGTTTCCGGTAAAGAAGAAGAGGCTTTGGCCTGCTTCCGCCTTGCTGCCCTTTTTGCGGTTGAAGGCGCTGGTGAAGGGAATGCTTTGCATAAAACCATTGTTCGCAATCTGACACGTCTTGAGTCTGTCCGTCCGGCAGGTGCTGTGTAAATGCTTGCCGGCAACAACTTTGCGGAAGGAGGTGCCGGAGCGAAAGCTCTTCCCGTACGCCCTGATTCCGCTCATTTTGTAACAACAGTCCTGCACCAGTTTGCGGAGTCTTTGGGGTTCGCTATAGATGCCAAAGATCCGTACACTTCAATGCATTCCGAGGAAGTGGCCGAAGTCTCACACGCTTTGGCACTTTCCATGGGGTTGTCCCCTAGTGAGGCGGATATTATTCATGTGGCGGGACACCTGCATGATATAGGTAAGATTGGTGTACCAGATTCCGTGTTGAAAAAACGAGGATCATTGAATGCCAGTGAATGGCAGTCTATTCGTAGGCATCCAAAAGCTGGAGCTGACATTCTTCGTCCGGTGTCTTCCCTGAAGAATCTCGGTGTCGTGGATATGGTGTTGCATCATCATGAACGCTATGACGGTACTGGGTATCCTCATGGTTTGAAGGGGATTCAAATACCGTTGGGTGCGCGAATTATCGCGGTTGCGGACAGCTTGTCAGCTATGTTGCAGGATCGACCGTATCGTGTATCCAAGGATTTTGATGCGGCCAAAGAAGAAATTGTCAGATGTTCGGGAACACAATTTGATCCCCGTGTGGTTTATGCGCTTGAGAGAGTGGCAGACGCTGTACGAGGTATGGTCAATATTCTTTCATCCAGTGACAAGGTCGCTTGACGGAACTCTTTGAATGGTCCTGCAACGAGAAATCCCCCCTGCGTAATAACGCCGGGGGGATTTTATGTGCATAAAGACTGCAAACTGCGAAAGGCCGTTTATGCCTTGGGCGGGTCTGGCAGCTCCAGCATGGGCTGGATGATCTGTTCTAAAGCCTTGCCTGTGATGGTATCGCGGTGGACTTTCAGGTACGGGTAGCCTTCGTCACCGGAGTTAGCGACTTCCGGGTCCAAAGGAATACGGCCGAGGAATTGGACGCCCGCTTCTTTAGCCAGTGCTTCGCCGCCACCAGATTTGAAGATTTCGTGGATAGTTCCACAGTTGGGGCAGGCGAAACCGGACATATTTTCGATGATGCCAAGTACGCGGTTGCCGACTTCACCTACAAAGGAGACGGAGCGGCGGACATCGTCAATAGCCACGCCCTGCGGGGTAGTGACGATGACACCCATGGCCGTGGGTCCGAGGGTCTGCAAGGTGGACAGCGGTTCGTCGCCGGTGCCGGGAGGGCAATCAACGACCAGATAATCCAGCTCGCCCCACATGACATCTTCAACGAATTGTTTGATCAGTCCCATTTTGACTGGGCCACGCCAGATAACGGCCTGACGGTCGTCTTCGAGCAGGAAGCCAAGAGACATGACCGAGAGGTTTTTGCTCCAGGGGACCGGTTCCATGGTGCGATCGCCCATGTGTGGCTTTTGGCCTTTCAAGGAAAGCATGCGAGGCAGGCTCGGACCGTGGACATCGACGTCAAGCAGGCCGACTTTTTTTCCAGCAAGCGACAGTGCCACGGCGATGTTGGTAGCGACGGTGGATTTGCCCACGCCGCCCTTGCCGGACATGACCACGATTTTGTGCTTGATGCGGCCAAGGGTCTGTTGCAGTTTCAATTCTTCGGGATTGTCACAACCAGTCGTGCTCGTGCAGCTCCCGTCAGGTGCGGCAGAAGAGCATCCTTCGCATTCACTCATGATATACTCCTAAAAAAAATGGCGGTTTGACGCCGCCTTTGCAATGTCTTTTACCACCCGTGGAATCTCGGATTCCTGCGGGTTACAGAGAGATAACCACACTCGTGAAAATGTCAAATCCGGGTACCCGGCATGACCAGATTGTCCAGAGTTTTGTTGAGAAATCCATCGAGAATTTGATTTTGGGTGCCCGTGAGCCAAGGCAGGACGGTTACGCCGCCTTCTTCGAGCCTAGCGCGTGTCTGATTGCAGATGGCACCGCATAAAAATACAGTTACCCCGCAGGCCAATATGGCGGATGTCCTGTCCATAGGGTCCTTTGAGGGAAGGGATAGGAGGCCTGCGGGGTAAAATTTGGTGTCACGTATTTCAAAAAGCTTGTATCCATCTGCGTTTTCACACACAGATGCTAACCGGTCCTGGTAGCACGCCAGGCAGATGAGATTTGCAGAATCTGCTTTCATGCTCACTACTCCAAAAAATCCGGCGGGCTTGAGCCGGTTAAAATGAATATAGCATAGAGCATGCCACTCTTTATAACGTTGTTATTTCAATTACTTGAGTTTTTGTTGGCTATCATAAGGGCGAAAAAATAGCCTTTTATAGCCCCGGACGGGGATAATTATTAGCCCTCTGGCTCGGTGAGCATTTTGCGCAGAGTGTCTTTGGTAATACCCAGTTCACGGCAGGCGGCCATTTTTTTACCGTTGTTGCGTTCCACGGCATGTCTTGCCGCTCGACGTTTGATTTCATTCATGGAGCCGCGCAAAGGATCAGGGCCGTGGATGTCATGGTTGTCTGGGTGTAGATATTCCGGCAGATGTTCAACCTGAATGAGTCCTTCGCGGCAGAGAATAAATGCGTATTCAAGGATGTTTTCCAACTCGCGAACATTGCCGGGGAATTCGTGATGCAGCAGAATGTGCAAGGTGTTTTCGCTGACGCCCTGAATGGACTTGCCCTGTATCGCATTAAATTCACCAAGGAAGTGGTCGATGAGCAGGGGGAGGTCTTCGTGGCGTTCCTTGAGTGGCGGCAGGGTCAAAGTGACCACATTGAGTCGGTAGAACAAGTCTTGCCGGAAACTGCCGTCTGCAACGGCCTGCTCCAGGTCTTTGTTCGTCGCGGCGATAACACGCACATCGGCATGGATTGGTGCGACGCCTCCGAGTGGTTCGTACATTTTATCTTGCAGGAAACGGAGGAGTTTGACCTGGAGTTTTCCCGGCATGTCGCCGATTTCATCAAGGAAGACAGTGCCACCGTCCGCCATTTCAAAACGTCCAGGCTTGTCTGTGCGAGCGTCCGTAAATGCGCCTTTTTTATATCCGAACAGTTCGGATTCAAGCAGTGTGTCCGGCAGTGCACCACAGTTTACAGGTACAAATGGGTTGTCTTTGCGTGGGCTTAAATTATGGATGGCTCGAGCAAACAATTCTTTGCCAGTACCTGATTGGCCGAGAAGCAGCGTGGTTGCTTCGCTTTCACTGATGCGGGGCAGGATGCGGAATATCTTTTCCAAGGGCTGACTGCGTCCAACGATATTTTCATATCGGTAAACATCCTTGGCTTGCTGACGTTTGACATGGATTTCTGTCAGGTCGCGGAAGGTTTCGACGCCGCCGATCATTTGGCCTTCGCTGTCACGCAATGTGGATGCGGAAATGGATATGGGCAGGGTGGTGCCGTCGTTGCGGACGATGAAAATGGACTTGTTGACAATGCGACCACCGGCTTTCATACATTGGCCGATGGCACAATTGCCGTCACACAGCGAAGAACGAAAGACGTCCCAGCATTTGCATCCGACCGCTTCATCCTGATTGATGCCAGTGATGCGTTGGGCTGCCTCATTAAAATAAGTAATGTTCCAGTCTGTATCTACGGTGAACAGACCGTCTGCAATGGAGGCGAAAACGTCCTCAAGGGGGAGATTGGCTGGGAATGACATGAGGGGATGGTACTCTTGGACTGGTGTTCTGCCAATGAAGAAATGAAGTTTTGGGCGAAAAATTATCCCTTTTGTAGGGAGGTGGCTGCGTTTCTCAGCGATGAAGAATGAAAGATGCGCCTTCGGCGAGAGTCATTGTTGAGTGTATATCACTGCCCAAGGCGGTCCTCTTGTTTTTCCCTTCCCCTTTTTACTCAAAAAAAGGCCCCTGTTCGTACAAGCGAGCAGGGGCCTTTTTCTTATTTAAAAAGAATTATTTTTTTTCAGCACGTTTAGCGCGAAGCCATTTGTACCACTGCTCCATATTCTCGCCCGAGCGGGCAGAAATAGGCATAACCTCGATTTCCTTGTTCAGGGCCGTGGCGTGGTTCTTGGCTTTGTCCATGTCAAAGTCAACGTAGGGGAGCAGGTCCACCTTGTTGAGCAGCATGACTGCAGAGATGTGGAACATGAATGGGTATTTTTCCGGCTTGTCGTCACCTTCGGCAACGGACAGCAGGGTAACCTTGAAGTCCTCACCCACGTTGAATTCTGCAGGGCAGACCAGATTGCCGACATTTTCGATAAACAGGATGTCCAGACCTTCGGTGTCGATGGCCTTGAGTGCATCCAAGACCATACCGGAATCCAGATGACAACCGCCCTCGGTATTGATCTGTACGGCCTGTGCGCCGGTTGCGGCCACACGCTGTGCATCGTTATCGGTCTGGAGGTCGCCTTCGATAACGGCCATCTTGAACTCGTCTTTGAGGTCGGTCAGGGTACGTTCCAGAAGGGTTGTTTTACCCGCGCCAGGAGAACTCATGAGGTTCAGGCACAGGATTTTCTTGACGCGAAATTTCTTTTGCAGCTCGTCGGCCAGACGATCGTTGGCCTCAAGCACATTGCGAACTATAGTGACTTCCTTGGACATGATCTCTCCTTGCTATGCTTCTTGCTGGTCGTCCACTTCTATGGAATCGATCAGTAGCTCTTTACCTTCCAGTACGTGGTGGCCGAGTAATGCCTCACATTTCGGACAGGGCATGCACCTGGCATGCTCCGGGCTGAACTCTTCGCCACACTCACCGCACGCGACCTTGACCGGTACCTCGATAATCTCAAGCTCAGCCCCATCAAATTCTCCGCCGGGGATGAGTGCGTCCCAGGCGAATGTCAGGGATTCAGACACCGCTCCGGCCAATTGACCGTTTTTGATGGTGACTTTCTTGAGCCGCTGGCCGTCATATTTGACCATTTCTTCTCGTAAGATGCCGAGGATGGATTCGACTATTGACATTTCATGCATGGACGAAAGCAGTACCCCTTTTTGAGCGTGTGGGCAAGGCTTCCTCCATATGTGTTTGTTTCTTTTTTCGTTGTCACACAAAGGGTTTGGGAAATAGATATTTTTTTGAGGGGAATGTGTTGACATCTCTTTGAAAGTCCTTAATTCTTTCCCAACTTGTTCTCAGGGCGGGGTGGAAGTCCCCACCGGCGGTAATCTGGTTTTGCCAGAAAGCCCGCGAGCGCCTCCCTCTGTTGGGAGGGTCTAGCAGACCCGGTGTGATTCCGGGGCCGACGGTAACAGTCCGGATGAAAGAGAATGAGGCAGTCCCGTATTCGCCGCCGAGCATTTCTGCTCCCCACGGCGTCAGGTCGTGACGTGTGAAAACGTGCTCGACTGCCTGTCTTTGCGCCCTGATTCATTCATACTCTTTTTAGGAGATTCATGATGAATCAGTCTCTACTCAATCAGTTCGGCGATCCTATTCAGCGGGTCGAGAACGCTCTCACGGCACTCCGTGAAGGTCGTGGCATTCTTGTCACGGACAACGAAGGTCGTGAAAACGAAGGCGATCTTATCTTCGCCGCCGAAACCCTTACTGACGATCAGATGGCTATGCTCATTCGCGAATGTAGCGGTATTGTCTGTCTTTGCTTGACCGATGAAAAAATCCGGTCCCTTGAACTGCCCATGATGGTTGATGAAAATAGCAGCCAGTATCAGACCGCGTTCACCATTTCCATTGAGGCGGCCACAGGTGTCACCACTGGCGTATCAGCGGTTGACCGTGTGACCACCGTTAAGACGGCTATTGCCGGAAACGCTACGCCTGCGGATATCGCCAGTCCCGGCCATGTCTTTCCGCTCCGCGCCCGTCCTGGCGGAGTGCTTGAACGTGGTGGTCATACTGAAGCCACAGTGGACATGACACGTCTGGCCGGTCTAGAGCCGTGCGGTGTCCTTTGTGAAGTCACTAATCCTGATGGCACCATGGCCCGTACCCCGGAAATCATCGACTTTGGCAAGAAACACAATATGCCCGTCTGCACCGTGGACGACATCGTGGAATACCGCAAAGCCCGCAAGAGCGAGGCCGCCTAACGTCTGAAGGTACGATAACCGACAAACAAAATATGTGCTCCTCCAAGGCCCCGCTATCTCCTAGTCGGGGCCTTTTTCTTGTGACACGGCTTGGGATAGCGGCGCATCTGCACATTTTTCGGGCGTAAATCAATCCTCAACGTTGCCGGGCTACGCCTGCGGTTGATTTGGCCCGAGAAAATGCACATCTGTACCACTCTCCCAAGCCTCACACTGTCGGGGGAGGAAAGGCGTTGTTGGGGTGCTGGCGCACCCCAAAGCACTCCATGTTTAAGAATGGTTGAGAATTTTTTTCGTTTATCCCCCCCCCTCGCGAAGCGATACAGAAAGTTTTGGAGAGTCCAGAGAACCTTTTTCAAAAGGTTCTCTGGTCCCGCTGAAGGCGACCGCCGGAGGCCTCACAAGGCAAAACCATTGACATCGGCCCCCTATCCGGTGTGAACTGTCCATCCGAATTTTTATTTAGAGGAGTATCTAATGCGTAGTAAAAAAATGACTGGTGGATTGGAAAAGGCCCCGCACCGCTCGCTGCTGTATGCGACCGGGATGTCCAAGGAAGAAATGGACAGGCCGTTGATTGGCGTATGTAACGCAGCCAATGAGATTATTCCCGGTCATGTACACCTAGATACCATTACCGAAGCCGTGAAAAGAGGCATCATGCTGGCAGGCGGTACCCCCATGGAATTTCCGGCTATAGGGGTGTGTGACGGACTGGCAATGAACCATGAGGGCATGAAAATGTCCCTGCCGAGCCGCGAAATAATTGCCGACTCCGTGGAGATCATGGCGACCGCCCATCCCTTTGACGCGATCGTGTGTATTCCTAACTGCGACAAGATCGTGCCGGGTATGCTCATGGCTATCCTGCGACTGAATATTCCAGCGGTTGTCGTGTCTGGTGGCCCCATGCTGGCAGGCCGGAAGAAGACTGCTGACCTGATTAATGTTTTTGAAGGCGTGGGCAAGGTCAAGGCTGGCACCATGACTGAAGAGGAACTGACTGAATTTGAACAGTCCGCCTGCCCGACCTGCGGTTCATGCGCGGGCATGTTCACGGCCAACTCCATGAACTGTCTGTCCGAGTCCATCGGGCTGGCTCTGCCCGGCAACGGTACTATCCCGGCTGTCATGTCCGCCCGTGTACGGCTGGCTAAGCAGGCCGGTATGCAAGTTATGGAAATGCTGGAACGTGACATCAAGCCGCGTGATATCGTCACCGAGAAAGCCGTGCATAACGCCGTGACAATGGATATGGCTCTGGGCTGTTCCACCAATACCACGTTACATCTGCCCGCACTGTTTGCCGAGGCCGGTCTTGATTTGAATCTTGAAATGTTCAATGAGATCAGCAAAAAGACACCGAACCTGTGCAAGTTGTCCCCTGCTGGCCCTCATTTTATGGAAGATCTGAACGAGTCAGGTGGTATTCCCGGCGTGATGTCCGAACTGGTCAAACGAGATTTGCTTAATCTTGATGTTATGACTGTTACGGGTAAAACGCTGGGTGAAAACCTCAAGGATCTGGACGCCAGGGTTACGAATAATGAAATCGTCCGGCCCATTGATAATCCGTATTCGGAAGAGGGCGGTATCGCCATCTTGTACGGCAACATCGCGCCTGAAGGATGCTGTGTGAAACAGTCTGCCGTGGCTCCAGAGATGATGCAGAATACTGGAGTAGCCAAGGTATATACGACAGAAGAAGATGCGGTTGAAGCCATTCTTGGTGGCAAAATCGTGTCCGGTGACGTGGTGGTCGTGCTGTATGAGGGGCCCAAGGGCGGGCCTGGTATGCGTGAAATGCTCACCCCCACCTCGGCTATTTCCGGCATGGGGTTGGGCGAGTCCGTGGCTCTATTGACCGATGGCCGTTTTTCTGGTGGCACACGCGGCGCAGCTATCGGGCATATTTCGCCCGAAGCAGCAGCTGGCGGCCCATGTTGTTTGATCCAGAATGGCGACCAGATTGAGATTGATATTCCGGCACGGAAAATTCATCTGCTGGTGGACGATGAGGAACTGGAAGAGCGACGGAAAATTCATGTGCCTGTGATCAAGGAAGTGAAGTCCCCATTTCTGCGTCGTTATGCAAAATTGGTCACTTCAGCTTCACGTGGTGCGGTGTACGAAAAATAATCAATAATAGAAAAATCTGTATAGCCGGCCGGGGAAATCCCGACCGGCTTTTTTATTCCCAACTTTTTCTAAGATGTTGCATATTATGAGAGTTTCTGTGTAGGAAATGATAAGAGTGAATTGTTTTGGCGGGACTTATCGGCGTGTGAGTGAAAAGGGGAAAAAATGGGTGTGCGTGGTTTTTTGTTCGCTGTTGTTCTTGTCTTGGTGCAAGCGGTAACAGCTTCAAGCGAGAGTATAAAAGTCGTTACCGAAGAATGGCCGCCCTATAATCAGAAAGTCTGTGAGGGAGTGGGCGGCGTGGTGACAGATGTTGTCCGGGCCACGCTGGACCGAGCCGGATTTGAGTACTCTATTGATATATACCCTTGGGCTCGTGCGTATGACATGGCTCAAACTCATAAGAATGTCCTTATTTATTCTATTTTCAAACTGCCGAGCAGAGAACCGCATTTCAAATGGATCAAGGTTGAAGGGCTGTCTATTGACATGTATTTGTTCAGTCCGAAGCATCGTAGAGATATAGCTATTTCCACTTTGGACGAGGCCAAGAAATATCGGGTCGGTGTAACCCGTGAAACTTCCACACATCATTTTTTGCTCTCCCAGGGATTTCAGGACGGGGTCAATCTTTTTCCCGTTAACTGTGAGCAACAGAATAATTTGAAATCTTCCCAGAACGTCGGGCGTATAGACCTGACAACCGGAGATAAGCTGTCGCTGGCCCATTGGCTTAAGCAGTCTGGACAGCCTTCTGACTACTGGGTTCCCCGAGTGCCGCTTTTTACTGAGGATTTTTATATGGCGTTTGGCAATGAAACTTCTGATGCAGTCGTGGAACGTGTGCGAAAGGCCTTTTTGGAGATTCGAGCAGAAGGGCAACTGGATGCCATCGTGGATAAATACTGGCGTATGTTTGAATAGCGCCTTTTCACTATGGGGAATATCCCCTTCCAGAAATGAGAAAAGCCTCCTTGCGGAGGCTTGTTGTTTTCTCAGTGCAAAAAAGGAAGATGTTTTCTTTATAGCATGTGGCGTGCCAAACTTTTTTACATCGTAAATATATTTTTTAAGCTCAACGAAAACAGATGGTTACTTCATAGTGTTTTTGTCTCCTTGAAAGGTTGTTTTGTCCCGTACGGGTACAAGAATTTTAACTTCTTCAAGAACATCAGCGATGCAGACAAAATTTTTTAACTCGTTGAAATGAAAAAAGGGCTGCCCGAGAGCAGCCCTTTTGGGTGTGTATGAGTATGTGAGGCTATTTGTATTTTCCCATGGTTCGGGCAAAGCCTTCTGTGGCTCGCAGGATGACATCTTCGCCTACGCAAAAGGCGAGTCTGATGTAGCCGGGGCAGCCGAAGCCGGTGCCGGGAACAGCTAGGATTTTTTCTTTCTGCAAGGCGGCGCAAAACTCGATGTCATCTCCGCCCGGAGCTTTGGGGAAGAAGTAGAAAGCACCTTTGGGCATGGTGTACTCACATCCCGCGTTGTCCAGGACTGAGGCCATGGCCTTGCGGCGGTCGTCGTAGATCGAGGTGTCCACGGAGCTTCCCAGCGCTTTGCCGAGAATCTTTTGGGCCAGTGCCGGGGCGTTGACGAAACCGAGGATGCGGTTCGCAAGGACGATGCCGCCGACGAGCATATCCTTGTCCTTCATGGCCGGATTGACCAGTGCATAGCCGATGCGTTCACCAGCCATGGACAGGTTCTTGGAGAAGGAGGAGCAGACAACCGAGTACGGATAGACGTCCAACATGCTCGGGACTTCCACGCCGTCAAAGGCGAGAAAGCGGTAAGGCTCGTCAGACAGGATGAAGATAGGTTTGTCGCGGCCTTCATTGTGCTTGTGCAGAATGGCGGCCAGACCGTCCAACTCTTTGCGGGAGTAAACCGCACCCGTGGGATTGTTGGGCGAGTTGATGAGCACCACGCGGGTCTTGTCCGTAATGGCGGCGTCCATTGCATCAAGGTCCAGTTCAAAGGTCAGGGGTTTGGCCGGGACCGGGACCAGAGAAGCACCGTAATTTTCACAATAGAAACCATACTCAACAAAGAATGGTGCCGGGGACATGACTTCATCGCCCGGTTCCAGCACGGCACGGAAAAATGAGTTGAGCGCACCGGCTGCGCCACAGGTGATGATCAAGCTGTCAGCGGGAACGTCCACGCCTTGCTCCTTGCTCACTTCTTCAGCCAGCCGTTGACGAACGTCGGGGTAACCAAAGTTAGGCATGTAGCCCATGAAGAAAGGCTTGTCTGCCTGTTCGGCCAGCCCGACCAAGGCATCTTTGATGGCGGCAGGCGGCGGCAGGTCGGGGTTTCCTAAGCTGAAGTCGCAGACAGCGTCTTCACCGAATTCCTTTTTCAGGGCAATACCTTCCTCAAACATTTTGCGAATCCATGAGGACCGCTTCATGTAGCCGGATATTTGGGATGAGATCAGTTGCATTTGTGTCTCCTTTTTATCGAGTGAAAGGTCACTGTAAGGGAAAGAAGTTCCGCTCGCAAGACAATGAGACAGTGAACAGACCCTGTTTGTTTTCCTTCTTATATTTCGATGTGTTGCCATTTCGATCGCTGCCTTGCGTCGATTTCGAATCAGGGCTAAGTGGGGAACAAAGAGTCGAACCCACCTTTGGAGGGGCGCATGGATACGGCAACCAACGCGACGAAGTCGCAGGCGATTATCGAGGCGCAGCAAACACGCATCGCAGAGCTAGAGTCGGAACTGGGCAAATATCAGGGTGTGCTTGATGCCATGTCCGATGGCATTCTTATTCTGCAAGATACTTTTTTTGATTGTAACAAAAGTGCGTGTCGCATTTGGAAGGCAGACAAGGGACAGATTCTTGGCCGTTCTCCGGCAGAATTCGCCCCGGAAAAACAGCCCAATGGTCGCGATTCTTACCTCATGGCGCAGGAAAAAATACGGGCCGCAGCCGAGGGAACCCCTCAACGTTTTTTTTGGAAGGACAAACAAGGGGACGGCACGCTCATTGATACGGAAGTGTCACTCAAGGCCGTGGCCATCAATAATGAGCAATATGTTGTCGCGACCATTCGTGATATTACCGAAGATTTACGCCGCGAGCGTAAACGCACCATCCTGTATGATCGGATGGAAGGGATCATTGAGAAACGCACCGAGGAACTGAAATCTTCGCATGACGCACTCAAGGATGAGCGTTTCTATCGGACGCAGGTTGAGGATGATCTCGAACGTGCTGACATGGAACTCAGTCAAGTTTTCGAGACTTCGGTAGATGGACTGATCGTTACGGATAACAAGAAGAATATTCTCAAGATCAACCGTGCCTTTTCCGAACTGTCCGGCCACGGCCATGACGATATCGAGAGCAAGAAGTGTTTTGAAGTATTTCCCTGTCATGGATGTGATGGCGTTCACTGCATGGCTTCGACCCGACTCATGGGACGAGATCGGGCCGACTATGAAACAGACTGTCGGGATGCTTCAGGCAAAACTGTTCCCTGTTCGCTCACGGCTACCAAACTCAAGAATTCAGATGGCGTGCCTATCGGTATGGTGGTAAGTTATCGAAATATAACTGATTATCGTCAATGGGTTGAAGCGTTGCAACACTCCGAGGCATTGCATCGTATCACTCTGGCCAGTATTTCGGATGCCGTGTTTATCACTGATGATAACGGGCATTTTATTTATATTAGCCCTAGTGTGAAGACCGTGTTCGGTTATACCGAGCATGAGGTACGGTGGTTCGACGAGATATCCTCTTTGCTTGGTGAGAATTTTTATGATCGCACCCGGTTGGCCGCGTTCGGCGAAATCCGCAATATTGAATTGTCTGTCTGCGATAAGTTGGGGCGTCAGCATGAACTGATGGTCAACGTCAAGAAGGTTTCCATTCAGAACGGTACCACGCTCATCACCTGCCGTGACATTACGGAGAAACGGGTTGCCGAGCGTGAGGCTAATCTCAAGCAGGAACAACTGGTTCAGGCGGGCAAGATGGTCAGCCTCGGTATTTTGGTGTCGGGTGTGGCGCATGAGGTGAACAATCCCAATAATTACATCATGCTCAATTCCCAGTTGCTCTCTCGCATGTGGGCCGGGGCCATTCCTGCGTTGGATCGGTACTATGATGATAACGGTGATTTCACCCTTGGCGGCCTTAAATACAGTCAGGCTCGTGACCGGGTGCCGCGCCTGTTTGATAGTGTGTTGGAAGGTTCGGAGCGGATCAAGCGAATTGTCAAGGACCTCAAGGATTATGCCCGGCATGACTCCACGGAAATGGATCAGGCCGTTTTTATAAATTCCGTGCTCAAGCATTCCTTGAATCTGCTGGCGAATCAGATCAAGCAAGCCACCTACAATTTCGAGGTGCAGTATGCTCATGGTCGCCCGATGGTCCGTGGTAATTATCAGAAAATTGAACAGGTAATCATCAATCTCGTGCAAAATTCTTGTGAAGCCCTGCCTGAAAAGAATTGCGCTATCACCGTGGTTACCCGGTTGGATGCAGAGAGTGGTAGCACGGTCGTCGAAGTTGTGGATGAAGGAACCGGTATTTCCAAAACCGATTTGCCACATGTAACCGATCCGTTTTTCACGACCAAACGGGACATCGGCGGCACTGGACTGGGATTGTCCGTTTCCCACAAGATCGTGAGCGAGCACTGTGGCACTTTGGAATTTCTCCCTCGAACAGGTAAGGGCACACGGGCTGTTTTGACCCTGCCAGCCGAACCTCATTCTAGTTAGGACAACGTATGTATACACCGCACGTACTTATCGTGGACGATGAACCCGCATCCATTGACAGTTTTGAGTTGATACTCATGGCCGGAGGCGTGGGCAACATTATGCGTTGCGATGACAGCCGTCGTGTTTTGGATATTTTGGCCGAGTATCCTGTAGACCTTATGCTGCTTGATTTGGTTATGCCTCATGTAACGGGTGAGGAATTGCTTGAACAGATCAAGGATGCACACCCTAACGTCGAGGTGGTTATTATTACCGGCATCGACACTGTTGATTCCGCAGTGAATTGTATGCGACTGGGCGCGTTCGACTATCTGGTTAAACCCGTGGACGAAACACGGCTTATGTCCACCGTGACCCGAGCCTTGGAGATGCGTCGACTCAAGCGGGAAAATTCCAGTTTGCGAAATGGCTTTTTGTCCGATGCATTGGATCACCCTGAGGCCTTTTCTCACATGATAGCTCGTGATGCACGTATGCTTAGGATGTTCAAATATGTGGAAGCCGTGGCCGGTTCCGGTCAGCCCGTACTGATTACCGGGGAATCCGGCACTGGCAAAGAATTATTGGCCCGCGCTCTGCACACTTTGACGGCAAAGGATAAGCCTTTTGTGCCGGTGAATGTGGCTGGTGTGGATGACACCGTGTTCAGCGATACGCTGTTCGGACATCTCAAAGGCGCGTATACGGGCGCACAAAATGCACGGGCTGGACTGGTGGAACAGGCCTCCGGCGGTTGTTTGTTTCTGGATGAAATTGGTGATCTTTCCGCGGCATCACAGGTCAAACTTTTGCGACTCATTCAGGAACGGGAGTATTTTCCGCTTGGAGCAGACCTGCCCAAATCTGCCGAGGCCCGTGTTATTGCCGCGACTCATTGTGATCTTGAGGGGACCCGTGATGATGGGCGGTTCCGTGCGGATTTGTATTATCGATTGTGTATCCACCATGTTCATATTCCGTCTTTGCGGGAACGCCCTGACGACATCCCGTTGCTGATCGATCATTTTGTACACAAGGCCGCTGGTCTGTTGAATCGGGACGTGCCCAAGGTACCGGAACGATTGATCGTCGGACTGACGGCCTATGCGTTTCCTGGTAACGTGCGTGAATTGGAATCCATGATTTTCGACGCGGTCAGCAATTGTTCTGGAGATGTTTTGCCTGTGGCTCCTTTCCGGGAACGGTTGGCTGTAGAAAATGAAGTGCAGCGAGTGGAGTTGGGATTTCCTCATACAGTGGGTTTCCCTGACCCGCTCCCCACTTTGGCTCAAGTTTCCGATCTGTTGGTGACAGAGGCCATGAAGCGGGCTGGCGGCAAACAAACGACTGCGGCTCGAATGCTTGGCATTTCCCAGCCAGCTTTGTCCAAGCGGTTGAAACGGATGGTTGCTGGACAAGAATGACGTGTTTGCACGTGGGGTATAACTAAAGGAATATAATAATTTTTATTATAATTTTATTTTAATCCTGCAATTTCAAGTAAATAGTTTAAAAACGTTTCGATATTATTCCAGTTGGAATAATCGGGGCGTTTTTTTGTGCCTGTATGCTTTTTATTTTACGCATTTATTTAAGGCACTTGTAGGGATGTGGATTGCTGGCACAGTTCTTCCTATAGGAGTTGAAAACACAGGATTTACTCCATGTATGACAACACTCCAGAAGGAGGAGCGAATGAGTAAAATTAAGGAAACGGCCATAGGGGAAAGCAAGGGCTTTTCGCGTCGCGGCTTTCTGAAGACTGCGGGTAAGGCTGCCGGTGGCCTGGCTGCGGGAATTTTTTGTCTTAAGGAATCAGGCTCGTTGGCCTTTGCCGCCCGTCCCGAAGGGTGCGATGTCCCTCCGGCCCGATACGAATTGCGCTTTGATCCCAATATTTGTGCAGGCTGTGCCTACTGCGAAGTCGCCTGCGCCCAGTTCCATGCCGGTGACGCTGATCCTTTGGCAAGCCGCAATACTTTTACCCTTAAGCCTGTGCTTGATTTCATCGGTGTGAGTGCGTTGTCCGCCAATGCTCCGGGCTGGCCCCAGGATTTGGCCCGTGCCACTTTTGCTGAATTTTCCGACAATGAACTGTGTCAGCAATGTGCATCCCCTGAATGTATGGATGCTTGCCCCGAGAATGCCATTTATGTGGACCCGAAGACCGGAGCTCGTGTGGTCAAGGAAGAGCTGTGTGTCGGTTGTGGCGATTGTGAAGAGGCCTGTCAGTTCAATATGATCAAGGTCAATCCTCATACGGACAAGGCCGTCAAGTGTGATTTGTGTGGCGGCGATCCGCAGTGTGTTGCCTGGTGTCCCACTCATGCTATCACTTTCCACAAGATTTAATGACCCCCAGGAGAAACTGACATGACAAAAGAAGTTTACGGAAACATGGGGATAATCCTGCGCGTGGACCTGACAACCGGGTCGGTAACGCGTGAGGATGCCTCCAAGTATAATGAAAAGTGGCTGGGTGGTCGTTGTCTGGCACACTATCTGTTGTTCAATGAAGTGGACGTGGCCAAGACCGATCCATTGTCTCCGGCCAATAAAGTTTACATCGGTACCGGCGCACTGGGTGCGACCACTTTCCCCAGTTCCGGGCGTACTCACGCTTGCTATCTTTCTCCCATGAACTATTCCGGTTGGGGTGATTCCAACTGTGGCGGTCATTTTGGACCGGCTCTCAAACGGTGTGGTTATGATATGTTGGTCATTAGCGGCAAGGCCAAGAAGCCTGTGTGTCTGTATATCGAAGATGACGAGGTTCGTCTTGAATCCGCAGCCGACGTGTGGGGCAAGGGTACCATAGACACCCAGGCTGAACTGATTGAGAAGTATGGCGAGCCGACCAAGCTGCTCTGCATCGGTCAGGCCGGTGAGAATTTGGTTCGTTATGCCAATGTTCGTACCGAGACTACAAACTCCATGGGCCGTTGTGGCATGGGTGCCGTTTTTGGATCAAAAAATCTCAAGGCCGTGGTTGCCAAGGGCTCCAAGCCGGTCAAATTGTTTAAGCCAAAGGAATTTTACAAGGTTACCAAGCAGCTCCGTGACGAGTTGATGGACCCGAAATTCGGTAAGGTCCATAGTGCCAGTTATGACCTTATGTCCAAGTGGGGAACACCTGGTATTACCAATTTGATCGGGACCACGGGTATGGTACCCATCCGCAACTGGCAGCGGTGTGGCATTGATCCCAAGTTTGATCGTCTGGTGCGTTCGTGGAGTAAGGATCACGGCACCCGTCGTGAAGCCTGTTTTGCCTGCCCCGTCCATTGTCATGCTGCCTATGCGGTCAAGGACGGCAAGTATCCCACACGCGGTGGTGGACCGGAATATGAAACCACCACGGCATTGGGTCACAAGTGTGATATCACCGACGATAAGGTTGTCCTCAAGCTCAACACCATGTGTAACGATTATGGTTTGGACACCGTTGAGACCGGCGCCATGTTTTCCACCTTGATGGAATTGATGGAACGGAAGCTTATCAATAAGTCGTTTTTGGATGATATCGACATGCAGTTCGGCAACGGTGATGCGTGTGTCGCCATGATGCCCAAGATCGTGTTCCGTAAAGGCTGCGGCGATAATTTGGCCAATGGCCCGTATCGTGTTGCCAAGGCTTTGGGCGAGAAAGCATTACAGTCTGTTTATCATCAGAAAGGTATGTGTGCCACGGGTGTTGAGACTCGTTCCACCATCGGTTCTATGCTTCAGTTCGCGGTTTCCCCGCGCGGCTCGCACCATCTGAATGGTCTGCCTACGGCAGAGTGGGTCAACATCCCGCCCGTTGCCGTCAAGGTGTCTGGTTTCAAGGAAGGTGGTGACGTTCGTTCTTACCATCCCGAAGCCAAGGCCCGTCTGGTACAATATTACGAGAACATGTTCTTCCTGTCCGACAGCCTCGGTATCTGCAAGTTTAACTTCGGCCATCTTGGCTACTGGCATGATAAGGTCGAGGACCTTGATCACATGTACGACCTGATTTGTCAGTCCATCTACTATGCCTCCGGCATCAAGTACACGACAGAGGAATTGTTTGAGATATTCGAGCGGTCCAATCAGATCGAGCGTGCCACTATCGTCATGCGCGGCATCCGTCGTGAAGATGACCAGCCCAACTGGAAGTGTCTGAACAAGGAATGTCCGGGTGAACATCCGGTCGGCCCGATCCCGTTGCCTCCCATTGACGGCGTAAAGTACAACAAGATTCTGGACGCCTACTACAAGCAGCGCGGCTGGGATATGGACGGCATTCCCGAGACAAAACATTTGAAGAAGCTCGGCCTCGATTTCGTGGCCAAAAAAATGAATAAAGCACTCTCCGCATAGTTAACCAACCGAACAGAAAAGGGCGAACCACATGGTTCGCCCTTTTCGCTTTAGAATATTGTTTGGTGATTATTTACTGTGTCAGCCCTTGAGGCCAGACATAATAAAATCCTGCTTTGGGCGGCATGATGAAGCTGGCATCCAGGCCGAGCAGGTTTATCTTGGCTGGATCAACCGAGTCCAGCGTGTTGTATGGATTGTCGTTGGGGTAGGTATCGCGGCGGTAGCTGACGATTTGGCAGTCTTTCGGCAAGCCGGACAAGCTTCGAGCTTTGGCGAATGCATCCTGAATGTATCCCACCTGATCGATAAGGCCGATTTTTTTTGCCTGATTGGCCGTGAACACACGCGCAGTCTTTACGGTTTCCATATCAGCGTCGGAAAGTTTGCGGTGTTTGGCGACCAGCATGTGGAATCGCGCCGCGAAATCATCAATGATAGCCTGGAACAGGGTGTCTTCTTCTTTGGTTGTTGGACGGAAGGGGGAACCCATGTCCTTATCCCTACCAGATTTGGAGACTTCAACGTTTACGCCGACTTTGTCCATGAGGCCGACCAGTTTGGGTCGCATGAAGATTACGCCGACTGAACCGGTGATAGTGGTAGGATGGGCCATAATCCAGTCAGCAGGCAGGGCCGCGTAGTAACCTCCTGATGCCGCCACATCGAACATGGCGACAACGACTTTTTTACCGGTGCGTTTTTTGAAGCCGATGATCTCATGATAAAGTACGTCCGAGCCGGTGGTCGTTCCTCCGGGGGAGTCGATGGCAAGGACTACGCTTTTCACTTCGTCGTCCATTTCAGCGAGTTTTAATGCGCTAACGAGTTCCTGTACTTGGCTTGGTTTGGCGGCCAGCATTCCCTGTTTTGGTTGGGATGACAGGAATCCGCGTAAGTGGATCAGGGCTATTTTGCCTGTGCCTTCACCTTCCACTACGAATTCTTTGAGAGGTTCTGTGGCCGGGGATGCGAAGATTTTTATTTTTGGTGCACACGCCGGAAGGGTCATTAGGGTTATTAAGAGTGTAAGGATAATACGAGATCTCATGGGGCCTCCAGAATTACTTTTTGATTTGAATATACTAGCTATTTGATAGGTTCTTGCCAAGTAGGATTGAAGAGAAAGGAAGGCTGCGTTTCGCAGCGATGAAGAATGGAGGATGCGCCTTTGGCGAGAGTCATTGTTGGGTGCTGAAGCACCCAACGTTTTCCATGCCCTGCCGGGCGGGCCTTCTTTTTTGGCAGCGCCCAAAAAAGAAGCAAAAAAGGTCGCTTGCGCTAGTTTGGCCGCCCCCATGATTTGCGGCAAGAATCTGATCCAATCGAGTCGGCTCCACCCGATTAAAAGCATAAGCCCTGCCTCTCCCTTTATCCCTTAGTTTAAGATAAATTATCTAATTCACTTATCAGAGCCGCCTCCTTCGATTGGTCAGCTTCTAAGCCGCCAATCAAGGGCTGGGTTCCGTCTTCGTCTGGTTGGACGGGGAAGAAATCTTCTTCGGAGGGAGAGCGGTGTTGGGGTGCTGGAGCACCCCAAGGCCCTTTATGGATAACGAAGAGCTTGGAATCAAAAGCGAATACTTATGATGAAAAACAAACTGGTCACGATGACATGGAGATTCAAAAAACATGTGTGATATCGAAGAAATTAGAATCAAAGATGAACACCTACACCCAAAAATCTCTTACAACGACGGACAATTGATAGCGGGCCTTAGAGCCTGTCCCGCGCGGCGTAACGTAGCCCGACCGAGTCTGTGTCACAGACTAATCCTGTCGGGCAGTGGAGCCGCGTACAGGCTCTTGGGTCCGCTATCAGGCGCACAATGAAGAAGGCGTTTTTTGCCTCCTTTTTTTCGCCTCAAAAAAAGCAGGTCGCCGTAAAGGCGAAACCTTTGAAACAATGCCGTTTGCATTTTCACTGCGAAGCACGCAACGCCCACCAAAAAAGAAGTCCTTTCTTCCACTTCCTATTCTCACTGCGAAAGGACGCCCTCCAATTTAAAAAGAAAGAAATAGCCCCCCGCAGGGGATTACATGACCAACACAAACCCCAGGCCGGCGGCGACCTCTCCAACCATGACGGCGCAGCCGAGAAAATCTCCATTGGCTCCACCTACTTTTACGGCCAGTCGATAGATCGGGATCAGCATCAGCGAGACGATAATTGTGCCTGCCACAGTCGCGGCGATTCCCGCTAGAAATACTCCGGCGATGAAGGCTATTCCGGCAGACAGAAGGGCCGTGCCGAGCGTTGCTCCGTCAATGTACAGTTTGCCGAGGCCCGGGCGGGTCAGATGGCGGACATGGTAGCCGAGCCAGACCGAGGCGGCCCGACCGAGTACAAAGGTCCAGAGTATTGCGCCGTATGCTTCGACTGTTGCCATTTCGTGGAACAGGATAACCTGTCCGACAATGACCATTATTAGTCCGATAATACCGAATGCGCCGGACCGGCTGTCTTTGATGACTTCCCAGAACCTCACGGGGTTGGTGTGCGTGGTGACTGCGTCGCACACATCCGACAGCCCGTCGAAATGCAGGCCGCGAGTGATGAAAATACTGAGCAGCACCATGAGCCATGCTTGAATCCATGGGGCGTTATCGAACAGTCCCAGTCCGAAGGGCATGACAACGACCGCGCCGAGCAGAAGGCCGACGGGCACCATGTATTTCATACATTGGTTCATGGCCGCTTCCGGGATGACGCGCGCTGGGGCGAGTCGGGTCAGGAAACCGAGAGTGTCGAGAAAAGTGCGGAATATCATGAGTCCTCCCAGGAAAGTTCTATTGCGTCGCCCATGGACAGGCCGAATCGTTTGGCTGCGGATCGTTGGTTGACCGCGATTTCAAGGAATCCCTGACTGCCTTCCAGCAGACCGGGTGCGCCTTCGGGCATGTCGGCGTATGTGGTGACATAGGCCAGTTCGCCCCCGGACGGTGAGACCATGTGAATGACTTCTGGTTTGCCGAGGCTGCCTGCTTCAAAATTGAGCACGCAGTTGCCGAATCGATCGATGTGCAGCACATGACCACGCGCCTGCCCTGTAGTGATGAACGGATTGCTCCATGATTGAGTGACCAGTTCGGCGGGGTCTATTTCTTCGCCCAATCCCTTGAGGCTGCCACCCAGTGCGAGCCAGGCCACCAACGGGGCGAAAATGTCTCGGCCGTGGAAGGTGTGCGAGACTTTTTTCGGGGCATCCATGGCGCGGGAAAGGTCAAAAACGCGCACGTCTTCCCATGTGTGTTTCATGGCCAGCGAGAGCAGTCCGTTATCCGGGGCGACCATGAGCCTGTCGCCGATCTGGAGACAGGCAATGCGTCGGTCCGTGCCCACACCGGGGTCGACCACGGCCAGTATGACTGCATCCTTGGGGAAATGTTCATAACTTGCGGCGAGGAAAAATCCGGCCTGCGCCACGTTGAACGGGGCCACATCATGTGAAATATCCACCACCCGGCAATGAGGAGCTTTTTTGGCAAGCACGCCCTTGAGTTGGCCTACATACGGGTCGGTCAGGCCGAAGTCCGTTATCAGGCCGATGCAGCGATGTTCTGTTTCCTCGGTGCGGGGGGAGAATATCATTTAATACACCTTTCTTGACGAGAACCCCTGGCCTTGGACGTGGAAGCCCGAGCCCATGATGAAGAACGCGTCCGGGTCAATGGTGTAGACCAGTTCCTCCAGTTCCTTGAGCTGGATGGAGGCAATCATGGTCAGGATAACTTTTTTGGGGTCGCCGGTATAGCCGCCTGTGCCGTCGAGGATGGTCACGCCCCGGTCTAGATCGCCGAGGATGGCCGCGTTGATGGCCGCTACGTGATCCGAAACAATCATGATCATTTTGCGTTCCGAGAACATGCCGAGCACGTATTCGATGCCGAACGCGATGACAAAGGTCATGACGATGGAATAAAGCACGATGTCCATGGCAAGGAACAGGAAGCCGCCTGTGAAGCCGATCATGTTGAACCAGAACTCAAACGAGCCCATGGACATATTGAACTTTTCCTTGCAGATCACGGCCAGAATATCGGATCCGCCTGTGGAGCCGAGTGAGCGCAATGCCACGCCCACGCCCGCGCCCATGATGCCACCGCCCGTGATGATGGCCAGCCAGATGTCGTCCATGTGCAGTGTCCACGGGATGATGTCGATGAACACCGACGAAATGACCATGCCGTAAAGCGAGTAAAAAAAGAATCGTTTGCTGACGAACACCCAGCCGAGCACGAATACCGGCAGGTTGAGCAGAAAATACCATTGGCCTGTGGAGAGTCCTCCAAAGGCGTAATAGCAGAGCAGGGCAATGCCGGACATGCCTCCAGTCAGCAGCCCGTGCGGGATGGCGATGGCCTTGACTGAAAAAGCGACAAGAAACGAGCCGAATGTCAGCAGGGCGAGGTTCCATGGGACGCCAAAGGTCATGGCGCGCAATTTGTTTTTGTATTTGTAATCCATATAGTGTCTCCGCCCATGGTTCTAGCCGGTTTTCCGGTCTCTGAAAACCAAAATCGTGTGGCGGACGGGTGTCGATCATGGGCTTGCGCGTCGCAAGGAATGAGGGTACAGCGGTCTGTCCGCCGCGTGCGGAATATATTTCACATCAAGGATGACCTGTATGAAACTGACAGACCTTATTGGAAAAGACGACCTGATTGCCTTGCAGAACGAACTGCACGACACGTTCAGTTTTAACGTCGATATAATGGACGCCGAGGGCAAGAAAGTTGTCGGCCATACCTGGGGCAACGAGCTGTGTCCTCTTATTCGTGATGATGCCAAGGGCTTCGGTGCCATTTGTGCTCCGGCCGGGCAGATGTTTCACCATATGCTCAGCACTACCAAGGAGCCTATTGCCGAGTTTTGCGACGGCGGCATGATGCGGGCGGGAGTGCCGGTCATTCATGACGGTGAGTATATCGGTGCTGTTGGCGGGTGTGGGCTTGCCTCTGACGACGACGAAGTGGATGCCTTCACCATCGGAATGATGAGTGATTTGGATGAAGCTGTCGTTGAAGAGAAGGCCAAGACCGTAACGGTTGTTTCCGAAGCCAAGGTTAAGGAAATTCAGGAATATATCGCAAAGCGGATTCAAGATCTTATTGATTGATTCCGCTTTTAGTTAAAGATGAAGAATGCAGGAAGGCCGCCCCATTAGGGGTGGCCTTTTTTTATTGAGCATGTAGCTGATTGGTGCGGTTGAAGAGGTGGGCCGTCACTGGCGTTCCTCCAAGATTTTTTCATGCTTTACCGTGATTTTACGGTTCAATTGTTCGAGCGACTGAGATCATTTCTTATTGTTTTATGGCTTCAGCCTCGACTTCATACGTCATCTGGTGGTGTGGGGCTTCCGTAGGGATTTTTCCGAACCCTTTTTCAACCATCCCGAGTTCTCGAATAATGTAGCCCACGTTTTGTAGTATTTGTTTTATCTGATGACTGGAAAGGGGCGTGGAGATATCTTCAGCGCTTTCTCTTATGCGCATGGCCTCTTCAAGAAGTTTTCCAATCGCTCGTTCGAAAGCGTTTTGTGTATTAAGGGTTTTGTTGACGAGGTCGTCGATGATTTGGATTGCCTGTTCGGCGCTTGGATTTTTCATGGTGTAGTATGCCCTCCAATTCAGTTGTTTTGAATTTTAAAGCAAATTCCGCACCCTGTTCTATTTATTTTTATTAATAGATTGTGTTGATTTATTTGTTTTTGAAGAGGAGAGCCGCCACTGGTGTTCCTCCGAGTTTTTTGTTGCCCTCCTCCGCAGTTATGCGGCAAAGGCCGCATCCTGCCCAGACGGGCAGGTGCACTTCGTGCGAACCGGGATGCCCTTCGGGCTCGGCGGGGGCCGTTTTTTTGTTGGGGCAAAAAAAGGGCCGAAAAAAAGCCCCTTTCTAGCTTGGCCGCCTGCATACCCGCGCCTAAGAATCTCCACCGACCGGCTGCGCTCCCGAAACAGTCGCCGAAGCGGCTCCGGGTTTCGAATAGCCGCTCCGCCGTTCGGGGAGCTTCTAAGGTTCGGGTTTGATGCTGGGGGTGGGGATGATTTGGAAGACTCTTTGCTTGTGGATAGGCGGTTTAAGAGGAGAGCCGTCACTGGCGTTCCTCCGAGTTTTTTTTATGCCCTCCCGGCGGGGGCCGTTTTTTTGTTGGGGCAAAAAAAGGGCCGAAAAAAAGCCCCTTTCTAGCTTGTCCGCCTGCACTCCCGCGCCTAAGAATCTCCACCGACCGGCTGCGCTCCCGAAACAGTCGCCGAAGCGGCTCCGGGTTTCGAAGAGCCGCTCCGCCGTTCGGGGAGCTTCTAAGGTGCGGGTGTGATGCTGGGCATATGTCTTTTTGAAAAGGCGTTGATATCTCGAGGTGTTAATTCCGAACGCTATTTGACGCTTTTCCCATGATTTGTTGGGAAATGTGGGTGGCATAATTATCTGTCATTCCACATAAATAATCGATGAATGGTAGTATTAAGTCGTAAAGTTCAATTTCTTTCTTTGCTTTCTTCTTACCTGTTATCGAGAAAATAAAATTTTCAGCTGCTTTTTTAGCATCTTCCTTATTGTTATTTTTAGGAAGCTTTAGCCCGAGTAGGCTCAGTACACGTTTTGTTTTGAAAGAAAGATTGTTGTCGTTGGGTTGATGTTCAAACAATTCAATTGCAGCATTAAAGCAGGCATCTAGCATTGCGCCTATTGCTGTATAGGCACCAAGTTCAATTTCTATTTTTTTGGGATGATTAAAAATTTTTTCATAGCACATGGCTTGGGTTTTTTTAATTAATTGTGTGGATTCTGAATCACAGCACTCGATTAATGGTTTATTATTAAAATCCCCCTCCATTATGGCAGAATAATTATTCATAAAGCTATCAACGGCTGAATAAATTAGTTTGTGGGTGGTTTTACCCCGAATGTATGAAAGCTTGCGCCTTTCAGACATTTTGCTATTTATAATTCTCTTAAATTCAACATCTTTTTTGTGAAGGGGTTTGCAAATTTTTAGAATATCATTATAGCATACAGTGCCCATTTCTCGAGCGTCTTCAAGATCTAGTAAATTATTGCAAATATCATCTGCGGCTTCTACTAAGTAGGCTAATGGATGTCTTGCATAATGGAATTTCCCTATCTTTTTTATTCCAAGTTTGTTGCAGACTTTAGCCATCATTTTACGTTCTGAATACAGACAGCTGAATTTGTTTTTTTTTATGTCAATGGTATAAGGGGACAACCATGGATATTTTAAGGTGGTGGCCAAAGTTGGGAAGGATAGTCGCATGCCTCCATTGTTTGTGTCATATTCCGTTGTTGTTAATATTCTGAAGCCCATTGCGTTGCCGTCAAAGGCCGTAAAGTCTGTTTGTTGCCTAGATGAGAATTTTTTATCGAATTCTTTCGCTACAAATGTTTTGTTGCGATTTTTGGTAAACCATTCTTGAATTGCAGATTCTCCAGCGTGTCCAAAAGGGGTGTTGCCAATATCGTGTGCTAAGCAAGCCGCTTGAACTATAACTCCGATATAGTGAGGACGAGGTAGATTGATGGATGGGTCTTTTCTTAAAAGTGCTCCAATCAAGTTTCCAATACTTCTACCGACGCTACCAACTTCAATGCTGTGGGTGAGGCGAGTGTGTATGTGGTCGTTTTCGACCATGGGGTGGACTTGTGTTTTTTTTGAAAGTCTTCTGAAGGCACTAGAAAAGATGATTTTATCTTGATCTTTTGCAAAAGGGTTTCTTCCCTCTTCTTTGATCTTTTTAATTTTACCTTTTCTGTTTAATCTGTAAGGAGCAAGTAGCTTTTCCCATTCCATTGTCATAAAATCTCCCATGCTAGCCCGTTTGCAATGCAGAAACTCGATATCATATTGGCTGTTTTTGTGCAATCGAGCGTTATCGAGTAGTTAACGTAATGAAGTTTTTTTCAGCCATTTTATCTCCCAAACCTTAGAAGTTGACGATTTTGCCGGAGCGGCTCTTCGAAATCTGGAGCCGCTTCGGCGACTATTTCGTGGAGCGGAGGCGAAATCGATCAGATTCTTGGCTTGGGAGTGCTGGCGGCCAAGCTAGTACAAGCGCCTTTTCTTTCGTCTATTTCTTTTGGCGCAGCAAAAGAAATGGACTCCGCTGGAAGGGCAATAAAAAAAATGGGAGGAACGGCAGTGACGGCTCTCCTCTTCAAGCCGCTGCAAGCGGCCTTCCCAAATCACCGCCGCAGAAAGCGGCATCATTATCTCCTCTCTTCTCCCCGTCGAGGTTGAAACCCCGACTGCTTCAGTCCGCGACCAGCGACCATATATATTAGACAACCACACCCAAATCCTTTACAAGACTGTTCCGAAACGCCGTCTCCCACGGGTCTTTCCGTGTGTCCGGCAAAAAATGCGCTCCCCCAAAAGGCATTATGAGCAAAATAGAAAATATACGTAATTTCAGCATCATCGCCCATATCGACCATGGCAAGTCGACCTTGGCCGACCGCATTCTCGAACTCACCGGCATGGTCGGCGACCGCGAGAAAAAAGACCAGTACCTTGATAAAATGGAACTGGAACGCGAACGCGGCATCACCATCAAGGCGCAAACCGTGCGAATTCCGTACACCGATACGGACGGCGAAAAATATATCCTAAACCTCATCGACACGCCCGGTCACGTTGATTTCAGCTATGAAGTCTCGCGTTCGCTGTCGGCCTGCGAAGGCGCACTGCTCGTGGTCGACTCCACGCAGGGCGTTGAGGCCCAGACCCTCGCCAACGTGTACCTCGCCATGGACAACGACCTCGAAGTTATCCCGGTGCTCAATAAGATCGACCTGCCGAGTGCAGACCCCGAGGCAATCAGCCACGAGATCGAAGACGTGATCGGTCTGGACTGCTCCAACCCGATTATGGTTTCGGCCAAAACCGGCTTGAACGTGCAGGAAGTCATCGACGCGGTCATCAACCTGCTGCCTCCGCCCAAAGGTGACCCGGAAGCACCGCTCAAGGCGCTTATTTTCGACTCATGGTATGATTCGTATCAAGGCGTTGTCGTGCTGTTCCGCATCCTCGACGGCAAGCTCAAGAAGGGCGACAAGATCAAAATTTTCTCCACGGGCAAGGAGTTCGACGTCACACGAGTTGGCGCGTTCATGCCCGAAGCCGTGGATATCAAGGCCATGGGACCGGGCGAAGTCGGGTTCATGTGCGCATCTATGAAAGAACTCGGCGACGCACCTGTCGGTGACACCATCACCTCGGCTGAGAATCCGGTAGTCGAGCCGTATCCCGGCTTCAAGCCGGTCAAGCCCATGGTGTTCTCCGGTCTGTATCCCATTGAACCGGCTGAGTATGAAACGCTTAAGGCCGCACTGGAAAAACTCCAGCTCAATGACGCGGCGTTCAGCTACGAGCCGGAAACTTCGCAGGCTCTGGGTTTCGGCTTCCGCTGCGGATTTCTCGGCCTGCTGCATATCGAGATCATTCAGGAACGGCTGGAACGCGAGTTCGAGGCCAAGCTCATCACCACGGCTCCGTCAGTCATCTATGAGGTGTCGGATATCCATGATGAGATCATGACCATCGATAACCCGTCCAAGTTGCCTGATCCGTCGAATATAGGCAGCATCCGCGAGCCGTTCGTGCGTCTTGAGGTGCATGTGCCCAACGAATTTGTGGGCGCGGTGCTGGCTCTGTGCGAGGAGAAACGCGGCATCCAGAAAAACATGGCCTACCTGACCGAGAAGCGCGTGGTGATTACCTACGAGATTCCGTTCGCCGAGGTCATGTACGACTTCTTCGATAAGCTCAAATCCTCTACCAAAGGATATGCGAGTTTGGATTACGAGATTATCGATTACCGCGAGGCCGACCTTGTGCGTCTCGATATCCTGATCAACGGCGACCCCGTGGACGCATTCTCCTGCATTGTGCACCGCGAGAACGCGGCCCGTATCGGCCGGTCATTGGCTCTCAAGCTAAAACGTTCGATCCCGCGCCAGATGTTCGAAGTGGTCATTCAGGCCGCCATCGGCAACAAGATCGTTGCCAAGGAACGCAATGCGCCGTTCCGTAAAGACGTCACCGCCAAATGTTACGGCGGCGATATCACTCGTAAACGTAAATTGTTGGAAAAACAGAAAGAAGGTAAGAAACGTATGCGCCGCATGGGCAACGTGGAGATACCTCAGGAAGCCTTTCTCTCAGTACTTAAATCTGACGAAGATTAATAGACCGACCCAAATGCTCCGACGACGACGTTTTCTTCAAGTGGAAACGTTTTGCACATCCGTGCACATCGGCTCGCGTTGTGATACGCCGTGCATTCGAGTCTTCTTACAAGAATTAACATTGGACTAGATATTATGACCCAAAGCTCTCTGAAATCCTTTCGCGACTCCATCGAGGCCATTGTCGTCGCCCTGCTGCTCGCCTTTGTTATCCGCGCCTTTATTGTTCAAGCTTTTAAAATCCCGTCCGGTTCCATGTTGGAGACCTTGCAGATCGGCGATCATTTGCTGGTCACCAAGTTCGCGTATGACGTGCGCCTGCCGTCCAATATTTGGCTCGACACCACAGACGGCAAAGTCCTTGCCAAGACCGGCGACCCTGAACGTGGCGATATCGTCGTGTTCAAGTTCCCGGAAGACGAGTCCAAGGATTTTATCAAGCGCGTTATCGGTCTGCCCGGTGAGACCATCGAGATTCGTAATAAAGTAGTCTACATCGACGGCCAGCCTATCGACGAGCCGTATACCCAGCATACCAAATTTACTCGTAATCCCATCCGTGACGACTTCGGGCCGTTCACCGTGCCGCAGGACGAGTTCTTCGTCATGGGCGATAACCGTGAAGGCTCCTATGATTCCCGCTGGTGGGGACCGGTCAAGCGTCAGAAAATCGTGGGTAAAGCCCTCGTCATCTACTGGTCCTGGGGTTCCCTGACAGATATCAGATTTAACCGCATCGGAACCATGTTCAACTAGATCGGTTGTAACAAGACGAATGAAAAAGCCGCCTGTAAGGGCGGCTTTTTTTGTGGCAGAGGATCGCACAAAGACGTTCTGTGTTTTGATGATGAGAAAGCTTTCTTTTCAAAAGAGCGTAGTGTATACCACCTATACTGTTTAGCTGCTAAACTCTTTAAAAACATGGAGACAGATATGAGTGATCTTCTCAGAAAAGTAGACAGGGTCTCGATTCTTACGCTTCAAGACAACTATATCGATGTATTGGCCATGGATGGAAACGATACAATCGAACGGCCATTTCTTGTAAAAAATCCTACAAAGACCGGAGCGACATTGTCGTTGAGCCCCGCTGCGGAACATGGATTTTCGACATGCATCACCGTGAAGGCGGACGGGCAGGAACGACGTATGCTTTTTGATTTTGGGTGCTCACCTCATGGTGCGGCATTTAACGCAGACTTATTGAATGAGGACCTGACGCGTGTCGAGGCGTTGGCGCTTTCACATGGTCATTTGGATCATTTCGGGGGTATGAAGCAATTGGTTGAGCGGACGGGCCGGTCGGATTTGGAACTCGTCACGCATCCCGGGGTGTTCAAGGAGAGTCGTTTCGTGAAGACTCCCACGGGGTATCAGCTTATTTTCCCAACGCTTGCGAGAGCGGATGTGGAGGATTTAGGTGTGTCCGTAGTTGAATCCGAAGTCCCTCGTCAGATGTTGGACGGGAACGCTTTGTTCTTGGGGGAGATTCCTAGAAATTGTGATTTTGAACGGGGGATGCCCAACGCGTTTCAAAAAAACGGCGGGGAAGAATCTTTCGATACCATAGAGGACGATTCATCCATGGTCTTCCATTTGAAGGGGAAAGGGTTAGTTATCCTTTCGGGGTGTGCGCATGCCGGTATAGTCAATACGGTCAACTATGCGCGAGAGGTTACGGGAGTAGACAAGGTCCATGCGATCATGGGTGGTTTCCATTTGACCGGGCCTGATTTTGTCCATGCTGTCGAGCCGACCATAGCGGCTTTTCAATCGTTTTCACCGCAGCACGTGATCCCGGCGCATTGCACAGGACGGGCGGCAACCCTTGCCATTGAAAAGGCCATGCCAGATGAGTTCATTTTGAATATGTCCGGGACGACATTGAATTTTGCTTGATGAAATGGTGTGCCTACATCGTGAACACAACCTATGAAAAGTCGCTTGTAAAAGCGGCTTTTTTTGTATGCTTCAAAGTGGACACCCGACCTCATTAAGGGTAATAATCGCGAAGTCTCAAAATTTTCTAGACTTTAACTTTCACGTGGCGGATTCATGGAAAAACAGACCTTATTTGCGGGGATTCCCGATATGTTGGATGAGCAGAAGTATGCTCATGGCGGGAACGTGCGGCGTATGGCCGAGACGGCCGGGTGTGCACCTGATGATATCCTTGATTTTTCCGCCAATGTGAATCCGCTTGGGCCACCGCCGTGGCTGGGGCAGGTGGTGGGACAGGCGTTGCAGGACGTTGATTCCTACCCGGACCCTGAATGTCACGATTTGGTCATGGCGGCGTCTGAAAAGTACAAGATTTGGCCCACGCAGGTTTTGCCGGGAAACGGCGCGTCCGAGTTATTGTTCGCCATTGCGGGCATGGGGCAACATCGGCAGGCCATTATTCCGTCACCCACCTATGTGGATTATGCACGGGCATGCAAGGCGCACCGACTGCCCATTGTCGAAGCCGGGATGACCGAGGATTTTCAGGTGGATTTCCCGGCCATGGGATCGCTGTTGACCACGCCGTCCGTGGTTTTTCTGTGCAGCCCGAACAATCCTACGGGCACGATGTTTTCTCCAGATGATTTGCGTGAGGTCGCGGCCATGTTTCCGCAATCGCGTTTTGTGGTGGATGCTTCCTTCAGCGATTTTCTGCCTGAAGATCGAGATCAGCTTATCCGTAATCGACCGGCCAACGTCGTCACCGTTCTTTCCCTGACCAAATTTTACGCTATCCCCGGTATTCGGCTCGGGTTGGCTTTTGCCGATCCCGAGATCGTCTTGCAGATCAAACAGCGTATGCCAGCATGGTCCGTGAATACGCTGGCTCAGAGTGTGGGTATTAAGTGCCTCCGCGACACGCAGTACGCCGCCGAGACCCGTGAACAGACGGCTTTGCTCCGTGAATCCCTTGCCTCGGGACTGCGGAATGTGCCGGGAATCAAGGTCTTGCCGGGGACAGCCAACTACCTGCTTTGTCGGGTGGAGCGTATCGGGCAGGATGCGGTCATGCTCCGTGACAAACTGTTGGCCGAACATCATATCGGCATTCGGCTGTGCGGCAATTATACGGGACTGGACGACAGTTGGTTCCGGGTTGCTGTTCGGAGTCAGGGCGAGAACGAACAGCTGATCAAGGCTATGGAAGCGGTCAGCGGCACGGCCAAGCCTCCGGTGGTCAAACGTATCAAACGCACCCCGGCGTTGATGCTTCAAGGCACCAGCTCCAACGCGGGTAAATCCGTGTTGGCTGCGGCGTTTTGTCGGATTTTTTTGCAGGACGGCTACAATGTGGCTCCCTTTAAGGCGCAGAACATGTCGCTGAATTCCTATGTCACGGATCAGGGCGGAGAGATGGGCCGTGCACAGGTGACGCAGGCCATGGCTTGTCGATTGAAACCGGACGTACGTATGAACCCTGTATTGCTCAAGCCCGGTTCTGATGTTGGTTCGCAGGTGATTGTTATGGGGCAGCCTGTGGGCAATATGGCTGTGCGTGAATATGTGGAATACAAGCCTCGCGCTTGGGAAGCCGTCAAAACTGCTTATGACTCCCTTGCCAACGAGTATGACATTATGGTGCTGGAAGGGGCGGGCAGTCCTGCTGAAGTGAATTTGAAACACCATGACATTGTGAATATGGCCATGGCTAAATACGCGGATGCGCGGGTGCTGTTGGCAGGTGATATCGATCGGGGCGGCGTATTTGCGTCCATGGTCGGCACCATGAGCTTGCTCACCCCTATGGAACGGTCATTGGTGGAAGGGTTTCTCATCAATCGGTTCCGGGGTGACGCCACCTTGCTGGAGCCTGCCTTTGGCCAGATGTTTGAGCATACGGGCAAGCCGGTGCTTGGCACCATTCCGTATATCCATTCGCTCGGTCTGCCCGAAGAGGATTCCGTCTCCTTCAAGGAAGGGCTGCTTCCTGAAAGTGTAAAATTCCCTGATGACGAATGTGTGGAAGTCGTCGTTGTCGATCTGCCGCGCATATCGAATTTTAACGACATCGACCCGCTGTTTGCCGAGCCGGACGTCAAGGTCCGTGTGGTGACGGATGCCCGCGATGTGGGGACGCCGGATGCCATTATTTTGCCTGGTTCCAAGTCGACAGTGCCGGATATGAAAGCACTCAAGGGAACTGGCATGGCTGCGGTGTTGCGTGAGCTGGCAGGCGACGGACACAAGACGCGCATTGTCGGTATATGCGGTGGATTTCAGATGCTCGGCGATATTGTGGATGACCCGTATGGCCTTGAATCAGAGACCACTCGTGTTGAAGGATTCGGCTTGTTGCCTGTGCAGACTTCGCTCGCCCCGGAAAAGACCCTAACCCGTACATGGGGGGTACATTCCTCGTCCGGTCAAAAGGTTCACGGGTATGAAATTCATCATGGTCAGACAACGCCGTTGTCTGAAATTTTGCGTGTGGCTTTGCGCAATAATAACGGCGAGCCGTTGGGATACGGCAGGGCGGATGGGCGTATATTCGGCACGTACCTTCACGGATTATTCGATGCAGATGAGTTTCGTCGTTGGTTTATTGATCAGTTGCGCATGGACAAAGGGCTGTCGCCTCTTGAACAGGTTCAAACCACATTTGACCTGGAAGATGCCATTGATAATTTGGCGAGTGTTGTGCGTGAGGCCGTGTGCATGGATTCCATCTATAAGTCGTTAGGCTTGAGTGGTTGCTGTGCCCAGGCAAGTCTGTTTTACAAACTCGGCGGTTGATTCCTTGTTGTCTTTCTACCGAGGTGAAAAAAAGCTCGGTTTTTTGCCATAGTTTTCATGATGTGTTACGCGTGTAATGCTGTGTAGTTTTGTTGCCGCATCAAGGGGGGGGACGAGGCTGTATACAATGAGCGCGGGAAAGAGGAGAAAATCATGAAACGGATACTCGGATTGATTTGTGTGTTGACAGTATTGTTGACCACGTCCGCTTTGGCGTTTAACCAGGCTGACGTGGACCGATTGGCTGCCGGGGACAAGAACATGCAGGGCGCAGATTTGAGCGGTGCGCCTTTGTTTGCTGATCCTTATGACGGCGTGAATTTCAGTGGCGCTAACCTGAGCAATGCCACTATGATCGGGCGGGTTTTTCAAAATTGCGATTTCCGGGGGGCGAACCTCAGGGATGCCCAGTTTCGTAGTGCGCGGTTCCTCGAGTGTGACCTGAGCGGCCAGGATTTTTCTGGGGTTAGCTTCAGTCATCAGCAAATGATGCAATGTACCTTGCGCAACGCCCGGTTTAACGGAGCGTTTGTGGAGAATGTCCTGATGCATCAAAATGATATTGCCGGGGCCAAATTCGACAAGGCCACGCTCAAGGGCGGGCGATGGTATCAGGAGGATGGAACCGGTATCACTTGGGATAATATCAAATTTCAGCAACCTTCCATCGTGTTGGACGCCATCAAGATCAGTGAGGTCTACAAACCGTATCTGTCCAGTCAGATTCCGGTCGGCAAGGTCCAGTGGGTGGCCTCGTCAGGACGCCAGGTAGATCCGTCCAAGGTACAACTCAATAAAAAGGTCAAGACCTACGAGCCTGTTACCCCAAAAGGTGTGCAAAAGGGGATGGTTCCGAAGGCACCATAAAAAAATATCGTTTTGAGAAATGGCGGTCTTCGGATCGCCATTTTCTTGTTTTAGTACAATTAGTTGGTCAATAAATGACGCCAGAAAAAAAGACGTGCCAATTGATCTTCTTTTTTACAAAACAATTGTTTGCCTCTTGACTTGTCAGTCAAAAATAGGTTTTGAAGTGGTTCGCTGGCGGTCTGTACCGTTTATGGATGGAATTGCACCACTCAGTGAAAACGTGTATCCATCCGTAACAATTAGATGCCATTAAGGCTAACAGAGACCGCACAGCGGCTATCCAAGGAGGATAAAACATGTACGTCGGACTGAAAATGCTTCGCGACTTCGTTAAAGTCACCCCCCAGACTCTGGTCAAGGACGCCCAGAAGCAGCTTGAAGAAAGCAAGCTTTGGATGCTCCTGGTGGTGGACGAGGACGGCAAGCTGGTCGGCTACGTGCGCAAGGAAGATATCTCCGCTGCCCTGCCCAGCATCATGACCTCCCTGGAGAAACACGAGATCAACTACCTGATGAGTAAGCTGACCGTAGAGAAAATCTACCGCACCGACATCAAGACCGTGGCCCCTGAGACCGAAATCGAAGGTGCTGCCGACATGATGTACGAAATGAACCTGGCCGGACTGGCCGTGGTCGACAGTGCCGGCGAGCTTATCGGGTATATTAATCGAAACGTCATGCTCGACGTTCTTGCCGAAGAGATGGGATACCGCGAGGGCGGCAGCCGCCTCACTATTGAGGTGGAAGACCGTTCCGGTGTACTTTACGAAGTCGCCGGTGTCATCGCCAACATGAAAATGTCCATCATCTCCACCGGCACTTTCTTTTTTAACGGACGCCGCGTTGTCGTCGTCCGCATAGATACCGAAGACCCGTCCGCAGTAGAGGCATCTCTCAAGGACCGGGGCTACAAATTGGTCGCTCCCGACGATTTCAAGGGAGAATGGACCTAAGGGCCTATTCGCCGATTCGGCTGCATATGGACCTGGGCGGTGTTACGTAATTCACCGCTAGGCCGTGCAAACGTCGTTTTGATGGGTTTGCTCTCAACCATAATTGCAGGATTATGGCTTACCTCGACGTCAGTGACGTAACACTCACCTTCAAGGGCATCGCCGCCCTTATGGGGGTGTCGTTCACCGTGGAACAAGGGACCATTGCGTCCCTCATTGGTCCAAACGGTGCCGGCAAAACCTCCATGCTCAACTGCATCAGCGGTCGCTACATTCCCGATGGCGGAGCCAGCGGACCGTGCAAGATTTCATTAGACGACGAATGTCTGCTGTCCCTTCCCGCGCATAAGCGTACGGAACTGGGACTCTCGCGGACATTCCAAAACATCGCCCTGTTCAAGGGGTTGTCCGTGCTGGACAACCTTATGGTCGGGCGACACAGTCAGATCAACTATGGTTTGCTATCGTCCATTTTCTACTGGGGCAAAGCCGTCCGTACTGAGGACAGGCATCGTCGCCGCGTGGAAGATGTGATCGATTTTCTTAACCTATCCCCCTATCGGCACCAACACGCGGGACGCCTTCCCTACGGTGTGCAGAAAAGGGTGGAACTCGGACGTGCACTAGCCGCCGAACCCAAGCTTATCCTTCTGGATGAGCCGATGGCTGGCATGAACCTCGAAGAAACCGAGGACATGGCCAGATATATCTTGGATATCGCCGAAGAATGGGGCGTCACCGTCCTATTGGTGGAACACGACATGGGAGTTGTCATGGACATCTCCGACAAGGTCGTTGTTCTCGATTTCGGAGCCAAGCTAGCCGAGGGTACGCCGGATGAAGTGCAGGCGGACAAGAATGTCATCGCCGCCTACCTAGGAACCGAGGAAGCTACATTTACCGGGAGATAGAAGACAGAAGGTCCGGCCACTTTGGCCGAGATAAAAAATAAGGAAATTTCATGGCAAAACCATATAAGACAACGTTGCCCCGACTGCTGTGCAAACAGGCCGAGGAACGCGGCGAAAAGATTGCCCTGCGAGAAAAGGAGTGGGGTGTCTGGCAGGCCGTGTCCTGGCAGAAGAATCTCAAAGTGACGGCGGAGTTCGCGTGCGGCCTCGAACATTTCGGGCTGGGCAAGGGCGACATTGTTATTCTCATTGGTGACAATCGTCCGGAATGGATCTGGGCAGAGCTTGCCATTCAGGGGCTGGGCGGTATCGCGCTGGGTCTGTATCAGGACTCCCCCGCAGAAGAAATCGAGTATATATTCGCACTGACTGAGTGCAAACTGGTGGTGGCCGAGGATCAGGAGCAGGTCGACAAGATGCTCTCATTCCGCGCAAACCTGCCCAATCTCAAGCATATTATTTACCACGAGCCAAAAGGCCTCAAAGCCTATGAAGCGGATGTGGACGGACTGTTGGATTTCAAGGCTGTCCGTCGTTTGGGACGTGAAGGTTGCAAGGATGCAGTCGCTCGCTACAGAGAGATGGTCAGCGCGGTCAAACCGGATGATCCGGCACTGATCGCCACAACGTCCGGCACTACGGGCCGTCCCAAGTTGGCAGTACTTTCACACGCCAACCTGCTGTCCATGGCGCATAATTTGGGCAAGTATGACCCCAAGAGCGCAACCGACGAGTTCGTGTCCTTTTTGCCGCTAGCATGGATGGGCGAGCAAATGATGGCTGTGGCCTCGGCCCTGCTGTTTGGCTTTTGCGTCAATTTCCCGGAGAACCCGGACACAGCATCCAATGACTCCCGCGAGATCGGGCCGCATTTCATCTTTTCTCCACCTCGAGTGTATGAGTCCATCGCTGCCAAAGTGCAGGGCGACATCATGGAGACCACGAAGTTCAAGCGGTTCCTCTACAATTTGTTTTTGCCCATCGGGTATGAATACGTGGATACCGTGTTTGCCGGAGAGACTCCGTCTGCTTGGTTGAAGCTGAAGTATTTTATTGCCGACCAAGGGTTGTTTCGCGCCCTGCGTGATCGTCTTGGTTTCAGCCGTATGCGTTCGGCAACAACAGGCGGCGCCGCTCTCGGCCCGGATATTTTCCGTTTTTTCCATGCGCTCGGTGTCAGGCTCAAACAGATTTACGGCCAGACAGAAATCGCAGGTATTTCCTGCATCCACAAGGAAGGCGAAGTTGATTTTACTTCAGTGGGTGCACCCATTCCGGAAACAGAAGTGAAGATTACGGATGAGGGTGAGATTGTTTCCCGATCTCCAGCGGTTTTTCTTGGTTATTACAAGAACGAGGAAGCCACTCGTGAGACCGTAAACGGAGATGGCTGGTTGCTTTCGGGGGATGCCGGATACTTCGACGACAACGGGCGTCTGGTGGTCATCGATCGTTTGAAGGATGTTATGCACCTCAATGATGGAACCCAGTTCTCGCCGCAATTTTTGGAGAACAAAGTCAAGTTCTCTCCGTTTTTGCGAGAATCCGTTGTGTTGGGCGGCGGGCGTGACTATGTGGCCGCAATTTTGTGCATTGATATGGCTATCGTGGGTCATTGGGCTGAGACTCAGATGATCACATATACCACGTATCAGGATTTGGCAGCCAAGGAAGAAGTCTACGCGCTCATCAAAGCAGAGATTGCGAAGACTAATGATTCGCTCCCCGGAGAGACGCAGATCAAGCGTTTTTGTCTGCTCTACAAGGAATTGGACCCTGACGATGGTGAGTTGACCCGAACCCGCAAAGTGCGGCGGTCAACTATCAACGAGCGGTATGGTGCGTTGATCGAATCACTTTATACCGATGCATGCGCAGTGAATCTGGAAACTGAAATTACGTATCAGGATGGCCGGGTGCGAGAGATGTGTGGCGATATCCGCATAGAAGACATGGAGGCGTAACATGGAATATTATCTGCAACTCATCGTCAATGGATTGGTGGTCGGCGGGATCTATTCCTTGGTCGCCCTGGGGTTCGTCATTATTTACAAGGCCACAAAGGTCGTGAACTTCGCACAGGGTGAACTGGTCATGGTCGGGGCATACATGTGCTTCGCGTTGACCGTACAGTTTAACATCCCGTTTATCTGGGCATTCTTTATCACTCTGGGATTTTCAGTCCTGCTCGGGCTTGCCATCGAACGTATGGTCCTGCGGCCACTCATTGGCGAGGAACATATCTCGGTTATCATGGTTACAGTGGGCATGAGTTCCGTGCTCAAGTCATTGGTACAACTTTTTTGGGGAACCCAGATCAAGGTGTATCCGCAGGTGTTGCCGAGTGAACCGATCGTGATCGCAGGTTTGCCCGTGGCTCCTGTCTATATCGCTGCCTTTGTGCTCTCTGCAGTCCTGTTCGCCATATTCTCGGTTTTCTTTAAATACTCACGGACAGGGATTGCCATGCGTGCCACGGCATTTGACCAACAAGCCGCGCAATCTATGGGGATTGGTATCAAAAATATCTTTGCCATGAGTTGGTGCATCGCCTGCGTCGTGTCTTCTGTGGGCGGTGTCATTCTTGGCAATATCAACGGTATCAACTCCCACATTGGTCATCTTGGACTGAAAGTTTTCCCGGCGGTGATTCTCGGCGGGCTGGATTCCCTGCTTGGCGCGGCACTTGGCGGGTTGATTATTGGTGTGCTTGAAAATGTGTGTGATGGAGCGGCGCGGCAGTTGTTCGGTCTGGGTGGTTTCCGAGAGGTTGCGGCCTTCATCATTTTGGTCATTATTTTAATGATCAAGCCATACGGTCTGTTCGGGACCAAAGAGATCGAGAGGGTTTAGTCATGCAAGGCAAATGCGGTCTCTTTTTCACCTCCTATCGCGGCGAAGCTCGGATTTTTCAATCCGGTTTCCAAAAACTCATGATCGGCCTGCTTGTTGCGGCCCTGTGTGTTGCCCCATTGGTACTCGATGTCTTTACGACATCCGTCATGAACTTGATTTTTATCTCGGTCATCGGCGCGGTGTCCCTTAACTTGTTGACCGGCGTATGCGGGCAGATTTCTCTCGGTCATGGTGCATTCATTGGTGTGGGTGCTTACGCAGCGGGACAATGCTCCTTACACGGCGTTCCATTTCCGTTGGCTATTTTGACCGGAGGTCTGATTACGGCCATGGTCGGCATGGTGTTTGGTGTCCCATCGCTTAGGCTCAAGGGTATTTATCTTGCTATCGCAACGTTGGCGGCCCAGTTGGTGCTTGAATATGTGTTTCTGCACGGTGGAGTGTTAACCGGCGGGTCCAATGGGTTGTTGCTCGATCCTCCGCAGATGTTTGGCTTCAGTTTTGATACCGAGGGCCGGATGTACTATCTGCTTTTCGCCTTTACTGCTGCCAGCCTGCTCATGGTGTCAAATATCATGCGGTCTAAGTATGGACGTGCTTTCGTGTCCATCAGGGATTTTTATCTGTCGGCTGAAATAGTGGGTGTGAACCTGTTCTGGTACAAGCTCATCGCGTTCGGCGTCAGTTCATTCTTAGCGGGTGTGGCCGGTGGGCTGTGGGGGCATTACACGGGGTATATTTCTGCTGAGCAGTTTAACATAGGGCTGTCCATTTCCTATCTCGCCATGATCATTATCGGCGGGTTGGGGTCGGTCATAGGTTCTGTGTTCGGTGCCATATTCATCGTGCTCCTCCCGGAGGTTCTCAATATCGTGGCGAACGTTGTGGGCGCTTATTTCCCTGACATCGCTCAGCACCTTGTGGCCCTGCGCGAAGGTGTGTTCGGATTGGTCCTTATTCTATTCCTGATTTTTGAACCGGAAGGATTGGCAAACCGTTGGCGTTTGGCCAAGGCATATTGGAAGTTGTATCCGTTTGCTCATTAGGCATAATCCCGCGAAACGCGGGTTGAAAATAGAAATGACGTCTCGTTCACAGTGGAGGGACGTGTCAACCTTAATCCCTTAGGAGAATGACTATGAGGGTAGGTACAATCATAACTGCGGTCTGCATCACGCTTTTGGCTGGGCTGATGCTGTTTGGCTGCGGAGGCGAAGACAAGAACTCGGCTGAAACTTCAACCAACGACGCTTCCCCCATCAAAGTGGGTGGCCTCATCGATCTGTCCGGTCCCACGTCGTCCGTGGGTGCTCCCTATGCAGAAGGCATCAAGGGCGGAGTCAAGTACGTCAACGAAAATGGTGGTATCGATGGTCGTATGATCGAACTGAATCTTCAGGATACTGCCTATAATGTTCAGCAAGGACTTTCCCTGTATAAGAAGATGGTCAACACCGACAAGGTTGTCTGCATCCAAGGGTATGGATCGGCTGTGACCGAAGCCCTGATCCGTAATCTGGCTAAGGACAAGGTCCCTGATCTTTCGGCATCCTATTCCGCGCATTTGACCGACCCGAAAAAGGCTCCTTACAACTTTTTCATAGCGGCAGATTATTCCACGCAGGCCCGTGCTGCCATCAAGTATTTTCATGAAAATTGGAAGGGTGAAGGCGCACCCAAGATTGCCTTCATCTATCCCGACCATCCTTACGGTTTGGCTCCCATTGTTGGAGCCAAGGCCTACGCCGAAGAACTCGGTTACGATATCGTGGGTGAAGCCAATGTCTCGCTCAAGGCTATTGACGCCACCACTGAGCTGTTACCCCTCAAGGACTTGGCTCCCGATTTCTGCTGGATAGGCGGAACGACCCCGTCCACATCAGTCATTCTTAAGTCCGCCAAGAATATTGGTATGAATACGACCTTCTTCACCAATATTTGGGGCTCTGATGAAAATCTGCCCAAGTTGGCCGGAGAGGATGCCAACGGCGCATATTCCAATCAGGCCGCCGCTGTTTATGGACAGGATGTTCCAGGCATGAAGGTCATTATGGAAATTACCGACAACAAGCCGCAGATGACACACTATACCCGCGGTTTCGTCTCCGTATTGGTCATGGCTGAGGGCCTCAAGCGTGCGAATGCTAATGGTCCGGTGACAGGCGAGTCTCTCAAGACGGCTCTTGAAACCCTGCGTGACTTTGATCCCATGGGTTTGGCTCCGCTGATTTCCTACTTCCCGGATGATCACCGTCCGAATATGGCTGTGTTTTTGTACGTCATCAAAGATGGCAAGTTGACCTTCGTAAAAGAGGAAATCCTGAACCGTCGAGCCGATTGGCTGGGACATTAAAAACTGTTGAAAAAACCGGGCTGGCGTCGTTGCTTCAGCAAATTCAGACTATCACGTAGGAAGACTACGCTTCGATCCTGATTTTGTTTTGCGCCTACCTAGTCCGGTTTTTAAACAATTTTTGAAGAAATAGAAAAGGACCGAGGGCGGTTTCAATTGCCCTCGGCCATATCGCGGGAGTACCCCTTGAATAACGTACTGAAGGTTGAAAATCTGGAAGTCGTCTACAATGACGTCGTTCTCGTGCTGAAAGGCTTGTCCCTGGCTTGTCCATTGGGAGAAATCACGGCTTTGCTCGGAGCGAATGGCGCGGGTAAATCGACTACCTTGAAGGCCATTTCCGGCCTGCTGGAAACCGAAGACGGCGAAGTCACGGACGGCACTATCCTCTACAAGGATGAGCCGATTCAAGGAACCATCCCCGAGAAGATTGTCAGGAAGGGTGTTTTTCAGGTTATGGAAGGGCGCCGTATTTTCGAAGATCTGACCGTGGAAGAAAATCTCAAATGTGGCGCATTTACCCGGCCACGCTCCGAGATCAACACGTCCATGGAAAAAGTGTATGACTATTTCCCTCGGCTTCGGGAACGGTGCAAGCAACTTGCGGGCTATATGTCCGGCGGCGAACAACAGATGTGTGCCATTGGTCGCGCCATCATGGCGAAACCCGACTTGCTTCTCCTTGACGAGCCATCCCTCGGTTTGGCGCCACTACTGGTGGAAGAAATATTTGACATCATCAAGAAGATCAACGCCGAAGAAGGCGTGACCATCCTGTTGGTGGAACAGAACGCTCGCGCGGCCCTGTCCGTGGCTCAACAGGCGTACATTATGGAAAATGGTCGGGTCGTTATGGATGGCACTGCCGCTGAGCTACTTAACAACCCGGATGTGCAGGAATTTTATCTCGGCATGGGAAAGAGCGGCGACAAACGATCTTATCGGGATGTAAAGCATTATCGCCGTCGTAAGCGTTGGCTTGGGTGACGGCTGTCCATAGCGGGGTATCTGCACATTTTTTGGACTTCATTTAATCCTTAACGTAGCTAGGCTACGCCTCCGGTTAAATTCCGTCCGAGAAAATGCACATCTACCCCACTCTGAACAACCTTCAGGTGTGATGGGGGGGGCGCTGTTGGATGCTGGAGCATCCAAGGTGCTTTGGTTGGTGAGAGATTGTTGATTTGCTAGAAATATTTTTAGATCTGTCGTAAAAGGAAAAGACTGTATTTTTAGACTGATTTTTACGCCGTTTTATTTTCTTTTCTCTTTGGTATGACCTGTCAGCGGCGTAGCGACAAAAAGTTTAGGAAGGGGGTTTCAAAGGATTTCCCCTTTGGCCGCCGGAGGCATCTTCAAATGTACTACAGCGAATATGAGACTGAGCCGCGTGAAAAGCGGATGAAACGGAAGTGGAAGGGCGTACGAGAAGTGCTGCTTGAGGCCGAACAGTCGTCCGGTGAATTTCAGGCGCGTCTGGAAACCATGGGTGCGTGTGCCCGTGATTTCAAGAATTGGGACGACTATGGAAAAATCCCTCCGCTCAGAAAACGGGATGTCATCCAATGGCAGAAGGAATATGGCCTTGGCTGGTTCCTGAACTGCAAACCCGGTCAGTTGTCGCGTATCTATCAGTCCCCCGGCCCCATTTTTGACCCGGAAGGCATGGACCCTGATTATTGGGCGTGGAGTGAGGGCTTTTTTGCTGCCGGATTCAGGCCCGGCGATCTCGCGCAGATGACATTTTCCTATCATATGACCCCCGCTGGATTGATGCTTGAGGAGCCGCTTCGGGATATTGGTTGCGGCGTGGTCCCGGCTGGGCCGGGCAATACAGCCAAGCAGATTGAGTTCTTGATGCAATTGCCGGTCACAGCGTTTGTGGGCATGACCAGTTATCTCAAAGTGATAGGCCAGAAAGCGCAGGCAGCAGGGTTTGATCTGCGTGAAGATTTTTCGCTTGAAAAAGCCTATGTCGCCGCCGAACCACTGTCCGAGATGCTTCGAGCAGAAGTCGAGGACATGTTTGGTATAACCGTCCGCCAAGGCTACGGTACGGCGGATGTGGGATGTATCGCCTATGAGTGCATGGAATTGGGAGGGATGCACCTGTCCAATTACCGGCATGTGGAAATTTGCGACCCGGCAACTGGTGAACCTTTGCCTGACGGCGAACTCGGTGAGGTCGTGGTGACGCCTTTTTTCACTGATTATCCGTTGGTGCGTCTGGCTACGGGAGACCTGTCTTCCATCGATTCCTCTCTGTGCGAATGCGGGCGGACGGCCCGGAAACTCACGGGCTGGAAGGGGCGTGCCGATGATACGGCCAAGGTCAAGGGACAATTCATTTATCCCGAACAGGCCATGGCTGTTTTCGCGAAGTATCCTGATGTTTCGTGCTGGCAGATTCAGGTAAAGAATGATAAAGGCAGGGACTCCCTTGTGGTGGTAGTGGAAACTGCTACTCCATTGGATAAAGAAAAGTTCTGCGCCGATTTTCAGTCGGTGATGAAATTAAAACCAGTCGTCGAAACCTGCGCGCCCGGGACATTCCCGGAAGACGCGCCCCGGCTCGTCGATGAGAGGACTTTCTATTAAACCGGCTTTTAGCCGGGTTGCGGTCCTAATCGAGTGGGGCGGTGCCAAGCGAGCACTGCCCCTTTGATTTTTTTGGGTGGGTGGCGGCTTTTGATAGCGGCGCATCTGCACATTTTTCGGGCGTAAATCAATCCTCGCCGTAGCTAGGCTACGACTGTGGTTGATTTGGCCCGAGAAAATGCACATCTGCACCACTCTCGAAAGCCTTGAGGTGTCGGGGATGTTTCTTTGAAGAGGGATTGTTCATGTCCCTTATTGTGTCGGGGAGGAGAGCCGCTGTTGGGATGCTTTGCATCCCAAAGTGCTCCCGTTGAGATTGAAGAAGAAGGCACGGTGTTGGTCTGATGGTTGGATATTTTTTGAGTGATAAGATGTGTGGCGTAAGATATAAAAAAAAGCCCGCTTGTGCGGGCTTTTTTGTTTGATTTGGTGTTGTCTATTGGCCGCATCCACCACCACAACTGCCGCATCCACCACCGCCGATCTGATTTTCGGAATCGATGGCGAAACCGTAGTCAGTCATGTCGATGGAGACGGTTCCAGAGGCCTCGGCCAATTCTTCATTGATGAGGAAAGTAAAGCCGGCGTGCTCGACGGATTTATCTCCGTCACGAACTTCGTCCAAAGCCAATGAAAGTCTCATGCCGGAGCAGCCTCCGTCGGCCAGATGGACACGGATGGGCTGAACTTCGCGGTCGGCAAAATATGTGGTCAATTCTTTCTGTGCAGATTCGGTTACGTTAATCATTGGTCTCTCCTGAGAGTTGATGTGTTTGAAACCAAATAAGTAGGAATTAGTCTCTGTAAAGAGGTAAGGGCCTTTTTTTTGTATGCAAAATTGTGCTTTGTTGCGACTCTCAAAAAGATTTTGTCTATAAATTGTATAGATGATAGGGAGTGGCTTTGGTGCAAAGCCACTCCCTATTATTCAAGGATTATTGGACTAATCGATGCATTTCGGAGTCAGTCCCAAGGCTTTTGCCACGCCTTTCCCATAGTTGGGGTCAGCTTTCATGCAGTTGCCGATATGGCGTTGTTTGATTTCTTCCGGGGCATCACCCATTGCACTGGCCGTGTTCTGAAAGAGGACTTTTTGTTGATCAGGTGACATCAGTCTGAACAGTTTGCCGGGCTGGGTGTAATAGTCTTCGTCCTCTCTGTGATCCCAGTTGTATGCCGCGCCATCCAGTTCAAGCGGCGGTTCTTTGTGTTCCGGTTGCTCCTGCCATTCTCCATAGCTGTTCGGCTCATAGCCAAGGGTGTCACCATAGTTACCATCCACACGCATTGCACCGTCCCGGTGGTAGCCATGGACAGGGCATTTGGCAGCGTTAACTGGAATCAGGTGATGATTGACGCCGAGGCGGTAGCGTTGTGCATCTCCATAGGAGAACAGACGCCCCTGGAGCATCTTGTCGGGGGAGAAGCCAATGCCAGGAACAATGCTCGCCGGGTTGAAAGCGGCTTGTTCCACTTCCGCAAAGTAGTTCTCAGGGTTACGATTCAGCTCCATTTCACCGACTTCAATCAAGGGATAGTCCCCGTGGTACCAGACTTTTGTTAGATCAAAGGGGTTATGCTTGTAGGTAGCGGCTTCTTTCTCCGGCATGATCTGGACACTGAGTGTCCATTTGGGGAAATCGCCTTGTTCAAGAGTGTCGTATAAATCTCGTTGATGACTTTCACGGCACATACCAACTGTTTTGGTAGCCTCTTCATCGGTCATGTTCTTGATGCCCTGATGCGACCGGAAATGGAATTTGACCCAGAATCTTTCGTTGTTAGCGTTGATAAAGCTGAAAGTGTGACTGCCGAATCCGTGCATATGGCGGTATGACTGTGGGATGCCACGATCGCTCATCGTTATGGTGACCTGATGCAGAGCTTCGGGCAGCGATGTCCAGAAGTCCCAGTTGTTTTTTGCGCTTCGCATATTGGTGCGCGGGTCGCGCTTAACGGCGTGATTGAGGTCTGGGAATTTGAGCGGGTCACGCAGGAAAAAAACAGGCGTGTTGTTTCCAACCAAATCCCAGTTGCCTTCATCCGTGTAAAATTTCAGAGCAAAGCCACGAATATCGCGTTCCGCATCTGCCGCGCCACGTTCTCCGGCGACAGTGGAGAAACGAGCAAACATGTCGGTTTTCTTTCCTACTTCCGCGAAAATGCTCGCTTTAGTGTACTGTGTGATATCCTTGGTCACGGTGAATGTGCCGTATGCGCCTGATCCTTTGGCGTGCATTCTGCGCTCAGGAATTACTTCTCTGTCAAAATGGGCAAGCTTTTCAAGAAACCATACATCTTGCAGAAGTTGTGGTCCCCGTGGTCCGGCGGTCATCACATTCTGGTTATCGGCGACTGGAGCGCCGAAATTGTTCGTTAGTTTTTTCTTTGACATTGGCTTTCTCCTTTAGTGAATAATTTCTTTTATTTAATTATCCAAATTGTTTGGATTTAAATAGAAACCGACAGGGGATGAGCATATCAGCCGAAAAAAGGCGGGAGTATTATTCTTTGAAAGAAGAAGGGATGATAAATTATTAGAAGGGTTGTTGAGTCTCTGTAAGGGCGTAAAAAAGCCCGGACCATTGCGTCTATTTGTACGCAAAGGTCCGGGCCTTGAAAGCAATGTCGTAAAGACGACTTATCGCTGCATTAGCAACCGCAGCCACCGGAGCCGTTAGACTCGCAGGAACCAGCGGAAGAGCATCCACAGCTGGCGCCTTCGCCGCCGCCGCCAACAGGATTTTCAGACTCAACCACGAAACCGTAGTAGGTCATGTCAATCTTGATATTGCCGGTTTCTTTGCTCAATTCCTTGTCAACAAGGAAGGTCAAACCAGCGGCCTCGAAAACTTCGTCTTTATCATTAGGCTCATCCAGAGCCAGAGTCAGGCGAGGGCCTGCTCAGCCACCGGCTGCGAGATAGACGCGAATGGGAGATGCGTCTTTGTCCTGGAAGTAGCCTTCAAGCTGCTTCTGGGCAGCTTCTGTAACTTCGAACATGTTAATTTCCTCCTAAATGTGGTCGAGAAAGGAAGAGGTAAGGTTAATAGGAGTAATTGTCAAATCGAAAGTTGCAGATTATCTGCACTCGATGTTGACCACCCCGTTGGTATGAGCTAATTTCCACCATTCCGAGAACAGCCAAAAAAACGTATGCGAGGCCACCACAATGAAAGAATGCGGGACCATATTATCCGACAGGGAAATGAGCAGGACGCTTGAGCGTCTGGCCTTTGAAATTTATGAACGGCATGGTGACGACGAAACCGTGGCCATCCTTGGCATTCAGCGACGTGGAGCCGATCTTGCCGAGCGGTTGAAAAAATTGCTGGATGAACGTCTTGGGCGCAAGGTCCCGTTGGGCAAGCTAGATATAAACCTGTACCGCGACGATTGGACTACCAATTTGGAACTGGCTCCGACCATCAATTGCTCTGAGATTGGCTACGATGTGGAAGGGCGCACCATCGTATTGGTTGACGATGTGCTTTATTCCGGTCGTACTGTTCGAGCCGCGCTGGAAGCCATCCTTGATTATGGGCGTCCCAAACAGGTTGAACTGCTGGTGCTGGTTGATCGAGGTCACCGTGAGTTGCCTATTCAGGCGGACTATGTGGGCAAGCGAGTCGATACGCTGGGTGACGAGCACGTCAACGTGCTCGTGGTTGAGCGCGACGATGAAGACAAAGTCTGCTTAGTGCGGGGCGATTAATCATGGCTTTTACTCCTTTGGAGCGTGACCCCATTCCGTTGCCGTGCATCACATTAGTGGGCATGGCCTCGGCGGGAAAGTCCACGTTGGGCACTCTTTTGGCCGAGCGACTTGGCTGGGGACAGCTCGATACGGATCGTTATCTCGAATCTTATTATGCCATGCCGTTGCAGGCAATCCTCGACAGGTATGGTCTGGATGAATTTCTGCGCATCGAAGAGCATCTGGTTTCTGAATTGAACCTGACCCGGACGGTTATTTCAACGGGTGGCAGTGTTATCTATGGTTCCAAGGCGATGGGACGGCTTAAAAAACTTGGACCTGTCGTGTTGCTCGACATTGATGAAACCACGTTTGTCGAGCGTGTGGGAAATGCAGAGAATCGTGGGCTTGCCATCGCTCCCGGCAAGACCATGCAGGACCTTTACAACGAACGGGAGCCACTGTACCGTGCCGCCGCCGACATCGTGGTTGGTACTGTTGAGCATACGCCTGAAGAGAGCGTGGATCTTATTCTCGAACACGTGGATTTCGCATGAAAAAATTGACTCCCAAGGCGGCTTTCCGCAAGCTCGCCGCTATATATGACAAGATGGTTGATCGCTACAATGACGTTGCGGAAACCATTGATATGAAATGTGACGGCTGTACCGACAACTGTTGTCTCTCCTTTTTTCAGCATCATACCTATGTTGAATGGGCGTATATGTGGGAAGGGCTGAACCAGCTCCCCGCAGATCGTTTGGAAGCCATCAAGGCCAAGGCGCAGGAATATGTGGAACAGGGGCAGATGGCTCTGGCTCGCGGTCAACGTCCGCACATCATGTGTCCGTTGAATATCGATGAGAATCAGGGCATTTGTGGACTGTACAAGCACCGTCTCATGATTTGTCGTATGCACGGCGTACCCAACATGCTTGTCAAACCCACAGGACAGGAAATTCGTTTTCCCGGATGTTACCGCTGTCAGGAACTCACCGAGGGCATGGACACTCCGCCCGTAGTGGATCGCACTCCGCTTTACAAGGATCTTGTCATGCTTGAGATGCAGTTCGTGGGCAAGAATTTGCGCCAACTGCCAAAAGTGGATCACACCATAGCCGAGATGATCGTCCTCGGACCGCCGAAGCTTCGATAAGCGGCCGATTGCGTCGTTGCTGCGGTCAATCCGCATCTTCACATACTGAAGCGTCGGCTGCGGGGCATGTGTGAGAGCAGAGATATAAAGAATTAAGAAAAGCGCACTGTGTATAAACACGGTGCGCTTTTTTTGATGTATGCGATGCTGTTTAGACGCTTTTCGAGAATCCTGCTTTGGCGAATGTATATTGTCCGGCCTGCAACAGGGCTATCTCGTTTTCTTTAGATGAAATCTGACGATATTTTTCGTCGTCGGGCAGTGCGGAGTTCCAGACATCGGCGATTTCCGAGCGCACGGTTTGAATACGCGATTCCATGTGCTCAAGCGAAAATGTGCCGTTTTTGATCGGTTCGATGGCAGCTTCCTTGAATGCTGCAATGGCCTCTTCCGACAACTCGATGAAGTCGCCGAGAATTTGGCTTGCCTGCTCCTGCACCACTTCCTTGAGGTGCATTTCAAAGGAGTACCCGCCTGAAATGTGAGTGTTGTCCAATTCTATATACATGACCTTCCTCCGTGATGGCCTGTATATTCCTATCGGACAGTGCGCGTGATCGCTTTATGGTTTGTGAACGCCTTGGAGATAGCCGATAAAGTCAGTCACGTTCGCCTTTCGGGCACTGATGTAGTGTGTGACCCATCGGGTGAAGGCCATTTTCCCTCCGTAAATTTCGTATTCCTGCTCAGGTCCGCCAAAGGACAACCCAAGCGTAGCGGCTACCTTGGGGTTAATGGGTAGCTCACATTCCGGGAACGGATCACCCAGCGAGTTTAATATGGTATCGTTTGGCGGCGTGAAACCCAATTCCTTGAGCACTCCTTTGGCTACATGATTCATGAGCATCGGGCCGGGGTGGTTGATTGTGTTGAACAGTCTGGTGTCCTTGTAACTTTCTCGGATGATATGACTGTATGTGATCGGCGTGTGCGCTTCCCGGCTTTCTTCTTGTACAAAGGTCTGTGCAAGGCGTGCAGGGAGGTCGTATTTAGCGGCAATGTTTGTGTGCAAGGCGAGGATGACTGTTTCCTCTGCCGGAAGTCCGAGAGCGACCAGTGTATCCAGATGTTCACAACGGTAATCGAATCCGGTTTTATTTGACCATGTCGGCCAATAGCCTGTGAAGAACATGTTGGGGATGCATAAGGAACGAGCATTGTCTGAAAGTTTGGTAAGCAGTGTTTCTGACGCCAGTTCATCCCAATTGGGTCCGAGAAATTGATATAAAAACAGGGTGCAGTTTTTCCAAATATCGTCGGGGAGAGGCTCTCGAACATAGTTGGTGAAGAGCCGACATTCGTACCTGTCAGCAAATTCCGGGCAGGTCTCAAGTCTTTCGATAAGTGGGGCGCCCTGACAATTGGCGTGAACGATGCAAAGTTCCTTGTTCATAATTGTGTCTGGAACGGGTTGGATTTGTGCGTGAAAAGCATTGAGCTTTAGCTATCATGGTTCCCATTCTACAGCAATATAGGCCTTCGGCGGTTTACAGGGTGGCTTGGACAAGGTATCCCTCGCGGACACGAAAAAATAGATAAGGAAGAGTGTTATGGATACGTTTTTTAAAGCAGCTTTGGCTGTCATAGAGCCAGTTGATCAAGCCCTTGCCAAACAGGGACAGGCTCATCTCGATAATTTGACCAAACCGCAGGGAAGCCTTGGTCGTTTGGAAGAATTGGCGTTGCAGCTTTATCTTATTCAAGAAGGTCAGAAGCTTTCGGTTGACCCCATGCGCATCTACACCGTGGCCGGTGATCATGGTGTGAATGCTGAAGGTGTCAGTGTGTTTCCTCAGGAAGTGACCAGGCAAATGGTGCTGAATTTCTTGAATAATGGAGCAGGAATCAATGTCCTGGCTGAAACTGTTGGCGCACAGTTGTATGTCGTGGACGCTGGTTGTTGCGGGGGGAAATATGATGAGCATCCCAGCCTGATCCAGGCCAAAGTGGCAGAGGGGACGGCCAATTTGGCAGAAGGGCCGGCCATGACGCATGAGCAGTGTGTGCAGGCGCTTAATCTTGGTATTTCGTTGGCAGATCGTGCCCATGAAGAGGGCATAAAAGTTCTTGGTACCGGCGACATGGGTATTTCCAACACCACGCCGTCCACCGCTCTTTATTGTGCGTATCTTGGGCTTGAGCCTGAATCCATGACTGGTCCCGGAACTGGCCTTGACAAAGATGGCGTTATTTCTAAGGCAAACGTTGTTCACAAGGGCCTTGCCGCAAATTCCGATATTGTTAAGTCCGGTGATGCCGTTGGTATTTTAGCCGCACTTGGTGGATTGGAAATCGCGACTTTGACTGGTCTTATTCTCGGTGGAGCAAAGAACCGTCAGCTTGTGTGCGTGGATGGATTTATTTCTACCGCTGCCTATCTTGCCGCCTGGAAGATTTGTCCCACGGTGCGAGAATATAGTATTATCAGTCATGCTTCCGCAGAACCCGGCCATGCCGCCGCAGTCAAAGCCATGGAGCTGAAGCCCTATCTTGATCTCGGTTTTCGACTCGGCGAAGGAACCGGCGCGGCCTGTGCTATGTTTCTCGTTCGCAGTGCCGCCAATATGTTTAACGATATGGCAACTTTTGCAGACGCCGGTGTCGCTGAATCTGACGTGTAGAGTTGTTTCCAACGTCTGGGGGAAGGAAAGAGGGAAATCCTTTGAGAAGGGTTCTCCCTCTTTCCTTCCCCCAGCCCCCCATCCCATCTTTCTTCCCAAACTTTTTGTAGCGCCTTCGGCGATGCCGTTTGATGGTCGTGTATAGTATAAGATGATTTTTGTATCACACAGAAGAGTCAACAAGGTTTGTTGGTTAGATATGATTTTGCTGTCGTTTTTTTGTACAATTCATTTTTACCACCGAATTCATCTCTTTTCTTAAAAGGCACCAGCAAAGCGCCGTGCCTTCTTTCTTTTTGAAATGGAGTGCTTTGGGATGCAAAGCATCCCAACAACGGCTCTTCCCCCCGGTGAAGTGAGGCTTTCGAGAGTGGTTCAGCTCCTAGGCGGAAGGCTCGAGGCAACCGGAGGCGTAGCCTGGCTACGGTGAGGATTGACTCGCGCCTTCCAACGACGGAGATGGGCCGCTATCGGAAGCCGTGTCTGAACGATTCTCCAAAAAAATAGGCTGGACAAAGCGTCCAGCCTATTTTTTTGGAGAATCGTTCACAAACCTATGCATCGCCGAGATCTCCGGTGACAGCCTGTATGACGTCTCCCTTGGCGTTGTAGGTGCCGGTGGCTTCAACCTTGACGAGCTGACGAGCCATTTCCGGGTTTTCCAGAACCTCACGTTGGAGCCTGACCTTGCGGATATTCTTAACCTGATCCGTCAAATTCGCGCCCTGTGTTTCAAATCCAGCAACTTCCATGATTCGTACCTCCTTGAGAGGGGTGTTGAATATGTTATATGCTTTCTTTATCGGCTTTCCGAAGGAAACCTTTAGGGGATTTGTCGGGTCACGGAGCTTACGTTCCCCCGGGAGACGGACTCCTGTAAGTTTTTTCATAGGCTTATAGTGTGAAATGTTTTTATGAAAAGGCCGCTAAAAGCGGCCGTTTCAGTGCTAGGATACGCGATTATAAACTTCATCGAGGATTTCTTTGCCACCGGCTTTGCTGACCTGATCGGCTAATTCCATGCCCATGTCCCATGCGTCTTTGGCTTTGCCTTCGATCTCCATGCGGATGGGGCGGGAGCCGTCCACGTCAGCCACGAAGCCGGTCAGATGGATAGAGTCGCCATCCAAAACGGACCATGCTGCGATGGGAACCTGACAACCGCCGTCAAGACCGGTCAGGAAGCCGCGTTCGGCCATGACCTGCATCTTGGTGGGAGCGTGGTCGAGGAATTGGAGCATTTCGATCAACTCGGTGTTGTCGGTGCGATACTCGATGCCGAGTGCGCCCTGTGCCACGGCGGGTAGAAATTCAGGCGGTCCGAGTTCTTCTCTTTTGGGTGCGGAGATTCCCAGTCGTTCAAGACCTGCTGTGGCGACGACGATGGCGTCGAAATTACCATCCAGCAATTTTTGGATACGAGTATTGAGGTTACCGCGTAGGGATTCGATTTTGAGATCGGAACGCAGAGCGGCAAGCTGAGATTGGCGGCGCAGGCTTGATGTGCCGACGACGGCACCTTCGGGCAGCCCTTTGAGACCGTCGTATTTGACAGACAGCAGGGTGTCGGTGGATGCTCCGCGTTCGGTGATGATACCTACTTCAAGGCCTTCAGGCAGCTTGGTGGGAACATCTTTCATTGAGTGGACTGCAAGTTGGGCGCGGCCATCAAGCATGGCTTCTTCGATCTCTTTGACAAAGAGTCCTTTGCCGCCGACTTTAGCCAGCGGTACGTCGAGAATCTTGTCGCCCTTGGTTTTGATTTTGAGCAGTTCGACAGTCAAGTCGGGGTATTGGGCTTCAAGTCGATCCTTGATGTGGTCGGCCTGCCAAAGAGCGAGTTCGCTCCCTCTGGTGGCGATAGTCAATGTTTTCATTGGAAACCTTCTGGTGAGAAAAAAGTTAACCGCAATTGGAGCAGTCGCCGCCGGAGCAGCCTGAACAGGGAGACGAAGATGAAAAACTGGAACCAGCGTCTGTATCGCCGCCGCCGGATTCAGGGGCGGAAGCGCCGCCAGCGATCTTGGAGCGGACCGCACTCATGAGTTTGCCGGTTTTTTCTGATTGGCATTTGGGGCAGGGAGGACATTCATCCCGATCAAAGACGAGTTCTTCGAATTCGTGGCCGCAATCACTGCATTTGTATTCAAATATGGGCATGACATGCTCCGAAATGGTGTTTTTTGCCGAGTTCGCCCGACAGAGGGATTCCATATCCGAAAAGGGCTTGACTGGCAATGTGCAGAGGGAATGGTAAGTCGTGATGCTGTTATGTCTAGTCTCGAGAGCTAAAAACAATCCTTTACAGCCAGCACGTCTAATGGGAGAATATAAAATAGTAGAGGTCCCCTTTGGGGTGTTGTTCCATGAATTTTGTCGGAGTATTTAGTGAGTATCATGAACGACGACTTTTTTGCTCTTGATCTTGCCAGTACCCTTGATGACGAAGGTGCCCCCAAGCCTCCTTCCGGTTGGAAGTATATGTCTCGCGGCGGTATGCTTCGGTGCGCATTCTCGACCACTCGCTCTGTGAAGATGGGCATGGGAGCCAGCCAACGAACACATGCCAGTCAGAATTTCTGGTATGTTGAACAAGTGGACCGAGAAGAATTTTCTGGTCGAATGATTAATGATATTCACGTGCCAATCGGCGACCCTGAGTCCATCACAATGCAGGATCTGGTCAGCAACTATACGCCGGAGTTGTCCTATTTTGAGGAATTGGTCCTTCCGGCCATGGCTGTTGCGGCCAATGTTAGCCCGGACGAGGTGAAAGGTGTTGACGCCAGTGGTTTCTTGTCTCTGTTTGGGCTGAGTTTGATTTATCTTTCTCGCCATGAACCTGACAGGGCCAGAGAATTGCTTGATCAACTTGTGCGGGTCAAGGCTGATTTTGACGGCAAGGATCAGTTCCTTTTTAATGACCTCGGTATAGCCCTGCGCAAAAGCGGCATGTATCCGGATGCCATGGTTTATTTTCGTCGGGCTCTGGAATTTGTTGGTGACGATGAAAATCTCTATTACAATTTGGCTCGCGTTCATTACGAGAACAATGATTGGGACGGGTGTCTGGAATACCTTATTCTCTCACATAGGCTCAACCCGGAGCTGGAGATGACGCGCAGCCTTCTTGAGATGATTGTGGGATTGGATCAGGATCATTCACTGCTCGGTCGGTATGGCAAGCCTATTGTACCGCCGCATATTGCATCGCGGGCGCGGCAGATATTGACCGTCGATTCCGGTAAGTTGAAGCTTGATGAAGAACCGGTAGTCATGGGTATTGAACCCGGAAGAGCTCGGTCAGGTGCTGTCGGCGTCGTGGAATTGAAAAAGCATGGCAGTGACAAATAGTTGATGAGAATTTCTGTGTTTCAAGTGCGTTATTGAAACTCGTTCGATTTCTTATTTCAGACCCCTAAAGCCGGTTTTATTCTCCTCCGATAAGAAAGAAGGTTGAGGGATGGAGTGTTTTTTGGCAATTGCCGGAACTATCTCTCTCTAATTAATGAACGCGGTTGGTGTCGCGGGAGCCCAATGCTCAATGCACAAGGCTGGTAGCACCGTGTTCGGCCACATCATGAAGACTCGCCTTGCATCAGGGGAAGATGCTCGGTGGGGTGATAGGTCGGGCACGTCGCAGCCTTGTAAGGGATTCCCATGAGGCAGGATTCGTATGTCTCCCTAGATGGCAGGGGACAGTTATATACCAAGCAGCGACATGACGGTTTCGATTATGTTTGTTGTATTTTCTCTACTCAGAGAACACATTTGCTCAGCCGGGCGACAACGTTGCGCGGTCAGGGACAAAAGCATTATTGGCTTGTTCGCCAGATGGACGAAGTCTCTTTTGGTGTGCGTGGTGTGGACGGCGATTTTTTGCCTTTCGGAACCGAAGCAATCATCCCTCTCAGTGAGTTGCTGACGTATTATTCGCCAGAGGTCGCGGTTTTCGAGGAGCGGTTGTTGACTGCGGCCAAAGAACATGACTTTCAGATGATCGGTGATCGCCGGTCCATTTTGCGCATAGATCAAGCCAATGTGCGCGGTCTATTTGGCATTGCCCTCAAGTATATCAAGGCCCGCAAACTTTCACGGGCGCGTGTCTTTGTCCGTGAATTGCTCAGGTTGACAACTGAGTATGCTGGCAGGGATCAGTTTCTGTTCAATGATTTCGGTATTCGCCTTCGCAAGGTCCGGCATTACGAAGGCGCAGTCCTTTGTTATAGGCGTGGTTTGGTTTTTACGCAGGTCGATGACCATCTCTATTACAATCTGGCTCGGGCCTATTATGAACAGGGCCAGTGGTGGGACTGCATGAACGCGCTGGTGTCATGCTTTGATTTGAATCCGGTGCTGCCAGTGGCCCGTGATCTGGTGGTATTGGTTATGGCGTTGGCCGACAGTGCTCGGCTCAGGATGCGATATGGTAAGCCTCCGGTGCCGGATGGTGTGGCCCGACGGGCAGAAGTGTTGGGTGAGGCGGCTTTCATTCATGATGAGACCGCGCAGGAAAAAGCTCGAGAGTTGAGTGTGCGTAAAGAAGATAAAGCGAAGGAAGACCTGTGGCTTCCCGGAAGGGATATTGTCGGGATGTAAAAGGAATTAGGATAGGGAACCGTTTTTGATGGAAAAAAGCCCCGGTGCATGTGCGCCGGGGCTTTTAATTAATCTTGAGAGGATTTGTTTAGCATTTTTTTGCTTGTGGCCAGACTTGATCTACTTTTTCGATGGGTATGATCTTAATTCGTTTGCGTAGTTCGTCTGGAATTTCACTCAAATCCTTTTTGTTTTGAGCTGGAATGAGCACCTTTGTCATACCGCGAGATACGGCTGCAAGGATTTTCTCTTTGACGCCGCCGACTGGCAGGACTCGTCCGCGCAGGCTGATTTCGCCAGTCATGGCCAAGTCCGGGCAGACCGGAGTATTGGTCAGGGCGGAGATGAGCGCGGTCACCAGTGTAACACCAGCAGAAGGGCCGTCTTTGGGCGTTGCTCCTGCCGGGACGTGGACGTGAATATCAAGTTTGTCCGAGAAGCCTGGATCAATGCCGTAGGTATCGGCCATGGTGCGGGCGATGGACAGAGCGGCCTGAGCCGATTCCTTCATCACGTCACCGAGTTTGCCTGTTAAGGTGAGTTTGCCTTTACCGGGCATGGTCGTCACTTCAATGTGCAGGATTTCGCCGCCATAGGGAGTCCAAGCCAAACCGACCGCAACGCCCGGAGGCAGGGTGGTTTCCTTTTCGTCGTCCAGAAAACGCGGTGGTCCGAGCAATGTATACAGATTCTTGGCCGTGACCTTGAATGGTCCTTTTTCGCCTTCGGCTTTTTTGCGGGCCATCTTGCGGCACAAGGTGCCGATTTCGCGTTCCACGTTACGCAGTCCGGCTTCACGGGTGTATTCGCGTACCACCTTGCTGATCAACTTGTCGCTGATCGTCAATTCCTTTTCCTTGAGACCGTTTTCACCAATCTGGCGAGGAAGGATGTACCGGCGGGTGATGACGGTCTTTTCCTGTTCAGTGTAACCGGGAATGCGGATGACTTCCATGCGGTCCAGAAGCGGACCGGGAATGGAATCGAGCATGTTGGCCGTGCAGATGAACATGACCTTGGACAGATCAAAGGCCACGTTCAGATAGTGGTCTGTGAATGTGAAGTTCTGTTCCGGGTCAAGCACTTCCAGCAGGGCAGATGACGGGTCGCCTCGGAAATCCGAGCCGAGCTTATCGATCTCATCCAGCATGATCACCGGATTTCGGGTGCCGCATTGTTTGATGGCCTGGATGATACGTCCGGGCATGGCCCCGATGTAGGTCCGGCGATGACCACGAATTTCCGCTTCGTCGCGCATGCCGCCAAGGGACATACGGTGGAATTTGCGGCCCAAGCTTCGTGCGATGGAGCGACCAAGCGAGGTTTTACCCACACCGGGAGGACCCACGAAACACAATATCGGGCCTTTCATCTTGGGATTGAGTTTGCGAACGCTCAGGTATTCAAGAATGCGTTCTTTCACCTTTTCGAGATCGTAGTGATCGTCGTTCAGGATTGTTTCGGCTTTTTTGATATCCAGACGGTCGCGTGAAGTCTTTTTCCACGGCAGTTCCGTCATCCAGTCAAGATAGGTGCGGATGACGGTCGCTTCAGAAGATTCGGCGTGCATGGCTTCCAGACGGCGGAGCTGCTTGAACGCTTCTTTCATGACGTCTTTCGGCATGCCGGAGGCGCCAATGCTTTTGCGCAGCCCGTCCATTTCTTCAGATTCGTCTCCCTCATCACCCAATTCGCGTTTGATCGCTTTGAGTTGTTCGCGGAGATAAAAATCACGCTGCGCTTTATCCATGCCCTCTTTGGCCATGGTTTGGATCTTGTTCTGCATGCTCGCCACTTCTACTTCCTTGAGCAACTGTTTATTCACCAGCTCAAGGCGTTCCATGGGATCATGGCATTCGAGAATTTTCTGTGCGGCATCCACTTTCATGCGCAAATTGGAGGCAATCAGATCGGCCAGTCTGCCCGGTTCGGACACATTGTTCAGGACTGACATGATGTCCTGTGCAGAGATGCCGCGCAGGGTGAGAATTTTTTCAGATTGCTCGCGTGAAGAACGGACAAGTGCTTCCTGTTCCGCGGTAAGGGTGCCGGTCTCAGGTTCCATGAGTGGTTCCAGTTCGGCGATATGATAAGGCTCGTTGGTTGTGAACCGTTGGACCTTGGCGCGTGCCAGACCTTGGACCAGAACCTTCAGTCGTCCGTCGGGCATTTTCAGCATGCGCATGATCATGCCCACAGTACCGGTCATATATAGTTCGTCTTCTGTCGGATCTTCTACGGCCTCGTCCTTTTGCGTCAGGATGAGGATATAGCGATCTCCAGAAAGTGCGGCGTCAACCGCTTGAACCGATTTTTCGCGGCCGACAAATAGTGGTAGAATCATGTAGTTGAAAACTACAATGTCGCGGACGGCCAGGACAGGAAGTGTCTGGGGAATGTCCGAGGGGTTGGGCCCGGTCATGCCAGTGCCGTCACCAAACAGTCCGGCGTTTCCGCCCTGATTGGTCAGTGCCTCGATGATGTCGGGCAATTCTTCGCCGGGCTTGGGGGCCTCGGATTTTGGGGTGGCAGGTTTGCGGGTCGGGGCCTTATCTTTGATGACATCCGACTTCTTGCGTTTTATCCGCGTCGGTTGGATGGGGGATTTCTTGTTTTTCTTGCTCAAGGGAATAACCTCTCATTTGAGTGCAAACTGAGTGTGTTACACCTAATAAGTCGTTAATTCCTGTTTGCAAGTATATTATTATTGTAAAAAAACTGTTTTTAGCGGCGGATAGAGAAGGAAGGGATGATTTCGTCGGTTTCAGAGTGGGTTGTGTTTATCTTTGTAACTCGCGCCAGGGGTGGTCCTTCCCAGAGGTCGCGTTCAAATTTACTGAGTAATTCCCGGTTGCCTTGAGCCAGTGTTTCCACATTTCCATCTGGCAGGTTGCGTACCCAACCTGTCACGCCCAATTCGCGAGCAGTGTCACGGGTCCATGCCCTGAACCAAACACCTTGTACTTTTCCGTGGATGGTGGCGTGGAATTGATGCATCTAGAGATATCCTCCCTCATAAAAACTGTAATAGTCCGTGTCTGTGACCACGATATGATCGTGTACGGCTATATCCAGATTCTGTGCTGCTTCCTTAATCATACCGGTCAGCAGTATGTCTTCTTTGGAAGGAGTGGGGTCGCCGCCGGGATGGTTGTGCGCGAGTATGATGCTGACGGCTTCCAATCGAAGGGCCATGGCAATGATCTCACGGGGGAATACTGGCGCGGCATTGACTGTGCCATTGCCAACTTTTTCCCATGCGATGACTCTGTTCTTCGAGTCGAGAAATGCAGTCCAGAATTCTTCGACGCCTTTGCCTCCGAGCCTTGCCATTGCGGCTTCGGCGACATCTCTGGGGTCGGAAAGCGGTATGCCGCTTCGGGCCTGCGCTTCTCCCAGTCTGGCGTAGAGTTCCTGCAATAATATCCAGTGGGCCGTGACCGCCGGGCCAACACCTTTGACCGTGTCTAACTGATCGGGGCGGGCTGTGATTGCACTTTTGAGCGAGCCGAATCTGTCGATCAGTTCTTTTGCCAGTGGTTTGGTGTCCCGACGAGGCAGGACCTGTGCTAGCACAAGCTCCATGATTTCGTAGTCCGCCAGACTGCGGCTGTTGTCCACGAGTTTGGCTTTGAGGCGTTGGCGGTGGCCAAGATAATGCGGTGTGTCAGGTTTGGTCATCGGGCACGGCGGGTTTGGCGTTTGGGTTGAAACAGGTCGATTAATCCGGCCATGAGGATATCCAGCGCCTCTTCATATCTGCGTTCACCGGTTTTGAGCGACAGTTCAGCCTCAAGGGCCAGGTCGATCATGCGGGCGACACCGGCTCTGCCCAGTCGTTGGGCGATTGGGGCTTTCTTTTTCAGCATATAAGGGTTGCCCTTGGGGTTCTCCCCATTGGCAAGCATCCAGTACATACGGGCCTGACTTGCCAGAAATCCGATGAGATTGAACAGCATCTGATCTTTGGCCGATTTGGCATGGTCGTCGAGGACCCGTTTCCATACTGAAACTTCAGCTCCGGGTTGACCCAAAGCATCCATGAGATCGAAAAAGGGCATTTCACCGGTTTGCGCCACGAGGTCGACGTGTTCTCGACGAACTGTACGTTCATCGCCTGTGGCCAATTCGATTTTGTCAAGCTCCAGACGTGCGGCTACAGCGTCCATGGGCAGGGCAAAAGCCAAGGCTTGTCCAGCGCCGGGTTCGAAGGTCAATCCTTCTCGCGCTGCCCATGCTTTGACGAAATCGGTCAGGGAGCGTTGATCGAGGCCTTTCGATTCCCATATCCAATTTTCTTTTTTTGCCTTTTTGAAAAGGCCGCGACGGGACAGTGCGACGGGAACCGGTGGGGTTTTTCCTTTCCATTGACCTTCTAGACAGAAGATGGGGAAAATGTCGCTGCCAAGGCCTTTGACCCCGGCGTCGAGTTTGTCCCAGTGGTCAGCCTTGAGGGTGTGGGCGCGGCGGACAACCAACGCCTTGGGCTGAGGGAAAAGTGATTTGATGGTCAAGTCGGTCCAAAACGTGTTTGGCAGAGGTTCTTCGTCATCACCCCAGAATGTTTTGGTTTCCCAGTCATTTTGGCTAGACGCTTTGAGTCGTTCATCAATTTGGGTCTTGATGAGTTGCGGGTCCGGGCAGATCAGAAAAAGATATTTTGGGCGGTTCATGGCGTGCCTAGTAGTTCTGGGTCATGCGGTCAGCCAGTCGTCTGATACCGAGTCGGGTTACTTCGGCATCAGCCTCGGCTTCGTCGCCGGTGAAAAAGGGCCAGTCCTGATACATATCACCTGATTGCCAGAGTACAGAGTCGTCAGTTGTGGATCGGATGACTGCGTTGAAGGTGAATTTGGCAACGGAACGGAGAGTTTCATCACTGCCGCCGGAAACTGCGGTTGGGCGATAGTATTTGGTTATTTTGATGGAAATAACGGAATCTGCTCGGTCTTGGTTGTCGACCCATGTGAAGGTGCCACGGTTGTTTAGTTCATCTCGGAGGAGTTTGCGAATGCGTGGTTCCAGCCATGAGAGTGTTGTCGGATTGGTGACTTCTCGGACGGCAATGGTGTGGTATTCTGGAGGGAGTACGGAAGAGTTGCCTTCGCCGAAGGTGTAGCCGCCGCATCCGGTGAGAATCAGGATGAGAAAAAGAGCGCTATATCGAAGAGAGTTCATGTTTGGTCTCCATGTCGGGCTTTTGAATTGAGGAATAGTAATGGGAAATTGCGTAAAGGTCCACTTTGATATGATTGGGAAGGGGCAACTGGGCGGTGGGCCTGAAGAAGTCGGGGTTTAAACCCCGAAGGGAAAGAAGAAGTGAGGAAGAGCCGCTTCCATGCGGCCTTTTTTATTGAAAGATGCGCCTTTGGCGAGAGTCATTGTTGGGTGCCGGAGCACCCAACGTTTTCCATGCCCTCCCGGCGGGGGGCTTTTTTTTGTTGGGGCAAAAAAAGGGCCGAAAAAAAGTCCTTTTCTAGTTTGGCAGCTCGGTGATCGGCGGCAAGAAGCTGATCGTCGCGCGCAGCTTCCTCCCCTCTTCGTCCTTCAGCTCACTGTTCGAAACGAAAATATTACACCCCCCTAAAGATTGTTTAAACTTCGCCGATAAGTTTTATGAATCGCCGGATTATATTCGGTGTTTCGGGAGACAATGTAGGGGTTGGGAGACCCTTCAAACCCGCAAGGACGCGGGGAGGGAGATTGGATATGGCCAGGGACGGCGATATACTTTTTTCGGTGATTATTCCCTCCACCGGCAACAGGCCCAAGGCTTTGCAAAAAGCGGTTTCATCCGTGGATGAGGCGGCCCGGTTCGCTGGATTGGAGAAAGGGCAGATCGAAATTCTTATAGGCTTTGACGGCGTCAAGGGGAAAACCCCCACGGCGGACTATGTGGTCAGAGCTTTTAATCTGCCCAGGGACAATGACTGGGGGAACGGCATCCGCGATATGCTGCTCAAGGTGGCTTCCGGGGAAAAAATACTTTTTCTGGATGACGACAATGTCATCAAGCCATATGCCCTCAGGCAATATATTAAACATTTCGATGCCGAGATGGTCGTTGGCCGTATCGACACACAGCTCGCCTTTGACCAGCCGTTTCTGCCGGTGTTCGACTCCGGCTCCATGATTCGTCCTGGCAATATCGATCCGCTGTGCCTGTGCCTGTCACGTCGATTGGTGGTGGATAGATGCGGTGGTTGGAAATATCGTGGCAAGTACGAGGCCGACTATCTCAATATCCTTCATTGGCACCGTCGTGCGCACAGTGTCACCGTCATTGAAGAAGTGGTTGGGGTTTATGACGCTGGTCGAAGTCTTGATTGCAGCGCTCTCTCCAGACGACAGATGGGGCTGCTTGATCGACTGGCCGCCGAGCGTGACGTCAGTATCAGCGAACTGGAACGTCCTTTTTCCGGGGGGCTTGCTTTGGCATGATGTCCCGTAGACGGGAAAAGTTTTGTAATACAGCCGCTGTTCCGATTCCCTCGTGTGTCAGAACAGCGGTCTTTCTTTTTTCGTCGATGTTTTTTACAGTGCGCTCATACTTGCCATCACGAGGAATCAATCAATGACAATGATCAATAAATTGGAAAACAGAAAAACTGCATGGCGTATTTTTACGTTTCATGCAGGCATCTCAATGGCTCTGTTGGTCCTTTCCGTGTTTCCTGTGTTGTTTTATCCTGATCAACCTTATGCGCAGATTATTCCGTTATTGGCTGCGGCCATGGTGCTTGGCTTGTCCCTTTATTGTGCCACTCGATTCATGCGATTGATTGAAGAGGCGCACGACAAGATTTCCACGCTCTCGGCTCATGATGATCTGACAGGATTGCCAAACCGACGTTGGTTTTTTGACCGTCTGGATGAAGAGGTGGATCGGGCGTTTCGGTATGGCAATTCCTTGTCCATGATCATGATTGATATAGACCATTTCAAAAGGGTCAACGATTCTTTTGGGCATCCCCTTGGTGATATGGCGCTGGCCGAGGTTTCTCGTCTGCTTTCGGCTAATGTTCGCACTTCGGATATTGTGGCGCGATATGGCGGGGAGGAGTTTGTTGTTCTGCTTCCTGAAACATTGGCGGATCAGGCCGTTTTGGTGGCCGAGAAACTCCGTATGGTCGTGGAGGTGAATGACATCAGTCTGGAGGGGCCGCAGGTCAAAGTGACAATCAGTTGCGGCGTGGCCGATCTTCGCTCGGTTAAAAATTGTAAAGGAAGTACGAGAGACGCCTTTGTCCTCGCTGCCGACAACACCATGCATCGGGCCAAGAAAAATGGCAGAAACCAGGTCCTTTCCTTTGTCCCTAAAAGTGATCGACAGATTCCCTTAGTCTGATTTTATCCATTGCCATTGGTCTTTAAATGACTATTTTTGTGACGCAGGCTGTCGTTGCAAAGGCTTGGTTGCATTCATCGACTTTGCATCAGTCTGATATGTAACAATTTTTAACATAGATTTTTCCCCTTTCCCACCGTGATCTTTTACGTTAAGTAATGTGTCCCCGATGGGAGTGTGGCAGGCGAAGCCTGTGCATGGACATTGGGAAAAAATAATATTGAGGTGCGAAGACATGGCACTGTGCAAAATTGAAGAAGCCATTGAGGATATCCGCCAGGGCAAAATGGTCATTATGGTGGACGACGAGGATCGTGAAAACGAAGGCGATCTCGTTTGTGCCGCTGAAGCGGTAACACCGGAGTTGATCAACTTCATGGCTACATATGGTCGTGGTTTGATCTGTCTGCCCATGAATAATGAAATGGCTGACGCTCTTGGCTTGGAACTCATGGCCAAGAAGAACGAATCCGGTTTCGGAACAAATTTCACGGTCTCCATTGAGGCCCGCGAAGGTGTCACCACCGGCATATCTGCCGCAGACCGTGCCACCACCGTGCTGGCCGCAGTCGAGGACGGCGCATCCCCGGAATCCATCGTGACCCCCGGACATATTTTTCCTCTTCGCGCCAAAGATGGCGGCGTGCTCGTGCGCGCAGGGCAGACTGAAGGCGGTTCTGACATCGCCCGTCTGGCCGGGTTCAAGCCCGCTGCCGTGATTTGCGAAATCATGAACGAAGACGGTTCCATGGCTCGGATGCCCGACCTTGAAGTCTACGCTGAGAAGCATGATCTCAAGATTTGCTCCGTGGCTGACCTTATTGCCTATCGCATGAAGTTTGACGGGCAGTCCGTGACCAAGGTCGGCGAAGCCAAGTTGCCCACACGCTGGGGTAACTTCAAATCCGCCGCCTTTAATTCCGAAGCCGACGGTAAGACCCATATTGCTCTGTATATGGGCGATATTCACCCTGACGAACCGACTCTGGTCCGTGTGCATTCCGAGTGCCTGACTGGTGATGTGTTTGGTTCTCTGCGTTGCGATTGTGGTCCTCAGTTGGCCGATGCCATGTGCATGATTCGTAATGAGGGCAAGGGTGTGCTGGTTTACATGCGACAGGAAGGACGTGGTATCGGTCTTGGTAACAAGATCAAGGCGTATCATTTGCAGGATCAGGGTTACGACACTGTTGAAGCCAACGTGAAACTTGGTTTCCCGCCGGATCTGCGTGAATACGGCACCGGTGCTCAGATTCTTGTAGCGCTCGGCGTGTCCAAAATGCGCCTTATGACCAACAATCCCAAAAAAATGGTTGGTTTGGAAGGCTACGGACTTGAGGTCACCGAGCGTGTGCCCATCGAAATCGGTGCATGCAAGTTGAATGAAAAGTATCTCAAGACCAAACAAGACAAGATGGGGCACCTGCTGCATGTTAATGAGACGGGCGACGAATAAACCCTGTCAGATTTGACTTTTCAGGAATTGCTACCGTAATACATTGCATATATTTTATTGTGTAGGGAGAAAATACCATGTCTATAAAGACTGTCGAAGGACAATTGAATGCCCAGGGGCTGAAGTTCGCCATCGTTGCGGCTCGTTTCAACGATTTTATCGTTGATCGCCTCATTTCCGGTGCCGTGGACTATTTGGTCCGTCACGGCGGAAGTGAAGAAGATCTGACCTTGGTTCGACTACCCGGTGCCTTCGAGCTCCCCATTGCCGCGCAGAAGTTGGCTCGCTCCGGCGATTACGACGGCGTGGTCGTGCTTGGTGCCGTCATTCGTGGCGCCACTCCGCATTTTGACTACGTGTGCAACGAGTGCGCCAAGGGCGTGGCTCAGGCTAGCATGGAAACCGGTGTGCCCATGGGCTTCGGTTTGCTGACCTGTGACTCTCTTGATCAGGCTATTGAACGAGCCGGTTCCAAGGGTGGTAACAAGGGCGTGGAAGCTGCTTCCGCACTGCTTGAGACTGTCCGTGTCTTGGAGCAGCTCTAGTTTATGGCTGGCAAGAAAAAGGGCAATCGGCCCGGCATTCGCAGAGTGGGACGTACTCTGGCTTTTCAGGTGCTTTACTCAATGCGTTTTCGCGACACCAAGAATCCTATGGATATGGAAACCCTGTTTTCCATCTGTCCTTCGGTGCTGGATCAGGAGTCCGAAACTGCACGTGATTTCGCTCATGATTTGGTTATGGGCGTGGACGTCAATTGTGAAGCAATCGACAAGACCATTGATGAAAACACTCAGCATTGGAAGATCTCCCGCATCGCCGTTGTGGAATTGTCCATTTTGCGACTTTCGCTTTACGAGATGATGTTCACCGATATTCCGGTCAAGGCCGCCATCAACGAGGCCATTGAACTGTCCAAAGCCTTTGGGGACGGCAAGTCCCGTTCCTTTGTGAACGGCATTCTGGACGGCGTGGCCAAGTCTCTCAATAAATAAGCATTTCAAATCATAAAAGGTTCCATCATGGCTTTAGGAAAATATAACCCGGAAGCTATCGAGAAGAAGTGGCAGGACATTTGGAAAGAGTCCGGTTGCTTTGAAGTCGAAACCGATCCCGGTAAGCCGAAATACTATGTGCTGGAGATGTTTCCGTATCCTTCCGGCAAAATTCACATGGGCCATGTGCGCAATTACTCCATCGGTGATGTGGTTGCGCGTTTCAAGTCCATGCAGGGCTTTAACGTGTTGCACCCCATGGGGTGGGATGCGTTTGGTCTGCCCGCCGAGAATGCGGCCATCAAGAATGAGACCCATCCGGCCAAGTGGACATATCAGAACATCGACGAGATGCGTGAGCAATTGCAGCGTCTCGGATATTCCTATGACTGGCGTCGTGAACTCGCGACCTGTCGTCCTGAATATTACAAGTGGGAACAAAAGTTTTTCCTCAAGTTCTTGGAAAAGGGCCTTGCCTACCGCAAGGATTCTCCCCAGAACTGGTGTCCTACCTGTAACACCGTGCTCGCTAACGAGCAGGTGGAAGAAGGATTGTGTTGGCGTTGTGAATCCGAAGTCGAGCAAAAGGACATGGAACAGTGGTTCTTGCGCATCACCGACTACGCCGACGAGTTGTTGAAAGACCTTGAAGGTCTTGAAGGCGGCTGGCCGGAGCGCGTGTTGACCATGCAGCGCAACTGGATTGGCAAGTCCTACGGTGCTGAGTTGACCTTTCAGATCAAGGATATGGTAGAGACCATCGATGTCTTCACTACCCGCCCTGACACCCTCTATGGTGCGACCTTCATGTCCGTGGCAGCAGAGCATCCGTTAGTGGAAGCACTCATCGCTGATGCCGACAATAAGGCTGAAGTCGAGGCGTTCGTTAACAATATTCGGAATATGGACCGCATCAAACGCGGTGCTGACGATCTGGAAAAAGAAGGTATTTTCACAGGCAAGTACTGCGTGAACCCGGTCACAGGCAAGGATATCCCCATCTTTGTGGCCAACTTCGTGCTCATGGGCTATGGGACCGGCGCAGTTATGGCCGTTCCTGCTCACGATCAGCGCGATTTCGAGTTCGCCACCAAATACGAGTTGCCCATGCAGGCGGTTATCAATCCGCCGGAAATGCATGACAAGGGTGAAGTGTTGAACGCTGCCGATTTGGACACCGCCTACACTGACCCCGGATTCCTGATTAACTCCGGTGAGTTCGATGGTATGGCTAATGAGTCTGCCAAGAAGGCCGTGGTTGAGCATCTGGACGAGTCCGGCAAGGGCAAGATGGCGGTCAATTACCGTCTGCGTGACTGGAACGTTTCCCGTCAGCGTTTCTGGGGTGCTCCCATCCCGGTTATCTACTGCGAAGAATGCGGTGTGGTGCCGGTCCCCGAGGATCAGCTTCCTATACTGCTGCCGGAAAACGCACAGGTTCGCAAGGACGGCAAGTCTCCGCTGCCCACCATGGAAGAATTCGTGAATTGCGAATGTCCTAAGTGTGGCAAGGCTGCCCGTCGCGAGACCGATACTTTTGATACATTCTTTGAATCTTCCTGGTACTACATGCGCTATTGTGACCCGCGCAATGACGAGGAAGCGCTGGGCGCTGAACATCTGGATTACTGGATGAACGTGGATCAGTATATAGGTGGTATTGAGCATGCTATTCTGCATCTGCTCTATTCCCGTTTCTTTACAAAGGCTCTGCGTGATACCGGGTTTGTCTCGGCAAGCGAGCCTTTTTCCAACCTGTTGACGCAGGGCATGGTGCTTAAGGACGGCGGCAAGATGTCCAAGTCCAAGGGCAACGTGGTTGACCCTAATTCCATGATCAACCAGTACGGCGCAGATGCAACTCGTTTGTTCATTCTGTTCGCTTCACCGCCGGTCAAGGAACTTGAGTGGTCTGACCAAGGTATCGAAGGTGCATTCCGTTTCCTGAGCCGCCTCTGGCGCTTAGTGGAAGAGATGGAAGGTGTGCTGGAGCCGGTTCTTCCTACGGCTGCTAATGATCCGCAGTCCGAAGCCGCCAAGAAACTTCGGTTCAAGGAACACGACACCATTCGTCGCGCTACGCGGGACATCGAAAATGAATTCCAATTCAATACGGTCATTGCGGCTGTCATGGAATTGGTCAATGAGATGTACCACGTCAAGGATGAACTCAAAGAGTCCGATCCTAAGGCCATGTCTTCGGCTATTGCAACAGCTGTGACCCTGTTGTCCCCGGTGACTCCTCATATCTGTGAGGAATTGTGGCATTCCATGGGGCATGAGACTGGCATGACTTCTCAGTCCTGGCCGACTTTTGATGAGAAGGCTCTGGTCAAGGATGAAGTGACCATGGTTGTTCAGGTCAACGGCAAGATGCGTGGCAAGTTCCAGGCACCTAACAATGCCCCCAAGGAAAACGCGGAAAAGATCGCTCTCGAAATGGAGAATGTGGTCAAATTTATCGAAGGTAAAACCGTTCGTAAGGTGATCGTTATTCCTAATAAATTGGTAAATATTGTAGCCAATTAGAAAGACGTTAATTGAATCAAATAGAAGCCCGGAAGGATGTTGTCCTTCCGGGCTTTTTTGTGTGGATTGGTGTGCGTTTATTTCTGATATTTGGATTCGCCGAAGCCGAGAATGGGATAGAAGATGAAAGGAAGTAGGAAAAGGCCAGCTGCAAAGACACCGGGCTGTCCGAATTTTTTGGCCAGCGCAATGGAAAGCAGAATCATCAAGATGATGTTTACCACCGGAATGAAGTAGCCGATGAACCAGTACCATTCCTTGCCACCCATGCGATTGAGAACCCACAGGTTATAGAAGGGAATGAGGCAGGCCCAGCCGTATTCTCCCGCTTTTTCAAAAGTCTTCCACATACCGATACAAACGGCGACAATAATTGCGATGTTGATCAAAGTCATCATTCAGGGAACTCCTCGTATATGGTCTTGAATGTTCTGACTTGAATATATGGATAGTTGGTTTGGGTCAACGGGGGGGGGAGTTTTTGTTTGAAAAGAGAAGAGAAAGGTAAGCAGGTTTCGTAGCGAAGATGAAGGAAAGGGACTTGTTTTTTTTGGTGAGCGTTGCGTGCTTTCGTAGTGAAAATGCAAACAGTATTATTTCAAAGGTTTCGCCTTTACGGCGACCTGCTTTTTTTGAGGCGAAAAAAAGGAGGCAAAAAACGCCTTCTTCGTTGTGAGCCTGATAGCGGACCTTAGAGCCTGTACGCGGCTTTACTGCCCGACAGGATTGTCTGTGATACAGACTCGGTCGGGCCACGCTTCGCCGCGCTAGACAGGCTCTAAGGCCCGCTATCAATTGTTCGTCGATGTAAGATGTTTTTCGGTGTAGGTGGTTATTTTTGATTCTAGGTTCTTTGATAACCATCAACAATTTTTATTTGAAAAAGTTAGCTGCTGACGGTGAGGAAAAGCAATGAGGAAAGAGAAAAGAGGGACTTCGTTTTTTGGTGGGCGTTGCGTGCTTCGCATTGAGGGTACAAACGGTATTATTTCAGAGGTTTCGCCTTTATGGCGACCTGCTTTTTTTGAGGCGAAAAAAAGGAGGCAAAAAACGCCTTTTCGGTGTGAGCCTGATAGCGGACCCAAGAGCCTGTACGCGGCTTCATTGCCCGACAGGATTGGTCTGTGGCACAGACTCGGTCGGGCTACGTTACGCCGCGCGGGACAGGCTCTAAGGTTCGCTATCAATTGTCCGTCTTTGTAGGGTGTTTTTGATGTAGGTGATCATTTTTGATTTGAGGTTCTTCGATAAACTCAAATAATTTTGAAATGTTAACACTTCAATGTTTTTTTAACCAGCCGGGAAAAGCAGTGAAGCGAGAAAAAAGGGACTTCGTTTTTTTGTGGGCGTTGCGTGTATCCACAGTAATATATAATTTTAAATTTTACATTTCATCGCTATAAATTTGTTCTCGGTGAAGATGTCTATTTTGATTAAGGCTCTTCGTTATCCATAAAGGGCCTTGGGGTGCTTCAGCACCCCAACACCGCTCTCCCTTCGAAGACGATTTCTTCCTTCTTCCACCCAACCAGACGAAGACGGGACCCAGCCCTTGATCGGCGGCTTAGAAGCTGACCAACCGAAGGAGGCGGCTCTAATCAGGAAATCAGGCGATTTGTCTTAAACTGAAGGATGATGTGAAAGGCAAAGCTTATACTTTTGACAGGGTGGAGCCGACTCGATTGGATCAGATTTTTGCCGCCAATCATGGGGACGGCCAAGCTAGCGCAAGCGACCTTTTTTGCTCCTTTTTTGGGCGCTGCCAAAAAAGAAGGCCAGCCCGGCAGGGCATGGAAAGCCTTGGGGGCTTCAGCACCCAACAATGACTCTCGCCGAAGGCGCATCTTCAAAGAAAAAGGCCGCATGAAAGCAGCCCTTCCTTATTTCTTATTTCCCGTCGGGGGTTAAACCCCGACTGCTTTAATTATTCATCGAAGCAAAAATCCCTCGCCATAACAACCTGACAAAATCGCCTGTTCAAGGTCTGATTATGATGACCCACAATTTGCTCCCCCGTGAGCACCCCATTGTCGTATGAAGTATGCGCATCACCAATCAAAACATTATCATATCCATGGACCAACGCACTTCGAATAGTGGTATCCACACAACATTCAGTCTGAAGCCCACAGAAGACAAGTTTTTTGGCTCCGAGCTTTTTGAGGTTGGCATCAAAATCAGTATCCCAGAATGCGTCGTAAGAAGATTTAAAGGAAACGAGGTCGCCATTTTGCGGAGCAATTTCAGGCTTGAACAACCAGTTGTGGGAGTCCTTTTCAAATTCAGACCCTGCTTCTTCGGTGGTGTGCTGAATGTAATGTACCGGAATATTCCTTTCTCGCGCCGAAGCAATAAGGCTTTCAATGGTTTTGAGAACGCGGTCGCCTTCAAAGGGAATTTCGTCTGGGGTTTCAAACATGATGTTCTGAACATCTATGACAACGAGAACGGTCTGGTCGGCCATGAATTCTGCTCCTGATCGTAAGTTGTGCGTATGAAAAAAGGCACGCTTTGCAGCGTGCCTTGTGTCTTTATCAAAATCCGTGTTCCCGAAGATAATCCATGGTGATGCCCGGCTTGGTGTCGCCAGCCCCTTTGTCTCCGACCCATGGAGTCACCATGCGCTCCACGTACTTGCCGATGATGTCGGTTTCCATGTTAACCGTCGTGCCGGGAGACCAACCTCCGATGGTTGTCACCTTTTGGGTTTCGGGAATGATGTTCATCTCAAGCCACGTAGGAGCGCAGTCGTTGACGGTGAGACTGATTCCATCCAATGTAATGGAGCCTTTGGGGATGACGTATTTGCCGTGTGCGGCATCAAAGGTGAGGCGGTAGATCTTTGATTCACCGGAAGGACGAATCTCGGCTACTTCGGCCATGCAGTCCACATGACCGGATACGATATGCCCGCCAAAACGGTCACCCATGGCCATGGCGCGTTCCAGATTGACGGAGGAACCCATTCGCAATGTACCAAGGCTGGTGACAGAGGTGGTTTCTTTTGAGGCGTAACAGGTGAACCAGCCATCGCCGAAAGTCTCCACGGTCAGGCAGACGCCGTTGACCGCAATGGATTCCCCCAGTTCGATGTCGTTGAGATCGAATAATGCCTTGATGCGGAATCGCGTTTCAGCGCTCCGATTTTCGGCGACTTCGATACGGCCCATACCCATGACCAATCCTGTGAACATAATAATCCTCGCTGTTGTCTGGCGCTTTTGTATCAGGGTGCGGGGCGGGTGTAAATCCGGGATCAATGAAGATAACGACGGACAAGGTTCTCATAGGCAGAGGAACTGCGGACCCGGTCAATGGCTTTTTGAAAACGATCAACCAGCGTGTCGGGAACGTCTTTGCTGAAGGCGTAATAGGATCGCATTTCAGAAACTTTCCACACGGTTTTGAAGTTGTCTGGGTCGAGACCTCTCTCACGAATAGCTTTGTTGAAAGTCCGCGCTTCCAACGAAATGAGATCGACTCTTGATGATATAAGCATATTAATGCAGGCCTGAACGGATTTAAGAGATTTGATGCGAACTATGTGACTTTTTTTCGCGAGTAACCCTTCCGAAGCATAGCCTTTGACAATGCCAACAGACAGTCCTTGAGCGTCTGTGAAAGACTGTATGTTGATAGGAGAGTCTGCTTTAGCATAAAAAAAAGTTGTGGAGAGAGCGATCGGTCCGGCCCATTTGAAGAGATTTTCTCGTTCTGGTGTTCTGAGCATAGAAAATAGGACAATGTTTTTTTCGGATTCAAGCATTTCGTAGGCTCGAGTCCAAGGAAGGAAATGAAGAGGCTGCGGGGTGACGTTTATTTCCATCCACGCTTTTTTCAGGAGGTCGACGGCCAATCCTGTCTGACTATTATTTTCTGTATAGTTATATGGTTTGAATTCTTCAGTCAGGTATGTGAGGCGAGTTGCCGGATCAGGTGTGGACTGCGCATGGCTCGTGACCACCTGTAGGCAAACGAGGATGATGAATACAATCACATGTCGAAGTCTGTTGAGCATACCTTTCTTTACGATGTGTGCGGGATTGTGACAAGGGGGTTATAATTTTTAGTTATCTTGTGAAGTGTGGGAAAGCGGTGCATCCGGATCTTTGAAAAGATATATGGAAGTCATGTCGATCAGAGCATTATATAAGCGGTCTTGTTCAACATGAGGTTGACCAGTCGCCACCGAGTGCATGGTTTCTTCAAACGCGTTGGCGACTACCTGAGCTGCCGCCTCCATGTCGGTGATACGGAGACGGTCGCTCATGGTTTTGAGAAATTTACTCAGCTTTGTGGTTGTGCCATTGAATTCTGTTGCAGCATATTCTTTAAAATCTTCGTCAATGTATTGCATGGAAAGCATGACCCGCAAAAGTTCCGGGGAATGATGGTGTGCTTCATGTCCTAGTTTGACAATGTGGCCGATCACTTCCCTGCCCGTAGCCCCCTCTTTAATCTTGCGGGTGAGCGTCTTGAATATGGACTGGTCGATTTCGATCAGATGCTGGTTGATTATTTCAAACAGAATTGCTTTTTTATCAGTGAAATAGGCGTAAAAAGTTCCAACAGAAACACCTGCCCCTTTGGCAATTCCCTTGGCATTTGTGCCATGGAACCCCTTTGCGCCGAATTCTGCCATGGCCGCATCCATAAGCCGTTTCTTTTTTTCGATACTTCGGGTCTGCTGAGGAACCCTGATAGTGTTTTGTTCGGTCATTGTTTGCTCCGAGGCGAAAGTACCCTGCAAGAGGTTCGGTATCAACCCTTTCTGAGGACGACGGCGTGACTGAAGAATATGGAAGGCAAGCTATCCAGCTCAAACCCCGCCTTGATGGCAGCAGCAACTTCTTCGCGATAGTTGTTGGGAGAGACGTGAAACTTCGGTTCGACAAAAAGCATGCGCCCATTGCGTTTGATGCATTGCGCCATGCGGTGAAAGTAGATGTCGATATCAGGAACTTCGTGCGCCATGTATGCAGAAAGAACGAAGTCCGCTTTTGGGAGCACTCCGATGTCATTTGCATCGCATTTCCACGTTTCCACTCGTCTGTGTAAGCCTGCTCGTTCTACCTTTTCCTCCAGCTTGGCTAATGCTTCAGCCTGAAGGTCCACAGCAATGACCTTGCCAGTTTCTCCGACCATGCGTGCTAACGCCATGGTGAAAAATCCGACCCCGCATCCTGTGTCAATAACCGTCATGCCCGGGGTAACCATATGGCCGAACATTTTTTTGGGTGGCTGGACTAGCCCCCGTATCGGATTGTCCAAGGTCCATTGAGTGCGCCATGACATGACGTGGTTGCCTTGTTCTCTATATGCGTAGTTCATGAATGCCTCCTTGGCGTTTGTTCATAAAATACAAATATGAGGTCGGGTTCATATTGTCAACATAAAAAATGAACCTTTGTTCATGTTTGTATGTTGAGCGATTATTTTGTCCGTAAAGTCAACATGATATCTGATCCAGTAGTTTCCGTTTTGATGATGCGGAAGTCTACGGAATCAGCCATGGAGATGGATTTGCGGCCAGAGTAAGCCGCTGGAGCTGTATTGTCGCCGAGTATGCGAGGGGTCACGAAGTGGACGAGTTCGTCGGCCAATCCCTGCTGGATGAGGGCCATGGAGAATCTTCCGCCACCTTCGCACAAGGTGTAATGACATCCTTTTTCATAGCGGAGTCGTTCGAACCCACAGGAGAGAGTCAGGCCACCGGGATGTCCCGGCAAAGGCCAGACCGAGGTGCCTCGGCTTCGCAAACGGTCAGCGGCTTCACTGTGAGCCGCTATTTCAGTGGTCATGAAAATAGTTCGTTCCGGGCGTTTTCTAAGCAGGGTGTGTGCCGCCGGATCTTCTGGGAGCCGTGATGTGACGACCACGCCAAAAGGTTGGATAAAGTCTGGTGGCAGCTGTTCCATGCGGCAGTTCAGGCTTGGGTTGTCGGCGTAGAAAGTGGTGCCGCCGACGACAACGGCTCCGACCATGCCACGCAGATCGTGGACACGAGCAAAAGACTCCGGGCTGGAAACCGGTTCAGGTTTTTTTGCGCTGGATGCGATTTTCCCGTCCAGCGTCGCAGCCATTTTAATGATGTTGAATGGGGAATGCGAGTCCTGCCAGAGCAAAAAGTCGGCAATGAGGTCTTTGCATTGTTGCTCAAGGACGCCCACCACGATTTCGATGCCGTGACTTTGCAATTTTTCCACGCCGCCAGCGGCAACGGGGTTGGGGTCACGAGTGCCGATAACGACCTTGGCGATGCCTGCTTCAATGATGGCTTCGGTGCAGGGAGGCGTTTTACCGTGGTGGTTACACGGTTCAAGGGTGACGAACATGGTCAGCCCTGTTGGATCGACGCCTTTTTTACTGGCATGGGCCAGACATTCCCGTTCCGCATGAAGTTGGCCGTATCGAGTATGCCACCCTCGGGCGACGATCTGGTTGCCATCCACGAGGACCGCTCCGACGCAGGGATTGGGCGCAGTGGTGCCGCGCCCTTGATAGGCCAGGTCTATGGCCTCGGCCATAAATTGTTCGTCTCTAGATGAATTCGCCTTCCATGAACACATAGTTCACTCCAGCCTCGGCGAGCATTTCTTCGGATAACTCGTCAGGGTAGTTTTCGGAAAAGTATATATTTTCTACTTCGCAGTTGATGAGCATCTTGGTGCAAAGGATACACGGCTTGGTGGTGCAGTAGATGTCGCATCCCTTGAGGTCCAACTGGTGCGTGGCTGCCTGGATGATGACATTTTGTTCGGCGTGGAGCCCCCGGCACAGCTCATGGCGTTCTCCAGATGGAATGTTGAGCTTGTCGCGAAGACATCCGACCTCTTCACAATGGGCGATGTTGGTGGGCACACCGTTGTAACCGGTTGCGAGGATACGCTTGTCGCGTACGGCTATGGCACCCACGGCGCGGCGGGTGCAGGTGGAGCGCTGGGCCACCAAATGGGCAATGCGCATGAAGTATTCAGGCCAAGGTAATCTGTTCGACATGGAAGCTCCTCGAACGGTCAAGGTGTGGAAACCGGTTTGATTTATCTATCATTTCTTACAAGGAAAGGAAACGGTGCATATGGCTGTACACCATGCTTCGTGACAGTGGACTGTGAGCGTCAACAGTCATCGTGAAAAAGGGATCGCCCCCCGGACCGGGGTGCGGAATCTAGATGCCTCAGCCGCCGCCGGAGCTGCAGCCGGAGTCCTGCAATGCATCGAGGTTGAGGCCTCCGCCGTCAGTCTTTACGGCGCAGGCGCTCATGAGCTTTTCTGTCTTTTCCGAGCCACATTTTGGACAGACCACAGTGGCGTCTTGAGAAAAGACAAGTTCTTCGAACTCATTGTCGCATTCTTTGCAGATGTATTCGTATATGGGCATTGCATTACCTTGGATTGACGTTCAAGTTGTGTCCTGCTGTCAATGTGAGACTTTTGTTCATGATGTCAAGGAATGTCGCTTGCACATTGCACGTAATTTGTGCAAGGTGTGTGCATAAAAATGCACAAAAGTAAACTTTGAGCGTGAAGACCTTTTTGAATTATTCTTTTAAATCGAACTGTTAAAATGTTGGCACGGTGTGTGCTTAATAAGTCACAGAAGATAACACACACTCTCTTCATCCTGATTGCAAAAAACATTTTAATATTTTCGGAGGAACAATGAACAAAAAGAACATCACCATCACGGCTTTGGCAGCTGTCCTGGTCCTGAGCATGGCCGCAATGGCAATGGCTGGTCAAGGGTATGGACACGGTCAAAGGGCTGGAAACGGTTGCGGCGGCAACGGTGTATACAGTCAGTTGACCCCGGAAAAGCAGGTTGCAGTCGACAAGATCGTTGACAAGTATCAGCCTAAATTCACCGAACTGCGTGATCAGATCTGGGCCAAACATTCCACCTTGCAAGCAATGGTTAACGGTGGCAATGCCGATGAGCAGAAGATCACCAAGCTGACGACTGATATGACCAAGCTGCGTGCTCAGATGCGTGACACTCGTGACGCCATGCGTGCGGAACTTGAAAAGGAAACAGGTATTGTTGCATTCAATGGTCGTGGTCCGGGACAACGTCAGGGACGTGGATATAATGGCGATTGTTATGGACAGGGACCCCGCTTTAACTAGACAATATTTCCTATAACCAGGAAAACAGGACGCTTGCGGGACGGTCTGCCATGGTGGCGGCCGTCCCGCAAATAATAATAAACTTCGGATAGCTTCACGCGTAAAATTCAGTACAGTGGAGTATGCTTTTTTTGAGGAGGCATTTTGACCATGAGGAAAATTACATCCCTGACAGGCCTTTTGTCTTTTCTCATCACGCTGTTGACCAGCGTGATTTTGTACGTTGTACCCGAGGGGCGCGTGGCCTACTGGGCTGACTGGCATCTGTTCGGTTTGACCAAAACCCAGTGGGGGGACATCCATACTACCGTGGGAACGCTTTTCTTGATCGCCATGTTCCTGCATATCTGGTTGAACTGGAAGCCACTCATGGCCTACATGAAGAATCGGGCGCGTGAGCTTGTGATTTTGACTGTTCCTATGGTCATCAGTCTGGTTCTGACGCTTTTCGTGCTTGTTGGCACATTGCTCGGGTTGCCACCCATGCAGCAGTTGCTCGATTTTTCTGCCGAGATAAAGGACGAAGCAACAACAACCTATGGCAATCCGCCGTATGGTCACGCCGAAACTAGCCCTCTCATGAAGTTTTGTGGTTTTCTTGGCCTTGACGCGGCAAAGGCTGTGGAGACTCTTCACGCTGCCGGATATGATTCCACCATCAACGAGCAGTCTCTCATCAAGGACATAGCCCGTTCCAAGGGTGTCAGTCCGCAGCAGGTTTATGACACCATCCGTGGCGGTCAGGATGTTGATTTGTATAAGGGAATGCCTGCCGTCCCCCCTGCTGGTACAGGTAAGCTTAAGGTTGGGGATGTGTGCAACACGTATGGTCTCGACGTTGACGAAGTCCTTGCGAAGCTCAAGGCTGCAGGCATGGACGCCACTCCTGAAAGTTCCTTCAAGTCCTTGGCCGAGAAGCACGACAGTACTCCCAAGGACGTTTATCTGATTATCAAAGGCAAGTAGCAGAATATGGAAGTTGTTCATTCCGACGGAAAGGAGAAAGGGCCTCTGGTCGCCCTTGTTCTGGCACTTATCGTGCTGGGAGTGGGAAGTCTTTATTTGACTTGGCGATCCATTGCACAACAGCGCAAGATCGTCGAAGATCACATGATTATGACAGGCAACTCCATCCTGCGCGGTGTGGATAATAATATTTTACGTATTGCCCGGAATTTACGCATGACACCTCAGTCTCCTGAACTTTTTCAGGCGATGTCCGAGGAATTATTTGCAGAGCTGACCAAATCCGAAGATATAGTGTTTATTACTCTGTTCGGCGAAGATGGTCGTCCTTTGGTTTCTTCTGCTGTAGAAGACACTCCCGTGTTTAGTCTGCCCGATTCCGTGACCAGCGATATTGAGACTGGCAGGGCGTGGCATGTGATGGCCCAGGTGGGCAAGAAAAGTGTGCTCATTTCCGGCTTGCGCGCTCGGCCTGGTATCTCCACTCTGAGTGGCATGCTTCCTTTTGTCGAAGACGGAGAACATGGTTCAAGTCATATGTCTCGCCGTGGTCAGGGACAAGGTCAAGGGCAGGATCAAGGTCAAGGCATGCGACATGGTATGCAAAGGGAACTGGAAGAACCGCCGGTTTTTTTGGTGGTGGGGCTTAATGCGGAGAAGCATCTGGCCCAGTTTCGACAGTATCGTCGAGCTGCCACGTATCAAACCGGATATGTCTTTCTTGCCGCAGTTGTTCTTTGGTCGTTGGCGTTTGCTTATCTGCGCCGCCGAGGGGCCAGCCGTCAGCTGATTCGTCTCGAGCGGTTCCAGAGCAAGCTGCTCGACAACATGCCCGACGGCCTTGTGACTTTGGCCGAGAGTGGTGAGGTTTTGGCCGCCAATCATTCGGCCAAAAAACTTCTCGCTCCTGAAGGAGAAGAAGGTGCGCCCGAAATTATCGGTACCAACTGGCATGATTTCGATTTTGGAAAGACCCATGATGAAATCGGGCTTGCTGTGCCGTATGAGTGGGAGCAGTTTGATTATCAGGGGCGTCAGCTTGAAATTTTGACGTTGCCGTTCCAGGAATATGACGATGGTGGAGCCCCTGAACTCGGTCAACGGCTTGTGCTCATACGTGACCGCACCCAGCTTCGGTCGCTCGAAGAAGATTTGAACGAGGCCAAGCGATTGGCGGAAATCGGTTCTTTGGCCGCAGGTGTGGCCCATGAGGTGCGCAATCCGTTGAGCTCATTGCGTGGTTTTGCCCAGTTGTTTGCCACCAAGCTCAAGGGGCAGGCTCCGCTTGATCAGTATGCCGCAGCCATGGTGCAGGAGGCGGACCGCTTGAATCGAGTTGTTACGGATTTGCTTTATCTGGCCCGTCCGCGTCAGCTTGATCCCATGGAAATTGATCTATCCACGTTGGGAGATTCCATCAAGCAGCTCATGCGATTCGATTTTCAGGACAAGGAAACTGTGCCGGAATTTGACTTTGGTCCGGAATCGGTCTTTGCGGATCAGGACGCGCTCAGACAAATTTTGCTTAACCTTATCACCAATAGCCTCGATGCCATTGAAGGATGCCCGGAGTGCATGAAGCCGGGGCATATTCTGCTGACTTCGGTTCAGGGCAAGGACGGCGTTTGGCTTATCGTGGCTGACAACGGACCGGGTATGGACCCCAATCTGGAAGGCGACGTGTTCAAGCCGTTTGTGACCGGCAAGAAGACCGGTACCGGTCTTGGCCTTGCCATTGTCCAGAATATCATGCGGGCGCATAAGGGCGAGGTGGTTATTCACTCCGAACTGGGTGACGGCACCGAAATGAAACTTTTTTTCCCGAAGAATACCGAAAGCGATAGCTAAGGAAGTAGATATATGACTGAAGAACGTATTGTCCTCGTTGTTGATGACGAGCCAGGCCATCGGATGATGGTCCGTGCCGTTCTTGAGGAAGAAGATTGGACGGTTCTCGAAGCTGATTCAGGCGAACAGGCCTTGCGAGTTCTGGCCGAGGAAGCCGAGTCGGACACATTTCCCGATGTGGCCATGGTGGACATGAAAATGCCCGGTATGGACGGTATGCAATTGCTCAAGGAGTTGCAGATTCGGCGTCCGAGCATGCCTGTGGTTCTGTTGACGGCCTTCGGCAGTGTCGGCAGTGCCGTTGATGCCATGAAGAAAGGAGCCTTCGACTATTTGACCAAACCCGCTGACAACGACGAGTTGACGGCAGTTATTGGCAAGGCATTTGAATATCACAAGTTGCTTGAGGAAAATGTACGGCTCAGGGCCGAAGTGAGCGGCGAGGCCGATTTTATTGGGGCCAGCCCCGGTATTGAACGGGTGCGCGATCTCATTGGTCAGGCCGGTCCTTCCGAGGCGACAGTACTTATACTCGGACCATCTGGCACGGGTAAGGAACTTGTAGCTGAAGGATTGCATCGGGCAAGCCATCGGGCAAAGCGTCCGCTCATCAAGGTCAACTGTGCGGCTTTGCCGGATGATCTGCTTGAATCGGAATTGTTCGGTTACGAAAAAGGCGCGTTTACCGGTGCGGTCAAGGACAAGCCTGGTCGGTTTCAATTGGCTGATGGCGGCACATTGTTTTTGGATGAAATAGGCGAAATGCCTGCTGCGCTTCAAGCCAAGTTGCTTCGTGCTTTGCAGGAAAAGACTATTGAACCGTTAGGGTCGGTTAAACCCATCCATGTGGATACGCGTATTATCGCGGCTACCAATCGGAATTTGAAAAAAGAGGTCGATGCCGGACGATTTCGGGAAGATTTGTATTATCGGTTGGCCGTGTTGGAGATTCGTATCCCTCCACTGGATGAACGCAAGGAAGACCTGCCGCTTTTGGTCAGTTTCCTGCTGCGTCGTTTGGGCAACAAGAACAACAAGATTATTCGCACGGTAACCCCCGCGTTTCTCGATGCTTTGTCCGGCTATGACTGGCCCGGCAATGTGCGTGAATTAGAAAATGTTTTGGAACGCGCTCTGATTCTGTCTCGTGCCGATGCTTTGGGGACGGACTTGTTGCCACCCCAGATAACTGGTGCGCGTGAGGCTGCTATTCACATAGATTTTACTCCACCAATCTCGGCAAGTCCTGCGGCCCCTGCGAATCTGGAAGAAGCCGAGAAGCAGGCAATCATTCAGGCGCTGGAAGAAAACGGCAATCATCGCGAACGCACGGCGGATGCTTTGGGCATCAGTCGTAGAACTTTGCAATACAAATTGAAAAAGTACGGATTGACGAGGCGTTAGCCGGTCACGAACGCTTTGATTGTCTCAATGCGTTCAAGATAATCCTTTTGATAAAGAGGGCCGCCGTCCGTATAGCGTTCGGCGGTTTTTCTGTGGACTTCGCACCACTGTGCCATGAGCGGATTCTTGAAGATGCGGCTATAGGTTTTAATCATGTGCAGGGTGTTATGGCAGATAGGGGTCAGGTGTCCGGTTTGTGCCAGCAGTTCCGTGTAGTCCGTGCCGAGATCAAGGAAGAAACTCCCCACAGCTTCAGCACAGAGATAATTGCCGCCTGAAGAAAGTTTTTTCAGCATGGTGGATTGATCAAGCTTGTGGGGTTGCCACGGCCTGTTCCACTCGACCGGGATTGTTTCGTTTTGCGTGTATCCGATACGGCCTGTTTTTAGATATGCGGTGATTTTTTCTGCCAACTGTGGCCACATGGACCCGATATGCTCCACGTCACGCCCGGCATGCAGGCCTGTTACGGTTCCGTCTGTTTCTTCCAGAGAGAGCTTGAGGAACGGACAGTGACTTTCGATGCGCTTGTCTGATTCATTCCAGATACCGCCGAAGATTCGGTTCATGTCTACGGTGTGCACGTTACCAAGTTCTTTTTCCCAGGCTTTCATGTGAGCCGGGGCCTCTCGATAGATGTCAGCCCATCCGTCAAGGTAGGAGTGTGGTTCCGGGCCAAAGGCAGGATAAGGAGAGAGTCGCGAAACCACCACAATGGGAAGATCCGGGTGCATGGATCGTAGTGTTGCCAGCATCTCACCGTATCGTTTGAGATACGTGGCCGGATTGGGCTGAATCATGCCGCATTCGGCCTTCATCCATGTTCCCATTTTCGGATGTGATTCCCAGACCACCGGGTCCATGAAGAAAATGTACTTGTCCTGTTTGTGGATGAAGAGCGGGGAGTTTTCATGGAACAGGTTCATGACCAGAAGTTTTGGCGGCGGGTCATTCGGTGTGATGATCTGGAATTGATTGCTCGGGAGACGGCCATGGAAGAAATTCTCAAGCCCCATGTCGAGGACCATACTGGCGAGTTGTGGCGGTACTTGTCCGGGATGACTGGTCAAAGTCAATGGCGAGGCCAGAACTCGATATGTAGTGTCAATTCCTCGGTCTGCCACAGCCCGACTCAGGAAATCCATTTGACAGTTGCCCGAAAAGTAAAGCATTCTTCATCCTTGATGTTGGTATTCTTAAAACTTTCATGAACCGGAGCCGTTCGTCAAGCATGAGTAATTTGACTGTTGAAACATTTGTCCTTGGTATGGAAGAGACCAATTGCTATCTGCTCAGCGTGGATGGTGAAGCCGTGGTTATTGATGTGGGAACTGAACCTCAGCGACTCATTCAACGCATCAAAGAGTTGGGGCTGAAGCTGACTGGCATCTATATTACTCATTTCCATATAGACCATGTGGGTGGGGTTCAGGAGCTTCTTCAGGAGTGTCCCGCGCCGGTTTTCATCAGCGGTGTTGATGAGTTTATGAAAGACTTGTCTCTCGAAGCGGGCGGGTGCCGGGAACTTGTCGAGTTTCTGGAGTTCCCTTTTGAAGAGATTGCTCCGGGACGGCGCAAGGTCCTTGGACACGACATGCTCGTTTTTGATACGCCGGGGCATACTCCGGGTAGTCTCTCCTTTTTTTTCCCGGCGGCGGGTTGCGTCTTTGTGGGCGATCTCATCTTTATGATCGCGGTTGGTCGGACAGACCTGCCTCGGGGGAGTTCGTCAGAGCTTCTTAGATCAATCCGTTCACGCATTTTTATACTGCCTGATACCACTCGGATTTATTCCGGCCATGGTCCCATGACATCGGTGATTCATGAAAAAGAAAACAATCCGCATTTTGTCCTCTGAGTAAGATTCTCCTTTTCTTTACTTTTTTTACTATATTGGTGTAACGTACGCGCTGATTGTCCCTCGACGGTTCAATAAATGCGCGTGCGGAGGCCCCAATGACGTTGTTTTTTGGTTCCATCATTCTGCTTATACTTGGTTATTTTATTTACGGATCGTTTGTCGCAAAAGTTTTTGGAATTGATCCCGGAAGGCCGACTCCGGCCAAGACGATGACCGACGGCGTGGATTATGTGGAAATGCCGGTTTGGAAAGTCTTTCTCATTCAGTTGTTGAATATTGCGGGATTGGGGCCGATTTTTGGTCCGATACTTGGTGCACTCTATGGTCCCATTGCCCTTGTCTGGATTGTTATCGGGTGCATCTTCGGTGGCGCGGTGCATGATTTCTTTTCCGGTATGCTTTCAGTTAGACATGGTGGGCGCAGTATTCCCGATGTCGTGGGGTTGACCCTTGGCAAAGGATTTCAGCAGTTTATGCGCGGCTTCTCTGTGGTCCTGCTCATTCTGGTGGGGATCGTCTTCGTGCTCGGCCCTGCCGGTTTGCTTCAGAATTTGACGGATATTTCTACCCAGATGTGGGTGGTCATCATTTTTATCTATTACTTTATCGCCACCATTTTGCCGGTAGATAAGGTCATCGGGCGCATTTATCCTATCTTCGGTGCTATCCTTATTTTTATGGCCGTGGGGCTGGCTGTGATGATGATAGCCAAAGGGTATTCGTTCGAGAGTTCGACCCTCTTCACACATACCAATCCGCAAGATCTGCCGCTTTGGCCGTTGGTCTTCATCACTATCGCCTGTGGTGCGATCAGTGGATTTCATGCTACTCAGTCGCCGATGATGGCTCGTTGTCTGCCCAATGAGAAATATGGGCATATGGTCTTTTACGGTGGCATGATTGCCGAGGGTATTATCGCTATTATTTGGGCGTCATTGGCTATTGCATTTTTCGACACACCGGAGGAACTTAATGAAGTGCTGGGAACCGGCGGTCCGGCTCTGGTAGTGAACACGGTATCCACGGAACTCCTCGGTGCATTTGGCGGTATTCTGGCCGTTATTGGTGTGGTCTTGCTCCCCGTCACTTCGGGTGACACTGCCTTCAGAAGTGCCCGATTGATTATCGCGGATTTCATGGGGCTGTCTCAGAAAGAAAATATGAAGCGAATTTTTATCGCGGTTCCGCTTTTTCTTGTCGGATTCATGGTGTCATTGACGGAATTCGGTTTGATCTGGCGCTATTTCGGGTGGGCCAACCAGACAATGGCGGCCATTGTGTTGTGGGCGGCTTCGGCACACCTCGCCATGGTGGGCAAGAGCCATTGGCTGACGACGATTCCAGCATTATTCATGACTTGTGTTGTCTCGACATTCCTTTGTTATGCTCAAATCGGATTCAATTTACCCATGCCCGTTGCTACAGGCGTCGGTATAGCTGTTTCTGTGATTTCATTAATTTTGTTCTTGCGGTATCGGACAGGAGAGGCTGCGGCCTCGGCAGCCGTCGACTACACGGAGTAAGGAGAAAAACATGAAAAAAATAAATATTCTCATATGTGTTTTCACTCTTCTTTTGATTGCCGGCGGAGCATTTGCCGAGGACCTGAGTGGCAAATGGTTGGCTGATGTCACGAGTGCCGAGACTCAGTGTGAAGATCTTGGCTGGGACCCTGTCGGCAATTATACCATTGAGATTTTCAAAGGTGAAAAGTCCATCATTATTGTGCCGCAGAGGCCTCATGTCCGGTACGTGGGTAAGTTCCTGACGGATATGCCGAACAAAGCACATTTGCGGGCGACATATATGAAAGATGGCGGATATCTTACCGAGGTTGTGGACATAACGTTTGAAAATGGTCAATCTGCAACGGGGAAGACTTTATGGCAGTGGAGCGACGGCGTTTTCGCGTGCGGCGGCAGTTATTCTTTTGTCTTGAAACGGCAATAGTCTCGAATGAGATTGCTTGTACAGTGTCCAGCAAATTTTGGAGTCATCATGAGAAATAATAAAGTCTGTATCTTCCTTATGGTTCTGTGTCTCATTCTGTTTTCATTTCCCGCATTGGCCGCGGAAAAGACCGTGTCGAAATATGGGACTGTGACCGGTCAGGCCCGGATGTATTATTTTACCCAGCGTAATAAAACCACGGGTGATGATTTTGACAACATCAAAGAGTCATTGGCCTTGGGTGGCTTTCTTAAATACGAAACCCCGTGGCTGGCCGATATGTTTGGTTTTGGTGCTGCCGTATATGGCACTGCTCCGTTGTCCGGTGAATTGAATCAAGCGGATGAGGGCGGTACCGGACTGTTGACCAGCAATAATGAAGGGTTTGCCGTGCTCGGTGAAGCCTATTTCAAAGCCCGGTATTCCAAGACTGAAATGCGGTTGTGGCGGCAACGTCTTGAGACCCCGTTCATCAACAGTAACGACAGTCGTATGATCCCCCAGACCTATGAGGCCTATGGTATCAAATCCAGCGATGTCGAAAACCTGACTTGGAGTCTATACTGGGTGGACAAGGAAAAGGCGCGGGACACGGAACTCTTCAAATCCATGTCTGACATGGCGGGCTTGGACGGAACGGACGGCGGTGTTTTCATGGCTGGCGCGGATTGGACCCCCGTCGAAAAACTCCCGTTGAGGTTCTGGAACTACTATGCGCCTGATCTGGATAATACCTTTTTTACCCAGGCAGCGTATGTTTTCGGAGACCCCAAGGACGTCGGCTTTACCGTGTTGTTTCAGGGTGTTGATCAACGCAGTGTCGGTGATGAGCGGGCCGGGGAATATGGCACGGCTGAAGGTGGTCTCAAGGGAGGCATCACATTCAGCGGTTTTACCTTTGACGTGGGTGGAACCATTGTTGGTAACTCGGCCGGTATCCGTAATTCATGGGGTAACTATCCTTTTTTTAACAACCTAATGAGCTACGCATTTAATCGGGCTGGCGAAAAAGCTTTGTATCTGGGAGCTGCCTATGATTTCAGTCGCTTGGGTGCCGAAGGTTTTACCGCTAATATCAAGACCGGTTTTGGTGACACACCGGATTCCGGCGATAATGCTTCCTTTGACCGGAACGAATACAATTTAAATCTGAATTATGCCTTTGACGGTGGCCTTGAAGGTCTTTCCATTCTCAATAGGTGGTCCTATCAGGATGCGGACGAAGATCTTGGCGGCCGGGATGGTTATCAGGTGCGTTTGAGATTCCAGTACAATTTTCAATTATTGTAAGAGAGGAAGCATCTCCCTATCACCTCATCATATGATCATATAATATAAACCGCTTTTTCTTCCTGGGTTTTTATTTTAGGGTTAATACTCGGCTTGCTTCATAAAACCTGAGGAATGATTTATGGCAGACGACACCGTCTATAATGGTAGTGGAGATGATATTGCACCGGAAATGCTTGAGGCTGCGAAGGCACTGCTTGTCAAGCGATACAAATATATAAAGAAACCAGATGAATCCATGAAGCGACTGGCCTGGATCGGTGCGACGCATGTTGCCCGAGACATGGTCGCGAGTCCTGAAAGATATGCCCCCGTTGAGTCTGGCAGGGTGATACCTGATGTCTCCCCGTTGGATCCGTTGGATATTTTGCGTCAGGATCATCAACTTCCAGCCTTGCCTCAGGTCTTTCTGGAATTGCAACAGGCGATTTCGAGTGAATCTACTTCGGCGGACGATCTGGCCGAAATAATTAGTCAGGATCCCGGATTGACAGCCTTTTTGTTGCGTATGGTCAACTCCGCATTTTATAGTTTGCCCATGCAGATCGATACCATTTCCCGCGCTGTCACCGTTGTTGGTGTCAATCAGCTTTCTACTTTGGCTGTGGGTACTTCGGTCATCAGTTTGTTTAAGGATATCCCCGAAGAAGTGCTCGATATGGAGCAGTTCTGGAAACATTCGGTTGCCTGCGGGCTTATAGCCAGAAGATTATGTCGCATTACCGGCCAGGGTGACCCGGAACGAGCATTTGTCTCGGGTTTGCTGCATGACATCGGTCAGTTGATCATGTTGCAGGCTGAGCCGGAAAGAGTTGCAGCTGTTCATGCCCATGCACGGGATAAGGATACTCTCCTGTTTGCCGAAGAGAAAAATTTGCTTGGTTTTGACCATGCGACCTTGGGCGGCATGTTGTTGAGAAAATGGAATTTCCCGTTCGTTCTTGTGGCCGCAGTGCTGGAACACCATCATCCCAAGATCAGCCAGAAAGAGGCAGAACCCGCACTTGTTCATTGTGCTGAAACCATCGCCACCGGTCTTGGCATCGGTTCTAGTGGTGAGTTTTTTGTCCAGCCGCCGAATATGGATGTCTGGACTTCCATGGGGCTTACGCCAGAGCGTATAGATGAAATGGTCGAGGATTTGGATGAAGAACTGGAAGAGGCCTTTCAGATTTTGATCAAGCAATAGCAGGGCGCTTGAAAACAAAGGGTGTTGCATTGGCCCAATTGACAGGTTCGGTTCAAAGCCTTACTTCTCAACGTCCGAACACACATTGACGGAGATACATAATATGCGTGAAAGAGTTGAAGCTATTCTCGATAAAGTCCGGCCCATGTTGCAGTCTGATGGTGGTGACGTGGAATTGGTGGATATCACCGATTCCGGCGTGGTCCAGGTGCGACTCACCGGAGCCTGCAAAGGATGTCCCATGTCTCAGATGACTCTGAGAAATGGTATTGAACGTATTGTTCTTAAAGAAATACCCGAAGTCAAAGCTGTCGAGGCGGTATAATCCGACTTTTGATAGCTGTGCATACGTGTTGTTGGAACGGTTGAGTTGTCCTCACCGTAGCCAAGCTACGGCTGTTGGTGACTTAAACAGTCTGTCTTTTCGTATGCTCGGGCCATTTTAATATTTATTGAAGTAACCATCGCGTTCGCACATCCTCGCGAAGCGCAACAAAAAATTTTGGAGATTCTCAAGAACCTTTTCCAAAAGCTTCTTGAGCCGCCGGAGGCATTCCATCATGACCAAGATCGTTTCTCGTTTTGCGCCCAGCCCGACTGGGTATTTGCATATTGGCGGTGCTCGTACCGCACTGTTCTCCTGGCTTTTGGCTCGCGCTACAGGCGGTGAATTCCGTCTGCGTATCGAAGACACGGACCGTGAACGTTCCACGCAGGAAGCCACGGACGCCATTATTGATTCTATGAAGTGGCTCGGTCTTGAGCATGATGGCGAGATCGTGTTCCAATCCACCCGTAAGGATCGGCACAACGAGGTCATTGATCAACTTATCGCGAACGGTCATGCCTACTACTGTCTGTGTTCCAAGGAAGATGTGGACGCCATGCGTGAAAAGGCCATGAAAGAAGGCCGCAAGCCTAAATATGACGGCACCTGCCGTGAGAAAGGGCTGACCGAGGGCGTGGTTCGTCTCAAGACTCCACAGGAAGGGGCCACCGGCTTTACGGATATGGTCAAAGGACCGATCAATGTCGAGAATGTTGAAATGGACGACATGATTCTGCGTCGTTCCGACGGAACTCCAACCTACAACCTGGCTGTTGTGGTTGATGATCACGACATGGGGGTGAACCACGTTATGCGTGGTGATGACCATGTGAATAACACCCCTCGTCAGATCTTGATTTATCGCGCCATGGGGTGGGATGTGCCGCAGTTCGGTCACGTTCCCATGATCCTTGGCCCGGACAAGAAAAAACTTTCCAAGCGTCACGGCGCACTTTCGGTCATGGAATACGAGAAGATGGGCTACCTGCCTGAAGCCGTGACAAACTATCTTGCTCGTCTTGGCTGGTCCCATGGTGATCAGGAGTTGTTTACCATGGATGAAATGGTGGAGTTGTTTTCCCCGGACCATCTGGGCAACTCGCCTTCCGTATTTGACCTGACAAAGTTTGAATGGGTTAACGGCCAGTACATGCAGAAGGCCGACCCCGAGCGTTTGGCTGAAATGCTGTGTGATTTCCTGGCCCGTGAAGTGGGAGAGGAAGAAGCGGCCAGCGTGTCCAAGGCTGATTTTGCCAAGGTCGCGCCATTGCTTCAGCCACGTGCCAAATCTATCGTAGACATGCTGGAACAATCCCGTCCGTTCATCGTGGATGCGAGCTTCCTGCCGTACGACGAGAAAGCCGTGAAGAAGTTTCTTACAGAAGAGACCAAATCTTTACTGGAAGAAATCGCTGAGCGTATTGAAGCCCTTGACGAATTCACCGAGAAGTCTTTGGAGGATGTGCATCGTCAGTTCCTCGAAGACAAGGATATCAAGTTCAAGATCATCGCTCAGCCTATTCGGGTGGCGATCATGGGCAAGACTCAGTCTCCCGGGTTGTTCGAGACCATGATCGTGCTTGGCAAAGAACAGACCTTGGCTCGTATGAAGCGAGCTATTGAACTGTAAAGACCCTGTATATTAGCCAGCCCTCTCTTAGGCTTTATAGCGTGAGGGAGAGTCTTGTAATAGTATAGAGGAAGCCCCCGCCGGAAGAGATTCGGCGGGGGCTTTGTCATGGGGAGGTGGTTGTTCAATCGCTAAATATTTTGTAAATCCTTTTTCATGGCTTCATAGGTTTGTGTGTCGATTTCTCCAGCTGCGTACCTGCGCCTGAGAATGTCTTCAGCTCTGTCCGGTCCGTTATTCGTGGCGGGTTTTCGAAACATGCGGACCGTGAAATATATGATGAGTCCGATAATGATGAGCTGGAATATGCCGCCAAAATGGAAGGGCATCCATCCGCCCATTCCGTGACCGCTGCCCTGCCAGAAGGCAGGCCCTCCACACCAATTACCTATTGTACTAAAAAATCCCATATGTGTAACCTCGTTCGTGCTTTTACTGAAGAATAGCAGGAGGCGTGCCAAAGATAATGTTCATGCATAATGGTATTTTAAGCAAATCTTGTAAAATGTGATATGTGCAGGAGTGCATGTCTGTGCACTCCTTGTGCGCTGATTTTTGCACAGAAGGATCGGTGATGATTCTAAGGAAAGAAATGGTTTTGTTGTGTGATTTTTTACGGAGTCGAAACATCGGGGGAAAACCAGAGTTCTGGTCGATCAAAAGGAGTTTTATCGGTTAAAAAAGGATTTTCGATTACGAATAATTTTCGACTGTTCAACTTTGCACGCGATATGGATGTGGCAAATTCTTTATTGAACATTGTGTCGAATTCGCCTGTTTGAATGAGAATTTCCAGTCCCCGTTGGATTCGATCAGCCAAATGTGGATGTTGAGGGGATATGAAAAAATAGCTTGGAGTGGGGAAGTAAAGAGCCAATGCTGAGTCGATGTCCAAATCGGGGTGTTTTTGTTTTTGTGCTTCCAGTTCAAAATAGATTTCATTGATCCCGCGTGGAAAATAGTCAAATCGGTTTGCTTCGAGCATGCCGAAAAGCCCCTCATAATCTGATCCGGTAATAACTGTGAAACCAGCGTCTAGGAGAACTGCAGTTGTGGTCCATTGTTGTCCTGACCCTGCTCTGAATTTTTTCAATTTTTCGATATTTTCAATTTTTTTAAAAAGGCGAGCATCCTTTTTGTTAATGAGGAAAAGACGATATCCTAAAAGTCCTTTTATGATGGGGATGCGGATGGGAAGTGTTTTTGATTCCCATTCTCTTCTTGTTGCCGCTATGTGTATATTGATGTTGGAACCTTCAACAAGTTCGTACAAGGCCCGATTCCTTTTCATCCCGAGTGGGGCCTGTGAAATGGTGAATGGGCCATCGGTCCTTTTTGTTACTTCAAGTGCTTTTTCCAACAATGTGTAAATATAACAATCAGATTTGAAGTCTGGAGACAGCTTGATGTGGTCCATTGAATATGCGTTTGCCCCTATGCAGACAATAGTGAGTGCCAAGACTATAATTCGTAGTCGCATTGATATCCTTAATTCAAAAGTGCAATAGTTCTTTTTTATCAGAGTATTTCAATAAAGAATATTTGTCACAGTACAAAAGGGCGACTATTGTAAGCTATAAATAGTAACAAGGGAATTGGAAGGGATCAAGGACATGAGTTCTTATAGCTGTTTTTGAATTGAGACAGGAGGGAACCTGTGGCATATTCACAGGGCGCAAAAAAGCTGCCACCGAGCGAATCGGTGGCAGCATAGCTTTCGTAGCTAAAATTCTAAACGGACTTACGCGTCAGTTTTTTTGCGAGCGACGGGCTTAGTCACGGCACCATTGCGGATGCAGCGAGTACAAGCCTTAATGCTGACAACTTGACCGGATTCGAGCTGATGACGAACCTTCTGCAAGTTGGGCATGAAACGACGCTTGGTCTTAATGTGGGAGTGGCTGACATTGTTGCCGCTCTGAGGGCCTTTTCCACAAATATCGCAAACCTGGGACATTGCGACCTCCTAATGTATTCAAATAAAATAGTTCAATTTGGCTTTTTAATCATAGCCTGGAGTTGGTAGCTTCCCCAAGCAGCGGGAGTGATTCATTACCGAGCCTTTTGTGAAATGGCAAGAGTTTTTTTTCTTGACAGGAGAATTTGTTACCATATAGGAAGCAGCGGTTGTCCAGCGGGCCATAATGCTCGCGGACGGAGAATATTATGTTTGAATTATGGATTCCGATTAGTGATATTGCCGCCGAGGGCAAAGATTTTACCTATGATGACCAAGCACTTTGGCGTGATGGGTGGAAAGAGTTCACCATGCCCGTTAAGCCGGGTAAGGATTTGGTGGCGGAGTATTTCCTTTTGCCGCAATCCGAGAATGGTGTGCTTATTCGTGGGACCCTCAAGGGTTCTGTGAATATCATTTGTGATCGATGTGTAAGCCTTTTTGAATTTCCTATTGATGTAGATTATCATATCTATGAGCAGATTCCGGATGAAGAGTTTGACGAAGTGGCGCGTGTCCGTTTGGAAAACGGCCAGTTGCAACTCGATCTCGGTGCTGTCCTGTGGGAAGAATTCGCTTTGGCTCTGCCTTTCAAGCCGTTGTGCTCGGAAGGATGCAAGGGTATATGTTCCGGGTGCGGCAAGGACTTGAATACCTCTGAATGCGAATGTGAGCAGGAAGAGGGCGACGAAAGGCTTGCAGTTTTCCGCAACTTGAAGATAAAGTAACGCCCCTTGCCCGGATGGCCCAGCTATCCACGGCGAGGTGAAGATTAAAAATAAATATTAAGAGGTATACATCATGGCAGTCCCCAAGAAAAAGACATCCAAGTCCCGTAAGGGCATGCGCCGCTCCCACGATAAGGTTGCAGCTCCCAACGTCATTTACTGCGAATGCGGCGAGCCTACTCTGCCCCATCGTGCTTGCGCTGTTTGCGGCACTTACAAAGGGCGTCAGGTAGTCAGCAGCGACGATGCCTAGCATTGACGCTACCCGGGCACCACGCATTGCCGTGGATGCCATGGGGGGCGATTTCGGCCCCCGCATTGTCGTGCCCGCTGCGGTTGAAGCCGCACGCGAAGGCATTGCTGTTGCCCTTGTCGGCGACGAAGACCATATCAATCGCGAACTTGCCGATCTGAACACCGCCGGGCTGGACATTACCGTTGTCCATGCCTCGCAGGTGGTGGAGATGGACGACAAGCCTGCTGATGCGTTGAGACGCAAAAAGGATTCGTCCATCCAGGTGGCTTGCCATCTTGTGAAAAAAGGCGATGCCGATGGCGTTGTTTCGGCTGGAAATTCCGGAGCCTCTGTGGCTTGCGGTATGTTCATTTTGGGTCGAATCAAGGGCGTTTTGCGTCCGGCTCTTGCCGGCATTTTGCCCACGGAGAAGAATCCCGTGGTGCTCATTGATGTGGGTGCCAATGTGGACTCAAAGCCTCAGCATTTGGCGCAGTTTGGTCTTATGGCCGACGTTTTTGCTCGGTATGTCCTTGAGATGAAGGACCCCTCTGTGGGTATCCTTTCCATCGGCGAGGAAGAAGGAAAAGGCAACGCCGCTGTGCGTGAGGCCTTTGATTTGTTGCGTGAGTCTGATCTTCGGTTTATCGGCAATGTTGAAGGCCGCGACATCTTTACGGGTGAAGTGGATATCGTTGTTTGCGATGGCTTTGTGGGCAACGTGGCCCTCAAGTTGTCTGAGGGTCTGGCTCATTCCCTGAGTCATATCCTCAAGGACGAACTGAAATCCAGTTGGCTGTCCAAGCTTGGAACGTTGTTGTCGTTCCGGGCATTCAAGCGGTTTAAGAAAGTCGTTGATTACGCCGAATATGGCGGAGCACCTTTGCTTGGCCTGAAGGATATTGTCATCGTGGCGCATGGTAAATCCAACGAATTGGCAATAATTAATTGCATTCGTATGGCTGCCACTTCAGTTCGAAATAACGCCAATGGTCACTTGGTTGAGGGGCTAGCTGCCCATGCTGATCTGACCGGAAAACCTGACAAAACCGCCGCATAGCATTCTATATAATTTAAGTTGTGCAAAATATCGCACTGCTTGACCACACCTGCCCATTGGCATACAGACCCAACCCATGATGAACTTCATCCTACGCGGCTTTGGCAGTTACGCCCCCGAGCGCATATTGACCAACGCTGACCTCGAAAAAATCGTCGATACCACTGACGAGTGGATAACCACCCGCACAGGCATCAAGGAACGGCACATAGCTGCTGACGGTGAAACAACGTCTTCCATGGCGTTTGAATCGTCCAAAAAAGCACTGGCCGACGCAGGCATTGAACCTGCTGAACTGACCCATATCATATGTGGCACATTTACTCCGGATTCCATGATTCCTTCTGCTGCCTGCCGTTTGCAGGAAAAGCTGGGTATCAAGGGCCAGATGTGTGTTGACGTGCAGGCCGCATGTTCCGGCTTTCTCTACGCATTGCAATCCGGGCGCGGGTATCTGTGTCTGGAGCCGGAGAGTAAAGTTCTGGTTGTTTCCAGTGAAACTCTTTCTCGCAGAATGAATTGGGAAGACCGTGCAACCTGTGTCCTTTTCGGAGACGCTTCAGGCGCAGCCGTTTTGACCGGCGGTGAGATTACCGATGGCCCCCGTGTCTTGGACGTCATGTTGGCGGCCGATGGCTCACTCGGTGATTTACTCACTGTCAACGGCGGAGGTTCAGCTTACTCCTACGCCTTGGGCGACACTGTCGGCCCTGAATATTTTGTTGAATTTCAAGGCCGCGAGGTGTTTAAGCACGCCGTCCGCAACATGACTTCCATAAGCGAAGCCATTCTCAAACGGAATGGATTTGAAAAGTCCGATGTGGATGTGCTTATTACCCATCAGGCAAACATGCGCATCATTGATGCCGTGGGCCGTCGGTTCAACATCCCGGAGGAACGAGTTTTCGTAAATATCGAGAAATACGGCAACACATCCGCCGCATCCGTGCCCGTTGCATTGGATGAGGCCGTGAAAACCGGATTTATCAAGAAGGGCGACCTTGTGCTGACCCCCACCTTTGGCGGCGGGTTTACCTGGGGTGCAGCCTTGATACAATTCTAGGATTAAAACGGCTGTTTGTTTGCTTTTTCTCTACGAATAGTGAATAGACTTTTACGTTACAATCTGAGTTGGAATTTGCAGTCCGGCACCAATTGGTATATTGGGTGCTGACCAACACGAGCATCACGAGGACAATTGATGAGCGATATGAGCAACGTCGCCCTGGTAACGGGCGGTTCCCGTGGCATAGGACGTACGGTCGCCGAGAGGCTGGCCGCTGACGGATTCGAAGTGTACCTGACTTACGTCAGCCGCCCTGAATCCGCTGAAGAAGTGGTGGCCGGTATTGAAAAGAACGGTGGTAAGGCCAAGGCCTTTCAACTGGACTCCGGCGATCGCGAAGCCGTGACCACATTCTTCAAAGAAGAAATTAAGGGCAAGGTTTCTCTTGAAGTACTCGTGAACAATGCGGGTATTACACGTGATGGTCTGATGATGCGCATGAAAGATGATGACTGGGACAAAGTTCTCCACATCAATCTTACCGGTTGTTTTGTTTTCCTCAAGGAAGCGTCCAAAATTATGGGCAAGCAACGTCATGGCCGCATCGTGAACATCGCCAGCATTGTTGGCCAGATGGGCAACGCCGGGCAAGCCAACTATTGTGCTGCCAAGGCTGGACTCATCGGTTTGACTAAATCCGCAGCCAGAGAATTGGCTGGGCGCGGTATTACCGTCAACGCCGTGGCTCCTGGCTTCATTGAAACAGACATGACCGCCGAACTGCCTGAAAAGGTCGTTGACGCCATGCTCGCACAAATTCCGTTAAAATCCCTCGGGCAGTCCGAGGATATCGCAGCCGCAGTCTCCTTCCTGGCATCATCTGGTGCCGGGTACATCACCGGTCAGGTGTTGGGAGTCAATGGCGGCATGTACATGTAATTTAAGAAAAACATTGATATTGGAGGAAATTATGTCCGATGTAGCAGCAAAAGTGAAAGAGATTATTGTTGAGCAGCTTGGTGTGTCCGCAGACGAAGTCGTTGAAGGCGCAGCATTTGTTGAAGATCTGGGTGCAGACTCTTTGGACCTGACCGAACTGATCATGGCCATGGAAGAAGAGTTTGACGTGGAAATCGACGATGAGGAAGCTCAGAAAATCCTCAAAGTCAGTGACGCTATTTCTCATATCGAGAAAGCTCAATAGATTCGCTCGACTAAATAAAAGTTATTTATTGCGAGCGTCTTGTACACCAGAGTGGTGGAAGACGCTCCTTTTCATTCCAATACGTAGACTTTACGGATAGGTATTATGAACAGGGTTGTTGTTACCAGTGTTTCTGCCATTACTCCCCTTGGCAATGATGCTGATACCAGTTGGGACAATCTGCTGGCCGGGAAATCCGGAGTCGGCAAGATCACCAGATTTGACGCTGCAGACTATGCCACCCAGATTGCCGGTGAGGTCAGGGATTTCGATCCGACCGTTTTTATCGGCAAGAAAGAAGCACGTCGCATGGAGATTTTTACTCAATATGCGGTGTGCTGTACCAAGATGTTGTTTGAATCAGCCGGTTGGACTGTCCCTGAGTCCGAGCGTGCTCGGGTCGGCACTGTCGTTGGTGTTGGGTTGGGTGGATTGCACTCTATCGAGGAAATGCATGCCAAGCTCCTGAAAAAGGGCCCAAGTCGCATCTCCCCGTTTTTTATCCCTATTCTCATTGCCAACATGGCTGCCGGTCAGGTGTCCATTGAAGCTGGAGCCATGGGACCTAATATCTGCACCACCACCGCGTGTGCTTCCGGTACGCATGGTGTTGGCGTCGCCTACACCGATATCGCCATGGGCCGCGCGGACGCAATGATTTGCGGTGGCTCTGAATCCACCATAACTCCTTTGGGTGTGGCCGGGTTCAACGCCATGAGAGCTCTTTCCGTTCGCAACGATGAGCCGGAACTAGCTTCCCGTCCGTTTGATGCAGACCGTACAGGTTTCATCATGGGGGAAGGCTGCGGTCTGTTGCTTCTGGAATCCTTGGAGCACGCTGAAGCTCGCGGTGCGAACATCTTGGCCGAAGTGGTCGGATTCGGTGCTTCTGGTGATGCCCACCACATGACCGCTCCGCCGGAAGACGGCGCAGGCATGGCATATGCCATGGAAGCGGCCATCCGTGAGGCGAAGATCGATCCGTCAGAGGTCGATCACATTAACGCGCATGGCACCTCCACTAAATTGAATGACCTGTGTGAAACACGGGCTATCAAAAAGGTCTTTGGTGACCATGCCTATAACATCAACATATGCGCCAACAAGTCGCAGACCGGACATTTGCTCGGTGCGGCAGGCGGCATGGAAGCGGTTTTTGCAGTTAAGACGTTGCATGAGGGAATTATCCCCGGCACTATTAACCAGGACAATCCTGACCCGGAATGTGATCTGGACGTCTGCGCTGACGGGCCGCGAGAAATTCAGGCTAATTACGCCTTGTCGAACTCGTTCGGCTTTGGCGGTACCAACGCCTGCATGCTGTTCAAGCGCTTTACACGATAACGACAAGGGAGGCCAAACGGCCTCCCTTTTTTCGTGGGATCAATTTTCAAATTTTCTTGAAGCGTCTTTTCCTTGCACCCTAATCCCGAACGCTTTACAAAGGCTCTGCTGTACAAAGACCAATCGAAAGGGTTGAACAACCTTTTCGTGACTATATAAGGACGGATCTCCATACCGCACATTCGGACGGCAGCCATTGGACGGAGTCAATGAAAAAGTTGACTTTCGGACAGCGGCGTTATGACTGAACCGACGTGTGATCGGCATGGGAAGCCATTCGCATCCACATTCAACACGAGGGTATCTTCATGGAAGAACTGCTTATCCAGGATCCGGCAGTAGCCGCTGTCATCGCCGATGAGGTTGATCGTCAGGTTTCTAAACTTGAACTGATCGCTAGTGAAAATTTCGTGTCCACGGCCGTGCGCCAGGCACAAGGGTCTGTTTTGACCCATAAATATGCTGAAGGGTATCCCGGCAAGCGTTGGTATGGCGGTTGCGAACATGTGGACGAGGTCGAAGACCTGGCCCGAGATCGTGCCAAGGAGCTGTTTGGTGCTACCTATGCAAACGTTCAGCCGCACTCCGGTTCTCAGGCAAACATGGCTGTCTACTTCGCGGCTTGCAAGCCCGGTGATACTGTGCTGGGCATGGATTTGTCCCATGGTGGTCATCTGACCCACGGTTCTCCAGTCAACTTTTCCGGCAAGCTCTTCAACATGGTCCATTACGGTGTTTCCAAGGAAACCCAGACCATAGATTATGATGCCGTCGAAGCCCTCGCCAAAGAGAACAAGCCGACCATGATTATTGCCGGTGCTTCCGCGTATCCGCGTGTTATCGACTTTGCCCGTTTCCGTCAGATAGCTGATGAGGTTGGTGCCAAGTTGATGGTGGATATGGCTCACATCGCGGGTCTTATCGCCGCAGGTGAACATCCAAGCTGCATTGAGCACGCTCATTACACCACCACCACGACTCACAAGACTCTGCGCGGTCCTCGTGGCGGTATGATCCTCTCCAGCGAAGATTTGGAACAGGAACTCAATTCCAACATTTTCCCCGGCATTCAGGGCGGTCCGCTTATGCACGTCATCGCCTCCAAGGCTGTGGCTTTTGGCGAAGCTTTGGCTCCCGGTTTCGTGGAATACCAGCAGCAGGTCGTCAGGAACGCCAAGCAGCTCGCCGTGTCCTTGCAGGAAGCCGGTTACAAGCTTGTATCCGGTGGCACTGACAACCATATGATGCTGCTCGATCTGTCCGAAAAGGACTACACCGGTAAGGATGCTCAGATCGCTTTGGACAAGGCCGGTATCACCGTCAACAAGAACACCATTCCGTTTGAGACCAAGTCTCCGTTTCAGACTTCAGGTATTCGTGTCGGTACTCCGGCTCTGACTACTCGTGGTATGATCGAAGAAGATATGATCGTGGTATCCGAAGCCATTGTCGCCGCTCTGAACAACATGAACGACGACAAGGCCCTCAAAGGCATCTCCGAAGAAGTCGAAGATTTTGCTCGCGAATTCCCGCTCTTCGCTTGGTAGATTGAGATTTATACAATTTAAAGCCCCGGTTCAGTTGATGCTGAACCGGGGCTTTTTTGTCTCCCCCGGACCCCCATTCCTCTCTTTTCCTAAACTTCTTGTCTGCGCTTCGCGCAAAGGGGAAGTGCTTAATTTATTGGGAAGTTGAAGTATGTATTCGTATAGGGTTCGTTCTTGAGCGTGAAGTGCCACCATTCTTCTTTGAGGTGTTTGAAGCCGTTGTTGCGCATGATGGATTGAAGCAGGGCTCGGTTGGCGCGAACTTTGGGTGACATGGATTTGTTGTCGGGCCAGGATTTAGGGCCAAAAAAGTCGAAGGTAGTGCCCATGTCGAGTTCTGTTTTGGTGGTGAGGTCGATGATGGTCAGATCGACTGTGGAACCGCGTGAGTGGCCGGATTTGGCTGCTATGTAGCCATCGCGGAAAAGATGGCGTTTATCCACGTCAGGATAAAATTCCGGTTTCGTTCGGGTATCGTTGATGTCTTTGGCCCAGCGCGCAAAGTGATCGACAGCTTTTTGAGGGCGGTAGCCGTCAAAGATTTTAAGGCCAAGATTGAATGGCTTGAGATCGGTTTGAACTTGTTTGAGTGCGGTGGCTGCCTGAATTGTTATGATGACTACCGGAGCAGTGTACCCGTCGATCTTTACGCCAACGAAGTTGTGACCGTTGTAATAACGCACGTCGTAAGTGGCATCCGGTATGAATTGATTGAGTCGGACAAATCCATCAGGGAGAGAATCGGCAGAAGCAGGAATTGTCAGCAGACACGTGAGAATAAGTATTGAAAGTAGCAGACGTTGGACGTGAAATATGCGTTGAAACATGGTGCTCCGTTTGTTTGATCTCAATATTTATTCACGATTCTGGATATGGTTCCATCTTTCCACATGGATTTGAGAGCTCGGTTTATCTTGAGCAGGTTTTCCCCTTGTCGCATGCTTTTATGGAAGCCGATGAAATTGGGATCGATGTTGAAAGGCGTTTCCAAAACGGAAAATTTATCGATGTTGGCCTTCAGACGAGGGTCATTCCTAACGATGTAAGTAATTGCGGTTTTGCCGGGACCGATTAATGCAGCATCGGTGCGACCTGCCAGAAGCATACGAAGTCTGATGAGAGGCTGGCCGTCGTAACATGGCGTAAAGACGGTCCCGAGCGCGTTATCATAGGTGTCACCGTATGAAGCGCCGCGAGTCACTCCGATGGTTTTGTCTTTGAGGTCTTGAATGGAATGGAAAGGAAATTCGTGTCCTTTGAGGGTGATCAAGCGCATTTCATCCATGCACATAACTTGTGAGTAGTCGAATATCTTCAGGCGTTCTTTAGTCATGGAAAGACCGAAAATGCCCCCTCTTCCTTCAATGGCATTCATATAAGCCCGTTTCCAAGGGTACATGTGGATGTCAAAAGTCAGGTCTGTGCGAAATTCGATTTCACGCAGAATATCGACTTGGATACCGCAAGGGCTGTTTTCTTTTTTCCAAGATTTAGGTGGTTTGGAGTCTGTGCCGAAGAGAACGATTAATTGTCTTGCCTGACATGGCGTAAACGACATGAGCAGGAGTATGAAGGCAATGAAGACGTGCAACAGGCGCATGAAGATCCTCAGTAAATAAAATTGTCGTTCTCCGATAAGCGTTTCGGAGAGTCGACTGAAAGCCATTGTATATCAACTTCATAATGATATTGTTTTGATATATACAATAAGTAGTTCCTAAAAGTACAACTGTTTTTTCAATGACTTGAATAAATATAAGAAAGATATTTTCTATATGTGAGGCTGTCCATGCCGTGAGAATTTTGTCTATGAAAAAAAGGACGGCGGTGATTTGGAAATCTAGCCTCTTTCCATTCCACACATGCGGCATTGGGTGCAATCCATGGATGGGCATTTGGGTGAGACCTTGGCGATTTTTGCCTTTTCCCATTCTTTCCAGAGAAATTCTCGCTTGACGCCGACATCAACGACTTCCCACGGGAAGCTTTCGTCCTTGTCTCGCTCTCTATCGATGATATGGGATGGATCGCCATCCCATCGTTTGAGTGCTTTTTTCCAACCGCCATGCTCAGCTGCGAGCTGGATGAATTCGGCCAGTTCTTCACCCCCACGGGCGAGCACGCCCTGGAGTCGGGCCTGAAAGGGGGAATCGTGTTGTAAAGTGACGCCCTTGAAAGGTTTGACCATGTGAACAAGTTGCTTCATGCGTGCCTCAAGAGAGGCTTCGTCCATCATGGGAGCCCACTGGAACGGTGTGAACGGCTTGGGGACAAGTGAACTGATGCCGATGGTAATGCGCATCAGGTGTTTCTTTTTGCCACCCGGTTCTTCAGAGCGAATGCGAAGTATTTCATTGAGGAATTGTTCAAGTTCTTCATAGTCGGCATCTGTCTCTCCGGGCCATCCGACAATGAGGTAGAGTTTCAGATGATTGACCCCGTACCGGGCGCACAGTCGGACTGCATTCAGGAAATCCTTGGAATCAAGTTTCTTGCTCATCATGCGACGAAGGCGTTCAGACGCGCCTTCCAGGGCAAGAGTTACGGTACGGATACCGCGTTCTCGTAAGTAGACGAGCAACTCTTCGGTAATGCCGTCGGCACGCATGGAAGAGAGCGAAAATTTCTTTTTCTTACTGTGCAGCCATTTCAGGAAGGGAACCAGATCGGGCCAATCAGTCAGGGCTGTACCAACCAATCCTACTTTGGGTGGATCGGAGAGTTCAACGATGCGTTTGAGTTCTTCTATTTTTGCGAGGCGTGGCGGGCGATAGATGTACCCGGCAGCACAGAAGCGGCACCCATACGGACATCCTCGGTTGACCTCAAGCAGCAGGGTGTCTCGAAAAGCAGCTCGGCCCGATATGAAGCAGGAGAACGCAGGGTCGTTCAAGATGCCGGTCGGGCCGGATGTGAGTCTTTTGACCGGCGTTTTTGAGCGTCCAGGGGCATAGACTCCCGGCATATCCTTGATGGCCTCAAGGATTTCTTCCTTGCCTTTGCCATCAAAGACTAGTCGTTTCAGTGTGTCGAAGAGGTTTAAGAATTGTTTGTCAGCCTCCCCCACCCAGAAGAGATCAATGAAGGGCGCAATAGGGGCGGGGTTCAGAAAGGCAATGGGGCCACCGCAGATGACCAAGGGAAGAGAAGGGCGTTCCGCCGCAAGAGGCGGAACGCCCGCTGCCCGGAGCGTTCGAGGAAGGCTGAGGAAGTCCTCCTCGAACGTAATGCTCCAAGCGATTACAGGGAATGAGGATAGTGGGCTATTTGATTCACGTGTTTTTGGATCAGCGCCATCGGTCAATCCCAGCTTGTCCGGGAAGACACGTTCAACGGCCAAGCCGGGTTCCTCGGTCAGCGTCCGATAGACGGCTTGCCAGCCGAGAGTGGATATGGCGGCTTTATCGCCTCCTGGAACAGCCAGAGCTACAGGGAGCCGGCCACCGAGGACGGGAGCGTTAGGCTCCTCGACGCCATAATACAGGGTTCGCTTAACGATAGCGGTTTTCCTCCACGTGAGTTTTCATGGTCCTAGTCAACATTCTTTCGGATGAAGGCCGGGACTTCGAAGTTGTCATCTTCGAAAATGAACTCTTCTTCACCAGGACCGGCAACGACTCGACGAGTCTGTTGCATGGACGGTGCTTCCGTGGTGTTCAATTCTCCACCGGCCTTGCGCAGGTACGCAGGAATGTTTCGGTCGGTGTTGAGCACCTGCTGGTGACCAGAACGACGAGGCTGCGTGTCTGCAGCAGGCTGTCCCATACCGCGAGGCTTGCCGAGTAACAGAACTTTCTGCTGTTCAGCCTTGCTCAGGACAGGTTCGGCATCTTCCATGACGGTTTCGATGCCGGTGGCGATGACAGTGATGCGCATTTCGTCGCCTGCATCCGGGTCAAAGACCGTACCGAAGAAGATCTCGGCGTCGTCATGTGCTTCTTTGTAAATAATATCTGCTGCTTCGGAAACCTCATCAATGAGCATGTCCGGGCCGCAGGTGATGTTGATAAGTACGCCTTTGGCGCCTTCGATGGAGACATCTTCCAGCAGTGGGCTGGTGATAGCCTTCATGGCTGCTTCTTTGGCACGAGTTTCGCCGGAAGCGATTCCGGTACCCATGAGTGCCATGCCGGAGCTGGACATGGCGGCTTTTACGTCCGCAAAGTCGAGGTTGATCAAGCCGTGTACGGTAATCAGATCAGCGATACCCTTGACTGCGTAGTACAGGACTTCATCAGCTTTTTTCAGCATGTCGGAGAAGGATGCCTTTTTGGCGGCCAACTGGAGCAGACGGTCGTTGGGGATGGTGATGATGGAATCCACCACTTCAGACAGTGCCTTGGCACCTTCGTCAGCTTGTTCCAGACGACGTTTGCCTTCAAAATAAAAAGGCTTGGTTACGACACCAACGGTGAGCGCGCCGAGTTCCTTGGCCACCTGAGCCACGACTGGAGCGGAGCCAGTGCCGGTACCGCCGCCCATTCCGGCGGTGATGAAGACCATGTCAGCGCCTTCCAGAGCCTCGCGGATATGATCCACGGATTCCATGGCAGCCGAGCGACCGATTTCCGGGTTGGCTCCTGCGCCAAGTCCCTTGGTCAGCTTTTCGCCGATCTGGATTTTGTGTTCGGCCAGAGATTTGTCAATGTCCTGATGGTCAGTGTTCGCAACGATGAATTTCACGCCTTTGAGCGCGGATTGGATCATGTTGTTGACTGCATTACCACCACCGCCGCCACAACCGACGACTTTGATTTTAGCGTTACTTTCATGTTCGATTTCAAAGTATTCCATTACGTGTCCTCCTCAGAATATTCCCTGTTGAATGTTCCCTGTATCCTCAAAAAAAGCTCATTCCTTAAGCAATGTCTGTGAACCACTTTTTCATGCGCGACACGATACGGTCGAAACCGGAATCGTCGCGAATCTTGAAGGGCCGGACCTTGTGCAGGCCTTCCTCTTCGGCCCCGTGGAGCAGCAGACCGACCGCCGTGGCATATTTCGGGCTGCGGACTTCAGCGGTCAGGCCGCCAATGCCTTCACCCGGAATTCCGATGCGTACCGGCAGGTCGAAAATTTGTTCGGCAAGTTCTTGCATACCTTCGATCATGACTGTGCCGCCGGTCAGGACTACGCCTGCCGCGATCATGTTCTTGAACCCGGATTTGATGAGTTCCTGATCGACCAGTGCAAGAATCTCTTCGCAGCGCGGTTCGCAGATCTCTGACAGCACGCGCTTGCTCATTTTTCTGGACTCACGTCCGCCCACGCTCGGGACTTCGATGATTTCTTCCTGCGTGACCAGATCAGCCATGGCGCAGCCGAAGTCCATCTTGATCTTTTCCGCTGACATCATGGGTGTCCGCAGGCCATATGCGATATCGTTGGTCAGGTTGTGACCACCGAGTGCAAGGACGCTGGTGTGCTTGATGGAGTCTTTGGAAAAGACTGCGATGTCCGTGGTTCCACCGCCGATATCGACCAGAGCCACGCCGATTTCCCTTTCTTCGGGGGAAAGTACGGCCTTGCTGGATGCAAGTGATTCCAAAACGATGTTGGAAACGTCCAGCCCTGAACGGTTGCACGAACGGATGATGTTCTGGGCAGAAGTGACCGCACCGGTAACGATGTGGACCTTCACCTCAAGGCGAACACCAGCCATGCCGAGCGGATCGGCTATGCCTCGCTGGTCATCCACGATAAATTCTTGTGGCAGTGTGTGTAGGACTTCGCGATCCATGGGGATGGCGATGGCCTTGGCTGCCTCGATGACGCGGTCCACGTCGCGTTGGGTGACTTCGCCACCCTTGACTGCGATCACGCCATGAGAGTTGAAGCCCTGAATATGGCTTCCGGCGATTCCGGCGTAGACCGTGCGGATGTCACATCCGGCCATGAGTTCGGCATCCTCAAGCGATTTTTTGATGCATTGGACCGTCTTTTCGATGTTGACGACCACGCCTCGACGCAGACCTGTGCTGGGAGCCGTGCCGATGCCGATGATGTCGACGCCAGTCTCAGAGGCCTCGCCCACCACAGTGCATATCTTGGTGGTGCCGACGTCCAATCCGACGATTAAATCATTTCTAGCCATAAGTAACTCCTCTGTTATTCCCGGTAATCCTGTAATATTTTGATGCGTTTATCCCGCTGTGGGAAAAGTACGCTTCTTTATCCAAATCTTATCGCCACTGGCCGCGATAATTGCGGCGTTCTTGAATTCATTTCTGCGCATGAGGTCGCGCCAGACCACCTTGAGGCGTTCTAACTGTACTTCCCATCTGTCGGTGGAAAGTTTGATTGTCAGTCCTTTGCCCATATCGTGGCCGTCCAGGTAAATTTCCATTTCGTGTGCGCTGGTCAATTTGATCCATGCCGCCTGAGATTGCGTGAAAGGCGTTTGCCCATCCTTGATCTTTTGTAGGATGCCAGTGAGTACTCGTGGTCCTTCTTCCAATCCTTCCGCTACGCTTAAGATGGGCAGGGAGGCCAGTTCGCCGGGATTCATGGGGGCGATGTCCTCACCCTGTGCATCCGCAAAATAGAGGCCGTCGCCCTTACGGGTCCAGAAAGCCGGAACTTTTTCCTGCACCTTGATATACAGTCGGTTGGGAAGATCTCGGCGTACGGTCACGGATTTGATCCACGGATTAGCCGAGAGTTTACGCTCAACCTCTCCCACGTTCATTTCCATGCAGTTGAGACCAAGGGCCACATTTGCATTGTTCAAAATATCGCCATGGGTCAACCGGTCATTGCCGGTGACGTGGATTTCCTTGAGTTCGAAATAGGGATGAGACGTCATGAGTCTATACCCGTAGAGCAGCCCCACGCCGAGAACAGCGATGAGCGACAGGGCAAGCAGACTCATAATAGTGCGGACAATGAACTGGCCTGTACCTGTCAACCTGCGCGGAGATTTCGGTTTACGCCTGAGCGTATTGTTTCGCTTGCTCCGTTTGTTGTTGAGAGAAAGACGGTTCTGTTTGCCCATGGTCAGGGTACTCACAGTATGATGACCTCCAGTTCGAGGTTGACGTCAAATTGCTCTTTGACGGCGATACGGCCCATTTCAATAAGCTCCAGAGCGGCCGAACTGGTCCCTTTGCCCTTGTTGACGAGGAAATTTGCATGGATGTCCGAAAAAAGCATGTCGCCGAGTCTGGCGCCCTTCATCCCTACCTTGTCGAGCAGTCGGCCCGCACTGTGTCCTTCAGGATTTTTGAATACGCATCCAGCGGTTCTGGCCGTGACTGGCTGGGTGGATTTCTTCTTTTCGTAGTTTTCTTGCATGGTCTTGCGGACTTTTTTTGGATCGGCTTCGCTCAGGGCCATTTCCACTTCCCAGATTAGGCATTTACCCATGGCAATAGCGGGAGAGAAATGGCGATAAGAAAATTCGCATTGGTCACGGTCCAGCCAGATAAGCCCCTGACCGGGCGCCCAGAGTCTGACACGGGTCACGAGATCTCCTATTTCCGTGCCATAGGAGCCTGCGTTCATGGCCACGCATCCACCCACGGAACCGGGGATGCCAGTGAGTCCTTCCAGGCCAGATAGACCGGCCATTTGCGCCCATCCAAGCAGTCCGGGCAGGCGTTGGCCTGCACCGCAACGGACGATGAGCGTGTCGTCATTTTTTTCTACCCGTTCAGGCCCAGGAGGCGTTTCTGTTCGAATGAGGGCTACGTCGAGCTGACCATCCTGTGCCAGCAGGTTGGAACCTTCACCTATAACGAAGGGGCGCAGGGTTTCTTTCAGGAGAAAATCGGACAGGGCATCAAGGTCCTGTTTGTCGCGCACCACGACTTCCACTTCGGCGGTACCGCCAAGGCGTAAGCTCGTTCGCTTGGAAAGCGACGGATTGGAGATGAATTCAAGGCCCATATGTGTTCCTTATTCCTCGTTGTCGTCCGGTTCGTCGGGCTGGTTGAGCCAGTTTTCGCCGATGCGCCAGATTGAGCCTGCTCCTTGTGTCATGAACAGGTCGCCGGGTTTGAGTGTGTCTTTGAGTCGTTTTTCGATGGAATCGAAATCCGGGAAAAACTGCACCTTGGTTTCAGACACCTGTTTGATGCCTTGAGCCAGTGAAAGACCGGAGACGCCGGGAATGGGCGATTCCGATGCCGGATAGATTTCCGTGAGCAGGAGCAGATCCGCGTCGGTAAATGCCTTGCAGAATTCGCCGAACAGAGCCTGAGTCCGTGAAAAACGGTGCGGCTGGAAGGCCACAACCAACCGCCGGTCAGGATAGCATTCCTTAGCGGTTTTGAGGTTGGCCTGAATCTCAGCCGGATGGTGGCCGTAGTCATCCACAACCATGACACCCTTATGCTCGCCTTTGCGGTCAAAGCGTCGGCCCACACCACCGAAGTTGGCAAGACCTGTGATGATGTCTTCTTTTTTCAGTCCCGCTTCCAGGGCCACGCCGATGCAGGCCAAAGAGTTCAGCACGTTGTGAGTGCCGGGTTGGGCTACAGTCACTTCGCCCCATTCTTCGCCGTCCAGATAGACTTTGAACAGAGAGCGTAGGTGAGAACTGATGATTTCGCCGCGCAGACGGTTTTGCTGGCCGATTCCATAGGTCATATACGGGCGTTTGATCAGGGGCAGCAGTCGTTGCACACCCTCGTCGTCACCGCAGACCACGTTCATGCCGTAGAAGGGAATGGAGTTCATGAATCGGATGAATGACAGGTCGATGGCATCCTGATTGTCGTAGAAGTCCATGTGGTCTTTGTCCACGTTCGTCACCACGGTGATGATCGGAGATAGACGCAGGAACGAACCATCTGACTCATCGGCTTCGGCAATGAGATAATCGCCGTCGCCGAGCCGGGCATTGGCTCCATAGGTGTTCAGCTTGCCGCCGATAATGACGGTGGGGTCAAGACCCGCTTCCGTGAAAATTGTCGCCATGAGCGAGGTGGTCGTGGTCTTGCCATGGGTTCCGGCAACGGCGATACCCGTGCGCAACCGCATGAGTTCGGCCAGCATCTCAGCGCGGGGGATGATGGGAATACCTCGTTCACGGGCTTCTACCAGTTCCGGGTTTTTGGACGGGATGGCTGTGGATTTGATGAGCACGTCCGCGTTGCCCACGTTGTCCGCGCCATGGCCGATGAAAACTGTGGCTCCGAGTTTTTCCAGCCGTCTGACTGCCGCCGAAGCAGATAAGTCCGAGCCGGTAATCTCAAATCCCATGTTGATGAGAACTTCTGCGATGCCGTTCATGCCGGAGCCGCCGATGCCCACCATATGAATGGTGTTCACTCGAGCTCGCATTGCCGGACAGGCTTCGCCGCCGATAGTCAGGTATGGTCCTTGTGCTGCCATAACTATAACTCCTACGCCGTCAGGGCTTCTAACCCTGACGCTATATCCGCGGCCGCTTTCACCTTGGCGAATTCGCGTGCCGCTGTTTCCATGTTGGTCAACTGCTCGGGGGTGTTGAGCAAATCCAGTGTGGCGGTTGCCAACGATTCCCCAGTCAGTTCCGACTGAGGGAGCAACCGGGCCGCGCCGATGTCCGACATGGCTTTGGCGTTCATTGTCTGATGGTTGTGCGTGGCCTGGGGGAAAGGCACGAAAATGGCTGGAACCCCTGCCGCCGCGATTTCGAAGACCGTTGTTGCACCAGATCGGCATATTGCCAGATCACAGAGCGCGTATTCAGTCCCCATGTCCTCGATAAATTCGTATACCTGTGCAGGATCGACTCCTGCGGTTTCATAGGAGGCACGAACTCTATTGAAATCCATTTTGCCTGCCTGATGTACCAAGGTTACACCTGCCTCCATGAGCGAGGGGAGTGCCTTGATAACGGCATCATTGATGGGCCGTGCACCCTGACTGCCTCCGAGTATGAGAACTCGTTTGCCTTCAGGACGGGCTCTGCGTTTGGAGGCAGCTTTAATGATGTCGAGTCGCACCGGATTGCCGGTGAGATACGTCTTGTGCGTTGGGAATACCCGTAGGGCGTCCGGGAAACTTAAGAAAATTCGTTTGACCATTTTCCCTAGCACCTTGTTGGCCATGCCGGGAACGGAGTTTTGTTCGTGAATGGCCGTGGGGATACCGAGGATTTTGGCTGCAACCACCGGGCAAAAGCCCGCATAGCCGCCGAAACCGATAACTGCGTCCGGTTTGAACCCCCAGACTGCGGCGATGGCTTTGGGCATCCCTGTTCCGAGCCAGCCCATGCCGGAAATAATACCGGGAATGCCGCGTCCCATAATGCCCGAGGCCGGGAGCTCCAGAAAACGGAGGCCGTGTTTGCGCGCCATGTCGCCTTCCGGGCCGGGGCCGCCCATGAACATGATTTCAACACCCTTGTTGCGCAGGGTGAGTTCCGTGGCAACAGCCAGAGCCGGAAAGATGTGGCCGCCTGTGCCGCCTGTCGTGAGAATGACTCTGTTGAGCGTCATGCTTTAACCCTCCTGGAGAGATTCAGCAGGATGCCTGCGCAGATGAAGGAAACGGTCAGGCTGGAACCTCCGTAACTGATGAATGGCATGGCGACACCCTTGGGCGGTACTGTTCCCAGCACGACCGCGAGGTTCAGGATCATGCCAAGGGCAAGAATACAGGTCACACCGAATGCGGTGAATCTGTCTTGCAGGTCTTCTACTTTGAGCGTCACGCGGAAGGCTCTGATAAGGAATAATCCAATGGCGATGAAGAAAAGTGACATGCCGACAAAGCCGAGTTCTTCGCCGACAACGGCCATGATGAAGTCGTTGTGTGCTTCGGGCAGGAAGAACAGTTTGCGCTGGCCTGCGCCGATGCCTGTGCCGAAAATTTTGCCGGAACCGAAGGCGTACAGGGATTGTACTAATTGGTAGCCTTCATTCTGTGCCGAGGCGAATGGATCGAGGAAGGCAGTCCACCGTTTGAAACGGTATGGGGAGGACGAGATGAGCAACCAGCCCGCGCCACCTGCGAAGATGAGTGAGATAAACAGGTAACTGAACCGGGTGCCGCCCACCAGACACATGAAGAAAAGTAGGCCTGACATGACAACCGCGCCACCGAAATCGGGTTGCAGCAACAATAGGCCGCACAGGAAGCCGGTTACGAGGAAAGGCGGCAGGAAACCGACCGAGAAGGTGCGGACCATGTCCTGTTTTCGGGCGAAAAAGTAAGCGAGATAGAGGACCAGCGCGACTTTGGCATATTCTAGGGGCTGGAGGTTGACCGGCCCCAGGTTGATCCATCGACTGGCCCCGTTGACCGAGACGCCGAGTGGCGAGATACACATGCTGAGTAGCACGATGGCAATGCCGACCCATATGTAGGTCATGGAGTAGAGCACGCGCCGGGGAATCTGCATGCAGCAGAACATGGCAGCGAGGCCCACGCCTGTGAACATGAGTTGCCGTTTGAAGAAGAAATATTTATCGCCATAGACCCGTTCGGCCATGATGCCGGATGCGGACAGGACCATGATGAGGCCGAAGCCGCCGAGAATCATGGTGGCAGTGAGCAGCCACGGATCAATGCGGCCTCTGGCGGTTCCGTTTTTCTTCGCGTTGAGTCGGTTAGTCATCGAGACCTCCAACTACACGTTTGAAATCCGCGCCGCGCTGGGCCATTCCGTTGTACTGATCGAAGCTGGCCGTGGCCGGGGAAAGCAGGATGACATCACCAGCATCGGCTTTGGCAGTTTGCCGTTTGATCGCTTTTTCCAGCGTCTCATCCCATGTCACGGTGAAAGATTTGGACAGTTCTGGCTCCAGTTCTTCTCTGGCTCCGCCGAACAGACCGACATGAACAACCGAACCTTTAATGCCCTTGGCAAAAGCGACCACATCGCCTCCTTTCCAAACACCGCCCATAAGAATGCGGACCGGACGATCGAAAGAGCGGACTGCGGCTAAAGCTGCTTCCAGCGTGGTGGCTTTGGAATCGTTGACGTACAGGACGCCTCTTTTCTCACCCACAGGTTCGATGCGGTGAGCCAGCGGTTTGAAATTGAGGATGGTTTTGGCAGCCTGTTCTTTGGTTACGCCGAACTGCTTCACTGCCTGCCATGCGGCTTCCACGTTGGAGCGGTTGTGTTCACCGGGAAGATGGGGGGCGTCGAAGCGGTCTGTTGCGTCGAACCATTGGACATGGGCATTGGTGAAGGAGCGGTCCTTCATGATGTCACGCATGGATTCGTGCATGAGGGCGATGTCTTCGCCGGTCATGCGGTTGAACAGCGTCAGCTTGGCCTCAAGGTATTCGTTCATGTCCTCATGGTAGTCGAGGTGGTTGGCCGCAAAATTTAGGAATACGCCGACATGGGGTTTGAACAGACGGCAGTTTTGGAGCTGGAAGCTGGAAACTTCAAGCACGATGATTTCGGCGGGTTCCATGTCTAACAGATATTCGCACAGGGGGACGCCGATGTTACCGCCTGTGAAGACCGTGCGACCAGCCTGTCCCAGAATGTCGGAAATGAGTGTGGTCGTCGTGGTTTTGCCGTTGGAACCGGTGACAGCCAACATGGGAGCCTCGATGAACCACGAAGCAAATTCCAGTTCGGAGACCATGGTGTGCGGAGCAATGCCTTCCAGTACCGGGGCAAGTTTTTTTACCGGCACACCGGGGGAGAACACTATGATGTCCGCGTCTGAGAAGTGTCTCTTTTTATGCGGTCCGGTGACGAGTTCCACTTTCCCTTTGAGTTCACCCAGAGTGTCTTCGGTCACATCTTCATTTCTGTCCACCACGCGCACGTTGGCACCCAGCACGTCGAGAAGACGGGCTGCGGCCAGACCTGATTTGCCCACGCCAACCACTACGGCTTGTTTGCCGGAGAGGATGTGCTGGTCAATGAAGTTGCGGACGATACGATTCACGATGATGCCTCGATTACCTCAGTTTGAGTGTGGAAAGGGCCATGAGAGCCATGAGTATGGACAGAATCCAGAATCGGACAATGATCTTGGATTCAGGGATGCCTTTGAGCTCGAAATGATGATGGAGCGGGGCCATTTTGAAGATACGCTTGCCGCCTGTCAGTTTGAAATATCCGACCTGAAGAATGACCGAGAGGGTTTCAAAAACAAACACGCCGCCTACAATGGCGAGCAGGAGTTCCTGTTTGGCAAGTACGGCCACGAATCCGAGTGCACCGCCGAGTCCGAGTGAACCGACATCGCCCATGAAGACCTGGGCCGGATGCGCGTTGAACCAGAGAAAGCCCAGCCCTGCGCCGACCATGGCACCGCAAAAAATGGTCACTTCTCCGATGCCCTGTATGCTCTGTACCTGTAAATAATCGGCCATTTTTGCGTGGCCGGACACGTAGATGAAAATGGCAAAGCAGGCCATGGCAACGACCATTGGACCGATGGCAAGTCCGTCGAGTCCGTCTGTCAGATTGACCGCGTTGCTCGCTCCGACCATGACCACCATGGCGAAGGGCAGGTAGAACCAGCCGAGGTCAGGGTTGAAATTCTTGAAAAACGGTACGGACAGTTGCGTGGAATAGGCTGGCTCCTGAATGAGCAAGGCAATGGCCACGGCAGTCACCAAACATTGCAGGGAAAATTTGGCCTTGGCGGACAATCCCTGATTCTGTCGCTTGACGACTTTGATGTAGTCATCGGCGAAACCGATGGCACTGAACCCGAAGTATACGAGCAGGGTCAGCCATATGTAGATGTTGGACAGGTCGGCCCAGAGCAGAGTGGACACGCCCACGCTGATCAGGATCATGATGCCACCCATTGTCGGGGTGCCTTCCTTGGCCTGATGCTGAGGGCCGTCTTCGCGGATGTACTGACCGCATTTAATGCGTTTGAGCCAGCGGATCATGGCTGGACCGAACACGATGGAAATAATGAGAGCGGTCAACAACGCCCACACCGAGCGGAAGGTGATGTACCTGAAGACATTGAGAATACCCAAGTCCGTGGAAAGCGGTACGAGAAAATTATATATCACTGTTTGCCTCCTTGGGCGTTCACAGTGCGTCCTGCACATAAGGCGGACACGAAGAGTTCCATTTTGAGGGAACGCGATCCTTTGACCAGAACCACGCCATCGGCCGCGCCGAAGGACTGCCACGCATGGGCGAAATCTTCCTGCGTGTCGACCTTGTGCATTTTCTTGCCGTATTCTCGTGCAACGTCCTCGAAATGGTTTCCTTTGTAGAAGACAACCGCCGGGGAGATGTCCTTGATGGTGCGTCCGAGTTCCTCATGGCGCATAACAGCTTCGTCTCCGAGTTCGCGCATATCACCGAGAACGAGGGCCAATGGTTTGCCGTCAGCCATGTTGGCTGCGGTTTCAATGGACCGTTCCATGGAAAGGGGGTTGGCGTTGTATGTGTCGTCGATGACCATGAGGTCTCCGTTGGGTTTGCAGCAGAACCGTTGGGTGTCCGGTTCAAGCGACTGAACGCCGGAAATAACGTCTGCTCGACTCATGCCGAGAGCATGGGCCACGGCAGCTACACAGGCCAAGTTTTCGGCGTAGTGTTCGCCGCAGAATGGTGCCTCGAATTCTTCCTCGCCCTCGGGGGTCCGAAGCCGGAAACGTCCCAGATTACTGGCTCCGGCCCCGAGAAACGAGGCAACAAAGGAGGTGTGAGAATCGTTGTTGGTGGAAAATCCGATAGGAGCGTCCACGAGTTCGCGGGCAGCGTCCCAGAGTAATGGATAGTCCATCGAAATAATGGCGGAACCGGGCTGGCGTAGATACCTGAGCAGGGTGGATTTGGCGTGAGCGACACCGGCTTCGTTGCCCAGTCCTTCCAGATGGCCGGGGCCGACATTGGTGATGACCGCGATGTCTGGGCTGGCGATAGGGGCCAGTTCTTCCATGTCGCCGCGCTGTGAAATGCCCAACTCCATGATCCAAAGATCTTGTTCAACTGTTGCTTTGAGCATGGACAGGGGCAGACCTATCTGATTGTTGAAATTACGGTAGTTTTTGGCCGTGTTGAATTTTTGTGAGGCCACAGCATAGAGCATTTCCTTGACCGTGGTTTTTCCCGCTGTGCCGGTGACTGCGATGAGTTTGGCTCCGCACATGTCACGCCAACATGCGGCCAGACGCCCCAGAGCGCCTACGGCATCGCGGACCATGATGACAGGTGCATCTACGTCGTCCAGCATACGTGAAGCAACAATCGCGACAGCACCTTGCTTCACGGCCTGTGCCGCAAATTCATGACCGTCAAAATTCTCGCCGCTGACGCAGAAGAACAGGTCGCCTTTTTCCACTGTACGAGAGTCCGTCTTCACCGAAGCGATGACGATTTGAGTGTGGCCCTCTTCGGCCATGCCGCCGAGGCAGCGTTCTACGTCAGCCAATGTCAGATTCACGAATACATTTCCTCAAGCAGTTGGGCGGTGACTTCCGTATCAAGGAAGGGAATAATTTCACCGTTGATTTTTTGGTTTGGCTCATGACCTCTTCCAGCAACCAACAGAACGTCGCCTGGTTTCATTTCCTTGAGGGCCATGGCGATAGCGGTTTTGCGGTCAGGGTGTTCAATAACCTGAGGGGTGCCTGCCAGTCCGGGGCGGATATCGTCCATGATCATCGTGGGATCCTCGGAACGGGGATTGTCCGATGTGAGCACTGCCACATCTGCATACCGCGCCACGGCCTGTCCCATAATCGGGCGTTTGGTGCGGTCACGGTCTCCGCCACAGCCGAACAGGGTGATGAGTCGTTTGAAATTGAGCGATTTGAGTGTATGCTGAACGTTTTCCAGAGCATCCGGTGTGTGGGCGAAATCGACGAAAACATCAAGGCCGTGATCGTTCATGACGCGCTCAAGGCGGCCGGGAACACCTGGGAAATCTTTCAACGAACGCATGTCTTTGCAGTTGAGCCCGAGTTGAAGTCCAACAGCCTGAGCGGCCATTAGGTTCATGGCGTTGAAAGCGCCGATCAAGGGAGAGTGTATGGTCCAGCTTTTACCCTTGTACGTGGTTTCCAGTTCGATACCCTGTCCGTCCATGGAGGCAATGCGGCCCTGTATCATGTCTCGGTCACCGACTTCCTGTCGTACAGTGGAAATCTCGCCGATGCCGTAGCCTATGGAATTAGGGCATTCTGCCAGGAGGATTCGGCCATACGGGTCGTTGTAGTTGGAAATGTTCGTCTTGGTTTCAGTCGGGTAATCCTTGAAAAGTTTGGCTTTGGCTCTGAAATAAGTTTCCATGTCGCCGTGATAGTCGAGATGGTCCTGCGTGAGATTGGTGAAGACCCCGGCGTTGAAGTCGAGACCGGCCACGCGGTATTGTTCTAGCGCATGGGAAGATACTTCCATGAGAACAACATCCACGTCGGCTTTCTTCATGTTGAAAATGAGTTCGTGAATCATCCAGCAGTCCGGTGTGGTCAGGGAGGCTTCGATTTGGAAACCGGGCCAGCGATAGTTGACCGTGCCGAGTACGCCGACTTTCAGACCGGCGGAAGCGAGCAGGTGCTCGATGATGTAGGATGTCGTGGTTTTGCCGTTCGTGCCGGTAATGCCCACCAACTTTACGTCACGGTCTGTGAGATGAAAATGGGCACGGGCCAGTTCCCCCAGAGCTATTGCGGGATTTTCCACGTACACGGCCAAGGCTTTTTCCTCCACGACGGGAGCAACAAGATCACGGGCACTTTCGGGTGCGACAATATAGCGCGCACCATTGTCCAGAGCACTGGGGATGTAGTCGAGTCCCCGGACCGCAGTCCCGGGCATGGCGACGAAGCATTCTCCATCCTGAACTTTGCGCGAGTCCGTGCGCACAACAAGGCCTTTTTCCGCTTCTTTCAGCAGGGTTTCAAATTCCATAACGCCGTGTTCCTTGTCCTTTTCCTTGCCACTATGAGAGCCAGAGAACAAAAACATCATCCGTACCCTCCGTGTTTTGGTCCGTGGGCCATGGTTGCCCGGCTGCGGGCTTTTGGCTTTTGACCGTCATTCCCTGGCCTTTGAGCACAGGGACTATTCCCATTTTAGTTAACAACTCCAGAGCTCTGCGAACGGGCATTCCAGTAATGTTCGGAACCGCGTTGGTATCGACATGCGCCAGAGGTCCAGAGGCTGCTTGAGGCAGTGTTTCTTCGGCCAGCGAATCGACAGACATGTTTTCGGTAACAACGGTGTCGAGTGTTTCGGACAGCTTGCCGTGGTAGGCCAGAGTCCGCACGGTAACTTCGCGGCAGACCGGGGCCGCGACCATGGAGCCGTAGTTGGATTTTTGTGGTTCGTCGATCATGGTTATGACCAGCAGTTCCGGCTCGTCGGCGGGAACAAGAGCCACAAAGGAAGAAAGGTATTGATCGCCGTAACCACCTTTTGAAGAGGCTTTTTGGGCTGTGCCTGTCTTACCAGCCATGGTGATACCCTGAATGCGGGCTCTACGGCCGGTGCCGTCTTCGTGGACAACGTCCTTCATCATGGAGAGGACTTTGGCTGTGGTCTCGGGACTGAAGACCTGAGTGGCCGTGTTTTTACGTTCAACTCGAGGCTGTTTGACCAGATTGAGGTCTTTGGTGATACCGCCGTTGGCAATGCAGAGGAAGGCCTTGGCGAGCTGAACGGGAGTTGTTCCGATTCCCTGACCAAAGCTGATGGCCGCCAGATCAACGGATGTCCATTTTGTGGCAGGCATGACAATGCCGGACGATTCGCCAGGCAGGCCGAGGCCGGTCTTCTCACCGAAGCCGAGCTTGGTCAAGTATGAATGATAGACGCTCGCGCCCATGTTTATTCCGATTTTGGCGCAGCCTATATTGGAGGAATACCGAAGGACCTTGTGCGCGGGCAGCCATTTCTCGGGGTGAGTGTCGCGAATGACCTTGCGGGCCACGCGCCATCTGCCATTTTCGCAGTTGATCAAGGTGTCCGGTTCGATCACACCTTCTTCAAGAGCTGCAGCGAACAGGAACGGTTTCATGGTGGAACCGGGTTCGTAAATATCAGTAATGGGGCGCAGCCGCCTATGGGAAGGTTTGGATACGCGTACCATGTTCGGATTGAAGAAGGGCTGATTAGCCATGGCGAGGATGTCGCCGGATTTTACATCGACCACGAGTACGATGCCCGCACGTGCTTCGTATTTGGCGATGGATTTCGCAAGAGCTTGTTCTGCGGCGTGCTGGAGATGAGTGTCAATGGTCAACGTGACATCAAGACCGTTGATGTCCATTTCGCGTCCATGGGCGTCAAGATACAAGCGGCGGCCAGTGGCATCACGTTGTACGACGAACTCCGCTTTGCTTGGCGTCATTCGTTTGTTGAAAACCAGTTCCATGCCTTCCCGGCCCTGACCATCTATGTCCACGAAACCAAGTAACTGTCCGGCAAGGTGCCCATTGGGATAAATTCGATTGAATTCACTGGTCAGGCGAATGCCGGGCAGATCAGCTTTGGCAACAGCAGAGGCTTCACGGTCTGTAACTTGCCGTTTTATCCAGACAAATTTTTTCTTGGATTTGAGTTTCTTGTAGACTGTTCTTCGGGTCAACTTGAGGTCGCGGGAAAGGGTGTCTGCTGCGATATCGATGTTTTCGATTTCATAGGGACGGGCGAAAATTGATTTGGCTTCGACAGAAGTGGCGAGCATCTGACCGTTGCGGTCAAAGATGCGACCCCGTTCACCGTATTCACATTCGGCGGCGAGGCTTTGTTTGGAGGCCTTGTTGGCCAAATATTCGCCGTCATGGAGTTGAACCCATCCGGCTCTAGCCCACAAACCAGTAAGCGCAACCGTAAACAAGGCTATGACTAGCCCTATTTTGATTCCGCTTAGATCGGTGCGCCTTTTTCTGTCCTTTGCCATTGTAATCCCTGTTGTTCCCACTGTGCGGCGCGTATATGGCAGTACGCGAAGCTACCTTGTGTCCGTTATTCGCCGTATCTGTCCCGGCGCGGCCACTCCCAAGTCGAGCCGACTTGCGAGCTTCTTGAGCTGATATGGTGAAACCAGGTTGTTCCTCTCAACCGTCAGCTTCACTGCCAGATCCTCTTTCTGGTCCAGACTCAATTCCATCTTACGTAGATCATAGGCGAGATCCATACGCTCAATGTTCAACCAAACAGCTCCTAAGCCAAGAGTGAGCGCCATGCCAAGGAGGCACAGTGTCATCCAGAGGAGCGTTTTGTCGGTTTTGCTCATACGGTTTCCCCGTTTGGTCCGAGTTTCTCCGCGACTCTGAGTTTGGCACTCCTGGCGCGGGGGTTTACGTTCCTTTCAGCTTCCGAGGCGACCAACGGTTTCTTGGTGAGCACTTTCATTTCGGGTATGCCACCGCAGGTGCAGTGAAGTTGATGCGGGGGGCATTTGCACCCCTTGGCAGCATCCCGAAATGAATGCTTCACCGCCCTGTCTTCTAGGGAGTGAAACGAAATGATGGCCACTCTCGCGCCCGGTTTTAGGCGTCCGATGATGGTTTTAAGGTAATACTCGAGTTCCTCAGTTTCCCTGTTCACTGCTATGCGCAGTCCTTGAAAGGTACGGGTCGCCGGATGATTGCGGGCTGTGTGCCGCATCTTGGGCGGATAGGCCAATCTCACTATGCTCGCCAGTTGGAGCGTTCGTGTGATTCGTTCTTTGTCCCGTGCTTTCAATATTGCAGACGCGATTTTCCCGGCTAGGGGATCTTCCCCATAGACTCTGATGATTCGCGCCAGATCACCGTGTTTCAGCGTATTGACCAAATCTTCGGCCGAAGCGTTGGAATCCGGGTCCATGCGCATGTCCAATGGACCGTCGTGAACAAAGCTGAATCCTCTTTCAGCAACGTCCAACTGCATGGAGGAGACGCCGAGGTCCAGGACCGCGCCGTCAACCGTATCCCAACCGATGTCATCCAGAGCTTCCTCAAAACCGGAGAAGGGGGTGTGGTACAGGTGAACCCTGTTTTCGAAATCCACGAGACGCTTTCTTGCCAGCGTCAAAGCCTCTTCGTCACGGTCAAGCCCCAAAAGTTCGGCTTTGTCACCTGCCGCCTGTAACAGCGCCAGACTGTGGCCGCCCATACCAAGTGTGCCATCCATATAACGGCCACCGGGTTTGGGTCGAAGCCACTCGACAACTTCATGTAAAAGAACAGTCGTGTGCAGCGATGCGGGATCGTTGTTGCCCTGCTTCATCAGAAGGGGAGGGCGACGTTATTTTCAGCCAGCTCTGCGGACACGTCATTGTCCTCTTCAAGCAGCTGGTCGAAGCTCTCTGCAGACCAGATTTCAAACCGTTTCCCTGCTCCCATGACCACCACTTCCTTTTCCAGTTTGCCCGACTTGCGCAGGTGCGCGGGAATGGCTATGCGTCCCTGCTTGCCTACTTTTATTTCGGTGTAGCCGAGATTGAAAAGGCGAATGATGTTCTGGAGGGCGCGACTCGGTGCCTTGATCCCGTCAAGTTCGCTTTCAAGCAACGTCCACTGCTCCGGGGTGATGCCGATGACATGTTTGTCGTAAATGGTCAGCACCATGACCGCGTCCGGTGATTCGGCGCGGATCAAATCCTTGAACTCGGGCGGCAATATGAGCCGTCCTTTGTCGTCAAGACTTCTGTGTGCGTGACCTTTAAACTTCATCTTTCCCCCGGAACAACCGTGTGTCCCACATTCTTACACCAATCTTACACTGATTTCCACTTCTTCCCACCTGTGCTTGAAAATCAAGGGAAAGTCAACCACTCCGCCGAAGAATGATCGGCAAAAATAATCGAGTATCATTGCTTTTTTTGGGGGTGCGGCCTAGACTTGCCGTAAATCTGAGGGATTGGGTTTTTTAAAAAAAGAGTAAATTCAGCGTATAAGACGTTTCCATTTCGGGTAAATCATCCGTTTGAGTGGGGGCTGTACAAGGAGGCTGGCATGGATAGGCATATCAAGATAATCGCTACTCTGGGGCCGGGAACCGAGACTTACGAAGCTGTCAGGGATTTGGTGGCTTCCGGGGCGAAGGTCTTTCGACTCAACTTTTCTCACGGCGGGCGAGAGTTTTTTGCCAAGATGGTGGAGATCATTCGTCGACTGGAGCAGGAGACAGGATACACCCTGACGGTGCTTCAGGATTTGTCAGGACCCAAGATCCGTACCTGTGATGTGGGGCTTGGCGCTTTCGAGGTTAACAAGGGGACTGAAGTTCTGTTGGGAACACCTGACGAGTATAAAAAAGATAGCGGGCCATTCATTTGTCTCGACATTCCCGAGATGCTGCAGGGTGTGAAGGAAGGCGATCCTGTTGCCCTTGGTGATGGCGTTATCCGGTTTAAAGTCGTCAAGATCGAAGGGGAACACCTCATACGTTTGGTGGCGACCAATTCTGGCATCTGTCCACCGCGAAAGGGCATCACTTTCCCCGGTACAACCACCACGCTTGCTCCGTTGACCGACAAGGACAAGGCTGATCTGGCCATTGGTATGGATTTGGGTGTGGACGTTGTCGCCATGAGTTTTGTGCAGAAGCCAGAGGACATTTGTAATCTGCGCGCTGAGATGATTCAGTATAAGCGGCGTGTGCCCATTATTGCCAAGATTGAACGGACCGCAGCTTTGGACTGTTTGGATGGAATTCTTCAGGAAGCCGACGGCATCATGGTTGCCCGTGGCGATCTCGGTTTGGAACTTGATCTGGCTGAATTGCCCACGGCGCAGAAACGGATCATTCGTGCCTGCAACAAGTTGGGTAAGCCCGTTATCGTGGCGACCCAAATGCTGCTGTCCATGGTTAATTCACCCATGGCCACCCGTGCCGAGACAACTGACGTCGCCAACGCTATTCTGGACGGTGCGGACTGTGTCATGCTGTCAGAAGAAACCGCTGTGGGGCAGTATCCGGGCGAAGCGGTCAAGTTCATGCGCAAGATCGCCTACGAGATAGAGGCATACATGTTTGAGACTGGCTTGAGTAATGTGGCTGCGGATGGCGTCAAGGAACATCCGTCTACCTTCTTGGCTCACGCCGCTGCCATGTTGGCAGGCAAGGTGGACGCCAGGGCCATCGTTTGTCATTCCACTTCCGGTGCGACTGCGCGAATCTTGTCTTCGTGCCGTCCCGCACAGTCAATTTATGCCTTAAGTACTGATTCTATGGTTAGACACTTCACAAATCTTTCATTGGGAGTTATCCCTGCAGAACCGCTGGACGTTATAGACGACCATCAGGAGCGCGCCGAAGTATTTGTTCGGCAGTCTCCCGCCTTCAAGGAAGGTGATATTGTTGTTGTCACAGCGGGGCAGCCGGAGAAAGGCAAGGCGGTTACCCAGACCAATGTGGTCAAGCTGTATGAAAAGCTCAAAAAAGAAGAGAACTGATGACTTCTGCGCAGAAACACGACATCCCCGACGGTCTCAATGAGGAATACTATCAGATCAGTGCCGACATTCTGGGCAGTTTTAATAAATACCGTCCACCGTTGAATATCTTTTCGTTCAAGGAAGATGTTTCCCGAATTATCCCTTACTACAAGGTGGGGGGGCGCTTGACCAATGAGCAGATCGAAGAATTGCTCACCATGACCAAAGATGGGATGATCTTTGTTTCACGCGAAGACCATTCTGTGTACGTTAAGCATATCAGTTACCAGCTTGATTTGGTGTTGGTTGACGGAAATCTCAAGGAAAAAGAGATTGCCGACATCTTCACTCAGGCATTGACCCGAAGGCTGGCCGAATTTTTCGAACAGCCGGTGAAAGCCGTGTTCGAGAAGCTCTGGGTGGACCTCATGGTTCTCTCCGAATATCTATACACTGATATTCGCCGTTCCCGCGCGTTGGTTCGTCGACTTCATACCGAACACTCCCTGGAAAATCATTCCGTGAATACTGGATTTCTTGGTCTGGCCTTGTGGGGCAAGATCAAGGAAAAAGGGTTTACTGATGGAGTGAAGCGTAAGACGTTTGATCATGTCTTGGCCGGATTGTTTCTTCACGATCTTGGCATGGCCAAAGTGCCGGTTTTTATTCGTTCCAAGGAAAAACCATTGACCGGCGATGAACGGAGTAAGATTAATGCCCATACAAAAGTTGGTTATGAGATGCTCAATAAGCTCGGTTTGCGATTTGCTGAAATCGAGCAGTGTGTGACCCAACATCACGAACGGGCTAATGGATCGGGTTATCCACTCAAGAGCATCAAGCAGGATTTTGCGGGCAGCCTGTGTGCCGTGGCCGACTCCTTTTGTGCCATGATTACCAAGCGTCCTTACGCGGAACCCGTGGGTTTGGTGTCGGCATCCATGGCGTTGGCTCAGGATGCCAAATATGATCGTGAAATTACCAAGGCCTTGCAGATGCTGCTCATGATGGATCTCAAGATGAAGCCGTAAGTTTTTACTATCCACGGAAGAATGCAAAAAGGCTCGGACGATTTTTCGTCCGAGCCTTTTTGCATGTGTTGTTTCGATATCTATTGGGGTGGTGACGCCAGAGCCACAACTTTACTCCGTAGGAGCGGGTAGCGGGTCAGGAGGAACCACGGAATGGGTGGGAAAAATTTGAAGGCACGGTCTTGCGTCAACTGAATATCGTCCACTTCATAGCCAGCCATGACCATGACTTTTGATAACGTGTACGGCGTGAACCAGTATCGATGATCGCTGTTGATATCTTCGTACTGTTTGAGAGCTTTTTTGAAATTCTTGTAGTGGAACGCGTTCGGGACCGTGACGATGCACTTGGCTTTTTCAAGCCCCGGCCTTTGGCGCAGAGTCTCGAGAAATTGGACCGGATTGTCCACATGTTCCAGCAGTTCGCCGAGGATCACATAATCCCATTGAACGTCGTTGACGCCAGGGATTTCGTCGGTGAGGATATTGCCGCAATAGACGTGCGGAAGTTTCATCTCTTCGGAAAGGAATTCGATGCCTTTCTCATTGATGTCCACTCCGGCACACAGGCTGGCACTGTCCATGAGCAGCTTATGAAGCCAGACGCCTCTAGCGAGTTTCCGTTTCACCTTGTCCGGCGTATGATCCACGCAACCAATGTGTAGTACTTTGGCCCCTTTGACTACGCGCTGCATATAGGTGAGTCGGCTTCGTTCCTTGAATGAGCCTTTCAGGGTAAAGCTACATCCTGATGAAAATATTTCGCCATGCAGGAATTGGAGAAGAGTTTTATCCAGTTTCAAAATCTGTCCTTGTCGTGTCGAAGGTGACTGTTGACCGGCCCCATTACCGGGGCCGGTTCAAGAGTCGTTTATTTGAAAATTTGAACCATGTCACGGGTCATTTCGCGGTATACGTCGGTGACGTAGACCACGCCCATGACTCGGTCGCCTTCAACGACAAGAGCCCAGTCGCGACGAGACTTGAGGAAGACGTCCAGCACTACGAGAATGGGGTCGTTGGGCTTGAGTATGGGCGGGTTGGTAATGAGATATTCATCCAGTCGGAGCTGGGTGCAGATCAGGCAGGCGTTAGCAAATTGCTGATCCCAATCCACTTTGCCGTCAGCTTTGAGATTATCGTCCTTGAGAACCGATTTTTTGACTGCCTTGAACAGTTTCCAGAGGTTGATAGTTCCAACGAGCTTACCGCCCTTGTTCTTGACTACCACAACTTGTGAATCAGGGGCATCCACCATGGCTTCACGCATGACGCGAATGGTTTCAGCCAGACTGGCGTCATCCTGTACAGTGGGGTATTCGTCGCGCATCATGTCCCAGGCGCGTTTTCTTAGCATCATAGGGCTTCTCCTCGTCAACGTGTTGTTATCAGGGCATCACTTGTCTCCGTCGTATCGTTTGTGCATTTTTTTGTCCATAACAACGAAGCGGTTAGGGGCGCGCATCTTGACTTGTAGGTAAAAGATGGCGAAAGTGCTTATATGCGAAAAATTATTATCATCGTTTTGACGCTTTGTTCTGTGTTGTTTGTCTCCCGGGTTTTTGCTGCCGGGACAGTCCCTTTTGGGCCAGGTGAAAAGCTTACTTATGAAATTCATTGGACATTCATTCATGCAGGAAATGCCGTATTAGAGGTTATGCCCGATACGGACATGGACGGTGTTCCGGCTCGATATTTCAAGGCAACGGCTACCACGGTGCCGTGGGTGGATAAATTCTACAAGGTTCGGGATGTGCTTGAAGCATGGACCGATCTGGATGTGAATCATTCCCTGCGGTATAAGAAGGACCAGAATGAAGGGAAATATCATAAGAAGGTCGATTTGGTATTTGATAAGAAGACCAATCAATCTAGGCGGTATGTGAAGGGCGAGCTCAAGCATACTATCGACCAGCCTGTGGACGCTTTTGATCCCATGTCTGTTCTGTTCAGTTTCCGCAAACAGATACTCTACAAGACCATGCAGTTCGGAGCGAATGTCTCTGACGGCAAGAAGTCCGTGGTGGGCGAGGCCACGGTGGAAGCCATGGAGACTATCGAAACCGGGATTGGCATGATCGACGCTTTTCGCGTTCGGCTGGATATCAAGCATCTGTCCGGAGTGTTCAAGAAGTCCAAGGACGCGGAACTTCTTGTCTGGTTCTCGGCAGATGCCCGGCGTATTCCGGTCAAAGTTAAGTCCAAGGTCAAGGTGGGACACTTCACCATGGAGTTGGTGGATTATCAGCCAGCGACGCCGCCGACTCAAACTGCCGGGAATTAAATCTTAATTTCCTGCATCCGTACCTTGTTGCTGCGGGGAAATTCTCTTTTCAAGAGTGTCTTGAGGAGTTTTTTCATGCCTTTAAGGTCGGAGGAAAACGTGTTTTCCTGAAAGCCGGATTCCGTTATGGTGAAGGCGTTGTCGTTATTTTTAACGATGTGGACAGATCGGTCACGTTTATAGGTCAATAATTCGAGGCCGCTTCCCGGTGTGAGCTTTTTAAGGCGGGTGAGTGTGTTGGGGACAACGTTTGCGATGTCGAGCATCATATTTTTTTTCGCTTGATGTGAAGATCTGCTTCGGCAGGGCCGAGGTCGTAAAGGCGGATCTTGGTTGATCGTGGAAATTCTTTTTTTAATAGGATTTTCAGGAGTTTCTTCATCTTGGTGAGCGAGACGAGAAATCGTTCTTCAAAGAAGCCGTTTTCCACTACATTGAACTCGTCCTCGCCGATTCGTTTAATGACCACAGACCTGTTGCGTTTGTAAGTGCGCAGGTCGATAGCATGCTCCATCGGGAGCTTTTTGAGCTTGCGCAACACGGTTTGCAGGGCTGTAGCCTTGTCGATCATGTCGAATACAATAGACAGCCGTTTAAAAGCATGTCAAACGACCTCTCCTGCAACCAACTGGAGGCACCATGCCCTTGAAGAAAGATGATCTCATCGAATGTACTATAGAATCCCTTGCCTTTGGCGGCAGAGGGGTGGCCCGTGTGGACGGTATGGCCGTCTTCGTGGCGGATGCATTGCCCGGCGACATTGTGAAAGCTCGTATTGTCCGCGCAAAGAAACGTTTTGCCGAGGGCGTGGCCGAAACTCTGGTGACTCCGTCATCACATCGTGTAGAACCGAAGTGTGCGCATTTTGGTCAGTGCGGCGGATGTGCGTTGCAGAATCTTGAGTATGACGAGCAGCTTGCCCAGAAAGCAGCCCAAGTTCAGAGCGCATTGTCCCGTATCGGCGGAGTGGATGTGCCCATGGATGCTCCGGCAGCTTCCCCGGCCATCTGGAAATATCGTAACAAGATGGAATTTTCTTTTGAGCGGCGTGACGGCGGCTTGCACCTCGGTCTGCGGAGTCAGCTCCCGGCAGGCGAGAAGGGATTGGCTCCGGTTCTCGATATCGAGGAATGTCATCTGTGCGCTGGACGCGATATGGAAATTTTACGCATGGTGCGCGAGTTCTGTCGTGAGTCCGGTATTGCAGCCTACGATCCCAAGACTCAGAATGGTTTTTGGCGGCACCTTATCATCCGACATACTGCCCTTGGCGAGGTTATGGTCCATGTGATCACCACCTCGGACTCGCGGAAGTTCAAGCAAGTCGAAGCTTTGGGCGAAGCTTTGGTGGAAAGATTCACTGAGTTGACTGCTTTTGTCCATTCCTCTCGCTCCAAGCGCACCACTTTGGCTGTTGGTGAATATGTGGAATTTCGTCTCGGCACCAAGGCCATCGAAGAAAAAGTTGGACATGCCCGTTATCATATTTCACCCAATACATTCTTTCAGACCAATTCCGCCGGAGCCGAAAAGTTATTCGATACCATCCGTGAGTATGGTGAGTTCGACGGCTCTGAGACATTGCTTGATCTTTACTGTGGCGCAGGAGCTATCGGCGTATATATGGCCGACTCTGTTGAACGCGTCATCGGTTTCGAGATCAGTGAAGAATCCATTGCCAAGGCCTTTTCGTCTGCCAAGCTCAACGGCTTGGAAAACTGTGATTTCGCGGTCGGTTCTTTGGATGATGGACTTGGCGATCTTAAGAGGTTGCCCGAGTTCGATATTGTGGTGGTGGATCCGCCCCGTTCCGGCATGCATGAAAATATGGCCAAAGCACTTCTTCAGTTGGCGCCGCCCAAAATCGTGGCTGTGTCCTGTGATCCTGCAACCTTGGCTCGCGATGTGAAACGGTTGTCCGACAAATACGAAATCAAGCGTGCGCGTGCCGTGGATATGTTCCCCCACACGCATCATATCGAGACGGTTGCCTTGTTGGTTCGTAAATAGGAATTCCTGTCATGTAATGAAATGAGGCCTTGGTGAAAACATGTTCACCAAGGCCTTTTTATTGTCATTTCGTGAATATTCGTTTTGAGCTTTGCGCTGGAGTTACTGTACAGGTATTGTGTGAAAGTCGATTTCATGCATGAAGTCTTTTACGAGCAGTTCGTATTCACCGCTTTCCTTGAGCGCTCGTAAGGCTGCATTGAAGCGCATAAGAAAGTCTTTTTTGTGCGTATGTTTGGCAAATGCGAGATATGTCGGATTACTCAAGAGTGATTTTGGGAGTGGGAGAATCTCTGTGTGTTTTTTGCGTGCGATTTCATAGAAGCCGCTTTCTCTGGACGCGACAACACAGTCCAGCCGACCATCCATCAGTTTTTTGAAGTTCAACTGGTCTCGATTGACTGGTTCCACTTCAAATGTCTTTTGTGCTCTGGCCTTGTCGAATTTCGGGCCATATGACCATCCTAGGATTACCCCAATTCTTTTCCCTTCCAGATCTTTTACACTTTCGAACGTGAACGTTTTGTTTTTTTGAACAAAAACCAAAAGCAGTTCAGTATAAATCGGGTCAGAGTAGTCATAGATCAGGAGCCTGTCAGGTGTTTTGTATATACCGGCTACTCCGGCTGTTCCTTGAGCCCCCATATCCATAGCTCGTTTCCATGGAACAGCTTCAATCGAAACATCGTGCTCCATGTGTTGGAAGATCGCGTCAAGGAGGAGTGAGTACAAACCGGCAGCATGACCATTTTGAAGATACATGTTGGGAGGATTATAAGCGTCAACCACTACCCTGACGGGTGTGGCGGCGTAGACGACTCCAGAAAAGGAGACGATAATAAAAAGAATCCATGTGATAACAATTTTAGTCCAAATATTCATGATGTTAGCGCCGGAAGTGTGTCTTGTTCATGAAATATGAATTTGATTCGTATATAGAGATTATCATTGTTACGTTGAGAAGTAAGCACCAAAATTATTTACGGGATTGATAGGTTCAAATGAAGGGATTTATCTAATTAAAGTTGTGATTCGATGTTCATCCCCTCTTTTCTTGCAATCATTTCGTAATTTCGGCACTGTTTTTCTTCATCGAAAACAGGGAGCGACCATGTCTGTCATCATCAGGAAGAGCTTGCTTGAACTTATTTTTTCCGGCGCATTCATGAAGCGGTGGAATGACAAGTTGCGACCCATGGAGTTAGTGGAAGTGGACAAACAGGGGCACAAGATGATTGTGGCCTGGCTGCTCTTTCTGCTTAATTCAAAGGGAATGGACGTAGCCCGCAAGCGCGCACTTGGTGAGTCTATTATTGAAGGCGGCATTTACGATTATTTGTATCGCCTCATTATTACCGACATCAAACCGCCGGTCTTTTATCGTATCAAGGAAAATCCTGACGATTATCGAACTTTGTCCAATTGGGTTTTGGATCAACTCAAGCCACGGATCATGCCGTTGGGTGAGGGCTTCATGCGCGGCATGAGCGAATATCTCATGCAGCCTGAAGACAAAGGGTTGGCCCGGCGTATTTTGAATGCAGCGCATCTGTATGCCAGTTATTCCGAGTTCAAATTGCTTAAATCCATTAATACCATGGATCATGAGCTTACCGAGATCGAAGACAGTTTTGTTTCTCGGCTGGAAGCGTTGCGTGATTTGAAGGGCGTTTCCGAGTTGCTCAACGAGAATGACAATGTCCTTGGCCGGTTCGCACGTATGTGCGGTCGACTGCGCTACCAGAAACGGTGGTCACAGACTCCACGCGTACCGGAGACCTCGGTACTCGGCCATATGTTTATTGTAGCTTCGTATTCATGGTTTTTCAGTATGGAAGTGGGCGCGTGCCGGGCTCGGTGCCAGAATAATTTCTTTTCCGGTTTGTTTCACGATCTACCCGAGCTATTGACGCGCGATATCATTTCGCCGGTTAAGGGTGCTTCACAAGAGATCGGAGATTTGATCCACGAGTATGAAAATATTGAACTTGAACGGGTGGTACTGACGCCTCTCAGGGATGGTGGATACGCTGAAATCGCGGATCGGTTGGAATACTTCCTTGGCCTAGAGGTCGGTTCCGAATTCAAGGCCACCATCAATCGTGACGGTGAGGTGATTGAGGCCTCGGATGCCAAGCTTGCCGGGGAGTACAATCTGGATACCTTGGACCCCAAGGATGGACCTTTGCTGAAGGTATCCGATTCAATAGCTGCTTATATCGAGGCGCATACGGCCTTGAAAAACGGTATTTCATCTGATCAGTTACACCAGGCTTTGTATCGCATTCAACAGACATACAAGGAAAAGCCGGTTATTGCGGGGGTGCAGGTCAGCGCGCTTCTCGCTGATTTTGATTAGTCTTGTTTTTCCGATACGTATTCATCACGACAAACACTTCTTGAAAAGAATGAATACAGAGTGTATACAAAATTCAAATTGTTAACACGATGTGGCAATTCAACTGAAATTCAAGTTCTTTGTGATGAGGGACTGAGGCGGAATTCATGCATATATCCGAAGGGGTCCTTTCTGGGCCGGTACTTTTGGGCGGGGCTGGTCTTGCAGTTCTCGGTACGTCCATTGGGTTGAAAAAAATAGACTACGATCAGATTATGTCGGTGGCCATCTTATCCGCCGCTTTTTTTATTGCTTCGCTTATCCACGTTCCCATTGGCCCTGCTAACGGGCACTTGATCCTGAATGGTTTGCTGGGTGTAGTACTCGGCTGGGCTGCTTTTCCATCCATATTGGTGGCATTGGTTCTTCAGGCCGTATTGTTCCAGTTTGGTGGTTTGACTGTGCTCGGCGTGAACACATTTACCATGGCTGCTCCGGCAGTTCTTTGTTTTTATGTGTTTCGTCCAATGCTTATTAATGGCAACGGAAGCCGGTTTGCGGCGGCCTTTGCCTGCGGTTTTTTTGCCATGCTGCTCAGTACAATTTTGACTGCCAGCGCGCTGGCTTTGTCCGGTGATGGATTTCAGGATGCGGCTCGAATGTTGTTTTATGCCCATTTGCCCATCATGGTGGTGGAAGGTGTCATTACCGGGTTCGCGTATTCATTTCTTGCCAAGGTTAAACCGGAGGTGCTTGCCGCATGACTCGTCTTATTCTTGCCGTTTGTATGGCCATGGTTGCGACGTTGTGCCTTGCCGCAGTGTCAGAGGCGCACAAAGTGAATGTCTTTGCGTACGTTGAAGGCAACACCGTTATCACGGACAGCGGCTACAGTAGAACCCGTCGTGTGCAGGATGGAACAATCGAGGTCCGGGACGGTTCCACCGGTAAATTACTTTTGTCTGGCAAGACGGATGAAACAGGCCGATTTGATTTCGAGATTCCTGCTGAGGTTCGGGCCAATCAGGCCGATTTGCGGCTGCTGCTTAAGGCCGGCGCAGGCCATCAGGCAGAGTGGACCGTGAAGTATGAGGAGTTTAGCGCAGCTAAAGGACCATTTTCGGATACTACGCCCAACCATGAGCATGTTGCCGTGGCCTCTGTTGATCCATCCAACAAGGATGTGGAAGCCATCGTGCGCCGTGAATTGGCTCCTGTGAAGCGAATGCTTTCAGAAATGCACGACTCTGGCCCATCCGTCACCGAGATTCTTGGCGGCATTGGATACATCTTTGGTTTGTTCGGCATTGTTGCGTATATGAAGAGTCGGAAAAACGAGTAAATCTCATTATTGCTTGCATGAAACAGACTAAAAAGGTCGCGATTCGATTGTCGTGGCCTTTTTTTTATGATAATTCCCCCATGAAATATATCTGATTATTCCAAGTTACTGAAAACTCGACATAAGGAAATACCCATGAAGCTGACAACTCGGAGCCGCTACGGAACACGGATGATGCTCGACATCGCACAGAACTGCCAGGATGGTCCTGTTCGTATTCAGGATATTGCTGAACGTCAGGGAGTGTCTGCAAAATATCTTGAAAAACTTATTCGCAAACTCAAGGAAATCGGGTTTGTAAAATCCAAGCGCGGGCCACGTGGTGGACATTCTTTGGCTGTTCCTGCCTCGGATATCCCCATCGGTGAGGTTGTTCATGCACTGGAAGGCGATGGTTCTTTGGTGGAATGCCGGTCCGGTAAGGAAGAATGCGACCGCATGGATATTTGCCTGACCCGCCGACTGTGGCAGGAAGCTGCTGACGCCATGTATAATCATTTGAATACAGTTACTTTGGCAGACTTGATGCGTGATGCGGAAGAGTGTGCACAGCCTCAGTTGAATCCTTTGGACATGCGTCACACTGCATAGAACTACAGGGGAGATCCCTTCACCTCAAACGCTTGTTTATGCGTGCGGAGTGGTGTAATCAGTATGGCTGGTGAACCCTCTTCTTTGGAGTGTGAAACGTGATATCTTCTCTGCGTGACCCTGTGAGTGGGCTGACTCACTGCATTGCGGCGGCACTTGCCGTGCTTGGGACTGTGTTGCTCATTTTGCGTTCGGTCAGCCCGGCCATGCCGTGGCATATTGTCACTTTCTCCATTTTTGGTGGGGGAATGATTCTGCTTTATACGGCCAGCACGTTGTACCACTGGTTGCCAGTGTCTGAAGACTGGATTCGTTTTTTGCGTCGAGTGGATCACTCGATGATCTTTTTCTATATTGCGGCCACCTATACTCCCATTTGTCTTATCCCCTTGCGCGGTCCATGGGGCTGGTCGATTTTTGGTGTTATTTGGGGGTTGGCTGTTTCCGGTATCATTATGAAAATATTTTGGTTGAACGCGCCGCGTTGGCTTTCAACCGGTATTTATCTTGCCATGGGCTGGTTGGTGTTGGTGGGTATCTATCCACTGTATCAATCCATGTCAGGTGCAGCGTTGGCATGGTTGGCAGGTGGCGGAGTGATCTATTCCATTGGTGCAGTTGTTTACGCAACCAAGTGGCCCGACCCTGTGCCTCATGTTTTCGGTTTTCATGAAATTTTTCATCTGTTCGTGATTGGTGGGAGTGCGTGTCATTTCGTGTTGATGTACTGGTACGTTTAGCCAAATCTCAATCAAGTATATTTCAAGGGTCGTCGATGGACGGCCCTTTTTTTGTGGGAAAATGAGGAACTGTTTTCCTTGCATGTCCTATTGAAAGTAATGACATAAAAAAGGGCGACATCTTTCGATGCCGCCCTGATTGTATGTAGTCGATGGACCTAGTTTTTCTTTTTGTTCATGGCGAGACGCATGCAGAATACAGCTCCTCCCCATGTAACGCCAAGGCCAACAATCATCATGATGATAGCGGAAGTTGTCATTATGGACTCCTAGTCGTTGCGCACGAAGCTACGTGCGGGCTGCTGCTTGTTCAGGGCCATTCCAAGGACAAAAGCCACAGGGAGGAGTGACCAGCCGAGCATGATCAGGTCCTTGGTAGCGTAACCGCCGTAAGGTGTGCCCATGTCGGTGTAGATGTTCATGACAAAGGAGTAGCCGAGAATGGCTACAGTCACGAGCTTCAGGCAGAGCTTCCATGCATTGCCGACAGTGAAGTCGGAGGTGGCATTGACGTGCTTCTGGATGTCGTCGAGACCTACAATGTAGCTCATCAGGATAATCTCAACCAGCGCAACACCAAGGATGCAGAGGTTGTTGATGAAGTGATCAACAATATCGAGAATGAGCAGTCCGCCACCAGTTGTGAAGACCAGAGTCAAGGCAAAGCCCGCTGCGCAGACTATGGATGCGGTCTTTTTACGGCTCCATGCGAACTTGTCGATAAAGGAGGAACTGACGGCTTCCACAATGGAGATGTGGGAGCTGACGCCCGCCATGGTCAGACAGAGGAAGAACAGAGTACCGACAAAAGCAGGAGCTGGCATGGTGTTGATAGCAGCAGGAATGGTGACGAATGCAAGGCCAACGCCTGCACCGGCAACATCAGCCACATTTTGGCCTGTCGCTTCAGCCATGTTGCCCAGAACGGCGAAGATCATGACGCCGGAGAGCATGGAGAAACCACAGTTGATGAACACGGTTATTGCTGCATTGTTGTTGATATCAGATTTTTTCGGCAGATAGCTGGAGTAGGCCAGCATGATGGCGAAACCGATGGACAGCGAGAAGAAGATCTGGCCGTAAGCATCAGCCCAGACCGAGAAGTCTGCCAGTCTGGAGAAGTCCGGGGTGAACAGGTAGTCCAGGCCGGTCATGGCGCCGGGCAGGTTCACAACGCGAACGATGAGGACCAATACCAGAACGAACAGCAGGGGAATGAGCACCTTGCATGCGCGTTCGATGCCCTTGCGGACGCCGGATGTGATAGCGAGCCAGGTAATACCCCAAGCCAGGGTGCATGCGCCGAGGATAGGCCAGCGGATGCCGCCCAGTTCGAACGGGGAACCGGTCAGACCAAGGTATTCGCCAAAGAAGAAGCCTTTGGGATCAGCGCCCCATGACTGATTGAAGGCGAAGCCTGTGTAGTTGATGGTCCAGCCGATAACCGCCACATAATAGATGGAAATAGCAAAGGCTACCAAGACTTGCATCCAGCCGAGGAACTCCCATTTGGAGCCGATGGACCGGAAAACTTTGGGTGCGGAGCCGCGATATTTATGTCCCAGGCCGAATTCCATGATCATGAAAGGAATACCAGCTGTGAGAAGAGCGAAAATGTAAGGAATGATGAAGGCGCCGCCGCCATTTTCATACGCCATGTAAGGGAAACGCCAGATGTTTCCCAGGCCGATTGCGGAGCCAACTGCAGCCAGTACGAAACCGGCGCGGGAGCCCCATTGTTCACGTTGAGCCATGTGATCACCTATAAAGTTTGAGATTCTCTCCCGCCCCTCTGGCGGGTCAGGGAAAAGGCGGTCGGACATGGGTTTTGACCTGTCCAGAAACGGAAGCGGGCCAGGACGAGTACAGTACTGTCCGAGGCCGTTTTCAATGCTTTTCCCCAAAAAAGCACTCACCAAATATGTGAAAACAATCCGACTGTCCACTGATAAAAATTGCTTATGGACGAATAAAAATCGGTGATGTGTCGATTTTGCCAAAGAATATAGATATTTTTAAACAAAATGATAAAAGAGGTGTGCTTTTGTTAAGTTTTTCGTCTGATTTTTGGGTCGTTTGTCCTGGCTTTTACAAAAAAGAAAAACAGCCCGAAAAAATTAATTTTTTCGGGCTGTTGGCAGGGTAGAAAGTTAGAAGGTGATGATCGTGTAGCCTTTTTTTTGATACTCGGCGATGGATGGATGTCCGGCCATGTCACCGATTAATTCAATACCCGCTTCTTTGACCGCGTCGAGGACTCCCAATTTGGCAGAACAGGCCTTGCATGCTCCGTCGATCAGTCCGGCATCCTTGGCTTTGAAATATAAGGTGCTGAACGGATTTTCCTTTTTCTCAAGCTCGGGGATTAATGTGACCGAGGCTCCCTCGAATACGATGATGGTATCCTCACCCTTTTCTTTCATGTCCAGGGCGTTGAGTAGGACGTGAACAAAACACATGAGTTCGCCGTTGAAGGCATAGAGACAGTTCATGGGTGCTCCATTATGGTATAGATTCATGAAAAAGGCCCTCCGATAATCGCCGGAGGGCCTGAGTGTCGTCAAATGGAAGTTTAGTCGAAGGCCTGTTCTACTTTCCATTCTTCCCAAACCTTGCCCACAAGACCGGGGCCGGGGTTTAAGACGGGTTTTCCGGGTTTCCAGCCGGATGGTGTGGCTTTGGTCCCTTTGGATTCGCGGACGAGCTGGAAGGCCTGAATTTGGCGCAGGGTTTCTGAAACGTTGCGGCCAACCGGTGGGGTCAGGATTTCAAATGCCTGAACATTTCCGTCAGGGTCGATGAGGAAACGGCCACGCACATCAACGCCGGCAGCTTCATCGTATACTCCATAAATGGAGCCGACCGCACCGCCGCCGTCAGACAGCATGGGGAAGGGTACTTTGCCTTTGGTGATCATTTTGGAAAGTTCATGGTCATCCCACATTTTGTGAACGAACATGGAGTCCGTGGACATTGACAAAATCTGAACGCCGAGCTTTTCGAATTCTTCATTTTTTTCTGCGACCGCAGAGATTTCGGTTGCTCAGACAAAGGTAAAATCACCGGGATAGAAACAAAGAGCGACCCACTGCCCTAAATATTCTGAAAGGGTCACGGAGCCGAAGCCTCCGTCGATATAGGCGGAAGCGGTAAAATCAGGGGCTTTTTGGCCAACACGAATCATGGGGCCTCCTTGTGATTCGTTCGCTATTTGCGATGTGGTTTTTTCTTTGGGTTGCGTAACGTTTTCGACTTTGGGGCCGGGGCGTTCGCACCCTGCTGCTTGCTTTGTGGGCATAACAGTCTCCATGGGGGTTGTTGGTTGTTCAATATCTATTCATATATTCAATCAAAGTGATAATAGCTACTACTTTTTTCAATACATCAGGTACTTTTCAAATTTACTTGGAAACAAGCTGTGAAAACGACGTTTTTCTGAGGATAAAAGAGAACTTAATGGACGATTGCTTGTCCTCCGTCTCTGCTGACGACGGCTCGGTTGGTGGATGTGTTGCTAATGACCACATCATTTGTGGCTGGAAAGCGATATTCGATAGCGTTGGGATATTTATGTTGGAAGAAAATCTGGTTGTCGGTGACGATGGCACCGGAAGCGGACTCAAGGGAGATGCCGACGTCGGCATAAAATCCTTGAGGTCCATGCGTGATGATATTGTTTCGTATGACGCCGCCGAAATGAGGACTGTCGCCCATTCCAAAACCAATGCCCCGGTCACAGTCGATAATCTGATTGTTTTCGACTTGTGTGCCGCGAGAACCAGACCAAAAATGGATGGCGTATTCAGCAGCTTCTTGAGCTGGGCTCGTGATATTGCGAAATTCACAGTTGCGGACAGTCCAATCCCTGGCATTGTGTGCATCTACGCCGCCGATATAGAAATGAGGTCCAATTTCAGCGGTATATTCGAAAAGACAGTCTTCAATAACACCGCCCATACATCCGGTATTGGGTGCGTCAAGATTTGCCGAGATTTTGATCATTTGTTCCTGACAGTCGAGAATGTGTAGGTTGGCAAGACAGGGACGGTGGACGTTCAATTCCCCGTGGATTTGTACAGCGTGATTCGCCACACGGCCAATGGTCATGTCTCGAAGCGTGAAGTCTGAACCGCTTACATGAAAGACATGGCCGACATCTGAGTCCATGCCAGGTCCCACTAACCATACTGTGTCACGATTCCCGGATTTTGATCGTATCGTTACGCCGTCAGCCTGAATGGATAACGCGTGTTGCAACACGTATTCGCCGTCTAGGAGTATTATCTCCTTGTGTAAACCTTTGTTGGTAGCATCAAGGGCTTGATGCAGTTCTGTTAAGGTACCTACTTCAGTGGCCATGGCTGAAAGTGGAATGGCCAAGCTCAGCATTATCCCGCACAATATTTTTGAAACATAGCGCATGATAAACCTCCTCTTGGCATGGATGTGCCATGAAATGAAGGTTTGTGACAAGAAGTGGGTGAATTTGGGGAAACAGAAATCCCTCTTAAGTATGGCAGGGGTTCCTCGTAAAGTTCGATATAAAGGCAGAATGCTGTATTAACGAAATTGAATTAAGATGTTTTTTCGGGTGGTTATAGTAAAAGTGCTTGTCGAATACGAATTAATGCCTTGGTGGACATTGTAGCAACCAAGGCTTTTTATACGAAATGGACGCTTTGGAGGTTGATCCCCAACGGGAAAAAACGGCCTCGGCCTGTATGACTTGGGTGGTTTTTTTGTTGGTCATTTTTTAGTTATTGTGTTCCGGGGATTCGATAATCATCTGGATTAGGGAATCCAGAGATTCATGGTTGCTACTGATATCTATGGAGTGACCTGCTATATCTATCGGAGTCGTGCCATTCAAAGTGACATTATCCAAAGTGATGACCACTTCGTTGATTTCAGCACCATCCGCATCAGAGATGCTGATCATCAGATCATTGCCATTGTCGGCTTCCGCAAAGGTCACGGTCTGGTCAATGAGGTCATTCAGAACCATGGTGTCGTCGGTGTTGAAATCGGTGATGGTGACATCCTGCGTGGTGCCGTTGATGTAATCATCATTCACGATGACGGTGTCAGACCCTTCACCCAAGGTTACTATGGAGGCGGTATCCGCTATATAGATAAGGTCCTCACCGTCGGTACCGGTCATTGCGTTGGCGGAGTTTGTATCCATCTCGGTGATCTTATTGGCTTCTACATGGATAGGGAATTCCAAAGTTGCCACATCGGTACCACCGTTGCCGTCGGATATGGTGTATTGAAAGCTTTCGGTTACACTGGAGGTGAGGTTTTCCCATCCATTGTGCATGACGTAGGAATACTCGCCGTCAGCGTCGATGTGCAGGTTGCCGTAAGTGCCGAGGATGTTGGTGTCAACGCCGTCAGTTTGGTCAATCGCAGTTCCGTTTACAAGGGTCACGTTCAGAACGTCATCGTCGATGTCGAAGTCGTTGGTTAGAACATCGCCGTTGACGCTCGAAGCACTTAGGACCGGTTGTAGGGCATCAACTTTTATGCCCTCTACATTGAAGTAAGGTACATATGTAACAAAGTCTTCATAATATGGACTGCAACATATGAGTTCAATAGAATTGATTGATTCAACATTGTAATCAGACGCATTAAAAACGAGGTTTCTGCTCGAATGGGTAATGGTTCCACAGTCAGTGCCATTGATACGCAGTTCAACATGACCCGAAATATACGATCCGTTTATACTGATAGTGGCAGTCTCTTTGCCATAATCCGTGAATTCGATAAGAATCCCGTCTTGTTGGTCAAAACCCTCTATTGGGGTCCAATCCTGATATGAAAAGGCATCACCATGTGCCACATCACCATCATACCCCACGCCAATATAGTCATATGGTTTTCCGTTAGTATAGGAGCCTTGATTATGAGTAAAATATGCAGTTCCATCCATTTCAGGTGCGTGTGTCCAACTTGGTATGCGGCTTATGGCGGTGAGTTTGATGTTGTTGACTTCATGTGTCGACATGTTTGCAAATTCGCTGAAGGCATTAAGCACGTTATCTACTATTGTGGAGGAGATAATGATTTCGTTGTTGCTGTAGTCGATGGCGTTGGGCAGATCATTGGTGCCTTCGATGTCGATATTGACTAATTCAACATTGAGGGCGTTGTTTGGTCTCTCGTCATCTGCAATGGTGATGCTGATGGAACGGTTTCCATCAATGACCTTATCACCTGCCACCGAAAAGGTGACAGCGTCTACTGCGTCCTGCAGATCGCTGAATTCATAGTCCGCGGCATGCGTGGTGCTGATGATGGCTGTTCCAGTGGTGTTATCTACGTTAACGGTAAACAGGTTTGTATTCACATCATTCACATCGAATGTATCGCCAGAGACGAAATCGATGTTTTGAATGGTCACAGTCATGACTTCGGGTAAATCATCCACATCACCAAAAACGAGCGACTTGCCACCGAGAATGGAAACCGGATCCGTTCCGACGGTGGTCACACCATCAAGAGCGTAACCGTCTTCGATGAAGTTGGCATTACCAGACCCTCCAACCGTGACGGTCGGGGCATCATTGCTCCCGTGGATAGCAACAGAAATGACCTGCTCGTCTTGGCCGTCCTCCGTATAGACCTTGAACTTTTCGATTCGGGTTTTGGTGCCTAGGTGCTGGATATCGGCATTGGCAACCATGTAAGTCCATTCACCGGTAGCTGTATTCAGATGCAGGGAACCAAGGTTGTTCGTAGTTTTATTGTTAACCGTGTCGGACCATGCGCCGTCTCCGCCTTTGTCGAATAGAGACAGGGTGCCGTTAGCTATGATCACACCATCCTCATGCACGTCACCCGAGGCGGTATCGCCGTTATTGATCACGATGGAGGTTGGATCCGTGGGCATACTGCTCATGCCCATAGCGGGTTGGTTGGAAAAATCTGCTATTGTTGTTTGGGGGTGTATGGTTGCAAAAGAGTCAGTTTGGGTGCCTATAATTCCTGATTGGCTCAGATTATCAACGCCTTCTGCTAAATCGCCGGGGTCGTCGAAATACTTACTCGCAGCGGTTTCCATTTCGTCTTCCGCGTTTGCGTCTCTATTTTTAAAAGCGAAGAGATAGACGTCGCCAGCCACTTCTTCGCCGCCCATGGCTTTGAAAATGGGCAGGCTCCCGGAATCGACCAGAGTCTTGTACCCTACGAGGATAACGGTTCCGTCGCCTTCTATGGTTATTTCAAGATTGCCGTTTCTACTGGCAAAGATCGCGTTGTCGGTGTTGAAGTCAAATTGAACAGGAACACCTGAAGAGAGCGTGTACGTCCGGGTCTGACCAGCATTTGGGATCACAACCTTTAATACCGCATCATTGGAATCAGGCATTGCGTCCTCCTAATAAAGACTAACAATAGAACAACTGTTTGAAATTTAATAATCTTTAACCTATGGGTCTATTATCTTATGTGTCAACATATAAAAGTTAAACAAACCGAAATGTTATTCTGTGGATAATGCGCTGTTGTACTTCAGCAGCTTTATGCTCCCAGCAGACCGGTAACGATAGCAATTTGCCCATTGACGTCATGCTCAGAATGGTCTCACAGCCCTAACCTTTATAATAATAGGACACACGTGGGATATTTGGTGTTCATTCTGACTCATTGTGCCAATACACTGAACCCACTTCTTATGCGTAAAACAAACTGGTTATGATATTTGAAGGCTGCCGTTAACAAAATCTACAGTGAGTTTCACTCCATTTATCTAGTCATATGTCATTAATTAAAGGAATCTCACTATAGCAGCATGGTGGAGAGTTTCACTGTATGACAAGCTCTTGTTAGACAAAGACAATGACCTTGATGGACATTTTGTCAATCAAGGCCTTCCTCTATCCGACATGGACGCTCAGACCTAAGTAGAGTGTCCAGTTGGCGTAGACTTCTATTGGATTTGATGCTGCCAACTTATATGAACAGATACGTTGCCAGACAGGCTACTATAATATGTTTGGAACACGAAAGGTACAGTATAGAATGGACTCCACAAAACTACATCCATTTAGCCGAAGTCCATGGCGATTCAGCTCCTGAGAACATGCGCGGTGGTAGTCGGTGGGGCCACGGCGATAAAGGCGGATATGTCTGTGCGTCGTTTCCAAGTTTTCACTGTAACAATTGATTGGAATAACGTTCAAAATAAAAGCCTTGATTCTCGGTAAAGTACCAAGAATCAAGGCTGTTAATATCACTGGTCGGGGCGAAGAGATTTGAACTCCCGGCATCCTGCTCCCAAAGCAGGCGCGCTACCAGACTGCGCCACGCCCCGTCAGATTCGTGAAGATTTCCACTGGCTTCGTTGCTGCGAAAAAAGTCGGACCCTTGCGTATAAAATACGCGGCGATCATGCCTTTTTCTTGTGCCTTGCCAGAGAAAATCCTCACGAATCTGACAAGTCACAAAGAGCTTACGCTCTGGCTGCGTTGTTGTGAAAGGCGAATCTTGGCATATTGGGATATGCGGAGATTCAATTCTCACTGCATTGTGTCAGATGGAGATTCTCGCACTCTGACAAAAAACCAAAAACAAACAACTGCGCCGTGGAGGGATGCATACCTACTGCATATGTTCGCTCTTGGCAAGCCCGACTATCCAATATTTATGCCATGGATGGTTTCGCCGCATTTTGTACACTGGCCGTCCTTGATTCCTGAGCGTTGCAGGGAAAATCCGGAACGGTCGATGAGTTGGGCGTTACAGCCGGGGCAGAAGGTCGTTTGCCTATCAAGTCCCGGCATGTTGCCGATGTATACGTATTTAAGCCCTTTTGACTTGCCGATATCATATGCGGTTTCCAGAGCGTCTCCGGGAGTAACTCCTGAATTGGTCATTTTGTAGTCAGGGTGGAAGCGGGAGATGTGCCATGGCGTATCTGTGCCGAGTTCCTTGGCAATAAATTCTGTCAGTTGGTTCAATTCAGCCGGAGAATCATTGTGGCCGGGGATGAGCAAGGTCGTGACTTCGAGCCACCACTTGAGTTCCTGTTTGATTTTTATGAGGTTGTTCAGCACAGGTTTCAGGCGTGCGCCGGATATTTCTTTGTAAAAATCTTCGGTGAAGCATTTCAAGTCCACGTTGATGGCGTCAACAATCGGTGCCAGTTCATCGAGACATTCCGTGCTCATGAATCCATTGGACACCATAATATTTTTTAGGCCACGCTCTTTGGCGAGAGTGGCTGTATCCTGCATCAATTCGAAAAAGATGGTTGGCTCGGAGTATGTATAGGAAATGGATGCTGCCCCCCGTCTGATGGCATCGTCCACCAATTGTTGCGGTGTCACTGCATGACCTTCAATGATACCGTTTTCGTGTGGCGGTTGAGACAGCGACCAATTCTGGCAGAATGAACAGCGTAGATTGCAGCCCATGGTGGCTATTGAATATGTGCGTGTCCCCGGTTGGAAATGATAGAGTGGCTTTTTTTCTACGGGATCAAGGTTTTGAACGGCTATTTTGTCGTAATTTAGCGAATAGAGTGTGCCGTTACGGTTTTCACGCACGCCGCATCGTCCCCGCTTACCGGGCTTGATCGGACAGTAGTGGTTGCATAATCGGCAGGAAATCGTGTCGCGTCCAATTGATTCCCAAAGTCTCGCTTCAATCATGGGAAAACCCTCCTGGCGGTATATTACCAGAAGGGTGTGTGTTCGTCATGGGCCGAGAATGAACTCAGTCTTTTTTTGTCTTAGTCGTTGTCGTTCGGGTGGTTTTTTTGCCATCCTCGTCAACAAATTCTTCGGTGGTAGTCGTGGTAGAATTTGAGTTGGCGGGTTTGGATGAGACGCCCCATGGTGTTATCACGGTTTCCCGGTCGTACCAGTCTGTTTCTTCCTTTTTGGGCGGGTCGGAACTGATAGTGCTATCTCCGGCTTCATTGGTGCCGAAAGTGGTCGTGGGCTTTTCGTCTTCAATCTGACGGGTTCCGAATGCATTGTCTTGTCTGTTTTGGGCAGAGTCTTCGTTTTTGAATTTATTCTGGGCCAATGCCGGAGTGATCGTCAAAACCAGGACGGTCAGGATTGCGACGGCTATGGTACTGAAATGGCGCATGGTTTCCTCCATGACAGACGGTGTTCTTTCTTATTGTTTATATACGCGCAGGCCGTAATTATGGCAATGCAATTGGCGGGCCGTCCATTCTCTCCTTGAACTTGAGCGAGCAACCATCTATAGAAGCTCCATCTTGAACGCTTGTTAGGAGAAATATATGAGCGATAGCGCCAAACGTTCCCAGGCATACACCGCAGCCGGTGTGAACATCGAGGCAGGCAATGAATTTGTCGGTCGCATTAAAGATATGGTGAAATCCACCTTCACGCCCGGCGTGGCAACGGACATCGGCGGCTTCGGCGGTCTGTTCAAGCCAGAAATTTCCGGCATGGAAGCTCCCATGCTTGTGGCCGGGGCTGACGGCGTGGGCACCAAGCTCAAGCTTGCTTTCATGTTTGATAAGCATGACACCGTGGGTATTGATCTGGTTGCCATGTCGGTTAACGATGTGCTTGTCCAAGGGGCGAACCCGCTGTTTTTCCTTGACTATTTTGCCACAGGCAAACTGGAATCTGGTGTTGCCGCACAGGTCGTTTCTGGCGTGTGTGAAGGATGTCGCCAGTCAGCGTGCGCACTTCTTGGCGGTGAAACCGCTGAAATGCCCGGTTTCTATCCTGACGGCGAGTACGACCTGTCCGGTTTTGCTGTTGGCATGGTGGATACGCCCAAGATGGTGACCGGCAAGGACGTCAAGGCCGGTGATGTGCTCATCGGGCTCGGTTCTACGGGCGCCCACTCCAATGGTTGGTCTTTGATTCGAAAGATTCTTGGCGAATCCGGTCTCAAACAGGACGACACATTCCCCGGAACGGACAAGACCGTGGCCGAAGTGCTCATTGAGCCGACGAAAATTTACGTCAAGGCTGTCCTTGAAGTCATGGAGGCCTTGACCATCAAGGGAATGGTTCATGTCACGGGTGGCGGATTCTACGATAATATTCCCCGTGTTCTGCCTGATGATGTCACGGCAGCCATAGAATTTGGTTCCTGGGACATGCTGCCGATTTTTGATTGGCTTAAGAATCAGGGCGGACTCTCCTGGCCGGAAATGTTGCAGATATTCAACTGCGGTATCGGGTATATTCTCATCCTTGCAGCAGACAGTGCAGATAAGGCCATGGAGATACTTGACGCTCGCGATGATGTTGAAGCCTATCGCATTGGCGAAATTGTTGAGCGCGAAGGCTCCGGTGAGCAAGTCGAGATTACTTTTCCCTAGTATTAGGTAATATTGAGTTTATGAAAGGCTGCTCTTTGGAGCGGCCTTTTTTTTGATGGTATTATTGTCGGTTTGTCTTGATCCTGATCCTGATTTTATTCTATTGTGAGAGTCTCCCCGTCATTTTGTGATGGTGGCAATCGTGCCCTGCGGGAGGCCGTACGTGGCGACAGGACAAGGCAGGAAGTATGATTCAGCGAAAAATGATGTTGATGACAATGACTTTAGTGTTGGGAGTTGTGTGTGCGGTTGGAATTGTGCCGAGCGCAAGAGCTGATGACAGTGCCCCCCGTATGGAAGTGGAGCAACTGGTAGAAATGATTGACTCCGATGAATTGGTGATCGTTGATGTCCGTCGTGGTCGGGACTGGGACGAAAGTGAGTTCATGATTAAGAATGCTGTCCGTAAACCGCATGATGATACTTCATGGATGGCAGATATGCCTAAAGATAAGACGATTGTCCTTTATTGCGCCTGATACAATGAATACACCAGCGCCCGGGCGGCGCAGGCATTGATCAAGGCTGGCTATAAGAACGTCTATGCTCTTAAAGGTGGATGGGCTGCGTGGGAAAAAAAAGAATATCCGACACAATTGAAATGACAAATTGATGAGAATAAAAAAGCCGCCTTCCAAATGGAGGGCGGCTTTTATCGTTTGGATTTAATATTATCCCAGATACGGATTGAAATATCCGTATTCGATCCAGGGGAGGGCCTTTTTAAGCCGTTTCTTGAAGTTCATGAAGCCCATGCTTGGGGAATGACCGAAGGGTTTCATTAACCGCATGTAAAGGTCAGGATCGAGGTTGAGGTTGCGTAATTGAACGAAGTCGTATTTGCATGACTCGCCCAGTTCGACCAATGCGTCGAATTCTTCCTCGGTATCGGTAATGCCAGGGAAGAAAAGAAGGTTCAATGACACGAACATGCCGACCTCATGGGCCTTGGCAATGGTTTCACGGACATCTTCAAAGGTATAGCCCTTGGGACGGTAGTATGCCTCATATGGGCCTTTACGCGCTGAATTCAGGCTGACACGTATAGAGTTCACGCCAGCTATCTTGAGGGCAGGAATAACCATGTGGCGTGAACCGTTGGTGTTCACGTTGACGGTACCGGAGCCTCCGTCAGAGCGGTATTCCTTGATTGCATCACAGATAAGTTCGGCTTCAGTGAGGGGTTCTCCTTCGCAACCCTGCCCAAAGGAGAAGATGGGGCGGCGTTCACGGGATTCGTGGCGGCGCATGACTTGCACGATTTCTTTGGCCGTGGGCGTGAAACTGATTCGGCATTGCGGGGATGGGAAACCGGAATCTTCGGGTTGCTTGGAAATGCAGCCAACGCATTGGGCGTTACATGACTGTGCCGTGGGCAGAGGGCATTCAAAGCGGCCTAGCGCAAGGTTTTTGGCTGCAGGGCAACCGCTGGTCAAGGCGCACCCCGCCAGATGGTTGACCAATCTGTTTTCCGGCATTTCTGAAATAAGTTGATGAGCTCCGGCTTCCACACGATCTGGTGGAATGTGTTTGAACACTTGTCGTTTGTCGTCGTCTACCTTTTTGGCGCAGACCCAGAACTTGCCGTCAGCAAATCCAATGCCGCCATATGACAGCAAAGGCAGTATTGGCGCATCATCGTCTAAGTCATAGGCCGCAACGCCGGTGAGCGTGTGACCCGGACAAGCAAATGCGGCCACGGCCAGTTCTTCCATGACTTCGGCTTGTCCCGTTTCCGGGTTATAGCCCATGGCGTGACGACCGGGCAGCATGAAGAATTCGGATTCTGCGGGGAGCGGGGTGATTTCATCAGGTCTTGGCAGGCCGAATTCGTCGCCTCGACGGATCATGAGTAAAAGATCCGGATGGTCGAATATTTCACCTTCCGGAGTCGCAAACAGCATCTTTGGCTGTGGTTTTTTCTTGGATGACATAATGGAGGCATCCTAATGGCAAACACCGGGATTGGGCAAGGGACGAATCCATATTATAATATTGCTGGGTTTTCCCCTGTTCTACAAACCTTTGAAATGTGATATCAGGCAAGGTAGAGAGGAAATATAATAATGCATAATTATTCCCTAAAATATTCATGTATAGCTATGGGCTCGATTGTACTGCTACTGGTTTTGTCGGCGGTTACCGCCTCAGCACTCATGCCGCCAGGAGTGTATGCAAAGGCTTCAAGAGAGTCGAAAATTAAAGCCATTGCTACCATAGTTGATGTGAAAACGGTTCTTGTAGGCGAGCGATATACGTCCAAGGATGTTACATTTACACTTGAGTACGCACTTGAAGCTGGTGTCCTTGATACCTTCGTTGGTAAATGTAAGTCTGTGGATACGGAACCTCAGCGAACGAATGCCTTGGTGGGTGGCGATACGTATTATTACCCCGAAGTTGGGGATCGTGTGTTTGTCACTATAGAAGACGATGGTGGTCTTATAACCTCCATGACGTCGATGACACCGGAATTGGATCAGGTAGTGCGCGAGGAACCTGAACGACTCGTATACGGCGTTACCCAAGTCGGAATTTTGAAAAAGGACGGGAGTGGGGTTGAGCCTGTGCTTCGTGACAAAAAAACGCTTGTTGAGTGATCGTTCGATTTTGGTTTTTTTTATAGGAAGCATGAGCAGAGATGGTATTTCTGCTCTTTTTTTGTCCAAAACGTAAATCAGGTAGATGCCCAGTGGACACCCATGGTGGGTGTGCGTTGTCGAGAGGTGGGATTTTGAATGAGGTTAAGTGTGAGGCCACGCGAAAAAGTCGGCACCCAATGGGTACCGACCTTTGATAGTCTTGTATTCCGATTCTCGGCTAACGCTTGGAGAACTGGAAGCTAGGCGCGTTTTGGACGAGAGCACCGCATCTGCTGCGTTGCTGCGGACTCGCAGTGGACAAGCCACAGCTTCGTCCTTGCGCCTTGCCGTTGCGGCACTCTCGTCCAAAACGTAAATCGGGTATGGTGTCCAGTGGACCCCCGTTGAGGGTGTGTGTTGTCGAGAAGGGGGGAGAGATAAAAAATGGATGGAATCGATGTGTAAGTCCACGCGAAAAGGTCGGCACCCAATGGGTACCGACCTTTGATAGTCTTTGTATTCCGATTCTCGGCTTAACGCTTGGAGAACTGGAAGCTGGCGCGGGCGCCGCGGAGACCGTACTTTTTACGCTCTTTCTTACGAGCATCGCGGGTCAGGAGACCGGCGGGCTTCAGAATGGTGCGCAGTTCAGGGTCGATCTCGCAGAGGGCGCGGGAAATGCCGTGGCGCAGTGCCTCGGCCTGACCGGATACGCCGCCACCGGAGCAGTTGGCTTTGATGTCGTACTTGTCGAGCATCTTGACCAGCTTCAGGGGCTGCTGAACAACCATTTGCAGGGTCTTGCGGGGAAAGTAGTCCTCGAAAGGACGACCGTTAACGGTGATCTGCCCTGTACCAGCGTAGAGGCGGGTACGGGAGATGGCGTTTTTTCTTTTACCAGTGCTGTAAGTGAAATCGCTCATGATAATCCCCGATTAAATATCCAAAGGTTTGGGAGCCTGGGCTGCGTGCGGATGCTCGGAACCTGCGTATACCTTCAGCTTCTTGATCTGCTGAGCGGCAATGCGGTTTTTGGGCAGCATGCCTTTGACAGCGGCGGTAATGACGTTCTCAGGCTTGATGGCCAACATCTCGCGGAGGGTCTTTTCTTTCAGACCACCGGGATGATTGGTGTGCTTGTAGTACATCTTTTTGTCCAGCTTCTGGCCAGTGACCTTGATCTTGTCGGCGTTGATGACAATCACGAAGTCGCCCATATCCATGTGGTGGGCAAATTCAGGCTTGTGCTTGCCGCGCAGACGAGTGGTGATCTCGGTGCACAGACGGCCCAGGATCTTGTCCGTGGCGTCGACGATGAACCATTCGCGGTTCGCGTCTTCCGGCTTCGGGCTATATGTCTTCATAAAATTGCTCCTTGCGCAAACTAAGAGGGGGACTTCTACGCATATGAAATGCACATGTCAACCCTCATGCAACGTATTATTTATAATCGCGCGATCAGAAGATGGTGCGCATCTGGGACAATTTGTAACGGGACGTCTCAAACACGCCGGTTCTTCTAACCGGGAGGATGCTTGTGCCATAGATCACGTCAAGTGACAAGGTTTTTCTGCTTCGAGTCGTCAAGGGAGGGAGGCCTCGTCTATTCAAACAACCGTTTTGCGTTGAAGAGAGCTGCATGTTATTCTTCTTGAAACCTAAGTGAGGAAAGTCCTATGAAAAAGTTTCTTTTGTGTGCAGTGGTGCTCGTTATGCTCGTCGGTGCTGTAGCTGGTTGCCACCATGAAGTGGAACCTGCTCATGAAGCAAATTTGATTTTGTTGGGTCAATAACAATAATACGTATGAAAAAGAAAAGCCCCTCACATTTAATGATGTGAGGGGCTTTTCTTTATAGGAGCTGTTATTCTGCGATCAGTTCTTTTATTTTGGCAATGGCGTTCGGTATGCCTGCAGCGTTTGAACCGCCTGCACGAGCCAGATCGGGACGGCCTCCGCCGCCACCGCCGACTTCGCCTGCTACCTGTTTGATCAGGTTGCCAGCCTTGAACCGGTTATGCAGGTCTTTAGTCACTGCAAGTGCGACCGAGACCTTACCTTCGTCATGGCCTGCCACGAGGCAGATGACACCGGAATCAATCTTGGAGCGCAAGGCGTCCATCTGTTCCAGCATGACACCCATGTTTGGGGCTTCCAGTTCAACAGCCAGAACTTTTACTCCGTTGATATCTTCAATTTTGCTCATCATGTCACTGCCCGCGCCGGATGCGAGCTTGGCCTGCAAGGATTTCATCTCCTTGGCCATATCTTTGACTTGCTTTTGGAGGTCCTTGACCTTCTTGGGCAGATCTGCGGGCTGGGCCTTGAGCATGGCTCCGGCTTCGGCAACGGCTTCGCGACGTTCGTTGAGATAAGCTACAGCATTATGGCCTGTCGCAGCCTCAATGCGGCGGATACCTGCGGCCACTCCGGCCTCGGCAGTAATGATAAATGTTCCGGCAATGCCGGTATTATCCAGATGTGTGCCTCCACAGAATTCCATGGATACGCCAGGAACTTCGATGATGGATACGGTGTCGCCGTATTTCTCGCCGAACAGGGCGGTTGCGCCCTTGGTCTGAGCTTCTTTGATGCTCATAACTGAGCGGTCTACCGGAATGGCGTCGAGAATGTTTTGGTTTACGATGGCTTCCACTTCAGCGAGTTCGTCATGAGACAGCCCTTTGATGTGCGTGAAGTCAAAGCGCAGACGATCCGGGCCGACTAGTGAACCGGCCTGCTTTGCATGGTCGCCCAGAACTTTTTGCAGGGCGGCATGGAGCAGGTGAGTTACCGTGTGGTTACGCATGGTGGCCAAACGTTGGGAGCGATCAACGTTAAAGAACGCTGTGTCGCCCGTGGAAAATGTCCCTTCTGTTACTGTTACCCTGTGAGCGGTCAGTTTTTGCGAAGGTTTCACGGTTTCGAGAACGTCAGCCTTGCCGCCGGAAGCAGCAATGGAGCCAGTGTCTCCGGTCTGGCCGCCGGATTCACCGTAGAACGGCGTGGACTTCGCGACTATCCAGCCGGACGAGCCATCGGGCAGAGTGTCGACAATTTTGCCATTAAGAGTGAGCAGGTAGGCGATGTCAGACTGGTCAGCCATGGTTTCGTAGCCGGAGAATTCAGAGGTCACTTCCTGTTCCAGGAGTGTCTGGAAGGTGGAAGCGATGTCTTTTTCGCCGGAGCCTTTCCATGCGGCTTTGGAGCGTTTTTTTTGCTCCTGCATGAATTTGTCGAATTCGGTTTCATCAACGCCCATGCCATGCTGTTCTGCGATGTCGCGTACGATGTCGATGGGGAAGCCGTACGTGTCGTAAAGTTTGAAAGTGGTCTCGCCGGGAACGATGGAGGCCTTGACTTTTTTCAGTTCAGCCAGTTCCTCTTCGAGCATTTCAAGGCCTTTGTCCAAGGTATTGGCAAAGCCCTCTTCTTCACCTTTGACTACTTCGATCATGAAGTCGCGGGTTTCTTCCAGTTCCTTGTAGTGTCCGCCCATGTCGTCAACGACTTTGGAAGCGGTTTTCCACAGGAAGGAGCCCTTAAGGCCCATGAGTTTGCCGAAGCGATAGGCACGGCGAATGAGACGGCGCAAAATATATCCACGTCCTTCATTGGACGGGAGAACCTGATCCGGGATCAAGAAGGCAATGGCGCGTGAGTGGTCGGCAATGACCTGAAGCGCGGTGTCGATCTCTTCGGACTGGCGGTATTTCACACCAGCAAGATCAGCGGTGTACTGGATGATGGACTGGAACAGGTCGGTCTCATAGTTCGAGGCCACGCCCTGTGCCACAGCAGCGATACGCTCAAGGCCCATGCCTGTGTCGATGGACGGGCGGGGCAGATCGGTGCGAGTGCCGTCTTCGGCTTGATCGTACTGCATGAACACGAGGTTCCATATTTCCAGATAGCGGTCACAGTCACATTTGCCGATACCGCAATTCGGACCGCAGCCAACTTCTTCGCCTTGGTCAAAGTGGACTTCGGAGCAGGGACCGCAGGGGCCGGTGTCGCCCATGGACCAGAAGTTATCCTTTTCGCCCAGCTTGAAAATACGCTCTTCAGGAACACCTGCGATTTTCTTCCAAAGTTCGCCTGCTTCGTCGTCATCTTTATATATAGTAATATAGAGGCGTTCTTTGTCGAGCTTAAGTTCTTCGGTGAGGAATTCCCAACAGAACTTGATGGCGTCTTCCTTGAAGTAATCGCCAAAGGAGAAGTTGCCGAGCATTTCGAAAAATGTGTGGTGGCGTGCGGTGCGACCCACGTTCTCCAAGTCGTTGTGCTTGCCGCCCACGCGCAGACATTTCTGCGAAGTGGTAGCGCGGTTGTAGTCACGTTTTTCCTGGCCCAGAAAAAGTTTCTTGAACTGGACCATGCCTGCATTGGTGAAGAGCAGGCTCGGGTCGTCTTTGGGGGTCAGCGGTGAAGACTCCACTATGGCGTGGCTGTTCTTCTCGAAGTATTCAAGGAACCGTTGACGGATTTCGTTGGCTTTCATCTCGCAAATTCTCCAAAAAATGATTTCCAGTTAAAAACGCCTCGAGACACGGACCCGAGGCGTTTTATCTGGGCTAAAAACATTTTATTTGCCGGCGTCTCCGGCTTCTTCGACTTCGTCTCGGTACCCGAGATGAGTCATCAGTTTCTCTTCAATGGATGCGGCCATGTCAGGATTGTCTTCTAACAATTGACGAACGTTTTCTTTGCCCTGGCCGAGTTTCTCAGAACCATAGGCGAACCAGGAGCCGGATTTTTCGATGATGCCGTGCTCCACGCCCATGTCGATAAGTTCGCCCGTACGGCTGATACCCTGGCCGTACAAGACGTCTACCAAAGCCTGACGGAAGGGCGGGGCGACCTTGTTTTTGACGACCTTGATACGGGCGCGGATGCCATACGCCTCGTCCTTGTCCTTCAGGGTCTGGATGCGGCGGATGTCGAGACGGCAGGAGGCGTAGAATTTGAGTGCGTTGCCGCCGGAAGTCGTCTCCGGGTTGCCGTAGCCGGTCATGCCGATCTTCATGCGAATCTGGTTGATGAAGATGACCACACAGTTGGATTTGTGAATGGTGCCGGTCAACTTTCTGAGCGCGTGGGACATGAGCCGTGCCTGACCGCCGACCTGTGTCTCACCCATCTGGCCTTCGAGTTCGGCCTGGGGAATGAGTGCGGCAACGGAGTCGATAACCACGACGTCAATTGCGCTGGAACGGACGAGCAAGTCTGCGATTTCAAGAGCCTGTTCGCCGTAGTCGGGCTGGGAAATGAGTAGATCGTCTGTCAGGACTCCCAGTCGTTTCGCATAGCCGGGATCGAGGGCATGCTCGGCGTCAATAAACGCGGCATTACCACCGGCTTTTTGGGCTTGAGCAATAATATGCAGAGCCAGTGTGGTTTTACCCGATGATTCCGGGCCGTAAATTTCTATAACGCGACCGCGTGGTACGCCACCAATACCCAGCGCTATATCCAGGCCGATGGAGCCGGTCGGGATGGCAGGGATGGAGTGGGACGCTTCGCCGTCCATACGCATGATCGAACCTTTGCCGAACTTGCGTTCAATGGTAGTCAGAGCAGTGCCGAGCGCCTCTTTGCGCAGGACATCAGGATCAACGGCTTTTCGAGCCATATATTTATCCTCCGGGATTTTCAGACGGCAACAATTGAGCAACATGTTCAAATACCAGATACGCGTGTGGTGGGCAACAATCATATATATGGTAAAAAAGGGGTGCGTTAATAGCTACTTGCTGCGTTAAATCGGGATGATATGAGAAGGTTGATCGTTTTGTGTTTTCTTGATCGAAAAGGTGTGGCAAGTAGGGGATCGTAAAATTCTTGCCCTTGTCACCGATCTAACATAGTGGTCGCTTCCATGGCGGATATGAATAAACACTATGACGCGCTTGCGTTGTTGTCCGGTGGCCTGGATTCGATTCTGGCTATACGGACCGTGATGGACCAGGGCTTGACAGTGCTCGGTTTGCACTTTGTCACACCTTTTTTTGGCAAACCGGAATTAATTCCTTTTTGGAAAGAACACTACGGTATCGATGCCGTGGAAGTCGATATCCGGCAACACTATGTAAACATGATGCTGGATGGTCCTTCTCAGGGGTACGGCAAGTGGCTCAATCCGTGTATTGATTGCAAAATTACCATGCTTTCACACGCTGTGAAGCTGTTGCCTGAATATGAGGCTAAATTTCTTATTTCCGGTGAGGTGGTGGGCCAGCGGCCTATGAGTCAGCGGGCAGATGCCCTCAATCTCATCACTAAACGGGCGCATGTCCGGGACGTTTTGCTTCGGCCTTTGAGCGCGAAGAATCTGAATCCTACCCCTATGGAAGAGTCTGGTCTGGTAGACCGTGAACGTCTCCTTGACTGGTCCGGGCGTGGTCGCAAGCCGCAGTATGCTTTGGCCGAACAGTATGGATTTACTGAAATTCCCACCCCCGGTGGCGGGTGTTGTTTGACCGAGGCTTCCGGGGCCGGACGGTTCGTCAAATTGCTCATGCACCGTGAGCGTCCGTCTGCCACTGATTTCTCTCTGGCCCGTGCTGGTCGTCAGTATTGGGCCGGAACCCATTGGCTGACTTTTGGCCGCACTGCAGAAGACAATTTGCAGATCGAATCTTGTATTGAGCCTGCTGACTATGTGTTTAAAGTGGAAAATTTCCCCGGTCCGCTCGCTGTAGGCCGTCCTGTGGCAGGAGATTGGAGTACGGAGGCTGTGCATGATGCGGCCGCGCTTATGGCTTCCTATTCCGGTAAGGCCCGGAAGCATTTTGAAGCTACAGGTGAAAAGATCGGTGTTACGGTCAAACGTGGAACATCCTGTGAAAGTGTGAAGATAACCCCGACCCGCGAAAATGTTTTTGAGTGGGCCGAACCCAAGCCCGAAATCGTGAAGGAATGGAAAAAGTCACAGGCTGATTCCGAAGCCTAGCTTGCTCCATTCATTCGCATAGCATATATATATTTAATGACTATAGACATCATCACCTTTTGCGCTGCCGCAGTTCTACTCTGGTTTGGCGCCAACTGGATCGTGACTTCGGCCGCCCTTATCGCCCGTAAATACAACGTGTCCGAACTGGTTATCGGGCTGACAATTGTCGCACTCGGTACTTCGGCGCCGGAATTTCTCGTGACCATGAATGCCGCTTTCCGTGGGCACAACGACATTTCCCTGTCCAATGTGGTGGGGTCCAATATTTTTAATCTTGGTTTTATTCTCGGTCTTATGGCCATGATAAAGCCGTTGGTATCCAACAGGACCATTGTCTATCGCGATGGCCTACTGTTGTTTTTGACCACCGCAGGCATTCTCGCCGTGTCATTTGTGGGCGAGCTTGGACGTTGGTTTGGCGCCGGGTTGATGGCTTTGCTCATCAGCTATCTTGTTTATCTTGGCATGAATCGCGAATCTCCGGGTGAAGATGAGTTGGAAGAGCTCAAGGACCGGACTGTGAAATGGCTGGATTATGTGTTGCTTATCGGCGGGTTCGCGGCCATCGCCATGGGCGGCCATCTCATGGTGTCTGCGGCCACATCCATTGCCACAACGCTTGGTGTCTCTTCCTGGGTTATCGGGGTGACCATCGTCGCCGCCGGAACCAGCCTGCCAGAACTTGTCACTTGTCTGGCTGCTTCGGTCAAAGGCAAGAATGAGATGCTGCTCGGTAATCTCATTGGGTCCGACTTTTTTAACTTTGCCGGAGTGCTTGGCCTGACTTGCCTACTCAAGCCGTTGCCTGTTTCTCCAGAGGCATCCAGTGGCCTTATCGTGCTGGTGGGCATGGTTGGATTGGTCTTGATTTTGTTGCGCACCGGCTGGCGGGTTTCCCGTTGGGAAGGAGCACTCCTGATCGCCATCAATCTCGTTCGTTGGGCACGCGACTTCATGGCGTAATGCTTTGTTACTCGGCTTGCGATAGCGGGCCATCTGCACATTTTTCGGGCTTTGTTTAATCCTCACCGTAGCTAGGCTACGCCTCCGGTTAAACTGCGCCCGAGAAAATGCACATCTGCCCCACTCTCCCAAGCCTCACGGCATCGGGGATACCTTTTTAAAATTCGCGATAACAACCATTTGCGCAGTTGGAAGCGTTATGGTTGTCCTCGCCGTGCTGGGGGTTGTGGCAACCACGCCCCCTTCCACCTCGCATCTACACCACTCTCCCAAGCCTGACGGTGTCAGGGGAGAGAGTTTGGACGAAAGAAGTAAAGATGTTTTTTTGTTTGATGGTACTTTTAGGATGACCACCTTTGGGTGGTCTTTTTTTTGTGGTTTTAAAGAATGATAATCAAGGTTGTTCCATAGTTATTTGTCACAGACTTGCCATTCCTCGGTGACAGTTCCTCCTCAATGCAACACGGATTCGTAACTTTTTGGGGGTAGTTATGAATCCAACATAAAAACACCGCGTCCTGAGGAGGTCGAACAATGATTATTATGGGAAAAAGTTTTGCAAAATGTGCACTGGTGCTCATTTTGGCCGTCACGTTCATGGTTGGTGGACAAGTCAAGTCTGCCGATGCAAAAGCAAAAACAGCTAAATACGTATTTCTCTTTGTCGGTGACGGCATGGGGTTGCCTCAACGTGCCGCGACTGCTGCCTATACTGGTAAAAAGCTGGCTATTGATGCCATGCCTGCGCAGGGCATCACCACGACTTTTGCTGCCAATCGTTTCATTACCGGTTCCGCTGCATCGGCCACGTCTTTGGCTTCCGGTATCAAAACCAACATCAACTATATTGGCGTGGACCCGGATTTTAAGCAGGTCAAGACCATTGCTGAAATGGCCAAGGAGCAGGGCAAGAAGGTCGGCATCGTTTCTTCCGTGTCCATTGATCACGCTACCCCGGCTGCTTTCTATGCTCACGTTAAGACCCGCAAAATGTATCATGAAATCGATGTGGCCCTTGCCAAGTCCGGTTTCGATTTCTTTGCCGGTGGTGGTTTGAAAGACCCCGCAGGGAAGAAGTCCAAGGCTCCGCAGGGTGATGCCCTCAAGATTGCCAAAGACAATGGGTACACCATCATTAATAACAAGAAAGACTTCATGGCCATCAAGCCCGGTGACGGGAAAATTCTGGCTTGGAACGAATGGCTGCAGGATGGCAAAGCGCTTCCCTATGTCATGGATATGACCGAGAAGGATATCACCCTGCCTGAGTTTACGTCCAAGGCCATTGAAATGCTCGACAACGATAAGGGTTTTTTTCTGATGGTTGAAGGCGGAAAAATCGACTGGGCGTGTCATGCAAACGACGCCACCGCGTCCATTTTGAACACCATCTCCTTTGACGAATCCGTACAAAAGGCACTGGCTTTCTATAAAAAACACCCGAAAGACACTTTGATTGTTGTGACCGGTGACCACGAGTGCGGCGGGCTGACCCTTGGCTTTGCCGGAACCAAGTATGGTTCCCATTTTGAAATTCTGGGTCAGCAGAAAGTCTCCTTCCAGAAATTCACAGACGAAATCTTTGCCGATTTCAAAAAGAAGGGTGGTAACTTCGAAGCCATGAAGCCTGTCATCACCAAAAACTTCGGCCTGAAGTTTTTCGGCGATCCCAAGAAGGACGCTTTGGCTTTGGCAGATTTTCAGATTGCCGAGATCAAGACCGCTTTTGATCGTTCAATGGCAGGTAAGGAAAAAGCCAGTGGCTCGGAATATATTATGTACGGCGAATATGAGCCTATTGCAGTGGCTATCACCCATGTGCTTAACCAGAAAGCCGGTCTTGGCTGGACTTCATACAAGCACACGGGCGTGCCGGTTTCCACCTCCGCCATCGGTGTTGGTTCTGCTTCCTTTAACGGAAGCTATGACAACGTTGATATCGCCACTAAGATCATGTCTCTCATGGGTCTGAAGGCCAAGCCGCAGTTTGTGAATTCCGGTAAGATGCAGATGGCTGCCAACTAAATCAAACTCTCGACATTTACGGGTGGATCGACACGTTCGGTCCGCCCGTTTTTTTCAAGGAAAGCATGTATTCTCCCAGCAAAAAATCTCGTGATTGGTTACTCATCGGCATTTTTACCATCCTTGCCACGGCCTTGTATTTTGTCCCGACGGGTTTTGAGAAAAACAAGGATGAGGATGCTGTTCGCTGCACTGCCGAAGTGGTGGGCGTGGACAACGAAAATATTCAGGAACTTGGCATGATCCGTACAGGCGAGCAGAGCGTGACTTTGCGTATGCTCGACGGTCCTTATTCAGGACAGGAGTTTGACGGGTTGAATCAGCTTCTCGGTCAGATGGATCGAGACAAGGACTTTCGGGTCGGTGACACTGCCTATGTCGTTCTGACCATTGGCGAGGACGGCGAAGTCATCTTTGTCAATCCGCAAGCACATTATCGATTGGGTCTGGAATTGCTCCTGCTTGGCTTGTTTGCCGGATTATTGATACTTTTTGGCGGAATGACAGGCCTGAAGGCACTGCTTTCATTTATTTTTACAGGCATGACCATTTGGAAAGTACTCGTGCCGCTTTTGCTCAAGGGAACTGATCCGGTTTGGCTCGCTCTGTGCGTAGTAGCCCTGCTCAGTGGCGTGATCATTTTTATGGTAGCGGGTCTCAACCGTACAGGATTGACCGCGTTTATCGGGACGCTTCTTGGCGTGATTTCCAGTTGTGCGTTGGCCGCCTATTTTACGAGTAAATTTCATGTGCACGGGGCCGTGATGCCTTTTGCCGAAACCCTGCTGTATGCGGGGTACGGTCATTTGGACCTGACACGTATTTTTATGGCCGGAGTGTTTTTGGCTTCAAGTGGTGCGGTCATGGACCTTGCCATGGATGTGGCAGCCTCCATGGGTGAGGTCGTGTCCAAGAAACCCGGGATTTCGAGGGTGGAGGCTGTTTGGTCTGGTATCCGCGTGGGGCGGGCTGTTGTCGGCACCATGACCACCACATTACTGCTCGCCTATTCCGGTGGATATGTGACATTGCTCATGGCATTTATGGCTCAGGGTATTCCGCTGGGGTCCACGTTCAATTTTGTGTATGTAGCTGCCGAGGTGCTCAAGACATTGGTGGGTAGCTTTGGACTGGTTACGGTGGCCCCGTTCACGGCTGTCGTGGGTGGTATGCTTTTAGTGGGTAAAGAAGACCGAGGTGGATTGAACCATTGACGAATGCGTTTGTATAGGCGACACCATGGGTGAATACTAATCGCGCAAGGAGTCTCAATGCTTTCAGTTCTCGGCAATATCATCTGGTGGGTCATCGGTGGCCTTTTCATGGCTTTGGGCTGGTTTCTGGCCGGATGTCTGATGGCCATTTCCATTATCGGACTGCCTTGGGCGCGGTCTGCTTTCGTTATCGCAAAATTTGCTTTGATTCCCTTTGGACGCACGCTTATTCGGCGCGATATCGTGACCGGTGAAAAGGATGTAGGCACCTCGGATTGGGGAATGCTCGGCAACATTATCTGGTTCATTTTTGCTGGTTGGTGGTTGTGCATCGGTCATATCATGGCCTCGCTTGGTTGTTTCATCACCATTATTGGTATTCCATGGGGATGGCAGCATCTCAAGCTTGCGGGCGCCACTCTGGCTCCTATTGGAATGACATCCGTGACCGTGGAAGATGCGGAGCGGTTGTACGGCGTCAGAAAGTAATCAAAAACGTTTGTGCAAAGTGGTGCACCCCTCTTGCCAGAGGGTGAAAACCTGCTTACATATGCACCAGTCGCCGGGATTATCCCGGCTATTATCTGATATTAATTCGGAGGAATTTAATGGCTCAATATCCCAGCATGCAACAAACCGGCTCCCGTGCCGAAGTTGTCAATGCCTTCATGCGTGGTGTCTACGGCTGGATGAGCGCAGGCCTTGGCCTGACCGCTTTGGTCGCCTTTGCCGTTACCCAGTCTCAGACTCTTATGCAGATGTTTTTCGTTGTTGACCCGGCCACCGGTGCCGTGGGCATGTCGACTCTGGTCTTTATTTTGCTTTTTGCCGAACTGGGCATTGTCTTTTATCTGGGCGCGAAAATCAGGACCATGGCTCCGGCCACGGCCACTGCTTTGTTCATGCTTTATTCCGGCCTGAACGGGTTGACCTTGACCCCGATTCTGCTCGCGTATACCGCTGAATCCGTGGCTTCCACGTTTGTTATCACCGCTGGCATGTTTGGTACCATGTCCATCTACGGACTTGTCACCAAAAAGGATCTGACCAGCTGGGGCAGCCTGTTGTTCATGGGGCTGATCGGTATCGTTATTGCCATGGTCGTGAATATGTTTCTGCAGAGTTCCGCTATGGCGTTCGCCATTTCGGTTATCGGTGTGATCATCTTCCTTGGCCTGACCGCTTATGACACGCAGAAGCTCAAGACCATGGGCGAGACTGTCCCGATGAATGATTCTGCAGCCATTCGGCGTGGTACCATCCTCGGTGCTCTGACCCTGTATCTGGACTTCATCAACCTGTTCCTGATGTTGCTCAGACTTTTGGGGAACCGCGAGTAATTTCATACAGTCTTCTTGAAAACCAAATGAGGCCGCATCCGTTCAATCGGGTGCGGCCTTTTTTGCGTATGTTATTCGACGTGTCGTATGGTGATGGATGGAACGGTTAGATGAACTGGTCTGCTGAGGTTCCATCGTTTTAACTCGTAATCACTGAATATAAATCGCCCTGTTTCCGCTATGACAGGTTCTATGTCGGAGGCTCTTTCTCCTTCCAAAATGCGTTTAACCAGTTTTGCAGCCTCCCATCCCTGGGGGTCTGCGGCAAGAACCAACCCACCGAGAGCCTTGTCTTTCCCAATGGAAAAATCCCAAAAGCCAAAAACCGGGATAGGGCTGTTGGCAGAAGTCCACCGGATTACGTTTTCATCAGGCACGTGGTTTCCATCCTCGTCGACGATGGTGTGATAGAGTCCGACAATCATGGCGTTATATCCATGATCTTTGGCGGAAAGAACGGCTTCACGCCAATCTTTTAGCGTGTCTATAAGCCGGATGTTAGTCTCTGTACCAGCGAATCTGAGATTCTGTTGGTTGTCGAAGACCGAGTCGAGCGAGGCATAAGCAGTGGTGCTGTTGTCGTAGAGGACCAGACATTTTTTAAGGCCTCCGTGAAGTATGTCCTGGATGAAAACGATTGAACGTTTGAAGAGCGGGCGCTCAAGGACACCTGTCACCTGATGGTCAAGAACGTGGTAGTCGCGGGGATTTGCATTGATGCCGAGATACACAATTGGAATATGCAAATCCGAAATACGTTTTCCAAGAAGTTTGAGGGCATCGTCATCTGTTATGACGACGACTTTGGGCTTAATGGTTTTGAGTTCTTGGATGGCACGATCTCTGGCCGTTTTGAATTCGCTTCGAGGAATTCTTTTGGTGTTCAGGTCGAAGAATGAGAGAGAAGCGACATTCTTGAGCCCCCGTTTCAGTGCTGCGTTGTGCTCTGCAACCCATTGAAAATCTTTATGGTAGCTGTTGATGACGAAAACACGAGGCATGTCGGCAATGGCTGAAGTGGTCATGAGAAGTAAAGCGATGATGTATATGCAGATTATTTTGAGCATGTGCGGCCTTTTTTGCTTTTTGTCATCCTTTTGCTAATTCTGTTTTTTATATACGTAAGATGGCTCTGTTGTCATAGTATAATTCTGGCGTTGGCTTCTTTTGGCCTGTTCACTTGCGCCTTGCCACGGGTAACAGAGGGACGTATGATTCACCCTGTGCTTTTTTATATTTTTATGGAGTATCATGTCTGAATCAGTGACTGAATTACAGAATATTCTTGCTCCCGTGCTCAAGCCTTTTGGCTGGGTGTACGGCGGAGTTATGCGTATACGTGAAACGCTGTTTCATCGTGGTTTTATGCGGAGATGGGAACCTTCGGTGCCGACTGTTTCCGTGGGCAACATAGGCTGGGGTGGCACGGGCAAGACCCCAGTGGCCGATTGGCTTCTTGGCTGGGCTGAACGGCATGGATTGCAAAGTGTCTTGCTCACGAGAGGCTACGGAGCGCGTCCTACGTCGCTTCCATATCATGTCCAGTCCGGGGCTTTGGCCGAGGAAGCGGGTGATGAACCGCTCATGCTGGCCCGTTCCAATGAAAAAGCACGTATTATGGTGGACCCTAATCGCATTCGGGCCGGGAAAGCCGCTATGGAGCGGTTCAATCCTAATTTCGTTATTTTGGATGACGGTTTTCAGCATATGGCGGTCAAACGACATTGCAATCTTGTTTTGCTTAAGCCGGAAGACCTGATGGAAGGCTGGAATCGTGTTATCCCTGCCGGATCGTGGCGCGAACCAGAGTCAGCCCTCGCCCGAGCCGATGCGTTTATGATCAAGATCGGTCCTTTGGGATTTGAAGCTCTCACGCCGTTCATCGACCGACATCTGAGTCAGTTTTTCAAGCCGGTTTTCAGCTTTCAGATAATGCCTACGGGCGTGCGCCATTTGCTGGGCGGTGATTCGGCGCGTGACTTTGATAAAGGACAATACTTGCTTGTGTCAGGCGTTGGTGACCCTGAGCAAGTCAAGCATACGGCTACGGGATATTTTGGATATCCGCCGTTGCAGCATATGATTTTCAAGGACCATCATCCGTACTCGAAGAAAGATGCGCTTGAGATATCCACCAAGGCGCGCCAGGCAGGATGTAAGGCTGTCTTGTGTACACCTAAGGATGCGGTCAAACTCGGGCCGTTGTGCACCGAGGAGTTTTGGGAGTTTGATCTCCATTTGGAGTTTGGTCCATCCACTCTTGGCGATGATACCGACTTTGAAGCATGGTGGAATCGACGGTTTGAAATTATTGACGCGCGGCTCAAAGATAAGGCCCGCATATAGGAGGCTGTCATGCCTAAAAAAAAACGCAATCAGCCTCGTCCAAGCACGCCGCCTTTGTATGCGGGTGTTATTCTCAAGCTGTTTAAAGAAGTGCAACGCCCCATGTCGCGAGCTGAGGTTATTCGTCAGCTCAGGCTCAAGAAGAGGGATAAGCATATCATCAAGGATCTGCTCAAGGATCTTGTGCGGCAAGGTAAGCTTATTCGTATTCGACGTGGATATGGTTTGGCTGAGTCCATGCATTGTATTACCGGGCGGCTGGAAATCCAGCGGCAGGGGTTTGGCTTCGTGATACCGGAAGACTCCCGGCGCAAGGATGTTTTCATCAATCAGCGGGATATTGGTGAGGCGTGGCACGGTGATAGTGTTGTCGTGTCAGTGCTCGGCGAGCCAAAAAAAGGCCGTAATGCCGAGGGCCGTATTGTTCGTATTTTGGAGCGGGGGCGTAAAACCCTGCCTGCAAAAGTCATCAAGAAGATGGGCGACGAGTGGCTGTGTCGGCCCAGCGACCCCAAGCTGGCGTTTGGGATTATTTGCACCCTCAAGGAAGAGTCCCTCGAATTGAAACCCGGTGATATTGTTATTTGTGTCCCCGGTGAAAAGATGGACCCGACAATGTGGCAGGGCGAAATCACGGAGCTTCTAGGCTCGGAAGTCGATATTGCGGTGCAGGAAGCGTTGGTCAAGTCCAATCACAATATCCGTACCCGATTTCCCTCTGGCTCCGAGAGTCAGGCAGAAGGCTTGCCCCGTGAGCCGTCTGAAAAGGATTTCGTTGGGCGTCGCGACCTTACAGAGAAGCAATTTGTGACCATTGATGGCGCAACAGCCCGTGATTTTGATGATGCCGTTTTGGTAGAGCGACTGGACAAGGGTTATCGTTTGTGGGTCGCCATCGCGGACGTGGCCCATTATGTGGCTGAAGGAACGCCTTTGGACAAGGAAGCCCTTGAGCGCGGCAATTCCTATTATTTCCCCCGGTCTGTTGTACCCATGTTCCCTGAGCGGTTGTCCAATGGCCTTTGTTCGTTGAATCCCGATGTAAAAAGGCTGACCATGGTCGTGTGCATGGACACAGATGAATCCGGTAGGACTCGTTCCGCCTCGTTTTGTCAGGCTGTCATCAAGAGTCATGCGCGACTGACATATACTCAGGTAAAACAGGCAATTCTTGACCGTGATGAAGACGCGCGGCGAAAAATTGAACCTGTGGTACCCATGTTGGAATTGGCCGAAGAACTGGCTCGAAAGATTAATAAACTACGGAGTCAACGCGGTTCCCTTGATTTTGATTTGCCAGAACCGGAAGTCTTTTTTGATGCTGCTGGCGAGGTGTCGGAAATCCGACCCAAACAACGTTCTTTTGCTAATCAGCTTATTGAGGAATTCATGGTCGCGGCAAACGAGGCCGTGGCGCATCATCTCATTGAGCGGGGTTTGCCGTGCCTGTTCCGTATTCATCCACATGCCGATGAAGGGAAATTGCAAAATCTGTTTCGCATGCTTTCCCGCACAGACAAAAGTGTTGTCATGCCCAAGGAGATAACGCCTAAAAAACTTCAGATGCTCGTGGCATCCATGCGTGGCACAGACAAGGAATATGTGGTCAACCGCATGTTGCTTCGTTCGATGAAACAGGCCAAGTATTCTCCGGAAAATGAGGGCCATTTCGGCTTGGCGAGTGAGGAATACGCACATTTTACATCGCCGATTCGCCGGTATGCTGATCTTGTTGTCCATCGTTTGCTCAAGACGGCTATCAGCCTCGACAGTGATTCCGCAGTCAAGATTCCCATTTCCGGCCAGAAAAAATTGCAAAATATAGCGAACCATATCTCCAGTCGCGAACGTATCGCCATGGACGCCGAACGCGAAATACTCAAACGAGTGACTGTGCTGTTTATGCGTGACAAGGTTGGGCAATCTTTTAATGGGGTTGTTTCTCACATCACGGACTTCGGGTTTTACGTGGAGTTGAAAGATGTCATGGCCGAAGGACTTATTCGTCTTTCCTCCATGGACGATGATTATTACACGTATTGGTCTCAGCGGGAAATACTTGTTGGCGAACGGTCAGGTCGAGCCTTTGCCCTTGGACAGCCTGTGGAGGTCGTGCTCGATGAGGTTCATCTGGAACGTCTGGAACTCAATTTCAGCCTTAAATCCGTGGAGGCCGCAGCCGTGGATTATAAGGATTTGATTGAATAGAGCGTTTCTTAAACTTTCAGAAGGCATTTGTTTTTTTGTTTTTGTATTCAGACGGGCCCATTTGCTACAGATTATATTTTTGGTTGACGCATAAGTTTATTTTGACTAAACACTATTCTCATAGAGCAACACTATATATTAACTAAGGCGCAACAATGACGAACGGATTCGAAGCTTTTTTCAAGAGGCTGTGTTCGGAAACAGAAATTAAAAATCAATCGCAGCTTGCCCGTGAATTGAACGTGGGGCGGGCCGCGGTATCCCTTGCCAAAAAGAAAGAATCCATCCCTGCACGATGGATACTTGATCTGTCTGCCCGGTTTGGATTGAATCCGCTCTGGTTGGAAAAAGGCAAGGGTTATCCTCGTTCCGAGGCAGCCGTCGCAGCAGTTGAAGAGGACGGCGCCTCCTATGAGGAAGTGCCCAAGGTACGCGCTCGGTTGTGTGCCGGTGGCGGGTCGTTTGAAACCGATGGAATGGTTGAAGGGTATTACTCTTTTCGTTCTGATTGGTTGAAAAGCCGGGGGAATCCGGCCAATATGGTCCTCATGGAAGTCATCGGTAACTCCATGGAGCCGGAGATTAAGGAAGGGGATATGGTTCTTATTGACCAAGCTCGTTCCGATGTGCTTTCCGGTGGTATCTACGCCGTTGGTGTCGAGGATACTGTCATGGTCAAACGGGTGGAGCGACTGCCCGGTACTTTGGTTCTCCGGAGTGACAATGTGGATTATTCTCCTATCCATCTATCGGGTGACGAATTGAATAATGTTCGCGTCATCGGGCAGGTTCTGTGGGCATCCAGAGAATATCGCTAGTTCTGATTTTTTATAAAACATCAAAATCCCCGTAACGAAAATTCGTTGCGGGGATTTTTTATTTATCTGATATTGTTAATCAAAATGTATAGCATAGGTGTTGTCTTGTAAAAGCCAACAAAATGTAAAATTATAGTTGACAAAATGGGTAGAGGCTGTTTATTAAAAAGCCACGTTGAGTCGAAAAGAACAACAAATGCGTCAAGGCGCGATGTTTCAAGGAGAGAGTCATGCAGGAACGTTTTTGCAAGTGCGGTCACAGGCTGATGGTTCAATACACTCTTGATGGTTTTATTCCCTGGGAAGCGGTTATCGTTGAAGATGACGTAATCGTATCCCCCGTCAAGGTTTGTCCTTGTTGCGGGAGTTATCTCTCCATTCATTTCCTTCGATAATTTTTGATATTTCCGACAGACTCCCGAACCCTGCGGGCTTGTTTGTCCATCCCTGTTGAATGAGGGCCATGCGTGACTCCCCGGAACGTGTGGTCCTCGTTTTTTCATTCGGAAAACGGAGCCATGTCGCAAGGGAGGGGGCTGAGCTTTTATTGCCGCAGAGATTTTGGGCTGGGAAGATTAATGACTTCGGTCCTGTTGCGGCCAGATTCTTTGGCTTGATAGAGGGCACTATCAGCCGCCTGAAGCAGGTGCTCGGGGGAAGATTCACAGGTTGGGATCCCGGATGCCACACCGATTGAGACGGTGACATTGGAGCCAACAGTGGAATCTGGATGTCCAAGGGCTGTTTTGGCGAGGTTCTCGTGGATGTTGTCCGCCACGGCTTTGGCACCTTTATATCCGGTATTAGGAAGAATGATGGCAAATTCTTCGCCGCCGTACCGAGCGACCAGATCGCCTGGGCGATGCACTGCATTTTGAAGAGCTTTGGCAACGGCGTAAAGACAACCATCTCCGTTCACATGACCGAGTGCATCATTGTATTGTTTGAAATGATCAATATCGATCATCAACAACCCTAGCGGTTGATCCTCACGTCCATTGCGGACCCATTCGCAAACAAGGGCGTCATCAAAACATCGTCGATTAGCCAGTTCCGTCAGTCCGTCTTGATTAGACATGCGCTCCAATTTACGAGCCAGTTGTTCAAGTTCCCGTTCGCGCATCATTCGTTTGATCATTTCTCGCCGTAATTGCAGAGCGGATCGGACTCGTGCTCGAAGTTCCGTCTTGCCAAGTGGTTTGACAATGTAGTCGGATGCACCTGCTGCAAAGGCCTGGTCAAGGTTCGCTGCGCCGTCATCTTTGGTGATTGCGATGATGGGAATATCTTGAAATTCGTTATGAGATTTTATGGACAATATGGCGGCTATGCCATTGGTGGCGGCGATATCAAGGTCGAGAAGGACGAGGTCTATGGGGGCTTCTATTTTGGCGGCTAATGAAAGCGAGTCGAGAGCCTCTTCCAGTGTCGTGACAGCGGAGAGATCCCGGTACCCTGCACCGTGAAGGATTGCAGTAAGTTGGTCCACCGTAGACGGTGAATCATCGACAATGAGAATTTTCATAGCTCATTTTTGTCTAGCAAATATCCAGACTTTTGGCGAGTCAGTAAATGTGACATGAATACAAATAGTTGGTATAATCTTAAGCGAATGGCTGAGGTGCTACAAGATGCTTTATTCTCCGCTGTAATCGGGGATTAGTTTTTGTGGTGATAATCTTTGTTATTATTTTGCAAAAAAGAATTGTGCAGTGTATCTTCTTCGGTAAGGGGATATTACTGTTATATAAGTATTGACCACTTACGTCCGGAGGCTCGATGACTCGGCTGAAATCTGGTGTTCTCATTATTCTTTTCACGCTCACACTCTCTCTTATCCCGTGCATGGCCCATGCGAATGGCAGTGGTGCATTTATCGCTGTCTATAATTCTGGTCGGGCACTGGTCCGAGAAACACGTGTTGTTACGCTCCCGGAAGGCCCTGCCGCTGTTGTGTTTACCGATATCCCTACCACTTTAGAGCCTGCATCGGTTCGGGCAGCGGCTGACGGGATGACGGTTAATGACGTTGAATACAGCTACCATCCAATCACAGCTGGGAATCTTCTCGATGCCTATGTCGGCAAGGAATTGTCAGTGATTCTTCCTGATCCGTCAGATGCAAATGCGCGCATTTTACGACAGGCCACGTTGCTTTCCAATAAGGGACAGCCTGTTTTTTCTGTGGGTAATGAGGTGTATGTGGGTAATTTTGAAGCAGTGCTTCTGCCAAAACTCCCCAAGGATTTTGATACGGAACCGACATTGACCTTGACCACACAGAACGTTGCAGAAGGAAAGAAGAATGTTTCCTTGAGTTATCTTATGGGTGGGGTGAATTGGCACGCGGATTATACCATGACTTTGAGTAAGTCCGGTACAATGGCCGATCTGGATGCGTGGGCTACGGTGACAAACGCTTCTGGGCGTGCATTTAAAAGCGCTGATGTTCGATTGGTTGCTGGTGATGTTCAACGCGCACCTGCTCCCAGAATGGCCCGTAACAAGGGCGTTATGGCTATGGAATCCGCGTCTATGGACGGTGCGGGGGGCTATGCCTCGGAAGAATCTTTTTCTCAATATCACGTATATTCAGTTGGCCGGTATATTTCGTTGCCATCTCAAGGGTCCAAACAGGTTGGTTTGTTTTCTGCGGTTGATCTTCCTGTGCAGCAGAAATTGACAAGTCGTTTTCATAGTGGCCCCGGTCAGCGAAATGGCAAGGTTTCACAACCTGTCGAGTTGGCGTTATCTTTTGAAAATACCGAGGTCGGCAAACTTGGTCGTCCTATGCCTGGCGGGGTGGTTCGAGTTTTTATGCCCACTATGGACGGTACACAGTTGTTGGCTGGTGAGACGCGTCTTAACCACACAGCGGTCGGGAATGAAGTTCGTCTTGTGCTTGGCCGCTCTTTTGATGTGAAGGTTGAGCGTACACAGACGCATTTTAAAAAAGTGGGGAAGAACGCCTTTGAAATTGGTTGGAAAATTACAGTCAAAAACGGCAAGTCTACGCCGCAGGATCTGACATTGCGTGAATCCTTTCCGGGTTCATGGAAAATATTGTCTGCTGATGTTGAATACACCGAGGCCGACTCGGGATCCATTGAATTTGCGCTCACGTCGCTGTTGCCTTCCAAGGGTACGGAAGGAAAATCCATCAATTACACGGTTAGGATTGATTATTAGAGGGGATGGCTTATGCCGGATATCACGCCTGTTGCATTGAAAACGCTTAAGGATTTCTATGATCTTATGGCCGCTACCCGGACGGTGCGGTTCAAGACTGTGGCATCACTTCTGGATGGCAACGGTGTGGTGGACGAGGCCGCGGCATCCTTGAGTCATGCGTTGGAATCTTTGGAAGCCGTTCCTGAAGAGGATGGGAAAAAGATTTTGTCGTTGGATGGGACGCGGACCATTGCGCTCGATATGGAGTATGAAATCAATGAAATGCGGAAGGATATTTTTTATTTGGAAGAGGGGGAGGAAACTTTTTTGGAGTTTCTTTCGGACTTTCACTCCGGATTTGATGAATACGTGCAGGCTGGTCGGGAGTTGCTTCACGGGCTTGATTTCAACGCGTTTATCACTGATCGCGACGGAACTATCAACAATTATTGTGCACGGTATCTGACGTCAATTCAGTCCATTTATAATTCCGTTTTTCTGACACGGTTTGCGCAAAATAATGCTCGTAGGCCGGTAATCCTGACTTCTGCACCACTTGATGGGTTGATTGAAATCAGCGTCAACCCGGAAAGTGAGATGTATTACGCCGCATCCAAGGGACGGGAGTGTCTGGACTTGGAAGGTCGTATTCGCCGGTTACCTATTCCCAGAGCCAAACAAGAGGCCATGGACTGTCTGAATGCGCGTTTAACAGAACTGACAGACCGACCAGAATATCAGAAATTCACCTATATCGGCTCCGGTCTGCAATTTAAATTTGGTCAATCTACCGTGGCTCGGCAGGATATCGGCACGTCGATTAATGCTGCCGAATCAGATGCTTTTTTCAAGATCCTTGAAGTTCTGGTTGCCGAGCTGGACCCGGAGTCGAAAAACTTTCGTATCGAGGATACCGGACTGGATGTGGAGATTATTCTCACTGTGGAAACATCCGGTGATGGTCTCAAGGATTTTGACAAAGGTGACGGTGTAAAATTTCTTAATTCCGAGTTGGATCTCCAGATGTATCGGGGACCGCATCTTATCTGCGGGGATACAGGTTCGGATGTCCCTATGCTGGAAGCCGCTCTGGAACTGACCTCCGACGTCCGAGCTATATACGTCACAAAAAACGAGGAATTGGCCAAACGCATAACCGGGTTGACTCGTGGTGCGTTGATCGTGCCCGAACCGGATATGTTGGTCACCATTTTGGGCACGATGAGCCCTGCTATGCGATAAACAACTCAGCTTTGAAGGAGCGATCCGTGTCTGCAATCACTCTAAAAGGTGTCGTCTTCGACCTGGACGGGGTTATCACCCGGACTGCACGAATTCATGGCGAGGCGTGGGAAACTGCGTTTAACGAGTTTTTGAAACAAAACGCCGAGCAAGCCAATATTCCCTTTGAGCCGTTTGACCGGACCGGGGATTATCACAATTACGTTGACGGTAAACCTCGATTCGAGGGCGTGTTGAGTTTCCTCAAGTCCCGGAATATTCGGCTAGCGCCGGGGACACCGGAAGACCCGCCGAGTCTGGATTCCGTGTGCGGAATAGGTAATAGGAAGAACGAACTGTTTCAGAAAATTCTCAAGGACCAAGGGCCGGAAGTTTTTCAAACGTCTGTAGACCTCATTGAGAATCTCAAGCAACAGGGTGTTCGCGTGGGGCTTGCCACATCCAGTCGAAATGGGAAGTTAGTACTTGGTTTGGCTGGGTTAGAGGATGTTTTTGAAACTGTTGTTGATGGTGTAGTCTCGGCAGATCAAGGGCTGAAGGGCAAGCCTGAACCAGATATTTTTGTGACTGCCGCCAAGAATATGGGTCTGAATCCAGGTGAATGTGTGGTGGTTGAAGATGCTATTTCCGGTGTGCAGGCCGGATGCAAAGGGAATTTCGGCATGACGCTTGGCGTGGCCCGAAATATTCAGGGTGAGATGCTTAAACGGTTTGGCGCGGACTGGGTTGTCTCAGACCTTGGTGAAATCACTGTGGACGATTTGCTGGATTGGTTTGAAAGTGGCATGGCCACGGATGAGTGGTATCTCAGTTACCATGGTTTCGATCCGGGCGACGAAAAGCTGCGTGAAACACTGACTACCGTGGGGAATGGTTATCTCGGTACACGCGGTGCATATGAGTGTGAATGTTCGTCTTATTATTTTTATCCAGGCACTTACATTTCCGGTGTGTTTAACAAGACGCCGAGCGAAGTGCAGGGCCGTGAAATCTGGAATAATGATTTTGTTAATTGTCCGAACTGGTTGCCCGTGTCTTTTAAAATCGGGTCCGGTGAGTTTGTCAGTCCGTTGTCCATGGAAATTTTGAGTTACGCGCATCGGCTGAACATGCGTGAAGGTGTCATGGAGCGGCATTTGGTGGTCAAAGACCAAGTGGGCCGGATTTCTCGTATCTCGTCTCGTCGCGTGGCCTCCATGGCTGATCCTCATCTGTTGGCTCTCAAATTTGATTTTACACCGCTCAACTATTCGGCAAAAGCCACGGTTCGTTGCTCTTTGGACGGCAATGTAAAGAACGACGGTGTGGCTCGGTATTCCAGCCTCAACACCTTGCATTTGAATCGTGTGGGCGGTGGTAAGGCTGGTGATGGCATATTCCTGCATACCGAGACATCTCATTCGCGATATCAAGTCGTCATGGCGGCCAAGTCGCGGGTCATGGAAGATGGCAAACCATTGGATGTACGCAAGGATGTTCTTCAGGATCGGGCTAAGATTTCCGAGGAAATGCAAGTCTTTGTGCATGAAAATCACCGGTATTCTTTGGAGAAGTTCGTGTATGTGCGGACTTCGCTTGATCGCGAACCGGGGAATCTCAAGGAGATGTGTCTCGACGGGCTGAAGGGTGCCAAGACATTCAAGGGTGTTTTTGGTCCGCATGCCAAGAGTTGGAAGGCGTTGTGGCAGAAGGCAGATATACGCGTGACCGGTGACCGGTTTGTTCAGCGTGTGCTCCGACTGCATATTTTCCATCTTCTGGTTACGGCCAGTCCTCATAACGTCGATCGTGATGCCGGTATGCCTGCTCGAGGGTTGCACGGTGAGGCATATAGAGGTCATATTTTCTGGGACGAAGTTTATATACAGCCGTTTTATGACGCGAATTTCCCGGAAATATCCAAGGCTCTTCTTTTGTACCGATACAACCGACTTGACGCGGCCCGTGAATACGCCAAGGAAAATGGGTATACTGGTGCGATGTATCCATGGCAGACCGCAGATGATGGTTCCGAGGAAACGCAGGAAGTCCATTACAACCCTGAATCGAAGGATTGGGGGCCGGACCTTTCCCGACGCCAGCGACATGTCTCCATTGCTGTCTTCGTCAATACATGGCGATATATATCCTGTACGAATGACAAGCGGTTCCTGACGGATTATGGCGCTGAAATGATGCTTGATATTGCCCGGTTTTGGGGCGGTATTGCAACTTTTGAGGAAAGCACGAGTAAGTACCATATTGAAGGAATCATGGGACCTGATGAGTTTCATGAGGCTTTGCCCGGAAGTGATGAGCAGGGCGTGCGTGACAATGCGTACACAAATATCCTAGTTGTTTGGCTTTTGGAAAAATCGCTTGAAATATTGGAACAACTGCCGCTCAAGGTGCGGGAGAAAATGGTTGTCAAAATTGGTTTGACCGACGAGGACATTGCCAAGTGGCGGGCTATGACTACTCAACTCAATGTCATTATGACCGAGGACGGCATCATTAGTCAGTTCGAAGGGTATATGGGGTTGGATGAACTGGATTGGGAAGGGTATCGTAAAAGGTTCTATTCCATCCACCGAATGGACCGCATCCTTAAAGCGGAAGGGGATAACCCTGATCATTACAAGGTAGCCAAGCAGGCTGATACGTTGATGACATGGTATATCCTTGAGCCTGAAGAAGTGGCGCGGATTCTCAATCAGCTTGGACACAAAGTGGAGGACCCACTCAAGCTGCTCAAGGATAATTATGACTTTTACGAACAGCGTACAAGTCACGGGTCGACACTGTCCAAGGTTGTGCACGCGGTTATTTCTCGCTATATCTATTCCAGTGAAATATCATGGGATTGGTTCATGGAGGCTATGGAAAGTGATATCCGCGACACACAGGGAGGGACAACCATTGAAGGTGTTCATACCGGTGTGATGGCCGGAACGCTCGAAGTGCTTAAACAGGATTTCGCCGGACTCAACATGTCAAGTTCGCCCATGCGGGTTGATCCTGAACTGCCTGCGCATTGGGGGGAAATGCGTTTTAGCTTCATCTGGCGATCCATTTGGTTTGATCTTGTAATTGAGCCGGATCGTGTAAATATGACCGCCTATCACAAGGGTGACAAGGTCGTTCCTGTGGAAATCTTTGGCAAACCGTATAAGCTCAAGCCCGGTATGACAGTGGAGGCCAGACGGTCTCGTTCTGCATAGTACGGATTTCAAAAACCCGCTGATCGGCGGGTTTTTTTGTTTGTGACGCGGGTTTTTCCGGGAGGTCCCACTAATATAAGCTTGCATCCTGGAGTGAAGGAAGGTACTGAGTCGCCTCGCCGAGACATAATTTCGGCAATTCTTTTTTTCAGGAGTTTCCATGTCACTTAGTATCGGTATCGTCGGCCTGCCCAATGTCGGCAAATCTACTCTGTTCAATGCACTCACCAAAGCTCAGAATGCCGAAAGCGCAAACTACGCTTTTTGTACCATCGAGCCGAACAAGGCTGTAGTGCCGGTCCCGGACAGTCGCCTTGAAGTCTTGTCCGATTTGGTCAAGCCGCAACGAGTCCAAAGTTCTACTGTGGATTTTGTGGATATCGCTGGGCTGGTGGCTGGTGCCAGCAAAGGCGAAGGCCTTGGCAATAAGTTCCTTGGCAATATTCGCGAGACTCAGGCTATTTTGCATGTGGTTCGGTGTTTTGACGATGATGACGTAATTCATGTCGCCAATTCTGTTGATCCGTTGCGCGACATAGAAGTTATCGAAACCGAGCTGATCCTGGCTGATGTTCAGGTTTTGGAAAGCCGGCTTGAACGCATGGAAAAGCAACTTAAGGGTGACAAGGCGTTGGCTCCGAAGATTGAGGTCGCCAAGAAGTTACTCGCTCATATGGATGAAGTTCAACCTGTCAGCACCTTTGACAGTGAAAGCAAGTCCTTGGAGGAGTTGTTGGTGGAATTGCATTTGATTACGGCCAAGAATGTTATTTATTGCGCAAACGTGGACGAAGAAGGCGTTGTCGAGGACAATGAATATGTGAAGTCGGTCCGTGCGTTGGCAGAAGAACGTGGCGCCGAGTTCGTTAAAATTTCTGCCCGGATGGAAGAAGAATTGGTTGGCCTTGAAGACGAGGACTACCAAGAATTTCTTGAGTCCTACGGCATCGAAGAATCCGGTCTGCATCAGATTATCCGCACAGGGTTTCATTCGCTTGGATTGATCAGTTATTTTACGGCAGGCGTGAAGGAGGTCCGTGCTTGGACTATTCATGAGGGCGATAAAGCCCCTCAGGCTGCCGGTGTTATTCATACTGATTTTGAACGGGGATTTATTCGCGCTGAAATTGCCAGTTACGATCATTTTGTAGAACATGGTTCCGAGGCCAAATGCCGGAGCGAAGGCGTATTGCGTGTTGAAGGTAAAGACTACGTGATGAAGGACGGGGATGTGACGCATTTCCTGTTTAACGTATAGCACTGCCTCGCCTGATATCATTACAGATATTCTTTAATAGTTGAGACCTCGTCGGAAACGGCGGGGTCTTTTGTTTGCAGAAGAGGCAGCTATTCTAATAGTATGACCTTTGTCTTTTTGTTAACTATGAGGGCAATACTTATACCTCAAATGGGAAGGGCTGAGTTGATGAATTTCTTGTTGGTTCGTATTGTGTATTGCGTCTTTTTTGTTGTGCTGTTGACGGGTATTTCGGCCAATGCAGGACAACCTCTTGCGTTTGGTGTGGATGACCGTGATTGGGCAGGACATTATCAATGGGCGAACGGAGCATTGGTTGGTATTGATGCCGACGTGCTTCGTACGGTTGCGAATAAATTGGGATATTCGATTGTTTTCATGCCCCTGCCGTGGCCAAGGGTTATGCTTATGGCAAAAGAAAAGTCGATTGACGGGGTTCTCGATTTGGCTCCAACAGCTCAAAGGAAAGAGTTTCTTTCTTATGTCAGCACACCAATTTCCATGGAATCGACAGTGTTTTGGGTGAAAAGAGGAAGTTCTTTTCACTATTCCGGGGCGTTTGATTCTTCCATGAGGATAGGGCTGATGCATGGTTCAGACTGGAGCGACAGATTCGCCCGCGAAGGCATGCCTACTGTAGAGGTTTTTTATTCCTATCAAGCTGTTTTTAACAGTTTGATTGCAGGGAGAATTGATGCATTTGGTGGGTATCTAGCCCCTACACAGGATCAGGTTCGTAGGTTGGGATTTGTGGGTAAGGTGGAACCTTCTGAGCCAATGCTTCATGGACTATCTTACTCCATTGCCTTTACACAGAAAGGAGAACATATCCAACTGGCCAAGACATTTTCTGATGCTCTGAAAGTCTTTTACAAGAGTGCTGAATATGATCGTTTGCTGGAGCAATACGGTGGCGTTGATATTCGCCCTTGGCTGAAGTCCAAAGAAGGAAGAGTTCGATAATGATACGATTGGCATATGCTGTTTTTTCCCTGTTATTGATGGCAAATTTTGCTTGTGCAGAGCAGGTGCTTGTTATCAGCGTGGAAAATAAGGATTGGGCCGGACATTATCAGTGGGTTAAGGGCGAGTTGACGGGGATTGATGCTGACATTTTTCGTCGTGTGGCGAGTGAGCTCGGATATGCAATAGAATTTATACCGTTTCCCTGGAAACGTGCGACTCAGATGGCTGAAGATTCATTGACGGACGGTGTTTTTGATCTGGCATCAACAACCCGCCGGGGATCAGTATTGCATTTTGTGGATACTCCATTGAGTCAGGAAACGATTGTTTTTTGGGTCAAGCCGGACAGTGATTTTTCTTATCAAGGGCGATTCTCAAAGTCATTACGGCTTGGAATTATGCATGGTGAGGATTGGAGTCGGTGGTTTGAAGAAAGCGGCACGCCTATAGTAACCTCTTTTACTTCCTTTGGGGCGGCCTTCAGCAGTCTTGAAGCTGGCCGGATTGATGTTTTTGCTAATTATCTTACCTCAACTCGGGAATTAATTAATAAGCATGGTTTTGAAGAAGAAATTGTTCCTTCTTTACCAATTATTCCAAATTACTATTATGTAGCATTGAGCCGCAAACCTGGACATCGTGCTCTGTCCAAAAAGTTGTCTAAGGCGTTGGCAAAGTTCTTCGATAGCCCTGCGTATGCCGATTTGTTAAAAACATATGGGGTGAAGAATCCGGATAATGCATTTCATCCTTCCAGAAGTCTTAATCAGTGATAGTGAATACACATAAAAAGCCCGCATTAGTATAAACCAATGCGGGCCATAGTGTGCGATGCCTCTAGAGGTTAGTCGTCGAAGTCGCCTTCGGGACCTTTGTCGGTGTCAATCGAGGCAGCCATGGCCTTGATTTTTTCCTCGGTCCATTCGGCAGGATCTTCAAATTGTTTGGCTTTGGGGCCGAGGTCGTAGGAGCCTGCTTCAAGGATCAGGTCGTATGCAATCGGAGCAGTGTCCTGTGCGTTGAAAACGTTGACCAGAAGGTCGTAGACGAATCCTTCCACATTGTCTGCCATGCGTTGACGTATTGCCTGACTTTGGCCCTGCCAGCGGCGTTCGAAGACGAGATTGAGCTTCTTGTAGTTGCCGCCAGAAATGCCGTTGTCGTCAGCGTATGCGACCATCTCATCCCACAATGCATCATCCACGCCTGTACCGGTCACCTTGGCAAAGTGATCGCCGTCCATGATGGCATTGCCGAATTCATTGACCTTCACTCCCCAACCGATCATCTGAAGGGCTGTGGCCACGTTGGCTTTGGTGGTGGCTGTCTGTGCTGCAATTTCGCGCAGGCGAGCAGAATCATTGCCGGAAGTACCGTGCTGTGCACCGGAGGTGCCATACGGTTTAAGCGTTTCATGGATTTTAGCGGTCAGATCGACCTGAATTCCTTCACCAGATGCCTCAATGCCGTGGGTGGTGCCGTTGTTGAGAGCGATCCAGTCAGGGCAAAAATTGTGGGCATTGAGTCCTTGGCACAAAAACTTGGCTTCCACCGGACTGGACAGGCCAAATTCGCCTTTAATCTCACCGATCTCCGTTTCGTAACCGGCCCATGTCGGGATAGTTGGCGCAACAACGAGGTTGGCAAGAAGGTTGAGGTCGTCAGTCATGTGTGAGGCATCGATGGCGATGGAAGTGATGCCTGCATCGAATACCGATGGGATTTCCGCTTTGGCCTCGGCCACGCCATCCCATGATTTAATGAAATAGTGGTCTGCGTGCACGGCTACCGGGATGGTAATGCCGAGCTTGTTACACAGATAATCGACTCTGCGTGCAATGTTCCACAAGGTGGTGGGGCAGTATGTGGCTTCGGAACGTGCGATTTCAATGATGATGGCAGCGTTGGCACGCTGGGCTGCTTTGAGAGCGCCTTCGATAATGAAGATGTTGCGGCCGTTTGCTGCGATGGTCATGGCGCCGCCTTTGGCAGTCATGGCACGATCAATGACCTTGCCACTGACAAGCAGTGCCTGGGAACCTGGGAAATTTTGAACGACGTTCGGCGGACGACCGACGGCGAGTGCTTTTTTGAAAGTATCCTGGGACATGCCCTTCCTCCTTGGAGCGTTTGTGTACAACAGACAGTAGAAACCAAACGTTTCATAAAGTCAAAATGAAACGGTAAGTTGTGATTTGGGAATGCCCATGCCGAAGCCCCGAGATGCGTGAAGCATCCCGGGACGCTCGACGTGTGGTTCGGCTGGGCGCTACATGGTAGCTTCCCGACCGCGCATGAGGTTGGTTGACCGGGGCTTGCCCGTTTTCACGCCCTCAACAGGCATGAGGGTGTAACCCATTTCCCGAGCCATGAATTCAATGATGGCAACGTTGTGCGTTACCTTCACAATTTCGAACATGGTTTCGGCGCCAAGTTTGGCATGTGTGTCAAACGGATTGAGCTCACGAAGCAGTGTCGAATACGGCTTCCTGATGACTCGGGACACTTCCTTGGCCGGAATGCGACCCTCCAGGACCACGTCCTGCATTTTCTTGGTCAGATTCTTCTCAAACATGCTTTACCCCCCACATGTTGAATTTTTCTGCCTTGTGGTGAAAGTTACTCCCTTTTTCATTTTTGTGCCAACGAAAAGTAAAAAAAGGGGGAAGTTCTTTGATGAATGAGAGAAAAAAGGAACCTTTGTAGTGAAACTACAACACGTTACCCCTCATTCCTCTATATAGTATAGGAGAATGAGGGGCTTTGGTTCTTTATTCGTATAGTTTGTTTTTTATTTCTAGCACTTACCCATGAATTGCATAGCGAGCATGGTGATGTCGTCTGACTGTTCGGCTCCGAGTGTAAACTCTTTAATTGAACTATTAACGTCTTTGACCAACTTGGGCGCGAACGGTTCTTCCATGGAAACAAGCAGATTCATGAGGCGGTCTTCTGAGTAGAGTTTTTTGTCCGGATTCATGGCTTCAGTTACACCATCGGTGTAGATGAACATGATATCCCCTTTTTTCATGGTCATGGTCTTGGTCGAGTACTCCATGTCCTCCATGATGCCTGCAACTGGTTCGCCAAAAGGCGGAATCCATTCAGGTGTGCCTCCGCATGGCATAAAGACGGGAGGATTGTGACCGGCATTGGCATATTTGATTTCGCCGGTTTCGATGTTCATGACAGCCAGGAACAAGGTGACAAACATACAGGATTCGTTATCGGCAGAAAGATCGGCGTTGACTTTGGTCAGAACCTCACCGGGGTTGAGTCCCTTTTCTGAGACAACCTTGAGCAATGTTTTGGTCACGGCCATAAAAAAGGCAGCGGGGACGCCTTTGCCGGAGACATCGCCTACCAGGAAACAGAAATGCTTTTCATCCACGAAGAAGAAGTCGTAGAGGTCTCCTCCAACTTCCTTGGCTGGTTCAATGGAAGCGAATACCTCGAATTCCTTGCGTTCAGGAAAGGCCGGGAAGAGCTTGGGTAGGATACCCATTTGTATTTCGCGGGCAATGCGGAGTTCGGACTCGATACGTTCCTTGGCCGCTGTTGTGGAGGTCAGATCCTGAATGAATTCCTTGAGGGACGCCTTCATGTAACGGAAGGAGTCCGTCAGGTCGCCTACTTCATCACGGCTGGATATTTCGGGAAGCATGACGTCCAGATCTCCAGAGGCAATTTCACGGGCGGCTCCCGACAATTGACGCAGAGGGTGTGTGATACGTCGCGCGATGCCCATGGTGACAAAAGCAAGAAGAGCAAAGCCTGCCAGACCTATCAAGCCCATGGTTTTCGAAAGACTGTGGACATCGGCCAGCATTTCATCTTTGGGAAAGAGAATGCCTAGAGACCAGCCGCCATATTCAAGGCCTTTCGAGTACAGGTAACATTCCTGATCATTGATGGCCTTGCCGGCTGCCACGAATGAGGTCACGCCAGAAAGCATGTCCTGGCCCAGTTTGCGGAGCCGGTCAGAACCGAGTTCTTCAGCCAGCGAGAAAATGGTTTGATTCATGACCAGTCGACGATCCGGGTGTGTGATGAAAGTCCCGTGTCGGGAAAGCAGGAAGGCGTATCCAGTGTCAAAGATACGGATTTTTGCCACTCTTTCCTGAAGTTTACTCAGAGAAATATCTGCTGTGACAACACCAGCAAAGGTGGTTTTTCCGTTCTTTGTTCGGAAAAAAGGTACAGCATAAGTCGCCATTACAACACCGCCGCCGCCTTCGTCAAAATATGGTTCAGTCCAGACCGGGTGTCCCAGTTCTTTGGGCAACTGGTACCAATCCATGTAAAAATATCTGTATTTTGCATCTCCGAGCATGGTGAAACCGATGCGGCCACCGGAACGGAAATAGTATGGTGCGAAGTAAAGTTTGTCCGGTTCGAGAGAATACGGTTCAAAGGCTATCGCCATACCGTATATTTCGGGATTGTTTGCTAGTACCCGGCGATTAAGTTCCAAAATTTCTTGCGAAGTCATGGTCGCGTCTTCAAGGGAAAACGCAATGTTTTCAGCAACTTTTTGTACGCTGTAAAGCGTCGCGTCTATGCTGCCTGCGGTTTCGCGAGCGAGAAGACGCGAATTGTCCCGTGTTTGGCGAAGGATGATATCGCGAGAGTAATAGTAGTTATACCCTACGATGGCTCCTACGATAACGAAGGCGCAGGATAGGATGAAAAGCGTGAGTTTGAAAGCAATAGGCCAACGTTTCATTGGAGTGCCCCTTTGTAGAATTCTTCGAAAGTTGGGGCTGTATCCAGAAAACCGGTATCCAGCAACGTTTGACGAACCCGTTCAAAGTCGTCCTTGCGAAGGACTCCCATGGTGGCGGCTTCATCGGTCATGATGATATCTTCCATTCGTTTCAGCATCCATCGCTGATGTGCGCGGTTTGCCGGGACTCTAGCTGATTGCATGCGGTGCATGACTATATCGAGAGCTTCATCCTGATGGGCAAAGGTGTATTCCCAACCCTTGATGGTGGCCCGGACCAGCTTTTGGCACAGTTCGGGGCGCATTTCGACCGTTTGTTCCAGACAGTATATGCCATCTTCCGGGAAATTTAGGCCGGCATCATTGAAAAACAAGGGGTGGAGTTCTTCTTCATCAAGACCGTAGGTAAGAAGTGTGTGATATTCATTATACCACATGCCTGAGGCTGCATGGACTCCGCCGCGCAGGAATAGGTCAAGCGAAGAGGACTGCGGAACCACTGTTACCTTGAGGTTCATTTGACGAAAGAGGGCTCGAGCCTGAATTTGGAATTCGTTACCCCACAGGCCGATTTTTTTGCCATTCAAGTCTTTGAACGAGGTAATGCACGAGGATTTTTTGGCAATGAGCATGAGTGCCGACCGTTGCACGAACTGGCCGATGTTGACGATAGGCAGGGTTGTCCTTCGTTGTAGACCTGTTGTGAGAAATAGGGTGGCGAATTCCGCGTTGCCAGCGTCGAGTTGTTCACTGGCAAGTACATCCGGGCCACCAGATATAAGGGTGAGGTCAATGCCTTCTTCCTCATAGAAACCTTTGTCCTTGGCTACGAAATATCCGGCAAATTGAGCCTGTGGAAGCCACTGCAGAACAAGGCTCGTCTTGTCCAAAGCCTGCGCATAGACAGGGGACAATGCGACGGCCAAGGCCGCAATCAGCAACATGGTACAAGCCGTTGTCCCTGGGATTTTAGTCGATCTATTGTTGAATGGCAGCATCGAATTCCTTGACTTTGTGATTCCAGAGTGGGCTGTCGGGGTCGCCTTTCCAGGCTAGACGCGGGTCAACCTGTGCGATGAGCATCCCTTGCATTATCGAGTGTGTTGCGTAACCGAAAGTGGTGAGTTTTTTCATTGAATTGGTAAGCAGGGATGAGCTGATACCCGTGTCCCGGCTGACGTCATTAATGTCGATTACCACGTAATTGTTGAATTTGATGTTGGCAAGCAGATAACTGATGACTTTGCGATCGGCATTGTCCAGTCGTTGATCTGCCGTCAGTTTGAGAAGCATGGACTGGCTGGTAATGACTGTCTGGTCGGTTTCAATGACGGGTTTGATCTTGGTGGGATCGTTGGCAATGGCACGCATGCCGCCTTCGAGGAACGCGTAATCGAAGTAATCATAAGCGTTCAGGAAGTATTGCAGCCAACGAATTTGTTTGCCGACGGCATCAAAAAAGAGGAGTTTTTTTTCTGTCCAGATACGAGATGTTACAAGGTCAAGGAGTGGGTCCAGCGGGATGTTGCGAATGTCGTCGATTCTGGGGCCGCTGTCTCGTTGGAATGGATCACGGATATCAATGACAACCGTGTTTGGTTCTTTGGAAGCAGCCAAGAATTCGTCATAGGAAATCTGGTGCTGGAGAAATTTTTGGGAATCGATAATACGGTCTGCGCGGGCCGGTGTTTCCCCCATGAGCGTTCCCCTTTTCGGGATGGCGGTAATCCAGTCAAAAATGCCACCGTCATATACGAAAACGTTTTCGAATCCGAGGGAGAGGGCGAGCTGGGCCGCCTGATAGCTTTTGGCGCAGGAATGACCGTTACAATAAAAGGCCATTGGTTTTGCGCTGTGTTTTGGACGGACTTCTTCCAGTTTGTCGGCAAAGTTTTCTAAGGTGAGGGGGAGGAGAATTGCCTTGTTGATGCGGGCAACCTCGTATTCGAGTCGAGATCGGATGTCGACGATCACGGTTATATCATACTCTGCCATGAGTTTGTCTGTCGTGATGGGGGTGACTTCCGGGTAATATGGGCGCAGTGGAAAATCTTCCTGAGCGTGGGCCGGTATGAGCGGGCACAGAAGTGTCACAATCATGAGGATCGCGAGGAATGGAAATGTGTGCGAGTGCGTGTGCATGGTTTTTTTTAACTCTAGGCTGTGACAGTTATCAGGAAACGGTTGAATATCGCGCACAGTCTGTCCGTGCTGTTTTCTAACCTGTGTGTGTCGTTGAAGACGTGGAGATTCGCCTTGTGGGTTTTGGCAAAGCGCAAAGAATTGTCAACGGGGACGACGTCATCGGTCCATCCATGAATAACTGTAAGCTTTTTTGGCAGGTTAGTGAAGACGTGCAGGGCATAACCTTGAAGATAGAAAGCCGGAGCCAACAGAAAAAGGCCTTTGGTTTTCACATGCATGGCAGCCGCTGCAGCGACATATCCTCCCATGCTCGATCCAATAAGAATGGGTGGACCATCAAGTGCTTTCAGGCGTTTTACAAGATGCTCAACCCGTTCGTCCGCATTTTCAATATTTTGAAAGTTTGGGGCTTCCATGGACAATCCCAACTCTTTAGCCGTTGCCGCCAAGGCTTTGCTCTTGGCTCCCCAGGGGTGGCTGAGAGAACCATGGCACCAGATGAGAGTCGGTTTAGTCATTATCAGTCCCCGTGTTCTTGGTAGATGTTGAGTCTGTCATTTGGCGAATGGCATCAAAAAGTGTGCTTTTTTTGACCGGCTTGGGGATATGCAGATTTGCTCCTGCGTCGAGGCATCGTTTGGCATCTTCCTCCAGTGCGTGCGCCGTCATTGCGGCAATGGGAATGGGGGTGGCGTTTTGTTCGGATTCCCATGTACGGATAGCCTGTGTAGTTGAATAACCGTCCATCAGTGGCATTTGAATATCCATGAGAATCAGGTCCCATCCGCCCTGTTTGAAAATTTCAAATCCTTCCTTGCCGTTTTCCACCACGGTTAGGAGACATTGCGTGCCTTTTAAATAGGTCTGGATGACGAAAGCGTTGTATTTGGAATCTTCCATCATGAGGATGTTTGTCTCGGGCAACGGCTTTTCATCGCCTTCAATCAGTCCCTCGCCGGGGCTTGATTCGGCTTTTGAGTCAGCGTTGAAACAGACAGTAAAGTGGAACGTGCTGCCGCGTCCCGGTGTGCTTTCTGCCCAGATGCGTCCATCCATAAGCTGTGTCAATTGTTTACTGATGGCCAGCCCTAGGCCAGTGCCGCCGAATTCGCGGGTCGTGGAACTGTCCGCTTGGGTAAAGGAATCGAAAATTGTAGAGAGTTTGTCGCCGGATATTCCCATACCCGTGTCCGTAATGGAAAATTGGAGGGTGGTTTTGCCAGCGGGACCGGGTGCTGTTTGAACCGCGAGATTTACGGAGCCGGAGTCGGTAAATTTGACGGCGTTACCGAGCAGATTGAGTAAGATCTGTCTGAGTCGTGTTGGATCACCTTGCAGCCGATCAGGAACTTGCGGAGGAATTGTGCAGGCCAGCGACAGCCCTTTTTGTTGTGCCTTGGTGTTAATGATGGTGCACATTTTGTCCATAGTTTCTTTGAGTGAGAACCATGTGGACTCCAGCTTCAAATGTCCGGCTTCAATTTTTGACAAGTCCAGAATATCGTCGAGGATTTCCAAAAGGCTTTCTCCGGCAGTGCGGAAAACATTGACATATTTTGCTTGATCTTCGGAGAGTTTTGTTTCCCAGAGAATATCGGCCATACCGAGGATGGCATTCATAGGTGTGCGAATTTCGTGGCTCATGCTCGCGAGAAAACTACTCTTTGCCTGGTTGGCGACTTCAGCGGTTTTTTTGGAATTGCGTATTTCTTCGAGTGCCGCGTTCAAAGAAAGGTTCTTGGCCTCAAGTTCTTCGGTGCGTTTTTTGACGGTTGTTTCCAGGATATTTTGGTGGTTTTGCAGTTTGGAGTTGGCTTCCTGAAGGTCATCAATGAGGTGGCGAAGGGATTCTCGCATGTCATCAATAGCTCGTGCAAGATTTCCGAGTTCATTGGGAGCAGAGGTGTCGATGTAGGCATCAAGATCCCCGTCCGCGATAAAGGCTGCGGATGTCTCAATTCGTTTGAGCGGGGCAAAAAACTTTTTCCGTGTGAATAAATACGACGTCAGGGAGATCGCCCCGATGAGCAACATGGCAAGAATCAGGGTGGCAATGACGTAAATGCCAATTTCCTGATGGTATCTCTCCGTGGAAACTGCGAGGCGGAACGTGCCGATCCAGTCTCCGTATTTTTTGATTTCCACGGAACTTGTCAGAAATTGTCGGTTGTTTTTGAAAAAAGTGAAGTTTTTGTCGGCGAACCGAGGACGGGTTTTAACGGCCATGATTTCTCGGCCAGTGACAACCTGTGCAAACACTACCGTTTCATCCTGAAAGACCGCGTCGATAAAGTCTTTAGCTGAAGCGTGGTCGACCTGCCAGACAGCGGAAGCAAGGCTGGTTCTGGCTAGATGGGAAATATTTTGGGTTTGATCGGAAAGGTGCAGTTTTAGCCGGTAGGCATTGAATCCAATAATGGCGGCAGAAAAACAAAGAACGATGATGCCGATCAGACCCATTTGCAGAATGGCGGCTCTGCGGCTGAGAGAATGTGCTTTGGTCAGCGTGCGTGTGTCCGGGGTCATCTGTCGGTCTCTTTTTCGTGTTTATTTATACCACGAAAGTCATATGATGTTCATGAAAATTTCGCAAGACGACAGAGCAATTTATGGATGTAATGGTCAATAAAAGACGAAAGAGGCAAAAAAAAGACCGGACTAAGTGTCCGGTCTTGGGGTGCGTCGAGAAAATTTTAATTATGCGCTACATCCGTCTAGGTTGAAACCCATTTCGGTGGCCATATATTTCAAAGGGCGAATGTCGTGTGTTACCTTCATGATTTCCAGCAAGGTTTCTGCGCCCAGTTTAGCGCTGACATCGAAGGGGTTGATTTCACGCATGAGTGTGGAATACGGCTTGTTGATTTTTTTGGCTACAACTTTGGCCTGAATACCGCTGTCGAGGATACAGTCCTGAACCACCTTGGTCACGTTCTTATCAAACATATCGCCCTCCCGCATGTTTTGAATGTTGCTTCTTGTCCCCCTGGTCACTGGGACTAGTATAAGCAACGGCTGTGCCAAGAATACGTTATTTTGATTATATTATTAAAATACTAAGGGTTATAAAAAATCTATACTTTGATCAGTAGAACGGCAGCTGTCGCGTAAACGTCTCTTTTGCAACGTCCTGCAACATAAAAGCGACATAAGTGTAGCTTTGCGACATTTAGAACGTTTGAAACGTAAAAAAATGGGAGTCGCCGAGGCGACTCCCAATATCCCCGGTTAAACCGGGTGTCCGAAACGTATCTATCAGGCTTTTAGGTGTGGGTTGCGGTCCATTCCAATGCCCATAGGAGGTGATTCGTTCGGGACTAAGAGTTTTGGTTGCGATTCCAATCCTGAGACCAGGACTTGAAAGAATCGATGTAGGTCAGCCAGCTACGGCTTCCAAGAATAATTTCCATGATTCTGGATGCTGTGAGGTTGGAAAACATATTTCTTACTCCGTAATAAACAATTTCGTTCTCAGTAAATTGGACAAAGCCTTTACCGGTGTTGCGTCAGGTGTTTTATCAACAGCCGTCCTGACCGGGGCTGTTTTTTAGGCTGCGCATCACATGTTTTATGGTTTCGGCAAAGATGTTTCCAGACTCATAGGGAGTAAGAAGACTGGTGCGGACGGAACCGACAATGTTGCCGTAGATGATCAACGCGGTTTCTTCGAGAGGAAGGTCGCGGATCGATCCGTCTTTAATGCCGAGAGATACGCAGCGTTTCAGCTCATCAATGAAGATGCTGAACTTTTCAGCCACCTTTTCGGCATCTAGGCCGGTTTCCATGTGGCTGAAGGGGGAACACCGCAGGAGGATGGAGAAACGATTCCTATGCTCCTCGGTGAAATCAAAATATGCGGTCATGTACCGTTGAATGGCAACAAGGCCATCGGTCTCTCTGGCAGTGGCTTCTGTCAACCGGGCCACTAACCTGTCAGCCATGTCAAATCCAGCGGCCAGGAACAGTTCCTGTTTGCTCCCGAAGTAATGGGAAACCAGTCCGAAAGAGACATCGGCGCGATTGGCTACGTCTTTGACGGTGGCGCCGGTGAATCCCAGTTGAGCAAAGGCTTCCTGGGCGGCTTTGAGTATGGCTTCCTTCTTGGACATGATCTATTTCTCTCTATCGATTGATTGTGCAATCAGCTTGTTGATGAAGCTATAGATTGATTGTACAATCAATGTCAAGCGGATTTCAAAATCTTTATTATTCTTTGAGATCATTACCCTGTAATGTGCTGCAATATCTGTTGTGGCACAACAATAAAAGCCCCGATGTCGGGGCTTTTATTTGAATCTTGGTTACGGAGTCTTCTCCATATTTTAGTGAAGGATGTGCACGTTTTTGTGGGGCCGATTATTTCCCTATCTGTTTTTGGATTTTAGCCCAGGAATCGCGCAGGGTGGCGGTTCGGTTGAAGACCAGTTTTTCACCAGGTTTGTGGTCTTTGGAGTCCGAGCAGAAATATCCAGTGCGTTCAAATTGGAAGTTTGTGCCCGGCTGCATTTCTGCCAGAGCCGGTTCCACGTAACATTCGCTCAGGACTTCAAGAGAATCAGGGTCAACGTAATCCACGAAAGTTTTGCCTTCTTCCGGTGCGTTGGGATTATCTATGCTGAACAGGTTAGAGTAGTTGCGCACCTCGGCTTTGATGCCCTTGGTGGCGGAAACCCAGTGCATTGTTCCTTTGACCTTGCGGCCACCTTCCAGCCATCCCCCTTTGGTTTCGGGGTCGTAAGTGGCGCGGATTTCCGTGACGTTGCCGTCTGCGTCAGTATCGTATCCTGTGCACAAGACGTAATAGGCACCGCGCAGACGAACTTCCCGGTCCGGGCCCATGCGGAAAAATTTCTTCGGCGGGTCTTCCATGAAGTCAGCCCGTTCGATCCACAATTCTTTAGTGAAAGGAACTTTGCGTTTGCCGTAGGATTCGTATTCCGGGTGGAGAGCTATTTCGAATTCGTCAACTTGATCTTCGGGGTAATTTTCAATGACGAGTTTGACCGGATCAACCACACCCATATAGCGAGCGGCGCGGTCGTTCAGGTCCTGGCGCAGGCAGTACTCCAGCAGGGCGTATTCCACCGTGGAGTCAGCTTTTGCAACACCGATACGGTCACAGAAGTCGCGGATGGATTCCGGGGTGAAGCCGCGTCTGCGGAAGCCGGAAATAGTTGGCATGCGGGGGTCGTCCCATCCCGAAACATAGTCTTCCTGCACGAGCTGGATGAGCTTGCGTTTGGAGAGCACGGTACCGGTGATGTTCAAACGAGCGAATTCATACTGCCACGGACGTTGGTTGAATCCAGGCAGGGCTGCCAATTCTTCGTAGATGGCAGCATTCTCACCGAACAGTTCAGGCTGTTTGAGGCCTTCCATGAGGGTGTTCACACACCAGTCGTATACCGGACGGTTGTTTTCGAACTCCAAGGTACAGATAGAATGGGTGATCCCTTCGATGGCGTCGGACAGACCATGGGTGAAGTCATACATAGGGTATATACACCACGTGTCGCCAGTGCGGTGATGATCGGCATGTTTGATACGGTACAGGGCTGGGTCGCGGAGCATGAAGTTTGCTGCGGTCATGTCAATCTTGCCACGCAGGATACACTCGCCATCTTCCAGTTCGCCCGCCTTCATGGCGCGGAACAGGGAAAGATTTTCTTCCACGGTGCGGTCGCGATACGGGGAATTGGTGCCCGGTTCTTTGAGAGTGCCTCGGTTTTCGCGAATTTCTTCGGCGGACTGGTGATCCACATACGCTTTGCCCATCTTGATAAACAGCTCAGCGATGAAATAGAGCTTCTCGAAATTGTCGGAAGCAAACGGGTTGGCGTCCCACTTGAAACCGAGCCATTCTACGTCTTCGCGGATGGAATCAACGTATTCTATATCTTCTTTTACCGGATTGGTGTCGTCGAAACGAAGATTGCACTTGCCATCGTAGTCTCGGGCAACACCGAAGTTCAGGCAGATGGACTTGGCGTGACCTATATGCAGGTACCCATTGGGTTCCGGGGGGAATCTTGTATGCACCCGGCTTCCGTATTTACCTGTTTCGTTGTCTTTTTCGATAATCTGACGAATGAAGTCTTTGCCCTTTTCCGGGACATCGGCCTTGGTGCTCATGAAAAACCTCGTGGTATAGAGTGATCCGTAGACGGATTATATATCGTATTTGAAACGGAAACGTCAGTGATTATCCTGACGGGTCAGGAAATACGGGAAATCGGCAGGGCGGTCAACGTGTCGTGAATTGTCCACAGAGTGACTCTTGGAATGATCAGGACCTAGTGTGGAGCGTGTAACTTTTCGAAGAACGAATTAATGATTCGGTCGAATTCTCCGTTTTCTTTGAGTCGTTTTGTGGCGGCCATGAGTTCTTTGCTTATAGATATCAACCGGGATTTTTTGGAAATGGCGAAATATACCGGAACGGATTTATCGTGACGGAAGGAAGCTTTTTTTACGATGTGGTTCAAATTCATTTCCGCAGCCAGATAATCGCCGATGCTTTCCGTGACAATGAGGGCATCAATTCGGCCCGTCACGAGTTTTTTGAAGCTGAGTTCGTTGTTGTGGATGAATTGTTTATCCAGTGTGGTGTCGTTGTCGAAACGTTCAAAGTATTTGGCGCCTCGTTGGACGCCGAGGATTCTGCCTTTCAGGTCGTCGTAGTCAGCGATATCCAATTCATTTTTGCGGATGAAGATGATCTTGCTTGATTTTGTCTTGTATGGAGGCTCAAGGAAAAGCATGTTTTTTTCACGGTCGGGGTGTTTGAGAATGCCACTGATAAGATCGGCTTCACCGTTTTCAAGCATCTTGATGCCTCGAATCCAGGGACAGTCGATGAAGCGTGGCGTATACCCTACTTCATGGAGTAAAGCCTGTATCAATTCGATGTCGATTCCTTTGAATTTATTTTCTTCGACGATTTTCCATGGTGGATAGTGATCAACGACAACAATGATGTTTTTCGCTTTAGAATGAGTTTTTTCTGCCAAACAAGGATGTATTGTGAGCAGAAGGAGAGGGAATGTCGCTATAATCCACAATAGGAGTTTCATGGATTTGTATTAACTGAAAAAATGTCTTTGTGTAAAGGTGGAGCGTTTTTCTTCTTATCTACGAATTCGAGAGTGTCGATTGACCCTTGTCGTCAGGTTGCGTAAATAAGGTATCTATACAATTCTTTACTCCAATAAATAACGCTGGAGCGCTGATGCCTTTGTTTACTGTAGATTCTGATAAATGTGCTATGGACGGACTCTGTGCCGCCGAATGTCCCGCTGGATGTATTGTTTTTGAAAACGGGGCGTTGCCAGCACCACACGAAAAAAAACAGGCGTACTGTCTGGAGTGTGGGCATTGTGTGGCAGTGTGCCCTACCGGGGCCATTGCTCTGGAAAGGTTCCCGACAGAAGCCGTGCGACAGAGAAAGGATTTGCGGATATCTCAGGCGCAAGGCGAACAGTTTCTCAGGGCGCGTCGATCCGTACGCACTTTCAAGGAGACCCCTGTGAGCCGGGCAATGCTTACATCTTTGCTTCAGACTGCTGAATACTGTCCATCAGCTCATAACGCCCGACCAACTCGGTGGGCTGTGGCTGATTCTCCAGAGAAAGTCGCATTGGTCGCCAACTCCGTGGTGGATTGGATGCGGAGAGAGGCCGAAGGGGAGACTGCGGTTTCAGGCAGGTTGCATTTACCCGGTATTGTCCGTGCGTGGGACAATGGTCTCGATCTTGTTTGTCGGAATGCCCCAGCTCTTGCTGTAGCTTATGGTCCGCAAAAGGGAATTATGCCGCGTGAGGATGCGGTTGTCGCTGTTACCTATCTGGATTTGGCCGCTTCATCAGTCGGACTTGGTGGGTGTTGGTGTGGGTATGTGATTGCGGCGGCAACATATGATCGTAAGGTGACTGACCTTCTTGGCGTGCCGGAAGATTGTGCTGTGTATGGCGCATTGCTTCTTGGTAGACCTGTTAGAAACTTATCGTTCATTCCTCCGAGGCCGGAACCGACTGTGCGGTGGATCTAGTGTTTTTTGTGAAAGTTGAACTTTCTGTGCCTTCACTGTGTAAGGAAGCCTGCATGCAATGCGTCCGCTTGTTTTCATGGTGTCTTGTTGTGTTTGTCGCGGCCAGTGTAATGGTCGGAATCGCACACGCTCGTGATGTTACGGTTGGTATCGGGTTTTCTCTGCCTCCTTATGTGATCAAAGAGGAGCATGCAGGGCTGGAGGTTGATATTATTCGTGAGTCGTTTGCAGCGGTCGGTATGAATACACAATTCATGTATTTACCGAAGTTGCGATTGCCGGTTGCCTTTGCGGACAGCATGGTTGATTGCGTGGCGACGAATGCTACGTATGATATGTCTTACGAGTCCGGTTTGGAATCTTTTGATTCGGATGTGACCCTTGTCTATCAGAATTACGCAGTGGCTATGAAACGCTCAGGGTTTAACCTTCAATCCATTAACGATCTTAAAGATAAAGTGGTTTTGAGTTTTAATAATGCGGTCAAGTACCTCGGTTCTGAATATGCTGCCATGGCTACCGAAAATTTACAGTATAAAGAATTGGCCGATCAATCGCTTCAGGTTCGTATGTTATATTCCGGGAGAGTACAGGTCGTGGTTTCGGATAAACGAATATTTCTTTACTGGCGCAAAAAATTGCTCAGTGGTTCTGCGTCAGAAGATATTGATATAAAGCAGGATGTCCAATTTTTCTCGATATTTCCACCATCTCCACGCAACCTTTCTTTTAAGGATCGCGAACTTTGTGATGCCTTTAATCGCGGATTGAGGTCGTTGCATAAAAACGGTGCATATGACGTGATTGTTCAACGGTATGCAGGGATTGAGTCGGAATAGGGTCGGCAAGGTTTTTTACGAGGAGAAATCCTCGTTTTTTATAGATAAGTTCAGGGAGTTATGGAGTGGCAGATTCTCATTTTGCATTTGGGTCCGTGCAGGTGGCGGTTAATTATGACGCCATTAATGTGTTGTTTGAAGAGGCTCACGCCGAAGGGCGGGATAGTCTTTTCGAGTACGAAGTCTATGATTTGCTTAAGGAATCTGGCGCTGAAACACCGCCTAAGTGTGTGCTCTTGGAGCGGGGCGCTCGGCCTGATGACGCGACCCTATCGAGTCTGACCGGTGACAAGGTGGTGCTCAAGATTGTTTCACCCACTATAGTACACAAGACTGAAGTCGGTGGCGTGCGTGTCGTGGAAAATTCTCCGGATGCCATCCGTTCTGCTTGGCGTCGTATGCTGTATGAAGTCCCTGAAAATTATGTGGCTTTTCTTGAACGCCAGTCTTCAACAGCCCCGGATCACTACCAAGGGCTTGAAGGTGAGTCGTTGATACAGGCCGTTGCCCGTGATGTGCGCGGCGTACTTATGGTCCAGTTTATGGAGCCGGATTCCAAGGAATTTGGCAATGAGCTTATTGTCGGGATTCGAAAGACGAGAGAGTTTGGTGCTGTTTTAGGGGCGGGTCTTGGCGGGACTGATACTGAAATATATGCCGAGCGATTCAGGAAAGGACAGGCTGTCACCTTGTGTTCTACGGCCATGACCAACGGTGAGCAGTTTTTTCAATTGTTCAAGAAGACCTTGTCCTACAAAAAATTGGCTGGGTTGACGCGTGGCCAGCGGCGTATTGTCACCGATGAACAGCTTATCGAGTGCTTTTCTTCATTTATTGATATGGCCAACCACTACTCGCCGCAAAATCCAGACGCACCGTTTCATATTGAGGAGTTGGAAATTAATCCGTTTGCCTACGCGGATTATCTCATGGTGCCATTGGACGGTATGTGTCGGTTTTCTCGCCCCGGCTCAGTACCTGCGCCGAGGCCTGTGGACAAGATCGCTTCGTTGTTGCATCCGAAGACCATCGGCATCATTGGTGTCTCTGCCTCTCGTATGAATTTTGGACGGATCATTCTTAACAATGTGCTTGAAGCCGGATTTGCAAAGAATGATGTGCGGATCATTCGTCCGGGCGTCGATGCAATCGACGGCGTAGTTTGCGTGCCTGATCTTGCGTCCCTTGATCGTAAGCTTGATTTGTTTGTGGTGGCTGTGAGTGCGCAACAGGTTCCGGCATTGGTCGATGAACTTGTGGAGCTGGATGTCGCCAATGGTGTGATGCTGATTCCCGGTGGCATGGGTGAAACCGAAGAAAGCAAGGAACGTGCCGCCGAAGTGATAGCAAAGATCAACGCGGCCCATGCTCAGGGAACCGGTCCCGTTTTTCTCGGTGGCAATTGCATGGGCGTGGTATCGCGTCCCGGCAACTATGATACATGGTTCATCCCGGAAGAAAAACTGCCTGAATTGAAAGGGTCCCCGCATAGGGCTGCGTTTATTTCCCAGTCGGGTGCATTTATGCTGACTCGGTTGTCTCAATGTCCTGAGCTCAACCCGTCATATATGATTTCCATGGGGAACCAGACAGATTTGACACTTGGCGACATGGTAGCCCACTTTGCAGACTCGGATGCCGTGGATGTAATCGCGGTTTATGCCGAAGGTTTTAACGACATGGACGGACTGGCGTTTTGTCGGTCAGTTCGTCGAGCTGTATTGGCAGGAAAGGACGTTGTCTTTTACAAGGCGGGACGTACCCCTGAGGGAAAATCCGCCACGAGCGGACATACGGCATCATTGGCAGGTGATTATCCCGTCTGTGAATCCTGTGTGCGTCAGGCCGGGGCTATTGTCGCCCAATCTTTCACTCAATTTGAGAACCTGTTTATGTTGGCGGAACGACTTCACGACAAGGTCATTCGTGGTAATCGGCTGGCCGCTATGTCTGGCGCTGGTTTCGAGGCCGTTGGTATGGCTGATTCCATTCAGTCGGACGACTATCGTATGGAGTTAGCCCCGCTTTCAAAAAAGACCCAAGCGGCTTTGAATGAACTTTTCGTGAAAAATCGACTTGATTCGTTGGTTACAGTGACTAATCCGCTTGATATTACGCCCGGTTCCAATGATCAGGTTCATGCTGATGCCATTCGTATTCTGGCTGAAGGCCCGAATGTTGATGCCGTGGTGGCGGGATTGGACCCGATGTCGCCAGTCATGCGGACTTTGGCTGATCCTGATACTCCGTTGACCATGGATGACGAACGGTCCATTGCCGCTTTATTGGCAGAGCTTTTGCCGACACTTGATACGCCGGTTATCGGTGTCGTTGATGGTGGGCGGCAGTATGATGCGCTTGAAGATCGTCTCAAGGGAGTTGGGTTGTGTACGTTCCGTACTTCGGATTTGGCGGTGGCCGCGCTTGCTCAGTATATTGAAGGGCGGTTGAATGCGGGGGCGCTTCGACAGCGAGTTTGAAGGAGTAGGTGCTTGAGTCTTTGCGAGGGAAAAAAAGAAATAAGGATGGCCGCTTGAAGCGGCCTTTTTTTATTGGAATATGCGGCTTTAGCGAGAGTCATTGTTGGGTGCTGAAGCACCCAAGGCTTTCCATGCCCTGCGCGGGCGGCGGATCTTTTTGGCTGAGCCGCCCCAAAAAGAACCAAAAAACTCGGCTCACGAGCTTGGCCGCCCCCATGATCGGCGGCAAGAATCTGATCCAATCGAGTCGGTTCCATCCTGTCAAAAGCATAAGTCCTTTCTCCCCCCCCCCCTCATTTATCAGTTTAAGATAAAATCATCAGATTTCCTTACAAGAGCCGCCTCCTTCGATTGGTCAGCTTCTAAGCCGCCGATCAAGGGCTGGGTTCCGTTTTCGTTTGGGAGGAAGAAATGTGCGTCTTCGGAGGGAGAGCTGTGTTGGGGTGTTATACACCCCAAGGCCCTTTATGGTTATCGAAGAACCTGAATCAAAGGTGGGCACCTACAACGAAAAAGTTCTTATAGCGACGAACAGTTGATAGCGGGCCTTAGAGCCTGTTCAGCGTGGCGGAGCGTAGCCCGATCGATTCTGTGTCACAGACAATCCTGTCGGGCTGTGGAGCCGCGTACAGGCTCTTGGGTTCGAGATCAGGATCACAACGAAGAAGGCGTTTTTTGCCTCCTTTTTTTTGCCTCAAAAAAAAGCAGGTCGCCGTAAAGGCGAAACCTTTGTAACGATAATGAGTAACTCTTTATCGCGAATGCGCAACGCTCCCCAAAAAAAGAGCAATGGCTTCCTCAAAAGGGCAACAGCCCACATGAAAAAAGCTTATTGTGTCGGGTCGACGTAGTAGGTGATTTTTGCTCTGGGTGAAAGATAGTCGTGTGCTTCCTGAGACAGTTGAGCCAATCGGATGGATTTTTCGACCTTGAGGTCTGGTTCGTCCGCTAGATCAACGATGAGGGCTTCTTTTTTGGGAACGTCGGGATCATATAACATAACGCTTGGGTTGAGCTGGTTCTTCGGATTCACAGCCATGACCATGCCGATGTCGCCGTTTGACAACTCGACGACTGTGCCCGGTGGGTATACGCCCAGACAGCGGATGAACAGGGCCAGGTGCTCCACATCATAAATGTGTTTTTGGTGACCAAACATGTAGGACAGGGCAAGGTACGGAGTCATGGAGTTCATGGGGTTGGCATGGTTGCAATGGTTATCGTAAGCGTCTGCGATAGCCACGATACGGGCGAGTCTGTCAATGTCATTCCCGTGAAGTCCCTCAGGGTATCCTGAACCGTCCATACATTCGTGATGCTGGGCCACTATAGTCACAACACCTTGTGGGAAAAGATCAATATCAGCCAGTAATCCTGCCCCGAATGCGGGATGCTGCTCCATTATTTCCTGTTCGGGCCGGGTCAGTTCTCCACGCTTTTTCAAGATTTTTTTTGGGATGCGGTCCTTGCCGATATCGTGGAAAAGTGCGCCCAGGCCGAGAGCGGTCATTTCGCCTTCGGTCACCCCGGCTTCTTTGCCCACGATCATGGCGAGTACAGCGACATTCATGGGGTGGGAGTAAGTAGCCTCTTCCTTACTCATGACGTGCATCAAGTGCAGCGTGGATTCTCGATCGTTCAGGAAATAATCGGTTAACCTGTCCACAAATCCAATAGATTCTTGCAGGGATTGGATGTTGCCGCCGAGAACGCCCTTGAGGATGGAGTTGAAAGCCTTGATGCAGACAGCGAAGCGTTTTTCACACAGCGCGATGTGTTCTTTTTTTTGTCGAAGACGGACTGTCCGTTCATTTTTAATTTCCCACAGGTGGTCGATGACTTCCTGAGAGAGTTCTTTATCAATATCAGGTTGCGGAGGAGTCTTCTCAGTCGGTTTGAGGGGCAGAACGTCGCTCTTTTCCGGGATGCAGATCACATGGGAGATTCCCAGTTTTCGGATGAGCGCGACTTGTTTTTGGTCTTTGATTTTGAAGTTGCTGAACAAAAAAGGATGATCAAACCAGTTTGTTTTTTCCAGTCTGATGAAAACCCCTGGCCTGAGTTGGCTTACGGGGATTCTGTATTCTGTATTGTTTTTGTTCACCATTATGCGGGTGATTTTACCGCATCAGTCAATAACATACAATAGCTTTCACTTTGGCGTAGATAAATGACCATCTGCATACATCTTCAAGCGTTGGCATATGTTTCCCTCTTATGTGTATAGTTCATGAACGAGGTTGATACGCTGTCACTGAAGGGGGGCAGAGATATCATTTGCAAAGTATATCAAAATGATTTAGATAATTTCTGTTGGAATATGTTTTCCACATTCTTTCTATCCGGGAATATTGGTTTTTTAGGCGGTATTGTGATGGCTTCCAAGAGTTCTCAGGCACGAAGGCCTTTTGTTGTTGGTTCGATCACGGTCTTTTTCGTGCTGCTTATCGGAGTAGTTGTTTTTAAGGTGGGGCTTCTTACCCGGATGCAGGTACCCGGCAGTGGATTATCCGGTTTGGTTTCTGTCAGAGGATCAGTCGGGTTGGAAAATTTGCGGCTTACCAAGGCCGAAATTTCCACTATCAACAAGGCCGTGGATTTGCACCGTGACACATTTGTTCAAGTCATATTGACGTTGGATGTCAAGGGTGGAACAGAGGTAATCAAGAAGAACACCGAAATGGCTTGGTCATTGGCATTGGAAACCAACGGTAACTGTGAGGTCCGGTCATGGAATCGAAAGGTCAAGCGTGACAGGCTTGTGAAGCAGATGGTTTCTTATATGGCGAAGGCTGCGCGTGAATACAAGGATTTCAAAAAGTTCCCTGATGTAGAACAGAATTTTAAGACGTTGTATATTTAGCGTCAGTTTTTAGAAATTTCAAAGGCCCCGGAGTTGTTTCCGGGGCTTTTTTTTGCGCTATTTCTGCTCCATATCTTTGAGCAGAATATTTAGGGCTTCTATGGAAATGCGGATTTCCAGAAAAGAGATGATAAGTGAAATGATGAGAAAAAGTAGACTGGTACCAAAAAGGAATTGTCCTGCGAGCATCCAGTCTTGAAAAATGGAAACCATGGAAAATATGCAGGCAAGCATGGACATGACTCCGAAGCCCTGCATGTGGCGGATCATGTGAACTCGTACCCGCAGGTTCTCGATCTGTTCACGAATGGAGTCATCTTTTGAATCCCTATATTGATCATGCAGGTTGCGGATACGGCTTCCTAATGACAGGAAGCGGTTGGTAAAAGCGAGCATGAAAAGCGATATGGCCGGGAAAAGTAGCGCCGGCGTGGTCACGGATATTTGCATGAAAGTTCTCCCAGAGAGAGCGCGTGGCGCGAATAGTCAAAGGACGTTTACTTGGTGGGCACAATGGCTGAACCCTGTGTCGTTAGTATGGCTCAGTTTTATCGTATTTGGTTCAGAAAGTGTACCCGAATTCTTTGTCCTCAAAAATGCTTGCTCTACATGGTGTTCAGCGATGCAAGCGAGCTTTTTGTCTTGATTGTTAATGCTCGCCTCTTAGCTGTGGGAATCCCTTCATGCTTATTCCCGTTCCGTGTATTCCTTAGGACGATTCTTTAATTCTTTTGGTTTCGTCAGTCTCTACGGGCGGATTTTTTTTCTCTTCTTCGTAATTAGGGAACATTGACTTGAGTCCACGCTTTAGGAAATCTTTCGGATTGCCATTGCTGTTGATACTGGTTCTGAATGTCATGGTGACTCCATTTTTTTCATCGTTAAACACCGCTTTTGCCATTTTCTACTCCCTTCTTTGAGGGCTTAATGACTCGCGACAAGCAATTGATATCGACTTTCATTATCAAATGCAAGTGCTATTGTAATAAGGATATAAGATTTCGTAGATGTTCTATCTTTTCAGATTGATAAAGTGCGGCCCATCATTACAGCTACACGAATGTGACTCTATTTGTTTTTCTGATCGGTAATAAGAAAAGCCGCTTTTGGTGAGAGCACTTAACGTGATCACCAGAAGCGGCCTTACTTAACAATTTTATTACTCGTCTACACAGGTGCTATCCTTGAGGCCTGCTGATACCAACCGTGACAGTTTTGGCCTGGTGACGGATGGTGTCGATGGGGCGGGTCATTTCTTCGATGGCTTTGTTCAGCACGGTCAGGATGTCTGCCAGTCGTGCTTCTGACACGAGGATGTCGGCGGACTGATTGACGAGCCAGAGCATATAGTTGGCGAGTCCGGCTGTTACTCGGGCGGGGAGGGCCGAGTCCGTGGCACCTGATGCGATACGGTCAATGCACTTGTTGAGTTGGACGAGCAGGGTTTTGCGGTCCCATTTATTGGGATCTGCGATCATTTCGCCGAGAACAATCCGTGCTTTGCGGAACGGTTCGGCATGGGCATCGATTGCTTTGGCCGCCATGACACCCCACCAGTGTCCAGCCACGGTTTCCAGCACGAAGTCCAGACCGCCGCCGACACGTGGCACCTTGATGGTGGCTTCGGCAATGCCGTCAAATCGGGTCTCGTCTTCGGCACAGAATACAATGGGTGACCCGTTGTGTGCTTTGAATATGGTGGTTTCCTTGACTGTGTCCATGGCGACCATTTCAGGCAGGTCGGAAGCCATGACTAGGGTCAGTGGCTCGGTGGACAGATCGATATGCTTTTTGTCTTCGGTCACATCGCAGGGGATGGACTTGTAGCACAGTTCAGAGAGCTTGATGCGCACTTCCTGAGCCGCAACGCAGTTGGCACCGTTGCCTACCAATGCCCAATATCGGTGGACCGGGGCGAATTTCTTCGCCACTTCACCTATGGCATCTTTGTTGGCGAGTACCTGATCGATTTTGTCGGGCAGGTCTTCAAGCGCTTCAATTTCGGTGAGGATAGCCCCGGCGTCCATGGAATCGAGTACGTCTGCCAGCCACAGGGAGAGCAATTTTCCAGCCGCAATTTGTGAATAGAACGCCTTGGTGGAGGCCACTGCCATTTCCACGTCACGTCCATTTGATGTGTAGATATAAGAGTCTGATTTTTGGACCAGAGGTGAGTTGCGTCGGTTGACAATGCAGTTGACCCACGCGCCCTGATCGCGACAAAGGTCCACAACGCGGTTGGTATCCGTGGTTGTTCCACTCTGGGAAACGGGGATCAGGAATACATCGTTCATACGGTCTTTGCCCATAAAGCCGATCAGTTCTGATCCTGTATAGGATTCCACGGACAGGCCAGTTCCGGCCAATGTGCGGCGCAGAAGTTGGGCCACGGCCATGGCTGCCACGGCTGCTGTTCCCTGACCAACGCAGATTATGCGCTTGATAGGTGTCGTTGTGTCCTTGAACCGTTTGACCAAGTCTGGACCGTTACCGAAACCTTCGGGCAGGAATTCGATGGCGTTGTTCTTACGCAGGTATTTGCCGTGCAAGGTATTGCGGACGGAATCTGAAGCCTCGTGGATTTCCTTCTCGATATAATGGGTGTATTCCCCCCGGAAAATATCTCTGGAGAAGATCTCGATTTTTTCTTCGGCTAATTTAACAGAGTCGCCGGAGTCGAGATAACGGGCAACGGGGATGCTGCCAACTGCATCGGAGTCGCGAAGAATAACAGAGACACCGCCCTGCTGATGGACAGCTATGGGATAAGAACTTCGTGCTCGGGCTGCCATTCCGTACGCTTCGGATGCAACCAGCCAGCCGTCCTGAGTGTTGCCGACGTAAAACGACTGACCGGACCCTTTCTGGGCCAGGAATTGGGAGTCGAAGTCACTCAGGTTTTGCATGACTACGGCAAGCGATCCTTCGCATTGTTTGAGTACGCTACGGAACCGTGTTTCGGCATCGCCGTCTTCAGTCGCGCCGAGATGAAAAAGAACAGGGAGAATTTTGGCGTCTGTGGAGATAACAGGCGGAATGAATGCGCCTTTGCTGGTTACGGTTTCTTCAACCAGAGTCCGGTAGTTGTCCACATCTCCGTTCAGCACGAACATGGTCTTTTCCAGACCGGTGGAGACATCTCCTTCAACGAGACCATCGACAGGGTGGCAGTTGGGGACTGAAATGATGCCGTTGGAAGCCCAGCGGGTGTGGGCGATGATATTTAGGGTTTCCAGCCCTTCAGCCATGTTCCAAAGTAGATCATCGTTGGTGATGAATTCGCGCAGGGCAGCGCCATTGTCGCCGAGCTGACCAACAAGCTGAGCCACTTTGTACAGGAAGCGACATGCCGTGCGTCCGTCAGGGAGTGTGCGGACCAACACCTGGCGTGTGTCGGCGTTATTGATGGAGCAACGCTTTTGGAGTTCGTCTTTTTGCGTCGTACTTAGCGCTTGTTCCGGGTTTATCCCTTTGGGGAGGATAAAGGCTACGGCCACACCTGCAGAATCGCGTCCTCGTACTTCGAGCTTGTCGATGGACTGCAATACCTGTTCGGTGCCCCAGGCCAAGAAGTGACGGTCGCGAGCGTTGGTGTTTTCAGCGATATTTTCAGGCATGATTGCCAGTGTGTCTTGCATGTTACCGAGGACTTCCCGGTCGATCTGCCAAAGGTAGTCGTCCAGGGTTTCGTGCAGTCCTTCAAGGGCGTCGGTGCGTGGTCCTTGTTCCAGCTTGACTGCTGCGGCGTTGCGCATGTTCCGTATAATGTCTCGGATGGAACTCAAGCTGGTGTGAATTTGTTGGTTGCCCACCAGTTGCATGTGTAGGCCAAAGGCCATGAGGTCGTAAAAATGATCGGCCAGTACGCCCAATGGGGCTGCTGCCTGCATAAGGTCGGTACTTGTGCTCGCTTCAGTGAAAGCGGTTTCAAGTTCGGTGAGCCAGCCGGTGTCCGGCGTGTTGAGCCATTGTCTGTTGCTGAGAAAACTGGCGATACCACACATGGCGGTCTATTCTCCTGATGGATGGTTGTCGTCGTGAGGCGCTTTTCCGTGCCGGACCTTTGCATAAGGTTGGTGAAACCGGGTGCGCGGTAGTTGAATTACTGCACATGGCAGGGCTTGGCAAGTTTGGAGAGCCTTGTCTTGTCGGTGTTTTGCACTGAAGGCAAAAAGAGTGTTTATTTTTAAGATTATAACCAACTTTTCAACACTCTGACATGTTGCTATAGTCTACGCCTATTTTAGAGTCTTTTGATATAAATGGTACTAATCATCGATAGTTGTATGATTGAAAAAAGAATACGCGGTGCACTGTTCTTCCTCCTTTTTATTTCGGGACTGATTCTTTTTCAGGCCGGAAAGCCTATGGCATGGGCGGGCGAAAACTTTTTGTTGGGCATGTCCGCTGCTTTTAACGGTCCGAGTAAAGGGTTGGGTGTGGAGCTGTATCGAGGCTCCATGGCTTATTTTGCTTTTCTCAATGAATCCGGCGGAATCAATGGCCATCATGTGAATATCGTCCCTCTCGATGATGGGTATCAACCTGATCCCGCCATTGAGAACACGATTAAATTTCTTGAGGATGATGATATCCTGTGCCTTTTCAATTACGTGGGAACGCCGACGGTGACGCGTATTTTACCTCTGCTAAAGGGATATAAGGGGCATCAGAAACTCTTGTTTTTCCCGTTTACTGGTGCGGAACCGCAGCGGCAACAGCCATACAGAAGTTATGTCTTCAACCTTCGAGCTTCTTATGTGGACGAGCTTGACGGTTTGGTAAACAGGTTTTTGGACAGTGGAAGAACTCGGATTGCTGTTTTTTATCAAGCTGATGCTTATGGCCGGAGTGGTTGGGATGGAACCCGTAAGGCTTTGGCTGCCCGGAATCGGTTTTTGGCTGGCGAGGCAACGTATAGAAGGGGTGCGCGTTTTGAGGACTCCATGAAACGGCAGGTGGATATCCTCCTGCGATCCAAGCCGGATGTCGTGCTGTCCATTGGTTCCTATGCTGCGTGTGCAGCCTTTATTCGCGATGCCCGCGACATGGGACTTGATGTACCGATAGCCAATGTCTCATTTGTGGGCAGCGAAAATCTTCTTGTTTTGTTGGAAAAAGTAGGGGCCAAGTCTGGGCGTGACTACACCAAAAATCTTGTGAATACGCAGATTGTTCCCAGTTATGAAGATTTGAGTCTGCCCGCTGTCAGGGAATACCGGGAATATATGGATCGTTATGCTCCTTCTCCGCCACCTTTGACGGTTGAATCATACCTGCCGCTCAAGTACAGTTTTACGAGTTTTGAAGGGTTTCTCAATGCCAAGGCCATGGCCCGTATCCTTGCTTCATATGAAGAAGTCCCGACATCAGGGATCCGGTGGGCCGCCGAGTTTATCCGAAATGCCGACCTCGGAATAAATGCTCCCGTTAATTTTAGCCCCGGCAATCACCAGGGGCTGGATAAAGTGTATTTTACAACGGTCAGGGATGGTAAGTTTGTGCCCCTTGATGAGGGACTATGGCAGTCATGGCGCAAATAAAGGGAATGTCCATTTTCTTGAAGACGGGGCTGCTCGCCTTTTGTCTGTTCGGCTGTATTTCCATTCTGACCTCTGCGTTGGCGGCCTATACCCTGCACGATCGTTTGACCAGCGAATACGTCAGCAAGGGGGCGGCCATTGCCACAGCTATTGCCAGCGCCAGCCAGGAAGTCTTGTTGGGACGCAATGCAGCCACGACTCAGGCCATGATTGATCAATATCTTGCGATCGAGGGCGTGGCATATGTTTTTGTCGTAGATTCTGATGGTGTTATCGTTTCACATACCTTTGTTCCTGAAGTTCCTGATGTCTTGAAGCCTTTGCCCAAGTCCAAGCACATGCAGATCGTTACCGAATTGAAGGTTGAGTCACTCGGAAGAGTGATTGATATCTGTGCTCCGGTTTTGGCGGGTGTGGCCGGTTATGTCCATGTCGGGATGGATAAAGAGTTGGTCGTGAGTTATTTTTGGAAAGCGATTTTTGACATGCAGGTCTTATTGTTTTTCACGTTTTGGGCTTGTGTTGGTGTTTTGTATCTGGTTACTCGGCGTATTTCCCGTCCTCTTGATCAACTGACTGAATACGCCCGAAGGCTGGCCGCCCATGATTTTTCTGCGACGATTGACATTCGGACCAAGGACGAACTGAATCTTCTTGGACGGGCCATGCAGTCCATGGGGCAGGAGTTAGCGTTGCTGTTTATGGAAATGAATAGCGAAGTGGACAAGGCTACCGGTGAACTCCGAGATCATATGGCGTACCTTTCGGCGATTCTTGATAACTTGGCAGATGGTCTGTTGGTGGTGGATGTGACCGGCAAGATTACGGTTATCAACCCGGCCATGCGAAAGCTTTTTAATTTGCCTGACAGGGATTATCGCGATGAAATGGTTGAAGATATCTTCCCGTGTGAAGTGTTGGATATGGTTTCTGGCGTTCGCAATTGTTCTTCGGAAATATTGTCTGCCGAGTTGCCGCTTTCAAGTGGGCGGATTGGTAAAGCCATAAGTTCTTCCGTCAGTATATCTGAGCCGTGTTCGCAATGCCTGGGTGGTGTCATTTTGGTGCGTGATATCACCAAGGAGAAGGAACTGGATCAGCTCAAGACTGATTTTATTTCTACCGTTTCCCATGAATTACGCACGCCCATGACTTCGGTTCTCGGGTTCTCAAAGATTATTCGGAAAAAGTTGGAACAGGTTATTTTCCCTCTGCTGACACACAAGGATAGTGTGAGTAAGCCTATAGAGCAGGTTCGCGGCAACATGGATATAATTGTTACCGAAGCCGAAAGATTGACCGAATTGATTAATGATGTGCTTGATATCGCACGGATGGAAGCCGGGGAAATCAAGTGGCGTGACAGTGAGGTATCCTTGGCCGAGGTCCTCAGGCAATCCCGAAATTCCACCAAGGGCTTTTGGAAGGCCAAGGGGCTGGAAGTTGAGTTGGACATCGAAGAAGGACTACCCTTTGTGCATGGAGATTCGGGGCGGCTTGTGCAGGTCGTGGTCAACCTTATTTCAAATGCCATTAAATTTACTGAAAAAAGTCCTATTGTTTGCGGTGTAAAAAAAGATGGAGAATTTCAGGAAGTCTTTGTCAAAGATAATGGTGCAGGTATCGCTCCTGATGATTTGGAATTGGTTTTTGCCAAATTTAAACAGGTAGGGGATACCCTCACAAGCAAACCGGAAGGCACGGGGCTTGGTCTGTCGATTTGTCGTCAAATTGTGGAACGACATGACGGTCGAATTTGGGCAGAGAGTGATCCCGAGCATGGGAGCACTTTCCACTTTGTTCTCCCTTCCGGGCGGTCTGGTGTTTGCTTGCCTCCTGAGACGAAACAATGCCTTGGCAGAGTCTTTGCTCCGAAGGTGCCGCCCGAAGTTTTGATCCCGCCAAAGCCTGAGGTCGCACCATTGATTTTGGTTGTGGATGACGATTCTGCATTGATTCGTTTTTTGGAGGAAGTATTTGAAGACAATGGCTTTAGAGTTTGCTCCGCAACCAATGGTGAAGATGCGTTTCGGTTGGCTCAGGAGTTGAATCCCGATCTTATTACTATGGATATCATGATGCCGTTCATGGATGGTCGAGAAGCCATACGGTGTTTACGGAGTTTGCCTGCCACGAGGAATATCCCTGTACTCGTTATTACCGCGTTGAGTGGCGAGCAGGGTGACGGTGGAGATATGGCATTGACCAAACCTGTTGACGAAATGAGGTTGCTGGAAGCGGCCAGGGTGCTGCTTGGGAAGAGGGACGCATGTAAGTCATGCTTGGTTCTGGGCGAGAGAGAAGGGTGCGATCTGGAGAGCCTGTCGCTTTTGTGCACGGGTGATATCGCTTTCATGACCGAGAAGGAGTTTTGGGAATGCAGGGGAACCGAGTTTCGTGGCACAGTCTTTATCCCGGCTGAAGAATATCGGAATATTGATCTGGAAAGATTGACGAAGTTATTGGGCGTATCCATCGTCATCCTTCCAGATTATGGTCGTGAGTAAAATTACATAAGTCTATTATTACAATTGCGAGAGTAGTAGTTTTTATGGCATGTAAAAAGTGTTACGCGCCTTTTTATGGGCGGGATTTTTCCCAACGGATTCGTAAGGAGTGAATAATGGCCAAGAAGATCCTCATTGTCGATGACGAGGTCCACATCAAAATGCTGCTTGAGCAGACTCTCGAAGAGCTTGAAGATGAGTTTGAAGTTGAGCTGTTTACGGCTTCTGATGGTGAGGAAGGGCTTGAATTCATTCAAAAAAAACGTCCAGACTTGGTCTTTTTGGATATTATGATGCCTAAGATGAACGGATATGAAGTCTGTAGCATCGTTAAGGAGGACGGCAGTCTCCAAGGCGTCAAAATTATTCTGCTTACGGCCAAGGGGCAGGAAGTCGACCGTAAGCAAGGTATGGAGCTTGGTGCCCTTATGTATATGACTAAGCCCTTTGACCCTGATGAGATTCTAAGGGTGTCCAAAGAAGCTTTGGAATTATAGTCTTTTTAATCAGTATTTTATCGTTTCATGACACCACTTAAAAAATATATACGCCCTGGAGTGCTGCGGAACATACTCCGTAGGGCTCATGAATTGGCCGGAGGTAAAAGTCCTTTGGCCATCACTTATGAAGGTGAAGTGGTTATTGTGGAAGGGACGGACTCCTACGACGGTTTCAGTGAGGCTCTTCCCAATGTTCTTTCCGTGCCTATTCAGTTCGATATCATCCATGGTGGAAGCGTCGTTATTCAGCTTAACGATGGCTGTTCGCCGGAAGAAGGGGAACGCCTTCTTGATTTTATAGGATATTCCATTCAGGAACTCATCGATATGGAGCAGGCTCGACGGTCCATAGCAGAGGAGGCCCTGTCCAAATATCGGGAATTGGCTCTGTTGCACCGGTCGGTCCCGAATATTAATACTTCTTTGGTCATGCGTGATGTCGTCCGTGCTCTTATTGATGAGTGTCGGCGTGAGAATTACCCCGGCGAACTGGGGATGATCTTTCTTTTGGAACCCGGCTCCAAGCAGTATCGATTAGCAGTGCAGTATGGTTTTCCCTTTGGGTCCAACCTGCAGCCTATGGCCGATAGTGATCTCTTCATTGAGGTTGCCGAAGCCGGCCATGGTGAAATCATCAATGATCTGGATAAGGATACTCGATGGGCAGGAGAATTGCCCGGCCTTGGAGCCATGATCATTATTCCAATCGCCTCGCCCAATAGGTGTGAGGGACTGCTTATTCTGGCTTCGGAAAATAAAGGGCTGTTTGAGGCCGCGCATAGACGCAGTCTGTCGACACTGGCTTCTGTGGCTGGAATTTCCGTAAGTAACTCCTTCAACTTCGAAGGTGTGCAGAAGTTAATGAACGCCATTTTGCAGGCGTTGGCCGAAGCCATTGATTCCAGGGACCCCTTTACCGCTGGACATTCTGAACGTGTCGCGCATTTGGCGGTCGCATTTGCTCATGTCTTGAATGAAAAAGGGGACTGCGCCGAGATGACTTTCTCGGATGAAGACCTCAAGGAAATATATTATGCAGGCATTTTGCATGATGTAGGCAAGATCGGTATCAAGGAAGACGTGCTTACAAAACGTACTCGACTGAGTTCACGTCATATGGATGTTGTTAAAGCCCGTTTTCAGCTTCTTGGACAATTCAGTGATTTTGATTGGTCGTCAGCTTTTGAGACGGTGAGTTCTGTGAACAAGGCAATGACTCCAGAAGAGGGTGACCTGAAATTTGTCAAGGAGTTGGGTGAGAAAGTTCTGCATGAAGGCGGAGCGCGTCTGTCGTATCTGTACGACGATGAATTGGAGCATCTCCTGTTGAAGTACGGAAATTTGACCATGGATGAGCGCAAAGAAATTCAGCGGCATCCGGCTGAAAGTGAGCGAATCCTTCAGCATATCCCCATGCATGGCAATTATAACAACATGTTGGCCATTATTCGTCAGCATCACGAACGTCTTGATGGTTCCGGGTATCCAGATGGTTTGAAAGCGGATGAAATCATCATCCAGAGTCGTATGATGGCTATTGTGGATATCTATGATGCCGTGACTCAGGAGCGACATTACAAGCCTGCGTATACACGGAGTGAAGCCGTGAAGATTTTGAAAAAGGATGCGGAAGCGGGGCGATTGGATCACGAATTGACTGCATGCTTCCTTGAAAATCTTGAACGGATCGAAGCTTTGTCCGAACGGGTCAAAATTACTCGTGTCAGTCATCTTTCGGAAATTGGAAATTTTTCTACGCTCTAGCCGATTCCCGGCCATTCTCCCAAAGTGATTTTAAAGATCAGCTGCACATATGTTGTTCGATGTGCGCGAAGGAAAGCTGTCCTCCTGCGAACAGGGCCGTACAGAATGGGCCGAGTTTCAGCCGTGATTTTTTTCTGAGTCGGGTTATTTCATAGAGTCCCAGAATGGGCATGGCTCTGCGAGATGGGGTCAAGCGAATATCCCGGATGTGGTTCAACCCTTCTTCGTGTGAAAATCCGGCTTCTTTCAGAATGGACAAGCAGTGGCTTTGATCCATTGATCCCACAGCCAGTCCGGCGTCGATCATTGCCAAGGCTGCACGACACAGACCTCGTTTATGGTGCGTCAGGCGGTCGAGTGGTGTTTCAAGATATCCCAGTTCATCCATGAGATTTTCGGCAAAGGCAAGCCATCCCGCCATGAAGAGCGGGTTGGTTATTTGTGCCATCGGAGATTTTCCCAAGGAGCGTCTTTGAGAATTGAGCAAATGGCGGCCTGGATAGGTTTGCATGGCTGTCATGAAAGGAAATTCTTTGCGGGCGCGGGCCAAACGAACCGGGTCATCACGGAATCCTCTGCCAGTGAAAAGATGAGAACTGACATAGCAGTGCGAGGGGTCGTTTTCCCATACGCCGAGGGCCGGATCGAGATGTATGGGGCGCAGAGAAGAAGCCAGATGCAACGGTTGGGGAGCAATGCGCAATCCCATATCGGCAAAAACTTTTGCCAGTGGAGATTCCTGCATAAATGCACGGAGACGGTGGATTTCCCGGACAACAAGGTCCACGGCTTCAAGGTTCTCCGTGGGAGGTCCTTGGTATTCGTCGTAAAGTTCTCGCCAGTTTTTGCCATTGCCAATCTCCGATTCAAACCAGTGCAGAGATTCCAAACGTTTGTTGTATTCTTCTTTTGCTATGGCAAATATTTCGTCAGGGTTCCGTTTTGAGCCGAGTACGTTTTCCGTCATGATGGAAAACGATGGTCCGAGATCATCCGGGATTTCCGGTCTGGATGTAACGAATCGGTCGAAATCCTTGAGGCTGGACAGGGCTTCTCCAAGAAATTTAGGTGCTTTGCCTGTCTGGCCGAGTTCGCTACTGCCCAAATCGGTTAGATACCGTGCGCAGTCTCTGACCATCGTCTGAGAGTCTCCACGGCTGGATGCGCTGATCGCTTCGACGTTAATAGGTGCGTGTGCCAGCAGACTAGGGATGCCTCTGAGCCTTTTGATGAATCTTTTTTGCCGAGTTCGTTCGTTCTTTGCGGGCATTGTCACGGTCTGTTCTAGACCTGTGAAGGCGATTTGTAGGTACAGTTCCGGGGCTTTTTCCCAGGTACGGATACTGTCCAGTTCCGTGATAACTCCACTGGCACTCAAGGCAAAGGCTTGGGCCTGTGCTGCCGAATCAGGTGTGTCCGCTTTGGATGCTGCGGCCAGAAAGTCATCCCTGAATCGCTTAAGTGCAACGCTGTGTTTTGCGATGCCCTTGCGAGACAGGTCGTCCAGTTGGTCGAGCCATTCTGAGGATTCTGTTGCAGGCGGCAGCAAGGGAAAAGCTCCTGATGCACACATGACAGGGAAGTGTTTAGCGAGGTATGCGAAATATTTTTTTGCGAGTTTGATTTTCATGAATGTGCGCTCATGCACGGTTTGGTAGGATTAACCTTCAATGTCCGTTTTGAGCAGTTTGTATACTCTGGGAGCAAGTTCTCCCAGTTCAGCCTTGGAAACCTGATCGTCAGCACCGACGGCTATACCTTTGTGGTGCAGGGTCTCCGTAATGATGGAAGAGCACAGGATAACGGGCAGGTCTTTGAGAAGAGTATCATCCTTGATGGCTCGTGTCAGGCTGTGGCCGTCCATAGCGGGCATTTCAATATCCGAGATCACGGCGTTTACATAGTTTGTCAGCGGTTGTCTCTCATTTTCTGCTTTGGCTTTGATTGATTGCAGGTATTGCCATGCGTGGTCGCCGTTTTCCTCGGCGTGTACCTTGAACCCTGATTCGGAAAGGATATTAGCGATCATTTTTCGGGCCATGCTGGAATCGTCGACCAACAGAACGCGGTGTTCCTCATTGGAAATTTGTTCTTTGACGGCCTCGGTGACTTCATTAACCGGGGTGGCGCCGGGATTCAGTTCCATGCATATTTTTTCCATGTCGAGAATGAAAATGATGCGATCAGTAAATTTGACGACACCTGTTATGGAGTGTGCGGTCAGCGAAGACACATAGTTGGTGGGAGCTTCGACTTCTTTCCAGTTGATTCTGTGAATGCGGGTCACGCCGGAAACGAGAAAAGCGCTTTTGGTGCGGTTGAATTCTGTAACGATGACTTTGGGAGCCTCGGATGGGGCTCGAGTTTTGCCGAGCCAGTTTGCCAAGTCGATGAGCGGAATGATTTCATTTCGCAGGTTGAAGGCTCCCATCACAGATTCATGGGCCACATCGGGCATTTCCGTTAATTCAGGCATTTGAATAATTTCCAGAACCTTGGCAACGTTAATTCCGTAGAAGCCGCGATAGGTGCTGTTCGGTCGCTCGTCGTCGAGAAAGAACTCAACAATTTCAAGTTCATTGGTGCCTGATTCGAGCAGGATATTGGTCTCACTCATGCGAGGTCTCTCCAGAGTCTCCAAGGTTTGGCAAATTCGAACCCTTTACATATACTAAGGGGTTCGCAGGACGCAAGCTCGGCAAAGGGGCAATCCTAAAAAAAATAGGCTATTCTTCGATGCCGTATTTTTTGATTTTGTAGTGGATGGCCCGCCGGCTGATGCCCAGCCTGTCGGCAGCATTTTTTTTGACTCCGCGGGTCGCTTTCAAGGCTCGGACAATGGTTTCCCGTTCATTGTCTTCAAGTGACAGGCTCGATCCCTGAAGAATTGGAGAATCTGTCGGCAGTTCTTCAATTTGTAAATCCTGACTTGTAATGGTGTCCTCGCCACAGAAGACGAGTGCGGCTTCGATGGTGTTTTTCAGTTCGCGCACATTGCCCGGCCATACGTGGCCGTTTATCCGGTCCATGGCGTCCTTTTTAATGGACAATAGAGGGCGACTTTGAGCAGCACATAACTCGTCGAGAAATCCTGTGACGAGGAGCGGAATGTCTTCCTTGCGTTCACGTAGTGGAGGGATGGTCAGGGTGACGACTTTTAATCGATAGTACAGGTCTTCGCGAAAATCTCCGTCTGCCACCATTCGGGGGAGGTTGGAATTGGTGGCGGCTATGACTCGACAGGAGACGTTCCGTTCGGTGTTGTCGCCAACCCTGCGGATTGTGCCTTCCTGGAGAAAACGGAGAAGGCGGGTTTGCATGTCAGGGGAAATGTTCCCTATTTCATCCAAAAAGAGGGTGCCGCCATTGGCTTCTTCGATGAGGCCTTTTTTGTCTTTCATAGCATGAGTGAAAGATCCTTTGACATGCCCGAAGAGTTCGCTTTCAAGCAGTGTGGGCTGGGTGGAACCGCAGTCCACCACCACGAAGGGGCCTTTGGCGCGTGGACTGGTGTCGTGGAGTATCCGTGCCGCCTTTTCCTTACCCGTGCCGGATTCGCCAAACAGCAGGACCGTGGCAGTGGATCGGGCGACCCGTTCGAGCAACTCCAGAAAACGGGCCATTGTCGGGGCTGTGCCGCCCAGTAATCCCTCATGAGAGAAGTGTGTGGTTGAAGGCTTCCGTATCTGAACGGGAGGGATGCCGGTTTCCAATTTTGATCTGATAAGTCGTACCAGTTCTTTACCGTCGAACGGTTTGGTCAGGTAGTCTGCTGCTCCAGTCTGTATGGCATCCACTGCTCCCGGAATTGTCCCGTGGGCCGTGAGCATGATGATGGGGATATGTGGCCAGTTTTCAAGGACTTCCTTGAGCAGGCCATGTCCTCCCATTCCCGGCATTTTTACATCGGAAACGATTAGGTCTACCTGTTCATTCGCCAGCATTTCAAGGGCCGTTTCGGCCCGGTCTGCGAGTAAAGGTGTCAGGCCGGAAGACAGTAGACGCGCTTCCAGTACTTGCAGGATATTTTCGTCGTCATCCACCACGAGGATGGTCGGTATGTCGATGGTCGTATTCATTATGTGTCCTTATTCATGTCTTGGCGGGTAGGGAGAAACAGAATGTCGAGCCGTGTCCGGGGTTGCTGGTCAGCCAGATGTGGCCTTCGTGCGCCAAAATAATGCGTTTGGATATAGCCAGTCCGAGACCCGTCCCATCCACGCTGTCGCGGACTTCCGGTTCTCGATAATATTTTTGGAAAACCCGATCCTGTTCCTCTTCCGAGATACCTGGGCCAGTGTCCTGCACGCAGAAGGTTACTTTGTCGGGCGAGGTTGTGCCGGTGACGGTCACAGTGCCTCCTTGCGGGGTAAACTTGATACCGTTGCCCACCAGATTCATGAGGACTTGTCTGATGTGTTCGGGGTCGGCTGTAAAGGTCATGGGTGTAGCTTTTGAAATAAGCGTGATGCCATTGGCCTCTGCAGCGAGGGTTAACCTTTCTAGGGTGGAGGACACAAGCCATTCCCCATCGGTTTCCTGCTTGTGAAGATCGAGTGTCTCGGATTCCATGCGGGAAACTGAGAGCAGTTTAGTCAGCAGGTCGGAAAGACGTGCCGATTCCTTTTCGGCGATGCGCAGAAATTTCCGTTGTTTTTCGTTCACCTCGCCAAACGCGCCGGATTCAACAAGGTCAACAGCCTCGCGGACCGATGTCATGGGCGTCCTGATTTCGTGAGAAAGCATGGCGATGAAATCCGAACGCATTTGTTCCTCCCGTCGAAGGCGTGCGGCCATGGCATTGAAAGCCAGTGCAAGTTCTCCCAGTTCATCACCGGAAAGAATGCGGACATCGCGTGGGGTAGCCCCGGTGCCAAGATCGCGGATGCCTCGTCGTACTTCGGTCAACGATCGATTCAGAAACCACGCCAGTATTAATCCGCCCCCGACGCCGAGAGCGAGACAGGCCAGTAATCCATAGAGGCCGATGTCGGCAGCTCTTTGTCCTGCATCATGAAGCATGTTCAACCGGGTTTCCATGTCGGCCACATTGTCGAACAGGCTTTGTTCCAGAATATCGGTCCACTCTCGGACTGTGACATTAGGCGTCAGGTTGTCATCCGTGGTTTCACCTGGGTCGAGCGTGATTTCATACTCTTTGGTCAACTCTTCCCATTCTTCGGTGTGGTTCGGGTGCTTTTTCAGCGTTTCATCTAAAATCTCACCGAATCGGGTCAGGTCTTCCACAATGAATCCCACAGCGGCTTCGTCTCCACCCAGCAGACGGTAGCGTCGAATGTTGTCCTGCACGCTATACAGGCGTTCCAACATACGTTGAATTGCAGAGTCCAAATCATGATTCTCGGTCACGATTTGGCTTGACACTTCAGCGTCTTGCCGGACCTGCCAGAACAGAAAGGCTGTGGTGGTGAAAAAGATGATAATTAGCGCACTCGCCCAGATGAGGAGCTTGGCGGCAATGGAAAGATGGCGAACCTTAGGCATAGCTTTCTCTTTAGAGTATTCGTGGAGGCAGAGCAATAAAGCTTCGACTGATCATTTGTTTTTTGTTTGCGAAAAAAGGCCATCGCGATTGTTTACGATGGCCTGGTTTTGTGTGTGACGATGAGTCGTCAAAATGTTCAACCAGTTAACCACGGGTTTCAAAGGTCTTGTATTCTTTGTCGTAATCAAGAGCGGAACAGGATACGTTCTTTTTGCCGACGGCCGGTGATTCGGTCATGAGCCGCTCCCGGAATAGGGCGTATTTTCCTGCTTCACCCTGAACCAGAATTTCCGCTTTTTTGTCTGCGATGTTGCGAACCCACCCTGTTAATTCCAACTGTTCCGCAGTCTTGCGAACCCAGGACTGGAAAGGCCCTCCAGCCACTTCCCCTTCAACGATACATTTGTAACTTTTCATGGTGAACCTCCGAATAGGGATTTATTTACACTTCTAACGTACGTGATTTTACAGAGTATGAAAAGAGGGAGGCGTAGAATTTGCCAAGGTCTGGGGTTGTCATTTGTTGAGTACAACGATAGAGTCACTCCCTGCTCTGACCGCTTCTCAATCGTGAAGCAGAGGATTTCCATGCGAAAAATATGTATTTTTGCCGCTCTGTGTGCGTTCTTTTTGTGCGCCTTGCCAGCTGCGGCCTCTTTGCCTCATTATAATTCCGACATCGGCTATACCATATGGCTGCCGAAGCATTGGACCGTGGCCTCGAACAGTGATCTGGAGATTGCTGAAGGGGCGTGCAAGCCGCTGCCTGTGCAGGGATTGATGCCTAACTGGGAGGCCGGTTATATCAATTCTGAAAGCGGGCGTGAATGCCAACTTTTGGTGGAGGCCAAGCCTGGTCGAAAAATGCGTCCGGCAGACATTTCTAATTTTAACAATTTCATTGTTCGGTCATTGAAAAAATCTCCATTGCATGAAGTGGAGAATCCCGGATGTGTGACCCTGAAAACCGCTACCTACTACAAGGACAAAAAAGTCCTGCGGCTTGTGACGGAAATGGGGCAAGGCGATCAGGCAATGCGCGGTCTGACGTATATAATTTATACCCGTAAGGGCATGTTGACGTTTGTCGTATACATTGATCCGACCGACGACCAAACGCAGAAAGCCATTGATACGGCTATGCTGTCTCTCTATCTGGATGACGCCATTCGTTATTGAGCATTGTTGACAGTGTTTCGTCAGGGGGGATATTCTTTTATCAAGGGCAATCATGGTTCGTACTGCGCATTATTTGCAGAGTCGACGTATTGTTTTTATTTTTAGTTGAATAAAGAAGGGGAGTTGTCTTGGGCATACTCCTTGCTCAAGAGTTACTGGAGGCCCGAGTGAAGAAAATTATATTGGGAACAGTCCTCTCTCTACTGATGTTTTCCCCAGCTTTGGCAGTGGATGTCCACTCTCAGACGGACTCTTGGCTCGTGGCCTCCAATCAGCCACAGCGACCAGCCCCGCAGCCACCCCGGAAGATCATTATCAAAGGGAAGGGCGGTAAAGTGACCGGCGTGGAACAAGGTACCGGCAAGAAACCCAAAGAAAAGAAATAATGGATCATTGAATACGACAAAGCCCCCGCAACTATATGGTTGCGGGGGCTTTGTCGTCGTATGTGTTGGGACTACTGAGTGGTGTCGCAAGCCGGGAATTGTGGATCAGTGCCGCTTTTCAGAAGCTTTGTACGGTATTCCGTGACTTCGTCCAGGGCATTCCATTCACTGTACATTTCCAACCAACCGTCGAAATCCATGTATTCTTCGTCCAGATGTTGCTCATGCATTTTGAGCCAGACGTTGAAGATGTACATTTCCACTTTGAATGTGGCATTATCGAACACCTGCGGAAGGACTGTGGCCTCGTACTTCTGGCCGTCCAGACGGGAAGCCACGTAGGAACAGACATTTTCCTGGGATCGCTTGTAGTCGGTGACCGCATTGTTTACCATATCGGCGAAACGATGCAGTTCGGGGCGGTTCTCTTTGATCTTGTCCAACTCTTCGTCAGGCATCTCAATCCGGAGTTCTTCGCCTTTCTCCACCACGAAGTAGAACCTGAGCCATTGGTCGAACTGGAAAACCTCAAGGGCGTCCTTGACCGCATTTTTCACACTCACGCTTCGAATCATTACTATAATCCTTCATTGGGTTAATGTCTTGGATGGGGAATATGGACATCCTTGTGAGCCGAGTCAAGGGAAAATCGAGGTTCGCGGGGGTAGACAAAGTGTTGATGATTGGTATATGAAGTGCGGCTCGCAATAAAGAAAAGCCCTTATCGGCTGAAATATCAAGGAGACCACAATGGCACGCCACAAGAAGCACGAACGTATGAAAGAATTGGATCGTAAACGTCAGCGTCGCAAGAAAGCCCTCAAGGCAGCAGTCAAGGAAGCCAAGGCCGCTAAAGCCTAGCTCGATTGTTTTTTTGACGGTACCAACTGTTGTGTTGACACCGTGAAGTTCCATCGGCGTTGCCTCGCTTCGCTTATGGTGCCTTTACGGGTGTCGACTCACGTCTGGCAACCTACCTGCAGAGTCTTTTTACTTCATTCACAATTTTTCAAGAATTTGCACCATGCCTATTTATGAATATCAATGTCAGTCTTGTCAGTCCGTTTTTGAGGAATGGCAATCCGGTTTCGAGGATAAGGAATTTCCATGTCCCGAGTGTGGGGGAGTCTCCAAACGACTTATCTCTCACAGTTCATTCCACTTGAAAGGGTCTGGCTGGTATGCCGATGGATATGGTGCCACGAAGTCCGGGTGCAAGCCCGGTGAAGCGCAAGAACCCTCTAGTGGTGGCGACAGTGAGCCTTCGACCAAGGCCGAATCGGCCCCGGCTTCGAAGTGTCCTGCCGCGGACACGTCTTCTGCAGGTTCCGCATCCTGATGTATGCACAAGGCAGCTACGGCTGCCTTTTTTCATGGTTTTTCCGGCCTTGAAATTTGGTGCCGCATTGCCATAGTATGCTGATGCACAATTACGCACATTCAACGAAGCGAGAAATATCATGCTTGAACGGTATTCCCGACCCGGGATGAGAGAGTTATGGACCCTTGAAAACAAGTTCAAGGTCTGGCTCGAAGTAGAGCTGGCTGTGACCAAGGGCTGGACCGAACTCGGTAAGGTCCCTCAGGACGCCTGCGACGAAATTCATGAAAAGGCAGACTTTGATCTGAAGCGTATCCTTGAGATCGAAGAAACCACCAAGCATGACGTCATTGCCTTTTTGTCTGCCGTGGAAGAGAAGGTCGGTCCCAGTTCCCGGTATATCCATTTGGGCTGCACTTCCTCGGATATAGTTGACACGGCTAACGGCGTGTTGTTGCTTCGGGCTGGAAATATCCTCGCGGAAGGTGTGGATCGTGTCCTGAAAGTTCTTGATGAGCTTGCCCACAAGCACAAAGGTTTGCTTTGCATGGGCCGGACTCACGGGATTCACGCAGAGCCGACTACCTACGGCCTAAAATTTACCGGCTTCTATGCCGAATTCATGCGCCACAAGGAACGTTTCGATGCGGCCCGTGAAAATATTCGTGTCGGCAAGCTGTCCGGCGCAGTGGGAACATTCGCTCACCTCAGTCCTGAATTGGAAGAACGCGCTTGTGCCATTCTCGGTCTTGAGGTTGATCCACATTCTACACAGATCGTCCAGCGTGATCGGTATGCGCAGTTTTTCACCGCATTGGCCATGATGGCAGGCGGTATCGAGCGTCTTGGTCTGGAACTTAGACATTTGCAGCGTACCGAAGTCTCGGAAGTGGAAGAAGGGTTCTCCAAGGGCCAGAAGGGTTCCTCGGCCATGCCGCATAAAAAGAATCCCATTTCTGCAGAAAATCTGTGCGGTCTGGCACGGCTCATTCGTTCCAATTCCATGGCAGCCATGGAAAATCAGGCTCTCTGGCACGAACGTGACATTTCTCATTCCTCGGTGGAACGCATGATCATGCCCGACACCACCGCACTCATGGATTACATGCTGCATCGCATGTCCGGCGTGTTGGAACGATTGGTGGTCAAGGAAGAGAGTATTCAACGAAATCTTATGGGGTCGTTTGGTCTTTTCTACTCTCAGCGTATTCTCAACAAACTTATTGCTACCGGCCTGAAACGGCAGGAAGCCTATGAGATGGTTCAGAAGGTAGCCCTGCGCTGCTGGGAGAATCGTATCCAGTTTGAAGACGAGATCCGTGTGGATGCGGAAGTAAATAAGCATCTTGCGGCTAACGACCTTGACGAAGCCTTCGACCCTTCGTATTACAAACGATATGAGGATGTGGTCTTCAGCCGCGTCTTTGGGGGGAAATAGTATGAATGAATTGAAATCCAAGCTTGCCAAGTTGTTGTTGGAGCTCTCCTACAAAGAGGGCGACTTCACGCTGACTTCAGGCAAGAAAAGTGAATATTATTTCGACTGCAAGCAGACAGCACTCCACGCTGAGGGCGGATATCTCATTGGACGACTGTTCTTTGAGATGCTTAAGGACTTTGATGTCCACGGCGTAGGTGGTATGACTCTCGGTGCCGACCCTCTGATTTCTAGCGTAACTGTGGTATCCCATCTAGAAGGACGGCCTTTGCCGGGATTTATTATTCGCAAGAAGTCCAAGGGGCATGGCACCAATCAGTACCTTGAAGGTCTGGCCAACTTTAGCGAAGGCGACAAAGTCGTCTTGCTGGAAGATGTCTGCACCACGGGTGGTACGCTGGCAACAGCCGCCGAACGTGTACGTGATGCCGGATTGGAAATTGTCGGTGTACTCGCAGTTTTGGACAGAGAAGAAGGCGGACGGGAAAAGCTCAAGGAAGCAGGGCTTGAATTGAGCGCTATCTTCACTCGTCAGGAGTTGTTGGCCGCAGGCAAATAATTTGACCCGTCGGGGAAGTGTATGGTTTGGGGAAACCGTGGGAGGATTGGGTATACTTATATGCGTGTAGCTGTTGTTGTTTTGACATTGGTCATGTCTGTAAGCATGGCGTTTGCCGAAGGGTGGACCCCCACCCTTTCATCGCACTCGTACGGTCCCGAGCGTATTATTGCCGTGGACAAGGCTTCGCAGGAATTGATCATGCTGGAACACAAGAGTCCGTTGCATGAGGTGTTCCGGTTTCCTTGTACAACGGGGCAATCCACGGGTGACAAGTCGGTGGAAGGTGATCTGCGTACCCCGGAAGGCGTGTATTTTGTCGGGTACCGTATCAATCGCAAGCTCGATTGGGACCTTTATGGCGACATCGCTTATTCCTTGAATTATCCCAATCCTATTGATCGTATCAACGGTAAGACCGGCGGCGGTATCTGGTTGCATGGCCGGGGCAAGACTTTTGTCCCTCGTGACACCCTCGGTTGCGTGGCTCTCAAGGTTCCTGACATGAAGAATGTGGCTCTGGAGTCAGATTATGGGACTCCTGTGGTCATCGCGAGTGATCTTGAGTGGACGGCGGAATCGGGTGAAAATGACGTTACAGCATTGACTTTGGGCCGTGAACTTGATGCTTGGGCCAATGATTGGCAGCGTCGGGATGAGGGGTTCTTCGATCACTATAACGCCGATCTTATGACCGTGAGTGACGGGATTGATTTTTCCCGGTTCGTTACGCACAAGCAGAGTATTTTTTCTCGCCAGCCGTGGATTCAGGTTATGGTCGATAATGTTCGTGCCATCCCCGGTCCTGATTATTGGGTAACATGGTTCGATCAATATTATCGTGCACCCGGTATGGCTTCGACCACCGGCAAGCGATTTTATTGGCAGAAAGACGATATCGGACAGTGGCGTATCGTTGGTCGTGAGTATGTCCCAGCTTCAGAAAATCTTGAAGCCAAGTATCTTGCTTCGAAAAACGGCGAAGTGCAGGATCTGGTGAAGGCTTGGCGTGCTGCCTGGTTGGCTACAGATCTGGATGCTTACGTGGGGTTTTATACCTCTCGAGCCGTACAGGGCAGTCGAAAGGGGCTCATGTCCATTGCCGACTACAAAAAGACGTTGTGGGCTACCAAAGCTCCTGTTAAGGTTGAAATTGATGGTTTGACCGTTATTCAACATCCCAAAGGACTTGCAGTGACGTTCAATCAAATGTTTGAGAGCGCGGACGGGTATAGCGACGTCGGACGGAAGACCATGGTTCTGACCCCGAACGGGAACACATGGAAAATTGACAGCGAGCAATGGAGACGGGGGAGATGATCGATTCGAAATACAGCGTCCTATTCATGCGCGACGACCGGGATGTGACTCGGTATCGTGTCAGCCCGTTTTGGCTCAGGATGTTTATCTTCAGTCAAATATTTTTGTTTCTTTTCGCAGCGGGCGGAATTTATATGGGCGTGCGTGGGTTCAAGATCAACGCTGACCTTCATTCCGAAAAGAAAGACCTTGAGCAACGTCTGGTAGATGCCGAAGTTCGTTTGGAACGACTCGGAAACATGGAAAAGATTCTTGAATCTTATGACCCCACCGAGTTGCAGTCCCTGCTTTCCGCAGCGACGTCTCCTGAGGTCGAAGAACCTGTGCAACAGGTAGAGATCAATCTCAATGATATTTTTGTTCGCGCTGATACACAACAGGTTGGTGTGGAAAATCTTCAGGCAAAGCTTTCCAAACGGAAACTTTCCATTACTTTCGAACTTAACAATCTTCAGGCATCCAAACCCATGGCGGGACAGGCTGATTTCGTTTTCATTAAACGGGACGGAACATCCGTAGCAGCCAAGACCAACAAGAACGACCTTGGATTCCAGATTCAACGATTCAAGCGTATCCAGACAACCTTCCTGCTCCCCGATGGAGTGGATAAGGATGATCTTTTTGGCCTGCGTTTGGAAATTAAAGGGAAGGGTGGAGATGTCATTTTTGCTGAGACGTATCCTCTCTACCACATTCTCGCTTAGCCTGATTGTGATGCTTTTTGTGTCCCACGCCCATGCAGGGTCGTGGGAGCACTCCTTTTTTGCGGGTACACAATATCCGTTGAAGGTGGTTTTTCTCCAAGGTAAGGAGGAAGGGCCGACAATCATGGTGCAGGGTGGTATTCAGGGGGATGAGACTTCTGGGTTCGTCACCGCTCAATTATTAACTCAGGCCAAAGTCACACGGGGTAATGTCATTATCTTGCCACGTGCCAATGTGCCGTCCATCAATCTGCATAAACGGCAGATCAACGTGGACATGAACCGGCGCTTTGATCAAAATTACAATCGATTTTATGAAGACAGGGTGGCCCGTGTCATCCGATTCCTTCTCGCCCAAAGTGATGCCTTTATTCATCTGCATGAAGGGAGCGGGTTCTATAATCCGACCTATGTGGATAATCTGCGCAATCCCAAACGGTATGGTCAGTCCATCATTGTGGATACGCTTGTTTTCGACAAGATAGACTTGGCGCATACTGTGAATTCTGTGCTGGACGAGTTGAATGGAAGTATTCGTACCCGCGATTATCAATTCAAACTTTTCAATACCAAGACGTTCGACAAAGGGACGGCGTATCCCGAGATGCGTAAATCTCTGACTTGTTATGCTCTGGCTGAGCATGGTATTCCGGCTATGGCTGTGGAGGTCAGTAAATCCATTCGTCAGATAGGTTGGAAGGTGCGGCAACAGTTGTCTGCAACTATTATGTTGCTGCGACGTTTCGGTATCAGCGTCATTCCTCCCGAGTTCACTGATCAGGATGTGCGAGCCTATGCCCGCAAGGGTGTCAGTATCAGTGTTAATGGTCGTCCACTTCGTTCTGGAGGGGTGATTAATCTCGTTCCTGGTTCAACGCTGGCAGTGGAGCCGCTTGATAGTGGGCCGAGTGAATTTGCACCCGAACTGGCGCTGTTTGCATCAGATCGTCCCGGCGTGAATTTGATTAATGCTCGACGGATGGTTTTGGAACCATTTTCCGAGTTGGAATTACGTTCTGATGGAAAGCGTATTGCCAAGGCTCATATTAAATGGACCGGTAAGATGCCGCAGTCTCCGGGCGAAGATAAGCCTATGTTTGTCTGTTGGCTCAATGGCAATCCAGTGTTTGTTCGTGACGGTGAAGTCTTGCATGCCGTGCTGGGTGATCAGCTTATCATGGAAGGCATGTGGGGCAGTGACCTGAAGGAGATCATCAATCTTAAGGGGTTTGTTGCTATCCCATGGGCCAACAATGGGCAGGATCTTGGGTGGGAAATTATTCTTGATCCCGATAATTTTATTGGTCGGTATGCTGTGAAATCTGGTAATTCCGATGTGACCCGGTTCAGGGTTGTTCGAGAAACTCCCGGTGCTCCCAAAGCGGGATTTTATGTGGATATTGCACCGCGTACTGTGCATGCGCTTAAATTGTCTGATGAGCGTGGACAGACATTGCTTGTACCGTGGATGGCCGGTTTGAATTATCGGTTGCCCGAGGGCCGATATGTGCTGGAAGCTGCATGGAGTAATGGTGCAAATGACAAGTTAATTACGACCACCAAGAATATGCCGCTTGATAGGGGTGAAGCTTTTTCCGTGAAGATTGGCAAGCCGTTGCCGTTGACGGTGCGACAGGCGACAACTTTTGGTGATCTTGGGACTATGACCTTTACTGCAGGGAGTTTTGTCGGGCTTTCTTCTGCAACGAATTAATTTTATTATTTATAATGTTTTTTTGAAATCCGCCTTTTGGCGGATTTTTTTGTTGTAGGCATTGCGTGCATCCGCAGTGAGGGTGTAAACGGAATTATTACAAAGGTTTCGCCTTTACGGCAGGCAAAAAACGCCTTCTTCGTTGTGAGCCTGATAACGGACCCAAGAGCCTGTACGCGGCTTCACTGCCTGACAGGATTGTCTGTGATACAAACTCGGTCGGGCTACGTTTCGCCGCGCGGGACAGGCTCTAAGGTCCGCTATCAATTGTTCGTCGTTGTAAGGGGGGGAGCTCGGTGTAGGTGATTATCTTTGATTTAGGCTCTTCGTTATCCATAAAGGGCTTTGGGGTGCTTCAGCACCCCAACACCGCTCTCCTTTCGAAGACGATTTTTCCTCCGTCCAAACAGACGAAGACGGGACCCAGCCCTTGATCGGCGGCTTAGAAGCTGACCAATCGAAGGAAGCGGCTCTTCTAAGGGAGTTAGGTTGTTTTTCTTAAACTGAGGGGTGGCGGGAGAGGAGTGGCTTATGCTTTTAATCGGGTGGAGCCGACTCGATTGGATCAGATTCTTGTCGCCAATCATGGGGGCGGCCAAGCTAGCGCAAGCGACCTTTTTTGCTTCTTTTTTGGGCGCTGCCAAAAAAGAAGGCCCGCCCGGCAGGGCATGGAAAACGTTGGGTGCTTCAGCACCCAACAATGACTCTCGCCGAAGGCGCATCTTTTTACAAAATGGAAGGTACAAACTAACCCGTCAAAACGGAAGCTTATGCCTGTCAGAATACAAAATCCTTTAGAATAATAACTCATTGGTATTCATGAAGCAAAGCTCATTTTAACCAACTTAATTACCGAGTGTTTGGCTGTTCTATGTCGTTATTTGTTTCGTCTCCTTCGACCCTTTCCCCTTCCCTGACCACTTTGTCTCATATTTATGCCTGTAAACGGAGAACGGACAGACCGACCAGTCAACATTTTAAATAAGTACATGAGAAAAATTACAGGCCAAAAAAGTGCCAATCCAACACTACTACCAACCGAGATGTTACGGCTGTTTATATAGTAGATAAAAACAGCTACTGCGATGGCTAAATACAATATCATTACTCGTTCCTTTAATTTTGAGAATGTCGTTTTTGAATATAATCATACCGCAAACAAGTGGATTTATCCCATATGTGTTTTGATATTTAATTTGATTGTGCTCGTTTGAAGGAACTAAAAGCAAGATAAATTTCTGAAATGATAGAACACAAATTATGGGGGAAGAGGGTTCTATGTTCAGGATTTTGAGCGTTATGAACCACCGTTTTTTTGGGCGGGTAGTTTCTCAAAAAAAAGCCCCCTGCAGAGGCAGGAGGCTTTTTTAATTTTTCAGGTACAAATTCTACAGCTTCATTTCTCCGGTGGAGAATTTCTTTTCCAATATGTTGGAGAGCTGAATCAACGGATAACACACTACAAAGTATAATATCCCAACAAGCCCAAATACCATAATTCCTTCCGGCACGCGTTGGACAGTGAGCCATCCGGCACGAGTGATATCTGTCAATCCGATAACCGAGACAATGGATGAATCCTTGATGAGCAGTACATATTGCCCGACAAGAGCTGGCAAAGCCATGCGCAATGCCTGCGGTAACACCACCAGAATCATCGCCTGGTTACGTGTGTGCCCTAAAGAGCGGCAAGCCTCTTCCTGACCTGAGGGGACAGCCTGAATGGACGCAGAAACGATTTCACAAATGTAGGACCCTGCGTAGAGGGTCAGACTGACCACCGCTGCAGTGAGTGCTTCCATCTGTAAACCAAATTCCGGCAGGATGAAGAAGATAATGAACAGTTGGATGAGGAATGGTGTGCCGCGCATGAAGTCAACATAGATTGAGAGGATGCGCGACATGAATGTGCCTTCGTTGGAGCGCAGAATGCCGGTAATGACACCGATGATGGTGCCGCCGACAAGACTAAGCGCGGAAATCGCCACTGTCACGCCCATGCCTTTGTAGAACATAGGCATGCTATTCATGAGTTGGTCGAAGTAAAATCCCCACATGGCTTATGCGCTCCTGAAGCGCGTCATGCGCATTTGATAGAATTTGGTCAGCCCCTTGAGCACGTAGTAGACGAGCAGGTAGAGGACGGCCACAGTCAGGAAGGCTTCGGACGGCATGAATCGTTCGGAGTTGAGCATCTGTCCGGCGCGTGTCAGTTCCATCACTGAGATGAGGGACAGCACTGCGGAGTCTTTGACCAACACGATGGCCTGTCCGAGCATCGGCGGCAATGTGTTGGCAAGAGCTTGGGGCAGAATGACATAGAAAAACCGCTGATAGACGTTGAACCCCTGTCCCATGGCGGCTTCGACCTGGCCGGCGGGAATACCTTTAATGCCGGCACGCAGGATCTCAGCCACATACGCCCCGGAGTTGAAGGAAAGAGCCACGATGCCGGTTGTCAGCTCATTGACCTGAATACCGAGGGAAGGAAGTCCGAAGTAAAGAAAATAGAGTTGAGCCAGCAGGGGCGTGGACCGGATGACCTCAATGAAGACCACGGCCGGGGCTGCAAGCAGTTTGATTCCTGAAATTCTACAGGCACAGGCGACCATGCCCACAATGAGTGAGCCTATGATGCCGACCAGCGAAATCCAGGCAGTATGGTACAGCCCTTCCATGAACAAGGGCATGTACTCCCAGATGATGCGGAAGTTGAAATATTCGAGCATGTGCGACGAATCCGTATGAAGATGCGCCATGCCTCGTGAAGAGACATGGCGCAGCAATTACGGTCTAGTGATCTTTTTCCCAGGCCTTGGAATCGACCCAGTACTTGATGTTTTCGTCGTAGCGGCCATCGGACTTGACCCAACCGAAGAATAGGTTGACCCACTGGCGCAGAGTTTCGTCTTCATGACGGACGGCGAAAGCCAGAGGCTGCTTGGACATGATTTCGCCCACGAAATGCGTAGAGTTCGGGGGGAAGGAAGCCAGACTGCCGGAGATGGAAGTCTTGTCGTTGACGGCCACGTCAGCCTTGCCTGCCATAATGGCATTCAGGAGCATGGGGCCGCCGCCTTTGTAGGACTTGATTTCAGCCTTGGGGAAGAGACGTTTGGCATCAGCTTCGCCAGTACCGCCGAGCAGGACGGCTACTTTCATGCCTTCCTTGTTGATTTGGTCCCAGCTTGTGATTTTGGAATCGGCTTTGGCCACGGCCACGGAACCAGTGTAATAGAATGCATCGGTGAAGGACACCTTGAGTGCACGCTGAAGGTTGGCGGTCATGTCTGCGGCCAGCATGTCAGCTTTACCGGACAACAGGGCAGGAATCAGACCGTCCCAATCGTAATCCAGAAATTTGATTTTGACGCCCATTTCTTTGGCCATCAGGCGACAGAATTCAACGGAAGAACCGGTGCGGTCGCCGTTTTTGTCCAGAAAACTGAATGGGGGACACTGGGTCTGAACGGCAACGCGAAGTTCTCCGCGCTTGACGATCTCAGCCAGTGCATCTGCAGATGCGGTAGAAGCCACGGCCAACATCATGGACAGCATGAGTGCCATGCAAATGGAAAGACGTTTCATTATTCCTCCTATAATGTTCAATAAAAAGTCTGATCTAATCCGAATATAAGCGAATTGCGGTCAGTGCCATAGTAGGGTCGGGTTTAGCCGTTCCTGCGGTTGCAAGTTCGGCCATCGGGAACGCTACTGGATGTACTTGGCTTTTGCAAGAGCGTGTCGCGGTTTTCTCGGCGTGAGAGTGAGGATTATCAGGAGGTTGGGGAAACGGAAAAAGCCTCTGACAACATATGTTGTCAGAGGCTATATTCTCTGGTGCGCCCGGCACGATTCGAACGTGCGACCTTTCGGTTCGTAGCCGAATGCTCTATCCAGCTGAGCCACGGGCGCGTCGTGGAAAGACTGTTTATGCTTAGGGGGCGTTATACGTCAAGCACTTTTTTAGAAATTTATTAATTTAGTTGAAAAAATGTCAGTAAAACCCTGCACGAGTTCGGCTGATTTCCCTTCTATGCGTATCAGTTCCGTGTCCGGGTGTTCTGCGAATTCCTTCATATGCGGGCTTTTCAGAAGGAAGAGCTTGATGATGGCGTCCACTGTTTGTTGCTTTTTGATGGGAGAGTACACCCCGTTGATGGATAGGGCGATATTTTCATCCCGTCGATCGATGAGTATACTCACATGTGGATTTTTTTTGAGGTTTTTGTTTTTTTTTGATGTTTTAGGTGACAGAAAATAAAACTTCATGACCGCATGGTCCGCGAAATAGTTCATCAGAGACGTGTGAGGCGTGTTGCCATCGGAAGTTGCCAGCACACAGATATCCTTGGCCTTGACCATGTCTTCGATGAATCTTATTTTTTGCTTGCTCATAAGCGAGACACTACAGCACTCTTCAATGCGGGGCCATTATATAATGAAAGGGGATACGGAAGCATGCTTACTCTTGATGAAAAGATAGCCGGGACTGAGTCCCTCATGCAGACATTGGTTGAAAATGTTGATCCTGACGGAGTGCGCGTGGCGTGGACCGGCGGTAAGGACTCCACCGTTGTTCTCTTTATATGGAAGGCTGTGCTCGATAATGTAGGGAAAGGGCCTGTCCATGCAATCAATCTTGATACTGGCTGCAAATTTACAGAAGTCATGGCATTTCGTGACGCCCTGACGGTAGAGTGGGGTATTGATTTGCATATCGCTCGCCCGGAAGTTTCACTGGATGGCTACCCGTTGGCTCAAGATCCGCTTTCTTGTTGTCGAGAATTAAAGGTTGAACCGCTCAAGCGGGCTGTTGTTGAAACCGGTGCCACACATGTTTTAAGTGGTATTCGTTTTGACGAACATCCCGATCGGGTAGGGCGGCGAACAGAAGAACAGCGAAATGATCCCCCGCATTACATGATCAACCCTATTCTTGATTGGACCGAAACAGATATCTGGGCGTTTCATGCCCGTTTCAATCTTCCGCATTGTGAACTGTATGATCAAGGGTATAGATCTTTGGGGTGCAAACCTTGTACGCAACGGCCTGATAACGGTGGATGCGAACGGTCTGGGCGTGCTGCTTCCAAAGAAGCTGTCTTGCCGACTTTGACGAGTCTTGGTTACTTCTAATTTTCACATGAAAAAGTCCTGATTTGTTCCTTTGGCTGGTATTAGCCGTTTTTATTTGAGATTTTTTTCACAAGATTCTTCTCTTTTTTATATCTATTTATATGGGCCTCTGTACCGTGAGCCTTTTATTCCAATATATCAGACGATTATTAGTGTGTTTTTGTGTGTCTTTTTTTGATGTTTGGGTCTTGACCAAACAGTGTTCTTCCCATAAGACCACATGGTTATTAGGCTAAGGGTAAAGTGCATTCGCACTGAAATTCGGTTGGAGGTGAACCGGATTTTCACGTGTCTGTTGTACTCGTTCTCCATTCTTTTGAAACGAGGTCTTCATGTCGAATTTGCTACTGCTTCTCATTCTCCTGCCAGTGGCCTCAGCATTGGTCTGCTATTTCGTTCGGTCTTCCGCCGTTCGAAAGCTGACCGTGCTCGGTACTGCTGTGGTCCTGACGCTTGCGTCTGTGGGACTGCTCATGCAGGGGACTTTTGAGCCGATTGCAGTCGGTTCATTCCTCGGCATCAGCAGCGATTTCCTGATTACGGTTCTGGATTTCGCATTGTTGGGTGTCATTTTTTATCTCGGTCTCAAACACAAGAGCTTACTGATTCAGGGTTTTACCCTGGCTCAGGCTGCACTGCTCGTTTGGTTTGAAATTGTTATGCTTGAGCATGACGCTGTTCCCGCTCTTGTGGGTGACCAGCTCGCTTTGATCATGGTCCTGGTGATTTCCATCATTGGCTCTTTGATCTGCGTGTTTGCCATTCCTTATATGAAGGAACATGAGGAGCATCTGCACCTGAAGAAGTCTCGCCAGCCGCGATTCTTCTTCTACTTGGTGTTGTTCCTTGGCGCCATGAACGGCTTGGTGCTGTCCAATAATATTCTGTGGATGTACTTCTTCTTTGAAGTCACCACTCTGTGTTCCTTCATGCTGATCGGTCACGATGTCACCGAGATCGCTACCAAGAACGCTGTCCGCGCATTGTGGATGAACGCTCTCGGCGGTCTGGCTTTCGTTATCGGCATGATGCTGGTCTACATGAAGGCCGGCACTCTGGACATTTCTGCAATCCTGGCTGCCGGACCTCAGGGCGCGCTCATGATTACTGGCGTTGGCTTTTTGTGCCTCGCTGGTTTCACCAAGGCCGCTCAGGTTCCATTCCAGAGCTGGTTGCTTGGTGCCATGGTCGCTCCGACTCCGGTTTCCGCGCTCCTGCATTCTTCCACCATGGTCAAGGCCGGTGTTTTCGTGGTTCTGCGTTTCGCTCCCGCGTATGTTGACACCTTCCTGTCCACCGGTGTTGCCATTTGTGGCGCATTCACTTTTGTGACCTGCGCAGCTCTGGCCATCGGTCAGTCCAATGGTAAGAAAATTCTGGCGTATTCCACTATCTCCAATCTCGGCTTGATCATTTGCTGCGCGGGTATCAACACTCCGTTGGCTTTGACCGCTGCTGTTATGCTGATCGTGTTCCATGCCGTTTCCAAGTCTTTGCTGTTCCTCTGTGTCGGCACGATTGAGCAGGCCATCGGTTCTCGTGACATCGAAGACATGCGCGGCTTGTATGCCAAGCTTCCCCGTACTGCCCTGATCACCGTGATCGGTATCCTGACTATGCTCCTGCCGCCGTTCGGTGTGCTTATGTGCAAGTGGATGGCTATCGAAGCCGGTGCTGATACCAACATCTTCGTGATTACCATGCTCGCATTGGGTTCCGCGTTGACGGTTGTATACTGGGCACGTTGGGGTGGTTCCTTGATGTGTTCTCGTGAACAGGACACTCGGACTGAATCCCAGCCCATGCTCACCAGCCTGCCGCTGATGTTGCTGTGCGGGGGCGCCATTGTTCTGTCGTTGGCTTCTCCCTGGATTTATAATTCAATGCTTGCTCCCTGGCTCGGTACGGCTCCGTTTACTCTGAGCTTTGGTTCACTGAACTCCGCCACAGGCTCCTTTGCCGTGGTCCCGCTGTTCGTGGTTTTGGGTCTGGGCGTGCTTTTCGCCGCCAAAGCCGCTGCCGGTTTCCGCAAGGTCAAGATTATGCCGCCGTATTTGGGTGGCGCGAATTCATCAACAGACGGTACTTACATCGGTCCCATGAATGGTGATGTACCGTTTGCAGCTGGTAACATGTACCTGGGCGAGCTGTTCGCTGAAGGTAAGCTGACGCCTATCTTCAACGCACTCGCGATCGCTTTGATTGTGCTTATGTTGGGAGGGGCGATCTAATGGATACTCTTATTCTCGTTATCATCGGACTCATTGCCGGACCACTTTTGGGTGGTCTCATCGCTGGTCTGGACAGGCGCGTCACCGCATGGTTCCAGTCTCGTCAGGGTCCCCCGATCATGCAGGCTTTCTATGATGTGGCCAAACTGTTCGGAAAGGAAAAAATGGTGGTCAACCAGTGGCAGATCCTCTGCGCCTGGGTATATATGATCGCTGCTGCTACCTCTTTGGCACTGTTCTTCGCTCAGAGCGACCTTCTGCTCATTTTCTTTGTGCAGGCTGTTGGTGCGGTCTTTTTGGTCATGGGTGCCATGGCCACCAAGTCCCCGTACTCTCAGGTGGGCGCACAGCGCGAATTGATACAGATTCTTGCTTACGAGCCAGTTTTGATTCTGGTTTTTGTTGGCTTCTATATGGTTACAGGCTCCTTCTCTCTGGACGCTGTCTGGTCCCAGGATATGCCGCTCATCACTAAGATGCCGCTGCTTTATCTGGCTCTGGGTTATGCCTTAACCATTAAATTGAGAAAGTCCCCGTTTGACTTCTCCACGTCCCATCACGGTCATCAGGAACTGGTTAAAGGTGTACTCACCGAATATTCCGGTCCCTATCTGGCTCTGATTGAAATTGCCCACTGGTACGAGACCATTTTGGTTCTCGGTTTGTGCGCCATCTTCTGGCACACCAATGTTGTTTGGATGGCCGTGCTGCTGGTGATCACTTACATGCTTGAAATCCTGGTGGACAACACTATGGCTCGCATGACTTGGCGCTGGATGCTCAAGCGTGTCTGGCTGCTCGGTATGGGCCTGTCCATTGTCAATCTCATCTGGCTGTACGCGAGGTAAATCATGTTTGGATCATTCATCAAGAAATCTCGCGCCAAGTCTCCGTGGATCATGCATTTTGATTGCGGTAGCTGTAACGGCTGCGACATCGAGGTTCTGGCTTGCCTGACACCGCTGTACGATGTGGAGCGGTTCGGCATCATCAACGTCGGTAATCCTAAGCACGCTGACGTGTTGCTGGTTACTGGTACTGTCAACCATCGGAATAAAAAGGTGCTCAAGAATCTGTATGATCAGATGCCTGAGCCCAAGGCTGTCATCGCCATCGGCGCATGCGGCAATACCGGCGGTGTGTTCCGCGAAGCCTACAACGTTGTTGGCGGCGTGGATAAAATCATCCCGGTGGACGTGTATGTTCCCGGTTGTCCTGCAAAACCCGAAGCTATCATCGACGGTGTTGTCGCAGGGTTGGCCAAGTTTGCGCAAAAAGTGGAAGAAGCCGAATAGGCGTGTCCACAGAGGTATAATATGAAAGGTACTATTATTGACGTGACCATCGACAATGTTGTCGGAGAGGTCATGAATATGAAGAACGACGGACAACGGTTCGTCACGCTTTCCACATATCAGGAAGGCGAGGGCAAGCTTGGTATTCTTTATCATTTCGATAAGGAATATGAGGATACTCATCTGCGGATGACTGTCGACATGAAGAAGCCTATTCCCAGCGTTTCCGGTGTCTTCTTTGGCGCCATGCTGGTAGAAAATGAAATCCGTGACCAGTGGGACGTCAAGTTCGACGGCATGGTTCTTGACTTTAACCGCACACTCTTTCTTGATCCCGAGGTCACCCAGGTTCCCCTGGTGTCCAACGTCAAGATTGAGCCGAAAAAATAGGGGGCTGAAATGGCTACTACCGTAATTCCCTTCGGCCCGCAGCATCCCGTTCTCCCCGAGCCGATTCATTTGACGCTCAAGGTTGAGGACGAAATCGTTAAAGAAGCTATCCCGGCACTGGGCTACGTTCATCGTGGTTTGGAAAAGCTGGCAGATATTCGCGACTTCCATCAGATGATCACCGTGTGCGAACGCGTGTGTGGCATCTGCTCCATGATTCACGGCACCTGCTATTCGCAGTGCATCGAAGAACTTATGGACATTGAAGTTCCGGCTCGTGCAGAAATGCTGCGTGTTATCTGGAGTGAACTTCACCGTATGCATTCTCACCTGCTTTGGCTGGGCTTGTTCGCCGATGCTTTCGGCTTTGAATCCCTGTTCATGCAGTTCTGGAAAGTGCGCGAGCGCATTATGGACATCAACGAGGCCACTGCTGGTAGCCGCGTTATCGTGTCCGTCAACATCATCGGCGGCGTCCGTGCCGACCTTTCCCCCGACCAGATTCGCTGGATTCTCTCCGAGCTGGAAATCGTGGAGAAAGAGGTCAAGGCCATGCAGGACACCATCATGAACGACTACTCGGTCAAGTCCCGTACCGTTGGTATTGGCTACATGTCCAAAGAGGACGCTTACGTTCTCGGCGCTGCTGGTCCGACCTTGCGTGGTTCCGGTGTCGCATCCGACATGCGCATGATCGGTTACGGCGCATACTCCGAGCTGGATTTTGAACCGGTTGTTGAGACTTCCGGTGACTGTTGGGCTCGTTCCACGGTCCGTTTCCATGAAGTAATTCAGTCCATTGATTTGGTTCGTCAGGCCGTCAGCAAGTTGCCTGAGGGCGATATTGCCGCCAAGGTCAAGGGCAACCCGCCGGAAGGCGAAGTCTACATGCGCGTGGAACAGCCGCGCGGTGAGTGCGTCTACTATATCAAGGGCAATGGCACCAAGCATCTGGATCGGTTGCGTATCCGCACCCCTACATTTGCAAATATTCCGCCGCTCCTGCACATGTTGCCGGGTTGTGAACTGGCCGACGTGCCAGTCATCGTCTTGGCTATTGACCCGTGCATCAGCTGCACCGAACGCTAGGAGAGTTGACATGCTGTTTACACCTACAGTCGTCAAGAACCTGTTGAAGAAACCCGCCACCCGTAACTATCCGTTCGTGGTGCGCGATCCGTTTCCTAAATATCGCGGTGAGCTTGTTATTGACATCGATAAGTGCATTTTCTGCGGCATGTGCTCACGCAAATGCCCCTGTCAGTGCATTACGGTTGATAAAACTACGGGTACTTGGTCCTGCGATCCTCATGAATGCATTACTTGCGGTTATTGCGTCGATGCATGCCCTACCAAATGCCTGACCATGAAGGACACGCACCGCAAGCCTATGACCGAGAAGACCACCTGGGTCGAACAGGGCACACCGCCCAAACCGAAAAAAAAGAAAGCCGCTCCTGCTGCGGAAACTGCTCCTGAGAAGGAAGCTGCTCCCAAGGCCGAAAAGGCTGAGACGAAGCCTGACGCCAACAAGGCCGACAAGAAATAGTCTTCGTCAGCGACAATTAAAAAAAGCCCCGGTTCTTGAGCCGGGGCTTTTTTTGTGAAGGCTGAGGTCTTCAAAAAGGGGTACAATGGGTTATGGTATTGCTTAATGGGTGGAGTCTCTTTATCTTCTCTGAAGAAGTGGATGAAATTAGTCGTCCATTTAATTGAAACAGGACTTATCGCTCAAGAATCATGCAGGAACTCCCATTTCTCCTCGTTATCCTTTCCTCCATCGCACATGGATATTGGAATTTTCTTCTGAAACGAGCACAGAATAAAGATGCCTTTCTCGGCTTGAGCAAAATGGCTGAACCAGTCATATATGCAATACCATTTGCCATAGCGGTAAGTGTCTGGGGGCTTGATCCGGCATCTCTTTGGTATGCGGGGGTGGGAACGTTGCTTTCTGTGGTGAACTATTTCTGTCTCGCCAACAGTTACAAACGACTTGATCTTTCCATTGCATATCCCGTGTCGCGTTCCAGCACTCTGTTTCTTCCGTTTCTGGCATACCTTATTTTTCAGGAAAGCATTGACGCCATAGGCTGGTGTTCAGTCTTTTTTGTCACAGTTGGTGTCCTTGTCGTTCAATTGAAGGATTTACGATTTTCTTCCATCTCATGGAATCGTCAGGGCAGCAATTCAGGTTTGTTGTTTGCCCTTTTTGCGGCTTTTACCGTGGCATTGTATACCTTGTGGGGCAAAGAGGCTGTTCGGCATATGCACCCATTCATTTACATGTATTGCTACACGCTGGCTTCGTGTGCGTATTTTTTGCCTTCCTTGCGACGGCTTGATCGTCTTGTTGTTAAGGAGGAATGGAGCCGGAATAAATGGAGCATCCTTACTGTTTCTGTACTGAATACACTTTCATTTGTTCTCATGCTGATGGCTTTGAACATGGGTAAGGTCACCTATGTCGGGGCATTGCGGCAACTTAGTCTTGTGGTCGGAGTCGGGCTGGGCTGGCTGGTATTGCGTGAATCCTTATCCTTACCACGGGTTCTCGGTGTTTTGCTTATTATAGTCGGGGCGTGTCTGACATATATTGCGACGTAAGAAAAGGATGCGTTGAAGTAAGGTTGCCGGTGGATGCGACTTTTTAAAATATAGCTACAGTTTTTGATTTTAATTCACACCGTACCGCACTTGGCTTGCCGGGGGAAATTGCGTAACGTGCCAATCCTTATGCAACGAAAGCAGACACGAGTCCTGAATATAGGTGCGGTGGGCATTGGCGGGGATAACCCTGTCCGCGTCCAATCCATGTGCAACACCGATACCCGCGATGTTATCGCCACGGTGACACAGATCAATCAACTGGCCGAGGCCGGGTGCGAGATTGTGCGTCTGGCCGTACCCGATGACAAGGCCGCCGCTGTACTCAAGGATATCCGCGAGCAATCTCCGGTACCCCTTATAGCGGACATACATTTCGATTATCGATTGGCTCTGGATGCCGTGGAAGCCGGGTTTGAAGGGTTGCGTATCAACCCAGGCAATATCGGTGACGAGCAAAAAGTGGACATCGTGGTTCGTGCGGCTATGGCCAACAACGTTCCCATTCGTATCGGTGTCAATGGCGGGTCGCTGGAAAAAGATTTGCTTCGGCAGTTTGGTGGCCCTACCCCCGAAGCCATGGTTGAATCTGGCCTGCGTCATGTTGCCATGCTGGAAAAGCGTGGCTTTTACGATACCAAAATTTCACTCAAGACATCATCGGTTCTGAACACCGTGGCCGCTTATCGACTCATGAGCGAGAAGGTGGATTATCCGCTGCATATCGGTATCACTGAGGCCGGAACATTGGTCCGAGGGGCGGTCAAGTCCGCTGTCGGACTGGGACTTTTGTTATCCGAGGGGATCGGCGACACCATGCGTGTGTCGCTCACCCATGACCCTGTCGCCGAGATTGGCGTGGCCTACGAAGTCCTGCGTAGCTTGGGCTTGCGTGAACGCGGCCCGGAGATTATATCCTGTCCGACCTGTGGGCGTACCGAGATTAAACTGATCGAGTTGGCCGAAAAGGTGGAAGAGGCTCTGCGTGGAGTGGAGGAAGTCTTTACCGTGGCGGTCATGGGGTGCGTGGTCAATGGTCCCGGCGAAGCCCGGGAAGCTGACATTGGCATAGCCGGAGGCCGTGATTTGGGCATCATTTTCCGTAAGGGAGAAGTGGTGCGCAAGGTCAAGGGCAATGAAAATTTACTACCGGAATTCATGAAAGAAATTAATATGTTCCTGGAAGAAAGGAGAAAATAGAAATATGCGTCTTTCCCGTTACTACATCCCGACTCTCAAGGAGGACCCGGCAGACGCTGAGGTTGTCTCCCACAAGCTTTTGATGCGTGCGGGCATGATCCGCAAACTCACCAGCGGTATTTATAACTACCTTCCGCTTGGCCTGCGCTCCATCAACAAGGTCGCCACTATCGTGCGCGAGGAAATGGACCGCGCCGGAGCAATGGAAGTGCTCATGCCCATGGTTCAGCCTGCCGACCTGTGGGTCGAGACCGGTCGTTGGGATTACTACGGCAAGGAGCTGTTGCGTTTGAATGACCGCAACGGCCGTGACTACTGTCTTGGACCCACGCACGAAGAAGTCATTACCGATTTGGTGCGCGGTGAAATTAATTCCTACAAGCAGTTGCCGGTCAATCTGTATCAGATTCAAACCAAGTTCCGCGATGAAATTCGTCCTCGTTTTGGTCTCATGCGAGGTCGTGAGTTCATCATGAAGGACGCTTATTCCTTCGATAAAGATGAGGACGGCGCAGAGAAATCCTATTTTGAGATGTTCGAAGCTTACAAAAAAGCCTTTTCTCGCATCGGTCTGCGGTTCAAACCGGTTCAGGCCGATTCCGGGGCTATTGGCGGTGACTTCTCACATGAATTTATGGTTCTTGCCGATACCGGTGAGGACACCATTGCATCTTGTTTGTCGTGTGAATTCGGTGCAAATCTGGAAAAAGCCAAGGTTGCCGCGCCTGCTGGCGAGGACATGACCAACGCCGATTGTCCGGCCATCGAAGAAGTGGATACTCCCGGTCAGCATACCGTGGAAGAAGTTTGCAAATATCTCGGTGTGGACCCGAGCAAGTTGGTCAAGACGCTGCTGTTCGTTGTGGACGACGAGCCTGTCGCCGCATTGGTGCGTGGTGATCGTGAACTTAACGATATCAAGTTGCGCAACCTTGTTGGCGGTAACGAGATTGAGTTGGCAGATGAGGAATTGGTTAAGAAACTGACCAACGCACCTGTCGGTTTTGCCGGTCCTTCCGGTTTGGATAAGGACGTGCCTATTTACGCTGACCATGAATTGTGTGCGGCCACAGATTGGGTGGCCGGAGCCAACAAGGGTGATACGCACGTGAAGCATCTGTCTCTTGGTCGTGACTGTACTATCGAGAAGTTCGCTGATTTGCGTGTGATTGAGCCGACTGACCCATGCCCCGAGTGCGGTGGCAAGATCGAGTTCACCAAGGGTATCGAAGTGGGCCATGTCTTTAAACTCGGTGTGAAATACTCCGAGAAGATGGAAGCCACTTTCCTCGACGAGAATGGTAAGCCCAAGCCCTTGATTATGGGGTGTTATGGCATCGGCGTATCTCGTATTATGGCCTCCGCCATTGAGCAGAACAATGACGAAAACGGCTGTTGTTTTCCGCCGTCCATTGCACCGTTTGAGGTCTGCTTGATTGCTCTCGGCGGCAAGGACCAAGCTGTGACTGATAAGGCCGAGGAACTGTATTCCGCGATTAAGGGACTTGGCGTGGACGCTGCCTACGACGACCGCAAAGAACGCCCGGGTGTCAAGTTTGCCGAGGCCGATCTCATTGGTTATCCCATGCAACTTGTTCTCGGTGGCAAAGGCCTCAAGAACGGTATCGTGGAAGCCAAGGATCGCAAAACCGGCGAGAAGATCGAATTGCCGCTCGACGGTTTTGTCGAAGCTTTTACCGCATGGCGTAAGGAAATTTGGAATAATTGGGGCCTTGAAGTGAAATAGGTTCTGATCGTATATATGGCTACAAGCCCGGCGCGGAATTTCTGCGCTGGGCTTTCTTTTTGGGGTGCTTACCCCAGACCCCCATCCCTATCTCCCTTCCTAAACTTTTTGTGTGCGCTTCGCGCAAGGGAGGGGAAAAATTTTATTGGTTTTGGAGAGCCTCGCCGAAGGCGCGATAAAAAGTTCTGGAGGGGGAGTCCAGAGGGGGAACCTCTTTCAAGAGGTTCCCCCTCTGGTCGCCGAAGGCATCTTGTTCCCTTCGGGTGACGTGTTCCTTTTTTATTGGCTGTCTGGTCCGTGGGGTGATATGCACTGTATGGCCGGATATATGGAAATGGAGAGAGAAAATGACGATTGAAAGTGGAATTGCCTTGGCATTCGCCACCTTTGTTTTTGCAAGTATCCCGGGACCGGGAGTTTCTGCTCTTGTGGCCCAATCCCTGTCTCGTGGTTTCAAGACCGGAGTCGGATACGCCGCTGGTTTGGCGTGCGGTGATCTGACGTATTTGTTGACGGCTTTGTTCGGCCTTGGATGGATTTCGTCACAGATAGGGCCATGGTTTGCAGTCCTTAAATGGATAGGCGCGGCCTATCTTGTTTATATGGGCGTTAGGGCATGGATGGCCAAATCGCCAACAGAACAGGACTCGGCCTGTGTCCCGGTTCGCGGTAGACGCAGCTTCTTGGCAGGCCTGTGCGTTTCACTCGGCAACCCCAAGGTTATCGCTTTTTATTGCGGCTTCCTGCCCGGATTTGTCCACATGTCTGAATTGACCACCGTGGATATCATCATGGTCGTTTCTATTATTATCCCCACAGTATTTACGGTCCTTGCCACCTACGCATGGCTGGCCGGTCGAGGTCGTACCGCAATACGCTCAACCCGTGTTTGGAAAATAGCCAACCGCACCGCTGGCTCCATCATGATAGGCGCAGGCGCGGTTATTGCTGCTGAATAAAAAAAATAGCTGATGCACACAACGCATCGTAACACCCTGCGCGAAGCGCACATAAAAAGTTTAGGAGAGTCCAGAGAACCTTTTTTCAAAGGGTTCTCTGGTCCCCCCGAAGGGGCCGCCGGAGGCATCCATTGTCCAATATTCTTTCAGTCAGTGAACTTACAAAATCCGTCAAGGCGCTTCTTGAGGCGGAATTTCCGTTTGTCTGGGTGCGTGGTCAGGTGACGAACTTGGCGCGTCCGGCCAGTGGGCATGTGTATTTTACGTTGACCGATGGCGACGCGGCCTTGTCTGTGGTCTGGTTCAAATCCTCGCAACGGTCTGCCGAGCCGGTGAATCGTGGTGAGGAACGGGTCAATCCGCTCACGGGTGAGATCGAAGAAGAGCAGGGCGCGACAGCTTTGACCGGGAGTGGACTGGAGGACGGCATGGAAGTGCTGTGTGCAGGTCGACTCAATGTATATGAACCGCGTGGTCAGTATCAATTGGTGGCTGAATTGGTGCAGGATCAGGGTGTGGGTGATCTGGCCGTGGCCTTTGAGGCGTTGAAACGGAAACTTGCCGATAAGGGATACTTTGATGAGGATCGCAAAATCGCAGTGCCGAAGAACCCCCGGCGGGTGGCGGTTATTACGTCGCCATCAGGCGCGGCTATTCGGGATTTCCTACGCATTGCCGATACGCGTGGAACGGGTGCGGAAATACGAATTTATCCTTCACTGGTGCAGGGCGATCAGGCCCCGGAACAAATCGCGGCGGCACTGGATGCAGCGGATGCGGATGATTGGGCCGAGGTCGCTGTACTCATTCGCGGCGGTGGATCGCTGGAAGATTTGTGGGCCTTTAATACCGAGCCTGTGGCGGATGCCATCTATCGCGCCAGGCTGCCGGTGGTATCCGGCGTGGGGCATGAACCGGATGTGTCCATAGCCGATTTTGTAGCGGATAAACGGGTGGCCACCCCGAGCCATGCGGCGCAGGAATTGTGGCCTCAACGTGAAACATTGGCGCAGAAGCTGGACGTGCTCGATATGGGGCTGGGCCGAGCGTATGCGAATTGGCTGCTTGGCAAGGGCAAGGATTTTGAACATCTGCGCAAGGCTCTTGTGTGGCTGTCGCCCGAACGGCGGCTGGAGCGCATGGAGGATCAGTTTACGGCGTTGTCGGCCCGACTTCAGGGTGCGGGATTGGATACTTTTTATGATCATGTTGATGACGCTGTGCGGACAACTGACCGGTTGAACCGGGCATTTGGCACGGTGCAGGTTGATGGGCTGGCCGTAGAAGTGGCAGGATTGGCGCATCGTTTGACCCAAGGGGTGCAGCGGTTCAGTGAAGGCAAGGCACAAGACTTTGAGCTGTTACAGACTGCATTGCATGGCCTTGATCCCGAAGGACCGCTTGAGCGGGGATACGCATTGGTGCGCATTAATCGGACTGGAGAGTTTTTACGTGACCCGAAAGGGGTGACGAAGGGCGACGGGCTTGATATCAGAGTGAAAGGCGGCTCAGTGGCCGCCGTTGTAACCGACGAGACTTCATCAGACTAATAGGTATATTTATGAAACGGATTTTCCTTCTCCTGTTCCTGGTTATTGCCATGACACTTCCTTTTTCCCCTGTTTCCGTGACAGCTCAGGATTTTGGGCTTGAAGAGGGCGACGGTGTGTTTGTCCTGCCCAAGGATGCTGGCGCCGCCGAGCAGGTGGCTCCTGTGAATAGCGGGTCCGCTTTGGTGTTGGCCGCACCGGCACGTGTGGGTGTGGGGCAGCCATTTTTGGTGCGCCTGACCTCTGATCAGCCGTTGGGCTCCGTGTCTGTGTACTGGTTGGGTAAGGAAGTTGAGCCATCCATTTCTGTTTGGAACAACCGACATGTGGCTTTGGTTATGCTTGGCTCCGATGTGTTGGACACAAAAGCTGGCAAGCAGGATTTGTCTGTTATCGCATCGGTGGACGGCAAGGAGAACACCCTGCGCCGTACTGTTCAGGTTACGAGCAAGGAATACCCCAAGCAGGAATTGACGCTGCCGCCGGCCATGGTCACGCCGCCTCAGGATGTCTATGATCGTATTTCCGAGGAGCGCAAGCAGACAACAGCAGCCAAGAATACGCTTACTCCGCAACGGCTCTGGCGTTTGCCTTTGCTGCGTCCGGTGGATGGAGAGATTTCCAGCACCTATGGCTTGCGTCGTATCCTTAATGGCAAATCGAAAAATCCGCACCGAGGGCAGGATATGCGTTCTCCCATGGGGAACCCTGTGAAGTCGGTGGCTGATGGTGTGGTTGTGTTAGTGGGAGATCATTATTACGCGGGTAATTCTGTGTATATCGACCACGGCAACGGCGTTGTAAGCATGTATTTTCATCTGTCCAAGCCCATTGTTAAAGAGGGCGACAAGATTCAGCGAGGTCAGGCAATCGGATTGTCTGGTATGTCCGGGCGCGCCACAGGCCCACATCTGCATTTTTCCTTGTCGGTTCTTGGTGAATTGGTTGATCCCCAACCGCTTTTTGATAACAGCGCTGATAAGTTGTTGAATTAGGTCCCAGATTTCATGAAAAATATATCCGTCTTGTTGCGCGGGCTTTGCCTGCCGATTGTTGTTGTGTGCTTGTTGTTGCCTGTCCTTGCCGGTGCTGCCGGAATGGTCGAGATCGATTCCCCGGACACGATAGGTGTAGGTAAACCTTTGTTGGTCAACGTGACCTCCTGGTATCCACTTGATGACGTAGTGGTTCATTGGGCTGGGCGTGACGTTCGACCGACCATCACTCAAGGCGGTGGGAAATATCACGCGCTGGTGTATCTTGGAATTCGTCTGCGTGGAGAGCCTGGCGTGTATCCTATCAATGTAACGGCATCTTTTTGGGGCCACACATATACGTTTGCCAAAGACATCACCGTGGTCGAGTCAGCGTGGGGCAAGGAGACTTTGTCTGTTCCGCCGAAGATGGTCAAACCACCCAAGGAAGCGTTGGTACGGATTGCGAAGGAACGAGAACGTATTAAGGCCGTGCTCAATACGGTTTCCCCCGAGCGGTATTGGAAGTTGCCATTTTCCAGACCAGCCAAGGGCAAGATGCTTAGCCGTTTCGGGCTATACAGAATTTTCAACGGTGACACGGCGAGTCGTCACACAGGGTTGGATTTTCGTGCTTGGGAAGGCACTCCACTGTATGCCATGGCTGCTGGAAGAGTTGTCTTGAAAGGGAACTTTTACTATGCTGGTAATTGTATTTATGTAGACCATGGAAATGGTTTTGTTTCCATGTACGCTCATATGTCCAAAGTGTTGGTCAATGAAGGTGACATGTTGACATCCGGTCAGAAAATAGGCCTGTCCGGTGCCACCGGCAGAGTGAATGGGGCACATCTCCATTTGGGAACTTTTGTTCAAGGGCAGGTTGTTGATCCTGAACCATTGTTTTCTATAAATGTTGATACAATGCCGCAGATGGGATGGATTGATGGCATACACACCGCTCAATAGAATACTGCTCGGCGCAGTCGCCCCGGTAGGCATTTATTATGTCGGGCGTGAATTTGACATGGCGTTGGTTGGTGCCGTGGCTGCGTCTGTATGGGGACTTGGTGTGTTGGTTTGGTTTTGGGTCGGTACAGGTGAAGCAGACGGGTTTTCCGGGATTGGTGCCGCCTATGCGCTTTCGGAGTTGGCCGGGGTGCTGGTCATGCGTGACCCTGACTGGTATTTGATGTCCCCCATCGTGTCGGATTGGGTGTTGGGCGGAATTTTTCTCGCGTCAATGGGCGTGCGTAAACCGCTTATTCAGATATTGGCTGAACAAATGGCTGGCATCGATGCTTTTCCCGAGGAGATCAGGACGAGCAAATATTATCGTTCGCTTTGGCTCCGTCTGAGTTTTTTTTGGGGCGGCGCGTATGTGCTTAAGGGCGTGGTGGCGTGGGGTATCATGAATTCCATGTCCGTAGAAATTTATTTGGCGGCAAGGCTTGTCCTTGGCTGGCCGGTCGTGGCCGGTTTGATCGCTTTGAGCTACTGGTATCCCCGGCGATATTGGCAGCGTGTCATGTGACCTGAACGGAGTTGAATATGGCAAAAGATACATTTGAGAAGAAATTGGAAAGGCTCAAGGAAGTGGTCGATAAGCTGGAACGCGGCGATCAACCTTTGGAAGAAGGTGTGGCCTTGTATAAAGAAGGTCTTGAATTGGTCAAAGGGTGTGGCTCCCAGTTGGAGAACGCTCGCAACGAAGTCAGGATCGTGTCCGAAGGGCTGATCAAGGAATTCGACGCATTGAGTGAACTCGGTGATGATGCGGAGGAAGCGTCGTGACCGTTAAGGAACAGTTGGCACAGCGTGCTGAAACCGTTGAGTCGTTTCTTTCCGGGTGCATGAAGGACCGTGGCATTCCGCCTCGTCTGCTCAAGTCTATGGAATACTCTCTGCTGGCTGGTGGCAAGCGATTGCGGCCAGTGTTGGTCCTGTCATGGGCTACAATGTTGGCCCCAGATGAGGCGGACATGGGTGACAAGGTTATGCCGTTTGCGGCTTCCCTTGAGTGTATCCATACCTATTCGCTTATTCACGACGATTTACCTGCCATGGATGATGATGACCTGCGTCGAGGTAAGCCTTCCAATCACAAACAGTTTGATGAAGCTACAGCTATTTTGGCTGGTGACGGCCTGCTTACCGAAGCCTTCGGGTTGATGAGCGCGGCCTCTATCGTCAAGGGATTGCCTGCCGACCGGGTTTTGCGTGCCATTTATGTGCTGGCCACTGCGGCTGGTTCCGGCGGTATGGTCGGTGGTCAGGTTGTCGATATGGAGTTTACAGGTCGGGACGACGTGCCGCTTGAAGAGTTGCGCGAGATGCATGCCATGAAGACCGGTGCGCTTATCACTGCGGCCTGTGAGTGTGGGGCTATCCTGTCCGGTGCCGATGAATCGGATATCGACAATGCCCGCGAATTCGGCAAGTCCATTGGGGTTGCGTTCCAAATTGTGGATGACGTACTCGATGTTGTCAGCGACACGGAAACACTGGGTAAACCTGCCGGCAGTGATGAGGAAATGGGTAAGTCGACGTACCCGTCACTCATAGGCCTTGAGAAGAGTAAGCAGTTGGCATCACAGCATATCGATGCTGCCTTGAAACACCTTTTGAATTGTACTGGACCTGAAAAAGAATTTCTTGAACACCTCGCCCGCTACATAGTGGACAGGGTTTACTGATTGGAATAAAGTTTATCCCTTATGATAAAAGACCCCATGAAGACAGAGATTCTGTCTAAAATAAATAAGCCCAATGATGTTCACGGTCTGGAAGGTGACGAACTTGATGTTCTCGCCCAGGAATTGCGTGACATTATCATCAGTCAGGTGTCCGACCACGGTGGGCATCTTGCGCCTTGTCTTGGTGTTGTTGAACTGACTCTTGCTTTGTTCAAGTCATACGACCTTGATAAGGACAAACTGGTCTGGGACGTTGGGCATCAGGCGTACGCCCATAAATTACTCACTGGACGGCTCAAGGAATTTTCGACGCTGCGTCAAAAGGGTGGGCTCAGCGGGTTTCCTCGTATGGCCGAGTCCAAGTATGACCATTTTGGCGTGGGCCATTCCTCCACATCCATTTCCGCTGCGCTTGGCATGGCTATGGCGCGCGACCTCAAGGGTGATGATAACGAAGTTATCGCGGTTATCGGGGATGGTTCTCTCACAGCCGGATTGGCTTTTGAGGGGTTGAATCAGGCGGGTGATCTTGGTCGCAAGATGGTTGTGGTTCTCAATGATAACGAGATGTCCATTTCCAAAAACGTGGGTGCATTATCTCAGTTTTTGAGTCGCAAGATGACCACGCCATTTTTGCAGCGGTTGAAGAGCGATGTGGAAGGACTGCTCGCAACTATTCCCAAGATTGGTGATGATCTGGCTGGATACGCCAAGCGCTATGGCGATTCTGTGAAATCTTTTTTTACCCCCGGTATTTTATTCGAGGCATTCCATTTTACCTATGTCGGTCCTATTGACGGGCACGATACGGCCAAGATGGTTAAGGTTTTTGAAGAGATCAAGAAGCTCGACAAGCCTGTGCTCGTGCACGTCATGACCAAGAAGGGTAAGGGGTATGAACCGGCGGAGTCTGATCCCTCCCACTATCACGGGGTCGGTAAATTTATTCCCGAAACCGGTTTGGCTCGTAAATTTTCAGGTTCCGGGCTGCCATCCTATACGTCCATTTTCGGGTCCACACTGTGCGCTTTGGCAGAGAAGGATGAGTCCATCATGGCCATCACCGCCGCCATGCCCGAAGGCACTGGTACCGAATGTTTTTATGAGCAGTTCCCGGAGCGTTTCGTGGATGTTGGAATCTGTGAACAGCATGCGGTCACGTTTGCAGCCGGATTGGCTACACAGGGCTTCAAGCCCGCAGTAGCTATCTATTCCACTTTCCTGCAACGGGCCTATGATCAAATCATTCACGATGTTTGTTTGCAGAATCTGAATGTGAATTTCTTTCTTGATCGTGGCGGTCTTGTTGGCGAAGACGGTGCCACACATCATGGTGCGTTTGACATGAGCTTTTTGCGACAGGTCCCGAATCTTGTGGTTATGGCTCCCAAGGATGAAGCGGAGCTTGCCCAGATGATGGCTACGGCTTTTGCGTATGACGGCCCGTGCGCCATGCGATACCCGCGTGGTACCGGTGTCGGAGCCAAGGTGTCAAAGACTCCCAGAAAAATTGCCATAGGTAAAGGGGAGCTCATGCACGATGGAAAGGATGCAATTATCATTACCATCGGTTCGCGGGTTTATCCTGCCGTGGAAGCGGCCATGGAGCTGGCAAAAGATGGATTGGATGTGGCGGTTTTCAACAGTCGGTTCGTCAAGCCTTTGCCTGAAAAACAACTGCTGGAGTTGGCGGAACGGTTTGAGCGTATCTTATTGGTGGAAGAAAATGCTGAGGCCGGAGGTTTTGGTTCTGCCGTTCTTGAATTGTTAGCCGGACATGATGCTTTGCGAGACAAGATGGTCCGTCAACTTGGTATACCGGATGAGTTTGTTGAACACGGTACGCAAAAAGAATTGCGATCCATGTTGGGCATCGACAAAGCTGGTATAAAGCGGGCTATGCGTTCTTTATGTGAATAATCCTGACTGGTGCAATTCGTTGGCAGAGGATTGTTTCAACGTCCATTTCGTCAGCGTAAATGTGCGTTGGTATCATAGACAAGAGTAGCTGATTGGCCCGTTCCGGTGTCGGAAAAGGCCTTTAGTTCAGCCTAATGACTTTGGTCGTTTAGGTTAACGGCCGCAGCACTTCTTGAATTTTTTTCCGGAACCGCATGGGCATGGCTCATTGCGGCCTACCTTGGGTTCTTTGCGGACAGGCGGACCGGAAACCATATCGCCATCTACATAATACCATTTGCCGTCATCCTTGCGGAAGTGACTGCGTTCGCGGTGAGAAAGTTCCTCTCCATCGATGGCGTAGTTGGCAGAGAATTCCACGATACCGTCGGTATCATCTTCAAGACCAGCCCAAGTGTCATGGACGGTCAGGCCAAGCCATTCAGCCTTTTCAGACCATTCGCGAACGGATTCTTCGTCGTGACCTTTCAGGGTCTCGGGTGCGAGACTTACCTTCAGGTAGTCCAGTTCGTTGAGCACGTATGCGGAATACCTTGCGCGCATGAGCGCTTCGGCTGTGGGCGCGTCGGCCTTACCGGAAATATAGGGGGTGCAGCATTGGGCGGTTTCTTTGCCGGAGCCGCATGGGCATTTTTGAGACATATTGCTTCCCTCGGTTTGAGTTTGGTTCGCGGATTGTAGAGATTTGTTGGTGAGTGTCAATGAGTAATGATTGAGTCGCTTCGAGCAGCGAGCCTGAAGTAGTCGGGGTTTAAAGTCTGATGGGAAATAATAAGCAAGGATGGCCGCTTTGGAAGCGGCCTTTTTTTTGAAAGATACGCCTTCGGCGAGAGTCATTGTTGGGTGCTGAAGCACCCAAGGCTTTCCATGCCCTGCGCGGGCGGCGGATCTTTTTGGCTGAGCCGCCCCAAAAAGAACCAAAAAACTCGGCTCGCTAGCTTGGCCGCCCCCATGATCGGCGGTAAGAATCTGATCCAATCGAGTCGGCTCCACCCTATTAAAAGTATAAGCTTTGCCTTTCACCTCATCCTTCAGTTTAAGACAAATTGCCTGATTCCCTGACGAGAGCCGCCTTCTTCGATTGGTCAGCTTCTAAGCCGCCGATCAAGGGCTGGGATCGGTCTTCGTCTGGTTGGGAGGAAGAAGTTGTCTTCGGAGGGAGAGCGGTGTTGGGGTGCTGGGGCACCCCAAGGCCCTCTATGGTGAGCGAAGAGCTGATTAAGTTTGTGTTTGATTGGGAAAAAGAACCTTTGAGGGAAAGATAGCATTGAAATGTTAATTGTTCATGGTTGTCGAAGAGTCTGAGTCAAAAAAGGGGATGAAGTAAGATTCAAAAATTAAGTATGGTTATCGAAGAACCTAGAATCAAAGATGAGCACCTACAACGAGAAGCCCCTTACATCGACGAACAATTGATAGCGGGCCTTAGAGCCTGTCCCGCGCGGCGAAGCGTGGCCCGACCGAGTGTCTGTACCACAGACAATCCTGTCGGGCAGTAAAGCCGCGTACAGGCTCTTAGGTCCGCTATCAGGCTCACACCGAAGAAGGCGTTTTTTGCCTCCTTTTTTTCGCCTCAAAAAAAGCAGGTCGCCGTAAAGGCGAAACCTTTGAAACAATGCCGTTTGCATTTTCACTGCGAAGCACGCAACGCCCACCAAAATAGACTTTCTTCCTCATCCTTCAAGCCCGCTACTACTCAAAGCGAACACTTTTCAAACCCATGATGTTGCTGTACCGTGCCCCCCATGACGAAGAATGATGTAAACAGACATTCCCTGCTTGGCAAAGCCCGGCGTGTGGTGGTCAAGGTCGGTTCTGCCGTGGTCACGACAGGACACGGCTTGAATCCTGATGCTATTGAACGACTTGCAAGGCAGCTTTCCGAATTGAGCGACAGCGGTATGGACGTGGTGCTTGTCACGTCCGGCGCAGTCGCAGCCGGTCGACAGCGTATCGCGGATAATGCTTGCAAACATGGCAAGGATTATAAGGATATGGCAACGCGTCAGGCCGCTTCGGCCATTGGTCAAGGGCGACTGATGCACGACTATGACGAAGCCTTTGCCGCTCATGGAAAAGTTACAGCGCAGATGCTGCTGACACGAAGTGGTCTCAAATTTCGTCGTCGGTTTCTCAATGCACGGAACACCATGGAGCGATTGCTTGAGTGGGGCGTGATTCCCATCGTTAATGAAAATGACACTGTGTCCATCCGTGAGTTGGAGTTTGGAGATAATGATACCCTGGGCGCTATGTGTCTGGGATTGGTCGGTGCCGATCTGTTTATCAATTTGACATCGGCTGACGGGGTGTTCGACAAAAATCCAGAAAATAATCCGGACGCACAGTCCATGCCGACCATCGAAAATATTTGTGCTCTTGATTTGGAATCCATGTGTGACGGCAAGACTTTGGTTGGAACCGGTGGCATGTACTCCAAGCTCCGTGCCGCACGCCGTGCCGCCCAATTGGGTGTGCCTACCTTCATTGTTTCTGGCAAAGGCGAGTTTGATATTGTGGCAGCTCTTGAAAGCGAGAACAAGGGAACGCTTGTTCTACCTCGTGAACATGTTGTTTCCAGCAAGAAATTTTGGCTCGCCTATCATGATGATCCGGCTGGTTCCATACTGGTTGATAGAGGTGCTGCCAACGCGCTTTTGACCAAGGGGAAATCCCTGCTGCCCATCGGCATAAGTGCGGTGGACGGGTGTTTTGAACGTGGAGCATTGGTTTTCATCAAGACGCTTGAAGGCGAGGAACTTGGCGTAGGACAGTCCAATTTCTCGGCTGACGAACTCATTCGCATCAAGGGAAAACATACGGACGAACTCGCCTCCATCCTCGGTCCTCTTGCCTTCGACGAGGCAGTCCATCGGGACAACATGTTGCTCGACGCAGCTATTTAGCCGGATTTCATGCGAAAAATATATCTCGACAAGAATTTGCAGTTCGTTTTCGGCGTCACGCTGATGGCGGTACTCGGTGTCTCAAGTATTATCCCTGCTTTGCCGGATCTCATCACTGGTTTGCAGTTCACTCCGGCCAAGATCGGGCTGGTTATTTCGGTTTTTACTTTACCCGGCGTACTTTTTGCGCCAGTGGTCGGCATCATGGCGGATCGAGTGGGGCGGAAGGCCATCTTGATCCCTTCTCTTTTTGTCTTCGGCGGTTTTGGCTGCGCCTGTTTTTTTGCGCAGAATATTGAGCAACTGCTCGTTCTGCGGTTTTTGCAGGGCATGGGAGCCGCGCCGCTAGGCGTTATTTACGGGACCATGATCGGAGATATGTATCAGGGACGCGAGCGCGGTCAGGCCATGGGGTACAACGCGTCCGTTCTTGCCATGGGAACGGCGGGCTTTCCTGCTTTGGGTGGAGTTTTGGCTTTGCTCGGCTGGAATTATCCATTTCTGCTTCCTTTGTTGGCTATTCCCCTAGGTGTCGCTATTATTTTTAATATGGATGCTCCTGAACCGAAAAGTACAGGCAGCCTCAAGGATTATATGGCTGACGCACTGCGTCAGATGAAGACGCGGCAGGTCCTCTCGCTGTTTGCGACAACCTTGTTGACGTTCATCATTCTTTACGGCCCTATTGTGACATACCTTCCCTTGTTGCTGGATACTCGGTACGGGGCTTCTCCCGCCTCCATCGGTATGATCTTTTTGGTTGCTTCCGGCTTTAGTGGCATAGCTTCCTTTCAGCTTGGAAAGCTTGCGGAACGTTTTGGACAACGCGCTCTTTTGGCTGCCGCTTCTGTCTTTTACGGTCTGTCCATGGTGCTTATGCCTCATGCGCCCGGTATGTGGCATGTCATTGTGCCTGTGATTTTTTTTGGTTTGGCGCAAGGGCTGAACATTCCGACCATCATGACAATGTTGACTTCCATCGCTCCCATGGAACAGCGGGGTGCGTTCATGGCGGCCAATGGATTACTTTTGCGGCTGGCACAAACTATCGCTCCGATTTTCATGGGTATGATCTATGCCTTGTTCGGTATGGATGCTGTTTTTTACGGAGGAGTGGTGTGCGCATTTGCTATTCTGCTGCTGGCTTTGTTGGGTGTGAAAAATATTAAGGCATAACAGCCTCCCCCTAATCATTTTTGTGCATATGTCGATAAGAAAAGCATGACAGGATTACGTTCCCGGCTACAACATGCCTTCAATCCACTGCATGTCTATTGCAGATTGCGCACACTGGGTGTGGCACATGGTGCTGCATCAAGAGTGACGCGATGTTACGAACGCGCTCTGTACCGTTTAGTTCTCGCCTGATACATCTTTTATCAGTGTCATTTCCGACGCAGGAAAACACCGCTTGCCTCCCCTTATGAGTTGTGGAATTGTGCCCGCAACAGCATAAATGGAGGCTGATTGTGCGGATATATCTTGGTTTCGACGATACGGATGATCACGATGCGCCTATGGGAACAGGGCGTCTGGTGCGGGAATTTGGCTATAAGCTTCCCGATGGTTTCTCTTTGCGAGGCATCGTTCGGCATCAACTTCCACGTCTCGAGAATATCCCGTTTACATCTAATAACAGTTCAGCCTGCGCTATCGTTGATATGGCTGATGCTGGTTTGCTCGATACTTTGCGTCGTTTGGCGATAGAACACCTTGAAATCCATTGTGCACCCGGTAGTGATCCGGGGCTGTGCCTCGTCCAAGAATCAGATGTCACTTCGGACGTTGTTGCATACAGCCAACTGGTCACGAGTCGGAAAGTGACCCAGAAGGACGCCATGCGGACGGCTGGAGATATTGAACTCTACGGATTGGGCGGCACGAACGATGGCATCATTGGCGCATTGGCTGCCGTAGGGCTGACCAAATACGGCTGGTGTGGACGATTCATCGAATACGGAGTGCTTCGCGATCTGCCTGCACGCCTTCGTGTTCACGACCTGACAGACGCCGGAATCAGTGTCGTGTCGGTCGACCGAGACCCATTGGTCCCGCAACCTGAAGACGTAGTGATCGATGCCAACTGGATTCGTCCTTCGCTTTGGGCAGGACAACCCATGCTTCAATTACGCAACGTGCAGCACGGTGTTTGGGAAACTGCTCATGGCAAACGTAAGAAAAAGCATGGGCCGGGCATGAAAAAGGAAATACCTGCTACTTTTGCCGGTACCGCGCAATAAAGCTGTCGAGTCGATCTCTCTGTTTTTCCATGTGATGAATCCATGCGTCCAGGATTTCCAATCCTTCAGGCGTGATGGCGTAGACCCGCTTGGCAGGGCCATCTCCTTCTGCGTCCCATTCTGAAGTGACAAGTCCTTCTTCATCCATTTGCCGCAAATGGCGGTATATCATGCCCGGAGGGGCGTCTCCGCGTAGAAAACCATATTCTCCAATAGAGTGAATTAATTGGTATCCGTATGACTGGCCGCTGCTCAAAGCCATGAGCAGGGAGGGCTGAACGTATCTTTGTGGCTTGGCGCCACCAACTTTTTTTGACATTTTTGCAAGGTCCTTCTTGACTCTATGTGCTTTAAGGATATATATCTAGTATAGTCAATTATCCACAAAGGCACAATGCCAAGGAGTAAGCTATGAAAATATTTGTCAGAGAGCGTCGCAGGTCAGACAAAGGTGAAAAGAAGCCTCGTTTCCGCGTTGTCGGAGTTCAGGGTGGGGATTTGAAAATTTACGCCAAGCGTATTCGCAAGGTGGAACTGACCGAGATTGCTGAACACGTTGGAGCTGATGTTGTGTATCTCACCCGTGACGGCAAAGGGGCGGAAGGCGAAAAAAAATAGTTCGTCTGACGTGAAAAAGGCCGGAAGCATAAGCTTTCGGCCTTTTTTTGTTGGAGAAAGGGGCTTTTAATCCTTGTAAATAATAGTGCCGACGTGTTCGCCTTCCAATGCGGCGTGTAGGTGCTCGGGATGGCGCAGGACGTCGATGATCTGAAAGGACTTCAATGTTTTGGCATTTTTGAGGAAGGTCAGAACCGGGCGTTCCACGATAAGATCTTCAAGGTCCATTTCAATGAGTTCATCCACGTGGATTTTGTCGAAGAACTTCATGGTATCACGATTGCCCTTTTTGGGATCGTTCTCGTACATACCTTTCTCGTCCTTCAGGTAGATGAGGGACTTGGCGCCGATGTTCTCGGCTAGCAGGCAGGCTCCCGAGTCGGTGCGGTGGGGCGGGATTGAGCCGATTTCTGCCGGATGTTCAAAGAATCCATAAGGCGGAATACCAGTGGTGATGGGCAGGTATCCTTGCTGGCAATACATGTGCAACTGTTCAAGGTGGGCTCCATGACCGATCATGGCCCCGCCATGTTTTGCCAAGAGAACAGAAAGCATTTCAGCATTCTGGGCAGAGACCTTGTCGCCTAGTTTGGACAGCACACCCGTGGGCATTCCCAGGTCAATGCCAATATTATAAACATGTCTTGCGCGGGTACCGCCGCCGCACATGAGCAGAATTTTGTGTTTTTCTTTGGCTTTTACCAATTCTTCAAGAATGGGGAACAGTGCTTTGGCACCACGATCCATGATGGACTGGCCGCCGATCTTGAGTACATTTACCTCCGGCTGCATACGGAAGTATTCTTCAGATTCAGTGCTTCTGAGTAGAGCTTTGCCAACCAGAGATTCACCTAGTAGGGGAGTGTCAATGTGCAGTCTGCCTTTTCCGCCTTTTTCTTTGATAAGCTTACCCATGTGGTCCCTCCGTGGGTCGATTGTTGGATGTATGAATTTGAATACTACCTGGCCGGGAGAAAAACACAAGAGAATGATATGTGCTCACATGTTGAAGTGACTACGGAATAATCATTTATTGTGAAATGTGTTTTTGTGTCTGGTCTAAAAAAAAGTCCGCCAAAGGCGGACTTGAAGACTCCTCGGATACGGGAGTAAAAAAAGAGACTGGAAAAAATTATTCGCTGAGTTCTGCGAGTTGTTTCCACATTCTGTCGAGAAGTTTGTCGACACCATCACCAGTGAGTGCAGAGATGAAAAAGACTTCTTCACCAGTGGCTTCGATCTTGGTCTTTATGTCGACCAATTCTTCATCAGTGAGCGTGTCGATTTTGTTGATGACTTTGATCTGTGGTTTGTTGCCCAGTTCGGCATTGTACTCACACAATTCTTGATTGAGCATGTCGTAACCGTCAATCGGGTTTTCCCGGTTGACATCTTCGGCAGCGAGGATGTGCACGAGGAAGCGGTTTCGTTCAACATGTTTGAGGAAGGTAATGCCAAGACCTCGTCCTTCGGAAGCCCCTTCAATGAGGCCTGGAATGTCGGCGATGACCATGCGGTTGAAGTCGTCGTCTTCGATGACTCCGAGATTAGGGACCAGTGTGGTGAACGGGTATGCCGCGATTTTTGGACGGGCAGCGGAAATTTTGGAAATGAATGTGGACTTGCCTGCGCTGGGAAGACCAAGCAAACCGACGTCGGCCAGGATTTTCAGTTCCAGGCGGATCTTCTTTTCCTCACCTGAAAAGCCGGGTTCGGCATAACGAGGTGTGCGGTTCGTGGACGTTTTGAAATGCAGGTTGCCCCGCCCCCCTTTACCGCCTTTGCAGATGATCACTTCAGTTTGATCCTCTACTAGATCGGCTATGAGCTTTTCTTCAATCGTTCCGTCCTCGTTTTCAATGAGTTCGTAGATGAGAGTGCCCACAGGCAGATCAACGATCAGGTCCTCGGCAGCGCGACCATAGCGGTCTCGACCCATGCCCTGTTGACCGTTTTTTGCGCCATACATGCGTTTCAAACGGAAATCGTACAGAGTCATGAGGCGGGAAGACCCACGGAAAATAAGATCTCCGCCCTTGCCGCCGTCTCCGCCGTCAGGGCCGCCCTTGGGCATGTTGGCTTCGCGCCGTAAACTGGCACAACCGTTGCCGCCATTGCCGGACGTGACCTTGATGGTCGCTTCATCTACAAATCGCATGAGACATTACCTCTGCCGCATATGGACGGCGGGAAAACAGCAAAACGGGCAGGAAGCGTTCTGCAACGCCACCTGCCCGAGAAATGCATTTTTTAAACGAGAACTAGGCCTCGGCGGGCAGTACGTGCACGCGGGTCTTGACGACCTTTTTGCGTGTGTACTTCTCAAACTTGACGAGACCGTCGACCAGAGCGAACAGGGTGTAATCCCTGCCCATGCCAACGCCTTCGCCAGGGTGAAATTTGGTGCCGAGCTGACGAACAAGAATGTTGCCAGCCAGAACTTCCTGACCACCGAAACGCTTTACGCCACGTCTTTGTCCGGCGCTGTCGCGACCGTTTCTGGAACTACCACCAGCTTTTTTATGAGCCATTGTATCCTCCCCTCAAGCCGCTAGGCGTTGATGGATTTGACTTTCAGTTGAGTGTAATCCTGACGGTGTCCCTGAGTCTTGCGAGCGTCCTTTTTGGACAGCTTATGAAAGACTACGATTTTTTCACCGCGGATATGGCCCAAGACTTCGCACTCGACTTTCGCGCCCTTCACGTAGGGTTCGCCAATCTTTGTGTCGCCGTCCTTGTCAAACAGGAGAACGGAATCGATGCTCAGGCTATTGCCGGCATCAGCCTTGAGTAAATCTACATTAAATTCAAGACCTTCTTCAACGCGGTACTGTTTTCCGCCGGTCTCGATGATAGCAAACATAATAAAAACCTCCAGTTCGTAAGAGGAGGCAACCTATCCGCAACCCTTGGTGGAAGTCAAGCCCTCATGTGTTTTTTTTGCGTTTTTTTTGTCGATTTTTATCGATTGGGCCAATTCATACAATATAGCTGCGTCAGCATGGTTCCTGCTGTGTGCGGGCCAGAACCAATATGTCAACGCCTAAGGCTCCGGCTCGCTTCACTGTTTGGGCACATTCACGCAAAGTTGCGCCTGTAGTATACACATCATCTACGAGCAGTACGGTTTGTCCTGCGATACCTTTTTTATCTGCTGCGAATGCATTCTTGATATTCTTTTGTCGTTCTTTGTGTCCGAATTGCGTCTGGGGTGGAGTGTTGCGAGTGCGAACAAGCCCCTCCTTTAAAATCGGTCTTTCAAATGTTTTGCCCAATGCTTTTGCTAATTCCAAGCTTTGATTGAAGCCGCGCCAGAGCAGTCTGCGGCTGTGTAGAGGCACTGGAATAATGATGTCTGGCATTCGTATTTTTCTGGCTCTGAATGTGGTGCAAGCGAGCGCAGAGAGGACATGGCTTCTTCCGAAGTTGTTAGAAAATTTATACGAAATAATGAGCTCTCGCAGCGAGTCGGCATATCGGCCATGAAAGTACAGGGTGTCCCATGGCGGTGGGTTGCGTCGACATTCAGGGCATTGGCTTGGCGGTGCATCTGGACGCCCGGACATGGCACCGCATGTGGGGCAGTAGCCGCCAACACGAATCGGAATTGCTTCTTTACAAGATGTACACATCAGATCTGTACCGTGCATGACCACTCCGCAGACCGGGCAGCGTTTGCTTGTCAATTGGGTTTTGCGAGCGAACCAGCGAAACCATTCGGGCATAGGTGTCATTGGGCAGAAGCCCACGCCGTGCGACCGAGTTCGATAATTTGCTGTTCGAAATCCGGGTGCGCCTCCATATCATTTTGCTCGTCGATACCTCTGAATATCAGCGGTTCAGCCAATGTGAAATTGAAGTTGTTTAAGAAGTATTTGAGAGTGACTTGTGCTCCTTCAAAAAGTTTGTCACCGGCAGGGCGACCAGCATGAAGCACCACATGAGCCGTACGTTTTGGAAGGTCTGCAACCCATGGTTCTCCAAGTTGTTTGGCTGCCCAGAATTGTTGACTTCGATCGATCCACGTTTTGAACAGGGACGGGAGATGGTAAAAATAGATAGGTGAGGTGAAGAATACGGTCCGGGCCGTGAGCATTGGTTCGAATAGTTCATATGCGTCATCCTGCTGTCCGAGGACACAGCGCGCCATTCCCTGTTTGAATTTTGCTTCTGCACAATAGTCACAGGCAAGGCAGGCCATGACAGAGTGGTTGCGAATGTAGAGAACGTTTGCTTCTCCTCCGGCTTCGGCCACGCCCTGAGCGAGCAGGGTGGCCGTCCGGTCCGAGTTGCCGCCCCGTCGGTGGCTGCATGCATAGATCACGCTTTTGGTCATGTGTCCTCTTTGTCGAACAGGGGGTTTTTGCGGGTTAATCGTGCGACCACATGGTCTTCATGCTCCTCAAATGCAAAGCTCCAGTCCGGAAAGATGTTTTCGTCATGACGCACTTGAGCCGCTCCCTTGAGGGAAACCTTGGCTTCGATGGCATCGGCCTTGGCGAAACGGAGATACCAACCTATCTCCATGCCCACGCCTCAACATTTGTCGCGGATATCTATGAGAATCGGTTCACTCATTTAAAACTCCGAAAAGAACGAGTTATGGTTTTGTTCGTCGGAAACAGTGGTTTCCGGGCCGTGGCCGGACAGCAATTTTGTGGCAGGCGGCAGGGTGAATATATGCTCGGTCACGGACCGTTTGAGCACATCCAGATCTCCGCCGGGGAAGTCAGTGCGTCCGATGGAGCGGTAGAAAATCAAATCGCCTACAAAGGCGGCTTCTGCTTCGGGGAAATAGAAGGTCAGGCTGCCTGTGGAGTGACCTGGTGTGTGGAAGATGGTGCAGTCGAAGCCGGCAAATTGAGTTTCTCCCGGCTCGATGTTTTGCCACTCGTAAGAGTCCAGAAGTGGCAATCCGTTTTCTCCGCCTCGCCCAAGCCAGGTGTCCAATAGGTCGGCATCTTTTTCACTGCACAGTATCGGGGCGCCCGTAATTTCTGAAAGTTCCCTGTTGCCTGCGGTGTGGTCAAAATGCAGATGGGTGTTTAGGATGTGGGTCACGGTGAGGTTGTTGGCCTTGAGATATTCCACGACCTCGGCGGGGTTGCCGCCTGGATCGATGACCACAGCTTCCTTTTCGCCTGATAGGACGTAGCAATTGGTCTGAAGTGGGCCAAGATTGAATGTCTTTATGGTCATTAAAATGCCTCCAGCATGAGTTCAGACAAGTCTTTGCGCTTAGAGCTTCCCTTTTGATCGGGATGCCCAAGGGCGATGACCGCCTGAAGTTCGTATGTTTCGGGATTGATTTCAAGAGCACCGAGAGAGGTTGCCTGATCGTTGACGATTTGACCGAGCCAGACCGAGCCTATACCGAGCGCATGAGCGGCCAACATCATGTTTTGAATGCATGCTCCGACCCCTTGATGATCTTTCATTTCACTATACATGGCTTCTTTTTCGAGCACGACGCAGATACATGCTGCAGAAGCGCGGACTATATGCGCATATTTGGTGCATTCGGCCAGTTTGGAATGACGTGGATCACCGCGGGTGATGACCAAGAAACGCCAAGGCTGATTATTCAGTCCGCTGGGAGCCCACTGACCGGCTTCGAGGATAGTCGTGATGTCTTGCCGTGAAACAGGTTCTTCCGTGTATTTACGAATGGACCGGCGAGAAAATATGGCATCAAGGACCGGATTCTCATGCATGTTCATAATTGTGTTCTCCTTCATGGTGAGTGTATGTATTTAGCTTAGGACGGAGAGACGGGCAAGTTTTGTGACCAATGAGGTTTGGGCGGCGTATAATTAAGTGCAGATGAGTTGAAGTTCATGTTTGGACCATCAGGATTTGAATGAAAGATATACGCGAAGCGGAAATAGTACGTGAAGTGCTTTTGGGGGATACCCAAGCATTTGGACTTCTGGTGCGAGAGTACCAAGGGCCTGTGTATAATCTCATGCTGCGCATGTTGGGCGATACCGATATGGCAGCTGATCTTGCCCAGGAAGCCTTCACTCGTGCCTATGAAAAACTCGGAACCTTTAATGTGAGGAAACGTTTTTTTCCTTGGTTGTATTCAGTTTCTTTGAACGTGGCTCGGGATTGGCTTCGGAAAAGAGGTCGTGACATGCATGTCTTTGTCGATGATGCCGCCGTTATGGTCAGAAATGAAGATTTGATTGACGAACAACAGGCTATACACGCCCGACTGGATGGGGCCAAAGCCTTCATTCTCGTGCAGAAGCTCGATGTGAAATATCGTGAAGCTTTGATTCTCAGATATAAATATGATTTTTCCGTACGTGAAATAGCAGAAACGTTGGAGATTTCGGTCAGTGGGGCGAAAATGCGTCTCAGCAGAGGGTTGGACATGGTCCGACACCAATTCAACGAGGGTTCAAATGACTGATGAACAAAAGAAAATACTGATGGAAGATGCTATCATTGAAAGTATTCGGCGTGCACCGGAAACGGCTGTGCCTGAAGGATTTTCAGAGCGTGTCATGGAAGGGCTTTCCCCGAAGACCCCTTCTGTTTGGACTCGAATATATTTATGGCTGGTCCGACCGCAGGTCATGACGATTCGTCCGTTTCAGGTGATTCCTGTGGTCACATTGGCCGTTGCTCTGTTGGCCTTTGCTTTTATTCAGATGAATCCGGCACCGGGTACGGACGGTCTTCAACTGTCGACAGTTAAATTTGTCATGTATGACGGGGGAATGTCCGCTCAGAATGTTTCGGTAGTCGGGTCCTTCAATGGATGGAAATCAGACCGTTCTGTTATGTGGTATAGCGTTGAAGCTGGAGCATGGGTGCTGGAGGCGGAGTTGCCGCCTGGCGATCATGAATATCTTTTTTTGGTGAATGGAAAGAATCTTGTGCCAGATCCGTTGGCGCCGTTGACGCGTGATGATGGCTTTGGAAACAGAAATTCCATTATGTTTGTGGTGCAGAATAATGAACAAGCTTTGTAAAGTAATTTTAGCGAGTGTGCTTTTCGTATTGGTTGTTTTCGGTGTGCAACCAAGCCGAGCCGAAAGCGATTCATTTGCTGGCATGAAAGAGCGCGCCGTGGAGTGTGGAGTTTCGTCAGAAGTCCTCAATGAGGTCGGAGAACTGGTGAAAGCCGGGACTTTTTCCGATGATGAAGGGACAGCTCTTGTTACCCCATTGCTTGCGGCATGTGAAAAAAAACTGCCAATTGCGCCATTACAGGATAAATTGGCTGAAGGCTTGGCGAAGCAAGTTGCGCCTTTACGTATCGGTCTAGCTTTGCAGGTGAAATTAAACGCGTATGAGAATGCTCGTCGCCTCTTGAATCGACATTTGGAACCTGTTGCTTCTGATGTTCTGATTATTGTGGGGGAGGGGCTTTCCAGAGGTGTTTCTGAACATGACTTCGAAGCGTATGTTGCTAAATTCTATGGGCAATCTCCAGAAATTTTTTTGACCGGAGCAGAGATGATTTCTTTGCTTGGTCAGATTGACTTTGATCCAGAACAGACTCGTTCCATGCTTAAAGCCGGTTTTGCCTCTGGCGGTTTGACTCCGCAGTGGCGGTATCTTGTGCGAGTCGTTCTTATAGCTAGGCAGCGCGGTATTTCGGATAACGTCATCGGTGAAGTTTCGTCTGGCGTGCTATCCGAGATGGGGACAGTGAATGATGTGTCGGCTCGTCTTGGTTTTACCAGTCGCAGCATGACTGGGAAGAAATAATTTCAGAAGTTTTGCGGTATTTTGTGACCTGAGCCAGTGGGTCTGGGTATATTGTTAGTAGGAATGGTTTTAATCGCGATAATTCCATGGGAGTTTTTTGAGTGAAAGGTTCTATAGCTTTAATATTGGTTTTGATTGTGTTGGGCATGGCGGGGTGTGCCAAAGTCGTTGGCCCGTATTATCTTGAACAGGAAAAATATGTAGATGGGATTGAAATTCTTGGAGAGCATCTTCAAGAAAATCCAGATGACGCATCTTCAGCCTACTATGTCGGGCGATATTATTTGGCATTAGATAAGCCTGAGCAAGGTCTTCCTTATTTAGAAAAGGCCGTGTCTTTGGAGCCGGACAACGCTGACTACGTTTTTTGGACCGGTGTAGGCTACTGGGCAACACTTGATTTTGAACGGGAAGAGGCCGCGTACAAACAGACTCTGCGCCTTAACCCGGAACATATTTCGGCGAATCTCTACCTTGGTCACGGATATGTTGATCGGGGAGAGTGGACTAAGGCTCTGGCCCAGTACGACAAGGTTGTTGCACTGGATAAATATAATCCCGAGGCCCTGTATAATCGGGCTGTTGCTCTGGGCGGATTGGGACGGACCTCGGAGGAAATTGCGGCTTGGAAGAAGTTTCTTGAGTATTACCCTGATGGGAGCCTGGCCATGGAGGCTACGGTGCAACTCAATCTGCAAGGAAACTTTCTCTATCGTAATTTTATCATTGGAAAACGTAATGTTACGCTTAAGAGCATGACGTTCAAACCGGGAACAACTTCTTTGGATGTCGATAGTCGGGCTTCGCTGAACGTGTTGAGCGCGATGATGCTTGCCAATGAACAGCTGTCATTGCACATCGTCTCCTTTCAACAAGGTGATGCGGAACGGGCCAAGGTTAATGCCAAGGCCGTTCGAGATGCCATTTTACGAGGACATTCAGATATTGATCCTTCAAGGCTGCTTTTGAGTTGGTTTGGGACCATCGAGTCGATTGATTACGGTAAAAAAACCTTTACGCTTGAACGCTCGGTGAAATTTGTTACTGAAGTTCAATAACTGTTGGAGGATACATCATGTTTAAAATGATGAATAAAATATATATGTTGTGTGTCGTTTTTATTTTGATGGCGTTGTTGGCTGCCCCTGTTGCATTTGCTCAAACGGATGATGGAGGCACCGGAGATACGGATGTCGCTACGGATACCGGAGATACCGGAGAGACCGGTGATACTGGTGATGCCGATGAATCAGCCGATGAAACATCAACCTTTGCTAATCCGGCTCAAGCTGCCAAGGCCGAATCTTTGGCCGAAGCTGTTGCTGAAGTTGGAGCACAGGCTGTAGCCGATGCCGAGCAGTCTGTCAGCGAAGCTGAAGCTGCTGTGGCTCAAGCTCAGGCAGCCGTCGATGCTGCGGAAGAAGATTCTTCGGAAGAAGCAGAGGCCATGGCTGCGTTAGAGGCTGCAACGGCTGCTTTGACTGAAAAGCAGGTTGCTGCAGATAAGGCTATTGCCAGTGCTGCCTCCATTGATGTTGATAGTATCGCGTCCATGCGGACTGCCGGTATGGGATGGGGTGAGATTGCCCATGAACTGGGTGTACATCCCAGCACGTTGGGACTGGGGCACAAAAAGCAGCATCAGCAAAAGACAAAGAATGTTGGGGTTGCGTCAAATGTCCATGTGGCCGCTGCGTATGGCAAGACGGTCAACAAGACCAATCGTAACGTTAAGTCCGGCGTTGCCAAGACGCCTGGTGTTTCCGGTGGCAAAGGGTCCAAGGCTGTCGGTCTGAGTCGGGCATCCAGCAAGGCCAAGTCCGGTGCCAAGGATTCCAAGTCCTCCAAGAGTTCTTCATCCTCGGGAGGGCGAGGTAATTCCGGGAGTAACGGGAATGGTAATTCTGGAAGTAACGGAAAGGGTAACTCCGGTAACAACGGCAACGGAGGCGGCAACGGTGGTGGTAATGGCGGCGGTAATGGCGGTGGCAAAAAGTAGCTGTTGTTATACTCAATATATCTAAATTCCGAATGGGACTTGTCTGTGTGACGAGTCCCATTTTTTGTATGGGGACCTTGGCCTTGAAAATTGTTGTTGAATCAGGTTATTTTGCAGGTATCGATGAATTAATGAAGGTGCGTGTTTTTTATGACGGATTTTTTTGAAGAGACCTATCTGCAAATCAGCGCAACTATTTTGGAAAGTTTTCCTAAATTTCGTCCACCTGTGGATCTGTATGTATTTGATTCCGCTGTGGGGCAGGTAAAGAAATTTCATAAGGCCGAAGCTCGTCTGGACACGGACGGACAGGCCGAAGTCGCAATGATCGCCACCGAAGGTCGGCTGTTTTTGCTCAGGGATGATTACAGAATCTATGCCAGCCATTTGAGCAAGCGGCTTGGCATGTTGTTGGTAGAGGAAGGTTTTAGTCCCGTGGAAGTGGCAGAAATCTTTTTTCTCGCCTTTCGAGATCGTATGGAACAGTTTTTTGAGCAACCGCAAAAAGGTATGCTTGAATTGTTGGTTAAGGATATTTCCGTATTGGCTGAATACCTTTGGATAGATCCTAGCCGGGTTGAGTTTTTAACTCAGACTCTGGATAAGGAATACAGTCTGGCTGTTCACTCAACCAACTCGATGTTTATCGGGTTGACCTTGCATGTCCATGCCGCAGGACGGGCTGTAGAGAAGGACGGTTTGGCTCGTGTCGCTCTCGGATTACTTCTGCATGATCTTGGCATGACTCAGGTGCCCCGTTTCATCAGGGATAAACAGCATTTCTTGGTGCGGCGAGATCGTGAATCCATTGAAAATCATATCGACGCGGGGCTGAAGATGTTGCAGCGCCTCAAGATTGCCGATCCCGTTGTGTTGGAGTGTATGCGCCAACATCATGAACGCAATGACGGCTCCGGCTATCCCGACCGGCGTTTTGGCAAGGATATTTCTATGGCCGGAAAGCTCTGTGCTGTGGCGGATTCCTTTTCCGCCATGATAGGCGTTCGTCCTTATCGATCGTCCAAAGATGTGGCCGAAGCAGCCATTGCCCTGATCAAGGACAAGAGAAAGTACGAACCGACCTTGATTAAGCTTCTCGGTGAAGCTTTGGCTGAAGGAGGCTGGATGAATGGTGCTAAGGCGTCGGTATAGGCGAAAAAGATTATTCTTCGGGTGGAGTATATCGTCGGCCAAGAATGCGACAAAGTAAGCCTATGAACATAACCACTGCAACCATGAGTATGCCGGTCAAAGCCCATCCCCTGTCGTGTGTCACGTCCAGAAACCATTTGCTGCGAATGTAGTTGAGTCTTTTCGCATCCAGCCGTTTCCATCCATTTTGCACTAAGGTGCGCAGGTCATTCCGCCCATCGGCTACGGCTACCCTTAGGGTGTTTCTATATGCGTCTTTCTCTTTCAGGAATCGGCCTTGGGCTTTGAATTTTCGTAAGTAGAAGACTGCGATGGGTTGGTCGGCGACAAAGGCCTTGATGTCTCCATCGACGGCGGCCTTGATCATGTCTCTGGCTTGCGGGAACGGGCGTATGGGGTGGTTTGGCCATGAATGCTGCATGAAATGTTCAGTGTATCCACCTGCCACGATACCCACTGGGAATAGTTTGATATCATCCCAATTCAACCCTTTGGCAATATAGATGGCTGCCGAGAGATTGGTGATCGGCTCTCCGAAGTCAAGATATTCATTTCTTTTTTCGGTATAGAAGAGCCCTCCGTGGACATCTGCTTGACCTGTACGCACCCAGTCCAGAGTTTCTTGCCAGTCACCTAATTTGAAGCGGATATCGATGTTGTTGACTTCACCGAAATGTTTCCAGAAATCGATTAAATATCCTTGTGGAAGGCCCTGTGCGTTTATGTAGACCAAAGGTTCGTAGTTTGAGTCGTGTGTTACGATCAATTTTGGTTTTAGTTTTGCCGCAGAAGGGGTTGGTACCGCCAGAAGCAGAAAGAGTACGCCTATCGATAAATTAAGCATACTGGGGGAATGAAAGTGTGGGCGGCGAATCACGGGATGCTGGTCCTAAAGTTGAATATACCCGTTTTTTGCAAATTGCTCAGGATCTTTGACAAGAGCCATGGCGGTAAGCATGGGGTTGAAGCCAAGCCGTGCGTAGAATTTTTCCTTGCCCGGGACGCTCCATAAAACCACGCTGGGGGTGTTTAGACGTTTGGTCAGTGCTTTCATTATGCGACTTCCCAAATGTTTGCCCTGATGCTCCGGTAAAATGCATAGGTCATAGATAACTGATTGGTATACTCCGTCTGACAGGGCACGGGCCATCCCCACGAGTTCGTTGTTGAACCATGCGAAGCACACGAGGTTGCTGTTTTCAAAAGTTGCTTGTATTTTGTCCGGTTCACGAATGCTAAGAGGTGCTCGTTTCAAAACATTGGCGGCCACAGCCCAGTCCACGCCGGTCGTGTCAAATCGTAGTTTTATATCATCGCTCATGCCGGTTTCCACCATGTTTTCATGCGGACTGTTTCTCGGTTGTCTGAAAGGCGTGTCAGGGAATGCGTGAAGGTGTCCATATTGTTGTCGGGTTTACCCAGAGTGCAGCTCGCCTGATACGTTTCACCAGCAAAGGACTCGGTTCTGAATTGAATGTCCAGCCCCATGCACCTGTGCGCATTGTCCCATTCTAGTGGCACGGCTTCCATACAATATTCAATATATTTTACGTTGTTCACATGACCATTGATGTCTGTATCGGCCTTGCGGGCCATGATTTCCACGGTATGCTCACCTTGTTTGAGGCGGGTGACGGCTTTGGATGGAAAGACAATGGAGTGGTCACGTTTCGGGATGAATCGTTTATTGAGCACGGAGTCAGGTTTGTCCGGGCGGTGTGTCTCGACATTAATGGTGGCCCAGGAAGAGGTGGCTCGTCCTATGAGAGTGTCTGTATCGTGAATGAGGAAGTCTCGAAGGGCTACCAGTCGTTCGTTTTCTGAGGGCCATGTTCTTACGCTGACCTGTTCTCCAAATTCAGGCATCCGATCCATCATGACATGGAGTCGAGCCAATACCCAGAAATGACCATTTTGGCGGAGATCGCGCAACCCGAATCCGAGTGAGTCGGCATGGCGAGAGGCTATGTCCTGTAGATAATTACACACGGACGAGATTGATATATGACCATCCGTGCGGGGTTCGTAAGAGCGTATGTTGTACAGGTGCTCAAGAGTGAGGTCATTGGGTGATGTCATGGGCTCTATTCTTTTGTCTGCATGGCACTGTTTCTTATTTTGTCCATTTCTCCGCTTTCGTGCATGCGGGAAAGGACCTCTGTAATGAGCGGGACCAATTCTGCATGTTTTATATGGAGATAGTGGTAGAGCTCCAATTTTGCAAGTGGAGGCTCATGGGCATAGAATTTTTTGACGTATGCTTTTTCACTTTGGGCAGGGTGGATGCTTCGCGTGGCAATAACGACATCAAGACGGTTTGCGGCGAGAAGTTTGAATAATGTGTCATGGTTTGTTGTACGGAGAACTTTTGGCATCCCCTGCGTCCGTATCTCCGCGTATCTGAGGCCTGCCTTGATGCCGATTCGTTGTTTCTCGAGGCTTTTCCAGCCTTTGATGGGGAAGCTGTTTTTAATGGTGTAGGCCATGATATCAACAGTCATGATTGGTACGGGAATACGAATGAGATTTGGGTGCTCTGATTCAATGTCGGCGATTCGGCAGAGTTCTCCGTCGATGTAGCCTGTATTCGAGTCGACCAAGGCACGGTTTGCTGGAAGAACCTTGCCTTTTACTTCTATGCCAATTCTGGAATAGGCGGTTTTGAGGATGGCCAATATGCCCGTGGCAGCAGTTGTATCATCCTCTCCCATCGCCAAGACCAGTGCTTGTCCGGCAAATGCAGGACAAGCTATGAATATGGTGAGCAATAATGATACGAAAAATTTCATATAAGGTAAAATACCGGAAAAATGTTACCTCGTACAGAGCCCTTTGATGAAATTTTGTATCGTATGACGTGTGGAGTCTTTTGGATGGATATTGATTATGACAGGAAGTTGGCCACGCCTGTAAACACGATTTGAGCGGCCATGGCTGACAGGATCAGGCCGGTTATTTTGGTCAGAACTGCGAGCCCCATGGAGCCGATGACCCGTTTCAGAGCTGGAGCGACAAAAAGCATCAATCCTACGGTCAGGCAGGCTGCAATCAGAGACGCTGCGCCAATGAGTCGTTCTGTCGCACCACCAAGTTCTGCACCAAGAATGAGCAACGTACCGATGGTGGCTGGGCCCACAGTGATGGGGATAGCCAATGGAACCACCGCCACATCCGTATCGTCTTCTGGTTCCGGTCGGGTGCGTTTGCCGGATACTAATGATACGGCAGACAGGAACAGCAGGCTTCCTGCGCCAACGCGGAATCCATCCAACGTAATGCCTAACGTCGAAAAGATAGGGTTCCCGGCAAAGTAGAGTGTCAGCACAATAACCAAGACGGAAATGGTTACCCGAATTGCCAGTTTTCGTTGTTCAATTACGTCCATGTCTTCGATGAATGACAGGAATACTGACAAAACGAAAAATGGCGTCAGCAGGAAAAATAATTTGATATAAAGGGAGATGAAGAGGTTGGTCACGATGGTCATCCCTGCGCGAAGCGCACACAAAAAGTTTGGGAGATTCTCAAGCCCCTTTTTTAAAAGGTTCTTGAGCCCTCGGAGAGACCGCCGGTAGGCTTACCGGTCACATCTCTACTTAACGAGTTTTTCAGCCAATGCTCGACCTTGTTCTCCGCCGCCTGCCATGCGGGATAATTCATCCATGATGGCATCGGTTTCCAGCCGGTTACAGCGGGTGTAGGTCTCCCCGTCCACAACTTCTTTCTTGATGAAGAAATGACGGTCGGCCTTGCCTGCCAGTTGTGGCCAATGGGTAATGAGCAACATCTGCTGGCGGTCTGCAAGGGCGCGGAGTTTGCCGCCAACCGAGTTGAGTGTCAAGCCTCCAATTCCGGCGTCTACTTCATCAAAAATAAGTGATGGCAGGGCATCGTGTTCCTTGGCGTTGTCACCGCGCATGGTGACCAATGCGAGCAGGAATCGTGACAGCTCTCCGCCCGAGGCTATTTTGTCGAGCGGCTGGGCTGGCTGGCCGGGGTTGGGCACCCACATGAGGCGCCCACGCATGTCGTCACAACCGGGATACAACTCGCGTGCTTCAAATTCGAAATGTACTTTGATGTGTTCGGAAAAGCCGAGATCGAACAATTCATCCACGATGCGGATAGAAAGTTCCTTTGCCGCTTTTTTCCGGGCCTTGTTGACTTCGCCGAGTGTTATTTGAAGATTTGACGCGGCTGCGGACTCTTCGCGGGACAGGTTCTTCATGTCCAGAGCACAGGCGTCGAGGAAGGAAAGGTTTTCATCTATTTCCACTTTCATGGTGACGATGTCATCCAGATTGCGTCGAAGCTTTCGTTTGAGCTTGGCCAATTCGAAAAGACGTGATTCGATATCGTCAAGAGACATGGGGTCGTCATCTTCCAGGTTTCCCGGTCCACGTCTGAGTCGTGAGTCGAGATCATGCAACCGGATGCGTAATTCCTCTATGGCTTCGCGGTCCTCGTCGAATCCAGGAAAGAGCCGAGCGATAATTTCCATTTCGCGGGTGAGCAATGTCATGTTGTCGAGCATGCTGATTTCACCGTGTAGAATGTCCAGTGCATTTTGTAGACATTCTCCGGCACGTTCCCGGTCCTTGAGAATTTTTTTGCGTTCCTCAAGCTCGTTTTCTTCATCCGGCTGCGGATCAACAGCGTCAATTTCCTTTTTTTGATACTCAAAGAAATCGCGCTGTTTTTCTATGTCGTCGTACTTTTCGTTGAGATGACGTTTGCGTTCCAGCACATCCTTGAGCACTGCGAGTTTGTCGTTGCGTTGAATCAGAATGGATTGGTCAGGAATGAAGGAGTCGAGGATTTCCGACTGAAAGGCCGGAGAAAGCAGCTTTTGCTGTCCATGTTGGCTGGTGTGGATGATCAGTCGCGTGCGCATGTCGCGAATTGTCGGCTGAGATGACAGCGTGTCGTTGATGTAGACACGACTGCGGCCTGTCTCGGCGGAAAGTTCACGGCGAATGACTGTTTCGCCTTCAGGCAGCACGAATAATGCTTCCACCGATGCCTTATTGCTGCCGGGGCGGACCAGTTTCTTGTCCATGCGTTCGCCCATGAGGAAATCCACGGCTCGCATGATAAAGGATTTGCCCGCACCAGTTTCACCTGTGAGCGTGTTTAGCCCCGGAGAGAATTCCAGCTCAACGTCTTCTATGAGGGCAAGGTTCTTGATCCGTAACAGTTCAAGCATGAAGCTCCAGCCTAGTAAAAAAGTATCGAGTTGTCCCGTGCGCCATGGGCCTTGGGTAACTCGTTTAAATAATCAAGGTAACGATTGTCCTTATACACCAGTGCGGCCCTGCGGAAAAGAGGAACGTAGCGGTACGGATTGAATACCCCTGTTGTCCCATGCGGCCATTTTTTTTTGGGATTGAGATATGGGGCCGCAAAGTCGAGGGCTTGCCGGATGGATGGCCCTTCGGGGTCTGCCCAATTCCAGAGATCAAGCCCCAGGCGTTCGCCCACACTGGAGAGAATTGCGTATGCTTCAAGGGTAGAAAAGGTGGCGTTGCGTGATCGGGGCTGTTTCAGCGCGTAGGGCATGGACCCGTCAGGCATTATTTGGCGTACTATACGCCGTCGTTCGGCCGTACGTATGATGGTTCGGGCTAGGTCTATATCTTCTGCGTACAGGGCATATACGGCAACCTGTGCGTCAAACCATGTGCCGTGCTCGTCGCGGGATTCTGCTTCGCGGCGACCGAATTCACTGTGCATCAGCCATTGAACGTATGCGGAGAACCACTTTTTGATTTTTCGACTGGTCGATTTGGACCATGCGTGGGAAGGCTCAAGTATGAGGGCCGCATCCACCACGCGGATGAGGTCGCGTGTCTCAATGATGCCGGTATGATGACCTTCTGCGACACCTAGCCGTGAGTGGGCATAGAGCATGTGAGGGCTGACTCGAGTTGAGGAATCGCTACACCACGCCATGATCAACGCGGTACTTTTGCTGGCGTATAGTTCGTCACCTGTGAAATACCATGCAAGAGCCAGTGTTATTGCTTGCTTTGCCATGCGAGAAAGTCGAGAGCGGTCATAAATGTCAGATAAAGCTTCGGGGTTGGCTTTTCCGGGTTGTTGCACATAGGGCAAGCCGTTTTTGATCGCGGGGTTCGGCCACCAGTCAGGCGACAACGACCAGTAATCATGGCGATCGTTGCTTGGGCCAGCCTTTTTTTTCAAGGTGACGGATTCGATGGAAGCATCCAAGGCCTGTTTGGCTTCGTTGATGAAATTTTCATATGCCGGACGAATGGCCGGATCTCGCTGCAGAATTTGGCGTTTTGTTTGATACAAAATGGTTGGCGAGAGTACGATGGTGTCGGGCAGGTTGGTGCCTGCGAGAGCCGGAGTGACCAATAGGATGGCCAAAAGTGACAGAAATAGATGGCGGGTAATGAACCCGGTCATTGCTTCAGCCTTGGGTCGAGCAGGTCGCGCAAGGATTCGCCGAGCAGGTTGTACCCAAGCACCGTAAATAGAATGGCGAGGCCGGGAAAGACAGATAACCACCACGCGATTCCCAAGACTTCTTTACCTTCCATGAGCATATTGCCCCAGGAAGCATCTGGCGGCTGTACGCCGAGGCCCAGAAATGACAGCGAAGATTCAGTCAGGATGGCACCAGCTACGCCAAGGGTGGCGGAAACGAGTACCGGGCCGATGGCATTGGGCATGATGTGTCGGAAAATGATTCGGATGGGCCCAGCACCGGCAGCTCGTGCAGCCAGTACGTAATCTCGCTCGCGGATTGTCAGGGTCTCGGCGCGGACCAGTCGAGCCACCCCCATCCAGCCGGTCAGACCGATGACAATCATGATATTTGTCAGGCTTGGTTCCAGAAATGCGATGACCGCCAGAATGAGGAAAAAGGAAGGGAAGCAGAGCATGACATCCACGCCGCGCATGATGATTTCATCCACAATACGGCCAAAATAGCCAGCGGTCAGGCCGAGGGCCAGCCCGATGGAAGTGGCGATACCCACGGCAACAAAACCGACCCAGAGTGAGACGCGGCCACCAAACAGAATGCGTGAAAAGACATCGCGGCCCAGAGCGTCGGTTCCCATGAGATGGGTTGTTGATGGCGGCAAGAGTAGCGTGTCTACGTTGATGAGACTTGGATCGAATGGCGCAAGGAGTGGGGCGAAGATTGCGGTCAGGGACATCAGTCCTACAATGAGACCGCCCAGAATGAGCAGGGCGTGCCGTGCCCATGGGGAGACTCGTTTCAGTGGTTTGCGTTTCATTATTTGCCCCCTTGTCCCACGCGGATACGTGGATCAGCAAGGCCGTAGCCAATGTCAGCCAGCAGATTCCCGATAAGTGTCAATATGGCACCTAGTACTAACGATCCCATGATGAGAGGGTAATCTCGTGACATGACCGCTTGATAGAAAAGTTGCCCAAGGCCGGGCAGGGCGAAGATTGATTCAATGATGACAGAGCCGCCGATCAGAGCTGGAACCGACAGGCCGAGGATGGTGATAACCGGCATGAGTGCGTTTCGTAGGGCGTGTTTGAACAGAACGACACGACTGGACAACCCCTTGGCGCGCGCAGTCATGATGTAGTCCTGCCGCAGGACTTCAAGCATGGAGGAACGCATGAATCGGGACATGCCTGCCCATGAGCCGGAGGTATAGATGAAGATTGGCAGGATGAGGTGCTTGGTCACATCCCACAGTTTACCCATAGGCGACATGGAGTCGAATCCCATGGATGTCAGGCCGGAGATGGGAAGGATGGGCCAGGAAATGCCGAGCCAGAGCATGAGCAGCAGGGCCAGCCAGAATCCGGGCATGGCAAAGCCTATGAATACGACCACGGTTGACAGTTTATCAAAAACGCCACCACGCCACCATGCCGCAGTTACCCCTATGGGAACCGCGATGAGCAGAGTCAGCACCATGGAAGCCACATTCATACCAAAGGTTAAAGGTAGGCGTTCCTTGATCTTGTCCCAGACCGGGCGATGGTCGCCGGACATGGATTGACCAAAGTCGAGTTGTACCAATCTTTTCAGCCAGCTGGCGTATTGAATATGCAGAGGCTTATCTAAACCGTAGAGCTTTTCGAGCTGGAGACGTGCTTCAATTCCGGCGTCGGGGTTCAACGTGGTCTGAAGATCTGTGGGCGAGCCGGGGGCCAGATGAATAACCCAGAAGCTGATAACCGTGATGCCGAGAAACACCACGCCCACCCACAGCAGTTTGATAAGTATCCGTTTCAGAACGTGTGCCATCTATTCTCCATATAATTCCAACCGTCCGTTATTCTTACTGCAAGACGAGCCATGAATCAATGGACAACTCTCTCCCCCTACAATGAGATTTTCAGTTGACATTGCTTCCCGCCTTGGCTATTTCCCCCTTCACCCAACAGCGTGGGGCTGTAGCTCAGTTGGGAGAGCGCTTGAATGGCATTCAAGAGGTCGTGGGTTCGATTCCCTCCAGCTCCACCACAAGAAAGTTAAGGACTTCGGATGATTATCCGAGGTCCTTTTTCTTTGGTTTAAAGTCGGAAAACGGTTTTGTGTCCCATATATGTCCCAAATGGGATTTTTATGTATTTTGATAGTGTGCGGCCAACTTGTCCTGTACCGGGTTGTGGAGCAAGTTCTCGAGGTTGGTATAACGCTCGGTCATACGCGGATCATTATGGCCGATCATGGATGCTGCGTGTTTTGTTGACCCGCCCGCCAGCACGATGTTGGTACAATAAGTGTGGCGGTGGTCGTGGAAGTTGAGCTTCTTGTTGAAGCCGCATGCGTCACGGATGGTCCGCCAAGCCTTGTTGAAGTTGGTGGACCTACAGCCATTGAGTTTCCCGACAATATGCTCGTCTTTTACTTCGATTCCACGCTGTTTTCTCATCTTCTCAAGGTGGGCCTTTCGCTCAAGCAAGGCTTCTCTCGTTCTCGGCATAATTGAGTGAAGCCTGTCGTTCTTATTTTTGGTGCGGTAGAAGTTGATTGCTCCTGTGTCTTGAAAGTCCAGGTCAATTTGGGACCATTTGAGGTCAAGTATCTCTTGGCGAGCACATCCATGCTCTACGGCAAGCAGAATCGCCAGCACCATGTAGTGTCGTGTTTTTTGTTTTCTAGCTTGTTCGAGTAATATCTCAACCTCGTTAGGGGTGAGGAATACTTTCCGTTCATGTTGTTTTTCGCTTAACTTCGGGATTGAAGCAGACGGATCAGTCGTGATCGCCTTCTCTTTCGATGCCAGCTTTATTACTTGTTGAACAACGAACAGATACCGATTCGCCGAGGCTGGGGAGTTGCGATGAGCTTCTTTGGCTCGGAAGTCGAGAAGGAGTTCTTCGGTAATCGTCCCGATCAGCTTTCTTCCAAACGTTTTTCGGATTCGTTTCAGACGGCCTATATATCCTGAAGCTGTGACAGGGCTGAGACTCCCTTCTTGTTTGCGTCTTTTCCACTCTTTTTCTTTGAGATCACAGAAGTGATTGACGGTCTTGTTTCGTAAGGACCTGTTGGCCCTTGGCATCTCAATTAATTCTCCGCCATCTATTGTAACTTCAAGTTTGGCTTTTGCCGCTTTCGCATCGCTTTTTCTCTTGAACGTGCCGTAATATTTTTTCATTTGTGTTTCCGGGCAGTAGAAGTCTACACGGTATACATCTTTGGTCTTTTTTCTGGGGCATTTCGCAATGGTTACTGTAGCCATGGGCTAGTACTCCTGCGAGCTTCCGCCCGTTTCAATTCCGATTTGGCTGTCAATGAACGCTAGCAAATCCTGCTCTCGGATCAGCTTACGTGATCTTACTCTGATGCAGGGTAAATCGCCAGTGGAAATGATACGAGAAATGGTGGAACGGTGGACGCGCAGAAAGGTTGCGGCGTCTTGAATTGTAAAGAGGTTAGGTAAGAGTGCTTGGTTATTTTGATACTGCATAGCAGCCTCCATGATGAAGGTTGCCGAACAGCGCCCAGTTCGAATGCTGGTTAGGAATATAGACCCTGGTGAGAGGGCGGTTTCTGGGCCGGATGACTCTTTGGTTCGCGGTTCGGTTTCGCTTTCCTGTTCATCTCATAACCGAGGTTCCGTATGAAGAACCAACCAGCAGGATGTGGCGGTCATCCTGCCTATGTAATGCGGTCAGGTGGCGTTCCGCCCATAGGGGGCAGAAGGTCATTAATTATACTCAATGGTACGCCAGGACACATTGAGTTCTGAGGCTTCTGCTTCTGCCAGTATCGCTTGTTCATTCTGGAAGGTGGAGGGATAATATCAGGCTGGTAAGTTTTTTCAAGTTATTCTTTAAATTCAACGGGTTGATTCTTTTTGATGAATTGTGATGAATCAGGGAAGTTCAGGGTGAATGAGGTCCCCTAGGGCCGATTTGTGGTCGAAGACATACAGCATTTGTTGGAGTCTGTTGCTGCTCAGCGACTACAACCATTGTGATTGATCGTGATGCATCGTGATGAATACGGTTGGTTGTGTAGATACAATAATTCTGTGTTCTGTGCGCCTTGATTTTTGAATAAATAGCTGGCTTTAAACAGGGAATTAGTTTTTTTGTTAGTAAGTTGAAGGGGGCCAGTCGTCAAATATGTAGAGGAAAAGGGTCATTGTTTTTTAGGTCTGCCAGCCCCTATACGTCGCCCTCCTGCGTTTGGTTTTGGGCCTCCTTTTGATGACCGTACTTCCTGCTGGAGTTTGAGCCAGGCTTCAGCTTGGCTAAATTCCCATTTGTATAAACTAGCGTCACGAATAATGATTTGGTGGAGCAGGAGTCGTTTTTCGCGGACAAATGCAGCACCTTCGGTATCATTTTTATCCCACATATCATTAGGGTCAATTCTATCGACAGGATCAAGCGCCGATATTACGGATTCGATATTGCGAATGTCGCCTCCTGTTTTGCAAATAAATTCTTTGGTAAGAGGAAGATGGGGCCATATCTCTGTGAGGTCATGCTCGACAGGCTCGTATTCCTCAGGCGCAAGGATTCCTTTGGATTTTAAATTGATGTAGTTAGGGGGCCAAATGTGAAGTACATTTTGAGTATGTTTTAGGTAGAGGCTCCGAAGCTCCTGTAGCCTCGATGTTTTTCCGATTTTTGCGAGGCGTAAAAGGGCCCGTCGGTGACTTTGGTATTCGGCACAACCGGATTCGTGGAAGCAGCAATAAGGGGCTTTTTTGATTTTGTTGTAACGCTTGAAAACAAAGCGCCAACAATGGGGACAAGTAGTGAAGTGCCCAAGAAATTTGTTTGTTCTTTTTTTTAGGGCAAATCTTTTATCCCCGTTGGTTTTTATAATTAGGAATGCGGAGTATAGGTCGTTAATAAAATCTTCTTGTTCTCCGTATTCGGTAGCGCTGGAAAGCCATTTTATTTTTTTGCCCAATTTTGACCACGAGTTGCATTTGTGAAGGATAATCAATGATTTGGCTAGGACGCTTTTAGGAAAGAGTTGTGAGATGTCTTTTCTGATCAAGTTTGTCACGTCAGCCGGAGTACGTCCTTTGTATCTCTCTATGAGCATTAGTTCTTGTTGTCTTTGGTACATACGTTTGCTTCCAAAAAAAATCAGCTGTGTGAAAAGAAAATCGTAGATAGTCGCATTTTGTATTGTCAGTTTATTGATAACTCATGATGAATTTCGAAGAGGAGAAAAAATCATGAGTAATCAAAAAGTTTTGAATATCTACGAGCTTGCGGAATTGCTAGGAACAACTAGCGCAGCCATCCGTAGTCATTGGCAACGGCGTAACTTTGATGCAATCCCTCGCCCTATCCATTTGGGTAGAAGGCTCGGTTGGCCTATGCAAATTGTGGAGGATTGGCTTCAGAAGAAAATAGAGGCGGATTCGATTTGGCAATAAATTACCCAATCCTTTATTTTGCATTTTAAAATTAGTCACTTATATGATTTTTGTAAAGCGTTGGCCATCCCCATTGAATTCAAATTCTTGGGGGTGAGTGTACCCCCCCCTGTTTCTGCGTCAGGCTCGGGAGTTTCCGATAACAACCTTGGCCTTGAGCCCCAACTTTAGGTCGTCATGGTTAAATGCAGAACTCATGGTTTCAATGTCATTTTTGTCTGCTCCAAGTCGACCAGCTTCGTAGGCCCAATTTCTTGTTGCTTCTGCCACCTCTTTAGCTATTTTGCGTGCTTCGTTCAAATTGAGGTCAAATTCGTCTGCCACACTGTAAGCAAGATCTAAAGAAGCTGTACCATTGTACATGTCTATATAAGTGTGCAGCACTCTCGGCTTGTTGTGTGTCGGCGTTGGTTCGAGATCGTAGAGTGGCGAAAGTCGCCACCCTGCGGAACCGTCATAGAGAAAACCGTGGTTTCGAAGATGATCATCAACATTCGAGATCATGATGTTGAACACCATCCTACGCCATAAGTCCTTTTGGTCCAATGTCGTTTCAGATCCATATCGGGCCAGAATCTCGGCTAATTCAATATAACTACCGTGGGTTCCATCAGAATAACTCAGCATACTCATGGCAGACAGGAAAGGAATTCGAATTCCTTTTTCTCTGCGGTCAAAGCGCTTGAGAAGAAGCACATTTTTATCGTTAATCTTTTCCAGTCGAGTGGCAGGCGTTGGAATGCCCGCACGCTCTGCCATTTTGAAAGAGAGATACTCCCATAGCTCAACATCCCAATCATCATTTCGGCTAGGAAGTTTCGCAATAAGCAGGTCGCCATTTGTATCAATGACGGAGGCCTTTGGTCGTGCCCCGCCCAAGGAGGCACCCGGATCAACAAGGTCTTTGATGTCCTGATCCAGTTCCTGGCGAGCCTGAATTCTTTCAGACGCGTTTAGAAGTCGTCTAAGGTCAACGACTGGGGGAATGCTGTCGTTTGTGTCTGCAGCCATGAAAGGGCCGTTTTTCGTTTCGGCAAAGCGCAAAGCTCCTTGTCTGGAGAAGTCGTTGACCATTAGCAAGTAGTTAGAGTCATGAAGAAGTCGAGGATTACGCTTCTCAGCTTTTGCAGCATGAGCTTCACGGCGTTTCATGAGCACTCGCCCCCACCTGTCAGGCGCAGAGTCTCCAATAGAGCCGAACAAGGATTTGCCTGCATCTGTGTGAAAAGCCCCTTCACCAACTTCCAGTGCTGGCTCAAGAGAAAATTTAGACGGAGAGTTCCTCCACTCCGGTGCATATTCAAAAGACGCACTTTCCCCTGCATTGTTGGCATGTACCCACAATATCCCTACGGGATGAGTCCCTTCTTGGAGATCAACATAAACATATATTTTTTTGGCCATGGTGAATTCCTATGCCTTAATATCTCTGGCGCGACGAGGAATGCGCTCTTCATCTAAGGCCTGTCCTACCTTATCTTCCGAGATGTCAGCCAAGCCCATCCACTCAACACCCAGGCCAAGAGCGAAAATGACGGCTGCATAATTTCCTATGCTCACACCTGAATCACCTTTTTGAATCTTGGCCAAAGTCTCACGACTGATCCCAGCTCGATTAGCGATGGTTACCATTTTTAATCGTCTCCGGAGTCTGGCTTTCTTCAAGGAGTCACCGAGTTTTTTTAATCCGCTACGGACAGATATTGGGAGTTTCTTTTTCATTATTATGCCTATTTTAATTGCCATAAAAATTAATTACAACAAGTATAATAGTCACAAATAAGGCATGAGTCAATGCGGAATGATATGTAAGTGAATAGTGTCAGATCCAACTCTTGGCTGTTCATGTAAGAAAATGGGTAAGGCGTATCTGTTTGTAATTATTAATTTTGTGCAACTCTACATAATGTAGGGCGATTGCTGTCTTAAGAAAGGATGGAGGAGGGGGGGGCAAAAACGATTAGGCAGGCAGTAGGTCTTTATACATCAAAGCGTTACTTTGGGGTGGCAAAAAGCGTTACTGTATGTCGATTTTGGCATACAGTAACGGGGGGAGTAGCCGGAGAAGGGCATTTTGACCGTTTTATACATTTGGGGGTCAAACGGTTTCATTTGGTCAGGGGCTGATTCGGCAATTTGCTGCGTACCTTTTTATTCGGCACTTCGAAATAGATCGCTAGCCTGACATCCTAAAGCGTCAGCCAGTACTTTGGTGTTTAGCGCGCTGATATTGCGTTCTCCGCGTTCAACCGAGCCTACATAAGTTCTGTGTAGTCCAGTCAATTCTGCGAGTTTTTCTTGCGACAAGCCTTTCTTTGTCCGTCGTTCTTTGATGGCCTTTCCAAGCTTCTTCAAGAATGTTTTTTCCTGCTTCGTGTAATTTCCAGACATGCGCATACTCCTCCAAATATTCGCATGGAAGTTTGACTTCTATAAGTCTACAGACTATAAGTATCACAATGAGAGATAATATTAGTATAACTATCGGAGAATGCGATGGATAATAGCTTTTCTTACCAGGCGACGACAGAAGAAGGTGCATGTCCTTTTTGTGGAGAGTTCGTGTCCAAGGGAGCATCTGTCTGTGGTAATTGTCAGGCTGTGCATGGGCAGCAAGTGACAGCTGGAAGTTTCTCAACCATTATTATCCTGTCAATGACAATACTCTACTCCATCAGTGCGTGGCTGATGACCGACTACGTCATTGTTGGGATGATAGTCTTTGTTGTACTAATGTACCTTCATATGTTGTGGATTGGGAAATACCGTACGACTATCGGTTGGTTTCGGGATTGATTTTAAAGGTGGTTGCCGTTGTGGTGTGTGCCATGAGATGAAGAACTAACGTCCACCTTCCCGGCCTATTGTGTAAACGAGGCTTTCTGAAATCCCATATTCCTTGGCGAGTGATGGAGCTTTTTCGCCGTCAGCGAGCCGTTTGCGAATCTGTGAACGCTTTTCATCTGACACTTTCGTGGGGCGGCCTAAACGAACGCCTTTCTTTTTTGCCTTGATGAGTCCTTCTTTGCGTCGCTCAAGAGCAACAGCTTGCTCTGCTTTGTAAATGCCTTCAATCAGATTCAATTTTTCTTCAAAGTCTGGCAATACAGGATCGAGCTTAATGCCTTCGCGTTCAAATTCAATGCTGACCCCTTTGTCGGCGATTCGTTTTATTAGCTCAACCAATTCTTTGGTGTTTCTAGCTAGTCGATCTATTGATGGAATATTAAGACGATCGCCTTGTCTGAGTTGATTGATGCATTTTTCGAGTTGAGGGCGATGCTCTGTGGTTTTGCTTCCGGCTTGGTCTAGGAATGACACGTCCGATATTAAATACCCCATGTCGTCTTCGAAGTTGGCTTCATTTTTTTCGGTTGGGCCGTAACGGGTATAGCCTATCAAGCGAGGCTTATCGCTGATGTGTTTTTTGAAATCCAGGCCCAAGTCCAAGTCTGCTATGAGGTCGAGATCGTCCTTTTCGTTTTCCATTTTTCTTATGTAACAATCAACGTTGCGCGCGGCAATGGCTGACTAGTTGAAACTCTTGAAGCCATTTTTACGAGCACATACCAGACAACGGTTCTTTTTGCTTGGGCCTTTGAGTGGTCGTCCGCACCTGGAACATGTTGCATAAACTTGTCGGCGGGCCTGTAGTTCGATCCAGCGCAGGGAGCGGGGTTTGTGCAAGAGGTCATCGTACCGTTGTTTGTCGGGCGCTATGTATGCAAAAAAGAATTTACTGCCGTAACTGTGTGAGGGCTCAACGATAATCATGCTCTCAATTTTGAGGTTTGGGTGATATTGCCTGACTCGTTTAAAAAGTTCTACGACGATATTGATCCAACCTACAGGAACTCTGTAGTTTGCTTTTTCTGTTAATAAATTATGGCCAGCCTTGATCAGATAGCGGTTAAACATCTGTTCGCGTTGAAAGTAGTTATCTGTTTTTCTGTTCTTCATGTCCTTTCTCCACTAGTTCGCGTACGAAGTCATCTATTTCATCTTCAACATCGAAATCTGAATTAATGTCGAGGTAGATGATGCCATAGTTGACTTCAATGATTCCGTTGACAGTAAACTTACCGCTGTAGTTTGTGTGCAGGGTTTTCAATGCATCCATGACTTCACTATGGAGTCCTTCTCTGTACCTGATTTTTACTTCGTCCAAGTCCTCGAATAGGTCTTTGAAGGTTGTGGTCAGTTCTAAATAGTCAGGTCGTATTTTGATTGCCCGTGGTAGCTTGTGAAGTTGCAGTACGGTATCAATATTTCGTAGTAAATTGATGTGGGATTTGCAGACGTTTGTGGGAGGAGTAACCTCCTTAAGCTGAACTAATTGCGCCTGTATTCGTTTAAAGGCCTGGCTGCAATGCAACATTTTGACTGTTTGTTCGCGTTTCTTCAAATCGAAGCGAGAGACAAGTGCTTCGGCTGCTCCCAGTTGAGCGAGTGTTTTGTCCAAGCCGCAGAAGTGTCGGAAATAAGCATCGGCTGCCGGATCATCGTTTTGCAGGACGATTTTGGTGGAGCAATTCGCAACCAGAGCATTGACTTGATCTCGCTGGGAACTGTTTGCATACAGGCTTGAGAGTGCCTGTGAAGCCACCACGTTGATGCAGCCAAATTCACGTGCCTTAGAAAACCAAGAAAAGTCATCAAAAGTGTTGTCCGGTGAGACGTTGATGACGTCTTGGTATTCGTCGGCCATGAAAAAGCAATGCTTAGGGCGTTCGTAATCCTGGTCCAAAGTACGATAGATGTCCGCGTAGTATTTTTCTTTGAGCAGTCGTGCCAGCAGTTTGGCTGCATGTCCCTGCGTATGTTTAAAGCGGAGCAGGACGATCTTATTGTTTTTCAGAAGTTCTCGGTAATCCAGAGTGAGCGAGCAATCCATCCCCGACAGGTTGGCGCACAGAGAATCATCTGAAGTGATGGCTCCTAGGACCAGTCGTGGTGTGTAAAGCTGGAAGGCGAGCTGTTCTTCATACTTGGACGATGTCGTTTGGTCTTGCGGAGTGAAGATATGGAAGGCTGAAGTTTGGACCCTCGTGACAAAAGCGCGTTGGCAGTAATCTTTGGCATCGTATGCACTGTCCAAGTACATTTTAAAAACAGTGCGTGCGAATTCATAATCATTAATGCATTTATCGAGTAATACGAAGTTAGGTACAAATAGTAAATTATTTTGTGATACGTAATGTAGCAACATAGCGACATCGCTGAGTATCCGGATACCTTTATGGAGCCAGTCTATGTTTCGGCTGTTCTCCATGCCGCTGATGATAAGCGATTCAAACAGTTGGTGCATTTCATCCAAACTGAGCCCTGCCAAAATATTTATGGGAGTGGCTGAAGGATGCGTGCCGATTTCAATGATGTCATCTTCGCGTCCGGCGGTTTTGGCTAGCTTGCGTATTTGATCCGTGAAATTGTTTTTGATGTCGATGATGAGCCCAGGCAGTCCGTTCTCGATCAGTGAAGATGCCATGGGCAACATAAATGACGCCGTCTTGCCTCTGCCTACTCCTCCAATAACCAGTACGCCATGTGTCCCCTCGTCAAAGGAGAGTGTGTCGCCTTCGTCAAATTCGTAGAGTCGAGGTTGAGTGGGGTGGCTTTGGGTTTTCGCAGACGAACCACCAGTCAGGACTTGAATCTTTCGCAGGTCCTTTTCTTTGAAAGCTTGAGTCGTTTTCATGATGTCTCCATTTGTATTGGTACTACAAAAATCTTTAAGAGATTTTTGCTATACATGTCAATACCCAAAAGCGTTACTGTATGCCCCCAAAAAACGTTACTGTATGTCTAGGTTAGACATACAGTAACGGGGGGAGTAGCGTGTTTAGGTTGAAGTTTGGGAGAGGTAGTGGATTTACGAAATGTAGAGTCTCCAGCGGTAAGAGCGGGGAGCCTTTTTCTCAAGTTTTTCGTCGTCAAAAATAATGTGTTCGAGCCGGAAGATGAGATTTATTTTGTACTTGCTGGCTAGTTCCGAAAGCATCAATTCGCATTGAAAGTGAGAAGTGGGTCTAAGAAACTGGACCACAGTTTAAGGTGGACATATGATAGCCGAAGGAGGCTTTTCGATGTCCAAGAAGAGAAGAAGATTTACTGCTGAATTTAAAGCCCGTGTTGCCCTGGATGCTCTGTCCGGTGAACTCACGCTTTCCGAGTTAGCCAGCAAGTATGGCGTTCACACCAATCAGATATCCCAATGGAAGAGACAAGCTAAAGAACAGATCGTTGCCGGTTTTTCCGGCAAACAGCAAAAGAGCCAGCAAACCGATGAAGCGCATATTAAGGATCTGCACGCTAAGATTGGCCAATTTCTAATCGAGAAGGATTTTTTGCAACAAGCCTTCGCCAAAATTTGAGCTGCGAGCGAAGGCGTGAAGTCGTTGATAAAGAGCATCCACAACTCAGCGTCCGACGGCAGTGCAGAATTCTCAAGCGGCAACGCTCAACATATTACTATCAGCCAATTGGCGAGTCTGCGTACAACTTGGAACTGATGAAACGCATCGACAAGTTGTTCATGGAGTTGCCGTTCTTCGGTTCACGCCAAATGCGCAACATCCTGCGGGATGAAGGGCATTGGGTTGGTCGTGGTCGAGTACGTCGGCTGATGCGAAAGATGGGTTTGATGGCAATTTACCAAAAGCCAAATACGAGCCAGCCACATCCACAGCATAAGACGTATCCTTATTTACTGCGCAATATGGCGATTACGAAACCCAATCAGGTTTGGTGCACGGACATAACGTATATCCCGATGAAAAGAGGCTTCTTGTACCTTGTGGCAGTTATGGATTGGCATAATCGTGCGGTCTTTTCTTGGCGTTTGTCAAATACGATGGATGCCGACTTTTGTGTTGCGGCCTTAGAGGACGCAATTAACCGTTATGGCGTCCCTGAGATATTCAATACGGATCAGGGCAGTCAGTTTACCAGTTATGAGTTCACAAAGACTCTGAGGGATACTGGTAGCCGTATCTCAATGGATGGCCGCGAGCGTTGGATGGACAACGTTATGATCGAACGACTCTGGAAGTCTTTGAAATACGAATGTGTTTACTTGCGGGAACTGGAGACAGGAAGTGAGCTGCGGAGAGCCTTGGCTTGGTGGTTTAACTTCTACAACAATCGGCGTCCTCACAAGACCTTTGACGGACGCAAGCCGATGGAGATATATCAAAGCGGTCCCATCCCAGAGGGGGTACCCCCTCTGGGATGGACCCACAAGGCGGCGTAACCTGTAAAATTGTCCACCTTAAATTCGCCGCTCAGTGGTCCAACAAAGTGGACCCACTTCTCTAAGCGAGCGTCAAAATCATATTGCGCGCTCACCGGGCTTGGTGTAGTTTTATTTTTTTAAAGGAAAAATTATAAAGGTATATAAAAATGCCAATTGCTCTAGTTACTGGTGCAAGTGCTGGTATTGGTGCAGCTATATCTCGCCAATTGGCTTCTGATGGATACGATATTTGGTTAAACTACAGGTCTAATGATGCAGCTGCTCGAGATATATCTGATGATATTGAAAGTTTCGGGCGTTCCTGCCGTTTGCTTCCGTTCGATGTAGCCTCGTATTCAGCTGTTGAATCAGCTCTTACCCCTTGCCTTGAACAGGAAACTCCTACAGTCCTAGTCAATAACGCTGGCTTCACTCGCGATGGGATTATGCTGCTTATGAGTATTGATGACTGGCAAGATGTGCTCAATGTTCATCTGAATGGCTTTTTCAATGTTAGCCGGATTGTTGTGCCCGCCATGCTGCGCAAGCGCACAGGGCGGATCGTTAACATTTCATCCACATCAGGAGAGACTGGAGTAGCTGGTCAAACCAATTATTCTGCAGCCAAGGCCGGGCTTATCGGTGCAACGCGTTCACTTGCGAAAGAAGTTGGTAAACGTGGCATTTTGGTCAATGCCGTGACCCCAGGTTTTATTGATACTGGAATGCTCGATGGTCTTCCAATTGATGAGATTAAGAAACAGATTCCACTTGGACGTATCGGCACTCCTGACGAGGTTGCAGGTGTTGTATCTTTCCTCTGCTCTCCTGCTGCATCTTACATTACGGGGCAGGTCATTGGCGTTAATGGCGGCATCCACACCTAGGCCTTACTATGCATGAAGTTGTAATCACTGGAATTGGTCTTGTCTCCTGCCTGGGCATTGGCGCAGATGCCGTTTCTGCCTCTTTGCTTGAAGGTAAAAGTGGTATTGTCGTTGACGATGAGCGCATTGGGCGTGGCTTTCAAAGTGGACTCACAGGACGAATTCTTGGATTCGATTCAAAGCAATACCTGAGTCGAAAACAGCGCAAGACTATGCCGGAATTCGCTATCCAAGCGCACACGGCAGTGGTTGAGGCGTTGCAGCAGTCTGGCCTTGAGCCTGACGATCTGCAGAATGATCAAACCGGGCTCATTTTTGGTTCGGATTCCAGTTGCCTCGCCGCTATTGATCAAGTGGAGAAATTGCAGGAGCGCAAGGAGACGCGCCTCATCGGTAGTGGAACGATTTTTAAGTCCATGACATCCAACGTTTCCATGAATTTGAATACTATTTTGAAGACGAGGGGGGCTTCATGGACATTGAGTGGTGCATGCGCCAGTGGTGGGCATGCTGTAGGCCAAGCTGCTGATCTTATTGCGCTTGGGCGACAAGAGCGGATGATTTGTGGCGGTGCGCAGGAGATCAATTGGCAGTCCATGTGCAGTTTTGATGGACTTGGGGCGTTTTCAGGCCGTATGAGTAGTCCACAGCAGGCCTCCAGGCCCTTTGATGCCGATCGCGATGGCTTGGTCCCGAGCGGCGGGGCTGCTGTCATTGTCCTGGAACGTCGTGATCTCGCTGAAAAACGTGGAGCTTCAATCCTTGGGACGGTGGCAGGTTATGGTTTTTCGTCTGATGGTGGGAACATTTCGGTCCCGAGTGATACGGGGCTGGCAGCTGCTATGTCATGTGCCATGAAGCAGGCACGGGTGAATGTGTCTGATATTGACTATATATGTGCCCATGCCACTTCCACTCCAGCAGGCGATGGAGCCGAGGCTAGGAATATCCATTCTGTCTTTGGGGAGAATTGCCCCCGCGTGTCTTCCCTCAAGGGACTCACTGGTCATGAGTTTTGGATGGCCGGCGCGTCTCAGGTTGCATGCACGGTCATCATGCGTCAGATGGGCATAACTGTAGCTAATGCAAATTTCAATGGGCCTGATGAGTTTAGTGCTAAGCTCAATATCTTGACCGACAATGATATCACTCCTCCCACTACTGCCCTTTGCAATTCTGCAGGATTTGGTGGGACAAACTCGGCTCTTGTCATTTCCTTTTAGTCATGAAGTATGAGGTAGTGGTTGTAGGCGGCGGTGTCTCTGGGATGACTGCCGCATTGATCTTTGCTAAGCAAGGCGCGAGCGTTGCCTTGGTTGAGCAGGATGCGCAACTGGCACCGATACTGCGTGGGTTCCGACGAAAAGGGACGTACTATGACACCGGACTGCATTACACTGGAGGGCTAGGTTCAGATGGCCCACTGGTACGGTATTTCAACCATCTTGGTGTTGCCTCTGAATTGTCATTTGAGTCTTTTCCAGAGGATGGGTTTGACGAAATACGTTTCCGTGATTCCGGTCAAAGATTTCTTCAGCCTGCAGGCAAGAATCGCTACAAGCAAGCATTGCAGGAAGAATTTCCAGGCGATGAATCTGCTATTTCTGCATATTTCCGTGAGATTGATAAGGAGTGGGAAGAATCTTCTTACCTCAATCTTGAGCGCCCTTTTTCCGAAGATGCGTTTTCGTTAGAGCGAGATGATCGGACTCTTCTTAGTTTTTTGGATAGCCTGACGGATGACGAAGGACTGAAGGCTGTCTTGAGCGCCCACACTCTTCTTTACGGTGTGCCACCAGAGCGGGCTCTTCTCCGCACCCATGCACAGGTTGCCGGGTCATATATTAATTCTGTTCATAGCGTACAGGGCGGTGGGCAGGCTGTTGTGAAAGGATATCAGCGGCAACTCAAGGCGTTTGGTGTGGATGTCTATTGTGGACGCGGGGTGCGTAAATTGGACCTTGATGTGTCTGGTGACTTCTCTGGCGTCGAGTTAGAGGGTGGGCAAAAGTTAGAAGCTAAACAGTGTGTGTATACAGCGTCTCCTCCGTGTCTAATGGACATGCTCCCGGAGTCGGCTATGCGCCCTGGTTACAGGAAGAGAATCCGTAGGCTGCGTAATTCGCATTCAGCATTTATGGTCTTTGGTAAGTTGAAGGAAGCTCCCGCCTTTTTGTTAAAGCGGAATTTGCTTCAGTTTAACTCTAGCGGTACTCGAGCCATGTATTCTGTCTCCGGGCATTTGGTGGATTCTCCCTTTTTTATTGGGAAGGCCGAGGCAGATGGGAGTGTCGTGATTATGTGCCCGGCACCAGCTCTTGGAGATACGGCTTGGGCGGATGTGAACGGGAAGCGTAGTGATGCATATGCCCAGTATAAGGCGGGTATGCTTGATGAACTCTTGGCGGCCCTTGCCAAAAACTGTCCTGAAATTGCAGGTCAACTGAGTGTTGTTGATTTCGCAACTCCATGTACGTTCAAAGACTATGGTTGCTCTCCTGCGGGGGCGATCTATGGAGTTGAGCACTCTCAAGGCCAGTATCCGGTATTACCGATGACAAAAATCAAAGGGTTGTTCCTGGCAGGGCAATCTGTTGTTGCGCCTGGGGTGCTTGGGGCTGTCATTTCGGCCTACGTGGCATGCGGTATGGTTTTCGGTCAGGATGAATTGAGAAAAGAGGTGCTTACATGCAACTAAAAAGGGTTGTGATAACGGGCATGGGAGCCGTATCCTCATATGGGGTTGGCATTGATCCCCTGTGGACTGGGTTGAGTAACGGACGTAGTGGGATTGCCCGCGTGCCTGGTTTGGAGGAAATGGATGGGCTCAGACCTCGGATTGGCGGTATAGTTCCGGCCATTGATGCGAAGCAGATTCCTCGGCAGAAGCGGCGTTCCATGTCCCCCATGTCCATATTTGCAACTTTTGCAGCGCAACAAGCTCTTCTGCAGGGGGAGGCTGATACGGAGACTTTTGCTCCTGAGCGACTTGGACTGGTATTAGGTAGTACTACCGGCGGCCCCGCTGCCTTGGAAGATTTTTTCCGAAGCTATTTCCGCGATGGCGGCATCTCGAGTATCAAGTCTACTCATTTTTTCAAAGTTATGAATCATTCGGCCGCCAGCAACGTCGGTCAGGCTTTGGGCTTGCATGGGCAGGTCGTTGCACCTTCGGCTGCTTGTGCAACAGGGAGCCAAGCCGTCATTCAGGGGTATGAGGCTGTCGCATATGGCAAACAGGACGCCGTTCTCTGTGGTGGGACTGAAGAGTTCCATCCACTGACAGTAGGGACCTTCGATATCATGGAGGCCGCCTCTTATCACAGGAATGACGAGCCGCAATTTGCATCCAGGCCGTTTGATGCGAATAGAGATGGCGTTGTCTGTTCAGAGGGGTGTGGGATGCTTCTGCTTGAATCTTTGGAAAGTGCCGAGCAGCGAGGTGCAGCCATCTTAGCTGAGGTTGCTGGTACGGGCATGACATTTGACCCGTCAAGCGTAGCCAATCCTGATCCGATGGCTATCAGGAGATGCATGGAATTGGCTTTTGAGTCTGCAGATATTTCAGCAGATGCGATCGGCTACGTGAATGCTCACGCAACGTCTACATTCGCAGGCGATAGGGCCGAGGCGGTGGCTGTTAAAGATCTGTTCGGCGGGGATACCCCGGTTTCTAGCTACAAAGGATACATGGGACATACAATGGCCGCATCCGGCGTGTTGGAAACGATCATAAGTATCCTGTCGGTCCGGGAGGAGCGCCTTCTCCCCAATATGAATTTGGAAGAAGTTGCTGAAGGATGTGAGGGTATTCATCTCCCCACTGAAACATCCGCGTTGCAAACTGAATTTTGGATCAAGAATAGTTTTGGCCTGGGAGGGATCAACACCTCTCTGGTCCTGAGGAGTATAGATTAATGACGGAACAAGAGATTGTAGAGATTGTGAACGAGGCACTTGCCGAAGAGTTTGAACTGGAGATGGAGGAAATGGTGCCGACCGCACTGTTTAATCCTGACCTCGGTTTGGACAGCCTGGATGCCGTGGATATGGTTATTGTCCTTGAGCAGGCCTTTGGATTTAAGATTCGTCAGGATGAAGAAATCCAGCAGATTCGTTCCCTTGGTGATCTTCACGAGTTCGTGATCAATAAAAAGAAAGCGCTTGATGCAAGCGAAAAAGATGAGCCGGAATACAAGACGGCATAGTTGAAATGGGTGCTGCTCAGCCAGATACGCTTGAGTCGCTGAAGGACTTGCTGTTCACGGTATACGTATACTCGTTCATGCTGGTTTGGACGCTTGCCTGTGCTGTGGCCGGTCCATTTCTCGTGCTGCTCATTGTTGTGGTCGGGAGAAAAGACCCTCGGCGGACTTTGAGGCAACTTATTGTCATCTATGGCCGTGGCTGGATGCTTTTCATGTCGCTTGTCATTCGTATCAAGGTGACTGGCGATCGGGAGCTCATCAAAGCTCCTTGCATCTACACGCCCAATCATGCCTCTTTTTTCGACGTGTATCTGATAGGCGCAACACCGATCATGGATATTACGCTCGTGGTCCGTAGCTGGCCGTTTAAGATCCCTATCTATGGCCCGTTCATGCGATACGCCAAGTATATCAACAGCGAATCGTCTGATCAGGAGAGTTTCCTCCAGGCGGGAAAGGATGCGCTTCAGGAACCCACCGCATTGGTTTTGTTTCCTGAGGGACACAGAACCCGAAACGGTCAGCTCGGACGATTTTATTCGGGTGCTTTCAAGCTGGCGGTGGAAACAGGGGTGCCCGTGGTGCCGGTCTGTTTTCATGGGACTTTTGATCTGATGCCGATCGGGAAGAAACGCCTGAATCGCCGCAATATTGAAATTCGTTTTTTGCCGCCTGTTGACCCGCGGGAATACGCTGGAACGCCAGGCGGACACATGCAGATGAGGAAAGATGTCAAAGCCATGATTCGCGATGCCCTTGCGGACATGGATACAACCAATCCAGGTCGATAACTTAAACAAAGGATGAAGCGCAATGCTGAAAAAAACACCTCGAAAAAGCCTGTTGATTCTGATTCTTGCCTTAAGCTTTGCCGCCTTGATGATGACTGGTTGCAAAAGGCAGATTGTCTACAATGTCTCCGGTGATAATATCCCTCAAAGTTCGTCTAAAAAATTGACGATGGAACAGGTTGAAAATGCCATTATTGATGCGGGTACCGGGCGTGGGTGGATGATGTCTACCGTGAAGCCCGGCCTTATCGTGGCGACGCTCAATATTCGCAATCATCAGGCTGTTGTGGATGTCACCTACGACGAGTCCACTTTTGATATCACCTACAAGAACAGCAGAAACCTCAAATACGACGGCGAAAAGATTCATCGCTATTACAATGGTTGGATCGAGTACCTGGAGCAGGACATCCAGGCCCATCTTACTGCGGCACTGTCCCGTTCAAAATAATCGAAGATGCAAATGCCAAAAAATCAATTGAAGAGTAATTCAAAATGCTGGGGGAGTGAATTCACCCCGGAAGAAATTGAACGCACCCGTGTTGAAAGCAGGCTCCTGACAATGGAGCTGGAACTCAGCCGGGCCTGCGATCTTCGCTGTATCTATTGCTATGCGGATTCCGGGGAGGCTCTTGAAGAGGAGCTTCCCCTTGAATCCATCCTTGATGCTGTTGATCAGGGAATCGCGCTGGGGGCGAAAAAGATCATCGTGCTCGGCGGGGGTGAACCCTTGGTGTACCCCCACCTTGAGACCTTGTTGCGGTACACCCATGACGCCGGTGCGCGAATCGAACTGTTCACCAATGGCATGTTGATGACCGAGGAGCTTGCTCAATTGCTCCTTGAGTTGCGCGTTGAGCCGGTGGTTAAAATGAACAGTCTGCGCTCAAGCGTCCAGGATTTGCTCGCAGGGCGCAAAGGGGCAACCGAGAAAATCCGACGAGGAATGCAGATCCTGCGTGATGTCGGCTATCCTCAGGAGGGCCTTTCCCTGGGTGCGCAGACAGTTATTTGCAGGCAGAATATCGACGAACTTCCAGATATGTGGGTCTGGCTTCGCGAACGTGGCATCATTCCGTATTTCGAGATGCTGACCGATCAAGGGCGGGCCACACGGAATCGGAATCTTTCTGTTGAGCCGTCGGAGTTGGAGAGCTTGTTTCAGACTCTTGCCCGCATTGACGAAGAGCGTTTTGGCATTGTGTGGGAGCCCCACCCGTCAGTTGCAGCTTTTACCTGCAACAGGCATTTGTATTCCTGCACGATCACGGTGACTGGCGACGTTATTCCGTGTCCCGGTGTTGACATCACTGTGGGGAACATTCTGGAAATGCCGCTCAAGGATATTCTTGCCCAAAGTCCTGTCATCAGGGATTTGCGAAATATTTCCGAGCGTATTACTGGGACATGCCGGGAGTGCGACCTGAATGGTGCCTGTTACGGATGCAGAGGGATGGCCTATCAGGCCACCGGAGATTATCTCGCCTCCGATCCCCTTTGCTGGAAGCGTAATCCCGGAGCACTCTCTTGACGCCGTTTATCCCCTTACCCGCCCCGGCTGGCAAATTTGTTCCGCACGAAGGGCCGATGAGACTCATCGACTCCTTGCTGAGCGCAGACGGAGAAACTGGACGCGCCGAGGTTCACATCCGTGATAACCATCTGCTTTTGAATGAGGACGGGACGCTTGATGGGGTGGTCTTTCCGGAGCTTGTCGCCCAGACCTATGCCGCTATTCGCGGTTTCGAGTTGCGCACTGCGGGAAAGCCTCTTCAGCCAGGCTATCTCGTGGGAGTGCAGAAGTGCGAAGCCCTCGGCCGTCCCAAGGCAGGAGACGTGTTGCTTGTCGCGGCTGAGACTGTCGGCAAATTTAGTGGCTTTGCCGTGGTCGAGGGCGAAGTGCGTTGCAACGATCGTGTCCTGGCCACCGCAAAGATCAAGCTTTTCATCCCTTCAGAGGCGGAAGAGAATGAAGATTCGTAGCCTGCTGCTGATTCTGCTGTGCGTGTTGTTGTCCGGGCTTGCCGTGGCGCAGGGGGAGAGCGATGCATTGCTGGAACAGTTGCGGGTCAATTCGCTGGATACGCATGCAATTTCCAGTAAGTTCACTCAGGAAAAGCATCTATCGGTTTTCAATGATGTGATTGTTTCTGAAGGAGCATTTCTTTTTCAGCGCCCCCGGCGGTTGCGCTGGGAATACATATCCCCCTTTCGTAGCGGGTTTGTTTTGAACGGGGAGAGCGGGAAGCGTTGGGATGATCTTACCGGGAACCACGATGTTGATTTGTCCAGCGATCCTGCAATGCGCGTGGTGGCCGAACAGGTGTTGGCCTGGGCGACTTTCGATTTAGAGACGTTGACAAGGCAATACGATATTTCCGTTCTGGGCACCAAGCCTGTCACTCTCAGGCTCGTCCCGAAAAGTTCGGCCTTGAAAAGTGTTGTCAGTCATCTGCGTATAGAGTTCTCACCGAATGCGAAAAGCGTTTCTGTGGTGGAGCTTCATGATGTGGATGGGGACTACACACGGCTTTCCTTTTACGAGACCCTCTTGAATCCGTCCATTCCAGAAGGAGTTTTCTAGTCATGCTGCCCCGTTGGCTGGAGTCAGTGCTGCGCGAAAAGCACCGGGGGGTGCTGGTCGTTGTGGCCCTGCTGGTGTTGGGATTGTGTTCCTGGGCGGCGTTGACTGCGCCCGTGCGGAACGATGTGGTCTCAATGCTTCCGGACAGCGGGAGTCTTGTCCAAGAGTTCAATCTGATTCAGCAGGCTCCGCTTGCGGGCAAGGTCGTTATCAATTTGCATGTCGCCCCTCAGGGAGATTTTGCTGATCTTAACAAGGCTGCCAACCTGCTTTCGGACATCCTGCCCGGCGAAGTGATCACAAAGGTCATTGATGGGCCTCAGGACGAACTGGGCCCACGGCTGGTCTCGTGGCTCGTCAGGCATACGCCTGTCTTGCTTGATGTCGCCGATATGGCGAAATTGGATGGCCTCACAAGTCCTGATGCCGTTCGTGCCGCCATGCAGCAAAACTATCGCGACCTGCTTTCCCCGCAGGGGGCGATGTTGAAGCAGTTGGTCCGAGTTGATCCGCTTCGGCTTCGTACGGTGCTCTTCCCGAAGCTGAAATCATTGAATTTTACTTCAGTGGCCAAGGTGCATGGCGGGCATTTTGTTTCTGCCGACCACAGAAACCTGTTGCTGATCGCGGAAACGCCTGTGTCCATGACAGACTCCGACGGAGCAGCCCGGCTGGTCGGCCACCTGGAGGAAGTTTTCAGCAGGCTTCCGGAGAACGTCACTGCAACCTATGTCGCTGGCCATAGACACACGCTTGCCAATGAAAGAGTCATCCACGATGATATCATAGTGGCCTTTGCCGTTTCGTTGGTCTTGTTGGCTCTTGTCTTTGTCATGTTCTTGCGTCGTTTGACTGCGCTCGTCATATTTCTTGTTCCCTGTGGAGTCCTGGTCGCAGCCCTTGCCTGCACCCGCGTTTTATTTGGGGAAATCTCCGGCATTGTTGTTGGGTTCGGCGCTGTGTTAGTTGGCATTTCCGTGGATTTTGCCGTGCATGTGTATTTCGCTTGTGCGGGAGCAGAGGAGTCTCGTTCCAATAGATTGGGGGGCATTGTTCGTCCCCTGCTTTTCGGCGTGCTGACTTCTCTCGGTGCCTTTGGCGCTCTCATGTTCTCCTCAGCTCCTGCCATTCGGCAGCTTGCCGTTTTCACCATGTGCGGGCTTGTCTGTTCGTTGTTGCTTTCGCTGCTTGTCCTGCCTCATCTGCTAAGGCGGACTACGGGGTTGCCCGGAGGAATTGGTTTGCCATGGCGGGTAACCCCCAAAGTTTTTGGTGCCATGCTCATCGCATTTCTCGTTGTCTTCGGGGCTGGTGCGGTCAATGTAAAAGTGGACGGTGATTTGCGGTCCCTTGGCTATATGTCTCCTGAACTCCTCAAAGAGGAGGCCGACGTTCGTTCAATATGGGGCGGAATGGATGACAGTATCATGGCCTTTACTCCGGATGCCCCCGCCGAATCCGGGCTGAGGGTCAATGATGAGGCCTATACCCTTTTGACTTCGAATGCCCCTGAAGCAAGGGTCTCCAGCCTGGCTTCCATACTCCCGTCGATCAGGACCCAGCAGGCGCGGAGTGACGCCTGGAAGGGTTTTTGGACTAATGAGCGGCAGGAGAGTGTTGCCCGAAACATGGAAAAGGCCGCCGCAGAATATGGTTTCTCGGTGTACGCCTTTGAACCGTTTCGGCGGGTATTGGCGGAAGCGCCTCCTGTTGTTACGCCCGACATTGCCACCGCTGCCGGACTGGGCGAATTGCTTGCATTATTTCATGTCCCAAGCGACGGCGGTGGACGTTTTATTTCTCTTGTTTCAGAAGAGGGGGGAGTTGATTCTGCTCTTTTGAAGTCCCTTAAGGGGCTCGGCATGAGCATCGCTTCCATTTTGTCGGTCAAAGCCACTTTGGAACGGGCTATTCGGAATGATACGCTTCGTTTTTTGTGTCTTTCTTCATTTGCTGTTTTGCTTCTGCTTTCATTCTTGTTCAGGGACCCGCGTCTCGTGTTGGCCGCCATCCTGCCGTCAGCGTGTGCCGTGCTGGCAATAACCGGCATTGCGGGTATGACCGGCGCTGGGCTGAACCTGTTTTCGGTGACAGCGTTTCCCATAGTTCTCGGGCTGTGTACCGATTATGGAATTTACATGGTGCATGTCTCTTTGGGTAAAACCGATGAAACTGCCATGCGGGCTACACTCGTGTCGGGATTGACCACGCTGGCCGGTTTCGGCCCGTTGGCGTTGACTGCTCACCCGGCCTTGCACGCAATTGGAACATCCGTTCTCCTGGGAATTGGAGTTGCTCTGCCTGCCGCTTTGTTTCTTACCCCTGTTGTTGTGGGGAGGGGCAAGTGAGACAGCTGTGTGTTTTTCTTTTCCTTCTCCTTTTTGCAGGTTGCGCTGCCCATCCGCCAGTCGGCCCTATGGGCGGAGAAGGGGTGCCAGAGGGGGTAAAGAGGCTGGCGGAAGATCATTGGATTAATGGACAAGGTGTGTACACCCTCAAGCAGGCTGTCGTGTTGCAGGTGGGAGAACGGTCTCTGCAAATGGATGGAATCATCAGGATTGACCTGGACAAGAAGGTCGCCCGGCTTGTTATCTTAGGCGGTTTCGGCATGAAGTGGTTTGACATGGGGGTCACGCCTACAGCCCATGTCGTGCACTTTGTGCTACCTGCCGCTAGGCAGCTCCCAAGATTTCTTGACCATGCGGCCCAGGCCGTTCAGCGGCTGTATTTGACATATCAACCGGCTGTGGACAGCAAAGGCGTATACATGGACGGAGATTCGCTGGTGGCAATTGGGGAAGAAGGGGAAGCCAAGTTCACGTTTGACTCCAGCGGAAAGATTCAGCGCACGGAATTTATTGGCGAAAGTGAAAAGTGGAACGTGAGTTATGATTATTCCGGTCAGCCTGATACCCCCGTGCCGAATACTGTGACGTTGGCCGATCATGGTGCTGATTACAGACTTATACTGAGAACGACGAGTGTGAGATATGACAGATAGTCCATTGAGGAAGGCTGTAATAGATTCCATCATTGTCCCGCCGCATCGGAATGAAGATGGCATGGTTGCCAGCCGTTTTTGTTGCCGGGAAGACTTCCTCGGCTTTGAAGGGCATTTTCCAGGCAATTCGATTTTACCGGCCATGGTCCAGTTGCTTGTCGGGGCCGTGGCCACGGGCATCCCGGACGTGCAGATACTCTCCATGAGCAGGGCCAAATTTACCAGGCTGGTCAAACCGGGCGATTCCATCGATGCCGTATGCGCTCTTTCGGATAATGAGAACGGCGTGTCTGTTAACGTACGACTGACCGTGGATGGCGAGCAGGCATCTTCATTCAATCTTGTTGTCGTAGGAGAAAAAAACAATGGCTAAACCGTATTTTAAGTGCGCCTCCAATGCTCCTGCCCCCTTGGGTAAAACGGTTTCCCGAGTTGTGCGTTTCGAAGAGGTGGACCTTTTGGGTATAGCCTGGCACGGACGATATTCCAGTTATCTGGAAGATGCTCGCGTGGCTTTGGGAGATGCTTACGGTTTCGGATATCTGGATTGGTATGCTCATGGTGTGGTCACCCCTATCAAGCAGCTCCACATCGACTACCTGAAACCGTTGAAGTACGGTGACGAGTTTACCGTTGAGGCCCTGTTGCACTGGACAGAGGCTGCCCGGTTGAACATCGAGTACATTATCCGCAATGCAGATGGGGATGTGACGACCACGGCATATAGCGTTCAAATGCTCCTGGATACCGAGGGCGATCTGCTCATTGTGCAGCCGGATTTTTGTCGTGAGTTTTTTGATCGTTGGAAAGCCGGGGAATTGGAGCCTGCATGATGTCTAAGTCGGCTGCGATCACTCCCTTGGCGGTTATCCCGGTGTTTAACCACGCCGGGACACTGCGGCAGGTGGTGAAGCAGACACTTGCTGTCCTGCCGGATGTCCTGGTCGTGGACGACGGCAGTACGGATGAAGGCCTTGATGTGCTCTACGGGTTGGAAGTCAACGTCGTCAGGCATGAAAGCAACCAAGGCAAGGGTGCCGCCATTTTAACGGCGATTGAATACGCATTCCGACACGGTTTTTCTCACATCATAACCCTGGACGCGGATGGACAGCATGACCCGGCGGACATAGGCAAGTTCCTGCCGGTATTGACAGAATGCCCCGAGTCTGTTGTGGTCGGCAGCAGGGACTTCTCCGGGCCGAACATCCCGGCTTCTTCTCGGTTTGGCCGCAGTTTTTCGAATTTTTGGCTGCGTGTTCAAACCGGCGCCAAGGTGTCGGATGTCCAGTGTGGTTTTCGTGCTTATTCCGTGGCGGTCGTTAAGAGCCTGAAGTTGCGTGAGCGACGCTATTCTTTTGAAGTGGAAGTCTTGGTCAAGGCAGCTTGGGCTGGCTTCTCTCTCTCGGAAGTGGATATCTCTGTATATTATCCACAGAAAGAGGATCGTATTTCTCATTTTCATACGTTGAAGGACAATCTACGCATAACTGTGCTTAACACGCGCTTGACCACCCGATCTTTTATGCCTGTGCCACATAGGCAAATGGCTCAAGACGAAGAAGGGAAGTTCAAACTGCTGAGCCCGTTGCAGTCACTTCGCATATTGCTGGCCGCTAAAAATACCCCCCGAGACATTGCTTTAGCAGGAGCTCTGGGACTGCTCGTCGGCGCGTTCCCCATCTTCGGATTTCATTGTTTGACCCTGGTGGTGGTTTCAGGTTTTTTGGGCCTTTCCAGGGTGGCGGCTCTGGGGACCAATCAGTTGTGCATTCCGCCATTCATGCCCGCCCTCTGTGTTGAGGTCGGATATTACATTCGCCACGGGCATTGGTTGACGGACATCTCTTTGCAGACCCTTGGTCACGAAGCACATCTTCGGTTGTTTGAATGGGTGATCGGAGCCTGTGTCGTGGGACCAGTCGCTGCAGTGGCCGTAGGCGGTCTACTCCTAGTGACAGCAAAAGCATTGCAATCAGCTTTGGAAACAGAGGGACAGGCATGAAGCGTTGGGATAGTACAAGCGTAGCTTCCTCTTTTCATCATCAGATATTTTACTGGGCCATCAGGGTGGGCAGGCGGCCTCTTGCCTACTGCATGCTGGCCTTTGTCGTTTTTTGGTACACTCTCTTGCCAAAGGTTCGGAGGCGTTCCTATCCGTATATCAAGCGCCGATTTCCCGATGTTGGTGGTATTCGCGGTTGGCTGATCGCATATCGTCTCAATTTCAGCTTTGGTTTGAACCTAGTGGACCGTGCAGCATTCGGCATTCACAACGATACGGATTTTACTGCAGACGAAGAGGACAAAAGAAAGATCAGAGGGCTTGTCGCGGAAGGTAACGGGGCAATTATGCTGACGGCTCATGTCGGTTCTTGGCAGACGGCTCTGGCTGCGTTGGACTTTCTTGACCAGCCTCGAAGTGTTGTTTTACATCGTGCCGAGCACGACGTAGACCACCATTATTTTGAGCATAGGGAAGATGGTTGCCCCATAACGATCATTGATCCCATGGGGCCTCTTGGCGGTTCTCTTGAGATGCTCGACGTGCTTCGGCGCGGCGAGATACTTTGTCTTTCTGGGGACAGGGTGTTGGGAAGCGAAAAGAATACTGTTGTTTCAGATTTTCTTGGTGATCCGATTAATCTGCCGATGAGTGTTTACCGTCTCGCTTCATTAACTGGCGCGCCTGTGCTGGTGGTGTTTTCCCGTCGGGTGGAAGGAAAGCGGACACATATATGGGTTGAGCAGGTGGTTACGGTACCGGCAGGGTTGCCTCAGGCTTCGGAAACGTATGCTCCTTTTGCGCAGAAGTTCGCTTCGGCTCTTGAGCGATATGTGTACGCTCACCCGTTTCAATATTATAATTTTTTTAACATATGGGACGACAAGAAATAGGAAATAATATGGATACCGCTGTAAAACTCAAAGATATTCTCATAACACATCTGCAACTCACAGACCTGACGCCGGATGATGTTGTTGAAAGCGAGCCTCTGTTCGGTGAAGGGCTTGGGCTGGATTCCTTGGACGCTGTCGAACTGGTTGTGCTTCTGGAAAAGTACTTTGGTATTAGAATTAAGGATGTTGAAGAAGGGCAAAAAGCTTTTCAAACCTTTAATACCCTCGTCGCCTTTATCGAGGCTGGCTGAGTCGCATGATGAGACAACAGCCTGTAGCTATTACCGGGCTTGGCTGCATCAGCGCGTGCGGCCTGAGCGTATCTGAAAATATGGATACGCTCTTCGGTGAGCCTGTTCAGCCAATGCTGCCGCGACGATTTCCATGTGGGCATGAGAAGGAGTATCCGGTTTTTGCGTTACAGGAGCGTTTTTTCGAGAAGTATCCCAGCAAGTCAGAGCTTCTTGATACGGCCTGTTATGCCGAGGTCGCGGCTTTGGAGGCTATTGCTGACTCTGGTGTAACTCTTGAGGAGTTGCAGGGACTCCGTGTAGGTGTCTGCTTGGGAACAACTGTTGGTGCTTCGCTTAACTGTTTGGAGTCTTATAGGGAGCATAGGCATTCCGGGGCATCGGATTTTAGTCAGATAGATCGTTTTTTGAATTCCAACCCAGCCGCCTATCTGGTGTCACGTCTCAGACTTACCGGTCCCGTTCAAACAGTGGTCAACGCCTGTTCTTCCGGCACGGATGCCATAGGAATCGGAGCCGCCTGGATTCGGCAAGGGCTCTGCGATGTTGTCTTGGCTGGTGGAGCTGATGAGTTGACTCCTGTTACTTACAATGGCTTCATCAGCCTGCAGATTGTGTCCACTTCGCCGTGCATGCCATTTGATCGAGATAGGAGTGGGCTAACTCTTGGTGAGGGAGCGGGTGTTCTGCTCCTTGAATCCGACGAGAGAGTACAAAGCCGGGGATCGTCCTTGAGGGGGAAGATTCATGGCTATGGTACGTGTGCCGACGCATATCATCTTACAGCTCCCAAACCGGATGGTGCCGGACTTCGGTCTGCTATAGCTGTGGCAATGAAGCAGGCCGGTCTGAGCGTGTCAGACATTGGGTTTGTTAATGTCCATGGGACGGCTACAGCCAATAATGATGTTGCTGAGGCCGGAGTCCTTACTGACGTGCTCCCTGGAGTGCCGCTATCTGCAACCAAGGGGTACACCGGTCACACCCTCGGGGCGGCAGGGGCGATTGAAGCTGTCTACACGCTGGAGTGCCTGCGACTCCAGAAAGTTCCAGCGAGCCAAGGTTTTTCGTGTCCTGATTCGGCCCTTGGAGTAAGTCCCGTAACGGAGCTGGCTTCTTTGCAGGCTGAGTATAGCTTGAGCCAGTCCCTGGCGTTCGGTGGGAATAATTCCGCGCTGGTTTTAGGGAGGGCCCTTTTATGAGGATGGCGGTGCAAGGGATTGGCGTGGCAGGCGGTTTTGGTGAGGGGTTGGAAGCACTGCGAGCCCAAGATGTGTCGTTGATTAATTCGAGTGAGCCTAGGCTGGCCGATGTGACAGCTCTACAACAGTTTGTTGCCCCTAGAGCTCTCAGACGAATGGACCATTTTAGTAAGTTAGCGCTTTTGGGGGCACATCTTGCCCTGCAAGATGCTGGCTCTCCCGTCTTGGAGCCGGGAAGGACTGGAATCATAATAGCAACCGGCTGCGGCCCTACTGCAACAACTTTTCAATTTCTCGATGGTCTCATTGATGATGGCCCTTCGCTTGTTTCTCCAATGGCCTTTGCCCAATCTGTTCACAACATTCCCGCAGCAGTTGTTGGGATTCAATTGAAGATTGCCGGTCCTTGTTCAACTATAAGCCAGTTGAAATCATCGGTCTTCTGTGGTGTGCAGACCGCACAGATGTGGTTGGCAGAAGGGAGGGTCGATCGCGTTCTTTTCGGTGCTATCGATGAGTACTCTTCAGTTTTGTCCCAGTATTTGGTGGAGGCTGAAGAGCCTTCAGGTGAAGGGGCGGCGTTTTTCCTTTTTGAGCGAGCGCAGGGTAAGACTCGCCATGGTCTCATCGGCGATGTGCGCATGACCAATGATGATAGCCTTGCTTCGTTCATGCGTATCCACAGGGTGCTGGCCGACCGTCCGTTGAAGATTCACGGGGAGGATGCTTCTTGCCATGCCAACATATGGGGCAGCATGTTTATCGCCCATGCGTTCGAATTGGCTTTTGCCCTTTCGGCTGATTCAGTTACTTCCCACGTGTGTGTCAGTAGAGATGAGCGTGGGCAGAACCTCTGCATATTCACCGATTCAGCGGGAGGAGAGTAATGCCTGTATCGCTGACTAGGGATGGCATAAAAAGGGTGCTTTCTAGTTTGTTGGAGGCCCATGTCGGGACCAGCATGGGGGCTAATAGCATGCCAGTAGCTGGTCGGCTGCCTGAGTCATTTGTTCCCGTGGCGGCGAATTTTTTTTCTCTTTGCGCTGACGACTTGAATTTGGAGGAGTTGTGTCTGGAGTCATTGGCAGACGTTTTGGATAACGGCCTTGGCGGATGGCCTGATTCCTTGGTCTTTCAGACTTCCGGTTCGACCGGAGAGCCTATGTCGGCCGTTCAGGAGTATAGGCTGCTCTCGCAGGAAATCATGGCACAAGTGCGGCTGTATGAAGGGCGAAATCGCGTTGTCTGCCTTGTCCCGCAGCATCATATTTATGGTTTTCTTTTTGGAGTTATGCTTCCCCATGCGTTGGGTATCCCGGTTCGTGCAGTTCCTCCTCTACCAACTCAGGTGTTTTATCATCAATTGAGGCCTGGAGATTTAGTGGTTGGATTTCCAATGTTTTGGACAGGGCTGATGCAAACGGGAGGATGTTTTCCTGCTAACGTCCACTGTGTAACTTCTACGGGGCCATGTCCTGCCGACACGATTGCAGGGCTGATTGAGTATGGTGCGTCTCGTTTTTATGAAATTTTTGGTTCGTCTGAAACTGGCGGCCTCGGATGGCGGGTGTCGCCCGAGCATCCCTACGAACTCTTCGATTACTGGCACCCTGGTGAAAAAGGGGTGGTGATTCGATCTAAGCCTGATGGCAAACGACAAGTATGCATTCTTCCTAATGAGTTTGATTGGGAAAGCGACAAGAGGTTTTATCCCGGGGCCAGAAAAGATAAAGCAGTACAAGTGGGCGGGGTGAATGTGTACCCAGATAAAGTCGCCAGTCTGATTGTGGGGCATGAGTGGGTAGAGAAATGTGCTGTGCGTCAGGATATGGGGCATATCGGGGGACGATTGAAAGTCTTCCTTGTCCCAACGCCAGATGCTCCGGAAAGACAGGAGTTAGTCTCGACCCTTCGAGCATTTCTTTCATCACGATTGACGCCTTCCGAAACTCCAAGGAAATATACTCTTGGCAGTGCTTTGCCCGTCAATGCAATGGGCAAATTGGCTGATTGGGAATAGCAAGGCCCCCTTCCGGGGGCCTTTTCATTATTGCGCGTTAAGTTCTGTTGGAATACCATCTGTCGAACGCAGCAGCGGTCTTTCGATTTCAGGTTTTTCCATCCAGTCTTTGTAATACTCAGTTCGCTTGTTTTGAATATCAAGGGCATTTTCTTTGGCCCACAATTCTGCGGTAGTGGAATTTTTGACATAAGCGCATTCGCAGGACCATTCCGCAAAGTCTTCTCCATTTAATTCAGTTTTAGTCACGGGGCGCAATGAAAAGCGGGCTTTCCAAAAGCCCATTCTTGGCGTGACCAGCATATAATATGTTTTCCCTGCCTCAAGTTCGGCTTTGGCAAAATCAGCAGATTCACCGATAACCATAAAAGTTTTGGGGCCAGGTTGAGTGGCGTACGCGACTTTGGTGTCCGTTGAGACAATTCCTATGAACTTGTTCTCTTGGTTTGTAACATCAAAGACTGAAGACTGAATTGCTCCACCTAACATCGACGGACGCATGAACACTACGACTGCATCATTAGCATTAGCTATGACGGGTTTTTCTGTGTCCAATACTGGAGTCATATGTTTCGAAGCACAGGCAGGGAGTAACAAGATACATGCGATAAGTGCGAGTTTTGCGTAGTTCATACCGACCTCTTTTGTGTTGATTTAAATGAGTTAGTTTTAATCTGAGTATTTATGTTTGGAAAATATTGTCTATCCATTAAGGTATTTATGAATTCAAATCAAGAAAACGAAGAGCTGTGGTCTAAAGAAGTGGGGGCAAATTCAAATGTGGTAGTCGTACTTGTCGGTGGCTGCGTCGATCTTTTGCTCGAATAGAGGTGGTCCCGGTTGTTCGGACAGTTCGGCAGCAAGGTTAAGGTGGAGCTCGGTTCTCCTTACGCCGTCTTGTGGGCCCATTCCTGGGGGGATGGGCCCACAAGACGGCGTAACACGTAAAACTGTCCACCTTAAATTCGCCGTTCAGTGGTCCGACAAAGTGAACCCACTTCTTTGAATGCAAGTGTATTTTTTTTGTTTTGAAAATTCACTTAAAAAAGGTAGTGTATGTTTGATTACTATCATCAATCAGCTCGTCACCAGCTCATGGATATACCGAAGCACCTAATTGTCCGTGGTTTAGGAGGTTTCTTTATGAGTAATTCGTTTAAGTCTTTTTTTGCCCCCCTTGGGAACGACATCATAGTCACTCAGGCTCAATGTAGAGTTCAATTACTGACAGGCTCCATCTTCTTGATCGACGAGGCCGGTAATAAACACCCCCTCCACCTTGGTCAAATCGTCCCACTAGGGGCGCATGTAGTTATTGAATCTGGCACAATCTCTTTTGCTTTTCCGGAACATTCGATCATATCGCTGATGACCACTGATCAAGTCTCTGTCAGTCATGATAATAGAGATTCTGAAGGCTCATTCTCCGATCAAACTACGGGGGAAACTTCGACGGATTCATCCTCTGTACAAAGTGATAATCCCTTTTCTATTGAGGGCTTAATGGGGAGGCTTACCAAGGTTAGTTCGAAGCTTCTTGTTCTTGAGCATTCGGAAGAGAGTATTATTGCTTCTCACCGCGAGGGAGACGCATTCTTTCACGAAACGTTTCATACTCCACCCCACTCATCCGACATCTCCGACTTGCATAATACCTCAACGTCCATGAACCACCAGCATGTTTCAAAAATATCAATCACCATGTCCGGGTTGCAGATAATTCCACCGCAAGCAGCTACCATATCGGGTCAAGATAGCGGTGGCGTTGTTGAAGATGCGAGACTGCACACACAAGGGGCATTATCGGTATCCGATCCAAATCCGGGACAAGCTCATTTTGTACAGGACTCACAGACTGGTATGTTTGGGACGTTTTCCATGAAAGGCAATGGGCAGTGGGCCTTTGATGTCGACAATTCAAATCCTGCAGTGCAAGGACTTGGTGTCGGGGATGCGTTAACGAGTGTGTTTATCGTTCACAGCGTTGATGGAACAAGCCATAAAATAGTTATTAATATCAATGGGACTGACGACATTCCAATACTCCAAGCTCAGAGCCAATCTGTAGCTGAGGATGGGAGTTTGCTATCAGGCCATCTCCTTGCAACGGATGTGGATGTTGGAGACCATTTAACTTTCAGCGCGTCATCAAAGGTTGATGGTTTCATCTTGAAACAGGACGGAAGCTATGCCTTTGATCCGGCACATAGCGCCTATCAACATCTGGCAGTTGGGCAAACGCAAACCCTGACCATCCCGGTGACAGTCACTGATACCGTAGGAGCAACTGCATCTCAGAAACTGGTTATCACAGTCGTTGGAACGAATGATACTCCGGTGCTTCATGCACAAAGTCAGTCGGTAGTCGAGGATGGCTCGATACTGACTGGACAGATGGTAGCCACCGATGTGGACACCGGCGACACACAGTTATTTACTGCTATCAACCTTCCCCCTGGGTTTACTCTTGGTACGGATGGTAAGTATACCTTCGACTCCACCGAACAGGCCTACCAGCATCTTGCGGCAGGGCAGATTGAGGTGGTGCAAATACCGGTTACAGTCACCGATAGTGCTGGAGCAACATCCACTCAGAATTTGGAGATTACGGTCACTGGTAGCAACGATGCGCCAACAATTACCGGTTCAGTCGTGCTGACTCAAGGCTCCGAGGATGCCAACTACACCCTTCATATTTCCGACTTGTTATCTAATGCAACAGATACCGATACTCCTGATCAAGGACATTTGACTGTACACAACCTTCAGGCGGTGAAGCCAGATGGCACATCGGCAGGTACGTTGAGCGATAACCAAGACGGTACATTTACGTTTAATCCAGATGCAAACTACAATGGCGCAGTTGAATTTAAATATGAAGTACAAGATCCGCAAGGAGCCAGCACACCTGCTACAACCAATTTAAATTTACAGGCCGTGCGGGATGTTGCGACGTTTAGTGGTGATGATACTGGAGCGATCAAAGAAGATGTCAATATTAACACTCATATTAGTACCCCCAGGCTTATTGTCTCAGGTTTTCTGAGTGTTCATGACCCAGACGCTGGTGAAGATCATTTTCAGTATAGCCCTTTTGGTGAGCATGCTGTCCATGATCCTTTTAGCGGCCATTTACAAATATCCAACGCAGGTAGCTGGTCATACACAGTAGATGACAACAACACTGCGATACAGCAGCTAAGTGAAGGTCAGACTGAGGTTGTTACCTACCGTGTGCGTTCCGCCGATGGTACAACTCACGATATCAATGTGACCGTCACTGGCACAAATGACGCGCCGGTGCTGCAGGCTCAGAGCCAGAGCGTGAGGGAGGATGGTTCGTTATTGACCGGCCAGATGATAGCCTCCGATGTTGACTCTGGAGACACACTATCTTTTACCACATCAAATTATCCTCCAGGGTTCACACTGAACAAGGATGGCAGTTATTCTTTCGATCCCACCGACCATGCATACCAACATTTGGCAGTCGGGCAACCTGAAAAAATAACGATTCCAATCACTGTTACTGACAGTGAAGGCGCATCAGAAACAAAAAATCTGGAATTAACCATCCATGGAACCAATGACGCCTCGATAGTCAGCGGAGCAACGATTCTTGCTCCAGGCATGGAAGATACATCTGTAACACTCCATATGGCCGATCTCTTAACTCATGCCACTGACACTGATGCGACAGATGTTTTGAGTGTAACCAGCCTAAAAGCTGACCATGGGGCAATCATCGACAACAAAGATGGCACGTTCTCCTTCGTTCCGGAAAAGAACTATAATGGTCAGGTGAACCTGACCTATGATGTGACTGATGGTCATGGAGGATCGACTCCGGCTCAGGCCACCATGTCTCTTACGCCCGTCGGAGATGCGGCTACCATCGGAGGTGTGGATACTGGAGATGTTACGGAAGATCGCAACACATACTCTCTTGTCTCATTTTTGGCACACCAGATACACACCTATGGCCATTTGACAATTACCGATCCGGATACCGGAGAAAATCATTTTGATTTCAAGACGTTCGTCCATGTATCAAATCATTCAGAATTGGAACCATATACAAGCGCCCTTGGAGGTAGGCTTGACATCAATAAAAATGGAACGTGGGAGTATATCGTTGACACTAGAAAGCCTGAAATACAGCATTTGGGTGACGGTGAAACCCTCAAAGACAGTGTGAAAATACAGTCTCCTGATGGGACCGAACATACAATTGAAATCACTATCCATGGTACCAATGACGCACCAACTGTTGCTGGAGTAACTCTGTTGTCTGGGGAGATAGAGGATACAGCTGTTACGCTCCACGCAAGTGATCTTTTGAGTCACGCAACAGATGCGGATACGACAGATAGCTTGAGTGTGTCCAATCTTCATTCTGACCATGGGACAATCGTCGACAACAAAGATGGAACTTTCACTTTGGCTCCTGAGAAGGATTATAGTGGTAAGCTAAACTTAACTTATGATGTCGTAGATGGACATGGCGGTTCTACTCCGGCAACAGCTCAAATCGACGTGGCATCTGTCACTGATCCCGCTTCGATTTCCGTTTCCATGTCAGCAGAACAGGAAGTTATTTCAACGGGTTCAGTTGACGGGCACATCATAGTCAGGGACATCAATGCAGGTCAGCCTCTCAATGAATTAACACTTGAGTTTACCGTCATTGGCAAGGCTACGGGAACATCTGGCGGGACTTCAGGGCCTGTCATACTCAACTTCGGAGATTCCAATCATAATAATTTACTTTCATTGTGGAACCCTGCGAACATGAAGGTCGGAGGAGCAGGAGACCAAGCAACTGGAATTAATCTTGAAGATGGCAACTCCCATAGGGTCGCCCTCACGTGGGAATCGTCAACAGGTGATTTAAAAATCTTTGACAATGGTAATCTTGTCTCGACTATACACGACTTTCATAAAGGTGAGACCTTGCCACAAGATGCCTATATGGTTTTAGGCCAAAAGTTGAATAACCCTAGCGACCTGGCAAATCCCGGATGGAATTCAGGAGAACACTATCAAGGAGAAATATTCAATGCGGCTTTAGCCCATCATGCCTTGACTGAATCCGAAGTTGCAAAAGCTCCGGTTGCCTCTCAGATTGACAGTTCTTCGGGCCTTATTCTTGACGTACGTAGTGTTGGTGGCTCCCTCGTGGATACTACCGGAACCCATTCTTTGACCGATGAAGGCGATCTTGGACACATTGTAACCCAAGTAAATACTACCTTGACGCCTCCTCCACCTGGTTCCCTTTTGCATTTGGATGTGAGCATAACCGCTCCAGTCGATACAAAGGACGCTATTACTGGAACAACGATCGGTGGTTTCCCGACTGGTACCATCCTGACCGATGGGACTCATTCTGCAACAGTTGGAAATAATCCCGTAGATGTAGATGGGTGGGATTTAGACCATTTGACAGCGCAACTACATGGTGGCGGTAGCAATTTCATGGTGTCGGTAACAGCAGAGACAACAGGGCCTGACGGGCAAACGGCTGACTTTTCGACAGACCTGCCTATCAATATGGACTTGGGGCAGCCACTTGCCGTTGCGGTTGCTCATGATGAACCGCTCTCAGATGATGAGCAAGATGCCATTGATAACGCATTTTTGGCGCAGGCCGCAGAGCACGCTGATGGGCAGACTACACACCACCCTATTGATAGCCCAATTAATGTAGCCGACCTCAATCACGACCCCGTTGAACATCATGCGGGGCCGCAGAAGCCATTGGTTGGTGAACTCGATCATGACACTGATGCGGATCAACCAGAAGAAGCCGAGGCGCACCCCCTTGTTTTGTCAGACATACTCCAAACATCTGGCGAGGTTGACGCTCTTTTGGCCAGTCAGCCAGCAAAGTCGCCAGTGGCGGCACCAATAGCACAAGATGATGGCCACACAAATGACGCGACAACAACCCAATCCCCAGAAAATCCGGAGAGCGCGACGCCAGATGTATCTATACTTGAGGCTTCATTGATTGATAATCAAGATGATGAAAATGTATAGTGCAATAGTAAGAATGTCCGCCATACAAGAATCCCTTTTGCCAGACTGTAACCACAAGGAATTGTCATGAGTGATGAAATAAAAAAGGCTCCAAAACTACCCGAACAAGAGGAGCCTGGATTCCGTTGGGACTACCCAAATAGCGCAGATACGTTTTTCGACCCGCTGCGCACATCACTCAGCATCATATTAAAGATGCATGGTCGTCTAATGAGTGCAGAAGCTCTTATTGCTGGGCTGCCATTAGAAGACAATAAACTGACCTTGAGCCTGTATCTTCGGGCCTCACAGCGCGCGGGGTTTTCAAGTCGAATAGCCAAAAGAAAATTAAGAGAAATCAGCGACCTGACATGCCCTTGTGTCCTGTTATTACAGGATCGGCGATGTTGTGTTTTGTCTGCAATTGATCACTCCAAGCAAGTCGCGGAACTTGTTCTGCCTGAGGCCAGCGAGGGGGCAATGGACAAGGATGACACGAATGTCCCGGGCAGCATGACTATTCCTTTGGACCAATTAGAAAATGAGTATGAAGGGCATGTTATTTTTTCAAAACCGGAATTTCAATTTGAAAAACGCACTGAACAAAATATTTCCCTAAAATCCGAGCATTGGTTCTGGGGTACCATTCTTCTCTCCTGGCGGATTTATCGAGACGTTTTTCTCGCCACTATTTTCATTAATGTTATCGTATTAGTCAGTCCATTTTTCGTTAGAAATGTATACAATAGAGTAGTCCCAAACAACGCGATAGAGACCATGTGGTGGTTAGCTCTTGGGGCTTTTATTGCTTTCTCCTTTGATATCGCGCTTCGAATAATTAGAACATACTTTCTTGATCTTGCTGGGAAAAAATCAGATCTAATCCTTTCTGCACGTCTTTTTGGACAGACGCTTGGTATGCACTTCGAAAACCGACCTGCTTCTGCAGGCACATTTGCTAAAAATATACAGGAATTTGAGGTGGTACGAGACTTTGTCACATCTGCGAGTCTCGGAGCAATCGTAGACCTCCCATTCGCTCTGCTTTTTCTTGCCGTAATTGGTGTGATGGCTGGTCCCCTTGTGTGGATTCCCATTGGGGCGATAGCTATTATCCTTTTATCCGGATTGTTTTTTCATCCTATAATGAAAGCCGCCATCGTGAAGTCTTCACGAGCAAGCTCCCAAAAGAATGGACTCCTCATCGAGACCTTGCATGGGTTGGAGTCGGTGAAAGCCACTGGTGCCGAAGGTCAAATTCAACGAAAATGGGAAGAAGCGGTCAGCTACATTGCTCAATGTAATATGAAAAGTCGCCTCCTTTCGTCTGCGGCAAGTTCGGTTGGGACGTACACGAATCAACTCGCAACTATAGCACTTCTCATCTTTGGAGTTTACCTCATCAAGGATGGAGAACTGAATATGGGGTCGTTGATTGCAGCCATGATGCTTAACGGCAGAGCTATCAGCCCATTTATACGGATGGCAAACATTGGAACTCGTTACAATTCTGCCCGCTCTGCATATTCCTCTTTAAAGACAATTATGGATTTAGAGCAGGAACGTCCGCCTGAGAAAAAGTTTACCTATCATCCAACTTTTGAAGGGAGTATTCTTTTCGATAAGGTTGATTTCAATTATCCCGAATCGGAATATTTCGCGCTAGCGAGAGTGAGCTTCAACATTAAACCTAAAGAGCATGTTGGAGTTATTGGAAAGATAGGATCTGGAAAGTCGACAATAGCCAGATTGCTGATTGGGCTGTATCGCCCTACCAAAGGGACCATTGAAGTCGATGGAATAAACCTGAACCAACTTGACCCGTCAGTTCTTCGCCGCCATATCGGTTTGGTCACCCAAGATCAGGTGTTGTTTTACGGAACCATAAGGGAAAATATAATTATGGGGGTTCCTCATGTGGATGACCGTACTGTGAACACGGCTGCCGAACTTGCAGGAGTCATGGATTTTATAGCTCATCAGCCGGATGGCATGGATATGAATGTCGGGGAACAAGGCCGAACCTTATCAGGAGGGCAAAGACAATGCGTATTACTTGCCCGTGCCTTGTTGCTCGATCCCCCAATTCTTTTGCTCGATGAACCGACTAGTTCCATGGATAGCAGTTCTGAACAAGCATTCTTGCAAAGACTCGGCCCTATAATCCATGACAAAACACTTATACTTGTGACGCATAAGGCTTCGCTCCTGACACTCGTGAAGCATCTTATCGTTATGGACCACGGACAGATTGTTACTCAAGGCCTCAAAGATGCGGTTGTTAGTATGTTGCAGGGGGCAAATGCTACAGAAAAGGATAACAGCCATGAATAATTCACAATCAACTCAAATGGCCGATGGCAATCGAGAACCAGTAATCAGAGATATTGAGTATGCGGCTGATGTTCAGGCTGCCGTTTTATTGCAAAGTCCGCGAGGCGGGCGGCTTATTCTTTATGCGATAGTTCTGCTAGCAGCATCAGCGATTCTTTGGGCCAGATTTGCGCAAATTGATGATGTCATCAAAGGACAAGGAAGAGTCATCCCTTCGTCCAAGATACAGCAAATTCAGAATCTTGAAGGAGGAATTCTTAAAGAAATCCTCGTCAGAGAGGGGCAGGTCGTAGAAAAAGGTACCCCGTTGCTGTTGCTGAAGAATATTCAATTCAGTGCTGATTTCCAAAAGAACGCACTTGAATCGATCAGTTTGCAGGTTGCCATTGAGCGGTTGGATGCTGAAGCTCGTGGAGTTGATGTTGAATTTTCTGAAGAATTGACAATGCGGCACCCTGAATTGGTTGATGAACAATTGAGTCTTGCTAAAAGCAGGGAAGATGATTTGCAAAATCAAATTGATGCGTTGCTGTTGTCCCAAAAAGAAAAAAAGGCGGCAATAGCGCAGTTACAGCAAAAAGTACGAAACGCCAGAGGTAAATATGATCTCGCGGTGAAAGAGCTTCGAAAATATGAACCATTACAGAAAAGTGGGATTGTAACTGAATTGGATGTAATGAAAGAAAAAGAAAAAGTACTTGAAGCTAAAACAATTATGGATGATGCGCGGCTTGCAATACCAGAAATAGAAGCGAGCATTTTAGAAGTCCAAGAAAGAATTGACCGTATTGTGACTGATTTCAAACAACAGGCGCGTGCAGAAATGAGTGATCTGAAAAGGAAGTCAGAAGGACTGCTTGCTGTTCAGGGATCACTTAAGGACAAAGTAGATCGAACCATAGTTAGATCACCTGTTAAGGGCACAGTGAAAAAATCATTTGCCGACACGGTTGGTGGGACCGTGAGACCAGGAATGACCCTCATGGAAATCGTTCCCTTTGAAGACACATTATTGGTGGAAACAAAGATTCCTCCTAAAGACATCGGATTTATTCGATTGGACCAGGAGGCGAAAGTAAAATTAAGCGCTTATGATTATGCGGTGTATGGAGGCCTCGTTGGAAAAGTGAAACAGGTTTCAGCGGATTCGATAACAGATGAAAAGGGCCGGACATTTTATATTGTGGAAGTAAGCATCGCACAGAATTATATAGGTCAAGAGAAAGACAGCTTACTCATCATACCCGGTATGCAAGCAGAGGTAGATATTGTCGTCACCAGAAGAAACATACTGGACTACGTTCTTCGTCCATTGCTGAAATCAAAATATAGATAGTGAGTGCTTTGTTTATAAGGTCATTCTCCCTCAGAGCATGTGTTGTGGCTGCTATGAGTCATAAATTCTGCGCAAGTCACTTTAATTTAAAAATTGAGCTATAATGAAAAAAACTTATTGATAGAATCATGGTTTGCCAGAAGATGATATTTGTTTTTTCCATTTGCCTGCTGTGTTCAAGTTTTTTAATACCCAGTCCCGGCCTCGCAGATGAACTGGAGAGGTGGGTCCACTTTGTTGGGTCACTGAGCGGCGATTAAGGTGGATAATTTTACGAGCTACGCTACTGGGTGAGTTGGTTAGAAGTGGTTCCGGTTGTTCGGACAGTTCGGCAGCAAGGTTAAGGTGGAGCTCGGTTCTCCTTACGCTGCCTGACGGGCTCCCCATTCCTGGGGGGCTAGCCCCCCAGGAATGGGGGAGTCCAAATATATCTCCATTGGTCGCTTTCCGTCAAAGGTCGAATGCGGACGTTGCCAGTTATAGAATCTAAACCATCTCGCAAGCTCGTTTCGAGCCTGACTGCCAGTCTCCAATTCCCGCAGATAAACACATTCATATTTCAAGCTACGCCACAGTCGTTCGATCATGACGTTGTCCATCCAACGGCCTTTGCCATCCATGGAAATGCGGATTCCTGCCTCCTTAAGAGACCTTGTAAAGTCATAGCTCGTAAATTGTGAACCTTGATCCGTGTTGAAGATTTCAGGTACGCCATAGCGAGTAATCGCGTCTTCCAAGGCTGAAACACAAAAATCGGTGTCCATGGTGTTGGAAAGTCGCCAAGACAAGACCGCACGACTGTGCCAATCCATAATCGCCACAAGATACAAAAATCCACGCTTCATCGGAATGTATGTAATATCTGTGCACCAAACCTGATTCGGACGATCAACCCGAAGCCCACGTAAAAGATACGGATAAATCTTATGCTCAGGGTGTGGGATTGTCGTCCTTGGCTTTTGGTAGACCGCAGAAAGTCCCATTTTACGCATGAGACGTTGAATTCTACGACGACCAACCACATAGCCAGAATTGACCATATGCCGTTTCATCTGACGACTTCCAAAGAAAGGCGTTTCCATGAATTGCTCATCAATCAACCGCATCAACTGCAGGTTGAACGCACTTTCTCCTTTCGGCGTGTAATAAAACGTCGATCGCAACATGCCTAGCACGAAACATTGTCGGGATATACTGAGCGATGGATGATACTTATCGACCATCCGCCGCCTTCGCTCACAGCTCACTTCCGAGCGAAGGCCTTTTGTAAAAAATCATTCTCAATTGTTAGCTGGCCAATCTTAGCGTGCAGATCCTTGAGCTCGTCCTCGCTATTTGTTTGGCGAGACTTTGCCTTGCCGGAAAAGCCGTCAACAATCTGATCTTTGGCCTGTCGCTTCCAGGTCGAGACTTGATTGGGATGGATCTTGTACTTGCTGGCCAGCTCTGAAAGCGTCAATTCGCCGGATAATGCATCAAGCGCAACACGGGCCTTGAACTCTGCTGAAAAACGTCTTCTCTTGGACATGGTTTGAAGTCCTCCTCGTCGGTGAACTCCACCTTAACAACCTGTCCAAAAAACCGCACCCACCTCTCTTTGCTGAAAAACGTCTTCTCTAAAACATGGTTTGAAATCCTTCTCGTTGGTGAACATGACCTTAACAACTTGTCTAAAAACCGCACCCACCTCAAGTTCACCGAGCGGAAGTTTCTACTCGTAAGTGGAACAAAGAATGAAGGCTTTACAAGGTGTCACTGTTAAGAGCAAAAGCGATGTCTCATTTGTAGCTATATCCATCTTCTTTTTTTGAAGTATAGTAACATTGTTATTGCTACAGCCACCATGAGGGACAGGAGGACATAATAGCCATACTTATAATGCAACTCCGGAATAACGTCGAAATTCATTCCATATATTCCCGCGAGAAAGGTTAAGGGGATGAAGATAGTTGCAAAGATTGTTAGAAACTGCATTATTTCATTTAATCTGTTTCCCATGACCATGTTATATGTGGTGATATGGGAGGCGAGCATCTCTTTGTAAATTTCTGCGGAGTCGACAGACAGTTCTGTGATGTCGGATAAATCTTTCAAGAATGGTAAGATTTCTGTACTAATTATGTCAGATTCAAGTTTGTTGATTTTGGAAATGATTTCCTTTGTAGGGCGTACAGCCTTTCGCACATAGGCCATCTCTCGCCTATACAAGTTTATTTCTTCTAAAAGATCTGGCTCAGGGTTTCCAAAAACTTCATCTTCCATTTCCTCGATTCTTTCACCCATTTTTTCAATTACTTTCAAATAATTTTCTAAAATGCAGTCGATGAGAGTGTAGAGTAAATAATCCGGGCCGAGTTTTCTGAGTCTCCCTCCTTGTCTTTTGATTCTTTCCCGAACCGGTTCGAAAACATCACCCGGTTGTTCCTGAAAGGTGATTAAATAATTTTTTGCAAGGACTGCACTGAGTTGTTCGGCTCTCACTGTGGTTTCGTCTTCGTCGAGGAGAAGCATCTTCATGGAAATGAAAATATGGTTTGGGTATTCTTCGATTTTTGGTCTTTGTCCTGTATTCAGGATGTCTTCAAGTACCATCGATGGTATGTTGAAATTATCGCCCACACGTTTAATGATTTCTATTTCATGTAGGCCATCTATATTGATCCAGCTTGTCGTTGCGGTTGTTTTTGCACAGGTAGCATCATCAATGGTTTGAATGAATTCATCCCGTATCATTCCCATGTCGTAATCAATGATGCGTAAACGAGGTGTTTCGGTTTTTTGTCGTCCGATGAAGATGAGTGATCCCGGTGGCATACCTGACTTTTTGTCAAATTTCTTAAGAAAGCGTGCCATGCTATTTCTCCTTAATCATTCGTTGATTGAGTATGATCTTTTTGTCTGTGCGAGCAGGTATCCAATAATAATGCCTATACTCAATGCTGCGAAGAGTAAAAGGGCGCGTGGAGTCGATATGGTCCAAAAAAGGAAAGAGACTTCTACTTGTTGTATGTTTTGAAAAATGAACAGGAGAAATAAAGCCAGTAATGCTAACATGCTAAATGTTTTTGTTTTTCCCCATAAGTTTTGAGTCGTTTTGGGTGACTGCATTGGAACTCCTGAAGTTATAATACTTCTTTCGTGCGAGCGTTCGCTATAAGTGATAATTATAATATTTTATTTAACATAAAAGGGGGCGACGTGGATACAATGAGTTTCTTAGTATGGGTTGCGAGGATCGGATTAGCAATTACCATTCTCGCAGGGGCAATTTGGGGATGGTCTTCAATTCGAAAAATGAAGGACTCCAATGTAGGTCTAAGGGACTCATTTGTTTGTTCCTTGAAGAAAAAAGGGCAGTTATTGATTCCTTTCGTCTGTGTTACGTTGATTGTTGTAGTGCTTGTGCCCATTGCTGGTATAGATGGAAAGATATCGGTAGCTGTCAATAAAATTTTGGATATTCTTCTGATATTATTGGCTGGTTGGGCGGGGACAATGATTGTTTCCCTGGTTTCCGAAATGGCCCAATGCCGATATGACATCAACGTGAAGGATAATTTAGCGGCTCGACAGGTCCATACAAAAGTCAAAGTTCTTCAAAGAATTGTTGTCGTTCTTATTTGGTTACTGACTATTGCTGGTATATTAATGCTTTTTGATCAATTCAGGATGCTTGGAAGCACACTGCTAGCCTCTGCCGGCGTTGTGAGTATTGTATTAGGCTTTTCCGCCCAGAAAACATTTGGAGCAATGGTCGCAGGGTTACAGATCGCCCTTTCACATCCAATAAATCTGGATGATGTGGTCATAGTGCAAGGCGAATGGGGTCGGATTGAGGAAATAACATTCACTTATGTTGTTGTAAAAACTTGGGATTTAAGAAGAATTGTTGTTCCAATGACATATTTTTTGGAGACACCGTTTCAGAACTGGACAAAAAAGAATGCCGACATAATAGGATCTATTTTTATCCATGTAGACTATACTTGTCCGTTGGGTCCTTTGCGTGAAGAATTGAACCGTCTTTGCATTAAGTCAAAGCCCCTTTGGGATGGCAAAACTTGTGTTCTACAGGTAACAGATGCCGGCCCTGAAACGCTTACACTGCGTGCGATTGTTAGTTCTCCTGACGCCTCCTCCGCATGGGATTTGCGCTGTCAACTCAGGGAAGCGCTTGTTGAATTCCTACGCATGCATTATCCTGAAAGTTTGCCGAAACATCGGGTGTCAGTGCAGTCTGGATTGGATGTTGTTACTGAGTAGCTTTGCAGTGATGAAGTCTGATAAGCTTAACAAATAACTTACTCCAGAGAAGATCGACATGGAGGGGCGTTGTTTTTGCCTGTTCCTTGTCTCTTTATGATAGAAGTTAACTACTTCGCATATAAGGATTTATTCTGTTTTTTCCAGTCGTTATTAGGAAAAATTTGAGTCAGTTATTTCCTAGTTTTTTTGCCAAATGGTCTGCAAGTGCTGGTGCCGTTTTAAAATGGATATCCATTTGAGGGAATGCTATTTCGATTCCCTCTTTGCGGAAAGCTTCATCGATGGCAAAGCGAAGTTCGGATGTCGCACGAATCGTATGGTCTATGTCATCAATCCAGACTCTCAAGATAAAATCCAGGCTGCTTGAACCAAAGGCACTAAAGAGTACTTGGGCGCTAGGTGATTTTAGGACGTTGAGGTGTTCATCTGCGACCCGAGCGAGTGTCTGACTCACTTTTTCCGTGTCGGAGCCGTAAGCAACACCTACGAGAATATCACGTCTCAAAGACGGGTTGTTTTTTGTCCAGTTTGTTAACTGGGTTGAAACAAGGTCTGAGTTTGGGATCATGATGACTGCATTTTCAAAAGTTTCGACCACAGTCGTACGAATGTTGATTTTTTTCACGGTACACCAGAGACCATTCATCTCAATGATATCTCCTTGCTGGATTGATCTACCAAAAAGAAGAATAAGCCCACTAATGAAATTGTTGACGACATTTTGCATTCCGAAGCCGATTCCGACGCTGAGTCCACCTGCAATTACCGTGATACTGGTTAAACTGACGCCAATGATACGCATTGCCAACATCGTAAATAGAGACCAGACGGCATAGGTTGCCAATGTTTGAATCGAAGGGACGGCTCCTCTTTTAGCTTTTTGCCAACGGCTACCGACAAATTCGATGGAGACATTGAAAGCGGAGAGACTATGTTTGGTAAGAAAGAACAGTATGAAGAGTGTAAGAATACTTTTAAGGAAAATTGTATAATCGCCAAGGGCAATTTGAGAATTCAATATGGTGCTGACAGTATTCTCTCCGAAGAAATCTACAAACCATAAGTAAGGTAGTGTGAAGGCCCCAGCCCACCCTAATGGGACTAATAGCCCTTTGGAGAGGCCCTTTTGAATTTTTGTGCTTTTTTCTGTCCCTTGAAAAATAATTTGTGACCAAAGTGTTCCTAACGCCACCACAAAAATGCCCAGACACCATATAATAGTGAACAGACATGCAAGTCTTCCGTAACCCAAAACGGCTAGCGCAAAGAGGGGGGTTAAGGCTCCGCCACGCATAGCAGTTACTGTAACGGGCTGCTTCTTTTTTTTCCAAGTAAGTATGGAGTCTTTGCTCCATAGAATGGTAATTACGACCAGAAATACAAGTGTTATACTGCGACTTGGCAAACCTTGGGTTAGGAGTTGGGTGCTGACAATAAAAAGCGACGCGAATCGTGAATAGCCATATGAACTCAAGTGTTTATCAGTATTCATATGTTTAGAGAGCTTGAGGATACTGAGCAGGAAAACACCAGCCCCCAGTGCTGCCAAGGACTCCATACTGGTTGGAAAGGTAATGCGAGTTACCAGAAACAGGGATAGGCCGGTTGTTGCCAGTACGAAATAGAATTGAGAGCGTATGGCAGAGCTCTCTTTGTCTACCTTTACGTGTATATATTTTTTAAAGAATCTTTTTGTCGTTATGCCCATGGTCACAAGGATCATGAATAAAAAAAGGAATCTGGCGGCATTGTTTATGATGGCTGTTGTCGCATCTTTGAGTCCTGAGGCCTTAAGCGTTAGCCAACTCCCGCTGGGGAAAACTTCATTCCAATACTCTAAACTGAAAATAGGCGTTTTCCCGGTTAGGAAATACTGTTTCCACAGTTCATAAAGGGATTTTTTACCTTTTTGAATTTTGTCAATCCGCCCAAGTAATTGATTTGATTTGCGGAGTAGGGATTCTAATTGGGCTAACTGCTTACCTGACTCAGTCTGAATGTGATGTGCTCTTTTCCATACATCGTCAAACTGTCTGAACAACGATGGTGTTGCCTTTTTGGTGTCTGATGTCAGTTGTTCATATGCCTGGAAGAGGTCTACCCTTATTGATACAGCGTCAGTCTCACTTGTAAGATCCTCAACCAGATTGGAATTCTTATTACTAAGATAAGTTAGGGTTGTTTCAAAGTGTTTGCGCTCCAAAGGGGATCCGCTTGAGGTGTTTCTGGAAATGAATAGTTGTTGGTAATTGTCGAAAAGATTGTTCAGCTTGAGTTTTGCATTGTCGATCTGGGCTGCTGTGCGTTTAATTGCCGCTTGTTCTTCTGCTATCATGACAGAGAATTTTTCTATACGGTGGCGAAGATCCTCATGATTTTGTTGCTCTACACTGAGTGCAACTCCTCCCAATGTAAATGTTATTAGACAGAATAGTATGGTGGTGATGAATAGATTCTTTATGAAATGATTCATTGGCAGATTCCCGATTTTTATGGCTACATTAAAATATGAATTTATTCTGTGAAGTTGTTTGTATAAAACATTTTTTATTATTCTAAGGATAACGTTTTATTCCTGTGCTAGCCTAATTTTTTTACGGTTTCTTTGTTGATGGGCGTCGCTAGGTTATAAGAATTGAATAGGCAACAGAAAAGAGAGTGTTGCCCACATAATGATTACAAGGGGGATGCCAACTTTGAGGAAGTCCGTAAATGAATATTCGCCAGCATTCATGACGAGCAGGTTCGTTTTGTAAGCCATGGGAGTCGCAAAGCTCATGTTAGCACCAAAAAGGACCGCAAGGACAAAAGGCTCCGCTGATTGCCCCATTTGGTTTGCAATGGATATGGCTATGGGGGTTCCGATGACTGCTGTGGCATTGTTGGAGATGATATTCGTGAAGATTGCCATAAGCAACATCAGGCCGCTAATAACCAAAGGTGGTGAGGCATGTCCTGCCATAACCACAAAAACTGAACCGAGATATTCTGCGCCGCCCGTCGTAAGCATTGCAGTTCCAAGAGCTAGGCTCGTTACGACAATCAGGATGACTTGTGCACTGAGTGCCCGAGTTGCATCCCGCCAGTCGAGACAACCAGTCATAATCATTAACAATGCTCCGCAGGGGGCACTAATGGCAATGGGGAGTACTCCAAGGGCTGCGGTCATAATTATGGCGAGCATGAGGCCCATAGCTATAGGTGCTTTTTTTGAATATGGAAGGTCTACGGTTGAATCGAGAACAAGAACATCATTACTTTTCTTGAGCTTTGTAATGTTATTGCGTGGTCCTTGGATGAGAAGAATATCGCCAACGCGCAACCTGATTTCGCCAATTTTATCCTCTATTCGTTTGAAGCGTTTTCCGGATCGGTGCAGGGCAAGAGGCATCAAGCCATATCGGTCGAAAAATCTGAAATTGTTCAATGTGGTGGAGTTAAGTTGTGATCCTTGAAAAATGGCGACCTCTGCAATTTGTTGGTCACTATCATGCAAGGGATTGTTTTCATCGACAGGTGAATCTTCTGACCCTACGGGATACAATGTACCATGAAGAACTGTTTCAAATTCTTTAAGATTTTCCGGCGTGTCATTAATAACTAAATGATCACCGGGCATGAGAAGTACATCGGGAAGCTGCATAATACTATTCCCTTCACCTCGTTCCAGCCCCATGATTTTCATTTTCCCATCGGTCAGCTCAAGGGCCTTGATCAGTGCTTTCCCATTGATTGGGCTTTCTTCCGTAACCGCAAGATGTGCAGTGAAAATTCGGGCCGACGAGTCACTAATAGCGATTTTGCGTTTGGGCAAAAGACGAGGCGCAATAAGCCAAAGATAAAGGATGCCTATGCTGCCAGCCAGAACTGCGGGGACAGCGAAGTCAAACATACTAAATTTCTTTAGTCCCATTTCCGTTGCTACAGCTACTACGAGCAGATTGGTTGACGTTCCAATAGTTGTGCTGGTCCCTCCAAGTAAGGTCGAAAACCCCATTGGCATTAGGATCGGTGTTGCTGATTCTCCGGTTTTTAAAGAGACGCTTATCAACACAGGAAGCAATAATACGACAACAGGAACATTGTTGATGAAAGCACTGATGAATGCGCCGAGCAACAATGTTAGCAGCAACGATAACGTCGGACTGAGCCGCCAAAGTTTAGCAAGTATTCGTCCGATTGGGTCAAGGGCACCTGTGCGTAATATCCCTTGTCCCGCGATCATCAGAGAGCACACCGCGATCAATGCTTCATTACCAAAACCCATGAAGAAATCCACGGCATGAAAGGTCTTTTCATCAGTCTGATATGGGAAGATTTCAAACCCAACAGCAAGAGAAATAAGGATAAATAGGCTTGAGGACTCAAGTGATATCTTCTCACGGCTAAAAAGAATGAGAGCAATTGCTGTCAAAATAAGAACAGCCAAGGCGTGTAAGTTGGGTGGAGTTGGAAAAACCATGATATAAATTCCTTATGGAACAGGCTGTTTTTATTGCGGAGTCTATCCCTTTATCTGCTGTATATCATTAATTATAGGAATTTTCCTTGAACAAAAATGGTTCAAAGTTTTTTTAGCCTTTAATTCAGATTATGCTGATTGTTATTCTTTTTAGGTATACTATTTTTTAAGTTAGAAAAATAGTCAGTAGAATCAACAAGACGCTAAAGTCCGCCGTTTGACGGAATTTTGTACAGGAAAAGGATGCACTTCTTTTTAGAAGTACATCCTTTTTTACGGTGCGAAGAATGAATTTGAGTGGTCTACGATGCTCATCGTTAGATGGTACAAATGAACATGAATATGAGCCGATTAGTTTGTCTTCAGTTTGACCCAATAATCATTATACATCTTCAGAGCTTCCCCTAAATAGTCTTGGAATTCACCGTGTTGGATTTCTGCTTCGGTCGGGTACACGATGGGATTGGTGCGTATTTCTTCGGGAATAAGGTCCATGGCTTTAGCGTTGGGTGTGGAGTAACCCATTTCCGTGCTGAGAGCGGCGGCCACGTCTGGGCGGAGTAAATAGTTCAAGAAGGCATGAGCTTCGTCAAGATTCTTGGCACCCTTGGGAATGCACAAGGAATCCATCCAAAGACTGAATCCTTCGGGGGGATATATGTATTGGATATTTGGGTTTTCGGTGTTGGCGATATACGCTTCTCCGTTCCATACAACGCCAACGGAAACTTCGTCAGATAAAAGTGCTTGTTTGGGAGAGTCCGAATCAAACGCGCGAACTCGGGGGAAGAGGATCTTTAATTTTTGATATGCTTCTTCAAGGTGTGCCGGGTCGGTTTCATTGACAGAGTATCCGAGTAGTTTCAAGGCGACAGAAAAAACATCCCGCATATCATTGGGAAGGATGAGTCTTCCATCCATTTCCGGTTTCCAAAGGTCGGCAATACTTTCGATAGCTGCGGAACCGAGTGTGCCGGTGTTTACAATGATGGATGTGGACCCCCACATATACGGTACGGAAAAGGTGTTGTCAGGGTCGAATGGCTGATCCACGAACGCAGAGGAAAGGTTTGTGAAATTGGATAGTTTTGACTTGTCGAGTGGGAGTAGGAGGTTTTCTCTGCGCATCAGGCCTACATAGTCCGAAGACGGAACGATCAAATCATAGCCTTGGCCTGCCAGTTTGATCTTTGTGAGCATCGCTTCATTGCTGTCGTAGTTTGATATGTGAACTTTAATACCGGTTTCTTGGGTGAAATTTTCCACAATTTCATCCGGGAGGTATTCGGACCAAATATAAAGGAAAAGTTCTTCATTTCCTGCATAGGATGGAGCGGAACAAAGGACAATAAAAACGAGTGCAAATAAGAATTTTTTCATCTTTTCTCCTTGAGCAGTCGCCGAGACAGGAAGACTGCGACTACGGTTATGACAATCATCACCACGCTGAGCGCGTTGACGTCGGGTTTGATCCCCAGACGAACCATGGAGTAGATTCGTAAAGGCAGGACTTCATAAGTTGGGCCGGTTGTGAAAAAGCTAATGATAACATCATCTAGCGACAGGGTGAAACTGAGCAGCCATCCGGCAACAAGGCCCGGTATGGCCATGGGGAGAATTATACGGCTAAAAACTTGATATTCATTGGCCCCGAGATCTTTGGCCGCTTCGATAACAGAGATATCAAAGCCTTCGAAGCGAGAGTACACGGTCGCTGCGACAAATGGGACGCAGAGAGTTACATGCCCCATCAGAAGCGTCCAGAAGCCAAGAGTAAAACCTGCAGCGAGGAAGAGGACAAGCAGGGATATGCCGATGACGATGTCGGGCGACATCATCATTACGAAAAGGCTACCAAATATCGCTTTACGCCCTCGAAAGCGATATTGATGTAGCATGAAGGCTGTCAGTGTACCGATTATACAAGCAATGGTCGCCGAGAGTATGGCAATGGTCAGGGAACGAAGTGCGGCATCGAACAGGTTCGTGTTGGTCAGTAGTTTTCCGTACCATTTGAGCGTGAAGCCTTTCCACGTCAGAGAGTACTTCGACGCATTGAACGAATAGAATGCCATGACTGCCAGCGGAAGATAGAGGAAGAGATAGATGAGCCACGCATATACGGATTTGAGGAATTGCATCATGGCCGTATTGTCCTTCCCGAATTTTTGAGGCTTCTATAGTACGTTAACAGCATGAGGCCCATAATAAGAGTTAGGGCAACGCTTGCGGCAGCGCCCATTGGAATATCTTGTGAGGTAAGGAATTGATCTCGAATGTAATTGCCAAGAAGCATGGTTCGTGCGCCTCCCAGAATGTCCGGAATATAGAACATGCCGAGGGCGGGTAGGAAGACCAGCATACACCCGGAAATAATGCCTGGCATGGTCAGGGGGATGGTGACCTTTCGAAATGATTTCCAGCGATTTGCGCCGAGGTCCCTTGATGCTTCAAGTAATCTGAAATCAAGTTTCTCAATGGCTGCATATAGTGGGAGAATCATGAATGGGAGTAGAGTATAGATGAGTCCTATGAAAACGGCGGTCTGAGTATACATGATTTTCAGGGGGGTATCGATCAGCCCCAGAAACATGAGCGTCTTGTTCAGGACTCCATCAGCCTTGAGAACTGCCACCAGAGCGTAGGTGCGGATGAGCGTATTGGTCCAGAAAGGGATCATGACGAGCAAAAGCATCCTTCGACTGTGCCGTTTTTCAGCTCGGGCAATAATGTAGGCAAAAGGATACCCAATAAGAAGGCAAAGAAGCATTGCCGTGGCTGCCATGAAGAGCGATTTGATAACCATTGAGCCTATAGTGGGATCGGCCAAACGGATATAACTGCTCAAGTTGAAGCTTGGTTTGATCAGGTTAGACGTATGACTCTTGAGGAAGCTGACACCCGTGAGCATGAGGGTAGGAATAGCTCCAAAAATGGCTATCCATCCAATCGTTCCCCATATGACAAGGTTCTTGAAAAAATGGTTATCCTTCATGGGGCAATACTACCTCCCAGCCTTCAAACCAACCCACTGCAACACGGTCTCCCTGATTGAAATAGAGAGACTCGCTGTCTTCATCGAAAAACTCCGTTACAAGAATTCGTTTTCCGTCATTCAGGATGATGTCGACGTCGTAGGTCGCACCTTTGTAATAGGTGGATTCCACTGTCCCCTTAAGAAGAGCCTTGGCGAATTTCTTTGCTAGCGTTGGCGATTCTTCAAGATCGTGCATGACTTCGATCCGAAAATCCTCAGGCCGAAGCAGCACATGTACGGGGTCGCCTATGGCGAAATCCCGTTTCGATTTGACGATCACGGATACATTCTCAACATCAGCTACATAGTGGCTTTCGCCGCGACCTGTAATGATACCATCCAGCACGTTTATTTCGCCGACGAAGCTGGCTATGTAGAGATTGGCAGGTTCTTCATAAATGGCGCGTGGTGAGTCGACTTGTACAATTTGACCATGATCCATGACAACCACGCGGTCAGACATGGTGAAGGCTTCTTCCTGGTCATGAGTCACAAGGATGAAGGTGATACCAAGAGTTTGCTGGAGTTCCTTCAATTCTTTTTGCATTTGTTTACGCAAGCGGTAGTCCAAAGCTGAAAGAGGTTCGTCCAGCAAGAGAACCCGAGGCTTATTGACGATTGCACGGGCAATAGCAACCCGTTGCTGTTGGCCGCCAGACAGCTCAGCGGGCATCTTGTGTCGAGTGTTTTCAAGACGAACCAGCTTGAGAGCATCAAGTACAGCTTTGGATATTTCAGAATTTGTTTTTCCCGCTATACGAAGCCCAAAGGCGATATTGTCGAATACGGTCATGTGGGGGAATAGGGCGTAACTTTGGAACACCGTGTTCACGGCACGATTTTCGGGCGGAACTCCTGTGGCAGACTGTCCGTCGATGTGTATTTCACCGCTGTCACACGTTTCAAAGCCGCCAACGATGCGTAGGAGAGTGGTCTTGCCACATCCTGATGGACCGAGCAGGGTCAGAAATTCTCCATCTCGAACGGAAAGGGTGAAGTCTTTGAGAGCGATATCTCCATCAAAGGATTTGTTAATACCAGATATAGTCACAACATTTTTTTTCATGATCAGCCTCGTCTTCCGGCCTTGTGGCCTACCCTTTGCCTCGGGTTTTGTTGCCGCCTGATTTGGCATTCTTCTCGATAAATTCGATGATCTTGGCCGCAAGGTTTTTCCCTGTGACAGTCTCAATACCTTCAAGTCCAGGAGATGAGTTGACCTCCATAACCACCGGACCGTGGTTTGTTCTGAGCAGGTCGACGCCACATACATTAAGCCCCATTATTTTGGCTGCTCTAACGGCTGTTGAACGTTCTTCTGGAGTGATCTTGACTGTGGATGCTGATCCTCCTCTATGGAGGTTGGAGCGAAATTCTCCGGCCGGAGCTTTTCGTTGCATGGATGCGACAATTTTGCCTCCAATGACGATGCAGCGGATGTCTTTCCCTTTTGATTCCTTGATGTATTCCTGAACCAAAATATTGGCCTTCACACCCTGAAAAGCTTCAATAACGCTTTTGGCTGCTTGATTGTTTTCTGCCAGGACAACGCCGATACCCTGTGTGCCTTCAAGTAGTTTGACAACAAGCGGAGCACCTCCGACCATCTTGATGAGGTCGTCAGTGAATTTTGTAGAGTTTGCAAAGCCGGTCACGGGGAGGCCGATGCCTTTGCGTGATAGGAGTTGCATGCTGCGTAATTTGTCTCTGGATCGGGTAATGGCCACCGATTCGTTTAGGTTATATACGCCCATCATCTCAAATTGCCGCGCTACGGCTGTGCCGTAAAACGTAATGGATGCACCAATGCGAGGGATGATCGCATCAATATCAGACAGGTCTTCTCCTTTGTAATGAATAGTCGGGTTGTGGGAGGCAATATTCATGTAGCAGCGCAATGGGTTGATGACGTGCATGTCGTGCCCGTTGGCAACACCTGCTTCCACGAGAGCATTCGTGGAGTACAGGTTTTTTTTTCTCGAAAGGATTGCTATTTTCATTCTGTCTTTAGTCTTTATAGATTTTTTCTGTGTTGACTATTCCGGTCTGATGAGATTGTTGTGGGTCGACAATGAGAACCCCTTTCATGGCTGAACGGCCAAGGAGCATTCGGAATTTCATCTCATCCCGGTTGGTCAGGGTGAGTTCGATTTCCCATTGCCGCCCCGCAATCTCAACGGTGGTGCCTATGACATATCTTTTCTGGCCTATTCCGCCGGAGTTGGTCACTTTTCGTTTGTCGATTATTCTTGCTTCACAAGGAATGGACACGTCGTCGCGCCCTTGAAGAGGGTGAATATAAAAGCGAACATATTTCTCTCCCGATCTTTCAAACGGTTCGATTTGAAAAGCATGGATCGCCGAGGTTTTGGCCCCGGTATCAATTTTGGCCTTGATGGCCGGAATAAAAAAATCGGGCAGCGAGATCCACTCCCGCCACCCGATGATCATCTTCGGTTGTTTTGGAGTTTTAGCCATTGTATCCTTGATTGGTATGCGGTGTACTGTCCGTCAAAATCTTCGACGTGTTAGTCATGTTTTTGTGATATTTCAATGCAAGTACTGACGTGTAAGGGTCTTCACCACAAAGGTACGCTCTGAGCAGTGCTTTGGTTTTTGAATCCATGTATTTCATAAGTGGTTGGGGTACTGAGGTCACTTTTTCCAAGGCGGAAAGAATTTGTTCATCCCAAAGCGTGTGGAAATTATCAACATCATCAGGGCGAAGTGATTTGCGACACCCAATGCAGCCGCATGCTAGTGGGGTGACTTCTTCAAGGTTAAACAGCCCATATTCATCGCAGATTTCTTCATCTTTCCATATGTTGCGTACCGCTATCTCGAAACCATAGCCTGTGCTCATGGTATTGCAGTCACATCTGTGGTTGACAAATTTGGCGTGATCCCAACTCAGGATACGGACACCGTGTTCGTCTATGTATGAATATTTTTCGGCTATGATCTTGTGTTGCTCGTCCAGTTCATTAAATGCCGTGTCGGACAACTCAATTTCCAGTCGGTCTTTGACGTACACAATGGTTCCACGAGGGATATCTACTGTTGCAAAAACGCCATATCCAATAGTCGGATTGACGAAGCGCACTTCAGTATTGGGATGTATCATTTCTGTATTCTCACAGGATGCTTTGATTGGTCTGTACATGATGAGACAAGCTTTTATGGTTGTCTGCGGAAATAGGATCTACCATTTGTCATCATTGTCATAATCAAGTTCGTCATCCACTTTGAAATTGCGGATTCGGATGCGATATTCATCATCAGTTTCTTCAACAATGCCCTGAGCTGTCACCCATTTGTCTATGTGATCTGTAAGCCTTTCGCCGTTATCATCATTCTCGATGATGAACTCTTCCTCTCCATCCACAAGGAGGATGAGGCCTGTCACGGCATCATTATTCCAGTCCACAGGAAGGATTTGACCATAAATAGTGTCTTCATAGATGTCTGAAGCCATGCTTTTGTCCTCTATTGGAAATTATTGCTGTTCTCGACGGATTCAAGTAAGCGGCAATAAACAACACCATCGTCTTTGGGGATGAATTGTTTGAAAAAATGTTGTTCCATAACATAACCGTTTGCTTCATAAAAAAGCCGGAGTTCTTCAAAGTCACGGCTGTCGCCAGTCTCAAGGAGAATGCGTTTCCCATTGGCAGCCAACGTGATGCGTTCCATTTCCACGATGAGGGCTGAACCAATTCCAAGCCGTTGATATTCAGGAGTTACGGCGATTCCGAACAGTTCAAAATTGTGTGCCCAATGAGAAATCTCGGCAAAGCATAGAAACCCTATAGGTTTATCACCATCGGGTGTGTTGATCTTGGCCTGTAGAAAACAGCATGAAGTGTTATCCCCTTGATAAGCGCAGCCCCATGCCATGTCTTCGGCTGCGAGCAATTCGTTGGGAGTGAACAAACCACTGGTTCTCGCCATATCGAGAAGACTTTCAACGTCTTTTGGAGAAACTCCGGAGGTAATGTTGACTTCGCAAACATCGCCCTCAAAAACTTCATTTTTAATCATGGGTGTTTCCATGGTTATGTCGCCCTTCCTGCGGTTGTCATGAACAGAACGATGTGCCGACTATCGACACATCGTTCTTTCCCTGTTCGAAGGTCCTATTTGCGCAATACCAGCATGCCAGTCCGCAGGGAGTCAATTGGCGTGCATGTCCAGAATGGTATTGCACAGTCCGAGTCAAGAATTGCCTGTTGTAATCGATGCCTATGTTGTCATCGTGAAGGAATTCGTCTGAGGACAGATGAACTTCAAATACATCGATGACTGGCATTTCTGTGTTGTAAATTAGATCACCAAAGATGATACAGGTGCGTCCTTCTATGCCGATATCGTCAACGCCGAGGAGAAGATATTCCTGCGTTCCGTCGTTGATGGTTAGGCCTTTTTCGGAGTTGACCACCAGCCCTTTGATTTCAATGGGGTTGTGCGGCTGATCTTCGGCATAGACTCGTGCTGTAAATGTTCCAATCATTAAGGCCGATATGAGCATTGCCGTAAAAAATATCTGCATACTTTAGCTCAGTGTTGTCTTTTCAATAACATCAATATGTTCAACAATAATGGATTCGTCCCCGTCATCTTTTAGGATGGTGCCAGTTATTCTTGCCTCTTTTTGAGAAAGTGAGAACAGGATCGGAAATTTGTCCAGATTTTCAACGCGAATCTCACGTTCATCCTTGCAGGCAATGAGGAGCTCCGTAACTTGGAAGCTATTGTCCCATTCTTTAGGAACAACGACCCCCCTAACGGTTTCCTTTTGATGCGCAGATGTTTTTTGTCGTTTCATACTTTCTCGTCCTTACTTTGGACGAAGGAAAGTTAGCAGAGAACGTGCCAAGGCTTTAAGTGATTGTAATTTAACACAAAGAGATCTTTTGTGAGGTCACAGAAGGGAACTCATAGTTCCTTTCTGTAGGAAAGAAGGAGTTTCTGCAGGATAATTTGAGAAAAGTTGAGTCGTTTTGAGCGTGGTGTAGTCAAGTATGATCTATGATATTAGCGGCATAGATAGAAATAAGAACTTTTAGTTCTTGTGTTTCTCGTATGGGAATCAGGAGTTCCTATTTTGACAGCCTGAAGTCCTTTCGTTCCAAGCCGTGTCTTTTTATGAGTTTGTTCAACTGTCGAGTGCTGATGCCTGCTTTTTCTGCGGAGTCCTTGATAATACCATTGCATTGCTCAAGCAGGCTGGACAGATATTGTTTTTCGAATTTGTCGATGGTTATCTGTCGAGCCTCTTTGATTGGAAGGCTGGTCCTTATGGGGGAGGTCATTATCTCTCTCTGAGTGTCGAGAAGGTCAGGAGGGAAGCTCTCTGGTTGTAAGACTTCAGTCGCTTCCAAAATACAGGCACGTTCAATGATATTTTCGAGTTCCCGAACATTGCCGGGCCAGTCGTATTCTTGAAATGCGTCGAGAACTTCGGGGTGGATGCCTTTGATTTCAGTATTTAAAAGGCCGTTGAATTGTTGGATGAAACTTTCTGATATTCGAGCAATGTCCTCAATCCTGTTGCGTAACGGTGGTATGCATATGGGAAAAACATTGAGTCTGTAAAATAGATCGCGTCTGAATCGACCTTCGTCGCAAAGCTGTCCCATATCCTCATTGGTGGCAGCAATGATGCGAACATCAACATGGATGTCTTTTTCTCCGCCTACGCGTTGAATAATTCGTTCCTGAATGACGTTAAGAAGTTTGACCTGCACAGACTGACTTACCGTGCCGATTTCGTCGAGAAAGATAGTCCCTCCATGAGCGAGTTCGAATTTGCCGAGTTTACGTCGGACAGCGCCGGTGAATGATCCCTTTTCATGGCCAAACAGTTCACTTTCCACCAGGGAATCCGGGATAGCTCCACAATGTAAACTGATGAAGGGCATATCCTTACGGTTACTGTGACTGTGAAGGAGTTTGGCGATGAGACTTTTCCCGGTTCCGGTTTCTCCTGTGAGGAGGACGGTAGTTCGAGTCCCGGCGACTTGTCTGATCTTGACGAAAACATCCCGCATGGCTTGGCTTCGCGTGTCTACATAATCAAGAGAATCTTCATCCCAGAATTGGCCGCGCAAATAATCAAGTTCAGATTGTAACACATCAGACTCATGGACTTTGTCCATAACGAGACCGAGTTCTTCTTTGCCAATAGGGTGGGTGAGATAGTCGAAGGCTCCAGCTTTAACCGCGTCAACTGCAGCCTTGGTTTGTTCTTCTTCGGCCATGACCACGATTGCGGCTGAAGGGTAGTGCTCCCAAAGCCCTTGAAGTGCTTTATTAATAGATTCGTTATTCCCAACCAATGATTCTACATCAACGAAAAGTGTGTCCACTTCTCGATCATCATTTGGATCTGACGATTCCAACGTTGTTTCCGTCAGGATATCGTCGTTTCGATTCAATAAATTCCCAACATCCTCGGAGCGGCTTCCGTCGCGTGTGATAACCAGCATTTTTCTCATGGTTTGACCTCAAAATCAGAATTACTGACATTCCAACTGAAGGACAACTGTAAAATGACCATTCTACACGGAGAAGGCCTAAAGTGGGCTTGGTTGTTAGAAATGTGGTCACTTTGTCGGACCACTGAGCTGTGATTTAAGGTAATGGGATGGACCTGTTTCTTACATTTAGCTTGTACTTCATGAACAAGTTTGTTGGCAGCCTAAGCTGGCCTTGATGAAAAGCCAAAAAGCTTATTAAAGGGGCGGAGCCATCTTATTATTTGTTTTCCTAAGTGCCTCGACTCCCTTGTCCGTAAGGGAGCCGAGGCATGCTATGGGGAAGGTGTTACACAAAAAAAATGTGAAATGTTTTCGTGCGAAGATGTTTTGATAATTGTTCCCACCTTTGCTCGCGACACGTTGTTTATCCTGAGTGCGCAAGGGGGCAAAATGGATTATGAAACCGATGCCATTGCTCAAACCATTACGGCGTTGGAATTGACACAACCCGGAATTCTTATATCTGAACTCCCCATACCTGAAAACCTGTTTTCATTCTCTTTCTGCCAAGCAGATCAATTCAGTATTGTTTTAAGCCACGCACATGGTCAATTTAGCAGTGCCCTCTGTTTTGCCTCCCCAACGGAACATGAATCCCGTTTACAAGAAGCGGAAATGGCGAGATTAATTCTTTCGCACGTCATGGACAGTATTTTACGCGCCATAGCTCAAGAAGAGGAACTTCGTCGGTTGCGCGTCAGTCCTGGAGGGGAGGTACATTTTTGCGGCATTGTAGGCAGCCATCCTTCGATGCAACGAATATATTCGCTCATAGAAAATGCTGGTCCGTCAGACGCTACAGTACTCATTCAGGGCGAAAGCGGAACCGGAAAAGAGTTAGTGGCTCACGCACTGCATGAAAAAAGTTTACGGGCGTCCAAGCCATTTGTCGTCATTAACTGTGCCGCATATCCTGAAACGCTTATTGAAAGTGAATTGTTTGGATACGAAAAGGGCTCGTTTACCGGCGCAATCAAAACCAAAAAAGGACGATTTGAACAAGCCGAAGGCGGAACGGTGTTCCTTGATGAAATCGGAGAAATTCCCCACTCCACCCAGGTCAAACTCCTCAGAGTCTTACAAGATCACCAGTTCGAAAGGTTGGGAAGTGATCATACTATAAAAGGAGATATCCGCATTATTGCGGCGACTAACAGGAATCTCGAAAAAGAAGCCAAGACTGGAAATTTCAGAGAAGATCTTTTTTATCGTCCGAACGTCATTCCCGTTGAATTGCCCGCCTTACGAGAACGCCAAAGCGACATAATCCTGCTGGCAAGACACTTTCTAAAAAAATATGCAAAACAACAAGAACGGGAATCCGTAGAAATTCATCCTAGAGTATTTTCAATACTACAAGAATACCTATGGCCTGGAAATGTACGAGAACTGGAAAATGTTATGGAGCAAGCTGTGGTCCTTGTCCAGAATGACCTCATTACTCCCTCTGACATTTCTTCCCGATTGGGCACTACAGTCCCGCAATCCCCCCAACAAAGTACACTCGTTACCATGGAACAGCAGGCCATTGTCGATGCATTGGATAAATGTAATTGGAACAAGAGCAGGGCCGCTGAATTGTTGGGGATAGGACGGACATCTTTGTATTCGAAGCTGAAAAAATATAAAATATCAATGAAATAGTTTGAGTTTAACAAACTGTTTGCTGATTTCGTATCCGTTATATGTCCGTTCAGTTTTCTGCACAATGTTCAAGTAGTGACATTCCACACCTATTGCACGCGCTGTTGTATAGTGCCCGAAGTCGCTATACGATGAATAAGTAGACTAATTACAGGTGTGTTGGTAGGTGCACCCAAAGAATATATTTAGAGACGTGGGTTCGTCCCCCCATCCGTTCTACCAAAAGTCGATTTTATGTCACCTATGTGTCCTAAATGTTTTTTTGTTTTCTTAGTGTGCGGCTGACTTGTCCTGCACCGGATTATGCCGCAATGTCTCAAGGTTGGTGTATACGCTCAGTCATGCGTGGATCCTTGTGTCTGATTATGGCCGCCGTATGTTTGGTCGGGTCGCCTGTCAGCACGATGTTCGTGCCGTAAGTTTGGCAGTTGCCATGGAAGTTGAGCTTCCGCATGTATTGCCGATGGTGTGCCAGGCTTTGTTGAAGTTGGTAAACAGAGTGCCATTAAGTCATCCGATGACATATCCTTCTTTTGCTTTGATCCCACATTTTTTCGAGATGAGCCTTTCGCTTGATCAGGGCTTCTCTTGTTCTCAGCATGATTGAGTAGAGCCTTTCTTGCGTATTCTTGGTGCGGAAGAAGTTGATAAATCCAGAGTTCTGAAACTTCAGACCAATGTGTGACCATTTGAGGTCAAGTACTTCTTGGCGCGCGCATCCAGTTTTATTGATACATATGAGTATCCTGGTTGATTTGGTTTTCCAGTGGCAAGTAATCTATAAAGGGATGTCTCGTGTCCTTTTTGTGTCCCAATCCACAGCTACAACATGCGTAATCCATTGAAATCAGGCGCCTCCTACACGACGTGCACACGATGCTCAAATCAGAATATTCGGGCGAAAGCTCTTTGTTTTTAGTTGGTTAATCCATTGTCGCACCCACAGGCAATCTTGAATGGCATTCAAGAGGTCGTGGGTTCGATTCCCTCCAGCTCCACCACAAGAAAAACAAGGATTTCAAGTGAATACTTGGAGTCCTTTTTTCGTGTCTGAGGGGCGCTTTTGAGAAAATGTCCGCTATGTGTTCCTTTTTTTCGAAACCATAGCCTGAGTGTCTTCATAGTGGGCGGCCAGATTGTCCTGTATGACGTTCTCTCTTGCCGCTTCGAGGTGGGAATACCGATCCGCCATGCGGAGCGTTTTGTGTCCGATTGTAAGCTGACACCTAAGTTGAGAAAATGGGCCACTTAAGTTGAGAAATTTGGGTGGCCTATTTTTTTGTTTAGTACGGATAAGTGGGACACCGTATTGACTATTGAGTGGCGTATTTAAGGTGGATAATTTTACGTGTTACGCTGTTTGTGTACCTAAACTAGAGAGGGGAGAGAGGTGCCCTCGGTTCTTCGGACCACTGAGCAGCGAATTTAAGATGGACGAGTTTATGGGTTACGCTGCCTTTTGATTCCAAGCCAATGCCTCACGCAGCTCACTTCCCGTATTCAACTCACGCAAATACACGCATTCATACTTCAGCGAACGCCATAGCCGTTCGATCATGACGTTATCCATCCAACGACCCCGTCCGTCCATTGAAATACGTATACCAGCATCCCTGAGAGTCTTCATGAATTCATAAATGGTAAACTGTGAGCCTTGATCAGTATTGAATATCTCTGGCGCGCCATAGCAATTTATGGCCTCTTCCAAAGCTGCTACACAGAAATCTGTGTCCATCGTATTCGACAATCGCCAAGAGAGAACTGCGCGACTGTGCCAGTCCATGACCGCCACGAGATACAGGAATCCACGTTTCATGGGGATATACGTAATGTCCGTGCACCAAATCTGGTTCGGCTTTGTGATCGGCAGATTCCGAAGCAAGTATGGATAAACCTTATGCCCAGGATGAGGCTGGCTCGTTCGAGGCTTTTGATAGACAGCCATCAAACCCATTTTTCGCATCAGCCTCCTCACCCGCTTTTGACCAACAGAATCCCCCGTATCTCGCAGGATATTCCGCATTTGTCTGGAGCTGAAAAACGGCAATTCCATAAACAACTCATCAATCTTCCGCATCAATACAAGATTGAGCAGAGACTCGCCGATGGCTGATAATAGTATGTTGATCTTTGTAATTGCAGAACTTTGCATTGTCGTCGAACGCTGAGATTTGGATGCCCGTTGTCGACGACCTTGTGCCTTCGCCCGCAGCTCAAATTTTGGCGAAGGCTTGTTGCAAAAAATCCTTCTCCACTAGTAACTGGCCGATCTTTGCATGAAGGTCTTTGATCTGCGCTTCGTTGTTTTGCGGGGTATTCTTGGTCTTGCCGGAAAAGGATTCGACACCCCCTTCCTTAGCTTGCTTCTTCCACGTGGAGACCTGATTGGGATGAACGCCATGCTTACTGGTCAATTCTGAAATCGTGTGTTCACCGGACAATGCATCAAGTGCGACACGGGCTTTGAACTCAGCTGAAAAACGTCTTCTCTTGGACATAATCGAGCCTCCTTCGGCTACTATATGTCCACCTAAACAAGTGGTCCAGTTTTCTGAGGCCACCTCTATCCTCAATGGTATTGGGAGTTCGGTAGGTACTTTTTTGTAAACGTCGATTTAAGAAGTTGAAGGCGGGGTGTGAAATCGTTTTTTTAAATCCACTGTTTATTAATGCGACGAAGTGGCTGTGCTTATAATTTTTCTAATATATTTAAGGAGATGGCATTTCTGTCTAAAAACAGAAAGGGATTCTATTATACCTAGAGTCTCCGTTGTGTCTTCTCCTTTTTGAATTAACGAAAAGAGCTATGCTTGATTCACTTAAGTAATGGTTGGTTATAAAAAAATGGGGAAGAGTGCTCTTTCTATTTTAGGTGTGAGTCCTTTTCAATGAGATCAATGTAAGATCCTGAGATGAGATCGGTTTTTCGTATACCCAACTGTTTCATGAGGTTGTTGGCAATTGAAATCCCATTTTCTTGGGAGTCCTTGTCATCGAGAACAACTTCAAATTCTAAAAAAGTTCCAAGATTCTCAACATTATCCAGATGTATTCTTGTTTGTCCTGAAAAGAAAAGAACTCTTTTCTTTTCAACAACGCTTCTTATTCCCAGGGTCGTTTTGAGTATCGTATGGACGAGTTGAGGAAACACTACTGGGATGCGTATGTAACTCGATTTTTTAGGGCCAGAGGTGTCTTCTCTTTTGTAGAGTATGAGTTCGAATTTTTCGTTAACATTTCTGAGTTTAATACGATATTTTTTTAAGGTGTAAAAAATATCCCTTTGATAGAGCAAGTCATGATGTTTTCCACATAACTCCTCTACTTTTTTTTGTAAGTTTGAGAGATTGCTGACTTGAGCTTTAATCTCAATGTTATTTGGCATACTAGATCTCGTTATGAATTGGCTGTTAATTAAATGTGATACTGTCCGCGTATGCATTTGGCGAAAGAAAAATCTTTGAAGTATGTAATGCTTGTTTAAGGAGATATGAAATTTGTTGTTTTGTAAAAAAATATTTTCAGATTTTTAGGGAGATTGGGATAAAGTTGGTTATTCCTACTGGGGATTTGGGCGATTGCTTAGCAAACAACGCAATAGGTTTTGGAGTTGTAGGCTTCCTTACGCTTTGTTTTTTCAGATATAGACATGAAAATAAGGCTCAAAAGTTAAAACTTTTGGGCCTTATTTGTTTCTTTACGTGTTTTGATTGTTAAAATTGTTCATATACATCGCGATCAATGGCCTGTCGTCCCGTAGGGAGTTGGGCAGGCGAATTGTTTCTTCTGAGAAGAGTCGTCGTTTGCGAACGAATACCGCCATTTTCGTGGCCTATATTGAAGAAGGCCACTGTTTCGCTGAGATGCGCAGCTTGTGAACTCAGTTGTTCCGAAGTCGACGACATTTCCTCCGAGGCCGCTGCAGCCTGCTGGATAACCTGATCAAGCTGATGAATAGCTCTGTTTACTGTCTCGGCTCCAGCATTCTGTTCATCACTTGCCGCTGCGATCTCCTGAATCAATTCGGAAGTATGCTTAATGTCAGGGACCATTTTGCTCAGCATTTCACCAGCTTCTTCAGCCACGGCGACACTGGATGCCGACAAATCGCTGATCTCGGCAGCGGCCATGCCGGAACGTTCAGCCAATTTTCGCACTTCGGCTGCAACCACGGCAAACCCTTTGCCATGTTCGCCGGCGCGGGCAGCCTCGATGGCGGCATTCAAAGCGAGAAGATTGGTTTGACGAGCGATTTCCTCAATAACGGATATTTTGTCTGCGATTTCCCGCATGGCTTCGACAGTTTTTGCAACAGCCTTGCCGCCTTTTTCCGCCTCTATGGCAGACTGACGGGATATGCGTTCGGTTTCACGTGAATTTTTGGCATTTTGACTGATGTTTGAAACCATTTCTTCCATGGACGCTGAGACTTCTTCGATACTGGCAGCCTGTTCCGTTGCTCCCTGCGCCAAAACTTGTGCTGTAGAAGACAGTTCTTCCGCTCCTCCACTGACCGATAAAATTGTAGAACGGACTTCGCTGACAACTGACAAAAGCTGTTGTCCCATGTTCTTAAGGGACTGCATCAACTTTCCGATTTCGTCGTTCTGGATTTTTCCCTCTTCAACATAGGTTAAATCACCTTGTTCAATCCGGCTAAGTCCTTTGTCGACCGTCTCAAGCGGTTTAAAAATAACGGTCTTCACAAGAAATGTGAGAATCAAGGCAGACAAGATTAAGGCGATGATCGCCGTGATAATGTTAAAAATCAGATTGTCGATGGAATCAGTCTGTATTATTTCTATTTTTTCATATGTCCAGACCTTCCAGCCGAGAGAGTCAATAACATAGACACTGCCCTCATAGTCCACACCGTTCATTACAAAACGGATTCTGTCGGTTGAGTTGGAGTCTTTAAAATTCGCGAGAGATGGAACCTCTTCCCAAAGACTTTTGCCGATCTGTTCTTTGTCCGCGCTTGCCATGATGTATCCATCCGGGCGTGAAAGAAATATGTTCTTAAAGTTAAGCGTGTTCTGCGTTATTTCAGTAATTGTTGTTAATGGCAGATTGAGGCAGAGAACGCCTTCAGTCCGCCCGGAAACAGTGATGGGGACGGCCACGGCCATAACGGTCTGTCCGATGGAAGAAACATACGGCGTGGTGACAATACGTTTTTCACCGTTGAAAACACGTCTAAACCACTCTCGCCCCACTTTCTTGGCGTTAAAATTTGGGACCTTGCCTTTGGCACCAATTGAAAAAGTGCTTCCATCACTAAGGCAGTAATATGTATCCTTGACGCCAGCCTGTTTTGCGAGTTGACCAAGCAGATTCACTCGGTAGGCAAGCTGTTCCTGTTCATCTGAAGCGGTTCCGCCGTTATAGAGATTGGATATGAGTTCCAGTTCGCTGAAGTAAGTGTTCGTCTTTTCTTTGACAGCCTTACCGACTGCCAGGGAAGCAGTGTCTAGTTCCTTCATATGATTATCATAAGATGAGTTGCTGAAACTTTTATAGGAAAACACTGTCATAGTTAAAATGATGATCGTGAAAAAAAGAAACACACTCAGAACTATTTTGTTTTTTGCGCTTATGGTCATATTTTTCCTCATTTTGCTGAAATCAAGAAATAAATCCGGTGCACAACTTTAAAAAAGTTATTCGTCGTCCCACAAATTTTCCGACGTATACGACGAGCCTTCCATCATCCAGTGAGAGCCGTCGAGAAAACGGTAGCCGGCATCAAGCCCTTTGATCACCGTCATGTCTTTTTCGTCGAGCACAATGTCGGCGGCGGCCAGATTCTGCTGCAACCGCATGGGATTGGTGGATTTGGGAATGACAGAAGTGTTGCGTGTCATGGCCCAACCAAGCAGGATTGTGGCGGGTGTTGTTTCATACTTTTCCGCAATGGCAATGATGTCTGGATGATCAAGAAGACTTGGTTCGCCTTCTTTGATTTGGTGCGCGGGGCGATGTTTGGAGCCAAGAGGAGCAAAGCCAGTCACAATAATACCGTTATCAGCACAGAATTTACGCATCCTGTTCTGTTGAAGATAAGGGTGCATTTCCACTTGGCTTACCGCCGGCCGAATTGTGCCATTGTCGAGTAGAATCTGAATTTTCTTGGTGCTGAAATTGGATGTCCCGATGTGACGCACCAGTCCTTCCTTTACGCATTCTTCAAGTGCGCCCCACGTTTCAAGAGCGTGTTCCGTCGTCCATGGAATAAGGTCGGTGGCGGACTGTGGGGACATAACCATATGTGAAATTTGTACTGGCCAATGAATGAGATAAAGATCGAGATAGTCTAGGCAAAGCCTCTTGAGAGAATTGACCAAAGCCGCCCGTACATCTTGAGGCCGCTGGGAATTATTCCAAAGTTTGGACGTAACCCACAGTTCTTGCCGGGGAACGCGCGTAGATGTCAGGGCTTCTCCGATTTCCGTTTCATTGCCGTAAACATGGGCGCAGTCAATATGGCGATAGCCTATGCTGAGGGCCTTGGAGACGGCTTGACCGACCTCTCCTTTTGCTGCCTGCCATGTTCCGAGGCCGAGGGCAGGCATTTTGCTGTCAGTGTGCAGTGTCAGATATTTCATGATTCCCCCTACGGAAACGGCCCCGCCAGAAACTGACGGGGCCGGATGTGGTTTGTTGGTGGTTGAGCTACTGTCCCGCGCCGAGCACAGAGGGAAGCCACGTGCTGAGGAATGGGCAGTAGATTACAATGAGAATGCACATTGTAAGGACGAATAGGTATGGCAAAACTGCGAGGGATATTTTTTCCACAGACAGGTTTGCAATACGGGAAGCCACGAAGAGGTTGACGCCCAAAGGAGGAGTCAACATAGCAACTTCGTTGGTGATAACCATGATAACACCGAAGTGAATTGGGTCGATACCAAGACCGACAACCATGGGCAGGAGCACCGGGGCCAGGATGATCATTGTGGAGAGGGTCTCCATGAACATGCCCAGGAAATAAAGAATACCAACAATCATCAAAAGGACGATTTCAGGATCTTTCGACACGCCGAAAACCATGTTTGCCAAACGCAGCGGGGCTTGCTCATAGGTCAGTATCTTGCCGAAAAGCGTGGATGCACCGACAATAAAGAGGACCGTACCGCAGAGCATAGCTCCTTCCAGTAGGGACAACTTGATGTGTTTCCACCTCAGGGCCTTATTGATTACGATACCGACAAACAGAGCCCAGACAATGGCGATGACGGAAGCCTCAACAGGCGTTGCCATACCAGTGTAAATGGAGCCCAGAATAATGAAAGGCGTCGCAAGGGCGAAGCCGCCTTTGGAAAGGCTTTTCAAAAATACTTTCAGGTTAAATGGCGGCTGTTCAACGTCGGGTTTAACACCTTCCAACTTTGCCTTGAGCATAGCCATGGAAGTCATACACACTGCGACCATCAGGCCGGGCAGAATGCCTGCTGTGAACATGGCAGTAACAGATACGTTGGCCAGGATGGCAAAGATGATCATGGGGTTACTTGGCGGCAGCAGGATGCCGATGGTACCACCGGACGAAGCCGATGCCGCAGCGTAAGACGGAGTGTATCCGTTACGCACCATGGATGGGATCATCAGGGTACCGATTGCAGCAACAGTTCCCGGACCTGAGCCGGAGATAGCGGCGAAGAAGGTACACGCCAGAATCGTGGTGATGCCGAGTCCGCCAGGCAAACGGCCGACGAGCTGCTTCACTACATCAATGATCTGTTTAGTAATGTTACCGTATTCCATCAGAGTTCCAGCAATGACGAAACAAGGAATTGCAAGGAGCGGGAACAGGTTCACACCATCGAACAGTGAGTTGTGAATGATGGACATCGGAAGGTAGCCACACGTCGTGATGGCGATGACCGCTGAAATAATCAGGGACATGAAAATGGGCATGCCAATGAAAAAACAGATGATCAGGGATACGATGGTAATAGCAAGAGTAGACATTACGCTTCCCCTCCACCAATTTTTGCGAGGCTCATCAGATCATGATTTTTGATCAGCTCCCAATATTTCATGATCAACCTTAGGTTCATCAGCAGGAAGCATGCTGGCAGCATGGCTTCAACATACCCTTTGACGATACCTAATGTTGGGGAAACTTCGGGAAATTCAAACGCGCTTTGCAGGGCCAAGCCCGACTGATAAGCGATAAAAAAGTTTGCCGCGATCCAGAGTAGGTCTGTGAAGATGGTCATACCGACTCTGATCTTTGGAGGAAAAACCAGAAACTGGGCCGTAATACGCACATGCTGGCTATGTTTCACGGCCAGGACGCCCCCCATGTAGACGGACCATATGAAGCTGTATCGGGACAACTCTTCAGTCCAAGCCAGAGAGGAACTCAGAACAAAGCGCATGAACACCTGGAGTGTGAGGGCGAACACCATAGTCGCCATCAAGGCCATACAGGCACTTTCTTCAAAGTTTGCAAAGAATTTTTTTATAATAGTCATATTTTGATTGTGCAGTAGGAGGTTATGGGCGGGCCGTAGCCCGCCCTTTTAAGACTCGCCTAGTTCTGACCCATGATGTTCAGGGCGTTGTCGACTTTGTCCTTTCCGCCAATGGCTTCGTAGTACTCAGGCCATAAGGCGCGGGCCTTTGTCATCCATTCAGCTTCATCGGTAAGTTCATTCAGCTCCATGCCGTGCTTGATGCAATTGTCCAAGGCGACCTTATTCTGTGCTGCAACCCATTCCCATTCGTATTTGCAGGCCTCGGTGGCAGCTTTTTGAACAAGAATCTGAGTGTTTTCAGGCAGACGTTGGAACCATTTCTCGGAAACGAGCAGCGGGCCGACCCACAGCATGTAATGCAGGTCTGTGATGTATTTCTGTACTTCCCAGAATTTTTGATCCTGGTTGATAGAATGAGGGTTTTCCTGACCATCAGCGACGCCTTGTTGGAGAGCATTGAAGGTCTCAGACCAAGCCAAAGGATGTGGCTCTACGCCCCAGGAACGGAAAGAATCAAGCTGAATACGGACTTTGGGCACACGAATTTTGAGGCCCTGAAGGTCTGCCAGCTTGGTGATGCTATGTTGGGAGTTGGTCAGCACACGGTAACCACCGATAAGCCAACCTAGGGGACGGGTTTTGCTCTCTGCAGCAACCGAGTCGCCAAGTCCTTTGACAAATTCTTCATTGCTCAGGAGTGTGTATGCATCTTCGATTTTCGGAAAAAGGTAAGGCAGGATCGAAATAGTAGCAGACGGAGCAAAAGGAGTTAAGTTACCAGCCGCCAAAACTGCTACATGAATTTCAGAGCCACGAAGTTGTTTTACGTTCGCTTGCTCTGAGCCCATGGAGCCGCCCAAGAAAAGATTGACCTGGACATTGCCAGCGGATTCTTGCTCAACAATTTCCTTGAATTTTTCCAATGCAACAGCATGAAGGCTTCCAGAAGGGTTGGCTGTAGCTGCCATGATCATGGTTCTCTGGTAATCTTCTGCAAAAGCAGAAGTAGAGCATACCAACAGAACTGCGGCTATAAGCGGAATCAGTACTTTTTTCATTTTACACTCCAGTTTGACGGGTTAAAAATATGATTTCAGCAATCGAATTTTGAGAGAGAAATTTAAAATTAGTCACAGAATTACTTTGTTGTTCAGCGGCATTATCAATTGTCATCCTTGCCCTCCTCGGACAGCATAAAATTGAGGCCAACTTGACTGTGATTTTCTTCCCAAACCATTAAAAATTAGCAATGTTCAAACCTATGGCCCAATGCCTAGTGGTCAGCGTGGCATCTAGTTTTTTATTTTCCAGTTTGCTTTGGCACCAAGGTGCCGCAACCATTTGGGAAGGAGAAAAAAGAATTTTCTCGTCGAAAAAACCAGTGTGCGTTTTTTCACGATTTGCAAATGGTGTGCCTTGCATGTGAAAATGATTACTAGGAGGCTGTGTTGTGAAAATAAGTACAATTATTTCAGCGTGTAAGAATCTGAAATCTTAAGTCGTAAAAACATTTTTTATTATTGTAGGAAAAGAGAATCAATAAACTGGCAATTTCTTTTGTTTGAAGTGCGAATCCAATGCTGTGAAAAGTTTCACAGTAGTGTGGCAATCCGACAACATAAGGATGAGAGGGTATTCTATTTTAGCCGTAAGTGTATTAAATTAAAGTAAAAATACAAAAATGTTGCATGTGTGCAACGGTTGCGCAGGCGCAACAGTCACCTGATAATATTCTTGATCAGATTACTCAACAAAAAAAAGGAGGAGCCGAAACTCCTCCTTTTCATTGGAATACAAAGTTGTTTGGTTAGAGTCCGAGAACCTTTTCCGCATTTTTATACATGATTTGCTCCATGATCTCTTCGGAAAGGCCAAAATCCTTGTACATGGCGATAGCATCACGGAAGTCCGCCCCGGGGTGAGCGCTGGCAAAAAGAAGCTTGTCACCGATCAGGTTTATGGCAGCTTTGATGTAAGATTTCCCACCAGGGTGACGTTCATACTCGGAGAGTTCCATGTACACATTTTCATTGCGTTCCGTGACCATTATTGCCTCTTCAACCCAAGGATACCCGCCATGGCTGATGATGATCTTCAATTGCGGGAAGTCACGGGCGACATAGTCGATGTAACGCGGAGCAGAATGCTCCATAACGGCACCAGGAACCAATGTTCCCGGTCCTGTGGCAACAACAATGGGAATATCCAACTCGCAGCATTTGCTGTAAATTGGGTAGTACTTGGCGTCATTGACAAAAATCTTTGCCAGATACGGGTCGATGGCTGCACCGTGCATTCCTTCTTCAGTAATCTGGCGCGTCAATTCATAAATGCCGTTCATTCCTTTGTGAGGGTCAACACCCATGAAGCCAAGAAAAATTTCCGGGAAGTCTTTTACAAAAGAGATGACGCCTTCGTTGTTAGCGGCAGCATCGTAGGTCATGGAGCAGTCACGGCCGGTGATGACGGCCTTTACAACGTTGTGCTTTTTGATCATTTCGACAACTTCCGGGACTTCCTGTGCCACCAGATGTGTCAAATCGATCTTGGCAAACATGCCTTTAAACATGGTGCTGTTGGTAAAGCCGTCAATGGTTGCCTGCGTGTTGGGACGGAAACGGAAATCAATTATTTGCACGGTGTATTCTCCTTATATTTGTGTGCATGAGATTGTTCCGTAAATAGCAAGCGTGATGCCATGCACGGCTGCTTTCTTGTCTGTTCAGACTCTCTTTTATCTTTCTGTGACAATATTCACGTCCCGATTTACCAGCCCATTACATAAAATATATGCACCAGACGTTTTTTTTGTTCATTAAAATTCCCTCAGGTCTTTCGGTCGCATACTTATCTTCGCATTTGGTTGCAATTCATCACGCTGTGCAACAGTGCAACAGTGTTAATAAACTATTGATATTTATCTTGATTTGAGCAGATTGTTGTATGGGTGCAACACAAGTGCTTTTTTTCTCAAGGGGGGGGAGATAATGAGGATATAGAAGATAATCTTTAAAGATCAACATGTTACGCGTTTGGCACTGTAGTTGCTCATGGTGAATAGCGTTTTGAGCGCAAGGATTTAACACAACATTGGCAAAAAAAATATTGAGTTTAACACAATTTCATTCACCAGGAGAACCATCATGACGAACTATGACTGCTGTCTTTCCCCACAGGAAGAGCGTATCGCGAATAGCGTTGATACCCGAGAGGGCCGTGAACGCGTATACGAAATGCTTGATTCCTTTCATATGACCACCCCGTTCATTGATATCGAACGCGCCCGCTTTTTCACCGAATCCATGAAGAAGACCGAAGGTCAGCCCCTCGTTTTGCGTTGGGCCAAGGCGTTGAAAAACTGCGCTGAGAAGATGTCCGTATACATCACCCCTAAATCCCTCATCGCCGGTCGTTCCGGTAAGCTGGGTCGTTACGGCATCCTGTACCCTGAAATTGATGGTGATTTTTACTCCATCCTCAAGGATCTGGACAAGCGCGAAAAGAGTCCCTTCAAGATTACCCCTGAAGAAGTAGACATCGTTGTCAACGAGATCGCTCCTTACTGGGAAGGCAAGACCTACCATGAGCACCTGAACGGCGCCATGCCTGACGACCTGCGCGGTGTCACCTACGACGACGACCATGGCTTGAAGTCCAAATTTGTTGTTTCCGAGACGTCTTCTTACCGTTCCGCTCTCCAGTGGGTACATGACTACGACAAGGTCCTGAAGCGCGGCTTCAACGACATCAAACGCGAAGCTCTTGAAAAAATGGCTGAGCTGGACGCTGAAAGTCCTGTTCAGACTTGGGAAAAACGTCCTTTCTATGAAGCCATGGTTATCATCTGCGATGCTATTGTCCTCTGGGCACGTCGTCACGCCGACCTCGCCCGCGAGCAGGCAGAAGTTGAGACCGATAAGATCCGCAAGGCCGAACTGCTTGCAATGGCAGACCGTTGTGAACGCATGCCTGCCGAACCTGCAAAAGACTTCCGCGATGCTATTCAGTCCCAATGGTTCGTTCAGATGTTCTCCCGTATTGAGCAGAAGGCTTCCGCCATCATCTCCAACGGTCGCATGGATCAGTACCTGCTTCCTTTCTACGAGCAGGATATTAAGGCCGGCATTTTGACTCCCGAACAGGCCAAGGAACTTCTGGAAAATATGTGGGTCGAAATGGCTCAGTTCATTGATCTGTACATCAACCCTACAGGCAACGAATTCAATGAAGGTTATGCTCATTGGGAAGCTGTCACTATCGGTGGACAGACCCCGGACGGTGATGATGCAACCAACGAACTTACTTACTTGTTCCTTGAGTCCAAGCGTGAGTTCCCGTTGAACTACCCTGACCTCGCAACTCGTATTCATTCCAACTCTCCCGAGCGTTTCCTCGCTGAGATTGCTGAGACCATCAAGGATGGTTCCGGTTTCCCGAAACTCATCAACGACGAAGAAATCATTCCGCTCTACACCGCCAAGGGCGCACCGTTAGATCAGGCCATGGACTATTCCGTGTCCGGTTGCACCGAAGCCCGTATGCCCAACTGCGAGACCTACACTTCCGGTTGTGTTTACATCAACTTCGCCACTGCCATGGAAATGACCATGCATAATGGTCGCATGCTTAAGTACGGTGAAGAAGTTGTCGGTCTCGAAACAGGTGAGGCTGGTGAGTTCAAGAGCTGGGACGAATTCTATGAAGCTTACCTGAAGCAGCACAACAATCTGCTCGTGAAAGCTTTCCGTCAGCAGTACATCGTTGATAGTCTGCGTCCCGAACACTTTGCTTCTCCCCTGGCTTCCGTCCTGCACGACCTGTGCATGAAAGAAGGCATGGACTTGCAGAGTCAGACCATTCCGGGCGGCCTTGAGTATTCCTACTTTGAATTCCTTGGTTACGGCACCGTGGTCGACTCTCTTTCCGCTATCAAGAAGCTGGTCTTCGAAGACAAGAAGCTGACGATGCAGGAAGTCGTAGACGCCCTGAAGGTGAACTTCGAAGGGCACGAAGAAACTCGCGAGATCCTTCGTTCCGCTCCTTGCTACGGAAACAATGATTCCTACGCTGACGCAATTGCCAAGAAAATTGACTGCGTTTGCCAGGAATACGCTCATAAGTACTCCGAAGAACGCGGCGTGAACCTCGACGTTCGTTACGTGCCCATCACTTCTCACGTACCTTTCGGTAAGGTTGTTTCCGCAACCCCCAATGGTCGTGAAGCATGGACCGCTCTGTCCGACGGTGCCTCCGCATCCCACGGTGCAGACCAAAAAGGCCCCACCGCAGTTCTGATGTCCAATTACCATTCCAAGAACCGTGGCATGAAAAATCGGGCATCTCGTTTGCTGAACGTCAAGCTTTCTCCGAAAGTTGTCGAAGGTGAAGCCGGTACTCAGAAGCTCGTTGACCTGATCCGTACATGGTGCGACCTGCACCTCTGGCATCTCCAGTTCAACATCATCAACAAAAAGACTCTGCTCGAAGCTCAGGCCAATCCTGACAAGTACCGCAGCCTGCTCGTTCGTATCGCCGGTTACTCCGCATATTTCTGCGATCTTTCCCGCGATTTGCAGAACGACATCATCAATCGTACCGAACACGTACAAATGTAACTGATAGACTATATCGCGGGGAGTGGGCTTTGCCTGCTCCCCGCATTTTATTGAACTTTCGGGGCTGCCACTACGCATTGCACGCTTTTTCCCGGCCTTAAAGAATTTCATACTCAAGAAAGGAAACAGTCATGAGTAAACTAAACGAAGGCATTGTCTTCAATATCCAGAATTTTTCCGTGCATGATGGAGCTGGCATTCGAACCATTGTGTTCATGAAAGGATGCCCGCTTCGCTGTGCTTGGTGTAGCAACCCCGAGTCGCAGAAAATGAAGCCGCAGATGGGATACAACCCGGGCAAATGTTTAACCACCGACAAATGTACTCGATGTATACGAATGTGTCCTGAAGGCGCTATTTCTGCTACCGAAGATAAGCTGATAGCCATTGATCCTGAAAAGTGTGTTCAATGTCATACTTGCGCGGACAATTGCGCTTCCGATGCCTTGTGTGTTTATGGCAAAACCATGACTGTTGGCGCGGTGATAGATGAAGTGGAAAAAGAAGCGGCCTTTTACGCCCGGTCAGGCGGAGGTATGACCCTGAGCGGCGGTGAAGCTTTGTCCCAGCCAGAATTTGCGCTGGCATTGCTCAAGGAAGCAAAGAAACGCCGTATCAAGACCGCCATGGAAACCTGCGGTTACGCTTCCTATGAAGACCTTAAGGCCGTCTGTGAATTTCTTGATGAACTGATTATTGATATAAAAGCCCACGACGATGAGAAACACAAGAAGGGTACCGGTGTCAGCAACCGACGTATTCTCGACAATATTAAGTGTCTGGTGGACGATTTTCCGAATTTGCCCATCCTGGTCCGCACGCCGATAATTCCTGAGTTCAACGATACCATCGAGGAAATTCAGAGTATCATCGATTTTATTCCGGTACGTTCGAACATCTCATACGAGTTGCTTCCCTATCATCGCATGGGCCAGCCCAAATACGCATACCTCGGCATGGAATTCCCTTACGAAGGCAAGGCCCTCGACACAGAAATTATGGGAAAACTGCGTCCGCTGGAGAAAGAGGCCAACGACAGATTTCGAAATGCATAACAGGACCCTGTTGCAAGGTCCAAACCTCCTCCCCTGAAAGAAGACGCGCCCCCAGTCTAAAAAGACAGGGGGCGCGTCGACGTTTAAAAAAGTGTGTGAAAGTGCTTATCGCGCTCCATATTTCTTGAGTTTGCGAAACACAGTGGTGCGGTCAAGGTTCAGCTCCTTGGCGAGCTTGGCGATATTGCCCACACGCTCCATTCCGTTCAATATAATGGTTTTTTCCACTTCATCGAGAATATTCTTCATGGATTTTCCGGATATTTTCATACCGTCCAATCCGTCTCCGGTGGAAACACGTATCTCAGTGGTCGGGGAAAACGGCAAGTCCGCCACCTCTATAATATTCTTTTTGGACGTCACCACGCAACCAAGAATCAGATTCTCTAATTCTCGGACATTGCCAGGCCATGTATGATTGAGCAATGAGTCTTCCGTTTCCTGGGTGAACGTTATGTCCCGCTGATATTTTTGACAAAAAGATTTCAAGAAAAGACGTGCCATCGGCAAAATATCGGCCTTACGCTTTCTCAAGGGTGGGATGTCGATAACCGCGACTTTTAGACGATAGTACAAGTCACTGCGGAACCGGCCTGCTTCAACTTCTTTTTCCAGTGATTTATTGGTTGCAGCAACAATGCGGACGTTTACATCTTGAGGTGTGGTTGCTCCAACGCGAACGATTTCCCTGTCCTGTAGAAGCCTGAGCAGTTTCGTCTGCATGAGCAGCGGTAATTCCCCTATTTCATCAAGAAAGAGTGTGCCGCCGGAAGCCGTTTCGATGAGACCAATTTTACCATTTTTATTTCCACCGGAAAATGTGCCCGGAGCATAGCCGAACAGTTCCGTTTCAATAAGATTCTCCGGCATACTGCCGCAATCAGCCTTTACAAACGCTTTGTCAGCTCGGTCACTCAGCCTGTGCAGCTTACGTGCAAAAACATCTTTGCCGACGCCAGTTTCCCCCAGAAGCAAGACCGTGGCATCTGTTTCTGCAATAATTCCCAACTGGCCGTATAATCGCTTCATAGGCTTGCTTTGAACAACTGGCGGCACCTTTTCAAGGGCGCTGTCAAAGCTCTGGAGTTTTTGATAAGCCTCCAGAAGTTCCTGTTGAGAAGACATTTGTTCACGCATTTCAGCTAGTTTTGTAATATCACGAAGATAAGTGACAACAAGTGCAACCTCTTCATTTTCGTCAAATACCGGGTGTCCATCAAGCACCACTTTACGTCCATTGCCGAGTTCTTGCACCCGTGTTTCGGATTGCTTGTTGCGCATAATGTCAGGATTCAAAACAACGTCGAACAGTCCTCGGCGCACTAATTCATGTACCGATTTGCCAAGCAGTTCAAAAGACGGAATGCCGGTAATCAATTCATGCCGTTTATTCAAATAGAGAATAACCCCGTCCGGGTCACTGATGGAAACAGCTTCTTCCATTGTTTCAATGATTTGTGAACAATATTTGTTAATCATAATAACATACTTTTGAAGAGGTGAGCCCTGTGTGTTGAAGGACAGCTTGTTGCGGTGCTGCAACAGAATAGTGCACTTTGTCACAAAGTCCTCAGTGGGGCAAGCGGACCCTTCGATAAATATTTGGCAAGGTAATTGCTTGGTCGAATCCCATGCATAACACCCTGATTTTTTTCTTCGCATGGTTTCTCGGAGGCTTCGTTAACAACATAACTGGTTTCGGGGCAGCCATGGTTGCCATGCCTTTTATTGCGGCTTTGGTTCCCCTTGAAATAGCGGTTCCGACATCAACGCTCATCGTACTGACTTTGAATCTTCAGATGGGATGGAACTATCGTCATTACATCAAATGGAAGCGGTTACGATATCTGTTTGTAGGTGGGGTTGCAGGGACTGTCTTTGGCCTCCAGCTCATGCAGACTACAGATAATAACACGCTCAAATTAGGCATGGGAATATTCATGGTCGCCTATGCTGGGTATTGGTTGCTGGCACCCAAAAAAGTTCACACGGGACTCGGACCTGGTTGGGGCGTATTAGCCGGGTTTGCTTCCACGACACTCGGTGCACTTTTCGGCTTTAACGGTCCGCCGCTCGCCATGTATGTTTTCAAATTGGGTTGGTCACAAGAGGAAGCAAAAGGTGTTCTTGCAGCGTGTTTCATTATGACTGGTGTGACGATACTAGCCGGGCAGGTGCTGGCAGGCATTCATAACATCCAGACGCTAACTTACTATGCCGCAGGCTGCCCCGGAGCTTTAATAGGTGGTGCCGCAGGACTTTTCATATCTCGTTTCCTTTCGCAGAGGGCGTATGGAAATATTCTGCTTCTTCTTATTGTTACCTCTGGAACATACACCATGTTTTCCTGTTTTTGAGGCAAGAAATTTGGCATAAAAAAGAGTTTTTTTAGAAGATATTTAGCCGAGACTAAAAGGGCACAGAGGTTATGCTCGATTGGGTGACGGTATTTGGTGGCGAAAAGGTTTCTATTATTGAGAAGTTGTTTTATGATTTAATTTGGACTTCATTTTGAATGCCATTCAAGAGATTTTGGGTTCGATTCCCTCCAACTCCATCGCAAGAAAAAAGGATTTCAAGTGTATACTTGAAGTCCTTTATGTGACCCCCTGTTGAGAAGGAGCTGAAAAGCCCAAGCCCAAGTGCGAAGTTTTTGGGCTTGGGCTTTTTTTGTTGCTATGATGATTTGTTAATTCTGTTGTTTTCGAAGTCGGACTGGATGACCCGCGTATGAACCTATGACGAAGGCTGCCAATGAGGCCAACGTGGTTGGTACGATAGCATGGACGCCGCCCATGGCTGGTTTTATGATGGTCAGGATAATGAAGGTGGACACGCCGAATATGATGGAGGCGATAGCTCCTGTGGCGTTTGCCTTTTCCCAGTAAAGGCCCAAAACCATGGGGCAAAGGAAAACCGCTTCAAGTCCACCAAAGGCGAACAGATTGATCCAAACGAGAAGATCCGGCGGTTCAATGGCGGCGACAAAGACCATGAGTCCGATGACGGTAGTACTTATGAGGCTCGCTTTTTTGAGGCTGACAATTGTCATGCGCGACGCATCGCCCTTGAGCCTGTAATGGATGTATAAGTCCTTGATGATAGCGGCGGATACCAAGAGAAGCATTGAGTCTACGGTGGACATGATGGCTGCGAGCGGACCGGCTATGAAGACACCCGCCCACACCGGTGAAAGTAATTCCATGATGAGGCTTGGCATGGCCAAGTCTCCTGCCGGAAGATCGGGAATGACGGCACGTCCCAATGTTCCTGCAAGGTGAGCGCAGAGGATCATGAAGCCTATCAGCAGTGTGCCGATGACCATGGCGTTGTGCATGGCTTTTGAATCCTTGTAGGCCATGCATCGTTGTGTTGTCTGGGGAAGGCCGAGGATGCCGATGCCGACCAGCACCCAAAATGACAGGGTGAAGGGTTGGGGGATAGCGTTTTTTGGGCCTGTTGGGGTGATAAGGCCTGGGTCGATGGCTTTGAGCGAGGAGATGCATTGCTCCATGCCTCCGCCAGCTTTGATGACGGCCAGTAGCACGACGATGACGGCCACAATCATAACGATGCCCTGGATGGCATCAGTCAGGACCACGGCCCGAAAGCCTCCTATTGCTGTATACAACACAACACTGACGCCAAAGAGTACGAGTCCTACAATGTAGGGATAGCCTGTCACCGTCTGAAAAAGTCGTGCGCCTCCGATAAATTGTGCAAGCATGGCGGCCATGAAAAAGACAATGAGGGCGATGGAGCAGAGTATGACCACGGCGTCGCTGTCGTAGCGGGCGCGGAGGTAATCTGTAATGGTCACAGATTGTGTTTTGCGAGCCATGATGGCGAAGCGTTTGCCGAGAATGCCGAGCGTCAGGAAGGTGGTGGGGACCTGTATCATTGCCAGAAGTACCCAACTTAGGCCGAGGCGGTATGCCACGCCGGGACCACCCACAAAGCTACTGGCACTTGTGTAGCTCGCGATAATGGTCATGGCCAGTACGAAGCCACCCAAGGAGCGTCCTCCAATGAAATAGTCCTCAATGAATCCTTGCGAGGAAACAGAGGATTCTGTCTTTTTTCGTGCCCAGAATGCCACGGCAAAAGAAAGAACCAGATACGCGACAACAGGGATAATGGTTGAGAAGTTTGTAGGCATTTAGCGGTTTTTCCTCGAGTTGGCGTTTGTGGCTGAGTGTGTGATGTCAGTGGGAGATTCGTCAGCGTCGAGAGGCATGTCTTTGAAATTAAAGCGAACAACGATCCAGAGGAGAATGGTGACGAGAGGGTACCCAACGATACAACTATAGAAAAACCATTCCGGCATACCCAGAACATATGAATAATCGTCTGGATTTCCGCTGCCCATGCCGTAAGCGCAGACATACCACCAGACAAAATACATGGCGTATACGCCCAATGCGAGCAGGGCTTCCTTGTTGGCTTGTTTGAAGCGCGGGTCCTGTGATTGTTTGTTCATAATGGCTTCACTTTGCAAAACTTTTTCAGAAGGATATGGGTTTGAGGGAAAGCAGTTTAATTGATATCTTTATGTTTCGAAGTCATGCCTCATTTCAGTAAAAGAAATGAGTTTTTCTTCGATGTCTTGAAAGCTGGATTTCCCACCATCAAAGAGCCGTTGCAACAAAACTCCATACATTAAACACAGCACGAATTGGGCGTTCGGTTTTCCAACAAGTGCAGAGACCATGGTTAAGTATTGTTGATTTGCAAATTGCATATTTTTGTCGGTTGAGATTTGGGATGGTGTGAGTGGTCGTAAATAATCAATCAAAAGAGATAATTCCCCTTTGAATTCAGTTTCGATCTTTTTGAATATAGAAATCAAAGCACTAATTCGTTTTTGTTGGTTCATTTTTTTTATGGGCAAATTATGGAAGTCTTGATTCCCAAAAGATGTCACCGATTTCGTGCACGCTGAGAACAGTGCCTCTTTGCTCGGGAAATAGTGATATAGAGCACTCTTGGAAATACCGAGTTCTTGTGCGATTTTACGCATTCCGAGGCCGGAGTATCCGTGTTTTCTAAATATTTTTGTAGTTTTGTCAGTCAACGTTTTTTTGTATTTGTCATGGTCAACAATTTTAGGCATTACATCTACTCCTCTTTTTAGACCGAATGGACTATATTAGATTGACAAGGAAAATCAAGATTGTTATTTCGTCCGAGTGGTCGATAAAAATGCGTTTGCAAAAAAGATGAAAAGCAAAAAGATTATTAGGTAAGGGAGTTCGTAATGAAAATTACTTGGGAGTTGCCTGAATTGAGAAGTGGTTTTTATGGGGTTTTAGATAAATTTATTGGGCCAGGGGCTACCTCCGCTGAAAAGAAATTGCAGCTTTATATCCCGTTGCTGGCAGGGATAGTTGTCATTCTGAAAAGCTATAGTTCTCAGTTTAACTGGAGTGTAGGGCAACAAGTGGTCGCTTTTTTGATAACCTTCGATATTGCCGGTGGCATTATTACCAACTCAACTTCATCGGCAAAGCGTTGGTTTCATAGGGAAGGACAAGGGGTTAAGTCCCATATGAGTTTTGTGTTGCTTCATTTCAGTCAGATATTTTTGGTCAACATCTTCTTTATGGATTTTGATTTTATTTGGATCGCCGCTGCCGGTTGCTATTTGGTTTTGGCTTGTGCGTTGGTCCTTTGCACTCCGCTTTATTTACAGCGAACTATGGCTTTGATGCTTTATTCCGTGGGTGTTCTGCTGTCGCTGTATGTTTTCTCGGCTCCGGTTCATTTAGAATGGTTTTTACCTTTGCTTTATCTGAAGTTGCTCGTAAGCCATATTGTGCGTGAAGAACCGTATCGGCCTGAAAATGAGTAAGGGGATAGTCATTCCCTCTGACCTGTTTTAATCATAAAAAAACGCCCGCGAAGACCAATTCGCGGGCGTTTGTGCAAGATGCAGTCATGCTGCATGCACCTGGTAGCTATGCCGTATTCATCATTCGTTTGTTGTCAGTCAGGATGTGAGAAAATGTAATCATCTCCATCCTTATTCCACAAACGAGACTCAGTGTGGTCTAGAGGCCGAAGCGTCCACCGGTTGTCGGGTATCCGTAAATGGAACCGTCTTTGATCTTGATGTCGTCTTCCCAGGGCAACTTGTATTCACCCTTAGCGAAATCTTTGACCCAAGTGTAGGGGCATTCCTTTACTCCACCGGGAACGGCTACGTAACCGCGGGTACCGAGGTTGTAGATGTTGTTTTCCAGGCCCCAGTCCTTGCGTGCCTGATCTGCCATCTTCGGGAAAACTTCGGCGGTGACGATTTCCCAAGGATTACGATGACCCTGCTGAATGGTGGTGCCGTCGAAGTTGCAGACTTGACCTTCACCAAAGTAATAGAAGACGCCATCGTAACCGGCGAGGTTAACTGAAGCGGTGTACATCAGGTTCTGCCAAGCGTTGGAACGGTTGGTCAGCATCCACTGGTCGTTGACCTGGGTGCTGTAGCCAGAAATGCGAATGTAAACGTTGCAGCCATTGTAAGCAGCTTCACGAGCCTGCTCGGGGAACATGCCGTCATGACAAATGCAAACGGAAAGTCTACTGCCACCGGGGCCGTCACATACGGGCTGGCCGAGATCGCCGGGCATCCAAGGCTCGATGGGAACCCACGGATTCAGTTTGCGATATTTCAGGGCAAGTTCGCCCTTGTTGTTGAAGATAACAGCCGTGTTGTAAGGCATTTGATCTTTGTTGGGGTTGCGCTCCATGAGAGAGAACAGGCCCCAGATGTCGTTTTCCTTACAGGTCTGAGCATAACGCTGGAACAAAGGGCCTTCGACATCAAGCAGGAATTCATCGCTGACCCACTTCTTTGTGTTCAGCCCCTGCGAGCTATATTCCGGCCATACGATCAGATCCATGCCAGGATAGCCGGCCTTGGTGTTTACTGTGGCTTCACAGATTCTGTCGATGTTTGCTTCGATGTCGCGGCGCGAGTTAACAATGGGCACAGGGTATTGGACCAAACCCATGAGCATACCTTCAGTCGGACGATTCATGCTGCCGATGCTTCCCATTTAAAACCTCCAATTAATTAGTGAATTGCTATGAAGATCGCGAATATTGGCAATCTTTAATACAGAAACTCTTGAGCGCTCATTGCCTTAGAGCCATTATCGTGCCATTGCCGGTGAAACGACATAACTAATTGAAAATATTCGACTATATTAAATAAGCTGACGCTGTTTGGGACTTCCAACCTACAAATATCGTGGTGCGTACATTGGCGCGATCCCAAAAAATCCCCGTAGCAAAGGGATCATTCTGGCTACAAGGACAATTGTAGCTACAACGATACTTGTGGGGGTTCTGGATTACTGCGTTAAATGAAAGTCATTTTTTATGTGAAGAGCTTGAAAAGAAGTAAAATTCACATTAAGAATAGCAGTCTTTTTTCATCAATGATTTAAGGTGCTTCTGGTATAGAAAGAATGATTTAATATACATTTTATCACACGATGCCATGAAATTGTGTGTGAATTATGACGTTAAATCTATCATGGGGATCATTGGGCTGGCTTTTGCATATGCGGATACATCGTCAGATTGAAAAGCAAGAGGCGTCTTTATATGAAATGGTTTTCAAAATGACGAAATATTTTACGGATGAAAGACGTGGATTCGTGATTGTACGAGATTGAATGAAGAAGTTTGAGTCTTTCTGTGGAGCCGTCGGGCTGTCAGTGAGATCGAGGTAAGATTGTGAACACATCCAGGCAGCAAAGAACATACAACCTGTTGGTCACTAACACGGCCATTGAAGATTTCTCCTTGCGACGTGTAAGCAAGGCGTTCAGACGGTGGCCAGAATGGCAGATTGCCAGTACAGCTCTCGGGGGTATTTCATTTCTTGCTCTGGAAGCGATTGGTGCATTACTTATTATAAACTACGGATTTGCCAATTCACTTTGGGCAATTTTGTCCTTGGGCGTAGTGATCTTTCTTACGGGTATTCCAATTGCCTATCATGCATCAAAAGAAAATATTGATATCGACCTGCTGACTCGTGGAGCAGGTTTCGGATATATTGGCTCCACAATTACTTCACTTATATACGCATTCTTTACGATAATATTTTTTGCCATTGAAACAACGATCATGGCGCAAGCGGTATTTCTTTGTTTTGGGATTCCATTACCTATTGGATACCTGCTCTGTTCGTTGGTGATCATTCCTTTTTCATTTTATGGAATAACGGTCATCAACAAGCTGCATAATTATACGCAATTTCTTTGGCTGTTTCTCTGGATTGTTCCTATAGCCATTATCATTTTCAAAGATCCCGAAAGCGTTACTCGATGGATTTCATACGAAAACCATGTGGGCACAGGCTCATTTGATCCCTTTCTGTTTGGTTCAGCTCTCTCTGTTTTATTTTCATTAATTCCACAAATCGGAGAGCAGGTTGATTATCTGCGTTTTCTTCCTGATAAAACGGATGAGAACAAATTTAAATGGTGGCTGGCAGTACTGACGGCCGGGCCCGGTTGGATCATCATTGGTGCGTTGAAAATTCTTTGCGGCGCCTTTCTCGTTGTGTTGTTCATTGAGGCGGGGAATGTCGTGAGCAGTGAAAGTATTGACACTGTTCAACTTTATCTCAACGTGTATGACACAGTAATTGATAACCCTCAGTATGCATTGCTTCTTGTGACATTGTATATTGTTATATGTCAGGTCAAAATTAATGCGACGAACGCTTATGCCGGGTCACTCGCATGGTCGAATTTCTTTTCAAGAATAACAGGAAGCCATCCGGGCAGGGCTGTTTGGCTTTTGTTCAATATCCTCATGTCAATTCTTTTTGCGCAACTGGGTGTATTCAAGACAATGCATTCCATGCTTTTCATCTATGCCATATTTGCATTGTCATGGATCGGTACGATTGTCGCTGACTTAACAGTTATTAAGCCCCTCAAGATTGCTCCGAGAACTATCGAATACAAACGTGCATATCTTTATAATATAAACCCTGTTGGTATTATTTCTCTTTTAGTGTCACTCGCTACAGCCATTCCTGCATATTTTGGTCTCTTTGGTATATACGGAAAATCTTTTTCAACACTGATTGCATTTTCTGTTGCATTTACCGTTGCACCATTGGTCGCTATTTTGACAAAGGGTAAGTATTATATACGTCGAGAAAATACCATTTTGCAGAGTGACACTTTAATGACCTGTCCAATTTGTGAAAAACAATACGGACAGAGTGAAATGGTATACTGCCCTATGCGTGGTAATCATATTTGTTCATTGTGCTGTGTTCTGGATAGTATCTGTGGTGGAAAATGCGAAGATATAGACTTAAAAAAACAAAGAAAGCATGTGGCCTCTCCAAAAGAAGCTTTCATGAAGAAAACGAAAAGATTTCTTCAACACTATCTCATCATATCTGTTGTTCTTGGGGTTGTGTTTTCTTCAAGTGTATTCCTTTCTGAACACACAAATTATCAAATATGGCACAATTTTAAATGGTACGTCATAACAATATACATCTTTACACTTCTTATTATAGCTGTCTGGGTCTGGTGGTTTACCTTGATCCAGGAACGTCGGATTGAAGTTGAGGAAGAGCTTGCTATTCAAATTGATGAATTAGAGCAAGAAGTTCATGCCCGTAAAAGGATCAGTGAAAAACTAAATAAGACAAGCAAACAACAAAAAATGATCTTGGAGAATGCCACTATAGGTATTGCATTTATAGTTAACTCTAAATTGAAGTGGTGTAACAATAGATTCCTTGACATTTGTTTCGTTCCAAGGGGCACCAAAAGACCAATCGCAACAAAAGATCTCTTCCTCGATAAGACTTTATATTCAAGAATCGAAAGAGATTCTGAGAATTTCTTGAGACAAGGAAGGCACTTTAATTGCGAAATACCTTTGAAAATGAATCAGACTGAGAGTGAGTGGCGCAAACTTTCCATCAGCGCCATTGATTCCGGTAACCCCAGTCAGGGTGTTATCTGGCTTTTGAATGATATCAATCGACAAAAGAAAGCCGATAAAGCGTTGAAGGAAAACAGGCAGCGACTGAAGGAATTGAACGAAAGTCTTGAAGGAAAAATCCAGAAGCGGACCAAAGAATTGGAACAGAGCTACAAATCCTTGCATCAGGCAGACAAGATGGCATCTCTTGGAATTCTCGTGTCTGGCATGGCACATGAGATCAACAATCCTTTGAATCTCATCAGTCTGAATTCTCAAACAATGGATGAGATATGGCAAGGCATGATGGAATATCTCAGACAGCAGAATGAAGAGGGTGAAGAAGTCTGGATCGGAAACTTGCCCTTGAGCTATGTTCAGAAAAGCATGCCCAAATTGCTTCTCGGTATTAACGAGGGGTCTGATCGTGTTTCAACTATTGTGCGAAATTTGAAAGATTATTCCAGACAATCTCCGGTCAAAATGGGTGGAGATGTGGATATCAACAAGGCCTTCAGGTCTGCCCACATGCTGCTTACCAATCTCATAAAGAACAGCACGGACAACTTTGTCATAAGTATTAATGACTGTCTGCCCTTGTTCAAAGGCGATTTGCGTCGGATCGAACAAGTCCTTGTCAATTTGATCCAAAATTCTTGTCAAGCGTTGAAATCACGAGAGAATTCTATTCTCATTGAGACCTACGCAATAGAAGAAAAGGTCTATTTTAAAATAACAGATCAGGGAATTGGTATTTCAAAGAAAGACCTCAAGCACGTTAGGGACCCATTCTATACGACGAAAAGAGAGTGGGGCGGCACTGGGCTTGGTTTGTCTGTTTCAGCGGGAATTATCAAGGAGCATGGCGGTGATATCTTTATCGATTCAGAAGAGGGACAAGGAACATGCGTAACCCTGTCTTTCACAGGCTCCAATTGATTACAATAGATTGTAAATGAGGTGAGTTATGGAAAATCATTTGTGTCCTTCACATCCGATTCTTGTTGTCGACGATGAGAAATCTGCGTTGCAAAGTTTCGAAATAGCCTTGTATGCATCTGGTTACTCAAATGTAATCACTTGTGATGACAGCAGAAAAGTTATGTCTTTGATGAAGAAAAAACAATTCAGTCTTGTTTTACTTGATTTAGTGATGCCTCATATTAGTGGGCCTGCTTTACTTAAGATGATCAAAGAAAAATATCCATGGATTCCCATCATTATTGTTTCAGCAATCAGTGATGGGAAATCAGTCATACAATGTATGAGGGACGGAGCCAGAGATTACTTGTTTAAACCCGTAGACAAGACCGAATTGGCGAAAAGGGTGAGGAGCACGCTCGAATTTAAGGACATGGAACAGGAAAACGCTAGACTGCGTGAACAAATCCTTGAGACCAAACTGAAACACCCGGAAATGTTCTCAAAAATTCTTACGCAAAACCCCAAAATGCTTTCTATCTTCAAATATTGTGAAGCGGTGGCTGGTAGTCAGAATCCCATTTTGATTACAGGGGAGACCGGAACTGGCAAGGAGTTGATTGCTCAGGCCATTCATCATCTGAGCATGCGCTGTGGTGAATTTGTGGCAGTGAATGTGGCTGCATTTGATGATCCAGTTTTTGCGGATTCTTTATTTGGTCATGTGCGTGGAGCATTTACAGGTGCTGATAAGGCGCGCAAAGGGTTGGTCGAGCAGGCCAATGGAGGTACTCTGTTTCTTGATGAAATTGGAGACCTGAGCCTGAGTTCGCAGGTAAAACTCTTGCGATTGTTGCAGGAACAAGAATATTTTCCGGTCGGTTCTGACCTTCCTAAAAAAGCCAATGTCCGCGTCGTGACGTCAACATTGAAGAATTTGTCCACCTTGAAACAAGAAGGGAAGTTCAGGGAAGATCTCTATTATAGACTTGTCGGCCATCAGGTTACGCTCCCCCCATTGCGCGAAAGGCTTGATGATGTCTCCCTGCTTTTGGATTATTTTTTGGAATGTGAGGCAACTGAACAAGATAAGAAGAAGCCAGCATACCATCCTGAACTCATAAACTTTTTACGGACATACTCGTTTCCTGGGAATGTGCGAGAGTTGAAAGCTATGGCCAGTGATGCCGTGAGTCAGCATTGTTCACGCATGTTGTCTTCAGCCAGTTTCAAGAATCATATCCACAGCGAAGATTCACTTGGGGGAGTGATACCTCATGTTGAAGAAACCAGTTCGTGGGATACGGTGAATTTTTCGCCTGAAAGCCTTCCCCCGCTTAAAGAAGTCGTTACAAAAATATCTACAACACTCATAAATACAGCCATGGAACGGTCTGGTGGAAATCAGAGTGCCGCCGCACGAATACTTGGTATTTCGCAACAGTCATTGAGTCTTAAGCTCAAGAAAATAAATAATTAATCATTTATTCTCATAGAAAAAAGCCAAGAGTTCTATTATTAAATGTGTGCGTCAGAGCAATTTGTCTCTTATGGAGATAAATTGCTCTGACGCATTCTGCCATCCAAAGTTTTTTTGGTTTTTCTTTTGCAAATTGTTGATTGTATCAAACCAACTCTTACAAGAAAAGTTGTAGCCACCGATTTCATTGTAAGGGCTCAGCCCTTTCAGTTCGCACTCCATTCTCTTCAGTTCTTAAAACAACAATCTTCGTTGTAACCCTTCTCTTTGAATCCTCTCGTGATTATTTTAATTTATCCATAATAACCATGCATTTATCAGTTCTCTAGAAGTTGGTACAGTTGTCGCAATGGAGAGGTCACAACCTTTTCACGGAGAAGACTATGCCAATCTACGAACTGCATTGTAACGGCTGCGACACCGATTTTGAAACACTCGCTCACTCAAGCGATGAGACAATTCCCTGTGTTCATTGTGGCTCCGCCGATACGCACAGATACATTTCTCTCACATCCTACCGCCATGCTGATCACTGGATGAAAAACATGATGAGCGCCATGCACAAGTCTCAGGAGCGCGACAAGCTCAAAAAGGAACTGGAAGCTCAAACGGTATAGACAACACCTGCACACCATCATTCAAGGAGATATAACGATCATGGAAGCGCCAAAAAACAATTCGCTATTTCAATTTGTAGACGCATGCCTACGCGGATGCGGACAGGTCATGTTTCAGAATAACCCTGTGACCGGCTTTATTTTTTTTATAGGGATATTCTATAATTCCTGGGAATTGGGATTCTGTGCTGTTCTTGGGACTGCCGCGTCAACCTTTGTTGCCATAGCCCTTGGTGCGGACAAAGGTCTTATCAAGGCCGGGTTGTTCGGATTTAACGGCACACTCGCGGGTATCGCACTGCCTTTTTATTTCGTCTATAGCCCCGAGTTGTTGCTTTACGTGGTTATCAACGCTGCACTCAGTACCATTATCATGAGTGCACTCATGAATTTTTTGGGCAAATGGGGCATGCCTGCTTTAACGGCACCCTTTGTGCTGGCCACCTGGATTCTCATGTTCTGTGCCTCCAAGTTCGGCATTCTGGAGGCTGGGTCATTGCTGGCAACTTCGATTCCTGATCCGCACACCACGATTACCGTTGGCAAAATTTCAGCAATGACTTTCCTGGATGGCGTGACCAAAGGCGTTGGTGAAGTCATGTTCGAAGATAGCGTTGTCACTGGAATTATCTTTGTCATAGCCATTCTCGTCAATTCCAGAATATCTGCATTCTTTGCGGTTTTCGGCTCCCTGATTGGCCTGCTCACCGCTTTGGTCATGCAGTCTCCAGAAGCCCCGCTTCGTCTTGGATTGTATGGTTATAACTCGGTGCTTTGTGCCATCGCATTGGGCGGGCTTTTTTATTATCTCAATTGGAAAACATTTCTCTATGCGACTTTCTGCATGATCATCGGTTCCATAGCTCAGGCATCTATAAGCGTACTTCTTGCTCCCATCGGCATGCCGTCACTCACGTGGCCATTTGTCATCGTTACCTGGATGTTTATGTTCGCAAGCAAAGGTTTTGGTCATATAGCCGCGGTTCCGGCAGAGATGCTTGGTACGCCCGAAAGCAATCTGAAACACCCTTAGTTTTTGGAGAAAATAGTTTCGGGATGAACAGCATCTAGCTGCATCTAAAGGTATCGATCGGCTTTTATAAAAGGCTGGAGGTCAATCGCCTCATTAATCTCCAGCCTTTTTTTATCAACTCATTAGCAAAATTAGTTATGCCATGAAAAAAGACCACTCGATTTATATGTATTGTCCCAACCCTCACTGTCCTCATTTGAATACGAAACATGAGCCAGAATCGTATTTTAACGTATTTTCAATTGAGACAGAAAATTCGGTTGCCTCTTCCGCTTGCCCCCACTGCAAAACGGCTTTGCGTTCAAGTTGTCCGCATTGCCACCATACAGTGGAATCCCGACCTTCAAATTTTTGCCCTTTGTGCGGAGGGGCTTTGAATTCGTCACCAGATGAAGCGGTGTTTTGTCATGTTTGTGGCAGACGTATTTATGGAGAAACGCAGGGAGATATTCCGTTGTGTTCCGAAAATTGCGTCAGTGCCTTTATTACAAGCAACATAAAAATTTGTGATCAGTGTGGAATGCGTTTCAACGCTGTAGAAGATGAATCGCATAGCTTCACCAAGGTCCCCGCAGGAGGTGGAATCGATGAAAGTTTCGATTTTTGTTCGAAGCATTGCATGGAAATGTTTTTTTCCGTTTTCAAAAAGGATGCGTCTTAACCACGCATAAAAGTTCCAGAATAACATATTTTATTTATATAATACAAAGGATAACCAATGCGACACGTCATTATAAACGATAAGAAGATAGAATTCCGAGAGAATCAAACACTTCTGGACGTTGCATCTCAGGCAGGTATCAGCATCCCGACTTTGTGCCAGAGCGAGACATGTTATTGTGACAATAGTTGTGAACTCAGCATCGCTGAAAATATAGATACGGGAGAGTTGATTTCAACATCGACCACGCTTGCCGTGGAAGGGTTGAACATCACAACCGAGTCTCCCAAAGTCTTTGAGGCTCGAAAAACTAAATTGACGTCTATTTTTTCTACCGGGGCGCACAACTGTTTTACAGCCAAGCTACCGGAAGGGAAATGCGCACCCGGCCATCTTGAAGCCAGGGACATGGAGTGGCACGATCACGAATGCCCGGCAAAAGGGGCGTGTGTCCTTCAGAAAATGGCAGGGAAGCACAAGGTGCCTGTCAGGGATGTTCCCTTAGAAATTGAGACGCCGGTTGTTGACAATCGCTCTCCGTTTATTGCTCGAGATTACAGTCGTTGCATCAAATGCGGCCAATGCATCGCAACCTGCCAGGACATTGGCCAGAGCGCTATTTCCCGTCATTCTTTTAATGGAACATGGCATCCAACTGTCGATATGGAAAAGTGCACCCATTGCGGTCAATGTATTGAGGCGTGTCCTGTTGGAGCCCTTTTTGACAAGAAAGCACTTGGGATAACTAAAAAAAAAGTCAAAAAAGTCCAGACGACATGTCCATATTGCGGGACTGGCTGTCAGTTGATCCTTCACGTTAAGGACGAAAAGATCATCAAAGTCACAGCCGATGAAAATATTGCGCCAAACAAGGGGCGATTGTGTGTGAAGGGACGCTTTGGATACGATTTTATCTATTCCAAAAATCGCCTCACAGCGCCTCTTATCAAGGAAAATGGGAAATTCAGGGAAGCGTCATGGGATGAGGCTCTCGATCTTGTTGCTTCCAAATTTATGGAGATTCGTGACGAATACGGTCCAGATGCAATTGCAGGTTTGAGTTGCGCCCGAAGTATTACCGAAGATTCATATAACATGCAGAAGCTCTTTAGGGCGACCATAGGCACCAACAACATCGATCATTGCGCACGAACCTGACACGCTCCATCGGTCGTCGGTCTGACGACAATGCTTGGTTCCGGTGCAATGTCTAATAACTTTGAAGATATCGAAAAGGCGAGCACAATACTCGTTATCGGCTCGAACATGACCGTAGCCCATCCAGTGGTTGCGACGTTTGTTCATAATGCCGTTCAGAAAGGTGCAAAACTGGTTGTCGTTGATCCTCGGGCAACCAAGCTTACAGAGTGGGCGAATATGCACTTGCGGCTGAAAGTCGGCTCTGATGTCGCGTTGATCAACTCCATAATGAATGTTTTGATCACGGAAAATCTGTATGACAAGGATTACGTAGAGCAGTGGGTTGATGGTTTTGATGAGCTTGAGGAAACCGTACTCAGGTACACTCCTGAAGAGGCCGAAAAGGTCACAGGAGTTCCCGCTGAACAAGTCGTTGATCTCGCACGACTGTTGGCTGAATCAAAACCCGCAATGCTTATATATACTCTTGGTATAACGGAACATACTTCTGGTGTTCATAACGTGTTCAGCTGCGCAAATTTGCAATTATTGCTTGGAAACATTGGTATACCCGGTGGGGGCGTAAACCCATTGCGAGGTCAAAACAATGTTCAGGGCGCATGTGATGCAGGTGCTCTGCCGGATTCTTTCCCCGGCTATGAGAAAGTGCATAACCCGGCTGCTCGTAAGAAGTTCCAAAAAGCGTGGAATGTTGGCAACCTCCTCGGCTATGAGGGGTTGCGGCTTCCCGCCATGCTCGAAGGTTTGAAAACAAAAAAGGTTCGTGGATTCTATGTTTTCGGTGAAGATCCGGCTACAACCGAACCTGACATGCACCATGTCCACGGTTGCCTCTCGTCTGCCGAGTTTATGGTGTGTAACGACATCTTCCCTACGAAAACGACTGAATATGCGGACGTAGTTCTTCCATCCGCTGCCTGGAGCGAAGATGACGGGACATTCATTAATACGGAACGTCGAGTCAACCGCGTTCGTAAGGTGTCTCCTCCCCCTGGAGAGGCTCGGCCCAATTGGTGGATTTTCCGTGAGCTGGCAAAGCGCATGGGAGACACTTGGGAATCCTCCAGTGCTCAGGACATCTGGGACAATGAGATGGCGCCGCAATGCTCTATGCTGAATGGAATTACCTATGACCGATTGGAAAATGAATCGTTGCAATGGCCGGTTCCGCATTCTTTGCATCCCGGTACACCGCATCTGTTCAAGGATACGCCGCATTTGTTCCGTGACGTAAAATTCAAACAGGGGAAGGCTCATTTTCAAGCTGTTGATTGGACACCATCTGCGGAGACGCCTGACAAGGAGTACCCTTTTATCTTGAGTACAGGCAGAAGACTTTATCATTACAATTGCAGTTCGCAAACAGCCAACGCGATTGGACTCAATGATTTGCTCAGCGAAGAAATAGTCGATATCGCGCCTGTTGACGCCAAACAGTTGGGCTTTGAAACTGGTGAAATGATTCAACTCACCTCAAGGCGTGGCACCATCACAGTTCGAGCTCGTGTAACGGATGAGGTCCCCAAGGGAATGGTTTGGATGGCGTTTCATTTCTATAAGAATAATTCGAACTGGCTTACTAATTCAGCTGCAGATCCGATTTCGGATACGGCCGAATACAAAGCATGCTCTGTTAGAATCGATTATCCAGTGAATTGAAAACATGGAATCGTAAGTCTATCTTACTCGGTATTGAAGTGGTGTATGAAAATTCGAGAAGGGCTGGGGCACAGACCGGAATGTATGGGGTGACGGTCTGCTGAAAAAAAGCTGTACCAGATAGTTTGAGAGGGTATCTGGTGCAGCCTTTAGATTTGGAGAAGTGAAGAATTGAAATTGAGTTGTGGGGTTTTCCTTTTCTGTTTTACAACAAAATAAGCCCCCTATGCCGAATAATTCTCGGCATGGGGGGCTTTTAAAGAGCTGGAAACTCACGCAGAGAGCCTCATGAGAGGAGGGCTCTGCATTGACGTTTGGAGAATCTCTTTATTGAGCGGCCTTGCGGGCGCTGTCGAGCCAGCTGTCCCATTTGGCCTGATTGCTGGAGATCCATTCATCCACGTGTTTTGCGATATCCCTATCGGACTTTTCGCCTTCGTTCATGCGGGTATTCTGGGCGCTCACGTCACCAATGGTCAGTTTGAAACTGCTCAGGAAGGATGCCGCAGCAGGGTTTTCTTCAAGGAATTTTTTATTCGCCACAACGGTAATGTCGTAGACCATGAAGCCATTTCTCAGGGGATCAGAGACGGCTCCTTCGACGCCAGAGACTTCTCCGGCTGTATTACCCTCGGCCGGAACATTGATCCACATTACGTCCTTGCCAGGCTTAAACTTGAAGACAGTCCAGTTGGGTGTCCAAGTATAAAAGAAAACGGGCTTGCCAGCTTTGTAAGCACCCAATGCGGATGCCATACCAGCTTCATAGGCGGCCTTGACGGGGTTGATATGATCGTCCAAGTCAAACGCTTTCATGTGCTGGGCGATGACTTTTTCACAACCCCAGCCCGGAGGGCATGCAATGAGGTCGGCTTTGCCGTCATCGTTTAAATCGAATGCTTTCTTCACTTCAGGGCGTTTGAAATCATCGAGAGATTTGATGTTGTATTTTTCAACTTCTTTCTTTGAGACGAGGTAGCCCTGCATTCCACCAGCTTTAATGATCGGATCAAGGATCACAGCTTTCTTTTCGAAATTCTTGGGAAGTTGTTCGTTGTGCAGTGGAAAGTTGCCGTTGCACCAGTAGTCGATGTCTCCCAGATAGATGGACTTGTAGGCAATGGGGTTGGAAAGATCTTTAGTCTTTTTGACCTTATAGCCCAACTCTTCCAGGCCCTTGCGAGCCAGAGCTTCCTGGAAAAAACCAGTATTCCAGGTAGCACGGGCTGGCGTCAGAGTGACCCCTTTACCCGGTTTCATTTCCATTGCCATGGCAGAGGACACGATCAGAACCGCACAAATTGCGGCGAGGGTCATCTTCAACAGTTTCATGGAACCTCCTCAGATTCTATTTGTATTACTTTTTTTGAGCAATTGATTGGGTGATGCGATCCAGCACGATTGCCATGAGCACAATACCGACGCCACCGACCACAGCACGGCCTATATCCAAGGTGTTCAGACCGAGAATAACCGGGGAGCCAAGGCCGCCAGCGCCAATGAGTGCAGCAATGACCACCATGGAAAGCGCCATCATTATAGTTTGGTTCAGGCCAGCCAAAATGGTCGGCAAAGCAAGGGGAATTTGTACTTTAATTAGGACTTGCCAACGGCTGGCTCCAAAGGCTTGAGCAGCTTCGACCAATTCCGGGTGAACTTGTCGTATTCCCAATCCAGTCAGTCTTATTATAGGGGGCAATGCAAAGATAATGGTCGCAAGAACACCAGCCACGTTACCCACGGAAAAGAGCATGACAATGGGAACTAGATAAACAAACGCTGGCGTGGTTTGCATGGCATCCAACACTGGTCTGAGTGCTGCTTCAAAATGGTCGCTTCGACCAGCCATGATTCCGAGGGGGACACCCAATATTGTGCAGACAATTACTGATGACAAGACCATGGCCAAAGTCACCATGGCGTCTTCCCAAAGTCCCAGAAATCCTATTATGAGCATTGCCAAATAGCTAAAAACCGCTAGTCGTTTCCCGGAGAATTTTAATGCCACAAGCGCAATAATAAGAATAACAATGAGCGGATGCAGACTTGTAAGTCCGTGTTCAAATCCGTTGAGCATTTGCTCAATAGGCCATTTAAGGAGCTGGAAAACCTCCCTATAGTCGTCCACAAGCCAGTCGACAAGGGTGGTAACCCATTGATCAAGAGGAATTATCGCTTCTTCAAACATTATTATGCTCCCGACTTATGGATAGTTTCTTCCGCATAGTGCAGCGTTCGCAGAAATCGGTTTTTGGAAACCACTCCTTTAAAGACGCCGTCGGCATCTATTACTGGGACAGGCCAAGGGCTGGATGCGATCATCGGAAGGATATCCTGCATTGATTCATCAAAATTTACCGGTTCAGCATCATCGATATACGCTTGGCTGATTGGTTGGTCCGGCATCCCTTTTTCCAAAGTTTCCCTAATCTCCTCTGATGAGATGACGCCAAGTAAACGATGCTTTGTGTCGAGAACATAGCCATGCTCACGTTCACTTCTGCTGAGGATCTCATGGGCCGTGCGGAGGCTGCCTTCTTTGGTAATGACAATGGTTGGGTGCGTATCGCTTACGATATCCCCGGCACTGATGACATTGGTAGGGTCCACGCCTCGGAAAAATGCCCGAACGTAATCATTTGCCGGGTTTTGTAAAATTTCATCAGGAGTGCCCACCTGCACGACATTGCCACCTTCCATGATGGCTATTCGGTCGCCAATACGAAGGGCTTCGTCGAGATCGTGAGAGATAAAAACAATAGTGCGCTCCTGTTCTTCCTGCAGCTTGAGCAATTCGTCTTGCATCTCGGTTCGAATGAGTGGATCTAAAGCGGAAAAAGCTTCATCCATCAGCAGTATGTCCGGGTCAACAGCCAAACCGCGAGCCAGTCCAACGCGCTGTTGCATACCACCACTGAGTTGATCTGGGTATTGGTCTTCCCAACCTGTGAGTCCGACTTGCGCCAGAGCTTCACGAGCCCGTTGGTAACGTTTTTCTTTTTCTACTCCGGCCAATTCCAACCCGAATGCGGCGTTATCAAGAACCGTTTGGTGGGGCATAAGTGCAAACGACTGGAAAACCATGCTCATGTTGTGGAGTCGAAATTTGACCAATTCCTCATTGTTCATGGCTGTTACATCTTGTCCGTCAACAATAACACGGCCTGCGGTCGGTTCGATGAGTCTGTTGAGCATGCGGACAATGGTGGATTTGCCCGAACCGGATAGTCCCATGATGACGAATATCTCTCCTGCTTCTATAGCAAATGAGGCATTGTTCACACCTACAGTCATGCCGGTTTCATCAAAGACAGACTGTTTGTCATGATTATCATTAAGCATGTCTAGAGCTTTTTGAGGCTTATTGCCAAATATCTTATAAAGATTTTCAACGCGAATTTTTTCCATTAATTCTCCATAGTTCAATATTGCACGCCCGCCAAGGATGAAGGTTGTTCAACTTTCATCTGAATTGCCGAGCAGCACATTCGACTCATTCTCGCTAGGCAGCTGGGGCCTTTGTCGTTCGTTAGAGTCGAGGGTGTTATGTTGGGTTTGGTATATACATAAGATATTGGGGAATATGAAAATAAACCAATAAGGTGCATTTTCAATTCATTAATCTTATATTCCAGAACAGTTTCTATCAAGGGGGGGTATAGGGTATGTTTCAGGTATTCGGGTATACCCGATGGGGGGGCGAGTGTTACGGTCTTTAGTGGCTCTTCAGGAATGGCATTTCGGTGTGATGCGAGGTGTTTTTACTACTTATGAAAACGACTCTACACACGACCAACAAGTGGATGTGATGGGGTTGAATTAATCAGGAATACCTGAATTATGAGAGTGAGGGCTTTTGGCGAAGATAGGTAAATAATGGTACTTTTGATCCTCGTAACCCAAGCTTTTTTCGTATGTTCTTTCGATGAGTTTGAACTGTTTCAAACGACATCGTGAGAAGCTGTGCGATATCTTTTCCACTTCTACCAAGCTGAACAAGTTGGCAAATTTCCATTTCACGAGGTGATAGACGTAATAACTCTGAATCAAATTCACCAGATGAGTCATTTGCAATATCTACCAATTGGTCCTCAATCACAGCCTTGTATCCTTCTCGCACTTCCGGGGTGTCTGAAGAGGTGAGACGTTCCAGGGCTGGAAGCATCTGTTTCTTGACTTGGCTGGTTAATTGTTCGCGCATTTCCTGACGGTCTTTTTCCACCGAGTTAATGACTTGTTTAAGGGCGATATCCTTTTCCTTCACTTCGGCTTGTTTTTCTTGCAGATGTTCTTTGAGTTCCACATGGGCAGTCAGATCATGAAGAATAAGTTGAAAGAGAGAATAGTTGGAAAAAACAATTTTGCGCAGAGTGGCCGCTACAGGAAATCCTTCCCCATCTCCATCAATGGCCACAATATTTCCCGTCCACGTTGCCTGTGCATCAAGCGTGTGCATGGAGTTGCGAAGGGTTGCGTAAAAACGTCTCCCCACCAATCGTTTGAAATTTTCACCGGTTAAAGCTTGCTCTGACTTAACGTGTTGTTTTTGTGCTGCCTTGTTTGCTGCAACGATTTCTCCATTTTCATCAAGAAGAAACGTTGCATCCAGCGCTGTGTCAAAGAAAGCGTTGAACAATGTAATTGAATCCGACCATGCTATTGTCTTTTTTTCAAGCCGTTCTTCATAGTTTTCACAGAGAGCTTCAACTGGGCGATTGTCTGTGGCCGCGATGACAAAACCGTTTTGCGAGGAGTCTATTGAAGGTAATGGGAGGATCCTAAGCAGAAAGCTATTGTGGTTGTCACAAAAAATTTCCCGAACTTCGAGAGGGGGGTATTTATTTAACGTGTTTTCCAGAGAATCTGTGTTCAAAGGCAATGCTTCCCAGAAAAAAAGTCCACATTTTTCTGTGTTGGGAAGGTATGTAAAATTGGCACCATTAGACTTAACCACTAATCCATGATTGTCCGTATAGAGAAAGATGTCATTCAAGACTGCGACAACATCGCTAGGCTCGGTCAGTGTTATGGTCTGTGTTTTCGAGTCATCCATGAGTTTTAAGTAGCATGCTGTCGAGCCAATGAAAACCGCGCTTCAGGATGATTAAAAATGAGATCCGTTTCCTTGAGTCACTACTGATGTTTTAAGTTGTTTTTTTATGTGTACATCAAACTCGTTGAAAAACCGAAAGCACACGATTAGAGCGCTGCAGACAGACATTCATAATGGTTTTATGATGCTGTGTATGCTGCCAAAAAAGGATGGAACGTCTCAATAATGGAGTGTAAAATGCTATTCAAGATGATGAGGGCTTGATTTTCCTCAGCTCCACCACAAGAAAGTAAAGGCTTAGAAGATTTTTCTTTTAAGTTTTTTTACATGGAATATTTGAAAGAACGTTTGCGTGCTGCAGGGAATGAGGTGATATCCTATTGGCCTTTTTTTTAAAAGAAATGAGCAGTGGAGAGAGAAAATAAATTAAGAATCAACCGAGAATTGTCATGGTGCTCCTGTGCACAGTAAGAGTTAGAAACAGGCCGCCACAATATGTTTAACTATATGATTTTAAATGAGTATTGCTTGCGATAGGGCTTTTTGATTTTGGTTGACAAAAGTGGAAGGACGTTAATATATTCAATAAATGGAACGATGTGTCTTAATTCGGTACGATGGTTTGAGCAAAAAATATAGTCTGTTTGAAACAGTGTCGTGAAAGGCGCCGTATTTGGTGAAGGTTGTTTGGAAATCGGGTGGGACGCTGCCTGCCATATCCAGAAACACCAACAGATGTTTCATGGTATATAATGTAAGGAGAAATAAGGAATGTATTTAACCGATTATGACAAGTCTTTGTTGAATAGAGACTTCGGTGAGGCCGCACGGATCGGGATGAGTATTCTCACCGACCTTGGTGAAACCATGGGGGCGGAAAAGATGATTTCCATTTCCATGGTCCATGATGACAGCGCTTGGTATAGCGGACTTGCCGCTTTGGAGTTCGCGGAACATCTCGTCGACCTGGGAGGAAAATTTTGTGTACCGACCTCGTTGAATTCGTGTTTGATGGATTTGGAAAAGTGGCAAGAGCAACGATTTGATCCTGAATTATACATAATCCATAAACGTATCGAAAAAGCGCACACTTCCCTTGGCGCTTCTGCTTCATGGACTTGCGCTCCCTATTTTGCGGGGTTTGTGCCTCGTTTTGGTGAACAAGTTGCCTGGGCAGAATCAAACGCGACGAACTATGTGAATTCTATCATCGGGGCCCGTACTGAGCGGTATGCCGGCTTACTTGATCTTTGTGCTGGTTTGACAGGGCGAGTTCCTTATCAAGGTTTGCATTGTCCTGAAAATCGTAAAGCGGAAGTCCTTATTAAACTTGAAGGATTTAAAGAGGATGATTTTTTAGATGACGCCATTTATGACATGCTTGGGTATGTACATGGTGAAATCGTCGGCGACCGGATTGGCGCAATGGAAGGGCTGCCTCTTCATAGTAAAATTGATGGCCTGAAGCGATTCTCGGCGACTTCCGCCTCTTCCGGCGGTGTGGGGTTGTTCCATCTTATCGGACTGACTCCAGAAGCGCAGACTCTCGAAATGGCTTTTCACGGTAAAAAGCCCAAGGATGTGGTGATCGTCACTCCTGAACGTCTTCGTGAATCAGAAGAACGCATGAGCAACTCCTCTCCCAAGGAAATCAATATGGTTACTGTTGGCTGCCCTCATCTTTCTCATGCCGAGTGTGAGAGCTTGTTGACAGCGTTTGCAGGGCGAACGGTTCACTCATCGATGGAGTTTTGGGCTTTTACCAACCGTTGTAATAAACAGCACATGGAAAAAAATGGGATGTACGAGGCTTTGCGGCGTTGCGGTGTGAAAATTTACACCGACGGCTGCCCTATGTCTTCGCCGTTTGACCGATGGAATTTTACTGGGATTATGAGTAACTCCGGCAAATTTAGCACATATTGTTTTTCGTATAGCGGAATTAAACCGGTGTATGGAAGTCTTGAAGATTGTGTTGAAACTGCTGTTGCCGGCACAATGCAAAGGAGCGCGAAATCATGGCATTAACCACAATTGAGTGCAAAGGTGTTGTCAAAGGGAAAGTGGCCGGTAAAATTTTGTTTTCTCGCAAGCCATTGAGTTTTATTGGTGGTGTTGATCCTGAAAACGGCATTATTCAAGATCCGTTGAGCGACCAATACGGGCAGTCAATGGCCGATAAAATCCTTGTCTTCCCTTTTGGCAAGGGGTCCAGCGGGGCTGGATTGGTCTTGCTCGAACTGGCACGGGTTGGCAAAGCGCCAAAGGCTTTGGTGAATCTTCGCACCAACACGGTCCTTTTGACTGGTCCGTTGGTTATGCGTGAGTTTTACAAAAAGGAAATGCCCGTTGTCTGTGTTAATGAAGCAGGCATGGAAATCCTCAGTCAGGCGGGTGAGGCGACAGTCGACAGCACTGCTGGCGAGATTACCCTCACAGCATAATACGTTTATTTAACTACGGCCAAGATTCCTATTTTGGCCGTAGTTCTTATTTTTTTTAGCGTCGTTTTCATCTTATTTGATTTGCCCGAATCCTGTGTTTGCTTATTACAGAGCATACAATTGGTGTGTGCTATTTTTTTTAACCTTTTGATTTGAAAAGACTAGACATAATGATGAGGGCGGGTCACATGATGAAGACTCATACCACATAGAACATACTGCTTCCGGGAACTCCTCATGACGCTGCGTAGAAATGGAACACATTTGGCTTCGGTTCGTTTTATCCTTTTGATCGCAGTTGTGTTGTTGGCTTTTTTCGGATGCACTCCGCAAGAGCAGGCCCCGCGGGCTTTCGGTGGCGCCATCGATCTTTCGTCATGGGATTTTGACAGTGACGGGCCTGTGCGTCTTTTCGGAGAGTGGGGATTTCAGTGGAGGGGGCAGGACGAGGGTTTTCTTTCGACACAAGCGAATGGCTTCGAAGGAAGTGATCGTTTTCATGTGCCTGGACTGTGGGAGGGGCAGACTGCCCAGGGGCGTGTGTTGAGCTCGAAGGGCAACGGGATTTATCGTCTTCGTTTCAATATGCCCTCAAATTATCCAGAGCAGATGGCCATTCTTGTCACGGGTGGCATGTCGGTCTGTGAGGTTTGGATTAACGGGATAAAGAGAGCGTCGAGCGGAACTCTCGGTAAGAGTTTTGGATCCGAAAATCCCATGCGGCATTACGTGATAGCTGAGTGCCCGATATCAGGGCGGCTTATGGAAATCGAGCTTCGCGTTTCTAATTATCACAACGCGCAAGGCGGTTTGAATAGCGATATATTTCTCGGTACTTCTCAGCAAATTCTTGATTTTTACACTCTACCTCGGCTTCTCGGTGCGTGTATGGCAAGCGCCGTTTTTTGCCTGAGTTTATTGTATATTGCTCTTTTTTGTATGCGTCAGTCCGGGAAAGAATATTTTTATTTCGGACTGTTTTGTTTGTTTTGGTGTGTTGCCATTCTTTTTAGTCCTTCATCCGGCTTTTTGGCGACCATATTGATCCCGTCCCTTTCGTGGGAATGGTATATCAATTGTTCCGTGTTGCCGTATGGGGTGACCGTTCCATTGATGTTGATGTTTTATCATCGGTTGTTTCCCAAAAAATATGGTTGGCTCATGGAGCGTGTGTATTGGGGCATCGGTCTGCTCTATGTCGCATATATTCTCATAACGCCTCCCAATGCGTATGATGTCGTGTTGTTTTTATACTTTTGGGTTAGTAGTCTCGTGTTGGTTTATATGTTTTGCTGTTTTGCCGTTGACTTGTTTCGCAGAGAAAGAGGGGTCGGAATACTTGTTGTCGGCTACCTCGCCCTGGTGTTCTCGGAATTGGTTGACCTGTTTTTTGACTTGCACATCATTAATTCAGCCTCACTTCGTCCTCTTGGGGTTTTTGTTTTCATTTTTTCTTACGCCTTTTATCTCGCATTCCGTTTTTCCAATGCATTTGCCCAGACGGAGGCTCTTTCTGAAGAATTGGAAATGACCAACGTTCGCCTGGTGCAGTTGGACCGATTGAAGGATGAGTTCCTCGCCAACACAACGCATGAATTGAAAACGCCACTGGCCGGGATGGTCGGTATCGCTGACTCTCTGCTTGCCAGGGGGGGGGCGGATTTATCCAGTACGACAGCCAGACAGTTGAAGGTTGTCGTGCATAGCGGTAAACGGCTTTCAAAGCTTATTAATGATGTGCTCGATCTTTCTCGATTGAAGCATCGTGATGTTGTGTTACGGGTCGAGTCTGTTCAGCCATATGCCGCTGTGCGACGAGTTCTCGCGTTGGGCGAAGCATTGAAACGTGATGGCAATACTTTGTTGATTAATGCCATTCCAATGGATTTTCCCGCAGTGAAAGCTGATCCTGATCGTCTTGAACAAATATTGTTTAATCTGGTTGGAAACAGTCTCAAGTTTACTGAGGCCGGCCAGATCATTGTTTCAGCCGAATCTCATGAAGGCATCGCAAAAATCATTGTTACAGACACTGGAATGGGCATTTCAGCCGAGGATCAGGAGCGGATCTTCGATGCATATGCTCAGGGGAGTACTTCCCGTTCGGGTGGGGCAGGACTTGGGCTTTCCATTACCCGTCATCTTGTGGAACTGCATGGCGGAATACTTGCGGTTATTTCTGAAGAGGGTGTCGGGAGTTCCTTTTCTTTTTCCCTGCCTTTGGCAGACGCCTTTTCTTCCGGCGATTCAACCGTTTCGCTGTCCACCACGCCAGAGGTCTTTCCTCTTGTTGATTCTCCCATGGAAGGGATGAATTCGTCAGCTCTCGTGACGGTTGAATCCTTACAGAGTCACGCTTTGTCTTCAGACGGGGAATATAAGGTTCTGGTGGTGGATGATGAGCCTGTTAATCTGCAGGTGGTTGCATCCATTCTGAATCTTGCCGGAATCTCTTTTCGAACGGCTGAGAGTGGATCTATGGCATTGCAGATGATTAAAAATGGCAAAGAGCCGGATATGGTACTGTTGGATGTCATGATGCCGGCTATGGACGGGTATGCGGTGTGTCGTGAATTGCGAAAGGAATATCCGGCCTCGGTTTTACCTATAGTTTTGTTGACCGTAAAGAATCGTATTGAAGATGTTATCAAAGGTTTTGCCGCTGGTGCGAATGACTATCTTACAAAACCGTTTTCACGAGAGGAGTTGGGAGCGCGCGTTGCGACACAACTTAAGTTAAAAGAGGCCTATGCTGCGTTGGAAGAGAATGTGGCATTGAAGCGGGAAGTTGAACTTCGACGGAAAACGGAAAGCGGACTTCGGTTCATGCAGGCGAAGTTGGCAAAGATTTTGGATTCTTTGGATGATGCCATTGTCGGCGTGAATTTGAGTAACGAGATTGCCTTTTGCAACCATCCTTTTGAAGTGCTCACCGGAAATGTTGCCGATACCATGCTTGGCCGCCCTCTTGCGTCATTGCTGGTTAATGTCGAGGCGCAGCAGTGTGCGGCTTTGCTTGATTCCGTCCACCTTCAATCAGCGGCGTCCGATTTGCCGAGTCAGGTAGATGATGTCGTAGTCTTTGCCAGTGAAGGTCGTGAACTCAAGGTCTCCTTTTGGGTGACGCAGATGGAGATTGAAGAAGAGTCTTTGTGCCTAATGATTGTTCGACCGGTTGGTCCCATGGACATGGGACACGCCGTGTCCATTTCCACGCAGTTGTATGAGGCGCTAGATTCAAATCGTCAACGACTTGTGAGTCTGGAGGAAACCATTCTTTCTCTCGAGTCCGGTGATGTAAAAAATCAGCAGGTAGCGCTGGACGATTTAAAATCTCTTGATCTGTTGCTTGAAGAGATGAGTTCGCGAATGTCGTTGGGCACGGTTGATGAAAAGCGGTCTTTGGCCGTAACGGTCATGAATTTGGCTGTTGACTGTTGGGTCGAATCAATCGGTTCCACAAAGGCTGATATGGCCGAACAATCCGGTCTATGGAATGTTTACATGGAGAGAGATGGGTATTTTAGAACGCAGACTTTGGACAAGTACCTTGATGAAGAAACTTTGCCCAAGAAGCCCCGTTGGAAAAAAGTTCTTGTGACAGCCGAATTTGTCCTTGCCAATTGTGGAGAAGATTCTCCGCTTTGTCAGGAATTGAAGACTGCTGCCGACTTGTTTAGAGGATGACGATTTGAAAGTCAGTTAATTTATCCTTTTACCCTTTGTTAATTTTATGTTTGATCGGGGGTATATCCAAAAGAATAAGGCTGAGAAGACTTTTCTTCTCAGCCTTTTGGGTGCATTTGGGCGTTCGTTAATTTTTGCCTTTTTTCATGTTTTTAATACGTTGGGAGACTCCTCGCCAGCGTTCTTTTTCGACACGATCTGCGCTTTTGGTGCGGCGTGTCGAAAGATAGTCCATTTCACTTTGCATCTTGCGAAAACTTGCCAGTCGTTCGTGCGGGAGCTTGCTGGTTTTTACGGCATGCAGGACTGCACAATCCGGTTCTTGTTGGTGCGAGCAGTTGGCAAAGCGGCACATTGTAGCCAATTCCTCTATGTCGGCGAAAGTGTTTTCAATGCCACTGCCTTCTTCATGGAATGCAATTTCGCGGATGCCGGGGTTGTCCATGAGCAATCCGCCTTGCGGCATGCGGATGATTTCTCGCACTGTCGTGGTATGGCGTCCTTTGCCGACGCTGTCACTGACCGCTCCGGTGGCCTGAATGTCGCTGCCGTGCAGCATGTTTGCCAGGGTGGACTTTCCTGCACCTGACGAACCAATCATGGCTACGGTTTGTCCGTATTCAAGGTAGCTTTCCAGTTCGGCCTTGCCTCTTCCATCTTCCATGGAGGTCAACACGACGGATACGCCGAAAGCAATGCTTTCAACGTCCTGTTGGAATGACTCCGGGTTTTCATGGAGGTCTGCCTTGGTGAGCACCACGACCGGAGGAAGGCCATAATTGTGGACCAGCGTCAGATAACGTTCCAGTCGTCTGATATTGAAATCACGGTCCAGCCCGCAAACAATGAATACGGTATCAAGATTCGCGGCAATCGGTTGTTCGCGTTTTGCGGTCCTTGTTCGATTGCTGCGTGAACCGGCTTCTCCTCGGGAAAGGATGTTTTTGCGGGGAATGACGCCCGTAATTATGGTGCCCTCAATTAACACCCAGTCTCCTGTGATGGGGTAATCCCGGTCTTTTGTATGCAGAAGTCTGCCTGCTGCAGAACACAATTGTTCGTTGTGTCCGTCTGTCACCAGAAATTGGCCGCGCTGTATGCTTATGATACGGGCAATGTGGCTGTTTGCCACATCTATGTCCGCCAATTGGAGGTCAAAGTATGTATTCCATCCCAATTCGCCGAGTCGTGTTGGGTCAAAGGATTTTTTTGATTGTAATTCGATATGATTTGTCATGTGTCATCACCATTTTATTGTGGCGGCTTGAAAATCCAGCCGCGATTCATAGTCATAAAACCTATGGCGCAAGGGCAAAGGTTTTGGAAGTATAACCAATGATGAATGTGTTGCAAAAAAGGGAGGGCAAAACAAAGGAGTGGTTTCGGAAGAAACACACATCAAATTGGCCTGCGAGATTTGACCATACGCCACAATAGCATGTGGGTGAAAACCGTTTAAGCCTTTTGATTGCCTTGCTCTTTGGCAACTTCAGACACAAGATCAATAAAACAAATGATCATCAACACTCCTTGATTTAGTCTTATGGAATCCCCCTGCCTGATCTGATGACAGGTGTCAATTGTTGGAGATATGCAAGAAGGCTTGAAAAGAATACCTTTCAAGCCTTCTTTTTTCGGTGTTCTTGTTATTGCGTCTTTTGGCTGACGTCTTCGTAGGTAGGTTTGACGCCCCATAGGGGAATGGTGTGTTGTTTTTTCCCATTCAGCGGGAGTTTGTCGAAGTGTATGACCTTATAGTCTTGGTTGATGTAAGTTCGGTAGTACAAGGCCTTTCTGCTTAAATCATAAACGGTCGTCCACTGTGTATAGTCGTAGCCGCGTTTTCCCTCTGAATCAACGGATGACGTGATCCCTCTGGGGATAGAAAAGTTGGCGATCAGGTTCATACCCAAGGTGACGGCGCTGTCTGCGTCGGTAGGCTGGATGGCGATGTTTGCAAAAAAAGCGGCTCTGACAAAGCGTGAGGGAGGAGTCATGTCTCCCGGCAACCCAAGAAGGCCGGTTCCTTCGCCCAGAGGACGTACCGTATACTCGCCGAGTTTGAATTGTTCAACATTTGCGGGGCGTAAATTGATGTAATTGCGTAAATTGTCGAGATGCCATCCGAAGTACGGGGCATTAGTGACGACACCAACAGGGTTGTCTGAGAATTGGATTTTTCCGTCTATGGATTCGATGACGATTGCCTTGCCGGTCTTGTCCATCACATACCAATGGGCAAGGGGTGTTGTGTGCATGGCTTCGAGGGTCACTCCGGTCAGTTTTTGTTTGGAAAGACCTTTTTTTACTTCTGCAACGGTCGCGAAATTGCTGAGAACCCAGGCGCACATGTCTAATTGAGAGATCGCTTTGGGGTAATCCGCTGGGTTGACTTTGGGGAAATTGGTTTCTCCGGTTGTCATCCAGAACCCGGCTACATAGAGACTTTTTTCGTTCATGCCCTCAAGGGGGCGATTCAATCCAAAGGCATTGGGGCCGACGAAGGCGTATGTGTTGGTCCATTGCAATCCGTCTTTGCCGTCAGGCGCGGAGGCGGTCCATTGCATGCCGCGTGGGACAACCATGATGTCGGACTTTGAAGGAAAACCGAATTCGAGTGAACGGGCAAAGGCAACGGAACCGTCCTGGGCAATGACGCGCATTCCGGTGCAGGCCTGCGCCCCGTGTGGACATGCGAGCAGCAAAGCGATGAGCAAAAGTAGGGTGACGTTAAAGCGCGAATGAGACATGTGATCCTTCCTTGGTGAAGGTTACTGGATTTTTTAGGGCGTCAGTCTGTATCATTTCGGGTGTATATATTACTTGTCCGATACCATTTAGTCCTGAATAATTCCATTCTCAATGGAGCCAATCATTTTGTTTGTTTGAAATGGGCTTTTATGAAGATCATATTGTCCTTTTTTATGGGATGGATCGGCTTGTGGTCAGGGATGGTTCGGTGGTAGGCGAAACTCATTGAACGCATGGTCGGGGATGGAGTCCTTTCGATCAAGATATCACAGGAAAAGACAATGACCCCAGCTATTGATAAGGCGAAGAAGGCCGGTATTACTTTTTTTGTTCACGAATATGAGCATGATTCAACTGCTGAATCGTATGGCATGGAAGCGGCTCAAAAATTAAAAATTGCTCCTGAAAGAGTTTTTAAGACCCTTGTTGTCGGGAGCAATACGAAAGATTTGACAGTGGCTGTCCTGCCTGTTTCAAAACAGTTGGACATGAAGCTGCTGGCCAAGGCCATCGGGGTGAAGAAAGTGGGGATGGCAGACATCGGAATGGTTGAGCGGGTGACCGGTTACGTTGTTGGCGGCGTGAGTCCCCTTGGTCAGAAAAAGTCGCTCAAGACAGTCGTCGATGCTTCGGCAGAAGGGTACGAAACCATCTTTGTGAGTGGCGGGCGCAGGGGAGTGGATATCGAACTTTCTCCATATGATCTTGCGACGTTGACCCGTGCTTTGTTCGCTACGGTTGCAAAATAGTTTATCCAAATTGATTGTCATTGTTCGATTTTCAGATCGACCAGAAATGGCATGGTCAATTGTACCATGGTACTCCATTCCGTGTGTCCGGGAACAGGTGAAGCAATGGCGAACTCGCCGTTGAATAGCTGTACGACGCGTTTTGCTTTGGCGAGGCCGAGACCTGAGCCGTGCGGTTTGGTCGAGAAGAAAGGTTCCATGACATGATTGAAAATGTCTGCATCAATGCCACTGCCTGAGTCGTAGATCGTGAGCACATAGCACTTCTCGCTGGGAAGATCGAATTTGCTAGCGCATTCTTTTGTTGTCTTCCATTCGCCGATAATTTCGATTGAAATGGTGTCGGAGTTTCTTGCCTCCAACGCATTGGTAAGGATTTCATGGAGAGCTTTACCGATGAGAATTTCGTCCATGGGCAATGAAACCGGGGCTATGCTGATGCGCCAATGGACAGCTTCGAGTGGCGGATTTACGTCAGCCATGACTTTAAAATGGGCTTTCTCGACCAATGTTTCCAAATCGAAGGGAATGGCTTCCGTTGGCATGATGTCAATATAATCCCTGACAGAGACAACCAGTTGCTCCAGATCGTGGCAACAGTTCATGATTGTTCCAAGGTGTTCAATCATGTTCTCGTCCTCCGGGATTTTCCGTTTCAGCAGGTTGGCATTGCCTCCTATGCCAATGAGCGGGTTGCGAATCTGGTGGGCGATGGAGTCTGCAAGTTGCCTGAGCGATTCCTCTCTTTCCGAGTCAATTCGTCGGGTCCGTCTGGCCCTTTCGATCCTTCGTTCCATGCGTTTTTTAAGAAAGTGTGCCTGGATGAGGAGTATGCCGGCCGCGGCCGCGAGGCTTGCCAAAAAGGCAATGAGACTTTTTCGCATGCTGTTGTCTACCATGTCAGACCATGGAACAAGGACAAGCAATTCCCATTGTTTGCCGAGGACCCGTTGTTCATTGAGTAGGTATCGTGTCTGGTCGATTTCGATCCACTGAGTACCCAAGCTTTTTCCGGTGGAAACAGCAAGCGGGGCAAGTGGAGCACCCTTGTATAAACGTCCCTTGCGGGCTGCTTTTAGGAGTCGTTTCGGCAAAGGGGCAAGAGTTTTGTTGATCCAGTCTTCTCGACTTGAAAGGACAATGACGCCGTTGGGATCTTTTGCCATGACGATGTTGTTCGTGGCCTTCCATGTATTTTGAAGTTCCGAGAGTTCGAATTTTACCACTGCCACGCCGACGATTTCGGAGTTCAGCATGATGGGATGGGAGAGATAGTAGCCGGGGATGCCGCTTGTAGCGCCGATGGCATACATGGACCCTTCCCGACCATCCATAGCCCGTTGAAAATAGGGCCGAAATTCATAGTTTTTGCCGACGAAACTATCCGGTTCATCATAATTGCTCGACGCGATTGTGTTGCCTTGTTTGTCCATGATGTAGACGACGGCTGCGCCTGAGCGGACTTGAATAGCCTTGATCAATATTCCCGTTTTGATGTAGTCTGCACGGTTTTCGAAAAGTCTCAGAATCGTCCTGTTTTTGGATACTGTAAATGGTAAATGTTTATATTTGTTGATTTTATCAAGAAAAAGACTTTGTGATGTTTCAAGTTGGATTTTGGAATTATGCCACGCGGTGTTGATCTGTTGATTCATGGATATGAAATAGGTGACCAGAACGACGGTAAATATCGTTATGAGACAGAAGATGATTAAAGCGAGACGTTTCATATCCTCTCCTTCTCCCTCGGAAGCCCATTTTTACGGGTGGTCGAATAATTGAAAAGAGTTCAATTCTCTTTGAGCATACAGGATATTTCCGGGAGTGCAACGGAACAGTAGGAATGTTGGATGATCGTTTGCATGGCTTTCAAGAGAATCCATCCACAGTCCTCTATGAAAAAGTAACGGCTTGGAAGGTGTTTCTTCCAAGCCGTTTAAATTTAGCGTGTTGTAGGAGTATATTGGCAAGGCTTTGCTTGGTATTGTGTAAAAATAGACTTTCCTTTTGTACCAGAAGGTGTTACGCCATCTTGACATATGAAAACGGATACCATAGCTACATAGTTTTGCAAGCTATATTCAGTGCCGGTTCTTTCTTGAACACGTGGCATGTTGAAATAAAAAAGTGTCCGTTGGGAATAATTATAGAATTGCAGTGTAGAATGGCAGGCAATCAGTTGGCTGTTGATTTCAAGATTTTTGTTCAATATTACATCTGACCTCATCAGAGCGATCCAGTGATTTTGTTTCAAAGACTGGATTCATACCAATATTTATCACAAAATTTGGGCGCACAATGACACCTGCCTCCGCCTTTTGGGGCTGGTTTTTAAAGGACATGGTCCTTTGGTTTTTTGTCATACCAATGATTTTATATCTTTGGATGATTGCTTGATTACAGTTTGCTTCGTGAACGTATGAATTGAAATATTACCGCAGTGATAAGCTATGGCTGTCACCAAACATGATTAGAGGTGTTTTTCGTGGCTCCGTAATCATGAGAATGGTAAGAAAATATGAATGGAGAAGATATGGCGAAAGACGCATATTATACAATTGGATCTGTGGTAAAAGTGTTCTCTGTTCTGGAGCAGATGACGAAACAGCATAAATGGGAACTTGCAGACTTGAGTCGGGCAGTTGGTATCCCCAAAACAACGGTTCATCGGTTTTTGTTGACTTTGCAGGATCTTGGTTATGTTTCACAGGGCGAAGAAGAAAGTGCGTATGCATTGACATTCAAGCTTTTTAAAATGGGAAGTCTGGTTACTGAGCATGCAAGTATTCAGGAAATGGCCAGACCATACGGAAGAAGATTGCTTGAGGCCGTCGGGGAAACAATCAATCTCAGTGTGTATTCCGGCACGGAAATGGTTGTTGTCGACAGGCTTGTGACAAAGCAGGTGTTGCGGCAGGATTCGATTGTTGGGCGTTCATTCCCTATCTATCAATCGGCTTCCGGGAAGGTTTGCCTTGCCTTTTTAGACCCCATGAAGTCCGGTTCATTGTTGGAAAATATTCGAAAAGAATCGGATGGAGCGATTGGTCCCGCCGAGATGGCTTATTTTATAAAAGAAATTGAAGCAGCACGGGAAAACGTCATTGCGTATGACAATGAGGAAATATATCAGGGTGTGTGCTGTGTGGCCGTGCCTGTGTTTGATTGCAATGATGAGTTTGTCGCGGCCATCGGAACCTCCGTTCCGAGTGTTCGATTTTCTCCTGGTGTGCGAGAAATGGCGAGCCGGGAGTTATTCAAGGCCGCTGAGCAGCTTTCAATACGCTTAGGTGCCAGCAGTTACCCGCCGGAGAAACAGGCATAAAAATTGTTTTTTACATTCAGTGTGATTTATCTGACCATGTTTTCGTCATGTCATTGGCGGTATGGTTTTGATTGAGTTGGTATGGAATTGAAATATAAAAGTAGCGATCTTTAAAGATCGCTACTTTTTTTTATTGATTTTTCGTCAGGTGAAACTCAACAAATTCTGCTTACCGAATTATAAGTGAACAGTGGGCTTTCATGCGATTGAGTTGTCGCATGAAAGCTTTTTCTTGTTTTTGAGGTTGGGACAATTTTGGTTTTTTCCAATCATTTTAATGAATAAGTTTAATTGAACTTGTTTCATGGAAATATTTATGAAAAACGGAGCGTATTTTTTCTTGAAACTCCTTGACGAAAAAGGCGGAGAGGAATAGATTTTTCTGGAACGGCGAAACACAATGTGGTACGACAGTCGTAGTTACCGAGTTTTGCTGACTTTTTTCAGCTTTATTAGTGGTACGGCATAACACAATACAGTACGGAAGCGATCGTAGATGAAAATTACGGTCGAACCTCAAAACAATTGCAAGTGAGGGTTACATGAAATCAGAGACTTTGTTCCTGAAAAATGCGCAGACATTTGCTGAGGCAATGGTGCGGTGCGGGGTGCGTTATCATTTTGCATACCCCATTACGCCTGCGACGGAAGTGATGAAGCATACAGCTGTTATTCTTCCTCAGTACGGTGGACGGATGGTGCAGATGGAGAGCGAGTTGGCAGTTGCCAATGCTTTGGCAGGATGTGCCTGTACCGGCAAGTTGGGCGCAACGTCCACATCCGGTCCCGGAATGTCCCTCATGCAGGAGACCATTTCTTTTATGGCTGGCGGCGAGCTGCCTTGCATCATGCTTGATGCCATGCGCGTCGGTCCCGGTGACGGTGATATCGTTGGTGCACAGAGCAACTATTTTCAGGCCACGCGTGGCGGTGGGCATGGTGATTACCGTGTCATCGTGCTCGCCCCGGCTAGCGGTCAGGAGATCGTGGACATTATGCCTGATGCCGTGAAGCTGGCCTACACCTACCGCACCCCCGTGCTGTTCGTGATCGACGGTGTAACCTGCACCATGACAGAATCTGCCATTTTCCCGGATGCACACGATTACGCTGCCGAATTCGACACTTCTTCTTGGGCCTACACAGGCACGGGTGATCATTCCAAGCGTTATCTGTTGACCGGTAGTTACACCCATGCTCAGGGTGAAGAGCTGAACCGGCACTTGCTCGCTAAGTACGAGAATATTCAGGAAAATGAACAGCGTTGGGAAGAGATTCAGGTGGACGACGCCGAAGTCGTATTGGTTGCTTTTGGCATCCATGGCCGTATGGGTCAGGATTTGGTGGAAAACATGCGCGCTGAAGGCAAGAAAGTCGGCCTGATTCGTCCGATTTCCCTGTGGCCTTTCCCGAATAAACCCTTCGAAAATCTGCCTGAGTCCGTGAAGTCCATGGTGGTGGTGGAAATGAACCACGGTCAGATGGTTGACGACGTACGTCTGGCAGTGAACGGCAGTGTCCCTGTGCATTTCCTTGGTAAAACTGGTGGCGACATGCCGCTGTGCACCCTTGCTGAAATGACCGATAAAATCAACACGTTGCTGTAAGGATAGACGATATGCAAGAACTCGCAAAAATATACGGCGAAACACTGTTGCTGGATAAGAAGTTCAGTTACTGCCCCGGCTGCGGTCACGGCATTGTAACACGCCTCGTTGCGGAAGCCATTGAAGCGTTGGGCATCCGTAAGCGTACAGTCAGCGTTGTCGGTATCGGCTGTGGCGGTTTCTCTCATCACTATATGGACATTGATGCCATTGAGGCTATGCACGGTCGCGCCCCGGCAGTCGCCGTTGGGTACAAGGTCGCGAACCCGGATAACATCGTCTACACCTACCAGGGCGATGGCGATTGCAGTGCCATCGGCTTGGCAGAGCTGTTGCACACAGCCAACCGTGGCCTTCCCGTCACCTGTTTCATGATCAACAACAACCTGTTCGGCATGACCGGCGGCCAGATGTCGCCAGCCACACTTGAAGGACAGGTCACTTCGACCACTCCCAAGGGCCGTGATGTGCATCAGCATGGTTACCCCCTGCGTGTCCCTGAAATGATGGCTGATATGCGTGGAGCCAAATATGTTGCTCGCGAATCCGTGTGTGATGCCAAGAGTATCCGCAAGGCTGCCAGCAGCGTGCGCAAGGCCTTGGATTGTCAGATGAAGGGTCTTGGTTTTTCCTTTGTTGAATTCATTGTCCCCTGTCCCACGGGCCTCAAGCTTTCCGTGCCGGACTCCTACAAGTGGAACAAGGAAAAAATGGTGGAATACTTCAAGCCACAAGTTTTCAAAAACGAGATGGAGCAGAATGATGAGAACTAAGTGTACATTTTCTGGTTCCGGCGGTCAGGGATCAGCGCTGCTCGCCAAGCTGATTTGCAAGGGTGCCATGAAGCAGGCGTTGCAGGTCGTGATGACCCAGACCTACGGCATTGAGCAGCGTGGTGGAGACTCCACTGGATATGTTGTCGTATCCGATTCCCGCATTGGCAATCCGCTTGTGGAGAACGACGCTGATGTGAGTGTTGCTCTCAGTCCGACCATTTATGATGGTTGCATAGACGGATCGGCCATTGGTGGCCTTGTGCTGACAAACAGTTCTTTGATTACGGAAATTCGTGAACGCGAAGGTGTGAAGCAGGTTTTGATTCCGGCTTCTGATGTCGCTGTGGAACTCGGTTCCGTGCGCTGCGCGAATATCGTCATGCTCGGAGCTGTGCTGGAAGCAACGAAAGTCCTGACGTTTGAGACCGTGGAAGAAGTGTTGCGGGAGCTTATGGGCGTCAAGAAGCCTGCCCTGCTGGAAATGAACTTGAAAGCCCTGGAAAAGGGTCGCGCCCTCTACGTCAGCGCTGCGGAGTAATACTATGAAAGCCAAGAATAAAAAGCACGTTATTTGCGCCGAACGCTGCAAGTCTTGCGGTTTGTGCGTTGAAGCTTGCCCCAAGGATACCCTTGCCATCGGTCAGACCTTGAATGGTCAAGGATATAACGTTGTTGAACAGGTCCGTCCTGAAGATTGTGTCCTGTGCGGCCTGTGTCGCATCGTCTGTCCTGATGTCGCCATCGGCGTCGTCGAGTTGGACTAACCCGTAGAGCCAAGAGGAAAACAATGTCTGATTTGAAGACCCTGTTCCGCCCTCGTAGCGTCGCACTGATTGGTGCTTCGCGCGACACGAAAAAGTATGGCTATTGGACGGCAAAAAGCCTGTTTGATAATAAATACGAAGGCGATATTTACCTGATTTCTCGCTCTGGCGGAGAAATTCTGGGACACCCGACCTACCCGGATATTATGTCCGTGGAAGGGGATGTCGATCTCGCTATCATCGCCATTGCACCGAAATATATTGTTCCCGTTGTGGAGCAGTGTGTGGAAAAAGGCGTGAAAAGTGCCATCGTGGTTTCCACCGGATTTGGTGAAACCGGTGCCGAAGGCAAGGAAATCGAACGGCAGATGCTTGAGATTGCCCGCAAAGGTGGCATGCGTATTCAGGGTCCCAACTGCATGGGAACTTACAGCGCAGCCGTGAGCATGAACGCAAGTATTATTGATCTCGCCCCCGGCCCCATGAGCCTGGTGCTGCAAAGTGGAAACTTCGGCATTGACCTGAACTTCAATGCCAAGGCACGTAACCTCGGTTACAGCTGCTGGGCCACCATTGGCAACCAGATGGATCTGCGTTTTCATGATTTCGTGGAATACCTTGAAGAAGATGATATCTCCAAGGTCATTCTCCTCTACATGGAAGGTCTGCGTGTCGAATCCGAGGAAGATGGCCGCAAATTCCTTGAAGCTGCTCGTAAAGTTGCTGCCAAAAAGCCCATCGCCGCAATTAAAATTGGTCGCAGTGCTGCCGGCGCTCGAGCCGCTGCATCTCATACCGGTTCTTTGGCCGGAAGTGAAAAGATCTTTGATGCAGCCTTGAAGCAGGCCGGTATCATCCGTGTAGACAGCCCCAATGAATTGTTGGATGTTGCCGAGGCTTTTTCCAAGTGTAAACCGGCTCAAGGCAAGCGTATCGCTATCCTGACAGACGGTGGCGGTCACGGCGTTATGGCTACGGACTCCGCGGAAAGCTTTAAGCTGGAAGCTCCGGTTCTTTCGGAGGCCACACAAGGAAAGTTGGCTGAGATTCTGATGCCTCACTGCCCCATCAAAAACCCTGTCGACCTTGCGGGTACGCCCGAAGCTGACATGTGGGTATTTGATCGCTGTCTTGATGTGCTTTTGAAAGACCCAGAGATCGACGGCGTTGTGATCGTTGGACTTTACGGCGGATATGCCGACCTGTCTGAAGAATTCCGGGAACTGGAAATGGATGTTGCCAAGAGTATGATCACTCGTGTGCAGTCTTCTGACAAACCAGTTGTCATGCACTCCATCTATGCTCCGCAGCGTCCCGAATGCCTCGCTTATATCAGTGATATGGGTGTGCCGGTATTCGATTCCGTCAAAGCAGCCATGCGCACCATGGGTGCACTGGTTGATTACAGCGAGAATCGTAATGCCCTGCAGGAAGAGGCTCAAGCCGAACTTCCGGCTTTGCCTGCTGATCGTAAGGAAAAGGTTGACGCTATTTTTGGTGCAGTGCGCGAGAGCGGCCGTATCAATCTGGTGGAGACTGAGGCCCGTGAAGTGCTGAGTGCCTACGGCTTGCCGCTTGCGGAATGCCTGCTTGCCAGCAGCGAAGATGAAGCGGCTGAGAAATATGAGACTCTTGGCGGCAAGGTCGTCATGAAGATCGTATCCCCGGATATCCTGCATAAGACCGACGCCGGAGGCGTTGCATTGAGCATCGATTCGGCCCAAGCCGCTCGCGAAGCCTATGCACGACTCGTGGCAAACGGTTTGAACTATAAATCTGACGCTGACATCTTTGGTGTGATGCTGACTCCCATGCTGCCCGGTGGCGTGGAATGCATCATCGGCGCCAGCCACGATACAACGTTTGGCCCCACAGTAATGTTCGGCTTGGGTGGAATCTTCGTGGAAATTCTTAAAGACATCTCTTTCCGCGTCGCACCGGTGAACATGCCTTCATGTCGCCAGATGGTGGAAGAAATCAAGGGTCACAAGTTGCTGGAAGGAGCCCGAGGCTCTGCTCCTTGCGATAAAGAGGCCTTGGCGGAAACGGTATGTGTGATCTCGCACATGGTGAATGAGTTACGAGAGATCGCTGAAGTTGATCTGAATCCCGTGTTCGCATGGGAAAAAGGGCTGGCCGTGGCGGATGCTCGGATTGTGTTGCATCCCAACGATTAGCCGGAGGGACGGGCGATAAGGCCTTAGTAGCCGTAAGCCCAAACTCCCGATTGGTTGCGAGGTAGGAGCTGCAGCTCTTGCCTTCGCGCCACCGCCCAGATCGGAGCTGTGAGGAAAGGGAGAGACGCTTCGAAAACGGGTTGTTTTCTGACAGGTTTTTTGTCAGCTGCCTTTTGACAGCGTTACTTTAAATAAGGGAAGCATCATTATGCATGAAGTAAAATTATTTCCAACGACTACCGGGCAGAGCTGGCTTGAAATGTCTTCTTACAAAGACCACACTTTCAAGTCTCCTGCTGACATGAGTGACAAGTACGATTTCATTATTGTTGGCGGTGGTTACGGTGGGTACGGGGCAGCCAGCCGTCTTGCTGAGTTGAACCCTGACAAGTCGATTGCCTTGATCGAGGCCATCAAGATCGGCAACAACGACAGTGGCAAGAACGCCGGTTTTATTATCGATGTTCCTCACGATTTTGGTGACACCGGTAGTTCCTCTTTTGAAGACAACAAGATGTACTTCAAGCTGAACACCGCCATCATCGGTAGAATGCGTGACACGATCAATAATAGTGGTATTGATGTGGATTGGCGTGACAGCGGCAAATATGTCTGCTGCTGCCATCCCCGTAGCTACAAGATGATCGACACGGAAGTGCATGATCTTGAAAAGATGGGCGTTAATTACAAGATTTTCGAAGGCGAAGAGTTGAACCGTCGTCTCGGTACCAAGTACTATACCAAGGCTTTGTATACCGCAGGCTCCACTCTGGTGAACCCCGCCGACGTACTTCGCGGCCTTTGCACCACCCTGCCTGACAATGTTGAAATCTTTGAAGAGACTCCTGTTCTGCGCATTGACGAAGGCAGCACAATGTCTGTTGTCCTCAAGAATGGCAGAACCATCACCGGTGGACATGTCATCGTCACCGGCGGTCCTTTCATTGAACAGTTTGGTATCGTCAAGAACGTGTTTTGCCCCGTGCTTTCCTACGGCGCATTTTCCCGTAAATTGACTGACAATGAACTGAGGGATTTTGAAGGCGTCGAGCCTTGGGGGTGTACTGCTGGTCATCCTGCTGGAACCACAGTGCGTTATACCGCTGACCAACGCATCTACGTGCGTAACGGTTTTGCCTTCAACTCGCAGCTCACCACATCACATCAGCGCATTCAGCAGTCCATTCCCAAGTTGCGCAAGGCGTTTGAAAACCGGTTCCCCAATCTTCGCCATGTGAACTTTGAATTTGTCTACGGCGGCATGATTAACATGACCATGAACTATCGTCCGTTGATGATGCAGAAATCGTCCAACCTGTTCGCCTCCGCCTGTGGTGAAGGTGCCGGCGTGGCGAAAACCTGCATGATGGGTCACTACATTGCAGAGTGGATCAGCGGTGTTCAGAGCGAAGAACTTAACTTCTTGCGCCGCATTGCCAAGCCCAGCTGGTTGCCGCCGGATCCTTTCCGTACCGCCGGTGCACGCGTCCGTCTTGCCTGGGAAGAATTCAACGCCAAAGACGAAATCTAAAATATACAATGCTTGTGGCTGTTTGCGTAACGGCAGCCACAAGCCCCCCCTCAAGGAGAGAGTGTCATGGAATTTGTTCATGCTTCTAAAGCCTGTGCCTCAGTAGGTCCATATTCACATGCCGTAAAGGCTGGAAATACTTACTACCTTTCCGGTCAGGTTCCATTTCATCCCGTTGGTGGGACGATTGTCGGATCAAACATGGCCGAGCAGGCCGCACAGACGCTTGCCAACCTGAATGCCGTACTCGAAGAGGCTGGCTTAAAGATCACCGATATCGCGAAAACCACTGTTTTTATCGAAAATTGGGATGACTTCGAGGCGTTTAATGAAGTGTACGCCAATTTCATGGGCGATCATCGTCCGGCCCGTGTCTGCGTAGAAGTCAGCAATATCGCTGGCGGCTGCCTGATCGAAATGGATGCTATTTGCGTGGTTGAATAAAACCGAAACACGTCTGCTGGTGAGGGGCTGACATTGTTGGCCCCTTGCTCCGCACGGCGAAAGGTTGTGTGTCGAGGGCAAGGTTTATCGAATTTTCACGGTGTCCGGGGCAGGGTGCCGAGATTGAGACGGGGAGTGTTTATGCATCGTATTGTTGTTGGTGTGACTGGGGCAAGTGGTATGCCACTGGCTGAAAAGCTTCTGCGTCATTACGCAGGAATCAAGGATCTGGAAGTTCATCTTATCGTGTCGGCGGGCGCGGAAGTGGTCATGCAATCAGAATTTCGCGGCAGTGATCTGTCGCTCAAAAAACATGCCCATAAGGTCTACGACATCAAGGATATGATGGCCGGTCCGTCCAGCGGGTCGTGGCAGCATGACGGCATGATTATCTGCCCGTGTTCCATGAGTTCCCTGGCCTCCATTGCTAGCGGTGCCGGAGTCAATCTCATTCATCGTGCGGCTGATGTGACGCTGAAGGAGCGCAAGAGGTTGATAGTCGTCCCCAGAGAGACGCCCCTGACAATGATTCATCTCCGCAATATGCAGACTTTGACAGAGGCCGGTGCTGTCATCGCCCCGTTTTGCCCTGCATATTACGATTCCAAAACGACCATTGATGACATGTTGCAGCATTTTTCCGGTCGTCTTCTTGATCAACTGCGCATTGATAATTCGCTTTGCGCACGGTGGAAAGACAACCGTTAGGTATTTCGCAGTCCATAGGATGGTAAAGGATGAAAACATACAGTGTATTTTATCTTGAGTGACGAAGGGGGAGGGCAATACAGATTTTAACACGACTATTCGGTTGCATGCATAACAGTGCTTTTACTGTTGTTGAAAAAAGGATGTTGCGCATGCCGATCACCAAAGAAGAAAAGCCGTTTTCATTAAGAAAATCTTTGGTGGATTTGAAAAATAATTTGTAATCAGGACAATTTTACAAAAGGTGACAATTATGAAGGGTACGCAAAAGCACCAAGGTGTAAGTTTTGAAGATGCTCCATCTTTCCCGATTCATCGCAAAATCGCCGCTGGTGCATTCATGGGCCAGATTACCGATGGGTATATTCTCGGCATTGTTGGTATTGCTCTCAGCTACGCGACAGGACCTTTGGGACTGACTAGTTTTTGGCTCGGCGTCCTTGGAGCCGCGTCCCTGTTTGGAATTCTGCTTGGAAGTTTTGTTGCTGGCCCTATGGCTGATCGAATTGGCAGAAAGCCTCTTTTCGCCACAGTCATGTTTGCTTCTTTCGCTTTGTCCCTTGCCCAGTTCGTTGTTTCCGACCCGCTGCTGTTGGCTGTTTTGCGCTTTGTGCTCGGCATGTGTATCGGTGCTGATTATACAGTCGGTATTGCCCTGTTGAGCGAATGGACCCCCACCAAGAAACGTTCGGGTTTCCTTGCCTGGTTGCTCGTATCTTGGACAGTCGGTTATGTTATCGCCTACATCGTCGGCTTCTTCATGGACGGCCTTGGGGACGACGGCTGGCGTTGGGTGCTTTGTACTTCCGCCATTCCCGCAGCCATTACCATGCTGCTTCGGTTTGGTGTGCCAGAATCTCCCAGCTGGTTGGCTCAGAACGGTCATGCTGCAAAGGCTTTGGAAAATATCCACAGGTATCTTGGTAAAAATTACGGTCTGCCTGCTGCCGACAAAGAAGCTCCTTCTGCTTCTTGGTTTCGTCTGTTCAGCCCCGAACTTCGTTACAACACGCTTGTTTCATGTGTTTTCTTCCTGTGTCAGGTGCTGCCTTTCTTTGCTATCAGCATTTTCCTGCCGCTCGTTCTTTCGAACATGCACATTGAGAATCCGTATGCCTCCGGCGTTATGTACAACGTCTTCACCATTGTCGGCGTACTGATCGGCACATGGCTTATTGACAGAATCTCCCGCAGGGCGTTCCTGTTATTCACATTCTACGGTGCAGGCGCAGTCCTGACTATCATGACTTTGTGGACTGATATGCCTGGCATGTTGTCTCTGATTATGCTCGCAGCCTTCTCAACCGTACTTGCCATCTCCATTGTTCTTGAGTTCGCTTACCCGCCCGAACTGTTCCCTACGGAATTGCGTGCTTCCGGCGTTGGCCTGACCATCGCAGTCAGCCGTATCGGTGCCGGTGGTGGAGCATTCCTGCTGCCCATCGTCAATGAACACTTTGGTATCTACGCTGCCCTTGGTGCTTGTATCGCTACCCTGATTATCGGTGGCATCGTTTGTCACATTTGGGCACCGGAAACATCCATTAAGTTCGCACACAAAAAATCGGGTACGGTTGCAGCGACCGCTCGTTAATATAGAAACACCCCTTAGCCTCACACTCCGTAACTGCCCCCATCACCTCGGAAAGTGGGCATGAAAAGAATGACGCCAGGCGTGCCCCGCCTGGCGTCATCGCTTTTTCTGTGTATGGGGTATTTTCATGGGATCGTCACAGAAAAGTTCTGAGATTCTCGTGAGATTGTGTATTTTCCTGAGACGTTCTTAATGTCTTGCACACACTGGAGCGATTTATTTTGGATGTACTAAAATGGTTCTTGAGGTGCCTCAATGAAAGGTGCAGATTAGGCTCTGGCGTGACAATTGATACTACTACATTGAGCTACGCTCTGGAGTTGATATGAATAAAGTGAAAAATATAGCGGTTGTGGCCCATGATAATTGCAAAGGTGAGCTTCTGGATTTCATTGATTGCAATCGCAACATGATGATGCAGCACAATCTGATTGCGACTGGAACAACCGGTAAGATGGTGGAGATCCTGTTCAAGGAAAGAATTTCGAAGGATGGAGAGAGTCACGACCTCAAGAAGGTTACCCGGTTGAAGTCCGGACCATTGGGCGGAGATCAACAGATGGGCGCCCTGATCGCTGACGGAAAAGTTGATATTCTCATTTTCTTTTGGGACCCCATGGAGCCTCAACCGCATGATGTGGATGTGAAAGCGTTGCTTCGTTTGGCTGTTTTGTACAATATTCCAACAGCCAACAATCGTTCGTCTGCTGAGTTCCTTATCTCATCGGCTTTTTTTGATCATGAATTCGACATTAAGGATGGCGAGTTCTTTGAATACGCCAACAGGGATATGAAAGAAATTTAGCGTTCTTTGTTTTAATTCTTTTTTAAAGAGTGAGATTAAAGAGGTTATCCAAAGTATCGGATAACCTCTTTAATCGTTGGGGGCAGGTTGTAGCTATTTGTTGAAAAATTGTTTTTCTTGTTTTCGAATGTCCTCGGCGCCGATGAAACGGAAATACTCCTCGAAGCTCATCATGTTCTCCTGTGTGGAAAAGCCTGCCGTGGTGCGGTTGCTCTTGAGGTATTCAGCCCATTTTTGCAGGGCGCGGGCGGCTGTGAACACTGAACCGCATGGATAGCAGGCAACCGCGTATCCCAATTCTTGAAGTTCATCGGCTGTCATGAAAGGCGTTTTGCCTCCCTCAATCATGTTGGCCGCACTGGGTATCGAAACCGCTGAATTGACTTCGCGCATATCTTCGGTCGAGGTGACCGCTTCAACGAATACCATGTCAGCTCCCGCTTCTTCATAGAGTTTGGCTCGGCGTATGGCCTCGTCTCGTCCATATACAGCAAGGGCGTCAGTTCGGGCCATTATAACGAAGTCAGGGTCTTTGCGAGCCCACAATGCAGCGCGTAGTTTGGGCAGGTATTCATCTACATCGACAACTGATTTGCCACTCATATGCCCACAACGTTTGGGGTAGGTTTGATCCTCTATAAAGAGTGCGGCTGCACCCATTTGTTCTACTTGACGCACCGTACGGATGACATTGTTGACATCGCCAAATCCGGTGTCGATGTCAACCATGATGGGCAGGTCGACCCGGGCAATCAGATGTGCATAATGGGTAAGCATTTCGGTGGAACTCAGTAAACCGAAGTCTGGCAGCCCCAAGAGGCTACCGGCGGATCCGTACCCTGCGATACTGGTGGCCTTGAATCCCGCTTGAGCAACGGCCATGGCAGAAAGTCCGTCGTGGACCACTGGCAACATGAGAATATCAGGAGCATTTATGAGTTGTCTGAACCTGGTTGTTTTTTTCATGCAGATTCCTCCTGAAGAGTGTTTTATTGAGCAAAAAGTGGAATTCATCTTTACGATAGAATGACTACTATGCTTTGTTGAAAGATTGCAAGTTGGCCTGCCTTTTGTTTTAAAGGGGCTGATTTTTATAGTTTCCCAATAAATAAAGGGCTTGGAAGGAATGCTTCCAAGCCCTTTACTATTTTAGCGTGTAGTGTTTGGTTGGTAATTGTAGATGAAGTTGCCCTTGTCACAGTTCCAATTGGTATAAACGATGTCCAAATCAGGCGAGGCCATAAAGACAATTTGTACCTTGTTTCCTCTTCGCAGGGGATCCGTGAAAGAAATCCAGCTTCGTCCAGGAACAAAGGTGTAATCCTTGCCAGCCTGGAGCTGTACCCATCCGCTGGCTTGGCTCCAGCGTTTGACCATGGTGAATTCTTCAATGATCTGTGGACCAACATAAAAGACGGATTGGCCGTCCTGTTCTTCTCCCCAATTGCTGTCGTCGACATTGGCTTCGTAGATACCTTGTGCGAGGGCTTTTTTATCCAGATCAGCCAGATCGATCGCTTCGATGATCGAGGTGTATTGGTCGGACGAATTCCAGTCCCAGGTTTCGGGATAGGTTGATCCGTTACCAAGATAGACCAGCAGGGTGCCTGCAAGTTCGTTACGTTCCGGCGGGTTCCAGCGGTGTGTGATGAGGTCGAGATTACCGTCTTTATTTAGGTCGGCCATGCGAATGGCAGATCCCCAGCCGCCGTATTTGGATGTCCATGTGGGCCAACTTGTACGCGGTTCATATTGGATTACGAACGGGGACAGGAATCGATAGAGCGAGAAGCCGCCGCGTCCTTTGCCCATATAGCAGTTGGAAGAAGAGGCTATGGTGGGCACGGTGTCAGGTTGAGCTGGTTCACTATGAATGGACGGCGCATAATCAATCCCGTTGCCGTAGTAGTTCTGGTTTTCGGATGTCCATCCCGGTGTTGTGGCCGGGGTGGTTCCGAGTCGGCCAAGGTACAGGCGGACCGGGGCAGAATCAAAAATAACGTCCATGAGTCCATCCGTGTTCACATCGCCAAAAGTAACGGCCATGGACACAAATGAGTCTTTTGTCAGCCACATTGAGCTGGACTGTGAGGAGTAACGGCCATTCTGGTTGATGTAGATACGATTCTGTACTTTGAACGGGGGCTGTGGGTTATCTGTGCGGCTGCTTTCTTTTGTATTTGTATGTTTTGTTTTTGTGTTTCTTGAGCATTCTTGTGTGGCGAAGCTTTCCACTTCGGGAATAGGCTCTCCGCAGGCAACAGCCAGATCAAGGTCGCCGTCGCCGTCAATGTCACCCAGCGCGCAGCCAAAGGACGGGTAGCCCGTGTCTGTAAATGATGGCTGATGATTCAAGGTCCCGCGTTGGTTGTAATAGACCTTTATTCCACCTTTTTCATATTCCAGTCCTTTTCCGAGGAATACCGAGACAGCGACGTCGTTGAATCCATCACCGTCAATGTCTCCCACGGCAAGAGTTCCGTGGTGGTCGGTGTCGTCTGATATCCAGTCCGGACTTTGGGGAAAGCTTCCGTCCTGACGATTCAAATATACCGTAACATGTTGCAGGGCTTTGTCATTGCCGCTGGAAACTACCATGTCCTTGAATCCATCGCCATTGATGTCGGCGAGGGCCAACCCTGTACCGAAGTCTCCTCCTTCCTGCCCCAAGAAAAAGGGATCAGTTGAGAAATTGGGAGTGGTTGAATAGGGCAGGGATGTTTGTTTTCCCTCGGAACAGGATGCTGATGGAAGTGCTGTAATGATGAGCAGAACGAGAAGAAGACGAGAGCAGGTAGTTCTCATGGAGACCTCCGAGCTGTGAGTTACAGGGAATTGTGTATTCAATTGCTCATGTACACTGCCCGTTCCTCTTCGACAAGGTCCGTTTTTATTGTGCGATATTCCCTTAAGGGAATGAAATTAAATGATTTTGAATCCATTGAGACCAGAGTTTATATCCTTCACTATCGTAGTTGGCGGATAATGGGTTCATGAAGCCATGGCCGTAAGGAACGGTGTGGCACTGTGTCATTGGTTTTTCGCGCAAAGTATGAACCACGTCTTGTACGTTGAAATGGGGTTCATGCTCGGGGAAAATTAATTCGACAGGCACGGTTGGAACCGCGTCGAGCATGGTACGGATTGATGACCCGTAGAAACACAGGGCGTCGTGAACTGTGTCCTTTATCTCTTCGCAGGCGGTCGCCCACACAGCCCCGGCTCCGGCGCTGAAGCCAACAAGGTGCACTGGTGCCGTGGCTTGTGAAACTGCATGTGATACTCGCCGGGTATATTCGTCATGCCCACATCGTGTGATGAAAGAGGAGTATGCTTCCTCTTCGTTTGTGAATTGTTGGTCGGTTTCATCATAAGGATCAACGACTTTGACCATATTCGAGATGAGACCAAGTGTTTCAGCCATCAAATCGACATGTGGAGTGCGTCCCCAAATCTCCGTGACGAGGATAACCAACACGATAAACCTCCTGATGCTTGGCCGTTTGTATCGAGTCTTTGGATAGGCGGCAAATATTTTGTCCTTAGCGAAACTTTAGCCCAATGGACTTAAAAAGCTGATGATTTTTGATTTTAATATTGGGGGGGGAGGTTATAAAAATGAATGAGCCTATATCTAAATCTTTTTTTATGTAAGAGTTGTTATCAATATTCTTTTTGTGGAGGCAATATGATTGTGAACCTACGGTTTTCTCAATGCAAAACATCAGTAGTTGGTTTGGTGTCCTTTGTGTTGTATGTTTCTCTTTTGGTTGTTCCTTTTGTCCATGCCAACGAGCAACAGCCTGCCGGAACCGTTGTTAGCGATACAAAAGAGAAAGCTGCTGCTACCGCCCAGGCCAATAATCCTTTGGCTAAGATGACTGCTTTTAATATTCAAAATTATTTCATAGGCGATATTTCCAACTCAGATGATCCCGCCAATCAGTTTTGGTTGCGGTATGCCAAGCCTTTTTCAGTCGCGGAGACTCCATGGCTTTTGAGAGCGTCGTTGCCTGTTAACTCCATGCCAACTTCATCTAGTCTTAGTAATGAAAACGGGTTGGGTGATTTGAATATGTTTGCAGCCTATCTCTTAGATACCGGCGACCCTGCAATCAGTTTTGGTATTGGGCCTCAAATCACTTTGCCGACCGCTTCAAAAAGTGAACTCGGAAGTGAAAAATGGTCTGCCGGGTTGGTCAATGTCTTGTTTAATGCAGAGTCACATACGGTTCAGTATGGCTATCTATTGAGCTGGCAGCATAGTTTTGCGGGTAAAGATGATCGAGCTGATGTGAATGTGGCTGCCTTTCAGCCTTTCGGTTTTTATCAGTTGGGAGGTGGAACATATTTACGGGCTGCGCCTATCTTCGATTATAACCTGCAAAGCGGGGATTATAATATTCCGGTGGGCATAGGAATCGGTCAGGTTATTAAGAAAGGGTCTGTCGTCTACAATTTTTTTGTGGAACCTCAAATATCGGCCGCAAGGCGTGGAGACCATCAAGAAAAATGGCAGGTATTTTTAGGCTTGAACCTGCAGTTTTTGGAATGAGATTTTGTTAATGCGTTTGACTGATTAAGATGGAGTTTTTTGGGATGTCAATATCATAAACCGGAGGTCTGTGGCATGAAAAGAGTCTGTTCTCTTATTGTTTTTTTATTTGCGTCCTTTTTTTTCTTCTTCGGAGGCAGTCCAATGGCTGATGCCGCTCAAAAACCAAATATAATTCTTCTCGTATCTGATGATACAGGGTGGGGAGATTTTGGCGTTTACGGTGGAGGTGTGGGGCGCGGAATGCCGACACCAAATCTTGATACGATGGCTAACGAGGGTATGCAATTTTGGTCTTTTTACGGCCAACCAAGCTGTACGCCCGGGCGTGCCGCCATGCAGACTGGCCGTTACCCCAACAGGAGTGGAATGACAACGGTTGCGTTTCAGGGACAAGGTGGAGGACTCCCCAAAGCTGAATGGACTTTGGCTTCGGTGCTTAAAAAAGCTGGATATAAAACTTTTTTTGCCGGGAAATGGCATCTTGGTGAATCCGATTATGCTCTCCCTATCGCCCATGGATATGATGAGATGAGGAATACTTTTTTGTATCATCTCAATGCGTATACATATGCGATGGACAGTTGGCATAAAACTATGGACCCGAAGTTGAGGGAGTTTTTTAAGAAGAACACGACTGGTTTGCTTGAAGGCGAGGCCGGTAAGCCTGCTCGTGAGTATGCGAAGATTACTGATGAAAATATTGCCGAACTTGATGTTGAAATGACCAAGACCGTCCTTAAGTCGATGGAAAAATATGCAAAGGGCGATGCTCCTTTTTTTATGAGTGTGAATTTTGGTAAGAATCATCAGCCTAATTTACCTTCCAAACAATTTCAGGGGAAATCTCCCGGCAAGTGGGATTATGCTGATAGTGTGATGGAGCTGGACCACCATATTGGTCAAATTCTGAAAAAAGTTAAAGATTTGGGTATTCAGGAAAATACGATAGTTTTTTATACTGTGGATAATGGCGCATGGCAGGATGTACTTCCTGATGCCGGTTATACTCCCTTCCGTGGCACAAAAGGTACGGATCGAGAAGCCGGAAGCAGAGTCCCCGCAATAGCGTGGTGGCCTAAAAAAATCAAAGCTGGAAGCGAGTCGCATGATATAGTCGGAGGCTTGGATTTCATGGCTACATTTGCCCAATTGGCTGATATTTCATTGCCCACGAAGGACCGTGAGGGCAAGCCGATTGTTTTTGATAGTTATGATATGTCCCCAATTTTGTTTGGGTCGGGAAAATCTGAACGGGATTCTTGGTTTTATTTTACTGAACGAGAATTGTCTCCAGGGGCTATTCGGGTTGGACGGCTAAAGTTTGTCTTTAATATGCGTGGTGATAATGGTGCAATGCCGGGTGCGCCACATTCTGCTCCACAACTTGGATGGGTCGGTGCAGAAAAATATGTGGCAACAGTACCGCAGGTCTACGATTTGATGATGGACCCTCAGGAACGAGTTGATATCTTCATGAATTCTCAGACTGAGACAACGTGGGCCGCACCCATCATGACCAGTGAACTTGAAAAAGTGATGGCTAGCTTTATTAAATATCCTCCTCGACCCGTTCAGAGTGAGTCTTATGGTGGTCCCTTGTCAATTTCTCGATTTAGGACCATTGAGCAGGCAAAAAAATTGATGAAACAAAGAAAGGTCAAGATGCCTTCCTTGGATTAAATTGAATTGTTCAAGTTGAACATGAATAAAAGAAAAGGCCCGAAAGAACACTGTTCTTTCGGGCCTCCTAATTGGAATTGAATCGTTTATTTCTCAGGAACCATCCACTTGAAAGGTTCTGTCGGAACAAAATTACCAGACACATCGCCAGCGAAGATCGGATGCCCTTGCAGGCTGATTTTTCGAGGTTTTTGGGTCGAGCTGAAATCGATTTTTTTCAAATCGATCCAGAAAATATTGGGAGAGATAGCGGATTCGTAATAATAAATGAGGTTCTTCTGGTCTGAGACGGAGCGCCAGATAGTGGTGGAGATGTTCGGATGATCCGGGGTGGTGATGCCGATAGGAACAGAGACATTGCGGATGACACTGAATGCGGCGGATACGGCCATGCGATTGTCTTTGAACTTGGGCAGGGCATCTACATAAAAGCTGGCGCGGACGTATCGGTCACTGGCTCTGTTGGTGCCGGGGAGCATGGTCAGACCACCGATTTCCTGCCAATAATCATCCAGTGCAAGTTGCCTGTCGTATATTGGAGAGTTGGTCATGACTTTGAACTGCTTGCCATGATGAATGGTCAGTTTGCCTTTGATGTATTCGAAAATGGCGGAATCGCCGGTCGGGTCGGAAATGGCCATATGCAGAGTCGGAGCAGAGCCGTTGGGGAGTTTGGCATCCACGATACGAAATGGTTCTTTGCGTATGGAGTCCACGGCTTCATTCACTGTGGCGTAATTATCAAGTACATATTGTACCCATGCAGCCACGGACAGCCCCGGCTTGTTGTTGAGTGAGCCGTATTCCGATTCAGCCAGATAGAGCAGGTTGGCAACCAGACCTTTTTCATTCATGCCGTCTGCTGAGGCCGCGTCGTACCCGGAGGCAATGACACTGCCATATTTTGCTGTCCATTTAATGGACCCTTTACCCGCGCCACCGTCGCGTTCCATGCCGCGAGAGAACGCCCATAGATCACTGTGCAGGTCCTCCAGCCAGTCCATGGAGCGGCCGGTTAACACCTGGTTGTCGTCAGCCGTATATATGAAACGTGTGCAGGAAACGGCAGGGGTTGCCTGAAGCAGAAGCGTTAGGATTATAAGTGCGAATAAGTGTATTTTACGAAACATGTATGGACTCCTTTGCTTGTATTAATGGTTCTAAACATAGAGTGCAGTCATGATGTTTGCAATTAAAAGAAATAGTTGACTTGTTGAGGGTGTATTTTTTTGCGAAACAGTCTTCCGTGTGGTTGCTGTGAGCTTTACTCAGCCTGCAGGTCAAGTAGGGCTTCCAATCCTAGAGCTGTCATGGTCGGAATAAATTCCTGAATGTCATATTTGGCAAGATGTTCTCGGTGGAATGGATCTTTTGCGAGAATCGTATCGAGTTCGGTACGGGATTTGGCTTTGGCGAGAATTATACCGCCGGTTCTGGGGTCCTTGCGGCCGGACGCGATGAAATGACCGCGTGCGTATTCTTCTTTTAGATAGGCAACGTGTTCGTCCAGAAAACGGTCGATTTCAGTGAGGTCACAAATATAGGTCAACGAAATAATAAACATGGCAGTTCCCTTTTTTGTTGGACATTCAAATAGGTTGTGCCGGTAAAGTCAATTGTTCTTCTGTGACATTTCTTTGAAGCGCATAGAGTCTTATCGAACGGAGTGGATGCGTACATTCTCTGCGGCAAGATGTGTATGAAAGCCGCGTCGTATGGTCCGTTTGTTTCTTTTTCCATTTTCGCCGAGGAGGATCAGATCAGGCCTGTATTGCCTGACAAAATCCACTGCTGTTTTTTCTGGGTCAGCGCTTGTGAGTACGCGCAAGCTCCAGGCGAGAGAGGCTCCCCTGCACCGGAGTAACCCTTGGCTCATCTTCTTGAAAAGATTTCCTGTGAAACGTTCGGTGTGGCCGCTTGGCAGGTTGTAGGGGATCAGGCCGACAAAGAGAAAGACGGATGGCTTGGCCTCGGCCAATTTCAAGGCTGTGTCGAAAATTGGTACGGATCGGTTGTCATCACTCACGAAGACTAAAATCTTTTTTTTGTCTTTGGTCGAAGCATTGCCTGTAGGGATGGAAATCTTTTTTTTGTCCAACGTAAGGTGAGAACAAGTGTGCGCCATTTGTCTGGCAATTTCATCCATGCTCGGTCTGTCTGACGGAGCGAGAGACATGCAGGCTGCAGCAAGAGCCCGAATCGGATCAGGAACGTCGGCCGTTGTGGAGAGTTTGTCTGGCGGGATCTGTCCCGGAAAGAGCGGGCGCAGCATGAGTTTGATGGAATTGAATGCTGTTTTGCCAGCGAGCAGGAGATAAAGGATAGCGCCAAACGCGTGGATGTCTTCACCATAACCGCATTCTTCGCCCTTGAGTGATTCCGGGGAAGCACAGGTCGCGTCGTTCGGACTCATGCTTGAATCCGTCCAGAAATCATCCCACTGTTCACATCGGGCGGAGCCGAAATCCGTGATGACAATTCCTTTTTTCTCGATACGAACACATGCGGGTGAGAGGCATCTATGTGCGATGCCGGAAGCATGGAGGCGTGCTAATTGTCCGGCCAGCATGGCCGCGACTTCAAGCCGTGTCTGCATAGGATGTCCACCTTGAGCAAGCCATTCATCAATCGGAAGTCCCTCTGGAAATGGGGTGATCAGTCCACCACGCCATTCTTCACAGGGCCATGCGTATCCTTCTGTCGGGAGTAGAGGAATGAATCGGGCTTCATTCTGCCAGCGTAGAAAAGCGTTTGTGTCGATGCTGTAGAATTGTTTGAGAAGATATGGTTTGGAGCGGCGTCTGCCGAGGTGATGCAGGTTGTATCTGCCCCGGTCCAATTGTCCGGCTATAAGGATGTCGTGAATGGACTGCGCCGGTTTGAGCGGAGAAGGGAGGCTCTCTCGAAGAGCAGCGTTTTCCAGTGCGCTCCACATGTGATGTCCTTGGGCTGGGCGGAGTCTGGATCAAATGGGTCGGACGAGAGGGACTCCGGGAAGTTGCGGCTTTGGGGTGAAGAATACCGCAACTTTCTCGGAGTGCCAACCTCGAGAGGCAATGAGGTTTTTTGGGTGTTCGAAAAGAAGGAGGAGGCAATCTTCCGAACATCATAAAAATTAGAATCCGTGTGCGCTTGGAACTTCAGCTTCTCTGTATCCGAGCGTGTCGTTGCGTCGGAAGAAGGCGTGGGTCGCGGCGGCCAAGACGATAAAGCCTACGGCAATCCATAGAGCGGGAGCCTGCCAGTTAACATCCAGCCACCAGTCTCCGGCAGAATCATATACGATGCTGAGGAACAGGTGCGGCCAGTTGTTCATGAGGCCGAGGTATTGATACAACAACACCGGGACTGCCAGCAGGTATCCAAGTGCGCCGAGGCCAACAATAAAGTGGTGAAAGAAATTTTTAAGCATGATTTTCTCCTAGGCTCCGTAGTAGAACCAGCCCACGCCAAGGATGACGATGAACAGGCATTCGAGGACGGTGAGTTTGAACATGAAGCCACTGATTCTGCGCTGGGTGGGGTTCATGGTCAGCATGACTTTGTTCATGAAGAAACGCCATGCGCGATGTTTGAGTGAGTTGGACTCGTGCAGTCGGTAGTATTCACGCAGGCTGGGCAGCCAGTATTGCATGGTGCGTCCGGCATCTTCAGCTGTGAAGGGGCAGTTCTCTACCTCGTCCATGGTGAAGGAAAGGGCCGTGTTGGCACCGTCTTCGCATTTGCGGGCAGATAGGGTCAGGCCGATTTCCGGGAAGGATGCCTGAAAGGTGTCCGCTGTGGCTGTTAGTTCAGGGGTTGCCCTGAACTCGGCTTCCACCAGAACGTCTTCCACGGGGAAGCCTTCGCTGATTTTGTCTTTTTCAACATGCCAGTGAGGGTTGAGTCTCATCAGGGTTTTCCCTTTGAGGTCGCTCCAGAAGGCTGTGTTCCAAGGAAGGTTGGTCTCCATCCAGACGTCGGGTCTGGGGAGTTCTTCAACGTCCGCGTGAGCGCGGTCTCGACGGTCTATGGTTTCGGATGCGTATGTCATGGTGCCACCACCAGTGGGCATGGCATCTGCGGGTGCAGACGCTTGTTTTCAAAGCGGTCTCTGAAGCCGGGGGCCTGTTCTTTCTGCCAGGCACCCATGATTGCTACATCGGCCTCGATTTTGACAGCAGCTTCGGCCAGCACGTTGTCGAGCTTGCCGCCTTTGCTGAGAAAATCGAGTTCCACCCCATCAAAATCCGTGCGCAGACGGTCCCAGACCGTATCGATTTCCTTGGCGATTTCACTCGCTACATAGGAACCGAAGACATTACGCGTGGTGGAGGTATTCAACCAGTCGTCGCAGGTCATATCGCCCCATGCTTCATTGATGATTGAAAGGACGGTGACTTTTGCGCCGTACTGGTCTGCCCATTGGCGGGCCAGCTTTTCAGCTTTGCGTGCGCCGGGGGTGCCGTGTGTTGCGAGAAGTATATGCTTCATGACAGTCTTCGTTTTTTTTGATCTCCGTATGGGAGGGGAACATGCGTCCCCCTCCGTATACGGCGAGGTTTACGTATCGATTACTAGGCCATCCACTTGGTGAACAGCAGGACCAGGAAGGTCACGATCATGACGAGCACAAGGGCGGTCAGATCTTCACTTTTTTCGGAAGCGAAGACGGACAGTGCGCGCTCTTCGTTTTCCGCCTGATCATCAGTGTTGACATTGCATTTGATATCTTCAGCCATTTTTCAATTCTCCTTTTAGTGAAGGACGACGTCCTTGACGAAGTACATGACGACGATGAAGGACAGGGTCGCCTTGGCAACGCCGGAGATACCACCCATGACCAGCGGCCAGCCGCCTGCCTGAGCAAGGGACTTGCCTGTGATCTGCATGCCAAGGCCGATGAGACCATAAGCAAAGAACCAGATCATGGCGTTGGTCAGGGTAACAATAGTCTTGGATTTTTTGTGAACCTGCTTGATCGCGTGTGAGAGTGCTGATTTGACGTCTGTGGAAATCGTCACTTCGCCACCCTTTGCACGGGCGATCATGGATTCCAGACCGGCCATACGTTCACGGGCCACAGTGTCGAACTTGGTTTTGTCGCCACGATCGTCGAAGTTACCGGCGATCTGGTGCTGTTTGACAAGGTTATCCAACGATGCGGTTTCCTGCACGTTAAGCCCTTGAATGCCTGCGACAGCCGCAGCTTTCAGTATGGTCAGTTCTTCAGGAGTGACTTCGGTGCGTTCGTTGTAGCTGAAGTCGAGGTATTTGCCCTTGTAGTGATCTGCTGGTGAGAACAGCCCCAGGGAGGACATGAAGAACAGGATAAGGAAGCCGATGATGAAGATGGGGAACTTGTCGATGACAACTTCCTTGAAGCTCAACTTTTGACCGGACTGCTTGCCGTACCATGTGGCGAGCACCAGAACGATGACGGGCAGGAACAGAACGCGGGTGATGTTGAAGATTTCACCGACTTTCAGGGTCTTAATGTCAACAGCGTTGAATGCGAGACAGGCGGCAGCGACCTGAGCAGAGTTCAGGATGCCGGTGCCGGCCCATGCGCCGAACTGGGTAGCGTTCATGCCCGCGATTTTACCAACGGTGGGGAAGACGAACATGCACAGGATACCAAAGCCGAGGATGGTGCCGATGGTGTAGGCCATCTCGGAGCATTTGGCCTTGACGACCGGGGCGCAGGCAACAGTTGCGGATACGCCGCAAACACCCATGCCTGCGGACAGGACGCCAGTCATGGTCTTAGGTTGTTTGAAAACTTTACCCAGGAACAGGACGAAGAATACGGTACCCAGAACAAAGAAGCCGATCATCCAGACTGAAACCATGCCCAGCTTTGCCAGTTCTGCAAAGGAGTAACGGGCACCCAGCAGGATAACACCCATCTTCAACACGAAGCGGGCGGTTTTGACGCCTGATGCTGCGAATTTTGGGATACCCCAGCTGTTGGTGATGATGATACCGACGAGAATACCGAGGACAACATAGTTCAGGTTCAGTACCTTGTAGAGCTTGAAGCCGAGGGCTGGAACCATGGCTGAACTTGCGAGTTTGACCATCGGCTCTGCAAACCAGCGGATGCCCATGGCCAAGGCCACAATGAACAGAATGCCCGGAATGGTTTCCAGTACAAAGGTGTCAAAGTTGTTGAGGGGTTTATTCCAACGTGCTTGCCTGAGCATCGCAGTAGCGACACCAAGTCCGCCGCCCACGAAAGCCATGGTCTGCATCAGGTCCATTGCCTTATGGACTTTGAATGTGGTCAGAAGACCAGTCAGTGCTCCCGAGGAAACGAGAACGCCGTATGCCAGTAGAATACCACTGATGATCCATACGGGTGTGTTGTCGGGACGTCCGACAGTTGCTTGAGCCATACCAAACCTCTCCTTTGGTTTTTTGTGTGTGGTCTGGCTTTCCCTAAGGCAAAGTGCGTGCCAAAAGAGATGCTACTGATTTTACTTGATTTATTTTTTGCAATGCAGTTTGATATGCTAACTTGAGTTAGCAGTTTTTAACGTGGAGTTTGCACTTTTCGCGTGCGGGGAAGGCAAGTTGTTAAAAAAGTAAAAAGTGCGCTACGATTCAGGGGCGTGCCACCATTGCGGACGGTGGAATTTTGAATGAAATGGGCGTAACGCCCGGAGAAATATATGGGTAATTTCGGACCAAAAAACCTTCAGGCCAAGTTCCTTCTTGGATTGGGAACCATCGTTTTTTTGCTGGGCTTGTTTTTCGCTTCGAGTTTGTATTTTCATCTCAGTTCACTTCTGGATACTCAGGTCAAGGATAAGGCTGATCTTGTGCTGAATCAGGTGTCCAGCGTGCAGGGGTATGTGCGGGAAATACTCAGGCCGAAAATGTATCAGACTTTGCCGGAAGGGGAGTTTGTTATCGAGGCCATGTCTTCATCGTATATTTCTCGAGCCATTATGGATCGGCTCAATTTGCGTCATTCGGAGTATTATTATCGTCGGGTAGCGGATAATGCGCGTAATCCGCTCTTTGAAATCAAGGACAGTGAGCGTGAACTCCTGGCATATTTCAGGAAAAATCCGGGTAAGGAATATTGGGAAGGGTACCGCAAGATTGATAGTAAGGAGTTTTTCGTCAAGGCACGTCCTGTGGAGTTTAAAAAATCGTGCATGACGTGTCATGGCGTGCCGGAGGACTCTCCTCCTGTCCTGCTTGAACGGTATGGAACGGAGCGAGGATTCGGTCATACGTTGGGTGATATTGCTGGTTTGGTCGTTGTCGGCGTTCCTATTGACGGAGCGGTCGGGAAGATTCGTGAAGCCACCATCGGCTATGCCGCTCTCTATGGCGGTGGCATGCTGCTTTTCTTTGCTTTGGTTCAGATCTTTTTCAATCGTCTTATCATGACTAACTTACATAGGTTGACTGACAAGTTCCGGAAGCTTTTTCAGGAAGACGAGGAACTCGGATTTATGGAAAAGTTGGAAAATGTTGACGAAATAGAAGAGGTTGTTCAGGGGCTTGAAGAGCTTGGCGATCATGTCCATGAGATGAACTATCAGTTGCGTCAGCACTCGGAGAATCTTGAGCAGATGGTCGAGGTCCGTACCGGTGAATTGAAACTTGAGGCCGAGGAACGGCGTTCGGATGTCGGTTTGTTTGTGCAGCTTCTTGATGGGTTGAATAAAAGTCATACTCGACGGCAGATGTGGCAACACTCTTTGCCACTTATTGTGCAGCGGTTCAGAGCCAGTCTTGGCGGCTTTATCTGCATGCTCGCCTCCCAGACATATTATACGTGGCCCGAAGAGACGCCCAAGCCCGATCTTCCTCATAACTGGAAAGAAATTATTACTGAAGTTGAGCCGTATTATGAGCCGGGCAAGGCATACATTCCGGTCTGGGCCAGTGATGCGTCTTCCGAGGGAATTTTGTGTTTAATCTGGGATGAGGGAACCATAATAACGAATCAGGACCGGAACGTTTTGCGGGCGTTGGGTCAGCAGCTTGGCATCGCCATGGAAAATCTGGCGGCCTTGCACAATCTTCTTCGTCAAAAAGACATGCTCCAGGCGATTGTCGAAGGCATCAGTGATCCTCTTTTACTTATGGACGGCGCTTGCGGTGTGGTTTTGGCTAATGAAGCCGCTCGCTCCTTGTGCGTGTCCTTTGGGGGAGCCGTGGCTGACACCGCCTGTTCCACTTTGTTTAGGCAGGGCGGCGTGTTTGAGAATTGTCCACTGAAGTCTTCGCTGGAACATGGAGAGGCCATGGCCCGTGAGGTGCAAACCGCAGATGGCAGGTCCTTTTCGATCAGTGTTTTTCCTGTGGCGGAAGGTGCTGCCAAAGAAGCACATGGTGTTGTTTATGTGCGTGATGTGACACAGGAAAAGCGGATGCTTGCTACTATGCAGCAGAGTGAAAAGTTGGCAACTGTCGGTCAATTGGCCGCAGGGTTGGCCCATGAAATTAATAATCCGTTGGGTGTTATCAAGTGCTATGCCGAGTTGCTGCGGGGAGCTGAGTCTCGACAGGAAATATCTTCTGACGCCGAGATTATCATCAAGCATGCTTCGCAGGCCGAGACTGTTCTGCAGGATTTGCTCAATTTTGCGCGTCCCAAGAAATCGGAGCCGGTTGATTTGAATGTGGGCAGGGTTGTCGCTGATGCCATCAACATCTTTCGTGTGCAAGCAGAGAAGAAGGGCGTGGAAGTCGTGCCGGAAGTCGAAGACGGTTTGCCTTCTATCATTACCAATGAACAGGCTGTGGAGCAAATTCTTACCAATTTGCTCAAAAATGCATTGGATGCGGTGACGAAAAAGGTCGGGCATATTATTGTTTCAGCACACTATAAATCTGATTCAGATACCATTGATGTTCGGGTGGCAGATAACGGTCCAGGTATCCCGGAAGGGGACATGCTGAAGTTGTTCGATCCGTTTTTTTCCACCAAGGAAGTGGGTAAAGGGACAGGGCTGGGGTTGGCCGTGGTTTATGGATTGGCCCAGGACATCGGCGGCAGCATTGAGATGGAAAATGATAATGGTGCTGTCTTTACAGTGCATCTTCCGGTCAACAGCGATTCCACTCGGAGCGAACAATGACAAACGCCATAGGCATACTCATCGTTGATGATGAAAAGGATTTTGCCACCGGACTCGCTCGTTTGCTGGGCAGACAGTATCCAGATGAACATATCATGGCCGTGCTTTCCGGGCCAGAGGCCATAGCTGCATTGGAAAACGATGTCTTTGGCTTGATGCTGACTGATTTGAACATGCCGAGCATGGATGGTGTCGAATTACTTCGTCGGGCTAGAGAAATGCATCCTGACATGAGTGTGGTCATGTTGACTGCTTATGGGACTGTGGAGACCGCAGTGGATGCGTTAAAAATCGGGGCCTACGATTTCCTGACAAAACCGGTGGAGCCTAAAGACCTGTTTCAGGTTGTTGAACGGGGACTTGAACGCAGTCGTCTTCTTGGGGAAAACGCCCGTCTTCAGGAATTGCTCGCCAAGCAGATCGGTCCCAATGAATTCGTGGGTGAGAGTTCTGCTATACGTCGGCTCAAAGATGGCGTGGCAGCCGTGGCCGAGTCCGAATATACCGTTTTGATTCGTGGAGAATCCGGGACAGGTAAAGAGTTGGTGGCCCGAACCATCCATCAGTTGAGCGGACGGAGCAGAAAGCCGTTGTTGACGGTCAATTGTCCGGCTATTCCCGATCAATTGCTGGAAAGTGAATTGTTTGGTCACGTCAAGGGGGCGTTCACCGGCGCAGACCGGGATCACAAAGGCATTTTTGTTTCAGCGGACGGAGGTACTCTGCTTCTTGATGAAATCGGTGACATTTCTCCGGGTATTCAGACCAAGTTACTTCGAGCATTGCAGGAAGGAGAGATCCGTCCAGTTGGTTCCAGCAAGACCGTTCCGGTGGACGTGCGTATTCTTGCCTCCACCAACCAGCCTCTTGAGGAGAAGATTAAGGACGGCAGCTTCCGTGAAGACCTCTATTATCGTCTTAATGTTCTTAATCTGAATGTGCCAGCACTTCGTGACCGTAATGATGACATTGCTATACTCGCCCGCCATTTCTTGACTATTTCCTGCGAAGAAATGAAGGTGAACCCAAAGGCCATGGCACCAGACGCCGTGGCGTATCTGACCACAAAAAATTGGCCCGGAAATGTTCGGGAATTGCAGAATTTCATCCGTCGATTGGCCGTTTTTTCTTCCAGTGAGTCTTTGGAACTGGTTCACCTTCGTCTCGTGGAAGGTCTTGAAGGGCTTCCTGGCGATGAATCGCAGGGTTTGACGCCCTATAAGGATGCCAAGGAAAAAGTGGTGGATGACTTCACCCGTACATATGTCGAAGAATTACTCTCCGGTACACGCGGTAATGTTTCCAAAGCCGCTCGTCAGAGTGGGCTGTCCAGAGTCGCTTTGCAGAAAATTCTCAAGCGGCTTGATGTGAACGCCGGGAGCTTTAAATAGCCCAAAGCCCTTTTTGTTATGTGTGTCAATTGTGCGGAGAATGTATATTGTAAGATCTTTAATGGTTGACCCTCTGACCGCAATGTGTGAGAGCCGTGCGTCGGTTGTTCATAACGGTTGGCGATTTTCGCTGCCCATAATTCCCGAATCCGACTAGAAAAATGTCCTACATCAAAAGAATCATCGCAAGCAGTCACATCCGGCACGGTATCAAGGTCGGGGTGGCGAGTGTTCTCGCATATGTCGTATCCGGCTTTGTGGGCGTGCCATATGCTTACTGGGCCGTCATTACCACGGTTATCGTCATGCAGGTCCATGTGGCGGACTCCATTCACATGTGTCTGTATCGCTTTACCGGAACCGCCATTGGTGCGGGGATGGGTATTTTGCTTATCCTCATTTTCCCGGCAACGCCCATGTATACTTTGATGGGTATATTTGTCGGTACCGGGGTGTGTGCTTACCTGACGCGGTATAATGTGCGTTTTCGCATGGCGGCCATCACGGTGGCTATTGTATATCTGACCAGTCTTACCGACGAGCATCGTATACTGTTTACCCTGTCCAGAGTGGCAGAGATCGGCGTTGGTGTGTCCTGTGCCTTTCTTGTTTCCGTGATATTATGGCCCAGAAGGGCTGGCGCCGCATTGCGTGAGCGTTTGGAACATCAATACGGGCAATTGGCAGTCCGGTATACGTTGCTCATGAATAATTTTCTTTCTCTGCAACAAAAGACTGATCCTGATTTGTTTGATGATTTTGCGGGCACGACCGAGAAGAATAAGGAGATGTTCCACAAGGTTTTTTCCATGGAACGGCGATTTTTCAGGGATGACGTCAACCTGCTTTCGACACAGGTCAGTGTTTTTCGTTCTGTGCTCGAACGGTTGCAGGCCATGCTCACCTTGTTGAACCAGGTGGAAGGTGTGGGCTTTGATATAATTCTTGCTCCGGAACTGACAGAATTGACGCGATCCACCACGACCGCATTACGTGCCATCGGGATGGGAGTTCCCCATGACACGAAACGTTTGGAAGAGGCTGTGACTAATATTGAAATACGGTTTATTGAATTGCGTCGACAGGGCGTGACCAGTCGTTTCGGTGCACAACGTCTCTTTCAGGTGCTTGGTTTTATCAGTTCTGCCCAGCATCTTGGTGAATATGTCATTAAAGTTATCAAGGAATATGAGGCCGTCGAGAATAAGGAAATTCCTTCCTGAACGGCTTGAAGCAAGGTTTTTTGTAAGGGTATTCGTGTCTGCGGATACCCTTTTTTTGTGATTATTGTTCGATGAAAGCCAGTCGAATACCAAAATAAAGCATCATGCCGCCAAGGGCTTTGGTCAGTATCCGCTGCACACGTCCAAGGACGTTTTTTACAGTGGGGTGGGTGATGATGCAGGCGAGGAAGACGAACCAGCCTCCAACGATAAGTATGAATTCGAGGCCGTAGAGAATTTTACCAAGTTGAGAAATGTCCGGTGGCAGAACCGCGCTGTAAAATGCGATATAAATGAGCGGAGCCTTGGGGTTTAGAGTGTTGCAGATGAGTCCCTGTTTGAAGGCCGCAAAGGCGGAAATATCCTTTTCGGCTGGTTTGATTTCTGTCGCGTGTGGCCCGCCTCCGGCCATGAGACTGCGGATTCCGAGATAACAAAGATAGGCGGCTCCAACATATTTGACGATGGTGAAGAGCATCAGGGATTTGGATATGAGTACAGTCAGTCCGAGAACGCTGTATGTCGTATGGATAGACTGCCCGGCTCCGACGCCAATAGCGGTGAAGCACGCAGAACGGCGGGAATAAAGCAGCGAGTTGCGGACCACCAATGCGAAGTCGGCACCCGGTGCCATGGCGGCAAGGAGCATGAAGATGGTGACGGTAATGAGTTCGAGCATGCGGATATTTTCTTGTTTGGTTATGGGTTTGCCAGTGACTGCTGGCCTGTGAATTGTGGTGTGGTCATGAGTTCTACTCCATGAGCACCTGTATCGAGGTCTTGTTGGCGATTTAACCCTGCAGGGACATCCTGCAACATGGATTTTCCCCATGTATGCTGGTTTGGGGTTTGGCGAATATCTCCGATGTCCACCAGACTTGAAACTGCAAAGACGAATTGAAAGGCCATGCCTTCGCCGAGGTTGAGTTCCTCATTCATGGCTCCTGCGCTTGTCAATTGGCCATCCTGATCAAAGGTTAGGACGGTCCCCTGATATTCCCCGTCACCTGTGGCGAAATTTAATTTGAAAATTGAGAGCGGGCCGCTGACAGGACCAAAGCCGATTTGTTTTTCCTTGAGTACAACATCTTCATAGAGCCACGCCATACCAGTGCCGAGTTGTGACATTTTGGTCGGAGGACCTATGTCATGCAAGATTTCGCTGTAGTGCGTGCCGGAGTCATAGCGGGTCGTGTCAAACTTTTCAATATGGGCTGGTTCGGAACGTATGATGGTACACCCGAAAAGGATGGCAAGGATCATCAATACGGCGGTAAGAGTTTTGAAGGCTTTATTTCTTCTCATGTGAGATGGATTCCTTGCTTAAGGAATAGTCGAGAAGTACCCCCTGCGTATCAAAGAAGAAAACGGCCCGATCGTAGGTGATTTTTTCATCCATGTGATTGAAGAGGATTAGAATTACGCCGCCGCCCTGTGTCTGTTCAGCAAGATAATAGAACGCCGGACCGGCCTTGAGGTCGATGATCTGTGATGGTGGGCCGAGTTGCTTGACGATTTCCATCTGTGTAGTCGTGCCGGGAACGATTTGTGACAGGTCGATGCTGCGCCATGTGTTTTCTACACCGCGTTCACGAGTGTAATTGGTGCAAGCGCCGAATAGGGTGGTTGCGGCCAGCATGAAGGCCGCTGCAATACAAATGATTTTTCGGAAAGTCACGTTTACTCCTTTTCCACGGATATTCTATCGTCATGCGTTCACAAAAACCTGTGTGAGCGTACTGGATTTCCCTGCCAAATTCCATATTGGTTTTTGGCAGGGAATATTCGTGGAAAAGGAGTTGGGAAGCGTGGTGTATGATTAGTTTTGTTTTCTGCTTTGAATGAGTTCGCCCATGATGCTGATGGCTATTTCTTCCGGCGTGTCTGCGTCGATGGTCAAACCGATAGGGCAGTGAACCGCGTCGAGAGCGGTTTGCGTGTATCCGCTTTCGAGAAGTGATTTATACACTGCCGCTTTTTTCTTTTTGCTGCCAATCATGCCGATATAGCCCGCTTTTGTTCTCAAGGCTTGAGCCAGAACATCGCGATCATGCATATGACCGCGTGTCATGATGACGATAAAATCATTTTTGTCCAATGATTCCGGCAGGCACTTTGTCAGGGACTTTTCGACTCGAATTTCACTGGCCTCGGGATATCGAACAGCATTGGCGAATTCTTCACGGTCATCCACCACTACAACGCGAAAACCGACAAAAGCAGCCAGTTTGGCCGTGGCATTGGCCACATGGCCCGCTCCGATAAAATGGACTGTTTCCGGGATGTGAACCGGCTCCACGAACTGGATTGAGTCAGGTGTTTCCGTGGTCATCGGTGTACGAACTGTATCGGGAAAAGTCCCGCCCAAGGGGAAGATTTCACGATTCGTCACTGTGCCGGATGTGGACAGCGAAGTCACGAGCAGACGATGTTCGCCTGCTTGCCAATGGGCGAGCATCTTTTTGATAAGCGTAATATTCGCGTCATCAGGCAACAGCGAGTCCAACAGGACGGTCATGTTGCCGCCGCAGACCATGCCGAGGTTGGCTGCATCTGCGTTTGTCAGATCGAATTCGCGGATAGTTGATGTGCCGGGCTGCATCTTTTTCGCGGCCATGTGGCTCGCGTTTTCAACAGATCCGCCGCCAATGGTGCCGGCGGTGGAACCGCCTTCGAAGACGGCCATAACTGCCCCGGCAGAGCGCGGAGTGGATCCGTTGCTTTTCATGACAGAAACCCTGACAACGGATTGGCCTTTTCCCAAGGCCTCCATGATGGATGCAAAGACGTTCTGCATTTTTATGCCCCTTTACCGAAGCTGCACACGGGGTAGCGGCAGGTCTCACACCCTTCACAGAATCCACCGTGGCCGAGGTTGATGATGTCTTCGCGTGTTACGTCCTTACCTGCCAGAATGCGTGGTATGATCAGGTCGAAAATGCTGGCGCGATAGTACATGACGCAACCGGGAAGACCGACGACAGGGACGTCTCCGAGGCGGGCGAGCATGAACATGGCTCCGGGAAATGTCGGTGCACCGTAGGTGACGACTTCGGCCCCGGTCATGCGGATGGAAGTGGGTGTCTGGTCGTCCGGGTCCACGGACATACCGCCTGTGACAACAACGAAGTCAGCCCCGTTTTCGATAAAGTCCAGAATGGCTCCCTTGGTCATTTCCGGGTCATCGGAAACGAGCTTCTGTCCGATGGTGGTTGAACCATATCCTTTGAATTTTTTGCGGATGACTGGACCAAATTTATCTTCAATGCGGCCATTGTAGACCTCGCTGCCCGTGGTGACGATGCCGATGCGGCATGATTTGAGCGGACGGACTTGAATGAGCGGGGCGTTATCGCGGAGTACTGCTTCGGCCTCGGCAACGATTGCTTCGGGAACGACCAGTGGAATGACACGGGTACCGGCCATGGCGCGGCCTTTCCGTACCAATTGATTGGTATGGATGGTGCCGAAGATGACATCTTTGACCGAGTTCAGTTTGAACAGGGTGTCAGTGTTGATGTCGAGCAAGCCGTCATGGGTGGCGCGCAAAGTGATTTTGCCTTCCACCGGAGTGCTCAGCTCAATGCCCGGACCGGCGGCGGCTTCGGCTATACGTCGTGCTGCGTCATCTTCATGGACATATCCGTCCTGAGGATCGAAGACATAAAGATGTTCTTTGCCGATATCCAACAATGTCGGGATGTCGGCTTCGGTAACCACATGACCGCGACGGAATGCAGGGCCTTTTTCTCCGCCGGGGATGATGCGGGTGATATCTTGACACAAGACGGTACCCACGGCTTTTTCAACGTGCATGGTTTTCATGATAACCTCGATATGATGCGAATGATTGATTATATATCGCGCGGAGCGCATACAGTGTCGTCGTATTCCACCCAGCCGGTTTGCCGGTATTCCTTGAGGAATGCGACAACTCCGATGGTGACGACGCCAAGTACGGGCAGCCCCACTACAATTGAAGCTGTTTGCAGGACGGACAATGGCCCGTCGATGAGCATAATCCCTGTGGGGACCAAGCCTAGAGACATGGCCCAGAACAGGCGGTTCCAGCGTGCAGGTTCTTCATCGGGAGTGAGTTTGAGCGTGGTCGTGGCGGCCAGAGCGAATGAAACTGCGTCAAAGGTGGTAGCCATGGAGATGGCGGTGACCCCGGCGAAGACAATTTTATAGAGTGAAGCCATGGGAATAAAGTCCGCGATGGCCATGATGGCTGTCGCGCCTTTGACGGTCTTAACCATACTCACCACATCAAGTTGGCCGGTAAGCTGGAGGTACAGACCGAAGTTGCCGAAGACGAGATAAAAACAGCCACATCCCAATGAAGCAATGAGGACCGGACCAAGCACTACTTCGCGGACTGTGCGACCACGAGAGATTTTGGCAATGAACAGGGACATGAACGGGGCGTATGCCACGAACCAAGCGTAATAGAAAACGGTCCAGTCCTTGGTAAATCCTACGGAATCCATAGGGTCCATCGACGTGGCCATGGTGATGAGCTTTGAATACATGAGGCCCAGCGATGTGATGGCCATGTCGGTCAAAAAGACCGTGGGCCCGACGATGAAAACGAACAGAAGAAGCGCCATGGCTATCATGACGTTGAAATCTGAAAGTTTACTCAGTCCTTTTTTCAGGCCGAGGCTGGCTGATACACAGAAGATGGAAGTGACGAGAAGCAAGGTGCCGAATTCCAACCAGAAGGAATGTTCAATACCGGCAACGGAGGCAATAGCTGCGGCCACGATGGGAATACCCAGTCCAAGGGCTGTGGCTGAGCCGGCTACAAGTCCGGTCATGAAAAGGATGTCGATGATTTTGCCTTGCCAGCCGTTGACCTTGTCGCCGAGCAGTCCTGTACAGGCCTGGGAAATGTTCAGGATGGGAACTCGTTTGACGTAGTAACTATAGCCAATGGGCACGGCTAACACCGCGTAGATGGACCAGCAGATTGGTCCCCAGTGAAACATGCCGTACGCACTGCCCCATTCGTAGGCTTCGAGTGAACCGGCAGGTTCGCCGTGCATTGGGTAGGCTGCATAGTAGGCCCAGTCAATGGACCCACCGAACATGATGCCGGCGCCTACGCCCGCACAGAAAAGCATGCCTATCCAGGAAAAAGTGGAATATTCAATTTTGTCACCGAGTCGTTTATGACTGAAAGGGCCAAAAGCGAACCACATGAGCAGGGTAAAAGTACCGGCTCCGAACAGCATGTAGAGCCATCCCATTTTCACGGTGACGAACTGAAACATGGTGTTGATGATTTTTTCTCCGGCTTCGGGGTACATCAGAAGAGGGATGCACGCGGCCAGAATAATGGAGAGTGCGCCAAAGAAACATATGGTGCAGACGCCACCTTTGTCAGGCGGACACATTGGAAGCGGGGTATGCGGACTTTTTTGTTTGGACATGGTTCCCTCCAACCTTTCAGAACTGAGATGAAAATTCAAGATGGTTATTTTTAGCGCAGGACATCACGCTTTGATAATTGATGTGGTGCAAGCAATGTTGACGACAACTGCCTGCAAACCATGAAAGAGTCGACGCTGTGGCACTTCCGTTTAATTTGGCAGTAAATTCTGCAACCTGTGCTTTTCCGCTGGGAATATCCATTTTGTTGAGTAGTACGATGCGTTCACAGTTTTGAGGACAGCCTTTAAACAGTCCGTTAGCTGCCGTCGCTGCTTTTATCATGTGGGTCGGAGTGATTGCTTCTCCAAAAGAAATTCCGGTGATTTTAGCAAAAATATCGGATCGATGAACAATGTCTTCGGAAAAGGGCTGGTCCACAGCATCGAGTCCCATGATACCGACACAGATATCAGATGCAACCGGGATGACTGGTTCGTGATCTGCCGGTGCCTTGAGTGGTTTTCTGGCTGCGCCGTCGGCTTCAACGAGGATGGCGTCTGCAATTTCCGAATAGTGAAGAGCATCAACGCTTTCAGGGTCTAACCCGATGATTTTTCCGGTTTTTTTGTCAAATCTTTTGGCTGCGATTACGCAAGGGCTTTTTATCAATGCTTGCCGCAGTCGATTCAAAAAATCCGGGCCATCTGTCATCAGGATGGTATCTACGTCATGGAGCGGGAAGATTTTGGTGGTCGTTGTTATGACCACCCGTTGCCCTGCAGAAATTCTGCTTTTGGCTATCCAGTGGAGGAGAGAGGTCTTCCCTCCCGCTCCAATGACGGTGATAAGCCGGTGTTCCGGCGAGGTGAGTGCGGCACTAGCGCTTAGGGTTACGGTCCCGTTCATGCGTGCCTTAGAGGAAAAGTTGTGCGCAGATGGTTTCGAGAACGCCGCCGCCGATGGACAAAGCCTTGTCCGATGTTTCACCGCAGTAGGAGATGGTTCCTCTGGGGTCCACGTCTCCAAGTTTGGTGCGTTTGACGACCGGAGTGTTGTTTCTGAGCAGACCTCGAATAACGCCGGATAAGGCTGCAACAACCGGGGTGTCGTCGACAGAACCGATGATATCGCCTTTTTTGACCAGTTGGCCGATGTCATAGGGGGTTGTGAAAGTACCTTCGTGTTCGGCCCAATAAACGCGCTCTATGGAAAAGCCGTCAATCACACCGGGGACACCTGTGTTCGCGGCCGCAGGCCCTTCGGTGATGACGCGTCCTAGGTGATGACCGCGCTTGGTCTCAACGACTCTGTGTACGTCTTGACCGGCCGTGAATCCCGGTCCGAGACCGATGACCAGCGGAGCTTGATCCATAGTTGTCCCGATGTTGCGTTTGGCAAGGATGGCATCCACCAGTACGTCAGGTTTTACCTGACCCAGAGAGGAGGCTTCCGGGTCAACGAGAACGGGAATTGTGCCGTTGCTCCATGCTTTTTCAGTGAGATCAGGAGAAGAAATTCGTGCGGCTTTGATCCCCTCAACGGTCATTTCACCGTGGTATATGGCTTCGGAAAAAGCCACGGTTCGGCGTACGGCGAGGGGGTTGGCCGTTTCCAAAAGCAGGAGTCGGGTCAGCCCGGCTTGATAGAGTCGCAAGGCAACGCCTGTAGCAAGGTCGCCTGCGCCGCGAATGGTGATTGTTGGGGTTTGAATGGCACTCATAATGTGCTCCTAAGCGGTCTTTTGGCCGTAGTTGGTAAGAAGTCGTTGATATTGTTCTTCGGTATCCACATCAATGAAAGGTCCGACCTCGTGGATTCGAACCAGGCGCAAAGTCAGTCCCGGAGAGCCGAGCAGCGGACGAGCACCTGTGTCGCCTTCCAGTTCAAAGACTTTGGGGAACCATGTAGACGGTATGGTGATGGGGTTGCCGCGCATACCTTCTTGCACTGGAGCGACCCAACACTCGGGTTGTTGGGTGAATGCACCCACAAGCATGTCGATGGCCGAGGCTGTAATAAGTGGTTGATCTCCTAAGAGGGCCATACACCCGTCGGCAGTGTCTATGACTGAGCGCAGACCGGTCTTGAGAGACTCGGCCTGGCCCATGTCACGATGAACACTGGTGACGACGTTGCAACCAGAGAGGTCCACTGTGCGTCGCAGTTCAGACCCCTTGGGCAGAACCACGGTCACGTCGCGCAGGGTGGAGTTGCGTGCGGCGTTCACCACATGTTGCAATATGGGGAGTCCCCGGAAGGGCAGGGACAATTTGTCCCTACCCATTCGGGAGGCTTGGCCGGCGGCAAGAATGACGCCGGAGACGTTGGCGAGTTGGTGGGGCATGCCAAACATCCTTGTATTAATGGTTACTTGAGGCAGTCCATCAGGGTATCACCCACGATGGTCTGTGCCATTTGTACCTTGAATCCGTTCTGGAGCAGGGGCTTGGCTTCGGCAACAGCGGCCTTGCCGGCTTCCTGAGCCAGTTCTTCAGTTAGCTCCTTGCCGATGAGCAGTTCTTCCGAAGCTTCACAACGGCGCGGGTTGTTATGCACTCCGTTGAGGCAGATGCGAGCACTGGTGACTTTGCCGTCGACCACGCTGACAGATGCAGCGCAGTTGACCAGGGCGAAGTCGATGGATTTGCGGTAGGCAATTTTGCGGAAAGCACTGGTCGGACCGGCTTCCGGCAACGGAACCACGATTTCAGTGACTATTTCATCCCGATCCAGAATTGTGGACTGTGCTCCCATTTCGGCGGAGAAGAAGTCGTCAATGGCGATTTCGCGTTTGGTTGTCTTGACTGTAGCGTTCAGAGCGATGAAGGCAGGGGCCGTGTCGCTGGGATTCACCGCGATGCATTTGTTGACTGCACCGAAGATGGAGTGGAAACGGTGGTCGCCGGGTACGGCCAGACAACGTTTGCCGCCTTTGCGTACGCAGTCGATGCGACCGCCAATTTTGTCGGGGTAACGGTAGTACCAGCAGCGGTTTTCCTGACAGATGTTACCGGCGATAGTGCCCATGTTGCGCAACAGCGGAGATGCTGTGCGGCGAGCCGCTTCGGCCAGTCCGGTCCACTGTTCCTTGACCATGTCGGATTCAGCGACTTCAGTTAGGGTGACGAGTGCACCGATGTGCAGGCCGTCATCTTCTACGCGGATTTCCTTGAGACCGGGGATGGTCTTGAGGTTGATGATCCGTTCGGGGGCCTCCATCCAGAGGTTGTCCTTGAGGCAACCCATGAGGTCGCTGCCTCCGCCCATGACGTAGGCCGGGCCTTCACTACCGTTTAAGAGAGAAACCGCCTCTTCAACAGAGGTGGCGTCAAAATGATTGAAACGTTTCATTATTTCTTCCTCCCTCTGGCCTTGATTTTGCCCAGGCCAATGAGGATGCTTTCAGGGGTGTATGGCGTTTCGGTCAAACGAACGCCGATAGCGTTGTAAATGGCGTTGGAGAATGCGGCCAATGTGGGGCAGGCTGCGCCTTCTCCACAGGCCGTGGCTCCGAACGGATGGGTCGGATCACCGGGTTTTTCGATGACGATGGGATCAACGTCGCAATCCATGGTGGTGGTGTGACGATAATCAACCCAGTTGGGAGTCATGAGCCAGCCATTGCGCTTGTCGATGATGCAATCGTTGCCGAGCATCGCGTTATCAACGCCGTGGCGGGAGGTGCAGAGCTGGCCTTCAACGATTTTCGGGTTGAGGGCTTTGCCTACATTTTGCGCCATGGTCACGCGGGCGTTTTCGATCATGCCGGTTTCGGTGTCGATATCCAGAGAGATGAACTGTGCGCCCTTCTCCTTGGGGATGTAGACCTGATCTTTCTTGCCATCCTTGAGACCGTTGGGATGGGGAGAGTTGTTCACGTAGTAACCGGTGATTTCATGGATGCCGCCGTAGTGGCCGCGTGTACCGAATGCCTCGGCAAAGGTTATCCCCTTGCTTGTGTCATTGGTCATGAAGACACCGTCTTCGTTGATATCCAGTTCTGTTTCGGAAACGCCCATGACGCCTGCTGCGAGTTTGAGAACCTGATGCTTGGCATCAATGGCTGCTTCGTATGTGGCCCAACCCTGAATCCATGTGCCGCAGCTGTTGGCGACCAATGTGGCAAAGGGTGTGGAGTCGGTGTCGTGACAGACAAGACCGATTTTCTTGTAAGGCAGGCCGAGAACTTCGGCTACGATCTGACACTGGACAGTGTGCTGTCCCTGACCGATGTCGGCCACGGCGCAGACCAGAGCGGCAGAACCGTCGGGGTAGATTTTAACCATGGCTTCGGACGAGTTGCCCGGGCCGGGGCGACCTGCGCCCATGGCGAAGATGGCCACGCCCATGCCGTGACGGATACGGCCCGTCTTTTTGTCCGGGTGCTGCCATGTGTTTTTCCAATCCAGAGCTTCCGCACCTGCGTCGAGGCAGTCACGAATGCCGGAGGAAGAAATGAGGGCAGATTTGTAAACCAGCGGGTCCCAACCGGAATCAATGTCGCCTGCACGCATGCAGTTCATCTTGCGAAGTTCCACGGGATCGATGCCCAGTTCGTAGGAGGCGATGTCCATGGTTGTTTCCACGGCAAAGGTGCCTTCGGGAGCGCCATACCCCTGCCAACCTGCAGCGGGCTGACGGTTGGTGTTCACGTAGTGAATCTTGCCGCGCTGGTTCTGGCAGTTGTGAGAGTACAGAACAGAACCAGTGGCGAGCATGGCGTTCTTGGCGGGGTACTTGTCGCCGCCGGAACCTGTTTCCTGCCAGTGTTCCAAGTCCATGGTGGTCAGGGTTCCATCCTTTTTGAAGCCGATTTTGACATCGGTCTGACTACCGCGAGACCAACCGCTGACCATTTCCTCTTCACGAGAATATGGGCAATGGACTGGCTTTTTCAAATCGAGACAGGCAAGGCTTGCTACCATGAGGTAATGAGAGGCAATGTTGCGGTCCAGAGGGAAGGCGTTTTTGCCACCGAAGCTGGAGCCGGTAAAGGGTGCCACGTAGTTCACCATGCTGGACGGAATGCCGAGTGCCTGAGCCAGACACAGCTTTTCGTCGTGCATGCCCTGAGAGTGGGTGTACATGTGGAGTTTGGTGCCATCAAAGTCAGCGGTACAGCCGCGAGGTTCCATTGCAGGTCCCTTGCAGTAAGCGTATTTGAGCGCTTTTTGATCGATAATGTAGTCCGCTTCTTCAAAGCCCTTTTCAATGTCGCCGAAGCCATTGTATTCGGCCGGGGTCTTGGTCTTGAACAGACCGGTTTCCGGGTCGCGATCACTGAGCAGGGCATGGAAGGCCCAGTCCTGACAGTTATCAACGCCTTCGAAAACTTGCGGAGAGTCTTTCTTCATCGCCTCTTCAAGGCTGACGACGAACTTTTTCTTTTCGTATTCAACCTTGATGAGTCCCATGGCTTCTTCGGCGATGGTTTCATCGTCCGCCACCACGGCGGCTACGAGATCTCCGACGTAGTAGAGGGTGTTGCGGAATGCCTTGGGGTAGTTCTCATGGGTCATGACGAGACGGACACCATGAACGGCTTCGGCCTCGGTCGTGTCGATGGAAATGATGTCGGCTGCCGGGTAAGGGCTACGCAGGATGCGGGTTTGCAACATGCCTGGCAGGATGAAGTCGGCGTAATACTTGGCTTCGCCTGTGACGCGGGCGCGCCCGTCCTTTTGGCGGACAGATTTGCCGATGGATGTCAGTTCAGCCATTAGACCTGCTCCTTTGCCATCTTCTTGGCCGCACTGCGTACGGCGTTGATGATGTGCTCGTAGTTGTTGCAGATACAGAGGTTGCCGCCGAGGGCTTCCTTGATTTCGTCGTCAGTGGGATCAGAATTTTTGCTCAGCAGATACTTGGTGGTCATGATCATTCCGGGAGAGCAGAAACCGCATTGTGCGCCGTATTCTTCAAGCCATGCTTCCTGAATGGGATGCAGCTTGCCGTCCTTGGACAATCCTTCAACCGTTTCGATGACTTTACCTTCCTGCTCCACGGCCAGAACCATGCAGGAGGGAACGGCTACGCCGTCGATGAGGACGGTACATGCACCGCACGCACCTTCGCCGCACGCTTCCTTGGCTCCGGTGTGGCCACAGTCGTTGCGGAGGACTTTGGAAAGGGTCCAGTGCGACTCCACCGGGATCGACAGAACTTCATCGTTTACTGTCAATGTGATGAGTTTTTTTCGTTGTTCGTTCATGATGCTTCCCTTTGTCGAACGTTGTCGGTCGGCCTGTATCCGGCCGGAGTTGTTGATAAGCAGCCTTTTTTTACGGGCGCGCTTGTCCCGTTTCCCACAGCGCTGCTGCAGGAGGAAATTTGTCGGGGCAGGCCCGAAGGCCTACCCCATTAATGGAGTTCAGGTGTTGTTAAGCTTTGTCTTCAACGGGTTTTTTGGCGCCACGGCTGGCCCAGATGATACCGCCAATGATCAGCGCGCCGGAGACGTAGTGGACTGATGTCATTTGTTCGCCAAGGAAAACGAAGGCGAAGAAGCCGCCCCAGAGGGGGAGGGAGTAGTAGATCATGCCGCACAGTTCTGGACCGGCCTTTTCAAGGCCGATGTTCCAAGTCCACCACGCGATGATGGAGGAACAGATGGCGGAGAAAGTGATGGAGAAAAGGACCACGCCGTTCATGTTGAAGACCATGCTTGGTTGAGTGGATTCCCAGATGACGCAGGGGATGAGCATGAGCACTGCGAAGAAGGACATGAGGTACATGATGGTGCCGCCGGACAGGCCGTCGGGTGTCTTCTTGAGGATCAGGCTGTAGATGGCGAAACCGACTGCGGCGCCGAGCATCAGGATGTCACCTGCGGCGAAATGCATGCCGAGGATCTGGTTAATGTCGCCACCGGAGACGAGATAGAAAGAACCGATCAGGGCGACGAGACAGCCAGCCCATGTGTTGAAGGATTGCTTTTGGCCCATGCCGGCTGCAATGATAACGATGAAGATGGGAGTTGTTACGGAAATGAGAGAGAGGTTGATGGCCGAGGTGGTCTGCGCTGCGAAATAGCTGAGCGGAGAGTATGCGGCCACACCGAATGCGGCGGCAGCGATGATCTGCGGCAGAAATGTTTTGGCGACAGGCCATTCTTTTTTCACTTTTGGCAACATGAAGGTGCTGAGAATAATCAGAGCCATGCCCCAGCGGGTTGCGCCCAAGGTCATGGGTGAGATTTCGCCAACTGCCAAGCGGGCGATAATGAAAGCACCGGCCCACAGGACGGTGGCCAGCAAAGCGTAAAGTGATCCGATGACTACTTGATTCTTAAACATTGTTTCTCCTCGAAGTTTGTTCATTCACTCATGTCCGAGTCATTGATCCGTCGGACTTCGGTCCGATATGCCCCCATGCCGGAACAGTGACGATTGGAATGCTATGTGGGACTCGGTGAATGTGTTGCTATCCTTCCCTCAATCCGTTTTGAATGACCCTCCTTACAGAATATGATCAATAGAGCATTGTGTGCATTATTAATAATCTGCATAGAAGCAATGGATATGCCAACTTGTTCAACAGGAAAAAAGTAATTTAAACACTGTTTTTTCAGCTGGTTAAGAAAATAGACTGATTGATTGTCCAATTAGTGTAAGTGAGGGGAATGAGTCAAAAGCGACTCACAAATATGTCAAAAATGACAGCACGAGTGTTTTAATCATGGGTGAGTCACAACAGACTCGCTGAGTCGATTACGACTCGGTATTTTCTGTGTGCTTACGGATGAGGCGAGAGGCTCGGCTTTGACTGATGCCCAATGCGGTAGCAACTTTGCGTGTGCTTCCGTGCATGACGTGGGCGTCGAGGATCATTTTTCTTTCTATGGATTCCAGTACTGCGTCGAGAGTGTTGTGCCCTATGCCCTCTGGCAGCGCTGGCGAGGTTTGATAGAGGGTGGTGGGCAGGTGGTCAATAGTGATGGCATCACCTTCAGTGGTGACCACGAGTCGTTCCATGAGATGAGCCAGTTCTCGAATGTTGCCCGGCCAAGAGTGTTGGCATAGGAGAGATTGGGCTTCCGGGGAGAGCCGTTTTGAGGCGTTATGCTTCTTCCCATAGTGGTTGAGGAAGTAGAAAAGAAGCGGGACAATATCATCCCTTCGGTCTCGCAGCGGGGGGATCGTGATATCAAAGACGTTGAGCCGAAAGAAGAGGTCCTGGCGAAATGCACCAGCAGCGGCCATGCGTTCGAGATTGCGGTTGGATGCAGCCAGAATACGGACATTTGCTTGGACGGTTTGTGAGCTTCCAACTGGCCGGTATTCCATTTCCTGAACTGCATGGAGCAGCTTTGCCTGCATGGGGAATGGGAGTTCTGAAATTTCATCAAGAAAGAGTGTGCCGCCGGACGCCTTGGCAAAGAGTCCTCCCCGGGCATTTGTGGCACCGGAAAATGCGCCTTTCACATGGCCGAAGAGTTCGGATTCGAACAATTGTTCCGGGATGGCTGCACAGTTGACGACCACGAATGGTTTGTGTTGCCGAGTGCTGTTGGCATGGATGAATTTTGCCAGCAGGCTTTTTCCACAACCTGATTCGCCGAGCAGGAGGCATGGAGCCGTCAGGCTCGCCACCTTGCGTGCCGATTGCACCACATTTTCCATAGCTGTACTATGGTATATAAGATCTTCCGGGTGCGGTTCCTCTTCTATCTCCAAACTGTTTTCCAGTTCGTCCAGACTGGGGATTTGTCCTTTATGCACACTGTCTCGAACGTTGAGCACCACGTATTCTATTTCGCCTTCCTCATTCATGATGGGGTTGGCAATAGTCAGAACATCGAGGCCGAGATACGTTTTTTGCTCCTGCTTGATCGGGCGCTTGTATTCATACACGGCCGGAAGTGCGGGCCGGTTCCAGGCCGCATGTTTGCGGATGACTTCCCAAAAAGGCAGACCGACCATCTCTTCCTGTGTGAATCCGTAATGTCGTTCACACGCCTTGTTGACGTACAACATACGATAGTTGTTGTCATAGATGATGACCTCATCGTGCAGATTGTCGATGAGTCTGGCGAAGGTCTTGAAATTTAATCCGAAGTGTTCTGTCTTTTCCATGGTGTATCCGGTGCTTTATTCATACGTCCTTACGACAGTATAAACCTGTGCCCGTCGCAGAGTTCTCCCTCATATCAAATGCTCCTTGGAAAGACCACGCACTTTTCCAGACTGTGCGAAAAAGCACAAATGAATGCCTATTAAAAGGAAAAAATTGTATCGGTTTTACGGCGAAAATAGCGCATTTTTGATGTTTTTGTTGCCTTGTGGAAGTTTTGTATTTCCCTCTTGAAAGAGAAATATTTTGTGTGGTTAGTTCTTTTCTGTTTACACCAATAATTTAACCGTGTGTCTTCTTTCCAGTCCGTGTTGTAATTGTTCTTGCAGGTCTTCTGTTTGCTCTATATGGTGACCCCGAAAATTCGGAGGCAGGAGAAGAAAAAATCATGTTTAACCGTTTGAGATTGCTTACGGATTCACTTGCGTGGAACGTGCTTTTGCTTGTGATCGGCTCTTTTCTCTACATTGTTGGATACAATGGAGTCGCTATTCATCATGATTTCATTCCTGGCACATTGTACGGCTTTGCCGTGGTGGTGCAGAAGATGGAACCACGGTTGTCGCTTTCGTGGTGGTATCTTTTGCTCAACATTCCTTTGTTCCTTGTGGCGTGGAAAGGCGTGAGCAGACGGTTTTTCTTTCTCAATATGTTTTCAATGGGTGTAGTTTCATTGCTGACATTCGTTGTTCATATGGACTTTGGAATACAGAATGAGATTTATGCAGCCATTGCGTCGGGTGCGCTTATGGGCGCTGGATGCGGCATTATCCTCCGTTCGTATGGCGGCGGGGGAGGGCTGGACGTTATCGCTGTCATCCTCAACCAGAAGTATGGCATACGTTTCGGTGTGTTTTATTTTATGATCAATACGTTGGTCATGGGATTTGCTTTGAGCTGGTATTCGCCAGACAAGATCATTGCTTCCCTAGTCATGTTGTTTATCAGTTCCGTAGTGACCGAATATGTCCTTTCTTTGTTCAACCAACGAAAGGCCGTGCGTATCGTCACTCGTCATTCGGCTGATCTGGTCAAGGCCATCACTGGTCGCGGCATGCATCATGCTACTGTTTTTCCCGGTACAGGCGGCTATTCGGGTGAACAGGTGGACATGGTTTTTTCTATAACTGACAATCTGCGACTTCGAGGTTTGGAGCAGCGGGTTTTTGATGTCGACCCCAATGCGATTTTTGTGGTCGAAAATACATTCAGCGTTGTCGGCGGGTCAATCGCCAAGCGCAAAGTTTATTAACCATTCACTCTTGGACCGACTCATGGAAAATACTTTCATCGAACTGACACCCTTGGCTCCTCTCGATTCCATCCACGCAAGCAATGCTCCCGGCGATGCAAATACCTACGTTCCAGAAGGCGTTTGCGCCAAGATGATTCGCTTTGCCGTCGAAGATCATAAACTTGTGCATTTGAGTTTTACAGGCGGGTGCGAAGGAAACCTCAAGGCCATGTCCATACTGCTCAAAGGTATGGATGTCTCAGAGGTTATTGAAAAGCTCAGCGGCATTACTTGTGGCAAGAAACCAACATCCTGTGCCGACCAGCTGTGCCGTGCTTTAACCGAACATATGGCCCGCATGGCATAGATTTTAGAGTCGAGAATACGTATGACGCCAGTGCGGCGCGGAGCCTGTTCACAGGTTCTCGCGCCGCACTGCTTTTTTGATGGCGAGATTATTCCGCAGCAGCGGAGAGGCTGGCCGCAGAGAGTCTATCTTTAATGTAGTTAACCTTATCGTCGTCACCTTCATAAAGGTCGAAACATTTGGCGTCTTCGCCCATCAGACCTTCAGGGACTTCATCGCCGATTTCGTCAGGATCATCGACAAGTTCCTTGTAAAAACAGACCGAAAGCCAGCGATCGGCGGGGTCGTCGTCAATGATATCAACCATGGCGAACAGGCTGCGTTTTTTTTGATTGGCATGTGTCGCGCGCAGGGAAAATGTGATGCCCGGGCGAGCAACGAAGTCGAGGGTCACGCCTTCCAGCCCTTCCAGATGTTTTTTGAAGGTCTGAAAGCAATCTTTGGTCTTGTTGGGGTCGGTGGTCCAGGTGTCGAGGAACGCTGTCAGTTCCTCGGTGAGTGCAGTGTCCATCGGGAGACTCTCCTTGTTGGGTTTTCCGTGTGCGAAAGCGCGTGAACAAGATCAGGCGCAGGGGATCCGTTCGATAAAATCTTCCAGAAAGCTTGCCATGTCGCGGGCCTTTTTCATGCTTATTACAGGTACGTCTTCGGATAATTTGTCAACAGTGTCCAGTGGAACGTTGATCGCTTTGTGGATGGTGAAGTTTTCTACTTCCTTGTCGGCCAGTACTCTGCCACAGCCACCCACAATGCCGATAAATTCTTTGTTCTTGAACACTGGGGTACATATTTTGAGCATGCCTGCATCGCACTGTTCAATGACGGTTTTTCCTGAAGATTTGGCTTGTTTCGCCATGTGTTGATGGGCAACAGAGCAGATGGCCTGAATGCCTTCAGGGTGTGATTTTATTTCAGCGCAGAGTGGATTGACGAAATTTTTGAAGCCGGTGAATGTCATGCCGTTCGCATCATAAGCGCAGGCATTGACGCCCCAGTCATTGTGCAGGGTTTTTTCCAGTTCAAGCCATTGTTGTTCGGGCAACAGATCAGTCATGAGCATGAAGCTATCCTCGTTTAATGGTGGTGCGAGAACGTTAAATTTCGGGAGTGTATCCTTCCGGCAGATGGGCAGTGCCTTTAATACAGGGGAGACCTGTAGCCTTGTGGATACGGGCTGCAAGTTGATCAATGTCAGGACAGAAGCCACCTTGCTCCATAATCCATTCCCCGTCGGGTTTGCTGGCGAAAAGGCACGTTGGGACGTGGATGGCTTCGGCTCCTTTGGCTTTGAGGATCTTTGCCATGTTTTCTACGCTATCTCCCGGACACCGGCAGGTGAATACTCCGGCGAGTTCTGTGGCGTCATAGGCTGAAAAAGCCTGCTTTCCCTGAGCAAGACAGGTAATACACCCGGTCAGCGGACATTTTGATTCGTTTTTTTCACAGCGGATGATGCCGATTTTCGTCATGGTTACTCCCTGTGGCGAAGAGTTTTTCAAGCGCGTCGCCAGACTGTTTTCCTGGTGTAAGGCGGCCACGGGATTGTGCCCTGCGACCGCCTGAATGTGTGGTTAAACGAGATTATTTGTCAGTCTCGTTTTCCAGAGCTGCAATGCGTTCCTGAATCGTTTTCAATTCCGATTCGAGGTAAGCAGCTTGATCTTTCAAAGCCTGCGGGTCGTTCTGGGGTGTGGATGCGTATTGCGCATTGACCCCGGAGTTCATTCCCTGTCCATAGCCGAATCCGCCACGACCGCCACGGCCGCCACGGAATCCGAATCCCTGACCGCCCATGCCGTTACGCATGCCATTGCCCATGCCGTTACGCATGCCAAATCCACGTCCGAATCCTTGATTGTACTGCTGGTCAAATCCGGGTGCGTTAACGCCGGTACAGGTTCCAAGACCTCGTCCTGTGCGTGAACCCATTCCCATTGGTCCTGATCCATTTCTTCCTGGCATGATTGCCTCCTTGTTTCAGTTATTACGCCCGTACCATTGGTATATGACAATTGGGGCATAGATGTTCGGTGCAAGGCACCCCCGGCACATGAGGCATAATCAGCCCGCATCGTAGGCAGCGGCACAGTGGTTGCTGTCTGGATGCAGTGTCGGAGGTTTTACGAGAGTTACTGCCTTCGGTCATGGAGGTGAAGGGACGGGCGCCATGTCTTCTTCCAAAGCGATTCATGCGACCTGTCCCTCGCTGACCGGGGAGAGTTTCCTGATTTCCGTGGCAACGGCCTTGCCTATTCCCGCAACCGGGCATGCGAAAACGTTCGTCTTCGAGGTCCCCGGTCCGCCATGCATTGATAACTTTGGCTAATCCTCCCCTGATAAAGGGGTGGACGACAATGTTTCGTGCTGTGACGGCATTGTGTAGTGGGCGCGAAATGGCGCCGCACACAAGAACGGATACATGTCTCCCTAGAAGGGTGGCTATTAGAGTGGACGGCGAGTTGTCCTGTACGGATACTCGCTTGATTCCAGTCCTATCCGGGTTCTGTGCGACGATGACCAATTCTGTGGTCACGTCGAAGACCGGAGCTATCCGATCTTCCCATACGCTGAAGGCCGCATTCATGGTTGCCTTGCTCCTTTGTCAGGATAAAAGCATCAAGCGTGCCAGAAATACTCTTTGGAACAAGAACTCTTAAAGCGTTGTTTTAAATGATGAATGAGAGAGAGTCGGAAGGGTGCGTAGTGTTGAAGAGTCTCGTTTGAGAGACTCCGTAAACAAATAGAGTCGCGGATATGCAACTACTTTTTGGGAGAAGACGTAGAACGTCCGTCGTGACGGGGGAGGTCAATACCGAGTTGGTTAATTTTGCGAAACAGTGTGCTTTTGTGGATGCCAAGTTCCTTGGCTGCAGCCAGTCGATTGCCGTGGTTGCGTATGACGGCGTCCCGAATAAGTTGAGTTTCTACTGTCTGAACAGCGGCTTCTAGACCTGTGGTCATGGAAATTTGTGTGCTTCCAGAACGAAGGAATTCATCGGGAAGATGTCCCGGTTCAATCAATCCTTCGTGGCAAACAATAAAGGCTCGTTCTATGGTGTTGCGGAGTTCTCGCACATTGCCGGGCCAGTCGTGGACCATGAGAAGGGAAAGAGTCTCAGAAGCGAGACCCTCCACTTGTTTGTTCTGAAGCGCGTTGAAATGTTGGATAAAATCCATGACCAATAAAGGAATATCTTCTTTTCGCTGGCGTAGAGGGGGGAGGTCTACGCGGGCAACATTGATGCGGTAGAAGAAATCTTCGCGAAAATCGCCGTGTTTGACTAACTCTGTGAGGTCGCTGTTCGTGGCCGCAATGATACGCACGTCCGAATGTTCTGGGGTGATGCTGCCCAAAGGATCAAATGTTTTTTCTTGTAAAACGCGGAGTAGCCTCACCTGCATGGCTGGACTGATGGTGCCTATTTCATCAAGGAAGAGGATGCCTCCTGCTGCTGTTGAAAATCGTCCCGGCTTGTCACGGCGTGCGCCAGTGAAGGCTCCTGCCTTGTAGCCGAATAATTCGGATTCAAGTAGAGTCTCAGGCAGCGCACCGCAATTCAAGGCCACGAATGGGGCGTCGCACCTGTCACTTAATGCGTGGATGGTTCGTGCGATCAATTCTTTGCCGGTTCCGGTTTCACCGAGGATAAGCACTGTGCTCGGACTGGCTGCGATAGGATCGAGTGAAGAAAAAACTCGTTGCATGAGAGGGCTGCGACTGACCAGATCGCCGACGCGAAAGCGGCCTTCGAGTTCGTCTCGCAATGCTTCAACTTCGCTGAGATCTCGGAATGTTTCGGCTCCGCCGATGACAGTGCCGTCTGTGTCCCGCAAAACCGCTGTGGACAGACTGATGGGGATACGGTTTCCGTCGGCATCAATGATGTAGCCGGTACGTCCGATCAGAGGTTTGCCAGTGCGTTGTGTCTCTCGCAGACAACATTTATCGCCGCACATGGTCGAACGGAAGACTTCAGAACATCGTCTGCCAATGGCTTCTTCTCGGGGAATTCCCGTGATCTCTTCGGCGGCACGGTTGAATGAGAGAATCCGCCAAGATTGATCCACGGTGAACACGCCGTCCGAGATGCTTTCCAGGATCGCCTGGTATTGCGCGGAGGATGGGGCGGTGTGGCTCACGGGGAACTCCTTGTGGCTGGGAAATTCGATCAGGCCTCAGGTGTTTCGTTTTCCAGAGCTGCAAGGGCAGCCACGCAGATGGCCACGGCAGCTTCGGAATTTTCGGCCATGGCGTCCTGACCGTTCATGGTGAAGCTGGCCTGCCATGATGTGTCGCAGAGACTTTTTGCACAGAGGTCCTTCAGCCCAAAGGAATAGCCTTTTTCTTCAAGTGCATCTGCAACTCGTAGCGCCTCGTTGACGTTGTTTGCAGGGGCAGTCGGAATAGACTCGCCAAGCAGGGAGCGCAGTTTTGTTTCGATGTCTTTGATGGAAAGTTCGGGCATGATATATCCTGTATGAAAACATGAGTAATAGTTCATTTGTGAAGCGCGTTCTACTCAATCATCGAAAGACCATTGAGTCAACTCCCTATTGGAAGAAGTACAGCGTGGAAACAAGACAGGCCACTTCTCCAGAAGATTCCGGAAAAGCGGCCCGCTGTAATGGGTCGTATTTTGTTAGCGTTTGTTCTTCATCAACGCAAAGCCGATGCCGAGAATGAGCAGGGAGAGAATCAGAAAGTGCATGAACATGTCTTTCTGGATTGCGCCCCAGATGATGTAGAGTGAACCACATCCTGCCAACAGAGGGCAGAGGAAACGGCTGAATGCTCCGAGGTCGGTGAATGTTTTCATCACCCAGATGTAAATGGAGATGTAGATTACGTACAGGAATGCGATGGGCAGTTCGGAAATATCCATGAACTGGCCCCACCATCCCATGAAGTTGCCGTACCAGACAATCAGCCACAGGCAGGAAAGGATGTATCCGATCAGGGCCGAAGTGGTGGTGCTGTTGGTTTGGGGATTGATACGCTTGAAGAAATCAGGCTTGGGTCCCATGTCGCGAGAGGCGATGGAAAACATGCCGCGTGCAGAGCCCATGATCAGGCCGTTGAGTGTCCCCAAGCAGGAGATGATGACGAATACGGTCAGGATGGTACCGCTCAATTTACTGAAAATTAGGGCGATGACTTCAACCGGAGCATCGTTGCCAGCAACCAGAACTTGATCGTTGGTCAGGACGCCGGAAATGCCGAGATAATAGAGCATGTATATGCAGACGACGGCGATGGTGCCGACAACCAGAGCACGTGGCAGGGTGGTCTTGGCGTCTTTGAGTTCGGCGTTGATGACTGTGGCGATGATCCAGCCTTCGTATGCGAAGGCTGTGGACAGGGTTGCCACGGCCAGTCCGCCGCCGCTGCCGGCAACAGTCTGTGCAGCGTTGGTGAAGTTGTCCAGAGTCATACCGCTAGATATTCCGGCAATGCCACCGACTGCGGCAACCAGAGCCAGAGGAATCAGCTTCACGACCGTAGATGTGACTTGCCATTTACCGGCCAGGACCGGCGAGAAATAGTTGAGCAGGAAGAAACCGGTCAGGTAGACGAAGGAGACGGGCCAGACAATGTTGTCCATACCCAGCAGAGCGCCTGTGTAGTTGGCTGAAACCCATGCGAGGACGGCCACCAGTGTTGGGTAATATATAAAGGTCATGAACCAGGCGACCAGATATCCGGCTTTTCTGCCGTAGGCCTGTTCAAAATAGTCGACCACGCCGTTGACTCGTTCGATGCGAGTAGCGATCTTGGAAAACACGTAAGCCGTGACAACCATGATTGAACCACCGATGAGCCATGCGAGCAGAGCGGTAGAAAGACTTCCGCCGGACGCCTTGAGAACATCGTCCGCTTTGAAGAAGACACCGGAGCCTATGACAATACCGACAACCATGGCGGTTGCAGTCCAAAAGCCATATTTTTTCTGTAAATTTTCCATATACTGTCACACTTTGTTTGATGTGTGTCGAAATGTGCTGTCGATTTGAATAATCGATGCAGGATACCACACGCACCCCCTTGTGGTGTGGCTTGAGAGCCTCCTCCTTGAAGCGCATCAGGTAGACCCTCCAGTCACCCCGAGCGAATCACAGCGTCCTCTTTGCTCTTATAGGATGGGAATGTCCAGTGTTTTTTCGTTTTTGTCGAACTAACTCGCTAGTTTTTCAGGCAATTGTAAATAAAATGCAAATTGCACGGCTTATTATATAGTAATGAAGTATGAAAATGCCGCGGTAAGCTTTAAGAAAAGGTGCCATTCCAGACGCGAATGCGCGCAAATTTGTCTTTTTTTCGCATTTTTTTTCATATTTTTTTTGAGTCGGACGCAGAGCCTTCGAGACTTGTTCAATGATTTAAGGTTGATTAATACCAAAACTGAGCGCATACTCAGTTTTGGTGTTTTTTTTGACATTCTAGTCGATTGAAACGTATAAATCGAAAAACTGAGTGAACACTCGGTTTTCGGAAAAGGATGATTTGACAGCATGAAAAAGAAAGAAGCCATACTCAAAGTTGCTACGGTTCTATTCGCGAATAAGGGGTTTGCGGATACGTCGGTTCAGGAATTGGCCCGATTGACCGGAGTGGCTGAGGGAACAATCTTCTATCACTTCAAGAATAAAGAAGGCTTGCTGTTGGCCATCCTGGAAAAGACTAGGGACGAGATTGTTGATCAGTTCGAACGGTTCTTTGAGAACAGACCGTTTAATTCTGGTCTGGAGATGGCGGAGGAGGTCGTTTCTTTCTATCTGTACCTGGCCGGTTTGTTGGAAGATAAATTCTTGCTGTTGCACAGGCATTTTCTTTACAGGTTCTCCGAGTCAAACCCGGAGTTCAGGAAAAATCTGGAAGCTATTTATAATTGTCTGGTCGATATTTTCGAAAAGGCAATTGTGACAGGGCAGGAAGACAATTCCATCAATCAGGATATTCATCCCCGAAAATCGGCACTCATTTTGTTTACGATGGTGGATGGTCTGGTTCGATTCAAAAACTTCAACCTGTATGATGCGGGCGCATTGTTCAATGAACTGATGCTCACATGCCGCAGAATGTTACAGGCTCCATAGCAAGGAAGAGGCTGAATGCTTTCGAAAATACTCCCGTTCATTGACTGGTTCAAAGGGTACAACGTGGCGTCGCTCAGAGCGGATGCCATTTCGGGCCTGACGGTTGCCCTTGTACTCATTCCACAATCCATGGCGTACGCCCAGTTGGCAGGCATGCCCGCCTATTACGGCCTGTACGCATCATTTCTACCTCCGCTTGTCGCCGCGTTGTTTGGTTCCAGCCGTCAACTGGCAACCGGCCCGGTGGCAGTCGTCTCGCTCATGACCGCAGCATCTCTTGAACCGCTGGCAACAGCAGGTAGTGAGGGATACATCGCGTACGCAATTCTTCTTGCACTCATGGTCGGACTTTTCCAGTTCATGCTCGGCGTGCTCAAACTTGGCCTCGTGGTCAATTTTTTGTCTCACCCGGTCGTTAACGGCTTTACCAATGCTGCTGCCATTATCATTGCGTCTTCACAGCTTTCCAAGATGTTCGGCGTGTATGTGGATAAGGCGGAACATCATTATGAAACTATCATTCGCGTGGTTGAAGGAGCATTTCATTATACTCATTTACCAACGCTTGCCATGGGGGTGCTCGCTTTTGCCATTATGATTGTGCTGAAGCGTATCAACCCCAAGATTCCCAATGTCCTGGTGGCTGTCGTTGTGACCACAGCGTTGTCCTGGGGGCTGGGTTTCAACCATGACGCCACAGTTACCGTCGACACTATTCAGGCTCCTGAAGTTCGTGAATCCATCGTCAAGTTCAATACTGCCATTGCCGGTATCGATCAGTTGGGTGTTGAACGTACCGCGCTCAATGGTCGTATGGATGAAGCGAAGAGTGCCAAGGACGCTGTGGGCATTCTTGACGCCGAACATGATCTGAGCGTCATCAACGTGCAGATTTCCCGTTTGAAGCTGGAAGCGCATAATCAACGCGCTACGCTTCGGGCAACACTGTTTGATGGTGTAGAGGAAGCTGGCGGCAACATGGCTTTTTATACCCAGGGTACTATCCCGGCTAATATGGTCGTTGATGGTCGCACCTGGCGTTTGAAAGTTGGCAACACCAAGATTGATACTTCTAATATGAAAATGATGGGCGGCGGCGCAGTCGTCGGTACTGTGCCTTCCGGTATCCCGTCTATTTCGGCTCCTGCTCTGGACCTTAAGGTCATGTTGCATCTGCTTCCGTTCGCGGCCATCATTTCGCTGCTCGGATTCATGGAAGCCATTTCGATTGCCAAGGCCATGGCCGCCAAAACCGGTCAGCGTCTTGACCCCAACCAGGAACTTATCGGTCAGGGTCTCGCTAATATGCTCGGCGCATGTGGCAAATCCTACCCTGCATCCGGTTCATTCTCGCGATCAGCGGTTAACCTCCAGGCAGGCGCAGTCACTGGCATGTCAAGTGTCTTTACTTCGCTCATGGTCGTTATCGCATTGCTGTTCTTTACACCGCTGCTGTACCATTTGCCTCAGGCGGTGTTGGCCGCAGTTATTATGATGGCCGTTATTGGTCTCATCAACGCTTCCGGTTTTATTCATGCCTGGAAAGCCCAGTGGTATGATGGTGCCATTTCCATCCTGTCCTTCCTGTGCACATTGGCCTTTGCGCCGCATCTGGACAAGGGCATCATGGTTGGTGTTGCTTTGTCTCTGGCCGTATTCCTGTACAAGTCCATGCGCCCCAGGGTCGCGAATCTGTCTCGTTCAGATGACGAGTCTCTTCGCGACGCCACGGCGTTCGGTCTCAAGGAATGTCAGCATATAGCCGTGGTCCGTTTTGACGGTCCGCTGTTCTTTGCCAATGCGAGTTTTCTGGAAGATCAGATCACTGATCGCATGATGGGCAATGACAAACTTAGGCATATCATCATCGTCGCCAATGGTATTAACGACATGGACGCTTCCGGTGAGGAAGCACTGTCCCTGATCGTGGACCGTGTCCGCGCCTCTGGGCTGGACATCTCTTTGTGTGGTGTCAACGAGGCGGTCATGGCCGTGCTCGAACGCACTCACTTGCTTGAAAAGATTGGCAAGGACCACGTCTACCCGACCATGGAAACCGCCATTTGTGCCACTCACGAGAGCGCGCATGCTGACGGTCAGGAAGACAACTGCCCGCTGACAACTGTTTGCCGTCTCGCATAAGTCCGAGACAAACAAGGAGTAGACAATGTCTGTTATAACTGTATTCAACGGCCTGTTCTCGGAAGCTGGTGTCGTGGTCAAACGCGTGGTGGACGCCACGGGATACCGCCTCGTCACCGACCAGGAAATTGTGGCCGAGGCCGCGAAACTCTCCGGCCTGTCCGAGGATAAAATGGCCCGAGCCTTTCAGGCAAAGGGTTCTGTTTTCAACGCATTCAGCCATGAAAAGGAACGGGCTGTTGCCTGGCTCCGGTTTGCCATGGCAAAGAAGCTGATGGATCAGGACAAGCTTCTGTTTTCCGGTTTCGCATCCCAGTTGTCGGCTCCCGAGATCGATCACATCCTCAAGGTGTGCCTCGTTTCCGAGATGAAAGAACGACTGGCTGTGGCCGAACGAACTGAAGGCTTTGCCGAGAAGCATGCCCTCAAGCTTATTCATAAGGACGACAGTGATCGTGCCGCCTGGGTTGAATCCCTGAAGGGCGTGAACGATCCTTGGTCCAAGGCTTTATATGATATAATTGTACCTGTGGGTACATCTGGTGTGGATCGTAGCGTGGACCTTATTGTTGAGCAGCTTGCCAATGAGGCTGTTCAGGTCACGGACGCTTCTCGTACCAAGGTTGCCGACTTCCTGCTGGCAGCCAAGGTAGGAACCGTGCTGGCTACCGAAGGGCATAATGTGCTCGTAGCCGCTAAGGACAAGAACGTTACTCTGACCATTAACAAGCATGTCCTGATGCTGGAACGCCTTGAGCGCGAACTGGCCGACATCGTGAGTGCTGTTGACGGTGTGGACAGCGTAGAGACCTTGGTCGGCAAAGGCTTTCATCAGACCGATATCTATCGTAAGATGGACTTTGACATTCCGTCCAAGGTGCTGTTGGTTGATGATGAACGTGAGTTTGTCCAGACTCTGTCCGAGCGTTTGATGATGCGCGACATGGGTTCCGCAGTCGTCTATGATGGTGAATCCGCCCTGAATCTGGTGCAGGAAGACGAACCTGAAGTCATGATTCTCGATCTCAAGATGCCTGGCATCGACGGTATCGAGGTTCTGCGCAGGGTCAAGTCTGACCATCCGAATATTCAGGTCATCATCCTGACTGGTCATGGCTCGGAAAAGGATCGTCAGATCTGTATGGAACTGGGTGCATTCGCTTATCTGCACAAACCCGTGGACATTGACATCTTGAGTGAAACGCTCAAGGCGGCTAACGAAAAAGTCCAGGGAATCAAGTAATCAAGACCGGGTGACGTTATGATATTCGCAAAAATCAGACCGCAATTCTGGGATATCGATCCCAGCAAGGGACCGGGCAAGAACCTGTTCAACTACCGTCGCATCTGGCGCTTTGCCGTTGCACTTCTGGCGGTTGTCGCTTTGGTTCCGTTGTTGGTCATGGCTTTTATTGATTATAGCGTCACCCGGAGTTCTCTTGAATCTGAAAACCTGTTGCGCACGGCACGAACTACATCCAATGCGCGGCGAACTGTCGCTTATTTCCTTGAAGAGCGTACCAACGCGCTGGACTTTTTGGTCAAGCATCAAGGTATTTCCAGTTTGCGTGATTGCGAGAATCTCAAATCTGTCTTGGATTCGTTGAAAGCCAGTTTTGGTGGTTTCGTAGATATTGGTATTGTTGATCCCAAAGGTCGGCAGGTGGCTTATATCGGGCCGCATGATCTGCTTGGTATCGATTACAGTGGGCAGGAATGGTTTGATAGCACCATGGAGGGCGGAGCCTACATCAGTGGAGTTTTTCTCGGATTCCGAGACGAACCGCACCTGATCGTGGCGCGTAGGGTTCGTGACAAGAAGACCGGTAAAGATTTCGTGCTTCGAGCCACGTTGGATACTGGCAAGTTTAACGCCATTTTGTCTGCCATAGATCTGCCCGGTGGCGGGGATGCCATACTTGTTGATCGGGACGGAGTCATTCAGACCCCTTCCAGAGAACACGGAGAATTGTTTTCCAAGGTTGCCCTTGTTTTGCCTGCGTATTCCGAAAGGACCAGCGTGAACCAGATCAAGGCAAAGGACGGAACTGATTTGACTGTCGGGTATGCGTATGTACGCGGCACGCCGTTTATCATTCTTGTGGTCAAGGACACTGCTGGGCTGATGAAGCCTCTTGAGACCATACGTATGGAACTTGTGTGGATTCTGGCTGTCAGTATCTTTATCATCATGCTGGTTATCGTGGGTGTGGCGACCTACATGGTTAATAAAATTTATGTCGCGGACCAGACCCGCGCTCGGACGTTGCATCGTATGGAGCACACCAACCGTATGGCTTCCATTGGTCGGCTGGCTGCTGGTGTTGCTCATGAAATAAACAATCCACTGGCCATTATTAATGAGAAGGCTGGACTCATTAACGATCTCTTTGTTTTCAAGCAGGAATATGCCCACGACGAGCGGTTGCTGGCGAATATCAAGTCCATTCTCGGTTCGGTGGCACGTTGCGGCAAGATTACCAAACGACTTTTGAGCTTTGCCCGTCATATTGACGTGGAAATGGATTCCATCGAGTTCAAGGAGTTGGCGGAAGAGGTCATCGACTTTTTGCGCAAGGAAGCAGAGTATCGGTCCATATCCATTACCATGGATATCCCTGAAAACCTGCCGCCGTTCGTGTCTGACCGTGGCAAGCTGCAACAGATTTTTCTCAACCTGATCAATAACGCATTCCAGGCCATGAACGATGGCGGGCAACTCGCTATTTCTGCACGCAGGATTACTGAGAACCGGTTGGTTTTTTCTGTGGAAGATGACGGATGCGGTATCCCGGAAGCAGATATCAAACAGATTTTCGATCCGTTTTTTTCGACCAAGAAGAAGACTGGTGGCACAGGTCTCGGACTTTCTATTACCTATGGGCTTGTTCAGGAATTGGACGGCACCATGGCCGTGGAAAGTGAAGTTGGTCGAGGAACGGTGTTTACCATAACAATGCCCCTTCAGGGTTCAGATAAGGCGTAAATAACATGAAAGTACTGCTGGTTGACGATGAAGTGGAATTGGTTTCCGCCATGGCTGAAAGACTTGGATTTCGTGATGTAGACGCGGATTGGACCGATAATGGAGAGGAAGCCCTGAAAATGGCTGCCGCAACTGAATATGCCGTAGCAGTGCTCGATATGAAAATGCCCAAACTCAGTGGTTTGGAACTGATGAAACTCTTGGCCAAAGAACATCCGGGCATGAAGTATATTTTTCTTTCCGGCCATGGTTCGGAATCCGATTTCAAAGCTGGCTGCGCAGCCGGGTGTAATTATTTGATCAAGCCTATTCAGATTGAAGACCTGATGGCCAAAATTCAGGAAGCCGTCGGCTGACGCAGGGGGATTTGCTCATGACACAGACAATGAATACCCGTGAAGGGCTTAAATTTTTCGGACGCGTTAGCGCGTCCGTGTCGCACGAGATCAAGAACGTTTTTGCCGTCATCAATGAGGCAGCGGGCTTGATCGAGGACTTGACGCTTATGGCAGAACGCGGCATTCCTCTCCAGCCCGATCGGCTGAAGAGTGCCGCCAACTCTATCCAAGGCCAGATCAGGCGTGGCGACTCCATTATCAAGAATATGAACGCATTTGCGCATTCAACGGATGAGGATGTTCATGAAGTGAACCTTGTGGAGATTCTCGATTTGACCACTGCATTGGCAACTCGTCTTGCCGACATGCAGCAGATTCGGTTGACAATGGGTGACTGTGAACCGGTCTCCCTGTCTGCCAACCCCTTTGATCTGATGCAGGTGCTGCACTCCTCAATTGCAGCCGCTGTTGAAAATATGGACGCAGGCGACTCCCTGGTCGTGAGCGTGAAACCCGTCAATGGTGGAGCATCGTTCTCCCTTTCCGCTCCCGGAAAGGATGTACCACTGAAGAATGACGAATCGTTTTCATCCATGGCGCAGACCATGAACGTCGATGTTTCGACGGATGAAGATTTGCGGACCACCGAACTGTTCCTCAGGGCGCAGAACGGGGCCGAGTAATATTACATCATACCTTTCAGGAGAAATACAATGGCTGAAAAAGTACTGCTTATCGACGACGAAGTTGAATTTTTGGAAGCTCTGTCCGAGCGGATGGAATTGCGTGGCATGAACGTTACCACTGCTGAGACCGCTGGTAATGCTGTCACTGCATTGGATAATAACGAATACGATGCCATCGTGCTTGACTTGCAGATGCCTGACATGAACGGCATCGACATGCTCAAGGTCATCAAGAAAAGTCATCCTGAGATGCAGGTCATTCTGCTCACAGGACAGGCAACCCTTGAGGCTGGAATTCAGGCTATGAAACTCGGTGCCATGGACTTCATGGAGAAGCCCGCCGACATCGAGTCTTTGACCGAAAAGATTCGTAAGGCTCAGGCCAAGAAAATGGTCATCGTGGAAAAGAAAACCGCTGACAAGGTGAATGACATCCTGAAGTCCAAGGGCTGGTAGGTCGTTTGTAGACTTAAGCCTGATGCGGTTTCTGGCGCTTTATTGTCGTCAATCGTGTTAAAAAGGGCTGTCGTGCATATGCACGGCAGCCCTTTCTGATTGTGGTGTGTGGCCTGGTTACGCTTTTTTCTTGAGTGTGGGCCAGCCAGTGACGATAGCCACGATAGCTATTCCGGCAAGTACGAGGCAGTACCAGTTGCTCGTAACAACATCCACGGGGGATATTCCGGCGATGGAACCTGCGAGGAGAACTTGAGCCGCGTATGGGGTCACGCCCTGAACAATGCAGGAGAATATATCCAGAAGACTTGCGCTACGGCGTGGGTCAACGCCGGTATCTGTTGCGATTTCCTTGGCAAGTCGTCCGGTAAGGATGATGGCGACCGTGTTATTTGCCGTGCAGGCATCGGCCAGTGAGACCAGTGCTGCAATACCGAATTCACCGGATCTTCGTTTATTGCCGCGTCCAGCCTTGAGTGCAAGGGCGTTGACCTTTTCGAGCAACCATTGCAGGCCGCCGTTGTAACGGATGAGTTCTCCAAGACCGCCTACGAGCATGGACAGAACGAGGATTTCATGCATGCCGGTAAAACCCGCGAAGATATCTTTGGACAACGTAAGTAGGGAGTAATTCTGTACGGCATAGAGACCGACTACTCCGGCTAGTACAATTCCCGAGGCCAGAACGACAAAGACATTCACGCCCGCAATCGCCAATCCCAGAATGACCAAATAGGGCAGTACCCGGATGAATTCCCAATCGCCGACATGGGTGACGCCACCCGCCGAGCCGAATAGACCTAGCAGTATAAGTGTTGCCAATGCCGCTGGTAGGACAATGCGTACGTTCATCTTGAACTTATCGCTCATGGCGCATCCCTGAGTACGGGTGGCGGCGATGGTGGTGTCCGAGATCATGGAGAGGTTGTCGCCGAACATAGCACCGCCCACGATGGTCCCCATGAGGACAGCGCTGGAAATATCGGTCTGTTGCGCAACTCCGGCTGCAATGGGGGCAATGGCGGCAATTGTTCCCATGGATGTTCCCATGGCCGTGGCAACAAAAGCGGCGATGGCGAATAGCCCCGGAAGGACGAGCTCTGCCGGGATGAAGGTCAGGCCCAGATTGACAGTGGCATCCACGCCACCGATGGCCTTGGCGACTGAGGCGAATCCTCCTGCCAACAGGTAGATTATGCACATGGTGACGATGTTGATGTCACCGACACCTTTGAGAAAAATGTTGATCTTGCTGTCCAGCTTTCCTTTACCCATGGCAAGGGAGAGAGCTATGGCCGGAAGAATGGCCACAGCTGCGGACAGTTGATAAAAGGCCATACTTACACCCTGTGCGGATAAATACGATCCTGTTCCTATGAACAGGGCGAGAAAGAACAGGAGTGGGAGCAGTGCGCTTCCGCGCGGTGTTGATTGTTGATCCATTATTGTAATCCTTTCTGTTGTTCCGTGATTTTTGGTCAGCGGAGGTCAGTGGTTTATAGCCTATGGCACGAAAGTATACGGCATCCTGTGAAACCGAATGCAGTCCGCTTTATCGAGCAGGTGGAAGTGTCAGGCGTGGGGTGTCGGGGAATAATCAGGCAGTCGAGGTCGCGTTTACAGCAAGTTTTCTGCGGCGAAGCCGAAGCCTGTACGAGAAAATGAGTCTTGGAAGAAGCGAAAGAAATTTGTAGGCGCGGGTTGTATCCGAGCCATGTTCCGGGGTGGTGGTTTGGTTGATGCTTTGCATGATGTATATCTGAGGGAGATTCATGACATCTATCTTTTAAGGATATTAGTCTGAACCCACGTTTCAAATTCGTCTATTTTTGTGTTGAGGTTGAATGTGTCACGACACGCCTGCACACTGGCTTCTTTGAGTACGTTGAGTTGAGTTTTATTCAAGCCCATGAGTCGTTCTAGTATCGCACGGAAGTCGTCGGGGCCAGCGTTGGCAGGCAGAAGATAGTCTGCCAATGTCTCCGGCCAGATTTCGCTGATGCCTCCGATGTTACGAGCAACCGGAATGAGACCTGCGGCCATGGCCTCCAACAGGGCATTGGGCATTCCTTCGTTCTCTGAGGGAAGCAGGAAAATATCCGCTTCGGCCAAATGCGTTTGTACGTTTGTAGAGAACCCGTGCCATGTGATGACGTCTTTTTTCTCCAAAATTCGATACTTGTTTTGGAGTTCATCAAGTATTTTCCCGGTGCCGATAATATTATAGTGAATAGAGCCGGTCTGCATGGCAGTCAGGGCATCGAGTACGTCTGAATGTCGTTTATCCACATTGATCTGGCTGGTGGAAACAAGACGGAGTGGCCCGTCGCCAACTGGTTTAATAGTGTTTACGGGTTTTTTAGAATTGAGAATGATTTTAACTTTATTGGCCGGGATGTGAGATAATCGGTTCCAGACACCGTCGGCTACAGTCTTGCTAGGACAAAGCATCCATGGTCGAGTGATGGCGTGCAGGGCGCGAAGGCGAGGGGAAGGAACCATATCACCGGGCAATCCGACTCGTTGGATAACAGGGATGCCGAGTATTGCGGCGGCTACTCCTGCAGTATTGATATCCTTGCCGATGTTACCGATGACTACGTCCGGGCGGGATCGTAGGAATGCGGCTATGAATCGACCAATGGTGAGCGGGTTGTAATCAAATCCGAAGTCTATTTGACGGGCGGCTATTCCAGCGGCCTGCAGTTTGTCGATAAGTTCGGTCTGGCGTCCGAAAACGCGAACATCGTGACCGCGTGCGGCCAGTTCCGTGGCATAGTCCACGGTCCAGGTTTTGACCCCGCCCCATTTGCGGGTGGAATTGACGAATACGATGTTCATGTATGGCCCTGTTTTGTTCGTTGACGTAAAGTGCCTATTCCTCTCCTGAATCGACGAGGGAGTCAACAATAGCATACATATTGAAAAGACCCGAAAGCAGTGCTTTCGGGCCTTGAGCTGTATGCGTGATAGTGTTTCTAGATGTAGACCAGTGTCAGTATGACCATCGTCCCAAGGAATATGGCACCGAAGATTGCGCCGAGAGCCCACCATCTGGCCTGACTGATGAAGCCTGAGCCGTACCAGATGGGCGCGGGACCGGTTGCGTAAGGGGTGATGATCCCCATGAGGCCGAGGGAAGCGGCAAGCATAAGCGCGAGTTTTGCCAGCATGGGTGCGGGCATGAGCGGTGCGGCCGTTGCCATGAATAGGGGCAGCAGAGCCGTGGTATGAGCTGTGGTGCTGGCGAAAAAATAGTGAAGAACGAAGAAGAGCACCACGAGCATCAATGCCACTGTGGACGGGGGCATGCCCTGGAGGTAGGCCGCGACCAGATTGCCGAGCCAATCCAGAATGCCGGTTTTACTCAGACCCGATGCCATGGCGACCAGTGTCGCGAACCAGACCAAGACATTCCACGCGCTCTTGTTGGTGATGACATCTTCCCATGAGAGGATGTTGGTCAGGACCATGAGTGTCAGGACAAATATGGCGGCCATGGTTGAATCAACGCCGATCTGTTTGCCGAATATCCAGAGAACCAGCGCCAGGATCGCGTATCCGAGCATCATCAATTCCTTGCGGGAAATTCTGCCCATTTTTTGGAGTTCCGAGGTCGCCCATGCCGGAGCTTCCGGGGACTGTTTTTGGGTTGGCGGATAGATAACATAGGCGAGCCATGGCGTGAGTAGAAAGAGCGGGACCATGGCCGGGAGCATTACAGATGCCCAATGTCCCCAGCTGATAGTCACACCAGATGCCTGTTGGATGAGGTCGAGGGCCAGCAGATTGGGAGCCAGTGCCGTCAGGAACATGGAACTGGTTACGCAGGTTGCGGCGATGCCGACCCATTTGAGGTATGCGCCGATCTTGCGCGGGTCGTGGTCAGGAGTGGAATTGAACATAGGGGGGATATTGCTGACCACTGGGTAAATGGTGCCTGCGCTTCGGGCTGTGTTGGAGGGCATGAAGGGCGACAGGATGCCGTCGGCAAAAGCGATGGCGTAGCCTAGTCCCAAGGTGTTTCGTCCGAGAAATTTGATGAGTATGAGACTGATTCGCTTACCTAGTCCTGTTTTTTGGTACCCTAATGCGAACATGAATGCTGCGAAGATGAGCCAAATTACGCTATTGGAAAAGCCGGACAAGGCCCATGAACGACTAGCCGCTGGACTGGGGTCCACCAGTCCGAGCATGGCGACCACCGTTACGCCTGCCAGTCCGACCAATGCGGCGGGAACTGGCTCGACAATGAGACCGATAACGACGCCGACAAAGATGGAGAAAAAATACCACGCTTCAGGTGTAAGCCCTTCGGGAGCGGGGAAGAGTGCCATGAGGACGGCCACGATAATTGGGGAGAACTGTGCGAGTCGGTACATGGAAATCCCTTTGGTGGAGTCGTAAAAAAAAGCAAGCCTATTGAGTGTTCGCATGAGGTATACACACAATGAGAATCTTTGGTCAATTTATGGGAGAATTGAGAGAAGAAAATAAAAAAGGCCTGGTAGTCAAAGGCTCCAGGTCGATTTCAAGGCCGACCTCAATGTCGGATGTGGGTAAGTTCTAGGGTTGGGTTACGAGAAGAACGAAAAACGGATGCCAGTGTTTTCGTTGTAACCGATGCAACCTGTCCACGCGCTGAGCGGGGAGAAGAATGCCCGGAAAGAAAAGCGACGTATAGTCATTTTATTACTCCGAGTTGAAGTTTTTTTGTTGGCGTGGATAGCACCTTGCTGTCCACGTCCATACAGTAATATTTCTTATTCAGAGAGCAATGCCTGTGGCAGAGATTTTACAAAAATTTTGATGTCGTCACGCACGCGGCGATAAATGTTCAGAATTTTTCCCTCGTTGGTCAGTCCTTTTGCCAACGTCGGCGGATCGTCGAATCCGACATGAATGACTTTGGATTTGGACGGGAAGTATGGACAGTTTTCGTGAGCATGTCCGCAAACGGTGATGACGTAATCAAATTTGATATTTCCCGGCAAGTCAGAGATGAGCTTGGAAGTGTTGCCGGAGATGTCGATACCGACTTCATTCATGACCTTGATCGCATATGGATTCATACCATGGGTTTCGACTCCGGCTGAGTAAGCGTTCACCTGATCGCCTTTGAGGTGATGGGTCCATCCCTCAGCCATTTGGCTACGGCAGGAGTTGCCAGTGCAAAGGAAGAGAATATTCATGGAGTGTTCCTGTCTATTTCGGGCCGTTGACTTTAATTTCCAATTCCAAATTATTAAAACTCTCTGTTTGGATGCGTCAATGAGAGTTGTGTGACTTTTGTGCGTCATAGTGGGAGCTAGTATAGATTACATCTATGGCTTAAATAGATGTATTTGGTATTATCAATTGGTTCTCAATAAGGAATTCCGATACTTTTCAGTGGGTTTATTCATTTGGTCTGTCGTGGGGGCGCGGCGGTTAACATTGAGATTTGGAGGATGATGTGAAGAATTTCTTTTCATCGCGGATGGGCATCATCTGCGTCGGGCTGGTCATCGGCCTGTTTGCTTCCTTGCTGCAATACTGGGGCAATCCCGGTAACATGGGAATTTGTGTGGCTTGTTTCGAGCGTGATATTGCTGGCGCTATCGGTATGCATCGGGCCGGTGTGGTCCAATATATCCGGCCAGAGATTATCGGTTTTGTACTCGGTGCCATGATTGCGGCTTTTGCGGCTAAAGATTTCCGACCTCGTGCCGGATCGGCACCTGTAGTCCGTTTTGTTTTGGGTGCATTCGCTATGATCGGCGCATTGGTCTTTTTGGGATGTCCTTGGCGAGCCGTACTTCGTTTGGCCGGTGGTGATCTGAATGCGGTTATCGGTCTGCTTGGTTTGGTCGTCGGCATCGGCATTGGTACCTTCTTCTTTAAGCAAGGATATTCGCTTGGACGCAGCCACAAGACATATACTTCAGTGGGACTGCTTATGCCTCTGCTTATGGCAGGGCTTCTTGTGTTGCTTTTCCTGTATCCGCAAATGACAGGCGAAGCCAAATCAGGTGTGCTGTTTTATAGTTTGAAAGGCCCTGGTGCCATGCATGCGCCGTTACTGGTCTCACTCGGTATTGGTCTTTTGGTTGGTGTGCTGGCTCAGAGGAGCCGGTTTTGCACCATGGGCGCAGTTCGTGATTTGCTCTTGTTCAAGCAGGTTCACCTGTTGTCCGGGTTTGTTGCCCTGTTGGTTGCCGCTTTTGTCATGAATCTTGTCCTTGGTCAGTTCAATATGGGCTTTGAGGGACAGCCTGTGGCACATACCCAGTCTTTGTGGAACTTCATGGGCATGGTCTTGGCCGGTCTGTGTTTTGCTTTGGCAGGTGGTTGTCCTGGGCGACAGTTGTTCATGGCGGGTGAGGGCGACGGTGATGCTTCCGTGTTCGTGTTTGGCATGATCGTAGGAGCTGCGTTTGCTCATAATTTCGGGTTGGCAAGTTCTCCCAAGGGCGTGGGGCCGCATGGCATTGCTGCCGTGTTTATCGGTCTGGCGGTATGTTTGTTCATTGGTTTTACCATGCGCAAAAAGGCGTAAGGAGTTCGTCATGAGTGAAGTAGTAGATGCACGCGGCTTGTCTTGCCCCCAGCCGGTATTGGTTATGCTGAAAAAAGTAGAAGCAATAGGGTCCGGCAAAGTTGATATTCTGGTGGATACAGAAACATCCATGGAAAATGTGTCCCGCGCTGCCGGGTCCAAAGGATGGAGTGTTACCGTGGTTTCCGAGTCAGACGAGGAATATCGCATTGAATTGTCCAAGGGGTAACCTTTGAGTTTTCTTGAAACGATCCGACGAAAATTGTTTAGCAATAAGGGCGAGCAGCGCGCTGATCGTGGGCTGCTCGTCTTTGAGAATACCAGCGAGGTCATTCGTGCTGAACGGGTGCTTCGGGCTGAAGGGTGGGATATTAAGGTCATGGGACCGCCTGCGGAGATTCAGACCGGGTGTGATCTGGTGATTGAGTTCCCACTCATTGAAGAATTGAATATCCGGCGCAGTCTAGAGGAAAACGGATCTTCGCCACAGGACGTGGTGCCCGTGGTCGGGCCGTTGCTTGATCCGGTTGATCTGTATCAGGTTAAGGATTTCGGTGATTATCTGATGGTTCGCGCTGCCAATATGAAATTGACAGTGGATAAAAGAACTTTGGTTATCGTTAATATTTCCGGGGGTGGATGTCCTGATGTGCCCTACCTGGCTGTGCAAATGATAGGCAAGACGTTGGATGATGCGCCCACACCTCGAGAGATTGGTCACACCTTATGTGGGTATGCACTTGATCTTGCGTGTCAGGAAATGAGGCGTATATGCTTGCAATAGTTGGAACCGTTCCAGATTTGGACGTCCCTGTTCTGGATGCGCCTGTGGCGATTAAAGGCAATGAACTGTTGGTGAACGGCAGGATCATTTCTCCAGATCGGGGCACCCCGGCTTTGTTGGCCGCAGCGGTCGAGACGGCTTTGTTTTTAAACGAACCCATGCCCCATGCTTTTTTGGTGGGAGATCAAGGCAGGGGAGACGGCAGTCGTGAGTTGTATGCTCATTTGGCGACTGTTTTGCCAAGTCGTGAATATTCGACCATGGTTTTCCATTATCTTCAGCCAGATGTGGATTGGCATAACAAAGTGCTTCTTGCTATTCAGGAAATGGCTATTTCACCTCGACTCATTGCGGATGCTGGATTTATGTATGCGGCTAAGATGAGCGGGCAGGCTCCGGCCTATGATTTGTTTACGCCAGACGCTGGTGAATTGGCTTTTCTGGCCGACGAAACTGCACCCCATCCTTTTTATACTCGCGGTTTTATTTTGCATGACGAAAATCATGCCCCGGATTTGATCGCCCGTGCCTATGCGTATGAAAATGCGGCCAGCACGCTGTTGGTCAAGGGGAGTGTCGATTATGTTGCTAACAATGAAGGGGTCATTCACTCGGTGTCGGAGCCGGTTGCAGATGCAATGGAAGCCATGGGCGGTACAGGTGATACTGTAACCGGGATGGTTTCGGCTCTGATTGAATCAGGTGTGCCGATTGTCGAAGCTGCTTTGTACAGTGTCATGGCAAATCGGATGGCTGGATTGATGACGAATCCCAATCCGGCCACGCGTGTTGGCGAGCTTCTTCCTTTTATGGCAGAAGCGTTGAGCTTGGCAGGAGTTCCTCAGTCGAGAGAGTGATCTTTTTTTGCTGTTTATTGAATGTATTTAATGAGAAAGGCCGGCATCAGGAGTGATGCCGGCCTTTCCGTATTTGGGGGTGAGAGGTGGTACTTGACTATTTTGAAACGGACACGAAGTGTTCCTGCATGGCGACGGCTCCGCCACCTTTGTCCCACTTCTTGATGCCCTTGGAGAGGAGCAGGTTATCAGCGGCTCCCATGCCCTTGGCACGGGATTCACACGGCAGTTTATGGTCGAAGCCGTGGATCATGAATATACACTCGGGGTGAACGAAGTCTGTGACAAATGCTCTGATCTTGGATGAATAATCAACGCTGGAAACAGTAACATAGTCATCGTTTTCGATACCCAGTTCTTCTGCACGTTTGGTATTGATCCAGAGAATGTTCTCAGGCATGCGCTCAAAGAGCAGTGCGTTATTCACGGTGTGTCCCTGAGTGTGCAGTGCGCAACGACCAAAGGTGATGCGGAACTTGCCTTCAGGCGGACGCTCGGGGGATTCATAAGGTTTCAGGGACAGCAGACCGTCAGCTTCCAGTTTGGCGTCGATCATCTGGACTTTGCCGGATGGTGTCTTGAAAGACCCTTCCTTGACAGGTTTGAACAGGGGATCAGAGGCCAGGGAAACGATACCGGTTGCGTCGAAATCGGACAGGGATACGCCGGTGCCGTCCAACTGGAAGTTCCAGATGTCTTCGATGTTTTCGTAGACCAGTTCTTCCAGACCAAAACGTTTTGCCAGACCTGAGTAGATTTCCCAGATGGCTTTGGTGTCGTAGACCGGCTGGACAGCGCGCTTCCGAATCTGGAAAGCGGGCTTGGGACCATTCTTGGTCATGATGGTGTCATCGCGTTCCAGATAGGGCGAGATGGGCAGCACCACGTCGGCATTCCATGCAGTGTCGGACCAGGAAAAGGTCGGGACTACCAGCAGTTCAATGTTGTCCCACAAGGTTTTGACATGCGGGGCATCGGGGTAAGCCATGAGCGGATCATGCCTGTGACAGATATATGCCTTAACAGGATATGGCTCTTCCTCAACAGCGGCTTCATATGCGAGATGAACCAGGCCGGGGCCAGCATCAAAGTGCTTGCGGCCTTCCATCCAGCCAACACCGTCGGCGCGTTTGCCTTCGGGTTTTGGGTAGAGATTCATGAAGCTATTCAGCCCCTTGGCTCCAACATCACCCGGCTTGTTCATGAACGGCAGGCCGCCCTTGGCACCGATAGCACCCATGAGGGAGTTGATGATGTATATTGTGCGGGACATATAGAAGGAGTCGTTGTAACGGGCAGTCATCCAGCCTGGATGCCAAAGGATGGACGGTGCAGCTTCGGCCAACTGGCGACAGAAATCGCGGATGGCGTCGGCCTTGATGCCGGTTTCTTCTTCAGCCCATTCCGGGGTGTACTGCTGGACGAAATCTTTGAGCAGGTCAAAGTCTTCAACCCAATTGGCGACGAAGTCCTTGTCGTACAATTCCTCATTAATAATGACATTGATGACGGCGAGGTTGAAGCCGTAGTCAGTGCCGGGGCGGATCATGAAGAAGTTGTCGGACTTGGTGGCCGGGACGTTGGCTCGGATGTCGATGACGGAGAGTTTACAACCGTCAGCCATAGAGTTGAGCAGATTGTTGACTTCAGCCACGTTCACGGCTTCGAAAATGTTACGCTGCTGCAAGATGACGTGCTTGGCGTTTTTCAGGTCGTAGGAAACGCCTTTGCGACCGAAACCGAAGACGGACAAGGCAGCGTTCTGGACATTGCGAGCGCATGCGGAGTCATGGTTATTGTAGTTGGCTGTGCCGATACCACGCAGAAATGCGCGATAGAAATCTCGGAACGGTCCACCGCGATCGGAAAACAGGACGGAGTCCTTGCCGTATGTTTCCTGAATGCGTTTCAATTCGTCGGCAACATAGTCTAGGGCTTCGTCCCAAGACACTTGTTTCCATTTGCCTTCACCCCGTTTGCCCGTGCGAACCATGGGATATTGGGGACGTTCTTCGTCATACGTCAGGGCCGTTCCGGCAGCTCCACGAGGACACAGGGATCCCATGATGCCCGGTGCATCTGGATTACCCTGAATATACTCAGCTTTACCGTCGACCACTTCGACTTCAATAGGGCATCGCACAGAGCACATGCCACAGATACTTTTCACATATTCCTTACTCATAATACTCCTCCTGATACAGACCGGATGGAACTTTGCGCTTTTTTATGTAGAATGGAACCTAGCTTTGCAGGGAACGACTATGCAACAGATTACCATCGTGTGAAATGTATCACAATATTTTTCTTCCTTTTTTGGTTTGAAATGCATTATAATGTGCCTTGATTGAGAAATGTGTCACAAGCGGGAAGGGCGTTGACCATAAGCGCTTTTTTCTCCAAACCATAGGTTCTTAAAGGAACTGCGCGTCCAACTGAAGTTTTTCGAGGTGTAAAATGGCCAGTTATAGAATTAAGTTTGACAAAAAACGGTGTATTGCCTGCGACGCATGCTTGGTTCACTGCAAAGTGAAGAACAAGGTGCCCGTAGGTATTTCCCTTAATCGTCTTACCGTGGAAGGTCCCATTGCTGACAAGGATGGGAAACCTACCGCCAAAATCAAGTATCAGAACTGTATGCATTGCAAGAATCCTGAATGTGTTGCCGCATGTCCCACCGGGGCCATGTACAAACGCGATGAGGATGGCCTTGTTTTGGTTGATCTGAACAAATGTGATGGCTGCAAAGCATGTGTCGAAGCATGCCCTTGGTCCGTCCCCGTGTTCAACGAGGAAAGCGGCAAGATCATGAAGTGTGACTATTGCGTGGATCGGGTGGATGCCGGTGGCACACCTGCCTGCGTAACCGGATGTACAGCTCAGGCTCTGACCTTCATCCGGAAATAGATTGGTGTATTCTTTCCGGCGGGGTTGCCGGAGAGCGATATTTTGGGGTCTTTTTAACTTTATTCAAGAGGAGGAGGTAACAGTGTTACGTTCCAAAAAAGCAGTTCTGTTGCTGGCTCTGGTTGCTGTCATGTGTCTCGTGGCAGAACCTGCATGGGCCGATCGTCTGGCTGACGCAATTGCGGAAGCCAAACCCCAGGGTGAGCCTGGCTATCTGGGCATCCCCGGTGGTCCGCAGCTCAACATCATCATTGGTCTTGTGTGGGCCATCTGGGTTGGTTGGATTTTCTCTACCGTCGGCGCATTCGGTGGTATCATGGCCGGTGTTGGTCACATCACTATTTATGGTCTTGGCGACTACGCAAGTAGCTTCGGCAAGGGCACACACATGAACAAGGTCGTCACCGACTCCATCCGTGTGTCTAACCAGTGGTTGGTCGGTTGCTCCGCAGCTTTGTCTTCTTTCAACTACTACAAAGCCGGTCGTCTGGTGCTGCCCCTGGGTATCGCTCTTGCCATCGGTTCTGTCGCTGGTTCCTGGTTGGTGCCTTGGCTCACCGCCGGTAAGATCAGCCTGAAGTCCTACCTTGGTTACTTTGGCCTGTTCGTCCTGTTCCTGGGTTGCTATCTCACCTATGAGACCACTCCCAGAGGCCAGGCTGGTAAAAAGGCTGCCAAGGAAGCTGCAACAGCTTTCCAGAATTCCGTCAAGAAGCAGCAGCACGGCGCCGAAGTCGATATGGCTGAAATGGGCGTTAAGGTTCAGAAGTTCACGCCTACTGCTTGTGAATTTACCTTCTTTGGTGTTGAATTTACGTTCAACCCGCTGATCCCGGTTGTCGGTGGTTTCTTCATTGCAGCCATGGCTTCCTTCCTCGGTGTTGGTGGTGGCTTCCTGCTGGTGCCGTTCCTGACTTCCGTGGCCGGTCTGCCCATGTACTTGGTTGCAGGTACTTCCGCTATGGCCGTCTTCATCGGTATGGTCAACTCCATTGCATCCTACATGCTGCTCAAGCAGACTCCGGTTGCATGGGGCCTGATCGGTGCTGAGCTTGTCGGTATTGTCATCGGTTCCATCATTGGACCTAAGACTTCCAAGTTCATCCCGGACAGAGTTCTGAAGTACATCTTTATCGTTCTGGCCGTGTACGTTGGTGTTCGTTACACCTCCAAGGGCTTCTTGGGTTACTCCCTGGTTCCCCCCTTCTAAGTCGCGACCAATCAAAGATTACAATGGAGGCCGTCCATGTCGGGCGGCCTCCTCAAACCAAACAGGATAGACCATGACCGGCCAAATGATTTACGATTTTCTTGATCCCTGGATGATCTGGGCATTCCGCACTAGTGATAATCCGTATGTGGGATTCGCCATAGGTCTCATCTGGGTCTGTATCCTGACGACGGTCATAGGCGAACTTTGTATGGCAGGTGTTTATTTTTTGAATAAACGTCATTTTGCCAAAATTAACCGCGATATGGTTGATCATCACAATTTGTCTGTCAGAGCATTGGGTGTCAAAGACAAGACCGCTTGGAAGGCATGCAACTCCATCGCTAACGATGCCTTCGGTAAAAATTTCTTTTCTCGCATGGCACTGTTTGCCTCTTCATTGTGGGTAGTGCCTTTCGCTATCGGCTGGCTGTTTTACCGTTTCGGGCAAGTTGATTTTGTTGTCCCGTTTTTAGGTGCTGTCGGCCCTGCTTTTGTTTTTATTCCGATTTATATTGTTACCCGTCTACTTTTTAGTCAGGCCAAACCGTGGCTGCCATTTTTCCGTACCATCAAACAGAAGGTAAAGGAAAATGAAGCCACCGATGATATGATGACATTTATGGATTTGGTTCATGATAAAGATCAGCAGGGCGAGACGCCGATACCGGAAAAATCCTGATTACCGAGACCACAAAAAAGCCGCCCTCATGGGGCGGCTTTGTTCTTTGAAATGAAAAATGGAACGAGGTGCTAGGGAGCTGTTTTTTCCACAGCTTCTTTGAATCCCTCAAAATCGGAAGGGCCAAGCAAGTAGACGCGGTCGGCTGTTTGAAAGCACAGTACGTCCGGTCGATTGGAAACAATAACCGCTTCCTTGTCGTCTTTGATCAGGACAACGCCAGATTTATAGCCGCCGAAGCTCATGTGCTTTTTGGCTTTGACAATTTTGAAAGCTTCGTCCGTCTTGAGATTGGCTTCAAAGGTTTTTTCCACACTTGCCCAGGGGATAACTGCGGAGGCGAAAGGCGGTGCGGCCAGCAGGATACCTTCTTCAGCAACAGTAATGGCTGCACGTTTTGGTGTAATGTAGAGCATATACCAATAAAAAATCGACAGCGGGCCAGCCACAGCGATCAGGCAGATGCCGGTCCATGTCAGGCCTGAGTTGAAGCTCCAGGCGACGGTTGCGGCGATGGCTGTGACAGCAATCAGGAAGAGCGCGAGAATTACTCTGTGCATGGGGACTTTGTATGTAGTGGCCATATATGTTCTCCTTGGTGGCGTAGTTGGTGTTTGTTGATGTATTCATACTGGCAATGAGGGCGATTGCCAAGGGTTATGACGTGTTGGACTGGGTGAAGAATTTCTGTATTGTTACGGGGCGTTCATTGAAGAACTGCTCATAGGTAGTGCATGAAAACGGATATGATGAAAACAGAATTTGGATGTGGCCTTCGTGGCTTTTGGGGTGTGAGTTGTCTCCTGATGCTTGCGGTTATGGCTTTTGCTTTGATCGGGTGCTCCGATGAGGACGCTGTAACGGTCGATTTATCAAAGCGCGAGAATTTGGTTGCGCCCCGACAGGTCGAGGCCATTACCTATGCTTATCTTCCCCAGTATTCTCATACTATTTCCTATCAACGGCATCGCCAATTGCTCGAATATTTGCGTAAGGCAACCGGAGTGCCGCTCCGGCAGATTTTCCCTGATACTTTTGATGAACACATCAAGATGGTGGAGCGGGGTGAGATTGATATTTCCTATTCAAATCCCTTTGTTTATACGCGCTTGGCCGAAGTCGGTGCCACGGCTTTTGCTGGTATAGTCGAACCTTCCGGTCACCCCGACTTTCAAGGACAGATAATTTGTCGAGCAGACAGTCCTGATCTCAAAACTATTGAGGATTGTCGTGGCAAACGGTGGATTGCCGTAGACCCTGAGTCGGCCGGTGGTTATCTGTTCCCGCTTGGGTTGTTTTTCGACAATAATATCAATGTGAGTGATTTCGAAACCGTTGATTTTGCTCCCGGTCCGGGTGGCAAGCAGGAAAAAGTTGTCTTGGCGGTTCATGCCGGAGCATTTGATATTGGAACTATCCGTAAGGGGACTCTTGATGTTGTCGCCGGAAAGATCAATCTCGACGATATCCGAGTGCTGGCTCAAACCCGATTGTATCCCGGTTGGGTTTATGCAGCCCGTAAAGGCCTTGATCCGGAGGTTGTTCAAGCAATTGCTCATGCCATGTTTGCTTTGAATTATCGGCGTGAACCTGATCGTGAAATTTTGTCATCGGCTGGTATGCACGGCATTATTCCTGTGCAGGATTCAGACTACGATCCGGTCAGGGAACTGGTTGGTAAACTCGGCCTGGACCAATAGGCGGATTGATACATGAGACTTTTCCCCAGACTTCGATTCCGCAATAAGCTCAATATGGGCATGTCGGCTATACTAATTGTAATGGCTCTTTTGCTGTTACCCATGGTCGGGTACATGAGTGCCAATTCTCTGGTCGAAGAGAGCAAAATGCGTGGTTCTTCGTTGGCCACGAGTTTGGCTGTTCGAGCCGTTGATCCCATTTTAGCCAGAGATTTTCTGCGTTTGAAGAATATGGTGGATGAACAGAGCCGGGTAGAAGATATTGTTTACGCCTTTGTTCAGGATAAAAGCGGTCATGTTATGGCTCATACATTTCAACGGAGATTTCCTGTCGATCTCTTGACTGCTAATGGTTTGGCCGAAGATGGCAAGCTTCATATTCAACTCCTCGAAGACGGTTCTCGACGGATGTATGATTTCGCTGTCCCGGTTCAGGTATCAGACGGTCAGCTCGGGGTTGTGCGAATAGGTTTGTCTACGGCGCGCATCAATCGGTCTGTGCAACATCAGATTACGCTCATGGCCGGGTTGTTTGCCGGGGCTTTGATTATCGCCACGTCAATCGGAACCTATTTTGCCAGACGTGTTACTGTGCGTTTGGGATTGCTTCGTGCTCATGCAGAAGAAATGTTGACCGGCAATTTGAATATTCAATCCTCTCCGGCTGGAGGTGTCCATTGTTGGGAGCGACGCAACTGTGAATTGACAGAATGTCCTGCCCACGGTGAAACGCGTCGTCGATGTTGGTATATAGCGGGGACAATGTGTCCCGACTGCGATAATGAGAGCAATTTCCAATGTCGGTTGCAGTCCTGTCGAGTGTGTTCCGTGTATCGGCAAAATGCTGGAGATGAAATTCAGGATCTGGCTGAAACCTTTGATGTTATGGCTGTTTCCCTCAAAACACATATTAACGAGTTACGTTCGGCAGACCGGAGTTTGCGTGACCAGCAACGGCTTATGCGGACAATTCTTGACATGACTCCGGATCGGGTCTCTTTGATGGATGCCACCATGCGTTATCAGGCGTGCAACAAAGGGTTTGCTGATTCCGTCGGCGTGTCCATAGCTGAGGTTGTGGGCAAGACCGATTTTGATCTTTTTTATGAGGGCGAAGCCGAAGAACGTCACATGGCGGCCCGTGATATCCTTCAGTCTGGACGCAGAATTGATACCCAGATTCAGATCAAGGGAGAAGGGAGCCAGCGGTGGTTCCATGTCGTCTGTGTGCCGGTTCTGGATGCGGACGGACGTATTGACGGATTGCTCCGTACTGATCGTGATATTTCAGACATCAAGGGATATGAAAATCAGCTTATTCAAGCACAGAAGATGGAATCTCTCGGCTTGTTGGCTGGTGGTGTGGCCCATGAAATTAATACTCCACTAGGTATTATCCTTGGATATTCACAGTTATTGCAAGAGGATGTTGACGCGGGGGGCCAGATGTACGACGATCTGGTTATTATCGAGAAGCAGACCAAGGTTTGCAAGAAAATCGTTGCCGACCTGCTGGGATTTTCTCGTCAGACCGATTCCGCCAAGCGGGAAATGTGTTTTAATAATTCGGTTTTGGAAGCCGTGAGTCTGGTGCGGCATACCTTCAAGCTGGACAAAGTGAATATCCTGACCGAAATGGATGATCGGTACCCCATTATTTATGGCGATCCGGAAAAATTGAAACAGGTGTGGATTAATTTGTTGACCAATGCCCGTGATGCCATGGGTGTGGACGGTGGTACCATACTTATTAGGACAAAACTTGATACTCCTGCGGGGATTGTATCCGTTTGGGTCGCTGATTGTGGTGTTGGTATTTCCAAGGATAAATTGAAGAATATTTTTGATCCGTTTTATAGTACCAAAGCCGTAGGCCAGGGGACCGGGTTGGGACTGTCAGTCTCGTTTGGTATTATCGAGGATCATGATGGCGAAATAGTGACTATGAGTCCGTTGCCTGAAGGTTTTGGATTCCCGGAATGCGATGGTGCTTGTGGGCCGGGAACAGTTTTTGAAATCAACCTCCCTTTGGATCATCAATCCAGAGACGGGAGCACTGAAGCTTAGGAGTTTTGGATGGCAAATATACTTGTATTGGACGATATTTCAGATGCCGGTGTGCTGGTTAAGCGCATTCTGGAACGGAAAGATCATACTGTTTTTAATTTTACTGAAGAGGAAGATGCTCTGAAATTCGCAGAAGAAAACTCTGTGGATCTGGCTATTCTTGATATTAAACTCAAAAAAATGACCGGCGTGGAAGCCCTGGAAGAGTTGAAAAAAATCAACCCAGGCATGAAGGCAATTATGCTCACGGGATATCCTACATTGGAAACGGCTCGAGAGTCGCTGCGACTTGGAGCACAGGAATATTGCGTCAAGCCTATCAACAAGGAAGAACTCGAAACCAAGGTTTCGGAAGTCCTGGGAGAATAGCGTGTATCTAAAACAACTCTTCAAACATTGGAGCTACCAGGTCTTTGCTCCGGGCACGTTGTTGCGGCGCAAATATGAGGCATTCAAGTCTTTGCTTGCACAAGATGCCATCGCGTTGGAATTGATCGCGGATCTTGAAGAGATGTTTTATGGGAAACGTCTGGCCGACAGGCAGCGGGCTGTTTGGATGACGAATCAGTTGTCCAATGCCGTGGGCACCATGGCCGGACAGCTCATGGAAATGAATCCCACACGATACATGGATTTGCCGGAATATTTTCGTAAAATTGATTTTTATGTGCGCATGGGAATGGAGCTTGAGCAGCCTGAAGTGGGGCCGCCTTATATTCTGTCTTTGGACGAAGCTGGTTCCTTTCCAACACTGACCGGAGGGAAGGCGGCTAATCTTGGACGTGCTAAAGTTGAAGGGCGCGCTCCCGTCCCCCCAGGGTTTGTCGTTACAGCTAATGCCTTCAATTATTTTATAGATTTTAATGGACTCAGTGAAGATATCGAAGGACGGCTTCGACAAATGGAGGTTGGTAATCGTGAACTGTTGGCGCGGTTGACCGCCGAAATGCAGGAATTGATTCTGGCCGCCGAAGTTCCGGAAGAGATCGCTCGTGGTATTCGGTTCGGCGTATCCGAAATTATCGAGGGCGAGGATCTTATTGCAGTCCGTTCCAGTGCTCTTGCCGAAGACGGTGAAATTTCGTTTGCCGGACAGTATGCCTCGGAACTCAATGTTCCGCCCAATGATGTGCTGGAAGCATACAAACGGGTATTGGCGGGAAAATATTGTCCTCGGGCAGTGGCTTATCGTATTTCCAATGGATTGACCGATAGTCAGACGGCCATGGCTGTTCTGGTGTTGCCTATGGTGGATGCCGAGACAGCTGGTGTTGTCTATTCGCAGGACCCGGATTGTCGAGGGCGCGAGGCTATGGGCGTCTATGGTGTAGGTGGTCTTGGGCATGGGCTGGTGGATGGCAGTGTCTCGCCGGACAAGGCCGTCCTTACTCGTGAGGAAACACCCCGTATCGACAACGAATGTACTCCGGATACTGGTGGCTTGCCGCCTGAAGAAACTTTGGTTGAACTGGGCCGTTTGGCTATGCAGTTGGAAAAAGCATTTGGTTGTCCTCAGGATATCGAGTGGGCCGAAGATGTGACCGGTAAATTGTTTATCCTACAAAGTCGTCCCTTGCAGTTGGAACGGGAAGATGCTGCCTCGGATCATGAACCGTTGTCCGTCAAGCCGATTCTTGAAGGGATGGAACGTGCTTCCACTGGTGTGGGATGTGGCGAAATTTATTATGCTTCTTCCGGTGAGCGTATAGCGGCAATACCTCAGGGAGCAGTGGTGGTGACACCAACGTTGCAACCTTCGCTGCTGACATTCATCGGCAACATGAATGGTGTTATTTCCGGGACTGGCAGTCGAGCCAGTCATTTTGCCTCGGTGGCTCGGGAATCGGGTGTGCCTGTGTTGGTCGGAGATCTTGGTACTTCCTTCGAGCCGGGACAGTTGGTTACAGTGGATGGCACCCACGGTGCCGTTTATGATGGATGCGTTGAGGCGATTATGACCCGGTCTCAAAAGGCCAAGAAAGTTTCCGAGCGAGTGGTTACACAATATGCCAAAGTAGCTCCCATTGCCGTAAAGCTTAATTTGACAGATCCGCAGAGTGACAATTTTACGCCCATGGGGTGTAAAAGTCTGCATGACGTGGTCCGTTTCTGCCATGAAAAATCCGTGAACGAGATGTTTTCCATTATGGACAAGCGTGGCCGGGGTATGCATTCAGCCAGGCGGTTACAGACCAATCTTCCTCTGGTCATGTATATCCTTGACCTTGGTGGCGGTTTGTTCGGCAACGCTGGTGATGGCAAGACCGTATCGCCGCATGACATCAAATGTCGTCCCATGTGGGCCCTCTGGTATGGTTTGTCTGACGAACGTGTCGTATGGCCGAATAAATTGACACATATGGACTGGGAAGAATTCGATAAGATTTCTGGTGGTATATTTAGTTTTGATTCCAAGCTGTTGGCAAGCTATGGCCTTATTTCAGAAGATTATCTGCATCTCATGGTTCGGTTTGGGTATCACTTCTCGGTGGTTGACTCCGTGTGTGGTTCGGATGCCGGAGCCAACTACGTTAATTTCCGTTTTAAAGGCGGTGGTGCAGGGTTTGACCAACGCTTGTTGCGGCTGGAATTCATCCGACAGGTCCTCGATTGCTATGGGTTCGTGACTGAAACTCGTGGTGACATGATTGATGCCCGGTGCGCGCGTTTGGACGAGAACGAGACCCAGCGCATGCTGGTACGGTTGGGCTATCTTATGGCGGTGACTCGACTCATGGATATGCGCATGAGTGACGAAGCACAGGTCCGTGAAGAGGTGAAAAAGTTTATCAGAGATGCGGAGAGTCGAAATGGCTAAGGAGTGCAAATCCGCCTATCAAGTCACGTGGGTGACAGATCAGCTTGGTGTTGGACATGCACCTATGAGTCATCCGCAACTTGACGCTATTCATGCGGAAGGAGTTGATGCCATCCTCAATCTTTGCGGCGAGTTTTGTGATTTGCATGACATCGAGAAGGATGCCGGATTTGAGGTCCATTATTTACCGTTGGATGACGAGGAAGCCCCGAGTCTCATTGAGTTGGAAAAAACTTTGGAATGGCTGGACGAGGCTATTTATCTCGGCAAAAAGGTCCTTATTCACTGTCGTCACGGGATCGGACGAACCGGTACTGTCCTCAATGCCTATTTGTTGAGGCGGGGACTCGGTCACAAGCTGGCTGGAAAGGCCCTCAAGCGCCTCAAGAGCAAGCCCGCCAATTTCGTTCAATGGCGTACCGTTCGTAAGTATGGCAAGCAGTCCGGGCAACTGAATGTTCGCGAGCCATCTTTGGGGTTCAAGCGGTTGGTGGATTTGTCACCATTTTTCAATGATTATGAAGAATTGGTGCAACGACTGGAAGAAAGCGGCAAGGCTACGCAGGGTTTGGCTTGTGGGTTAGATCACGATCAGTGTTGTACAACACCGGTCAGTTTGACACTCGCGGAAGCTGTGCACATCAGCCATCGGATTAATCTGGAATTGACAGGCGAAGAACGGCTTGCCGTGATTGAGCGGGCCGTGAGAACGGCTCAGGCGGAACGGAGTGCCGTGCGTGATTTGGATGATGACGAGGGCGGGGATTATTGTTTGTCAGAAGTCGGTGCAGTCTGTCCGTTGCTTGAGGACGGAAAGTGTATGCTTTTTGAACATCGCCCTTTGCAGTGTCGGGCGTTTGGTTTGGACCAAAGTGAACACGGAGAGTTGTGGGCGAAATTGCTTACACCGGCTCTTGATAAAATATCTTCTGAGATATGGTTCGCGTATACCAGCTCCATGGCTCATAAAGAAATGCCGCATTTTGCATTACCGGATGTGGTGTCGGGCAAGTTTGTCGAAACCGTTTTCAAGTATATGATGGAGCAGGGACTGGAATAATTTTTCATCATTGAACACAAAAGATGGCCCTGCCGGAATATCCGACAGGGCCTTTTTTTATTCGATGAGCACAATGAAAAGACGAAATTCTACCTGCGTTTTTTAGTCGTATTCCGTCGTTGTTTCGAGAAGGAATCATCATTGTTCCTGTGCTGTTTGCCATGCTGTTTTTTGCCCTTGGGCGGTCTACCTGTGTTGGGCATGAGGATGGCATGCTGGCGCAACCGTTCGGCATCGCTTTTGGCGACATAAATAGGGTTGCCCTTCATGTCGGTTTCAGCGTGGAACATAGCGGCAGCGGCAGTACCGGGCAGGGGAATAAAGCATTGCACCTGTTCTGGTTTCCACCCTTGTGACTTGAGCCAGTCGCCCAAAGCGCGCATGTCATCTTCGGTGCAACCGGGAAAGGCGGACATGAGGTAAGGGATGACGTATTGCTGCTTCCCGGCCTTACGGGATTCGCGCCAAAAAAGATCAAGGAATTTTTCAAATTTATCAAAGCCAGGCTTTCGCATGAGCTTGAGGACGTGATCCACCTGATGCTCCGGTGCGACCTTGGCTTGTCCACCCACAAATTCGCGAATCATGGTTGCGAGCGCGGGCATGTCGGTCAGGGCGAGATCTATGCGCCAGCCCGAGGCTACCCGGACGTGTTTGACAGATTGTACGTCATTGACGGACCTGAGCAGATTGACGAAATCCTTTTGCGTTATCCGATAATGTTTGCAGACATTCGGCGTCATGCAACTGGGACGTTTGCATTTGGATTGATCCGAGGCGCAATGCGCTCCCCACATGTTGGCACTGGGGCCGCCCACATCAGAAATTGAGCCGTTCCATCCTTTGACCTCGGTGATGGCCTTGACCTCGTCAAGGATGGATTTTTTGCTTCGTGAACGGATGGTTCTGCCTTGATGCAGTGCCAGAGTGCAGAATGAACAGCCTCCAGAACAACCTCGATGCGTGGTTACGCTGGTTTGAATCATGTCTGCGGCCGGAATGCGTTGCGTGTACGAAGGGTGTGGCAGACGGGAAAAGGCAAGGCCTGCCAGTTCATCCAGTCCGGCGGTGTCGAGCAGAGGACCGGGAGGTGTGAGCATGACCATCCGTCCTGTTGTTTCCTGTACGACCATAGCCTTATTCTGGTGGACTTGTTGCTCCAAAAGTTCTGTAGCTTTGATAAGTTGTTGCGGGTCGGCCAGGATTGCCTCATGAGACGGCAGGGTGATAATGGGAATATCATCCGGTATATCCTTGGCAGAGCCAGCTACAGCCAGTCCGGGAATATTCGTCAGTTGCGGGCGTAGAGCCTTGATGTTCACTTCACCGGATTCCTCGACAATTGTCTCGATGGTTTCGGCGAGGGTGACAATGGAATTTTCAGCCATGCCATATGTAATGGCTGTGGCTTTGGAGTCCAGCAGAATGGATTTGCGGACGGAGTCAGACCAAAAGTCATAGTGTGAAACACGGCGTAAGGATGGTTCGATACCACCAAGGATGACAGGCAGACCGGGAAAGGCACGTTGAACCACATTTGTATAGGCCATGGAAGCTCTGTTGGGGCGTGCTCCAGCTTTGCCGCCGGGGGTATATGCGTCGTCGGACCGCTTTTTACGAAAGGCGGTGTAATGAGCGAGCATGGAGTCCAGTGAACCCGAGGTCACGCCTGCGAAAAGCCGGGGGCGGCCCATGCAATTGACGTCATCAGGTTTGTCCCAAGCGGGTTGGGCCACGATGCCGGTGCGGAATCCGTGATGCACCAGCCATCGGCCAAGCAGAGCTGCGCCAAAAGAAGGGTGGTCCACATAGCCGTCGCCAGTGACCAGAAGTATATCCAGTTCACGCCAGCCCAGTGTTTCCATTTCCTTGCGGGTCATGGGGAGTACGGGCGGTTGTTCGAGGTGTTTTTTTTGTTCAAGCATTATCCCGGCATGATGACTCACACACTCTGTTAGGTCTACATGTTTTCATCCCTTTTCGAGCTTGTTTTATGTGTCCTAGCTGTACCCTTATGAAAAAGTCGGGAGAAAACCCCAAACATATCGGGATAGCTTGTATAATCTCAATTGCTCCTTGACAAAAATCCACACAGAGGAAAGATTATAGACCTATACTGTAAGAAATGTACGACCCTGCCAGTGGTAGGGGAGATCCCTTTATTTTCACTTTATTCCAAGCGAAACTTATGTCTGTTGATAAAAAATCAGCGTTAAAGAATGGTTCCAAGCCAACACGGACTGATGGAGCTTCATCTCCAACGGCGCCGGCTGGAAGTGCCTCTGCTACATCTTCCAAATCGGGTTCCGTGCCTCCAACTGGCAAGCAAGCCAAAAGCAAGCCGGCGGCCAAGCCCTCCCAATTGGATACCAAGCCTGTGGGGACAGCTCCCGGAAAGGGGGAAAGCCCCGTTGCGGCCGCGGGCACGTCAACTGCTCAAGCGTCTGGAGGACAACCTCAGCAACCGCAGCAGCCCGGACAACCGCAACAACCACAGCAGCAAGGGCAGCCTATGCCAGGTCAACCGCAGCAGCCTGGTCAACCCGGACAGCCTGGACAACCCGGACAGCCCATGCCCGGTGGTATGCCCATGCCTGGTCAGCCGGTGCCAATCAAAGTCGAGACTGATGAAAGATTGTCGCCAAAGGATATTGATTTTCAGCCGCCGCTTGTAATTTGTCTTTCCATCATAAGTCGATTGCTTGGTAAGCCGGTTTCCTCGGCCACGCTCAAGGCTGGTATCCCGCAACAGGAAGGCGTCATTACAGCCGCGTCCATTGTTCGGTCCGCAGATCGCATCGGCATTCGGGCAAAGACTGTTTATCGTGAGAAGTTGCGGACTATTACTCGACTGATTCTTCCGTGTATCCTGCTTCTTCGTGGTGGCAATGCCTGCGTGCTTGTGGAGACGACGGACAAGGTCGCTCGTGTCGTGATTCCTGGCCACGGTATGGCCGAGACCGAAATGCCGCTTGAGAAATTGGAAGAAGAATACACTGGTTATGCCATATTCTGTCATCGTAATTCCAAACTTGATAAGCGTGTGTCGGGGTTGAAACTTCTCAAGACCAAGCGATGGTTCTGGGGTGTCCTTGGTCGTTTCTGGCCTATCTATAAACACGTTGTTGGCGCGTCCATCATGACGAATATCATCATTGTAGCCTCGCCGCTTTTTGTGATGAACGTCTATGACCGTGTTATTCCGAACAATGCAATGGAAACATTGTGGGCATTGGCCATAGGTATTGCCATTGCTTACATCTTTGATTTCTTGCTGAAGAATTTGCGCAGTTATTTCGTTGATGTGGCTGGTCGCAATGCGGATGTCATTATTGGCAGTCGGATTATGAACCATCTCATGTCCGCCCGCCTTGATCATATGCCGGAATCCGCAGGAGCCGTGGCCAATAATATCCGTGAGTTTGAGTCATTGCGTGAGTTTTTTGGGTCGTCATCGTTGGTTGCGCTTATCGACCTGCCATTTCTGTTTTTGTTTATTTTTGTCATTCACTTCATCGGCGGTCCAATCGCTTATCCGATTTTCATAGCGGTTCCGGTGGTCATTTTGGTGGGGCTGTTCCTTCAGATTCCTTTCCAGCGTATCATTGAGAGTCATTATAAGGAATCAACACAGAAACATGCGCTTCTGTTTGAAATTGTACAGGGGCTTGAAACCATCAAGACGAGTATGGCCGAAGGTCGTATGCAGGCTCGGTGGGAGAGCGTGGTGGGTATGTCTGCCATGTCCAACAGCCGCGCTAAGATCATGGCCAACATTTCCATTTCCTTCTCGGTTTTTATTACCCAGATGGTTTCGGTGGCAGTGGTAATTATCGGCGTGTTCCTTATTTCAAAAGGAGAGCTGACTGTGGGTGGGTTGATCGCCTGCAATATCCTGTCGGGTCGGGCCATGGCACCGTTGAGTGCGGTTGCCGGTTTGCTTTCCCGTTTCCAGCAATCCAGGATGGCGCTGAACGCTTTGGATATGCTTATGGAAATGCCCAGCGAACGTCCCGATGAAAAGGAAACGTTCCATTATGGTACCATTGAACCTTCCATAACCATGACTGGCGTTTCATTCAGCTATCCGGGGACGGACAAGGCTGTTTTGCATGATGTCAATATCAAGCTTTCTCCGGGTGAAAAGGTCGGTATCGTCGGTCGGACCGGAGCTGGAAAAACTACCCTTGGTAAATTGTGCGTCGGGCTGTATCAACCCGTTGAAGGGTCTGTACAGGTTGGTGATATTGATTTGCGTCAGATGGACGTGGCCGACCTTCGCAGGAAAGTGGGGTATATCTCTCAGGATAGTTTGCTTTTTTATGGGACGTTGAAAGATAACATTGCTTTCGGTCTGCCTGAGGCAGATGATCAGTCCATTAATTACGCGGCTGAAATTTCTGGGGTGAATGATTTTGTTCGGGATCACCCAGCCGGGTTTGGTATGATGGTCGGAGAGCGGGGAACATCCCTGTCCGGCGGTCAACGACAGGCTGTAACCATTGCCCGCGCCGTTTTGCCCGACCCGGAAATCCTGATTATGGATGAGCCGTCGAGCAACATGGATAATCAGTCGGAATTCAGACTCAAGGAGCGACTCAGATCGTTTGTCGAAGACAAGACGCTTATCGTAATTACCCACCGTCATTCTATGCTTGATCTCATTGATCGGTTAGTCATCATGGACCGGGGAAAAATTGTTGTGGACGGGCCGAAACAGGCCGTATTGGATGGACTTAAGTCCGGTAAAATCAAGGTTTCCCTCTGAGGTCGTCATGAGCAAGCATAAAGATGAAAGAGAAGTACTCCTGTTCATGAGTGAGGTGGACCAGGCCATGTATGGTAAAGGTCGTCGGTTCGCCTACATCATGTCCACGTCCATATTGTTGTTGATCATTATTTTTGTCGTCTGGGCTAAATTGGCAGTTCTCGATGAAGTCACTCGCGGTTTTGGTCGGGTTATTCCGTCTCAGCGTATTCAGGAAATTCAGAACCTCGAAGGTGGTATTCTGAGTGAATTGTATGTGCATGAAGGACAGACCGTCGACAAAGGGGACATACTTTGCCGCCTGCATAACGAGCAGGCTGCCAGTTATTATCGCGATGCATTTGCCAAGGCAATGGAGCATCGGGCGGCTATCGCCCGATTGGTTGCCGAGGTCGAAGACAGGGACCCTGTTTTTGATGATGAATTGAAAAAAGAAGCTCCGCAGTTGGTGAATGATCAACTCAGAATTTCCAGGGCACAGCAACAGCAGTTGAAGATTGAATTGAGCCTTCTGCAAGATCAGTATGAACAGAAACAGCAGGAAGTGAGTGAAATGGCTGGTCGTAAACGGCAACTTCAGCGTAGCTTGGAAGTCGCTCTCAAACAGCGTAATATCGCCAAGCCTCTTGTGGAAAAACAGATTCATTCGGAGTTGGATTATTTGGCTTTGGAACAGCGCGTTGTCGAACTTCGGGGTGATGTCGAGGCTTTGGCCTTGGGTATTCCTCGCGTCAAGCGGGCTGCCAAGGAGGCGCTTGGTAGGGTTGAGCAACGCAAGGCAGAGTTTCGGAGCCAGGCGTTGGAAGAAATTAACGAACGGCGGCTTGAATTGAATTCCATAACTGAGAATCTGAGTTCTGGTGGTGACCGGGTTACTCGGACAGATGTTCGTTCACCGGTTAGAGGTATCGTTAAGCACATCATGTCTAATACGCTCGGTGGTGTTATTCGTCCTGGTGAATCCATTATGGAAGTAGTGCCTTTGGACGATACTTTGTTGGTTGAGGCGGAAATCAAGCCTTCAGATATCGCGTTTTTGCATCCGGGTCAGAAAGCTCAGGTCAAGATTACGGCTTACGATTTTTCTATTTATGGAGGACTTGAGGGAACTGTCGAAAATATCAGTGCGGATACCATTGAAGATGAGAAAGGTGAAAATCATTATCTTGTTAAAGTGCGTACCAAGCAGAATGCCATTGTGTATCGGGGACAAAGATTGCCCATTATTCCGGGCATGACCGCTGGAGTGGACGTCCTTACCGGTAAAAAATCGGTGCTGGATTATCTCCTGAAACCGATTCTTAAGGCAAAGCAGAACGCACTTAGGGAGCGTTGATTGCCTCATGCGTTTTATTCTGGGGAGACATACGATGACTATGACCGCACTGTGTGCGGTCTTCATCGTTGTAGTCCTTGGAATGGCCCCCACTGCGTCGGCAGCGGCCAAAAAGCAAAAGCAGCCCCGGTTGCTGGGAACCATGGAATTCAAGGGGAAAATTCAGAAATTGCCCAAGTGGTCCCGTGTGGTGACCAAAATGCAGGCGTGGAAAGGATATTTCCAAGATTCCAAGACGGCTAATCATCCATCAAAATCAGGATGGTACGCGCTCAAGTCACAGATCAAGGGTAAACCTAATAAGGAAAAGCTTAAGGCTGTGACCAAGTTTTTCAATAAATGGCCGTATCGTTTGGACAAGGCTAATTGGGGGGTCAGTGAATATTGGGCGACCCCATGGGAATTCCTGAGAAAATCAGGTGATTGCGAAGACTATTCGATTGCCAAGTTTTATGCCCTTCAAGAAGTTGGCTTTTCGCAGGATCAAATGCGTATAGTGGCGGTTAAGGATGCGATTCGTGGCATAGGGCATGCGGTCTTGGCGGTATACACCGATAACGATATTTTTATTCTCGACAATCAGACCGTTATGGTTTTGTCACATACGAAATATAAGCATTATATTCCGCAATACTCCGTGAACGAGAAGTTCAGGTGGATGCACGTGGCTCCCAAGAAGAAGTCCACATATACGAAGACGAAAAAGTAAGGCACGCCTTCCCGCGGGAGGGCGACACCATAAACCAGATGGAGAATTGACTATGGCTGAACACAATGCACAAAACGCGTCAGAGGTCCCCAAGTCCATTGGGGGAGCCGGGCAAGGCGTCAAGATCGGCGTTGTCCTGGCTTTTGTTCTGGTCATTTCAGTAGGCATCCTGCTTCTTGCCAACAAAGCGGTCAAAGACAAGGAAGTTGGAGTACTGGAGAACCTGCAAAAACGGTTCGAAATTTTGACCCATGTCAGGGGGGAGGTTGTCGGCACATTTCTTGGCAATTTATCCCACCATGGTGACCGGCTGATCAAATCCGATCTTTTCCGGCTCTATGCCGCTGAGATTGAAGATTTTGACGGGGATCTTTCAGCTCTTTTCGGAACAATTCACTCCGAAGAAGATGTTGAAAGTGAGGGCGCTGTTTTGGCTGAACAGTTGCCCATGATGGAAAATATGCTCAGGGAGTTTTCCACTTATGCCGGATTCGTCAATGCACGTATTTTGAGCAAGAGTGGTGAAGCTTATATCGCCACTGATGGTCATTTACCACCGATGGATGACCTGCAGACTGCATCAGCTAAGGCTGCTGTCTTTGAAAATAGTCCACAATATTCTCCGCTCAGGAAGACGGTCCGGGGTGTGGAAATGGACGTGTATGTTCCTATTTATCCGCCGGATGCCGTGGGTGGGACCGATGAGGGACCGCAGGACGGAGCCGTTGGTGTCCTGATGATGACACGACTTGTTTCCGGCAAGATTACCGAATTGTTGTCGAACTCTGCTCTGGCTGCAAAGGGGCAGAAGACGCGTTTGATGCAAAAAGACGGTGATAGATACAAGGAAGCCACTCCATGGAGTTCCGAAGGATTTGAGGAAGTCTCGACGCAGATCGACTTTGGACCGAAGGGTAATATCCCCTTTGAGGCAAGGATGAGCATTGGAGACAGTGAACAGAAAGTTTATTCACTGGGTGTGCGGGTTCCTGGCCCTGAGTGGTGGTTGATTCAGGAAATTGATTATGATGATGCAGTCACTCCGATTCATGATTTTACACGGACCGTGTACATCGTGGCCGGGTTGGGTATTCTGACTGCCTTTCTTGTGGCAGGGTTGGCATGGTGGATTCTTACTGGCGTGCAGAGTCAACGTATAGCCAAGGAATTTAAGGCTTTGGCAACACAGATAGATGACCAAAAGCGGTTCATTGATTCTATTAATGCCAATATTGACGAGTTTATTACACTCAAGGACGGTGTGGGACGGTATACGTATGTTAACGATGCCTTTGCCACTGCTGTTGGGCGAACTCGTGATGAATTGATTGGTATGGATGCCGCTGCTGTATTTGGTTTTGATACCGCCAAGCGGTTGGAGTCCATTGATCAGATTGCCATGCGGGAAAACCGTAAGGAGACAATCAACGAGCCGATTTTCCTGCGTTCTCAACGACATCAGTTTCAGATATCAAAATCTCCCTATTGTGATAGCAGCGGGTCGTGTGCTGGTTTGGTCGAAGTTTATCGAGACATCACCGAATTCGTGGCAGCGCAAGAGCAGAATAAGCGTCTGATCAAGAGTGCCATGGAAGCGTTGGGAAGCACTATTGAGGCAGCTGATCCGTACCTCGGTGGGCATACCAAGCTCTTGGCAGGGTTGTCTGTGGAAGTAGCTAAGTATATGCACATGTCGGAAATGGACGTTGCTGAAATCGAGACTGCGGCCAATCTGTCGCAGATAGGTAAGATGTTCGTACCTAATGAGATTTTGACCAAGCCGGGCAAGCTTACCGACGAGGAAATGGTGACTATGGAAGAGCATGTCGAACACGCCTATCGTATTCTCAAAGATATCGACATCGACGAAGGTGTGCTTCTGGCTATTTATCAGATGAACGAGCGTATGGATGGCTCCGGCTATCCTAAGAAAATTATGGGCGATGAAACCATTATGCTTGCTCGTATTCTGTCTGTGTTGAACGTATTCTGCGCCATGATCCGACCAAGGTCTTACCGTGGAGCGAAAGAGCCGGAGCAGGCTTTGGCTATCCTCTCCAGCGAGTCGACGAAGTTTGACAGCTCTGTGGTTCAGGCTCTTGCCGAAGTCGTCAAGACTCCTGTTGCAGAAAAGTTGTTAGCCCCTAGGGACTAGAAAATAATCCATCTGGTTGAAAGGCCTCGGCGATACTTCGCCGAGGCCTTTGTCTTTGGAGGTTGAAGAGGACAGTCTGTTTTACTTCATGGGATTGAGTTACTGTCTGTTGTTAATCGTCGTGATTGATGTCCAGGCTATTTCTACCTTTGACGGTACCTTGAATTTTGTCTCCATAATTATATTTGGAACGCGAATGAATTTCCTAGTCACAAACAGTTCCTACTGAGGCTTGTTTGCGAGGGCATTTGTTTGGGATGAGTGTTGAGCCGTGGAGTGTGCTGGAGGCTTGGGATAATTATAGAGGATGTGGGCTTGTCTTTCTAAATTATGGCGTCTTGAACGAGTGCTGATGTTGTGAAGTATGAGTTAGAAAGGCTAAGAGTCTTGCCAATATATTGGCCACGCAAAAGGGGCGCAGCCTGCAGGCTGCGCCCCTTGAAGTTCTCGCGTGTAAGTCGCTTACTGTTCAGTAGCAGGAAGTTCTTCGTAGGTGTTGGAAGCTACTTCCAGAGTCTTCATGAGCTGGCCTTCGAGGGCCAGGAATTTGTACAGGGTGAAGTTGCGGTTGCTGGTAGCAGTTTCAAGCTGCACCTTGTTGCTGAAGACTTCGTTGGTCGCATCAAGCACGTCCAAGAGTGAGCGCTGACCGACATTGAATTGCATGAGATACATGTCCAAGGACTCCAAGCTGTACTGGAGAGCTTCTTGGTACTTTTCGATCTGACCGATGCTGGATTCGTATTCGGCCCAAGCTGATGCAACCTGACGGATCAAGTCATCGGTAGTGTCTTGCAAATTGGACTGGGCTTCACGGACGCGGGCGGTTGCGGTGCGAACATCGTTGTAATCGCTGAGGCCGTTGAAGAGATTCCAGTTCGCACGGAGCATTGCCTTGTCGTCCTGAACCCAAGAGTCCGAACCGTCGAGGTCATCCGTGTTGCGGTGTGCGTAGTAAACATCAATTTCTGGGTACATGGTGGATTCGAGGACACCAACTGTACGTTCAGCCACTTCGATCTCAGCCTTGAACACTGCGATCTTGGGGTTGTTGTCCAGAGTAACATCGAGAATCTGTTCAGCTGTGCCGGGGATATATTCGGGGTTGTATTCGGGATCGCCGAGTTCTTTGGGAGTGACGCCAACTGTACGGGCGTATTCTGCCTCTGAAGAGCGAAGGTCACCGATGTAGGTGACGAGAGTGGTCTCGGCGCGGGCAACACGGCCCTTAGCCTGCATTTCATCGGCCTTGTTACCGGCTCCACCTTCAACACGTTCGGTGATAGAATCAAGCAACTGTTGGTGAGCGGTGATGTTTTCACCGGCCAGAGCAACAAGCTTACGGATGCGGACCACGTCGACATGGGCGCGGATGGCGTCCAGAGCAACGGTTTCCACATTATCAACCAAACGGCCTTCAGCGGAAGTCATGCGGGCGCCTTCACGCTTGTAGTCGCTCCAACGATCAAAACCGTCAAAGATCGGCTGAGTAACAGTTGCGGTCATGTCTGTGGGAGTGCGGGTATGTCTGTCCACATTGGTGGCACGGGTAACAGCACTGCTGTATTCCTGCCAACCAGCTTCAGCTTGCAAGTCCAGAGACGGGAAGAAACGGCCCAGTGCAGACAGTTGCGCCTTGGATACGGCGTCTCTGTTATACAACATGGCCTTGATTTTCGGGTGCTGTTTGACAGCCGCAACGACACTGTCTTTCAGTGTCATCGTTCCATCCGCTTGGGCGAAAGCCGGCACGGAAAGAAGGAGGGAAAAAAGGAGAGTCGCGAGAACGATCTTTTTCATGATAAACCCCATGTGATTGAATTTAAGCTACTTACTGGTAGACTTATAGCCATAATTATAAATATGTGTCAAGACGTTTTGGGCAAAATGGCACAAGCTTTATTGTGTGTGCTAACCACTTGAAAATATAAATATTATGGTCTTTTTTGAGAGTCTGTTTTGACCGGGAAAATCTCCCGTTTTCACCCTGGTTTTATGCATCGAAAAGAACGTTTTTCACGATGTATTCTAACATGCTTTTTTATTAGTGGAAATTGCGTATTCCATGAAAAAAACCGCGTTGAACATCACGGTTTTTTTATGAAGTTTATAGAATGTTAAAGAGAGTGCTTAATCAACGTTCATACCGGAACTTATCAGGTGATTGATAAGGTCGTCTGTCGAAGTATCGGTGTCAATGCCGTAATCATGCGTGGGCAGATCAGGCTGGGAAACACCGAGTAGCTTAACTACGATATCATCGTGGCCTGTATCGTTTTGTCCGATGATTACTTCCGTAAGGTCGTGTTCCGTGTCCACGATTACATCCTTGACAGACATGCCTTCAGGCAGTTCCAGCGTGTCGCTACCAACAGTGAAGTTGGAGACAATGATTTCGTTTTCTCCGTGCTCCAAAACAGAGGGATCAATGAAGAAACTGTCATGATCTGTACTTGTTCCGGCAACGTTATCGTCTACAAAAAGATTATCTTCTGCCAAGTCAACGAGCAGCTGTTCGCTCGGCGGTAAGTCTGCCAGTGAGGGTGTGTTATCCATCATCACAGCCCAACTGCCGTCGATATTTTGAGAGAGAGAGAATGTGTCTTCTGTTCCATTCGGATTAAAGTCCGCATTGTCAAAAAGTACACCAAGCAGGGAGTTGTTGTTAGCCAACACCCAGCTTCCGCCATCTTTGAGAAAATGGAGATCTCCTGTCAGGTCGACGGCATTTTCCGGTGCGTCGTGAATGAGGAAGAACCGGATGTCTGGATTGCCTTGAAAAACAGATACCAGTTGGCCTAGCATGGCCGTATCCATACAGTTGGCAAGTACAATTTCCGGCTCAACAGGCACGTTTCCCTCAAGGGAATACGTGCCAAGCATCGTCGTGTCGTTCATATTCGTATCGTCAGTCATATTGATCTCCTTGGCAAGGAGAATTGTCCGTGTCTGGGTAAATGCCCGGACTCGGCCATTGGCCGAGTCCGGGGTTGATGTAGAGTTAGAAGTTGTCAGGTGAATCGATAATCTGTTGGATTATGTCGTTCACGTTGTCGGTTGCAAGGTCGACATTTGCAGTGATGCCGTCATGGCTTGAGACAACCCCGTTGAGCGTGATCACCAGATCACTGCTGCCCGAAACAGTCAGAATGAGATCGGTGCTGCCGGAATCGGATGTGATCGCCAGATTGCCGCTGCCAAGAGCATTTAGGTCGAGTTGGTCACCAGCGTTGATGTCGAAGTCCGTAACTTCAACGTTTCCGCCGATGTATGCGGGATCAATCGTGATCGTGTCCGCACCCTCGCCCAGAGTGACTGTGTCGTCACCGCCGCTGAGGTGAATGTCATCACTGCCTTCAAGGCCAAAGATGACGTTATCTCCAGTATCATCGTACAGGGTGTCGTCGCCGGATGTTCCAACGATGACCGAGTTGTCGCCTGCTACTGTGATGGGGAATTCCAGTGTTGCGGTGCTGGTCATGCCATCGGTATCAGCAATCTGATACTCAAAGGTTTCCACGCCGGGGCCGTTGATGTTGTTCACCAAAGCCGGATCCACGTTGTACTGGAAGGTGCCATCTTCGTTCAGAGTCAGGCTTCCGTATTCGCCTTGGATAGTGCCGCTGGTAGCAGAGCCATCACCGGTGTCGTCCAGTGAGACATAACCACCTGTTCCTGTTGCGCCGAGTACGACGAGGTCTGTGTTGGCACCAGAGGTTTCAACATAATCCGCGTCTTCGGCATCGAAGTCATTCTGCAGCACATCACCAATTATGCCGTTGGGTGTCATGTACGCCGCAATCCAGGCGGTGCTTGTGACAGTCCTGCTGGCACTTAAGGATTCCAGATAGAAGGAGTCCTTCTTGTGGTCAGCGCCGATTGTGATGCTCGTTATGTTGCCGGTGGCGGTGAATACTCCATTTGAGTATGAGCCGCTGCCGCCGCTAACAGAGAATGAAGGTGTATCTCCGTCTCCAGTACCGCCGAGCGTAATTGTTACTGAGGTCTGAGGTGCATCGAAGGAGATGGTCATATTCTCATCCCACTTTCCATCGATGTTGTTGCTGTTATCTCCCCTCCATTGGTTGGGATTGTTAACACCAAGGTCATCTCCGCCGACCCTAACAACGTTCGCATTGCCCCAACCTATAAACGCCTCACCCCGTGCGCTAATGTCGAAACCAACACCATTGTAATCTCCACCAGAGATGGAACCTGTGAAGTCAGCGTCATTAATCGTCGTCGTGTTGGTTGAGGTCTGCCAGTAGCCGGGAGTGAGTTCCATTCCGGCGAAGACATCATTGACTGCCACAGGGGCGTCGTCTGCACCGTTGATCAGGAAGCTCACAGTGGCTTCATCATAGCCGCCTTGCCCATCAGTCATCTGATAGGTGAAGGCTTCAGTTTCTGTATCTCCGGTAGACAGTGCGTCGGCCGCAGGCTGATCCGGGGTGTATTCGTATGTGCCATCACTATTGATGGTCAGAGTTCCGTAAGTGCCTACCATGACCGCTGTGTCAGCGTCGTCAGCATCAGTGCCGACAGCCGAGAGAGCCGTAAAGGCTCCGTGGCTGGATTCTTCGCCGAGAGCCACAGAGACAACACTCAGGGTGTCGCCTGCATCTGCGTCGGTGTCGTTGTCGAGCACGTTGCCGGTAGCGGTTGTACCTTCTGTACTGGTTTCGGTCAGGATGGTCTGCAACAGGCCGTTCAGATCGCTCGGATCGTCGAGGTTGATACCGTTACCGTTCTCGTTGATCTGGTTGATGTACTGCATGTTGGAGGAACCCATTTCGATGCCAACGCCAATGACATTGGTGTTGGAGTGCAGGGTGTTCATTTGGCCCTGCCAGTTGCTGGTGTTATTAGGCAAGCCGTCGGACATGAAGATGACCTGTGTTTCGATACTTCCGGCTTCGGTAGCTACCCAAGTGTTGGCTGCACTTAATGCATCAAAGTAGTCGGTTGAGCCTTGGGCGTCGAATGTCGCAACAAAGTTGCGTGCATCTTGGTATTCGGTTGTCGCCGGGTTGTCGGTTAACGTGTAAGTACGAGTGACTGTGTTTCCGTCGAAGTCGATAAGTCCGACCTTGACCGAGCCGCCGCTGGTGTTAATCTGTTCCTGCAGTGTTTCCAGCATTTCGTTGAGGGCAGCCTTGGCTTCACCTATGCGATTGTTGGTGGACATGGACCCCGAGGTATCCACGATCAACAGGTAGTTGACCGGGTTGGACTCGAAGTTTGTGCCACCTTCGGTCACGACGTTGAAGTCATTTTCAATACCTGGTTGGTCATCGTATAGGTCGTCGACCGCAACTGGATCGTCGTTGGTTGCCGTGACGTTTAAGGTAACCTGAGCAGAGTCTGTCAACCCGCCGTCAGTAACGGAGTAGTTGAAGTATGCAGGTCCGTTGTAGCCGTCTTCAGGAGTGAAGACCAATTCTCCACCAACCTCGGTAACGGTACCTACAGTGCCGCCGGTTCCGTCCGCATTGGCCGTGGCCACTGCGTCAAAGGAATCAATGGAGAGCGGATCTCCATCGGGGTCAGAGTCGTTTGCGAGGACATCAAGAGTCGTCGGAATGTCTTCCGGGACATTCTGCATGTCGTCGTCAGCCACGGGGGCTGCGTTCTCAATAGTCACGCTGACATTGAGCAGACCGTAATCGACTGCACCTTCAGTGTCGCTGACCTGATAGGTGAAGGTTTCGGAGATCTCACCGGTCTGGTCGGGATTCGGCGTGTAAGTGTACTCGCCGTTCGCACCGATTTCCAGAACACCGTAAGTGCCTTGGATGAAGGCGCCTTCGCCGTCATCGCCAGTATCGAAGGTTCCGGAATCAGGCGTGAAGTCAACACCGGTGTAATCCGGGAGGTTGTCCTGATCGCCTGTTGCGATACCGGTGACAGTCAGTTCTGTTGAACCTTCCAGTTCCGGTGTGGCAAGGTTGTCGCCTTCGGGGTAGTCTACATCTTCATAATCCCAATCGTTGGCAAGCACATTGCCTTCCACGATGGGCATATCACCCGAGCTGGTGTCAGCCGGTGTGAGTTCAATACCGCCCTTGAGCGAGAAGCGATCAGATTCACCTTCGGGAGACAGTGTCAGACTGTCGAAGGGAGTGCCGTCGTTTGTTGTTACTGCATAACTGTTGCCAGTGCCGGGTGTCACGATGAGGTATGTTGGCTGAGACGTGTCAGTTGTCAGCGTCGTGCTGCCACTTGTAGCCTCAAACAGGGGATCGCTACTGCCATGCGTCAGGATGTCGAATTCGACAGCTGTTTGGCTTTGGGCGAAGTTGATGGTCAGCGCTTCGTCTGGACCGCTGTTATCGACTGCCTTGTCGGCAATGCTGTTGCCTTCACCATCTGTCTTGATACCCGTATGTGTGATGCCACCGGTTGCCCACTGGTACACGTTTCCGACATTTGCGGAGAATGTGTACAGAGGTCCGTCGGGAGTCTCTTCGCCGGGGACGTAATGGCCGGAGGCCGAACCCAAATCGTCAACCGCGACAGGCGGATCGTTGACCGGGATGACCTGGACGAACGCGTGAGCTGTGTTACTGGCTGCACCCTGATCGTCGTAGACAGTGACTGAGAGGTCACGGAGGTTCTCGATAGTATTTTCCGTATCAAGGTCATCACCTAACGGATCTTGCGAGGTGTTTTCGAAGGTCAGAGTCTGGAGCAGGGCTTCCCAGTCGGCCTTGGGGGCGTCCCCAATAATCGTCATGGTTCCGGCATCGCCATCGTCCGGGCCAAAGGAGGCCCAACTTGGCAGGGTGATGCTCAGAACATCGCCGGGCTGCTCTTCGAAGCTGATTTCGACCTTGGACATGTTGTCGGAATCAATATCCGAGATGTCCACCGCACCGGTAACACCGACAGCGTCGCCGCCTTCAGTAAAGGTGACCGGACCGTGATCGGCACCGTCTGCGCCGTCGTGTTCTTCGGCGAGGACATCGTCGAAGTCATCATCGTCTGCGCCTTCAACTTCGAGGAATTGGTCGTCCACGCCGACTCTGCCAGCCAGAAGCTCCGCAGGATCGAAGGTGTGTTCCGGGTCGTTGGGGTTGAGGTCCATGTTGTCGAAGCGGGCATCGAGCGTTGTCGTGCCGCCGTCGAAGGAGATGGCCCATTCGCCATTAGCTTCATCCCATACGAACTCAGGAGTTCCGGTGGGAGTTGCACCATAGCCAACAGAAACCAGGAAGTAGTTCGGAGTTGCGCCGTCACCGTAGGTGGTGAGCACATCGCCGATATCCAGATTCGGATCGTTAACGTTGACAAGGATGATTTCCGGGTTCACCGGGTTGCCATCGGCCATCGTGTAGATACCGAGCATGTTGTTGTAACCGGCTTCTTCGCCTTCAAAGGTCACTGTGCCTGCAGACAGGTCGAGGACCGGAGCATCGTTTGCACCGTTCACCGTGATGGTGACGGTCGCGGGAACGGAATCCGTGTCGCCGTCATTGGCAGTGTACTGGAAGGTGATATCCATGGTTTCTTCCACGCCGAGGTGATCGTAAGCCGGGTTGTCCTGATCGAACTGGACATCGCCGTTCGGCAGCAGGGAAACGCCAGCCGGGAGATCGCCGACAGGGCTAAAGGAAACGATGGCATCGGGAGTCGTGCCGGGTACGGTTTCGCCAGTGTCAGGATCATAGTCATCGCCGCCGCCGGAAGCATTACCCACGTTGCCGAGGGTTACGATTGCGCCGTCATTCACTTCATATGCATCATATGCATCGTCGAGAGCGATAGGAGCGTCGTTGAGGCCATTAACCTGAATGACCAAGTTGGCGGACTGGGCAACAGGGTCGTTGTCCACGGTGTCGCCATCGGTCATGGTGTACTTGAAGGTTTCAGTCGGGTTCACGCCCTCGGGCAGTGTCTCGTCAGTCGCTGTATAGGTGTATTCACCGTTGGAACCGATTTCCAAAGTACCATGAACACCTGTGATGGTGATCGGGTCTGCGCCAGTGAAGTCGTATGTAGTGCCGTCGAATTCAACCTGGGTGAGGGACATTTCGCCAGGCGTGTTGTCCGGGTCGAGGTCGTTGTCGAGCACGTTTGCGGAGACTTCCGCCATACCTGCAAAGGTACCGGTGTCGGGTTCGTATACGGATTCGCTGTCAGCAACCGCTGTCGGATCCTGATTCACAGGAGCGTCGGGCAGGATGTTGACGGTGACCGTTGAGGAACCCGCAGGATCAACCAGTTCGCCGTCGGTTCCGGGAAGCCCGGAGTCGATGGGAATGTAGTCGAATGTATCAGTGTTAGTGAATTCGGCATCAATGTACCGGAGTTCCCAGTTGGCGCCGTCTTCGCTGCCATGTTCCACAGTGCTGAATTCGAGTCTGGTGAAGGAGTTACCTTCGCCGAGCAGACTTTCATCCATAACCATGTATTGGAACAGGTCGCCGCTTCCGCCGCCATCCGTCGGCACGGTGTTGATCATGCCGTTATTGACTTCGCCGCTGGCAACCACGTTGCCTGCCGCATCGTATGCGGTCCAGGTGGCAAATGCTTCTTGTGGGCTGTCTGGATCGAAGTAACCACCCAAGCCGTCAAAGCCGATTTCCGCGTAGGAAACCGCTGCGCCATCGAAGGAGACGGTCAGAACGTCGTCGGTCGTGCCGTTAAGACCCTGGCCTTGTTCATCAGCAATACCGAATCCGATGTGGTTTGCACCTTCATGGTACTGAGTGAGTTCTGCATTGTCGCCGTTGCGTGTCACGCTGGTGGTGACGGTTACACCGTCGATGACCAGATCGTAAGAGCCATCAGGCTGTTCAACGCCCCATTGACCCAGAGTTGCATCGCCAGCAACGCGGGAGCCGAGGAGGACGCCGTCGATGGCTTCTCCGTCGGGGACATAACTCAACTGATTCAGGTCGAACTGTGTGCCATTATCAACGTCAGCTTGGGTGACCGGAGTCTGACCCGGGCCGTAAACGAGCTGGCCGTTGTCGGGCAGATCGGTGATCATGACATCCAGTTCCTGACCAGTGTAGGACGGGTCTTCCGGATCGGATACATGGTCTGCATCCTCGCCAGTCCCACCTTCGCTGCCATCAGCGCCGAGGAAGGGTACCGGGCCGCCTTCCAAACCGACGGTCATGGTGAAGTCTTCGCCGGTAGGCGGTTCGTTCAGGTTGCCGATGTTGACAGTGATGTCGACATCCTGGCCCACGCCGCCTTGTTCGTCCACGGGGACGACCGTGACAGTGTAGGATGAGTTGGTTTCATAATCGAAGCCAGTTGCGCCACCATGGGCTACCAATGTGTTTCCGTCGAAGGAAAACAGGCTCGGATCAGCGGGATCGCCATTGGCATCCGTGATGCCGGTGATTTGGTAATGGACGGCATGGCCTTCAACATCCGAGGAGCCAAGTTGAGCAACGTTGGAGTCTCCGCCAGTGTTTTCGATAACCGAGAACATCGGCAGGCCGCCTTCGTCATAAGAGGCTACAGATACGTTGTCGATGGCAAATGCTTCAACATCTGTGGGGAAGATCTGATGCCCGAAGAGGGTGAACCATTCTGTCTCGATGTTTGCAGAGAGGTCCAGAGTCAGATCGCCGCTGTCCGGTGCGGGCAGCGTGATTGAAACGTGATGGAGGAAGCCGCCGCCGAGACCTGGGTATGTCGTGAGGTTGACGCTCGTGCCTGCAGAGCCACCAGTGAATGTTTCGGATACAAACGCGCTGAGAGGAATTTCAACGGTTTGCCCACCGACTTCAATAATGAAGTGATCGGTGTCGTTGTTATTCAGGAAGTTGGGATCCCAGAAGCCATGTTCCGCCATGTCGAATTCGATGGTGACGGTATCTGCGTCGTGGTCGATCGCAAAGGTCTTGGCTGTTCCTTCGCCTTCGCCGAACATGCCGAGGAAGGTGTTGCCGAACATTGTGCCAGTTTCATTGCTGTCCCAGCCTGTTGTGACGCCGTCTTCAAAGTCTTCTACCGGAGCAACTATGCTGGTGATGACCGGAGCGTCGTTGGAGCCTTCCACCGTCACTGTGATGGTGTGGCTGTCCGTGCCGTCGTAGGACGTGACTTGGAAGGTTTCGGTGAAGGATTCACCGTCGCCCATTGTTTGAACGACAGGCAGAGTGTTGTCGATTTCGTAGGTCCATTCACCAAGTTCGTTGATGGTGAATGTTCCACCCTTGCTCGTTACATCTGTATCGGGCTGGAAGGTGTCTTCAAGGTCGATCTGGACGGGGGTGCCAGCGAGGTTGGTGAATGTCGCAGGATCATGCGGATGATGGTCCGGGTCGTCCACGAACAATTGTCCGCCGGTTTCTAGAGTCTCGAGCGCAGGTGTGACCACTATGTTGCCGAACTCGTCGAGAACGGCTTCATTGCTGTCAGTGAAGTCGTCGGGAGCCACTGTGCCACTGGCCCATGTAGAAGGATCATTGGGGTCAACAGGTGATTCGACCCATTCGACTTCAGTGACGGTGCCTTGATCTGCACCGGGTTCTACGATGATGGTCGCCTGATCGTTGCTACCGTGAATCTGGAAGGTCACCGTGGCAGTGTCGGTATCAGGGTCGTTGTATGCATTAGGATCGGTCGACAGAGAAGCGTCTCCATCGGTAATCATGTATGTGAATGTTTCCGTGGCGGAATGGCCTTCTGCAAGGGCGTTGGCCGCTTCAGTGTCAGCCACGTAGCGGAAGTTGCCTTCATCGTCCATGTACAGGCGGCCATAGAGCCCCTGAACAAAGACGCCATCAGCAAGGGTGTCGCCGACAGGTGAGAATCCGTCGCCGGGTGTCGGGGCCATGGCTGTATCCATGGCGACTTCACCTTGATCCGGTTCGCCGTCATACTTGAGACCTATGACCCTGAGGTCAGTCAGATCATTGGGGTTGTCTTCGGTGTCAGGAGCTCCTCCATCACCATAAGCAAACTGATCGGGATCCCAGTCGTTGGCCAGGACATTTCCTTCAGCAACGTTTTCGGGCAGTTCGCTGGTTGGGACGCCAAGGAGGTCAGCCAGAAGGACACCAAGGGGGCCGTCAAAGAGATGGCAGCCGCCATCGGTCACGTCACTCAGTTCGGTGACCTGATAGATGCCGTCGTCTTCTGCGACAGGAGTGTCATTGGCCGCGATTACATGCAGAGTAAATGAAGTAGAAGCTACGCCATCCACGCTGTAGACGCCTTGACCGTCAATTTCGGCCGGGTCGACCGGGTCGGAATTGTCGTCTCTGACCGTGACAGTAAAGCCGCGATCAGCAGTGTTCGGAGTATCGTCTTCACTATCGATTTCGAAAGTGAGGCGCTTCATGGCCTGTTCGAACTGATTGAATCCGGGAGTTCTGCCGGTCGCAGCTTCCATGAAGATGGTGCCGGTATTGTTATCAATGGTAACAAGGACGCCCTTGAACTGGAAGACAGTAATGCCGTCAAAGTCGTCGCCGTCGATGGTCTGAATGCGGGGGTGTGGATTCCCGTTAGCCCGCAGGACGTCGAAGCTGAGGATATCGCCTTCATGGCGGACATCCTGAGTAACGGTTACGGTCAGTTCAGCGCCGACGTTATCTACGTCAGATATTTGGATGCCATGTCCACCGAGAATGTCCGTAGCACCAGAGCCAACCGCGTGAGCGCCGTCTTCGACGAATTCACCGTCGAAACGAGCGGGGCGGGTGATGGAGACTTCGGGATTGTCATTGTTGCCGTAGATGGTGATGTTCAGTTCGGCTTCATTGCTTTCTACGCCGTCGTCATATGAGTTGCGAGCGGTGTAGTAGAATGTCTCGACGAGACTATCTTCTACATTCAGAGCATCAACATTCGGGTTTTCGTTGTTCAAGACGTAGTCATAACTGCCGTCGGCTCTGATGGTCAGAGTACCGTACTGACCATCAATGGTCACTTCCTGGTCGCCGTCATTATAGACATCGGCTTCATTGGTAATAACGAGGCCACTGGCTGTCAGTGTGGGTTGTCCATCGCCGCTGTCAGGAATATCCTGTTCTTCTTCACCCTTGGTATAGATGCGTGAGACGAATATTTCCGTATCATCAACATCAGTGTCAGCCACGCCGCCGAAGGCATCGCCGTCGATGACGTTGCCGTGGATGGTGTCGGTCTGTTCTATCGGTTCCTGGCCTTCGCTGAAGCGAGCCGCCAAGAAATCATTCATGTCAGTGAGACCTGCACCCCATTCGATGATGGAGTTCGCATCGTCATATGCCACAGGTGCATCATTCGCCCCATTCACCGTGAAGGTGAGGTTGGCGTAATCCATGGCACCGGAATCGTCCATGGTCGCATAGGTAAAGGAATCGGTTCCGGGACGGTCGTAGTTGAGCCCTTCAAGGTCGGAGTTTTCATTGTCGTCGTCCAGAGTATAGACATACGAGCCGTCAGCGTTGACGGTCAGTTCACCGTAGTGTCCCTGAACTGTGAAGGAGTTTTGTGCGGGGGAGACCTGCGGATACTCGATGGTGCCGCCCAGATCGTCTTCAACGGTAGGCATGGCGTAATCGAGTTGGTCGTCAATGTTGTCTGAAGGATATGCGGAATAGAGACCCATGACAAAGAGATCGGTCTCTTCACCGGGTTCGTTGACCATGTCGTTGTCATCAACGTCAGAGTCGTTGAGCAGGACGTTGCCAGAAGCACCGACTGCAACAGTATAATCGTGCAGTTCGCCGCTGACTTGACCATCACGCACTTCCCATGCGTAGACGCCGCTTTGGCCGACATTCGAAGTGTCTTCAACATTAATGAAGTCACCAGTGCCAGATCCCATGACCAGACCGAAATGAGAACCATCACCTGCAGTCCAACCGCCGGTGGGATATGGCTCGCCATCACCTGGCTGTCCACGAGTCCAGGAAACGTCGTCATAGCGGTATTCTATGCCAAAGTCGCCGTTGCCAAGGTCGTGCAGTCTGATTTGGACAAAATTGCCGCCAGAACCTTGTGTGTCTTCCGCAGGTTGATATGGTCCCACGGCTTCCCAAGTGATGGTGACAATGCCATTTGTGTCGTCGACATGATAATATAAGTTGCCCTGTTCTCCTGTGGGAGGAACACCTGTCCCAAGGTCATAGTCATCATACTGAATGGCAATGAGAGGTCCGTCTGTATATGTAACAATTCCTTCAGGATCATAGGATGTATTTGAGTGACCGAAAGAGATCAGGCCGTTGGTGGAGATGTAGATGTCGGAAGCAGCATCATAATTGGTGCCGTAGAAGTTCAATCCATTTGTGAAGACCGAAGACATATCAAGTTGGAAAGAGTTATCATCTGAGCCAGCCATTATAGCCGTACCATAGCCATCCACGCCGGGAGTCGGGTCAACAAGGTCGCTGCCGGGCTCAAGAACCATCTGTGAAGTAGAGCTTTCACTTCCTTCGCCGGAAGTTGGGTAGCCGTCAGGATACTGATATGCCGTGGAGTCGCCATGCTCAATAGCTTGAACATTGGTGTCTGCTACCGCATAGGGAGCATCATTGCTGCCGTAGACTGTGATTGTCAGCTGGGCCGTATTACTGACTGCGCTGAGTGAGTCGACTATGGTGTAGTCAAAAATCTCGTCGAAGGTCTGGCCTTCTTCGAGCTCATCTGCGAGGTCTTCATTTAATGTATATGTATAATCGCCATTCGGTTCAATGAATAGCGTTCCGTAACGACCTTCGACTGTTTGGCCGGCCGGAGGGATGTCAACCGGACCGGGGTTCAGTCCAGCAGAATCCACGCCGTCATAATCAATGGAGTTCATGAGCAGCGATTCAATACCCTGCCCTGGATCGGGATCAAGGTCATTGGCAATAACATTGCCGCCGACCGGGTCTTGAATCTGGGGAAGTTCGTTGGGATAGTTGATATAGAATCCATCGCCCTGTGTGCCCAGAGCAAAGAAGTCGCCTTCGGGAGTATCACCAGGGGCGCGTGGGCCGTCTTCCAGATATTCTTCTTCTCCACGTACTGGAGTGACATGTACGGCTGGATCAAAATCAGGATCACCAATTTCAGTGATTTCATTGAAGTCGTCATTGGCAATAGGAGGATTATTACCTTCGACTTCAGGAATTGCGGCTAGTGTGCGTGCATCGTAAGCATCGTCCTGCCCACCGAGAGCATTAATGCCGTCTCCCAGTTGGCCTGCGTCATCTGAATACGCGCCTGCACCGGAACCACCTGTGGCACCATCGCCCGCGGTTTCCAGTTCTGTTTCTTCTCCGTCGCCCGTGTCTGCAAAAGCAAACAAATAGACATCGCCAGCCACTTGTTCACCATCCATCATTTCGAAGGTAGACAGCGTGCCAGCGTCTGCGAGCGCCTGATAGTTTTGGAGGATGACCGTTCCACCGCCCTCAAGAGCGATTTCAAGGTTGCCATTGTTGCCGGTAAAAACGGCTTCGGCTATGTCGAAGTCGAACTTTACCGGTGTATCAGGTGTCAATTGATACGTCTGGGTCTTGCCTGCACCAGGTAATGAAACCTGCAGCATTTGGGTCTTGGGATCAGCCATAATGTCCTCCTAAAATAATTTGTATGAGCAGCGAAAAATTAAATCCTACTGGTTACTTTATTATATACTGATGAAACGGTTTGTAGTCAACGTAGGAAAGGTTCTATAAACCATGCATTTAGCATGTGGAGAAGCTTGTGCACGGACGCTGTATTCCTTAGGGGGTGCGGGATTGTCGAAAACGTATTTATACGTGTTTTTATAATTTTATTAAAAGTTTTAAACAGGTATATGTTTAAAAAAAGATTGTCTAGACTCAAGTTATCCCCGGTACAGATTGTTGAATAACAGTCTGTTTTTGTGTCCAAAAATGTAAAAAAAGAGCTCCAAAACTTTTTTTGAAAAAAATATTGGATACTATATTGTTGTGAGAAGAAGTGTTCAAAACGGGCACATGATGTTTGTTCTCATAAGTGCTGTTATTTTAGGGTGTTGTCAGAAAAGGTGTGGAATGACAGTGGGTTCGTGCCCTTGATGATTCTTAATACAGTTCCGCCGGGATGTTACGCAGTGGAAAGGACTATAGAAACAATATTTTCGCTGACGATTTGTGGAGCAACTGGTAGGAAAAAGTGCAGTGAAAGAATTATTTGGTTTTCATAGTCCAGACACCATCCCAGTTGTCTGGCGGCGTGTTTTTTAATTCGTGGCATTGTGTCAGGTATCGGGCTGCCGGAGGATCGTCAGTGGCAATGGTTTTGAAATGCGTTGCTGCCGTGTCGAAGTTCCCAGCATAGAATTGTTCCAGTCCCAACGAGAATTTTTGCAATATTCGTTGTTTGGATAAATATTCTTGTGGCGTAAAAGGTTCGTAGACTGTCACAGCTTCTTTTTTGCCGACAACTCGAAGACTGGAGAGTTCTCGGATAGGTGTTTCCTCATTCAGTTGTTCCAGGGTGGCGCGTGAGATCATGGTGTACGTATCGAACTGTTTATTGATGGATTCCAAGCGGGCGGCTAGATTTACCGAGTCGCCGAGCATGGTATAGTCGAATCGGTTGTGAGAACCGAGGTTTCCGACAACAGCGGGGCCAGTATTCAGGCCTATGCGCATACGAAAATCTTTCCCTGTTCGTTCTCGGAGTTTCGGCCGCATTTGCGTCAGCTTCTCCTGACACATAAGGGCGGCTCGAACGCCTCGTTTGGCATGATCGGGTTGATCCACGGGCGCATTCCAGAAAGCGATGATGGCATCCCCTTCATATTTGTCCACAGTGCCGCCGGTTTCCTGAATGATGTCGGTCATGGCGGTCAGATAGTCATTTAATACGCTGGTCAATTCTTCCGGGGTCAAGCCTTCGGATATGGACGTGAATCCTTCAAGGTCCGAGAAGAAGATGGTCAATTCGCGTCGTTCGCCTCCCAGAGTCAGTTTATCCGGGTTTTGTAAAAGCTGGTCGATGACTTGTGGACTGAGGTATTGCTTGAATGCTGATTTGATGAATTGCTTTTGGCGACCTTCGGTTGCGTATTTGAAGGCCCCGGCTAGAAACATGGAGGTCATGCAAGCTGCAAGTGGCACAGCCAGGTTGGACCATATACCAATGGAGTATGACGCGAGGGCAAGCCCAATGGGTGCAATGAGAGCCAGGGCTGAAGTCGTGACAGTCAACCAGAGGCTGCTGAAGATCGTGACACTGAGTCCTGCCAAAATGGCAAAAATCAAAGTGATGGCAATGTCTGTTTTGACCCCGGCCATACGCATGAAGTCACCGGATAAGAGATTGTCCAAAGCAGTCGCATTAACCATGACCCCAGGGGTGACCCCTCCGAGTGGAGTGGGGCGAAGGTCGTAAAGGCCGGTGGCAGAAAAACCGAAAAGTACGTGCTTCCCCTCAAGCTCCATGGGGTTGATGATTGGTTTTTGGCCTTCGGCCATGCGCATGCCGCTCTCCATAAAGGCTGCCGCACTATAGGTCGAATAGGCGGTTTTTCCTCTGTAGTTGAGAATTGCTTGTCCTTTAGTTGTAATTGGGACAGGCGTCGAACCGAAAGTAAGCGTATGGCGACTCAGGCTGATGGAAGTAGGTTCTGCCACAAGAGATGCGGCGAGTGGGAGGGAGGGGACAAATTTGTCAGCAAATCGTATCAGGAGTGGAAAACGGCGATAGATGGTGTCCGAGTCAGGGGAAACATTGACGTTTCCGACACTGGCTATGCCCGCAGTCAGGTCCGCGATTGGGAATGTTGCTACGGAAGCCAAAGGGAGATTGGCAGTCCCTGATAACGGGAAGATCGGGGTGGGGATGTGTCTGGGCCATGCCGTTGTCGTCCCGTCATGTCGGGCAAAATCGGCAGCCAGTGCTACCCGGCCAAGGTTCGCAAAGCTTTCTCCCAATGCTTTGTCGTCGTTCACACCATAGACTGAAGGCTCTGTGAAAACCACGTCAAAGGCGAGTGATGCAACACCCGCATCTCGGCAGAAGTTGACCAGTGGAACGTAGGCCTGTCGTGGCCATGGCCATCCCAGTCCAAAGGATTCTTTCGCCCAATCCAATGATTTTTGATCGAGTAGAATGACGGCAATTTTGTCTGTGGCTGTGCCAGGTCGTGCCAACACACGCGCACGTAGGTCAAAAGTGACATTTTCCAGAGAATCGAGCAGGCCAGTTGTCAATGCACCAACGGCCAAAAGGGTTCCTATGAAACCAACCGTGATGCCTGCCAAGATCTTTTTCAGCCTGCGTGACACCTTATAGCCCCTTGGTCATACGTGAAAATCGGGCGGCGCGAGGAGTGCAAGTCTGTGGGCGTTTGTAAATCCCTATAATTTCAGTAATTTCCTCAATTCGTTGGGTTGGTGTCGGATGTGTTCGGGCGAAGCCTTCACTACCCGGAGACATTCGTTTGCGCATTTGATTGAGCATATCGATGATGGCGTTAGGATCGTATCCCAATCGTTGCATGATAGTGACGGCATCCTCGTCAGCTTCGTCTTCGGCTGCACGGGAATAACCGCTGTCGATCATGGTTGTGGTGATGTCTTTGATGGAATCGTCAAAGGTCGTAGTGAGTTCTTTCAACGTACCGCCGGACAAGGTGGATGTGCCGGTTATGGCCAGAGTGGTCACGCCATCAGTGATGCGGGATTCCTGTATGGCCTGAAGACCATGCTGACGTTGGACGTGTCCGATTTCATGCGCGAGTACGGCAGCAATGGCGTCTTCGGATGTACAACATTTGAGGAGTCCTTTGGTGACAAAGACGAATCCGCCGGGTGCGGACAAGGCGTTTATTTCGTCTGCGTCGAGGACCATGAAATGGTATCCGCCAAAGGTCTCCGGGCGGTCAGAGGCCTGGGCCAGAGTTTGTCCCATTACATTGACATAAGCCAAACTGTGTGGGTGATTTAGAGGTGTATAGCGTGACAGGATAACGGCCGCGACAGAACGGCCAAGGTAATACTCTTGCTCCGGTGTGATATCCTCAAAGCCGGCTGCTATTTTCTTGCCGCTTTCAAAGATAGTGGTCACTTCGTCAGGAACTATGTCGGTTAGATCATCAAGGAAGGATGCGGAGGCGGGGATGGCCCCGAGAGTGAAGATTGCAGGGGTTGCCATAGCCAGTGCATTCAGAAATTGTCGACGGTTCATTGGGCGTATCCTTTCCCGAGTGCGCCTGTCGAGATGAATTTGGCTATGGTGGTTTGGGAAACAGTCAGTTTTTCCATTTCATCCACTTTGGCGTAATTCAATTTGCTTTGTTTGCGGTATTGTTGTTCGACTTGTTTGTTGAACCCTTTACCGGCCAGAGCCAGCTCGTCTGACTTGGCTGCTGCCTGAACGTCTTTGTTCGTGGGGTTGAGAACGATTTCCTGTTCGGAAAGGGCTGAGATGTGAATCCAGCCTGATTTGCCGAGTTTGACGGATGAAACATGCCTCCAGTCCCCTTTTTCCGATTTTAAATTGACGCGGTCACCGTAGGGCAATTTCGCGACGACTTTGCTCAGAAATCCTGGATTATCGCGGAGTTGGCCCGAGCGAACCTGAACGCTCATTAACTGAGCTGCAACAGCAATGCTTGCTATAAAGAGTAGGCATCCGCAGACCCCAAGGCCTTTTCTAATTGAACCTGTCATGGGTGTTTCCTCGTCGACTTAACGCCGTTGTTTTTTGTACTATGCGGAAGCATAGCAAAAAATGAGGAAAATGCGCAACGCAGGAACGTTACTAGACTCTCAATGTCGTCATGAACATGGGAGAGGTCCCGTCAGCGCAATGATAGCCACACTGTTTATAGAATCCGACAGCTTGGCCGTAAGCCACAAGAACTTTATGTGGAACATCGGCATATTCGTCTGCGACCATGTCCATAAGTCGCCTGCCGATGCCATGTCCCTGACATTCAGGTCTAACCAACATATAATGAATGTAGGCGGCCATGTGACCATCGGATAAGACATTAACCAAGCCCACAAGCCTGTCGCCGTCCCATGCCGTGAAAACGGATGTTGATGCGTGAATCGCCCCGGTCAGTTTTTCAGGATGATTGCCAGAGTCCCAGTCCAACGCGAGAAACAAATCCTGCAGCTCATTCATATTCAGTTTTTTTGTTGTTTTGTATTCATACATAACGAGTCCTTTCTTTTTCATTTTGATTGAAAAGACTCTATTATCCATTGATTAATACGTCCAATATATTGTTTATATCCATCTATACAAACATGGTCTCATTGGTTGCAATCAAAACCGTTTTCTCTGTTGACAACCATCGACACTTTGAGCAAATTGACTTTCCCAACAGCGTGGGGCTGTAGCTCAGTTGGGAGAGCGCTTGAATGGCATTCAAGAGGTCGTGGGTTCGATTCCCTCCAGCTCCACCACAAGAAAGTTAAGGATTTCAAGTGTATACTTGGAATCCTTTTTTCTTTGTTTTGGGCTGAAAAGTGGTTTTGTGTCCGCTATGTGTCCGCCGCTTCCGACGGGCCTGCATAATGAGAGGCCAGAGCTGATTGAATTATGTTTTCTCTGGCTGCTTCGAGATGGGAATAGCGATCGGTCATTCTCAAGGTTTTGTGACCAATCATTTCCTTGGCATGTTTGAGTGTGCCGCCTGCCATAATGATATTTGAGCAGAACGTATGTCGGTTGTCGTGGAAGTGGAAGTCATGGAGATCCAGTTCGCCACAAACTCGTTTCCAAGCTGTCTTGAAGTCACCCATTCGGCTCCCGTCCATATGACCTACAACGTAGTCTCCACGGTTTTTGATTCCCCGGTTATTTCGAGCCTTGTCCAAGTGTGCTTTGCGCTTGAGCAAGGCTTCTCTTGTCCTAGGCATGAGTTGATGAACTCTCTCTACTCCCGTTTTGGTCCGGTAGAATCTGATTACTCCCGTTTCCCCATAGTCGAGTGTGATATCCGACCATTTGAGATCAAGGACTTCCTGTTTGCTTGCTCCATGCTCAACTGCGAGGAGTATGGCTAGGGGGAGGTAGTGCTTTGCTCTTGAGGCGGCTGCTTTTTCAAGTAGCCTGTCAACCTTGCGTGGATACATGAACGATTTCCGTTCATGGCCTTTTCGCTCAAGTATTTGATTCCAACGATTTCATCATCTCTGATTGCGCCAAGGATTTTGGCTTTCGCAAAGATCTGCTTGAGAATGAATAAGCGTCTGTTGGAAAGGATTTGTGATTTCCTTTCTGCCAGTGCTGCCCGGTATTCCAATATTTCATCAAAGGTAATTGCTGCAATGAGCTTTCGGCCCCATTGCTTTTCAAGAGGTTTGAGGAACGTGTTGTAGCCTGCCACGGTTGTGGAACTGAGATCGCCTTCTTGCTGTCTGCGAAGCCAATCCTGCCTACATAGTTCAGCAACCTCGCGAAAGGTTTTGCCTCTGTTTGTCTTGCTCTTTTGCTTGCTCGCAGGAAGAGAACCATCATCAAGAATGGTCCTCAGTTTATTGGCTTCCTGCTGTGCCATATCTTTGCGCCGAAACGAAGAGTGATACTTCTTTTTGCCAGTTTCAGGATCTTTGTACTGGACGATGTATCGTTTCCCATTTTTGCGCGTACGTGTCGCGATTGTTACTGTAGCCATAAGCTAGTACTCCCGCGAGTTCTTATCCGTCATTCACCTATTTGACTGTCAATGAACCCAAGCAAATCCTTGGAACGGATAAGCTTGCGAGAGCGTACCAAAATACAGGGCAATTCGCCACGTTCAAGCATGCGGGAAACTGTAGCCCGATGGACTCTCAGAATGTCAGCAACTTCTTGAATGGTAAGCAGCATCTTTTGAGTAAACATATTCCCTCCTAGTTCTTCTTTTTGGTGGTTTGTTTCTTGATTTCTATGATCTGATTTTCGGTTGGTAATCCAAGCTCAATCCGCTTTTGTGTTGCAGATCTGTATTTTTTCTTGTCGCGAAAGTATTTGGCTTTCTTTTGTTTGATTCCTTTTTCAAGATCGGAGTCTGTCTTTTGGGTCAGGTCGAGTGCAGTTGAGCAAAATTCGAGAAGTCTTTCTCGGAGAGGATTTTTTCCCGATGGGGTATAGCCTTTTGTGGCAGCAAATGAATTGAGTATGCCCGCGAGTTGATAGGCAAGCTGTTCCTGACTGGTGTTGACAACTTTGGCTCTAATTGCAGGTCTAGGGTTGGAGATACCTTGAAATGAATTCTGTATTACCTTCCACCATTCAAGCGTTTTTCTTTGTGTGTGATGCTTTCCGGGGTTGGTTTGAAATTTGAGCCAATTCTGTGTGCAATAAGCCCAAATATTATCCAGATATGGGAAAGCCTCTTTAATAATATTAATTCCAAGTGATTTAATTAATTCCCGTCTAATTTGAAATTCAATTCTAATAACTTTCATGTCTTCAGAGACTTCAGATATTCCCCAAATTAAATACATCCATTTCTTATTTGATTTAATTTTTATTTCGAGCGGCTTGTCATATAGGCGACAAACAATTTTCCCTTTTCCAATTTGTGCACCTGTTAATTTTTGGTTTTTGAAAAAGGGACTAAAATGGTGTGCTCTGGTGTTCATGGAATTGAATAACTCCATGTTCCAAAATTCATTGGGAACAAGGATGTCCATGCAGAGATCAAGTCTGCTTGGTTTAATGGATTTCAATATTGCATGGTTTTCTTCAAGAGCGGTTAGGATTCGCTCAAGCGACTCAGGGAGACCGCGAGTCCAAATTGTTTCAGACCTGATTTCAAGCATGACGCTGGGACGTGATTTTGGATCTAGCCAGTTGCCGATGCGGAGTGAATACTCAGCGCCAACAAGAATCCAATTATATCCCTTCGAGCCATTGGGTAAGATGTTGAAATAAAGTTCCTGTTTTTGGGATTCGATAAACAGATAGAATGGAAATGGCTGTTCTACTTCACGAGCCATCTCTTTTCCCTTGTCGAGTAGCTTGAATAGGACATCACTTTTCCAGCGTATGTCCAAAGCAAGATAGAGGGTGTCTACACCGGAAGCGAGTACCTTGGGTGTAAATGAATCTGGTGATTTCACCTTACTGGGGGGGCTGATAGTCGTGTGCCCCCCCGAGGAGCCTATGACGCTTTGTGTGGTGTATGCATGTTTTTTCATGCGTTCAATCTATGAGAAGGGAAAATAGAACACTTGGACAAGGAAAAAAAACTTTTGTCCAAGTGGCCTATTAAATATTTTGCTACAATGGTGGGTTTTCTCTCACCCTCACCAAGATAGCAGAGCATGAGCAGCCATGGAGTCAAGGCTCCCCTTCGGCTCGCTCCCTTCGGTTGCTCGGCCCTGACACCATGGCTTTACTCATGCTGTGTAGTAGTCAGGCGACGGCGAGAGGGATGGCTCTTTTCAGCTTTGACTCAAGGGATTTCTCAGGGGGAACGCTTCGCTTCGTTCGCTCAATGCATTCTTGTATTTCATTAGCACTCTCTGCTAGCAGTAGTTGTGATTTGAACATTCAGTTCAATTAATATTTGTTCTAGGAGTCGGCTTTGAGTTGGGATTGGATTGATGAATCAAATGCGGTTATAGCAATCGGGGCCAGTCCGCTTGTTCTGAATGCTGGGAAAATTCATGAAGTGGTCAATGACTTTTGGCAAGATTTTCACGCAATGCCTATGGAAGATGATGATTGCGAACGCTGGTACGAGTTTTATCGGAATAGACGAAAAGTATATCAAGATTTTTTGGTAAGCTTCGAGAAAGCCAATCCATTGATGACCGAGGTTAAGATTCATCCGGGGGTAAAGTTGATTTTTAGCAGGAGCAATCAATTTAGAGGAGGGTTGAGTGAATTTGCTCAAAAATATTTATCTTTCATTGTAAAGGGCAATGGGAGGGTGCTTCCAAAGTTGTCTTTGGGAATGCGATTCGTAATGCAAATAATTATTCCTTGCTGGATTCATTATGGAGAGTCCCCAGGGGCTATGTACCGCAAAGCGAGGCGGGGAGATTTGCAGTCATTCTTGAATTTGCTCAAGCTAGATAAAAATTTATTCTATGATCGGATGTTGTCGAGAAAGACTCGAAGGACTGAAAAAGAAGTCAATTCTGACACCTATCAGGGGATTTTACTGGCTATGGGAAGTGAGCCGAAAGCAATAACAATTAGAAAGGTTAAAATTCTAATTGGCGCATTAATATATCGTTTTGCTCAGGTTATTGAGCAGCCGTTGTCATATCCTGAGTTGAGGAAAATTTTTGATGAGTGTGCAAAGGATATGGGATTAGGAGTGATCGATACTGATTTGCAAGAATCTGATGAAGCTTTTGCAAAAGCTTTGAAAAGGGCAGAAACTTTTTGGGAATTCTAGTGTTGGACTGGCTGCACTCTTGTACGGTGTATATGCTTCCAATGTGATTCCTTTTTATGGGGTTGCAGGTTGTCCTTTATAGGAATATGTTTTTAAAAAAATAAGATGTTTGAATCTATTCGTGAATCCGTATTGATGGTTCTGGAGTTGTTATGTTGAAAACATGGGCCTTAGAAAACTTTAAATCTATTAGCAAAATGCAGCAGTTTGAGATGGCTCCACTGACACTCTTTGCTGGAGCAAATAGTTCTGGAAAGAGTACTATTATTCAATCAATTTTACTTGTTGCTCAAACTCTCAAAAATCAAAATAGTTCTAAACCAGTTATTATCAATGGCGAAATCCTCAATTTAGGCTCTTTCGAAGATATTGTTTTTCAACATGAAGTGAATTATTCAATGTCTTTGGGATTTTTAATAGATGGTACTGGATACAAGAAAAAACAATTAGCGTTTCAGGGAGTGCCGACAGGTACTTCCATTAGGGATAGTGTTGGGTGTGGTTTTAAATTCAAATTGGTTGGGAAAGGCTCGAATAGAAAGGTCGTACTTGAATCTTGTCGGATCAAATCTAAGTACTCAGGTTCTTTCGTTGAAAATATAACCGTAAGATTGTCAGCACATGATCTGCATGAAAAAGGATCACTGCATGGTTTTGACCCTTCGGACCTTGGCTCTACTGAAAAAAAATCTTTAAGATATGATGTAGAAATACATGAAAAATCTTCATTGGGATTATCTAATCTTGAAGGTAAGCATGTGGGAGCATCATTATATCATTTTTTGCCAAATAAAATATATAGCGTTAAAAGTATAACAAGAAAAAGAATCACATATATTTATTTATTTTTAACTGAAAGATATTCTTTTCCTAAAGGCATAATCGCACAATATGTAGATGATGAGTCTATAGATAAAATAGCGCGTAGTGAGGAATTGTCGAAGGTCGTTATCTCCTGCATTCAACCTGTGGTGAGTTCGATTTCTAAAAAACGACCTAAATATGCGAACATAAATTCAGCTTTTAAAGAGCTGAAAAAAAATTTTCCTCTTTATGCGGTGAATGAATTTTATCGGGTGTGTTATGTGAAAGAACAGGGTGAGATTAAATCTGCAATGCAGAATAGATCACCAGAGATCAATAAAATTTTGTACGAATTGCTTGATGACAGGACGGCTGTTGAACAGAATAACATTGAAGAAGTTGTAGATCTTCCTATTAATTTTTTTACGACAAAAGTGAAATACTTGGGACCTCTTCGAGAGGAACCGAGAATCGTGTATACAAGTTCAGATGTATCTTATTCAAAGGATGTTGGTTCGAAAGGGGAACATACTGCTTTTATTCTCGATGTTCATAGAGATACAAAGATCATATACATTAAGCCACCATCGCAACAAGAAGGATCTGTCTTAAGTGGGAAGATTGTTCGCGGGACTTTAGCTCAAGCCGTATTGGATTGGTTAATATATTTAGGAGTCGCGACTAATTATAGCACCAAAGATTTAGAGAAATATGGTCAGGCTATTCAGATTTCGACTGATAATAAAGCTGACTTTCATGATATTACACATGTCGGCGTTGGTGTTAGTCAGGTCCTACCTGTCGTTGTCATGTCTCTCCTTGCTGATAAGGGGGCAACTCTAATTTTTGAGCAACCAGAGTTGCATTTACACCCGAGGGTGCAAACTCGGCTAGCCGATTTTTTTTACTCAATGGTTCTGTTGGAAAAGCAGTGTGTTGTAGAGACTCACAGTGAATACATGATTGATCAGCTTCGATATTTATCGGCGATATCTACGGATGACAAAATATTGGATAATATACTGATGTACTTTGTGGAGAAGGAACATAATGAGTCAGTGTATAGGCAAATTAAAATAAATAAGTATGGAGTGATTGAGGATTGGCCGGCCGGTTTTTTCGATGAGAATAAGAAAAAAGCTTCAGAAATATTAATGGCTGGTATGAGAAAAAGGAAAAGAGAAGAGGCTAATGATGCTTAGCGTCTTTCTTGATCCCTCAGTTTTCTCTATACCTGTTGAGCCAGTTGTTTCAGAAATTGAAGAATTCGTTAATGCTATTAATGAGATAAGTTTATTGGATAGTGGCGAGTTGTGCCACGTGCTGCTGTCAAAATATACTCAGGAGGCGTTAGCTCAAACTGATTCATACCCAATTTATCAACGCCTTGACGATTTGATCAAAGAAGCTGGTATTCGCCATATACAAACATATGACGTGATGGTTGTAGCTGATTATATTTTGAAAACAGCGTCTATTGCAGAAGAATTTCTTAAATGTAAAGAATATCTTACTGAGAGTTATTATATCACGCCAAACTATTATTTGTTTGGGCGTAGCTCAAGGCTTGTCTCTGTTCATGATCACTTGTTAAATTTGATGTTGATACACTGCAAAGAAGGGTATCCCGTAGATGATCATATCCTCTTTGGAACAAAATTGCATGGTGATAGAGAGCTGGTTTCAATTGATAGTCTAATTGAAGCCGTAGATCCGGTCTTGTCTAAGGTATCTCCACCATGTCGATTGAGCGCCTCTTTCTATATACATAAAACAGTAAATTCAATCTTTAGTACGATTGATTGGTTGCAGTGTCTTTTGAGGCACAAGAATGTAGCCTTTCTCAAAGACTTATTAGCGGTTGAGCTTACTAATAGAGACCCAGCTGTCTGTAGTTGGAGTTTTCATCCCGATTTTACGGATTCGTTTTTGGATATTGCAAGAAATGAGTCAGCGGAATTCCCAAAGAGAGTAATTAGATCTCTTCTTTTGACGATAAGGGAGCAGCAGTTAGACAAAACTCACCATTTACGTGAGGGACAATCTGGTGGTGAACCGCAACTTAGACGTGTAAAAGATGGAAGTGGAGCTTGGCGCCGTGATATCGATTATGAATACCATCTTCATTACTGGAAAAATGGGAATGAGATTGAGTTTGCGGTAGTAGTACCCCATAATGTTTTTGGTATCCCTCAATAGTAGTATTTGTTTGTTAGTCGGTTGTTTTGATTTATCTGTGTCCGCTATGTGTCCGCTTTTATTTTTTTGCTGGTTGTAACTTCTTGAAAATAGGAACATTATGCACGAAAGATGCAAGATTTTGATACGCGGTATGACGGATAAAAACTCTTTGATTTTAAGTTGTTAGTTGTTTGTGTGTTACCCCTATGCCATTGAATGGCATTCAAGAGGTCGTGGGTTCGATTCCCTCCAGCTCCACCACAAGAAAGTTAAGGATTTCAAGTTAATACTTGGAATCCTTTTTTCGTGTCTTTGGGGGCTGTTTTGAGAATATGTCCGCTATGTGTTCCTTTTTTTCGAAACACTATTTTTTGAGTCTTCGTAATGAGCAGCCAAGTTGTCTTGAATGACGTTTTCTCTAGCGGCTTCAAGGTGGGAATATCGGTCCGCCATGCGGAGCGTTTTGTGTCCGATCATCTCCTTGGCATGTTTGAGCGTTCCGCCTGCCATAATAATGTTAGAGCAGTACGTGTGCCTGTTGTCATGGAAGTGGAAGTCATTGAGGCCGAGTGACTTGCATACACTTGTCCATGCTGACTTGAACTCACTTATTTTGCTGCCGTCCAGATGGCCGACAACGTAATCCCCTTTGTTGGGAATTCCTCTGAGCTTACGCATTTTGTTGATGTGGGCTTTTCGAGCCAGCAGAGCCTTTCTGGTTCTGGGCATGATCCGGTGAACTCGTTCCACTTTGGTTTTGGTTCTGTAAAACCGGATGATACCGGTTTCACCATAGTCAAAGGTGATGTCTGACCAGCGCAAATCCAAGACTTCCTGTTTGCTCAAGCCGTGCTCGACAGCTAACAGGATCGCCAGAGGCAGATAGTGTCTTGCGCGGCCTTTGGTAGCTTCCTTCAAGAGCTTTTCAAACATCTTAGGTTGCATGAATTGCTTTCGCTCATGGACCTTTTCACTCAAGTATCGGATGCCAATGGTGGGGTCTTCCTTGATCGCCTTGCATTCTATCGCCTTGGCAAAGACCTGCTTGAGTATGAACATTTGGCGATTTGCCAGTGCCATTGATCGGCTTGCGGCAATTTTGGCCCTGTATTCCAACAAGTCCTCTTTGGTAATCGTTCCCGCAACATTCTTGTCCCATTTTTTGAGCAGAGGCTTGAGGAAACTGATGTACCCTTTCAAGGTGGCCGTGCTTAGATCGCTTTCCTTGTGCCTGCGCTGCCATTCGTGAACGCATTTGGATGCAATATTCCCGAATGTTTGCGCCAGCTCATTTTTCTTATTCCTTCTTGGCTTGGGGAGTTTCCCCTCATCCAATAACGAGCGGAGCTTGTCGGCTTCCTGCATCGCAAGAGACTTCCGTCTGAACGTTGCATGATGGTGCTTTTTCCCAGACTCAGGTTCTAGGTATTGAATAACGTAGCTTTTGCCTTTCTTACGTGGGCGTGTGGTGATGGTGACTGTAGCCATAGCTTAGTCCTCCCACGAGTATCCGCCCTTGCTTCTCCCTATTTGGTTTTCAATGAACTCAAGCACATCGGCATAACGGATGAGCTTTCGAGAGCGTACCAAAATTGAGGGGAGTTCGCCACAGTCGAGCATGCGTGAAACCGTTGATCTATGTACGCGTAGTATGTCGGCGGTTTCCTGAATGTTGAGCAGTATTTGAGTCGCCATAATCTTCTCCAAGTTGTTTCAGTCACCCTGATATGCAGGGTGTGCATAGTAACTAACGAGGAGAGATCGATGAGTCTCGGACAGTCCTTTTTTTCTTTTTGTCCGGTTTAGCCAAGACCCCAGAATGTAAGATTGCGCCGAACAGCTTTCTCAAATGAATGAGGTGCCATTTCCAAGTCTGGATCGGTGAGTCCCAACCCTCTTTCTTTGGCAGATTGGTCGAAGAGGTCTTGGACTTGCGGGTATGTGAGAGGTGAGCCGAGGTGCTTGGACAAACCATACAGGAAGGCTGCAAGGAAGGTTTTCACTTTCGTGACACTTAGCTTTCGAGGTGCGCCTTCAAGAGCTTTGATGAGTCGTTTGAATTCGGAGTTCGTCGGATTGCCTCCATGGCGGGCTATGTGGCGTGAAATTTTTGTGTCTCCAACAACTCGTTTGTCAATTCGGAGTAGTTTATCCAGAGCATCCAAATCCCCGAGCCGCGCTTTTCGATATAACCCGGTTGGAGTTTCAAAATAATGCAGCCAGCAGGGGAGGAATATTCGGAAAGAGAAAAAGCCTTCGTCCGAGAGATTCAGATTTTCGGGTTTTGGGTAATTCCCCGAAAAGAGTATTTCCGAAATCAAGATTCCGACCGGATGTTCGGATTCTGAAATATTATCATTATTTAAGCTGGTTACGATTTGTCCGTTTTCGATTTCGAGTTTGTCGGATAAATCGGGCAAAACCAGAAAAATATTATCCAGCGAAGTGTCCAAAACTTTTCGATGTGATCGATAATATTTTAGCCATTTGAGTAAATCAATTTCGATTTGGAATTCATCTTGTACATTTTGGGTGGATACCAGTGTTTGATGAAGGCTTTCTGCCACTAGTGCGATGTCGGGAGTGGCGAAGGCTTTGAGGAGTGGAATCATGGGATTATATTCTTATCGGTTAGGATAATCCATCGTGCGCTTCTCTTATTTTCAAGTGCAAGGATTAGATTGTCCCATCCTGTAAACGAGTTACTAGATTTTAGGGCATCCTGATTTTCGGGCTAAGCGGACGAGACTCGAACTCACGGCCTTCGGCGTGACAGGACATTGCAGTATGCGCAATCCACGTTCTAACCCGCACACCGTATCTCACTACATCTCAAAGAGCCTATTCGTAGGTCAATTTACATCTTGAATTATGTCCTGACTATCTCCTTTGAGCATTACTGCTTAACTAAGTGATGTCGTTATAAATTTCAAACGAACGCTTGAACATCTTCTCAGATGGCGGTACTAAAATATAGCTTTTTAAAATAAAGAGATTGTATATGCCAGCCAGCTTCATAGAACAAAATAATCTTCAGGATTTAGCACGCAAAACACTTGAGAATGTCAGGAAAAAACTCCTGGATTTGACTGCAAGAAACAAGCTGCTCAATTTTAAGGAAACTGCAAAGACAATCAGGATTGTCGATGAGCTTCCAAATCAAGTATTCGATATGCTTGTTCATAAAAGCGTATCGATGGAAATCTTAGCCTATGAGCCTCCAAAAGAAGAGGAAGAAGACCTTGCAGAAGTAACCATTGAGGAACCCCAAAAATCAGAGGCAAGTAACAAACTCGATGGGAACAACTCAGAGATTCTTGAAAAGCTGTCAAAAGGATACGGCCTTGAATCCGATCAAGTTGCTTTTATTATAGGCAAAGTTAAAAAACTAGGGAGCATTGAAGCTGTAACCAGAATATACGACAACTCTTCAAAAACTAGCACCTTTGCCAAAGACTATGCTGCTAGGCTGTTCGCCGTTGAGACATCTATACCCCCAGCAAGTGAGACATCCGAAGATACCAGCGTCGAAGGCGATGCTCAAAAATATGGACTAAAAGTATCTCAAGCTTCCTACATTCGAGGCAAGGTCGAGATGTTAGGCAGTGTTGCAGCCGCACAGGAGGCTTATCCAGGTGAAAAAAACAATTGTAAATACGCTGTAGACTATGCCTCTAGGTTTTTTAGTGAAGAATTTGCATCTAGCAACACCTCAGTAAAAGAGACTGCCGAAGAGAAAAAGCAAGCTGCAATTGATCTTAATAAGGAGCTTCCTCAAGAAATTGGAGATCTAGCAGACAAACACATAGATAAATATTTACAAACTCCATTTATATCGAAGCAATTAGAAAAGAAAAGTATTGCTGTAACTAGAGACTACAAATCTGCCATCAATGAAACTGGAGCCAACCTACTCTATTTAGCGATTGGTTTTCTTGAATGGACTCAAGCTGACGACTCAGACAGAAAGTTTAGAGCTCCTCTAGTTTTAATACCCATCAATATAGAAAAGAAACGGGTAAATCGTCCCGACAAACTATACGCATTCGAAGTCTCATTTAGTACCGAGTACATTGAAGCCAACCTTTCACTTGCTGAAATGCTGGATAGGAATTTCGGCTTCAAACTTCCTGAATGGGGTGAGGAGACAAAGCCTGAAGAATACTTTACTAAAGTCGCTGAAGTTGTTTCTGACAAGCAGGATTGGAGCATTCATCGAGAGATGGTTATTGGGTTTTTCAGCTTTGCAAAACTGAGAATTTATAAAGATCTAGACGAAAGCATCTGGCCTGAGGGGAGTGGACCACTCGACCATCCCTCCGTCGCAGAGCTTTTAGTTGGCAGAGATCAACGAGATCAACCATGTTTGAATTTCGGTGAAGATATCAACCTGGATGACTCTCCCGAAGTGGATCAAATCCCACTTGTAATGAAAGCAGATGGGTCCCAGTTAGAAACAATCCAGAATGTGCTCAATGGTTCTGACAACGTTGTTGTCCACGGTCCCCCTGGCACAGGTAAATCTCAGACTATTGCAAACCTTGTGGCGGCGGCTTTGAATCAATCTAAAACCGTTCTTTTTGTTTCTGAAAAAAAGGCGGCATTGGATGTCGTTAGAAAACGTTTGGACAGCGTGAACCTTGGGGACTTTTGTTTAGAACTTCACAGCCATTTGACAAGAAAAGGTCAACTACATCGAGATCTAGATAGAAGACTGAGAAAACAATACCGTGAAGTATACAACTACCCCCAAAAAGTTGCGGAGAGGAAGCACCACAGAAAACGTCTTATCGATTACTATGATGCCCTAATCCAAAAGAGAGGCAGAATTGACCTGTCTGCTTATGAAATCTTTGGAGAGGCTGAAAAATGGAGAACTGAACTAAGCGACATTAGCTTTGAACACGAATTTGAGAACTGCCTACAATTAGATCAAACAGAAATTAACGTTATTGCAGAAGAAATTAAAGAATATGCTAGCCTTTTAGCAGACTTTGACAACGACACCATAGATGCGTGGACAGGTTTCTTCCCAAAAACGATCCTCCCTGGAGATGAAAATAAAGTCCGAGACGCTCTTGATTATGCTTTCAACGACATCAACAGCATTGCTTCGCAAGTAGCCTCAGCAGGATTAAACCAAAGTTTCTCCATTGGAGCAGTCAGCAGTTTGGTGAAGACGAATTTTGAGGCCCTCCCCCAGATCCCCAATTCCTGGGAACAGAGTCTTGCCCCGATTTTCGCACAAGATGAAGCCAGACAATCCATACAAACAATCATTTCTGAAGTAGCAGAATACTCAAAGTTGAAGAAAGAGTCTGACGAACTATTCAGCGATATCTCTTCCTTAAGCAAAGAAGAACTTGCGGACACATTCAAAGCGGCAACCCAGCTCCAAGCAGAAGGTTTTGACCTGTGGACGGTCAGAAAGCTTAAAGCCATGAAGCCAACTCTTACTCAACTAAATCAGGCGATTAAAAACCTTCAAGAAGTTACAACAAGTATATCTGGTTTCTTCCCCGGTTTTGTTCTTTGCCTAGAAAGCTGCGAACGAATTTGTGAGCTGTCAGACCATCTTGAATATCTTCCCCCCATCATACAACTACATGCTTACCCTGAACATGCTTCACAGCTTGCACGCCAATACCTCGACGAGGCCACAGCGACATCAATAACGATTACGAAACAGATTGAAGAACTATCCCTGAGTTTCTCCACCACAAAACTCCCTAGCATTGGAAGGGTTAGAGAGATAATTGATATCTTTTCTGAACAACCAGGCTTTTTGGGAAGACTTTTTTCATCACAATATAAAGAGGCAAAAAGAGACTACCTCGCTCTTTGCAAGAAGAACAACAAAACCAAACCAGCCGAAAGCATTGAGTCTCTTACCCAGTTAGTTCATACGCTTGAACTAGCAAAAAAATTTGAAAATAATCAGAATTACACAACTGTATTTGGTCCTCTGTTCAAAGGGATAGAAACAGAGTGGGATATGCTAAGGGAACTTGTAATCTCATCCCGCAAGATTGCAACCCTGCTTGGTTCAGACCCCTCAGGCAAAGACTTCTTGAGAAACTATGAACTCAACAAAGAAAGTATCTCGAGAGCAGCAGAGAATACTCGAATCCAAAAAAGAGAACTGGACTCTCTCCTTGGACACTTTCTAGAGCATCAGAATTTGAAAGCGACTGCTTTATTTGATGTGGAGCAGCGCGTTGAGAAAACGGTCAAAGATGCTGAGCTCTGGCTACCAGCACTCACCAGACTCCATGACAATAATGATATAGACGTGTCTGGAATTAAAAGAGCATCAAGCAAGGCAATAAAGAGCTTAGAGCTGGCTCAAAGCCTCAAGCGCAATCAAGCACAAAAGGAACTACTTGGGGAACTGTTTTTGGGAGGAAACACAGACATTCATTTGCTTGGAGAAATGAACAACTGGGTGGTTTCCCTCGCGGAAAAGCAGAACTGCGATGAAGACATACTCCATTGGCTTCTCGAAGATCAAACGGGAGTACGAATTACCAAGTTAGAGGGACTGACGAAAGCAGCTGACACTTCCCTAAAATCTCTCTCACACAATCTAGGCACCATTGAATCACTTGGTGATCTTGATAAAAACGCATGGTTCAGAGGGTGTATGGATACCTGCACATTAGATAATGCAGGAAAAAAACTAGCTCTCTGCATTGAGAAGATTCCCTCTCTCCAACGTTGGAGCTCATATCAAAACTTAAAACACAAGTTAGCAAGTCGTGGCCTATCAAGCATAGTAAATGAGATTGAGACAAAGATAACTTCCCCGGCTAAGGCAAGCTCTCTATACAAATTCGCGATGTTCAATAGCATGGCGAGAGACCTTGTACGCAACAACCCTGAATTCAGAGATTTTCAAGGGCCTGTCATCGAGCAAGTTAGAGGCAGTCTCAAGAAGTTGGAAGAGGAGCTTGAGCAACTTTCTCAAAGCAAAATTGCTTGGGCAGCCTCTCGACATACCCCCCCTATAGGCATCAGCTTTGGGCGTGTTCGGGATTACACAGAACTCAGTTTGATTGAACATGAAATTGGTAAGCAAAGGGCACATATCCCTGTCCGCCAGCTTGTCAAACGCTCTGTTCGTGCACTTCAAGCTTTAAAACCTTGCTTCATGATGAGTCCTATGTCTGTTGCCCAATACCTCGCACCAGGATCGGCTTCCTTCGATTTAGTCATCATGGACGAAGCTTCACAGCTAAAACTCGAAGACGCGTTAGGAGTCGTTCTCAGAGGCAAACAGGCCGTTATCGTGGGTGACCCTAAGCAGCTACCTCCCACCTCATTCTTCGATAGATATATAAACATAGGCAATGACGGTGGAACGATTGCAGACAATGCAGAGTCAATTCTAGATGTTGCCCAAAATTGCTTTCCAAACAGTAGACTTCGTTGGCACTACCGCTCTGAAGATGAGCGTTTAATAGCTTTCTCAAATGCTCAATTCTATGGTGGAGAACTGGTCGTGTTTCCAACACCTGTTAAAAATGGAAACGACACAGGAGTATTTCACCACTATATTGAAAACTCATACTCCCAAAAGGGAAAGAAAGGAGGCGTGGTCAACAGACAGGAAGCCACCAACGTTGCTGAAGCTATCAAGAAGCATTTTAAACGCTATAGTGACCTAAGTTTAGGTGTGGCTACTTTCAATGTTAACCAGAGCGAGCTTATTCAAGATGAGCTAGATCGCCTATGCAGAGAAGACAAATGGTTAGAAGACAAGATCAAACAATGGGACGACACCCCTGATTCTTTCTTTATCAAAAACCTTGAGAATGTTCAGGGTGACGAGCGAGATGTGATGTTCATCTCAACAACCTACGGCCCAGACAAAGAAAGCGGACAAGTATATCAACGATTTGGTCCGATCAACAGTGAAACGGGATGGAGAAGACTCAACGTCATCGTCACGCGAGCCAAAAAACAAGTTCATCTTTTCACGTCTCTCAGGTCCTCGGAGATAAGGATAACTCCAGGTTCACAGCAAGGTGTTATCGCACTTAAGAACTATCTTGAATATCTTGAAACTGGGAAAATTCCTGAGTGGGGAGCTGTCAATCCAGAAAGAGGTCCTGATAGCAGTTTTGAAATAGCTGTAGTGCATGCCTTAAATCAAAGGGGCTACAAAACAGCATACCAAGTGGGGGTTGCCGGTTTCTTTATAGATATTGGAGTATATCACCCAGACCATGAGGGAGAATTCCTGCTCGGCATAGAATGCGATGGTGCAACCTATCACTCGGCTAAGAGCGTACGGGATAGAGATATCCTCCGCCAATCTATTCTCGAGTCAAAGGGCTGGAATATACACCGAATCTGGTCAACAGATTGGTTTAAAGGCAGAGACAATGAAATTGTGAGAGTACTACAAGTGCTCGACAAGTTAGTAGCTGCAACTTCTGTTAGAGAAAAACCTGCTACAACAAAAGAAGATCTAAAAACAGATTATAAACCTGAATTCGTTTTAGAGTCAGCCTCCCACAAGGAAGAAATTGACGAACTGCGTGAGGCTCTACTGGAATTTAGAAGAGAGAAAATTGAACCTCGATACTCTGATTTAAATATTACAATTCTTTCAGACGAATGGATTGAACGTTTCATTACGAGTAAACCAACAACTCCAGGAGAATTCTTTATATTCCCACTTGAGTTACGCGATACCATCAAGGGTGGAACGCAATATTTAGGGGATATTTTAGAACTGATTGAAGACTTCGTATAAGTCGAACAACTCAACTAATCAAAGGACAAAGCGTGGGATTAGAAGAAAAAAGTGGGTCTAAAAGATTGGACCACAGCTTAAAGTGGACATAGGAAAGCCTCCTTGGGCCATACTATATCCACCTTTAATTCGCCGCTCAGTGGTCCGAAGAACCGAGGTTCTCTTTGGATTTGGAGAAAAATTATGAGCAAGACAACAAAGATCAACCGGGGCCTTAGTCCTGCCAATATGGCATTTCTCAACAGTGAATACGACAAGCCAGACAGCTTTTGGAGATCCATATGGATGACAATAGGCTGTTTATGGCTGTCCGCAACGACAAAATCAATGCATATCATCATGGATGCAGCCTAGTGGAGATATCGCCCAAGCCCCATAAGGATATGCTGGAATGCGTTACTGCGAGCAAGTATCTGACTCGATCTGGACAAGTGAAATCCGTTAATGGGCAATTTGAACTTGGCTCTTTGGAAATGCACACTGACCTCAAAAACATGGAATCCAGAACCAGTGTGCTCGCTACCATGCAAAAATTTGCAGGTTCCGAAAAGGAGGGTATAACACCATTACTGAAAACTAATCCGAACGTGGTTGATGTAGAGGTTGCTTTCCCCGGCGAGAAAACACGGATTGACCTTTTGCTCGCCATGCAGACCGGTTCGGAGCATGAATTAGTTTTTTTTGAAGCTAAGACCATTTTTGATGGGCGAGTGCGATCCGTCGGTTAGAAAGCGCCTAAAGTGTTGGCGCAGATGGAGAAGTATGCAACGGCTTTGAAAAAAAATGGAGAGGCAATTCTTGATTCATACCGAACCGTCATTGCGAACCTACAGTCGCTTCGAGGGCTGTCTGAACCCCGTAGAAAGGCTTTTACAAATATAAATGTGGATCGGTTGACACTATGCTACCAGCCACACCTTGTCTTTGTCGGATTTGATGCTCCCCAAAAGAATGATTGGAGAAACTCCCCTCACCTTGCGAAGTTGCTAAACGCCTTTGGGGCCCAATTTGTTCACATGGAGAAAATTCTGCTTTTTAATGGAAAGTGCTAATGAGAATAACCATTCACAGAGGTGCCGACGAAATTGGCTGAAGCTGCGTCGAAGTCGAACATAAAAGGACTCGCATCCAACTTGATGCAGGTGCCCCTTTTGACGATTCTCCCGCCTCACTTCCTGCTGACACATGAGCCGACCAGAGGCTGGCAAGACATTTCAAATTGGAGAAGTTTCAGAGGTGGGTGAGCGGAGTGAACCTCCGATTTTTGCGTCCCGAACGAAAAGCACGGAACTCAATGTCTTGTTGCGTAATTAGATCTTATGCTTTGAATATATGTCCGCTATTTGTTCCTTTTCATTTCCACTCTCTGCATAACCCTCTGGAATGATTCGCCACATGCACACGGTGCACATTATGGCTAATCGGGTGAAGCTAGACGAATACTCGTATTGATTATAAGTGGTTAGCGTGTTGCATGTAACGAATCAGCCATTGAATGGCATTCAAGAGGTCGTGGGTTCGATTCCCTCCAGCTCCACCACAAGAAAGTTAAGGACTTCGGATAATTATCCGAGGTCCTTTTTTCTTTCCTGATGGATGATTTCGGGAAAATGTCCGCTATGTGTCCGCCGCTTCCGACGGGGTGTTTCGGACGTGCATGGTGTGCAGGCTGTTATTCGTCGTTGCTCGCCATTGCGTAGCGTGCAGCCAAACGTTCCTGCGCCTTGTTGTCTGTTGTAAGCTGACACCTAAGTTGAGAAACTTGGGTGGCCCATTTTTTTTGTTTGGCACGGTGGGTGCTATGAGTGCTGTTTAAGAGTCCCTTGGTTTACGTGAGTGAGCCTTCCCGACGCATGGTGGCCATGATCAGCTCGCCGACGTATTGTGACTGTTGTGGGGTTATACCGTTACCGAGGCATTTGAGTCGGTCCAATGCGTCGGCACTCCCATCATCCACTCTATGAACTCGGGGGCCGGATGATTCCAGCCAGCGGGATACTGGTCCCGCCCTGTCAATCCGTATTCCATTCCATAGAGCCGTGCCGTCAGGTTGGAGGTTGACTCCCATGTCTCCGGGATCCTCAACAAAGACCCGAGGCGATTGGCCACTCCTGTCACTGTGGGGGTAGGCAACAATGAAAACCCTCTCGCGGAGATGCGGGGCACCGAAGAGGGCCGCCGGTAGCACTTCCCATTCAGCATCATACCCGATTTCGGCCAGCCCTTGACACACCTGGTCGATGCCTTTCGAGAGCAGCCCTTTAACATTCTCAATGACGACGAATTTCGGACGGATGTCGCGAATAATTCGTAGGTATTCAAACCAAAGCCCTGATCGCGTCCCTTGTTTGACGCCTTGCCTTTTGCCTGCGGAGGATACGTCTTGGCAGGGAAATCCGCCGGAGAGGACGTGGACCTGTTTGATGGAGTGTGCATTGATCTCTCTTATGTCTTGATAGATAGGTTTTCCCGGCCAACGTGCTGCGAGGACCTGCCGGGGGTAATCTTCAATCTCGCAAAACCATTCATGAGCAAAACCGGCCCTATGCAATCCAAGATCGCAAAGACCGGCGCCACTGAATAGACTTCCAACTGTAGGGGTTGAATTCATTAAATATGCTCATCCTGTGAGTCTCTAGGGACTTTTAGGCAGGGATTCTTGATCCTCAGATTATTCATTCTCTTACATTTTGGACATTTGATTCTAATTTCGCCTTCAATGTTTTCTTTGGCCAGTAATCTGTTGCAATTCCAGCAACGGAATTCCTTCATTTTTCTACTTCTTTACGGTTGCCCCATGGGTCTGCTATTTCTTCCGTGCCTGTACAGGTACATGGAATAGCGAATACTTTGCGGAATGGTTGCTGCCATCCGTGGGGCCGTGGTGCGGTGTTGGTTCACCGCGCCGGTGGGGGCGTTTGCTCGTCCCCGCCTGTTCCTCTTGAGAACGGCCCGCCGGTATTGGGCCGGCGGGTCTGAATCGTTTCTTGGCCTATTCGATTGTCAAAGAACTTAAGAAATGGAAGTTATACCGTCAGAACCGGCCACTTAACATCTGTCGGAAAACCGGCTTGTTTCGTCATGTCTCGCAACTGCTGGATGTAGTTATCCAGACTTGATATGTCGTCCGTAGGGTCCAGTCCGAGTCGGGTTTCGGATTCGTGACGCTGGATGCGCCACATAATATCTTCAATGGCCTTGTCCCGTTCATCGCGAATTGAAACTCCCTTGCGCTCGATGTCGTACTCCCAAGCCTCGCTCGTCCTACCGGGAATATTCCCCGTCCTCGGGTTCCAGATTAGTATAACCGGGGGGCAAGGGGGAGTCGGGCATAATGAACATTTGCTCCCGCGTAGACGTGTGCCACACCGGCACCTTGTCCACGGGGTTGGGGTAACTGATGACCAGCCAGCCGTCTGTCATGGTTTCAACGGGCGCGCCTTTGTCCTGAATATTCAGGTCGCCGGTCCATGCCTCGTATTCGACAGGCGTCACGCCGATGGTTGCTATACGCCCGATCCATTCGTCCTCTGTTTCGTCGTCACGTTTGACGAGATAGGAAGCCGGATAAACCTGCTCGTTACTTGCAACCTGCCGGGCCGCGCCGATGGTACCGTCTGTATATTTAAAATGAATCATGACCTGCTCCTTATGCTGGATCGACTTTGTGTTTTGACCAGAAACCGGGCGCACCTTTGCCGCCCCACCTGATATTGTGGTCCCCTCTGTCACCGCCGGAAACATTCACCGTGCCACTGAATAACCAAAGGCCAGCGTAGACGACGACAATTCGTCCGCCGCCACTGCCGCCGCCACCGGCATATCCAGTGCTTGCGTTTCCGCCGCCCTTGCGTCCCTTGGATTCCAGCTTTTCTGTTCCTTTTATATCTCCCCCAAAACATAAGATGAGCAAACCACCAGTCCCAACAAGTGCAGCCGTGACACCAATACTTGTCCCCGGTGGGTTGCCTGCACCGCCACCGGCTTTCCATGATGAATTGACAAGAGCATTGCCACCGGGACCACCGAAATCATCACCGTTTTTGCCATGGGCAACCAACGAGCCGGTATATGAGAGGTGGCCTCAGAAAACTGGACCACTTGTTTAGGTGGACATAAGTAGCCCAAGGAGGCTCAATCATGTCCAAGAGAAGACGTTTTTCAGCAGAGTTCAAAGCCCGAGTTGCACTTGATGCATTGTCCGGTGAGCACACTATTTCAGAATTGGCCAGCAAACATGGCGTTCATCCCAACCAGATTTCCACGTGGAAGAAACAAGCTAAGGAAGAGATCGTCGAATCCTTTTCCGGCAAGACCAAGAATATCCCACAAAACAACGAAGCGCAGATCAAGGATCTTCATGCAAAGATCGGCCAGTTGACTGTGGAGAAGGATTTTTTGCAACAAGCCTTCGCCCAAATATGAACTGCGGACGAAGGCGCAAAATCGTCGACAGCGGATATCCTAGTTTCAGCATTCGGCGACAATGCAAAGTTCTGCAATTGCAACGATCAACATATTACTACCAGCCTATCGGCGAGTCTCCGCTCAATCTGGAATTGATGCGTAAAATCGATGAGCTGTTTATGGAACTGCCGTTTTTCGGCTCAAGGCAGATGCGGAATATCCTGCGAGATACGGGGTATTCCGTCGGTCGAGAACGGGTGAGAAGGCTGATGCGTAAAATGGGTTTGATGGCTGTCTATCAAAAGCCTCGAACGAGCCAGCCTCATCCTGGGCATAAGGTTTATCCATACTTGCTTCGGAATTTGCCGATCACAAAGCCGAACCAAGTTTGGTGCACGGACATTACGTATATCCCCATGAAACGTGGATTCCTGTATCTCGTAGCTGTCATGGACTGGCACAGTCGCGCAGTTCTCTCTTGGCGATTGTCGAATACGATGGATACGGATTTCTGTGTAGCAGCTTTGGGAGAAGCCATAAATTGCTATGGCGCGCCAGAGATATTCAATACTGATCAAGGCTCACAGTTTACCAGTTATGAATTCACGAAGACTCTCAGGGATGCTGGTATACACATTTCAATGGATGGACGGGGGCGTAGGATGGATACGGCATGATCGAACGGCTATGGCGTTCGTTGAAATATGAATGCGTGTATTTGCGTGAGCTAAGCACAGGAAGTGAACTGCGTGAGGCATTGGCTTGGAATCAAAAGGCAGCGTAACCCGTAAACTCGTCCATCTTAAATTCGCTGCTCAGTGGCCCGAAGAACCGAGGCCACCTCTTAATTCATATGATTGACTTTACTTTGGCAAGAACAGAACACGATGTTTTTTGTCTGTCGTGAGACATAAAAACTTGTACGTTCTATTCTGATAAAAACACCTATTAATTTTAAGATGTGGCGTTGATAGATCCTGACGAATTTTACAAAGGGATGAAGCATTATATATTGAGTGGAACAGTGATGGATTATTATCCCTTCCATGGTGGATAGAAGTCCGCATGCTTTCGGGCGTGAAGGCGTGTTTGATATGGAAGGCTTGAAGTTCTTGGTCAATGCTGAGGCAAGGGGCAATCAAATGAAAGGTGTTCGAATTTATGCCAGGTTGAGGAGATATGTGTAGTCGAACAAGATTAATGAAGTCTTTTGCAGACCGCTTGAGGCCGCCATGGATTCGATTTCTTCTGGAGCAAGTCGTGAGTGCAGGGGAGGGCCAAAGTCGGCTTTTTCTTTTTTGCATTCGATAATGGCTACTTTCCCCTCGGGGCGCAGCACGCGTCGAAATTCGTGAAATATGTCCGAGGCTCGATTCCGTACCGCGCGAATATGAAGCACGGTGCTTAATAATATCAGGTCCACACTTCGGGAGGCTATTGGAAGGTGGCCTGTTATGTCGCAGACATGACCTTGGATATTGGTCAGACCTTCTCTTTTGGATGTCTTAGCAAGTTTTTTTATGGAAAGGGGGGTGGTATCCAAAGCGATGACTTGACCTTTGTCTCCCACTTGCTGCGCTGCCAGCAGAGAGTATTCTCCAGCTCCGCATCCGGCGTCCAGCAGGACCATTCCCTGATAAAGGTCGAGCTGTTTGATCAATGCTTCCGGTTCATGAAGCCAGAAGCTAGTTGGTCCATATCCTTTGGCATTGATACGTTCCTCGGGACAATGTGTCTTATGTCTTTCAGGCATAAAGCATTTTCTCCTCAATGTGTATTTGGGGAAATTTGAAGCGTCTTTTTTTTATTGCCATCCAGTGTCGTGAGTCGAAGAGTATGGATTTATAAAGGTTAATAAACTTAACTATTGTAGTAAAAAAATTATTTGAATCGTTTGAGTCGTTCGTTCACCATAGTCTCAACTTGTTCAAGCACCTTGGAGGTCGTGGCGATCTGTTGTGCGGAGAAGCGTTCCGTCATTTTCAGAAACATTTCCAGACGTTGGTTTGTCATAATTTGGATGAGTTGATGGGCCTTCTTGCCTTCCGGTGACAAGGAAAGGTGAAATTCTTTGTCGCTGTGTTTCGAAATTTTTTTGCTGACGAGTTTGCGTTTAACCAGTCTGTTTATCAATTGTGAGCCAGCACTTTTGGTGAAGTTGAAATGTGTAGCCACGTTGGTCACATTTTTATTTTTGTTTTGACCCAAAAAATCGATAGTTCGTACCTCTCGCGGAGAGAGTGACATGGATTCATTCAGCATAAACGGTTGTTCATCCATGTGCGTATGGTTTTCGATGATTCGGCGCAATTGATTATATATGTTCATTTGTGTTTTTGTCTGACTATCCATGCACAGATGGTAAACCAGCTTAACTATTTGGGTCAACTCCTTTTGCATGACAAAGAAAAGAGGTGCAAGCTGCCTAAGTAGTTGCATTTTTTTTGTTGCGTTTGTGCTTAAAGTTTTAAATTGAATAATTCAATCGAATCTGTACGGTGTCTTTGTGGCTAACCGCTTGTAATTTGCTGTGCGTTTGAACTAGAGCGAATTTATAGAGTTGGTTACAGGTTCAAATGATTCTTATGAATATATTTGAAATTGTGTCATTCAAGATGGGACCACGAGATATTTATGAGGAGCACACAAGCCTTCGTTTATTACGGAGGCCTGTGTGCTTTCTTCTAACGAGCAATCGACAGGACTAATTTTTCTATTAGCCCAATTCTACGCTGCGGTTATAGGCCATGCGGATTGCATCCATGATATTTCCGCGCAGGGCAGTTCTTTCAAAATGCGTTAAGGCAGCAATTGTTGTTCCGGCGGGAGCAATCGACATCTCCTTGAGCATGCTGACATGTTCTTTTGAGTGTTCCGCCATAAGACTGGACCCACTGAAAAGTTTTTTGACCATGCTTGACGAGATGTCCCGGTGCAACCCCAACTCCACTCCTGATTCGATCATGGTTTCAATGAGGTAAAAGATAAAAGCTGGCCCGGATCCAATGAGCGCTGTAAACACATCGAATTGATCTTCAGCCAAGATGTGTACGTCGCCTGAGTTTTGGAAAATGGTTTGAATAAATGCTTTTTGTGGCTCTGAAATGGTTTCATCATCCAGACAAATAGCGGTTACTCCTTCTTTGATCAAAACCGGAGTGTTTGGCATAACTCGAATGACCGGACAAATATTGTGAACATTGGTTTTTAATGAATTTAACGTCAAACCGGCTGCGATCGACACCAAGCATTTGTCTTTCGTTAAAGCCGGGACCATCTTAGACCATATCCCCTTTACCTGCTGCGGTTTGACCGCCAGAACAATAAAATCTGATTTTGTGGTTAATTCCTCAATGGAATCACAAGGAATAAGGCCGGTTTCTTTCGCCAATTCTTCCAGTTTTTTTCTGGTTTGGTTCAATCCATACACTGTAAGGTTCTCCACTTCAGAAAGCGTTCTGATAATGGCCCCTCCCATGTTGCCTGTCCCGATAAAACCGATATTCATTTCAAGCCTCCATTGTTTGTGTTGGTTTAAAAAACAGCCATAGTTTGAGAATATTTGTTGAAAAGATTCTTTGTTTTATTGAGTAAAAAAACTGTTCTGAAGAATGAAAGTTATTCTAATTTGGGACGACGTACCATTTCGTGTGAGAAAGCATACGATCTGAGGTTGAATGCCGTACCATATAGTGGTAAGCCATACCGATTTGTTTACTATAACTGAGGCGAAAGTTTACGTCATCCTTTTACCGATGTGTTTGTAAAATTATTTTCTCAAAGAAAATGAGACTATTATTGAATATGAGCAGATCCCTAAAAAAAATAAAACGCTTATTGACATGAATTTGTAGTTTTTTTAATCTTACCACCAAACGGTACACTGTACCGAAAAGGCGCTTTTTCAATGGATGCTGTTATACCCAAAACGTTCCGACAGGGTTGTTGACCCGCTTAAAGAGTTAATCAATATTGCATCGCGGTATGAGACTCGGCGATTAAAAAAAACAATTATCGGACAAACCAGCGAGAGAGGCATTATGTCAGAGGCAGGGAAAACGGATGAACACAGAAAACTCAATCACTATACTTTTTGGCCTGGATTCATACTCTTACTCGCCGGAATTACCTTAGGGCTGTCATATCAAGAAGGTCTCGCGGCAATTTTGAGCACGACGATGGAGTGGATTCATATCAATTTCGGATGGCTGGAAGTTTCTTTGGCCATCATTATTGTGATGTTTACCGTGGCGATCGCTTTTTCTCCTATTGGAAATATTAGGTTTGGAGGTAAGGATGCCAAGCCCGAGTTTTCCTTCTGGCAGTGGTTTGCTCTCTCTCTTTGTGGCTGTATCGGGATCGGAATACTTTTTTGGGCAATGGGAGAGCCAATTTTTCATATGATGCAACCGCCATTGAGTTTGCATATTGAACCCGGATCAAAGGATGCCGGAGTCTTTGCCATAGCTCAAACAACGCTGCATTGGACTATCGCGCAATACTGTTTTTATACCATCTGCGGAGTAGCTATTGCCCTGGTAAGTTTTAACCGTGACTATCCACTTTCAATAGCTGCTGGCATGTATGCCCTGTTCCCTGTGAAAATGCGTCCGTTTTTGTCTTCCACTGTTCACGCGATCTGTCTTTTTTCTCTTTGCTGTGCAATTGCTACCAGCATGGGGGCCGGCCTTATGCAGATAGGCAGCGGAACAGGAACTATTTTTGATTATACTCCAGGTCCTTGGACCTGGGCCGCTGCTGCAGCGATCATTATTCCAATTTACGTATTGTCGTCCTATTCCGGTCTAAAGAAGGGCATGCGTATCCTTTCCACGGGAACCACAAGAGCGTTTTTCCTGCTTATGGCAGTTGTCCTTTTTGTGGGACCTACGCTGTTCATTCTTGGGATTGGCGTTGAATCCTTTGGGTATTTTGCAAATAATTTTTTCCGCAATAGCACCTTACTCAACACCATGCAGATAAGTGACAAGTGGCCCATGCAGTGGCTTGTTCCATATATGGAGATCTTTTTTATTTTTGCTCCGCTATTGGGACATTTTCTGGCTCGTATGGCTAAGGGAAGAACTGTTCGTCAGTTTATTCTGGTCAATATCATCCCTCCGACAATCTTTTGTCACTTTTGGATCGCGACGTTTGGTGGAACAGCCGTGTATTTTCAATGGACAGGCTTAGTCGATGTCTGGGCTGGCATACATCAGCATGGGATGGAATCGATGGTATACATCCTTCTTTCCCAGTTCCCCTTCAGCAAGATTTTGATGGGACTCTTTGTCGTCACGATTGTATTTTCATTTGCCACAATGACAGATTCATTAGTCGCAACACTGGCAATTATATCGACCAAAGGTGTTCGGGCAAGTGAGGAACCTCCCAAGAGTTTGAAGATTATCTGGGGTTTAGTTACCGGACTTATCGCTTATGTGTTGTGTATATGCGGCGGAATTGAACCTGTCCGAGGGCTGATATCACTTGCAGCATTCCCCATGATGATATTTACGTTCGCCATGTGCATTTCCCTTGTAAAGGAGGGTATGTATTTATTGGAAAAACCAAATTGGCTAGACAAAGATACATAAAAACAATAATTTTCAAAGGCCTTTCAAGTGTTTTGAAGGGCCTTTGAAATTGTATTTTACTATGCGCAAAACCAAAGACCATGTTTGCCGGGGAAATAATGCCACAGGCCGATAAATATTATATGATGCGTTCTTTGGAAAAAGCTCTTTTTGTCATAGAAACCATGGCGACTAGAAAGAATTGGAAGCTTAAGAGTCTTAATGAGGCTTGCTGTATCCCCAAAGGGACGTTGCAGCGCATTTTGCGAACTTTGGAAGATCTGGGATATGTTCGGCAAGTCCAACGTGGCGGGGCGTACACGTTGACGCTAAAATTCCATAAATTGGGCAATCAGGTTTTTTCACAAAGTAATATAGCGTCTTTGGTGCAGCCCGTCCTTCATCATTTGCGTGATGAAGTGAACGAAACCGTTAATTTGAGTATTTTGTCTGGTGTAGACATGGTGGTTGTCCACCAAACAACATCCCGGCATGCCTTGCGAATGGATTCAATTGTAGGAACATCTTTCCCTGCCTATGCGTCCGCATCAGGAAAGGTCTTTTTGGCCTTTTTGCCCGAGGATGATCTGCGTGTATTTATCAAGGAATTAAGACGCAGTGATACCGCGATGAATATCGATAAAATAAACTCGCTCTATACAAGACTTGAATCTGTCCGCGAAAAAGGCATTGGTTTGGATTTTGAAGAGTTGTTTAGGGGAATACGCTGTGTGGCCGCCCCCATTTTTGATGATTTAGGGAAAGTTGTCGCAACAATAAGTTGCTCTGTTCCCACAGTGCGTCTGGACCGATCCTTATCGTACAAGCTTCTTCAGGAAATACCAATGGCTGCATCAGAAGCTTCCAAACTTTTTCAAGCACCTGACCACTCTTTTAATCTAGAGGTCTCTGCGATTGCTGAACTTCTTGCAGCATCATCAGTTGCATAAAAGGGCGTATACCTGATCGATAAAGTCTTTTTCTGTTGTCTGCATATCTTAGAAATTGCAGGGAAATCTGGCTGTTAAGTCCATCTCTTCATTCTATATTTCAACACATTGATACGGTCTTTTGTGTTCCGTTTTTGAAATCGGGATACGGTTTTTATTGTCGTGCGCTGTAAACACTGTTTTTTAATTTGTTTACTCGGCAGGTTTGTTTGAATGATTTGATATCATGAATATCTTTGTGAGATTGTTGGTTGGTGTTTAGGTATTTTGATGAGTTTTAATGAAATGGCTTCTACAGGTTATGAAGCGTTTTCCCTGAGTGCGGGCTGAATTGGTTGTATAAAGAATTGGGAAGGACGTGAATTCCTCAAAAAGAGAGATGGCATTTTGTTGTATGATCGTCTATTTTGCTGAAGTCTTAAAGTGTGAGAGTCAAGAGTGACTGTCGGATTGACGGAGCTGATACTGTTGTTGGAAAATCCTGTAGGTCCCCCCGTTTGGCAAGGCTGAGAAGTTGTGAGTGGAGAAAGTATGGCGAAAGACGCGTATTATACGATTGGATCTGTGGTGAAGGTGTTTTCTGTCATAGAACAGATGACGAAACAGCATAAGTGGGAACTGGCAGAACTGAGTAGATCTGTTGGTCTTCCCAAAACAACGGTTCATCGCTTTTTGTTGACTTTGCAGGATCTTGGATATGTTTCGCAAGGAGAAGAGGAGAGTGCGTATGCCTTGACCTTCAAGCTTTTTCAAATGGGAAGCATGGTCACTGAGCATATGAGTATTCAGGAAGCAGCTCGGCCATATTGCAAACGGCTGCTTGAGGTGGTCGGTGAAACAATTAACCTTTGTGTCCCCTCCGGCATTGAAATGGTTGTTGTCGATAGGCAAGTGACAACGCAGGTGTTGCGCCAGGATTCAATTGTTGGTCGTTCATTCCCATTGTACCAATCGGCTTCTGGAAAAGCATATCTTGCCTTTATGGATTCCGCGAAGTCAGGAGCTTTGTTGGAGGTTATCCGGAGAGAATCAGAAGGAAAGATCAGACCACCTGAACTGGCTGATTTTATCAAGGAAATTGAAGAAGTGCGAAAAAATGTCGTCTCGTATGACAATGAAGAAATATACCATGGCGTTTGTTGTGCCGCAGTCCCAGTGTTTGATTACAACGATGAATTGGTCGCAACCATCGGTGTTTCCGTGCCCAGCGTACGGTTCTCTTCTGGTGTTCGTGAGACGGTCAGTCTTGAGCTTTATAAAGCCGCAGAACAATTGTCGATTCGGCTGGGTGCGAGCAGTTATCCTCCTATTGGGTGAACGTAATTATAGCTGAAGCCTGAGTACGGATGGTTTTTATAGCAAATTATTTGTATCTGTTTGAAATTTGAAAACAGCGGTTGTGAAAGGCCGTTGTTTTTTTGTTTTTATTCATAACAACTGGGGTTTATCTCGAATCAAACCTGAAATTCGGGTACTTTCTTGGGGGATTTATCAAGCCTCAAGCAGGACAGATCCTTCGAAAAAGGGCTTGATGAATTGTTCTATTCGCAACCCTTTATAGGGATCGGGCTGTATTGTGCGTGTGGAGGGACACTCACGAAATGAGTGTGCGGTGGCCTGCACAGTTGTGGAAAGTAGATGAGAGAAGTCTGTTTTGTAAAGCGCTGTAAATACAGTGTTTAATTAATTTTTAATGAAGTGGTACGGTTCTTGTTGTATGTTGGAAGACATTTGTCCACGGACATTGAATTCAGACACTCAGGAACAAGAGAATGAAAAACACAGTACGACTTCTGGCCATCGCGTTGGCGATCCTTTTTGCCATACCTACAGTAGGTTTGGCCGCCAACGATCCGCACGGGTTGTCCCCGGCAGCGGATATGACTTTTTTGCCGCACTTGGCAGGCTTGAGAAACAAGGTTTTCAAGAACCAGTACGGACAGAAAAAACATTTGTCCGAAGCCATCATCATGCGCGGCAGCGAGATCAAGGATGGCAAAGCCACAGTTCAACCCGGCGGGTTGTTCTATCTTTCCGAAACATCCCACGATGCTCGTCCTTTCATGCGCGATCCATTTCTTGTGTTGGGCGAACACGCGTATCTTGTAGACCTTAATTCTACCAAGCGAGTCTTTAAGGATTTCGCTCTCAAGAAGGGTGACCGGAAACCGCTGGGTGACACCGGGTACCGCCTCTGGTTCGATTATTCCACGGACCATTATGAAAAGCCGTATGCCGAACTGGCTGTGATGTCCCCGTCTGGTGGATGGCCGCTTGAATTTCCTATTTCAACCGTGTTTCCCAAGCGTGAAGAGGTCCGTCAGCTTTCTCTCAAGGAAGGATTGAATTCCCAGTTGGAGAATTTCTATCTGGACAACACCTATTATTTCGGTGCCAGCAAGTATGTGGCCAGCAAGATCGATTTTGACGATGCCGTGTTTGAGTCCATTGAATTTCCAGAAATCACGGATGCGACTTTTTCCATGCAGCGTCCAATAATTCTGGAAGTACGCCAGGAAGACTATCGTTTCTATGGTGACAAGCGCATCTATGCTTACCGCCAGCCTGATGGTTTTATGGTGAAGGTCACCAACTTTACTGGAAGCGAAGTGCTGGCCGAGAAATTGGTCAAGCCGACATCTGCGCAGGAGTACAAGTCACGGATGGGGGAAAAGGACAAGTACAACCTGACGATTCCCGAGTTGGATATGCGTGTTGAGATTGTCATGGATCCAAGTTTTCTCAAGGATTCCGACTTTGTGCCTTGGGCCACCAGCAAGTCTCATGGATATTCAACCGGCCATTTTTCCTTTGTTGTTTATCGTGATCTCGTTACCGTGAAAAACGGTCAGGACTGGCCTTTGGATTCTCGGTATTCTGTTGTGCTTGAGCCGAATCTCAAGACAGGGATGTTGCAGCGTTTGCTCATTGAGAACAATGACGTGTTGGTTTTTGACAACGACAACGACAGCTTTGACGGACCTGTGAAATATTCTGAAATTTGGAATCGTCCCGCGTTCAAAGTAGTTGCCAACAAATTTGAAGGCGACGTGGTCCGTAATCTGTATGTTCGCGACTATTATATGATGCGGACGGATAATATGGTTATGTGGGCTGACGAAGGGCGTACTAACCTCGATTTCTTTCTTGGTTCTTCTCCGGTCCTTGAACCGATGATCGAAGGTAGTTTTCTTACACGTCTTGCCGATTCTTCATACGGCACCGTGGTCGAGGAATCCCGTTTTACTTCCTACCCCAAGATTGTGCCCAACTCTTCCTTTTACGAGCCGGATCACACCGCGCCCTTTGTGCCTCGCCTCAAAGGGTTGATGCGCAAGACCTCGCGTAATCGTAAACGGGAAAAATTGTTGTCCGCCGAGGCCATCGTCATTCGCGGCAGCTATGTTGATTACAAGAATAATCGTATCGTCATTCCGCCTGCTGGCCTCTGCTACACCTCCCGCAATGCGCGAAATATCCGCACGCTGGCAGGCGAGTCTTTCTTTTTGCTCGGCAAGCGTGCCTATCTGGCGACATTTACCTCCGGTACGTTTGTCCGTAAAAATTTGGATTTGGATTTCTGGAAGAACCAGCCGATGGGCGACGGTAACCTGATGTACTGGCAGGATGAGATGCTCGGCGTGCGCAACAAGGCACTTCGGTATACCGGCCATACTTATCTGGATGACCGTCCTGTGGCCTCGCTTTCTCTTATGAAATATTCCGGTAACCGTTGGGGCGCACATTTCTACCTTGCGCAAGGTTTCAATGAAGATGAAAAAGCGGGCAATCGCTACTATATGCCAGAAGTCTTTTCGGAAGGAGCTACCTACATTGTACCGGAGTACATCGGTTCCAATTACGTGAAGATCAAGGAATTCGGCACGCCGTCTATTCAGGCCATCAGCTACTCTTTCAACAAGCCGAAAGGGCATTCTCTGGCTGTCGGAGAAACGGCAAAGCTTGGGAAGTTTACATTGAAGCTCAACAGTTTTGATGCCACCGCCGGAACCGTTGGCCTGACCCTGTTTGATGCCAAGGGCAATCACGTTGATTCCAAAATTCTTGGCCCGCTGAACGCCGCCGCCAAAGAATTGCTGCCACAGCATCAGGATGTCGCCCAGACCATGCAGCTCAAATATGGTTCCGTCATGGCCGAACTGGATGTGAAAAAGCCCTTCAAGGACGGCAAGGTCAATCTCTACTTCTTTACGGACATTCAGGAATTGGAGCGAGACACACCATTCGAACATGATCCACGCTTCATGGTTCGCCCTGACGTTTGTGGTCACTGCTATCAGCTCAACGAAGTCCTTTTGGACAACCCTGAGACTATCATTCTGGACAAGGAACATCCTGTCTACGAAGGCCCTCGTGATGAGAATGGTAAACCGTTGTTTACGATTGTGGTGGATAGCTTTGACGGTGAAATGGTTCACGCATGGCACATCGAGACCGAGTACAGGAAAAAGCACTATTCCACTGAGAATCTTGCCTTCCGTCCGAGGAACAACGTCGACGTGCTGGTGGGAGTTAACGGGACTATCGAAGGTTTCCTGCGCCTTTCAATGCTGCCCCGTCTCGCCTTCAAGGATTACTGGCGTATCGGACAGCATGCTCCACATGAAAAGTTGAGTGGCTCGGTGAATACCGGCGGTTCCGCCCATATCCGTCGCTAGCGGCTATTTATAAGAAATATGAGGAATACAATGAATACTTCGAGTGCAACATTGAACTACGATCTGAACAGGAAATCCTGGTTCAGTTCGCTTTACAGCCTCAAGGAAGTGCTGCCCGGTCTGCTGGCAATGTTCTTTGTCGCCATCTTCAGTAACAATTTGGCGGGCGTGCCGAATCCGTTCACGCTCCAGAATCTGTTTGCATGGCTTGACGGAGTTATCGGTCCGCTGAACCATCAGCCTTTCTTTCAGATATTGAACTCTAACTTTGTCTGGAATCCGCTGCTGCTCGGTTTGCTTATTGGGAACATCTTCGGTGTGCCGGATAGCTGGAAGCGTGGACTGTCCTACATTCATATGTTGATGCCGTTGGGTATCATCATGCTGGCCCCTCATTTCATGATCGGTCATGCTTTCAAGATAGGCCTGATCCCCATCTTGATTTGTACCGGCTCCTTGTTTGTCACAGCCTCTGTGACATTGGGGGTCTCCCGACTGCTCAAGTTGGATGACCGGCATGGCTCCATCATCGCGGGTGGCCTTTCTACAGGTGATCCTCATGTCTGCGCCATTCTCATGCCGCTGATCAAAGCCAAGGGCGGTCAGGTCGTCAACGCCTTTGTCTGTGTCATTGTCTTTGGCCTAATTGCCATGCAGCTTCTGCCAGTTCTGGGTGATCTGGTTGGTATTCCGGCCAAATATTTCGGGCTGGCATCCGTTGTCGGTGTCGGTAACGGCACACAAGGCCTTTATGCCGCCTTTGGCAATAGTTACGAGGCTGGGCGTTGGGCAAGCTGGTTTGATGTTGGTCGCCATGTGATTATGCCCGCCGGCTTCCTGTACGTCTTTATCGTCATGTTCATTCGCAAATTGCGGAACAGGAATAATGAGGAAGTCCGTGCCACCCGTGGCATCAAGACTTTTCCGTTGTGGCTTGGCGTGTTCATTTTCTTCTGGGTGCTGGCCTGCCTGCATGTCTTTAAGGAGCCTGCACATCATGCCATTTTTGAAATGGTCAGGTGGGATTTCTCGCTGGCAGCGGGTGCTCTTGGGCTTTCCCTTTCCTTCCGTGACATAGGTGAGCATGGCTTCAAAGGATTTCTGGTCACCTGTATTGCCGGATTCATTCGTATCGCGCTGTTGCTGGCAGTGATCCTGCTTTGCGTCAAAACCGGCCTGCTTCCGGCCTAAGGAGTCTGACAATGAAAAGACATATGCACACCACTGATGAAACCGGGTTCAATTACATGGACAATAAAGGACAGGAAGAACAGGACCGGGATAGCCTCGGCGTGATCTTTGCCTTGGCAATTATGGCCATTATCACCATCAGCCAATACATGGGTATGCTCTAGGAGGGCTTCACAATGCATGGCATCTACTACGTCATTCTGCCATTGGTCGCTGTTTTGTTGGTCCTTATGTCTTCCGCAGCCTTGTATATGGGCGCGTTTAAGGCTCATAGGAGCACCACATCATTCGCAAAAAAAGTGTTTTCCGGAATAGCCAGCGGAACTGTTTCCTGTCTGGTCTGGTCCGTTTTGTACAGCCATCACTATCTCGGCTGGTAATCTTTAGGAGTATGAAAATGAAAAATATCATCATCGCATTGACCCTTCTGTTGACCATTGCCATAGCCTCTGTTCCCGCTTTTGCCGGTGACAATGATGGCAAGCTTAATCTTAATACCGCAACCGTGGAGCAGTTGGTTGCCATCGACGGCATTGATCAGCCCATGGCCGAGGCAATTATCGAGTTGCGTACTGAAAATGAAGAGTTCGTGGATATGGATGAATTGCTTGATGTGGACGGCATTGATTCCACCTTATTGCGTAAACTGAGCAAGTTCTTGTTCTTGGAACCTGCATCATCTTGTAACTGTTAGGGATATATCATGAATCGCCTTGTGCTCAGCATCGTTGCCATTTTCTTTGTCTTGTCGCTGGTTTCGGCTGCCAATGCCGAACTTTTTGGCGATTACGTGGGGTACACAGCGTGTGCGGACTGCCACGCTGAGATCGTGGAGGGGTGGAAGACGACCCCGCATGCGCACGCTTTCGAGACCCTCAAGGAGCAGGGCGAGGAAAAGCAACAGGTGCAGGGCTGTGTCCAATGTCACGTGGTGGCAATGGATGCGGACGGCGGCTTCATTGACATGGAACTGACCCCTGAACTCAAGGATGTTCAGTGTGAATCCTGCCATGGTCCGGGGTTGGCTCATACCGAGTCCGAGGACCCCAAGGATATTATCGGGAAGCCCGGTGAGGACAATTGTCGCACCTGTCATACCGAGGGGCAGGACAAGAACTTCGACTACAGTTTGAAATCTCGGTTTGTTCACGGGAAAAAGTAAGGACTTACTATGTTCAAGAAAGTTCAGCTCATGGTTTTGGTGTTCGGTTTGCTGTTTGCCTCCTCGGCAATGGCGGCTCAGCCTATTTCCATCAGCGATATAAAGGTTGATTTTGGTTCCATGACCGAAGGGCCTGTTGCCAGCAAAATGGTAATGCTCACCAATGTCAGCAAGGAGGTTGTCACGATTAAGAACGTGACGACTTCGTGAAGTTGCACCACAACTGCTCTGGGACAGAGCAGCATCAATCCTGGTGAATCTGTTGAAATGGTCATCAGCTACAACACGTTCAAGTATCCTGGTAAATTCGACAAGACCGTGACGGTCAGCACGGGTGAAGGCAAGGAAAGCCAACAGACCATTCATATCGTCGGTTATGTCGATCCGATCCCTATGGGTGTTATGGTTGTAACCCCGCGCAAGACCACGGTGGAAGGTTTGGTCAATGGCAAGGCTACTCCGACTAAAATCATGATCAAGAATTCTGGTGACGCCTCTATGACCGTGACGGCCGTCAAGTCGCGCAAGTTCAAGACGACTTACTGGCAGGGCGCACTGAAACTCGAAGCCGGGCAGACCGCACCCATTGAGTTTTTAGTCACACCAAACAAGCTCGGCCGGTTCATGGATATCATCATGGTGTATTCCGATGCCAGAAATGACATAGGAAAAGGGTACAAAGCCGTGTTGATTGGCGAGACCAAATAGTTATCATAACCAGATGAATAGTATAAATTCATCATACCTCCTCCCTGAGATTTCCCCCGGCATAGACATGCCGGGGGCAGTCCCTGTTTTGGGGAAATGGACGTTGTACGGGCTGGTGCATAGTGGCTCTTTGCGTTATGGGACCGGCATGCGACGCTCCGTTTACCTCAGCCTGATTCTTATGGCGTTTGTTCTTTTCTTTTCCGCTGGCAATGCGTGGTGTCGTGAGACTTGCAAAGTTGGTATTCGGGCTATATCTCCACCATTTTCGTTTCTTGCCATGCAGGATGGCGAACAAGGGGTTCGTGGTTATTCCATCGATGAATGGGTTTTGCTTGGTGAACTGCTTGATGCGGATATCGAATTTGTCCTTGTAGATAGTCTGGTTGACTACCCTCGCATGTATGCAGACGGGCAACTTGACCTCATGGCACACGGATCACGTCCATCTTCCCGTTCTTCATTTGTTTTTATTCCGCTGGGATACAGTCTGCGTAATCATCTTTTCGTCAACACGAATAGTCCAGTGGTTAATAATTCAAATAAACTCGCTGGCAAGCGTGTGGTGGCTATTACCGGGGCTCCCTATAGCCCGGAAGTCGAGTTCGGCGATGATGTGATCAGAGTGACCTCTCCGCTTGAAGCCTTGAGTATGCTTGATCAGGGTGTTGTTGAAATTTTTGTGGCGCCGTCCGAGAGGGTGGCGGATTACCTGATCGATCAGAATGGTTTTTCGAATATTGAGAAAAAAGGGAAGGTCTTGGGTGAAGTGCCTCTTGGACTGTCTGTTTCTCGGCACGACAGGCAGTTTGCCGCTGACCTGATGTCTGCCGTGCGGCACTTGCGGGAAACCGGACATTTGGCTCAATTGCGAGATAAATGGTTTGGTGAGCATTCGCGAAGGGACGGCCTCACTTACTATGCCAAACATATTGCCATTGCTGTGGCGATAGTCGGCTTGATTTTTATCGGTATTGTTTTGTGGAATGTTTCGCTCAAACGTCGAGTGGACAAAGCTGCCAGCGATTTACGTCGGACAGAACAACGGTATCGTGATTTGATCGAGTCTTCCCCGGATGTGATTTTTTTGGTCAACGAGGCTGGCGATATCTTGCACGCCAACGAGCGCGCTCAATCATTTCTTTTGTTTCCGGATCAGGATGATATTGTGAATCTTGGGCAGATCATGGTCCCTGATGATGTTGATGAAATCGCGGCGTTTTTGACCAAAGTTTTTAATGACGGGTGCGACAAGCATGAATTCAGCATGCAGAGTGTGTCAGGCAACCCGATGGAAGTGGAGATTGCCGGTCGCGTTATACAGGGGCCGTTGCATACAGAGCTCCTTGCCTGTCTCTTTGCGCGAAATGTGATGGAACGTAATCGTATGGAAGAGGAACTCATTCAATCTGAGCGACTTGGAATTATCGGGAAGATGGCGGCAAGTATAGCCCATGAAGTCAACAACCCGTTGGGCATTATTCAGGCCAACGCCGAAGAGCTTTTGTGTGAAGCTAATGTTGACAAGGATGTGAAGGAAGGATTGTCTGCCATTCAGCGGAATGCCATCCGTGCGGGTGAGATAACCAAAGGCCTGCTTGAAGCGGCTTCCCCTAAACCCATTTCTTTGAAAAAAATCAATGTAGGCGACATGATTTATGAGTCGCTTTCCCTGCTTGGTCCCAAGGCGAAAAAGAGCAGAATTGAAGTGCGTGTGGAGGACGGCCCTCTCTTTATTCGAGGCGATAATCGTGTCTTGCAACAGGTTATAGTGAATCTGCTGTTTAATTCCTTGGCGAGTATGGACGGGGTTGGGTTTATTGAGATTTTGGTTTGGCGGCAGGGAGAACATGATCTTCAGACTGTGCGACTGGAGGTCAAAGATGAGGGGAAAGGAATTCCTCGTAAGAATTTGCCACGTATTTTTGAGCCTTTTTTTACTTCTCGCAAGGGCGGGTTCGGTTTGGGCCTGTTTATTACCCGTCGTATGGTTGAGCGTCATGACGGCTTGATCTTCGCTGAGTCGGAAGCTGGGGACGGCACTCGTATGATTTTGGAATTTCCCGCATATCGACATAAGGATAAGACTGATGCTTCATAAAATACTGCTCGTAGATGATGAACAGGAATTGCTTTCCATCCTGAAGCGATCTTTGAGCCGTCAGGGATATGTGGTGCATACAGCTTCGTCCGGTGAGGAAGCGTGGAAGGCTCTCTCTGAAACCATGTATGATCTGATTGTCAGTGATCTTGCCATGGAGCCTATGGGCGGACTTGAATTGCTCAAGCAGGTGCGGACTATTGATAGCATTTTGCCCTTTATAATTATGACCGGAGCGGGGTCTATTGAGACGGCGGTGGATGCCATCAAGCTTGGTGCCTACCATTATATTACCAAGCCGTTTAAGACTCAGGAGTTGGCTTTACTCGCCCGCCGGGCCATCGAACACGGTGAGTTGCATCGCAAACTGGAATCTTTCAATGCCCAGGAAGAAGACGATCAGACAGGTGCCATGGTCGTTGGTAACAACGCGGTTATCCAGCAGATGATGAACACTGTGGATAAGGTATCCGGTTCAGATGCCCCCATACTCATTCAGGGCGAGACCGGAACTGGCAAGTCCATGTTTGCCAAGCGGATTCATTTGGCAAGTTCTCGTGCAGACAAACCTTTTTTCACTATTGATTGCGGTGCGCTCACTGAAAATCTGTTGGAAAGTGAGTTGTTTGGTCATGTTAAGGGAGCCTTCACCGGGGCCACGCGTGCCAAACGTGGCCTGCTTGAAGAAGCGCAAGGTGGCACGATATTTTTGGATGAAATAGGTGAATTGTCACCGTCTACGCAGGTGAAACTCCTTCGGGCAATTCAGGAGCTGGAGATTAAGCCAGTGGGTGGCAACACTCCTATCAATATCGATGTTCGTTTTCTTTCTGCCACGAGTCGGAACCTGGACGAAGGGGTGGAAACAGGCGAGTTCCGTAAGGATCTTTATTACCGTTTGGCTGTTATCCCGTTGCGATTGCCTCCTTTGCGAGAACGACAGGATGATCTTCTGTTGTTTGTCGATCACTTTGTGCGCAAGTTCAACACCCGGTACAACAAGGATGTTACAGAATTGTCTCCGAGTGCTTTACAAATGCTTATGGATTCACCGTGGAAGGGGAATATTCGTGAGCTGGAGAATGTTATTGAGCGTGCTGTGCTGCTTTCAGACGATAATATCATTACGCTTGATTCCTTGTGTACCAATGCGAGAACATGTGCTCAAAACAAGTACGAAAATCCCAGTCAGGCAGTTGAGTTGAAAAGTGCCGTTGAAAAGGCTGAAATTTCCGCTATTCGGCAGGCTCTTGCCGTTGCAGAAGGCAACCGTTCCAAGGCTGCCAAGATCCTCGGCATTGGTCGGCGGACGCTCTACGATAAAATCGATACCTATAATCTTTGATATTTCAACCTGTGCGGCGCTCTATACAGTGTGCGGTAAAACCGCGCGATGTTCTGCACATGTGGCCTTTTGTGGTGCCGTAATAGCTTATAATATTGTGAAATTTTTCATTTTGTGTGCTGGCATGATTGTTGGATTAGAAGCGCATCTATTGTAACAAATTTTTTGAGGAGGACAAATGCGCAAGCAATCCTATTTTTACACATTTGCACTGGCCGCTATGCTGGCGGTTGTGCTCACTGTACCGGCACAGGCTTATGAGGCTGCTACAGGACCCACCGGCGTCCTGAAATATGAAAAAGGAAAAGCCTACGAAGGTTATACCCTGTTTTCGCCCCAAGTTGGGAGCAAGACTACTTACCTGATTGATATGGAAGGTAATATTGTTCACACGTGGGATTGCGAAACTGGTCCTGGTTTGTATGCTGAACTGTTGCCTAATGGAAATCTTCTTCGTGGTGGACGTGTTAATCAGCAGAAGCAGCTGGAGAAGAAATATGGGAAGAAACTGGGTAAAAAAGATCTCAAAAAATATGTCGGTGTTGGAGGTGCTTGTGGCATCGTTCAAGAAATAGACTGGGACGGCAATGTCGTTTGGGAATATGAGATGGCCGAGCCGTACAAGGAGATCCATCACCATACTTTCCATCGTATGCCCAATGGCAACACCCTGATCCTTGGCTGGGAATACATGACCAAGGAAGAGGCCATAAAAAAGGGTCGTGATCCCAAGACTATCCCTTCCGAGCCTGTTGTGTATCAAGGGGCTAGTCATGAAGGTTTTTGGAATGATTTCGTTCGTGAAGTTGATTCCAAAGGAAAGACTGTCTGGGAATGGCATACAGCCGATCATATGGGTAAGGGACCAAAAAAACTCGATTTTAATTATGTTCTTCCGAAACCGGTTGGTTCCATTTATTCATCATACGATTGGTCTCATTTCAATACGGTCAGTTATATCCCGGAAACTGATACCATCGTGTTGAACTCCCGTAACTTGTCCGAGTTTTATTTTGTTAATCACAAGACCGGTGAAATTGAGTATCGCTGGGGTAACGATACCGCTTGGAATCCCAAGGCCCAAAAGCCAAGTTGGTACAACAATGGCGATCAGAAAATATGGGGCCAGCATTGCGCGGTTCCATTGGAGAATGGTAACGTTCTCCTTTTTGATAACGGTTCTGAAGCACCGGAGAAGCGACTTTCTCGTGCAGTTGAAGTCAATCCTAAGACGAGTAAGGTCGTTTGGGAATTTCATACACAGCACAGCAACAGCTTTTCCTCTCATCGTCAGGGTGGAGTGCAGCGTCTGCCCAATGGCAACACCTTGATTTGTTCCACCCATGGTGGTCACGTCATGGAAGTAACAAACGATAAGAAAATCGTGTGGGAATTTGTTAATCCCTTCGTCTTTGGTAAGGCTAAGTGCGTATTGGGTGACGAAGATGCTATCTATGATGGTCATGATGATTCCATGTGGGGCATGATTCATCGTGCGTTCCGTTACGGCCCGGACTACCCTGGTCTGAAAGGGAGAGACCTTACTCCACAAGAATATGTTTGTGGCGATGATTGTCCGCGTTTCTTCCGTGACTTTAAAAAGGGTGCAACCTTGGGCGGCGATACTGAAGAATACGCTGATGAGGAAGACGACAGCATGGAAGAAGATGGCCCCGCCATGCATGCATACTAGGTCCTTACGATATTATATGAATTCAAACAGGGCGGCCCTTCGGGGTCGTCTTTTTTTATGGACTTCTGTGCGGGCGTTAACACAGTCGCTTTGTGTGGTGTGCGGAACTTGGCATGAATGATTTTTAAATTGAGTTTAAGTGTCTGAATATATTGAGTAATAAAAAATAGAATAATGGCACGGAAGTTGGATTGTAGGTGTATCTACTGTAACAATCATTTTGAGGAGGACAAATGCGCAAGCAATCCAATTTTTACACATTTGCACTGGCCGCGCTGTTAGCAGTTGTGTTGGCTGTTCCGGCACAGGCTTATGAGGCATTGACCGGGCCCACCGGTGTTTTGAAGTATGAAGAAGGCAAGGCTCTTGAAGGGTATACACTATTTGATCCTGGCATGGGAACGTCTACTTATCTGATAGATATGGAAGGCAATATTGTTCATACGTGGAAGCACAAGTTTAAAGCCGGAGCCCACTCCCAGTTGCTTCCCAATGGGCATCTGCTTCGAGCCAGCCATCTGGATAAGCCTGCCACTGTCGGTTTCGGCGGAGAGGGTGGGCTTTTGGAAGAGTTTGATTGGGATGGCAAACTCGTATGGAAGTATAAGAATTTTAGCGATACGTCTCTTCAGCATCATTCTTTTCGCAGACTTCCTAACGGCAATACTCTTGTGTTGTGCTGGGAAAGAAAAACGAATGAAGAAGCCATTGCAAAAGGCCGTGATCCCAAGGCTATGCCCAAGGGCGGTTTGAAGCTGTGGGGGATGCAATTCAAGTACACTTGGGCTGATTATGTCCAAGAGGTTGATCAGAATGGCAAGGTTGTTTGGGAATGGCATATTTGGGACCATATTGGAACCGGACCGGATAAGATTGATATCAACTGGTATCTCAGGGGTGATCGTAACATCGTCGAATTAATGGACGTTGTTGATTGGACGCATTGCAACTCCGTTGATGTATCTCCAGACGGTAAAAAAATTGTCCTGAATTCTCGTAACTTTGGTGAATTTTACGTAATTGATCGTAAGACTGGAAAAATCGAATACCGATGGGGTAATCCGAGTACACATGATGCCGGAAAGGCCCCTGCCTTTATCGATAACGGTGATCAACAACTGTTTGGTAATCACCATGTTACTTGGTTGCAAAATGGTCATTTTTTGATTTTTGACAATGGTTGGTATCGTCCTGAAGGAAACCGTTCCCGCGCAGTGGAAATGGATCCCAAAACCGGCAAAGTTGTTTGGGAGTATACAAGTAAGCTGACTAACAGTTTTTATTCCATGTACCAAGGTGGCGCACAACGCTTGGAAAATGGTAATACTTTTATCACTTCAACCGGTCAGGGACATCTGATCGAAGTAACTGGCGGCAAGAATCCCAAGGTTGTTTGGGAATTTGTGAATCCCATATTCGGTGAAGAAGCGCATTGTATGTTTGATGAAAGCAAAAAATATACGGCCAAGAAAGGGATGACCCCGTATGATATCGCAAACAACTACATTCATCGCGCTTATCGTTACAGCAAGGATTATCCTGCCTTCAAGGGTAAGGATATGACTCCGCAGGGATATATTTGTGGCGATGACTGTCCGCGTTTTTACAAAGACTATAAGCGTGGTGCAATCCTTGACGGTGGAACAAGCGAAGGATTCGCTAATGAAAATGATGATACCGAAGAAGAGGATGGCCCTGCCATGCATGCATACTAGGTCTATCTGATTACAAAGAATAACAGGCCCCCTGCACCCTTTGTGTGCAGGGGGCCTTTCTTTTGAATCTCCGGGTGTGCGTCAGTCCGTACACTGTTCGGGCGAGTGTGCATGAGGACGCACTCAAAAGATGTTGCTTTGTTCTCTATCTCATTAAAATACTATGAAAATTCTTTTCGGCACGGTCTGTGCTTTATGGGGTGTGAAAATGCATAATCTTATCCGTGGCAGTCAATGCCTTGGAAGTGAACTTTAAGGAGAGGACATGAAAAGACGTCAGTTTTTGACTGGGTGCGCAGCCATTGCCGCTACCGCCTTGGTCAATCCCATGGAGGCCATGAGCTTTCCCACCGTATTTCCTCATGGCACGACCATTTATAAGCCTTCGAAGTGCTGGAATGGCTTTACCGTGTTCGGTACCGAAGTTGAAGCTGAAGGCACCGTGCTTATCGACATGAACGGTAACGTGGTCAAACAGTGGACGGATATTTGTCAGGCAGAGCATCCTCCCAAGTTGTTGAAGGGTGGCTATCTGGCTGGTGCCAAGCGTCCTTCGCCTGAGAAAAAGGGTCGGACTTGGGGCGACGAATCTTCGACTGATCTCGTGGTCGTAGACTGGAACGATAAGGTCGTTCGTAAGATTCCCCGCGCCGGTATGCACCATGATTATCAGTTTGAAGGCAATCCGGTCGGCTACCACGCTCCCGGCATGCCTGTGGACAACCGTAAGGGCAAGATGTTGATTTTGTCCCACAAGTTCGTACACAATGATAAGATTACGAAAAAAGAATTGTACGACGATTATATCGTGGAAGTGGATAAGAACGGCAAGATCATTTGGGAATGGCTCGCTTCCGACCATTTTGACGAAATGAATTTCCCCCCGGAATTCAAGAAGACTCTGCGCAAGTACCCCACTTTCTCCATGACCCGTACTCCGGGCAAGAAGGGTGGCGACTGGATTCATGTCAACGCGGCTTCCTATCTCGGCCCCAACAAGTGGTACGATGAAGATCCGAAGACGTATTCCATGTTCAACCCGGATAATATCATTATTTCCAATCGTCAGACCAACACGTCCTGCATCATCGACAAGAAGACAGGCAAGCTTGTTTGGCAGATTGGTCCCTATTACTACAAGGATTCCGTCTGGGAATTTAACGGCAAGAAGTACAAGAAGGCTTACAAGAAGCTTGGTCAGATCATTGGTCAGCACCACACCCACATGATTCCCAAGGGATTGCCGGGTGAAGGTAATATCATGGTTTACGACAATGGCGGTTATGCTGGTTACGGCCCGCGCAACCCCGGTGCCCCTTATGGCTGGTCAAATGCTCGTCGTGACTATTCCCGCGTTATCGAGTTCGATCCTCGTACTCTGAAAATCGTGTGGGAACATTCCGCCAAGCAGATGGGTATGCGTAACAAGTACCAGTTCTACTCCGATTACGTGTCCTCTGCACAGCGTTTGCCCAATGGCAACACGATGATTACCAACGGCGCAGTTGGTCAGTTCCAAGAAGTGACCCCGGATCATGAAATCGTTTGGGAATACATCAGCCCGTATTACACCAAAAAGGGCAATTACAATCTGGTCTATCGCGCCATGCGCGTACCGTATGACTATGTTCCCCAATTGAAACAGCCCAAGGAGAAGGCCGTCACTCCGCCGGAAAATACCACATTCCGTATCAAGGCTGATTAATAACAGAACTTCTCTTTGGACAGGGTGATGCCCCCTCCGCGTCGCCCTGTCCGCTTTATAAAAAGTATAAGGAAATAGTATGAACAAACTTATCATAACCATCTGTCTGGCTGCACTGTGCATGTTGTTTGCCACAGCGGCCTTTGCTCAGGATGATATTGTCAGCTTCAATAAGGCCAGCGTGGAAGAGCTTATGTCCATCGAAGACGTAGATGTCCCCGAGGACATTGCCAAGGCCATTGTTGAATATCGTACCGTCAACGGACCGTTCAAAAAGGCTGACGACATGGTTAAGGTTCCCGGTATGACACAGGATTTTCTGGAAGAATTGAATCCGCAGGTTACTGATGACGGTGATGTCGTTTTTGACCCGGATGCAGAGCCTGCATTGGCTCCATCCAAGTGTTAGAAGATTTCTCCTGTTAGCGAGAAAAGGCAAAGGGCTTCAAGCGAATAGCTTGGAGCCCTTTTTGTGTCTTGTAGGTTGAGACAACAGTGCGTTCAGTCGTTTCGTCCGATGCCGCGCACAAGTGTTCGGTCAGCCGGACAACCAGCTGTGACGAAAATAACACCATGTTGTCTTGGGTGGAAATCTGAGCGATTGATAACAAGCTTGAGAAGTTCTATTAGCTTGTAATTTAAGGCTTTAAGTTGAATGTGAATTTTGTATCACCTTGTCGTTTCATGAAGTCATGATTGGAACACTCCTTGAAATGTAAGCCGGAAGAAGAGGAGAGCGATCCATTTGGATTGCTTTAATAATCGGATGACTCATAGCAGAATGGAGTGATTGAATGAAAAGGTTAACACGACAGGCCTTGCTGGCTTTTGCGATGGTTCTCGTCGCTACAGCAGCCTATGCTACCACCTCGGTGTTTCCGACTGGTACTGTAAAGTATTCCCCGGACAAGACGTTTAATGGCTACACGCTGATTGCAGGTGGTAAAGCCCGCCTTGTGGATATGAATGGCAATCTCGTCAATGAATGGGAAGGCGTGAACGGTTTCCCCGCAAAGATGCTGCCCGGCGGCCAGCTCCTTTCCACCGGCGAGCGTTGGAAGGGGTACATTGATGATGCCATAACCGTGAAGCAGCTCGACTGGAATGGCAAGACCGTTTGGGAATTCGGTAAGTACGCCAAGGTTGTCAAAGACCCCAAGAATCCAGCTGCAGGCGATATGTGGATTTCCACACAGCATCATGACCTGCAACATGCAGGTAACCCAGTTTATTATGTGCCGGGCCATAGCTACAAGATGAAGGGCAAGACCCTGATTCTGGGGCATAAGTGGCACGTGAACAAGGATGTCAGCGACCATGTGCTGATGGACGACACCGTGTACGAAGTGGATGCAAACGGTAAGGTCATTTGGGAATGGGTCGCTTCTGAGCATTTCAAGGAATATGGCTTCGATAAGGATGCCATCAAGGCCATCAAAGGCTGGAGCCCCAAGGCCGGTGCCGAAAAGAACGGCTTTGACTGGTGGCATCAGAACTGTGCATCCTACCTCGGGCCCAACAGATGGTACGATGCAGGCGACAAGCGTTTTCATCCTGACAACATCATTTTTGACTCTCGTGAAGCCAATATTCTGTGTATTATCAGCCACGAGACCGGCAAGGTCGTCTGGCGTCTTGGCCCGGACTATACTCAGGGTGCAGAAGCAAAGATTGGTCAGATTCTTGGACCCCACCATACACATATGATTCCCAATGGCTTGCCCGGTGGAAGCAACGTGATGGTCTATGACAACGGTGGTCAGGCTGGCTACGGTGCACCAAATTCTATGTCCCCCAATGGACTGGCAATAATCCATCGTTTCTACTCCCGCGTATTGGAAATCGATCCTGTGACCAAGGAAGTTGTGTGGGAATATTCCATCAAGTCCCGCAAGAAGCCCTGGAAGCTCTTTGGCTATGAAGAGTTCAGCCCCTTTATTAGTTCCGCACAGCGTTTGCCCAACGGTAATACTTTGATTTGCGAAGGTTCCAATGGCCGCTTCATTGAAGTGACCCATGAAGGCGAGGTTGTCTGGGAATATATCTCTCCTTATCCCGGCAATATCCCCGGCACCAATTACGTGTACCGCGCCTATCGTGTCCCCTACGAGTGGGCACCGCAGGGTAAACACGCTGAAGAAGTTGCTGTTGTGCCCCCGGCAAACAACAGTTTTCAGCTTCCGAATGTCAAGGGACAAAAGCCCAGAGTCGGAGAAATGACCGGCGGCGGTCTTCTCTCCAATGTTTCCATGACTGATGAGGGAGAAGAGGTCGAAGTTGATACCGACGATGGTCCTAACACCATGCCGGTTTACTAAAGAGTTTAACCTCCTCAATAGATATGGGGCGTCCAACACATCGGGTGTTGGGCGCCCCTTTTTTGGCTGTTGTTGTGTTGATTTTAATTGTCAGTCTATGCGGTAAGCATCAATTTTTTCATACAGGGTCGTTCTGCCGATGCCCAAAATTTGCGCTGCTTTTGACCTGTTGCCATTGGTCGCTTTCAAGGCCGTGCGAATAGCGGTTGCTTCAGCTTTCGAGACTGCGGTCTTGAGTGGGAGAGGGGCATTATGAGTTTGCATTGTAGCAAAGGACTGTGGGCAGGTGTTGAGGCTGTTTAGGGCAATGGTTTCACCATTTGCGAGAAGGACGGCGCGTTCAATGACATTTTCCAGTTCTCGGATATTTCCCGGCCATGGAGAATCGAGAATGACCTGCATGGCACTGGGGTCAATGGCTGTCACGGCTTTGTTATAGCGCTTGTTGAATTTGCGCACAAAGAAATCGACGAACAGGACGATGTCATCCTGACGTTCACGCAGTGGCGGCAGACGAACGGGAATGACTGCAAGGCGGTAATAGAGGTCCTTGCGGAATTCGCCGGTCTCCACCCCTGATTCAAGGTCGCGACTGGTGGCAGCGAGAAATCGGACATCAATGATGCTTGATGTGTTGCTGCCCACAGGCTTGATTTCTTTTTCCTGAATGGCTCGCAGAAGTTTAACCTGTGTTGAAGGCGACAAATCGCCGATTTCGTCCAGAAAGATAGTGCCGCCCTGTGCTTCTTCGAGTAGGCCGCGTTTGGTTCGTGTTGCTCCGGTAAATGCTCCTTTAACGTGGCCGAAGAGTTCACTTTCCAGCAGGGTTTCGGTGAGTGCGCCACAATCAATGGTGAAAAAAGGTTTGTTCGATCGTGAACTGATCGTGTGAATGCGCTTGGCAAATAGGGACTTGCCAGTACCGGTTTCCCCCTGAATGAGAATGGGAGCATCCGATTCAGACACTTTGTCCATGGTTGTCATCATTTGCTGGATCATGGCGTTGTTGCCGATGACCATGAAATCACTTTCTTTATTGTCGTCACGAGCCTGAATGGATTCGAGCTTGCGATTGAGTTGTCCATGCTCGATGGCTCGGTGGACGAGGAGCAACAACTCCTGCGGGGTGAATGGTTTGGTGATATAATGATAGGCACCGAGTTTGATGGATTCCACAGCGGTTTCGATGCTCCCGACGCCGGTCATCATGATTATCGGTAAGAGGGTGTCAATGGAACGGACCCGTTTGAGTAGTTCCATGCCGTCGATGGGTTCCATGGCAAGGTCGCTGATGACGAGGTCATATATGGTTTCTGACAAGGCTTCCAGAGCTTCTGCGCCAGAAGTAGCCGTGTGGACAGTGTACCCCTGTCGTTTTAAGGCGCGTGAAACCGTTGATAGCAAGTCCAGTTCGTCATCGACCAGTAATATTTTGTCGGTCATTATACGCTCTCTTCATCTTCGTGCAGGGGAAATTCCAAAATCATTCGCGTTCCTTTATCTGGCTCGGACTCAGCAAAAATGATGCCTCCATGACGTTCCACAATGCGTCGTGTGATAAATAATCCCAGTCCAAATCCGTTTTCTCTGGATGTGAAGAATGGATCAAAAATATGAGGGAGATCTTTTCGCACAATGCCTTTCCCTTTGTCCTCGATGACAAGCCGAATGCTTTCGTGGGACCTGTCGCCGAAAATGGAGATGCTTCTCTTGCCCTGCATACTGCTCAAGGCATTGAGCAGAAGGTTGACCAGAACTTGCTGGATGGCTCTGGAGTCTCCGCGCATGCTCAGTGGTTCGTTTTGAATATCCAGTGTGAGCGTAGTCTTTTTGATTTTGGGCCCTAGCAGAGCGATACAGTCCTTGACCGCTTCGTCCAGATGGAGGATGTCGTTTGCCATTGGTTTAGGCGATGCCAGATCCAGCAGATGAGTGATCGTGTCCGCAGCCCGTGCCGCATTGCGGGAGATGGCAGTAAGTCCTTCTCTGGCTTCGGTGCTCATTTCTTCCGCATAGAGCATATCTTCTGCGTTGAATTGGATGATGCCCAGCGGGTTGTTGATTTCATGAGCTACTCCTGCGGCCATTTTCCCTATGATGCCGAGTCGTTCTGACTGGATGAGCTCTTCTTCCATACGATTTCTGTCCGTGACGTTACGTGCGAACAGGCAGGCCAGCAGTCCCGGTTGAATGGGGCCTTGCAGAATACGTCCTGCGATTTCAACTTCCATGTCCTGCCTTGTCTTTTCGTCCATCCTGAATTCGAATTTATCGCATCCGTCGTTGAACACCTTGTCCAGAAAGGGGGCGACTTCTTCTTTGTCTTCCGGTGCGATCAGGTTCTGCAGGTTTAACCCTTTAAACGGTGTCTTCAAGCGGAGATTGGTGCATGCTCGTTCATTGGCGTGGAGGATTTCGCCGTCCTCAGTCACCAAAAAAATCATATCGGGTGATGACTCGATGAGATCTCGATATCGTTGTTCAGTCTGGCGCAAGTCTCGCGCCACTTGAGCTACCCGTCGCTTCAGGGAAAGATTCCACACACCGAACATTACGAACAGGGTGGCTATACCCAGCGCTGTGAGGGCGATCTGTTTGGAGTATTTTGAGAGGGAGAACTCATGTGGTTGGTCGAACCATTTGTCTCGGATGCTTGCAAGTGTGCCTTGTCGTTCCAATGTTTTGATGGCGGTTTTGAGGCGACTGATGAGTTCCGTGTCATCGGGATTGACGATGAATCCTAATGGGGCTTCACCGATAAAGTCACCGTCCTTGAGGACAGCGTCAAAGCCGTTGGCAACGATTAGATAATCTGCCACTCGTTCGGACGGGGCTATATAAATGTCGGCAATTCCCTGGTTGAGGAGATTCAGGGCTTCAAGAGCTGAAGGCGCTTCGATGATGTTGGGAACCTTCGAAATATCCATGACATAAGGGGCGCCTTTGACCGTGACAACGCGTTTATTCCGAAGAGTTTCAGGGCTATGCAGATCAATACAGGGGGCGCATGCCTCATGGATATACAAGTGGTGTTGTAGGCTGACTCCCACGGGGATAAAGGTTAGCCCATGTGTTTTCGCATAGGAAGCGGAATCATGAGCAATGAGCGCTATGTCGCCTTTTTTGAGAATTCCTATTTGTCTATCGATGGCGCTTACTGCAATGAATTCAATATCTTGTTTGAGCTCTTTTCCTACAGCCAGACTCTCGTCGATCGTGTATCCTTGTAAGTATTTATTGCCGTTTTGGACTGCATAATACGAAAATGGTGGTGAAAAAGGGAAAATACTTATGCGTAAGGACTCCGCCGCAAGGGCTGGAGATGTTGCGAGGACAATAAAGAGCAATAAATGAATACGGAGCAGGAAGGTTACTTTCATGGTGCATGAATACCTTAGAGTGCCGTCATTTGTCACCAACGAAGCCCGTCATTCCCCTTATGAATTGTTGTTGCCACAGCGTAAAATTGGGACGCTGAAATCGTTATTTGACGACTTCATATCTTGTAGAAGGACCTTTCCCTTGTTTGATAAGGAGCCCTCGTTTGACGAAGTCCTGTAGGTCGTAAATTGCCGTTCGTGTGGGCAGTGTGCCGCTCACCAGTTCCTGGTATTCCTTGCGCGTCACTGATTTCTTTTTTTGTATATGCGGCCACGCTTCTTTTTGGCGAGCGTTCAGCGGGGAAGCCATTGCCGGGGGTGGCGTTGGCTCAACTCGATTCACCGAGGGATCACTCTCTTCTTTCGGTGTGATCGGAGGAGTATCGTTTTGCTCTGTTACGGGCTGAGGCGTTTCGTTTTCCAAGCGGATTTCTTCGGCCTGAATGATATCATTCTCTGCCATGACAGCGGCTCTGGTAATGCAGTTGACCAATTCGCGAACATTGCCGGGCCACTGGTAGTTGACGAGCTTCGCAAGTGCCCCTTTGCTCAGGTCAAGGCTTTCTCGTCCGGCGAGTTGTTCCGCCTGGTTGAGATAATAGACTGCGAGCATCGGGATGTTTTCTCGGTGTTCACGAAGAGCCGGGGTTGCGATGGAAACAACTTTGAGTCGGTAATACAGGTCTTCTCTGAATGTTCTTCGTTCGATCAGGTCAGGGATATCCACATTGGTTGCCGCGACGATGCGTACGTTTACGGCACACTCCTTGTCACTTCCCAGTGATTTTATTTTGCGTGATGCAATGGCCCTGAGCAGAGATTGTTGCACCTTGGGTGAGGCTGATTGGATTTCGTCCAGAAAGAGAGTGCCGCCATCAGCTTCGATAAATGCGCCGTTACGGTCTTCTTTGGCTTCCGAAAATGCGCCTTTGATATGTCCGAACAAGGCGTCGAGCAAAAGGTTTTCATCTAAGGCACCGCAGTTGATGGAGATAAACGGGTTGTCTGCGCGATTGCTGTGGGAATGAATGGCTTCGGCAACTAGTTGCTTGCCGGTGCCGGTTTCGCCGGAGATGAGGACGTCGACTTCCACCTGGGCGGCTTTCAGGATGTTTACTTTCATATTTGAAATGACCGGGCCAATGCCAATGATTTCCGGGATACGGCTCAATTCGGCTTCTGCAAGGGTTTCTCGTTCCCGTTTTAGCGGGGCGCGTTCCCGTTTGTTCACGTTAAGAATGGCTTCATCCTTGACTTGAATCTCAACCACTTGCTGTTTGACCTTGCGAATAATGACGTTGATTGCTTTTTGAAGTTGGGTGATGTCTGCTCCGCTGTACGGGAGGTTGATCTCTTCCATTTCTTCCAATGAATTCAATGAATCAAGTTTGGTTGCCAAGGCGTGAATTGGGCGTGTGAGGATGCGGCCAAACCAGAAGACGAGGCAGGATATCAAGAGAATTGCTCCGGCTGTGACAAAAAGCATCACATCCAGATTCTTGTAACCTGCAATGATGGGAAGTTGGGTTCTGTCAACGAAGACAACACCGCCGAATGATGTTGGTTTATCTTTACTGTCGCCCCAAAAGCGAACTGGGGCATAACTGAAATAGAATGAATTTACGGCTGAATCACCGATGCGTTCTTCAGCAACCTGAGTAAGACCGTTTTCCCCTTTGTTGATGTCGTTGACAGCTGCCCAATATCGGACATGATTCTCATTAGGGCGAAATGCCGCAGCATGACCGTCTTTCCCCAGTGTGCCGCTGAAGTTTTCTCTGGCAAGATAGGTGGTCAGCTCTTTGTTGGTTTCGTTAAATGCTTCGGATTGAAAGAGCATCCAGCCATCATTGTTGAGGAAGTAGCTGAACCGAAGTTCATCACTCCGTGGAAATGCCCACAATGGTGATTCTTCCGAATTATACCAGGAAAGAATATTGCGAATATCGGTAGCTTTTACGGAGAGGAACAGGATGCCGGGGGGCGAAATTTCATCACCTGGGAAGTATGTGTAAAAACGGAGAATGCGTGTTTTGATGTGTCTGTTCGAGGCCGTGTGACTGGGCATGGGGTAAACCGTTTCGATAATATCTGAAGGCAGCACCTGTCCGACTTTGAGAAAATCAATTTTGTTCAACTCTTCGAAAGGGTTCGGGTATATAGTATCAAATGCGTCGGCGTGAATTTCTTGTATTATGCCATCTTGCTGAATGAGTGCAAACGGTTGGCCGCCTGAAGCCGGAATAAAGGAGAGTTCGAAATACTGGTTGCCACCTGAACGCAGACGTTTTTCCAGCATGGAACGTAGGGCTTTTGGTTCCATTTTGCCTTGCGCAAAGAAAAGAAGGTCGATCCGGCATTGTTCGAGGAGTTCCTCAACTTCATGCGCCATGGCTAGGGTATGCATTTTTACGGATCGCTCAAGGGCAATGTCTATGAAGTCTTCGGAAACGGTATACGAAGCATATCCGGTCACAAGCAAAATGGCGACAATGGGGGGGAGCAAAGCAAGGAGGAGTTTTCCTCGCAATCCCAGCCTACGTATGATGGATGATCCCATCTTGGTCCGGCGTGATTGCGTGGATTGATCGGTCGTGCGAGTCTCGGTCATGACATCCTCCCGTTATGGAAAACAGTAACGTTATGAGGCGAAATTACAATCTCTATTTCTGCGATTATTCTTCTCTTTTGTCGGTGTCAATCATTTTTGGCATAACGGTTGCTTAATTAGGTGTGAGGTTTTTCAATCACGCGATATTACTTTGCGCGATTTGTTAAATATTTGTAATTATTTGAGAATTAACTCGCAGTGTTTTGCGCAAAATCAGGCAGCGAAATTTTATGAATAAGAACGCGATGTTTACCGGAGTTCACAGACTGCTTTTTATCTCCATGATAATTGTTCCGGCTGTTCCGTTGTTTTTGGCAGCTGTCATAGGATTTTATTCATATGTTGAAACCACAAAGAATTTTGCGACCAATGCCATTGAACAAGTGGCAATCGACCATAGAAATATGATTGTGGGTTTTTTGGATGAGCGGCGGGCAGACCTTGAAACAATTCTGGCACTCACCTCGGTCGATGCTTTGTCCGGTGCTGCTGGACAGGCTGAAATCAGCCGAATACTTCATGCTTCGGGGAATGTGTTTCAGGATATGGGTGTTATTGATCCGGAGGGGAGACAAACAGCTTACAGTGGTCCTTATGACTTAGTCGGTAAGTTTTATTCGGACACTGCATGGTATCGTGAGGCCGTTAAACAGGGGTACTATGTCAGCGATGTGTTCCTCGGTTATAGGAATGTTCCACATTTTGTTGTGGCAGTTGCTCGTCGTATTCAGGGACAGGTGTGGGTGTTGCGAGCCTCCATCGATTCGAATCAGTTTGGCCGACTTGTCGAGCAGGTCAGTATCGGAGATTCCGGTGAAGCATATATTTTGAACAGGGATGGTATTTTTCAGACAGACCGCCGGTCTTATGGTGAATTATTGGAACGTGATGCCTTTAGCTACCCAACGCATGATGAATCAGTCATGGCGTTTACCGGCAAAGAGCAGGAGGTGGAATATCTGTTCGCCTCTGCGACCATGAATGATGGGAAATGGCGTTTGATTGTTCGTCAAAAGAAGGAAGAAGCGTTTCAGTCTACCATGGCTGCGTCGTATACGGTTCTGTTGATATTGGTGTGCGGTGGTGGTGTTATAATCTTTTTGGCCGTGATCGTTAGTCGTCGGGTTTTGGATACATTACAACGGCAGGCTGAAGAGGTTGATATTTTGGAGAATCAATTGCTTCAAGCAGCCCGTCTGGCTGAACTTGGTGAAATGGCGGCGGGGTTTGCTCATGAAATCAACAATCCCTTGCAGGTCATGAAGACCGATACCGCTTTGTTGGAATTAACTTTGAGTGATTTGGTTGAAAAGGGGACTGATGCTGATTTGTGTGCAGAAGCTCAGGAGGTTGTCGATCAGTTCTCCATTCAGATTGGACGATGCGCCGCAATAACCCGTGAAATTTTGCGTTTCGGTAGACATGATGCGCCGGAATTACAGCCTGTGGTTTTGACAACATATATTCCTGAAGTCGGGGCAATGATTCAGGCCAAGGCAGAGGTTCATGGTATTCGTTTGCAATTTGAAGTTGATGATAAATCTCCAACCATTGCAGCCGATCCCGGACAGTTACAGCAGGTCATGATTAATTTGCTGAACAACGCCATTTATGCAGTGGTGGACAGGCACGGGACGGAAGGTGGTGAAATTTGCGTTTCCGTGAAGAATATTCAGGGGAGCGCTGTTATTCGTGTCGCTGACAATGGCACTGGTATGTCAAAGGATATCCAGAATAAAATATTCCTTCCATTTTATACGACAAAACCTCCGGGGCAAGGCACGGGCATGGGACTTCCAGTCAGTCACACCATTATTGATTCGCTTGGTGGCGAATTGAATGTTGAAAGCGTTCGGGGTGAAGGAACCACGTTTGTTATTACATTGCCAGGTCTGTCGAATCGGCGTTAGTGGTCTTAAATGTCCGGTTGTCTTCTATAATGGGTTGCTAGAGAGTCCAGTTCATGCAGGTAGTCGGGATATCGCAGTAAATAAAAGGCCAATGCCTTGGGGAAATTTCGGCCGACTAAACCATCAACAAACAGACGTGCAATAGTCTTTTCCTGAGAAAGGATTTGTTGGGACGCCATGAACACTTCGAGTTCATCTCGGTTCATGCTTTCCAATGCTTGCCGAAGAGCTTCTCTTGCGCGCGGTTTGTAGGTGCGGATGTAGAGGAGATCTAGCGCGTTGGCGATAACTTCCGGGACATGGTTTGGCGTTGTGTTCTTGGACAGCTCAATGAAATCATCTGGAGAATTCAATGTCTTGAGCATGTCTCGAGTCGGAAATTCAATTTCCAGTCGTGAAAATATTTCGATGATTTGTTTGATTTTTTCAGAGTAATCCCAATGCCGCATGGCAATGTTTCGCCCTCTGTCCGCAAGCCCTTCGATAACACCGGCTACGCAGTCTGATGCCAGCTTGGATATGACCGCTGCCCAGAGTTGAAGAACCGCAGCAGTATCTGTGTTTCCCGAAGCTATCAAAATAAGACCAACGCCCCAGTTGAAGAGCATGGCTACGGGAATGGATAAAACACTTCTGAAGAAGTTTCCGATGGCGGCTTTTCGAGGTAATCCCCTGATGATATTATGACTGGAAATATATACGCCATTGGTGATGGCCATGATGGAGTATAGCAAGAGCGGGCTGGTCATGGTCGTGATGCCGAAGTTTTGATCAAGGACAACTGTTTTGCAAAGCCAATCCAGCAGCGGCACGGAAAATCCGGTGTAGAGCAGAGAGTCAGATATGCGTTCCCAGTCGATATAATCGTTCCAGGTCAGATATGGCGAGCGTCGCAATCCTCCTCCTCCGAGGATGGACTGGATAACGTTTCGCAAGCCTGTAATGGAAAACCAGATCACGCCGCCAAGATATGCCAGTATCCACCAGTCTTTGGTCAATGAGAATGTCAGGAATGCAGGGATGAAGCCAATGACGATTTTTGCAGCGTTTTTTAGTACGGTGTTGAGTGTCCCCGTTGATGGCCGATGCGGAGATTTTTCATCATCATAAAGACTCAATCCATTTCCTTCCTGATTCATGCCACCCAGAGAAACGACATTGCCGCATCCCGCATCGTCAACATGGTATCCGGCAATGTGCCAACTATGCTTAGTTTTGCACATCAGGCTTCGTAAACCCGGCATATGGCAAAGGGCTTTGGCAATACCCCCGGAGCGGATGATTTTATTGCGTGGCGGGATGAATTCTATGGATTGGGTTGCGATGCCTGATACCGGGATGCAGTTTGACGTCGTCCTGTTGCGGATTTCCTGCTGTGATCTGAGCGGAAGTGTATCTATTACGGCGAATCCCATGCCATGGGATCGGGTAGAACGACCAGTCGACCCACTGCCGATTTTGGCTCTGAGCGGTGAGCGTTTGTAGTAATCCAGAAGCGCACTGAAGTCGGAAAGAATGGCTAAGAGTCGTTCTGCCTTTTCTTTTGATTTGGTCGAGTTCTCTTCTTGAAGCTGTTCGATACATTGACGAATTGTTCGTTTGAGCGTGACAGCGTTCTGTTCGTTTAATGATCGTTGCAACAGGCTGAAGGGTTTACGATGACGGACAATGAATTCCGTCAGACTTTTGGTATTAAAGACTTCAAAGTGTGAAATTCGACCTTTGCAATCGTACAACAGCTCAATGGCATCGGACAGATCAAGCTCCGAAAGAATCAGCGTTAATTGGCTCGTATAACTGACGCGGCGGAGTCGGGTTGTTAGTTCTGCCGGAGAGAGTTGCAACAATTTTGGGCCGGACCCGTCAGCAGAGGGGGTGTCGGGATCGGAAATTTCTGGATTTTCCTCTGGAACGAGATACCGCGCAATAATAGTGTCTGCGTCGAGGGAATCGAGTGATTCCAGATGCATAGCAATGGAAGCCCGTGTGTCATAGTCCGCATTTGCATATTCCGCCTTTAATTCAATAACACGGTCAGCGAATAAGGGCAGCGCTATTTCATGGATATGATTACCGAGGTGAAAAATGGACGGCTGGCCTGTGCCAATGGTTTTGGCGACATCCTTGTATTCGATGCGGGGAAGGTTAATACCGAATTCTTGGCGGATCGATTTTCTGTGAACGTCGTTGAATGCTTCTGTGGCAGATTGAACATACCATGTCCTGTATGCCTGAACTTCGCGTCCCTGCTGCATTAATTCAAGAACGGATTCACGTTTGAAAAAGCCTTCAATGTCTGCATTGTCCTGCAATCCTTCAGGTCCCCAAACAATCTTGACGAATCGGTCGCCGAATCGAGCCTTGTATTCAATGCCCACTGAGACGGTAATGCCCAGAATCTGGGCTGAAGCGAATAATTCTCTGGCAACAGATGGTTCCATGAAGTCGTAATAAACGACTGTCAGGCGGCGGATACCTTTGATCCATGCGTCCATAATGAGATGGGTCGCTGATTTTCTGCCTTTGCTGTTGGCATCGTGTACACGGTCATCGAAAGTGACCTGATTCCATTCCTCAGGCATTTCGAGCAAATGGTATTTTTTCAACTGTTGACGAATGAAACGGGTTTTACCAATTGCCGCTTTCCTGAATTCATGTGCCAGGGCAAGCTGCTTGTCTTTATCTCTCCTGGCTCGAATCAGTTCCTTGCCTATCTGGAGGAGCACTCTGGCCCTGTTGTTGCGCATACCTCCACCGGCTGCGGACATAGTTTCGTCACGAAGTGCGATAAGAGCTTTAGTCCTGTCTGACGCTTGATCAGATTTTAAGGATTGGAGCAGGTGCATGATCGCATAGGCGATTCTGAGTCCTCGTTCTGCTGCGAGTTCCTTGATGCCGTGCGGCTTAAGATATGGCTCAAGAAGCGTCTTGAAATTGGACCTGTCGACTTCCCTTGTCAAAAGGTCATCAAGAATTTCGAGAAGTTTGTAGTCATTTTTGTCGTAGTGAAAAAGATCTGTAAGCAAGGCATTCTCCGTAATTTCTGTTGGTAATATATGTTTTGTACCGTGCATCATCCATGCCTTGCCATATCGTAAAGTTCGTTTCTGTTCTGAAATTTGGCCTGTTATTTCTGAAGAATAATGAATCCTTCTGTTCCATTCCCGCTTATTTTCTTGCCTTCTTTTCTCTTTATATTGCGTGAATTTAAATCTGGCAATTAGATATTGCAATAGATATTGCCATTTAAAATTCATTTAAATCAGTGTGTTACAAATGGCACACCGGTTGCTAAAGAGAAGCCATTGTTCACGAATTATCAAGCAGGTCAAATAGACGGTGACACCATGGAACAATTGAAAATTTTGCTTGTAGACGATGAAGAACGTCTGCTGAGCACGACAAAAAAACTTTTCGAGAAAATGGGCATTTATGCCCTGACAGCTTCGTCTGGCAAGGATGCTCTGAGTATCCTGGAAGAGCAAGCAGTTGATGTCGTGTTTCTCGATATCAAAATGCCTGGCATGGACGGAATGGAAGCTTTGCAGCGCATCAAGAAGAACTACCCTCTCATGGAAGTCATCATCTTGACTGGACATGCCACGATGGAGACCGCCGTGGAATGTTTAAAGCTCGGTGCGCTGGATTATCTTATCAAGCCTGTCAGTATGAAGGATTTTCTTGGAAAGGCAGAGGAGGCTTTTGAAAAGGTAACGCTTCAAAAACAGAAAATTCATTCTGCCCGCATGGTCGAAGCGACCGGTGGGCAGGGTGGCCTGCGTTAGATAACACTAGGAGGTTGAAATGGTTAAGATCAAGGTCCTCATGGTCGATGATGAGGAACGCTTCCGTACCACGACGGCTAAGATATTGGCCCGTAAAGGGTTTGAAACAATACTTGCAGAAAGTGGTGAAGAGGCTTTGGAAAAAATGAGCCAGGGTCCCGACGTGGTCATTCTGGACGTGAAAATGAGCGGATTGGATGGGCATGCCACTTTGAAAATCATCAAGGAACGGCAGCCGGATACACCGGTTATCATGCTGACCGGTCACGGTGATGTCCCGGGTGCACGGAAAGCCTATGAAACCGGTGCGTTCGACTACCTTGCAAAACCCTGCGACGTGGACTTGTTGAGTGCCAAAATTCAGGACGCTTACGAGTACGCAACCAAAGTCGCTTACATCGAAAAAATGGCCGGGGACATTATGATCCCCCTTGAAAGATATACGAGAATCGACATTGACAGCACTGTCCGTGACGCTATCGCCGCCCTTGAAAATGCTATGCGCGAATTCATGGCCACGGATCGACTCATGGACACAGGCCACCGTTCAGTGGTGGTGACCGGTTCCAATAATACTGTGGTCGGTATTCTCAGCCCGTTGGATCTCATCGATGCGGTAAGGCCCGAGTATCTCTCGGTTCCTAAGCCGTCGATGGCCGACACTCTTCAATATTCCGCCATGTTCTGGCAGGGGCTTTTCACTTCCAGAGTCAAGGAAATCGTGGACAAGCCCGTTCGGACTTTCATGTCCGATTCACTTCCCGTCATCGATGCAGAGGCCAATCTCATGGAAGTTGCCGACACCATGGTGACACTTCCTGCACGGCGCATGCTGGTTCAGGCCAACGGCAAGGATGTCGGTATCGTTCGAGAGCAAGAGCTGTTCTACGAGGTCGCAAAGATCATTTCATCCAGCTGACTTTGATTGAAGTTCAACACACAGAGGTTAAAAATGGCTCAAGAAAAGAAAAAGGCGACCGGTTACGATAAGTTCGTCAATTGGAAGCTATTAATAATTCCGGTGATAATTTTTACTGTCATTATTCTTCTTCCTACTCCCGATGGGATGAAGAACGTTGGAATGCAGTATTCGATTGGTCCTAAGGTCGTGACCCAGTTTATCGCTCAAGAACTTTTTGGCAAAACGAGTTCTGATTGTGAGCAATGGCAGGTGCTGACCGCCCGTATGATGGAACAAAACATGCGCATGGGGGCCTTGTCTAAAGAACGGTTCATGAAGCGCGATGTGAAGTGGGCGAAGAAGTACAAGATTCCTGTTGATTCGATCAACTTCCAACGGTCCATGAAGTATGTCGTGGATTCCGTGCCAGCTGAAGCCTATATGGCGGTTATGCAGAGTGCGTTCAAGATGAGGACGAAGGGGCTCAAGTATGACAACCTTTCGGACAGAGACAAGGTGAACGCGGATAAGGGAGCATGGAAGATCAAGGTCGCGATCGCCCTCGTGGTGTTTGTTGTCTTCTGTTTCATGACCGAGTGCATGCCACTTCCGGGTGTGGCCTTTTGTATCGGATTGATTCTTGTTTTCTCTGGAGTCGTTTCACGAAGCCAGGTGGCCGGTCTGTATTGGTCTGACGCCTGCTGGTTTATCATGGGTTCACTCATGTTCGCGGCGGCCTTTGTCAAAACGGGCGTGGACAAGCGTATGTGCTTGATGATGTTCCGTAAATTGGCAGTGCCAAATGTGCGCTGGATTACATTGATATTCTTTGTCGTAATCAGCCCGCTGGCGGCGTTCATTTCTGACCACGCGCTGGCAGCCATGTTTCTCCCCATTGGTATGCTGCTTTATCAGAACAGCCTGACTGACGAGATCCCGGAGGACAAGGAACTCGCCAAGATGTTGATGATTGCCATCGCTATGGCATGTAATATCGGTGGTCCTGGTGCTCCGTCCGGCGGCGCTCGTAACGTCATTATGATGACATACTTGAGTGACATGTTCGGTATGGATATCGGGTACGCCCAGTGGATCGGCTATTGTATGCCGTTCGTTATTGTCATGATTCCGTGCACGTGGCTCATCACCAACATGATCTTCAAGCCACGCATTACTTCCCTTGCTCCGGCCATGCGCCATCTGGAAGGCGAAATTGACAAGATGGGTAAGTGGAACAAGCATCAGATTTGGGCCATGGTCATTTTTATCATCATGGTTTTCGGATGGTTCACCGAAAAGGCTTTCTTCAATATGGGTATTTACCCCATTCGTCTTGGCATTGGTGTCATCGCGGTTGGCGGTGCTGTGGCTTACTTGCTGGCAGGCGTTGTCAACTGGCGTGATTATCAGGAAAAGGTCGACTGGGGTGTTGTCTGGTTGTACGCGGGCGCGATTATTTTTGGTCGGACCCTCGATAAGACCGGTGCTGCCTACTGGTTGGCTCAGTCCGTCATCGACATGCTGGCTCCGTTGGGCATGAGCGAAGGCATTCCGCTGATGCTCACCTCCAATGGTCTGACAGCCGTCCTGACAAACCTGATGGCCGATGGTCCGGCAGCAGCCGCAGTCGGTCCCATCACCCTTAACTTGGCAAGCATTGTTCATCCCGGCACCACATTCCTGCCGTTCATGGCAATGTCCACAGCTGTGGCGTCATCCTTCGCTTATTGCCTGATTATCGGTACGCCGCCAAACGCCATCGTTTATGCGTCCGGTTATCTGGAACCCAAGGATTATGTGAGGGTTGGTATCCCGATGTGGTTCATTGCGAACATTGTGATTGTGCTTCTGACAGCGGTTTATTGGACCGGTATCGGATTCAATGATCTTCCATCGTTCTGACGATGCTGAAACAACCGTAATACTCCGGCGGCCCGTCCTCGGGCGGGTCGTCGATTCTAACAGGAGATTCATCATGACACAGGAAAAGAAACGCAAAAAGTTTTTCGTTCATGAAAAGGGTGTGACGTATTTTACAAAGCAGACTGAACGGCGAGTGTTGTTCGTCATGACCATGGTCATGCTCATTTGGGGTGTGGTCGAATATTCACGAGATCTTTTTTAGGGAGCAGGAATAATGAAAGCAACATGCGCAGCAGACGCCAGAATGGGCATCAGGGAATATTTTGACGTTATTTTTCATGTCATGCGGTCACCGGCTCGGCATTTTGAACAGGTCGCGTTGGAGTCCGGGTCGCGTCGAGCTTTGTTCTTTCTCATGATTTCAGGAATTTTTTATTGTTCCGTGAGCATGACGTATTTTTTTGAGAATTCGTTGGCCATGGGTGTGGTCATGATGGTTAACGCGGTGCTTATGCCTGCACTTGGAGCGGCTTTTAGTTTTATTCTGCTTGGCATGACCGGTCAGGGCAAAGTGCCATATGGCAAGGTTTTTAATGTGTACGCCTATGCCAGCGGTGCGGTCATGGTCATTTCCTGGATTCCTGGACTTGCCATTGTGATGGAGCCTGTACGGGCCGTGCTCGTGGGTGTCGGGCTGTTCAAGGTGGCTGAGGTAAGCAAGCTCAAGGCTGCTGTGATTGTTGCGACGACAGCTTTCTTGTTGTTGGTATTTTTTTGGGCCGCAGCTCCTCTGGTTCTTGAATTGCGGGCAGTATTTCTGTGAGGATGTGACCGATTCGGCGCAAACGTATTGGTGCATATAATCCTTACCCTCCCCATCCAGGCCGGGGGCTTGCCCCGCCCCCGGCCAGACGTGGACAATGTTGATCGGAGATTCCCATGCAGAAGATAAAATTGCTTCTTGTTGATGATGAAAAGGATTTTCTTACAGTATACGCCCGACGCTTTGTTCGTAGAAACGCCGACATTACTATCGCGTCCAGTGGACAGGAGGCTATAGACAAAATTCGGGTTATTGATTTCGACGTAGTTATTCTCGACGTCATGATGCCTGAGATGAATGGCATTGAAACGTTGCGCCGTATCAAGGCCATCAAGCCAAATCTCCCGGTGATCATCCTCACGGGACATGCCAATTCTCAAACCATGATTGAAGGGATGGACATCGGTGCCTTTGATTTCCTGCTTAAGCCGGTAGGGACTGATGAGTTGTATTTCAAGGTGCTGGATGCTGTCAGATCCAGACATCGTACACAGGTGTAATGGCTGGAGGATGAACACATGCAGACCCTCTTCAAGACTCTGTTTAATTGCATTCGCAAATCTTCTGCCGGACATGATGAAGACAGGGAGCGCTTTCTTGCCAAGACCGAGAATTTTCGTCTGTTGTTAGCCGCCAACAACAAGGCGCTCGAAATCATGGCCCAGATAACCGAAGAAGCACAGTCGGAAAGTATTTTCAGCATGGCCCATGTCAGGGCTCAATGTCTCAAGGCTGCTTCCGGCGTTCGTCAGATGATCGAACGATTGTGTCTCATGGCTCCTGGGAAATATGGAGAACTTAGGGATGTGTTCAATAATATTGTCCTTTCCATGGAAAAGGCCATGGATGAAGGGACGAAACAAAGTTCCGGGCCACTGGTTTTGCAGATGGAAGACATAAGGGCTGATTCCTTACCACAGACGGGGTCAAAGATGGCCATGCTTGGTGAAGTAAAGGCAGCGCTTGGAGTGGAAGTTCCCTGTGGGTTTTCCATTACTGCCTCGTCGTACCATTTGTTTATGGAGCGATCCGGGCTTGGTGATGAGATCAACCGGCTGATCCAGATACACGACAATGAGACCTTGGACGGGTTGCGTCTTCTTGAGGAGAGCATCCGACATGCTATCGATATGACGGTGATTCCGCAGGATATCGAGCAGGCAGTTATTAAAAAATGCAGGAAACTTGGTAACGTCAGAATGGCCGTCCGTAGTAGTGCTGTGGGTGAAGATTCCGAAGATGCCAGTTTTGCAGGACAGTTCATGTCGAAGCTTGGGGTCAAGGCTGGCGACGTACTGGAAGCGTACAGAAGTGTTTTAGCCAGTGCATATTCGGCCACGGCCATGGCGTATCGGCTCAATCGAGGGTTGCGTGATGACGCTGTGGTCATGTGCGTTGCCTGTATGGAAATGATCGACGCAAAGGCCGGAGGTGTCATTTATACCCGGTCTCCCATGGGACATGACGATGGCCGTGTAGTCGTCAACGCGGTGCCAGGACTTCCCCGAACCGTCGTTGATGGGTGCTCTCTGGTCGATTCCTGGGTGGTCGAACGTGTGTCCTTGGCAATCCGAAGCAAGGATATCGCGGCAAAGGAAGTCTGTTACGTGAAGACTTCCGGCGGTCGTATAAACAAAGAAAAACTTTATGGTGACAGGAGCGTGGCCCCGTCAGTTTCGGATTCGGTTATCCAACAGCTTGTTTGGCTGGCCCTTCGCATCGAAAGTCATTTTGGTTCTCCTCAGGATATCGAATGGGCATTAGCCCGCGATGGTCGTATTGTCATTCTTCAGTGCCGTCCTTTGTCCGTGTGTGTGCCACATGAGGAGGTATTACCGCATACGAATAACGACGAAGACGCTGCCTCCATCCTTCTGCATTCCTGTGTTGTTGCAAGTCCCGGCGTTGCAGCAGGCCGTGTGGCTCTCATTGCATCGGATGAAGATATGTCCCAGTTCCCGGAGAGTGGTATTTTGCTGGCACGAAGTGCGCGGCCTCATCTGTCAGTGTTGATGTCACAAGTCAGTGGGCTGGTGACCGAATATGGCAGTCCGGTCGGGCATCTTGCCAATGTTGCCAGAGAGTTTGGCAAGCCCTATCTGATCGCCGGACCGGGTGCTGTCGAGCAGTTATCCGGAGTTGGTGTCGTCACTATTAATGCTGACAACGGAAATATTTATCTCGGTATGAGGCAGTCTCAGATTGATGAATCCGTGGATTCTGTTTCATCGCCTTCAAGCAATGAAGTGCATTTGGCATTACAACGGATGATGCCATATATCGTGCCGCTTTCGCTGACCGATCCTGAGTCGCCGCAATTTTCTCCAGAGAATTGTGTGTCTTTGCATGATATTACAAGGTTTTGCCATGAGAAGGCCGTCAATGAAATGTTTATGGGCGGGGAGCAGTTGACGGCAAATGCACGAAAGCTGGTCGGCAAGATGCCCATGCAGTACTGGCTCATTGATATTGGCGGCGGTACCGCTGAGTCGTGTGATAATACGCGCGTTTGTCTGGATGACATCCGGTCCAATACAATGAAGGCCTTGTGGCGAGGGATGACCGCCATACCTTGGGATGGCCCTCCGCCGGTCGCTCCCGGTGGACTTATGTCGGTTTTTTCCGAAGCTGCATGTAACCCGGCATTGGCTCCGGGAATGGCCAACAGTATGGGCGATCGTAACTATTTCACTGTCGGTCGGCATTATTGCAATCTTCAGTCCCGTTTCGGATTTCATTTTTGTACCATTGAAGGTTTTGCCGGTGATACACCCGTTGAAAATTATGCACTCTTTCAGTTTAAGGGAGGCGGTGCAGATATTGGGCGGCGTTCCCGCAGAGCGAATATGATTGGTGAAATATTGGAACGGTATGGGTTTATCGTGGAAGTACGGGATGACGCCCTGTTCGCACGGATTGAAGGTGTGGAAAAGGAAGCCGTAGAACAAGCCCTTGTCGTGGCTGGGTACCTGTTGGTGCATACCCGTCAAGTCGATATGGTCGCGGCTGACCCTGATTCCATCAGTCGGTACGGACAGAAGTTTACAGCGGACATCGGTGCGCTTTTGTCGGGAACTGCTGAAGAATCTCAGGATTGGAGGTGCGGAGCATGACGACTTCATCATACAGGAAATTGCGGTGGACACTTGTTCTTATTACTTTGAGCCTTTCGCTTATTCCACTCTTTGTGTTGGGGTATGTCATCCACGCTGAATTTAGTCAGTCATATGAAGAAAAGCTGACGAGCAATTTGCGGCTTGTGGCAAGTAACAAGCGTGATGCTATCGATATGTTTTTGACTGAGCGGGTTGTCCAGTTGCAGCTTCTCGCCGATATGCATTCCTTTGCCGACATGACGGATCAGACCTACCTGCATGAGGTGTTTAATACCATTCAGCAGGCGTCACATTCTTTTATAGACATAGGCGTCATAGGGCAGGACGGACGGCATGAAGCGTATTGTGGTCCCTTTGATCTCAAAGATGTCAATTACAAGGATGAACCCTGGTTTAATCAGGTAATGCTCAAGGGGTTGTATATCAGTGACGTTTTTATGGGATTTAGAAATTTTCCGCATTTCATTATAGCGGTCAAAAGGCGGGAAGGGGATATTACGTGGATACTCAGAGCCACTATTGATTCCGACGTATTTACGTCTCTTGTTCGCAATGTTCGTATCGGCAGGCAGGGAGATGCCTATCTCGTTAACAGAGATTACGCGCTCCAGACGCCGTCTCGTTTCGGTGGCAAGGTGCTGTCTCAGGCAGAACTTCCGGAATATCGTGGTGAAAATGATGTCGAGATCGTTGATTGGGAGAAAAACGGTACCCCGTTTATCGCCGGTATTACGCCTTTGGCCCATGCTGGGTGGCGGCTTATCATCATTGAGAATTCAGAAGAAGAATTGTCACCGCTTTTGCGGACACAGTCTCTCATATTCACATTGCTTTCGATTTGTGCGCTGATGGTTTTCATCGGGGCGTATATTTCCGTGTCTTCTGTTGTGTCAAAACTCAGGACATCGGATCGACAACGGGCGGCCATGGACGCTGCAGTCATGCAATCAAGCAAAATGGCTTCGCTTGGTAAACTGGCCGCTGGGGTGGCCCATGAAATCAACAATCCATTGTCCATCATACGTGAGAGTGCCGGGTGGATACGAGACATCATTAATGATGGAGAACTCGGTGAAGGCGAAGCTGTGGATGATTTGCAGGAAGCCACGGACGACATCGATCGGCATGTGGAAAGGGCGCGGACTGTCACGCATCGGATGCTCGGTTTTGCTCGTCGTATGGAGCCACTTCACGAAGATGTGGATCTTAATATGTTGGCTATGCAGACCTTTTCATTCCTTGAAAATGAGACTCGTCATCGGAATATTGAAGTGGTGCGCAATTTTGATCAGGATCTTCCGTTGATTACAACCGATTCTAATCAGGTGCAGCAGGTCATGCTGAATCTGCTTGAAAATGCCATCGACGCCATCGGCGAAAACGGTTCCATCTCGTTGACCACCCGTGGGGACAAAGACCGGGTGATTGTTGAAATCGAAGACAGCGGCGAAGGGATACCGGAAGAGCATATCAATAAGGTTTTTGATCCGTTTTTTACCACCAAAGCCACCGGGGAAGGCACCGGTCTCGGGTTGTCTATTGTTTACACCACCCTCAAGAAATTGGGTGGCAAGATCAGTGTGGACAGCAAACGCGGTCATGGGACTGTTTTTAGTATTTCCCTGCCGTTGACCTGCCCGTATTTCCCTGACTGCCAGGAGGAAGCATGACTCGAATAAAGGTACTCGTTGTCGATGATGAACCGGATTTTCTGAAGTTGATTAAACGTCGATTGTCAAAAAGAAATATCGACGTTGATGTTGCCACTAGCGGTGAGGTCGCTCTTGAAAGTCTGCGTAAGAGTCCTGTGGATGTCGTCATTCTTGACGTCAAAATGCCGGGTTTGAGCGGCATAGAAACACTCAAGGAGATCCGAAAGAGATTTGGTGGGTTGTCCGTCATCATGCTCACCGGGCACGGATCCGTGAAGTCGGGCATCGACGGAATGAGTCACGGTGCCTACGATTATATTCTCAAGCCTTTTTCCATTGATGATTTGCTTGAACGAATTAGGGCTGCCAGCGAACACTCCCGACTGAAGAAGCTGGACCGAGGTGACGCATGAAGTTGTTGCGGGTCAGAAGAGTCGCCCGTTTGGGGCAGTACGTATATCCCGCTTCCTGTTTGTTGATCGCTGCTGTTGTCTGGAAATTCCCGCCTTTTGAACATGCTTTTATCATGGCCGTTATTGCCTCAATCATTGTTGGAATGTGGGTGTTGCTTCGTATCTCTGCCCGGTGGCTCGATGAAGCAACGGCTGAGCAGTCCCGTCTCGGGAAGGAACTCATTCAATCGCAGAAAGTGCTCGCTCTTGGAGAAATTTCCACAGGTATTGCGCATGAGATCAATAATCCCTTGAATATCATTTTGCGTGAAGTCGAGTTGTTGCGAATGCAGCTCGACTCACCCCCACCACCAGAGGTGATGAGTGAGATCCAGGGAAGTCTTGATTCCATTTTTGGTCAGGTTGAGCGGTGTTCGGAAATAACGCATAAACTGTTGGATTTCGCCCGGCATCGTCGTCCTGTTTCTCAGTTCGCGGATATCAATTTGCTTATGGAAGACATGTTGTCTTTGGTTGAGCGCGAATCCGGGACTGACAGTATTTGGATTGTCAGGGCGTTTGATGACCTCATGCCCATGGTGAAGACCGATCCCCCTCTTTTACGGCAGGTTTTTTTGAATCTGCTCATCAACGCGGTGCAGGCCATGGGAAAGAGTGGCGTTATTTTCGTGTCCACCTTTTGTGAAAAAAGTATGGTGTGCATTGAAGTACGGGATACTGGCCCGGGTATCCCTCCGGAAGATCTCAAGCGAGTGTTTAATCCGTTTTATACCACGAAAGCTCCTGGCGAAGGGACGGGACTTGGGCTTTCGGTCAGCCTGCGTATCGTCAATGAATTGAGGGGTGACATAACCGTAAAGTCAGCCCCTGGTGAAGGTGCGGCCTTCACCGTCCGAATCCCTATTGAATCTTGAGAGGTACAGATGGAAACCAACGCGCGAATTTTGGTTGTTGATGATGAAGAACGGTTTCGGAAATCCATGGCTCGAATTTTGAGATCCAAAGGATATGCCGTGGATGAAGCCAGTGACGGTATGGATGCGCTGAATAGGCTTGCGACAGGCGGGTTCGACGTTGTCCTTCTTGATTTGAAAATGCCGGAACTTTCCGGGGAAGAAACGTATAATGAAATCCGTTTACAGGGGTTTGATGTCGAAACCATTTGTCTGACGGGACATGTTTCGATCAATGACGCGACAAAACTTCTACAGCGTGGGGTGTTCGATTACCTCGTGAAACCTGCTTCTGTGGAGGAGATTCTTAGCACTGTGCAGAGAGCCATTGAGAAAAAGCAGCTTCGTAATAACGAGATAGAAATTGATCAGCTTTTCAAGAATTCGACCATGATTTGATGTGAACCTTTAACCACAAACGCAACACAGGGAGAACCGTTGTGACCACTTCACTTTCGAGGGCTTTCGCTCTTAACTTTCTTGGCAATGCGCCCAAATGGTACAAAATGACCATCTTGGGCTTTCTGCTTCTCAACCCCGTTCTTATCTATGGTGCGGGGACTTTCATCGCCGGCTGGGTACTTATCGGCGAATTCATCTTCACACTGGCCATGGCCTTGAAGTGTTACCCTCTTCCTGCTGGCGGTTTGTTGGCTATTGAAGCGGTATTCCTTGGTTTGACCCGTCCCGAAAGCGTGTATCATGAAACGCTTGCCAACTTTGAAGTGATACTCCTGCTGATTTTCATGGTGGCAGGTATTTATTTCATGAAAGATCTGCTCCAATTTACCTTTACCCGGATATTGATCAGGGTCCGCTCTAAGGTGCTAATCTCGTTGCTTTTTTGTATGGCTGGTGCGTTCTTGTCAGCGTTTCTTGATGCCCTGACTGTCACGGCTGTTATTATCGCTGTGGCCTATGGTTTTTATAACGTGTATCACCGTTTCGCTTCCGGCAAGGACCGATTCTGTACACACGATCTGTGCAGTGATCAGTTCGTTAAGGAGACTGCACGCGATGAATTGTACCAGTTCAGAACTTTTTTGCGTAATTTGATGATGCACGGTGCTGTCGGTACGGCCCTCGGTGGTGTCTGTACGTTGGTGGGTGAGCCGCAGAATTTGCTTATCGGAGCCGAGATGGGCTGGCATTTCAGCACCTTTTTTATCAAGGTTGCTCCTGTTTCCATGCCAGTGCTCGTGGTCGGGCTGCTCACTTGTGTGCTGGTCGAGAAATTTAAGATTTTTGGATACGGCGCATTACTTCCCGGAAATATCCGTTCCCATCTGTTGGAAAAAGCCATGGAGAGTGAGGCCGAATTGGGTAAAACTGGTCGGGCCAAGCTTGTCACTCAGGGACTCGCCGCGATTTGGCTGATCATTGCCTTGGCGTTTCACTTGGCAGCTGTAGGTATCGTCGGTCTGTCCGTGATCGTTTTGTTGACGGCGCTCAACGGTGTGACGGATGAACATCAGTTGGGCCATGCCTTTGAGGAGGCTTTGCCCTTTACCGCACTATTGGTGGTTTTTTTCTCGATTGTTGCTGTTATCCACGATCAACATCTTTTCAAGCCAGTCATTGATTATGTCCTTGGCTTGGAAGGGCAGACCCAGATGGCCGCTTATTATGCTGCTAATGGTGTGCTTTCGATGATTTCCGACAACGTCTTTGTGGCAACGGTGTATATTTCCGAAACCAAGATGCACTTTACGCAGATGCTTGACGCTGTCCCCGGTATTGCCATGGCGGGCAGTCAGCTCATGGACATGTTGACGGACCCGCTTTTGTCGAGGGCCGAGGTCCTGGCTGGCCTTCCGGCAAGTGCTGCGCAACAGGTTGGTGCCATTATGGAGAATTTCGACAAGCTGGCCGTGGCCATCAATACCGGTACGAATATTCCGAGTGTAGCAACACCCAACGGGCAGGCTGCGTTTCTCTTCCTTCTTACTTCCGCATTGGCACCGGTTATCCGGTTGTCGTATGGGCGGATGGTCGTTTTGGCCTTGCCCTACACCGTTACAATGTCCCTGACCGGCTTTGTAGCGGCGTGGCATATCGATGATATTCTTCATTTCTTTGGTGGATAACCATATGCAACATTATTTTTTTGCGATGAAATATACAGGAGTTAAGCGTGAATGATTTTAGCTATGAAAATATGGGATTTTGTTATTGGAATGGAGCCTTGGGGCCATTTAATATTGGAGTTGTCGGTGTTGGGAATGGACTGAAGGTTTTGGTGGATATCATTTACAACGAAGCCTTCCGAGAGTTTCTGCCGGAAATACGATTGCTCGCAGTCAGCCATGAAGGTGAAACCGAGACCGTATTGCGAGAATTGGACGGTGTTTCCTGTCCTGTCTATGCAACCTGGGCGGAGATGCTCGACATGCACCCGGAAATAAATTTGGTTGTTGAGATCACCGGCAATCGCAGTACACGCTGCCGTTTGCGACAGTCGCTTCCTGAAAGAGTTTCTCTCATGGACCACCGAGAGTTTGTGTTTTTGTGTGGCCTACACGACATGGCTCTGGTCAAGAGCAACTACATGAATCATTTGGATCACCAACGGACATTGCTTCAATCCATTATTGATGAAATCCGGGAGGATATCTTCCTGCTCGACAAGAATGGTATTATCACGGATTTGAATCGTATGGTTTGGCAACGGGCGGGTGTTTCGCGAAAGGAGCTTTTGGGCAAACCGTGTTGGCATGCGGCCAGACTGCGGGACGGTTCGATTTTTTGTAATGATTTGGATTCGGCTTGTCCGTTTCATGCGACATTGAAAAGTGGGAAAAAGGAAGAATCATTGGTCACACGGATCAATGGGAACGGTTTGCTGCAATATTACCGGTTATATGCCTATCCGATCTATGACATCAGAGGGAATATGACACATGTAATGGTTATGCATCGGGATATTACGGAACGAACACATCGTGAGAAATTCCAACATCAGCGAGATAAGTTTGCCATAATCGGCGAGATGTCCACGTATCTGGCCCATGAAATTCGTAATCCGCTTTTTGCCGTGGGTGGTTTTGCTAATTCTTTGCTAAAATCATCGAATCTCGATGCAAAGGATCGGGAAAAGGCACAGATTATAGTTGATGAAACTCAACGGTTAGATCGAATGTTGAGCAATATGTTGAATTTTGCCCGTCCCACCCGATTCGGGGGAGAGAATGTTGATATCGTAAATGTTTGTCAGGATGTCGCGGAATTGATGGCTGTTGGTTATGGTAAACAAGGGTATTCCATTGAAGTGAAGGCGTCGTCGTTGCCACCAGTAAAGGGGGAGGCGGATGCACTCAAGCAGTGTATCGTCAATCTTATCAAGAACAGCATTGAGGCAATGCCCGATGGTGGGGCCATTCTTCTCGATTTGGTATTGGAAAATGGCGAGGTTGTGTTGAACGTGAAGGATTCGGGAGTCGGAATGGCCGAGCAGGAGTTGGGAAAGGTTTTTAACCCCTTTTATTCGACCAAGGAAGATGGAAATGGTCTTGGCCTGGCCATGATCAAGAAGATTGTGGAAGATTTTGGCGGGACCGTGGAAATTGCCAGCAAGTCGGGGCATGGGACAACGGTTTCCATGCGGCTTCTGCCCGTTCTTGATGTTGAAAGTGATGGCGGGGTCAATGAAGAAAATAGTGCTCCTCAGGCAGAAGCCGTCAGCCTCCCCGAATGAAAATAAATAACAGTGAATTTTAGCATAATTCAGCCCCCGCACCAGAAGGTACGGGGGCTTTTATGGGGGTGTTTGTGATAAACCCCAGAGGAAGGGCGGTTGGACCTATTCCGAGGCTGTTTGTGCCGTGACGTGCGGTGAGGGGAAAGGCGGGCCTTCATGCTCGGGGGCTCCCAAAGAAAGTTCCCGTCTGACCTCATCAAGATCAATGATACGTGGTGGGACCAGTGAGTAGCCGGAAGCGTCACACCAGTCGTGATTATTTGCAAAAGTATTGTCGTAACGAATTTCATCAAGGATGAAGTAGCCTGTTTCACCCATGATTCTGTCCCATTGGTGAACCATGAATTCGAACTTGGAAGGATCAAAAGCACCGGGAGTAGTCCACTGCCAGGAGAACTTGCAGAGTTCGTTGTCGAAACCAAGGACGCATACGTACTTTGCCTTACTATCAAGGTACATTCTGCGTCTGATCTTTAAAGGATCGGCTGTGATCAGATTGGTATCGAATTCAACGGGGTCACCATCCACTGTTACTTGAACGTGACAAACGTCATCAATGCGCATTCCCCATGTGGCGGTCTTTCCCTTGCGCCACCATTCAAGGGCCTTCATGGCGTAAACGTCAGAGCCGTACTCGTTGATGATGTGTGCGGTCTTTTCGGATATGGGGTGCAGTGCTAGATCACAGGAATGTCCATGTACGGTAAAATTGATTTCCATTATGAATTCTCCTTATTGATGAATTTTTTCCTCAGTAATGTCACAAGAGATTGCATAGGCCGTGCCTGCATTCGCGGGGGATGGCGTTGTAATCGGCATGCTATTGAATCTATTGTATTATTTTGTTGATAAATGAAAAGTTGGCGTGTTGATTTTATTCGCCATTTTACACTGTCGCGCGATTTTGCGAAACGTTTGCCAGACAATGAGGCTTGAATTTTGGCACGATTGCGGGCGTGGATTCCCCTCTTAGACCATGATTGTTATGGGTGATCGGAAAGTTGTCGTAACTTAAGGGAATTGCGGCATTTAATTTGCAAAGTCTTTTTTGTTCTTTATCGAATGAATGATCGCTCATATTGACGCAGTTTGAGGGGAGGAGTATGTTATGTCCGTTTGGGCACAATGCTGCGCCTTGTATGCTTGAATATGTCGGAAAGCATGGGGGCGATGCTTCATTGGAAATATCGTCAATTGTATTGTGCTTGTTGCGGCATAATTGTACATGAACAAATATTGAAGAACTCGGATGAGTCCTGTTTGAAGTGGAGAATGTCACGCTTTTTGAAAAATGTTGTATTAAGTATTAGGCCTATTTTGACATAATATTGTTTTGAAAAATACTTGAGGGTAAAGGTGAAACCTGCCCTTGACGGAATACGGAGTTTGCTGCTGATGAAAACTGTTCACGTTCACGATGCCGTCGGTATGGTGTTGTGCCACGATATGACCAAGATTGTTCCTGGAGAAAGCAAAGGTCCAGCCTTCAAAAAAGGGCATGTCGTTGCTGAGGAAGATATTCCGGTATTGCTGGATATTGGCAAGGAGCACATTTATGTGCTCAATCTGGAAAAAGGAAGCATTCACGAAAATGAGGCGGCGGAGCGTATTTCAAAAGCTGCAGTCGGACCGGGAATAACTCTTTCCGAGGTCAGTGAAGGCCGTGTCAATTTTGAAGCCTCTCCCGGTTTGCTTGATGTCAATGTCGAGGCCCTTAATCGTATTAATTCCATAGAAGAAGTCGTGCTGGCTACCATGCACACCGGCCAGCAGGTCACACAGTCTCGTCCCGTGGCTGGTACTCGTGTGGTGCCGCTGGTTATTGACGAGAAAAAGATAGAGCAAGTGGAAGCCATCTGTGCCGAGTACCCCTATGTGGTCGGCGTTCGTCCTTTCAAACATCACAACGTTGGCCTTGTGACCACTGGTAGCGAAGTGTTTCACGGGCGTATCACGGATAAATTCGGTCCGGTTATTCGTAAGAAATTTACCAAACTTGGTTCCACGGTCATGGATCAACGGCTGACGTCGGATGATCCGTCCATGACTCGCGATGCCATTTTGGCCTTCATTGCTGAAGGAGCCGAGATGGTCGTGGTCACGGGCGGTATGTCCGTGGATCCTGACGATCAAACCCCCACGGCGATTCGTGCCACTGGGGCCGAAGTCATTACCTATGGTTCGCCCACTTTCCCCGGCGTCATGTTCATGATTGCCATGAGGGACGGTGTGCCCATTCTTGGGCTGCCTGGTTGTGTCATGTACTACCGGGCTTCCATTTTTGACCTTGTGGTGCCCCGCCTGTTGGCCGGGGAAGAAATCACCCGAGAAGACATTGTAGCCCTGGGACATGGTGGATTTTGTGCATCCTGTGATGTTTGCCGTTATCCTATCTGTCCTTTTGGAAAATAGGCTTTTTTCCCTCCGCCAATAGGCGGCGTGAACCTGCGACAGTTACACACCAAGGAGGAATACTGTCATGATTAAATTGAATCTTACCGTGAATAATGCACCCAAACAGGTGATTTGCGAAAAGGACGACAAACTTTCGTCGATCCTGCGTGAAAGCCTCGGGTTAACCAGCGTGAAGGTCGGTTGTAGCACCGGACAATGCGGTAGCTGTTCAGTTATCGTTGATGGTAAGCTGGTCCGTTCCTGCTCCATGAAAATGAGCAGAATCAAGGACGGCGCAACTATCTTGACGACTGAAGGTATTGGTACTCCTGATAATCTGCACCCCATCCAGATGTCCTGGATCGCCAACGGTGGCGCACAGTGCGGTTTCTGCACTCCGGGTTTCATTGTTTCTTCGTACGCCCTGTTGCAGGCCAATCCCAGTCCGACCCGCGAAGATATTCGTGACTGGTTTCAGAAATATCGCAACGCCTGTCGTTGTACCGGTTACAAGCAGTTGGTCGATTCCGTTATGGATGCCGCCGCTGTCATGCGCGGCGACATGAGTATGGACGAGCTGGCTTTCCAGATCCCCGAAGATGGTCGTATCTGGGGCACAAAGTATCCCCGTCCCACCGCCGTGGCCAAGGTCACCGGTACGCTGGATTATGGTGCAGACCTCGGTATCAAGATGCCCAAGGAAACCCTCAAGTGCGCTTTGGTTCAGGCAGAAGTCTCCCATGCGAAGATTATCTCCATTGATACCAGCGAAGCCGAAGCCATGCCCGGCGTGGAAAAGATTGTTACGCACAAGGATGTCAAAGGCAAAAACCGTATCACTGGTTTGATCACCTTCCCCACCAATAAGGGTGACGGTTGGGATCGTCCTATCCTGTGCGACGAGAAGGTCTTCCAGTACGGTGACGCCATTGCCATCGTCTGCGCTGACTCCGAGAAGAATGCCAAGGCCGCAGCCGCCAAGGTTAAAGTCGAGCTGGAGCGTCTGCCTGAGTACATGAGTGCTCCTGCCGCCATGGCTGACGATGCCATTGAAATTCATCCCGGCACTCCTAACATTTATTACACACAGAAAGTCGCCAAGGGCGAAGAAACCGCTCCTATTTTTGATAAGGCCGACGTGGTTATCGAGGGTGATTATTTCACGACTCGTCAGCCGCACATGCCCATCGAACCGGATGTTGGATTCGCTTATCTGGATGACGAAGGCAAACTGTGCATCCATTCAAAGTCCATTGGTTTGCATCTGCACCTGTACATGATCGCTCCTGGTCTCGGTGTCGAGCCTGAGAATTTGATCATGGTTCAGAATCCTACTGGTGGTACCTTTGGTTACAAGTTCTCCCCGACCATGGAAGCGCTTGTTGGTGCAGCCTGTCTGGCAACTGGCAAACCGGTTTTCCTCTGTTACGATTGGTATCAGCAGCAGACCTACACCGGTAAGCGTTCGCCTCAGTTCACTACCGTGCGCATGGCTGCCGACAAGGAAGGCAAGTTGCTTGGTATGGAAACCGATTGGACCGTTGACCATGGCCCATATTCCGAGTTCGGTGATCTGTTGACCCTGCGTGGTGCTCAGTTCATAGGTGCCGGTTACAATATCGACAACATTCGCGGCGAAGGTCGGACTGTCTGCACCAACCATGCATGGGGTGCAGCTTTCCGTGGATACGGCGGACCTGAAGCCGAGTTCCCCTCTGAAACCCTGATGGACGAATTGGCTGAAAAACTCGGTATGGACCCCTTGGAACTTCGTTACAAGAATATCTACCGTGAAGGTTCTACAACTCCCACGGGTTGTGATCCTGAAATCTATTCCTTGCCTGAAATGTTCGACATTCTTCGTCCCAAGTACGAGGAAGCCAAGAAAAAGACCGCTGCCAACTCCACCGATGAAATCAAACGTGGTGTGGGTATTGCCCTTGGCGTGTACGCTTCCGGCCTTGATGGCCCGGACACCGCTGAAGCGGACGTTCGCCTGAATGAAGACGGCAGTGTGACCGTGCTGACATGTTGGCATGATCATGGACAGGGCGCTGATATGGGCGTGCTGGGTACTGCTCATGAATCCTTGCGTCCTTTGGGACTTACTCCTGACCAGATTCATTTGACCTTGAACGACACCCGCTATTGCCCCAACGGCGGCCCCGCTGGTGGTTCTCGCTCTCAGGTTGTTGTGGGTAATTCCATCAAGGTCGGCTGCGAGATGTTGATGAGCGCCATGCTCAAGTCTGACGGCTCGTATCGCACTTATCAGGAAATGGTTGATGAGAACATTGACCTTGTCCAGCACGGCAAGTGGACTGCTCCGGCCAACAATTGTGATGAAAACGGCCAGGGTAAACCTTTTGCTTGCTACATGTACGGTCTGTGCATGGCTGAAGTGGCCGTGGAAATTGCTACTGGTAAGACCACGGTTGAGAAGATCACCTTCATTGCTGACATCGGTAAGGTCAACAACGTTCTGGTCGTTGACGGGCAGATCTACGGTGGTGTTGCTCAAGGTATCGGTTTGGCCCTGTCTGAAGATTACGAGGACATCAAGAAACACTCCACCATGAAGGGTGCTGGATTCCCGTACATCAAGCAGATTCCGGACGATATCGAGATTGTCTACGTCGAGACTCCGCGTCCCGAAGGCCCGCATGGTGCATCCGGCGTTGGCGAAGTCCCGTTGTGCTCCCCGCATCCGGCGATCCTTAACGCTATCTACAACGCATGCGGTGTTCGTATTCGTACGCTGCCGGCTTTGCCTGAAAAGGTTTTGGCTGGACTCAAAGGTTAATTCATAACACGTAAAAGGAGCGGTCTGTGCTTCGGCATGGACCGCTCCTTTCAGTTGAAATAGAGCAGGGCGATCATGGAACAAGCTGATCTGAGAGAATTGGAAAGCAAATGTATTCAGGAGGAAGCGCCCAAATGTGTTGCCGCCTGTCCTTTGCACGTTGATGCACGCACCTTTTGTTCGTTCATGGCGCAACGCCGATGGGACAAGGCATGGCAGGTGCTCGCCAAAACCATGCCGCTCCCCGGTGTGTTGGCTCGGTTGTGCGAAGGCCTATGCAGAGTCGATTGTGTTCGCAAGGATGCCGGTGGCTCTATTGAAATGGGACTGCTTGAACGATTCTGTGCTGAGAATGCCAAGCCTGTGGCCCCGCCGCGTCCCCTACCGTCTCGCGGTAAATCTGTTGCCGTTCTTGGTGGCGGTATGACCGGATTGTGTGGCGCATGGGAAATGGCGCGCAGAGGATTCAATGTCACCCTGCATTGTGCAATTTTGGGCGAAGATCTGCCCGAACTTCCCGAAGGTGTATTGGATAACGAACTGGCGAGTCTCGAAAAGCTGGGGGTTGTCGTCTCCAGCGGAGAAGTCCTGACTCCTGATGTCCTGAGTTTATTCGTTGATGAAAAGGATGCTGTCTTTATAGATTCAGCTTGTGTGCCTTCTGATTGTCTTTCTGATCTTGGCAAACCGGATTCCCTGACATTGGGGACAACCAAAATCGGTGTTTTTGCCAGCCGTCTCGATGAGAACTCCGCTGTCTTGCAGGCCGCTGCCGGTCGTCGGGCCGCTAATTCCATTGAGCGATTCACACAGGGCGTTTCCATGGTCACGGGGCGGGAACTGGAAGGGCCGTATGAAAGTAGGCTGTTCACCAGTCTGGAAAAGATCGATTCCTTGCCACCTGTTGAAAGCGAAGATGGATATTCCGAAGAAAATGCGCGTGATGAGGCAAAGCGCTGCATCCAGTGCGAGTGCCTTGAATGCGTGAAAGGGTGCGAATACCTGCGGCATTACAAATATTATCCCAAGGTATACGCCCGACAAATTTACAACAATGAATCCATTGTCATGGGAACGCGTCAGGCAAACACCATGATCAATTCCTGCACGTTGTGCGGTCAGTGCGAGGTTCTTTGCCCCGAAGATTTTTCCATGGCCGACGTTTGTCTTGCCGCGCGGCAGAATATGGTCGAGCGAGGTAAAATGCCGCCGTCCGCTCATGAGTTCGCCTTGCGAGACATGGCCTTTGCCGATGGCGAAAAATGTGTGTTGCATCGCCATGCGCCCGGTGAGTCCGCCAGCGAATACCTGTTTTTTCCCGGCTGTCAGTTGACGGCATCTGATCCTGAAGGTGTGGAAGCAGCCTATGCTGACCTGCATGAACGGCTCGGTAGTGTCGGGTTGATGCTGCATTGCTGCGGTGCACCCGCTGAATGGTCCGGGCGACATCGCATGTTTGAGGAATCCATGGCCGTGCTTAAGGAAAAGTGGGAAAGCCTCGGCAGCCCCAGAATTATAGCGGCCTGTCCCACATGTCTCAAAACTCTGCGTCAGGGATTGCCCGATGCTGAAATAGTGTCTCATTGGTCCATTCTTCGAGCGGTCGGGTTACCTTCAGGGGTGGCATCCAAAGAATGTACCTTGGCCGTTAACGATCCGTGTGCTGCTCGATATGACACCATATTGCGTGAAGATGTTCGGGTTTTGTTGGACCAATTACATGTGGATATGACCGAGCCGGAATATAATGGTGAACTTGCCCAATGTTGTGGCTACGGCGGTTTGTTATCCGAGGCCAACCCGGAACTTGGTATGGCTGTGGCGGAAGTGCGCGCCAAGGGTGCAGATGAGGATTTTGTTACCTACTGTATTATGTGTCGTGACATGATCGCCAAGACCGGTAAGCGGGCCATGCACTTGTATGACCTGTTGTATCCACGGCGTGATGATCCCGGCGCACGTCCTTCTCCCGGTTATTCTGCACGACGTGAAAACCGTGTTCACCTTCGTGAAAAATTGTTGCGAGATGTGTGGAGGCAGGATGAAACTCATATTGCCGAACCGTATGAATCAATCGAGTTTGCTGTGACGGATCATGCTGCACGTATCATGGAAGAGCGGCGTATCCTGAAGAGCGATATCCAGAAAGTTCTGCTTCAGTTGGATCAGTCCGGCAAACAGTTGGTGAACAACGAAACCGGACATTTCCTCACATCATTCAGGCCAGTGGTTGTGACCTACTGGGTTGAATATGAATCCACTGAAAACGGGTATCTCGTGCATAACACATGGTGCCACCGGATGAAGATAAAAGGGGCGCAGTCATGAGTGTTATCAAAGTACCGGAAGCGGAAGTTTCAGGGTGGAAATGTGCGGCCTGCGATAAAGAATTGGTTCTGGCTCCGGTTGAGTTGGAGTATCTCGATTCATTGTTCAATGTGGAATTGCCAACCTGTTCCTCATGTGGGTTCGTGTTTATCCCGGAAGGGTTGGCGCTCGGCAAGATGAATCAGGTCGAGCATTTGTTGGAGGATAAGTAGTCGTGCCTGAACTGTGTATACCTCTTTGGGAAAAACCGTCATTGCGTGTTGCCGCGGGAGAGACTTTGCGGCCCGGTGGTTTTTCTTTGACGGACCGAGCTGCTGAACTTGTCGGGGTAGTTCCCGGTTGGCGGATACTTGATGTGGGCAGTGGACTGGGAGCCACGGTTGAGCGATTACGCTCCCGTTTCGGAGCAGATGCCTGGGGTGTGGAATCGTCAAGTGTGCAGATTGAACGTGGTGGTGGAGCGAATGTCATTCAGGCACAAGGTGATGCCCTGCCCTTTCATGATGAAAGTTTTAAGGCCGTTTTTTGTGAGTGTGTGCTGTCGCTGTTTGCTGATCCTCAGAAGGGACTTGCAGAGTTTTATCGAGTACTTCAACCGCAAGGGTATCTTGTCCTTGCTGATTTGCATGCAGAGCGGCCGAGCCTGCCGGATGGGAGTTCCTGTGCCGGACGCGCCGTGCCGCTTGCTGTCACGCGGGAACGGGTGGAGGCGTGTGGCTTCACGGTGCGTCTGGTTGAGGATCATTCCCGACAGTTGAAGGATTTGGCGGCCAAATTACTGTTCGCCGGAGGGGAAACAACCAGGACATGTGATGGCGGTCTTGGGTATTATTTGATGATTGTGCAAAAAGGGAGTGAGCCTCATGCTGGATGATACTGGTCTCAAGATGATGGAATTGGGCGGCAAAGGGTATTGTTGCAGTCAGATTATGGTCATGTTGGCTCTTGATGAAATGGGCCGCGACAACCCTGACTTGATTCGGGCCGCTTCCGGGCTGTGTAATGGCTTGGGCGATTGTTCAGGTGTGTGCGGCGTCTACACCGGGGCAGCCGTGTTACTTGGATTGTATGGCGGTAAAGGTGAAGACATGGAAGAACCTGCGGATGTCTTGCCCTTGATGCTCGAAGAGTTGCGTGACTGGTTTGTCGACACCACGACACACTATGGCGGCACGGCATGTAAGGATATTCTGGATGGTCAGTGCGGCCAGCCTGATACGACTCGTTGTGGTGGATTGGTGGCTGCGACGTATGCCCGGATACGTGAAATTTTGGTGGACAACGGACTGGACCCGTCCGAAGGGCGCTCCTTGTCATGAGTCGTATTCCGCGAAGCGTCTGCCCTGTGTGTTTGAAGCCTATTTCGGCAGAGCATGAAACCGTAGGTGAAGAGACTTTTCTAGTAAAAATATGCCCAGAACATGGCGAATTCAGGACTGTTGTCTGGCGTGGTGAACCTGCGTTTTCGGATTGGTCTCGGGTGAAGATACCTTCTCCGCCGAAAAAGCCTTTTACCCGTGTTGATAAAGGGTGTCCGCTTGATTGCGGATTGTGTGATGCCCACCGGCAGCATACTTGTACAGCGGTTATTGAGGTAACGTGGCGTTGCGACTTAGGCTGTCCGGTTTGTTTTGCTTCATCCGGCAAGAACGCACCACCAGATCCGACTCATGCTGAACTTGGCTTTTTGTTTGATCGGGTCAAGGAAGCATCCGGGTATTGCAATATTCAACTTTCTGGCGGCGAACCCACAGTGCGGGATGATTTGTCGGACGTGATCCGGCTTGCCAAGTCCAAGGGGTTCCCTTTTGTTCAACTCAATACCAATGGGCTACGCATCGGCCGCGAAAAAGGCTACGCGATGTCGTTGGCCGAAGCCGGGCTTGATTCCGTCTTTTTGCAATTCGACGGGTTGAGTGACGATGTGTATCAGGTCTTGCGTGGTCGTTCCCTTGTTGATCTCAAGTTGGCCGCACTCCGAGCCTTGGCTGAAGCAGGCATCGGCGTGGTGCTGGTCCCCACAATCATACCGGGGGTCAACGATCATTCATTGGGTGCCATTATTAAACTGGCAGCCGAGAATTCACCCCATGTTCGTGGTGTGCATTTTCAGCCTGTGAGTTATTTTGGGCGATACGCAGAATCGCCGACAGATGCAGAACGGATCACTTTGCCTGAACTCATGCGCCGTCTTGAACAACAGACATACGGCGCTCTTCAGGCAACCCATTTCATGCCGCCGGGGTGTGAACATTCATATTGCTCTTTTCATGCCAATTACATGGTGAGAGAGGACGGGCAGTTGCAGAAGCTCTCCGCTGAAGGCAAGTGCGGATGCCAGCCTCGTCCAGCTTCGGAAGGAGCGGATAAGGCCAAGGCCTTTGTAAAACGACAATGGGCGGCACCAGAAAAAATATTGCCCATGGCTGACGCGCCAGATGCTCTTGATGCTTTTATCAGCCGTGCGGCAACACATACTCTTGCGGTATCCGCTATGGCGTTTCAGGACGCCTGGACTCTGGATCTGGAGCGCCTCAAGGGGTGTTGTATTCATGAAGTTTCCCCGGACGGGAGATTGATTCCATTTTGTGCCTACAATTTGACCTCTATGGACGGAGAAACTTTGTACAGAGGTAAATGTCATGGGCCTGCCAGCGCTTGATCAATGGCTTGTTCGCCGTATGGGGTGGCAGGGAGCCGTGCTGCCTACAGCCCGTGATATTCGTCAGTGGCAGCTCGCCCGATTGCGTGACACTGTGGCGCATGCTCAGGCCAACAGTCCGTTTTATGCGCTCCATCTTGGGGGCGTTGAAGCTTCGGCCATACAGTCTGTGGAGGCATATTCCCGTCTGCCCATGATGACGCCCGAAGATATCCGTAGGGGTGGCGAGCAACTCTTGTGCGTGTCACAGGATGAGATTGCACGGGTGGTGACGCTGGCGACTTCCGGTACCACGGGACAACCCAAGCGAATTTTCCATACGGCTGACGACCTTGAGGCCACAGTAGATTATTTTAGCTGGGGGATGACCAATTTGGTTGAGTCAGGCCAGACCGCACTCGTACTTATGCCGGGAGAAAGACCCGGGGGAGTTGGACGTCTCTTGGTCGATGCACTTGATCGGACCGGGGCACGAGCCGTTACGCATGGTGTGATGCATGATGTGAACATTGCGCTCGATCAATGCCTCAAAGAAGATGCCCAGTGTATTGTCGGATCATCGGCCCATGTGAATATGTTTGCCATTGCATGGGAAAAGCGCGGGTTGCCTTCGGGTAAAATTCAGTCAGTTCTTTTATGTTGGGATGCGGCTCCAAATGCTGTGGTGCACAATGTCGAACGTATTTTTGGATGTTCTGTGTTGCGTCATTGGGGCATGATTGAAACGGGCCTTGGTGGGGCAGTGGAGTGCTTCCCTCATTCTGGAATGCACCTGCGGGAAACCGACGTATTTATGGAAATCGTTGACCCGGATACAGGTACGTTGTTGTCAGACGGAGAATTTGGCGAGATGGTTGTCTCCACGCCGCTTCGGCACGGGATGCCGCTTATTCGTTACCGGACCGGCGACATGGGGAGAATCCTCCCTGACAGGTGTGAATGTAAAAGTCCTTTGCGCCGACTTGATACACAGGTATTCCGAAAGGAAGACGGATTATCTGTTGGTTCAGGTTGGTTGACTCTGCGGGAATTGAATGAAGTTTTATACGGAGTGCCGGGGCTGGAAGATTTCGGTGCATGGTTCGTTGATGGGCAATTGCGTGTTGTGGCGTGCGGGGATCAAACCGTATTGCCCTATTTGATACGCACGGCCCTTGGCTCCATGCCGGTCGTTGAGCAGGGGATTGAAGAGGGACTGCTCTCGTTGGATGTCATAATCAAAGACGATGGGACCCCGGCTATTCCGGGACTGGGAAAACGATCCATACTGAGAGAATTGGAGAATTGAATCATGAAAGCGTTTGTGCGTTCCATATGTGAACTTATTGGACAGGATGAAACTTTTGTCATGGCAACGGTGGTGGAAAGCTCCGGGTCCACACCTCGTTCGTCCGGGGCAAAAATGGCTGTGCGCGGTGACGGGTCCATCCTCGGCACCGTGGGTGGTGGACTGGTGGAGGCCAAGGCCTGCAAGGATGGTCGGGCCATGCTCGATACCGGAGATGGTAGGGTCAGTCTGACGTTTGTCGATATGACACAGGAACTCGCTGCCAATTCGGACATGATTTGCGGCGGCGGTCTGAGCGTGTTGCTTGAAGTTGTGGAACCGAGTGGCCCGTGTGCTCAGGCATACCTCGAAGTGAATGAATTGTTGCGGCGTGGCGTGCGGTCGTCACTTGCCACCAAATTTGAGGGAATTATCGATTTTTGTGCCGTGGAACATCAGGTCCAGAAAGATCAAACCGATGGTGATACGCCTGTTTTTGAAAAGAATTCAAACGGCATGAAGCTTACGGAGCCGTTTATTCCGCCTGCATCTCTTTATATTTTCGGAGCTGGTCATGTTTCCCTGTTTACGGCACGTACAGCGTCCATGATTGGATTCAGGACAGTGGTTCTTGATGACCGGGAGGATTTTGCCAATGAAGCCCGTTTTCCGGAGGCCGATGAAGTGGTTGTTTTGCCTTCTTTTGCCGGATGCTGCGACGGTCTGAATATGGATGAAAATTCATTCGTCATCATTGTGACCAGAGGGCATTTGCACGATCGTAATGTGTTGGCCGAAGTACTGCGGACCAAGGCCCGATACGTGGGCATGATCGGGAGCAAGAAGAAACGCGATAAGATTTACGATTCCCTGCTGGCTGATGGGTTCACGCAGAAGGATATTGATCGTTGTCATTGTCCTATTGGATTGACGATCGGTGCGCAGACACCGGAGGAAATTGCGGTTTCCATTTGCGGTGAACTTATTCAGGTGCGTTCGGGGGGCGTATGAGCGCCCTGGCCGCAATAATACCGGCGGCTGGTTTTTCTTCTCGTATGGGTGATTTCAAACCCTTGTTACCGTTGGGAGATGGAACAGTGTTGTCGCGGTGCGTTGACGTATTCCGAAGAAATGGTGTTGAGCAGGTCATTGTGGTTACGGGAAGACGGAGTGACGAAGTGACCGAGGCTGCGCATCAGGCCGGAGTTGTAGCTGTGCATAATGCCGATTTTGAGCAGGGTATGTATTCTTCAGTGCTGACAGGCGTTCGGGCCTTGGGAGATGACTTTTCGGCATTTTTTATGCTTCCGGTAGATATCCCGTTGGTCCGTTCTGAAACTGTTAGTCGCCTTATTGCTGATTTTGAACAGGCCTCTCCCTCCATTTTGTATCCTTGTTTTATGGGAGAACGAGGTCATCCTCCGCTGATCAGTCGGAGTTTGATTCCCGCAATTGTGAATCACGATGGAACAGGTGGGTTGCGGACCGTGTTGGATCAAAATGAAACCGGGGCACGAGATTTGGACGTGGCTGATTTTGGAACTGTGCACGATTTGGATTACCCGGCAGATTATACGTTGGCAAAGTCTTTGGTAGACTCCCCGTATCCGAATCATGAAGAGTGCTGTCAGTTGTGGGAAATGTATTCCGTGCCTTTGAATATCGTTCGGCATTGTCAGGCTGTGTCGCGTGTGGCCGAGGCCCTGTGTCAACAGTTGAACTGCCTGCGCAACGGCGATTGTCTTGATGCCGCACTTGTTCGGGGGGCGGCGTTGACCCATGATATAGGCAAGGGGACCAAGCGGCATGAGATAGTGGGAGCCGAGCGGCTGCATGCGCATGGTTTTCATGTTGCTGCGGATATTGCCTTGGAACATTTCGATTTGTTGCTTCCATCGGAGGAACCGATTACGGAAAAAGAAGTTGTGTTCCTTGCGGATAAATTGGTGTGCGGAGAGAAACCGGTACCACTTAAAGTCCGTTACATGAACAAGATAGAGCAATATCGCCACGAACCGGGCGTGGAACAGGCCATACTTGGCCGACTGGAGCGGGCGACAGATATTATGGCTCGCTTTGATCGGGAGATGGGTGTTTCCACTGAGCAGTTGGCGCAGGAGGTCTTGGCATGATTGTACTGATGCGCCATGCGCAGAAAGAGGATTCCAAGGGGCGATGTATTGGAAGAACTCCGTTGCCGTTGTCAGATGTCGGACGCGAGCAGGCTCGGTCTCTTGTGGAATCGGTACGCGGTATTGGGTTCAAGCGACTGTGCGCGAGTCCGGCGCAGCGGGCTTTGGATACCGTCAGCCCATTGGCTCTGGATTTGAATATGTCGGTGGATACTATTCCCGCTTTGAACGAAATCGATATGGGAAAGTGGGATGGCCTTCTCTTTGATGAGATACGTCGAGAATATTTTGCGAAGTATGCTGAACGCGGTGATCGATTTGGTTCATTTCGCGCCCCGTCCGGTGAAAGTTTTTCGGATGTGGCTGACCGGGCTATGAGTGCCCTAGAAGAACTGGCGCACAGTGCGAGTCCTGTTTTGGCCGTGACGCACGCAGGAGTTCTTCGATCAGTGCTTTGTCGGGTAACAGGTCACCCTTTGGATGACCTGTTTCATTTTAAACCCGACTATGCCCATTGTACATTGTTTCGGTCAGGGAATAATGGGCTGGAGTTGGTTGCGGACAACGTCTCCCCTGACGATTTGTCATCTTTTTTTGAATCGACTTCTTAGGAACTCTGTGGACAGAATCGGTCCCATTCCATGAGAGCGGCCCCGCCGGAGATGGTGGTACCATAGAAAAGCACCGGTTTTTTTGTCAGGAACAGATCAATGGTGCTGTTGGCAAGCGTGGTGCCGGTGACAAGCAAGAGATCGCACCAGTCAATAGCTTCTGCCGTGGCCTCGCCACCTTCCACGAGTACTCCGCGTTTTGTTTCTCCGATGTTGTCCGGGTCGAGATCAATGAGCCGCACTTCGGTTTCTTTGTTGAGTGCTTCGGCCAGTGCCGGCTGAAATCCGATGATGGTGATGCGACATTTCCCGTAGTTTTCCTTGATGTGATCGAATATTTTTTCCGAACATTCCTTGGGGCCGCAATCCTTGCAATGAACTGTGCCTTTTGCCAGGCCGAGCGAGCGGGAAACGGCATTGAGTGTGGCGACAAACACGGCACGGTTGAAGTTGTTGTCCAGCGTCAAGGCGGCCACATCGCTCAAGGTGCCGGTGTAGTTGCCGTAGTTATCTGTAAAAGCCTGCCCGCGTTCTCCGCGAAATACGGCCTCCATCAATTTTTCTTTACCCTGCTGAATGGGAAAGTCGTTTTCTTCAGGGGTGCCAATAGCTTCCTCGACGGTCAGGGGACCGGCTGAAACCGTGATGCTTTCGTTGAGGATATCTTCTTTGCCCCAGAGAACAAGGGCCTTGTCGCGGACGGTTTCCAATGTGGTTTTCATATGTGCTCCTAGACAGCGGAAAGTTTTTTGAGTGCGATGAATATGGTCAGTGAGAATATGCCGATGATAGCGGACAGGACCAGTGCCCGCTCGAATTCACCGCTGAATACGGCGTTATAAATCTCAAGGGACAGGGTGTTGGTCCTGCCGATGATGTTGCCGCCGAGCATCAGCGTGATGCCCACCTCTCCGAGAGAACGGCCCAGAGCCAGAAACCAGCCTGAAGCGACGTTGCGTTTGACGTTGGGCAATAATACGAACCAGAAGGTTTGCCATTCGCTCTTGCCAAGCACCCGTGAGGCTTCGGCCAGTTGTTTGACATTGCCCCGAAGTGCGGCTTCCACTGGTTTGACCACCAATGGAAGTCCGGCCACAAACGCGGCGATGACCACGCCCGGAAAGCTGAACACGATATCCACTGGTAGGACCTGCCCGATGAACCCGGCTCTGCCGAGCAGTATGAGCAGAATGAAACCTGTGGCTATGGGCGGAAAGACTAACGGCAAGGTGACCAGAAAGTCCACCACTGAACGCATCGTGCTTTTCCCCGAGGTCAGATAATAGCCGAGCAGAATACTGCTTACCAAATGGAGTAGGCCGGATACTGCCAGTACTTTGAGGGTGAGGACGAGTGGTCCGGTGGTTTCCGGTTGTGCCAGAATATCAAGGACGTTCATGCGGCCTACAGTCCGTTTTCTCGCAAAATGGTTTGGGCTTCGGGAGTTTCGAGGAAACGGAGGAAGTCTTTGGCCTGTTTCATATGCCGACTGTCTTTGAGCAGGGCAGCGAGAATTACGATGGGAGAGTATCCTTTTTGATCAACTATGACATAGCCGCCAAGTTTGTCGGCCACGTTCAGTGCGTGTGTGAGGTTCAGGAAGCCCATGTCCACTTCATTGGTCGTCAAATAGGAGAAGACTTGAGGAATGGTTGATACTTCCAGCAATCGCTGTTTGATACCGGGAAGGTTGCCGTTGGACTCAAGAAATTCCCTTGCAGCCTTGCCATAAATGGCTTTGTGCGTGTCAGGCAGGGCGATGCGACCGGCCTTGTCCAAGTCAGCAACTGAGGAATACGGGCAGTTTCTGGCAAAAGCGAGGACCAATTTCCCGTGACCCAGTTTTTGTTTTTGTGAAAAAGTGAGTTGTGCCTTTTTCAGGAAAGATGCGTCACCAAGGACGATGTCCACGTTGCCACTCTTTTTTGCCAGAGTAGTCACACGTGCCATGTTGCCGAAGAGGAGGTCCACAGTCTGTCCGGTGTTTTTTGTGTAGACTGTGTTCAGGGCGTTGACCATTTTCTTGTAGCCTGCGCCGGATGCGAGGACAGCGTTTTCTGCCGAGGCAACTGTGGCTATGCAGAGGATAAGAAAAGCCGTGACGATGATAGTACGAGTCGTGCGCATATGCATTCCTTTTATGAGTATGAGGGGACGGTCAGCTGGGCCGATCCGTGTGGTACATGTTGATGACGGTTGAACCAGTCAGGAGCGATACGGCCACTTTCCACGGCAATGACGCTATCTCCAAGTTGATCTGCTTCTCTGAGGTCGTGGGTTACATGGAGAATGGGAATGTCGAGATCCTTTTTGAGATCCGATAGCAGGGAGCACAGAAAGATGCGTGTGGCCGTATCCAGAGCGGAGAATGGTTCGTCGAGCAGAAGCAGATCCGGTTCTCTGGCAAGTGCCTGACAAAAGGCGGCACGTTGGCGTTCACCTCCCGAGATGGAGGCTGGCCGTTGATCTTTGAGATGTCCTATGCCGAAGGTCTTCATCAGAGGTTCAACCGATGTCGGCGTAATGGCGCCAAAGGCTATGTTTTGACGAACTGTCATGTGTGGGAAAAGTGTGTATTCCTGAAAGACCAGTCCGATTTTTCGTTTGCACGTTGGAATGAAGCTGCCCGTTTTTGAATCTATCCATGTCCTGCCATTCAGTGTAATGGCTCCATTATCAGGCGCTTCGAGTCCTGCAATTATGCGGACAAGCGTGGTTTTTCCTGCCCCAGAAGGACCGACAATGGCTGTCAGCTCTCCCGCAGCACAGGAAAATTGGGTTTGCAGATCGAAATGTGGAAGCTTTTTATGGATATTGACGGTCAGACTCATGGTTGTTCGTATCCTTTCGGTCATTGGGGTGGCCTGCGGGGTTGTGTCACGCTCACAATTTTCCTATGTTCTGTTCTGTTATTCGGCAACCAAGTCACGCGAACAGTGTAAAACGTGACTCTTTAAGGAATACCATCAATGAGCAGTGTTAAATCATCCAGCAAGGCCTACCCCCGAGACTTTTTTAATGTGTCGGATCATGTGAATTATCTGGAACCGTCTGAGATGCGTGAGTTTGAGCAGGCGTTCAGGCAATGGAAGGTTTCGGCTGTTCGTGCGGACAGTGTGCAGGCAAGGGAGCGCATGTGGCTCATTTTTTTGATGCTCAGGCATACCGGAGCGCGCCTGGGGGAGATTCTTTCCCTTGATGATTCAATCGCTTTTGACGCTGAGGGGCCCTTTGTTCGTTTGGGACGGGAAGGGAGAATTCGGGAAGTGCCACTTTCAAACGAGTTGTTTTCCGAGGTAATGGCAGCCCTTGAAGGTCCGTTGGGATGTGGTTTACGGGGGACATTCTTTCAGGTTGACCCAGGGTATTTTCGGCGTATTTGTTATGCTCGAGGGAAGGATTGCGGGTTGTCCAAAGACCATGTCTGCCCAAAATCCCTTCGCAATACACGGGCCGTGGAAATGCTTCGCAGCGGTGTCCCCATCACTATCGTGAAGGAAGTTCTTGGTCAGTCCTCTCTTGATTTGACAGCGAATTTTCAACAATTTTCGACGGGCGATATGCAATCTATTGTGCGGACGGCCCATAATGCCATGCGTAAAAGAACCAGTGCGCGAAATTCTTTTGTCGGCCACGTGATAGGCGTTGTGGAAGATTCAGTCATGGCAGAAGTGACTATGGAAACACGGTCGGGTATGGTTTTGTCCTCCGTTATCACTTCGGACAGTCTGCTCAATTTGAAACTCGTGAAAGGTGCGCCGGTCATTGCAACGGTCAAAGCTCCGTTAGTCAATGTCATTTCATGTCGCAAAACACCGGTTGGCAGTGCCAGGAATCGATTCAAGGGGACAGTTATTCGTGTGACTGATTCTCCCGTATTGTCAGAAGTGTTGGGACGACTGCCGGATGGTTCTGACGTTTGCGCACTCATTTCTGAACAGAGTGCCAAGGAACTTGCCCTGAAATCCGGCGATGAAATGGAGTTTTGGTTCAAGGCTTTGTCTGTGGTCCTGAACACTGTCCAGCTATAATTTTTCGAGTTTTCTGAACATTTCTTAATGAAATCCTAGTAACGTTCTGGGTGGGGTATGCGATAATATTATCAAGTACACCACTTCCTTTTCGCATGCCCGCCTTTGGAGAGGGGAGACAGTCATATCGGCTGTTGCCGGGCCGTGAAAACGGGGGTGGATGATTCAAGGAGATGCCTTATGGAAATTGGCTCTATGAGTTCGATGAGTTCCATGGCCGGAATGATGGGAATGCAGGGTGGTATGCAGCCTCCGCCTCCGCCGGAAGCGTCGTCAGAAAGTTCGGATTTCGCGGATGCGATGGACGCCGATAGTGATGACCTTGTGAGTCAGATTGGCGCATCCTTTTCTGAAGCCTCAGATTCTTCGGACAGTACCGAAGAACTTGACCCATTGGATACCAATGAAGATGGTTTTGTGTCGCAGGAAGAGCTTGACGCGGGACGTGGGGGCAATGGCTTGGGCGGTATTAAGCTCAACGGAGGTTCCCAGGCATTCCAACAGTTGATGGATATGACAGGGGGAAACCCCGGCGATAGTCAAGCCCAAGGTGTTGAACAGTATGGCCGAATGCAGGACGCCATGTTTGGTGGTGATTATAATCAATCCTTATCAGCTGGATTGGATGTTAGTGCCTAAACGTTTTGGCAAGACTGAAATCAGGGCTGTGTCAACAGACGCGGCCCTTTTTTAATGAAATGGAAATTGTGGGTTGCCATGATATTACCGGTCGAAATTCCTGTGGATGTGTTGAGGCGAATAATGCGCAAGAATGCTACGAATGCATCTGCTGACGATGAGTGCATAAAATCTGAGTACACGTCCGACTCTCGTGAAGTTGGGAGTCGGAGATTGAGGTTCGTATCGTCGGAAAAGAGAGATCGTCCCCGGAATTAATCAAGCTGTGCCAATTGACTCGTGAGCATGGCGCTGAGGTTTTCGTAAGTGCTTAAAGTCGCATCGAGAGCAGCGTACTTGCGTGTCAGTGATGTTTCCAATGTGTCGAGTCGTTTTTCTTCATTGTATATCTGGTTGTCCAGACTCGTGACGCTTTCTTCATAATTGTCGATGAGAATGGACAGGGTTCCAGTGTCTTCATCTGACATGGCATCAAGGGCGTCTGATATCTCACCTATCTTCCCCTGCTTGACCCGCGCCGTGCCAGAATAGTCACCGTCGCTGTGGTCTCCCACCGAGATAAACAAACCGGTTGAGGTCGAATCGGTGCCTAGAATGGTCCAACCGTCAATTTCAGCTTCCTTGCCGTCAATAGTTGCCGAGGTAATGGCCCCGCCGGAAATGGTGTACTCAACCGAGTGTTTACCCGGAGGTGTTACGGAATCGATAACGGAGATGATCTGGAAGTCGTCACTGTCTGATTCGCCAACGCCGCTTTCGGAAAACAGTGCGGCCACGGCTTCGGGGTCGGTGTCCAGTGCTTCCTGCAATTCGTCTTCTTCCACGAGCAATTGACCGAATGTGTCAGATCCTTCATCCGTGTCGGTATAAAAACCGATTTGTGACAGGGCATTGTAATAATCTCCACCTTCTTCTTCGTCATATCGGGAGAACCCAAGTGCCCCTGATGACAGGATGCTTTTGAGTTCGTTGTACATGATGTCCATGGCGTAGTTGTCGATTGTATAAGCTTCCGTTTCCGGGTCTTCCTCCTCAGTGACGCGACCTGTCAGAATCTGAATGTCGAGAATGATTTGGTTCATACCCGCCACCACATCCATGATGGTGTCGAGCATCCCGTCAGTGTCGTAATCCACCGATATCTTGACCCCGTCACTTCCCGTTGTCTCTTTGAGATCAAGGGTCATGCCGTTTATCACGTCATCTACGGAATTGGTGTCGCGTTCTATCCATTGGTTTGGATCGTCCGGGAATCCATCTACCTTGATTTTTGAGTTTTGCGCTGTCTGGGTGTTGGCGAACCCTGTCGGGTCCATGCCATTCAATGTGCCCGTGCTGTCGATGGTGATGGCGTTATCTTCGCCGGAGTCGGTGCTTTTCAGGACAAAGTAATAACTGTCGCCGTCGAACATGAGGTCGGCCTCGACCTTGTCGCGTGCGGCCACGCTGCCGTTGATAGTGTCCACAAGGCCCTGAAGAGTGGTCCCGGCGGCTACATCAATGGAAATGGTGTCTCCCTGAAATGTTATATCCAGAGTTGTGGCCGTATCTGCGATTACAGTTGTTTCTGCATCGTACCCTTGTGCGCTGTTTATCCAGATGTCATTTTGGGCCAACTGGTCAACAATGACAGTGTGTACGCCAACATCCGCTTCGCCAGTGACTTCCACATCGACCTCATCGCCACTGCTGGTTCCTTCCATGGTGTAGAACTCGTCAGGTTCGTCCAAATCTTTCAGCGAGGTGTTGAGTTCGTCCATTTCGCTTTCCAACTGTTCCAGAAGGCTGATTATGTATTCTGTTTCAGTCTTTTGGGCTTCGTACTCTTCTTTTTGATAGCTTTCGGAATCGATGGTGACGTCGATGATTTCCTGGAAGTCCGTCCCGTTACCCAGTCCTGAGAATGAGACTTCACCAGAGGTCGTAACAGGCTCGTATGCAATGACATTACTGGAAACAGAAGAGACGTATCCCATGACTTCCTCCTTAAATATAATTGAGTATGCTCATTTTCATGATGTCAGCAGTCGATCTGAGCACAGCTTCATAGACGTAATTGGCCTGTTCAAGCTCGACAATCAGTTGAGTTGCGTTGGCGTCTTCCTCGCGGCTGATACTGTTTGTGGTCACTTCCCGGATCAGCCCCAAGGATTGCTCGGTGTAGGAAATTTTGTTTTCTCTCGCGCCGACGTTGGCTGAACCTGTTTCGACATTTTCATGAGCGTCGCGCAAATCGTCGAGACATGCGGCCACTGCATCCTGATTGCCAGTTTCCATGTAGACGATGCAGTCGCTTAAGGTCTCGAAGAGATTGGGTTCTGTGTAAGGCATGTTGGTTGTCGGGTCGACACCGCCGAAGACAGTACTGCCCACGGTGGTCATATCCACATTGGTGTTTTCGGAAATGGCAACGGACATGGCTGTGTCACTTCCTGTGTAATGGGCCGCTTCTCGCAGATAGAATTCAGTGCCGTTTCCGTTGCCGTCAGCCGCTGTCACCGGGGTACCTGTTGTGAATTCAATTTGGACGGTCCCGACATCAATGGTCGTGTCGCCAGCCGCAAGTGTGGCGGTTGTCCATGTCTGACCGTTATCGGTGGAATATTGGTAGTCGATTTCATCAGTTCCGATGACACCTGGTTCACTGAATTGGACGTGGACCGTGCTGTCGATTTCACCGGTCATGGAAGCAAAGTTCGCATCGTTCAATGAGTCATTTGGCAACGTGACGCCAAGGCCCATTTCGTAAGCATTATTGCCAAGGTCATCTCCTGCAAAGAGAGAGTCCGCCCCCATTTGGGTGTTGGAAATGGCGAGTATACTGTCGAGGTAGCTTTCCATTTCCAGAGCCATCATCTGGAGCTGTTCATCAGTGTATGTTTCGGTCGATCCCTGTTCAGCCAGTTCCATGGCAGCTATGATATTTTCACTGACCTGCATTAATGCTTGATCTGCCAAATCAAGACTGTCCGTGGCGGTTCCGCAGTTATCCATGTAGCCACTCAGGGATTGATCGTAAGCGTTCAGGTTCATGATATTCGCCATTCCGGCGGGATCATCTGACGGCCTGTTGATTTTTTTTTGAGTGGATTCCATCATGTTGAGTTCCGCTACATCATTGAGCGCGGTATTCATCTGGTTGAGAGACTGGGAAAATATTTGTGATGTGCTGATACGCATGACTGTTCCTTTGAGGTTAGACCATGTCCAAAATGGTATCCATCATGGTTCGCGTGACAGAGATTATTTCTGCAGCAGCTTGGTATTGTTGTTGATACTTGGTGAGATCGAGAAGCTCTTCGTCAACATTTACTTCACTGACAGAGGCCTGTTGGTCGTAAAGATACTGGGCTGAAGTCTGGGCATAGGTCAGCTTGAGTTCTGTAGAGCTGGCCGCTGAACCAACGTCGGATACAAGCGTTGAAAGGGCTCCGCTGAGAGTTGTGGTCATAGACCCTACAGAGACGTTCTCGCTTGAAAGAGTCATCATTGCGTTGGCTACATCGTTGTTTCCAGATGAAACCAGACCGTCGTCACCAACGACTCCGCTGTTGATGTGTGCAGTGTCGGTTGCGATGTAACTGTCTATTGCAATGGTCGAAGCATCCGAACCCGTGAAAAAGGTATTCATGCCTGTCGCGGCAAGAAGGTTTGATGAGTCTCCTGCAATCTCGAAACTTACGTCCGAGGCTGCTGCGATTTGCAGTTGCCCGTCACCGTTGACGGATGCCGTGAGTTCTCCTGCATAGAGTGTGTTGATGGAATTGATGATGTCATCCATGGAATCCGTGGCTGGATCAACGGATATGACAGCCGAAGTGGAGACCGTTCCGTCTGCGTTGTATGTCACCAATTCAAGCTCTCCGGCCTGAATATTGTCGGCGTATGTGAGACCACTGTTGCTGAGCAGGGCGCTGGAATCTTCCATGCTGTAACTGCCTGTCAGTCCGGTGTGGTGTGCAAGCCCGGCTCCTTGTGCGTGTTCGGCGTTGACTTCCCAGATGAGGGCATTGGCTATGTCGTCCAGTGCGTCAAGGGTGGGGACAACTGTGTCGTCTCGTGCCGTATAAAGTCCAGCCAGACTTCCTCCTGAAGTGCGCCCGGAGACTTCCTGACCTGCGGCATCGGTCATGGGAGTGATGTTTTGTAATGAGCCATCACTGGTTTCCCAGTACAGGCCGCTCTTGGGAGTAATAGCGTATCGATCACCTGTTGCATGATCTGCTGTGCCGCCTTCAAACCATATTTCAACCCCTTCGATTTCAACCGGGGAGTTTTCATCGCCAGCCGTGTAGAGCATGGTGTCGCCGTTTTCATCTTCCAACCAGGTCTTGCCGCCGTCGGTGGAGACTTTGAATTCTGCTGTTCCGTCCGGGCCGGTAGAAACGAATTCAAGAAGGAGTTCTTCACTTGATGCCCCGGAGAACTCGATAGTTCCATCATAATCAGAGTCACGAATCAGTGAAGCCGTAGCATTCGGATCACCATAGACAAGGCTGTGCGTTTCAGTTCCATCCACCATGGTATATCCCTCTTCGGTCATGATCGTGACTTCCCCATTGGATTTGTAAAGCGCGTTGACTCCGATGATCGCATCGAGATTACGGATCATCTGATCGCGTTCGGCAATGGCCTGAAGATCATTTGGATTGGCTGCAATGGCCGCATTCGACAGGGCTATGTCTTCGATGAGTTGATTGGCTTCGCTTATTTCGTTCTGGATTTCCGTGTTGATGCTTTCTTCTACGCCTTCAAGTTGTTCTGCTGTGGAATTGAGACCGTAGATCAGTGTTTGCGTTTCTCCCAACAGGGCTTCACGTGCGGACAGCGAATCCGGGTCGGTGCTCAATTCATTCCAGGCCAGGAAGAAATCATCCAGTGACGTACTGAGTCCTCCGTCCGTTTGGTTGAGCAGGGAATCGAGCTGATACAGATATTGGTAGGCGGCGTTCTGACAGGCCAAATCCGCAGAGGCGTCGAGATATTGCGCTTCTACAAATTCATCGAATGCCGACTGGATGGCCACCACGTCCGCCCCGGTGCCGACAGTCAAACCTTGTATGGTGATGGAATCGCCGGTTTCGTAAACGGCCTCTGTCTGCTGGTATCCGGGAGTGTCTGCATTGGCGATGTTGTTCGACGCATTGTCGATGGACACCTGCGCATTTTGCAGTGACTTCAGTCCGATATTGTACAGATTGTTGATCATGTCGCTCTCCCGGTATCGTGGCCGTTATCGCTTCATGCCGATGGCTGTCTGAAGCAGGGTGTCTGCCGTAGTGACGACCTTGGAGTTGGCCTGATAGGCTGCTTGAATAATGATGAGGTTAGTCAGTTCTGTTGCCGTATCTACGTTGGATTGTTCCAGAACGTTGGAGGCTATGGAGCCGAAGCCTGCGGAACCGGGAGTGCCGATATAGGCCTGTCCTGATTCAGTGGTGGCCGAGAACAGATTGCTTCCCTCGGAGTAGAGCCCCTGTGTGTTGGTGAAGTCAGCTAATCCAAGAGTGTACAGATCCTGTGTCTGTCCATTGGTATATCGGCCTGAAAGTACGCCGTTTTCGCTGATGGAAACATCGATGAGCACGCCGGGTGCATAGCCGTCCTGATTGAGGCTGAATGTGGCAGACCCGGAGGTCGTGCTGGTGGTGGCGCCTGTGGCGAGAACGCCCGTATTGAATGAAGGCAGGTCGTCGGTAACGGTTGCCGCGTTTAAGTCATCCAGTGAGTCAATGCCGCCGGTGGTGTCCCAACCGGTGCCTGTGCTGTAATCCGAGTTCGAGATGCCGAGGTCCAGCGTGATTTCTTGATTTTCGTCGGAGCCGGTGAAATTGGTGTCGAAGATGGGCAGTCCGTTGGTGTCGAATTCCGCTAATTCCCAGTTCTCGGCAGCCATGGGGTCGGTCGGGTCCGTCGGCGTGTCCGAGAGGGTGAACGCAGTCATGCTTTGCAGATCACCGGAAGAGGAGAACGTCATGGTGCCGGTCATGAGTGCGCCTGCACCACTTGTGGTGTTCATTTCCGCCCCTTCGAAGTCACGCATGTCTTCGCTGGCGTCACAAGTCAGGACGTATTCCCAGACCAGATCACCGTCAGCAGTTTCTACGGGATCGAAGTATATGGTCATATCATGGGCAGCACCGTTTTCGTCATATGTCGAGATGGTTGTTTGATATGCATAACGGGAGTCGTCCATGGGCGGTTCTGCCGTGCCGTCGTACGCGTCGAATAACGCTGTGTATGGGCTGGTGGCTGAGGTGCTGTTATCCGTGGATGTAGAGTCGAGATTCAGTGAGAAATTGATTTCACTGGTGGCGTTGGGCGGGGATTGGGAGTTGTCCAGCTGGATGTCGGTTAACCCGCCGGAGATGGAATCGTCTGCCATTTCCCACCCCTGAACACGATTGCCGTGGGCATCTACGAGGTAGCCATTCGTGTCAAAGGTGAAGTTGCCGGCGCGGGTGTAATAGGTATTGTCTGTGTCCGGGTCCACGAGCATGTAGAAGCCGTCTCCGTTAATGGCAACGTCAGTGACCGAGTTGGTGGATTGGTATGCCCCCTGAGAGAAATCAGTATTGATGGAGGCCACGGATACACCGTTACCGACCTGGTCCGCGCTGTTACCAGCATAGACCGTGCTGTAGAAAACATCTTCAAAAGCTATGGATGAACTTTTGTAGCCAGTGGTTGTGGAGTTAGCGAGGTTGCTGCTGACCACCGAAGTCGCCTGACTTTGTGCCTGAAGTCCTGAAATGCCTGCGTACATTGATCCTGTGATACTCATGTCTATCTCCTTGTATTAACAGAAATTTGATTAATTTAATCAGGAAGTGGCGTATGTGACGTCCAGCATGTTCACGGTGCGTCCGTCGTCGAGAGAGAGGATGATTCCATCATCGGTATTGCTGATGCCGATAACCGTGCCGGTGGTTGTGGTGGAAACATCGATATCCGCACCGTTGCTGTCTTGTGCGGAAACGACCACGTAGTATATGCCGTTGCTCGCTGTGTCGTCGTTGTAATCAGTGCCGTCCCACGTGAATGCGCTGATTCCGGCATCCAGTTCGGAGTAGGTTTCGGTGTCCACGATGGTGCCGTTGCTGTCGTAGACGTTGCAGGTCACTGAGGCGGCATCTTCGGGCAGTTCGAAATAAAGAGAGGAAATGGAGTCCCCCGATACGCTGATGGTTGATCCATCTGCTTCGACCTGTTTGCCGAGGTAGTCCAAGCCGTTGGAGGCGGTCATGGCACCAAGACTTTCGGTCAGGGCATCCATTTTCTCATTCATTTCAGTCATCTGTTCGAGCTGGGAGTACTGGGTCATCTGGTCAACCATTTGTGAGTTGTCCACAGGCTCAGTGGGGTCCTGATATTGTAACTCGGCCAGCAACAGCGTGATGAAATCATCCGAAGTGAGGGAACTGGCTTCAGTATCAGTGGTGATGGTGACCGGATCAGGCGCAGAAGACTGCACCAGTGAGTCGTAATAACTTGTGGTGTCGATACTCATGAGACCTTCCTCCTGGGTGTTTCCATGGTGTCTATCTCGTGCAGTGCGGGAGTGGCTCCGTAGTAGGTACGGAGTCTGTTCAGGGCTTGAAATTTGATGCTTCTGACAGTTCTGGCTGTGATCCCCAGTGCTGTTGCGACTTCGCAGGCCACCATCCCTTCCTTAAAGAGGAGTGTTATGACTTCCGTCTGTCGTGCTGTAAGAACTCCCGCCGGGAGACTGAATATGGCCGCATCAATGTTTGGCTCTTCTGTGATGTGGTGGGTCTCGGTGAGTACTGATTCTGTCCATCGGATTTTTTTCCTGTAGTAATCAATTGTAGTTGTTCTGCATATGATGTTGAGCCATGTAATAAATGAGCTTTTTTCTTTATTATACTTTAAAAGATAGTTGTTCTTAAAAATTTTCAATGCAATTTCTTGAAATATGTCATCGACCTCACTGTTATGAAGTCTAATATTTTTTGCATTAATGAAGTTATAAATGAGTTTAAATATCAGTTTAGAGTGTTTTTTGAAGAGTTCATCATATGATATATTGCCAAATTTTTTTTCTATTTCAATTAATGTACTACTCATTGTTCGCCTCCTGACTACAAAATGAGCAATATGAATACCGTTTAATGTTCACTTATATAAAAAGTATGTTAGTAAATATTTTTTAAAAATGAATAATTGATTTGTTTTGTTTTGATGAAGACGTCATGATGAAATGAAAATAAATAATTCTTAATAAAAAACGATAGTTGAGAGTGGGGTGAAACCATTTGTTCTCCGTGAGGGAAAGTGCAGGCCGGAAAAAAACGCCGATGGGAAAAAAGATGTAACCGCGTCGGGAGTTTGGACGATGTAAAGAGTGAGGACCGGCCCGGATTGGTTCCGAGTCGGTCCTCATGTTGGAGAAGGAGTGGACTAGCCGATGAGTGACAAGGCCATCTGCGGGAGTGAGTTGGCCTGTGAGAGCATGGCCACGGCAGATTGGGTTATGATCTGCTGCTTGGTGTACTCGGTCATCTCAGTCGCTACGTCCACATCGGAGATACGGGATTCGGCAGCCTGAAGGTTTTCCGCCTGGACTTCGAGGTTGGAAATGGTTGCCGAAAGTCTGTTCTGCATTGAACCCAGGTTGGCTCGGACCTTGTCCTTGGACACGATGGCCGAGTTGAGTGCGTCCAGAGAGTTCTGGGCGAGTTCCTGAGTGGAAACGGCAGCGCCGACTCCGGTAGTACTGTTTGAGCCCACACCGAGAGCTGAAGCTGTGCAATTGTCGATAGTGATGGCGTACTTGTCCTCGGTGGCATCGTTGCCAGTACCGAAGTGAACTGTCAGCCCGTCGCCGGACAGATTGCCGTTGAGCAAGTAAATGCCGTTGAAGTCAGTGGCATTGGCGATACGGGTGATTTCCGAAGCCATGGCCTGATACTCGTCGTCGATAAGTTCACGCTGGCTATCGGTGTACGTACCGGTGGCGGCCTGCTCGGCCAGTTCCTTCATACGGATGAGCTTTTCATCAATGACGGAAAGCGCGCCGTCTGCTGTCTGGATCATGGAGATGCCGTCGTTGGCGTTCCTGACCCCTTGGTTGAGGGTTGAGATGTCGGAGCGCATGAGTTCGCGGACTGCCAGTCCAGCTGCATCATCCGCTGCGCTGTTGACGCGCAGGCCAGAAGACAGACGTTCCGTCGAGGTGCCCAAAGCACTGTACGCGTTGTTCAGATACCGGGCTGCCGAGTTTGCCATTAAGTTGTTGTTAACGACCAGAGACATACTTTCCTCCTTGAAAGTGGGTGCATCCATGCGGTGGTTTTGTTCACGGTGAGCAAAACGCACATTCAATGCCCCTCTATACGGAGGAGGATGGGCAATCCGTTTACATGGGAAAATTTTTCCCTGCATAAAAATTGCATGAGATATTGAGAAAACTACAGTGATTATTAATGTGTCTTAACCTTCTTTATATAAATTAACATTATATGAGTTTCAGTGTCTCTTCTAAAGCTATATAATCAAATGAAAAGGAGGCGGTATGAGTGATCTGTTGTTGATAGATGACGATCCCGAGGTTGCGGAACTCTTGTCCAGCTACCTTCAAAGCGAAGGTTTTGCCCTTGATTCAATGTATACAGGTGAGTCTGGTATTCAGGCCGCTGAGAAAAAGTCGTATGAGTTGATTCTGCTTGATGTCATGTTGCCTGACCTGAGTGGGTTCAATGTGCTTTCCGCCTTGAGATCAAGTTCAAATATTCCGGTGATCATGCTGACCGGACGTGGAGAAGAGATTGACCGGGTGGTAGGATTGGAAATGGGGGCTGATGATTACATTGCCAAACCTTTTCCACTTCGTGAATTGCTGGCGAGAATTCGGGCCGTGCTTCGCCGGTATGACACCAGTCGATCTGAAGGCGGGGCCGTGAAGATGCTCCGGAAGAAGAGTATTGAGTTTGGTAATGTGGTCATTGATAGAAATACGCGCAATATGACCCTTGATGACAATCCCGTGCATTTGACTTCGACGGAGTATGATATCGTTGAACAGTTAGCCTTGAATATGGGGGCCGTGGTTGAACGAAACGATCTCATGGAGCAGGCGCTTGGTCGGGGTGTTGAGTTTGATGACTACGTCCTTAATGTTCATATGAGTAATCTGCGGAAAAAGCTGGGGTCACACGTCAGCATCAAGACTATCCGAGGAAGAGGATATCTACTCGCCACTTCACAAGGAGCGGCTGTCTAATGATGGTGCGAGGGTGGCTGTACGCTTTGGGCTTTCAGTCTCTGTGCCTTGTCTGTCTTTTTTTATGTTGTGTTGGCAGTGCATGGGCCGATGCAGAAGATCCTTTGGCCTCATTAAGTCTTGAAGAGTTGATGGAAGTCGAAGTGGTTACCACCTCTCGTCGAGCCGAGCCTTTGTCGCAGGTCGCAGGAGCTGTGACCGTTTTGGACGAAGATGATATATTTCGTTCTGGTGCCACCACCATCGCAGAAGCACTCCTACTTGTTCCCGGCCTGCATGGTGTCCAGATGGATACAGACAAGTGGGCCATAGGTATTCGTGGTTTTAACGGGATTTTAAGTAACAAGCATTTAGTTTTGCTGGATGGCAGGCCAATCACCTCACCAACAACTGCAGGGGTGGTTTGGGGAAATACGATCCCGGTCAGTATAGTGAAACGTATCGAGGTCGTACGCGGTGTCTGGACTCATCTATGGGGCGCGGACTCTTTTACCGGCGTTATTAATATTATCACTAAAAGTGCCGCTGAGACGCAGGGCGGGCAGAGTGTGACTCTTGCCGGATCAACCGGCATTGAGCAGTTATTCAGGTATGGAGACACCGTTGATGACGTGGCCTACAGAGGTTACCTCAGCGGCGGTTACAGGACTGGTGACTGGATTACGGGTGAGGGTGATGATCGAAGCTCTCAGGATTGGGTCAAACAGCAGGGTGGTTTTCGGGTCGATTGGGAGAACGCTTTTACTGATTCGTTGTCGTTACAGGGAGACTTGGCGGCATCAAGTATCAATGATGGCGCTTCTGGTTCACAAAAAATTTACAGGCCGCATGTTCGAAATGAATTTGGTGGATATGGGCAATTTTCCTGGCATAGGGCGACAGGGTTGGATGCCGGGATAGGTCTTAGGACTTCATTCACCCGTGAACTCGTTAGCGTGGCTGATTTGACCGGCGGGACCAATACGTTGGACGCGGAATTACAATATGCTGCCGAGCAATACGGTCGGCATCGACTGACATGGGGAGTGGGAAGTCGCTACTTTTGGGACGATATCAAGAGCGGAGACAGGGCTACTATCGATAAAGAAAGACGGTATACATTTACTTCAAATGGGTTTGTTCAAGATCGAGTAACACTCCTTGAAGATAGTTTGTTTCTCTTTCTTGGAGTTAAATTGGATTATTTCGGACAGACTCCTGTGGAAGTTCAACCCACAATCCGATTGCTGCATACTCGGGAGGATTCGGAATACTGGTTGGCTGTATCCAAGGCAGTTCGGGCCGATACACGGTTTCAACGGAGTGGAAGCTATTCTATTGAGCATGGTGGCAAAGAGTATGTCGTTTATGCACCGGATTCATTGACGACAGAAAAACTTATTGCCTATGAAGCCGGATATCGTCAGCGCTTCACTTCGGATATCCATGGAGACATTTCATTTTATATCAATGACTACGATCAACTTGCCATGATCGATTTTGATAGAGCTACTCGGACCGCCACTTTGACAAATTCACTTGAAGGTTCAGCATATGGAGTTGAAGCTATTCTCGATTGGACGGTGAATAGTTGGTTGCGTCTCAGTCCTTCAATTGGCCTTGTTTATCAAGATCTTCGGAATATCGATTTTCTTCCGTCAGGAGATTCCATGCCGGAGGAAGGATTGTCGAGTGAATATAAACTTCACGCGTTCATGAAGCCCATGCAGGATGTCGGGTTTGATGTGTTGGCGGGATATTCCATTAGCCCGGATGAGCGCTTCATGCCCGGTTATTTTTCTCTGGAAGCTCATGCCTCATGGAAAGCTTCGGAAACCCTTATGCTCGAATTGATTGGTCGAAATCTTGGCGAAGCGACGAACCAATATTCCCCGTTGCACATTGGTCCGAGTGTCGATTTGCGTATGACATGGGATTTTTGATGAGTCGTGTTCAATTTTTTGTCATAACGCTCCTTTTTTGGACAGTCGGTTTGTGTCCCGTTTCATCCTTCGCCGGTGGCAAGCAACTCACTGCGACCAGTGAACAACTTCAGGCCTTGTATGTGCAACGGCTAGTCAAGTATGTGAAGTGGCCTGTGGGCGCTGGCCCGAAACTTGGCGAACCGTATGTCATCGCTGCAACTGATTCCAAAAAACTTAAGCCATATTTTAATGACGCATCATTGCAGTTCCGGTTGGTGCAATGGCCTGCGGACGGTGTTCATGTTCTTGTTATCAATGGCGCACCCAAAAGAGAGGCTGCCGCCATCTTGAAGCGAACAGCAGAAATGCCTGTGCTGACTATCGGGCAGAGCCCAGCGAATCTTCGTCAGGGGGTGGTCATAAATTTTCGTATGGTTGGCGGAAAACTCAAGTTGCAGGTCAATCCGCATGCAGCCGGTGCAGCTGGGTTAAACATTAGTTCAAGATTACTTCGCATAGCCACGATATATAGGGGAGAAAGCCATGAGCAGTAAACAGCTGACCCCGCTTGGACGGAAAATAGTTGCGGCTATCCTTGGCACTACATGCATCGCGTTGGTATTGGCTTTCGTTTTGAATCTCATGCCCATAGTTTTGCAGTTTCGGCAGGCGGCTGTCAGCAGAACTTTGGCACAGGCCGAGTTGATGGCTGCGTCGTTGGTCGCTGCCGTTGATTTTGACGATGCTGCTGCCGCACAGGAGAGCCTTGAAACTCTGACTCTTATTCCCGATGTTATGGGAGCTGCCGTGTATGTGACCAGCGATATCCCTTTTGCTTGCTACGGTCAGACTCCGCAACGGATTGAAACTGTTAAGAAGGTTGAGCTGGGGCTTTCTTCTTTGACTGTAGCAATGCCCATATCCTCTGATATGTCGGGCGGTGTACTTCTCATCTCGCTGTCTTTGGAAGAACAATGGAGTATGATGCGAGGTTATCTCCTCGTTGCCATTTTTTCTTGTCCGGTGATTTTGTTTTGTTGCTACAGAGTTGCCATTCTGTTTCGTCGCAGACTCGGTGATCCGCTGGAGCAAATGACCGATGCTGTACGCGAAATATCTTTGAACAAGGATTATTCCCGGCGTGTCGATTATGACAGCGACGACGAAATTGGTGTGCTCGTTGCTGAATTCAATTCCATGTTGAGCAAGATTCAGAGTCGTGATCAACAATTGAGTCATCATCAGGAAGTGCTGGAAGAAACTGTTGAAGAACGGACTATGCAATTGAAACGCAATGAGCTTGAATTGTTGCAGAATAACCGCCTACTCCTTTCGGAGATCAAGAAGCGTGCTCAAGCCGAGATGATCCGGGAGGAAGTGGAACGCATCAATCGTCATGATTTAAAATCTGGTTTGAGTCTTGTTATCGGGTATCCTGAGCTGCTTTTGAGCGAAGGGGAACTCAACTCTCGCCAGGAGAAACACATCAAACGGGTTCGTGCCGCCGGATACCGAATGCTCGACATGATTCGGAACCAGCTCAATATTTTCAAAATGGAAAAGGGTATTTATTCCCTGAGTCGAAGGTCGGTCGATCTCGTGGAAATCATGTGTGGTCTTGAGGAAGAATTTCGTCCAATGCTCGAGAGTATGGGAATAGCCATAGAAATGCAGTTGAATGGTCAGGACGTTGAAGGACGTGAAGTTTTTGTCGTTCCAGGAGAAGGACCTCTGTTACGCGCCATGTTCAGAAATTTGATACAGAATGGTATTGAGGCATCTCGTCGAGGTGATCATGTGTCTGTGGATTTATCAGATAGTGAGGGGAAAAGCGTCGTTATTGCCAACTCGCAAACGGTTCATGAAGATGTGCGGAGGCGGTTTTTTGATAAATATGTGACGCATGGCAAGGAAAATGGAACCGGTCTTGGGACGTATTTTGCGGCACTTATTGCGCGGACGCATGGAGCAGATATTTCCATGAAGACGCAACCTGACAGAGGGACACAGATTACAATACTGTTCAGGAGTCATCTCCAAAACGTTGAAACTCCGCAAAATTTACCTGTATGATATAGTGTTCTGTTCTTTTTGAATCAGTTCTTGATTTCATTGTGTTTAGTTGCTAAACACAATGCATGAGAACTTTTGAAGAGATGATGCCGATGCTCAGGCAATTCAGTCGAGCCATGACAAAACATTCCCTTGTTGACAGGAAATCGTATGATTTTGGTGTGGGTATGTCGCTGCATTCAGCAGAAATTCACATGGTTACCACGGTAAATATGCATGATGGCACAGGAGTGACCGAATTGGCCGAAGAGCTTGGCACCACCAAGGGGGCTGTCTCTCAATTGGTCGGCAAGCTTGTAAAAAAAAGGTTGCTCATGAAAGAGGCCGACCCCGAACATGGAGCGCGAGTGATTATCAGGACAACAGATCTTGGAAAGACGGCCAGTGATAATCATATGGCCTTTCATCGAGAGCATGATCGGGATTTTGTGGAGTATATGAGCCAACTCGATGACGTTTCATACGAGACGATTCGCGATTTTGGCAAACAGATGAATTTGTGGATGGACAACTATTTGAAATAATTTTTTTAGTAAATAAGTTTAGCAACTAAACATACCGGAGGGCATATGCTTGTCACAAAACCTCAGAATAATTTTGAACCGATACATGCCATGCTGATGCAGTCCTTCAATGCCAAGGCGATCATGAGTGCTGTGGAGTTGAAGATTTTTGATCTGCTTGATGGTTCGGTGCGGGAAGCGTCTTCCCTTGCTGATGAAATGGAAGTCAGTATTGAAAGATTAGAGCCGCTTCTGAATGTTTTGGTAGCAGCCGATTTGGTTGTTAAAGAGAACGACGGGTATCGGAATACTCCTTGTGCTTCCGAATTCTTGGTGAGTAGTGCCCCCCTGTATCAGGGGGGCAGTATGCGTTTGACCATGCGCTTTAATGCGATGGTGGAGGACAATATTACGGAGCTTGTTCGCGGCAGTGAAGTTAATATGAGAAAGACTGATCAGGATTGGGGGGTCGATGAAGGCATTGAAGGGACGGCGCAGGATGCCATGGGTGGGCCTTTGTCACCTGTAATTGATTTTACGGCTTCTTTGCCCGGATTCGCCGATTTTAAAGTCATGGGTGATATCGGTGGTAATCACGGTATGTATACCATGGGAATGTTAGAGCGAAATCCGAATATGCATGGGGTCATTTTTGATTTACCTCCTGTAGCCGAGAAGTCGCAGGCCCGATGCGACCGGTTCGGTTTTGGTGATCGTATTACCACGCAGGGAATAAATTTTTTAAAGGATCATTTGCCTGCCGGTGAATTTGATTTGATCCTCACCTCGCATGTCCTGTATATTTTTAAAGAGGATCTTGTTGGTGCATTGGAAAGAATTGCCGAAGGCTTGAAGCCGGGGGGCTGGTATGTCTCTCAGCATTATTCTGGATATGCCAAGCCTGGGTATGAAATGGCCAAGGCATCAGTCGAGTTACTGACGCGTTTGTGCGGCTATTCTTCCCATTTTATTGAGCAGGAAGAATTGACCGGAATCCTTAAAACTCTCGGTTTTGAGGACATTCGGTGCCAGCCGGTTTCCGAGACTGGTCTCGGGTTGATGATCGCTGCGCGAAAAGCCGTGTAATTTATTGTTTCACGGCAGTCGCCTGAACAGGCGGTAGTATTTTAATCGAGAATAAGAGGTTGTCCAGAAATTTGGGCGGCCTTTTTTTGTGGTTGTGAAAGTGTTTATGACTGGTGTTTTATATTGGATTTTTGGGAGAAAGTTCCTTGTTGATAGTAATAAGACGCCAAGTTGTAACATTTGTCGGTTGTGTAAAACTGTACATGGTTGTATTAAAAATGAGATATTTCGTTCATTTGTTATTTTTAATAAGGAGTATGACCGTGAAGAAGATTATCGTGTTCGCTCTTCTGGCAATGTTTGCCTTTGCCGGGACAGCCCATGCGGAAACGCTGAAATTGCTGACGTGGAAAGGGTATGCCCCTCAGAAGTTGATTGATACTTTTGAAAAGGAAACCGGAATCAAGGTTGAAGTCACTTTTTCCAACAACGAAGAGATGATCGCCAAGTTGCGTGCTACACGCGGTGCTGGTTTTGATCTGGCGCAGCCTTCTCAGGATCGTATTTCCTCCGTGCAGGAAAAATTCAAGCTGTACCAACCGCTTGATTATTCGAAGATTGACGCCGCGCTGTTCATTCCGTCCATGTTGGACGCAGTGAAGAAGAACACTTTGGTTGGCGGTAAGTCTCACGCTGTCCCGTTCTGTTGGGGAACCTCCGGCCTGATCGTCAACAGCGACAAAGCCTCCGAGGCCGTTTCCTTCAAGGCATTGATTGATTCCAAATACGAAGGTCGCGTCAGCTACCGTCTGAAGAGACCTACTTTGATCGCCATGGGTTTTGCCCTCGGCTATGATCCTTTCTCTCTGTATGGTGATGTCACAGCCTACAAGGCCATGCTTGACAAAATCGCTCAGACCCTGATTGATGCCAAGCCTGTTGTGAAGAATTACTGGGCCAATGGTGATTCTCTGCTTGAATCCATGCGTTCCGAAGAAGTTTTCGTGGCCATGGCTTGGGATGCAGGCGGATGGAAGCTGCATCTCGATAACAAGGCAATTGATTTCAAGGCTCCTTCCGAGGGCGCATTGGGCTGGATCGACACCTTCGCCATTCCTGCCAAGGCCAAGAATATTGACGCTGCTTACAAGTGGATCAACTTTATCATGAAGCCTGAAAACGCTGGTTATTTTTCCTCTCAGGAAAAGTACGCCACTGCTTCTCAGGGCGCATTGAAGTTCACTGACAAGGCTGTGGCTGATAACTTTGCTCGTTCCTTCCCGCAGGCTACCATTGATAATATCAAGTGGTACCCGCCGGTCCCGGCCAAGCTGGAAAGCATCGAAGGCAAGATTTTGGATAAGATCAAGGCTGCCAACTAGCCAAAGCTAAGCATCCAAGGTATTGGAGGCGGGGTGTCCGAAGGGACTCCCCGCCTTATTTAATCTTTAATTCCACGAAGAGCTATGACCAACGACCTATCCGTTCGCAATATGATAAAACGGTTTGGCGATTTCGCCGCTGTTGATGATGTGACTTTTGATGTCCCTACCGGTTCTTTTTTTTCCATTCTCGGGCCGTCCGGTTGCGGCAAGACAACACTTTTGCGCATGATTGCAGGTTTTGAAGGCCCCACGTCCGGTGCGATTGAGATTCGCGGGAAGGATATGCTCGATGTGCCGCCAAATTTGCGGCCGGTCAACCTCGTGTTTCAACATCTCGCTTTGTTCCCCATGATGGATGTGGCCGGGAATATAGCATTTGGGCTTAAACGGCGGGGTGTTGGTGCTGCTGAAATCAAACAGAAAACCGAAACCATGCTTGACCGTGTTGGCCTGCCGGGGTTCGGTAGTAAGCAGATCAGTCAGCTTTCCGGTGGACAAAAACAACGGGTGGCCATTGCTCGGTGTTTGGTGTTGGAACCTTCGGTGCTCCTTCTTGACGAACCGCTTGGTGCGCTTGATCTTAAACTTCGCGAACAGATGAAAGTGGAGTTGAAGAAGTTGCAGGCCAAGGTTGGGACGACTTTTATTTACATCACCCACGATCAGTCCGAAGCCCTTGTCATGTCCGATCATGTGGCCGTGATGAATAAAGGTCGATTTGAACAGGTGGGGACGCCTCAGGAACTCTACGGCAAACCAGCAACGCCATTCGTGGCAAAGTTTGTCGGGGACAATAATATTTGGAGTGGGCATGTGACCCAGCAGATTGACGGACATGTGCTCATTTCTACGGATGAAGGTTATTCCTTCCGTACGAAGTCGCATGGTTTGTGTGGCGTTGGAAAGAGAGTGGACCTGTTCCTTAGACCCGAAGCAATACGTATTGAACCTCGGAATAAGGACGGTTTGAATACGTTTAACGTGATAGTGAAAAGCATTTTGTTTGATGGGGCCAACAGTCGACTTTTGACCGTCACCAAAGAAGACCATGAACTGTTGGTCACGCTCCCTCAGAATCGTAAATTCGACTATATTGAACCGGGGAATGAAATTGCCATTGGCTGGCATCCTGAGTCCGGTATCTGTTTTGAGGCGGAGGCGTAGAATGCAACGCTCCCGTCTGGTTTTTTGGATTTTTTTTGCACCGGTCATTATGTGGTTGTTGCTGCTGATCGTTTTGCCGCATCTTGATCTCCTGACTATGAGCTTCAGGGGGGAAGATGATTATGGTAATACGGTCTGGACAATACAGAATTATATGAATTTTTTTACAGAGCCGGTCTATTGGCTGACTTTTGTCCGCACTGCGCTCTATGCGATTATCACCACATTCATCACTTTTTTGCTTGCCATGCCGGTTTCTTTCTATATAGCCAAGCTGGCAAGGACGCGGGTGCAGGGTGCACTCATGATTCTGCTGCTGCTCCCGTTTTGGGTCAGCGAGCTTGTGCGTATTTATGGCTGGATGATTCTGCTACGGGAGTCCGGGGTGCTGAATTTTTTCATGCTCAAATTGGGTGTTATCGATACACCCATCGAAATGCTCTATAATGATGCGACAATGATCATGGGACTGGTTTACACTTCTATGTTGTTCATGGTCGTACCATTAATTTCGGTCATGGATAGCTTGGACGACAGTCTCATTGAAGCCGCACATGATCTTGGAGCAGGGCCTCTCACCATTTGGCGGACCATTATCATCCCGCATTGCAAGCCTGGTATTACATCTGGTTCCATCGTGGTTTTCATGTTGGCATTGGGTAACTATCTGACACCGAATCTCATGGGCGGCAAAAATTCGCTCTGGTTTACCGAACAGATTTATAATCAATTTATTGCCAGCTTCAACTGGAATCAGGGTTCGGCTTTTGGCTTCCTGTTGCTCATCCTCAGTTCGCTTATTATTTGGGTGGGGCTGAAGCTTACGCGCCAGAAGCTTGGGGAGGTGGCGTCATGATTCGCTCCTTGCCCAGAAGTCGGAACTACAACTGGTCGTTTAATCTGTTCATTATCGCGTATTTCGTCTTCTTGTTTGCGCCACTCCTTGTCACCTGCGTACTGGCGTTCAACGATTCCAATTATCCGTCCTTGCCGTGGCAAGGTTTTAGTCTTGACTGGTTCGTCTCTTCTGGGCCAGAAAGAGTCGGTCTTTTTTTTGATGATCAGAATTTGCGCTCCATTTTGACAAGTTTTCAGACCGCCTTTTTTGTTGCTATTCTCAGCGTGGTGGTCGGTACCTGTGCGAGCTTTCTGTTTGAAAAAGAGGACTTTCGTTTTAAGGGTGTACTCTATTTTCTCATGCTTGCCCCGTTGGTTATTCCGGGCGTTATTCTTGGTATTTCTCTGCTCCTTGCGGCCAATACGGCCGGGACGTTTTTTGATGAGACGTTCGGGCTGGATTTTGACCTCTTTCGTCCCAGTTTTTGGCTGGTCGTACTTGGGCAGTTCTCATTTATTTCAACCTTTGTGACGCTCGTTGTCTCGGCACGATTGCGTAAGTTTGACAAGTCGCTGGAGGAAGCCGCTCTGAATTTGGGAGCCACTCAACTCAGCGTCATCTGGTATATTACTTTGAAATTTCTGCGTCCGGCCATTATCGGCGCGGGAGCCGTGGCCTTTCTCATGAGTTTCGAGAACTTCAATACCACGTTGTTTCTCGTTGGTTCGGAACCGACCCTGCCCATCAATCTCTATTTGCAGGTTCGAGATGGTAGCACGCCGGTTATTAATGCGATATCCTTGATGCTCATAGTTGGTACGTCGTTGTTGGCCATGGTCAACCTCTATTTCACGAAGAAGGAAGAGTAAGTGTTTTTCGATTTTTTACCCGGAGTAGGGCACGTCGGTGCTCATCGAGGCGCACGTACTCTTGCGCCTGAGAACACCATGCTTGCGGCTGAGTTGGCTGTGAAGATGGGTGCTAATTTTTGGGAACTTGACGTTAATAAGGTGGCAGATGGGACACTTATGGTGTTCCATGACGACGTTTTGTCACGCACTACGGATGTTGCCTCGAATGCTGGCTTTACCGGGATTGCGCCATGGGCGACGCATGAATATTCTTGTAAAGAATTGCAACAACTTGATGCCGGGTCCTGGTTTATCGAGGAAGATCCTTATGGTACCATTGCCAGTGGAGAAGTTTCATCCGCAACTCTTGACAAGATGGTTGGTCTGCAGATCCCCACACTTAGGGAAGCATTGGAATTTTCTCGTAGACACGACCTTCCTGTGAACGTTGAAATTAAGGATCAGCTTCAGTCTCCGGGGGATCTGTCCATTGTTGATGATGTTTTAAAAATGGCGCATGAGACAGAAACTGAAGATCTTATCCTGCTTTCTTCCTTCAATCATGACTATTTGACTCGGATGCATTATCTTGCCCCGAATATGCCATTAGCAGTTCTGGCTGAAAAAAAGCATCCAGACGATATCCCGGGATATCTCAAGCTCCTTGGGGCGACTGGCTATCATCCGGCCAAGGATATTATTGATCCAGAGCTGGTGAGAGACCTTGCTAGTCGGGGTATCAAGGTCAACCCGTATACCGTGAACGACATGGACCAAGCTGTATCACTGATTAATGCCGGTTGTTTCGGGATTATTACGGACTTTGTTCATAAGCTTCGTCATCGGCTTTCAACGCAATCATCGCGCTAAATTGTTTTCGTTTTTATGGGTGTTAGATTTTCTGCTCCCTTGCATTAAAGCAGGGGATGCAGAGGGTCTTGCCACCCATTCGGCGTGTGCGGGACTCCATGACGGATTCGTTGCAGCATTCACAAACCAGACTTTCCAGAATTCGAGCAGGAGTCGGGACAGGCTCTTTGGGCTGAGTGATGACGAACATGTCATCTAATTCCAGTGCCATAAACAGTTCCTGCAACATTTTGCGGAGGGCCGCTATACGATCTTTTTCGGCGGAGGTGATTGTGCCATCGCTGTCTTTGCGCATGAGAACTGCGAGTTCGTTGTCTATTTCATCTTTGATTCCGGGTTTGATGAAAGCTCGGAAGCCTTTTCCGTTGTTCCTGTCATAGAATGAAAAAGCTATCTTTCCGTGATCGCGGTGGAGGAAATTCCCTTTGCCGTACGTGCAGGTAGTAAGGAATTGGATTGCATCCACGCCACACATGTCGGTTTCTGAAACAGCTACCATGTCGACATCAGGGGAATCGCCCAGCTCGCGTAGAGCAAGTTCTGCAGCACGGATGCCAACGGCAAGCCCTGGGCAGCTGTGCCCGTGAAATTCTATAGTTTTATCAATGGTATCAGGTGTAAAATTACAGGACATTGAATTCTCCTTTGAATGAGGTCAAATGGCAGGGACGATCATGGGATGCCCCTGTATTGTATGAATGTGGACCGGAAGGTCGTAGACCTCTTCCACAACATCGGCGGTGACTGCGCAGGCCGGACCGGTTGAATGAATGCGGCCATCTTTGAGAAAGAGGACTTTATCCGCATAGCGAAGGGCCGTGTTGAGGTCGTGCATGGTCATGATAGCACTGATACGGTGTTCATCGACCACGCGGCGGAGCATTGTTAGGATGTCGACCTGACTTTTGAGGTCAAGGGAACTTGTCGGTTCATCAAGGAGCATCAACTTTGGTTCCTGAACCATGGCGCGTGCAATGGCAACTTTTTGCAATTCGCCTCCGCTTAGGCAGTCAATATGGCGCAGAGTCAGCCCTTTCAGGTTGAGTCGATTGATGGCTGAATCTACGATTTTCAGGTCGTTATCTGAGGGACGCCATTGAATATGGGGTTTTCGTCCCATCAATATTGCATCAAAAACCGTCATGCGGGCGGCTTCGCTTTGTTGGGCAACATAGCCGACACCCAGAGCTATTTCGTGGGGCGGCATGGTCAGAATATCTCGTCCTTCGACCATGACCGCGCCTGCGGATGGACGGTGGATGGCATTGATACATTTTAGCAGTGTTGTCTTGCCGACACCATTAGGACCGAGGATTGCGAGTAGTTCGCCACCGTCGAGTTGGAAGTTTACATCGGAAAGGACCGGAGTCGCTCCATAGGTAAATTCAACGTCGGAGATAGAGAGGATCATCGGCGTTGCCCCCGTATTATGAGATAAATAAAGATTGGCGCGCCCATGAAGGCCGTGAGCACGGAAACCGGCAGAATGTGCGGAGCCAGCATAAGGCGAGCCGCTGTATCTGAAATGAGCAGCAGGAGACTGCCGCCCAGAATGGACGCGGGCAAAAGGAATCGGTGGTCCGAGCCGATAATTCGGCGGGCCATGTGCGGCACAACCAAACCGACGAATCCGATAATACCGAGAAACGCGATAATCGTCGCTGTTACCAAGGATGCCAGTAACATGCCGATCAAACGGACCCGTTCCACACGGACTCCGAGTCCCTTGGCGGTTTCATCTCCTGCATCGATGGCGTTGTAGTTCCAACTGTTGGTGAGGAAATAAAGTGATGACACGGTAACGACTGCCGTGATGACTCCCAACTCAGACCAGGATGCACGAGCAGTGTCGCCAAAGGTCCAGAAGACCATGGCAGCCAGTTGGATATCATCAGCGAAGAATTGTAGAAACATGGTTCCGGCCGTGAAGAGTGCTCCGAGAGCCACACCGGTCAAAACCATGACCTCAGGTGTTGCACCGCGTGTGCGCGAAATGCCCACGATGACGCCGGCTGCGATGAGACTGGCGATGAAGGCCGCCGCAGTAGTCATATACGGGCTGGTAATGTTGACAGCACCCGCATTGGTGGAAGTCATGACGCCACCGCCCAACATCATGACAGAAAAAGCCGCTCCAAATGCGGCAGCATGAGAAATGCCGAGCGTGAATGGTGACCCTAACGGATTTCGTAGAATGGATTGCATGGCAGTGCCGGATATTGAGAGTCCGGCTCCGGCTACGACGGCCGCGAGCGCTTGGGGCAGGCGGATATTCCAGACGATGACATCCACGCGTCTTGAAACCGGGAAGTCCAGTAGTGAAGCTATGACGTCGGTCAGGGGGATTTTCGCTGCTCCCAGGGAGATGGCGATCACCAGAGTGATCGCCAAAAGTCCCATGGAGGTGATCAGGAACGTGGTCTTCCAGCCGATATATCGACGATATTCGGCAGGAATTTGTCCGTCAGAGAAGTGCATATTAGTTTACCGGAACCGGGGTGAATGCATATCCCTGAAAAAGTTGGTTTACTAATTCAAAGACAGGTTTACCCACGAGGAATTGATAAATTTCGTCTGCCTTTTTTATTGGATCGACGTCGGTGAACCGGTCGGGGTAAAGAAGCTTTCCGATGTAAAAGGCATTGGCCAAAATGGAGCCGTAGTTTTTTGAATAGCAGTTATAGGGCAGTACTCCATAGACTTTGCCTTCGGAGACGGCGGTCAGGCTACGGTATGCGGGGTCATTCCGCAGCTCATACAGTCCTCCAGCCTTGTTGCCTAGTTGCATGGTCATGAGGTCAAGGAACAAAATATCCGGGTTCCAGGCTACTATCATTTCCTTGGATACATCAGAATGGCTAAGTTCTTTGCCGGTAAGACCTTTGTTGTATGCGAGATTGTTTGCATTGATGAAAGCGAATGGTGGGTAGGCGGGTTCAGTGGATTGGAACCCATGAGGTCCTTTGAAGGCGACACCGCCGATGAAAACACTGGGACGACCTTCTTCAGCAATGCCTGTTGTTCTTTTTTTAAGCTCGGCAATCTCTGCTTCAAAGTAGGCGATGACTTCTTCTGCTCTCTCTTGTTTTCCGACGACTTCTGCCATGGTGCGGAGTGCCTGGTAAAATTGCGGGCGGAGTTTGCCAAGGTTGCCGTAGGTGAGTGTTACCACCGGGATTCCGGTTTTTTGCTGAAGTTCTATCGGGTCGTATCCCATTTTGTTTGCATATGTTTTAAAAATGACCTGAGGTTGAGGCTCAAGGGTCAGTATCAATTCGGGATTGTCGTGGCCACGAAACTCTCCAAACATGGGCATACCAGTGAATTGAGGATTGGCCATTGCATAGGGGCGTGCATCGTAAGGGCTGGTTTCTGATTCAATATCGTCAACAGCTACAACCATTGATTGTGCTTGAAGATATGTCAGAAGGCGAAGACATCCGGGACCTGAACAAATGACGCGTTGGACGTCTTTTGGCACTTGGACAGTTCGGTTGGCACCATCAGTGACGGGTCGAGTGTCTGAAGAGGCTATTGCCGATGTGACTAGAGTCAGAATAAGCAGAGCAACGCATATACAATTTTTCACTTGTAAGCCCCTTTTGGTGTACGATTTTTTATTATTGGGTGTCTTTATGTTACGAAATGACTATTCGTAACACCATGTAAGGTAGGTGAATCAAATGAATTCGTCAAGAGGGAGTATGAAATCAGAGTGTTGCAGTTCGGTTCTTGTCGTTGATTTTTTTTGTAGAGAGGATGACCGGTGGCGATCATGCCGTATGGGCATGTAAAAAGGGCCGGGGTTTGTGCTTCCCGGCCCTTTCAGTGTTTGGCATGTGGGTTGCCAAACGGTTGAGGGGAATATGTTTATGCCGGGTTTTTTACCTTGTGGAACATGGCGAAAAAGAGCGGTACAACTATCAGAGTCAGGACCGTGGCAAAAGCCAGGCCGGACATAATGGTGACTGCCATTGATGAAAAGAATGGGTCGAGCATCAATGGGAGCATGCCAAGGATTGTCGTTGCGGCAGCCATTGCCACTGGACGAATACGGCTGACAGCCGAATCCACGATGGCATGATATGGTTCCTTGCCGCCCTCCAGTTCTAGTTTGATCTGATCAAGGAGGACGACCGCATTTTTAATGAGCATACCTGACAGACTGAGGAATCCGAGCAGGGCCATGAATCCAAATGGTTCACCTGTAATCAATAATCCTACGGTAACCCCGATGATGGCCAGCGGCACAGTCAACCATATGATCAGTGGATTGCGCAGGTTGTTGAATAGCATGATCGTTACGAGCACCATGATGATGGTGGGGACGAGGAGTGAGCCAGCGAGACTCGTTTGGGCGTCTGTGGAATCCTCATATTCACCACCCCATTCCATGATATACCCTGGCGGCAGTTCGATATCTTCGATTTGAGGCCTTAGGCCTTTGAACAGAACTGACGGCAGACCTTCAGCCGGATCACAGGATGCGGTTATGGTCAGCAATCGGTTCCGTGTTTTGAGAGTTCCGAAAGCCATTTCAGTCTTGAATTCGGAGACCACTTCCTCCACTGGAATCATCTGTCCGGCGGTGGGACTGAAGACGCGTACGTTGCCGAGTTCCCTGACTTCCATTCGTTCGTTTTCAGGAGGTCGAACTACGATGGGAAGCAGTTTGTCGCCTTCTCGATAGACGCCGACCGTGGTGCCGTCAAAGAACATATTCAAGGCTTTGGACAGTCCAGGGCGAGTGATACCAGCCAAACGGGCCTGGGCTTCAGCCATGACCGGATGGATAATCTTGACTTCCTGTCGCCAGTTGTCGCGGATGCCTTGCGCATTCCCGCTGGCGTACATGATGTCCTGAGCCTGAGTGGAGAGTCGTTTGAGGATTTTTGTATCCGGGCCACTGAAACGGACTTCAATGGAGGCGTCACGGCCAGGGCCGAGACGGAATTTTTTGAATTTCGGTTCTGCATCAGGGAATGAGTTCTCAATTTCCCCCTGATATTTAGCCATGATGGATTCGATCTGATGATAGTCTTCCACTTCAACGAGTAGTAGGCCGTATGCCGCATTTGTCTTTTCTGGGCTGTAGGTGAGGATAAAGCGAGGACCGCCTTGCCCCACGAAGGAAGTGACGGAAATGATATTTTTATCTTCCATCAGTATTTTTTCTATTTGATGAATATCATTGCTGGTGGTTCTGATATCCGTCCCTTGCGGCATCCAATAGTGGATCAGGAAGCGTGGCTGTGTTGAGGCTGGAAAGAAGCTTTGTTTGACAAAGCCGAATCCGTAAATAGCCAGGGAGAGCATGACGACCAGACAAAGAACGGTCGTTGTTCGGTGATGCATGCATAAAACAAGAAACTTTTTGTATATGCGATAGAGTTTTCCGCCATAGGGGTCTTTGTTCGATGAGACTTTGGGATGCAGGAACATGTGACAGAGCAAAGGCGTGACCGTGACGGCGGTAATCCAACTCATGGAGAGCGAAATACAGAGGACGATGAACAAAGATCTGCAGAATTCACCGACGCTGTCTTCGCTGAGGCCGATTCCGGCAAAGGCCATAATGGCTACGATGGTTGCCCCAAGCAATGGCCATTTGTTTTGATTGACGACTTCTACGGCCGCTTGAAGCCGATTCATTCCCTGTTGATAGCGGATGAGCAAACCTTCCACGACGACGATAGCGTTGTCGACCAGCATACCTAGTGCGATGATGAGTGCTCCAAGGGAAATGCGTTCCAAAGCGACGCCGGCCATTTTAATGAATATGAAGGAGCCACAAATAGTGATGAGCAGGATGATCCCAATGAGCAAGCCAGATTGCATTCCCATGAACAGGAGCAGTACGACAATAACGATAGCCACGGCTTCGGCGAGGTTCAAGGCAAAGGAGCTGACAGCGTTCTCCACTCGTTTGGGCTGATAGTATACTTTGTCGATTTTCATGCCTACCGGCGTCTGGTTCTGGAGTTCGTCCAGCTTGGCATTGACGGCAGAGCCGAGGTCAACAACGTTGCCACCTGAAACTGAGGATATGCCGAGCGATACGGAATTATCGCCGTTATATCGCATGATTTGTGTAGGAGTGTCGGAATACCCTCGGCTAATTTCAGCTATATCGCGAAGTGGGACAAGTCTGCCACTGGCGTTGTCCTTGATAAGCAGGTCGCCAAGACTTTTGACGGAATCGATGGTGCCAGTGGGAGATATCTTTATGTATTCCCTGTCAACTCGGACATTACCGGCGGGGACCACGAGGTTACGTTGTGACAATGCGTTGTAGACCGAATCTAGTGAAAGTCCCATGCGGCTCATACGTGCACGGGAAATCTCCACATAGACTTTTTCGGGCTGACTGCCCCAAATAGTGATCTTTGCTACCCCCTCAACTAGGAGGAGTTGTTTCCTGAGGTAATCGGCAAAATCCTGAATATCCTGTTGCGGATACCCATCTCCCGAAACGGAGAGCAAAATCCCGTATACATCGCCAAAGTCATCAATGACCATGGATGTTTCGGCTCCAGGAGGCAGTTGAACCTGCGCGTCATTGACCTTACGGCGAAGTTCATCCCAGACTTGCTGGAGTTTTTCATGGCCGTATTTGTCTTGTACTTCTACGGTGACAATGGACTGGCCTGGGTTATTAATTGATTCGACAGTATCAAGCTGTCCTAACTCCTGAGCCGCACTTTCAATGACATCGGTGACTTCATTGGTTACTTCTTCCGGTGTGGCTCCAGGGTAGTTGGTGATAATGAGGGCGTCCTTGATGGTGAATTCAGGGTCTTCCAATCTGGACATATTCAGGAAGGAAAGTGCACCGCCTACAAGGAAGCAAGCCGTAAGAACCAAAGTAATGGTCTTCTTGCGAATGGAGAGTTCTGCAAGGTTCATTATTCGCGGCCTCCGATTCGACCATTAAGCACTTTTACTTTTTGACCTTCACGCAGGTAGTTGACTCCAGCTACGATGAGGAGATCGCCGGGTTGAATGTCACCGGTAACGCGGAACATATCCTGAATAATTTTTTCAACTTCGATTTTCCGTTTTTCTACGGAGCTATTGCTGTCAAGAACCCAGACATACTTGTCGCCTTCGACTTCACCAACTACTGATGAAAACGGAATGGTTACGGAGGCGGCGCTTATCTCTTCGGGGACACTTCCCACAATTTCTACGGTCATACCGGGGTGGATTCCAAGTCCCTGCGCATTATTCATGGTCAGAGTCACTTCGTAGGTTTGGGTCTGCGGGTTAGCGTTGGTCTGGTATTCCTTGATACGGACAGGGAAGAGTTTGTCCGGATATGATTCGAAACGTGCCTTAAATCCTTGGAGATTGGCGTCGCCTGTTTTGAAGGCCTTGATCCAAATGTTTTCCGGGATATCAATAACAACATCCAATGCGGAAGTATCGGCCAACTGGACAATGACTTCTTTGGCTTGGACGTATTCGTGATTGGATGGGATCTTTTCGGCAATGATTCCACTGAACGGAGCTTCCAATCTGGTGTATTGCAGATTGAGTCGCGCTCGTCGCAGTGACTGCTCAAGGGAGAGAACCTCGGATCGGCTGGTTTCATACTTGGATTGCGCAGCGTCAAACGCTGACTGGGCAATGATTTTATCGTCAAGAAGTTTGCGGTTACGGTCAATGTTGAGCTTGGCTTCGTTCAGGACCGACTTTGCTCCAACAAGACGGGCTTGAAGGTCAGCTACGGCAGCTTGAAAATCACGTTGGTCGAGCATGGCAATGAGTTGGCCCTGCTTGACGGGGTCACCTTCTTTCACATTCAATTTTATAATTTGCCCTGCGACGCGAAATGCGAGGCTGGCTTCACGTGTCGCTTTCACTTTGCCAGGAAAAGTTCGTGACTCCTGCGCAGTCGCACTTTCAACGGTGAAGACGCGGACCGGCCGGATGGATTCTACTCTCTTGATTTCTTCTTTGCAGCCTGCCAGTGCAACGGTGAGCAACAGGCAGAATACGATGACTTTTCTCATTATCTTCCCTTGTAGGACTGAAAAATTAATCAGTTGATTAATTCCAGGTTAAAAAAAATTACGCCCAGTATCCAGTGAGGCCTTTTTGAAGAATTTCTACAATCGCATCTGCATATTCTCCGACCATTTTTTCGTCGTCGATACAACTGCCTCCGCCGAGTAGATAGTCAGAAAAAACGGCACCGATAATGACTGTGAAACCCAGTCCCGGAATACCGTCTAATCGTGGTCTGTTGATTCCCAGTCGTTCAAAGTTTTCTTTGTAATTTTCCAGTGACTCGCTGATGATCTCGTCTCTAAGATCCTGTAATTCTTCAGAATCGTGGTTTAATTCGCGCAGGCCGATGAGGTAGAGATCGCGGTTTGATCGGGCGTTTTCCAGTACTGTTGGTACAAAATTTTTAATTAACTCATGGGGGTTAAGAGACCTATTCATGCAACGTTTGGCTTCACTGAGGAACAAATTGGAGAATCGAGAGAAAATCTCTCGCAGCAAGCCTGTTTTGCTCCCGAAGTAATAGGAAACCATGGCGCTATTGACGTCTGCCTCTCTGGCGATGTCGCGGATGCCCACCGTATCAAAGGTGCGCATGGCAAACAGTCTCGCCGCTGTTTTGAGTATGTGTTCCTTCTTGTTCATATCTATTAATTAATCGCTTGATTAATGTTTGTCAATACCAATGTCATTTCGTTGTGTGGCAGTATTGAGAAGTAAAACACGTTTATTTTTGGTAGATTATGACAGTATGGGCAGGCGAAAGTGTTTATGGTAGCACTGTAAAAAAATGGAGGAAACATGAATCCGTCGACAATTTCGCCCTGTATCATTGTTGCTGATGCGAGGCTTGCCCGAGATTTTTATTGTACTCATTTTAATGCCACCATCTGGTTTGATAGTGGGTGGTATGTCAATTTCAAGTTTGGTGAGGATGGTCCCACATTACAGTTCATGGAGCCTCAATCTCCTGAGCAGGAAACTTTTAAGGGGGGACTCACGTACAATATGGCGTTGCAGTCTAGCTCTTTGGTCGATGCAACGCATGATCGACTGGTCGAGGCCGGTTTGCCGATTATTATGCCACTTGAGGATCATCCGTGGGGCGACCGAGGATTTGTCACTTTGGATCCGTATGGAGTTGCGCTCTATATTTACGCAGACATCGAACCCAGTGCGGAATTCCAGCAGTACTTCAAGTAGTTGCTTTATAATACCGAGGTGCTTTCAGAGGGGATTACGCGGCGTACAAGCCTCGGATTGTTTTGAAAAGAATCGGCTTGCGGTCATACTGGTGGACTATGTGTGCTGGAGTTCCCGCTTCGTTGAGTACGTTTCCTGTATCATCGGCCGTTGGTTCTCCCTGTGTCTGACCAAGTGTGAGAATAGGGCCGCTGTTGTCGAGCAGAGTTAGGGTTTCAATTTGCCCGGTGTGAACAAGCATGTTGTGGATGGCTTGATCATATCCCGCCATGCGTTTGGCCGTGGGTGGCGGTGTGAGGTGGCTGGTCATGGTACGCAGATAGCCAACCATGGCATCGTGATCACCAACAGTCGTGCCGGAACAGGACACTGGTTTGTCCGTGAGAGTTGTTAACATTTCGGGGCCGAGGTGTTCACGAACCCAATGGGCGTTATATGGGCATCCTCCAATGGTCGCGCTGCGATCTTCCAGTGTGCAGTTGAGACCTTTGGCCCATGGAAAGGAAAATGGGTCGCGTTGAAAAACGACGTCGCGAACATCTGCGATAAGAATGTGATCATATCTTTTCGATGATTCCAGAAAGTTTAGATATGAAAAATATCGCAAACCATTGTAAGGAACTTTTTCATGTCCTGTCGTCCGTTTTATAGGAATGGTGGTCACTGAGTGTGACTGCATTTGGTCCAGATTTCGAGTCGTGTCGGACACGAAAAGAATCCGATCGCCGGAATAGTCGACTTGATCAAGTGAGGCAAGAAAAGGCCGCACATCACCGTAATGGTAACCTGCGGCCAGTCCAAGAATAAGTGAATTTTTTGGCACGGCTTAACTGCTGGAAGGTTTTTTTCTGCGTCGGCGACGTCGTCTGGGTTTGGGCCTGGATTTTGAAGCCGTTTCGTCCTCGGCCTGCAGTTGTTCCCTGGGAGCGGGTTCGCGTATTGGCTCACTGGCAAGTTTTTCTTTGGCCGGTTGTTTTTTGACAGGCTTTTCCGTTTCCTTTGGTTTGGGAGCGCGTTTTGCGACTGTACGCTCACGCGGGGCTGGTTTTTCCTCTCGTTTTTGAGGCTTTCTGGCGGGCGTATTTTTTGTGGGCCGAGAGTTGCCAGATGGTTCTTTTGCGAGAGTGGGATCTACGGGTTTGCCGTGCAGGGTGGGCTGATAAAGTTCATCAAGCAACATGGCGAGCAAAGCCAGAGATTCTTCGTCCTTGCTGTATTTTTTTGCCAAGGGAAGGAATCGAGAAACACGTTCTTGCTGAATGTTGGTCAATTTGCGGAAACGTTTTTCAAGAATGGCGGTGAGTCGTTCCTCAATGATAGCGGTTACATCTTCTTCTGTGGGGTCCTTCATCTCCTCAAAAGTGATCTTGAACCGGGTGGCGATGCGTTCCAGTTCCATCTTTTGGATGACGTCAACCAGAGTGATGGCGGTGCCTGTGGCTCCAGCACGACCTGTGCGGCCAGCACGATGTACGTAAGATTCAGGATCTTCTGGTGGTTCCATCATGAAGACATGGGAAAGTTCCGGGATGTCGATGCCGCGTGCAGCAACGTCCGTGGCAACGAGGAAGCGTAATTTGCCTTCCTTGATTTGTGTCATGAGGCGTTCGCGTTTATTCTGCGTCAAATCCGAGGTCAAACCTTCAGCGTCGAATCCGAACTGGGAGAGCAGGGCGGCGGTGAATTCCACGTTGCGTTTGGTGTTGGAAAAGATGATGGCAGAGGAAGGATTTTCCAGCTCAATGAGTTTGATGAGCTTGCGTTCCTTGCCCATGGCTTGCACTTCCACGAATTGGTGGGAGATGGCTGAAACGTTGGTCTCGTCAGAGGAGAGGCTCAGGAATTCCGGTTTGACCATGAAGTCTTCGGCCAATCGTAAAACAGATGGCGGGAAGGTGGCGGAGAACATGAAAGAACCGATTAAATTGCGTGGCAGATACCGTTTTACTTCCACCATGTCAGGGTAGAAACCGACCGATAGCATACGGTCTGCTTCGTCGAAAATTAGGACCTTGAGGTCGTCAAGGATTAGGTTACGGCGCATGAGGTGGTCCAGAATACGACCGGGAGTGCCGACGACGAGTTGGGCACCGTCGCGAAATGCATCGAGCTGTTCTTTATAGCCCACACCGCCGTACACGGCCACGACTTTGATACCATTGTCGCCAGCTAGCATACGCGCTTCCTGCGCTACCTGTTTAGCCAGTTCTCGAGTCGGAACCATGACCAAGGTTTGACATTTCGGGCTGTTAGCATTGAGTTTCTCGATGAGCGGGAGTACGAAAGCGCCCGTTTTGCCGGAACCTGTCCGGGCTTGGACCATGACATCCTGTCCATTCAACAAGTACGGCATTGCTTTTTCCTGCACTGGCATGAGTTTATCCCAGCCTGCACGGTTGCATGCTTCTGCCATTTTTTCAGGCAGTTCCTCAAAAGTTATTCCAGGGATACCTGTTTCATCTATCCCTTCTTCGTTCCCGGTGTCGGGATTCAGATTTTCATTTTCCATAAGTACCTACAATGTATGATGTGAACTCCGGTCGAGTCAGTCGTATAAATGGGGCCGGAGTGAGAAATTTGTTTAAAGCTCGCGCACAGTATACCTTAATCCCCTGTTTGTACAATAACGGCAAAATCCTTTTCCTGAAATATTTTTCTTTAAAGGTGCGGGAGTCAGACCGCGCTTGACTATCAGAATTAAAGGACAAATTGTTCGTTGAAAATGCGTTCCTCAAGTGAGTGATCCGGGTCAAAAAGGATGCAGGCCGGACGGGAATGGTCTTCCTTGATCGTGATGTGCGCGACATCACGGACTTCGAAAGAATCTGCTGACGCACCAACGGGGCGGCGTTTGGCATCCAATATCTCAAATTCAACGCTGGCCGAGTGGGGCAGAAGTGCGCCGTTCCAGCGGCGGGGCCGGAACGGGCTGACCGGTGTCAGGGCAAGGACATTGGACCCGAGCGGGATGATTGGTCCACGTGCAGACAGATTGTATGCGGTAGAGCCTGCAGGGGTCGCCACCATAATGCCATCACAAACAAGGTTTTCCAGACGTTGTTTGCCGTTGATGGACACCCTGATGTTGGCTGACTGCTGTGAATAGCGGAGCAGGGCTACCTCATTGAAGGCCAATGCGGAAACCTGTTGGCCATCCACCGTAAAGGCGGACATGACCAACGGATTGAGAGCGTGTACCTGTGCCGCGTTGAGTCGTCCCAACAGGTTGTCGGGATTGAACTGATTGAGCAGGAAGCCTATGGTGCCCCGGTTCATGCCATAAATGGGCAGGCCGGTATCCATGTGCTCGTGGATGGTCTGGAGCATGAAGCCGTCACCGCCCAAAGCAACCAATACATCAGCATCGGCAACGTCCGTCAGCGGGTAGCGTTCAGCCAGGATAGCGAGCCCTTTCTGAGCCTTGGGGGCATCCGACGCCACACAGGCGATTTTCCTGATCTCTTTTTCTGTCATGACAGCCTACAGTCGTGAATCCAACGGGACATATTTGCGCGGGGCAAGACCTGTGTAAATCTGGCGCGGACGGTGAATCTTGGTGACGCCGTCGGTGTTGGCCTCATTCCAGTGGGCTATCCAACCAGGCATGCGGCCAATGGCAAACATTACAGGGAACATGTTCACTGGGATGCCGAGTGCGCGCAGGATGATGCCGGAATAGAAATCCACGTTGGGATAGAGTTTTCGTTCGGTAAAGTATTCATCATTCAAGGCAGTATCTGCGAGTTCCAGTGCAATGTCGAGCAGTGGGTCACTGTACCCTGTGGATTCGAGCATGTTATGGGCTGCCTCGCGCAGTATTTTGGCACGTGGATCGAATGATTTGTAGATGCGGTGGCCGAATCCCATGAGCCGGAATTCCTTTTGCTTGACTCGCTCGATGCACTGCTTGACGGACAGATCTCCTTCATTGATCTGTTCGAGCATGGAGATCACGCCTGCGTTGGCTCCGCCATGCAGACGGCCCCAGAGTGCGCAGATGCCTGCGGAAACTGAAGCGAACATATTGGCTTCGGTGGACTGAACCATGCGTACGGTGGAGCATGAGCAGTTTTGTTCATGGTCTGCATGGAGCAGGAAGAAAAGTGACAGCGCACGTACCTGAGCATCGGTTGGCTCAAATGGTCTGTGTGGGAAAGAGTGCATCATGTGCAGGAAGTTGCGGCAGTATGTCAGCTTGGGGTCCGGGTACATGAACGGCAGGCCGTGCGCCTTGCGATAGGACCAGGCTGCGATGGTACGCACCTTGGAAATAATCTTGGCAGCAGCCCGGAGAAATTCATCTTCCGTATTGATTTGCAGCAGATCAGGATGATAACAGCCAAGTGCGTTGATGACTGCGGACAGGATAGCCATGGGATGTCCGTTGGATGGAAAGCCTTCGAAGTGGTGGCGCAAGTCTTCATGGAGTAATTCTTGTTCGTCGAGGAGTTGGCGAAATTCCTGACGTTGGGCGCGGGTCGGCAGTTCTCCGAAAATCAACAGGTAGGCGGTCTCTATGAAAGTGCCTTGGGCCGCAAGCTCCTCGATGGGATAGCCTCGGTATCGGAGAATGCCTTTTTCGCCATCAACAAAGGTGATGTTGCTGGAGCATGATCCCGTGTTGGCGTAGCCTGGATCGTAGGTGATGAAGCCGGTCTCGGAACGGAGGCCAGTGATGTCGATTGCGTGCTCATTTTCCGTGCCCACGATAATGGGCAGCTCATAGGTTGCATCCCCTATGGTCAGCGTGGCTTTCTGATCCGGTGTCATTGTGTTCTCTTTTCCCATGTCATTTCCTTGTCTTTTGCCGTCGACCTAGCGACTCCGATCATGTCGGAGGCAGAATGATATTCGTTTGCTGGACTGGGCCAGATGGCCGATGATTTTGGCCGATAGTTGCGGTCGATGCGCTGTCTTGATTTATGGACTCGTTTGTTATCACTATGTTATTACAACAGAGGTATGAATGGTGTCAATTGTTCAGAATGCGCTATGTTGTGAAAAATGAATTATTTAAAAGTTTTAACGATGCTAAGGTGTATATTTTTTTATTGTATGTCCCCAAAAAAGTGTCATTTTGAATGAAAACTGTCCATCTTGACATGAGCGAATATACCCCTATAGGGTATGTTGCGCGGTGAATCGAGATTTGTTCGAACAGCCAGAGTATTTATTATGAGGTGTTTATTAATATGGGTAAAAAGAAAGAATCTTCTGGGGGCATAAGTCGTCGTGGCTTTTTGAAAACTTTTGGCGTGGGCGGAGCCGGAATGCTTATTCCGTCTGTTGCCGTGGCTTCCGAACAGCGAGTTCCCAAACCGTCGGATGGCGAATTGGCAACCCTGCTCGATTTGTCCAAGTGTATCGGGTGTGGTGAGTGTGTGTCCGCATGTCGTGAATCCAATGCTTCCAAATTCCCTGAACCCACCAAGCCTTTTCCGAAGATTGTACCTACCAAGCGGGCCAAGCCCGAGGACTGGTCGGGAAAACGGGATGTCGACGACAGGCTGACTCCATATAACTGGTTGTTTTTGCAGAATGCTACGGGTGAGTATAATGGTGAAGAGTATGACATCAATATACCTCGTCGGTGTATGCATTGTCAGAATCCGCCATGTGCCAATTTGTGTCCATTCGGTGCGGCCAATAAGGAACTCAATGGCATTACCAAAATTAGCGACCAGTTATGCATGGGGGGAGCCAAGTGTCGGACGGTTTGTCCATGGCACATCCCGCAACGACAATCAGGAGTTGGGTTGTATTTGGATATTATGCCGCGTTTCGCAGGGAACGGGGTTATGTATAAGTGTGACCGTTGTTATCAGTTGTTGGACAAGGGCGAATTGCCTGCATGTATTTCGGCTTGTCCCGAGGACGTGCAGACCATCGGGCCGCGTCGAGAGATCGTCGTCAAGGCCAAGGCTTTGGCCAAGGAAATGGATGGTTTTATCTATGGCCTGAACGAAAATGGTGGCACTAATACAATATATGTCTCTCCGGTTCCGTTTGAACTGCTCAGCAAGGGTGTGGAAAAGGGCAAGGGCAAGCCGCATATGGCAAAGGTCGAGGATGTCATGAAGGATGAAACTCATCTTGCGACAGCGACACTACTGGCTCCTATGGCCGGTGTTGTTGCCGGGTTCCTTGGCGTGGGAGCTAAACTCCTGAAGAGTCCTGAAGAGGAGGGCGGCAATGAAAGTTAGACCGTATTCCACATGGATATCCCGATTGTTTCTTTTTGCAATGACTGGTCTTGGTGTTACCGGTATGCTTCAAATGCCGTTGGCAAAACGGTATTATCTGACTGAGGTTCCGGGCATGGCCTGGACCGGTGATTTTTTCTTTGTGCATAAGTTGCATTATGTGCTGGCAGCCCTACTGTTGTTTGTGGTCGCATTGGCGGTTATGAATTGGCTGCTGGAATGGAAGGACCGGCTGGTCCTCACTCGATTCGGTGTGGTCCGGTCCGTTATTCTGGGTGGGCTTTTGGTGAGCGGGTTGTTGCGGGTCTATCGTAATATGCCGAGCGTGACACTTGATCCGACAGTCATTGTTGCCATTGAATGGGTGCACCTCGGGCTGGCTGCCGTGATGGGGATGGTTGCTTTGGCCGCACTCTTTAAGAAAGCTTCGGCGTATGCCGTATGGCGATGATACATACTCTCACGTTGAATATTACAAGGGGGCTTTTGAGCCCCCTTTTTTTGTGTTCGTGCCAAAGGCGACACAGGATTCCACAGGCCCTTGATTTTTGGCCGTCGGAGACGAAATCACATATAATAACCGTGCAGCGGTATCTATACTTTCCTATTCCAGAATCATTTCATTCGCAGATTGTCGCCATGCCTTGGGATGGATTTCTGTACCGGGATTGAGATGTCCGACCGCGATGAGCATGGGAATCCAGTAGTTGTCCGGGATGGCAAATTCCTTTTTGACGGCTTCGTGGTCGAATCCATCCATGGGATGCGTGTGTAGGCCGTGGTTGGTCGCTGTAAACATGAATGACATGGCAAATAGTCCAGCGTTTTTGTTGGCGAAAGCCTGACTGGCCGCTTCGCTGTTGCCATAGAGCGCGCTTGTGGTGTTGATAAACCACTCGCGTTGTTGGGGTTGGAGATTGTTGGTGAAGTGCTTTTCCAGTGTGTCGCAACCCTCTTTCCAGCCGTCTCGGTCAGCGAGCACCAACAGTATGACGGGTGCCTCGGTTACCTTGGGCTGATCGAAGGCCAGTGCTCGCAGGGTGGCTTTCCGTTCGGGGGCACGGACCATTTTAATTTTCCATGGCTGCAAATTAAAGCTTGATGGAGCCTTGGCTGCCTCATCGAGCAAGGTTTTGATCAGGTCTTCGGATACATCGCGTGTGGGGTCAAAGAAGTTGATGGCCCGTCTTTTGATAATGATATCGCTGAAATCCATAAAGGTAACCTTCCTGTGGCTGGTTGAGAACTTTGCCACATGATAACCATTCTTGAAAAAAAGAAAAGGCCGCTTTTTTAAGCGGCCTGCATAATCGTAAAAATAAGGGTGTTGTTTACGGCATCATAGGGGCCATGGGTAGCCCTTCGTCAATATCGAGCCCACAGATCAGGTTGGCGTTCATGAGTGCCTGACCGGATGCTCCGCGACACAGGTTGTCGATGGCGGACAGGATAATCAGTCGGTTGGTGCGGGGATCGACCACTAGTCCGATGTCACAGAATACTGTGCCACGTACGAAACGGGTTTCCGGGAGCTGCCCCTTGGGCAATACACGGACCATGGGCTTACCCGCATAGAATTCGGTGTATGCCGTGTGGATATCATCCAGTGAAGTGTCAGCGGTTAGTTTAGTGTAGATTGTGGACAGGATACCACGATCAATGGGCAGCAGGTGGGTGTTGAAGGAGACCGTGATGTCGGTCTTGCCCAATTTGGAAATTTCCTGTTCTATTTCAGGAGTATGCCGGTGCGAGGGGAGACCGTATGCCTTGAAGGAGTCTGCCACCTCACAGAACAGAGAGCCAACTTTGGCTCCTCGGCCTGCACCAGAGGCACCGGATTTGGCATCAATAACGATGTCGTCGGTTTCGATGAATTTATTTGTTAGTGCCGGGGCAAGACCCAGAATGCTTGAAGTTGGATAACACCCGGGGTTGGCAATGAGCCGTGCGCCCATGATTTGATCGAGGTAGAGTTCGGGCAGTCCGTAAACGGCTTCAGTAAGCAACTCCGAACGCGTGTGTTCTACGTCATACCATTGCTCATAGGTCGCCTTGTCATTGATGCGGAAATCTGCGGACAGATCCACAACTTTAACGCCTTCTTCCAGCAGGGTGGCTGCGATTTCCATGGCGGTTTTATGCGGCACAGCCAGAAATACTACGTCACATTCTTCGGCCAAATCCTTGGGATCAGGCTGAGTGATGACCAAATTGCCCAGCGGCAACCGGTTCAGGAAAGGGTATATGTCGGCGAGGGTTTTACCCGCTTCCGAGCGTGAAGTGACCCGAACCAGTTCCATGGAGGAGTGATGGATCATAAGACGCGCCAGTTCCATGCCGGTATAGCCGGTTACGCCGACTAATCCCGCCTTGATTGTCTGAGACATGTGCCTCTCCGATTATTTTGTCTTGTTTACATAGGACATGCGCAGATTATATACGATGTCACAGAGCAATTTTTGTTCTTCAGCGTCCAGACCTTTATCAAATTTTTCCTTGAGCATACCGAGCATGTCGATGGTGTGCTTGGCGAGTTGCGGTTGGAATTCCACTTTGCCAGTACCCGGCTCCGGGGCCTCACCCAAGGCGACCATGGCCGATGAGGACAGGGAATAAATAAAAGTGGTAAAAGTGATGTCGATGGGGACACCCTTCATGGGGTTGTCTTTGCATGTTTTGTCGTCAGCCATGTTCCTCTCCATTTTGATGGATGCGTGTGTCACTCGCAATTAAATACGGTCTGGCGTCTTTGGAGTCAATAACAAGAGAGGTGCAAATCGTGTCTATCAGCATGTATTTTAGTGTAAAACACGGTGTACATGCGTACATTTTCCGTTTAAGATGCCTTCAATTGAACATAGGGTCTGTGGTGTTTGTGTAAGTAAACCCTCCAATAAGGTTTTTGTCATGGCGAAGAAAGGTCTGCGCGGAGCTCTCCTCCTGTCTTTGGTTGTACTTGTTTTGATGGCTGCCGGTTGTGGCGGTGAAGATAAAGCGGCTCAGGCTCCTCAGGGTCCCGTACCTATGAAGGTCGTCAAGGCCGAAACTCGAACGATGCCGCAATGGGGTGAGTTCGTAGGGCAGATCAGTGCTGTCGAAACCGTTGAGGTTCGGGCACGCGTGGCCGGATTTTTGATCAAGCGGAATTTCGAGGAAGGTGGGAGTGTCAAGAAGGGCGACCTGTTGTTCGTCATCGATCCCAAGCCTTTTGAAGAGGATTTGAAGCAGGCCCAGTCAGGTCTGCAATACAATCAGGCTTTGTATAAAAAAGCGAAGAAAGACTTTGAGCGATTCAAGAAGCTCTATGATGAGGGCGTGGTCAGCCGCGATGAGTATGAAAGCTATCAGACGCAGGTTGCAACCTATCAGGCGCAGATTGGCGACAATCAGGCCAAGGTTGAAAATGCGAAGATTCAGCTTGGATATACCAAAATTTATGCTTCCACTGACGGCCTTATCGGTCGTGTGAAAGTGGACGTTGGTAACCTTGTCGGTCAGGGTGAAAATACGTTGCTCGCCACTATTTCTACGCAGGACCCGGTCTATGTCAGTTTTAGCATTAGTGAAAATGACTATGTGCGGGCTACCCGTAGTCGTATGGAAAAGGATACAGACCGTCAGATTCGGTTACTCCTTTCCGATGGCAACGAATATGGCCACGACGGCCAGGTCAGCATGGTTGATCCGACGATTGACCCTCAGACCGGTACGCTGGGGATTCGTGTCGTTTTCCCCAATCCAGAGAATATGCTCAGGCCTGGTCAGTACGCTAAGGTTAGAGTGCTTATTACGAATATTGATGATGCCGTGGTCGTCCCGGCCCGCGCGGTCATGGATGTGCAAGGAATGAAGTCCCTCTACGTGGTTGGTGCAGACGGCAAGGTCAAGAGCCAGCCTGTTAAGATCGGTTTTGAAGTAGACAATCTGACCGTTGTTAAAGAAGGATTAAAAGTCGACGACATGGTTATTGTTGACGGTATTCGCAGAGTGCGTCCGGGTATGGACATCAAGCCAATCGTCGTTCCCATGACTGATGACGGCTCCCAGCCTGCACCCGCTGCTACACCCGCTGCCGAAGCTCAGGATACTGAAAAGAAGGACAGCTAGACCATGTTCGTCAGATTCTTTATTGATCGGCCAATCTTCTCGTCGGTCTTGGCTATTATCATTCTGTTGGTGGGTGGGTTGTCCATTTTTGCCCTGCCTATCGCCCAGTACCCGGAAATCGCGCCACCATCGGTGCAGGTGAGTGCTTCGTATACCGGTGCTGACGCGCAGACCGTTATGGAATCCGTTGCCACTCCCATCGAGGAGCAGGTCAACGGGGCGCAGGACATGTTGTATATGTCTTCCATCTCGGCCAACGATGGTTCCATGTCCCTGACTGTTACCTTTGAGTTGGGGCGTGATCTCGAACTCGCAACCGTTGACGTGCAGAACCGTGTGAACCTTGCTACGGCCCAGTTGCCGCAGGAGGTTCGCAATTCGGGTATCAGCGTTGATAAGCGGTCGCCGGATATCGTCCTGATCATTAACCTGACCTCGGACAATCCTGCTTATGATACGCTTTTTCTCAACAACTACGCTAAGATTAACCTGTATGATGCGCTCAAACGTATTCCCGGTGTCGGCGATGTCATGTTGTTTGGCGACCAGGATTACGGCATGCGCCTTTGGCTCGATCCTGATAAGTTGACGACCTATGGTTTGACGGTTTCGGATGTCATCAACGCGGTCAAGGAGCAGAATGTTCAGGCCCCTGCCGGACAGATCGGTATGCCCCCCGCACCTCAAGGACAGCAGTTTCAGATGGCATTGCGCGTCAAGGGGCGTCTGGTTGAGCCGAGTGAATTTGGCAACATCATCCTCAAGGCAAACGAGGATGGTAGTTCTGTCAAGATTCAGGATGTCGCACGGGTAGAACTTGGTGCCAAGAACTACTTCACCTTTGCCCGTCTGAACGGTGGCCCCACCGCATCCATGCTTATTTATCAGCTTCCCGGTGCCAACGCTCTGGATGTAGCGGCTCAGATTCGTTCGACCATGGATGAATTATCCGTCGCTTTCCCGCATGGCATCAAGTACCAGATCCCTTACGACACGACCTTGTTCGTTTCGTCCTCCATCGACGAAGTTATGGTGACCTTGTACGAGGCGTTGATCCTTGTTTTTCTGGTGGTCTTTATTTTTCTGCAAAACTGGCGAACAACTATTATTCCAATGGTTTGTGTGCCTGTATCACTTATCGGTACCTTTGCGCTTTTCCCGGTGCTTGGTTTTTCCATCAACACATTGACGCTGTTCGGCCTTGTGTTGGCCATCGGTATTGTTGTTGATGACGCCATTGTTGTGGTTGAGGCCACGCAGCGATTTATTGATGATGACGGGATGTCACCCAAGGAAGCGACCAAAAAGGCCATGACTATGGTTACCGGCCCGGTCATCGCGAGTACATTGGTGCTTATCGCGGTGTTTATCCCGGTCGCCTTCATGGGCGGTATCACAGGCCAGCTCTACAAGCAGTTTGCGCTGACCCTGTCCGTGTCCGTGTTTATTTCGTCTATCAACGCATTGACCCTGTCTCCGGCCCTGTCTGCCTTGTTGCTCAGGCCGTATAAGCCCATTCGCGGGCCGTTGGGATGGTTCTTCGATAAATTCAACGTCATATTTGAGGCCGTGAGCAAACGGTACAATAATGGGGTTGGCATGTTGGTTCGCCGCTCGGTTATGGGCCTGCTCATTGTGGGTATCGTCGTTGTCGCGTGTGGCGGGTTGTTTAAAATTCTGCCGTCTGGTTTTGTGCCGGATGAGGATCAGGGTTACTTCATCGTCAACTCAATGTTACCCGAGGGCGCGTCTCTTGAGCGTTCCGATGCAGTTGCTCGAAAAGTTGAAGCCTATCTCAAGGATGCAGAAGGCGTTCGGAGTGTGGTTTCACTTGGTGGATTCAGCCTGTTGACCGGTGCATATTCTTCATACAACTCAGCATTCTTCGTGGTTTTGGATGATTGGTCCGAGCGGACCACGCCTGAATTGACGGCTGATGCCATCATGGCCAAGGCGCAAAAAGCGTTCTTTGGCATTCAGGAAGCCATTGTCGTGGGATTCGGCCCGCCGCCTATTCGTGGATTGAGTTCCACTGGTGGTTTGCAGTTCGAGTTGCAGGATAAGACCGGTGGCTCCATCGAAGAGCTGTCCTCCGTGGCGACTTCGTTTATGGCCGAGGCAGGAAAATTGCCTGAGGTCAGCAACGTGTTCACCACGTTCTCGGCGCATGTTCCGCAGTTCAATGTGGAAATCGATCGTGACAAGGTCAAGAAGCTCGGCGTGCCGATCAGTGACGTTTTCCAGACGTTACAGACGTACCTCGGCGGCTATTATATCAACGATTTCAACCAGTATGGTCGTACGTACCGTGTTATGGCTCAGGCTGAGTCCAAGTACCGGACCAAGATCGATGATCTGGACCAGTTCTATATGCGTTCGGCCAAGGGCGACATGGTTCCTTTGTCCACCTTGAGTACATCCACCCGCATGGTCGGGCCGGAATATGTCCAGCGGTACAACATCTATCGGACGGTTGAACTGACCATATCTCCGGCCGCCGGTTACAGTTCGGGGCAGGCTATGGCCGCACTTGAGCGGACAGCCCTTGCCAATTTGCCACAGGGTTACGGTTACGACTGGTCAGGCATCGCCTATCAGGAAAAAGCTGCCGGTGGTGACACTGCGTTAGTTTTTGTTTTGGCTATCATCATGGTCTTCCTTGTGCTGGCCGCTCAGTATGAAAGCTGGGCCACTCCGTTTGCGGTCATTCTCTGCGTTCCGCTTGGTATTTGTGGTGCCATGGCATCCCAGTGGATTCGCGGGTTGGACAACAACGTTTATGCCCAGATCGGTCTGATTATGCTCATTGGCTTGGCGGCGAAAAACGCTATTATGATTGTTGAATATGCCAAGGAAAAACATGAAGAAGGCATGTCGGTCAAAGACGCTGCATTGGCGGCCGCTGCCTTGCGTTTCCGGCCCATTCTGATGACATCCTTCGCCTTTATTCTCGGTGTTATTCCGCTTGTATGGGCAGAAGGTGCTGGTTCTTCCAGCCGTCACGCGCTTGGAACATCCGTTTTCGGCGGTATGCTCGCGGCGACTATTCTGGGTGTGCTCGTGGTACCTGCCTTGTACACGGCCATTCAGGGTGCCGGCGGCAAGCTCAGCGGAAAGATTCGTAAAACTCGACCGCCGGAAAAGTCCGCGTCGGATGAATAACTGATTCATAGCAAACATCATCAAAGGGTCGTCCAAATGGGCGGCCCTTTTTGTGGTTGATCGGGTGAATGTTATTATTGATTGGTGCGTGTTGACGGTCTGTATGATTGTGTTAAATTGGACACCATGCCACAGCAGTCATCATTTTTCGGCCTGTTTGCTAAAAAAGCATTATACCAGTGTGTTTTAATGGTGTTGGTTGTGTTTTTCCTGTCATCAACAGCCGTGGCACATCACCCATCCCTCCATATTGATTATCCAAACTATTGGCCTTTTTTTTCGCGTGATGAAGATGGCAATATGGAAGGTTTTTTCTATGACATCATCACCGAAGCCTTCATACGAATGGATATGAGGGCTTCGTGGCATGAATACCCGTGGGGACGGTGTCAGGTGAATGTGCAATGTGGTGAAGCCAGTGCCATGATTTCAGTGCCAACCAAGGAACGCCTTGAGTATACGGTGACACACAAGCATTCATTTTACATGAAGGATTTGACAATTTTCACTTCCATAGACCACCCGAAAATAAAGAAAATTGAAGCTGTTACTTCAATAGAGGATATCCTTCGGTTAGATTTGTCTGTTGTGACCTATGTAGGGAATGGGTGGAATGACACGCATATCAAGTCGCGGGGAATCAAGACCTATCAGACTCCGCGATTGAAGAACGTCTGGCAGATGTTGGCGAACAAACGGGCTGATATTGCCATTGAGTGGCCGGGAGCTGCGTGGGCGCATATTGTCAGTGAAGGGGTGAGCGACAAGATTGTTCAGACTGAGGTAGTCGTTGCATCAATGCCATTTCATCTTTTGGTCCGTAAGGGTGAGCTTTTTGTGGAGCGGTTGGAGGAATTCGATAGAATTATTGTTGAGATGCAGGAAGAAGGTCTCATTGATGAGATGGTGCGAAAGTATGTAAAGGTGGGGCCTTAGTTGTTGTTTTTTTGAGAAGAAACGAAATTTGATGCTGCCGAAGAGGCGGCTTTTTTTTTGGGTATATGGAGAGTCGGATTTAGTTTGAAAATGTTGTTTCGCTAAATATAGAATGTATGATATTCTAGGTTTAAATAAATAATTTTAAGGAGGCTCATATGCCTGAGTATTATGTGAACAAAAATCAGCAGACCACGGGTGAGCATGAGGTTCATGAATTAGCGTGTGGGTATTTGCCGGCTCCTGAAAATCGTATTTATCTTGGTGTCCATGCGAGTTGTAGAGGGGCTGTGCAGGAAGCCAGAAAGCATTATTCTAATGTAGATGGTTGTTATTATTGTTGTAAAGATTGCCATACGAGGTAGTGGTAGGAACTTTGTTTTTTGAAGCAGTGAAGATAAGCCCTGTTGATCAGGGCTTTTTTAGTTGTAGCGGTCAAATGTCTTTGGATTCATGTATTTTCAGGTCGCGTACGTATTTTTCTCTGGCTGATTGAGAGGGTTCCAAGAGGACGAAATTGCAGTTCCATATGGCCTTTTGATCGCGGTTTAAGTGTGTTTCGGTATCGAGTGCTAAGGCTATATTGTTGGCGTGGTTTATGAGTATGGGGGTTATTTCCCAGCCTGCCATATGGCCGCGCGGGTGGGTGTAGGCGAGGATGAATACTCCTGCGGATTGCGGGAGTTTCTCGCTTTTGGGGAGAATGGTGAAGGGGTACTCCGTGCCGGAGGCGCCTATGAAGGGCCATATTTTTTGTTTGAACATACAGGGTGCCCTTACAGGGGGTGTTTGTTTTTTGTTTTGTTTGGGGGAGTTTTGAATAGTGGGGGGGATTATTCAAGTTTTTTTTGTGAAAGAGAAGAGAAGGGAAGAGAGGAAGAGGGGGGAAGAGGGGAAGGGAGAAGAGAAAAGCCTTTGGCTTTTTAAAGGCAGAGAGCCGTCACTGACGTTCCTCCAGCTTTCTTTTTGCCCTCCCGGCGGGGTTCTTTTTTGGCTGGGCCGCCCCAAAAAAGAACCAAAAAAACTCGGCTTCCTAGCTTGGCCGCCGCACTCCCCAGCCTAAGAAGCTGATCGGGCCGGTTCCGCTCCCCGAACAGTCACTCGCTGCGCTCCCTCCAAGTTCGGAAAAGCCGCTCCACCACCCCGTCAGCTTCTAAAGCTGGGGAGATGATGGCTAGTATAGTGTTATTGAAAGTGAGGGGTTGTAGTTGATCTGTAGCAGAAGTGAGTGTAATGCGATATTGAATATATGAATCTGTACCTCATAACTATGGCGTTTAAAAATGATAGATACAATTTCAGTTGATCAGTTTCCTTGTGAATATCTTGAAATTCATTTTGATGTTCCTCAAAAAATGCTATCAGCAAAAACATTATCTAATGTTGCCAATGGGTTGCAGGCAATGGCTGATGTCGTTTTTTTTGACAGCCTAAGTGGAGGGGATGCTGCTGAAGTTTTTTTAATTGTTCCTAAAGATGGATGCTATCAAGCAATATTTACGATTGTTTGTTCTGCTTTACCTGCTGGGGCTTTATTCTTTCAAGGTTTTACGAATCAGTTTGTTAAGCGGATTTTGGGGAAAGATTTGAATGAAGTTGGAGTCCTTGTGGCTGATAAGACAGTTGATTTGATAGATAAAAATAATAAAATAAACAAGATAATTGAAGCTATGACCAAATATCTATCAACAGAAACTGAAGAGCTAGAAAAAGAGGTAGATGTTGAAGGTTGTGAAGAGGAGTTTTTAAAGCTTCAACGAGGGAAAAACGACATATATGAATCGATCAAAGATGACGAAAGAGTGAAAAGAATATCGTATGATGGTGAAAAGTATATAAGTCGTAATGACTTTGGACTGTTTTATGGAGAAGTTGAAGAAGAGGATGGAAGTTTAGTTAACGTTGGTTATTATCAAGGGAAAATAAAGATATTGTCTCCTGTTAGTTTAAGAGAGAAAAGTAAGCGAAAATGGAGTTGTGTTTTTATTTCTTCAGAAATGAACGTCGGAGAGGTCGTTTTCGGAATTGATGATGAGGATTTTAAATATTTGGCAATTAAAAATCATATGAAGCTTGCAACTGATGATATTGCTGATGTTCAAATGATTCACAATAACCACTTAAGTCCTAAGTGGCGCGTAATAAAAGTAATCGAATATGTTGGTAAAAAGATATCTGATCCTTTAACAAAAGAAGAATTGATTGCTTTAAGCATTGAGTTCGTCAAACCCAATAGGCAGAAGCAAGCGAATTTGCTCAATATAGAGAGTGTCCTTTAATGCGCTTCCGCCCAATTTAATCCAATCCCTAAATCCACCTTCAAAGGGACGTCCAAGCTTGCTACGTCTTGCATGATGGTTTTGAGGCGTGCTCCGGCGGCTTCGATGTTTTCCTGTGGGGCTTCGATGATGAGTTCATCGTGTACCTGAAGGATGAGTTGGGCGCCGAGGGTTTTGAGTTCTGCGTCGGCGTGGGCCGCGAGCATGGCCATTTTGATGATGTCGGCGGCTGAGCCTTGAATGACTGTGTTGACGGCTTGGCGTTTGGCCTGAGACTGGAGTTGGTTGTTGCGGGAGTGGAGTTCCGGGAGCAGGCGGCGGCGTCCGGCGAGGGTTGCCACGAAGCCGTGTTTCTGGGCGTCTTCCACGATGGTGTCGTAGTAGGCCTTGAGGGTCGCCATTTTTTCGAAATACTTTTCCGTGAATTCCTTGGCCTCGGTCTGTTTGATTTTCAGCTCGCGGGCCAGTTTTTGGACGCCCATGCCGTAGATCAGGCCGAAGTTGATGGTCTTTGCGCCGCGTCGTTCATCCGATGTCACTTCTTCAACCGTCTTGTCATTGAGCAGGGCCGCTGTACGCGAGTGGATGTCCTCGTCATGGCGGAATGCATCAATCAGTGCCGGGTCTTTGGAAAAGTGTGCCAGTACGCGTAATTCAATCTGCGAGTAATCAGCCGCGGCTAACAGATGGCCTTCTTTCGCATTAAAACAGGCGCGCATCCGTGGGCCGTGTACCCCGCGAATTGGGATGTTTTGCAGGTTCGGTTGCGAGCTGGACAGTCGGCCCGTGGCCGTGGACAACTGATTGAAATGGGTATGCAGTCTCGATTCCTTGTCCACCAGTTTCGGCAGTGGTTCAAGATAGGTGGAGCGCAGTTTTTCCAACATGCGGTATTCCAGCACTGCTTCGACAATGGGGTGCTGATCTCGAATCTTTTCCAACACTTGGTTGGCAGTGGAACGCAACCCCGTACTCGTCTTTGATCCCGCTTTGATACCGAGTGTATCAAACAGGACTACGGCCAACTGTTGGCTGGAGCGGATATTGAATTCCTCTCCGGCGTGACCGATGATGGTCCGGGTCAGCTCAGCCAGTTGTGCGCTGACGTCATCGAGAAATCCTTTGAACGCTTCAAGGTCAACGGCAATACCAGCCTGCTCCATGGAAACAAGCACCGGGATGAGCGGCAATTCAAGGTCGTGCATAAGCGGTTCAAGCTCCGCACTTTTCACCTGTCCCTGAATACCTTGCATATACACAAGCGCGGCCAATCCCTGAGATTGCGGGTGCAATCCCTTGGCAGCTTCTGCAAATTCAGAGCGGCCATCATGGTGAATGGATTGCTTGAGCCGAGCCCACGTATAATTGCGTGATTCCGGGTCGAGCAGATATGTGGCCAGACTCAGGTCGAACCATTGGCTTGCCAAAATATAATTCCATGCCGAATCGGCACGTAACAAATCCTGCACGGACGGGGTCGCGATCACCGAAGCATCGGCCAATGCGCGAACCAGATCGGCAACGTCACCGGTATACCGGTATTCCTTGCCTTCCATGCCAATGAAAAATGCTTTTTTCTCAAAGACCACACCCACGTCTTCGCCCGCCAAATTGGGCAGATCGCCGACAGTCGGGGCCTCGGTCATAGCCAGAGGTGCTTCGACCTTCGGGGTTGCCGGGGTTTCGCCGAACAAGGATAACAAACCGCCATCCTGTGCCTGTGTAGTCTTTTTGGAAGATGAAGCCGGTGCGCTTGTCGCGGCCTGTGCTGCTATTTTTCTAGGCAGATCACGTTGCAAACCGCGCAGTTCATATTCTTCCAGAAATGCGTGGAGCGCGTCTACATCCATGTCCTGCACAATGAAATCATCCACTGGATTGTCACAGCAATCGGTCTTCATGCGGGTCAGGTCGCGGAACATGAATACCGTTTCCATTTCCGGCTCCACCTTGGCGCGGAGCTTTTCCGGGAGTTTGTCTACGTTGTTGCGCAGGTCCTCAAGTGTGGGACCGGTTTCGGCGAAAATCTTTCGCGCCGTGACCGGGCCGATTTTGGGAATACCGGGAATATTATCTGCCGAGTCGCCGATTACGGCCTGGAAATCCGGCCATGTGGCTGGCTCCATGCCTTCCTTCTCGCGGAATCCGTCCAGTGTGTAGAGGGTTTCCTTGCGTCCGTGCTGGCTGACCATGGCCACGTTGGTATCAAGGCACTGCTTGAGGTCCTTGTCGGAGGCCATGATGATGACCGGGCGGTCCGCCTTGTACTTGTTGGCGAGTGCGCAGATGCAGTCGTCCGCTTCTACGCCGTCTGAGACAAGCAGTTTGAGGCCGAGTAACTGAACGCCTTCCTGTACTGGCGCAATCTGTTCGGCCAGCCCTTCGGGCATGGGCGGACGATTGGCCTTGTATTTGTCGTACAGGTCGTTGCGGAAGGTTTTCCCCCTACCGTCCATCATGAATGCTACATGTTTGGGCTGTTCATCCCGGAGCATGTTCATGAGCACACGCAGAACCGTATTGATCGCGTTGGTCGGGAATCCGTCCGAACGTGACAGGTCGGCGCGAGCGTAGAAGGCGCGATAGAGCAGGGCGGTACCGTCGATAAGAAAAATAGGTTCCTTATCGAAATTAAGGCGTTCTTTCAGCGACATATGTATTGTGTGAGTAAAGGTTAAACTTTACGAATCGTGGCTTTGCGGCCTTGTCCGATACGCTTGAGCATGAATATTTCCGGGTCCACGCCGTCCAGTTCTTCAACCGGCACTTCGGCACGGGCAGCCTGTTTGTGACCACCAGCCGAGCCGAGGCCGTTCATGAGTTTTTGGGCCATGGTCCCCATATTACGACGTTGACCGTCGCCGCGAAGAATACAGACGAGCTTGCCTTCGGACGTCCCCGAAACAACAACCCACGGCACGTCGTGAACGCGGGTGAAGAAATCGGCGACAATGACCAGAACGTCCGGGTTTTCCACGTTGCCACAATAAGCGAACAACCCTTTGCCGATCCGGCGCAGGTTGTAGAAGGCACGGGAAATATACCGCATCCAGTCCAGATGGAATTCGCTGCGGCTGATACGGTTCATCAGCTTGGAGTCGGAATATTTGGACAGATACTTGAAAGCCGCCATGTCAGCGTCGATGAATTCGCGCTCAAAGGTCTTGGTGTCACAGCGGATGCCGTACATCAGGGCCGTGGCCAGCAGTTTGGCCGGGCGGATTTTCATGTTGTACAGGTATTCGGTCATCATGGTGCAGACGGAGCCGTACTTGGGCCGGATGTCCACAAAGTCAGCGTTGACCAGATTATCCTGTGCAATGGGGTGGTGGTCGATGACCACTGAAAAATCGAACTGTTTGAATTCGGGGTTGTGGTGGGGTTGTGAATCCACCAAGGCAAACTTGTCAAATTGGGCCGACAGGTTCGGGATGAGTTTTTGCGTGGGTATGCGGCAGTAACGGATCATGGACAGGTTGTCCGGTCGCTTGATCTCATTGATCTGGGCAATGGCAGTTTGATTTACCCGCCGTGCCATAATGCGCCTCAACGCCAAGGCCGAACCCAGAGCATCCGGGTCAGCATTGATGACGATAAGCCAATTATCGTCCTTGTTGAACAGTTCGAGCAGATGTTCGACCTGTTCATCCAGTTGTCGAAAGAGTGCCAAAAAGTTATCCCCGTTTCAGGGTTAACGGAAGCCCGGCTGCAACCAGAAAAGCCTGGTCAGCCTGCGCGGCGATGCGCTGATTAAGCGCGCCGAGGCTCCGTACGAATGCCCGGACTTCACCGGATGCCGGTAAAACTCCAAGTCCAGTCTCACATGAAACCAATATCAGATTCGAGGAGCCCCAATTACTGAGAACATCCATGAATTCTTTCATTTTTTCCGCTTCGCAGCCAGCTTCCCGGCAGGCGAATAACCAGTAGTCAAGACTGTCCACAAGCACAGTCGGAAAGTGCAAGTTAGCCTGTCTCAGCGTCTGAGGCAAGTCCTCGGAAACTTCAATAACTTCAATGCTTGAGGAGCGTTCTCGGCGGTGTTTGCCGATCTGTTCCCGGAAAGCGAAGTCCTTGGCTTTGCCTGTGGCAATAAAAACACCCGGTTGCGCCATATCGGCCAGTAGATTGAGCGCGAAGTCGGATTTTCCGGACTTGTTGCCGCCGAGTACCAAGGTGATCATTGTTCTTTTCTCCAGTTGGACACCCATTGGCCCAGCAGATCAAGGGATCGAAAAAGTCCCTGTTCATTGAACAGTTCCAGAGTCAATGTCCGGCCTGTAAATTTGTCGAGCATGGTGCGTAGCAGGTCTTGTCCCGCCTTGTCCATCTCGGAAAGAGGTCTGTGCTGCATGCGCTTTTCAGCGCCATAGATGTGAAGCATTTGAACATGTTGCCATAGGTCGGGCAGATCAAGCACGTCAAATTGGTTGTAGGCCTGTATATGCCCGATATCCAGACACGCTGAATAGCCGCCTTCACGTATTTCATCCCAGATGGGTGTCAGGCTGTAGCCTCGGATATTTTCCACCAGAAAACTAGCCGGGTCCACGCCTTTGTCTCGTAGTCGGGCAGCCAATGGAACAAGCATATCCGGTTCAGTTGGCGGGTGTAGTACATAGGAGTGCGGTGACAGAAATGCGGCCTTGTCGATAAGTCCGTCGATTTTGTGCCAGATGACATTCAGTCCGTCAGCCCAGTCAAAGTCCAGCGGCATGTGAACGTGCCATGAAAGCGGCAGCTCGGCCATGGAAGGTGGCAGGTCGGCCTCGGTATAATTGAGGCAGGCGTCCGCTTCAAAAAAAAGCAGGGCGATTTCAGGGAATCGATTTGCCAGATATATAGCGTTTTCAGCGGCTCCGGCTGGAACAACAAAAGACGTTGCGGCTACGGAATACGGGAATTCCACTCCCCATTTATTCTGGGCGGCCGTGACGGAATTTGGGCATTGATGCGCAGTTTTTTCCCTGTCGACGGGAGTGTTCGATGTGGAACTGTCGGTCATTATTGCACTCTCAATAGTGGGCATATCCCTTGCAAAAGAACAGACAAATGCACTGAGTTGCCGAGGTTGTTGCCATGAAAAAATTCAGAAGCTTTTGCCAACATGTATTTAATCCGCTCCACCTGTTTTGTCGTTTGCGTCAGGCAGGCGTATCCGTCTTTGCAGCACGAAATATGTGCAGGGCGTATGAGCGCGGCGTCTATCGGTTCTTTTTCTAATCGAGCAACCCGAGCTGTTTTTCCTTGGTTACCATCTTGGCAGCCAAGGTTGATTTTGTCAGAAGATGTTCAGGCAGTTCCCGTAAATATCGAGAAGATGGCAGATTCAGAGTCTTGCCGTATAACTGCCGCTGGTCGGATCGACTGATATAAAGATTGCGTTTGGCACGTGTCATGCCCACGAACATTAGGCGGCGTTCTTCTTCGAAGCGTTGGCCGCGTCCGGGGGTGAGTGTCACCGTGGCTGTCAGCAAGTCCATTCCGGCAAAGGGCAGGATGCCTTCTTCGCAGGCAGGCATGAACACCGCATCGAACTCCAGCCCCTTGGCCGCGTGCAGGGTCATTATCTGAACCTTTTCCGCAGATTTGCGTACCAGCTCCAGTTCGGTCTGGAGGCTGACCCAATTGACCAGCCCCTGCCATCCATTACGTTCGTCAAAGGCCTTTTTTAATTCTTTGAATTGTCGGCTGTCCCAGAAGAACTGGTCGAACGGCGGGGTTTCATTCAGGAATGCGGCCAAAGCCACTGGTCCTTTGGCGAGGATGTGGTCAGGTACATCAAGGACGTCTTCGGAATCGGAAAGTGTCATGCCCAAGAATTGTTCGGCGGCTTTGAGTATACTCGCTACACGCGGTTCCTGCCAGAAGCCTTCCAGTTCTGGCGTGGATACCGGGATACCGGCCCGTTTCAAGGCTTTTTCAAGAATGGGAATAAGGGCTTTGAACCGTACTAATACGGCTATGTCGCCGGGGGCCAAATCTCCGCCGCCTTCCTGATCGGTGATGGAATGACTGGTTGTGCCAATCAGTCCTTTGATTTTATCGCTGATCCAGGTGGCTTCGCGTAATCCGTTTGGTCCTTCAAAAAGATGAATGGTAGCGTTGATGTCCTGATTGGCGTGGAGTTTTGGTTCATCCGGGAAAAGGGATGCTGCCGTATCAAGAATGGCCTGACCTGAGCGGTAGTTTTCAAGCAGGGTGACAGGCTTAATCTTTGGCCACATTTCCTTGAGGCGTTCTTCCACGTTTTCTGCTGCGCCTCGGAATCCGTAGATGGATTGCTTGGGGTCGCCGATACAAAATACGCCTTTGCCTGACTTCTCGGCAACGCCTTTGATTACGGCAAGTTGCAGGGGGGTGAGGTCTTGAACTTCGTCCACCAGTACGTCGGTGTAAGGCATACGGAAAGTGGGCGCGTCTGATTGCTCCAGCATGAATTCCAGCAGATCGGTGTAGTCCACCAAATCCCAGTGATTTTTCTGGTTGCCGTAGTTGATGTGTGCCTCGGCAAGGTCAGCGGGCAGTTCTTCTAACCGCTCACGGGCCATGATGTATTTGTTCCAGTAGTGGTTGAGATTTTTGCCCGCGAATTCGGGGTTAACCTCGGCAAAAAGTTTTTTGGCCGCAGCCTCTGGAACCACTATTGGTGTGTCGGAATAGGCATGTCGCCAGTAGTCGAAGCACAGTGAATGCAGGGTGCCTGCCTGAGGCATTTCTGCTGTGTCGCCACGAAGACTTTTCATGCGATCGCGGAGTTCCTGCGCTGCTCTGCGGGTGAAAGTCAGAGCGAGTATGCGTTTGGGGTTACCCCCTTCGTTAATGAGTCGTTCAATACGTCCCATAAGGGTCTGCGTCTTTCCGGTACCGGGGCCGGCCATGACCAGAACCGCACCAGGGCCGGCGTTGATGGCTGCCTGCTGTTCCTTGTTATACGTGACAGTAGCAATTTTATTTTTTCGTCTGAGAATGACTTTGCACGGCTTGGCTATTTCGCCCACGTCAGGGTGCTTGTCGGATGCGGCCATGGAGATGAGCGTACCGCCATTTTTGATTTCAGCGCGTTCTTTTTCAGAGAACACGGTAATTTTGCCGTATTCACCGTCGAATCCGGCCTTGCGAATGACCTGTCCTTCACGCATTCGGGATAGACCTTCGCCCAGATGACAGGAAAATTTATTTAGATCTTCTACCGGAGCACGTTGAAGGATGTCCAATTCAGTGCCGAATTCATGGAGGAGTTTCATGTACAGCAGGTTGACTTTTTTTGAAGTCGGTCCCACCCCCACCACTTCAGACAGAATTTCCTTGAGTGGAATCATGGACACGAAATTGGCCGCACCTGCGGGCTGGACCGGTTCTTCGCGGTCGGACAGTTCCAGTATGCGATTATAGACGCCCACGGTGACCGGTTTGCCGCAGACCGGACAAATGCCGTCGCGGGCAATGGTTTCGTGCGGGTCCATGGAAACGCCACATTTGCGGTGGCCGTCCATGTGGTATTTGCCTTCTTCAGGGAAGAATTCCACGGTGCCGAGAAATTTGTGGCCCAAACCTTCGCTTCTGAGCGCGCGGTAAATGCCTTCATAGGAAATATCACCACGGAACAGATTGGCCTCGCGTCCCAGCTTTTCGCCGGAATGCGCGTCTGAATTTGAGATGAGTTTGATGCGGTCGAGTTCCGACCATGTCCAGTTCATTTCCGGGTCCGAAGATAAGCCGGTTTCCATGGCGAAGATTTCGTCTGAATAGTCACCGAAGCATTCGCGGATGGAGTTAAAGCCAGATTTGGAGCCGAACAATGAGAACCATGGTGTCCATATGTGGGCCGGAACGAGGAAGGCCATGGGGTGAGTTTCCAGCACCATGTCAATGAGATTGCGGCTGTCCAGTCCGAGAATGGGGCGTCCGTCCGAAGCCAGATTGCCGACTTGTCCCAGCTTTTCGTTGAATCGTTTTACGGAATCAAGGTCTGGCATATAGACCAGATTGTGGACTTTGCGCACCTTGCCGCCACGTTTGTAGATAGAGCTGATTTCCGTCTGGAGCATGAAGCGAGTACGGCCGGGAATCTCTCCGTCAAAAGTCGGGATTTCCGATTCAAGCCCTCCGGGGTCTCTCAGGGTGAAGAGTCCATGCCCGTTGTCTTGAAGCTGGTCTTCGATTTCGGCCAGCCATTCAGGGTGGGTGAAGTCTCCGGTACCCAGGACTGTTAGTCCTTTGAGGCGCCCCCAGGCTGCCAGGCTCCGGATGGTCAAGTTCTTGCTCGTGGCGCGAGAAAAACGGGAGTGGATGTGCAAGTCTGCGGTGAATCTTTCCATGGCCGGAACAGTATAACCATACGATCATTATTGCAACTGGTGTCCACACTAAAAATGGGTTGACCGACTATTTTGTTGCAGTTACAACTTTCGGATGCCTTTACAAGAATTGAACCCAAGAGGTTCTCTCGGCTTTCTTACATGGAAGGTCTCGAGAATTTTGACTAATGATATGACCGCGAAATTGTTTGAGGCTGGCCTCGACATTACCGTGGAGCAATGGCGCGCATTGATTCCTTCCTACAAGCATGATGGGCTGACTCAAGGTCAGCTGTGCGAAATTATGTCTCAGGAAAAGACAGGTGTCAGCCGGTTGGTATCTGCGCTTGAGAAGCGAGGTTTGTTGCGTCGAGAGGCCAGCAAAGAGGATCGACGGGTCAAGTTCCTTTTTATTACGGAAGCTGGCCGGAATTTGATGGAAGCGTCTTTTGATCCGGTTCTGGAAGTTCTTGTCAATACCGTAAAAAATATTGATCCTGCAGAACTTGCCATATGTCAGAAGGTTTTGTGGCAGATCATTACTTCTCCTGACAGGGAAGAAAATATTTTCCGAAATGCAGAATGTTGTCGTTGAGCATGACCATGGTTCTATTATTGAGCCGTGGAAAAATATAAGGAAATGTACGAGCCTATCATGAAAAAAACACTGTATCTCCTCGTTGTGTTCAGCCTTGCGGTTTTGCTTGCCGCTCCGGCTCTTGCTCAGAAATCTGGCGAAAGGCCTCCGTCTCCCGTTGTTACCGGAAAGGTGACGACTGGGGATATGGCTCCGCAAACTGAATTTATCGGTACTGTATATTTTACTGAAATTTCCAATGTCGCCGCCGAGGTGGACGGCAAGCTGGTGGACCTGAAAGTTCAGGAAGGTCAGCGAGTGAAAAAGGGCGATCCGCTTGTGATCCTGTCTTCGGATATTTTGAATCGAACCATCGCTAATGCCAGAGCGCTGTTGGAACAGTCCAAGGCAGAGGCTGAGTTGGCCAAACGGGAAAATACTCGGACGACCAAGCTTTACAAGAGTGCGACAGTTGCAGAAGGAGAATATGACTCTAAACGACTGGCCGCATTATCTGCTGAAAAGAAGATGATTGCTGCTCAGGCCATTCTTAACAGGCTGTATGTGGAGCGGGAGAAGAAGACCATCCGTGCCCCGTATGAAGGTGTGGTGCTTGATCGTAAGGTCTTTCGTGGTGAATGGGTTTCCAAAGGGGCAGTTGTGACTCTGATTGCTCGCGACGACGAATTTGACGTGGTGGTTAATGCCCCACGTGGAGCGTTTGGCGTGGTTAAGCCCGGTCTCAAAGTTGTTATTAATACTGCTGGCAAGGAATTGCCGGGTGAAGTGTTCGCCGTCATTCCCAAGGGTGATGTGACCACTCGTACGTTCCCGGTCAAAATTCGTGTCAAGAATGATGGTTCTTTGGCCGAAGGCATGGAAGCCCGTGTCAGTCTGCCCAAGGGCGTTGGAGGCAAGACTCTTATTGTGCCTCGTGACGCTATTATTTCCGCTCGAGGCCAACTGGTCGTCTGGTGCGTTATCGAAGGTAAGGCCGTACCTATGCCAGTATACGTTGTTGGCTATCGTGGTCTCAGTGCCGGTGTGAAGTCCAAGACTCTCAAAGAGGGTATGGACGTGGTGGTCAAGGGCAATGAGCGGCTTCAGCCCCAGCAGTCCGTGGCCGCAAAAAACATGCAGCAGCAGTAGGGGGACGCCGTGGATATCGTCGGAACCGCCATACGAAAACCTGTTGCCGTCCTTGTGGGCGTCATTATGGTTACCATGTTCGGCGTGGTGGCCCTGCTTGGGCTGCCCTATCAGTTGTCACCAAACGTGACCGAGCCTGTAATTACCGTCACCACCACTTGGAATGGTGCTACGCCCTACGAGATGGAGCGTGATGTTGTTGAGGAACAGGAAAAGGTACTCAAGGGTATCCCCAGTCTCATCAAAATGGAGAGTTCCAATTATAACTCCCTGTCTGAACTGACTTTGACGTTTAAAATTGGTACCGAGATCGACCGTGCACTTTTGCGCGTGTCCAACAAACTCGACGAAGTACCGGATTACCCGGACGATGTTGACCGACCCATTATTTCGGCCACAGGTGCGTCCACATCGCCTGTTATCTGGATGCTTCTGAAAGGCCTGCCGGACAACACTGACGATGTCACAACATATATGACTTTCTTTGAGAACGAAGTTCGTCAGTACATCGAGCGTGTGCCCGGTGTGGCTGATTTGTTCATGGGCGGTGGGCGCGAGGATGAAATGCACATCGTCGTGGACCCTGCCAAACTTGCTTCCTACAACCTGACGGCCACTGAACTTATAAGTGTGTTGCAAAGCGAAAACGTGTCCGTATCCGCAGGTACCCTTGGTGTCGGGCGACGCGATTATCGTATTCGTACACCAGCCGAGTTCAAGTCTATTGAAGATATCGAGTCCGTGGTTATCTCTTCCTCCGGTCAGTTCCGTGTCACTCTCGGTGATGTCGCAACTGTCTCCAAAGGAAATGAAAAACCTGTTACCGTCATGTTGCAACGTGGTGTTTCCGGCATTGCCGTAGGCGTTAAGCCTGAGCCGGGAACCAACATTTTGTCCATGACCAATGCGGTGGAAGAGGTCGTTCAGAATCTCAACGACGGTGTGCTGGCTGAAAAAGGTGTGTACCTTGACTGGGTTTATGACCAGCGTCCGTACATCGAAGGTGCCATTAATCTGGTAAGGCGCAACATCCTTATCGGTTCCATTTTGGCGATTATCGTTTTGTTTGTCTTTCTCCAATCATTTAGCTCGACTATTATTGTGGCTGTGTCCATCCCCGTGTCCATCGTTGGTGCGTTTATTATGTTCGCAGCGGCAGGACGTAGTTTGAATATCGTTTCCATGGCGGGTATTTCGTTTGCTGTTGGTATGCTCGTGGATAACGCCATTGTTGTTCTTGAAAACGTTGACCGGCATCGACGAATGGGGAAAACCGCTTTCAAGGCAGCCTATGATGGAGCCAGTGAGGTGTGGGGGGCGGTGCTTGCTTCGACATTGACCACCGTAGCCGTGTTCCTTCCCGTTGTATTTATGGAGCAGGAAGCCGGACAGCTCTTCAAGGATATCGCCATTGCCGTCACCTGCGCCATTGCCTTGTCGCTCTTTGTGTCGGTGTTGGTTATCCCCATGCTCGCCAATCAGTTTTATCGTATTGCCGAGAAGAAAGTCGTCAAGCGGGACGATAGCCCGAGAAAACCGGCTGGCCTGTCCATAGCGAAAAAGATTCTTACGCCGCTCACTCAATTGGGTGGCAAATTTGCTGATTTTATTATCATGCTTTTGCGTATGGCGATTAATACGTGGAAAAGTCGTGTCATTACCGTTGTCGGGTTGACCATGGTGTCCGTTCTTATTGTTTGGACCATGTTTCCGAAGATGGAGTACCTGCCGCAGGGCAATCGTAACTTTGTGATCTCGATTCTGATCCCACCGCCGGGCCTGTCGTATGCGGAACGCTACGACATCGGTCAGTATGTGTTTGATCAAGTGGATCCTTATTTTGACAAAAGTGTTGGTGATATCCCTGGAATTGAGAGCATGTTTTTTGTTTCTCATCCGACTATCAACCTCTTTGGTGCCGTATCGACCGAAGAACAGAACGCTGGCGGGTTGATTCCACTCTTCATGCGGGTGCTTAATTCCATACCAGGTATGTTCGGCGTTGCTCTCCAATCCTCCATTTTTGAGCAGGGGATCGGTGAGGGTCGAGTTATCAATGTGGATTTCTCTGGTGACAACTTGCAACAACTTGTGGGCGCTGCCGGAACCATGTTCGGCATGACTATGCAGTCTATTCAAGGTGCACAGGTACGGCCTATTCCGTCGTTGGAATTGCTGTATCCCGAAGTACGGTTCCATCCGTATCGTGACCGAGTGCGTGCGGCGGGCCTAACCTCCAGCGATTTGGGTAAGGCCGTGGATGTTATTCTCGATGGTCGTAAGATCGGTGATTATAAGGAAGAAGGCAAAAAGAAGATTGATCTGGTGCTCAAGGCATCCAAAGATGAAATAGCTACGCCCGAAGAACTCTATTCTCAATTAGTGGCAACGCCTAAAGGATGGGCTGTGCCGCTTTCTTCCCTTGCGTCTATCGAAAACACCTATGGTGTGACACAGATTCGACATCTCGAACGCAAACGGACCATTACCCTTCAGGTCACGCCTCCGCCGGATATGCCTTTGCAGTCCGCTATGGAAATTATCCAGCAGAAGCTTATTCCTGCCTTGGAGCAAACGGGTATGATGGAAGGGGTACACGTCCAGCTTTCCGGTGCGGCAGATAAGCTCACCGTGACTCGTGATGCTTTGCAATGGAATTTTATCCTTGCAATTATCATCACATATCTGCTTATGGCTGCGCTCTTTGAGAACTTTATCTATCCGCTCATCATTCTCTTCACCGTCCCTCTGGCCGGTGCAGGCGGGTTCCTCGGGTTGCGATTGGAGAACATCTTCATTGCACCGCAGGCCCTTGATATTCTGACAATGCTCGGATTTGTCATTCTTATCGGTGTCGTCGTCAACAACGCAATTCTTATCGTGCATCAATCGCTCGGTAATATTCGAGAGCGCGGTATGGAGCACAAAGAGGCGGTCATCGAAGCCACTCGAACACGTTTGCGGCCCATCTACATGTCCGCGACTACGTCTATCTTCGGTATGTTGCCGCTCGCCGTGGCTCCTGGTCCCGGTTCCGAGTTATATCGAGGACTTGGATCAGTCGTGCTTGGTGGGTTGGCTATGTCTACTGTCTTTACCGTGTTCGTTATCCCAGCACTTCTCATGTTCGTTATCGGTATGGAGAAGCCGGGTAGTAATATAAACGTAGAATAACAGCGTGCTTTCGGTGGAGGTCCTTTTGGGGACTTCTGCCGGGGGCCGTCCGATTGCGGGACAGCGGCTACCTATGGTCCATTTGGTGGGGACTAGGGCATTGTTTGGACCCATCAACGATTGTGGGCCTTTGGAATTTTATAGGCGCAGTGGAGTATGGTTACTGTGCTCGGAAGGTTGGGCTACGGAATATTCGCAAAAAATTGCGCGGGACATCTTCTATAATCGGAAGGTGTCCCGCGCAATTTTTTGCGAACGGTTGTTAATATAGCCAGCTAGACTTTTGGTTTTTGGGGAAGGGGATGACTGTGGTGACATCAAATGTATAGTTGAATGTGTCATCAATGATTACATATATGTTATACTGGACAATTATGAATCACGATGCAACCAATAAACTTGGAGTAGAAGGCGTTACTATTTATTGCGTGAAAAGGAGCGGGGATGACGTGGAGCACAATACTGGCGTGCATTTTAATTTTTTTAGGTGCACTGGTGATGCTGCGAAGCATACTTTATCATAAGAGCTTGATGCTCACCGTCCACGATTCGATAGCAGGGTTCCCAAAACGGACCTCAAGCTTGATAAAAATGCATATGGCCTTCATGGTCTTTTTCTTTTTTGCATATATACTCGTTATTTTTATTTTTATCGGTCATTTCGATGTTGTAAACGATCTGTTTATTGCTCTTGTTTTCTTTTTCGGTGCAGTCTTTGTCTATATTGGAATTGTTATTCAGCGGAAGGCCTTTGGTTTGTTGAACAATACCAATAAGGAGTTGCGAGAACATGCCAGAAAGCTTGAAGAGAATCAGGATAAGTTGATCAGACTTAATGATAATCTGAAGATGGAAATCAAACAAAAAGAAATGGCGCAGGAGGCTGAACAACTGAAGTCTGATTTTCTTTCGCAAGTATCTCATGAGTTGCGAACTCCTCTTACTTCCATTTTTGGTTTTACCAAGCTTATAAAAAAAGATTTTGATGTGATCAGTTCAGAGAATGTTATTCCAGAACCTCTTGCAAAAAAAGAGAATAGGATTCGGAAGAATATATCCATTATTTCCTACGAGTGCAGCAGACTGACCCGAATGATTAATAATGTACTTGATCTTGCTAAGATTGAATCGGGTCAGGCTACATGGAACGATGAACCCACTTCGTTGGAAGATGTGCTTCAATCATCGGTAACGGCGGTGGAGGGTCTTGTTCTTGAAAAGCCATCCGTGACGATGACTATCGGTACGCACTCGCCGCTTCCTTCAATGTATTTGGATGTGGATTTGATTACACAAGTCCTTGTCAATCTTTTGAGTAACGCAATTAAGTTTACGGATTCGGGTGAAATCGTCATCACCGCGTCAGTGAATGATAAGCATATAGAGATCGCGGTCAGTGATGAAGGTGTTGGCATGACTGCTGAAAATATCACTAGAATATTCGACAAATATTACGTCGCAAAAAAAGGGAATACTCTCAGTTCTTCCCAACTTGGAACAGGCTTGGGGCTTCCGATTTGTAAGCAAATAGTAGAACACTATCACGGTGAAATTTTAGCCGAATCAGTGCTGGGAAAGGGAAGTTGTTTTTATGTCACGTTTCCTCTCAGTATCATGGTAAAATAGTACTTACTTGAGGGAAAGGAATGGTGGCTATCGGCGGTCTATTTCATGGAACTAGGGCGCTGCTCTGAACCCGGCAGAGGCCGAGAGCCTTTGGAGTCATATAGGCGCATTCGTGCATGGTTACTGTGCTTGGAAGGCCAGGGTATGGAATATCCGTAAAAAAACGCGTATGATATCTTCTGTAATTAGGAAGATATCCAACGCTATTTTTTGCGGACTGCTGCCAACGCCGCCAGTCAAATTTGGTAGAAAATTTAGATGGAAGGATGGCGGTGTAGGGTTATGAATCTTCACAGAGAAGAGCGATTCCAAATCCAATAAAAGAAATACCAGTCAGTTTGTTGAAAATAGCCATTGCTCTTTTTTTTGATAAGAAAGGCGAGGCTAACGACGCTGACATTGCGTAACTTGTCAAAATAATGAAAGAAATTACTTCAATGGTGAGGATTAAAGTTAAGAATTGCGGGATGAAAGCTCTGGCTGGGTCAACAAATTGAGGGAAAAGGGCTGTGAAAAAGGCAATGGCTTTTGGATTGCTGATACCAACTCCCAATCCTTCTTTAAACAGAACCGTAAATTTTTTTTTGTTGATTTGTTGTTCTTTTTGGTGGTTTCTTTTTTGAATACAAGGTGTTTTCCAAGATTTTATACCCAGATATATCAAGTAAAGACACCCGAAAATTTTGAGAATAACAAATAACGAAGATGAAGAGATAATTAAAGCTCCTAGTCCAACTGCAGAAAGTGTCGCCAGCAGAACCATGGCAATAAAGTTTCCTAAGATATTGGCAATAGATGCTTTATAGCCATATTTTAGACTGTTTCGTATGGTGAGAATAACAGCTGGTCCTGGAATGGCAGTAATTGTGATCGCCAGAAGGACGTAGACAACATAATTATTAATCATTGAATTTTATTTATGTTTTTTTTGAAGATGCATTAAAGCCGTGCGCTCAGTGAAAAAAGTGTTTTTATCCTCTTTCCTTTCCCCTAGTTTTTGGAGGCACATCAAATATATTTTTATTATCCAGTCACACGGGTGGGATTGTCGAGGACTCGTTCGATGGCGATGCGGATTTTTGAGTTTATTTCGAAATCTGACAATCGGTTGGACAGAACTATTGATCCGGTCTGGGCGTAACCTGCGGGGATCAGATTCAGAGTGAGTGCATAGATATCCTGAATATCGAGATCTTCGAAAATGAAATCAGGATAGTATTCCTGAATTAATTCCGGGATAAGTGCCGCCACGCGGCTTTCATTTCGATTGATGATATTAGTGACGTTAACGCCGTTGATAATCAATGATTTCTCATGCATATGTGTAACCCTTAAAAGTTCGTGGTTGGCCTAATAAGGTTAAGTATACCTATGTTTTCCGGTCCGTGCAATGCGGCTGGTACATTTTGTGCTATAAAATATATAGCTTGCTGTTCGATTCAAGTAAATCATTATGTGGAGAGAAGGCTCCTATGTCGACGCAACCTATTGAACAGACTGTACAAGGATACACGTACAAAAGGCCGAAGCGCACACAGGGCGAGGCCGATTTTTCGCTTGGTCCTGAGCAGTCAAAAAAACGACAGGAAACTGATGCCGATACACAAGGGAGTGTGCGGGATCATATTCGTGCGCTTTTGTCGAAGGTTGCTGATGTTGGTGATGATAGAGTGTCGTTCAAGGCCGTGTCGGATTATCATGATGCATTGCAAAGTGGATGGAACCGAGACGTAAGTGACGATCTGGCTGATCTTGGTGTGAACGTGTCGGCACCGTTTCGTTTGTCATATGATCCGGCGGGTGGCGTGACTGTGGCCGGAGATCATCCGCATCGGGAAATGATCAATGCGTATTTCAGTACGAACCCTGCACGGGTGAATGAGCTGGGTGAGATTCTTCAGTTCGGGAAACTGGCAGGCGTTGCAGAAAGCAGGTTGTCGCCGCAGGATATGGAGCAGACGCTTCAGACTGAGGCTATGGCGTGGTGGTATGCATCTAATATGAATACGACGTCACTTTTTACAGGCGGTGGAATGATGTTTGGCGCGGGCGGTGTGGCTTACAAGGGGCTGGATATCCACGTTTAGAACGTGTGTTTTTTTTATGAGTATCGAAAAGACTGAGGCCTGATGTACAGGCCTCGGTCTTTTTTAAGGGAGAATTTTAGTTGTTGTTTTTGAGATACTGTTTGAGTCGGTCCATGCCTTCTTTGATATTGTCCATGGAGGTGGCGTAGGAGAAGCGAATGAACCCTTCTGCACCTTTACCGAAATCGATTCCGGGAGTAACGCCGATCTTTGCTTTTCCCAGAATATCATAGGCAAGCTTGAGTGAACTGCCATCAAATTTTGCGGCCAGATGTTGCATGTTGACGAGCACGTAAAATGCGCCGGTCGGTGGATGCTTGATGTCGAAGCCCATGCCGGTCAGTCGTTCAAGGATGTACAGGCGGCGTTTGTTGTAGGTGGTTTTCATGCGTTCTACGTCGAGTGCGCCTTCCTTGAGTGCGGCCACACCGCCCCACTGAGCCATACTGTTGGCGGAGATGAAGAAGTTTTGGCACGCGGTCTGTAAGGTGCGCATGAATTCAGGCGGGGCAATGAGATAGCCCAGCCGCCAGCCGGTCATGGCATAAAGCTTGGAGAAACCGTTTAGGACAAAGGCGCGGTCAGTGAATTCAAGGATGGAATGTTCTTTTCCTTCGTAAACCAGACCATGGTAAATTTCGTCGGATATGATCCAGAGATTGTATTCTTCAGCCAGTTCGGCAATGGCCTGCATGCGTTCCTTGGAAAGCAGTGTGCCAGTGGGGTTGGCCGGGGAGTTGACGAGAATGGCCTTGATGTTTTTGTTGGCCTTGAGTGCTTCACGAATGGCGGATACGCGGTACTGGAAGGCGTCGTCTTCGGACACTGGGATCTTGACAGGTTCGGCCCCTGCAAAGGTTATGAAATTATCGTAGCAGGCGTAGCACGGATCACTGGTGATGACCTGATCGCCGTCTTCTAGAATCGCTGAGAATAGGGCGAGCATGGCCGGGCTGGTGCCCTGTGTGATCGCGATGTTCGCCGAGTCAATAGCAACATCGTACCGTTCGCGATAGTCATCGCAGATGGCCTCACGCAGTTCGATGAGACCCAATGAATGGGTGTAGTGGGTGTGGCCTTTGTCCAGAGCTTCACAGGAAGCGCGTTTGACGCAGTCCGGTGTATCGAAGTCTGGTTCGCCGACTTCCATGTGGATGATGGATTCTCCATTACGCTCCATGGCCTGAGCAGCCTCAAGGATTTCCATGACCAGAAACGGGGTCAGGTCGCTACAGCGTTTTGAAATACTCATGTGATGTGTCCGCCTGTTAAAAAAAAGAAAACCCCGCCCTCGCCGAATTCAGCAAGAGGCGGGGGGATTTTAATCAATGTGAAGTTATTTAAGCAACTTCCACGAGTTCAATGTCAAAAATCAAGGTTTCTCCCGCCAAGGGGTGATTACCGTCAAGCGTGACCATCTCTTCGTCGAACGCGGTGACGCGTACGTATGCGGGGTGGTCGTCTTCGGTGCGGATTTCCAGCATGATGCCTTCTTCCAACTCGACGTTCGGGGGAAGTTGTTCCTTGCGGACCTGGAAGACCAGTTCTTCATTGGGATTGCCGTAGCCTTCCTCTGGTGCAATCTCCACGGTCATGGAGTCGCCGACATTCTTGCCGATGACGGCTTTTTCGAAACCGGCGATGACCATACCTTCGCCCAATTGGAACTCGAGAGGCTCGCGGCCCTCACTGGAATCGAACTGGCTGCCGTCAGCCTTGAGGGTACCGGTGTAATGGACTTTGACAGTGCTGCCTTTCTGGGCTGCCATAGAATCTCCTGAATGTTGTGTGGTCCCGGAAAGAGTTCGGGAAATGCCACTATATATATTTTTTTTGCTTAGAAGTCGAAGTTCATGACCTGACGGATTTCGTCCATGGTCTTTCGGGCGTACGCACGGGCCTTTTCATTCCCTGCGTGCAGGATTTCCTGAACCATTGCATCAGTGCAGGCGGCGCGGCGTTCGTGCAAAGGCGTCAGGAAGGTTTCCATGGACTCCATGAGCACTTTTTTGCAATCAACACAACCCCAGGACGCATTGCGGCAACCTTCCTGAATTTCAGGGAGTTTGGCCGGATCGGTCATGAGCTTGTGGTAGGGGTAAAGGTTGCAAATATTGGGATCACCCGGATCGGATTTGCGCAGACGATTTTCGTCGGTTTTCATACCGCGCAGTTTAGGCATGATCTCGTCAATAGGCTCGGAAAGCATGATGGAGTTACCATAGCTCTTGGACATTTTGCGACCGTCCAGACCGGGCAGCTTACATTCTTCGGTGAGCATGTCTGCCGGTTCCGGGAAGAGTTCCGTCTTGTTCAGGTGATTGAAGCGACGGGCTATCTCTCGGGTCAGTTCCAGATGCGGAAGCTGGTCCTTGCCTACAGGCACGGCGCACGGCTTGTACATCAGGATGTCAGCAGTCATGAGTACGGGATAACCGAGGAATCCGAAGGTGTTCAGTTCTTTCTGTGCCAGTTCGGTTTTTTGTTCTTTGTATGTAGGACACCGCTCCAGCCAGCCCAGCGGGGTGATCATGGCCAGTAGCAGGTTCAATTCAGCGTGTTCTTTGACCATGGACTGCTGGAAGATGCTGCATTTTTCCGGATCCAGGCCTGCGGCGATCCAATCTTTGACCAGACCGGGAACGAAGCCTTTGGTTCTGGTGGGATCGGCGTATTCGCTGGTCAGGGCGTGCCAGTCGGCCACGAAAAAGAAACAGTCGTACTCTTCCTGGAGTTTGACCCAGTTGGCAATGACGCCGAAGTAGTGACCGAGATGAAGGGGGCCGGTGGGCCGCATGCCTGAAACGATGCGTTGTCTTTCGCTCATGATGAATTGGTGTTGTTTAAAGGGTTACATGGGGATGCCGAGTAGACCGGCCATGGCGCGAACCATAGGCAGAATGATCTCGCCAACCAGTGAAAAGCCGGTGAAGCGTCCCAGCATGATAATGCCGATGAGGAGAATAAAACCATATCGGCTTAGGGACATGAACTTGTAGGCTGCCTGCGGCGGTAGAAAGTACGCGACAACGTTGCTGCCGTCCAGAGGTGGAATGGGCAAAAGGTTGAATACGCCGAGAATAAGGTTTACGAATACGCCATAATAGGCCACAGCATAGAATGCGCTCTGTCCGTTGATGTCAAAAGCGACCATGGCGTGGAAGATCAGCGCAAAAATCGAGGCCAGCAGGAAGTTAATCCCTGGTCCCGCCATAGCTGTCAGCATCATGCCTTGACGTGGGTTTCTGAAATATCGTGCATTAACCGGAACGGGGCGTGCCCAGCCGAACTGGACAAAGAAAAAGGCCAACGTGCCGATGGGGTCCAGGTGCTTGAGCGGGTTGAGCGTCAATCGTCCCTGGGACTTGGCTGTGGGGTCACCGAGCAGATAGGCCACGTAACCATGGGCTACTTCGTGACAAACCAATGCAATGAGCAGGCCCGGAGCCATGATAAGATACAGTTGGAGGTCCTGTGCGGTAATGTCGAACATGCGATGCGGCTACCATGCCGGAGGGCGGCACGGCAAGAGGAATGTCTCAGTAGAAATTGTTGGGCAGGTGCGAAAAATAAACGAAGACACCCCCCGGGATGTGCCTGGAGGGTGTCCGCTAAAAAGATGAAAAGCTGTGTGTAATTAGCTACATACCAGCTTTATTAAGGGCCATACGAACCTTGTCTTTCAGCTCTGAGAGGTCCACTGATTTGACCACATAATAATCTGCGGCAATGGATTTGAGGTCGTGCTGGAAGGAGTCGTACGCCGTGGAAAGGATGACCGGTATTTGCAGGTCTTTGGTCCTGATTTCCTGCAAGAGGTCAAGGCCGGAGCGGCTGACACCAAGTTTGATGTCCAGAATGACGATGGTCGGGGTTTCTCGTTCCATTACATCGAGGATGTCTTCTTCGCCGTCTGAGGTGGCGACAGTGTATCCGTCAGCTTCCAGTTCTTCCCTGTAGAGCATGCGAATATGTTTTTCATCATCGACAACGAGAATCTTCGGTTGGCTCATGAAATCCTCCTTAGGATTATTCCCTTATTGGCAACATACGCGATTCCCCTCTTTTGGGTCAACAAAGGTTTGGTGTTTTCATTCAGATTCTAACATACCGCCGTGGTACCCCGGAGTGACTGTGTTTTTCGTGTAATTCCCCTCCGAGACAGGGGGCTTGAACAGGACCCGCTTCCTCTGTAGTGTCCACCCACCCGCTGGCCATCAAAGCGACTGGCGGAAAAGGAGACACATATGATTACGGTTAATCTTGAACCGGACGGAGAGCAGATCGAGATGAGCAACACTCGCTCGGTCATTGCTGTGCTGAATAAATTGAAGCTCCGTTTCACCATGGCCATCGTTGTGCGCGACGGCGAGCTGCTCACCGCGGACTGTATGTTGAAAAACGGTGATACGCTCATGGTTCGCAAAGTTACTTCCGCAGGGTAAGGGTATTATTTATGAAATGTATCCGTTGTAAAAAAACTGCCTGCGTCGCATTGCCCAGTCATCATTCCGGGTTTTGTAAGGATTGTTTTCCGCTTTTCTTCACCAAACAGGTGGAAACCGCCATCCGTCGGGAAAAGATGTTCACCCATGATGAGCGTATTCTTGTGGCACTGTCCGGTGGCAAGGATTCTTTGGCTTTGATGCTTGAGCTGAAATTGCAGGGGTATGATGTTACAGGCCTGCATATTGACCTCGGCATTCCCAATTCTTCGGGAAAAGCGCGTAAGAAAGTCGAGGATTTTTGTGATCTGCATGATCTCGACCTGCGTGTGTTTGAAATGGAGAAGTGGGGGTTGCCCATCCCGGACATCAAGCAATACGTCAAACGTCCGGTCTGTTCCGTGTGTGGCAAGATGAAGCGACATCATTTTAACCGGATTGCTCGGGAAGAGGGTTTTGATGTGCTCGCTACCGGTCATAATTTGGATGATGAAGTGGCGCGACTCTTCGCAAACACTCTGCGTTGGGATACGGCGTATTTATCCGATCAGGGGCCGACCCTGCCTGCCAGTGATGGTTTTGTGCGTAAGGTCAAGCCGCTGTTTCGATTGAGTGAATTCGAGACCGCCAACTACGCCTTTCTTAAGGGTATTGAAATACATTCGGACCCATGTCCGTATGCTTCAGGTGCAAGTTTCACTCACCATAAGGAATTGTGGGGAGAACTTGAATATCGTAGCCCCGGGCAGAAGTTTCAGTTCTATCAATCCTTTCTCAAGAAGGGGAAGCCTGCATTCGCTAATTTGGAGAAGGAGACCGGAGATGAACTCAATCCGTGCATTGAATGTGGATCGCCAACCAGTGCTGGCACATGCTCGGTCTGTCGCATCAAGGCGGCTGTGAAGGCGAGCAAAGCCGAGGCCGAGGTCGAGTAACCCATGCCTACACCGAAGATTTCCGTGACTATGCCTTGCTTTAATTGCGGGGAGACCGTGAGTAAGGCGCTCGACAGTCTGCTTGTTCAGACGTGTGCGGATTTCGAAGTGGTGGCCGTGGATGACGGTAGTAATGATAATACAGCGGGAATCCTGGCCGAATATGCGCGTCGGGATTCCCGTATTCGTGTTGTGTCCATCGAGCATGGTGGCGTGATTACGGCGGCTAATGCGGCTATTGAGGCGGCTTGTGGCAGGTATATAGCTCGCATGGATGCGGATGATGAGTCGTTGCCGGAGCGGTTGGCGGCTCAGTCTAGGTTGTTGGATGAAAATCTGGATGTCGGGTTGGTTGGCTGTCGTATCCGATTCGGCGGGTGCCGTGAAGCTTGTGCTGGGTATGCCCATTATGTCGATTGGACCAATACGGTCCTCTCGCATGAAGCCATTACTTTGAATCGGTTCGTTGAATTTCCAGTGCCCAATCCATCCATCATGTATCGAAGGGAGTGCATCGACGAACACGGCATGTATCGTGATGGAGATTTCCCTGAAGATTACGAATTGCTGCTGCGTTGGTTGGAAGCGGGCGTGCGCATGATGAAAGTGGATGAGGAACTGCTCATTTGGAATGATCCTCCCACACGATTGTCGCGCAATCATCCCAGATATGATGTGGATGCCTTTTATCGTATCAAGACCGAGTATCTTGCACGGTGGTTGGCTCGGAATAATCCGTTGCACCCCGTGGTCCATATACTTGGCTCAGGACGGACCACTCGTAAACGGGCAGATCTTTTGCTCGCTCATGGTGTGGAATTTGCGGCCTATTATGACATCGACCCGCGTAAGATAGGTCATATCGTTAACGGGGTGCCAGTGGTTGATCGCAATGATATTCCCGGTGCAGGCGAGGCGTTTTGTTTGCCGTACGTAGCCAGTCGGGGAGCACGTGAAGATATCGCCGAGTTCTTGAATGGACGTGGTTATGAATTGGGGCGCGATTTCATACCAGTAGCCTGATGTTTTCTTCTCTCGGTCAATCTGGCATGGTCAAGTCATGACTGATCAAAATACCATCCAGAGTGCGTCTGATTCCAAGCCGAGAAAGCCGTGGCTGGCAGGACTGCTTTCCCTTTTGTTTACCGGTTTCGGTCAAATATATAACGGTCAGTGGAAAAAGGGCGTTGGTTTTTTCGTGGCCGAGTGGGTGTACTCTTTGGCCATGATTCCGTTTTGGTCAGATTTTGTCTCGACACTATTGTGTCTCGCCATATTGTTGGGCTTTAATGTGTTCGTGGCGTGGGAGGCTTTTGCTTCTGCCAAAGGGCTTCGGGAATTTAGTCCCGGACCATGGAATCGTTGGTGGGTGTACGCTCTCTGTCTGTGCATGAGTCTGGCATCCGGTCTTGTCTTTGATCATTTGATGTCTCAATCTTATGAGGCATATAAGGCCCCGTCCGGTTCAATGCTGCCCACTTTGAAAATTGGGGATCATTTTATTGTGGAGACTTTGGCCTTAGATTATGCCGTGAAGCGAGGGGATATCGTGATTTTCCTGTTCCCGGAAAATGAGCATGTCGATTTTATCAAACGAGTAGTCGGACTTCCCGGCGAGACCGTTGAGATTCGTCAACGACAAGTGTTTGTTGATGATAATCCGCTTGAAGAATCGTATGTGCAACACACCAAGACGAGCATAGTACCAGTACGTGACGACTTCGGGCCTTTGACATTGGGGGCGGAGGAGTATTTCGTTCTCGGTGATAATCGTGAAGCTAGTTACGATTCCAGATGGTGGGGGCCGGTCCAACGAGTAAAGATCAAGGCCAAAGCCAAGTATATTTATTTCCCCGGCGAATTTGACTCAGAGTCGTGGGTAGATCGTCTCGGCGTTGAAATTCGCTAGGCTACCAGAATTCAGGGGCGGCCAGCAGTCCGTCTGACTGGTTGATGACCAGCGGATGGACTTCCTTGATGCCGAGAGTGTCCATGTAACCCAACACTAGAATAAGATTGGTCAGGCGGGTGGCGGCGAATTCACTTTCAAAGTCTTCGTCGTTTTTGCCAGTCCATTTTTCCAGCGCCTTGGCGACATCGTCGCGGGTGAAGACTTTGTCACGTCTGCCTATCTGTTCGGGGATTCCGTAATAGTGCACACCGCCGATACCGGCCACAATCATGTTGGAATGACGTAGGCGGGATGTGATGAGCGGGGGGATGGATGTGGCGGCGTGGGTCTTGATGTTGGTGAGAGCAGAGGCAACTTCGTCGGCATTGACTGGGTTGGGGGAAGAGACTGTGGCGATGTTTTTTCCCTGAATGGTGCCGATTACCACATTTTTGAAGGAGACTGAAGCCATGGGGTCAATGTAAAAGAGAAGGCCACCATCCATGTGTCGGGCAGTCATCTGCATGCTGCCGCCACCGATGTCCCATACAAGTAGGTCCCGAGACGAAAAATCTAATGCCTGTCGTACCGCGTGGTAGCTGAGCATGGCAGCTTGTTGTTCGGAAACAATCCGGCTGGGGATACCTGTTTCTTCTTCGATGCGGACAAAGTAGGCCCGACCATTTCTGGCAGAGCGGAATACGGCCCCACCTGCGGCAGAGTATTCTTTAACGTTTTGCTTAACCGCAATACGTTTCATTTCTTCAAGGGCCTTGATGCCCGCGTTCATGATGTCACGGCTGAGATTTGAATCGTAGGATCGGGCGAGGTCTTCTGCGAAATCTATTTTTTCCGACAGGGTTTCAATTGTTTTGATGATCTGGCCGGTGGATATGTTCACATCGGCGATAGTGCATTTGATGACGGCGGAGCCTATATCGAATGCGGCACGACGCACCGATGATTCTGATTGGGCAAAGCCGTTCGTGGCACAGACCAGACAGAGGATAAGGCCCATGAGTTGGACGAGTCGAATTGATAAACGCATGTTTCTCCCGATGGAATGTTCTTCCACCAGATATGCTATCGGAAAAGGTATCAGTTCGCAATGTTCGAAACGCAGGGATTTCGGTTATTCTTGAGTGGATCGATAGGTCTTACGATTTCTTCTGAGTTGGTATTGTCTGACTGCATTATTGTGTTCTGATAAGGATTTACTGAAATAATGTGACCCGTCCCCTTTTGCCACGAAATACAGAAATGAATGATCTTCAGGGTGGACGGCGGCCAGAAGTGCATCAAGACCCGGTGAACAGATTGGCCCCGGAGGTAGGCCGCGAATGACGTACGTGTTGTATGGATTCTTTTTGTCCAAAATGTGACTGCGCCGAATGTTTCCGTCAAAAGCTGGCCCAAGACCATAAATGATGGTTGGGTCCGCCTGGATGAGCATCCGTTTCTTGAGGCGGTTATGAAAGACCCCGGAAATTCGCTTTCGCTCCGAGGTGTTGCCAGTTTCTTTTTCGATGAGTGAGGCGAGCGTGACCATCTTGTTCATCTCTTCAAATTCTGGCAGACCCTCAGGCCAGACTTTGGCCGCGTTTTTGAAGAATTCCTTAAGCATGATTTCGGCCATGTATCGAGATTGGTCACCCCTTGGCGGGGTGAGCAGATATGTCTCCGGGAAGAGATATCCTTCGGCATTTTTCGCTTCAAGGCCGTATTCTTTTAAAAGTTCAGGGTCGACTATGGCTTCAGCAAATTTTTTATAGCTGCCCAACTGTGCTGCCTGAATTTTGTCGGCGGTTTGCCACCATGTCAGACCCTCGCGGATCGAGGCTTTTTTCATGATTCCGGCTGATGAACTGAGTTCATGGAGAATTTGATCGGGCGTCCATCCAGTCGAAAGTTTAAACTGTCCTGCGCGGAGTGATGACGTTTTGCCGGTTTGTTGTGCCAACTTGAGAAAACGACGGGTATCCGTGATCAGGCCATTTTTTTTGAGATTGGCTGAGATGGTAGTGAAAATTTGACCGGGTTCCACGCGAAACATGATGTCTTGTCCAGGGGATTCCGGTGGTACGGTCAGAAATTGTTCTTCAAGCCATGCCTTATGCCAGACATAGCCGCCCGCACCAATGCCCGCGAGAAGAAGCAGGCTGAGAAATGATATTATGATTGTCCGCTTTCGATCCATGAGCGCAATATGATGACGGCGGCCTGACTGTCCAGGGCCATCTTTCGTTTTTTGCCGTAGAGACCGGCAGCGTTGAGTTCTTCTTCGGCTTCAGCAGAGGTCAACCGTTCGTCCATCAGGTGGATGGGCTGTTCGATGCGTCGTCCCAGACTTTCGGCAAAATTGCGGGCCTGACGAGTGGTCAGGGTGTCTCCTCCGTCCAAAGATAATGGGAGACCTACCACAACGGTTTCAATTACTTCATTGTGTATGATTTCGAGCAGTTCGTCAAAGAGGGCGTTTCGTGAAGTGCGGACAATAGTCTTGAACGGCGAGACAAGTGTGCCTGTGCGGTCGGACACGGCAAGGCCCACGCGTTTTAGGCCGAAATCAATGCCGAGCGCACGCATACTATTCTCCTTCCCGGGTGTGAGCGGGGGGGGCAGTTTGTGTCGTGTTTCATAATCTTTTTATTGTCCATGCGTGTCTTCATCGAAAAAGTCCGCCCAAACAAAGCATTTGAGCGGACTCTGGTCAATGTAAAAACGAGGTCAACTCAATATTTTGAACATGATCGGGATGGTAATGCCACTGGCCAAGGTGGTCAGGAAGACCATTCGAGATGCCAGTCCGGCATTGCATCCATAGGTGCGGGACAAAGCCACGGTGAGCAGGGCTGAGGGCATGGCCGCTTCCAATACCAGTACGTGCACTTCCCATGTCTCCAGGGCCATAAACACGGTTGGCATCCATATCATGATAGGTTTCAGGATGAGTTTGTTTGCGGCTACGGCGACACCTGCCAATGCCACGGAGCCGAGGTCTTGAAAATGGAGGAGGACGCCCACGAGTAGGGTGACCATCAATGTGTTGGCTGCGCCTGTTACGTCGAGGGCTTGCATGATGGTCCCCATGATAGGGCCGTCTGTCGGGAGTTTGAAGGCGGACCAGACAAGTCCGGCTACTACTGAGATGAAAATGGGGGAACGGAAAAATCCTAATGCTGCCTTGAAACGAGCCTCTGGGGATGCGCCTTCACTGCCATAGTATATGGCGATCATTGTGCCGATGGTGAAAAGTGCCGGACCTACGCCGATTTCTGAAACCAAGACAGCTTCGGTCATTGCGCCAGTGTTCCCCGGAAAGACTTGGCTGATGAGTGCGTATCCAAGCAGCGAGGAACTACCAAAGCCGGAAACGAGAATCATGGCCCCGCTAGAGGGACGATCCAATCGGAGAGCCTTGGCCGCAATCCAGCCTAGGCCAAGAGCTAGGAGTTCGGCCATCAGCATGATGAGCGCGAGCCATGCTTCATCCCAAATGATGGAGGTGCGGGCTAATGAAACAAAAATGAGTGCTGGCAGGGTGGCGTGCGTTACGAGCTTAGCAAAGACACCACCATGTTCTTCGCGGACAAAACCTTTGTGCCGCAGGAAGGTCGCAAAGCAGATCAGGCCGAGTAGAATCGCAATGGATGCAATGAGGCGAGCGTAGATTGTCATGGTAGGCTCCTTTGGAACAGGAGCCTACCTTGTCAGACATTTTGGGTCAAACTTGGGTCGGAATTAGTTATCCGAGCCTTTGCGTTCAACTTTTTCTAGCAAGTCCTTGAGTTCTTTTTTCCATTTTTTCCCGCCCACGGCTTCGGCCAGATATTCCACGGCGTGAAGGACCCGGTTGGGGCGTTTCATCTGGAGCATGGACCGTTTTATACCGACTTTGCAGGACGGGCAGCCGACCACGATGGGTTTTTCTCGGTTGTGGCCGAGATCCTCAGTGAGTTGGTCCTGTTTGCATTCGCGCAGCCGGTTGTAAATGCCAGGTGAAGTCAAGGCACCGAGGCCGGATTCTCCGCAGCAGCCGGGTGAGAGGCTCACCTCAGCACCAGTCAGTTCGGCCAGTGCCGTGCGATACAGTTCCGGGGCCTTGATTTTTGGTGCGTCCACCCATTCTGCATGACAGGCAGCGTGGTACACGATGGACTCGGACTGGCGGATGGAAGGCAATCGTTCGATGAGGAATTGGACTACGTCCATCTGCTTGAGCGGTTCTTCCATTTCACCGGTGAAGTCGTAGCTTTCCAGCGATTCACGACAGGTACCGCAGGCTGTGAGCAGAGTGGTAGCCTTGAGGCCCGCCTTGCCGGTTTTGACGAACAGGTCAAGGAATTCCTGTATGTTGCGATGACGGTTGGTTTTGTATGCCTCTTCACAACCCGAAGCGAGCAGTGGATATCCACAGCACATGTGGTGGTCGGGCATGACCACGTTTACGCCGGATTTGAGAAGCAGGTAGACCGAGGCCATACCGATGGAATGGGAGAAGAGTGATCCTCCACAACCCGGAAAGTAGAGCACGGTGTTATCGCTTGCGGCTCTGGGATTTTTGAAGACTGAGCCGCCTTCCAATTCCAGAGTTTCAAACAGATTTCGGAAATCTATGTGAGGACTGCGACTTTTGACGATCGGGGATTCGATGCGAGAAAGCCAGCGGGCCGGTATCATGCCCAAGGTCTTATCCTGAAGGGATTGTCCGACAGACAGGAACTTTGCAACGACCGGCAGGTTGGATGCCGGATTTTTGGCGACGTTGCGTAAAACAATTTGTTTGAGCTGATGGCCTGATTTGCCCTTGGAATCGAGGAATGACCGCATGGACAGAGCGGCCCCGGCAGAGTCAATCTTGACAGGACAGGCTGCTTGGCATTTGCCGCAGGCTGTGCAGTGATCCATCAGGTTGCGCAGTTCAGCCATGAGCGAAGGAGCGGGCTCGCCGGTTTGCACCTGCGAATAATAAATGCCTTCAATGAGCGCGCCGAGACTGATGTTCTTGTTGCGCGGGTGGAATAAAAGTCCTTTGGCTGGAAGGTACATGGGGCAGACCTGTTTGCATTTGCCGCAGCGGGTACAGGTCTGAATGTTTTTCAAAAGCCCCATGAGGGCTTCCTTGTCCTTGAGCGCAGTGGCGTCGAGGTCCTTGATCAGTCTGTTGAATGAGAAGGTGAATGGCACACTTGGCAGTTTTCGTGCGGTGAGCTTTCCCGGATTAAGGATGTTGTTTGGGTCTACATCTTTCTTGTAATCAGACAAATCCTTAATTTTTTTGTCGCTCAGGAAGGCGATCTTGGTGATGCCGATGCCATGTTCGCCAGAGACTTCACCGCCCATTTCCAAAACTTTGGTCATGACTACTTCAGCGGCTTCGTGGGCTGAGGCGAGCATCTCCGGGTCGTTGGAGTTGACCGGCAGGTTGACGTGGCAGTTGCCATCGCCTGCGTGCATGTGGTTGGCAATGACGATGCGCCGAAGCTGCATGTCCTGCCACATGGCTTTGATTTCGCGGTCCAGACGAGGGTAGGAATCACGCAATTTCAGGAACAGGTAACGGCATTGAGCCTCCTGTTCGGTGTCGGAAAAGTCATGGGACGTTACTTTGCCGCTCAGAATATCGTCGATGCGACCAAATGCTTCTCTTATGTCAGCATCATCGTCGTTCACGCCGGACATGGCACGGACCTTTTCAAGGGTGGTGCGGTATGTTTTTGCCAGATAGATGAGGTTCAGATCTTCGAGGAAGTCGGAGAATTCCGGGATGACATCCATGGGAATGACAACGTCTTCGTTGATTTTGAAACCTGAGGTGCGTTTGGCAATGGCCGACAGCTTGTGCCGGTCCTCCCAGAACAGTTCGCCTTCCTTGTCGTCACGGGCAGCAAATATGTCCACGCCGTCAAAGGGCTGGGCAATGGCCAGCACGTTCTGGCATGCCGCGTCCAGTGCTTCCTTGTCGTCGGAATCCAGTTGCAGAATGAGGACGGAAATCGGGTTGCCTTCGTACTGGGTGGATTTGGTTTGGTAGTCGATGGCCTGTACGTATTTGGGGCCGAATTCTTCCAGAGCGGAAATCTTTACCAGATCGCCTTCTTCTCGGATGGTGTCGCGCAGGCCGACAACGTCCTTGATGACGAGCATGGCATTGCGCATGGAGCGTCCAAAGAACTCAAGGCAGAGCACTCGAGAGTTCTTCAGGGCCGGATAACAGACGAATCGGGCTACGGTGATAATGCCGTCTGTGCCTTCCTTCTGTACGCCGGGCAGGCCTCCCAGATATTTGTTGGACACGTCCTTGCCGAGGCCTTTGCCACGGATTTCGCTGCTGTCGAGTTCGACAGTGTCGATTTTGTGTCCGTTTACATCGAAGATTTCAAAGGTTGCAGTTTCACCTTCATAAATTTTGTGACGTGGGTGATCCTTACGGCGGACTTCGATGAGCGAGCCGTCTGGTTTAACCATCCGGTAGCTCAGGATGTTGTCGATGGTGGTGCCGTATTCAAAGGCGAACGGGCCACCGGCGTTTTCGGAAATGTTGCCGCCAATGGAAGAACCTGCCTTGGAAGCCGGGTCCACGGTGAAAAGGACATCCTTTTTGGCAGCAGCTTGAATGGCGTTCAAGGTAATAACACCGGATTCCAATGTCAGGATGTGATTTTCCTGATCAACGTCCAGAATATCCTTGAATCGGGTCAGGGACAGGATGACGGAGCGAGCTTCTGCCGGGATGGCTCCACCTGTTGCTCCGGTGCCGCCACCGCGCGGGATGATGCCGAAGTGCATTTCGTTGGCGAGTTTGACGATGCCCTGAATCTGCGCTTCGGTTTCGGGAAAGAGGACGAGCATGGGCAGTTCCATGCGCAGGTCGGTGGCGTCGGTGGCTGATTCTACACGGGAGTGCGGTGCGTCACCAATGCCGTCTTCGGGCATGAAGTGTTCGAGTTGCTTAATGATCTGTTCGCGAAAGGTAATTTCTCGGTCATAGCGTTCCCAGAACAGTTCGATTCCTTTGGTCAGGATCGTGCCGAATTCTTTGTCGAGAGAGGGCCTGGACATGTTCAGACGACGAGCAACTGATTTTTTTACCAGTGAGGCGTCGATGAACGGATTATAGCGCACCAGAAAAAGTTCGGCGGCAAGATTGGCGGCGAGTTTTTTTACATCCTCGGGCCAGTGTGCATATTGCTCCATCTCTACCACGCCCAGGGCGCGGGTGATGAGCTGTTCGTCTGATATTGAAATGTGGGGTCCGAGCTGAGCCATGTCTTATTACTCCATGGGAAATTGGTGAAGAGAGAGTAAATAAGTACTTTTCTCTCGAATGGCAAGCGTTGGGGCACAAGGAAAATATGAAAAATTGGTGTCATTCATTGGTGTCGTTTCTGGACATTGTACACTCTCCGGTATACTGAACGACGACCTTTTTTTATCTTTTTTGTTCTACATCCATAGTGAGAGGATACGCCATGAGCCTGTCTAAATTCGCCCCACTCAAGCTTTTTATCACCGGTCCCACCTATATTCGTGACGACGTCAAGGCTGCGGCAATGTTGCCGGAATTTGGTCATCGCGACAGTGAGAATGAATTGCGTTTCGGTCCTATTCGTCAGCATCTGCGAACACTGGCCGGATGTGGTGACGACTACGAACCGATTCTTGTTTTGGGGTCTGGATCTTCTGCCATGGAAGCATCTATTCGTTCTCTGGTCGCTGATGATGAAATCTTGCTTAACGTGTCTGTCGGAGCATTTGGTGATCATTATCATACGATCGCCGTTGCCAATGGAAAGCAGTCCACGAATCTCAAATTTGAGTATGGTCAGCCCATCAATTTGAATGTGCTGGAACAGAAGCTCAAAGACCTGCGGCCGAATGTGGTTTCTTTTACGCATAACGAGACTTCTACCGGTGTTACGAACGACATGAAGGCTGTGTGTGCGCTTATTCGCCAATATGACGCCATGCCCTTGGTTGATGGAGTGTCCATTTTTGGCGGAGCTGATCTGGATTTGTCGAATTCCGGGGCTGCCATGTATGTAACTGCTACACAGAAGTCTTTGGCTTTACCTGCCGGATTTGGTATCGGATTTGTGTCTAGGGAGGCCGAGGAAAAGGCTGCTCGTGTGACCAACAAGGGCCATGCTCACGACATCACCCGTCAGCTTGTCTGTGCTCGGAAAAATCAGACTTTAACCACACCCAATGGCACACTCGCCAACCAGATGGCTGTGCAGCTTGATCGAATCGTCAACGAGGAAGGCGTGGAGAATCGCTTTGTCCGTCATATTCAGATGCGAGGCATGGTTGAAGAATGGGTGGCCGGTCTGGATGGTTTCGATATGTTCGTGCCGGAAGGGTATCGGTCCGTGACCATGTCCACTGTCATTTGTCCTGAAGGCGTGACACAGGCTCAACTCAAGGGTGGCGTGAAGGAAGCCTTGCGAGAAGAAGGCTATCTGATGGACCCTGGCTACGGAAAGCTTAATGTTCAGTTGGAAAAAGAGGGCAAACGTCAGATTATCCGTATTGGTCATATGGGCGATATTACCCCTGACATGCTTACCGAGTATCTGGCTGCGCTTGAAGTGGAGTTGAAAAAGCTGTAATTTTTGGATATTTTAATAGACTTTTTGTTGAAATTGAAAAGGCCCGGTGTTGATGCACCGGGCCTTTTTTGCGTTGTTATTTTCTGGATAACAGCCAGATGACATGCACCAAGCCGGGGAAGTATCCGAGGAGAGTCAGCAACAGGTTCACCCAGAATTGTAGGCCAAAGCCGACTTTCAAAAATGCGCCTATGGGCGGGATAAGTACGGAAATGATGATACGAAGCAGTTCCACGTGAGCTCCTTTGAAAAAGGTGAGTACTATGATCTCCTATTACCTACTTTTGTGGTTTGTATCAATCATATATCGGGAACAATGTCTTTGGTTGGCGGCGGAAGGGCGAGGCCGAGCTTCTGGTTGATTTCAGGAGTGAAGTATTCCGTAATATGTGCATACGGGATAGTTACCACCTGTTCGCCTGATGAATAGGGAGCCACCTGATAATGCGGGAAGATAAAAACTATGCCTTGGTCGTTGAGGATGAATCGTGAAAAATTCTCTTCCAGCGATTTGGTGCCGGAAAAGATCATGTCCTTGATTTCCGGGCCAAGTGTCCGCAGCAGAACGGCGCGGCACATGGAGGAAACAGCAGGGAGTGCCGTATTCATGTCCGTGAAAAGTTCTTCTAGTGTGATGGTCGTGCCGTTTGTCATGTCGAAGACCCATGTCATGGGCCAATGGTTTGGGTGGGCGCCACCTGAATAGACTTCAACATCAAGTTTAATCGAAGCGAATCGTTCGGAAGCGGCCGCCCAGACACTGTAGTTCATGGTCATTTCATATTTGTGCGGGAATTCTGACAGGTCATGGTCAGGATCGAACTTTTTGAAATCGAACAAGCGATGTCCCACCCAGTCGCGGATGGTGCGATTGGCGGCCTCTGCACAGAGAACAGGATAGCGGGTGTCCACAATGAAACCGGCGGTCTCTTCCGCTACATGGATTTCAGACAGGACAAGCGGGGTGCATTTTGTCCCAGCCATAATGAGTGCCGGGGTGAACAGGATGAGCATGATCGCGATCGAAAAAGTGCGGATGGCGTGCATGGTTTTTCCTTTATGATTTGAGGAGTAGTTTCCTTTGCCCCCAGACCGCCTGACCTAAGGAAATACATCCGTCATTGGGTGGAAGTTGGCGGTGTATTAATGGAATCAACCCTACATTTTCAAGGGCCTGCGGCAATTCTGTGGCGAGCGTCAGGTTTTGCATGACGCCACCGGACAGGGCCACGTGATGGATATCCAGCACCATGGAAAAAGAATAAGCCATTTCTGTCAGGCCGTTAATCAGCCCTCGGTGGAATCGGCGGGCGATAATGGAAACAGGCACCTTGTTTTCCAGATCTTCCAATACAGCTTGTACCAGAGAAAGTGTGTTCAAGGAAACGGGGTCGTCGGATTGGAGCGGACAAGGATATGTTCCGGTTTCAGACATATCCTGCGCTTTTTCTAGCAGGATGGCGGCTTGCCCTTCATAACTGATGATGTCGACCAGTCCACAAAGCGCAGCCACGCCGTCAAATAACCGCCCGCAACTGGATGTTTCTGGTGCATTGATGGCCTTTTCCAGAATTTGCGGCAGGAATCGACTTTGGGTTTCAAAATTTGTGAGCCATGGCCATTGGTATTTCCCTGATTCCTTGATGCCAAGTTTCCAGAGTGCGGCCTGAGCTATACGCCATGGTTCTTTGACTGCTGCCTCTCCGCCGGGTAGCCGGATGTGGGAAAAGTGGGCCAGTCGTTGATGTTCTAGTTCTTCGGGTATGACCATGAGACATTCGCCGCCCCAGATGGTGCCGTCTTCACCGTAGCCTGTGCCGTCGAGGGCCAGCCCGATGGCGGGGCTAGTGTGTTTGTTCTCGGCAAGATTGGCATATATATGAGCGTAGTGGTGTTGTAACGTCGCTACGGGAATGTCAAGTTCCTTGCCGATGTCCTCGGCCAGAGTGGATGTCATGTAATCCGGGTGCAGGTCTCGGACGATCAGCTTCGGTTTAACCTGAAGGATATCTTGTAAATGGGTCCGGATTTCCTTGTGGAATTCCAGTGTTTCCAGATTGGACATGTTGCCGATGTGCTGACTGGTGAAAGCTTGATCTCCCTTGGTCAGGGTCATGGTACATTTTAGTTCAGGCCCCATGCCTAAAACGGTCGGACCTTTTTCCGGGATAAAGACGGGTGCAGGGACGAATCCACGTGCGCGGCGCATGAAAATGGGATTGTCGGTGGCAGGGTTCACGCGGACCACGGAGTCGTCTGTGCGGATAAGAATGTCCCGGTTGTGAAAGAGAAAAATATCCGCAATATCGTGGAGTCGTTTAAAGGCTTCTTTGTTGCCCAAACAAATGGGTTCGGAACTCATGTTGCCGGAGGTCATGACCAGAGCCGGAATGTCGTGCGGTGTGGCGGCGGCAAAATCATTCAGCAGGATGTGGTGCAGCGGAGTGTAGGGAAGCATTATCCCCACGAAATTTGTGTCGGGTGCAACCTGTTCTGCCAGTGGAAACGGTTCGTGTTTGGCGGCGAGCACAATGGGGCGATGCAATCCGGTCAGCCATTTTTCTTCTGCCGGAATGATGTCGGCCAATTGGCGAGCGTGAGTCATGGTCGGGATCATGACGGCCAGCGGTTTGTCCGGGCGGTGTTTGCGTTGGCGCAATGTCGTCACGGCTTCGTCTGCCATGGCATCGCAGACGAGATGGAAGCCGCCAAGTCCTTTGATCGCCGCTATCTTTCCTTTGGCAAGTTCAATAGCAAGTTGCTTAAGCGCTTCGTCGCCTTCAGCAATGGTCGAACATTCTCCATCTGTGAGCCAGACCGTGGGGCCGCAATCAGGACAGGCATTTGGCTGCGCATGGAATCGGCGGTTGAGTGGGTCTTCGTATTCTTCCAGACAATCATTGCAGAGTGGGAAGCAGGCCATGGAGGTCTGAGGACGGTCATACGGTATTGATCGAGTGATGGTGTAACGAGGACCGCAGTTGGTGCAGTTGGTGAACGGGTATCTGTATCGACGGTTGGTCGGATCAATCATGTCATTCAGACAGTCCTGGCAAGTAGCAACGTCTGCACTGATGAGAACAGAATGTCCCTTCCCACCAGTGGATTTGAGGATGGTGAAATCCTTTTCGTCGTCCACGACAGGCAATTCTTCAAAATCCAGAGTGATGATTTTGGCTAATGGCGGTAGCTTTTCAGCCAGATCTTCTGAGAAGCCAGTGACTTGTTTCAGGGTTCCTTGAATTTCGATGAGAACACCCGCGGAAGAATTGTTGACCGTGCCCGAGACGTTGTTGTCCAAAGCGGTTCGGTAGACGAAGGGTCGGAATCCGACGCCTTGTACTTGCCCGGTGATGGTAAACTTCTGCCGCATGAGAGTCATGGGGAGTCCATACAACTCCAAGCCGTAAAGTGCAAGAAAATCACTGTTTTTTGAAATACTTCAACAAACTGCGAATTCTGCCTTTGATAACTCGAGAGGGTGCGAAGGAAAGTTCGCGCTCCGGCGACATGGTGAAACCGAGAATGTCGAATCCAGAGGGGGGGGCAATCGGGAAGTCGAGTTCCTGTATGTTTGCGCCGGAAATATTGCGAGTCAAAGCTTCGTCCCAGAGCGGGATACGGTCTGGCGTCAAACCCAGTACGGTATAGGCAGCTGTGTCCATGGCAATGCCGTTCGTAGATGCGCTCAGTAGACCGAGTGGGAACGGTTCGCCGTTAATGGGGCCATCTTTGTGCATGGCGTGGACTCCATCCATGAGATGATGGCAATGAGGCAGGGCGGCGTATACATCCATGAGCATGGCGCGGAATATTTTACGGTTATGCCCGAGGTGATTGTGAGCCATGGCCTTGCGGAATCCCACCACGCAACCGAACAGATTCTTGACCGCACCAGTCATGACCATTTGGCAATGAACCTTGAGCTTGGGCATGTTGAGAATGAGATCTGCATCAAGCGCATCCTGTGATAAACCGATTGTGCCGCCGTGCGATAATTCCAGCGGCATCGCTCGTTTCAAGCTCGTGACCTTGAGGCCAAGTTGGCCGACTACCTGCGTCAATCCTGAGTTGTGGGCTACATATGCGGCAGGGCCGAGTGCCGGGGAGTCTGCCACAGTCACAAGGGCGTCGTGATCGAGAAGCCATGCACAGACTGCTTTGACCATTGCAGGATGGGTGGTGCAGTGCCGAGCGTTCTTTCCGTTGACCAAGTTCGGTTTGACCAGCACTCGTTGGCCGGGAGAGATGGTCAAACCCGATGTTGTCAGCACCTTGTCCACGGCAAATTTTAATGGCGTGGGGGCATAGTCGTGGACGTGGTCGATGGCAACTGTTGGACGCATGGCAATTACCATAGGCAGGAGTCGGGGTGTTTACAAGATAAAGCGGTTGCTTCTGATCGAAAGAAAAGGAAGAATGTCGCTGATGCATACTTTGATTTCATTGACCAATGTGATTGTGACCCGTGAAGGCAAAACCCTTCTCGGTCCGTTGTCGTGGCACCTTGAGCGTGGTCGCCATGTGGCTGTAACCGGTTTTAATGGAGCCGGAAAAACCACGTTTCTTCGTCTTGTGCGTGGTGAGTTGCTGCCGGATTCGGGCGGTGAACGAGTCTATGACTTCGGGCAGGGAGAACAGCGTTCCGTGCTTGGGTTGCGTCAGCGAATCGGCATGGTCTCGACGGATATGCAGGATTTTTATGGCTTGCATACGCCGCATGTTACAGGCCGGAATGTAATTCTGGCCGGATTTTTTGATACCCCGATTCTTTATGATGTGCCGACTCCTGAACAGGAGGCCTCGGCTGATGAAATCATTGATCTTTTTAATATTCTTGATTTGGCGGAGAGTCCGTTAGGAACACTTTCCACAGGTCAGGTGCGTAAACTGCTTGTGGCTAGAGGATTGGTGCCCAAGCCTGATGTCTTGCTGCTGGATGAATGTCTGGACGGTTTGGATACACAGTCTCGTGGCGAAGTGCTTCAAATGCTCAATAAAGCTGGGGAGCGGACCACGTTGGTGTGTGTCGCGCACCGAGCTGGAGACTTGCCGGAGTGCATTGCGCACGCCATAATTCTTGATCGGGGTATAATCATATCGGAAGGCGGCAGGGATGAAGCCTTGTTGGCATTGCAGGCCAGTGCACCGGATCTTGTGGCTTGTGATTTGCCTGTGACAGCTTCCGATTCGAATATGGAATATCTTCTGCGTATGGAACATGTTTCGGTGGTACAGGACGGATCACGTATCCTACATTCCATTGACTGGGAGATATTGCCCGGTGAGAATTGGATGGTGGTCGGTGCAAATGGTGCAGGGAAATCCACGTTGCTCAAATTGATCATGAGTGAGATTGCGCCATATGCAGATGATGAAGAGGGTGTGGGCGTGATTCAGCGGTTGGGCGGCATGACCATGGATGAGGCGCGTCCCTTGATTGGTGTTGTGTCGCCGGACCTTCAGGCTAACTATGCGCGTGAACTGGGGTGGGAGGTGACGGCGGAAGAAACTGTCATGTCCGGTTATCGTGGGAGCGTGGGGATGTTGGACGAACCGACGGGTCAAGAAAAGCTCGGGGCGGCACAGTGGCTCGAAATGGTTGGGCTGACTGGATTTGAGTCTCGGCGATTGCGTCATATGTCATATGGTCAACAGAGAAGAGTCTTTTTGGCACGAGCAATGGCTCCGGGGCCGAAGCTGCTATTGCTGGATGAGCCTTTATCAGGGTTGGACAGCGGCTCTCGCGCATTTATGAGAGATATTATTCAACGGCTGGCAGAGTCTGGGACCCCTCTTGTCCTTGTTACGCATCATGCTGATGACAGGGTGCCAGCTCTTAATCGCGTGTTGATGTTGAAGCAAGGCCGGTTGCGGTTTAGTGGACTGCGTGCTGAATACGGCATAGGATAATTGGATAAAACTTTTTTTTAAGTGAAATGAATAAATTTAAAAAAACACTTGACATCTCCCGTTTTTTAACAAACTGTCCTCATGAATGTACCAGTGAAGCCCATGGGGGCGAGGTCTAAATGTTGGCCGGTGCTGGTTGGAAATAGAACAGGTATATCGAGAAGCAGTGTGCGCATCGTGTACACTGCTTCTTTCTTTATTTATCGGTGCATCTGCATCATATCACTTTTCAGGAGTTTATTATGTCCAAGAACATCTACGTCGGCAATCTGCCCTGGTCCGCAACCGAAGACGAAGTCCGTGCTGCTTTCGAAGCATACGGTCAGGTTTCTTCTGTCAAATTGATCGAAGACCGTGAAACCGGTCGCCCCCGCGGCTTTGGTTTTGTCGAAATGGATGATGACTCCGGCGCTTTGGAAGCTATCGAAGCTCTGGACGGCAAGGATTTCGGCGGCCGTAACATCAAGGTCAACGAAGCAAAGCCCCGCGTGGAGCGTCCCCGCTGGTAGTTTTTCGCTTTCAAGCGTAAGCTGGCTATAAAAGCCCGTCTCTCTTTCGGGAGGGACGGGTTCTTTTATCTGATTCTTTCAGAATCGGACATATTTTTACAAGGAGATCGTCTTGGCAAAGCCCAATTACAAGTTCGCAAAGCGTCAGAAAGAATTGGCTAAGAAAAAGAAGAAAGAAGAGAAGAAACAGCGCAAGTTGGCAAAGGCGCAGGAACCATTTGATACGGCAGAAGATGGCGAAGAAAACGGCGAAGCCGTCGAAGGTGCCGTCGAAGAAGATTCTCAAGATACCGTTGATGATACTGCTGAAGAAAACAAGGAAACTGCTTCCTAGTTGTTTCAGTGTATCTGGAACAATGCGCCATTCACATTGCAAATATGCTGATCAACGAGTAATGTTTATACATCAACTCATCGGAGGCTGCCGTGCGGTGTGAAGGCGAAGTGACTTGGTTTAACGAACAGAAAGGGTTTGGATTCATTGTCGATGAAGACGGACATGATGTTTTTGTTCACTATACCGAAATAGTTCGTGATGGGTTTCAGACCTTGGAACCGGGCGAATATGTGACCTTTGGTCTGATCGACGAGGAAACCGGTCCCAAGGCGGTTGATGTCCGCCTTAAGAACGACGGCTCCCCGTCGACGTTACTTTAGATTATCCCAGTCCGATGCCCGGCGCCATTTCAAGGCCGGTCAAATCAGTTTCATATCCGCCGAGATCTTGGATCTTTGCTTTGACTTCATCCTTGCGGATTGTGGCGATGAGCGTTTGTATGCGCTCATCGTTGATGTATGCTGTGGGAATGATCAGGTCATACCGTTCATGTGCCAGTGGCACGAAGTCGAGGTCCAGAGCCTTGGCTGCGGCAAATATGCCCAGACCGCAGGAAGCTGCGCCGGTCAGGATGTTGACGGCTACGGCCATGTGCGTGAACTCTTCGTTGTCATATCCTTGTACATCACGTGGATTGATGCTTGCTTCCTTGAGATGATGGTCCAGAAGAATTCTGGTTCCGGCCCCGCGTTGACGGTTGATGAAGATCACGTCTTCGCGAGTCAAGTCGGCTACACCCTGAATACCGAGCGGGTTGCCTTTGCCGACGATGAGACCTTGATGTCGGATGGCGAGGTTGACCACGGTCACGTCCAGATCGGGCAGATAGCGGTCAAGAAACGGGAAGTTGAAATCTCCGGTTTCCGGGTCGAACAGATGTGTACCTGCAAACAGGGCTGATCCTGCCTTGAGTGCGGTCAGGCCGCCCATGGAACCGGCATGGCTGGAGACCAGACGCATGGGGACCGATAAACCCATAAGTTCATTAGCGAGCAGATCGATCGTGTTGTCGTGGCTGCCCACATGTACCAACACTCGATTAAGATCATCCTTTGGAACCAACAGTTCCGCATTCAGGGAGTCTCCCTGTTCTACGCCTTCTACTTCTTCCGGGATATAAGCCACGGCTTGCGCCTTGGTCATGGTGGTGATCATGCCGGCTCCGCGAGCAAGCGGTGCGGCCACGATTTTGTCACCGATGCGACCTGCGGCCAGTCGGATGGCTTCCCGCATGCCGGCTTTCGATGGAGTTTTTCGTGCCAGCGTAATGTCTGCCATATGTCGGTCAGGGAGGGCTTTGCCCATGAGCCAGTGGATGATGGGGCCGAGGATTTTTTCATGGCAGACAATGGCGGATACCGGGTAGCCAGGTGCGCCCACAAGCAAACGTCCCGGGTATCCACTTCGTTCGTCTGTCACGGCGAGCAGGGTCGGTTTTCCCGGCATGACGGAAATGCCGTGGACCAATACCGATCCGATTGATTCGAAGACCCGTTTTGAATAATCCTTACTGCCTGCGCTCGATCCAGCGCCGACGATGACGACGTGACAACCTTTTTTGAGTCCATCCATGACAGCGGTGCGGAGTGTCTCTTCGTTATCCGGGACAGGGGACGACCATGATGCGTCAACGCCCCACGAGTCTGCATATGCCTTGAATACCTGCGAGTTTGATTCGATGACCTGTCCGGCCTGTGGCTCGGGTTTGTCCAGAAAGTTGAGCACTTCATCGCCTGTGGGCAGGAAGACGACCTTGACCTTTTCCCTGACCTCAATTTCATAAATACCTGCTGAAAGCAGAGCACCGATGTCTGAAGGCGTTAGCTCGCGATTTTGTGGGATAAGCAGTTCGGTAGCAACGATGTCTTCTCCGATGCGTCTGACATGTTGCCACGGAAAAGCCGGAGTATCGACAAGGACCGTCATTTCATCTTTTTGTACGACGTTTTCGATCATGACGACCGCATTAGTTCCGTCAGGCATCGGGTTGCCTGTGTTGACGAACTGGAATTGATCCGGGTGGTTCAAGACCACGGGTTCATCTTCTCGGGCAGCGAATGTCGATTCGGCCTGAATGGCGATGCCGTCCATGGCCGCAGCGTGAAAAGTTGGAGAAGAGCATTTTGCGAAGATCGGCCCGGCAGTGACTCGTCCGGCAGCCTCGTGCGTGGGGATCGTTTCGGTTTCCATCAGGGCCTTGCGGTCCAATGCTTCCTTGGCGTTCCTGACCGCTTTTTCAGGCGCAATTGTTTCTAAATAAATATTTCGTTTTGTCATTTTGATAACTCCTTAAACATCAATTCGGAACGCTTCCCTCAAGCATCCCGACAATAAAATTCCGCCAAATGTAACCTACAACTTTTGCAAAGCAAAACAATAAAAAAGGAAAGGAGAGAGGACGAGGGGTCGGGAGAAGGAGAACTTTTTTCAAAGGGGTTTCTTCCCCCCCCCTTCTCCCGACCGCCAGAGGCTTCCCCCGTTTTAATCGTGCTGGAACTGGCCATCTTTGTAGATGACGAGTTCTTCACCGCCCTTGAGAGTGGCTGTGACTATTTTTTGTTCCGTATTGACCAAATCCCAATGGAGGGCGGAATCATTGAATCCGAGTATGTTTTTTTTGGCATCGTCCAATGTTGACTGATCACCTGCGTAGGTGTCGGCGTATGATGCCCCAACTGCGACATGGCAGTTGCCTTGGTCTCCGCCGAAGTTTTCGTCGAATAACGTGTTCGCCATGAATTCGCTGATCTTGGAAAATCTGCGGTCTGTCAGGGAAAATTCGCCGAGCCGGTTGGCTCCTTCATCCAGAGTCAACTGTTTGGCAACGAATTCACCGCCGGTCTTGGCTTCAGTTTTGACGGCAATACCTTTTTCAAAGGTTAATTTGACGCCTTCCACGAAGTTGCCGGACCGGAATGAAGGCTGGTCGGCGTAGTAGACTCCTTCGGTGCCGCGCCAGTCTGGGGAAAGGAAAATTTCGAAGGAGGGGATGTTATGACCGGATACGCCGAGCCAACGTCTGTCCTTGCCCGGAACTACAATGAGATCTGTATTTTCGGTTTTGACGTTGATGTGTTCAATCTCGAGATTGTTGAGCCATCTTTTGACCTTTTCAGACTGCTCGAAGATTTCAGCCCATTTGGCAGGTGGGTTTTCAGCGTCGAGGAAGCAGGCTTTGACTACCTGGGATTTGAACTTGTCCATGGACAACCCGGCTGCCTCGGCAAGAGCTTTGGTCGGATAGATGCAGAGCGTCCACCCGAATTCACCGGTTTGTTCACGTTTCTCCATGATATCGCGCATGAATTTGCGGGCTACGGCGGCTTGGCCGATTCTTTTGGGGTCCACGTTTTGCAAATGGGTCAGGGAGGACGGGGCAATGAGCGAAATCAATCCGTTCAGGTTGCTGACGAATTCCTTGTCACCAGCCGGAATATGGGTGAGCTGGGCTTCGGTTCCTTTGCCATAGAAAGATAATTCCATATTGGAGGTCATGTTTTGACGTGGCACAGGGTTGATGCCTTTTTCCACGAGCAGTTCAAACATGGTTTCAGCCAGAGGGAGTGCATCCGTGTCAAAACGGAGCAGAACGAAATCACCGGGTTGGTATGGTTTGGTGCGAGCGGTGGAGAGGCCCCACCACAGGGTTTCAGCATATTTTCTGAGTTCTTCTTGAGTAAACATATAGGTCCTTGTTCGTTTTAAAGATGCGTTTTCGGACTCGGAGAATAAACAAGTATGATGTGTATCACAACCTTATTGAACTGTACCGAGTAATTGTCCCGTATTCCGAAAAGCTGTTTCATGTCTTGACACAGGACGGCCTTGGTTATATCAGCAATTCGTGTCCGGCTTTTTTGACCGGATTAAATACGAATGAGTGTGCCGATAACCGTCTTGTATGGCTGCCGACACACAAGAACAGGCCCGCAATACGGGCGTCCCAAATTATTTTCTGGAGGAAAAAATGGGCTACACTATTACTATCGACACTGACAAGTGCACCGGCGACGGCGAATGCGTAGACGTTTGCCCCGTTGAAGTTTACGAACTTCAGGACGGCAAAGCCGTTGCAGTTAACGAAGACGAATGTCTCGGTTGTGAGTCCTGCGTTGAGGTTTGCGAATCCGACGCTATCACCATCGAAGAGAACTAGTCTTTATTGTTCTGAATATGGTCTAGGGAGTGGCAGTTTTTGCTGCTGCTCCCTTCCATTTTTTACATTGGCACACCGTGCCGTCCTATCGCCTCCGGGCGTCTTTTTTTATCTTCCGGGTTCACCGTTCCATTTTTCTTTCCCCGGCACGGTTGACGGTTCCAATTCACGACTTAAATTAACTGGACACTACATCACCACGGTCCTGTAACGACTTGTGCAGATTTGACGAGGAGTATTTAGAATGGCGCTTGATTTTACCGAGTATTTTGAAAAGTACGAAGCCGTTGTGGCCGAGGTTGATGCCGTTTTCAAGAAGTTCGAAAACGAAATGAGTGACTTGGTTAAATGTGGCAAGGGTTGCAGTGACTGTTGTTACGCCCTGTTTGATGTCACATTGGTTGAAGCCATGTATATCAACACCAAGTTCAACGAAAAATTTTCCGGTCTGGAACGGTCTATCATTATGACTCGTGCCGATCAGGCCGATCGCCAGATTCATAAGCTCAAGCGTAAAGTTTATAAAGCGAGCCAGGCCGGGCAGCCCACGAATGATATTTTATTGGAAGTAGCCAAGGCTCGTGTGCGTTGTCCCATGCTGGATGACAACGACCTGTGCTCCATCTATGAAAATCGTCCCATAACCTGTCGATTGTACGGTGTGCCCACCTCTATTGGCGGCGTGGCTCATACCTGTAACAAGACTGGTTTTAAGGGTGGCGAGAAATACCCCACAGTTAATATGGATATCGTCCTCGACAAATTGCTCGCCATTGGCAAGGATTTGCAGGAAGGCATCGGCAGTCGGTTCAAGGAATTGAGCGAAATGCTGTTGCCGTTGTCCATGGCTCTCGTGACAGAGTACGACGAACATTATTTGGGTGTGGGCGATCGTGTGAATTTGACTATCCCCAAGGAGCGGGTTGATGAGTTGGAGCAGACCGCACCCAAGGTCGTTCCCGAAGAAATTGTCGCTCCCGATGCTCCCAAGTCCGAAGCGTGTTCAACATGTACTCAGTCCAAATCCGCTTGCGAGACCTGTGGTGAGTCCATCGTTCTCGGTGGCGGCGGGAAAGAATAATGACCAAGACGCTCAATTATGAAGAGATGTCCGCTCAGGATATCGAAGCCCGCAAAAAATTCATGTACGAAAAGATGTCTAAAAGGCGTCGTAAATTCGTTGATCGTATGGGCTATGAGAATTGGGACCCGTTCGCGGCTCCGTTTGATCCCATTGATATTCGTCAGGATAAGACCGGATATACTTCGGCAGAACTTTCTCAGCTTTTTATTCGAGAATCAGGGAAGCATAGCAATCAGGAATTTATTGATCAGGTCAATGAATTCAATGTCATGATGGTTATGAATTTTGAAAAAGTCCGTCCCGTTTATGAATTTTGTCTCTGGTATGCAGAGCACTGTAAAAAACACGGCATCGAACCATAAGAAGGATATTACGCCATGGAAAAATTCGAAAATCTTGACGAGTACATTGCGGATCTCAAAGCTAAGTTGGTCGCTAACCCCTCCTGCGGTAACACCCATTATAATTTGGGCGTGGCTTATTTGTCCCGCCGGGATTTCATGGAGGCCGAACGTGAGTTTCTCGATGCCATCGCTCATTCTCCGCGTATGGCCGAAGGGTATGTGCAGCTCGGCGGTATAGCTTTGCAGCGTGACGATATGGAGTCTTGTCTGAACTATAATATTCAGGCCACTCAGCAGCGTCCGTTTTTTGCAGTGCCCTGGGGCAACATCGGCTTCATCCTTTTGCAGCAGGGAGACTTTGACAAGGCTCACAAGGCCCTGAAAAAGGCTCTTAAACTTGATCCTGAGTTCGCTCAGGCCCAGGCTACCATGTCCTCTCTGTTTATCGCCATGAGCGACTATGAAGAGGCTGACAAGCTGCTCAAGAAAATTTTGGAAAAGCAAGCCAACTTTGGTCCGGCTTGGAATAACAAGGCTATTGTGGACGCTCATTTTGGCAACTGGGAAGATGCCGCAAAGTGTATCGTCAAGGCTGAAGAATCCGGCTTTGAAGTGCCCGAAGACTTCAAGAAAGAAGTGGAAGAAAACAATAAATAGGAATTATTCCTATTGCCTGCATCGAAAAGATGATTATACTAGGGGGACCGTCAGTTTGGCGGTCCCCTTATTCTTTGTAGGAGTTGATATGTCAAAGTTTCGCAGCACGAAGAAGATAGTTCGTGAAATACTCATAGATGATAATTGGCAGGAACGACTGGTCGAGTTGGATGAGTTTCCTCCTGGAGACCTGATGCCGCCGTTGTTGAATCTGAGGCTTGATCGAGAAGAGGCCGTCCGTTGGCATACGGTCCCGGCATTTGGTCGAGCTGTGTATCGTTTAGCTGAAGTGTCTATGGAAAAGACTCGTACCCTTATGCGTACGCTTATGTGGCACATGAATGAAGAATCCGGCAATCTTGGATGGAGTATCCCGCATTTCATGGCTGAGGCCATGGTCCAAAATGAAAAGATCGCCAAGGAGTTTCATAAGATTTTGGTGTCCTACATATTCTGCGATGCCGAATGTGATGGCAATTTTCTGGATCATCCTGAACTGAGACGTGATGTATATTGGGGTTTAGCCCGACTGGCCAGTGTGCGGCCTGAGCTGGTTGCCCATGGTGAACGCTTTTTGATTGTGGGGCTTGATGATTCTGATACATACAACCGTGCATATGCTGCATGGGTGCTTGGTCTTATCAAGGCTGAAGGGGTAAAGGTCAAGCTTGAAGCGATGAAGAGTGATGAAGCCGAGCTTCGGACGTTCAAGGACGGTGTTATTAAGTATTTGACCGTTGGAGATATGGCGAGTGAAGCACTGGCAGCCATTGGTTAGAAATTGCATGTTGTTCAGTTCCCGGACATGCTGTTGACGTAGTGCCTGTTTAGGACGTCTGTATTTTCTTGGTTTATATTGAGCAGGAGACTTTGCAACGGGTCGCATTCCATCTGAATTTAGGGTTTTGAATGGAATATCTTTTTGAATTTGCATTCATTATTCTATGATTTTGTTGTTTGTGTTAAATATGTTGAAGCAATTTTGGAAACAATGAATGGGGCTTTTTTGGGGCTCTGACTATGGATATAAGAAGTTGTTTGAGGCTCTTTCCCTTTTCATGGTGATATCCTTTTTAAAAAAAATGAAAAAAGATTAAAATGTCGCTTGACAACAAACGGTCTCGCGGATAGTTTCCGTCTCGCTTCAACGAGAAGGCGCGTAGCTCAGGGGGAGAGCATTTGCTTGACGTGCAAAGGGTCGTGGGTTCAAATCCCTCCGCGCCTACCAGAACATCCCCGGAAGGGAGGCCTCAGGCCTCCCTTTCTTCGTTAACAGCTTCCGGCATTTTCCCGGACCAAGGAGTATAAGAAGTGCAGATCGAAGTCGCTGGCAATCCAGTTGAATTGGCCGACGGTGCATCCTGTGCCGATGCCCTGCAAGAGGGCCTGTCAAAGAAACAGTTCAAGAAGGTTGTCGCCGCCAAGTGCGAAGACACCATTTTGGACATGTCCACTGCCGTGCCGACTCCTTGTACTACCATTGAGCCCGTCTTCGCTGACAGCGAAGAGGGGCTGGGCGTTATCCGCCACTCCGCGGCCCATCTCATGGCCGAAGCTGTCAAAAAACTGTTCCCCACCGCCAAGGTGACTATTGGTCCGGCCATTAAGGACGGATTCTACTATGATTTTGATTATGAGCGCCCATTTACCCCTGAAGATCTGGAAGCCATCGAGAAAGAGATGCTCAGTTCCGTGGGTGCCAACAAGGAATTTGTTCGTTCAACCATGACCAAAGAAGAGGCGAAGACGTTCTTTTCCGACATGGGTGAAGAGTACAAGCCTGAAATTATGGATGACCTTGGTGTAGACGAATTTTCTATTTACACGCATGGCGATTTCGCGGATTTGTGCCGCGGCCCGCATGTTGCGCGTACCGGCATGATCAAAGCCTTCAAGCTTTTGTCCGTGGCTGGAGCGTACTGGCGTGGCGACGAAAAGAACAAACAGCTTCAGCGTATCTACGGTACTGCATGGCAGGACCCCAAAGCGCTCAAGAAGCATCTGTTCCGTCTTGAAGAAGCTAAGAAGCGTGATCATCGTAAGCTCGGCAAGCAGCTTGATCTTTTCTCTTTCAATGATGAAGTCGGCCCCGGTATGCCTTTGTGGCATCCCAAAGGTATGTTGCTTCGTGCCATCTTGGAGGACTTCGAGCGCAAGGAGCACCTGAAGCGTGGATATGACCTCGTTCAGGGGCCGCTCATTCTCAAACGCGAAATGTGGGAAAAGTCCGGTCACTACGAAAATTATCGTGAGAATATGTATTTCACGGAAATTGACGAGCAGGCTTACGGCATTAAGCCCATGAATTGCTTGGCTCACATGATCATCTACAAGCGTAAGATCATGAGCTACCGAGAGCTCCCCCAGCGGTATTTTGAACTGGGTGTAGTGCACCGTCATGAGAAATCCGGTGTGTTGCATGGTTTGATGCGTGTGCGTACCTTTACTCAGGATGATGCACATCTTATTTGTCGTCCGGATCAGATTTCTGAGGAAATCATTGATCTCATCAAATTTTATCAGGACATTTATTCTCTGTTCGACTACGAGTTCGATGTGGAGCTGTCCACTCGTCCAGAGAAGTCTATCGGTTCGGATGAAGATTGGAATGTCGCTACTGAAGCCTTGCGCGAGGCTTTGAACGAATCCGGTTTGGAATATGCCATCAATGAGGGTGACGGTGCCTTTTACGGTCCCAAGATTGACTTTCATTTGCGTGATTCCATCGGACGTTCATGGCAGTGTGGTACTATTCAGGTCGATTTCACCTTGCCAGATCGCTTTGACATAGTATATGTCGGCGAGGATGGTGAGCGGCATCGACCTGTCATGATCCATCGTGCTATGCTCGGTTCTATCGAACGCTTCATTGGCGTCTTGACGGAACACTGTGCAGGTGCTTATCCTGTTTGGCTGGCTCCGGTCCAGGCGCGTCTTTTGAACGTGACGGATGCACAGCTTGATTTTGTGAATAAAGCCAAAGCCTTGTTTGCAAGTAAGGGAATCCGTATCGAAGCGGATACCCGCAACGAGAAACTTGGTTATAAGATTCGGGAAGCTCAAGTTGAGAAGATCCCGTATATGTTGGTAATCGGTGATAAAGAGGTTGAGGCCGGGTGCGTCAATATTCGTTCACGAGACGGAGAAGACCCCGGATTGGTTTCATTGGAGGAGGCAGTGCAGTTGATACTTGATGCTGCAAAGTCGCCTTTCGAAGCAGGAGGAATGAGCTATAGCTTTTCGGGGTAACTACCGCCGCGACCAGCGGAAAGACGAGGTCCGGCGCAACGACAGAATTCGCATCCCTAAGGTGCGAGTCGTGGATGATGACGGCGAGCAGTTGGGCGTACTGGCAACCCGCGACGCTTTAGAACGCGCTCGCGAAAAAGGGCTTGATCTTGTGGAGGTCGCGCCGAACGCCGATCCGCCTGTCTGTAAGATCATGGATTATGGTAAGTTTAAGTACCAGCAGCAGAAGAAGCTGCAGGAAGCTAAGAAAAAACAGACCGTAATTAAGATCAAGGAAGTCAAGTTCCGGCCCAAAACCGATGAGCACGATTACCAGACCAAGCTCAAGAAAATTGTTAAATTCCTCGACGCAGGAGATCGCTGTAAAGTGACCATCTTCTTCCGAGGACGCGAAATCGTCCATAAGGACCGCGGGCTGATGATGCTCGACAGGGTCGTGGAGGATACGTTGGATATCGCTAAAGTCGAGAGCAAGCCAATGTCAGAAGGACGGACCATGACAATGATGCTTGCTCCCGTGAAAAAATAGAGACTCATAGGGGACTTGTTCCCTTTTAGGAGGATACAACTATGCCTAAGATTAAAACTCGCCGCGCAGCAGCGAAGCGGTTTTCCAAAACCGCTACTGGCAAGTTCAAGCGTCGCCGCAAAAACCTCAGGCACATTCTGACCAAGAAGAATGCCAAGAGAAAGCGTCGCCTGGGCCAGTCCACTACAGTGGACTCCGCCAACATGAAAGCTGTTCGTCGTCAGTTGCCCAACGGCTAGCAATCCGCCTGATAAACCTGCTGGCCGCGTTCAAAGAGAGCCGGGGAATGGCCCCGGTTCGCACGTAGCGTCAGTTCGGTTCAGTCGAGATGCCCGTTGATTTACATTAACATTTAAAGCAATCCGCCTCGTCGGGGGAGTCCGTCCGGCCCGGGAGGTAAATAAGCGATGGAGGTTTTACCATGAGAGTAAAGCGTGGAGTGGCCGCCAAGAGGCGTCATAAAAAGTATTTGAAGATGGCCAAAGGCTATCGTGGCGCAGGCAGTCGCCTGTACCGCACAGCTCGCGAGCGTGTAGAGAAAGCTCTGTGTAACGCATACCGCGACCGTAAACGCAAGAAACGCGAGTTCCGCAAATTGTGGATCATTCGCATCAATGCCGCCGCCCGTCTCAACGGACTGTCCTACAGCCGTTTGATGAACGGTCTCAAGCTGGCTGGCATCGAGCTGAACCGTAAGGTTCTGGCAGATATGGCAGTGCGCGATCCTGAAGTGTTCGCCAAAATCGCAGAGGCAGCAAAAGCCAAAGTGAGCTAAATTGTGAGTAATGAATTGAAGTCCTTCCTGGAAGGACTCGACAGCCTGGCCCAGGATTGCGAATCTCGCAAGGGCCAGGCTTGTTCGTTAAAGGAACTGGAAGAACTCCGTGTCGAGTTCCTGGGGCGCAAAGGCAAGCTCGCCGGAATGATGGGCCAGCTTGGGAAGCTCGACAATTCGGAAAAGCCCGAAGCTGGACAGAAGGCCAACACAGTCAAGCAAGCCATCACAGCGTTGCTTGATTCTTGGGAAGCCGAATTGCATAAGGCTGAGGCCTCCGAAGCGTTGTCCAAATTTGACCCCTCCATGCCGGGCCGTAAGCCTTGGGCAGGTTCTCTGCATCCTGTGACACTTGTCATGGATGAAGTGTGTAACGTGCTGACCGGTCTTGGTTTCGAGCATGCAGCCGGGCCTGAAGTCGAAAATGATTGGCACAACTTTGAAGCGCTTAACATGCCGCCTGAGCATCCAGCTCGTGACATGCAGGATACGCTTTATGTGTCGGATAAAATCGTGCTGCGTACGCATACTTCCGGTATGCAAATTCGTTCCATGCTCAAGCAAGAGCCGCCGGTGGCCGTCATTTGTCCAGGTAAGGTCTATCGCCGTGATTCTGATTTGACCCACACTCCGATGTTTCATCAGATTGAAGGGTTGTTGGTTGATAAGAACGTATCCATGGCTGACCTGCGTGGCACTTTGACCGTCTTTGTGCGCCAGATCTTTGGCTCTCAGACTGATGTTCGCTTCCGCCCGAGCTTTTTCCCCTTTACCGAACCGTCTGCAGAGGTTGATATCTCCTGCGTTATGTGCGGTGGCAAAGGTGAAAAAGATGGCTCGACTTGTCGTGTCTGCAAGGGCACCGGCTGGGTTGAGATTTTGGGTTGCGGCATGGTTGATCCCAATGTTTTCAAATCCGTGGGTTACGACCCGGAAGTCTTTACCGGCTTTGCATTCGGAATGGGCATCGAGCGTATCGCCATGCTGAAATACGGCATCGGTGATCTGCGTATGTTCTTTGAAAACGACGTCCGGTTCCTGGAACAATTCGCTTAGATATTCTGTGCGGCCCGAATGATTCCGCGTGGATTATTCGGGTCGTTTTTCATAACTTTTTACCGATTACGGTAGTGCAATGTTAGTCAGTCTTAATTGGTTGCGTGAGTTCGTTCCCTACGAGGGCGATATTCAGGTTCTGGGTGACAAGCTCACCATGTTGGGCCTTGAGCTGGAAGGGATCGACGATCCTTTTGAGAATATCAAGGACATTGTGGTCGGCCACGTTGTGGAGTGCGAAAAGCACCCTGAGGCCGAAAAGCTTTCGGTCTGTACCGTGGATGTCGGTGGTCCCGAAATTTTGACCATCGTTTGCGGTGCGCCCAATGTTGGCAAGGGGCAGAAAGTTCCGGTAGCCACTGTTGGTACCGTCATGCCCGAGGGTATGAAGATCAAGAAAGCCAAGCTGCGCGGTATCAAGTCGTTCGGTATGATCTGTTCCGAGCGCGAACTCGGTTTTTCCGACGACCATGATGGCATCTGGGTTCTGGATGACACCTTCTCGGTTGGTGAAAAACTTGTGGACGCCATGAATCTGGAGCGTGTGGTTTTTGATTTTGATATCACACCCAACCGCGCAGATTGCCTCTCCATTCTGGGTTTTGCTCGTGAGACTGCATTGGCATTTGATCTGCCTTTGACTATGCCGGAGTTGAATCTGGTGGAGGCTGGTGGCAACGCTGCCGACGATTTGAAAATTTTGATCGATGATCCGGCACTGTGCCCAGCATATCACGGTCGTATTATTCGCGGCGTTGAAACACGTAAGTCTCCTGATTGGATGCGTTTCAAATTGCTTGCACTGGGACAGCGTCCAATATCAAATATTGTTGATGTGACCAACTATATTATGTTTGAGTTGGGACAGCCGCTTCATGCCTTTGATCTTGATTTGATTGAAGACGCTACCATTCGTGTAGCTCCGGCAACTGACGGCATGAAATTTACTACTTTGGATGATGTCGAGCGCACCTTGACTTCCAAGGATCTCCTTATATGGGATGGTAAGAAGCCCGTTGCTCTTGCAGGTGTTATGGGTGGTGCCAATTCCGAGATGCACGCCGAATCCACCAGTGTTTTGTTGGAAGCTGCTGTTTTCCGTCCGGGTACTGTTCGCAAGACCGCCCGTCGTTTATCATTGCCGTCTGATGCATCTTATCGCTTTGAGCGCGGCGTGGATCAACAGTTGACCCGTTTCTGTCAGGACCGTGCAGCTCAGCTTATGGCTGAAGCTTCCGGCGGTTCCGTTGTCTCCGGTGTGGTTTCCAATGAGCCGACTCCATGGCAGGACCGTACACATGGCTATCGTCATGCGCGGTGCATGTCCCTGCTCGGTCTTGATTTGGAACAAGATTTCGCCAAAAAAGTTTTTGAGGGCGAAGGGTGTGCCGTTGATGATTCCAATGCTGATAATTGGACTGTTTCTTCTCCGTCCCATCGCCTCGACCTTGAGCGCGAAGTGGATTTGTACGAGGAAGTGGGCCGCGTTTTTGGCCTGGATCAGATTCCGGCAGTTCTGCCGCGAGTTTCCAAGTCTTTGGATACTGTTTCAAGCGGTACTGAATATGCTTTTATCAAGAATATCAAGTTGTGGGGTGCCGGTATTGGTCTAAATGAAGCTGTGAATTACAGCTTTGTTGGCTCCGATGATCTGGATCGCCTTAACCTTCCAGAAGAAGGGCGGGTATTTATTGCCAATCCTTTGAGTGAAGACCAGAATGTCATGCGTACTGATCTCGCGCCTGGCCTGCTGAACACACTTAAAAATAATCTGGCGCAGGGCAACAACCACGTTCGTATTTTTGAAGTGGCCAAGAAATTTTTGGCCGATGCCGAATCTGAAACCGAGACTTCCGAACATATTCGTTTAGGAGTTTTGCTCTACGGTCCGCGTCATGCCAATGAATGGCCGTGGGGTGTAGAGAGTGCAGACTATCTTGATGTCAAAGGGCATATTGAACATCTTATTGTGAATCATCTTAAGCTGGAAGCTCCTGAATTTAGTTTGGTCGAAGACCATGCCTATATGGAGCCGTGCGTGCAGGTGATAGTTAACGAGATGCCGATTGGTCTCATTGGTCGCGTCAAAGAAGACATCGCGGATTATTATCATGCCCGGAAAGAGGCATGGCTGGGCGATCTTGATCTTGATGCCCTGCGGTCCATGACTGAGGAACACGCAATCGAGTTCGCACCGCTGCCTGTGTTTCCGCCCAGTCGTCGTGATGTGACCATTATCGGGTCTATCACCCTTGGGGCCGATGTAATTCGTAAGGTTATTGAGGAAGCGGGCGTCAGTATCATGGAGTCCGTGGAACTGGTGGCTGAATACGTGCCTGAAGGTCAGGAAGAGGAACGCAATTTGTCTTTCCGTTTGACGTATCGTTCGCCGACCAAAACTTTGAAGGACAAGCAAGTTGATAAGGAACATAAGAAAGTGCTGGCTGCTCTCGAAAAGAATCTGCCGATACATTTCTAGGTTCCTGTAAAGAATACGTTAAAGAGAGGAAGGGAAACCTTCCTCTCTTTTTTGTTCATAATATAGGATAAAACATAAATATAGTGTATTGAACGGCTATCCACTCAACTTTTTTAGAGGAGGTAGCTATGGGGCTTATTCAATCGACTTATGCGGAAGTGCGTGAATTGATGAAGCCGGGTGATGTCGTAGCTTTCAGCGGGAAAGGACATTTTTCCGAGATCATCAAGTGGGCAACGTGGGCGCCAGTGTCGCATGTGGGAGTCATTTTGCAGACAAAGGTAATGGCGGATTCGACTGACCGGTATTTTAATCAGATTATTGAATCGACATCTCTCAATGGTTTTAACGGAGTGAACGTGTCTCGATTGAGCGACAGGGTTAACTCGTATAAAGGGGACATTTGGTGGCTTCCCCTTGAAAGTGAGATGAGCGTTGAAGCTGGAGAGAAATTCTATGATTTTCTCTTTGACCAAGCCCAAAAACGTATTTGTTACGACATGCCACAGGCCGTTAAGTCGGCCGTAGACGCGTTAGACCAACTCCCCTTCGGACTTCATGGTCCCGGATATAACCGGGAGGATTTCAGTAAGTTTTTCTGTTCTGAATTGGTCGCAGCCGGTTTGGAAAAAGCAGGAGTTGTCGGCACTGTCAATGCTTCTGAAGTGACGCCCATTGACCTTTGTCGGTGGAAGATATTTAAGAGTGAATATCATCAAATCAAGGTCGATAAGGACCTGAAGTCAATTAAACGGTATAACTCCCTTGATCCGGCACAATGGGATGTATGATTTTGATGGAGAAATGAGCCTCCGTGCTGCTTATGGGACGGAGGCTTTTTTATTTGAAGGAATCGTCCCTATTTGTTAGTTAAAACAAATGGAAGATTTGCAGGATTTCAAACGATACAGAATCGGCGAAGCGGCACGTGAACTTGGCGTGAAAACGTATGTGCTGCGGTTCTGGGAAAGTGAGTTTGATGAAATTACCCCCATCAGAACCGAGAGTGGCCAGCGGCTCTATACTGAGGACAATTTGGTGGTTATTCGTGAAATCAAACGATTGCTCTATGATGAAGGGTTGACCATTGATGGCGCGAAACGAAAGCTGCACAGCAGTGAGCACAGTGATATTTTGTTGGAAGTTCGTGATGAACTCCTTGCAATCAAACAACTCCTGAACACATAAAGGGCAACGGCCTGACCGGGGTTTCTAATGAACAAAGTGGCGAAATACAGTATCTTTTTCATTGGAACCTGCGCAGCTTTATTTGTTGTCGCACTCTTGGTCTTTTCTTCCGTTGTCGACCCCAATGACTATAAGGACCGCATCTCGCGGATCGTACTAGAGGAAACAGGACGGACACTGGTTTTTGACGGTGATCTTGATCTACTGTTGTTTCCGAATGTCGGCATCGAAATGGGTGCCGTCAGTCTGAGCAACAATGCTGATTTTGGACCTGATCCTATGATTCGGGCTTCTTCGGTCAGCGTTTCCGTGCGAGTTCTGCCTTTGCTCTTGGGCAAGGTTAAATTTGGTAAACTCATATTGGAAGATTTAGTCCTGAACATGGGACGGGCAGTCGATGGGACGACAAATTGGGAAGATATTGTCGGGCGTCAGGAAAAAACCGATGCGGATGCGCAGGTCGATGAACCGTTTTCTCTTGAGGTGGCGGGGGTGTCGGTCAGCAATGGCAGTCTTTTGTGGGATGATCGGAAAACCGAGACCAAATTTATATTACGGGGTATTGATCTGACGACCGGGAAGATCGCGGAAGGTTCATTATTTCCCGTTGATGTGTCCTTGAATTTTGAATGTTCTCGGCCTGATGCGAGAGGTGTTTTAAAAATTAAAGGCAAGTCTTCTATCGATTTAGTCAATCGTGAATATGGGCATATGGATATGCAGGTGAGTGTTGATGCTCAGGGGCAATCTGTCCCTGGTGGCAGTGTCAAAGCTGTTGCCTCCTTTAATTTTATGGCTCTTGATTTTAATAAGGAGCATGCCCAAATCACGGGGCTGAATATGTCTGCCTATGGGACAACGGTTCATGTTGATGGGACTGTTGAAGGGATAACTCAAGGTTTGAAAGCGGCCGCAGGTGTGCTCACGGTCGATCAGTTCGATGTTCAGAAAACCATGGTTGCCATGGGCGAAAAACCATTGAATGTGGCCGATTCGACAGCTTTGACCAGTGTTGGTGGTATGGTCGATTTTTCTTTTGTTCACGGCAAAATTGATATGAAAACTTTGAAAATGGACGTTGATGGCGCCCGAATTGTGGGCAATGCGCGTGTGGAACGTGGCCATGCTTTGCCTTCATGTTTTGCTCGCTTGGACGTGGGTAAACTTGATTTGGACAGATATTTGCCACTCGAACACGAAGCACAAACAGCAGCGTCAAAAGAAGCTGTTGCATCCGGTGATTCAGATGATGTCGTACTGTCGGCGAAAGTTCTTCGTGAGTTGAATGTGGATATTGAGGCCAAAGTCGCAGAGTTAAAGTTGGCCCAAGCGCACTTTCAATCTGTGACGGCACAGCTTACAGCGCAGGATGGTCTGGTTAAATTTTCACCGGTCATGGCGAGTGCATACGGTGGGTCAGTGAAATTGGATGCCATTGCTTCGGCTGTTGAGAAGACGCCCAAAGCAGATGTGGCGGTGCAGGTCAAATCCTTGGATATAGGTGCGTTAAGTCGTGATATTGACAAGGATTCCAAGTATGCCGGTATAGCTGATTTTGATGCTACACTCATGAGTCGGGGAGAACGAATACAAACCATGCGGCGTACCCTGAATGGTAAACTTTCCTTTCATTTGGCTGATGGTGTTTTTCCTGGCGTGAATGTTGTGAAAATGGCGCGAGAGACTCATAGCCGTGAATCCAAGGGCGGCAAGGTGGAAGGCGATAAAACTGAATCTACGCGGTTTGGTTCCATTAAAGGGACCGGTGTCATTAAAGACGGTATCTTGAAAAATGAGGACTTAGAAGTCATGGCGCCGGGATTACGTGCCCATGGGCATGGCGCGGTCTCATTGATTAACAATAAAATCGACTACATGGTTAAAGCAAAATTAGTACCTCAGGCTGGAGGGCAGGGCGGCGAAACGTCAGATGATCTTTTTGGGGTTTTGGTGCCGATCCATGTCACAGGAACACTGGACAATCCTCAATATTGGGTGTCGGTGACAGAATATGTCAAAGCCTTGGGTGGTGCTGTTGTCGGTGTCGTCGGGAGTGTGTTTGGCGGTGTTACCAATGCGATCAAGGGCGTTGGGTCCGCTTTGGATGAGAGTTGTTGCGAGGACACACCCGCCTCTACAAAGACTCCACAAAAGAAGAAATTCTTGGGAATTTTCTAAGCTTTTTATTGTGGTTTGCTGTTCCCATTGACCAGTTCGTGCATGGTCTTGAATGATCCGTCCAAAGTTTCCTGGTCTGTCACCAATTGTTGTAGGAATTTGTTGATGGGACCGACCATGGAAATGGCTTTATCTACTTCTGGGTTGGCGCCTTTTTGATACGCACCGATATTGACCATATCTTCCACTTTCTTGAATGTCGCCATATGCCGAAGCAGAGTGCGGCCATCTGTTTGGGCCTCTTTGGTGGTGATGTCGCTGCGTAGTCGGCTGATGGATTTGAGCACGTCGATGGCTGGATAATGACCACGGTCGGCCAGTTCGCGAGTCAGGACGATGTGACCATCTAAAATTGAACGGGTGGAGTCTGCAATGGGTTCAGTAAAATCGTCACCGTCAACAAGTACGGTATAAATGCCGGTGATGGATCCTTTTGGGCTTTTCCCTGCACGCTCCAGAAGTTGGGGCAGTTGAGCGAACACGCTTGGCGTATATCCACCACGGGTCGGTGGTTCGCCTGCGGCCAGTCCTACTTCACGGCCAGCCATGGCAAAACGCGTTACCGAGTCCATCATGAGCAGGACATCCTTGCCTTGATCACGAAAATATTCTGCCACTGCCGTTGCCGCGTAGGCCGCTCGCATTCGGATGAGTGGGCTTTTGTCAGAGGTCGCGACTACGAGGACGCTGCGGGCCATGCCCTCAGGACCAAGGTCTCGTTCCATGAATTCCACGACTTCTCTGCCACGTTCGCCGACCAGAGCGATGACATTGATGTCTGCCTTGGTGTAGCGCGCCATCATGCCGAGCGTAGTGGATTTACCGACGCCAGAACCGGCCATGATGCCTACGCGCTGGCCTTTGCCAAGAGTGAGTAGGGAATTAACCGAACGGATGCCAACGTCGAGTGGTTCATTAATTCTGGGGCGTTCCAACGGGTTTGGGGGCTCGCGGTGCAACGGGACAAATGTGTCCGCATTGAAGGTCCCTTTGCCGTCCATTGGTTCGCCGAAAGCATCCACAGCACGGCCAAGCATGTCGTTACCAACAGGGATGTGGGGTGGAGTTGCAGCGTTTTGGATGAGAGAGCCGGGGCCAATGCCGCGCATGTCCGAGTAGGGCATGAATAAGCATGCCCCATCACGGAAACCGACTACTTCTGCGGGGATAGGCTTGCTGTTGGGCGGCAGAAGATAGCAGACGGACCCCAATGGGGCCTTGATGCCGTGACCTTCCGCAATAAGGCCGACCACCTTGGTCACCTTGCCGAAAGTCTGGCAGGGATCGAGGTCTTCGAGCAGTCCGAGTCTCGATTCCTGAGTCATGGATTACCCTTTGTTGTTGTCGACAGTGATCTGCACGGCCAATTGATCGAGAATTGGTTCAACGCTTTCCCATCGTGTATCGATGGTATTGTCTACTTTGCCACCGGCTCCTTCGATAACTACTCCACCGGACTCAATGGAGGCATCGCCTCTGACAGTCCAGTATTGAAGTGACGGATTACGGTCTTGAATGGCACGGAGATATTCTTCTAAACCAGTGACGTCTTCCGGGTGACATTTGATGGTCAATTGCCGCTGGGATTCAATGCGATCAAGCGCTTCGCTCATGAGAGATTCAAGAGAGGCCATGCGTTTTTCGTCAATTTCCACCTTGAGGGTTTTTTCAACGGCCAGCCTGATGAGATTGAGTATGTCCTCGCGGCGATCTTCAAAAATGGTGGTGCCGTATGCACCAATCTTTGCGAGCAACGCTTCACCTTGTGTCGAGATGTCCTGAATATGACTATTAATATCTTCCTGTGCTTGGGCAACGCCCTCGGCATATCCATCATGACGGGCCGTGGCTCTGAGGGCTTCTGCCTCCAGTTCGGCCAACATCTTGATTTCTTTGGCTGCTTCCATAGCCTTTCTTTTGACGCGGTCCAGGTACTCGTTATTGGTCGCGTCATCCCAGAGGAGTTGACGTTTGCCCTCGAGTTCCTGGATGGTCATTTGATCTGGACCCGGAGAGTCCATGCCAATGACCACCTTGCCCGTCAGATTCGGGGCATTGGTGTTTGCGTTATTAGATAAAGACATCGCTTCCACCTCGGCTGATAACTATCTTGCCTTCGTCTTCCAGACGACGGACGGTTTTGACGATCGATTGTTGTGCGGCTTCGACATCGGACAACTTCTTCGGCGGCATGATTTCCAAGTCTTCTTTGATCATTGCAGAAGCACGTTCCGACAGGTTCTTGAAGAACTTGTCGCGGAGATCTTCGGAGGCACCTTTGAGTGCAACGGTGAGATCTTCGTTGGAAACTTCTTTGAGAAGTTCGCGGATGGCGATGTCGTCGATACCTTTGACGTCTTCGAAAACGAACATGAGGTTGCGAATGTCTTCTGCCATCTGGGTGGATTCCTCTTCAATCTCGGAGAGAACCTCTTCTTCGGTGTTGCGATCCACGGCATTGAGAATTTCTGCCACGGAATTGACGCCACCGACTTTTTTGCCTTCCTTGCCGCCCATGGCGATAAGCTGGCTTTGCAGAACTTTGTCCACTTCCATAAGCATTTCCTCGGCAACGGCTTCGAGTTTTGCTAGGCGCATAAGCACTTCGGCACGAACACCTGCCGGGAGGTTTTGGATGAGTTCGGCAGCCTGATCCGGGTGCAAGTGACCGAGAATGAGCGCCAGTGTCTGGGGATGCTCGTTTCTCAGAATCTGTGCCAGGATGCGTGGGCTGACGTTTTCCAGTTCCTGGAAAGGCGTGGGGCCGGTATCCAAGTCCAGAGAATCCATAATGTACTTTGCGGTTTCTGCGTCCAGAGATTTGGTCAGGAGACGCTTGACCTGTTCCGGGCCACCTACCAGAAGTTCTGCGCCGTAGGCCAACGCTTCGTTGTACTCTTTAAGTACGTCGAGCACTTCTTCTTTGGGTACGGAGTCGGTGTCGAGCATGGCCTTGGATACGGCCGCAATCTCGTTGCGCTCCATTTTTTTGAACACTTCCGCCGTGAATTTTTCGCCAAGGGCGAGCAGCACGATGGCCGTTTTCTGGGGTCCGGAGAAGTCTGCCATGGTCTATGCCTCCTGGGTGAGCCAGGTTTTGAGCAGATGCACTGCCTGGTCAAGATTGTCGTCGGACAACTGGATAGCGTGATTCTTCGCATTTTCCAAGCGTCGAGTTGTATCCATGGCTTCTTCGTCCACATCCTCTTCTTCGAGGGCCAGACGTTCGGCTCCGGGCAGGCCAGCCATCTCTTCGATTTCCTGTTCGGCAACACGGGGCCGGATAAGGGCCATGATTACTGGTCGAACGACTAGAATAAGGAAGAGGAAGATCAACAGCCCGTTTAGGAAAGGTTTGCCTAACCGCTGTGCGTATTCCAGCATGGTCCGTGTGAGGGAGTCGCCGTCATACAGTTCCGGTTCACCGAAGGAAATGTTGCTGACTTCGATTGTGTCGCCGCGAGCCGAATCGAATCCGACGGCATTGGCGATCAGGGTCTGGATGCGTGCGAGTTCTTCAGCAGATCGGGGTGTGTAGATTGATTCACCAGTCTCCGCGTTTGTCTCCCATGTGCCATCCACGATAACCGCAACGGTCAGTCGTTTCAACTCCCCAACGGGGGTAACAATATTTTCTTCCTGCTTGTTAATTTCAAAGTTGGTTGTCCGGGTTTCACGGGTGGAATCCTGCGTTGTGCGCGTGCCGGTGAATCCATCGCCACGGAAGTTGGCATCGGGTTCGCCTCCTGCCAGGGATGCTGCGCCAGCGGTGGATTCTTCGCTACGTGTTTCAGAGCGGACAACTGCGCCATCCGGGTCGTAGACTTCCTTGCGCACGGTGCGTTGGCTGAAGTCGAGGTCGGCGTTGACACGGGCAATGACCTTGTCCGGCCCGACAGCGGGGCCGAGCAGTTCGATGATGCGGCGTTGCATATGGGCTTCAACGTCAGCCTTGTGCAGCATCTGAGCGCTGGACAGGGACAGACCGGAGGATTCGTCACTCGGCGTATAGAGCGGACGACCCTTCATGTCAGTAACAGTAATATACTTGGGGTCCAGCCCTTCCACGGCCATGGAGACGAGATTGACAATGCCTTGAGTCTCTTCAGAACCGAGTTTACTTTCGCTTTTCAGCTGGAGGATGATTGATGCCGATGGTGCAACCTGGTCTTCGATAAATAGGGATTTCTGCGGAATGACAAGGTGGACCCGAGCTTTTTGCACCATGGGGAATTCGGTGATGGTGCGGGCCAGTTCGCCCTGGAGAGCTCGCTGGTAATTGATATGCTGGACGAAGTCGGTCTGTCCGATCTGGACTTCATCGAAAATTTCAAAGCCGATACCCTGACCATGCAGATTGCCTTCGCCAGCAACCTTGAGTCTGAGTTCGTATACGCGATCCACGGGGACCTTAATGGTCTTTCCGTTGTTCTCGAGGACGTAATCTTCCTTGGCAGCCTGCAACATGCCCACGATTCTGGAAGCATCTTCAGGATAAAGATTGGTCATCAAAACCCGATAGTCGGGCTTGTTCATCCAGTAGATCATGAGCGCAAAGGCGATGACCACAGACACGGCCAGACCACTGATGAGAATACGCTGGGACATGGAACGGTCGGTCCAGAACCCATAAACTTTTGACCAATATTCGGCGACGAACGGAGGCATTTTCTCTCTCCCGCAGATTGAACGTTTCGCGTTTTACGTAAGTTGATGCGAGCCTTAGAAAGGCATCTGCATGATTTCTTTGTAAGATTGCATTATTTTGCTTCGGACAGCGCCGGTCATTTGAATGGCCATGCTGGCTTTTTGCATGGAGATCATCAATTCATGCACGTTTTGGGCTTTACCCGTCGCGAATTCTTCGATCATCGTTTTCTTCACTGTTTGCAGCTCATTGACCTTGTTCAAGGAAGTCTTCAGCGTATCGTCGAAGCCCTGGACCGGTTCTTGAGGTTTTTTCAGGCTGTCTGCAACTTTGTTGGTGATAGCCTTGCTACGGTTGCCCATAGCATTTTGATATGCATTGATTGCGACACTTTTAACGACCATGATTTTTACCCCTTCGAGTTTAGCCCATGCCTATTTGCAAGGCTTTCTGGAACATGCGCTTGGCGCCTTGGATGGTTTGCACATTCGCTTCGTAACCGCGCATTGCCTGCATCATGTTGGTCATTTCTTCGACAACGTTGATGTCAGGGTAGGTGACATAACCCTGATCGTTGGCATCTGGGTGATGCGGCTCGAATACCTGTTTGAAAGGACGTTCGTCCGCTGTCACGCCGAGTACCTTGACACCTTTTAGGTCGCGGTTCAGCTGGTCGTGCATTTCCTGAGCGAAGGGGGAGTACACGGGCGTGGATTCGAAAGACACGGACTTGCGCTGATAAGGGCCACCGTCTTCTGTCTTGGTGGTCCTGATATTTGCCATGTTCATTGAAATGACATTCAGCTGGGCACGCTGGGCCTTGAGGCCGGATGCGCTGATGTCCATTGCTGTCATGAAATCCATATTACTTCGCTCCATCCATTATGACTTTGCCCATGCCTGAAAAATTCTTTTTAATGACCATGGCAAGAGCGTTGTACATCATGGTGTTTTTGGCGTTTGTTGCCATTTCTTTATCCAGGTCCACCGAGTCCTGACCGTATATTTCCCGGGCCTTGAAACTTTTCAAGCCATCACCTGAAAATCCGTCAGGGTTGAATGTGGAAGGAAGGTGAGCCTTGGAGGTACGGGTCATTTTTCCTATTCCATCCTGATTGAGCGCTTTTTGCAGCTTGTCCTCAAATTCAATGGAACGGGCTTTGTACCCCGGTGTATTCAAGTTGGCGATGTTGCCAGTGACGAGATTTTGACGTTGCAGTTGCAGGTCCATGACCTTGCCTGTCAATTGAATGTGTCGTCCGAAAAGCTCTCTCATGCCTTGATCCTCCTGCATTCGCTGCGATGTTCGGTTTCCTGACAAGCTTGTTTTTCCGTCAGGTCCGCAAGAGGTTAAGCAACTCCCGTTCCAAACAAATAACATCTTGAAATAAAAGAATATTAAGTTTATTCCGGTTTCCTTGATGTTTTTAGAAGCTGATTGGAAGAAGGCACGGCGTCATTTTTATAATGAATACAGGGGCAGAATATTCCCTTTTCAGAAGAGTGAAGCCGTTTACGGTCTATGGGGTTGAGTTGTTGGTTTTACTATAAAATAATATTTATCAATATGTTAGAGATATATGTCGTTGTGGCTCTATCGGGAAACACATGACTTTGGCACAACCATTGCTAGATTCAGTGCGGTCAACTGTGACCGTGGAGATCTTTTCAACCCGGCCTCCGGGTAAGGGAGAAATGGAGGGGACATTATGAGTGGTCATCTGGATTACGAAATCAACAAAGAACTCGGTGAATGCTACCTGTTTATGGGTGAGCTCGACAAAGCTGAAGAGTATTACAAGAAAGCTGTAAGCTCTAATGGCATTCATCCCGATCCTTATCTCGGCCTGGCAACCGTTGCTGTTCAGCGCGGTCAACTGGAAGACGCCATGCGCATGTATGAGAAAGCTCACACTATTGAGCCTTCTGACAAAAGTCTTTCTGGGATAGGGCTTATTCGGCTGGAAAATGGTGAAACAGAGGAAGCATACTCCCTGTTTACCGAAGCCATAACCCTGAATCCTGAAAATATGGTGGCCCTGTTCAGTTTGATCAGGCTCGGCCATGAGTTGGAACGTTTGGAAGAGATAATTCCACATCTCGAAGCTTACCTTGAGATTGACCCGGGCAAGCACGAAGTGCGGTATTCCCTGGCGGGAAGCTTTGTCTGCCTCGATCAGAAAGATGCGGCACGGGCTCAGCTTGAGATTATTCTTGAAGCAGACCCGAATCACGAAGCCGCCAAGGAAATGCTCGAACAGTTCCAGTCCTAACTACGGTCTCCCCTCCCCGTTGGTTTCCCGTTCCGCCACCGTGTCACATGGTTGGTGGAGCGGGGAGCCAGCCTCTGAGGAAGGCTGTGCATAAGCGCATGACTGTTGCGTTGTTTTAAAAAGCCTGAATCCTCGCGTAGTGGACTACGCGTCGGTCTCATTCTTTTTTTGCGCCTTGCACTCGTACGCTTCCGCTCATGTCTTATTGTTTTATAGTCATACATCCATATTTTTTCAGAAATATAGCATCCTATCCTGTCTGGAGACGACAGTTTTGACGTTGTGTGAGGTGTGTTTTTTGGCTCTCTGTGGCCCTTTCATCGCTTCATCACGGACTCATTTACTTGCGTTTATGGCGTGAATCTGGCAGAGCCTCTCGAAACAAGAAGAGAGGTCTGTGATGAAATTGTTGCCCGTCAAACGAGCTATATTGTCCGTAACCGATAAGTCCGGTCTTGCCGAGTTCGGAAAATTCCTGACTGACAAAGACTGTGAGTTGGTATCCACTGGTGGTACCAAAAAAATGCTGCAAGAAGCAGGATTGCCTGTCACGTCAGTGTCTGATGTGACCGATTTCCCGGAAATTCTCGGTGGTCGTGTCAAGACTTTGCATCCGAATATCCATGGCGGTATTCTAGCTGACAAGGATGACGAAGGGCATATGGAGACTTTGCGTGATTTCGGTATTGAGCCTTTTGATCTTATTTGCGTCAATCTTTACAACTTCGCTGATGCCGTTGCCAAGGGATTGGATCTCAAGGCCGCTGTCGAGCAGATTGATATCGGTGGTCCTACCATGTTGCGTGCCACTGCCAAGAATTTTCATTCAATTTGCGTAGTCCCTGATCCAAAGTATTATCCGGTTGTTCAGAAGGAAATCGAGGAGAATGGTGGTATCTCTTTGAGATTCCGTAAAGAAATGGCTGCTCTGACTTTTAAACTTGTTAGTGAATACGACGCCATGATTACCAAATATCTTAGCGAGAACGAAGCATAGCTTCATTTTCGGAGGCGGCTTTAGCGGGCTTTCTTCGTCATTGGAAGGTCTGTGACTGTCCTTTTCGGTAAGATACGACCGTGGGAACCGCGAGACCTTCCGCCTACAAATCTGTCCCATTTTTCTAAGCCTAATGAGGTTAGGGAAAAACGGGATTTGATTTGCGGTAATTTTTATGATTTTTCGTGTTTTTCGGCGAGAGCGAAACTTGTCGAGTTTCCATTGATAATATTATAAACTCCGATCTGAACACAAGAATCGGCCCAACAGAGCATAGCGGTTTGGGTCGATTCTTGTGTTCAGATCGGTTACAGGATTCCAAAGGGGTTCGCCCTTTGGTCCCCGCTGGAAAGCGGCCCCGGCTGGGACGCTGAAGGCATCTACCATAAAGGAGTAGGGGTATCGCAAAGAAACCCGAGGGCAACCTGCAAGGGTTGAAACCCAATCAGATAAAACGTCTTTCCCGGTTGTATCAACGTCAATTTCCCACTGACGATTGCTATACGAATGAACAGGCCCGCGAGTTGGCGGAATTGAGTGCAGACATTGGCCGTCAATTGGGACTGCTCATTGACCGTCAAGGCAAGGTCGGCATGGTGTTGGTGGGTGACAATCGTTCCATTTACATTCCGGAATTACCGCGTAGACGATTGTCCACAGGACGACTCCGTGGTTTACGCCTGCTCCATACACATCTTTCAAATGAATCTTTGTCGCAGGAAGACCTGATGGATATGGTGTTCTTACGACTCGATTCTGTGGTTGCTCTGAATGTCAGTGATGGTTTTCCTGAAGTCGTTCAGGCCGCGCATTTATTACCTCCCAATCCTGAGGAAAAGAGTTACGAGATTTTTGAGCCTCGGCGTTGGGATCGATTCGATCTTGATTTGGGGAGCATTGTTGAGGCTCTGGAAGATGAGTTTAGCCGACAGTTGGCTGGACAAGGGACAGAATCCGATGAGAATCGGGTGCTGCTTGTCAGTGTAGACAAGACTCCTCGTCCTGTGCAGGAACTTTCTTTGGAAGAACTTGCTGAGCTGGCTGATACCGCAGGGCTTGTCGCTGCCGGAACCATGATTCAGCGAGTGCGCAAGCATAATCCCAAATTTATTATGGGAAAGGGTAAATTGACTGAATTGGAGGTCCATGCACTTCAGGCTAATGCCTCGGTCATTATCTTTGATCAGGAGTTGTCACCCACCCAAATACGTAACCTTGCCAAGGTGACTGAACGAAAAATTCTTGATCGTACACAGCTTATTCTCGATATTTTTGCCCAACATGCCACCAGCCGGTCCGGTAAGTTACAGGTGGAAATGGCGCAGCTCAAGTATACCTTGCCGCGATTGGTCGGAAAGAATCGGGCCATGTCTCGACTCATGGGTGGTATCGGCGGTCGTGGTCCCGGTGAAACAAAGTTGGAAATCGACCGTCGTCGTGCCAATGACCGGTTGACCCGTTTGAAAAAAGAACTGAAAGACGTTCGTAAACGGCGTACCCAGACTCGTGAACGCCGTGCCAAGGCAGGGTTGCCCATTGTGTCGCTGGTTGGCTATACCAACGCAGGCAAATCTACATTGCTCAATACCCTGACTCAATCCAAGGTTATTGCTGAGGATAAGCTTTTCGCCACACTCGATCCTACCAGTCGTCGAATTCGGTTCCCGCAGGAGCGCGAGGTCGTGCTGACGGATACTGTTGGATTTATTCGTCGATTGCCGCCAGATTTGAAAGAGGCTTTTCGGGCCACATTGGAAGAGTTGGAATCAGCTGATCTGCTGGTGTTGGTGTGTGATGCATCCCATCCCGAAGTGGAAGAGCAGGTCGAGGCAGTGCGTTCCATTTTGCGAGACATGGAATTGGATGATATTCCGTCTATTCTTGTACTTAATAAATGGGATAAGCTGGATGCAGAAGGACATGAAGCCATGCACAATGTCTACCCGGATGGGATACCAGCCGTCGCTGTGAAGCGAGCGAGTTTGGAACCTGTCGTGGACGCTGTCTTACGTGGTATCCCTTTGGAAAAAAAGGGTTTTTAGTCCTCGAGGGGCTTTACTTTTTTGGCGCACGTGCCGCCTATTTTCCAACCATCGTAGGATGACTCGCATTCCAGAGGTTCCACATGAATGGTGACTTCGGCGCGAGATAGCTGCGATTGGATCAATTCTTCAATGAGACCGCAAAGGTCGTGGGACGCTTTGACCGACATATCACCCGGTACAAGCAGGTGGAAGTCGATGAAGCGCCTTGAGCCTGACTTGCGGGTGCGTAATCCGTGAAAGCTTGCATCGCTGTTTGTGTAACTGCGGATGGCATTTGCTATGATCTGTAGTTCTTTTTTGGGCAGAGCATCGTCCATAAGGCCGCCGACAGACCGTTTGAGTAGGCTGACACCTGTGAAAACGATGTTAATCGCCATAAGAGTCGCTATGATCGGGTCGAGAAGTTTCCATTCCGGCATGACTATAATGATAGCCAGTCCTGCCACCAAGCCAATTGATGTCCAGACATCAGTCAACAAATGCCGTGCGTCCGCTTCCAGAGTGATGGAATCGAAACGGTGAGCTGCTTTGAGCATGACTTTGGCAACCACATAATTGACCACGGATGAGAGCAGAGCGAGAATCAGGCCGGGGCCTAAATTCGTCAATGGTTGTGGGGAAAGGAAACGGCTGATGGCAGCATAACCGATGGCAAATGCGGCTATGATGATGAGAACACCTTCGATACCGCTGGAAAAATATTCGGCTTTGCCATGTCCGTAAGCGTGTTCGTCATCCGCCGGACGCATAGCGATAGTGATGGCCGTGAGCGCGAGGACGCCCGCAGTAAGGTTAACGAGAGATTCTGTTGCATCCGAAAGCAGCCCCACGGAATCCGTCATGGCCCAGGCTCCGAATTTGAGAGCCAAGGTCAAGATTGACGCCCCGATGGAATAAATGGCGTACCGCTTGGGGGAGTCGGAGAACATGTTTATTCCTTAGGCTTAATCCAAGGGTTTTCTTCACCGTGTGCCAGTCTGCGGATATTTTCTTTGTGTCTCCAGAACAAGATGACCATGACAATTAGGGCAACGGGAACGTAGCCAAAGTTGCCAGTCAGAATCATGAATACAGGTAGGGCCAGGGCAAAAGTCAGGGAACCCATGGAAACGTGGCCGGTCAGTGCTACCATGGCGAGGCACATGGCTGCAGAAAAGACCGTTGCCCATGGGGCCAGTGCGAAAAAAGCACCCACAGTTGTGGCAACAGCTTTGCCGCCTTTGAAATTCATGAAGCAAGAATAAACATGACCGAGAATGGCGGCCAGTGCCACGATGCTTAGGGCCAGATGTGATTCAATCCAGGTGGCGGCGAACAACACCGGGAGCATTCCTTTGAGAACATCCAGAATCAGAGTTATGATTCCGTATTTCGTGCCGCACAAACGGGCCACGTTGGTCGCGCCGGTGTTTTTGCTGCCATCTTCACGCGGGTCGATGTTGCACAAAGTTTTTCCAATGACCAGTCCGAAGGGAATGGAACCGAGGATATATGCGATTAAAGAGCCTATGATTAAAGCCATATAAAGTTCTCCTGAAATTTCACTGTATGCGGTGACTGTATCTATTTTGCCGACAGATGAAAAGAGTGTCTATTCCTCAAGTGCTTCGCCCAGTCTGATTTCGTTGGTCAATGGGTCGATGCGTGAGAAATTGATTTGGAATTGTTGGCCCGGATAGAGTTTGTCTCCGAGCATCTTTTTCGGGGCACGTACGTTGACCTGCAAATGGGGCATGGCCAGTGTCGCCATAGGGCCGGCTTCTTCCACGAGTACGGCGGATTGGAACTGTTTTCGTTGTTTGGCGAGGTATACGAGTTTCCAGTACCGGGGCCGGAATCGCTGGACAGCACTCACCGCTTGGATGCGCATTCTTAAGTGAATGATGAGATGCTTCAACGCTTCCTTATCCAGTCGAGGGGTACCATTTGTTAGATAGGTACACACCTGAGATATGTTGATAAAGTCCGTATAGCGGCGCAGGGGTGAGGTTATGGGGGCATATGCCGGGACGCCAAGGGCCGCATGGCGTTTGGGATTGGTTTCCAGCGTTGGAGGCAAAAGTAATTTTACGGCGCGCAGGATAGCGGCTGGTTCGGTAAAGATGCCTGCGGATTCTTGCGGCAGGGCGATGTCCTGCGTGCGATGCAGAAGCGGTACGTTATTCTCTTTGGCCCACAGGGCAAGGCCGGAGTTAGCCAGAACCATGAATTCACTGATAACCAATTCTGAACGCGGGCTTGGTTCTTTGAGGGTTATTTCGACAGAAGATTGTGCGCCTTCACCCGATACAGTGACTATAGGTTCCGGTTTGCGGATGACACATGCGCCGGAGGCTATACGACGTTCAATAAGTTTTTCTGCCAATTGGTGCGCAAGAACAAGTGATTCATCAGTGCCGTTTGCAATGGCTGTGTCAGCACTCTCATAGGTAATGTTGGCTTTTACCGTGATCCAGGCGGTACGCGGCGTGACTGAGAGTAGTTTTCCTTCGTTGTTCAGGGAAAAATCTGTAATCATGGCAGGGCGTGTTTCGCCTTGAATCAGGCTGTAGAGGCCTGTGCCGAATTGTTCGGGCATCATGTGACTGGTGCCTTCGGGCAGGTACAGACTGGTCGCACGGTATAACACTGCCTTGTCCAGCGGGGAACCGAATTCCCAGTGCTCATCAGGACGGGCCAAAGCGATGGACAGGGTGTATCCTGTGTCGGTTTTTTCTATACGGAATGCATCGTCGATGTCGCGGGTGGTTATGCCATCTATGGAAATGAAATCGTCAATTTCAGCAGTTGCGGCCTGATTGGAAAAGCGTTTTTCTATTTCATTGATTTCATTGGTGTATGATTCAGACCAGCTGTCGCCCCATGCAAAATCGGCTTCGTCAAGATGATAGTTGTGGTGGCGTGGTAAGACTCCCCATGTTTGAGCAAGGAGAAGAGCAAGGTGCTGTTGGTCGGGCAATCCCTTGCTTATGGCAGTCCATACTTTGCGTTCGGTTTCGTCGAGAGAGTCGCCGACCTTGTGCTTGAGTATTTGTTCGAGGCTGGCAGAGAGTTCCGGGTTCATGGCCGGGAGCTTGGGCGTGCGGCCCTGACTATATGCCGCCCAGAGCGTCTGAAGGAGAGTTTGACCGGCGGAAGTGACGGCTTCGCGAGCCTTTTCCTCGGCTTTTTGTTGCATTTTCAATGCAACCTTTTCCGCAGACCATATTTCGAAATTCGGGGGCCGGAACTTGAAATGCGTTTTGGCTTGAAGCATGGCACAACCCAATGCAGCCAATTGATCGGGAGTTGCGTCTTCCCAGAGCAGATCGGCAAACCATGACAGTGGGGCGGATTCCATTTCTCCCTGAGCAAGGTCCCAGAGTTCCATAACATCGAGGCCTGCCAGGATTTCTCCGCGGGCTGCCTGGTGTTCATTGAGTGTATTCTGGATATCCTGTCGGGAGAGTTCCGCAGACAGGGTTGGTCCATACCATGGCAAAAGGCGTGCTGCCGGGAGTTTCATTTCCCGTTTGTTGATGGTGAGCAGGCGGAGTTTGCTGGATGCTTCTTCCAGCACCCAAGCTAATTGTGGCTGGTCTCCGTGCATGAATTCTACCACTGTACCGGGGCGAACTGTTGGGCTGAAGGTCGTTTTTTTTACCATATATCTATCTGATGAGTTTTTTCGTCAATGTAACGGCTTGGATATCATGAAATGGTTGTCAGTGTAAGAGTGTGCGAGTAATGATGGTGCATGAATATAACACCCATAGAAATAATAGGCCTGATCGCTGGTTTTTGTACCACGTTTTCATTTTTGCCGCAGGTCGTTCGAACATGGCGAACCAAGTCCGTGGATGATATTTCACTGCGCATGTATCTGCTACTTTGTTTTGGCATTTTGCTGTGGTTTTATTATGGTATCAGCATGCAGTCAGTGGCACTGGTTCTTACCAATGGAGTCAGTCTGATTTTGACATCTTCCATCCTTGTCATGAAAGTTCTGTATCGTAATCGAGGCCGACAATAGGTCGACTCCTTGTCGTGAAAAAAGCTTCGTCGAACTCCTTGTCCGACGAAGCTTTGTCTATTCAATACAGAGTGCTAATTAGTGTTTGAAGGAACGCTGTCCTGTGAAGACCATGGACACCTGCGGGTTGGCTTCGTTGACGGCAGTAATCACTTCGTTGTCACGGATGGAGCCTCCGGGCTGGGCAATGGCAGTTACGCCTTGATTCATGCACAGGTCCACGCCGTCACGGAAGGGGAAGAATCCGTCTGATACCACCACGGAGCCGGGCAGTCCGCCACGGGCTTCTTCGGTGCGTTTCTCGATATCATCAAGTTTTGCTTTCATCTCTGGGTCTTTGATGGCCGCCAGTTTCAATTCGAACAGCGACATGCCGAGTTCTTTGGATGACAACAGGTCGGAGTACTTGATGTACGCCTTGGTTACAGCCAGAAGGACACAGCCGACGCGGTCTTGCTCACCGGTTCCGATGGCTGTGGTCACACCGTCGCGTACAAACAGGACTGAGTTGGATGTCACACCGGCTTCAACAGCCCAGGCAAAAAGCAGATCATCCGCTTCCTGTTTGCTCGGAGCACGAGCTACGAACTGATTGCCGTTTTTTTCCGCAGTGGCCGGAATGAAATCTTCCGTTTTGAGAATGGCGTTACGGAAGGAGAATTGAACAACCATGCCGCCGTCCGACAGGGATTTGATGTCCAGAAATGGACTTTGGACCAGACTTTCCAATTTGGTGATGCCGGGGATTTGCAAGATGCGAAGATTTTTTTTCTTTTTGAGTTCAACCAAGGCATCATCGTCGAATTCAGGGGCAGCCACTACTTCAAAATAGACGGAGTTGATAAGTTCGGCAGTGGCAAGGTCAAGCTTGCGGTTGACGATTACAGCTCCACCGAAGGCTGCTATGCGGTCCGCTTCAAAGGCCCGTTTCAAGGCAACGGATACGCCTTCGTTGGTCCATGCTGCGCCACAGGGATTGTTGTGTTTGAGAATGAGCGCGGCTGGTTTGGCGGACAGGTACTGCAAAATATTTAGGGCGTTGTCCACGTCGGTCAAATTTGTTTTGCCGGGGTGTTTGCCTGCCTGAAGCATGTGTTCTTCGGTCAATGCGGACACCAGTCCCTGCCCTTGGCCGATGAATTTTACGCCGCCTACTTCAAGTTGACCTTTGGTCAATTCGTACAATGCTGCCGGTTGATCCGGGTTCTCGCCGTACCGCAACCCTTTGGTTTCGCCTTCAATTTCCCAAGTGCGTTTTTTGAAAACCAATTCCTGGTCACCCAGAGTCAGTTTCATGTCAGCTGGAAATGGGTCTTGCTGCAAGGTATGGTACATTTTTTTCAAATCGCTCATTTCATCAACTCCCTGTTGTGCTCATGTGAGGTGGCGGTCATATCACAGCTTGTTCCGACGGGCAATAATCCCCATATGGGCCAGGTGGAAATATATAACCCCCCAATGCATTATATTCCTACTTATAGCGTTTGAAACAGTGTATTGTCCAGTTAGAGAAAATTGATAAGTAGCAGGGTGTATGATCTTTACCCATTGATTTATCAGCGAAATTCCAACCTTGGAGGGGGATATGACTATACTGCGATTCCGCGACTGGAGCATGCGAAGCAAGATTCTCAGCATTTTCTTGGGGGCTATTGCTTTGGTTGTCCTTGGTCTGGTTGGATATTTTCTTCCTGTTGTCGGTGATTCTCTCATGGCAGAGAAGCAGATCGCAACAAAAAGTGTTGTTGATGTGGCGTATAGTTCCGTCGAATATTGGGCTGATCAGGCTGCTTCCGGTGCATTGACCAAGGAAGAGGCTCAGAAAGCCGCTATCGCAGAGATTACAAAATCAAGATATCATGGAAATGAATATTTTTGGATTAACGATATGAAGCCCGTTGTCGTGGCTCATGGATCCAATGCATCGCTTGTCGGTAAGAATGTGGGTGATGTCAAAGATCAGGACGGTATTTATCTTTTTCGGGAATTTGTTGAAGTCAGTCGTAAGGACGGCGAAGGTTTTGTGCATTATTCTTGGCCCAAGAAAGGAGCTACTAAGCCTGTACCCAAGGTTTCTTATGTTAAATTGTTCAAGCCTTGGGGTTGGATTGTAGGGAGCGGAATCTATGTTGACGACGTAGAAGCTCAGGTTGCGTCCTTGCGTTGGCAGATCCTTATTCCAACGGTTATCGCCATGGGTATTCTTATTCTTGTTGTTATGTTTGTCATTCGGAGCATGACGGTCCCGTTGAATGAAGCTGTCGAGGCTTCAAATCGTATGGCGCATGGAGATTTGAGTGCTGATATCACTGCCCGTAGTAAGGATGAAGTCGGGCAGTTGGCTTCAGCCATGGCGAATATGTTGCGTGAATTGCGTCGTGTGGTCACTGATGTCCGATCCGCGACTGAGCAGGTCACAGCAGGTAGTCAGGAATTGGCTTCGTCTTCGGTTCAGTTATCACAAGGTGCGACTGAGCAGGCCTCTTCCATTGAAGAAGTCTCTGCTTCTATGGAAGAGATGACATCTTCCATCGGTCAAAATGCTGACAACGCCCAGACTACCAATTCCATGACCAATCAGGCTGCGTCCGATACCGAACAAGGCGGACAGGCTGTGGCCAAGACCGTGGATGCTATGAAGCAGATCGCGGAAAAGATATCCATCATTGAGGATATAGCTCGACAGACCAATCTGTTGGCTCTTAATGCTGCCATCGAGGCCGCCCGTGCGGGTGAACATGGCAAGGGGTTTGCTGTTGTCGCTGCGGAAGTCCGCAAGCTGGCCGAACGGAGCGGAACGTCTGCTTCCGAGATCAGCGAGTTGTCATCTTCCAGTGTGCAGGTGGCCGAAGAAGCCGGTGAATTGCTGTCGAAGATCGTTCCGGATATTCAGAAGACCGCAGAGTTGGTGCAGGAAATATCTGCCGCCACCAATGAACAGAATGAAGGAGGCACTCAGGTGACCTCTGCAATCCATGAAATGGATAAGGTCATTCAGCAAAATGCTGCTGCTTCAGAAGAGCTTGCTTCCACTGCGGAAGAATTGTCTGCTCAGGCGGTGCAGTTGCAAAATTCGATGCAGTTCTTCAAGCTTGGCGGCTATGAACCCTTCCAAAATAATTCCGTATCAGTTGCACAGAAGCCAGCTCCCCGGATTCAGGCGGCGCAACCCAAGCCGCTCGCGCAAGCCGCACCATCTCAAGGAGGTGGAGTGAGCATGAATATGGATGACGATGATGATGGCTTTGAAAAGTTTTAATATATTGTGAGTCAGACCTCTCCTTGCGGACCGTCTTTTGACGGTCCGCAACTGACTGTTGAGGCTCGGTTGTTCAAGACCGCTCGTACGAAACGTATGGGTGGTCTTGTTTTTTATGAAAACTGGCGAGATTTTGCCTTGGCGTGGTGGCGGGATGTTTGGTATGGAGAATGTCCCGGCTATTGCTGTGTGTATAAATCAAGGATAATCGATGTCTGAAAGTTACATGGAAAAAGCGCTCTTGAAGCTGGCGCGTCAAATCAATGCTTTTGACGAGGCTTCACTTATGAGCCTGTGGGAGAAATATGCGGAAAAGGTCCGCCATTTCGAACCCACCAAGCGATGGGAGGAGTCCGTGGTGGTCTTCAATCTTATCCAGTCTACTCGCCTGAAAAATCAACTTTTCAATTATAATTGGGCGCAGTCCCGTATGCCGGATGCTGCTCCTCACGAAATAGATTTTGCTGCATTGACTTCTCCGGAAAAGCGTGTCGCAGACCCTGAATCCGGTGCAAATAGTACGGGACCAGAGCTTGTTGCTGATGAACAGAAGAAAGATAGAAGGGGCAAGTTACTGACATTGACCCCCAAAAATACCAAGTAATTGCTATTTCTGTCAGTTGACAGACGCACGTATTTATACTTACGGAAGATAACCGTTTGTGCGCGCAATTTACGCCGGTTCGAGAATCCGGCTATTCAAGGAGCAATTCATGTCCAATATAGTGGTTTTCGGTTCCCAGTGGGGGGACGAGGGTAAAGGCAAGATCGTCGATATGCTCGCCGAGAAGTCAGATGCCATCGTTCGTTTTCAAGGCGGTAACAATGCCGGTCACACCCTGGTGGTGGATGGAGAACAGTGTATTTTGCACTTGATCCCTTCCGGCGTATTGCATCCCGGTAAAAAATGTCTCATCGGTAATGGTGTGGTGTTGGATCCGTTTGTTTTTTGCGAAGAGCTGGATAAACTTGATGCCAAGGGACTGGATGTTTCAGCCTCTCGCATGATGATCAGCAAAAAGACCCATGTCATTCTGCCATATCACTGCCAGATGGACGCAGCCCGCGAAGCTGCCAAGTCTGATGATGGTAAAATTGGTACGACTGGTCGCGGTATCGGTCCTTGTTATGAGGACAAAATGAATCGCTGCGGTGTGCGTGCCGGAGATTTCGCTGATCCAGAACTGCTCAAGGCCAAGATTGTGAAGGCCCTTGAGGAAAAAAATATTCTTTTCAAGCATATGTATGGTGCAGAGCCCATGGATGCCGAGGCTGTTTTCAATCAAGTCCTGCCCGTGGCCGAACGACTGATCCCGTATCTGGGGGATGTTTCTTCCGCTATTCAGGAAGCACAGGGTAATGTCCTGTTTGAAGGCGCTCAGGGTACTCATCTGGATATTGATCATGGCACTTATCCGTTCGTGACTTCTTCCAATACAGTGACCGCCAATGCTGCATCCGGTTCCGGTTGTTCGCCGCGTGATCTGGAACGTATCATTGCTATCGTTAAGGCCTATACCACTCGTGTTGGTTCCGGTCCGTTCCCCACGGAACTGTTTGATGCCGACGGTACATATTTGCAGACCCAGGGTCATGAGTTTGGTGCAACCACAGGTCGTAAACGTCGTTGTGGCTGGCTTGACTTGGTTGTGCTCAAGGAATCCGCACGGCTCAATGGTCCCACCGAGTTGGCTATTACCAAGCTCGACGTGTTGTCCGGTCTGAAAGAGATCAAGCTCTGTATTGCCTACGATTATAAGGGGGAGCAGATTGCCTACCCGCCGCAGGAACAGAACGGTATGGCCTATGTCACGCCGGTCTACGAGACCATGCCCGGATGGGACGAGGACATTACTGGCGCACGGAGCTGGGACGATCTTCCGGCCAACGCCGTGGCATATTTGAAACGGATCGAGGAAATTTCCGGTGTGAAAGTCGGTATCGTTTCTGTTGGTCCTGATCGGGTTCAGACCTTTTAGTTCAGGAGGATGGCAATGATGTTGAACGGTGATCCGCTGGCTGCCCTCGCAGGGCACGAGCATGCGGTGAAACGCCTCAATGCCATTGCGCATGATCCTCCCCAATCAATCGTTATTGAAGGTGGCGACGCGGATTCCCGCGTCGCCCTCGCCTTGTATTGGGCCATGCGACTCAACTGTGCGTCTGGTTCTGTTCCGTGCGGACACTGTCCGGCCTGTAAGCAAATCGGGGATCTTGCCTTTAATGACCTTCTTTTCTTTGATGGTCGGGAAGGATTGATCAAAGTTGATCCTGTGCGCCAATTGCGTTCCACCTGGGGGCAACCGCCCAATGGTGACGGCTACCGTGTGACCATCTTTGCCGAGGCCCAGATGTTCATGACCGAGGCGGCCAACGCATTGCTTAAATCGCTTGAAGAACCTCGCCCCGGCAACGTCTTTGTCCTTGCAGCTCCACAACGTGAGCGGTTGTTGGAGACATTGGTCTCTCGATCCTGGGTTGTCACTTTGGCTTGGCCCGATGTACGACAAAACACGCCTGAGATTGCCGAATGGTTGCAGGCGTTGGTTGCATTTTGGCAGACAGGACGCGGCTGGTTTGCCCGGACATCAACCAAGGGAGCTGTGGATAAGCATCTTGCCATGCAGATAGTGCTTGGTATGCAACGAGAACTTCGTGAGGCCATGTCTGGTTCGTGCGGGACACCGCTTTCATCAACCCTTGCTAATTCTCACGACCTTACGTTCCTTCGGCGTATCGGCCTAGTGCTCGACAAGGCTCAGGAAGCTTTGAATACGCAGGTGCCGGTTAATCCGGCCATGGTGTTGGATTGGGTCGCAACACGAATGATTTAATCCTATGCAAATAATACCTTTTTGCGATCACGACACAGATTCCATCGTCGACCTTATTACCACGATTCAGATTAATGAATTTGGTGTGCAGACATCTGCTGATCAACAGCCAGACTTACGAACTATTTCTGATTTTTATCAGCAGGGAGTGGGCAACTTTTGGCTTGCGTTCGAAGGCGACGAATTGGTGGGAACCATTGCGCTCCTTGACACTGGCGACGGCGTGTGCGCCTTGCGCAAGATGTTTGTCAAAAAGGAGTATCGCGGTAAGAAATATGGTGTTGCTGCCGTTTTAATGCAGATCTTGATCGACTGGTCGAGAGACAAGGGTGTCCGGGAAATTTATCTTGGCACAGTGGATGTTTATCACGCTGCCCATCGTTTTTATGAGAAGAATGGGTTTGTGGAAATCACCAAGGCGCAGTTACCGGAAAGAGTTCCGGTTATGTGTGTGGATGTGAAGTACTACCGTTATTCTTTCTGATTTATTTTTTTTGAGTGACTAAAAGACAACCGCCCGACCAGTGTGACTGGTCGGGCGGTTGTTTTTGGGTGCTGTGGATAGAGGCTATGCCGGGACTTTTTTGCCCAGGAAACGGACGGCGAGGCCGGTGATGGCGATGCCGACAGGCAGGGTAATGTAGACTGGCATGCCGAGTCCTGCCGGAATGTATCCGGCGACAATAGCGATGAGGGCCACGGTGCAGGCGTAGGCGAGCTGCGTCTTAACGTGGTCGATGTGGTCACATGCGGAACCCATGGAGGACAGGATAGTGGTGTCTGAGATGGGGGAGCAGTGGTCACCGAAGATGGCACCGGTCAAGACTGAACCAATGTTCAGGATGACGTAGTTCGGGTCTGCCTGAAGCGCATAGGCCAAGGGAATGGCTAGCGGCATGAGGATACCCATGGTGCCGTAAGAGGTTCCGGTCGCGAACGATATGATGGAACCGAGGATGAAGATGATGGACGGCAACAGGAAAGCCGGAAGCGTATCAGAAAGCACGTTGACTAGGTAGGTTGCGGTGCCCAGTTCCTTGATGACGCCGGACAGGGACCAGGCGAGAAGCAGGATGACGGCGGTGATGTTCATGGATTTGACGCCGGTGACCCATGTCTCGATGGCTTCTTTGACGGGCAGAATCTTTTTCACGACAGCCATGCCGATAGCAACCATGCTGGCGATGAGCGCGGCTTGGAATAAAACGACCGAGGCATCGGATGCACCGAAGCAATCTCGCATGGAGGCGAAGCTCAGCGGAGAAGTTTGGATGGATTTCAGAAGAGCTGGATCATCGATGGCGCCATATCCGTTGAAGTAAAAACCGAGGAAGGCGGTCACGATCAGGGTGCCGATGGGAATGATGGCATTCCAAATGGAAAGCTTCACACCGGGTACAGGTTCGAGACTTGAAGATTCTTCAGCAGCCATGGGAGTGGCGTCGTCAGCGATGACTTTGCCTTCTGTGCGGGCGCGGACTTCCGCTTTGTGCATGGGGCCGAATTCACGCATAAACCAGATGGTGAAGATGATGAACACCAAGATGAATATGTTGTAAAAACGGAAAGGGATAGTCTCGACGAAAACGCCGTATGCATTGGCGTCGATCGGAATCATCTGGTAACCGTCGCGGATCAGGCCGACTTCGTAGGCAACCCAGGTGGAGATCAATGCGATACCTGCAATGGGGGCGGCGGTGGCGTCGATGATGAAGGCCAGTTTTTCGCGGGAAACTTTCATGCGGTCAGTAACCGGGCGCATGATTGGGCCGACTGTCAGGGAGTTGGCATAATCATCAAAGAAGATGAACAGGCCCATGAGCCAGGTGACGAACTGGGAACTGCGAGGGGTCCTTGCCCGTTTGACCAGTGCGTCGGCAATGGCTTTTGCTCCACCCATTTTGGACACCAGAGCGATGAGGCCGCCAATGGCCAGACACTGAAGTACGATACCAGCGTTCCAGCTATCGGCCAAAGAACCGAGGATTTCGCCGGAGAAGCGCAGGAATGCATCAATCAGAGCGTGGTATATGTCCCAACCCCTGAGATCGAGCATGAAGCAGCCAGAGAAAACGCCGAGGAACAGTGAGAGTACGACGTTTTTGGTGATGAATGCGAGAACGATGGCAACTACGGGTGGGATCAGCGTGAGTAGACCGAAAATTTCGGCGTTGCCTGCGCCTTTGGACGAATCAGCCGCCATTGCCGGGTCGGCGAGGAAAGCGACGACCGAAAGGCAGGCTAAAGTGAGAGTCAGCAGTTTCTTCATTGAAAATCCTTTCCTTGAAAAGCAGTTAAACAGAAAAACAATCGGGTATAATGCGTGTTGGCGAAATATTGTTCATCAACGCGCGCATTTGAATAGACAATATATTGTGAATTGTCGATAAAAAGTCCTAATAAGGAGGATTGCTCAGCTATGGTGGGGAGATACGGTGACTGTGTTCAGTCAGAAGAATGGATTATGTCAAAGATATCCGTTTGCATTGTGCTCCCTTGGGAAGGAACAGGGACATTTTGGGTGTTTCTGTGATCGGTTGATCAAGTTTTTGGGCCAAAAATAGTGATGGGTTGGATTCGAACATCTGGCCGGGACGAAGGAAGGTGCGACAATACATTTCACCCCAGTTGGTGGCGTATATGACGGCTGCCTGATCAACTCGTCTTGTATCGTGCGGACTGGTTAGGTTGAGAATGAAGAAAGCTCGTGTAACCTGTTCCGAGTTGAGGCCCTCGTTGATATCGCGTTCAAATGTCGCGTCAAATGGGAAGAAATTGTGTAGGGCGGGCATGAGTTTTTGTAGGTCGGCCACGGCGATTGGTGCAATTGACCTGTCGGCTTGGAGTAGACTTTTGGGATGATAGATGCGGTTGGCAAGCAACCATGCGAGCATGCGAACGGGGTCTACATTTCGGTGTAATGGTTGCAAAGCTTCTGCGGATTGCTTGGCTTCTACCGCAGAGCCGCCACGAACAACCCATACGGGTGGTTTGTGTGAATGTTTGACTGCGGAAAAATGCAGAATGGGGAATCCGGTTTCAGTGGTATCCATGAACGGAACTCGCATAATTTTATGCGTTTTTCGTGAAAAGTTGGCACTGATTCGGCGGCCCATGCGAGTCAGATCTTCTGAATTGATGTGCGCTTTGGTCGCTCCTTCTGTCGAAAGTCCGGACTGAATCCGTTGGTAGGTGTCCACCATATATTGGCGGACTCGTGAACCCATTTTGAGAGATTTGTTGAATGACCATGACCGGTTGACCCTGGCAATACGGTCCGGTTCCACATAGCCGACACCGAAGAGTACCGAGATAAGGCTTTCATCTTCTGGCCGGGTGGGTAGGTTCATGAAGAACGGTACATCTGTTAGGTTCGCTTTAAGCCGGAATGATTCCTTGAGCAGGGCTGCGGCGTTGGTTTCATTACGTTTGATGTAATAGTTGTGCAGGGTGGTGAACAAGGCTGTATATGGGTCGGTGTCCAGCTTGCCCCGCCTGTTGCCGACCAGACCTCGTTTGATCCGTTCGCATAGTGGGAGCGATGAAATGCCGGGTGCGGCATATGTCTCAAGCAGCCCCAGCTTCAACACGGATTTGAAGGGGGCGTGCACCGCTTTGACCATCTGCCAGAGGGAGCCTCCGAAATATTCATCAGGCGGAACTGGTGCGAGATACCCGAAGTCTTCCAGTCGTGGTTTTCCGCAGACCGGATAGCGTCGGGACGCACGGATACATGCGGCATATGTTTTTCGATTGGCTCCAGCCGGAGTGATCCACCACGCGAGACTTTTGCCTGCAATTTTGAGTGCAGTCCGATAAAATTCTTCTTTGAGAAGAAGGACCTGTGCTGAACCGGAACTTTCTTCGTCGCCCGAGAGGAAACGATTGTCCCGTACATCGTCCATGCGCATTGGATAGAAATGTGTTTCCAGATTGAATTCGCTTTCTGCCCACAAAGCGATGGCTTCCAGCTTCCGTTTGAGACCATTTTCCATGGCGATGGTGAGGTCGCCGTCATAACATACCCAGCAGTCAAAGTCGGATTGAGCCGTTTGTGCAACAGTGCCTGTGCTACCCATGGCGTAGAGGGCGAGAATGCGAACATCCGGTGTTGTAGGGCGAAGCTGGAGTCTGTTCAGATGTTGTCGTCCAATTTCAAGAGTGCTCAGACTGGGATAATATCCCCAGATTCGACATATTGGAGTCTCGCCGAAATTGAATTTTCGTTCGAAATTGTCCGTATCCAAAAGTAGGGGGAGTATGCGGACGAATTCCTGTTGAGTGCGCCCCATGGTCGTGACAGCTCGTGAAATTCGTGTGCGGTTATTGTCGAGCATGCGTCGTTCGCGGCGCATGAAGCTCAGTTCCTGAGACCATATGGTCAGCGTTTTTTGGGCCAAGAACGGATCGGTTTCCTGTGTTTTGGGGATGACTTCTTTTTCTACTTCTCTGGCAAAGAGTGTCATTTGGCGGATGCGGTTAGCTAGAAATAGAGGGTGTGCCACGTCGGAATTTTTAATGATGGAGCGGGTGACCGTGGTTCTCGGCATTTCCATCGAGGTGAGGGTGCAGTCCCGTATATAGACAGCGTGCAGAACCGAATTGATAAATTCTACACCTCGTACGTCGTTGCTCACTAATTCGCTGAAAGTCAGGTCCATGGCTGTGAAGCGGGTCGTGCGGATGCTGCAATCATGAATGGTCGCTCCTGCTAGCGAGCCGGTCCCAAAGTCGGTCATACGCATTTTTATTTGTTGGAACGAAGCGTTACCAAAAGAGCAGTCACGGAATCGACATTCCAAAAAAGTGCAGTCGTCAAAGGTTGTGGCAAAAAAAGTGCAATTCGTGAACGTGCAGCCGCTGAAAGTTGTTTTGGCGAACTGAGAGTCTGTGAAGTCGATGTTGTTAAAAGTCGTGGCCGTACATTGGCACAGGAAAAAAACAGTGTTGTTTAGCGTTGAGTTTGCGATTCTGGTGCGGGTTAATCGGGTCTTTGAAAACATGGAATCGGCAAGGGTCAGTGCGGTCAGTTCGCGTCCATCCAGATCTTCATCTTCAATATGCGAATTGGGAAGGGTCATGTCGCGGATGTTCCGGTATTTGGGAAGTATGAATTCCAATGTTTTTGGTTTGTTTTTGAAGAACTTTGCAAAGAACCCCTGCTGAGGCCCATCTGTCTCCTTTTTGCGGTTTGGTGCTACAACTGGCTGGCTACCATTCTTTTTGGCGCGTAGCTTTTGTCCACGAGGCATACATTGCTTGGTGACATTGCGTATGAAATCCGGGGCAATGGCTTCCAATACGCCGAGGGATTCCAAGTGCGCGTCTATTTGTTGGTCTTCGGGGAGGGCCTGAATGTAATTGGCATACCCTGTGTCGCCAAGAAGTGGAGCGCGTGAAATTGCTCCTTTTTTCAGACCGGGTATTTTAGTGCGAACCGAGGCGAGCAACTTGCCGACTCCTGGGTAGTCTTGCGCTATGATGGTGTCGAGACAGGCTCCGGCCAGACCGTTTGAGGCGTCTGACAAGGTCTTGAAAAGCATGGTCAGGATGGTCTTGTTTCCGGCTTCTCCAATGGTGGCGATGGTGCGAAGAACTTCCACGTTGGGTTTGATGTGCTTGAGTTCCACCGATTTGGCCAAGGCTTCGGCATACGAAGCGTCATCAATAGCCTTGAGGATCAGGCATATCTGGTGCAGTTCAGTATCGTTTGTTCCATTGGACAAGCGGGTGTTGATCCATCGTCCAAGTAACCCACCCATTACGGCCTGTTTGACAGGGAAGGCCAGAGTTTCCCCCATTTCACCGAGTTCAGCCACAAAGGGAGCAAGTTCTACAGGGTCCGTGGCCATAAGAGGTTTGAGCAAACTCTCTAGCCATGTGAGGGTTTCCTTGTCATTGTCCCCCGGATATTCTTTGAGCATTTCATGGGCAATAGCCAGCCTGTCACGTACGGGCCAGTTAGAAATCTTAGCATCCAGTTTGTGCAACGATACCGTTTTGGCAAGGATGAAACGGCTACACAATATACGCCCGAATCGGCCAGAGCGAATTATGGCCTGTAAACAGTGTTGAACAGTCTGTATGTCTTTGGAGTTTTTAGCGATACTGTTGAGAAGTAGGGCTATCTCTGCACGAAAGGCGGCGTCATTTCGAAGGGGAGGAGACGCATCTTTGCACCATCCGATGAATTCGGATGTCAGTTCTCCTATGCCAGGGCCGTCCGAAAGTATGGAATCTGTTGCGAATTCCCGGATGGAGTTGGTTATGTTTCGTATAGTGTGTTGTTTGTCGTCCATTGTTTGGCATACCGCCTGATAATGAGCGTCTAATATTGCAGTGATTGGGCGGGGATGTCAAAATTTTCATCGTTTATGTTTGTTCTTTTTGAGGAAATTGCTGGGTGCGGTGTTTTCAATCATTCGGCATGCCTAGAGGGAAAAGGCCGGGAAGCCCCTGAAACACTCGTTTTAAACCCAAAAAGACTTTGACTCGCATATGACAATGGCCTATCGTCGCCGACTATTACTGATCACTATAAAAATAGCACTCAATCAACTTTTCAGGAAAGATACTTATGTATACACTGCGTACTCTTCCGGGAGATGACGTCCGTCAGATCATGTGGCGTTTCGCCGAACGTTTCGACCTTCAAATGTCGGTGCAGTCTGCCCGCGCTATTGCTCGAAGCACAGTTGCTAAACTTGTGGCCGAAGGCGCACGCAATACACACGAATGGACCGAGCAGAAGAATGATCTGCTGACCGCATTCGATCAGTCCGGTTTGACCGCACTGTTTATGGACCCTCATCAGGGCGGTTTTATCGAAGGTCCCAAGAACTTCGCCTTGGCTTTGGTCGCTTTCGAGCTGGCCTGGGTTGATGCAGGTGCCGCGACTTCATCGTTGGCTTCCAACCTTGCTCTGGCGCCCATTCATGAAAAAGGGACTGCCGAGCAGCGTGATTTTTATATGGCCAAGTGCGTTCCTCCCCAGCCGGGTGAGGACCGTGAAATTTGGCGTGGCGCATTTGCTTTGACCGAACCGCTGCCCTACGTGGGTGTGGATACCGGCGTGCTGTGCGGCAAGGCTTCCGTGGCCGACTGGACCGAAGGCGAAGAGCCTATGCTTCAGATCGACAAGCGTGGTCGGTTTATCACGAATATGGATTTCGCCAACTTCGTGACCGCTGCCGTTGAGTCCAAAGACGATCGTATCAAGGGGACGTTCATGGTCATCCTTGAAGATACCGATGAAGGTGTTTTCGATCGAGGTGCACCGACCTTGAAGATGGTTCACCAGCTTTCTTCCACTCGTGACCCCGTGTTGAACCTTAAGGTTCCGGCTTCCCGTATCATCGGTGGCTACGATGTAGTCGACGGCGTGATCATTCCCAAATATAATCATTCGGAAATCATCGGTGCGGTTTTCCACCGTACCCGTATTCCCGTGGGCCTGATGACATCAGCCAAGCTTATTTCCGCTGTTGAGCCGGTTATTCGGTATCACCGTAACCGCTTCCGCGGTGGCGATGCCTGCACTGAAGGCTCTCCTCGTTTTGATAAGGGCCTCCAGATTAACGAGGACGCACTTCAACGTCTGGCTGATGTCTGGGCGTCTGGTGAAGCAGGGTGTTCTCTGGCATTCGGCGCGTCTCGTCTGGCTGACCGCTTCGATCCTATCGAGAAAGCCAAGGAAGCCCATTTTGTGGCAGAGGGAATTCCCTCCGTTCGTAAGCAGATGGCAGTCCTTCGCAAACTTAAAGATCAAGTTTGTGAGTTCATTGATCTCGAATACACACCTGAAGCCGAGCGCGATCAGGCTCGCTATGTAGAATTGCAGGGCGACACGCTTGTCCAGTACGCCTACATGGAAGCGTTAGCAGGTGTCCTCAATCCCGGCGTCAAGCTTTGGAATACTGGCGAGGGTGCCAACAAGATGCGCGAAGCCGTGGCTCTGGTCGGCGGTTATGGTATCACTGAAGACTGCCCTGGCTTCCTTATGCAGAAGTGGTCGGATTGTCAGCTTGAAGCGACCTACGAAGGCCCGGAAGCTGTGCAGCGTCGCCATTTGACCATGACCATGACCTCGGAAGTTTTCCAGCATATCATGGATAATTGGGTGAACCAGATGCAGGCCGCCGGAAAGAACGTGCCGGGGCTGGGCGGATACGTCATCGCTTCCGCCATGGAACTCTGGCAGTGGACTCTCAATCATCTCAAGGTTGCCAAGGATGATGATGGCCGCAAACTGTATCACAACAAGCGGCAGGGTGTGACCTTTCCGCTGGCTGATGCGCTTGGCTGGTTGCTTGGACCGTATTATTTGGCCACGGACGTCATGGAACTTATTGAGAAGGGCCCCATGTCTCCGACTTTGGCAGAAGGTCTTGACGATTTGACTGGGTTCTACAAGGACTTGTGTCACATTCAGGCTGCTCGTGCTGCCGGTGAAGTTGCCCGTATTTGTACCGAATTGGTCTACGGTTTCAATACCTGTTGCTGCAACGAGCCGACCGCTGAACCCGGTGTACGACCTGAGTGCACTGGTCGTGCAGACCTTGCGCAGTTCCGTGAACTGAAGGCCAAGGTCGACATGTGCATGGCTGGTTCCCGCATGGCCAAAGATCGTGCAGGCAATGCTTTGACCAGTGTCATGATTCCGGAAGCTCTCGATTATCCCATAGGTTAAAAATTTGCGTGAGGGGGAAGCTTGTTATCAAGCTTCCCCCTCGCCTTTTTTTATTGAAAGCAATTGAATACCACCAATGGGTTTTAAGAAAATACGAATTTAGAGTAATGGTCTTTTTTGAAAGTTTTGACTTGGAAAAAACAAAGCTTTCATTAGGTAATGATTCAAAACGCTGCAAGTGGAACAATTGAGTTCAGCAATTCATTCAGCGGCGTTTTATACACAAAGTTTAGGAGATTCTTAAGAATCCTTCTCGAAGGTTTCTTAAGCCGCCGGAGGCATTTTTTATGAGCGACGAGACTCCCAGAGCAGCAATGGAGACTGATATCGTTTGTGTCGGTTTCGGCCCGGCAGCGGGTGGTTTCTTGACCACCTTGACCCGTGGTCTCATGAACGAAGATGGCACACCCGTGGCCGAATCCAAGGCCATGCCCGGTATGCCGCCGCAGGTAATCTGCTATGAACGCGCTGACGACATCGGTTTCGGTGTGTCCGGCGTGGTCACCAAGGGACGCTCCATCAAGGCGAGTTTTCCTGATCTCGATCTTTCGCAGATTCCCATGGCTCATGAAGTCAGCAGTGAAAAAGTTCTGTATCTTAAGGACCCGGTGGGCGCGAGTCGCAGGCCATCCGCATTCAAGATGGCGGACAAAATGCTTTCCCGGTGGATGAAAGACGATGCCTTCGAGTTGCCGTACATTCCGCCGTTTCTGGAAAAGCATCCGGGTATGATTTTTTCCATAGGCCAGCTCAACCAGTGGGTGGGCGGTAATCTGATGGGTACAGGTTTGGCTCAGGTTTGGCCTTCCAGTCCGGTGGCGGAACCGCTCATGGACGGCAAGGCCGTTAAGGGTGTGCGCATGGCCGACCAGGGTGTGGAGAAAGATGGAACCCCCGGCGTAGGATTTATGCCCGGTATGGATATGAAGGCCGCACTGACTGTCGTTGCCGATGGTCCTGTCGGACCTGTTGGTCAACATCTCGACCGCAATCTCGGCCTGCCTGAAGGCAATCACCAGCGCGAGTGGGCTGTGGGCATGAAGTGTGTGGTTGACCTGCCAGAAGGGTGTGATTGGGAACCGGGTACAGTACTTCATACCATTGGCTATCCCGAACCTGAAATTTTCGGTTTTCTGTATGTTTATCCCGGCAATGTCGCCTCGCTCGGAATATTTGTGCCGTCGTGGTTTGATAATCCGGTGCGGACCGCTTACCGCTACATGCAGCATTGGATGATGCATCCGTATCTTTGGAAGCGTCTTGAAGGCGGTACCATGCGTTCTTGGGGCGCGAAGTCCCTGAATGAATCCGGAAGACGTGGCGAGCCAATTCTGTGTGGTGACGGGTTCGCCCGTATCGGTGAAGGCTCCGGTTCCACCAATATTTTGTCCGGTTCCGGTGTTGATGAGGCATGGGCTACAGGCGTTCAGCTTGGCGAATCCGTGTTGGAATTGTTGAAAGACGGCAAGGAATTTACCAAGGAAAACCTTGAAGCCACGTATGTCGTTAAACGACGTGAGTCATGGGTGGAAGAAGAGGCCAAGGTGGCGGAAAAGGCCCGTGAAGGTTTTACCAAGTCCGTGGTGCGCGGTTTTATCGGCATGGGAATGACCGGTTTGACCAACGGGTTGCTCAATATGCCCGGTAAACAGATTAAACCGCAGGATCGTATTCCGACCATCGAAGAATATTACAAGGGTTACCTTACTGAAGGCGAAATTCAGGAAATCCGTGCCGAATGTGCCAAGAAGGGAACCAGTTTGCACGATGCGCTCATGGATCGTGTGGGGTGGCCCGAAATTCCACTGGACGGAACCTTACTCGTATCCCATCAGGATGCATTGCTCATGGGTGGCAAGGTGCAGGCTAATCCCGGTTACGCTGATCATGTCCGTTTTGTTGACCTGGATACCTGTGCGACATGTCGGGAACAGGTTTGTATCGAGGCGTGTTCCGGCCAGGCCATTTATACCAATCCCGAAGGCGGCGTTCCGTTGTTTGATCGGGAAAAATGTGTGCACTGCGGTGCCTGCATGTGGAATTGCAGCAAATCCAATTACAAGGACCCGGAACGGACGAACGTTTCGTTTAATGGCGGATCCGGCGGGCTGCATTCTGCTGAGAATTAGGATAAAGGCAGGATTTGATGCCGCCTTTGGCGGCGATTGTCGGGTGATTTCGCCTCTGGCGGCTTAAGGCCGAGGGCCTTAAGGATCCCGTGTCCCCTTCGGCGAAGTGTTTAATATAAAAGAAGTCCTTTTGCATACGATACCCTTCGCGAAGCGACATAAGAAGTTTTGGAGAGTCCAGAGAACCTTTTTCAAAAGGTTCTCTGGTCCCGCCGAAGGCGACTGCCGGTAGGCCCGCCGGAGGCATACATAGAATCCAAGGGGTGGTGCGGTAATAGCCGCGTCATTTTTGAATGGCTGACATGAGAAATACGAGTGTCGCCACTACATTAAGGAGAAACTGAATGAGCAATGAATTCCACATTGTGGTGTGCGGCTCCATCGTACCGGACCCGCTCCAAACGCTCGCACCTCAGGACGGTCCCAACGGCCCGGTCTTGCAGAATGAAATGATGCTTCCCGCCGTGCTCGACCCGTGGGCCGGACACGCGCTGTTTGAAGCTGCTGATTTGGCTGCCAAAAATCCCGGAAGTCAGGTTTGGCTGGTCAGCCTCGGTCCCAAGGCCAAGCTCCAGCAGGTCATGATGTCCGTATCTCAGAAAGCTCCCTTCCAGTTGGTCGTGGCCGACGGTTCTGCCTCTGGTTTTGAAGATAGCTTCGAGACAGCCAAGACCCTTGCCGATACTATTGATGGTATCGCCGGTCTGGATAAATCAAAAATGTTGCTTTTTGGTGGTTGGCAGTCCGCATCCCGTGGCTCCGGCGCCGTGATGCAGATGGTCGGTGAACTGCTTGGTGTTACAGAACAATTTCAGGGCGTTGATAAACTCACCGTGGAAGGCGACGGCTCTCTTGAAGTGCTGGAGCGTGTCGAAGGTGGTGCTTATCAGAAGTCTGTGGTGGACGGTGCTCCTGCTGTTTTGGGTTGGGCCACTGGTGAATTGCCTGAGCCTCCCAATAATCCTCAGATCGGTATGCAGAACATGCAGAAAAACATGCCTGCGCTGCAACAGGCAAAGCCTGCGGATTTGTCCGGCACCAGCTTGAGCTTTGCTTCCGTTGAAGTACCGCAGCAACGTCGTGAGACTCGTGTGGTCAAGGACGTTCCCGTTGAAGAAATGGCGAAAGAAATCGTCGAATGGATCAAGGGTTAGGGGGGACGAACATGACAATTTTATTTCTTGCACATACAGAATGTGACAATATCCTGCACAAGTCCGCTCTTGAGGCTCTGACTGCAGCCAAGGCTTTGGCCGAAGGCATGGGGGCTGATTTGGCTGTGGGCGTTATTGGTGCTGATATTTCTGCTGCCGCTGATTCTATTGGTGGCTGCGGTGCAAAGTTTTACGGTGTGGCCGGTCCCGAATTCGCGGACGCACGCTATTCTTCCGATTTGACCGCTGCCGAGGCCATTGCCAAGGCGTGCGGTGCCGAGATCGTGGTGGCTTCGGCCACTTCCCGTTTCAGCCGTGCCCTGCCGGGGTTGGCTATCCGTCTGGATGGTCGAGTGGATACTCATTTGTCCGGTTTGGATGCCGTTGACGGCAAGCCTATCGCCAAACGGTGGTTCTATCGCCAGCGTATGGAAGGTACTTTGACCCGTGATGAACGTCCTTGGGTCATGACCTTGGATTCAGGCTGCGCAGAGGCTTTTGACGGTGCTGGTTCCGCTGACGTGGAAGCTGTAGCCGTAGATGTGTCTGGTGTGCGTACCAAGATTGCAGGTATGGAATGCGTGTCCGAAGACGAGCAGACCATTCGCCCTGATGCAGAAATGTTGCTTGTGGCCGGTGCCGGTTGGACCAAGAAGCAGGCAGACGGTGCGACCCATGTGGATGTTGCCGAAGAAACCATCATGAGCTTCCTGACTGCTACCAAAAGTTCCCTTGGTTCCTCCAAGTCTTTGGTGGATATATCGGGCGAAGGGGGGGCCATTATTTCCTTCCTGACGCATATGCATCAGGTCGGTCAGACCGGTTCCACTCCGCGGCATGCCAAGGGGTTGTCAACTTGTTGTCACGGTGAAGAGCCGCATGTCGTTGGTTGGCGTTTTGTCAACGAACGTCGCGCCATCAACACCGATGGTAGTTGTGGCTGGGCACAGGGCAAGTGCGACGTTCTCTATGTTGGTGATGCCTTTGAGATCATGAAGAAAGTCAACGAGCTGCTTGGTTAATTTAGGCTAAAGATGCTATACTAAAAGCCGTACCCGTGAATCGGGTACGGCTTTTTTCGTGTGATAGACATGTAATGGCGAGGTTTTTACCATGAAAATTAAGATAATTGTACCCTCCGTTATTCTTATCGCTGCGGCCTTGTTGTTTTATGTGAACATGAATCCGCCACTGCCTGAGGGGTATGTGGATTTTGATGCCAAGGCGGCGCAGGTACAGCTTGTACAGTCTTCGGATGTGCTCATCCTCGACGTGCGGACTTTTGTAGAGTTTCGTGATGGTCATATTAACAATGCTGTGAATATTGATTTTTATGGGAATGATTTCGAAAGGAAATTGAAAGCGTTGGATCGGAATGCACAGTATTTCGTTTATTGCAGGACCGGAAATCGAAGTTTGTCAACGTTGAAATTGATGCATCGCCTTGGGTTTACCAAAGTTTGGCATTTGAACAAAGGTGTCGTTGACTGGAAGGAGAGCGGGCTGCCGCTCTCAAAATAGAGTTTAGCCTTGTGTCAGGCGTGTCACACATTCAAGCAGTGCAGCTTTTCTGACGGGTTTGGGGAGAAACTCGGTACAGCCAGCATTGAGTGATTTTTGCTTGTCTTCTTCAAAAACGTTAGCGGTGACGGCCACTATAGGAGAAGGGAGCAGCCCTTTTTCAGCCTCAAAAGAACGTATCGCACGAGTGGCCTGCCAACCGTCCATGACAGGCATGAGTATGTCCATGAGCACAAGGTCATAAGGGGAAGATTTATATTTTTCTACCGCTTGTTGCCCGTTGTTCGCAAAATCAAGCGTGTATGGTGTCCCTTCGAAATAGAGAGAGAAGAGCATGGCGTTGCTTTCGGAATCCTCGGCGATAAGGATTGTGGCAGATTGATCTGAGCGAGCCGTTGTCGCTGTCTTTTTGTTAAATGGCATATAGCAGTGTGCTCCATGTTTGGAATCGGGATAACACTTCGCATATACCAGAGAAAAAATCCACAATGAGCGACAATTTGCATAATTGCTCAAAGTCGTGCCGATTTTTCTATTTTTAAGAGGTTGCCTGTTTCGTGTTTGAGGGGATTATTTCTTTCGTGTCAGTCGCCGATGTGTGCGCATAGACCAGATGGATTCACCTGTGTAAACGGCCAATCCTGACCAGATCAGCGTGAAAGTTACCAGATGACTTGCGGTGAACGGCTCTTTGTAAACATAGACGCCGAGGATGAAGGCGATGGATGGACCTACGTATTGCAGTACACCAAGCGTTGACAATTGTAGGCGACGGGCGCCATAGGCAAATCCGATGAGGGGGGTGGCTGTAGCTGCACCTGCTCCGATGAGGAGCAGATCAATGGTCGGACTGACGGTGAAAAATGCCGAAGTACCGTCCATTTGCATTTTTATCAGATAGGTCAGCGCCAGTGGTGCCAGCACCATGGTTTCAAGGAATAGGCCAGGCAGTGATTCCACCGAGGCAATCTTTCGGAGTAATCCATAGAAGGCGAAGGAAAGGGCGAGTGTCAGGGATATCCAGGGAAGTTCGCCGTAACTGAATATGGAGTTGGCAACGCCCAATGTTGCCAGCCCGATGGCAACCAGTTGTAAAGGTTTCAAGCGTTCACGGAAGAAAATATAACCCAACAAAGTTGTGACCAATGGGTTGATGAAATATCCAAGGCTGGTTTCCAGCACATGATTGGTATTTACGGCCCATATGTAGAGCAGCCAGTTGCCACCGATCATCAGGCTGCTCAGAATGAGTATACCGATATCCTTGGGGGATCGCATGGATGCAAACGTTTCTTTCCATCCCTTGAGAATGGTCAGGATTATGGCGATAAAGACCAAGGACCAAATGATGCGGTGGCACAGGATTTCAACAGGATTCACTACAATGAGTGATTTCCAGTAGATTGGCAGTAATCCCCATGCAAAGAAGGCGGCAAGGGCGGCAAAGAGGCCATATGTTTTTTGTTTTGAGGCAATATCCGGCATGATGTTTCCTTGTCAGGCGTATAGCCCGAAGAGGGAAAGTACGCTGGTTGGTCGGTCTGGTAAAGCGTGAAAAAGTGGCTGCCGTTCTTATTGGTTCATCTGTTTTGCCAGTTCTCCGAGGGTCTGGATGGCCTGTTGCACTTCATTGGTCCACGGAATGCCATAACTCAGGCGGATGTAGTTGGAAAATTTATCCTGTGTGGTGAATACTGCGCCGGGTGCGATGCCGACGCCTTTGTCTCGGGCTTGGAAGAAGAGTTCTACAGCGTTGATGGCATGCGGGAGTTCGAGCCAGAGTACAGCGCCACCTGTGGGGTGCGTGACTCGTGTCCCCTTCGGGAAATCGCGGCCGAGGTGGAATTGCATGGTGTCCATCTGTTTTTCCAAAGAGCTTCGAAGTTTTTTCAAGTGTCTTTCCATGCGCCCCTGACGGAGATATTCGGCTATGGCCATCTGAGACAATGTGGCACAGGAAACGTTGGTGGTCGCTTTTATTTCCAATGCTTTTTGTCGGAATCGTCCTGGCAGCATCCAGCCGACACGATAACCCGGTGCAATAGTTTTGGAAAATGAAGAACAGAGGAGCACCAGTCCTTTTGTGTCGAATTGCTTGAATGTTCCCGGCCGCTTGGGACCGTAGTGGAGGTCTGTTGAAACATCGTCTTCAATTAAAGGGATGTTTCGTGCCGCAAGGATGGAGACAATTTCTTTTTTGCGTGCGTCCGACGTCAGGCTGGAATCCGGGTTGTTGAAGTTGGGCGCAAGCACACAGGCGGAAATATCAAAAGTATTCAAGGCTCGATGAAGGACTTCGGGCAATACTCCGTTTTGGGGACATGAAGGTATTTCAATGGCACGGAGTCCGAGCGTTTCCAATAACTGAAGGAAACAATAATAGGTCGGGGATTGAATCAATACCGTGTCGCCTCGTCTGCATGTCGAACGCAGAGAGATATAAAGAGCTTCAAGACATCCGGCTGTGATGATCGGGTCATTTGGAGCAACTGAAATTCCGTGTTCCATGGAGCGGTAGGCGATTTGGTGAATGAGACGCGGGTCGCCTGGAATAGGGGCATAACCCATAGCGCGTCCTGGTTCATCGCGGACCATTGTCGCTGTTATGCGTCCCAAATCTTTGAGGGGAAGTAATCCGCGACCTGGAGCGACCACGGCCAGAGAGACTGTACCTTCTTCTCCTACAGATTCCAGAACTGTTTGGATCAGGCCAATGCGCGTTACAGGGCGGGGCTTATCCATGGGGGATGATTTTTTTTCAGTGCGGGGTAGCCGGGTGGATTCTCGGCGGACAAAGAATCCTGATCGGGGGCGGGATTCGATGACCCCTTTGCGTTCCAGCTCAAGATACGCTTGATTTACGGTGGAGATCGATACGCCTATTTTGCTGCTCAAAGAACGCAGGGAGGGGAGCTTGTCACTCAATCCGAGCGCACCGGTTTCAATCATCGACATGATATGTTTTTCAACGGCCTGGTAGCGATACGTTTCCATGGGGTGCTCAAACTGTTATGCTTTGTTTTTATAATATCTGTATCTGTACTGATTACAGTTTTTCCGCTTTACTGCAAGTCACGGATGAATCAGATTAACCGGGCTATGCCCAGAAAGACACTCAGAGAGAAACTCATCATGACTATCGAAGCTGTTGCCGGAGAAGAGGCCGACTCCCCGATGATGTCAGCCGTCAAACAGGTTGCACCCATTATTATGGGGTATGTCCCTGTCGGTGCCGCCTATGGCGTGTTGGCACATCAGGCAGGACTCTCCATGCTCAACACCGTACTTATGTCTATTCTGGTCTATGCCGGTTCTGCCCAGCTTATTGCAGTGGGTATGTTTGCAGTGGGGATGCCCCCATTATCTATTATTGCCACAACATTTGTGGTCAATTTGCGGCATTTGCTCATGAGCGCATCGCTCGCTCCGAATCTCAAGACGTGGAAGAAGTGGGAATTGGCGTTGTTTTCTTATGAAATCACCGATGAATCCTTTGCCGTTCATTCGGTCCGGTTTGCTCGTGGCGATCTGAATAAGACTACCTGTTTCGGTATTAACGGTATTGCGCAGGCGTCATGGATTCTTGCATCCTGGGTCGGTTTTGTGGCCGGGGCGTCTATCCCGGATGTGGAACCGTTGGGCATTGATTATGCTTTGCCAGCCATGTTTATTGCTTTGCTAATCATGCAGACCAAGAACAAAATGCATGTTTTGGTGGCTGGTTTTTCCGGCTTGATGGCCGTTGTTCTCGTGCAGGCCGGTGCAGACCAGTGGAGCGTCATTTTGGCAACGGTTATCGGTGCAACTTTTGGTGTGGGAGTGGAATCATGGACCAAAAAATAGTTTTTCTGACATTTCTTGGCATGTTGGCTGTGACATACATCCCGCGCGTTTTGCCCATGTTGGCGCTTGCATCGCGGACTCTGCCTGAACCAGTCGTTCGTTGGCTTTCCTATGTCCCTGTGGCAGTGTTGTCCGCAATGTTGTTTCCGGCTTTGTTGCTCAAGGATACAAGTTTCAATTTTGAACCGGATAACTATTTTTTGTGGGCGGCCATTCCCGCATTTATTCTGGCATGGCGCACTCGGAGTTTCTTCGGAACTGTGGCATTGGGTATGGCTTTGGTGGCCGGTGCTCGTTATTTCTTTGGATAGGAGAGGATTGCATGAAAACTATTGGTCTGCTTGGTGGCATGAGTTGGGAATCCACAGTCGGGTATTATCAGGTCATGAATGAGGAAGTGAAAGTTCGCCTTGGTGGCTTGCATTCGGCCAAAATACTTATGTATAGTGTTGATTTCGCGGAACTGCGTGAACTTATGTTGACCTGTGACTGGGTCAGTATTGGCAATCATCTGGCAGATGCTGCCCGAATGCTGGAGCAGGGTGGGGCTGACATGATTGTTATCGGGACGAACACCATGCATAAGGTGGCCCCACAGATTCAGGCGGCAGTCTCTGTGCCTGTGGTGCATGTTGCCGACGCCACGGCAGATGCGGTGCGAGAGCTTGGTTTTTCTTCGGTCGGATTGCTCGGGACTCTTTTCACCATGGAAGATGATTTTTATACTGGCCGATTGAAGGACCATGGCCTTGAAGTACTTGTCCCCAATGCCGAGGACCGTCAATTGGTGGATCGGATTATCTTTGATGAACTGTGCAAAGGTGTGCTGGAGGGGGCTTCTCGGACAGAATACCTGCGTATTATCGAGGAGATGGCATCCCGTGGAGCACAGGTCATTGTTCTTGGCTGTACTGAGATAGGCATGTTGGTTCGGTCCGGTGACACAGACATTCCCACGCTGGATACATGCAGAGTTCATGCGACAAAATCCGTGGATACGGCATTGGCTTAGCATACCGCCATAGACGATAATCACATGCTTGACCCAATGCTATAACGTGGTATTCAATTTAAGGCGCACGAGAGGTGCGCTTTGTTGCGTCCAGTCATCGGGAGGATGTGTGAGCGACCAAATCAAGACATTAAAAGATTTGTTGGAGTCTTCGATCCAGCAGTATTCTGAGCGGACAGCTCTTGCCTTTGTTGGCGGAGAGCCTATCACCTACACTCAACTGGGTGAGCATATTAAGGATTTGCAGACCTTGCTCAGTGATATTGGCATCAAGCCGGGCGACAAGGTCGCCATTATCAGTGAAAATATGCCCAATTGGGCTATCGCATATTTTTCCATCACCATGATGGGAGCCGTTGTTGTTCCAATTTTGCAAGAATTTCATCCCAGTGCAGTGCATCATATTCTGCGTCATTCTGAGGCCAAGATGGTGATCGCGTCCAGGCGGTTTATTCATAAGGTTGAAGAAGAAGATTTTTCCGCACTCAAGACTGTTATGGTCATGGATGATTTTTCTCTTGAGAATGACGAGGGCGAGACCACAAGTTATACGGAAGCCCTTGAGGCTGCTCGGGAACGCATTGAACATTTCAGTGAGGCGGCTCTTGAGCGGATGGAACATCTGGGTGAAGCCGCACGGGACAAGATCAGTGACTCTACCAAGGAGCGCATGGAACATCTCGGTGAAGCCGCCAGAGAGAAGGTCGAGAAGCTTGAAAAGCTTGGTGGCACAGCCATGGAAAGAGTGGAGAAAATCGGTGGCACTGCCCGAAAGAAAGTGGATAAGTTCAGCGATTCTGCAAGGAAGTTTATTGATAGGAAGACAGGAAAAGGCTTTGAATTAACGGAAGAATCCGTCGCCGCAATTCTGTATACTTCTGGGACCACTGGACACTCCAAGGGTGTCGTGTTGCTTCATCGTAATTTGGTGCAGAACTGTTTGGCAGGTATTCAGGTCATTCCTGTTTTCAAAACCGACCGTTTCATGTCTGTCCTGCCTATGGCGCATACCTATGAATCCACTGTTGGCCTCATTATTCCTTTGCACTGTGGTAGCTCTATTCATTATCTGCAAAAACCGCCCACCCCGAGGACATTGCTGCCTGCCATGCAGATAGTCAGACCTACCGTCATGGGTGTGGTGCCGCTCATTATCGAGAAAATTTACAAAAGTCGGATTAAACGTAAATTGACAGGTTCGGGTGTCATGCGCGGTTTGATGAAGATTGGTGCAACCCGGAGAAAACTTTCTCAGGTGGCGGGCAAGAAGCTTATCGAGGCGTTCGGTGGCGAGTTGCGGTGTATGTGTATTGGCGGCGCGCCTTTGTCCCCGGAGGTCGAGCAGTTCTTGACTGATGCAAAAGTGCCGCATGCTGTTGGGTATGGCATGACCGAAACCTCTCCGCTTTTGGCTGGAGCTTTGCCGAGTAAGCAGAGATTTAGAGCCATTGGCCCTGCACTGCCCGGAGTTCAGCTTAAAATCGTGGATGCTGACCCGGAAACCGGAGAGGGCGAGATTTTGGCCAAAGGACCTAACGTCATGCGTGAGTACTACAAGGCTCCCGTGGACACGAAGGAAACGTTCACCGAGGATGGGTGGCTTAAAACTGGTGATCTTGGCAAGTTTGAGGACGGCTATCTGTATATCAAAGGTCGTTTAAAAAACATGATACTTGGTCCCAGCGGTGAGAATATTTATCCTGAAGAGCTTGAATCCATCATCAATGAATGTGAGCATGTTGTAGAATCCATGGTGTATGAAGTCGACGGTAAAGTCGTCGCCAGAATTCATCTTAACCATGAAACTCTGGATGAAGCTTTTGATGTCAAGAAATTGATCGAATCCGAAGTTCGAGCCAAGGTGATAAAATTGCTTGAAGATATTCGCAAGGATGTGAATACCAAAGTTTCCACGTTTGCCCGGTTACATCGAGTGATCGAACAAATGGAACCTTTTGAAAAGACACCTACTCAAAAGATTAAACGATTTATTTATTTGGATCGTTAAAATAAACGTAAAAAAGGCGCATTCCATAAGGGATGCGCCTTTTTTTTAATTCTCAACATCGCCGTAGGCGTGAGAAAAGGTTCTGGTCACCAAAGAATTTTAATTATTTGACGTCGGCAGCAATTTGCATGCGTACGATGGCGTCGGGGTCTTGAACTGCACCACTGCGGCCAGCGCCTTTCTTTATTTTGTCCACGAGATCCATGCCACTCGTTACCTGTCCGAAGACCGTATACTGGCCGTTGAGGAACGGGGCTGGGGCAAAGCAGATGAAAAATTGGCTGTCCGCACTGTCCGGGCTTTGTGCACGAGCCATGCCTACGGTGCCACGTTCAAAAGGAGTGTCGGTGAACTCTGCTGGCAGATTTTCGCCGGAACCGCCACGACCTGTGCCTGTAGGATCGCCAGTTTGGGCCATGAAGCCGGAAATGACGCGGTGGAAGACGATGCCGTCATAGAACTTCATTCGGGTCAGTTCCTTAATGCGGGCCACGTGTTTGGGCGCGAGATCAGGGCTCAGTTCAATGACAACCCGACCATCTTTGAGGTCGAGATATAGCGTGTTTTCCAAGTCTGTTGCCATCGCTGAGGACAGGGTGAGTAGGGAAATCAGAGTAAATGCGAATAATGCTTTCAAGATAATTTTCATGAGTATTCCGTTGTCGGGTTAGAGTTTGTGCTATGGTTCGGTCCTTTTTGAACGATTCGGTTCAAAAAGTTGATGATACGCCGGAGGACATTCATCAAGACCGGCAAAGCATTCATTTTGAGGATAGCTATTTTTTCCGGGGAATGGAAGTCGGCGAAGAGTCCCTGCGTTATGTCTGCACTAACGTCGTAAAAGAATAGTGCGTAAAAAAGTATTCTCATAATCAGGGGCGAGGAAAGAAAACCTTTGCGGAAGGTTTGTGCCTAGAAGTCCTTTTCAGCCAGACAACGGGAGATATATGACAATAGTTCTTCCCGATCCAGAGGCTTCGCGAGAAAGAACGTTGCTCCAAGTTTGAGCAGGTTGGAAATGTCATTGAGGCCGACAACGGCGGACATGATGATGATGGGAAGATTGGCGAATTTTTGGTCGCCGCGCAGTGTCTTGATAAGTTGCTGACCGTCCATCTCCGGCATCATGATGTCGGTCAGAAGCATATCGATGTCGTTGTGCATCAGCGTTTCATATGCATGTTTTCCGTGAGGGCTGACAAGCGCGACATGTCCCTGCTCTTCTACAATTCTGACAGCAAGTTTTTGGGAAATTCTATCATCTTCAGCTATGAGTATCCTGGCCACGGTTTTCTCCTTGTCTCGCAAGAGTCTGTGGGGCGTAGCACCCAAATGCGAAAAGACCTGACAAAAGTCAATCACCTTAGGATTGTAGCAGGTCGTTAAGAAAAGTAAAGGCCGTGATTTTAATAATGAAACCACTTTAGCTGAACTGGGTTCGCGCCCGAATGTTTGCATTCGGGCGCGGTGCTCACTCAGATTTTTTTGACATGCATGCAGTCACCGAACTCACAGCTTACTTGATAGTTACCGCCATTAGTTTCCACGGTATAGTCGCAACCGGGAAATAATGTGCATGCAGGTTCGAATCCGTCATTGACCATGATGTTTTTGGCTTCACCATTGGATTCAAAGCGAACAGTTGTTCCGTCTCCAAGTGTGATCATTTCTCCGTGACGAACGTCAACGGGCAGGTCGGCTTCGGTAAAAGACATATTCTCCTCCTTGTTGGCTGAACTGGAATCCTCCACAATTTCTCTATACACATTGAAACATAAAATGAACAGCGGAAAACCATCCGATATGGGTTGGGGACTGGTTTTCGCGACTCAACTAATGTATGAGTCATGTCTAGGAGATATGTAGTGAGTTCGACCATTCTTGTCGCCGAAGGTGACGCCGCCATACGTGCATTGATCCGGGACATTCTCGTTTCCGGAGGATATTATGTGGAAACTGCTTCCAGTCTGGCTTCGGCTTCGGCCTTGATGGCTCGGCAGGAACCGGATGTTCTTTTTGTTTCCGCTGATTTGGTGTTTGAAGGCGGGTGTGACCTGTCGGACGATGCCGATCGACTGGGTTTTCAGGTGCCTCTTATTTTGCTGGTCGATGCAGCTTTTGATAACCCAGTGGAAGCAGTCAGCATGAATAGGGCTTTATCCTATCTGAAAAAGCCGGTGGATCGTTTTCAGTTGGAGATGCTTGCTAGACAAGGTGTTGTCGCCAAGAAAAAGATGGTTAAAGCGGCTGGGCATGCTCGAGAAATATTGCGTATGCAGACTATCGTTCACGCCACGCTCCATATGGATGACGGGGCTTTTTTTGTTTTGGATGAAGAGGCTAGCATACTGGATTGCGGTGGTCTTATTCAAGAATTGGTCAACCCCATTGAGGAACAGATTTCAGGTTGCGATTATCTGTCGGTTTTGCCGGAATTTATCGCCATACGCCAAGCAGGAACGTTGTCAGAGGTTCGTGCCACGATGAAGACTGTCTGTATTGAAGAGAAGCGCGGCGGCGTCGTTGTCGAGTCCTGCATCAAGCCGATTGTTGAAGATGAAGTTTTGACCGGATTTATCGTTACAGTTCGTGATGTTACAGCTAAACGGTGGAGTGAGTCCGGACTGGCGGCAGCCGAGAAGCAGTATAGGAGCGTCTTTGAAGGCGCGACCGACGCGATTCTTCTTATAGACAAGGAAACCGGCATCGTCATCGATTGTAATGGTGCTTCTGTTCGCATGCTGGGATTTGAGGCTGATGCAATGTGCGGACGTGATATTCGGACCATGGTGGATCATCCAGATCAGACCATGAATGCCATGAAGACCGGGGTAAAACGTATTTCTTATGAATATCTGCGACGCAAGAATGGCTCTTCGTTTCCTGTAGAACTTTCTCTGAGTTATTATACCAATGGTGCCCGTGAGGTGTGTGTTATGTCTGGGCAAGACATTTCACGGCACAAAGTGGTGGAAGAAGCCCTACGCGAAGGAGCCAGGTTGTATCGGGCCGTGGTTGAAGACCAGACGGAGTTGATTTGTCGGTTTAAAGCGGACGGGACATTGAATTTTGTCAACGGTGCGTATGCCCGTTTTTTTGGGGAGGATGAGGAAGAGGCTATCGGTTCGAATGTCTTTGCTCATCACGCCTCCCTTGATCGCCAGTATTTTGTGAACTGGTTGGAAAATGCCCATCCTGCTCAACCTGTTTTTGACAGGGAGATTATGCTGACACGGCATGGCGGTGACGTCCGGTGGATTCATTGGACCAATCGGGCTGTGTTTAATGACAGAAAAGCAGTTCTTAGTGTGCAGGCCGTGGGACGAGATGTGACGGATCGCAAGCTGGCTGAGAATGCCCTCGGGCGGGCTAATCAGGAAAAAGAGCAGTATCGTCTGAATTTGGTGGCAACCTTCAAATCTATCCCTGATGCTATTCTGACAGTGGATAATGATCTGATTATTATGGCGTCAAATAGAGCGGCAGCTTCATTGTTCAATTTTGATAGAGGTCGTATGCGTGGCCTCGACCTTGAAGACTTGGTTGAGGGCGATGGTAATCCCTGTGTGGGCGTACTCAAGCAGGTACTCAAGACGGATAAGCCTGTGCGTGGTTATGAGATCGAGTTGGAAATCAAGGGTATTGGCGAGCGCATGGTTGAAATCAATTGTTCTCCGTTGGTGGGGCAGGACAGGCAACATAATGGGGCTGTGTTGGTTGTTCGAGACGTATCCCACGTTGCTGATCTGGAAAAACAATTGCAACAGCGGCATGGGTTTCGAGGAATTGTTGGTCGTAGTTCTTCCATGCAGGATATTTATCAGCTTTTGGAACAGCTTTCGTCTTTGGATTCCATTGTGCTTATTCTTGGCGAGTCCGGCACAGGAAAGGAGTTGGCCGCCGAAGCCCTGCATTACGGCGGTGTGCGTGCAGGTAAGCCCTTGGTTAAGGTGAATTGTTCGGCACTGTCAGAAAGTTTGCTGGAAAGTGAACTGTTTGGGCATGTGCGCGGGGCATTTACCGGTGCGGTCAGGGATAAAGTCGGACGTATTCAGGCCGCTCAGGGCGGTACTCTTTTCTTGGACGAAATAGGTGATATATCTCCTTTGCTTCAGCTCAAGTTGCTTCGTTTTCTTGAACAGAAAGAGTACGAAAGGGTTGGGGAATCAAAGACGTATTCAGCAGATGTGCGTATACTCGCCGCCACGAATGTTGACCTGTTGGAATCCGTCCGGCAGGGCGTGTTTCGAGAAGATTTGTACTATCGTTTGAATGTTATGCCCGTTACGTTGCCGCCTCTGAGAGATCGTCAGGCTGATATCCCTCTGTTGATTAATCATTTTCTTGGTATGTTTTCGGAACATTTTGGAAAGTCTTTTGAAGGCGTTTCGCAGGAGGTTATGGATTTGTTTATGGGATACAGTTGGCCCGGCAATATTCGAGAATTACGGCATGCGCTTGAACACGCCTGTATACTTGCTCCGGGTAAAACTGTTTCTCTCAAACATATCCGTAAAGATTTGACGGACAATAGTCAGAGTAGTCCTGTCATGATGCCTGAAATTATTTCAGAATATCAGCCTGTGCATTTTGTCCCTCGTAAGCCTGGCAAAGAGGATATTTTGGCTGCTCTCCAGCAGAACGTTGGAAACAAGGCCCGCACAGCCCGGCAACTTGGTATTCATAGGGCTACTTTGTATCGTAAGCTTAAGGCGTGGGGCATCGATACCTGACGTTCCGTTTTTCTTACTCTTTTCAAATTATAATCATTATAACGTGACGATATAATGCACTCATTGCTTTTGGTTGGTATGGTCTAATCACCATGCCAAAGATACAAAGTTTTATTGGGGAGTTCCGGCGAGTAGTCTATAATGGGGAAGCTTTTATGGTCAGAACCATAGAACCACAAGCTTTTGATTTCGAATTGCAGAAGAGTGACGAGCCTTTGCTTGTTGCATTTCTCAAGCGGAATGAGCGGTACGCCGATCAGGCTGAAATATTGGAAAAGGCTTCACAATTCCATAAGGACCGGGTGCGGTGTTTTCTGTATGATTCTGATTATCTGCATACGGCACAAGAGCGTTTTGCTGTGAAGGGAACACCTACTTTTCTTCTTTTTAACAAAGGAGAGGAAGTTGATCGGCTTATTGGTGAATCCGATGGAGAAACACTGGACGATTTTATTCAAGGAGTTTTTGGGGAGAAATAAATATTTCCGCTTGGCGGTGGGGATCGTGGGCGTGTCGTATGCGGCAGGCCCTTTTTTTTGTCTTTTTTTCTTCAAAAAGATTTTTGATTGATGGTTTGCAGCAAGAGATTGGGACGGAGGCGTCTTTCTGCGATATATGATATGCCATGTGTTGTGCCTGATGACTGTTATGATTCCCATTGAAATAACCGAGAATCAACGATATCAAGCAACAGTCTTGTAGGATATACCTCATTTACAAATACCGTGCAGCCGGGAGAAAGCATGAAGCCGATCGTAAGGGAAATTTTTAGAACATATGACATTCGCGGAATTGTTGATCAGGATTTTGATGAAGAATGGGTGGAGCAGCTTGGTAAGGCATGTGGTACTTATTTCTTGCAAAATGGATCAAAGGTCGCTGTTGTCGGGTATGATTGTCGTCATTCTTCCCCTGCCTATGCCAAGGCCTTAACTGCCGGGCTGACTGCTGTGGGTGTGGATGTTGTCTCTATCGGTCAGGTCTCGTCTCCTGTTTTTTATTATGCAGTTACCACGCTTGGCGAAACGGCAGGCGTAATGATCACCGCTAGTCATAATCCCGCTGAATATAATGGGTTTAAGGTATGGCAGGGCAAATCGACTATTCATTCCGACGAAATTCAGGATGTGTACGAAGTTCTGAAGAAAGGCGTCTTCCCGGAAGGCGTTGGTACTATTTCTACAGAAGATATCGTTCCTGGTTATATCAATGAGTTGGCTGCGGACGTGACAATCAAGCGCCCTCTCAAGGTCGTTGTGGACGGTGGCAACGGCGCTGGTGGTAATATTACCGCAGATGCCCTTGAGTTGGCTGGTGTGGAGGTTGTCCGTCTGTTCTGTGACCCGGACGGTGCGTTTCCGAATCATCATCCCGATCCAGTGATCGAAAAGAACATGGTGCATTTGCAAAAGGCTGTTTTGGCCGAAAAAGCAGATCTTGGTATTGGGCTGGATGGCGACGGTGATCGTATTGGTGTGGTCACGGAAAAGGGTGATTTGCTTTTTGGTGATCAGTTGGTCGCCATTTATGCGCGCGATATTTTGAAAAATTTCCCCGGTGCTTCCATTATTGGTGAGGTCAAGTGTTCCCATCTGATGTATGAGGATATCAAGGCTCACGGCGGTGACGCTGTCATGTGGAAAACAGGCCATTCATTGATCAAGGCCCGTATGCGGGAAATTGATGCCAAGTTTGCAGGTGAGATGTCTGGACACATGTTTTTTGCTGATCGTTATTATGGTTTTGATGATGCCACGTATGCTTCGCTTCGCATCGTTGAGATCGTTGCCAAGTCGGACAAGACCATGAGTGATCATTTGGCCGATTGGCCCAAGACTTTTTCCACCCCGGAAATTCGTGTTGCTTGTTCCGAAGCGATGAAGCCTACGGTGGTTGGCAAGGCCGTTGAGTATTTTAGTGCCAAGTTTGAGGCCATCGATATCGATGGTGTTCGTGCCATATTCCCTGATGGTTGGGGGTTGCTCCGCGCTTCCAATACTCAACCTGTTCTTGTTTTACGTTTTGAGGCGGAAACAGAGGAGCGGTTGGCTGAAATCAAGGGCATGTTCGAGGAAAAACTTGAAGAGTGGATAGTATAAAGCTTTACAGGATAGTAACCGATAAAGGGTTCCGACATCAGTCGGGATCCTTTTTTTGTTTTAGTAATACAACGTTGTCTGGATAAATGAATAAACGTTCATGTGTTCATCTGTAAAAACTTAAAATAAATAGACTCAATTATTGTTATCGGATACTGTGGGTGGATACTTTTCATGGAGAATATTTTGTGCCTAAGATTTTGATTGTATTATTTATTTTTCTTTTATCTTCATCGTATGTTTTTGCAGAGAGCATTAATATGCAGGTGATTATTTACCCGCCACTTGCCTATGAGGTGGAAGGTGAATTGAGTGGTGTTGCTCCTGAAGTCGTGCGGGCTATTCAAGTCATGATAGGTGATACCAATTCAATTCAAATAGCTCCCTGGATGAGGGCATATACTCAGACGCAGAATTTAAAACGTCAGGCGCTGTTTGCTATTGTTCGGATTCCTGAACGAGAGGATCTGTTTAAATGGGTCGGACCGATTTTTGGAGAGGGTGATTATTTTTTTAAACGAACAGGGACTGAGTTAAAAATTGAAAGTCTTGCTGACGCGCGTCAAGTTGATCGTATTGCTGTGCGTAAAGATGGATATACACATCAATTGTTGACGGCGAAAAATTTTACCAATTTGGATGTCGGACCGACGTATGATTCCAGTTATAAGAAACTCTCTCAAGGGCGTGTTGATCTAGTCCTTATGGGTGAACGAACATATTTTTATATGGTGAGTGAAGCCGGATTGGATCCAATCTCCTTTGAGCGGATTGGTCCCAAAGTAGCCGGTTCGACAGCATGGATCGCTTTTTCTCGTGATGTGCCGGATACTACCATTGAAAAATGGCAGAAGGCTCTTGATACGCTCAAGGCCGATGGGACATATGATGCTATCATAAAGAGAAACTTTAAAAATTGATGTACTGACAAAAAACATCTTTTCGTAGGGCGAATGTACTCAGTACATTCGCTTTTTTTGTCATGTTTGACAACGCTTTTGCCTTTATGTCACTAGTGGTGACATGAAGACAGGAGGACCTTATGTCACACATAAAAAAAGATAAGGAACAGACTCGGCATCGGATTGTCGAAGCCGTAGGAAGGGTGCTTGCCGAAGGTGGATTCAAAAGACTCGGCGTGAACCGTATCGCCAAGGAAGCTGGTGTGGATAAGGTGCTTATCTACCGTTATTTTGGTGGGTTGGCTGAGCTTGTTACCGAGTATGGAAATTCAATCGAATATTGGCCGCCTCTTGAGGAATTGATCCCGCCATTAAACGAGGTCAGGCCGGTGGGTGGCGCGGAAATGCTCCGGTTTTTTTTTAGGAATTATGTACGCGCTATTCGGCAGCGTCCGTTGACGCTTGAAATAATGGCTTGGGAGATGACTGCGCACCATGACATGGCGATTCGACTTGAAGATATCCGTGTGCGGACTGCGCTGGAATGTTTTGAGCAAATGGAACTGCACGGCGCGGAGAAGTGTGATTTGACCACCGGCGTATTGATGCTTTTTGCAGCAGTGAATTCATTGTTGGTGAAATCGCGACATACCCGCACTGTCGGTGGGCTTGATTTGCGAGCGGATGCTGCATGGGAACGAATTGACGCCACTGTCAATGCAATGGCTCACGGTCTCTTTTTTTCCCCCACCACATAAACGAGGATGAATCATGAATATCAAAGAAAACGCTGTGATCGCTCTGTTGGGTGGTTCATCCTGTGCTCAGGCCGTACTCGAGGCCTATTGCGAGCGATATGGCGTATCCTCAACAGATGCCCGAAAGTTGACCGCAGGGTTTGGCGGTGGTTTTGCATCAGGTCTGACCTGCGGCGCAGTGGCCGCTGGCTGCATGGTGCTCGGTTTGGCTCTCGCATCCAATGATTTGAGTGATGCCAACGCCCGAGATACAACGTACAATGCAACACAGTCACTTCTCGCCAGATTTGCCGAGCGCAACGGCTCCCACCAATGCTCAAAGATTCTTTCTTTCAACAATATGGAAATGCATACCCCCGAGGGAAAACAACGCCTTCGTGAAAGCAAGCTCTGCGTCAAAATGGTCGAGGACACAATCGACTGCATTGAGGGGATCATCGCTGAGGCGAAAGAAAGCGTGGCTAAAACGGTCGTTGTGTAGTGGGATTGTTTTGCTCGTCGCATGGGGTCGAGTTTGTTCTTTTGGATATGTGTTGAATGTTTAGATTGGAAATTATCGGATTTTCCATTTTTTATGAAAGGTGCTTTTTTGCCAAGAGCAGTGGGGAGTAAAGGTGAGAGTATGGTATATATTTCAAATAATAAAAAAAGGACTTCAAGTATATTCTTGAAGTCCCATCTTTTCTTGGTGGAGACGAGGAGATTTGAACTCCCGACTTCTACCTTGCGAAGGTAGCACTCTCCCAGCTGAGTTACGTCCCCGTTGGGGATGGATTGTTACTCCTTTTCGAAAGGCGAAACAACCCTTTTATGCGGGTGGGTTACAAATTCAGGGCTGTGAGTATGGTGTCGACTCGATTACGATAGGTATGGTCGTGCAGGATGCATTCGCGCCATGCTTGGCGGAGGTTGCGTTTGGTCTCTGTTTCTTCGCGGTAGCGAAGGAATAGATCGCGTATTTCGTTCGGGTGAGTATAGGTTACTTGTTCGACCAGTTCTTTCGGGAAGATTTGTAGGCCGGGGTTGGTGTCCGAGATCAGGAAGCCGCCTGCGCACCAGACGTCGAAATGGCGCTGAGTCAGGCCCGCCGGGAGTTGCATGCCGGTGACGTTGAGTGTGACTGGAGCTGTGCGATAGATGGCGGGGAGGTGTGCGTAGTAGTCGACTACCGGGCGCACGTCCGCGTTCTCAAGGATTTTCCACCCATCATCGCCGAAGATGGTGATGTCTCCGGCAGCGTGCAGGCAGTCGCTTTTCCATCTTGAGCTGGTTAGTTCTGTCCCTGCACCGATTTGACGAACCTGATTGCCGGGCCAGAGCTGTACGTCTTTCATCTGTTCGCGCCACCACAAATAGTCGAAACGGTGTGCTTCGTCGGCTTCGTGAATCGTGGTGAGGAGGGCGGGATTTACGCTGATTCCTGCAAAAAATTTTTCTTTGTCCGGGAATGCTGAGCGGCCAACGAAGACAAGGGCGTCCTCAATGCCATGAGCATGGTCGTGGAGTTGGCCGGTGTTCTCGAAAAAGTGTGGGCTGGCGGCGAGAGGCAGGTGTGTCACCCAACGAGCGCCGGTTTCGATGAGCGGACCGATAAAACTGTGATCCGTGACGAATAACTTGATGTTTTTCCAATAATCAGATTTGACGGCAGGAAGTACGTTAAATGGATTATCTACCATCCAGACCGCGACCTGAACGCCTGCTTCATGGAGAATGTGGTTGCAGAGGCCGAAATGATCGATTCCTTTGAAGTTTATGGAAAAGAAAAGATTAGGCGTCCCATCTTCAAGCAGTTCCGGCAGTACAGCTCCGGGGTGTTTTCCTAAGGCTTCATGATCAATGAATTTGACGGTGTATCCGGCTTCTTCGAAAGCAATGCCTAATTCTTTGCCGAGCAGATCGTCCTCTGTGATTGGAAGCCAAACAATTTTTGACGGGGCGGGGAATGATGATTTGCACAGGAGTAACCGCGCCGTAAGTGGCCCATAGAAGGACGGAAATGCTCTTTGGACGGGCAGGTATCGGATTACATGCGAGTTTGCTGCGATCTCGGCGGTAAATGCATCGGCGGCGATACGGGTAAAATTGTCAGGTATGGCTCCATTCCAGTTGTTGTCGGTCTGGTCTACGAAGTCCTGACATTCTACAAAATACAGCGTGTCTGTGTCTGATAAACCAAACCATTTTGGAATCTTGTCCGGTTCAGGGCCAAGCCCAAGAAAAACTATCGGACAATCTTCAGGACCGTCATTGACGTACCATTCAAATTGTTCTTTGGACGTGGGCATGGACTTTTTCATGCCGATTTCATCGATTATGGTCTGATAATGGGGTCGAGGCACAGGGTTCACTTGGCTTTTTCGGCGTATTCGGCTAGGAATCGCTCCACGCCGGACTTAAGGAGCGTTGCCATGAAACAATATCAGGATAAGTACTTCAAACGAGCCAAAAAGGAAAATTACGCCGCCCGCTCGGTCTACAAGCTTAAAGAGATGGATAAACGGTTCCATATCTTTAAGCCGGGACAGACCGTGCTCGATCTTGGCGCAGCCCCTGGTTCCTGGACACAGTTTGCCGGGGAAAAAGTGGGTAAGCAGGGTCGTGTGCTCAGCGTGGACCTTCAGTCCACCAAACATTCCTTTGCGGATAATATCACTTTTTTACAGGCCGATGTTTTTTCGGATTCGCCGGAACTGTTGGAAGCCATAGAGCCGCTTGCGCCGTTCGATGTCATTATCAGTGACATGGCGCCAAAGACAACCGGAATCAAGTTCGCGGATCAGGCAAATTCTTTGGAATTGTGCCAACGTGCTTTTGAGGTTGCGAGAAAATACCTCAAGAAAGGCGGTAACTTCGCGGTCAAGATTTTTGAAGGTGGCGAGATAAATGATTATCGGAATGAAATCAGGCCGCATTTTGGCAAGATAAAGAACTTCAAACCTCACAGTTCTCGCGCTGAAAGTAAGGAAATATTTATTGTCGCGCTTGGCTTTCGGGGAATAGAAGAGTAAGCTATTCGGTCTGCAATAGAAAAAGAATTTGTTGAGAATATTCAGGAGGAAACATGGCCGGACACAGTAAATGGGCAAATATTCAGCATCGCAAAGGTCGTCAGGACGCTAAGCGCGCGAAATTTTTCACCAAAGCAGCCAAAGATATCATCCTGGCTGCCAAGGCCGGTGGCGGTAATCCAGAGGATAACTCCACTTTGCGTTTGGCCATTCAGAAGGCCAAGGAAGTGAATCTGCCCAAAGATAAGATTGAGAACGCCATCAAGAAAGGTACCGGTGAACTGGCCGGTGGCGATATCATGGAGATCCTGTACGAAGGGTATGGCCCCGGTGGCGTTGCCATGATGGTTGAAGTGGCTACTGACAATAAGAATCGTATCGTGGCTGAAATTCGCCACGCCTTCACCAAGCACGGCGGCAACATGGCTGAGGCCGGTGCCGTATCGTACATGTTCAACAAGAAGGGCGTCATTGTTTTTGACAAGGAAAAATACACTGAAGATGATTTGATGGAAGTCGGTCTGGAAGCCGGTGCCGAAGATATCATCGATGATGGTGATACTTTCACTGTGCAGACGGAACCCGGTGATTTTATGGCCGTTCAGCAGGCTTTTGTGGACGCAAGCATGGAATACCAGTCCGCCGAAGTGGATCAGGTCCCGGAAAATCTCGTGCCAGTGGATGTTTCCAACGGCAAGAAAGTTATGACCTTGTTTGAAGCTTTGGAAGACAACGATGATACTCAGAAAGTTTACCTCAATGCTGACTTCCCGGACGAATTGTTCGACGAAGAGTAAGTATGAGCGATAAAGGTTTGATCGTCCTTGGCTTGGACCCCGGAACACGGGTTACAGGTTACGGTATCGTCCGGGAAATATCCGGGCAGGTCGAACTGGTGGAGACCGGCACTATTCGTACACCGGTCAAAAAAGATATGGCCGTTCGGCTGGGTGTGATTTTTGACAGGCTTCAAGAGCTTATCGAAAAGTTTGCACCGGCAGAGGCCGCCATCGAAAATGTGTTTGTATCCAAGAACCCCTCGTCCGCCCTGAAACTGGGGCAGGCGAGGGGTGCTTGCATGGCAGCCTGCGCTACAAACGGCATTCCGATGGGGGAATATGAACCTACCAAGGTCAAGAAGAATCTTGTGGGAGTGGGTAATGCTCCCAAGTCGCAGGTCGCTTTTATGGTCGCGAATACGCTTGGCGAGAAAAAACCTGATTGGCCCGAAGATGCGTCCGACGCCCTCGCTATTGCCATATGTCATTTGAACGAACGGCGTATGCGTAAGCTGATTGGTCTGTAGTCCGTTGGATTTTTATTACAAGAAAGGCTCACCTCGAATGGGGTGAGCCTTTCTTGTGAAGTGTAAGCGGCTTATTTCTTTTTATCCTTTCCTTTGGACTTATTGCTTTTTCCCTTGCTTTTGTCTTTGCCCTGAGTTTTATTTTGGGATGCTTCGTCCAGTTCCTCGTCATTTTGGTTGTTCGTGTCAGTCTCATAAGTTGTGGTTTCGTTTTCATCCATATCGTCATCGGAATCAGCGTATGTCGAGTTGCCAGAATTTTTCCCTTTCCCTTTTCCTTTGTTTTTCGTTTTCCCCTTCCCTTTGCCACTGGTCGAGGGATGAACGTTCGTTTCTTTGGCTATGCGCCCCCAGCCCATGCCGGAATCACGCATGGCTTGAATGTCGGCAGGGGATTTCCCGCTTTCTCTGGCGAAGGCGTCCACTCGGGCTTCATCGAGTTTCCCTTGGGCTTTCGTGAATTTTTTTTCAGCATTTTCAACGTTTGTCTGAGCTTGTTGCTGTTCGGCAACAGTGCCTTCTTTGCGCATAGCATCAAGGATTTCCTTTGCCTTGCGAACTTCATCCGAGGCCTCTGTTGTTTCTTGAACAACGGCTTCGCCAACCAAGCCTATAAGCTCCTCTTGAGTGAAGATCGGTTCACCTTGGGCCAGAGCCGTATTTATTGGTATGGCAAGCATGGTGAACATGCAGGCGATAATGATTCTGTGTTTCATGGCGTTCCCTCATGGTTTTAAATAATTCTTCATAACATACTATGACAAGGCATGCGGTCTTTTTCCATGATAATTGGGAGAACCGGGCATTATTCAGCCGTGTATTCTCTTTGAATTGCGTGCGTGAATGCGCTACATACCTGCAACGGAGGATTTTCATGATCGGATATTTGCAGGGAACAGTGTTGTCCGCCAACGAAAAGGGACTGGTCGTTTTGACACCCGGAGGTGTTGGGTATGAAGTGGCCGCGCCTACGTCGGTCATTGCCAAATTGCCTGGGAAGGGGGGAGACATAGAAATCTTCATCCACACTCAGGTAGCAGAGAAAGCCATTGATCTGTTTGGGTTTCTGACCGCCGACGATTTGGATCTGTTCCGCACACTTATTTCCATCGACAAGCTGGGGCCGAAAAAAGCCATGGCCATTTTGTCCATGTTTGACGCTGACCATCTGCGCGAGATTGCTTTCCGGGAAGATGTGACTATGCTGTCCACAGTGCCGGGTATAGGTCCGAAATCTGCCAAGCAGATTTTGTGGAATCTCAAGGATAAGGTCGCCAAGCTCAAGCCTACTACCGGCGCGACCATCTCTTCCACACCGCAAGGACCGCAGGGCGAATACCTTGATACGCTTGCCGGACTGAAAGGGCTGGGATACGCTGAAGATGAAGTTCGTCCTATGATCATTGATGTTTTTGACGAAGAACCCGACCTCGACGCTGCCGGTGGTATCCGTGCAGTGCTTAAGAAAATCAACGCGGCACGCTCATGAGCAAGTGTACACTCCCAGAGGAAAACGTTCGGCCCAGAAGCCTTGGTGAATTTATCGGGCAGCAGGACTTGCGTAGTAATCTCGACGTCTTCATCAAGGCGGCTCGAGAGCGAGAACGCTCCTTGGATCATACCCTTTTTTACGGCAATCCCGGGTTGGGCAAGACGACACTGGCACGTATCATGGCGAGTGAATTGGGCGTGAATATGGTGTCTACCTCCGGTCCCGTTATTGAGCGGTCCGGTGATTTGGCGGCTATTCTGACCAATTTGGAGCGTGGGGATATTTTGTTTATCGATGAAATTCATCGTATGCCCGCCACGGTTGAGGAAGTGCTGTATCCGGCCATGGAGGATTTTCAGATTGATCTGGTTATCGGCTCCGGTCCCGGTGCTCGCACGGTCAAGCTTGATCTTGAGCCTTTTACTTTGGTTGGTGCGACCACGCGACTCGGTTTGCTTACTTCTCCCTTACGAGACCGTTTCGGCTGCATTTTCCGTATAGAATTTTATAGTCCCGAAGAACTGGGACGGATCGTTGAACGGTCTGCGACTATTATTGACGTGAAAGTAGATCCTGAAGGAGCCTTGGCTATCGGGCGCCGAGCTCGTGGCACTCCGCGTATCGCCAACAGATTGCTTCGGCGGGTCCGTGATTATGCCTTGGTACATGGCGATGGCATTGTTACCAAAGAGCAAGCCGAATCTTCTTTGGAACGACTGGATGTTGATCAGTATGGATTGGACAACATGGATCGTAAGATTCTTTCGCTTATGGTGGAGAATTTCAACGGCGGTCCGGTTGGTCTCAAAACTATTGCCGCAGCTTGCGCCGAGGAAGTACGTACCATCGAGGATATTTATGAGCCGTATCTCATTCAGTGCGGTTTTTTGAAGCGTACCCCACGTGGTCGCGTGGCTACGGCAAAGGCATACCAACATCTCAAGATGCGTATGGAAGATGATCAATTGCCACTCCTTTAGAGTGTTATAAATAATACTGGTTCCCAATAAAGAGCTTGAAACGACTGCTTTTTCTGCTACCATGTACACAACTAGCAATACCATGGAGGTATCAATCATGGATAAGTGGGAATGCCCTTGTGGCTATGTGTATGATCCGGCTGAAGGTGACGCTGAGAACAATATTGCCATTGGCACAAAGTTCGAAGATTTGCCTGATGATTGGACTTGCCCCGAATGTGGCGCTGAAAAGGAATACTTCGAAAAACTGTAAAACCGAATAAAGCCTCTTGCAATCAGACGCCAATAGCGTATGGTTAAATCAGTCAAAGGAGTGTTTTCAGGTAACGCCCTACAAACCTTGTGATTCTTTGAATCGGAAAGTGTTTCCAGGCAACCTTCAATCAAACTTTATCCTTTGGTAGAGGCCCGTATTTCGGCAACCTCCCTACGAACGCATCGAGCAGAAGCCCCCGATTTATCGGGGGCTTTACTTTTGGGAAAAGACAGGAAAAAAAATTAGTTCGGTTGGGGGGTGGAGAGAGGAGGGGCGAGTCGTTTCAAAATGATCGAGCAAAGTAATCCTGTAATCAACCAGACAATTATTCCAGTTAAACCGACTGAGCCGCCGAGAAGCGGATGAACGTCGGGGAAGAGCAATAGCCAGACGCCATAGCCTTGAGCATTGACTGCTCCGTGGATGAATCCAGCCAGAATTGACGAGTCGTAATGCAGGGTCATTTCATTGAGGAATAGTCCGAACGCGAAGCAGAGGATGCACATCATGACTATGCCGCCCACAGGGTAGCCGGGGTAATTGAATCCGGCCAGAATTAGCGGCGCATGCCATATCCCCCAGAGGATGCCGAGCAGCGAGTATGCCAAGGGTTTACCCAGAGGCATGAGGCGCGGTAACATAAAGCCACGCCAGCCGATTTCTTCGCCTAATCCGAAAATGAGATTGATGAATGGTCCTAGAACAATAGACATGGGAAGCATGACTTGCAGGACGCTTTCCAGATTTGTTTCGCCTGTTTCGACGCCGGGAATTTGCGGATTGAAATCACCGAATCCGAGTCCCCAAGAGAGCAGATATATTCCAGCGAAAAGCGTGGGAACGAGAAGGATAGTCAAAAAATACGCACCCAGTGATGTCCCCAGACGCAGACGTAGAGAGTCGCGCAGATCTACAAAATTTTTCTTTTCGACAAATGCAGTGACCAGCAGAGCTGATGCGCCCGGGATCCACATAACTGCCATGAGCCAGAGCGCTGGACTGGACATGCCTGTCAGGCTGTCGAAGCGCATGCCTTTTGAGATAAGAAAGAATTCCACAGCCCAAGTGGCTCCGAAAGTGAGTGCTATGAACAACAGAAGAGGTTTGATTTGCAGTGACTCTCTCTGGTTATTCATAGAATTTTACCATGTTAAAATAGTGCTTGCGGCATTGGTTTTCAATGTCGAGTAGTCTTTCAAAGGCTTTGTTAAAATCATTTAAACCTGCTGTGAACAGTCCGTGTCCATGGACAATTGCCGAGCCTGATGAAGCTATGGCAGGTGGCAGTGTGTTGCAGAGTCCTGTGGGACCAGTTCCAACTTCACCGGGAACGATTGGGATACCTTCTACAGTACGACACTCAGTACATTTTATGTGACATTTTCCTCGGTTTGGGCAGTCTTGTTTGTCACAATACATGGACATAATGACGGAAAATTTAGGGTGGCCGTGGAGGATGCAGCGGTAATTAGAACGACGGTATACGTCTTCGTGTGCCGAGAGTTCCGAAGAAGCTGTCAGGCCAGTGGTTGCACTTCCATCCATAGGACATGGGTCGATGCAGCCTTCAAGTTCTTCTAGAGAACTCCCCGTCTGTGAAATGTAGACGGTGCCATTAAGCTTGTAGGATATGTTGCCGAAAAAGGAGTCGACCAATCCATACCCGACCACATGACGTCCGCTTTCAGCCATGGCCGCGAGAACCGTATCCTCATCGGTAAAAGGACCGGATACTTGCTGAGGTAATGTAGTGTGTGGTTGTGGCAGATTTTTTATAACACGCTGAAATGTTTCGCGGTATTCATCGTCGAGAGTTTTGTTGCGTAACTTGTTCAGGTAGTCTGAAAAAAAGAGTACGAAACAGGCGAATATGGTGGACGAGTAGAAAACAAATCCTTGTTCAGGGCTGACCGTGCCGCAGGAGATAATGCCTTCGCCGGGAATGATAACAGCCTTGCGTTTCTTGAGACTGACTTCCATGGCCGAAGCCGTAAATTTCCGACAAATCGGGATGTCGTGTAGAAATGTGCGAGTCTCGGTGTCTTCAGGACGGATGGCCGATTTAGTGCGCCCGGCCAGGAAATCGAGGATGGTTGCATACGGTTCTGCTGGTTTTGAAAAGACCAGCGAATTGATGGACAATACGTCGAACAGCTTGGTGAATTCTTCAATATGCGGATCAGGTCTATTCCACACTAATTCGGCATCAAGGCCGCCTATGATGGGATCATTGGGTGCGGCCAGACCTTGGGTCACCAGCTTTGTGGCGTATTTATCGCACAGGCGTTTCATTGATCCAGTCCAAGTCGTTTTGTGATTTCAGGGGTGGGGTTGCCGTTCTCATCCAACTTTCGAACTCGATAGTAATTGGCCCGTGCCGCGAGAAATTCTGTGCGGTCAAGAGGGGGGATATCTACGCCACCACCGGAAGTGCCCGGCTCAGTAAAAAAACGGGCTGGGAGGTCATCGTCACTGGCCGAGAATCCATTGGCAGCGTTCATAATCCTTTCATTGTAATAGATGCGCTCTCCGGTTTCCAACAGGTCCTGCCCTGATATCTGTACGCCAGTAACAGCTATGAAAGCCTTGGTGTATTCTTCCAGACTGGCCGCGAGAAAGGTAAATCTACATGCTGTCAGAGAATCCACGATCGCATTGATGTCTTCAGCTATTTTGATAATGCGAGCTTTGCCGCTGAATGAAAATCGGTCGGTGGCAACGGGTTTACGCAAGACCTCGTGGCTGAGGGGATAAGCCCGTAGATGACATCCTCCTCGTGTGCTAGTGGCATAGGCTAGGGCCATACCGTAGGCTCCGCGTGGGTCATAAGCTGGGAGGTCCATTCCTTTGACGGACATGGATGTTTCCGATCGACCGCACGTATTGGCAAAGAAAAAAGAACCGTGTCCGAGGTCGTCGCCTTGAGCCATTTTATGCAGAGCATTCATTAACGATTTTTGGGTATACTCCTGCCCGGTGATTTCGCGATGGCAGGCAAGGGTCGAACCGACGGAAATGGGGTCCATACCGAGTTGATTGCACACGTCGTTGGCATCGAGAACCAAGTTTATATTGTGGTTGCCGATAAGGGCAGTAAAGTGGGCCATGGCTTCATATTCAGGTATGGGTCGTCCATCCTGTGCGATTTTTTTACACAAGATGTGACAACCGCTGCAGCCGTGCTTTTGGGGGACGAACTTTTTTTTGTACGCGGCGGCATTGAGCTGGTGGGCATTGGGAAAGCGCGTTTTTTGAAAATTGTCAGTGGGCATCATGCTTCGGGAGTCCATGAGGTCGAAGAGAGAACCAGTGCCCCAGCAAGAAAATCCATGTTGTCCCATGAGGACCGGGGATGCCGCAGTGAGCCGGAAGATGTCTTCTCGTGTTTCCTTGAGGGCGTCCATATCGTGCACATGGGTTTCCCCAGTGCCTTTTACCATGAAATATTTGAGTTTTTTTTCAGCCCATATAAGGCCGAGTCCGCCTCTGCCAGCTGAGTGGTGCCTGTCAACCATGATGGAAGCGAGACGAGAGCCATTCTCAGCTGCCGGACCAATACAGGCCACGGAAGCTCCTGTCAGTATGGATGATTCAAGGTGTGTGAAGACTTCATTTGATGTCGCACCATGGAGATTTGATGGTGTAATTTGGACTTCGCTATCCAGAATTTCGATGCCACAAGGCGTGTCGCTTTTTCCGGTGATAATCAGTCCGTCGTATCCGGCGTATTTAAGCTGAGTGGCGAGCCTGCCACCGACCGAGGTGTCACATATGGCTCCTGTTAAAGGGGAGCGGGACATGATGGTGCCACGCCCGGAGGTGGGGGCAAGCGTGCCGGTCAAGGGGCCGGTAAATATGAGGATCGGTAGGGTTGGGTCGGCCCATTCCCGTGTTGCATGCGGCGAGAGGTAGTGTCCAGCCAGTCCTCTCCCGCCAATGTATTTGCGGTATATAGCGGGGTCCGGGTGATCAAGGGTGACCTCTTTGGTGGTCAGATCAATAAGCAGGATTGTGCCTGTCCAGCCGAAGCATTCTTTCATGATTTGAAGATTCCATGAACCGCCTGAAAAGGCAACCGGTTGAGCGCCTTGACCCCACAGGTTAAATGGGTATTCTTGATCGCCGGAGGATACATGGCCGAAAAAAAAATAGATAAAGCTCGTCGTAACTTTTTGTTTGGAGCGGTTCGTCGTTTCAAGAACGAGGACCCGGATCAGCTTGTGGCATCCACCGCAGAGTGTGTGGAGTCGATCAAGGAGGCCAACGGTCTCTACGTGGACGGAGAGTTTGAGGCAGCGCGTGATAAATATAAGGAATGCCTCAAGTCAGATCAGAATGATGCTGACGTGCGCTACCGGCTGGGAGTCTGTCAGTACAAGATTGGTAAATATCGCCAAGCCAAAGTGGAGTTTGAGCGTGCTTTACGTATCGACCGTTCATATCAAGATGCGTTTTTATATCTGGGATTAACGTTGGTTAGGCTCGGGAAACCGGAAAAGGCTCCGGGGCTTTGGACACAATATTTCAACATCAAGGCCGTGGTGGTTCAACGTGAGTTAAACTTGCAACTTGGTTTGTTGGAAACGGGTGTTACTGATCCACCCGAAGTCATTGCCGAGGCCGTGGAAGCGGCGATCAAGGATGCTGGCGACGCTGTTGGCTGATATGAAGCTATTTGATTAAAAAAAATAAAGCCCCAATCCTGTTGCAGGACGGGGCTTTTGATTGGTCTTTGATATTGGGCTATAATTAACAGTGCCCTTTGATTTTATCGTCGCTCGCTTGTTGGGCTATCTTGGTCATCTGGGCGCGGATGTAGTTGGCTGCGACATCTCCGAGATCTTCGTTGCCGGATGCGGTCAGGCCATGTTCTGTTAGATCCTTATCGATCTGTTTTTCCATACGCTCGGATTCCAAAAACATGATGTAAGCGAGTATCAGCGCGGCATTGTTGTTTTCACAACCGTCACAGAGCAACTCAATGTTTTTGGCATCTACGGTTTCCAAAAGCCGGTCAATGAACATGATGATCCATTTTTCATAGAGATCGTGCATGATAGGTGGAATGAGGCTGGCTACTTTTTCGGAAGCGTTACCAGACGTTCCAGTCACGGCCATGAATTCGTTTAGCGCTTCAAGACGTTTGTTTTCGTCCTGTTCTTCCACCTTATTGATGATGATGGCAAAAATATGTTCTCGTATCTGCTTGGGCGTCATGCTCATTTCGGAAAATCTCCACTGTTCTTCAATCTTTTCGGTAAATCGGAATGTATCGTAATGTCCTTCGACGGGCAAGGGGCTAGGAGAAATCCATTTTCTTTCACGTCAAATCGGCGTATGCAAATTTTCCATAATAGAAATAAAGTTCCCTAAGGATACTCTCCATGGAATCTCTCATTACCACACTTGCACCATTTCTCAAGGTCCTGTTCGCTTTTGTTATCATGCTGGCTGGTATGCGGTTTAAAGTAGGTCTCGGTCTGTCCATTCTTATGGGTGGGGCTGTTATGGGGTTCATGTTTGGACTCGCGCCTGTCCCACTTGCCAAAGCGAGCGTCATGGCCCTGACTCAGGAAAAGTTCCATTTTCTCATAGCTATTGTCGGGCTGATTCTTATTCTTTCCGATGCAATGGAACGGTCTGGACAGTCCAAACGACTCATGAGCGCATTGTCTGGATTCCTGACAAGTCCAAGATTGCGGCTTATCTTTTTCCCAGCCCTTATCGGGTTGCTGCCTATGCCTGGCGGGGCTGTCTTTTCCGCTCCCATGGTTAAAACAGTGTCTGAAGACATGCGAATCAGCAATTCTGATCGAGCCGTGGTCAATTATTGGTTTCGACATGTGTGGGAATTGGTCTGGCCGTTATATCCCGGTATTATCCTGACACTTGGGTTGGCTGATATCCAGATATTGGATCTTATTTCCTACACTTGGCCAGGAACCCCTATCATGCTGCTTGCAGGGTGGTGGTTCTTCCTGCGGCCTGGAGTCCTTAATGCGAGTGAACTGGTTGTAGAAAATTTGCCCACTAAACGGAGCAAGAAGGCGGCTTTCAAGGAGGGGTTACCGCTCTTAACCGCCATTGGTGGTGCTATTGGGCTTGAGAGTATTATTGCTACATTTTTTCCCGCTATTCCTTTTGAGTTGGGTGTGGTTGTGGCTTTGGCTTCCGCTGTGCTGTGTGTGTTGTTGCAGAATACACAGTTGGGACTCCCGTTTTTCCGAGAAGTGCTGACCAAGAAGAGTCTTTGGTCTATGGTTTTTGTTATTGTCGCGATTTTTGTTTTCAAGGACATTATGCAGGCTGCTGGTGTGGTCAGTGAAATGGCCCGTGTGGCCGGTGGTGAGGCTGCACTGTTTGCGTCTGCTGTGTTTTTACCATTTCTTGTGGGGTTAGTCGCAGGCATCAACGTGGCTTTTGTTGGTGCAACTTTTCCGCTTCTGCTTGGTGTGCTTGAGTCTCTTGGTATGCAAGATCAGACCATTCGATATATTGTACTGGGGACTTTTTCCGGGTTTACCGGAGTCATGATTTCGCCAATTCATATCTGTTTTATACTGACTTGTGAATATTTCCAGTGTGATTTGGCTCGTACATGGAGAAAGCTCGTATGGCCATGTTTTATCTTTTTTGCTTCGGGTGTGGCTCTGTTCGCAGTGCTGAAATAAGTAGATTACAGACCGAGGCTTGCTGAATAGACTTTTTTTTTGTAAACAGCATCTCTTCAAAGTGGATTATCTCAACCATGTACGAGGGGGACAATGAATGAGCCAGTACGGTGAAATCTTTACTGACGACCTGTTGCTGACAATTTTTCCCGAAGAACGGGCGGATGCGTTTTTCGAGGCACTGTTTGGGGATGCGCAAGAGGGGAGTTACGATATTGCGCTTGCGTATGTTGGGGATGGTGACTCCTGTCTCAATTTCGAGATGAGACTTCTTCAGCGTCCTGGTAAGTGTCTGGCGTGTAACCTGACTTATGGCTTGCCTGAAGTTTTTGCCCGGCACCCTATTATTAATGTGCAGGGTGTTGCGGATGCCGTAGCCAATGCTGTCGGTAAAAAAACTGCTGTTTGGAAGTTTGGTGCAACGCGAGAACTTTCGCGGGAACTGCATGTCATCCCGTTGAATATCCGGCCTGAATAAGCTGTTGGAGTGTACGTAAAAACGGCTCGGGGAAATATTCCCTGAGCCTTTTTTTGTTTATTAGATGGAGTCTACGAGAAGGGGAGCGCCCTTTTCCGGAGCCAATCTGAGCGAAAGTGCATCCTTGGAACACACCTGCACACAGACGCCGCATCCCATGCATTTGTCTTCGCGAATAAAGGCGGACTCCTTATTGAAGCCAATAGCTTTGAATTGGCATTTCTCGGCGCACAGACCGCATCGGACGCAATTGTCTGCGTTGACTTCAGCTAGATAACCGGATGAACAGAGCATGTTCAGGCCGTGACTCTGGGCCTTCATGGCCCCGCAGCAACATGAACAACAGTTGCAGATGGCGTAGAATCTACCGAGCATGACATCTTTGAAAAAGGCGTGAGAGACATGGCCGCGAGCCTGTTCCGCTTTAATGATTCGGACGGCTTCATCCGCCGTGATTTGGCGGGTCTTGTCCGGATGGTGTTCCAGCATGAAAGTGGCAAACGGGTCACCGATGAGGATGCAGACGTCGATGGGCGTGCATGGGTTTTTCATGCCGGATCGACAGGGGCAATCCAACAGAACAATTTTTTCCGGATTGTTGAGTACTATGTCTCGGGCGCGGGTATACGGGAGCACTTGCTCTGAAACTTCGGTGTTCACTGCACGGTTTATCTTGACCATTTTGACGGCTTCATCCAGCGGCAAAGGTTTACCGTGATAGGAGTCACCCCATGTCGCTTTTTGCTGGTTAGAGTCGCCAGTCCGATTTTTATCGTTTGATAAAAGGGGCGTGTGCTTGTTGATGATAAGGATCAGTGGCGCCCAGAGATACCGCCACCATGGCTCTTTGTCTCCGGCTAGACCGATGTAATTGTAACACCAGCGTCCATAGACATATCCGTGAATGAAATCGAACAGGGATACCCCCTGCTTTCGACAGCTTTGGTAGTAATCAATGGTCGACTGCTTGACGAAGGGTATTTTCATGGCAAATTTGGATTGTTGAATGTGCAACGAGTAGTCTATTAATTTTACCGACCTGCCAAACAAAGTCAACATGGTGGGGCGCGACTTTTCAGTATTTTTTTGCTAGAGATCGTTCAGATTAGCATATTAACGGGAGCATTATGAACGATGAACAGATGGAATTAGCCCGTGAGCGCAACAGGCTTGCCAAGAATAGAACCCGACTTGCCAACAAACGCACCTTTCTCGCGTGGTGTCGGACATCACTTGCCTTCATGACTTTTGGTTTCCTGCTGGAGAAAGTGGATGTTTTCCTCGCGTCTGGGCATAGCGCCGTGGCCGAGGCTGTGCTTTCCGACTTGGGAGTGCTCGGCAAACTCGCTTTTATCGGCGGTCCATTATTGATGCTATTCGCCGGATGGCGGTATTATCAATTGGAAAAGGAAATCGGATTTTCTGGGGGAGGACTGTACGTTTTTCCGGAAGTTGTGCTGTTCGGTTTTATTCTTTGTGGCGCTCTCCTGTATGTCTTTTGGTAAATAACGTCGTATGTTTCGAATTATATTCATCGGGGTCATAGCGGCCTTTTTTTTCAGCTCTACCTTTGTATTTAATCGGGCCATGTCTCTTGAGGGTGGTCATTGGGTTTGGTCTGCAAGTCTGCGTTATTTTTGGATGCTTGCGATTCTTGGTGTTTGGCTTGTAATTACGGGTAAGGCTCGACTCGGGCTTGATGCGATCAAAATTTTTTTTCGGCATTGGATATTTTGGACTGTGGCCGGCTCTGTCGGTTTCGGTGTTTTTTATGCGCTCATTACCTTTAGTTCCGTCTTTGCTCCGGGCTGGGTCGTGGCCGCCACGTGGCAGACTACTATTCTCGCAACCCCATTGGTCCTGTTGGCCTTTGGTCGCAAGGTGCCACTCAAAGCATTGGCTCTGACGGTAATTATATTCATAGGTGTGATTCTAGTGAATCTGGAACAGGCCTCAGCCACTGGTTTGCGTGAGGTACTGTGGGGCGCATTGCCTGTGCTGGTAGCGGCCTTTGCCTATCCATTTGGCAACCAGTTGGTCTGGGAAGCACGCAAGGGCGAGAAATCATTCGTGCCGTCCATTGATCATCCGGTCATGGATGATCCGTTTTGCCGTGTGCTTTTGTTGACCCTCGGGTCTTTACCGCTCTGGGTGATACTTATCGCGGTTACCACGCCACCGCCTCCGTCCGCTGGGCAGGTTATGCAGACAGCCATTGTCGCAGCGTGTTCCGGTGTTATCGCCACTTCACTTTTCCTTTACGCACGACATCATGCCCGTAGTACCGCGGAACTCGCTGCCGCTGATTGCACTCAGTCAATGGAGGTTGTATTTTCTCTGGCAGGAGAAGCGATACTTTTGGGGCACGTCATGCCCGGTATCTTGGGGTGGGGTGGAATAGCTTTGACCATGGTCGGGCTGATGCTCTACGTGACTTTTCAAAGCAGGCAATAGCTAATCCTATTTTCCCATAAAAAAAGTGGTTTTTTGTCGAATATATATGGAGGCACATGCATGTTTCATTGTGTTGTCATATGTATGAATCGTCATTGTGGTGATGAAGAGGGACAGTGCGCAATAAAAAAGGGAAGCCCGTTTGGACTTCCCTTTGATGTGTGTATCGTTTGATGCGAGTTACTGTTCTTTAGGCTTTTTCTTTTTGCCTTCTTCGCGGTGGCGAACCAGAGCGGACAATTCCAACTTCCTGAGTCGGATAGAGATGGGAGTGACCTCGACCTGTTCGTCGTCCTTGATAAAGTTCAGGGCGTATTCCAGGGTCATGGGCTTGACCGGGGTGAGGATAACCGCTTCATCTTTACCGGATGCGCGCATGTTGGTGAGCTTCTTTTCCTTGCTTGCGTTGACATTGATGTCATTGTCGCGATTGTGCTCGCCGATGATCATTCCTTCGTAGATGGGGTCGCCGGGAACGATGAAGATGCGGCCACGCGGTTCCAGGTTGAACAGACCGTAGGCAACGCCTTTGCCTGCACGGTCAGCTACCAGAGAGCCAGTGTAGCGGGAGCTGAACTCGCCGCGATGTTCGCCGTATCCTTCAAGATAGGAATTCATCATGCCGGTACCCTTGGTATCGGTCAGGAATTCGTCGCGGTAGCCGATGAGAGCGCGGGAAGGCACGGAGAATTCGAGGCGGACGCGGCCAGTGCCGTTGTTGACCATGTTGGTCATGCGGCCTTTGCGTGTCTGAATTTTCTCGGTGACGATACCCATGAAATCTTCGTCGCAGTCCACGAACAGGTGTTCGATGGGCTCCATCTTCTTGCCGTTTTCTTCCTTGATGATGACCTCAGGACGGCCTACAGACAGCTCAAAACCTTCACGGCGCATCTGTTCGACCAGAATGGCCATTTGGAATTCACCGCGTCCCTTGACCAGATATGCGTCGCGGTTTTCGGAGTCTTCTACCTGAATGGCTACATTGAGCAAGGTTTCCTTGTGAAGGCGTTCCTTGATCTTGTTGGTCTGAACGTGCTTGCCTTCCTTGCCTGCCAGCGGAGAAGTGTTGATGCCGAACCGCATGGATACGGTAGGTTCATCAACAGTGATGCGAGGCAGTGCCTTGGGAGATTCTTTGGTGCAGATGGTATCACCGATATGAACGTCTTCAATACCCGCGACAACAACAATGTCACCGGGAGAGCAGACTTCGGTGGGGACAACTTTCAGTCCATCATAGGTCTGCAGTTTGGTGACCTTGAGCGGAAGAACCTTGTCGTTGTCGGCCAGGCAGATGAGTTGGTCGTTGGACTGGGCTATACCATGATGGATCTTGCCGATGGCAAGGCGACCCAGATAGTCGGAATAGGAAAGGTCGGAGACGAGCATCTGGAAAGGCTCATCCGGGTTGTGGGACGGGCCAGGGACCTTGTCCACGATCATGTCCAGCAGGATGTGCAGGTTTTCTCCGCGTTCTTCTGCGGTCTTCATGGCGATGCCGTCACGGCCAATGGCATAAAGCAGCGGGAAGTCCAGTTGGTCTTCGTTGGCATCCAGATCGATGAACAGGTCATAAATTTCGTCAAGTACTTCGTCGGGGCGGGCGTCCTGGCGGTCAACCTTGTTGATAACAACCATGAGGGAAAGACCCTGTTCCAGTGCTTTCTTCAAGACGAAGCGGGTCTGGGGCAGCGGGCCTTCGGATGCGTCAACCAACAGGATGGCGCCGTCGGCCATGGACAGGGAACGTTCAACCTCGCCACCAAAGTCGGCATGGCCGGGGGTGTCGATGATATTGATTTTCGTTTCCTTCCAGCAAACCGAGCAGTTCTTGGCGGCGATGGTGATGCCGCGCTCGCGTTCCAGGTCCATGGAATCCATGATTCTTTCATCCACGTTCTGGCCTTCGCGGAAGAGGCCCGACTGTTTGAACATGGCATCCACCAAGGTGGTTTTGCCGTGGTCAACGTGGGCTATGATGGCGATATTGCGAAGCTCGGTGTTCTGTACTGTGTTGCTCATTGTCTCTCCAATAATATGTAATGGGCGCTTGAAGCGCAGGCTGGGGGTACCCGAATTGGATGGCTCTGGCAAGGATATATTGCCTCTGTTGCCGAAATGGCATTCAAATCTCCGGAATAATCATATAGGTTCGGGGTTGCCGTAACACCCTGACCATGGAGCGAACCATGAGCAAAGAATACAGAATCGAACACGACAGCCTGGGCGAGATAGAAGTTTCGAAGGATGCATATTATGGTGTGCAGACCCAGCGAGCTCTTGATAATTTTCATATTTCCGGAATTGCCATGTCTCATTATCCGAGGCTTATCAACGCTTTAGCCTATGTTAAATTAGCGGCTTCGGATGCCAATGCTTCTCTTGGGTTACTGGATGAGCAGAAGAGTCGGGCCATCTCCCGCGCTTGCGAGGAGATCCTATCTGGGAAGTTGCACGAACAGTTTGTGGTGGATGTCATGCAGGGCGGAGCCGGTACCTCAGCCAACATGAACGCCAATGAGATTATCTGCAATCGAGCCTTGGAGCTTATGGGATATGAAAAGGGGGATTATGACCATCTGCACCCTTTGAACGATGTGAATATGTCTCAGTCCACGAACGACGTATATCCATCAGCTTTGAATATTGCTTTGATCCTGGAAGTCCGTGAGTTGATGGACGCCATGCGTCATTTGAAGAAGGCTTTTGCAGCTAAGGGCAAAGAGTTTTCGGATGTGATTAAGATGGGGCGGACCCAGTTACAGGACGCAGTACCCATGACGCTTGGACAGGAATTTTCCGCTTGGGCTGTCATGGTTGGTGAAGATGTGCAACGGCTGGATGAGGCCCAGCATCTTGTGCATGAGATTAATATGGGAGCCACGGCCATTGGCACAGGGCTTAATGCTCATCCTGATTATACTCGGACAGTGACGGAAAAGCTTGTCGAATCAACAACGTTACAGCTTGTTTCCTCGCCTGATCTTGTCGAGGCCACTCAGGATACCGGAGCGTATGTCCAGCTTTCCGGCGTTCTTAAACGCGTGGCAGTCAAGTTGTCAAAAATTTGTAACGATTTACGCTTGCTTTCCAGTGGACCACGGTGCGGTTTTAACGAAATCAACCTGCCACCAATGCAGCCGGGATCGTCCATCATGCCGGGCAAGGTAAATCCGGTGATTCCTGAAGTTGTCAATCAGGTAGCTTTTGCTGTTGTCGGTAATGATGTTACAATTTCAATGGCTTCCGAAGCCGGTCAGCTTGAATTGAATGTTATGGAACCGGTTATTGGGTATTCTTTGTTTCAGTCCATGAACATGTTGCAACGCGCCAGCCGGACTTTGGCAGACAAGTGCGTATCCGGTATTACGGCTAATCGTGAACGGTGCCTCGAACTCGTGGAGAATTCCATTGGTCTGGTTACAGCCCTTAATCCGTTTATTGGATATGAAAAATCTGCCGAGATAGCTAAAGAAGCCATGAAGACTGGAAGATCTGTTTATGAGATCGTGTTGGAGAAAGGCTATCTGAGTCAGGAGGAAATTGATGATATCCTGAAGCCGGAGAACATGGTCAAGCCACGGTATATCAAACGGTCGTAAATCCTATTTGTAACGGTCAAGGATGGCTTGAAAACGGCCATCCTTGCGCATGGTTTCGATTTCTTTGTTGAAAGCGGCGATGAATTTGGAGTGGTCGCTCTTCCGTGTGAAAGCGAAGCGGAAAGGAGCGTTTTCAAGCGGTTTCTTCGCAAAGTAAAATTCAGCCTCACGAAGGTTCGGAGATTTGCGGATGATCCATTTTGCCACATGGCGGTTGGTGAGAATGGCATCCACGTGGCCTCGCGAAAGCATGAGCAGAAGATTTTTTGTATTGTGAGCATCGTGTCTTTGGAGACTACCGCAAGCGAATAGCTTTTTGAGTGCTGGATAGGAAAAACCGTGAACTACACCAATGCTCATGCCTGTCAGTGATTGCGTGACTCGAGTCTGATCTCCATTCCTGAAAATAAGTGTATCTTCCGAGATGACGACCGGGGCTGTCCAGTCGAATTGATTTGGTTCGGCAACCCATTCCTGGGCTTTGGGATAGACATCCACGATGCCTTCACGAAGATTCATGAGGCTGCGTTTTTCCGGGTAATGGACGATTTTTAGCGTACAACCTGCACATTGTGCGGCTTCTCGTAAGGTGTCGATCATGATTCCTCGGGCCTCACCATATCTGTCGGCAGGGATCATGAAGGGGGGCCAACCAGCACGGGTGATGGTAAGAATTAGCTCGTTTAGAGGTTCTTTTGAGGCTCCAATTCCAGCGTTTGGCAACGTAATTGTAAGAAAAAAAAGAAGTAGTATGACAAATGGTGCTTTTTTGAACATGACCGCCCAGCGTGGAGAATAAACGATTTTTGTTGATGTCTATATAAGGCATTATGAACTTTGTCGTCCACAACTAATTGAATTTATGTAATTCAATTGGATATATGTACATACATTTGCCTTTTTTCATGGCTTCGATTACGATTTCTAGACAAAGTCGAGAAATGATCCTGGCTCCAGTTGGGGGCTGCACGGAGGGATTATGCGTCACCTTATAGCTTTTTTCGTGCTTTTGGCCGTGCTCGCAATGGCCGGTTGTGGCTCGCTGAATCCTTATCCGAAGCATGTGTATTCCACGCCGTCTTCGGGAAAGGACGGCGCTGTGTCGCCAAGGTATGATCCCAAGACTAATCCTTATACTGTCATGGGGAAGACATACTATCCGCTCAAGACCGCCCATGGGTATGACGAAGTTGGGATGGCTTCCTGGTATGGCAAGGATTTTCATGGAAAGAAGACGGCCAACGGATATATATACAATATGTATGGGGTGACTGCGGCCCACAAGATTTTGCCATTGGGAACACAGGTTCGTGTGACGAATCTCGAGAATAATCGAAGTGTCGTTCTTGTTATTAATGACCGAGGGCCATTTGTGCATGGACGTATTCTTGACCTTTCCTATGGTGCAGCCAAGAAACTCGGTACTGTGGACCGGGGGGTTGCTAAAGTTCGGATTACGGCTGTAGGAACGGTACCCGGGGCAACGACTCGGATTGCTGCCTCGTCTGCAAAGCAGTACCATGTAAGGGTGGGGGCTTTTGCAAATAGAGGGAATGCTGAAAGAGTGCATCGGGATCTTGTGGCCAGCGGTTTTGGTAATGCTCAAATTAGAACGATTACGCGGAATGGCCGTGTGCTGCATGTCGTGCAGGCAGGGACTTTTTCCAATCGGGATAAGGCTGAGCAGGTGTTGGAGAAATTGAAAGACGACTTTCCTACCAGCTATATTATCAGCTAACCCACAGAGAAAGACGTTTCGGATAGTCTATTTTATGGAAAAAGTTACGCTATACGGTGCTTTTTGACTTCCCATAACCATTTCGAGCGTGTATAAACCGTCGAAATGAACAACGTGTCACTTGTTTAAGACATCAAATAAACCACTTGTAGGAGTTTTTTATGACCAAAGCTGAACTCGTAGCAAAGATTGCTGAAAAGAACGGTACTTCCAAAGCACAGGCCGAAGCTTCCATGAACGCCATTCTCGACATCATCCAGGACGAGCTGGCCGCTGGCAACAAGTTGACCCTGACCGGCTTCGGTACCTTCAGTGTCAGCGAAAGAAAAGCACGCACTGGCCGCAATCCCCGCACTGGCGCAGAAATCAAGATTCCTGCCACCAAGGTCGCCCAGTTCAAGCCCGGTAAGGTCCTCAAGGACGCCGTCAAGTAGCTGCGATTAAAGAGGTATGTAAAAGCCCCTCCGGTCTGACCGGAGGGGCTTTTTTTTGTTCTGATTTTGTCAAAAAAATGGTTCCCCGACTGTGGGTAGTCGGGGAACCTACATAGAGGCCATATCATTGGGAGGAAGCGGGGTAGTGAGCTTCTATGGATTGCGGTCCTTACCTTCTGAGAGCCTCATGTAATCTTAGTTTACGGTTATTTCTTCTTGCTGTTGTCTGCCAGAACTTCGGACACGTGCCTGACTTTGATTTTTGAGCCGCGGGTCTTTAGTCCACCGCGTAACTGCATGATGCAACCGGGGCAATCTGTGAGGAGCGTGGTGGCACCGGTTTCTTCAACATTGGTGAGTTTTTTGTTCAGCAGTTCGGCAGAGAGTTCCGGGAACTTCATGGAGAAGGTGCCGCCAAATCCACAGCAGACTTCTTCTTCGGCGCATTCTACATATTCCATACCGCCTTTTTCAATGAGCTGGCGGGGGGCGTCATGCACTTCAAGACCTCGGCAGAGGTGGCATGGCGCGTGGTATGTGGCCTTTTCCTTGCTTTCATTGAAATCGACTTTCTTTACCTTGAGAACGTCGTTCACAAAAGAGGAGTAGTCGATAATCTTGTCGGCAAAGGCGTCTGCTCTATATTTGAGAGCGGGTCTGTCCATCACCAGTTTAGGGTAGTTATGTTTGAGGTGGGCCGCACAGGAGGCACACAAGGTAATGATATAGTCATAGGCATCAGGCTCGAAAGCGCGAAGGTTCTGCTTGGCGACATCGCGGGATGCTTCCATTTCACCCATCATCTGAACTGGCAGACCGCAACAGGACTGTTCCATGGGGTATTCCATGCTCACGTTGTTGGCGGCAAAGAGTTCAACAGCAGCCTGCATTTGTTCAGGATAAACGAAGTCCTGCACGCAACCGGAGAACAGTGCAACCCTGAGTTTGGGTTTCTTTACTTCCGGGCGGTTGTCTTTCCACCAGTCGCGGAATGGTTTTTCAGCAATAGTCGGCAGAGCACGGAAGCTGTGTTCCTTGGAGAAGATCATGGGCAGATGGCGGATAAATCCGTCTTTTTCAGCCACGGGCTTTTGGCCCCATTTGGCAGTGCGAAGCAGAGTATGGAACAACTTGCGGTTTCTGAGAACTTTGCTCAGCAGGACGCTCGGAAGCGGATGACCGTCTTCATCTTGAATACGGGCATGGATTTCTTTGATGAGTCGGGGCAGATCAATGCCGCCAGCACAGACGTCCTTGCATGCTTCACAGTTAATGCAGTTCTGGACGAGGTTTTTGGCCTTGTCTTTGCCGTGGAAGAAGTATGTCAGGATTAGGCCAATGGCACCGATATAGATGTGGCCCATCTTGTGACCACCAACCAGTCGGTAAACCGGACAGACGTTGGCACAGGCACCACAGCGGACACAACGGTTAACCTGTGAGAACAAGGAGTCCTTGAGTAATTCGGAGCGGCCATTGTCCAATATGACGTAGTGGATTTCTTTTTTACCGTCTTCAGCGGAAAGACATTCGTTGGCGCCGGTGATCCAGGTGACGTACGATGTGATCTGCTGACCGGTGGCGTTGCGTGGCAGCGCTTTCAGGATGCGTAGGGCATCGTGAAGGTTCGGCAGAAGTTTGTCGATACCCATGAGCGCGACGTGCACGCGGGGCAGGGTGGACACTAGGCGGGCGTTGCCCTCGTTGGTAACCAGACCAATACCGCCGGTTTCGGCCACGGCGAAGTTGGCGCCGGTGATGCCCATGTCTGCTTCGACGTATTTTTGTCTGAGTTCTCGGCGGGCTACTTTGACCAACTTTTCGATCTCAGCATCCTGCTTCGAGCCGGTGACTTCGGTGAAGAGATCGCCAACCTGATAGCGGGACAGGTGAATGGCAGGCATAACCATGTGAGACGGGCCTTCATGGCGCAACTGAATGATCCATTCACCAAGGTCTGTTTCAGTGACCTCAAGGCCAGCGTCTTCCAGATCATGGTTGAGCAGAGTTTCCTCTGCTGTCATGGATTTTGATTTAACTATCTTTTTACAGTCGGAGTTTTTGGCGATTTGGGCGATGATCTGGTTGGCCTCGTCGCCGGTTTTGGCAAAGTGAACGTGGATGCCAGCGGCCTCTGCGTTTTCTTTGAATTCTTTGTAGAGAGCTTCGAAATTTTCACCGGCTGCGTCTTTGGAACAGGCGATGTCGTCGATCAGGCTGCGTACATCCATGCCTTTGAAGGCGTTGGCTCGTCCTGCTTTGTAGGCCACGGCAAAATTATCAAGAGTCGTGCGCAGGAATTCATTGTCCAGAGACTCTTGTAATTCCTTACGGTATTCTTTCAGGTTGTCAGCTTTCTGCATTATTGGTCCTCCAGAATAAGGATATGGAGTTCAAGGGGACCGTGCACGCCAAGGGCAAGCACGCGTTCGATGTCTGCGGTGCGGCTGGCACCAGTGATGAAGGCAAGATAGTTCGGTGTTTTTTTCATCCGGGTGAGCATCATTTTTTCTACGCCGTAGGTATTCGCACGAATCTTGGATTTCGGAACGACACAGACGTGGTATTCGCTGACCATGGTGGCAAGGCGGAGTTCTTCACTCGGGCAGTCGACCATCAGGGTGCCGGTGTCGGCAATGCCGTATTCGGCAATGGTAAAACCGATGTCGATGCCAGCAAGATGCTTGCGCATACCGGAATCAATACAGTCGAAACCGGATTTTTTGGATTTGGCGGCCAGCGTTTCGTACAAATCGCTTTTCAGGCCCGGGGCGGCGATGACTTTGGTTTGCTTCGCATCACACAAAGTTTCAGCTTTTTCAGAAAGATCGGCTTCGCAACCGCTGGCTAGAAGCTGACATGCTTCTTTTTTATCACACAGGTTGATGACGTAATCGACGGCAGCTTCTTCGCTGTCGATATTCGTCACGAACGCGGAAACGAGTTCCGCTTTTTCCACAAACGTTTGATACAATGTATCCTTGGATGACATGGTATCCACCTCCAGATTGATTCGACCAAGGGCCAATGGCTCCCGCAACAGGTCGTTACTGATTAATTCACAAAATTCTTTGTTTCGCGTGCAATGGCGAGTTCTTCGTTGGTCGGGATAACCCAGACTTCGATAGAACTGTCTTCTGTACTGATTTTTAATGGTTCTGCAGCTCGCTGTGCATTGTTCATCTGATCGATCTTTACACCGAAGCACTCAAGGCCTTTCAATGATTCGCGGCGCACGATATAGTCGTTTTCACCAATTCCGGCGGTGAAAATTATGGCGTCGACATGGCCCAGAACAGCCATGTAACTGCCGATGTATTTACGGTTTCTGTAGGTTTGGACATCCAGAGCGAGTTTGGCCTTTTCATCGCCCATTTCAATGGCCGCGTGGATGTCGCGCATGTCGTTCATGCCGCACAATCCCTTGAGGCCGGATTCTTTATTGAGCATTCGATCAACATCTTCGGATGTCATATTGCGGGTTCGTGCCAGCAAGGCGTGCAGGGCCGGGTCCACATCGCCGGAACGTGTGCCCATGACAAGACCTTCCAGCGGGGTGATGCCCATGGATGTGTCGATTGCTTTACCTTCCTTGGTGGCGGTCATTGAACAACCGTTACCAAGGTGTACTGTGATGCAGTTGAATTCTTCGAAAGACTTGCCGATTATTCGGGCTGCTTCCTTGGCAATAAAACCGTGGGAAGTGCCGTGGAAGCCATAGCGACGGATACGCATCTCATCATACAATTCATAAGGGAGTGCGTACATATATGCTTTGGGCGGCAATGTCTGGTGATATGCGGTGTCCATGACAACCACCTGTGGAACGTCGGCGAAGAGGTGTCGAGCCACGCGGATACCGGCCAGATGACCGGGGTTGTGGAGTGGAGCCAGCGGAATAATCTTTTCCAGTTCTTCCACAACTGCATCATCTACCAAAGTCGGTTCATGCAGTTTTTCGCCGCCATGCACGATCCTGTGCCCGATGGCTGTGATTTCGCTTTTGTCTTTGACGACACCATTTTCGCCACAAATGAGATCAATGGCGAGCGTCATACCAACTTCATGATCAGAGATCGGCTGTTCCAGTTTGATTTTTTTAGCATCCTCGGTGTCGGGTGCTATCCTGTGTGTCAGGCGACCCACTTCTTCTCCGATGCGCTCCACGAGACCCGTGCAGAGAACGGATTCGTTGTTCATGTCGAGCAACTGATATTTGATGGATGAGCTGCCTGAATTGATGACGAGTACTTTCATTTATTCACCTTTTTCGGCTTGAGCCTGGATGGCGGTAATTGCAACGGTGTTTACGACGTCCGGCACGGTACAACCGCGAGACAGGTCGTTGACCGGCTTATTGAGTCCTTGAAGAATTGGGCCGATTGCAACGGCGTTGGCGGCACGCTGCACTGCCTTGTATGTATTGTTGCCGGTGTTCAGGTCGGGGAAGACAAAGACTGTGGCCCGTCCGGCGACATCGGATTCCGGCAGTTTGACCTTGGCGACTTCCGGGTCCACGGCGGCATCGTACTGAAGTGGTCCCTCAATGGGGAAGTCCAGTCCGCGTCCTTCGATAAGGGTCTTGGCAATGCGTGTAGCCTCAGTGACTTTTTCAACGTCTTCGCCTTTGCCGGAGGAACCAGTAGAGTAACTCAGCATGGCGACTCTCGGTGTGACACCGAAGATCTTGGCGGTTTCAGCGGCACTGATAGCGATTTCCGCCAACTGGCGGGCATCGGGGTTGGGATTTACAGCACAGTCGCCGTATACCAGTACGCGGTCCTTGAGGCACATGAGGAAGACCGAGGAGACAATGGAGCTGCCCGGTTTGGTCTTCACGAATTCAAAGGCAGGACGGATAGTTTGGGCTGTCGTTGTGACGGAACCAGCCACCATGCCGTCGGCGAACCCTTTATGGACCATCATAGTGCCAAAATAGGTCGGGTCGGACATGCGGTCCCAGGCAACTTCGGCGATGACGCCTTTGTGCTTGCGCAGTTCGAGGTATTCTTCGGCAAAGGAGTCGAGCAGTTCGGATTCTGCAGGGTTGATAATGGTAGCGCCGGAGATGTCCACACCGAACTTGGAAGCCTTATCGCGAATTTCATCTTCACGACCAAGCAGAATTATTTCAGCCACACCGCGCCTGAGCAGGATATCGGCGGCGCGCAGGATGCGTTCGCCAGTTCCTTCAGGCAGGACAATGCGTTGCTTGTTGCGAGAAGCTTTGTCGAACAGGGAGTATTCGAACATTTTTGGCGTGACTCGTGTAGACCGTTTTTCGACCAGACGGTCACGGAGTTCTTGCACGTTTACATGCTGGGTAAAGCCGCCAAGTGCAGTGGCAATGCGTTGGTGGTCGTTAGCCTCAATGCGGCCATACAATCGGTTGAGTTCCTGAACGTTCTGGTAGGTGTGTCCCTTGACCGAGAGGACGGGGACCGGAACTCCTGTCCAACCTTCGATGAGTTTGTGAACGTTGGCAGAGACATCCAGGCCTCCAGTCAGCACGATACCTGCTATGTCAGGATAGGAACTGGAGAGTCGGGATGCGAGGCTGGACAGAATGATATCCGACCTATCTCCCGGTGTGATGATCAAGCTGCCTGGTTTGATGTATTGCAAAAAGTTGCCGATCTGCATGGCCGCGATCACGTAATTATCTACCAGAGTCTGCATGCCGCTGTGACCGTAAAGGATGTCAGCGTCGAGCCACCGTTTGACGTCACCGATGCTCGGTTTGCCAAGGGCTTCATTCTCAGGGATGACGTATAGCGGCATGTGCTCACCGTTTCGGTCACATTCAATGGTGCCACACATCTCATCGGTCATGCCTTCGGGAGCGCGGTTAACCACGCAGGCGATGAAATCCACACCTTTTTCGGACAAGGTATCCAGAGTGGACTGAGTGATGTTGGCCACTTCGTCCGGGTTCTTGTCTCGGCCGGAAGTGATCACGAGCATGGGCGAGCCAATGTTGGCCGCGATGTCGGCGTTGAGGTCGAATTCGAAGGCCGGGTCTTTGCCCTTGAAGTCGGTACCTTCGCAGAGAACGAAGTCGTACTCTTCTTCTAGTGATTTATATTTGTTCAGAATATTCTCAAGAACAAGCGCGTGCTGACCTGAGTTGATCAGCTCACGCGCTTGTTTGAGAGTATACGCGTAGGTGTCGCGATAAGGGATGGACATCTTGAAGTGATCGATCATCAAAGCGATGTCGTGGTCTTTGTTTCCCTCACCCGGGTCATTGATGATGGGGCGGAAGATGGCGACGTTGTGCAGTTCTCTGAGGAGCATTTGCATGACGCCCAGAACTACGGCTGACTTGCCACTTCTTTCTTCCGTCGCGCTCACATACAGGTTTTTGGACATGGTTGGTTCCTTGTTACCTATCCGTTTGTTATTAAAGGCTTTCGGCGTAGAGTTCGATGACGTGTTTTACGTCCATCTTCGCGTTCTTCTGGGAGAGCATGTCAGTGATCTGGAGCATGCACGCAGGACAACTGGTTGCGGCGGTTTGTACGCCAGCTGCCATGATGTTGTCCGCTTTGCGGCTGCCGATCTTTTTGGACACGTCGTAATGAGCTATATTGAAGCTTCCGCCGCAACCGCAGCAGGTACCGGCTTCCGCCATTTCCTTGAAGTCGCATCCCGCAGCCTGAATGATTTTTCTGGGCTGCGCGGTGACGCCGAGGGAGTTTTTTAGGTGGCAGGGGTCGTGGTAGGTAACGCCTCGGCCTCCTTTGATTTCCTTGGGTTCTACCCCGAGAATATTCACCAGGAATTGGCTGATGTCCAGAGTCTTCTTTTCCAACTGTTCAAGGTCGTATTTCAGGGCAGAACTGCCACTGTACATACGAGGCCATAATTCTTTGATGGTGGCGGTACAGGTTGCGCATCCTGTGACGAGGTAATCGAATTCACCTGACTGGAGTCGTTCCATGTTGATGCCGACCAGAGTATCAAAGGTATCGGTGTCACCGCTGGACAATGCCGGGATGCCGCAGCATGCCTGCCCCGAGGGCATGAATACCCCCACGCCGTGGTGATCGAGTACCTTGAGGATGGCTTCGCCCACATGGGGGAAGATCTTGTCAATAACGCAGCCTACATAGAAGGCTACCTTGATGCCGGATTTTCCGGCAGGTGTATCTAATTCCGGCACGATTTTGTGCAGAGGCTTGGAGGCCAGAGTGTTGAAGTGACGGTCGCCGATAACCGGTGCATTGAACCGGGCACAGCTTGAGCCAAGCATGTCGTCCACCTTTTTGGTGAACAGTCCCTGGAACTTTGCTCCCATGCCGGTCAGTGTGTTGAACAGCTTGGGGTTTTTGAGCATGCCACGGAATATGGCTTTTTTCGTTGTGGATAGTCCGAAGTAGCCGGTCATGATGGCGCGTGCCTTCAGGAAAATATCCATGACGGATACGCCGGACGGGCAGTTAGCCTGACAGGTACCGCAGAGCAGGCAGCGGTTGAGCTTTTCGTTGACGCCTTCCGGGTCTTTGAACATCTCGTTGGCAAGCCCCTCCAACAGGGCGAGCTTGCCGCGGGTGACGTCAGTTTCACGACCACTTTGGGCGAAGACCGGGCAAACAGCCTGGCACATGCCGCATTTCATGCAGCCGACCAGCTGGTCGTCCAGCTCCTTGAACATTTGTGCGAGTTTATTGATATCAGCCATGACTGCCCCCTAGGACCTGGGACCGACAATCTTGCCGGGGTTGAGGATACCCTTGGGGTCGAGAACAGACTTCATGCGACGGGCGTATTCCAGTGTGCCTCGAGATGTTTCCTGCTCCAGATATTTGGCTTTAGCCAGGCCGATGCCATGTTCGCCGGATAGTGTGCCGCCCATGGCGAGCGCTTTGTCGAAGATCATGTCGATGCCCTTTTCCACACGTTCCCATTCCTTCTTGTCGCGTTTGTCGGTCAGAATGGTGGGATGCAGATTGCCGTCTCCGGCGTGACCGAAAGTACCGATGGTCAGGTCGAGCTTTTTGGAGATGTCTTCAAGTGCTTCGATCATGGCCGGAATTTTGGAACGTGGCACGGTGGCGTCTTCCAACACACAGGTGGGCTTGAGTTTGGCCAATGCGGGCAGAGCATCGCGACGGGCCTGCCAGACAGCATCACGTTCGGCAGCGTCTTTGGCGACCTTGAGTTCAGTTGCACCGTTGGCTTTGCAAATTTTTTCAACCATGGCGGCTTCGTCTTCCACCTGTGCGGGGTGGCCGTCCACTTCAATGAGCAACAGGGCTGCAGCATCGACCGGCAGTCCTGCGCCTCGGAAGTTTTCAACTGCTCGGATGGTGAAGTTGTCCATCATCTCAAGGGTGGCAGGGACGATTTTGTTGGCGATGATTGCGGCGACTGTTTCGGAAGCGGCTTTCATGGAGGGGAAAATCGCCATCATGGATCTGGCGGCGGCGACAGGTGGAATGAGTTTGAGAATGATTTTGTCGAATACGCCCAGAGTACCTTCGGAAGCGATCATCAGGCCAGCCAAGTTGTAACCGGTGACGCATTTGACGGTGCGGGAACCTGATTTGATCATTTCGCCGTTGACGTCCCAGAAGTCCACACCCATGACATAGTCTTTGGTTACGCCGTATTTGAGGCCGCGCAGACCGCCTGCGTTTTCGGCAACGTTACCACCGAGGGTGGAGACTGCTTGGCTACCCGGATCCGGAGGGTAGAAAAGGCCACGTTTGGCGACTTCGGCTGCAAATTGGGCAGTGACGACACCGGGTTCAACCACAGCATACATGTCTTCTTCATTGATTTCGAGAATGCGGTTCAGGCCGTTGGTCAGAACCACGACACCACCGGGATGAGGGATGGTTCCACCTGAAAGATTTGTACCGGCACCGCGAACGGTCAGGGGCAGGCCGTTATCGTTACACAGTTTGGTGACAGCTCCGAGTGTTTCGCTGTCTTCGGGGCGGACAACGAGTGCGGGCATGACGGAGTCAAGCACGGCTGCATCGTAGGAATAGGCGTGACGGTCAGTCTCGCTGGTCATAACTTTGTCGGCACCGGCTATGGCTTCGAACTCTTTGACAATGGCATCTTTGGTCATGAGTGACTCCTGAAAATATTTGTATGCTCGGGTTGAATGTCGAGCTTATAGCGTATTGTTATTTGTTCTCACAGTAACAGTAAGTCGTGTTGTGAAACGGGAGGCGGGCATTAATCCCGCCCCCCTTTTTATCGCATAACTTAGAACAGATTCGGCAGGAATACGAAGCTCATCAAAGAGGCGACGATTCCGACGACCAGACCGTACAGCAGGAAGGGCCATACGGTCCGCTTCAGGATCTGACCTTCCATGCCGGACAGACCAACAACCGCGCAGACTGCGACGATGTTATGGATGCAGATCATGTTGCCCATACCGCCACCGACAGCCTGAGCGGCTACGATGATCTGGCGAGGCAGATCAAGCTGGGTTGCAACGCCCCACTGGAATTCAGCGAACAGAAGGTCAGAGACAGTGTTGGAGCCGGTAATGAAGGCTCCCAGACCGCCGACGTAAGAGGCGAACATTGGCCATGCGTTGCCGGTGATGTTTGCAACTGCTTCTGCCATTGCCAAAGGCATGGAGGGGTAGTTGTTGGGGTTCAAAGCGGCATCAGTGATACCGGAACCGCGGAAGATGGACACCAGTGCGACCGCTGCGAACAGGGCGATGGTGGGGTTCTTCATGGTGACAATGGCCTGAGACCATGCGGCCTTAACTTTGGTGCCGGGCATACCGTGAATCATGACGGTCAGCAGGGCGACCAAAACGAACGGGATGGAACCGGGCAGGTAGAGGTATTTGATGGAAGCGTTGACACTTTCATAGCCGAGAATGGCGCTGAATTTGATAGCCTGTGCGGCAAGGAAGCCCTTAAGGCCAAGCTCAGGAATACGGGTGACAACGAGGATTGCGCCGATGAGGATGTAAGGCAACCATGCCTTGAACTGGCTCATGTGTGGCTTGAACTCGGTGGAACCACCGGAAACGGAACCGGTCCATTCCGGGTCCCACTTGTCAGAAGGACCGAAGTCCCAGGTTGTTTTGGGGACACAGAAACCGGCTTTGGCACCAGCAATGATGATACCGAGACCAACAAGGCCACCGATCAGGGACGGGAATTCAGGACCGACGTTCCATGCGAAGAACAGGTAAGGCACGGTGAAGGCAACGGCTGCGAACATGCAGAATTTCCATGCGGCCAAACCGGGCTTCCAGCTCCGTTCGGGACCGAAATAACGGGTCACGAAACCGAGCATAAAGACAGGCAGGATGAAGATCATGCCGAGGTGCATGAGGGTCGCCCATTGGCCGACGAGTGCGATGAAGTCGCCCTGGTTGGCAAAGTTGACGCCTGGGGCTCCGGTGGCCACTGCATCGGCAACGCCGGGAGCAAGATATTTCAGGCCAAGGATGACAGGAGTACCGACTGCACCAAAGGTGACAGGGAAGGAGTTGAAAACTAAACAGACAATTGCTGCGGCCAGAGGCGGGAAGCCCAAGGAGAGCAACAGCGGAGCGGCCAGAGCTGCGGGGGTACCGAAGCCGGCTGCACCTTCAAGGAAGGCTGCGAACATGTAACCAATGATAATGGCCTGGATACGGCGGTCAGGCGAGATGTTCTGCATCCCGTACTGAATGGTTTCCATGCCGCCCGACTGCTGAAGCGTCCGTAAGATCAAAATGGCACCGAAGACGATAATTAGGATGCCGATTGCCGTCACAAACCCCTGAAGAGTCAGTGCGGCAACGTATTTCATGGGGAGACCCCAGACAATGACAGCCCCGGCGGCTGCGGTGAGCCATGCCAAGGGCATGGCTTTGGTGGCAGGCCAACGCAGGCCGACCATGAGAACGAGTGCAACCAGAATAGGCAGCAGTGCGATTAATGCAAGCACTTCCAATGACATTATGAATTCCTCCTAAAGCGTGAGAGGGGTCCCTCACCGTGTTGAAACAAATACGCGGGGCGGATTAGGCTAAGCCTCCGCAACAACTCCGCCCCGCGTAAACATCTATTGTCTATCTGCCGTCATCACAGGGTTCCCCAGAACCCGGGCTTTCAGCAGAAATACCGGCGTCACACGTTGTTCCGTCTTCTTCCTCAACTTTGCTGAAGTCAGCGTCGGCCAGGTGAGTCAGGATTGTGTAGCGGTCGGCATAGTCTTTCTCGATTTGTGCACGGAATGCCTTTGACAGTTCCGGGTGGAAGCGTTCCAGCATGGCGTAGCGGTTTTCGCCGGACATGAATTCCTGCAAGGAGCCGTCGGGAGCCTTGGACTCCAGTATGAACGGATTCTTGTTTTCGGAAACCAGTTCGGGGTTGTAGCGATAGAGCGGCCAGTAACCGGAATCTACGGCCAACTTTTGTTCGAGCTGGGTTTTGCCCATGCCCTTCTTGATGCCCTGGTTGATGCAGGGGGCGTAACAGATGATCAGGGACGGTCCGTTGTAGGCTTCGGCCTCACGGAATGCCTTCATCATCTGCTGTTTGTCAGCTCCCATGGCGACCGAAGCGACGTAAACGTAGCCGTAAGTCATTGCCATGCGACCGAGGTCTTTTTTGCCAGTGCCTTTACCGGCAGCGGCAAACTTGGCGATGGATCCGAGCGGGGTTGCCTTGGAGGACTGTCCGCCGGTGTTGGAGTAAACTTCTGTGTCCATGACAAGGATGTTGACGTCCTTGCCGGAAGCTATGACGTGGTCAACGCCGCCGAAGCCGATGTCGTAGGCCCAACCGTCACCACCGAAGATCCAGACGGATTTCTTGGTGAACAGGTCGGCGTCTGCGGCGATGGACTTCAGGGTCTCGTCAGTAGAGTCTTTCAGAGCGGCCTTGAGGACGTCGCCTGCTTCAGTGGAAGCGGTTGCGTCGTCTTTGGCTGCGAGCCATGCTTCGATGGCGGTTTTGGCATCGCCGGAAGTGGTCTCAACAGCGGCTTCGCATTTGGCGACCAATGTTTCGCGGCGGTTATTGACACCCATTTCGATGCCGAAACCGAATTCAGCTGCGTCTTCGAACAGGGAGTTTCCCCATGCCGGGCCGTGGCCTTCAGCATTGGTGCAGTATGGTGTGGACGGCGCGGATGCACCCCAGATGGAGGAGCAACCCGTGGCGTTGGCGATGATCATGCGTTCGCCGAAGAGCTGGGTTAGCACCTTGACGTACGGGGTCTCGCCGCAACCAGCACATGCACCGGAGAATTCCATGAGGGACTGACGGAACTGGCTGCCCTTGACGGAGTCGCGTTTGAAAGCGTCCTTGAAGGACAAGGTCTCGGCGAAGTCCCAGTTGGGGACCTGCTCGTCAAGCTGGGTGGCGATGGGCTTCATGACCAGCGCCTTATCCTTGGCAGGGCAGATGTCGGCGCAGTTGCCGCAACCCAGGCAGTCCTGAGCAGCGACCTGCAAGCGGTACTGCATGCCTTTCACGTCTTTGCCCTTGGCATCGATGGTGCCGAAGCCCGCCGGAGCGTTCGTCATTTCAGCATCATCGGCAATGACCGGGCGCAAAGCGGAGTGCGGGCAAACGAATGCACATTGGTTACACTGAATGCAGTTGTCAGCGATCCATTCGGGGACGTTGATGGCAACGCCACGTTTTTCGTATTTGGCGGTGGACAGCGGCATGGTTCCGTCAACGGAGAAGGCGGAAACCGGCAGGTCGTCACCTTTCTGGGCCAGAACCGGACGCATGACGTTTTTCACGTAATCGGGTTCGTTGACTTCGATTGCGGCGTCGTCAGACAGGTCAGCCCACGCTGTGGGAACCGGTATCTCGACGATGGCGTCGATAGCGTTGTCCACGGCTGCGTTGTTCATGTTGACGATCTTGTCGCCTTTTTTGCCGTAGGCGGTTTTGATACCGTCCTTGAGCAGCTTCACGGCTTCGGCGAAGTCGATGACGTCGGCGAGCTTGAAGAAGGCGGTCTGCATGATCATGTTGATGCGTCCGCCGAGGCCGACTTCACCAGCGATCTTGACTGCGTCGACCGTGTAGAATTTTAAGTTTTTCTGAGCAATGGTGCGGCGCATTTCTGCGGGCAGTTCCTTGTCCATGTCTTCGGCGGTCCAAGCACAGTTCAGCACGAAGGTGCCGCCGTCCTTGATTCCGTCCAATACATCATAAAGGTGGACATAGCTCGGATTGTGACAGGCGATGTAATCGGCTGCGGTCACCAGATAGGTGGACTGGATGGGCGCGTTACCGAAACGCAGATGGGAAATGGTGATGCCGCCAGATTTTTTGGAGTCATAGGCGAAGTATCCCTGTGCGTACATATCGGTATTGTCACCGATGATTTTGATTGCCTGCTTGTTGGCTCCGACGGTTCCGTCAGAACCGAGGCCCCAGAATTTGCACTGCACAGTGCCTTTCGGGGTGGTGTCCAGGGCCTCGGTCGTGACAAGGGAGGCAAGGGTGACGTCGTCTTTAATGCCCACGATAAAGTGGGCTTTGGGGGTGGACTCAGTCAGGTTGTCGAAAATAGCTTTGACCATGGCAGGAGTGAACTCCTTGGAACCGAGGCCGTAACGACCAGCAGTAACCACAGGACCTTCGCCTTTTTCCAGGAAGACAGTACAGATGTCCTGGTAAAGAGGGTCGCCCAGTGCGCCGGGTTCTTTGGTACGGTCCAGAACGGACACGACTTTGGCAGTCTCGGGCAACACGGTCAGGAAGTGTTTGGCGGAGAAGGGACGGTACAAGCGGACTTTGATCAGGCCAACTTTTTCGCCCTCGGCAACCAGATGGTTGACCACTTCTTCGATAGTTTCACAGGAAGAGCCCATGGCGATGACGACACGTTCTGCATCAGGAGCACCGACGTAATCAAAGGGCTTGTAGTCGCGACCGGTCAGGGCGGAGACTTTGTTCATGTATTCTTCCACGATCTCGGGGATGACATCATAGTAGTTGTTGGATGCCTCACGACCCTGGAAGTAGATGTCCGGGTTCTGGGCGGTGCCGCGAACGTCTGGGTGTTCCGGGTTCATGGAGCGGGCGCGGAATTCGGCGACCTTGTCCATGTTCAGCAGCGGTTTCATATCGTCGTAGTCAATGACTTCGATTTTCTGAATTTCATGGGAAGTGCGGAAACCGTCGAAGAAGGACAGGAAGGGCACGGACGATTCAATGGTGGCCAGATGGGATACCAATGAAAGGTCCATGACTTCCTGCACGCTCGCTGCAGCAAGCATGGCGAAACCAGTCTGGCGACAAGCCATGACATCCTGGTGGTCGCCAAAGATTGAGAGGGCATGCGCAGCGAGAGCGCGTGCAGAAACATGGAAAACGCTGGGGAGAAGTTCGCCAGCGATCTTATACATATTAGGGATCATGAGCAGGAGGCCCTGCGAGGCTGTGAACGTGGTGGTCAGTGCGCCACCGGCCAGGGAGCCGTGAACAGCGCCTGCGGCACCGGCTTCGGACTGAAGCTGACGGACTTCCACAGTCTGTCCGAAAATATTCTTGCGACCTTGCGCGGCCCATTCGTCGGCGATTTCACCCATGGTGGACGAAGGAGTGATGGGATAAATGGCGGCGGTCTCACTCATTGCGTAGGCCACCCAGGCGGCGGCGGTGTTGCCATCCATTGTTTTCATCTTGGACATAGAGTTTTTCTCCTCTTGATACAGAACTTTTTGATTTTGTTGTTCCGCTCATGGCGGACGCGATGTCTTGAAGTAACTCCTTACTCAACATCCGTGCCAATTAGGCAGAACCGCCTTTTATCACATAAAAACAACATGTTAAGAATTTCCCGTTGTTTTTGAACATGAGAAGCATTTTGATATCAGTCTGAAAAATAGGACAGGTGAACAGGAAAAAGCGGAGTTGTTTACTTGAAAATACAGGAATTGCGGGGGTTGGACATGATAATGTGGACTGCATGAAAAAAAGGACGAGTCTGAATTTTCAGACTTGTCCTTTAATCAATAATTCTCAGGGGGAGGATGCGAGAAAGAGGGCTCAGTTATTTTATTGTGGCCCAGGCAGGATTTTTATTGAGTATTTTCTGATACGTGGGGCAAGATTCAATGTGTGCACCGTGTAGATAACCGCTACTCATCAAGAATTCATTGACAATTTCTCCACCAACGAATTTGAAATGCTTTTTGAATAATTTGACCCATTCTTCTTTACTGAGTGGGTGATGTGTGTCCAGCCAGCCTTTGAAGGAGCCATATTCCTTTTTTAAAATAAGAATAGCTTTTGCGTTGTGAATGGCAGCACCGATTTTCAAACGGTTGCGAATGATTCCGGCATCGCTGAGCAGACGCGATCTGTCTTCATCTTCATAATTGGCGATAGTTTCGATATCGTACTGGTCATACGCTTTTAGAAAATTTTCCTGTTTATTGAGAATGGTACGCCAACTCAGTCCGGCTTGATTGATCTCCAGGATAAGCCTTCCGAACAGTTCGTTGTCATCCTCAATGGGAAAACCGTATTGAGTGTCGTGATATATTTTGTCCACATCAGTTTTGTCGAAAGTCCAACATGCTTCACAATATGAGTTGAATTTAGCCATGGATATTTCCTAGAGTGAAAGGCCGTACTTTTTAAGCAGGCTGTAGAAATGAGATCGAGACAGTTTGGATGTGATAAGTATTTTTGCAAGGTCTCCGTCACATTGTCGAATGAGTTCGCCTAGATAAATCTTTTCTGCCATGCCTTTGAAGTCTCTGAGAGTGGGCAATTCCTGATCGAAAATATCTTCAAATATGTCTTGTCCGATTTTTCGGACTGGCTCGGCTACTGTGGTGTCTGTTTTGTCGGATACGACTTCAGTTCCGGTCATGCGTTCGATTTGTGCCTTGGCCATCTTGATGCGGAGTTCACGAGGCAGATGCATGGCGTAGAGCGTTTTTTCATCACCGGACGCGACTACGGCTCGTTCTAGTGTATTGAATAATTCCCGTACGTTACCCGGCCAATTGTAGCTTGCCAAAGCCGGGTGAAAATCAGATCCGAGCGTTTTTGACTCCATACCGTACTGCTTGCAGAGTTGTTGAACACGGAAAATGCTGAGGGCGCGGATGTCTTCAGGGCGGTTCATGAGTGGTGGCAGATGAATGTGCATGGTTTTGAGTCTGTAGAGCAGATCTGAGCGAAATTCGCCTTTGTCGACCATGTCATCAAGATTGCGATTTGTTGCAGCCACCAGTCTGAAATTACTGGTTTGTTCCCGTGTATCGCCCACAGGGCGGAAAGTTCGTTCCTGAAGGACTCTGAGAAAAGCTTTTTGCATGGAAAGTGGCATTTCTCCCACTTCATCAAGGAAAAGCGTGCCATTGTCAGCCAGTTTGATTAAGCCTATACGATCTTTTTGCGCCCCGGTGAAAGCGCCTTTTCGATGCCCGTATAGTGTTGATTCTAATAGGGATTCCGTCAGTCCTGCGCAGTCTACAACGACAAAATTCCCGGATTTTCGTTTTGAATTTTCATGGATTGTCGCTGCGAACAACTCCTTGCCCGTGCCGGTTTGTCCGGTAATAAGGGCATTGGAATCAGATCGGGCCGCTTGTGATAAAAGGTTGAAGCTCGCTTTAATGCTTGGGCTTTCGCCAACAACACCGGTCAGATCCAGAGAACCAATACTGTTGGCTCCGCCTTTTTTCTCATGATATTTCAGAGCGCGACCAAGGGTGAGGGATATTTCACGGATGCTGGACGGTTTGAGTAGATAATCCCATGCTCCGCCTTTGATAGCCAGTTCGGCTCCATCAGGATCGCCCTTGCCGGTCAAGATGATGACTTCGGGCGGATTGGGCAGGGCCATAATGTCAGGCAATATGTTCAGCCCGTTGCCGTCGGGCAAACTGACATCAAGGAATATCACGTCGAATTCGCTTTTACTTGCCAGACGCATGCCTTCATCCATGGTGTGCGCCGAAGCACATTCATGCGAGAGCCTGGTTATCAGGCTTTCCATGGTCTCACAGATCTCGAAGTCATCATCGATAATCAGAATCCGGGCCACTTGTTACTCTCCCTCGGTCATTGTCAATACGCTATTGATGGCTTGGGACAAATCTTTTTTGTCGTACGGTTTGATAACCACCCGTTGGATATTCGGCAAGTGGGCAGCTGCAGTTGCCGCATCTTCACGGCCGGAAACGAGAATAATGGGCAGATTTGGTTCAATGTCAGCGAGTTGTGCGGCCAATTGTGTGCCGCTGACATCCGGCATGTCGTAATCCGTGATGACCAGATCAAAAGAGTTCGGACCGTTGGAGACCATGGCGGCAGCGGCTTCAGCGTTATCCAGAGCAACGACCCTGCATCCCATTGTTTCCAGCAGGCGTGGAGTAGTATGCAGTTGGTCATGGTCGTCTTCAACAAAAAGAATATGGGCGCCGACCGAAGAACTTGTGTTGGCAGCTGGTCCTTTAAGGGCTTGGTTTTCTTCGCATTTTGGCAAGTAGATAAAAAAGGCAGTGCCACCGCCTCGGCGTGGGGTGACTTGAAGTCCGCCTTTATGGCTTCGAACAATACCATGTACAACCGCCAGTCCTAGTCCGGTTCCTTCAGTTTTGTCCTTGGTGGAGAAAAATGGGTCAAAAATTTTATCCAGTATGTCTGGCGGGATACCCGGCCCATTGTCTTCAATAACCAGACGGACATACTCTCCGGGGATTAATCCAAGCATGTCAGCATCATCTTCTGCCAAATCTGCTTGATCCAGACGGACATCTATTCTGCCGCCGGTTTCACGTAAAGCGTGAAATGAATTGGTACAAAGGTTCATCGCCACCTGATGAATTTGGGTGGGGTCGGCATGCACATGGGCCAGTGAAGAGGCTATGGTTGATCGGACTTCGATGTTTCTTGGCATGGAAGATTCCATGAGTCCAAGCACTTCTGTTATAACCGCCCCCACGTCAGTGGACCGGAATCCTTCCGTTGACGGTCGGCTGAAAGCAAGAATTTGCTTCACGACACGTCCACCCCTTCGAGCTGCTTTGAGCACTCGTTTCAAGTCTTTACCTGTGACCGTATCAGGGGCGATATCCCCTACAGCTAATTCTGTGGAGTTGATGATGGATGTGAGTATATTGTTGAAATCATGAGCGATACCACCGGCAAGAGTGCCGATAGCTTCCATCTTTTGGGATTGCAGAAGTTGTTTTTCCAGGTTGCGCTCTTTAGTGATATTTTCTGCGGTACTGAGCACGCCGACAATTTGGCCGGAACGATCGTTGATTGGGACTTTGTTGACTTCAATCCATGCGGGATCACCGTTGGCATCCAAAAGTTTCCGTCTGACTTTTCTGAAAGCATGCTGGTTGTGAATGACAGCCTTGTCTGCCCCCACGGCCCAGTCAATGTAATCAGGGTCCCGCATGACGTCTCGGGAAGTTTTGCGGTTTGCGCTATGACTGCTTTCCATACCGAAAAATTCAGCAAATGCTCGGTTTGTCCCAAGATAACGGCCTTTTACGTCTTTCCAAGAAACAAGTTGTGGAACGGTGTCCATCAGGGTTTGTTGGAAGGCAAGCTGGTCTTTGACTTTGCGTTCGACCTTACGGCGTTCGAGCATGCCCATAATTAGGAATATGAGAATGAGGAGAAGCAAAGCAAAACTGATCATGATGGTCCAGAAAAGTTCTTTTGGCAGTTCGTAAAATGCTTTGGGTGCATTAATAATTCGGCTGCCTTCAGGAAGTTGGTTCTCTTGAATTTTGAGTCGTTTCATGACGTTGTAATCAAAGAGATATTCACCCATGGGAGTTCTGGCTACCTTGATAGAATCTGCTGGGATGCCACTGAGCACTTTGAGTGTCACTTTGGCGGCTGTTTGACCATGGAGATAGCCTGAAATCATGCGTCCGCCGACAGTACCGTGACCAAGCAGGAACTCCCAGCATGTATAAATGGGTACGCTGGAATATTCGTAAATGGATTCGACAACTTCTTGAGCTGTCGAAAAGCGACCATTGATGACTTGATACGATGGAATGGCGAACAGAAATGTGTCTTTTGGAAGGGTGCTTACGCGATCCAGAACAGTTCGCATGGACATATCAATCCAGTAATCAACGATCAGCCTGTCTTTGAACTGCGGAACAACTGCTTCGATTTGATGTTTGATGGTTGTTCCTGCCGTAGATGAATCGCCGACTACGACCATACGTTTCTTTTCCGGATGAAGCTTTAATGCTACTTCCAGAGTCTTGGCCATGTCGAATAATTCAACAATTCCGGTAATATTATCCTGTTTCAAATCATTGGCTTTAAAGTCATTAACGCCGCTGAAAATGATTGGAACTCCGGGGAAAAGTTCGTCCCTATATTGGCTGGCAAACGTGAAAGCGTCATTGTCGGAAACCATGACTGCGTCAAACTGTTTGTTCGCAAATTTTTCTTTATAGAGCCGAAGAAATAAGGCGGTAACGTCTTCATAATTATACCGCTTGGCATCCATATATTCAATTTGGAGGTCGATTTTGTATTGGCTTTTATCCAGCACTGAACGGACGCCTTCAAGAATTGAGTCAGACCATCTGTATCCGTGGTGGTAGGAATTGAGGTACAGAATACTTTTCTTTGGCTTTTCCGCAGCGGCCAACCCCGGCAGCAGCCAGAATATGGCGAGAATGAGTAAAGTCCATTTCAATTTGTTCATATATCCTCGGCGGTGGCACCCTTCATGCAAAGTGTTTTCAAACTACTCGAAACATATGCAAAGGATGGGCCTTTGGTTGATAATGTCAAGTTTTGTCCTTTTTCCCAGAGTGGTTTGTATTTGGTTGTAGGTACCACTCTTTCTCTCTGTATTTGGCGTGGCAGGGTGACAAATAGTCCGAAAATGCTTATTGTGAATTAAGTATACAAATGTCCTTTTTTTAGTATTTCGGCTATGATTTTGTAATTATTGAGGAAAGAATAAAGGAAAAAAATAATGATTAGACATATAGTAATGTGGACGTTGAAAGAGGAAGCCGAGGGAGCATCTGCCCAGGAGAACGGGGCAAAAATGAAAGAGATGCTGGAATTGCTCAACGGGCGAATTGAAGGGTTGCAGCATATTGAAGTCAGTAATGACATAGTTGCTGCTGAGCCGGAATGCCACATTGTTTTGTGTTCGGAACATGACGACGTGGATGCTTTGAATCATTATCAGGGCCATCCTGAGCATCAGGCATGCGTTGCTTTCGTGAAGAAGGTTGCAGCAGGCCGTAAGGCTTTGGATTATGTCGTTTAGGAAATTGGATTGGATCGAATCGGTTTCAGAGAGGGTGATGCACGGCGGTGTGAATCCAAACGAACGCGGCAGAGAAGGAACGAAAAGCCGCGCCAAGGAGGATGCCATGTCTATGCGTTTTGATCAGGACCGAAAACGGATTATTTGTCGATGGGAAGAGCCGACCAAGATTGTCATGAACAAGAAGGAAGGTCTCATCAATCGTTCCCGCATGATTACGGTCAAGGTGAACGACAACGGGAAACTGAACAGTAAGGACCGGCGGAGACATGCGGATCATCCCATGTTTCCAATTATCAGCCGGTTCAATCAGATGCTCAATAATATGGACTGCTATCCGCAGTGCGAATGGGAAGCCGAACATACGTGCGCCGTTTGCGGAACGAACCACGGTGTTCATCCCCATTTTGATACCAAGCATCAGTCTCTTATCTGGCTGTGCAAGGAGCATTTGACAGATTCTCCCAAGGTGAATGACGCCTAGCGGACACGTTTGACATATAAGCGATTTATTCGTCGCGATATATATGGCCTCAGTAGAGCTGAGGACCGCAGGATTGGTTGTGTTTTAAACCAGTCAATAAAGCGTATCATGTCGAGCATGGTGCGTTTTGTTTATTTTGATGCGATGTAGAGTTCTTATATTGAGCCATCTTTTTAATTTTAGGGTGTCGAGATCCCTTTTCGAAATTAATATATGACAGAAAAAAAGGGTCCGCACACAGTGCAGACCCTTTTTATTTTTCGTGCGTTTGAACTACATGAAGTAGTAGGTGGCGATGAGACCCATTATCGACATTGTGATGGTGTAAGGCAGAGCCAGTACAACCATGCGGCCGTATGAGAGCCTGATGACCGGGGCAAGAGCCGATGTCAGCAGGAACAGGAAGGCGGCCTGACCGTTGGGAGTTGCCACGGACGGGATGTTGGTACCCGTATTAATGGCGACTGCCAGCTTGTCGAAGTGGTTCATCATGTCGGTAACCTGACCCTGGATGGCTGCGGGCAGAGACAAAATGGTCTGTGCGCGGTCCAGATGACCGTCGGTCAGCCTTTCCATGAGAGCGACGCTATCTTCCACACCGGGGAAGGTGCCGAGCAGGTTGGTGAAGTGCATCTTGGTTTCCGAGATGTACACAGTCGCCACAAACACATTGTCCGAGATCATGGACAGGACACCGTTAGCCACATAGTAGGCTGCGAGCTGTGTTTGTCCCTTCATGGACAGAACGATGTCCATGACCGGAGCGAACAGATGTTGGTCGTGGATGACACCGACAATGGAGAAGAAAACCACGAGCAGGGCGGTGAAAGGCAGAGCCTCTTCGAATGCTGGTCCAAGCTGGTGTTCATCAGTGAAACCGTTGAAACAGGTCAACAGAACGATGACAGATAGGCCGATGATACCGACAGCGGCCAGATGCATGGCCAAAGAAACGATTAACCAGACACCGATCAGGGCCTGAACGATCAATTTGGCTTTGCCGCGCATGCCGCGTTTTTCTTCCATTTGAATGGCGGTTTCAAGCAAATGTGAGCGGATATTGCCCGGCATTTGTGCACCGTATCCGAAGATATGGAACTTTTCCACGAGCACACAGGTCAACAGGCCAGTGGCGAGCACGGGCATGGAGACAGGAGCAACTTTGAGGAAGAAAGGAATGAAGTGCCAGCCCATTTCGGAACCGATGAGCAGGTTCTGTGGCTCACCAACGATAGTGCAGACGCCACCGAGAGCAGTACCAACTGCACCGTGCATCATCAGGTTGCGCAGAAAGGCTCGAAAGTCCAGAAGTTCCTGGCGGGCAGCTTCTTTGACGGCCTCATCGGAACAGAGGTCATGGGAGCAGCTCATTGTTTTGCCGGAAGCGTATCGATGATAGACATTATAGAACCCGTAGGCCACGGCGATGATGACAGCGGTAACGGTCAAAGCATCGAGGAAAGCGGACAGGAATGCGCCTGCAAAACAGAACAGCAGGGAGATGACGATTTTTGAGCGTACTTTGGTCAGGATGCGGGTGAAGGTGAATTGCAGGAAGTCTTTCATGAAGTAGATGCCTGCGACCATGAAGATCAGGAGCAGGATGACTTCAAAGTTGTTTAGTGCTTCATGGTAGACCGTTTCTGGTTTGGTCAGGCCAAGAAAAACTGCCTGAATGGCCAGCAGACCACCCGGAGGCAACGGATAGCATTTCAAAGCCATTGCCAAGGTGAAGATGAATTCGGCGATCAACACCCAGCCCGCTATAAACGGACCGACGGTGTAGACAAGAATCGGGTTGATGACAAGAAAAGCCAGAATGGCTAACTTGTACCAGCTCGGCGCGTTGCCGAGAAAGTTTCTGCCAAAGGCCTGGGTCAGGGATTGGGACATTGTTACTTTCTCCTCAAATCAATGTGAATACCGTGGCGATTTCCAGACAGTCTAGTCGCCGATTGTCATGGTAGGATACATGCCTGCTTCCGGCCCGGACTGGAAGGGCTGGAGGATGTTGAAGCATGCGTCCTGAGTCTTCTGTGCATGGCCGCGGGTTTTATCCGAGCCGTCGAAATACGCACCGTTTTCTTCACGGATGTGATCGATGCGATGTTTGAATGCCTTTACAAAAGCCATGCCATCACCTTTGAATGTGGCATTACCTAAGGTTATTTCGGTTGTTTTTGCCAGATCATCCAAGCTGACGCACTGAGTTGCGAGATCGGCTTGCTTGGTTACATATCCCCAGATTGCCGAATTTTCAGGTATCTCGATAGGCTCTTCGGCATCAATAATAGTATGGGGCATGACAATGGAATCTTGGCCAATGATGATGGGACAGGATTCGGTGCCGTGGACAAATGAATTGAACCCGACGAATACGTTTTTGCCATTGCGGGTATGGATGACTTTGCCGCCGTGGGCTGTGACGTTGTTGCCTTCGAATATGGAGTTCTTGATGTAGCAGTTCTCCTGTGCGTTGGCTCCCTCTCCGATGATGGAATTTTCGACGTGGGCTCGTTGAACGATAAGAGCGTTTTCACCGATTTCACAGTGTCCCTTGATGACGGCATAGGGGCTGACATAAGCGGATTCTGGAATGATGACGTCTGTTTCAGGTGCGGCAGTCGAATAGATTGGAACGAAGTCTTCTTTGAAGTCGTCCACGTATTCAATGAATTGTCCTGTGAGTTTGCCGTTCTCGTCGAGTTTAACGTATTTATCCACCACGCCTTCGGGATAGACATAGTTGAATTCGAACAGGTCTCCTGCCTTGAGCCAGATGCGTCCTGGTTCAATGTTCACACGGGAAAGGTCGCCTGCCTGTACATAAGCGAAGTCGCCCACAACACAATTGTGCATGACGGAGAGATCTACTGTGGAGAAGGGACCGAGATAAACGCCTTCCGTGGTGGTCCCGTGGATATTCGAATAGTGCATGGCCACGGTGTTGAGGATGCGGAATACTTCAGGAATTTCAGGGTTCTTTGATTGATTGTGCACCAGTGTCTTTACCAGGAAAGAGTTGGTGATACGGATGACTTCGTCGTAGAAGAGTTTGGTTTTGACGCCATTGAATTCAACTACGTCACCTTTTTGTTTGAGCTCATCGCCTCGAATATCTGATTTATACAGAACAGAGCGATCAACCTGTGTTTTGCCGAGGAAATAGGAACCGGAGAGATTGGAGTTGGTGAATCTGAAGCTAATTGGATGGTCTTCGGTCAGAGCATAAAACGCATAGTAGAGGAGATGTCTCTCTCTTGGGATAGCATTATTAAGCAGGGGGCGAACGTCAATGCCCATGGGCTTCAAGTTGACGTTGACCCGGGCCGCGATGTGATCAAAGAGGGCTTCGAGTTTTTCCATGATTCTCACGTGGTTTTATGTTTTATGAAAAGACGGCTGCCATGCATCGAACATGGCAGCCGTTATTATATTGTCTTATACAAACTGTCGACTGTTAACCGCCTGCGGGCAGCGTGATGGGCATACCCATAATCGGCCAGATGACGAGGATTGCGAGACCGACAACAACCATGAGCAGGATGGAAGCGGGAACGCCCCAGCCGAAGAATTCACCCGTGGTGAACTGTCCAGAGTCGTATGCAATGGCGTTGGGAGCTGCGCCGACAAGGAGCAGGAAAGGCATACCAGCAACAACCAGAGAGGCGTACAGGATGACTTCGGGAGCCACGCCAAGGTAAGGCGCGATAACGAGGGCAACCGGTAACGATATGGCGATGGCCGCCACGTTCATGATGAAGTTGGTCATCATCATGACGAAGAAGGCGATGGACATGACGAAGATAAACCAGTTCGCATCCTGGAACATGACCAGCCAGTTAACGGCCATCCATTTTGCTGCACCGGTTTCCCAGAGACAGAAACCAATGGACATGGCACCGGCGAACAGCAGGATGATGTTCCAGGGGATGTCTTCGAGGTCTTTTAGATCAAGGATCTTGAAGACAAAGAAGAGAACTGAGGAGCAAAGAATGATGGCGGTTTTGTCTACAGCTTGAAGGGCCGGGACAAAGGAGCGTAAGGACATGATACAGATGACACCACCAACGATGACGGCAGCCATGATCTCATCACGGGTTAAGCGGCCCATTTTTGCGTTGAGTTCACGCGCTTTTTCTCTCAGGCCGGGAATACGGTCTTTTTCAGGCTTGCATACGATCATGAAGAAGCCCCACAGCAGGAAGGTCATGGCCCAACCTATGGGTGCCATGTAGTAACTCAGCTCGAAGAAGCCGATGTCTACGTTGACGATTTCCTTGTAGAAGCCGAGAGCTACTGCTCCCCGGGCTGCACCAAGCAGGGTGACAACGGAACCGGCACCGGCCACGTAGGCCATACCTATGAACAATCCCTTACCGAACTTAGTGGGTTTGTCGCCTTCACCGTACAATGCGTAAATGGCGAGCAGCAGCGGATATATGGTGGCTGCCACAGCGGTGTGCGCCATAATGTGGGTCAGGGCGGCCGTGACCACGAAGACGCCGAGATAGATCATTGAGGTACGTTCGCCTACGACATCAAGCATTTTGTATGCAAGTCTTTTTGTCAGGCCAGTCTTCGTGAAAACCAGACCGATCATGATGGAGGCGAAAATAAAGAGAACGGACGGATCCATGAAATCCTTGAACGCCACTTTAGCTGGGCGAATCAGGAACATGACCTGAAGAATACCGATCATTAATGAAGTGACGCCGATGGGGACGACTTCAAAGACCCACCATGTACCGGCCAGCAGGAAAACGGCGATGGCACCTTTAGCTTCCGTAGGCAGGGGAAAGTGCTGACCCATGGGGTCAATTGCGTCCGGCCATGCCGGAGCGAAGTAGACAACGGCGAAGAGTACGACGCCGAGGAGCATGAACACCAGGCGTTTCCAGTCGAATGAGGGTTTGGCAGCTTGAGCTGTTTCCATGATTATCTCCTTGTTCACCAAGGCCTAGCCGGCACAGGCGCTCATGCGATTAATGATTTCATCAAAGACATCGGCCATGCGGAGGATTCCTTCCACTTTGCCGTTACTACGGACGATCAAGGGCTGGGGAGTATCGATAATGTACAGATGTACACCATGCTCCAAGTCGCTATCTTGATCTAAGTAATGGGTGTCTTCGGGGACATGCATGACGTCTTTGGCCTTGAGGTCGAGGCTCTTGCTACAGAGGTCGGTCAAGGTGTTGGTCCAGAGATTGAATTCTTTAAACTGTTCGGCCACAAATCGGTTGGACAGAATGTCGCTGCCCAGATCGGTTTTGTTGAGCTTCTTGTAGTTGGGTTCCAGCGCAACGATGATGTCCGTCATGGTCACCACGCCTGCAAAGGCACCGTTTTCATCCACAATGAGGATGTCGCGGTGTTTGCTGCCGTGCAAGGCGCTCACGACGTCGCTCAGAGAGGTTTCCAGACCAAGGGTCTGGTAATCCTCTACCGGAGTCATCAGGTCTTTGATTTTCATGTAATCCTTCCTCCCGAGAAGTGTTGTTTGCACAATGATGCACGCTTACCTCCCTTGTCATGGAAAGTTTCAAGTGTACCAGCTGTGTCAGTTGAACCCCTTGAGGATTAGCCCGGAAATTGCCCCCAATTTCACATTGCGTAACATTACGCGGGCCAAGTATTTAAAAGGGTTCGCATTCCTATAAATAGTAAATCATTGTTTGCGTCAAGACTCTTATGTGAATAAAAGTTCAAGGACACAATGAAACATTTTGGGACGTTGGAGGATGTTTAAAATGTTTCAAGGTGAAACATTTTGGAACAAATCTTTGTTAATAGTAGATTTGTCCCTGAGAGAGGTTCCCCATGAGATATGCTTCGAGAACAGCATCAACCGGGCCACAGACGTTATCTATGATAGTGATTCGCTTGCGTCGCAAGAAATCGAATATCTCTTTTTCAATGCCTGCACAGATGATGGTCTTGATGTTTTCTGACATGACCATTCGGTACATGGCTTCACTGGAAGGGGTGTCGAGAATGACGACTTTTTCATCGATTTTACCCATGGCGCTTGTTTCTCTGGTTACGGAAACAATGAGTACTTCAAGGGCGATGTCGAACCTGGGAGCTAGTTCGTTGCCTGTGAGGGGGATAAGAATTTTTTCCATAGCTGTTTACTCTATGCCGAAATGTTTCATTTTGCGCCACAAGGTGCTTCGCCCCCATCCGAGGAGTTCAGCCGTCTGCTGTTTGCGGCCGCCGGTCTTGACCAAGGCTTCCAGTATCATTTTGCGTTGAACATCTTCCCACCGTTCAGGGCGTGCCATTCTGACTTCGCCCGGGGTGTGAGGGTGTTGGTCGGGCGATGTCACAAGGTTTTTCGGTAATCCATGACCGTGCAGGATGTACCCGGGTAAATGGCGCATTCTGATGACCGGGGTGTCGCAAAAGTTGACGGCATACTCGATGAGGTTTCGTAATTCCCGAATATTACCTGGGAATACGTACGATTTGAGGAGGTTATCCACATTTTTGGAGAACCGTTCAACTTTTTTCTTGTAGCGAAGTTGAAACATTTTCAGGAAGTGGTCCTGAAGCAAAAGTAAATCTTCACCACGTTCTCGCAAGGGAGGGAGGTGGAGTCGGATAACGTTGAGGCGGTAGAGGAGGTCTTGACGAAATGTTTTGTTGCGTACGGCTTCTTCCAGATCTGTGTTACTGGCCGCCATGATGCGAACGTCTGTACGGACTCCTTTGGTGGACCCCATGGGGCGCACGACATGATTGTCCATGTAAGCAAGGAGTTTTGTTTGCAGTCGCATGGGAAGATCGCCAATTTCCGTGATAAACAGTGTGCCGCCATGGGCCATTCGTAGTCGTCCCTGTTTGGTCTGATCTGCTCCGGGAAAGGCGTTTTTGTTGTGTCCGAAGAGTTCGGATTCAAGAAGAGGGTCGGGCAGGGCGCCGCAATTAACTTTGACGAATGGTCCGTCACGATCTGATTCGTTGTGAATTTCTTCGGCCAACATGTCCTTGCCAGTGCCAGTTTCTCCTGTGAGCAGTACCGGGGAATCCGTCTGTGCAATGGACGGTGTCATAGAAAATATCTTTCGCACCTGCGGGCTTCGGCCAACCAGTTCGCCGAGTCCCAGAACATGGCCTGCGACTTCGTCGAGGGGGCCTCCTCCGCTTGGTGTGATGGTCTCGATGGCACCTTGTATGGTGTTGTCTTCGCCCATGAGGGGGGCAAGAGTCAGGTTGACGAAGACCTTTTCTCTGCTGCGATTGAGAATGTTGGCTTCGACGGTCTGGGGAGTTAGATCTTCCCATTCGGTCATGACCGGGCAGTTTTTCATACAGAAATCACACCGCAAGGCATGGAGACATTTTATGCCGAGGACCTGTTTCCCCTCAACGCCCGTGATGTTTTCATAGGTGCTGTTGATAGCGAGCAGGGTCCCTTCTTTGTCCATGATGGCAACGCCAAGTGGGAGGACATCAAGGAGCGCGGCAAGTCCTTTTTTGTCAGTCAGGCTGTGTATCAACTCGGTCGGATCGGCTATTGGCATGGCGATTGTTTCGGTGTGATTGGTTCAATTCGATTCATAATGAACCCTAGTGAAACATTGCAAGGAACACAAGGCAGAAGGGAATATCAACTGGTAATATTATAGATGACTATGGCGTAGCTTAAAAAAGGCGGAAGCTCGTAGAAGAGCTTCCGCCTTATCATTACTGAGTGGTGTTACTCGTTCATTTCCTTGATGAGATGGCGGAGTTCGTTGGAGAGTCGAGCCAGTTCATTGATAGCCTCGGCAGATTGATTCATGCCGTCGGCGGTCTCGGAAGCGATCAGGTTGATATCGTCGACGGCTTGGTTGATCTCTTCGGATGCCGCTGATTGTTCTTCAGCTGCCGTGGCAATGGATTGGACCTGGCCGGATGTTTCGTCTGCAAAGGATACGATGCGGTCTAGAGATTCTCCGGATTGATTGGCAAGTTCCGTGGCTTGTTCCACTGCGAGGGCTGCGGTGTCCACACTCTTGATGTTGGATGATGCACCGTTTTGAATAGCTTGAATGGCATCGCCAACTTCCTTGGTGGCGGCCATGGTCTTTTCCGCTAATTTGCGGACTTCATCCGCAACAACGGCGAACCCGCGTCCGGCTTCACCTGCTCGGGCGGCCTCGATTGCTGCGTTCAGGGCAAGGAGATTGGTTTGATCCGCGATGTCTTCAATGACATTCATGATTTGGCCGATATCGGTAGTTTGTTCACCGAGTTTACCCATGGAATCTTTGAGTGTGACTGTAAGATCATGCACCTCGCGAATGGCTGTCGTGGCTTCTCGGACAACAACGGCTCCTTCCTGAGCTTGTATTCTGGCGTTGGAGGCTGAATCCGCTGAGCTGGCTGAATTGCGGGCGACTTCAAGTACTGTTGCGTTCATTTCTTCCATGGCTGTTGCCGTCTGGGTCGTACGATCTCTTTGAACGTCTGCACCCTGACTGACCTGGTCTGCCTGGGTTGAGAGTTCGTCCGCGGCTGAAGTGACTTGTTCTACGATGAGCGATGCCTCTTGCGCAATGCGTTGCATTTTGGTTAGCAGATTTGTCGCTGTGATATCATGTTCTTTGGCTTCTTCCATGGCGGATTCAGCTTTTTTCTTTGCGGATTCGGCTTCTTCTTTTTTCTCTGCGGCTTCAAACATTTGGGTTTTGAGTTTGTCGACCATGGTTTCAATGCTGTTTTTCACAGAGCGAAGTTCTGCGGAAAAAGAGCCTTCAGGGGTAGCGTCCAGTTCACCGGAAGCCACGCTTTGCGCAAAGATACGGATGCGGAAAAGCGGGTTGACGATGATCTTTTTGACCAGAAGCCAAACAAGGAAACCAATGAGCAGCAAAATGAACAGGGTTTCACCTGCCGTATACAGCTCTGCCTTGAGAATGTTTGCTTTGGCTCCTTCCAGTGAAGATATTATTTGAAATGCGCCGTGGATTTCACCGACTTTCCAGCCTTCCTTGATGCCGCCCGTGGGGTCAATATCGCCTCTGGCATTTCCATGGCAGTACAGGCATTCCTTGGTCAGTCGAATGGCGCGGAAATAGCGGATTTGATTGTCTTCAATCAGGATCTTTTCAGTAAGATTCTTTGCTTTGAGTTCCGCCAGAACTTTGCTTTCTAGCGGGGTAGGCGTGTTTTCGGGATTTCGAGGACTGACTTTGGGAACTCTGAATTGAAAATTGAGTTCATTTGATTGGCGTTTTGCCATCTTGATGGCGGTAATGACCGGAATCGCCTCAATGATTTTTTCTTTGGAATGTTTCAGTTGGTCAAAAGGCATGATAACACCTATTTCCAACTTTTTAGACATCTCCTGTCGGGCCGCCTCAGCCATGAGCACTACGGCGCGGCTTTGGTCGATAATGTCTTTTTCGCCACTGTCTTGAATCTGGATTACCTGTTGCGCTGCCAGAATGGCGGCAACGAGCAGGGGGCCGACCAGAGCGAGGGACATCACTTTCCATTTTAAACTGAGATTTTCAAACATCCTATCCCCATAGTATGATTCTGTGAAATAAACATAATCAGTCTCGGCTGATTTTCTCTCTATTGTTAATAGTAGATGATAACTCTTTTTACCAGAAAATTATATGTTGAAAACGGTGATATGTTCGTGAGAAACAGCTCTTTTGAGCTGACGTGGGTATGATCATTATCATTGAGTATCTGGAGTGCAAAGAAAAAGGGCTGCGACGTATGTCACAGCCCTTGTTCTTTACTGGTGCCGAAGAGAAGATTCGAACTTCCACGGAGAAACCCCCACATGGTCCTGAACCATGCGTGTCTACCAATTCCACCACTTCGGCACGTTCAGGAAGAGTCTGTCTATTAAAGAACAGGCGGGTTGGCAAGCCTTTTTTTGTCTTTTTTACAGATTGTCCGGGCCGATATGCCTATTGGGATTCGGCCAACCTGCGTGACGGTATCAATGCGGCCACGGATAACGCCAGAGATGTCCCGACTCCAGCGAAACTGTACGCTTTTATGCCGGTCGAAGCAGCCATTATTCCCAATGCACCTCCGATGATAATGGCAAGAAGCATGGTGCGCGGGTTGATCGGTCGTTTTCCCCAGGCGAGGATGGTGACAAACATTGGAGCGACTACCCCGCAAACATAAATATCGTTGGCCGCGAGCAGTAGGGACAGGATGCTACCCCCGGATGCGGCAATACCAAGTGCACCCATGCCTATGGCAACCATTATCAGGCGGCATCTGGTCGTATTGCTGCCACCGATGACATCATGTTCCAAAATTGTGGCGGCGGTGATGAGGCAGGAGTCTGCCGATGAAATGATGGCCGACAGTAGGGCGAAGAGCAGGGCGGTTCCGGCCCATCCTGGCATGACCGAAGGGACAATTTGTGTGAGAATGGAATCAGCGTCCGTTCCTGCGGGAGCCAACCCTCGGGCGTACAGGCCGATACAGACGATGACTACGGCGGAGAGGGCAATGCCAGCTGTGGCGATAAAAGCCCCTTGTTTTGCCTGTTTTTCACCACGCGCGGAAAAGAGTCGTCCGAACAACATTGGGCAGACCACATAGCTGCCGCCCACAATGATCATGAAATAGGTCCATTTCGACATGGGGAATGCTTCATTGACGAATTGTAATTTTACATCGGTGAGGGAAACCGGAGATGCCGTACCTGTATAATAGAGAGCCAATCCGAGTCCGACGGCAACCAGTGAGTATTGTACGGCATCACTTTTCAGGATGGAGTTCTGGCCGCCGAGCATGGTGTAGGCGGTGATGACCAGAGCGCAACCGATGAGAGTCGTTGAATAGTCCATGCCGGATAGGGCGGTGGCGGCCTTGGCTGCTGCGATATATTGAGCGGCCAGAATTGATGCCCATGCCGGGATAATTATCAATGCCGTGATTTTACGAGCGGCAGGTGAGATGAACTTCTCAGCCATGTCCGGTAGTGTGAAAACGCCGCTTCGACGGGTTTTTGCCGCAAGAAATGTACTAAGAACGAGCAGGCCCGCCGCACCTGATCCCAGCCACCAGAAAGAGGGGGTGCCGACGCTGAAGGCCAGCCCGGTCATGCCGATGGTTGCGGATGCTCCAACGCAGGACGCGGTGATGGATATGCCTGCCACTGTTGCACTGCATCGACGGCCAGCCACTGCAAATTCTTCGAAGTCTTTGCGTTTGATATATTCGTAGATGCCCATTCCAATGAAAAGGGCAAAGTATACTGCGAGAAGATTCATGGTCTATCCTTATATATGAGCATTGTTTGCGATTGCGTCGTACACGGCTGCACCAAGGCGCTCCGTTTCTTCGCGGGTAATAATATAGGGCGGCATGACATATATGAGTTTGCCGAAGGGCCGTAACCACACACCGCGTTTGATGAAGCAGTCCTGCAAGCTCTGGACATTGACCGGGCGGTCCATCTCTACCACGCCGATGGTGCCGAGTACTCGGACATCTGCGACTCCGGGGAGCGTGCGACACGGGCCGAATGATTCTTTTAGCCAGTGTTCAATGTCGTGGACCTGTATTTCCCAGTTTTTCTGTTGCAGGATGGTGAGACTGGCTTGAGCAACGGCGCACGCTAACGGGTTGCCCATGAAGGTCGGGCCGTGCATGAACACACCGCCATTTTTGGAAATGGTGTGTGCTACGCGTGTTGTCGCAAGAGTTGCGGCCAGTGTCATGGTGCCGCCAGTGAGAGCCTTGCCGACGCACATGATGTCCGGTGTCACGTCACTCCATTCACAGGCAAAGAGTTTACCCGTTCGTCCGAAGCCAGTGGCTATTTCATCAAGGATAAGCAGAACATCGTGTTCGTCGGCCAATTTTCGCAGACCACGTAGGTATTCGGGGTGATAGAAATACATGCCGCCTGCGCCTTGCACGATAGGTTCCACGATGATGGCAGCGATCTTTTGGCTGTTGGCTTTGAAGATTCGTCTGGCCTCATCAAGGCTGGCTGGGTCATACTCTTCACCAAAACGACAGGCTGGGCGCGGAGCAAATATCTGCTGTGGCAAAAGGCCTGAAAAAAGTTGATGCATGCCGTTGTCGGGGTCGCAGACAGACATGGCACCGCAGGTATCGCCGTGATAGCCGCCGCGAACCGTGAAGAGTTTGGTGCGCTCTGTCTGCCCGTCCGCCTGCATGTATTGCAGAGCCATTTTGATGGCAGCCTCTACACTGACGGACCCCGAGTCCGCGAGAAAAACATGGTCAAGTCCGTCAGGCGTCATATCGCGTAGGGTGCGACATAAATTTATGGCAGGTTCGTGCGTCAGTCCACCGAACATGACGTGTGACATGCGGCCCAATTGAGAGCGTGCGGCTTTGTTTAGTGCTGGGTTTGCATAGCCGTGAATGGCACACCACCATGAGGCCATACCATCGATGAGTTCACTTCCATCTTCCAGAACGATGCGGGTGCCGCGAGTACTACGGACTTTAACTGTCGGCAGTGGGTCCAATGCAGAAGTGTACGGATGCCAGATGTGATCCCGGTCAAAATCCATATCGTCGACGTTTTGTGAAGAAAATTCCGGCAGGATATCCAGAGCTGAGGTCATGTGCTGGATGAAAACCGTGTCGAAGTCAGCGCCCTCGACGTATGGGATATCAGCCAGAACGGGAACATCGCCCCAACCGGCAATGGTCTCGACATTGTTTTGTCGGAGGTGTGCATCGTCTGTGGTAGGAGTTGAAGTGTTTGTTATGACCATCCCTGCAACAGTGAGTCCGCAACCGCGAATCATTTCAATAGTCATGAGTGCGTGGTTGATGACGCCCAATTTGTTGTCGGCAACGATGATTACCGGCAGGTCAAGTCGTTGCATGAGATTAAGCATGGTCTGCCCGTTGCCGAGTGGTACGGCAGCACCACCAGCCCCTTCAACAAGGACGAGATCCCGGTCTGCGGCAATGTTCCTGACTTGATCGGCAAGTTCGTCCACGCTTACTGTTTCTCCTGCCATTTCAGCCGCTAGGTGCGGAGAACAGGCTGGACGGTATTTGTGGCAACAGGCTTCGGGGTACCCATCAGGGAAATAGGGCGCAGAAAATCTGGCGTATGCTTCGACATCTTCAGCTCGCAGGCCATGTGTACTTTCAATGCAGCCGCTTTGGACCGGTTTGATGGCCAGGGCACTTTGGTTAGTGTCGAGAAATGCCCGCAAAAGGGCGGCAGTGACGCATGTTTTTCCGACATCCGTATCGGTGCCGGTAATGAAGTATCCGTTCATGAGGAAATTGTGTGTTGAAAGTGTGGATGATCTCAATATGAGGTGAGCGACCATACATATGCTCGGGAGAATGAGCAAGTCGTGTGCAGAGGTGGTGTCGTAAACGCTTGTTTACATTGACGACTGTTCATACATGTGGCGTGTGTTGAAACTGTGCAAAAAGTCGGAACAGTGAGCGTGAGATACAAATATAGGGCAGAGGATTACTCCTCTGCCCTGTGTTAATTATCTATTATCTATATGGATTAGAACCTTTCAAATCCTTCATCTGTCATGCCGGGGATGGTCATGCCACCATTGGATTGGTTGGTTGACTGACGTCCCTTGGGGAGTGCCGCCGTCTTTCTTGCGACGTGGACTGTGGACCGTGCGGTGGGCATGTCGTTGACTTTGAAGAAGGCGATGGCAGACTGGAGTTGTACAGATTGTCTGGCCAACTCTTCTGAAGTTGCTGAGACTTCCTCGGCTGCGGCTGCGATCTGTTGCGTCATTTCATCTAGCTTGAGCATTGCCTTGTTGACTTGTTCGGCTCCGGCGTTCTGTTCATTGGATGCTGCAGCGATTTCCTGAATCAATTCGGCAGTGCGCTTGATGTCCGGGACCATCTTGTTGAGCATACCGCCTGCGGATTCTGCTACAGCAACACTGGAGGCGGACAAATCGCTGATTTCTGCGGCCGCTTCACCACTGCGTTCAGCCAGTTTGCGAACTTCTGCTGCAACCACAGCGAATCCTTTACCGTGTTCACCGGCTCGGGCAGCTTCGATGGCTGCGTTGAGAGCGAGCAGATTTGTCTGACGGGCTATATCTTCAATGATGGTGATTTTATCAGCGATTTCCCGCATGGCCTGCACGGTTTGAGTGACAGCTTCGCCGCCTTCTTCTGCATCCTGTGCGGATCGAAGAGCTATTTTTTCCGTTTCACCGGCGTTGTCGGCATTTTGGCTGATGTTGGAGGCCATTTCTTCCATGCTGGCAGAGACTTCTTCTACATTGGCAGCTTGTTCGGTCGCGCCGCCGGAGAGTGTTTGCGCAGTGGCGGAGAGTTCTTCGCTGCCACTGGCCACCTGTTCAACCGACTGACGGACATCGTTGACAACTGAACGAAGCTGTTGGCCCATGCTGGTCAAGTCGGCGGCAAGTTCGCCGATTTCATCTTTTTGTTCGATGTGTAGGTTGGCGTTGAGATCACCGGAAGCAATTTGTTTGGTAAAGGTTACGCCTTGGCGGATAGGATTTACGATGGACCGTGCCAGGAAAAAGATGATGGCGAGGAGTACTATAATGGAACTAATGCTCATGACGGCAGAGAGCCATGTGACGTCGTTTGCGGCTTCCATGATTTTGGCTGTGGGGATTGCCACGCCAAGAGCCCAGCTTTGTCCTGTTTCACCAATGGTAAAGGGAGCAATTATCAGTTCAAATTTTGTGTCATTTTTGGTGAAGGTCGTGTGCACGGTGCGTTCAGATTTCAGGCAGCTTGTGATCAGGTGCTCCATCTCTGAACCAAAGGTTTCGCCGACTTGTTTGCCGACATGTTTCGGGGACGGATCTGCCACGATCATACCGGAGTTACTGATGAGAAATCCGTAGCCTGTCTCAAATGGTTGAATTCGGGCAACGACTTTTTTTAATTGTCCGATGTTGAGATCCACACCGGCTACACCAATAGTGCGATTTTTTACTTTAACGGGAACAGTTGCCGAAACCAGAATGATTTTTTGTCCGTCGAAAATGTATTCAGTCGGGTCAGTGAGGAATGGTTTTCCTGAGCGAAGCGAGGTTTGATACCACGCTCTTTCCAGGTTGGTACCGTAGGACATCTTGTTTCCGGCTTGATACCATGCCAAATATTGTCCATTTTCATTGGAGCCTTCAGTTCCGATGGCTGCAGCATCGTTCCCATCGAATTCATTTGGTTCGAATGCAAGCCATGTGGAAGCAAGATCATCATGTGATTCAGCAAGTTCAACGAGGAAATGGTTTGTTTCTTTACGGCTTGGTGTCGTTGGAGAAGCTATCGTTGCTTCGAGGGATTGGGCCAAAGTCCAGCTAATGGTTAAAGCCTTGTCCAATTCCCCTTTGATTTCCTGACCGAATCGACCAGCCATTTCTTCGCCTATGGAATAGGCATCTTCAGTGGCAACAGTTTGGAACTGTCTGATCAGGACGGTGAGGGTAACACCCATGACAAGCATCACGAGAAATCCTACAGGGATCATGATCTTGTTTCGTAAGCTTAAATCTTTGTATAGTCTCATTCTTTGTCCTCCATAAATTCAACGGGCCTCTTCTTGAAGCTGCTCTACGATGAGCGAAAGCTTCAATAAAAGTAAAAACAAGTCTGCGCAACTCCTTGTTTCTGTTTTTATGAAAAAATATAAAGGGTTTATAGTGATAATAGGTACTAGAAAGGGCGGTCATCTAGGCAAGGGGTGAAGGCATAGTAGGAGCGACTTCATCCTTTGGTATCAGGGAGAAGTTGAAGAGCACGCCTCCAGTCAAAGCTTCATGTGCGAAGCGCAGATGGCTTTCTAAAAAGTGGGACGTTTGTTGTTTTTCGATTTAAATTTCCGAGTTGATCATTCGCATTTTCATAGCAGTCTTTGAAACAGCTTCTTCCGGCGACAGTTCTCCTTGAAGAGTTTTCATGATCATTTCTGCCAGCAATCCCATGGCTGAAGCCTGCGCTGCTTGAGGCACGATATGACCATCCACAAAGCTGAAGCTTTTTAATGAATCGAACCCTGACAGGATACTATGGATTCGTTGTCGGGAGTATCTTTGGAAGACGCCTTGGTGGTCTCTGAAAAAGGTGTCATGGACTGCAATATCCTTTAGTACAGGCATCATGCCGCCGGGAACCGTGTGAAGCCACGTTATGTAGGCGTCGTTCGTGAAGAGGAATTCTACGAAACGTTCAGTTGCTTTTTCCTGTTCAGTATTTTCAGTCTTCAAGAGTCCGAGTGCATTGATGATACCGTAACTTGCTTTATGGAGACCAGTAATGTTTGAAACAAATCCAGTATGTTTCAAGAGGTTATAGTCGTAAGGGGCTCCACAGAGTTCTTCAAAATTGTCTCCAGTCAAAGAATTTGCGGCAATGGAAGGAACCGCCATGTCATCCATGATGAATGTTGAATAGAACATCATTGCCAATTGCCCTTGGAAATAAAAATCTCTTCCTCGCCATGTCTGAGGACCGGGAGGTGTATATCGTGCCAATTCCGTATAAAATTTGAGGGTTTCGACGGTCGCAGTGGAATCAAACACGACCTTTCCTTCGGGGGTGAATTCTTTCACTCCAGCAGAGAGAGCCAGATGCGTAAAGACCTGTTCGGCGTAAACATCATCCTGCGTACCGATGAGGAGACCGTACTGTTCTTTTTCCGGGGCGTGGAAGGTCTTGGCCGCTTTCAGGATGTTTTCCCAACTATCGGGCGGATTCAGACCGTATTCCTTAAACCAGTCTTTTCTATACCAAATACCCTGAATCCATCCATTGAAAGGAATACCGCTATACGTTCTGTCTGTATGTTGCAATTTGCTGAGCGTTCCAGAATAAAATCTGTCTTTTCCTATGCTGACAATACAGGCTTCAGTCCCCGCATTGTTCATCCACCCGAGTTTGCTAAAGGAGACAAGCAGATCCGAAGCGCAACTGATAATGTTTGGTCCAGTCCCTTCTTTATGGGCCTGGGTCAATGCATCTACCATGGCGTTTTCTTCAATTCCCTCAATCTGTATCTTAATGTCCGGGTTAAAGATCATGAAAGCATCTGCGAGATATTTGATAACCGCTTGTCGGTCTGTACCCAGGTCCGTTGTCCAGAAGGTGATGGGGGTGGCCGCTGTTGCGAAAACAGGCATGCATACCATTAAAAATGAAACGAGTATGTACCATTGTAGCAAAGTCTTGAACCGTATCATGACCTCTCCTTATTTCACGTCGAAACTTTGTTCACCGTTCCAGGAATCATCCGGTGATTGTATTGAAAATTCCTGAGTGAGTTTCAGATATTTTTCAATGAGAGGATCAGCTCCATATTCTTCAAGAAGGGGAGTGAAAGCGGCTTTTGCTCCCGCAAAATCCCGTGAAAGGAAAAGACGGATAGCAGCTTCCCATTTTTCTGTTTTTTGCATGATTTCTTCAGATACAGAGAATGGGGCATACATACCTGTTGCATTGATTTTTGTCCCAAGCAGTTCATAAACGCACAGCCCGTCAGTCGTTCCTTTGGGGACAACTTTGCCTGCAAAGCGGAAGAGGAATTCATCTCCGGCTGCGAGCATTGTCGGTCGACTGATAAGGATATCAGTTCCCATGTACTTATTGAGCCCTTCAAGGCGTGAAGCGAGATTTACAGATGCTCCCATGGCCGTATAGTCCATGCGGTCCGAAGAGCCTATGTTTCCAACAACGGCTTCTCCTGTGTGCACCCCCATTCTGGTCAGGAATTCCGGTTCATTATTGTCTCGACGATGTTGATTAAATACCGAAAGTACATTTCTGCATTGCAAGGCTGTGAGGCATGCGTGAAATGCATGTTCGGTGTTGATTACTGGAGCATTCCAGAAAGCCATGATTGAGTCGCCGATATATTTATCTATGGTCCCTTTGTTCTGGAGGATGGTCCAACTCATTTTTTCTAAGTAGCTTGTAATACTGCTTGTCACCTGCTCAGGAGTGAGGGTCTCTGAAATAGTGGTGAAATCTTTTATATCGCTGAATAGAAAGGTCATTTCCCTGCGATCGCCGCCCAGCGTTGGAACAATGTCGTTGACGATCATCGCTTTAACGAGAGGTTTGGGAATATAACTCCCAAAAGCGTTGAGGGCTTCACGCATGGTTTCAGTCGCCTTGCTCAATTCTCGGATTTCAAGAATATTCGATTGAACATTTATTGGTGAATCCAGTTTGAAAGCTTTAATATTTTCTACTTTTTGAGTGAGAATTTTGAGTGGGCGACTGATACGTTTGGAAACGAAATATAGTATTGGCAAAAACAGGAAAAGCATCCCTAATGAGACAAAGAATGTTCGTTTGCCAACTTCAGCTATCGGGCCGGTAAAAGTTGACTCCGGGACTGTGAGAGCTATGAATAATTCTTTTCCATATTCTTTGGGAAGTGGTTCAATGCCAACGAGATGAGTGGTGCCATCCACAAGAAGTGATTGATCGTGAATGACGTCTGTGTCTTTGGTTTGAAGTAATTGTACAAGAGCTGTCAGAGCCGGAGAGCCGAGTGCAGCAATTTTTGCATTTTTTGTCGAGTCGCTTTCAGTAATGCCTATGCTGGTGATCAGTTTGTTTAAATCAGGGTAGGCATAGACATTCCCGATAGTGTCAAAAATCATGATTTCATTGCCAGGGCCTATGAGCTGTGATTTTAAAAAATGCGACACATTGGCGAGAGATAAGTCCACGCCGACAACGCCTTTAACCGTGGCGTCAAAACGACGGGAAACCGTTATCCCCGGTTCGTCTGATAAAGAAAAAATATAAATATCACTCAATGTTGCAATATCTGTTTCGCTGGCTGATCTGAACCAGGGACGACGTCTGGGGTCATATTGTACGTGTAATTCAGCGGAAGAACCAACTGTAACAAAACCTGTATCCAGATATTTTCTGAGTTCGTACCGTTGCTTGTCGGCCTGATGAGCAATTGTTTGTGTATACCAGACTGCATTTTCTGGAATGCCCAGACTCTTTTTTAATTCATTACGTCCGTGCAGTGAAGATACGAGAAAGAAATCTCCATCTTCAAATCCAATAAAAATGGAAGTAAAATCCTTGTTCTGCTCGAGAAATTTAAAAAAAACAGATTCCAAAGGGTGAGAATGAATTGATGCTTTTTGTCCGATGTCTTTAAAATTGATGAAAGTGTCCACGGTCCTGAATGCCGTGTCGAAAAGGGCCTGTGTTTTTTCAACCATGGACATCTCAACTCGGCGCAAAAGCTGGTGTGCGGCAATAACAGCAGAGTCAGAATTGCTTTTGTGCCCGTAACCAATCACAATTAAAACGATTGTTGTAACTAGAACCGTAAAGATCGTGAGGATGTTGACATGCAAAGGGATGTGCTTTCTCATTGGTGGCTCTTATTGTTTTTTGAATCAACGTCGATAAAGGTGCCGATTCTCTGATTACCATAACCCATCTATAAAGAATGTGGTAGATTCTATCGCAAAGGCCTTTTCTAGGCTTCAAAATGTATACAAGAGGGCATCCGTTTTGAATCCAATGGGAGATGGAACCCGTTAACTGTCTTAGCCTTTTTCTTCATGTTTAATAGAGCGTTTGTGTTTGTTGTAACCGTCCTTACGCAGTGAAATAATGGAATATGGCCGAATGTTTCTTCGTATGCCTTTAACGGGGGGAGACCTTCGTTCTTCAATGGTTACAAGCCTTTGAGCGGAAAGTGGATTCCTGATGATAGCGACCACAAGCCGTCTTGGGCTTGAGTAGGAGGCGAGAGCAACAGGAGCAAGAATGAGCTGGCTACAATGGACAGTCGGAAAGAACGGAATTGAGACATAGAGTTCTTTATTTAAAATGGCAGATCAATTTTTCATGGAATAATGACGACATGTGCCACTGTGTATCAAATAAAGAATAGCTTCATTTGTTGTAGTCGGGAAAACTGGTCCCATTCAAGCATTAGATAAGCTGTATGGGGTTGGTCCTACAGGGTGTTGCTTAATGAAGTATTGTTTTGAAGCACAAAGGAAAAGGGCTGCGACGTGTGTTACCCCCCCCCCTTAAGCTTGAATCAATTGTGTCGTATTGATGTTTTTTTTTGAAAAGTATCGCTGATTTAATTGGCAGCAACCATTGTCTGAGCCAGAACAAACACGGTCAAATATTTATGAGCTAAATATGCCGACTAGGGATTTTCTACCGGCCTTTGTGGAGAAGCAGTCCTTTTTTTATTGGGATCCTGATGGGGTGATTTTTGGGGTACAGCCCCAGTAAAATGATTACGTAAAACACGTGTGGCTCTATCAAGTCCTAGACAGATTTCTCTTAATGGTTTATTTTTTAAGTACCTGTTTAAAGTATCTGTTTTGGAGAGAGGTGGTTGAATGATTGTTCAATTTGATCGTAAGATGAGTGACCTGAAGATAGGATTTATTGGCTCTTTTGCTCAAGAATTAGCCAAACATTCAATGAAAGTAAGCGATATTTCTGACCCGATTGTTATTGAAAGCTTTGACTGTGTAAATGAAACGTATGATTTGATTTTTGGTGCAGGATTATATGAAATTATTCCTGAAGACATTCTCAATGTCCCAAAATTTGGAATGCTTTTTTTTCACGCAACGCCACTTCCAGAAGGCAAAGGAAATGCGCCGATATTCTGGACTGTAAGCAATAAGAGACCCAATATTACAGTGAGTTGTTTTAGGCCAAACAATAGTATTGATGCAGGGCCAATTGCTTGCCAATCAAATGTTGCTATTGAGGAAACGGATAACTATCCCATCCTTTATAAAAAACAATGGCAGGGTGTTCTTGATTGTCTGGAAGCAGCATTAGACGACATCTCTCAAGGAGTATTGGTTTTTCGAGAGCAGACGGGAGTCTCGAGTTTTACACCCAAGAGAAGCCCTAGTGATTCCCAAATAGACCCTAATATGAAGTTGATCGATTTATGGGATCACATAAGATGCTGTGATAATGAAAATTTTCCTGCTTTTTTCGAACTGAATGGGAAAAAAGTATATCTGTATCATAAAGTGAAAGATGACTAACTTTATATGGTTGCGTCTTGTGATTGTCAGGAGCAAGCTATTGTCTTTTTATACAACCCAGAGTTGAAAGATTTGAAATTAAGAGAAGTGGAGCTAAGAAATTGGACCACAGCTTATTTAAAGGGTTCGACTCTGAGTCATTTGTATCGGTATTGGCAAAAGTAAGTGCGAATGCTGAAGTGAAGAGCGAATAATTTTTGCGTATAAAGTCCGCACGGGCAATATTGTGGTAAGGTTGAACGGCTATGGCGTTTGCTAGAATGGCATAACCTTACCATGCTGCGGAAAGTATGACGTCTGAAGTACAAAGAAAAAGGGCTGCGACGTATGTCACAGCCCTTGTTCTTTACTGGTGCCGAAGAGAAGATTCGAACTTCCACGGAGAAACCCCCACATGGTCCTGAACCATGCGTGTCTACCAATTCCACCACTTCGGCACGTTCAGGAGAAATGGCTTATATATGTCCTCCGAGTGGTTTGCAAGCCTTTTCTTTCGTATTTTGTTCTGTCGGGAGTGCTGTTTGCAAAAGATAATCGCTTGAATTCGGTATGGAAAACACCTACCGTCCGCGCAGAAATTGGAGAGACGGATGGAAAATTTTTTGTTGTTGGGCATATGTTTTGTGCTCGGCCTTGTCATGCGTGTGGCCGGAGTCATCGATGACAAAGGGCCAGCGGCTCTGAATGCTGTTATTATTTATATGTCCATGCCCGCATTGGCTTTGCTTTATGCCCACTCCCTGCCGTTGGGGGTGGATCTTTTGTTGCCTGCTGCCATGGCTTGGATTGTTTTTGGTGTCGGGTATGCGCTCTTTGTTCTTTTGGGGCGTCGATTCGGATGGGATGAAAAGACTGTGGTCTGCCTGACCCTGTGCGTCGGGCTTGGTAATACTTCGTTTGTGGGACTGCCCATGATCGAGACTTTTTTCGGGCCAGAGTATATCGGTGTGGGCATGCTCTGTGACACGGGCGGTACCTTTTTGGCTCTCGCTATTCCCGGAATCATTCTTGCGGCCAAGGTCTCTGGTGAGAAAGTCAGTGGGTTGATGGTTGCGAAAAAAGTTTTCCTGTTTCCTCCATTTATTGCTATTTTGCTTGGCATCGCGCTTCAGCCGATTGCATATCCTGAGTGGCTTACAGGGGTGCTTTCCCGTCTTGGTTCGACGCTTAGTCCCTTGGCTTTGTTGTCCGTGGGGATGACGCTGTGTTTCAGTGCCATTCATGGCAATGTCAGAGAGCTATTCATTGGATTAGGGTATAAGCTTGTTTTTGCTCCATTGATCATCCTTATTCTATATATGGTGATTTTGGGTAAGACTGATGTGATCTCGCAAGTCACGGTGTTCGAAGCTGCCATGGGACCAATGGTCACTGGTGGAATCATCTGTATGAGCCATGGGTTGAGGCCATCGCTTGCCGTGGCTTTGGTCGGAGTCGGGACGCTGTTGGCTTTCGTTACGTTGCCTGTTTGGTATGCGGTCATACAGGCTGTATAGAGGAAAAACTCTCCTTGCATCCTTCGTGGAAAATTGTTCTCATTATTGAGTCAAAACCCTTTACGGAGAACTCATGAGCAGCGGAACTAAGATATTCAGACAAGTGGAACAAAAAGATCTTCCCACTTTTTTTCGGGAATTGGCCGACGCGTTGGAGAATGGCGGAACGGATGAATTTGCCTGTGTCGATGATTTCAAGAAGTTCAAGATTAAAGGGCGGGCCGATTTTGGTCAGGTCGTTCTTAAAATGAAATTTCAGAGTGAGCAGGAATGCTCTGCGCCATTTGATGTGGAATGTGAGACCTGTGGCGAAATCAAACCGGAATACAAGGACCTCAAGAAACGTATGAAGCCCAGCTTCAGGATGCTGGTCAAGATGATTCATGATGGCGAAGAGCCACCGCGTGAGGCAGTGGAATCATTTTTGACGGATTCTGCGCTCATGGTCAGTTATCCTGGTTACGGTGATGAATATTATGACATATACACCGAGGCGTGTGCGGCGTTCAAAGATGCGTATGAGTCTGGCGACATCAGTCGGATGCATACGGCTATTGATGCGCTCGTTCACGAAAAGGGACGGTGTCACGCAAAGTATGCGTAATGTAAAAGAGTGGGGATTCTGCGCAGGAGGTGCACATGATTGATTCCATCAAGGTGCAGCGGCACAGACAGAGCCCTGAATTGGGACCATCCATCCTGTTTTTCAGTGGCGGCACTGCGTTGCGTGATACATCACGTGCGCTTGTCGGACTGACGCATAATTCAATTCATTGTATTACTCCCTTTGATTCTGGCGGTAGTTCTGCCGTGCTTCGCAATGCGTTTGGTATGCCAGCAGTTGGTGATATTCGTAATCGACTCATGGCATTGGCTGATCAGTCCGTGCAGGGAAATAACGGTGTGTACGCGCTGTTTACCCACCGTTTGAGTCAGCAGGCGGATCAGGCCGAGTTGCGTAATGACCTCGATAGACTGGCATCGGGCGAACATTTTTTGATGCACTGCATCCCCGGTCCTGTGGGCGTGATTATTATGGATTACCTGCAACGATTTTTGGCGATTATGCCAGCTGATTTCGACTTGTGCGGGGCGAGTGTTGGCAATTTGATCCTGACCGCCGGATACCTCTCCAAAGATCGGAAAATGGGACCGGTTATTGAGATGTTTTCCGAGTTGGCGACAGTGCGTGGAGAGGTTCGGCCTGTAGTGGATATGGATCTGCATCTGGTCGTAGAGTTGGAGGATGATACCGTTGTTATCGGTCAGCATTTGATGACCGGCAAGGAGGTTTCGCCGCTTGAGGCCCCCATTCGGTCCATGTGGTTGACGGATTCTCTTGAGCGAACATCTCCTGTTTATCCTATTTTAGGCAAAGGCATCAAAAAGCGTATCAGTCATGCTGATCTTATTTGTTATCCGCCCGGCAGTCTGTATTCCAGCGTGATAGCTAATCTGTTGCCTCAGGGCGTGGGAGCGGCAATATGCGAGAATCCATGTCCCAAGGTATTTGTCCCGAGTATGGGGCACGACCCGGAAGCTGTTGGCTTGTCTGTGGCTGATCAGGTCCGATTGTTATTGCATTATCTTGCTGTGAGCGGGGCGCCTGAAGGGTGTCGACCGGTTGAGGCTGTGGTGGTGGATGTCGCAAACGGCGAGTACCCCGATGGCATTGACGAACAAGCTGTGCGGGACATGGGACTGGTTGTCATTGATCACCCCTTGGTAACCGAGATGAGTGCTCCGTACATTGATGGGACAAAGCTCGCCGAACTTTTGATTTCTCTTTCCTGAAAATAAGAAAGGCCGGGCACATTCGTTTGAATGTACCCGGCCTTGTCTTTTTTGGGGTTAAAACCGTTCAAATCCTTCGTCGGAACTTCCCTCCATGTCGAGGGAGAAACCATTGTCAGGGGCTGTTGTCGGTGTTGGTTTGGATGGCGGCAACTGTGTTGTGGGTGTTGTTGGTCGAACTGAATGTGTCGGCGTAAAGTTTTGATCAGTTTGGTGCCCGATGTTGAAGAACTGCATACCTTGTTGCAGGCCGGTCGCGTGGTTGGTGAATTCGTTGGCCGTGGCCGCTAATTCTTCAGACGCGCTCGCATTCTGTTGGATGACATTGTCCAGATCCTGAATAGCCCTGTTGATTTCTTGGGCGCCCGTATTTTGCTCAATACTGGCTGCGGAAATCTCCTGCACCAGATCAGCGGTCTTGCGGATATCCGGGACCATCTTGGTCAACATGGCTCCAGCCTGATCTGCTTTTTTTAGAGTGCTGGAAGAAAGTTCACCGATTTCGGAGGCCGCTTCGCCGCTTCGTTCGGCCAGTTTGCGAACTTCTGCTGCGACAACCGCAAAGCCTTTGCCGGCTTCGCCTGCGCGGGCTGCTTCAATGGCTGCATTTAATGCTAACAGGTTGGTTTGACGGGCAATTTCTTCAATGATGGAAATTTTTTCAGCAATGTTCTTGATGGAATCGACGGCTTCCATGACCGTATCGCCACCTTGTTGAGCATCTTGAGCCGTTTGGTTTGCCATCTGTTCTGTTTGGGTGGCGTTTTCCGTGTTCCGACCGATTTGGCCGATCATTTCTTCCATAGCCGCTGAGACTTCTTCTACGGCTGCGGCTTGACGGCTTGCGCCTTCTGCCAGCGATTGGGCTGATTCCGTGACTTCAGTGCTGCCGGACGCCACTTGGTCCGCACCATACTTTGATTGGCCGACAATGGAACGCAGTCTTTCGACCATCTGGCCGAGGGCCGCCGTCAGCAGTCCTGGTTCGTCCTTGTAGTCGGATTGAATGTCTGTAGTCAGGTCGCCGGATGCCACATGGTTGGCCAAGACAACGGCTTCATTGAGCGGTTGGACAATGGAACGAACAATGAGCAAACAGAATGGAAGAATAATCAAGACAAGGACGGCAATGATGACGCTGCCAGTGGCCCATACATATGTCGAAACCAATGAGTCGATGTCATTGGCGATGACTTCTTTTGCATGAGCTACATTGTCCAGATATACGCCGGTGCCGATCCACATGTCTGTGCCGGGGATGAGTTCTGCATAGGAAAGCTTCGGTTGATCTCCTTTTTCTGGCTTGGGCCAGATATATTCGACGAAACCGCCTCCATTATGTGCTTTTTTATTTAATTCGGCGACCAGAGCTACCCCGTTTTTGTCTTTGAGGTCCTTGAGATCTTTGCCGTGTAAGGAAGGCTTAGTCGGTAGAGCTACACATGTTGTGTTGTTGTAGACAAAGAAGTAACCGGATTTGTCTTCCTCAAAGCGAATTTTATCCACTAGTTTTCGAATGATATCTATTTTTTCTTCCAGGATAGGGGCTTCGGCTATGGCTGCGCCAATACTGACGGCCATGGAGTGGGTGGCGACTTGCAGTTTTCGTTCTTCACCTTGAAACATGGCCTGGTCTGAGCGTTCGACGCCGATGTCTTTAACTTTTCCAACTCCACTGAGAAAGGCAAGCGAGAATCCAAGAATGAAAATGACGATGCTGGTAATGAGTACCAGGATACGAGTCTTGATTGTGACTTTTCTGAGCATATATCCCTCCAATGGATAAATTCCAACATACGATAGCACGTATTTTGTCAGGAAATCCACTAGTAGAGCCAGATTATAAGAAGTCCCGACATGATACCGAGATTTCAGAAGATGATCATAGATGTTTCATGCCGGACCAAATCCTGATAAAAGAGCTTCCGTGACATATATAAAAGATTATTCTCAATTGGCTGAATACATGGACAGGCTCGGACTTTTCCATATGGATTTGAGTTTGGACCGCATGGAAACGTTTATGGCTGCACACGGTATGCCGAATATACCCGTGGTGCATGTGGTCGGAACCAACGGCAAAGGGTCTACTTCTGCCTTTTTTGGTTCCATTGCCCGCGCTCATGGCCTCAAGGTAGGGCTTTTCTCTTCACCACATTTTATTTCTCCACGAGAACGGATTCAGGTGAATCGGGCCATGCTTTCTCGTGAGGTATGGGTTGAGCTTGCCAGCGCAGTCTTGTCCACGTCCGGCGGTGAAGATCTGACCTATTTTGAATTTCAGACTTGTCTGGCTCTGCTTGCTTTCGAATGTGAAGGTGTTGACGTGGCAGTCATGGAAGCCGGATTGGGTGGGAAATTCGATGCCACCAATGTTCTGGCTCCCGGGCTGACGTTGTTCACACCTATCGGTATGGATCATGAGAAGCTCCTTGGTTCGACGCTGGCAGAAATTGCCAAGGATAAGGCTGGTGCCATGCATCATGAAAGTGTGGCCCTGACAGGTCCGCAGGAAGCCGATGCCATGATTCAGTTGCAAGATCGTGCTCAATCTGTCGGTGCACGGTTGATGTACTCCGTGGACTTGGCTGAACCTGTTCGTGGTGTGAAGTTGGGCCTCAATGGTATTCATCAGACCATGAATGCTCAGCTTGCTTTGGCCGGGTGGCGATGGTTCGCTGCTGGTCGAGATATTCGGAGTGAGCCTCGTCTCGAAAATTTTGGTATGGAGACCGTTTTTGTGCCGGGCCGGTTGCAGACAGTGGATATCGACGGGCGGAGTATCATGCTTGACGGGGCGCATAACAGCCATGCCTTGACCGCGCTTTCCGCAGCATTGAATGCGCAAAATATCCGGCCGGAGTGCGTTGTTTTTGCCTGTTTGAAAGATAAGGATTTGGCCTCCATGGTGCCGTTGGTACAGGCGTTGACCGATGGGCCGATCTTTGTTCCTGCAATGGAAAACGAAAGAGCGATGGGTGCCGATGTGTTGGCCGAAGCCTTGGGAGGTAGGGCGCGCCCTGCTCTGTCTATGGGAGAGGCTCTTGAAATGGGGGCGAATGTTCCCGGTCCGACACTCGTTTGTGGGTCCTTGTACTTGTTGGCGGAGTTCTATAGATTGTATCCCGAATGTCTTACAGTCTAACCTGAGAAATATATGAGCCAAATTTTTAGATATCTTCCGTCCGTGGATCAGGTCCTTTCTTCCCTTGAGGCCATTGAAGATTTTCGAGATCTGCCGCGTGCTTTGATCAAGGATTTGGTCAATGATTTTTTGAATGTTTGTCGAGAGGAGATTCGTTCCGGCGCCATCACGACATCGGAGCAATTGGACCTTACGGCATTGTTGCCTCGGCTGGTCGCATTTGTTCGTGCGCAGTCCCGTCCACATTTCAGGCGGGTACTTAATGGTACGGGCGTTGTCATTCATACGAATTTGGGCCGGTCACTTCTTGCCAAGTCCGCCATCAAGGCTGTGGCGGAGGCGTGCGGCCATTATTCCAATTGTGAATTTGATTTGTCCACCGGACATCGGGGTAGCCGGTATTCTCATGTGGAGAAAATTCTGTGCGATATTACCGGAGCTGAGGCTGCACTTGTGGTCAACAACAACGCCGCCGCAGTTTTTATCATGTTGGAAACCTTGGCCAAGGGACGAGAGGTTATCGTGTCTCGCGGGCAGCTCGTTGAGATCGGCGGTTCATTCCGCATCCCGGATGTCATGACCAAGTCCGGGGCCATTTTGCATGAAGTCGGTGCTACAAATCGAAGCCATGTCCATGATTACGAGAATGCTATCAATGATGAAACCGGTGCACTCATGCGGGTTCATACGTCCAATTTTAGGGTGGTCGGATTCACCAAGGAAGTGACGCTGCCGGAAATGCGAGAACTGGGTGACAAGTATAATCTGCCGGTAATCGAAGATCTTGGGAGCGGTTCTCTGTATTCACTGCAGGGTGACGGTCTGCTCGGTGAACCCACGGTGCAACAGACCGTTGCACAAGGTGCGGATGTAGTGTCTTTTTCCGGTGATAAAGTGCTCGGTGGTCCGCAGGCGGGTATCATTGTTGGACGTAAGGAATATATTGATCGCATCAAGAATAATCCGGTTAATCGGGCTATGCGCATCGACAAAATGACGTTGGCTGCTCTTGAGGCGACTTTGCGACTTTACCTCGACATGGATGAAGCCCGACGCAAGGTTCCTACGTTGAAAATGATTACCGCATCACAAGAAGCGCTCAAGAGCAAGGCGCGTCGTTTGGCTGACGCCATTCGTCATTCTCTCGGCGAGCGAGCTGTGGTTTCCATGAAAAAGGGAGTATCCAGAGTGGGAGGCGGGGCCTTCCCCGAGTATGATCTGCCCGGTACCATGGTTTCTATTGCCGTAAAGAATATTTCTGTGGGAGATTTGAAGGACGCGCTTCTTCAGACCGACCCTCCGTTGGTGGCGCGTATTGAGGATGATGAGTTTCTTATTGATCCACGTACATTGGCTTCGACAGAACTTAAAATGGCCGCCTCCGCGTTGGAGCAGGCTATGGTTTCCCTGACCGAAAAATAAGGATTCGTCATGAGCAAGAAAAAAGTACTTGAATATGAACCAAAGACTGCGTGGGAAGTGTATTCTTCCAAGAAAGATCGCAAAGCCATGGATGCCATGGCAAAAGATTATGTGAAATTTCTCAGTGAATGCAAGACCGAACGCCTGGTTATGGACTATGTGCGCAAACGAGTGGATAAGGCCGGGTTCAAGGATGATCTTAAGGCTTCGTTGGCTTATCGGTTTAATCGGAACAAGACATGTTTTCTGGCACGGAAGGGCAAACGTCCGTTATCCGAAGGCTTCCGGTTGGTTGGTGCGCATGCAGATTGCCCGCGTCTGGATTTGAAGCAGCGTCCACTTTATGAAGATACGGATATTTGTCTTGCCAAGACCCATTATTATGGAGGTATCCGCAAGTATCAATGGTTGACCATCCCATTGGCTCTACATGGTACCGTGATCAAGAAGTCCGGCGAGGAAGTTACCGTGTGCATCGGTGAGGACCCCAAGGATCCGGTCTTTACTATTACCGATTTGTTGCCACATTTGGCAGCCAGTGAAATGGGTAAAAAGGTTTCTGATGCCTTTGAGGCAGAAAAGTTGAATCTGTTTTTTGGACATTCTCCGGTATCCAAAGACAAAAAGGACGATGATGGTCCCAAAGAACCAGTCAAGCGCATGGTGCTTGAGCTGTTGAATAAGCGGTATGGCATTGACGAGTCCGATTTCTTCAGTGCGGAGATGCAGGCTGTTCCGGCTGGTCCGGCTCGATTTGTCGGTTTGGATGAGGCCACTATTGGCGGATATGGTCAGGATGATCGGTCCAGTGTGTTTTGTGCTCTGGAAGCATTGCTTGCTGAAGAAGAGCCTGAGTATGCGCAGATTGTTTTGTTTTGGGACAAGGAAGAGATTGGTTCCGAAGGTTCAACTGGTGCCAAGTCGTACTTTTTTGAATATTGTATGGAAGAATTGGCCGAGGCATGGGAACCGGGCGCACGCTTGTCCTCAATTTTCATGAATGGCTCAGTGCTGTCTGCGGATGTATCTGCCGCTATGGACCCTGATCATAAGGATGTATACGAGCCCCTGAACGCTGCTCGTATTGGATATGGGCCGTGCTTCAATAAATTTACTGGCCATCGTGGCAAGGTGGGAGCCAATGACGCCCATCCTGATTACATCGGTTGGCTTAGGCGTATCTTTGATGACGCTGGTATCCCGTGGCATATGGCCGAGCTTGGCAAAGTCGATGTCGGTGGTGGTGGAACTGTGGCTAAATTTTTGGCTGTATACGGTATGGATGTCATTGATGTCGGTGTGCCTGTATTGTCCATGCACTCACCTTTCGAGTTGTCCTCCAAGGCTGATATTTACGCCTGCACACTGGCTTTCAGGGAATTCCTGAAACGGTAGCTGCGAATTGGATAGAAAAGGGGTGCCGACAGTCTGTTGGCACCCCTTATTTTGTTTTATACAGTGGGTTAGTTGTCGTACAAAGCTTCTAATCCTTTGAGCGTCAGGAGTTCTTCCTTGACAGGAAAACCGAATTTTTTGGCGTTGTTCATCCACATTTGTGCTCGGCGAAGATCCTTTTTCACGCCGACACCTGCTGCGTAGAGATGGCCCATGTAGTACATAGCTACATCATTTTCAGCGACGCCAGCTCTGTATATGAGTTCGGCGCCTTTGATTTCGTCGGTCGGGACATTGTCCCCATAGACGTAAAACAGGCCGAGCATGAGCAGTGCGTCCTTTTGTTCCTGATCGCATGCCTGCTCAAGAAGTTGCAGGGCCTTGTTCATGTCTTTTTCAACCCCTTCACCTTCCATATACATTGTGGCCAATGCGTACTTTGCGTTGGCATTGTCGTTTTCCGCAGCATACTCATATTTGGTGATAGCGGTGTCGTAGTCTTTTTTCAGATACGCCTTTGTTCCTTGTCGTTCCGGTATTTGATTCGTCACTTTCTCGACGACACAACCGGCAGGCAGGAGGGTAATAAGTATAAAAAAAACACTATATTTGAGAAATCGATTCATCGTTTTATTCCTTCATCGGCGTCAACGGTTCATGCCTTCAGCCATTTGAGTCTTTCGTTATGGGGTAGACCCTGCAGGACTACTTGCTCCGCCGCCTTCGCTCTCGCTGCTAGCGGTATCTGTGTTTTCACCGCCACCCAAGCCTGCTTCCGCCTTTGTCTTTCCATCTCGTTCATTCGTGGCGTTATTGAAGGCTCGCTCCTGCACAGCAATTTTGCGCAGTTGTTGGTAGTCTGGATGGACGTTCAACCCACCAATTTGTTTTTTTTCAAAATTCAGAAGATTCTTGAAACCATCAGCTTTGAGTTGAAGTTCTTTTTTTGAGCCATACAACCCGAACTCTCCCTGACTAGTCATGGGGGCTGCCTTGATGACTTTTTCGCGGACCGCAGCAGGGATAGGGGCTGGTGGTGAAAGAGGACGGCCAAGTTCAATATCGGTCATGAGATTTGCTTCAGACATTGACATGGCGTTTATTTCTGAAGTGACAACTACCGTGTGTCCAGAAGTTATCTCGAGAACCCCTATGCGTTCCCGTTTGGGTTCGACAATAGCGAAAGGTTCAGTGCCTCGAATACCGATGGAGGTCATGGGGGTTGTCAAAGCAAAGGCGTCAGGATTTTGTTTGACGATTTGGCCTGTGACAAAACGGAATGTTCCTTCGCCCATTTTGAAAAGGAGTTTCGAAGAGGAAGCGTCTTCGGAAAAGACATAGTCGTCCATGGAGAGAGTCGACTCGGTTCCCTGAGAATAAATGGTGTCATCCTTGAAGCGGATTTCCACGTTGCCGGTTCTTCCTGTGACAATAACTTCATGGATGAAAACTGGGCTTTTCAATTCAAGTTTTCTGGCGTCCATGCCCGGTATTTGGGCCGAGACAAACCCCATGATGTGGATCACTTCACCTATTGGGTCGGGGGCTTGAGAAGGTGCGGCTGCCATCGACAAAGAGGGACTTATGCAGACAGCCGTTATGAGGAGAGCCATAACGCACTGTGTAATTCTCATGGATATCATGAAATAATAACTCCACAGATTGAGTGTGTATATTGATTAAGAAAAAATATCATACTGGGCCTATATGAAACTATTATAATTGTCACGATATGATGAAAAAAGGGTGCAAACATTATTGTCTACACCCCATGAGAGTTTTGAAAAGATGGTAATCATAAACAGGAATAGTGCGTTTTTTTGGGTTTTCCACTTGCCTTTGAATGGTGAGACAATAAACGTATTTGTATATTGATTGAGTGTTTTTTTGAGAAATTGCATCCAGTGTTGAATTGTGTTTTGACTTTAAAGTTGAGAGCTTGTTTTGTGCTCTTGTGGCGAAGCCTGTTTTTCCCTATCATCTAAGTTCTCGTTGTAATTAAAAACAGATAGTCAAGGATTACCATATATGCCCGTTATCATGGGAACAGCCGGTCATATCGACCATGGAAAGACAACACTCATTAAAGCGCTTACCGGTATTGATTGTGATCGATTATCCGAAGAGAAAAAACGCGGTATCACCATAGAACTCGGTTTTGCCTTTCTTGATCTGGGAGAGGGGAACAGACTGGGTATCGTCGATGTCCCTGGCCATGAAAAATTCGTTAAGAACATGGTGGCCGGTGCTGCAGGTATTGATTTTGTGGTTTTGGCCATTGCAGCGGATGAAGGCATCATGCCCCAGACCCGTGAGCATTTGGAGATTTGTCAATTGCTTGGTGTGACAACTGGCGTTGTTGCTTTGACCAAGACTGACATGGTGGATGCGGAATGGTTGGAGATGGTGGAAGAAGAAGTTGCGTCTTATCTTGAACCAACATTTCTTGCTGGCGCACCGATTATACCGGTATCCGCGCATACCGGTGACGGATTGGATGCGCTCAAGGATCAGTTGCGGACCTTGATGGCAGAATTCAAGCCCCGTCGTCGTTCCGATCTATTTCGTCTGCCCGTGGATCGTGTGTTCACCATGAAAGGACACGGTACCGTGGTCACCGGGACTATGGTTTCCGGTTCCATTTCTGTTGGTGACGATATTATTCTTTATCCAGCCGGGGTAGAGACCAAAGTGCGTAGTTTGCAATCGCATGGCGAGGCTGTGGAGACAGCTCAGGCCGGACGACGGACGGCCATCAATTTGCATGGCCTGGAAGTGGACGATATCAGGCGGGGAGATGTGTTGGCTCGTCCGGGGTCATTGTTCCCTTCAACGGTGTGGGACATCGAATTAACCGTTTTGGAATCTTCACATCTGCCGCTCAAGCATCGGCGGGAAATACATTTTCATCACGGTGCGCGTGAAGTGCTGGCTCGTGTTTATCTGTTGGATCGAGAAGATCTGAAACCCGGTGAAACCTGCGTCTGTCAGGTCCGATTTTCGGAACCGTTGGCCGCAGTATATGGTGATCGTATCGTGTTGCGCGCATTTTCTCCGCTCCGCGCTTTTGCAGGTGGTCGGGTTATAGGACCAGTCGGGCATACTATAAAACGATTCTCGGATAAGGTGGAGCTTATGCAGCAGCTTGCTGCCGAGACGCCCGAAGAGGTGGCAGCAGCCCAATTGGAATTGGCAGGTCCTGTCGGATTGACTTTCGCACAATTGCTGACCATGACCAATCTTGAAACAAAGGGGTTGGAGAAGACTTTGGGACTACTTGGTGGTCAGCAGAAGTCTGTGTTGTTTGACAAGGAAACGCGTCGGTATGCCGGTGGGCAACTGGCGGCGTCTCTTGGTGAGAGTCTGCTTGTCTTTTTGAAAGATTTTCATGCCAGGGATTCTATGAAACCCGGTGTGCAACGAGGTGAACTGGCTTCCTCATGGGGCAAGGATTTGCCTCCCAAGCTATTTCATTTCGTGGTGGAACGGATGCTTAAGACTGGTGAAATCGTTGCCGAGCAGGAATTGCTCAAGTTGAAAGGGCATAAAGTTTCGTTGGCTTCAGATCAGGCAAAAGTCCGTGAAACCATCCTTGATGCTTATACTAAAGGAGGCGGTACCCCGCCCAATCTCAAGGATGTACTTGAACCGCTTGGCATGGACTTTAAGCAGGCTTCTGGTGTCTTGAAGTTGTTGCAGGAGCAAGGAGCGTTGGTACGCATCAAAGGTGACATGTATTATCATAAGACGGCCTTGGATGACCTTCAAGGCCGGATAGTTGCTTTTTTTGCGGATAATCAAGAAATGTCCGCCCCTGACTGCAAGGAAATAACAGGGCTCTCGCGTAAGTATCTTATTCCGATATTGGAGTATTTTGATAAAGAGAAATTGACAGTCCGCGTTGGAGACGTACGTCATCTCCGCAAACGTTCTTGACACAGGGACACACTCCCTTTAGGCCATTCTCATGGATACACGTCACTGTTTTATTTGGCCCCTGATACTGGGATTCGTCCTTATGGCTGGATGCGCCGGAAAAACTACCCGTGGTGCAGACGGTGATATTGCCGCTGCAAATGCACTGGTGGACGAGGCCGTGAACGTCCTTGAAACGACGATTCAAAATGATCACGAAGGTGTTATCGGCAAGATGATCGACAAGGCCAAGGGCGTGTTGATCATTCCCGCCATTGGCGAGGCGAGCCTGCTTGTGTCCATTGGTGGTGGCAACGCTGTTTTGATGGCCTCGACGGATGAAGGCTGGACCGGTCCGGTCTTTATGACCAAAGGGTCGGTTGGATTCGGATTTCAGGCTGGAGTTTCAAAACAGTCTGGTGTCGTCTTGTTTATGCATGAGGATGATGTCCGTTACATGTTGCTGACCGGTGTCATTTTGCAGGCCCATGCTCGTCTGATTGTTCTTAATATCGATTATGAAATCCATGAGACTGATGAATTTTATGAATCTGGTAACGTGTATTTTGTGGGTGAGCGGAGCGGATTGTATGCGGGGTTGGCGGTCAATAGTGGCGGCTTTACAGATCGGACAGTTTTGAACGAAGCGTATACCGGCGTGAAAGGCGGCGGGCCACGAGCCATTCTTCTGGAACAGAAGATTCAGCCCGAAGCTGCGAAACGTTTGCGTGAACTGTTGTCTCAGGCAGGGAACGAAATCAAAGCACTGAATGAGAATGCTTTTACTCAGGCAAAATAAAAGGACGGAACTGATGTTCCGTCCAATTATGGTCACTTGGGGTGAGTGATGGGACTTGAACCCACGGCCACCTGGGCCACAACCAGGTGCTCTACCAACTGAGCTACACCCACCGTGTGAGGGGCAGTATTTAACTAAGCTTTTTACTACGGTCAAGCAAAAGAATAAAAAAAGGTAACAGATGGATAAACTAATTATTGAAGGTGGCGTTCCGCTTCAGGGAAGTATTCAGGTCAGCGGAGCTAAAAATGCGGCTCTGCCTATACTTATGGCATGTCTCTTGGCAGAGGGGCAGGTCAATCTGAGCAATGTTCCCAAATTGGCTGATATCAGAACTTCTTTGAAACTTTTGAATATTCTTGGATGCGAAACATCCTTTGAAGACAACAAGGCTACGAGTCTGTGTACAGGACTCAAACCTGAAGCTCCGTATGATCTGGTTAAGACCATGCGTGCATCTGTATTGTGTCTTGGCCCGCTTCTGGCCAGATTGGGAGAAGCTAAAGTCGCACTCCCCGGCGGTTGTGCCATTGGTGCGCGTCCGGTCGATCTTCATCTTCGTGGTTTTGAACGCATGGGAGCCGAGTTCGAAATTACTGAAGGCTACATCAAGGGACACTGTAAGGGTGGCCTTAAAGGTGCCCAAATTACTTTGGACTTTCCAACCGTAGGTGGCACCGAGAATATTCTCATGGCTGCTTGTTTGGCTGAGGGTGAAAGTATTATCGAGAATGCGGCTCGTGAACCCGAAGTCGCGGATCTTGCGAATTTTCTCAATGCCTGCGGTGCGAAAATTACCGGGCAGGGGACTAGTGTGATTAAGGTCCAAGGAGTGTCTTCTCTTTCTGGATGCGACTATCGCGTCATGCCGGATCGCATTGAAGCCGGAACCTATATGGTGGCTGCGGCCATTACTGGTGGAGAATTGGAAGTGCTGGATTGTCCCTTCAACGCCTTGGATGCTGTCAGCTACAAATTGCGTGAAATGGGTGTGTGGCTGCAGGAGGAAGAAGACTATGTTTTGGTCCGCCGAGCCAATGGTTTGTTGGAAAATGTGGATGTGACCACATTGCCTCATCCCGGGTTTCCTACTGATATGCAGGCTCAGCTCATGGCTCTCATGTGCCTTGGTAAGGGGACGGGGATTATCGAGGAAAAAATCTTCGAGAATCGATTCATGCATGTTCTCGAACTGGTTCGTCTTGGTGCCGACATTCGGCTCAAGGGGCGCACTGCCATGGTTCATGGGGTGAATCAGTTCAGGGGAGCACCGGTCATGGCCTCTGATCTGCGGGCGAGTGCATCTCTCGTGCTGGCTGGCCTAGCAGCCGAGGGTACGACCACTATTGAACGTATCTATCACTTGGATCGCGGTTACGAAAACATCGAAGCCAAGCTTTCCGGTGTGGGCGCACGTGTTAAGCGTGTCAGCGGATAGTTCTTAAAATATACTTATCATTTTAGCGACCGACATCCGTGTGATGTTGGTCGTTTTTTGTTGTCGTTATTTCCTTCTTGTCTGACAGACGGATGGGATATGCTTTTTGAAAGGATGCTGGATAACGTGAAAGCTTCCTGTTAATTCCATGGTTGTTGGGGGAATTTTTTGTAACCGATATGATGAAAGTTGAGTGGCCATGGATAAAGCTTGTTGGACATCACGATCAATCGTTCCTGGATTGCTGCCATGGCAATCCTATGGGTTGGCGTTTGTTCTCGGGATTGTGTCCTTTAAGCATCCTATTCCGGCCATGGCGGCACTCGGTGTAGTGTATCTGGCTGATTATTTGTTGCGAGATCGAATGTGTCGGTTGCCGTTGTTGGTTTTTATCTGCTGCGCGGTCTTTGGTTTTGGTTATGCTTCTCAGCGCACGCCTGAATTACCCTATGAGACACCCGAATGGGCGGAGAGTCGAAAGCCGATCATGGTACGGGCAGTGGCAGAACGGGTGGAATCGCGTTCAAGCAACCGGCTTCGTGTCGTGCTTGGTAATATCAGGTGCGAGGTAGACGGTGTCGAAGAGATTTTGCCGGGCAGAATGGTATTATCTATTCGTCACCCTCGTTACAGGCCCTCGCCGGGGCAGGACCTTGAGGCTTTGCTGCGAGTTGTTCCGGCGCGTGGTTTTGGTAATCCCGGTGGTTGGGATTATGGATGGTACTGGCAGCGCCAAGGTGTTTTTTGGCGGGCATGGCCTGTGGGGAAAGCGTCCTTGCAATGGGGAGAGTCTCCCGATGATATCCTGTGGCAGTTGAAAGCCCGACTGCAGCATGCCGTGGCAGAGTCTGTCCCTGAGACGCAGGGCGGAGCCATGGTTCTGGCTTTGACCACGGGTGACAAATCACTGTTGTCCAGCGACACCATGAACGCAACACGGAGTGCGGGGCTGGCGCATACTTTGGCCCTGTCCGGGTTGCACGTGGGGTTTGTGGCGGCCATGGGGTTCGGGCTGGCGTTGCTTGTGGGTTGGATATATCCGCCGTTGCTTTTGTCTATTCCCCGCCCAAAGTTGGCGGTGCTGATGGCTGCTCCGTTGGTGCTTGGGTATGCATGGCTCGGTCAACCATCTGCATCATTGATTCGGGCAGCAACGATGTTTGGATTTTGGGGATTCCTGTTGCTTCAAGGGCGGGGCCGAGTGCTTATGGACGGGCTTTTCTTTGCCCTGTTGACCATTGTGTTTGTTTCACCCATGTCGGTTTTTGATCTCAGTCTGCAAATGTCTGTTGTGGCTGTGGCCGGGATTGGCCTCATGTATCCGCATTTCCGTTCTTTGTTTCTTGCCGGTGATTCATGGCCGCGACAACTTGTTCGATGGGCTATCGGCATCATGTGTATGAGTGTCTGCGCGAATATTGCGCTACTGCCTCTCGTTTCCTGGTATTTCGGGACGATGAGTCCTAATATTTTGCTTAATCTGGTGTGGCTGCCTGTGCTTGGTTTTGTGGTTATGCCGCTGGGGTTGGCGGGTATGTTTTTGACGGCCTTTCCGTGGACACAATTTATCGGCGGTATTTTTCTTGGGTGGGCAGTACAAGGCGCGGATGGGTTATTGGTTCTGCTGCATACAGCCGGTAATGCTGGATTGATGCCTGTATTTGCCGTGCTGAGACCGTTATGGCCGGAAATGCTTGGGTGCGCCGTGTTGCTGATTGTGGCGGTGTCCATTGTTCGAAGTTCACGACGGGTACCGGTTGAATTGGCTGCTATTGGATTCCTTTTGTTCGTTTTTCCACATATTTCAGTCATGGTGGCTGACACCCGTGATCAAGTGCAGTTAACCATGCTGGATGTCGGGTTGGGACAGGCTTTGGTTGTCTCTTTGCCCGGCGGTCATCGATGGCTCGTTGATGGCGGGGGTGGCTCGCGAACGTTTGATTTGGGTGAGGCTGTGGTGGCACCGGCTTTGACGTATGGGCGGCCTCCGCGTTTGGATGGAGTGTTTATGACGCACCCAGACGTGGACCACAGTCATGGCCTGCCGTTTATTTTTGATCGATTTCAGGTAGGGGAATTTTATACTAACGGCATGATGCCGCGAGGGCGTACAGGTGAAAGGATGCGGAAAGCCCTGGCTCGGAAGCATCTTTCCCCTCAGCCCCTGGTCGCCAAGGCTGTGGTGAAATTGACCGATAATGCCGTTTTTGAAGTGGTGCATCCTAATCCTCAATTTAAGAGCGGGAAAGCCAATGAACGGTCACTGGTCATGCGAATGGTGTGGAAAGGTAGCCCATTGGCCTTGTTACCGGGGGATGTTGAGAAGGCCGGGATTGATACCATTTTGCAGGAGGGAAGTGATATAAGGGCCGAGGCCCTTGTCTTGCCGCATCACGGGAGCCGAAGCAGTCTTGATCCCCGGCTCTACGAAGCCGTGTCTTCACAGACTGTCCTGTGTTCCAATGGATATCTCAATCGGTATGGGTTCCCGCACCCGGAGGTAGCGCGTGCGGCCGGAGGCGGGGTGCTGACAACTTCTCGATATGGGCAGGTCAAGTGTCGTTGGGATGGCAATGGATACACTGTGCAGTCGTTTTATCCATAGATGTCGCTTGCCACGGAGTTTTTCCTGAGCTACCGTTCATTCGTGTATATTAGGTGGTTTGATCCACTGTCCTTGGATACAGATAATTTGATGAAACATGTTACATTCAAATGATTGGAATCAATGACGGAACTTAAAAATAAATTATTGACTGCCGTTGAGAAAATGCCTGCATTTCCTCAGAGTGTAAATCAGGTTTTGAAGCTGACTGGGGACATTAATTGTTCGCAGAGAGATCTGGTCGAGGTCATCAAACGGGACCCTGTCTTTACGCTCAAAATATTGCGGTTGGTTAACTCTGCCTATTTCGGATTGTCTCGCGAAATAACTTCCATTAATCAGGCCAGCGTGTATCTCGGCCTGAATACGTTGAAGAATGTTGCATTAGGTTTGGCGGCTGTCGGAGCCATACCCAAGTCCGCCGGAAAGCATTTGGATATGGGGGGATTTTGGTTGCACTCGTTGGCCGTGGCTACGGCTACGCGCATGCTCGGGTTGAAGCTTGGTGTTTCGCGTGACGATGCCGCTGATTATTTCGCAGCCGGATTGCTGCATGACGTTGGGAAGGCGGTTTTTGCTCTGTATATGCCGGAGGAGTTCGAGGACGTCTCGGGAAGAGCCGCTGAACCCGGTGCGGCGTTTTACCAGTGTGAACAGGATGTAATTGGGGCGAATCATGCCGACATTGGTGCCATGCTTGCCAAGAAGTGGAATCTTCCCGTGGAATTGCATGATGCCATAGCTCGGCATCATTCAGTAGGTTCGGGAGAGTCTTCCCAGCTTCTTGATTGTTTGTTTGCGGCCAATCAGATTACCAAAAAACTTTCTTTCGGTGCGGCTGGAGATTTTGAAATAGAGCCTTTGCCTGATTCCGTCAGGGAACGATTCTTCATGGATATGGAGGAACTCATCGAAGAGCTTCCAACTCTTGATGAGGAGGTGGAGCGTGCCCGGATATTTATCAAGCTTGGGGAGGCCTGATCATGTATTTTCAATTTCGGGGGACACGGGGCTCTTTGCCCTCACCCGGAGCGGATACTATTAAATATGGTGGCAACACCACTTGTATCGAGGTGCGATCCGATACCGATGATCTTGTTATTCTCGATGCAGGAACCGGCATTAGGGAGTTGGGTGTTGAGTTGTCGGCGAGCATGCCGGTCAAGTGTCATTTGTTTGTTTCCCATACGCATTGGGACCATATTCAAGGTGTTCCCTTTTTTATCCCCATGTTTGTGCCGGGGAATGAACTGACTATTTACGGTCCTCCCGATCCCGTGACCATGACAGGCATTGAGGCTGTGCTTGCCAAGCAGATGGAATATCCACATTTTCCGGTGCGTGTAGCCGAATTGCAAGCGAATATTTCTTATAACACATTGTCAGACGGGCAGGTCGTTGATCTTGGATTTGCAAAGGTTTCAACGATTCTCATGAACCATCCTGCCATGAATTTTGGGTTCAAAGTGGAATGCGACGGCAAGAGTCTTTTCTTTACGGGTGATCATGAACATTTGCAGAATATATATCAGCCTGAAGATGAAGAGTTTGAAGAATATGAACAAGTCGTGCAGGAGCGCAGTCAAGTCATTGTCGATTTTATTAGTGGCGTTGACGTGTTGATAGCGGACTCGCAATATACGGAAGAAGAGTACGAAACGAAGCGGGGATGGGGGCATTCAACCTATGAAAGTGCTCTTGAGTTGGCTCGGGACACGGGTGCGGGGAAGACATATTTGACGCATCACGATACGACCCGGACTGATAAACAGTTGGATGTCATTCAGGATAGGCTCAAGGAGAAGTGGCGTGACTCTGGTGTGAGGTTTGAATTGGCGCGTGAAGGAGAGGTCATACAGATTTAGGTTGAATTCGGCGGGATGGCAGGAGTTGCATTTTGTCGTGTAAAGTGACATTAATTTTCAGGTTGCTGTAAGCTGTGAGTTTGCTCAGGAGGGTGTGCATGAAAGCGCTTATCGTGGATGACGATTTTTACAGCCGGAATATGATTCATGAGATCTTACGCCAAGTTGCCCAGTGCGATATTGCCGTCAACGGAGAAGAGGCTATTGAAGCCTTTGGCCGAGGGCTGGCTCATGGCGAACCGTATAATTTGATTTGTCTTGATTTACTCATGCCGGAAATGGATGGGCAGCAGGCCCTTCGTGAGATTCGTGCACTGGAAAAGGAGCACGATGTGGCTCCCCAGGACGAGTCCAAGGTTATTGTTACCACCATGCTCGCGGATGAGAAAGAAACCCACGACGCTTTTTTCCTCGGTGGGGCCACTTCCTATTTGGTCAAGCCCATTGATGAGGAAAAACTCCTCAATGAGATAAAGAGCTTGGGGCTGCTCTAAGCATTTGTTTATCAAGTAAAAAAGCCGGGTGCCGTGCGACTGAAACGGCACCCGTTTTTCTTTTGACGGCATCATTTGAAGTCCAAGCCGTTTTCTAATATATTGATTCTCTTTGCATGATACTTTCTTCCCCGATCATACGGGGTGCTTATATATAGGATATAAAACAATGAGCCAAATACTTGGTGTTAAATTCAACGATTACGGACAGGTATATTATTTTACCTCCGGTCCTTTCGTGGTGCGTGAAGGACAACACGTTATCGTCAAGACCGATCAGGGCATGGGGTTGGGCAAGGTCATTCTTATTCGTCAGGCTCCTAAGGAAGAGGACGATAATGAAGGCCATAAGCCTATTTATCGTTTGGCTAACGAAAAGGACATGGAGTCCACTGCCGAGAACGAGGCGCTGGCTAAGGATGCCTTCAAATTTTCTCGCAAGTGCATAGTTACCCATAAATTGGGTATGAAGCTTGTGGATGTGGAAGTCTTTTTTGACCGGTCCAAGATGGTTTTTTATTTTACAGCACCTGGCCGTATCGATTTTCGAGAGCTTATCAAGGACCTTGTCCGGGAATATAGGACTCGTATTGAATTGCGACAGATTGGTGTGCGTCATGAGACCCAGATGCTTGGCGCTATAGGTAACTGCGGGCAGATATGTTGTTGCCGTCGATTTATGCGGAAATTTGTCCCTGTGACCATTAAAATGGCTAAGGAACAAAATCTTTTTTTGAATCCTACAAAAATTTCGGGCATTTGTGGCCGTCTGCTTTGTTGTCTCAGTTTTGAGCAAGAAGGCTATGAAGAATTCCATCGCATGTGTCCGCGTGTGGGCAAGAAGTATACGACGTCCCTCGGTCAGGTGAAAGTTCTTCGTTCCAATTTTTTCAAAAAGACTCTGTCTCTGCTCACCGAGAAATTTGAGGAGCGGGAAGTTTCCATTGACGAATGGAATGAAATAGTTAACAAGCCGCCGAGTGAAGAAGCCTTGGCTGAAGCCAAGCCTCGGCCCCCGCGCAGCAAGCGTGGCGGTAGACCGTCCAAGCCAGATGATTCGCGTCGTGATACCAAACGGGGCAAGGAAAAATCTGAAGAAAAAGCTGGTGGTCCTCAAGGCCGTGGGAAGCCGAAGCGTAGCGATAAGAGTGGCAGTGACAAGAGGGATAGCCAGCGGCGTCCCCGTCAGGAGCGTCCCGAGAGGAAAGAGCGGGATGGCACGCCGGATCGTTCAACCCCTGAGGGAAAGAGCGAATCCCGTTCCGGCGATGAAAAATCAAAAAGAGGGCGCAGGCCCAGAAGGCGTAGGCGCAGGCCTTCCAAAAAATAACTGCGTGGCAGGCGGACTGTGTTCGTCACGACAAGGAGAATTGATTTGCAAAGTTTTTATATCACCACGCCCATTTACTATGTAAACGCCAAACCTCATTTGGGGCATGCGTATACCACAACTGTGGCCGATTCATTGAATCGTTTTCACAGACTGATGGGTGAGGAGACTTACTTCCTGACCGGTACTGACGAACATGGCGACAAGATCGTTCAAGCCGCGGAAGCCAACGGCCAGACTCCCAAGGAATATGTTGATATCATCAGCAAGCTCTTTGAAGACCTGTGGCCGGACATGAATATTTCAAATGATGATTTCATCCGTACCACGCAGCCTCGGCATATCGAGGTGGTGAAGAGCATCCTGCAAAAGGTCTATGATGCAGGAGATATTTATTTCGGCGAATATGGTGGTCATTACTGCTTTGGTTGTGAGCGGTTCTACACTGAGAAGGAACTTGTCGACGGCAAATGTCCTGACCATCAGACCGTGCCTGAATACATTGCGGAGAAAAATTATTTCTTCAAGATGTCCAAATACAAGGATTGGTTGATCGAACATATCAACACACATCCTGATTTTATCCGTCCAGAGCGGTACAAGAATGAGGTTATGAGCTTGCTGGAATCCGGCGAGCTTGAAGATCTGTGCATCTCCCGTCCCAAGTCTCGTTTGACCTGGGGGATTGAGTTGCCCTTTGACGATCAGTACGTCACCTATGTTTGGTTTGACGCTTTGATCAACTATCTGGCCGCACTTGGTTATCCCGAAGGCGACAAATTCAAGAAGTTCTGGCCGGCAGCCAATCATCTGGTGGCAAAAGATATTCTCAAGCCGCATGCCATCTTCTGGCCGACCATGCTCAAAGCCGCTGGCATTGAGCCGTATCAGCATCTTAATGTACACGGGTACTGGCTGGTGGAAGACACCAAGATGTCAAAGTCTATTGGCAATGTCGTGGAACCTTTAGCCATGAAGGACGCCTACGGTCTGGATGCTTTCCGTTATTTCCTGCTTCGGGAAATGTCATTCGGTCAGGATTCCAGTTTTTCTGAAAAAGCTTTGGTGGGACGCCTTAACGCAGATTTAGCCAATGACCTTGGCAACCTGTTTAGCCGTACTTTGGCCATGACCCACAAGTATTTTGGTGGAAGCATTCCTCGTCCCGATGTGGAAGATATCGTGGATGCGGAGATCAAGAAAATTGGTCAGGATGCCATGAAATCCTTCCAGAATTTCTATTCAGAATTCAAATTTTCCCGCGCCCTTGAAGGTTTGTGGGAATTGGTGCGCGGCCTGAATAAATACATCGACGCCACCGCTCCCTGGACTCTGTACAAAGAAAAGGACATGGAGCGGCTCTCAACAGTCATTTATGTGCTGTTGGAGAATATGCGCAAGATCGCCGTCCATCTGTGGCCGGTGATGCCCGAAGCATCCGAAAAGATGCTGGAACAGCTCGGTATAGCGTTTGACCCGGAAAAGGTTAATTTGTCCAAGGAACTGGATGTTTGGGGTTTGTTGGAATCCGGCGAAACCGTTGCCAAGACATCTAACCTCTTCCCTCGTGTAGAGATGCCCGAAGCCAAGGAAGAAAAGGCTGCCAAGAAGTCCAAGAATGGCAAGAAGGCCAAGAAGCAGGAAAAGGTAGATGAAGAAATTTCGAATATAGAATTCGAGGATTTCCAGAAGCTGGACCTGCGTGTCGGCACGGTCAAGGAAGTGGAAAAGCATCCTGATGCAGACCGCCTTCTGTTGGTTCGCGTGGACACTGGTGATGCAGAACTGCGCCAAGTCGTTGCGGGTATTGCCGATTTCTTCAGTCCTGACGATCTTGTTGGTAAGCAAGTGGTCGTGGTTGCCAACCTCAAGCCGCGCAAGCTGAGAAAACAGTTGTCTCAAGGTATGATTTTGGCTGTGAAGACCGAAGACGGTATGCAGTTGCTCACCCCTTCGGGTGACGTCCCTTCAGGGAGCAAGATTAGCTAGAGTCTTTATTGAAATGAGTCAATCGCCCCGCAAGCCATGAGCTTGTGGGGCGATTTTTTTTGTTGGATCATTGCTATAAGCAATAGTCATTTTTCTTTTTTGGCAAATTCCTTGCATTTCCCGATACAGAGCCGTTGAATCGTCAAAAAACAGGCGGCGTGGGGTGGAATATGCGTGTGGAAATGAAGACTGTCAGGCCGAATTGTATCGATAATAATTCCGGTATATTCTCGCAGAGTTTTGTTCGTTTCGACGGGGATTGGAATTTGGATGAATTGGAGCAGGCCGTGAGTGACCGCGGTCTTGCTACTTTGACGTTCAATGATTTTGAGATGTTCAGGGATTACGCAAAAGTCGTTGCCATGTGCGAGGATATGCGTATTCGTGAAATGAAAATTCTGTGGAGTGCAAATCTCGACAGAGTTCCTACCGACGGATTGCTCAAAGCCATGAGGTTGGCCGGGTGTCAACAAGTCGATATGATGCTCGATTCCGATGATGCCGTGGAAGGATTGTTTTGGGCTCGTCGATATGGGTTTGATGTACGTGTCCGAAATGTGAACGGCACTCCGTATATCGCTGAAAAAATTTCCTACACTGTGGGCGAGCGAGAGGCGATTGCCGAGCGATTGTCCGGATTGCACGCGGCACAGTTTGATCTTGCCGTGGCCTATTACGGTGCACGTCGATATTCTGATGTGATGTTGCCTTTGGGTAAGGCCATGACCCTTGGTTTCCCCGTGAATGAACTTTGTCTTAATTTGTTGGCTTGTTTATCAGCAGCAAAGCATTACCCGGATCAGGCCGCAGGATTGTTAGTTCAGGCCGGATATGGGTGTCCACATCCTGTGGTCTTTCGCAATCGGGCGTTGCTTAAGTCGTGGCTCGAAAGCGGTGGCGATATCAAGGGTATACGTTTGGAACTGGAAGCAGCCGGTAGTACTTCAATCATTTAGACGTGGTTAAGCAGCTCAAGTTCAGTTGGTGATGGATTCAAATAATACTGCTGCGTCAGGTATGGTTTCTGATACTTTCTGGCATAATGATTCAGAAGCGTCATCGGTATCAGTAGCTGTATTTTTCCATTTTTATAAGCGAGCATCATACCCTGAAATTCTTGTTTATCCCCCGAGTTCAACTGTTTTTTGAAAAAGCCTATGGCATGAGATAGTACATCTGTATTTTTTTTGGTGTTGTCTTGAACGACAGAGTTTTGAAGAGCAGGGTGGCGTATTTTATCAGTTTGCGGGCAAAGAATCCTGACTCGAGCCGGGGCGGTTTGCCTGTGGTGGAGAATATCTTGGCGTGATGCATGCCACAGGATGGAGAGCTTTGTTTTAGGACAAAGCCGTTGAGTTCTTCTTCTCCCAGACCATGCAGCACGCGTTCCGCCCACTCTGTCATTTTTTGGGTTAGATCATAGCCAGATTTAGATCCTATGAGACGGATATTTCCCGCGCAGTCTGCTTGGCGTAGTTCCTCTCTTGGGATGCCCATCCCGCAAGCTATTTTAGGACACAACGGGATGAATTCGACATGCTTGGCCAGAATTTCAGATAGATAACGGTCTCGTCTATGCATGCCGTCCCACCGGACTTTTTCGCCGATGATCCAGGCACTGACACCGATTTTGATACCTTCGGACATGGTCTCCATTGAGTATTGGCTCAGGATATCTCCCGTAACTTACTTGAAACAAGAAGAATTTGAAAAAAAAGATGGGCATGAAAAAAGCCGCCATGAGGCGGCTTGATACGTTCGGGTCTATCTCGTCCATTATGAAGCTTTGGCCCGTGGCCCGGGGCAGCAACTGCAGTGCGGACCTTCGTTAGAGTCATTGTCTACGGCCATTATCTTTCCGGCCAGGCCGCAACATAGGACAACTTCGGAACCGCGGACACGGACTCGGCAACCTGTTGGTCCACCGGTCAGAATCTCGACCGGACATCCAGGCGTCATGCCCATAGCGAGCATGCGGGCACGGGCCTGTCGGCCTCCGTCGATTCCGGTTATACGAACAACAGCCCCGGTAGGGTATTGTGTCAAAGGCTTTTGCATTTCAAATAATCCCTCAAAAAATGGTTGAGAGTGAAATTAAGTCTCAACTATGCTCGTGTCAATGGGAGAGTTTTGTTTTTTGCTGCCGAGATTAAAGGGAAAATTAATCATACGATTTCAGGATGTTTTTGAAATAAAAGTGTGTTATTTGGTTCGCTATTTAAGATTTTTAATAATAAAAAAAGTGGAGAACGTGAAGAATGTACCCTTGATGAAGGTGGCGTGGACATTTCTGGGGGTGTTTTTTCCGTTTTTCACACGACTGTAGGAGGCATAAAACCATTGCCATTCGGGGGGTAAGCCTGTAATAAAGTTTGCTTGTCCGGTGGGTGGCGGTATTGCCTGATCGGACGGGGTAGGCACATGATTCCCCGGCTTGCGAAAAATGCCGTAACTTCAACTCTTTGGACGAGAATGCCCAGACGTACAGACATCAAAAAGATTATGTTGATCGGGTCCGGCCCGATTGTTATCGGCCAGGCTTGCGAATTCGATTATTCTGGAACCCAAGCGCTTAAAGCGCTCAAGGAAGAAGGATACGAAGTCGTTCTGGTCAATTCCAACCCTGCGTCGATTATGACCGACCCGGAGTTGGCCGATGCCACTTACATCGAACCCCTTGAGCCCGAAACAGTAGCCCGAATCATCGAAAAAGAGCGTCCCGACGCTCTTTTGCCGACTTTGGGGGGACAAACTGGTTTGAACACCGCTTTGGCCGTGGCCGAAATGGGAGTGTTGGACAAGTACAACGTTGAACTTATCGGTGCGGATATTCCGGTTATCAACAAGGCGGAATCCCGAGAAGAATTTCGTACGGCCATGAATAATATCGGTCTCGGTATGCCCGAGAGTGGTATTTGTCGTACTATGGATGACGTGCGAGAATGGGGTGAGAAGATCCCGTTTCCGATTATCGTTCGTCCCGCCTATACGTTGGGCGGTGCCGGTGGTGGCGTTGCCTACAACATGGAAGAGCTTGAGGAAATTTGTTCCAATGGCTTGGCCCTGTCCATGAAGAGCGAGATCATGCTTGAACGTTCCATCCTTGGTTGGAAGGAATACGAGCTTGAGGTCATGCGTGACAAAAACGATAATTGCGTGATCATTTGTTCCATCGAAAACTTGGACCCTATGGGTGTACACACTGGTGATTCCGTGACCGTGGCTCCGGCCCAGACGCTCACTGATGACGAATATCAGAAATTGCGTGATGCCTCTTTGGCTGTCATGCGTGAGATTGGTGTTGAAACGGGTGGGTCAAACGTTCAGTTTGCTATCAATCCCGAGGATGGCGAGGTAATCATCATCGAGATGAATCCCCGTGTGTCCCGTTCTTCGGCTCTCGCTTCCAAGGCAACCGGATTTCCCATTGCCAAGATTGCGGCCAAGTTGGCAGTCGGCTATACGCTCGACGAGATTCCCAACGATATTACTCGCGAGACCATGGCTTCCTTTGAGCCGGCCATTGATTACTGTGTCATCAAGATTCCAAGATTCACTTTTGAGAAGTTCCCCGGCACCGAGGATTATTTGACCACGGCCATGAAGTCCGTGGGTGAGACCATGGCTATCGGTCGAACTTTCAAGGAAGCATTGCAGAAAGGTTTGCGTTCTTTGGAAACCGGACACATCGGTTTAGGTAAGCGTTTTGAAACTTGCGACATCGACAAAAATGAAATTTTGCGTCTGCTCCGTCGTCCCAACTCTGAACGTCTGTTTGCTCTGCGTAATGCGTTACGCTGCGGAATGACTGAAGATGAAGTTTTCGAAGCCACCAAAATCGACCCATGGTTCATCCGTCAGTTCGTAGACATTTTTGAGATGGAGAAAAAGCTCATTGAATATGGCAAGCGTGAGGGCGTTTCCAAAGATGCTGATGGCATGGATGAAATGCTCCGTCGAGCCAAGGAATATGGGTATGCCGATGCGCAGCTTGCCGCCATGTGGCGGACCAGTGAGGATGCAATCCGCACTTTGCGCAAGGAATTGGATATAATTCCGACCTACTATCTTGTTGATACCTGCGCCGCAGAATTTGAAGCATACACGCCGTATTATTATTCTACCTACGAGACCGGGCAGGAAAATGTCCGTGACGAGAAAAAGAAAGTCGTCATTCTGGGCGGCGGTCCCAACCGTATCGGTCAGGGCATTGAGTTCGACTACTGCTGCTGCCACTCTTCCTTCACTTTGAAGGAGCTTGGCGTACAGTCCATTATGGTCAACTCCAATCCGGAAACGGTCTCCACTGACTATGATACCTCGGACAAGCTTTATTTTGAGCCGCTGACTTTCGAGGATGTCATGAACATTATCGAGTTTGAAAAGCCGGACGGTGTTATTGTTCAATTTGGTGGGCAGACTCCTCTCAATTTGGCTTTGCGTCTTATGGATGCGGGCGTGCCGCTTATCGGTACCACCCCTGACGCCATTGACCGCGCTGAAGATCGCGAGCGGTTCAAGCAGTTCTTGAACAAACTGCATTTGAAGCAGCCTTCGAACGGCACGGCCATGTCCATGGTCGAGGCTCGTGAAATAGCTGAAAGTCTCGATTTCCCGTTGGTACTTCGCCCTTCATATGTGTTGGGTGGCCGTGGTATGGACATAGTCTACACCATGGATGAATTCGATCATTATTTCCGTCATTCAGCACGTATTTCGCCAGAACATCCGACCCTCATCGACAAGTTTTTGGAATACGCTATCGAGGTGGATGTCGATGCATTGGCCGATGGCGAGGACGTCTATATCGGCGGTGTCATGGAGCACATCGAAGAAGCTGGTATTCATTCCGGTGACTCTGCGTCGGTGCTGCCCCCGTACTCCCTGAGCGGAGAATTGATTCGTGAAATCGAACGACAGACTACAGTCATGGCCAAAGAGCTTGGCGTTGTCGGTTTGATGAATGTTCAGTTCGCTATCAAGGACAACGAAGTTTATATCATTGAGGTTAACCCGCGCGCTTCCCGTACCGTGCCGTTTGTGTCCAAGGCCACGGGTGTTCCGCTTGCCAAGCTCGCTACCCGCGTCATGCTTGGTGAGAAGCTGAAAGATTTGAAGCCCAAGGCAATGCGCAAAAAGGGCCATGTGTCTGTCAAGGAATCCGTGTTCCCCTTTAGCCGTTTCCCCAACGTGGACGTGCTACTTGGACCTGAGATGCGTTCCACCGGCGAAGTTATGGGTATCGATCCAAGTTTCGGTTTGGCCTATATGAAAGCGCAGTTGGCGGCAGGACAGAAACTGCCTTTGGAAGGGACGGTCTTTATGTCCGTCAACGATTGGGACAAGTCCAAGATAGTTCTGGTTGCCCGCGACTTTGAGGCCATGGGCTTCCGGGTGTGCGCCACTGGTGGTACTGCCGATTTTCTGGCTGAAAAGGGAGTCAACGTCGAGAAGGTATACAAGGTCCACGAGGGCCAGCGTCCCCACGTTGTCGACCATATCAAGAACGGCGAATTTGACTTGGTTATCAATACTCCGTCTGGCAAAAAGACCGTGAGCGATGCCAAGATGATTCGTCAGAATACATTGTTGTACGATATCCCGTATACCACTACGGTATCCGGGGCCAAGGCCATTGCTCAGGCCATTCTTGAAGTAAGAGAAACCGGGCTGAAAGTTCAAAGCCTGCAAAAATATTACGGCTAACCGCCGGATAGGACGAGAGAGTCTTCCATGAAAAAAGAGTATTGCGGTCTTTTCGGAATCTACGGCAACAAAGAGGCCGCCAGAATGACCTACTTCGGTCTCTATGCCCTTCAGCATCGTGGGCAGGAGTCTGCAGGTATTGTCACCTGGGATGGTGAGAAGATTCGCGAACAGAAAGGTATGGGCCTTGTGGCCGATGTCTTTAATGAGCGCCATCTGAGCAAGGAACTTAAAGGTTCCATCGGGATGGGGCATATCCGTTATTCCACGACCGGCGCGTCACTTATTCGTAATGCCCAACCGTTTCGGGTTCGCCATGGTGACCTGCAATTGTCCGTGGCTCATAACGGTAACCTCGTGAATACCTATGAACTGCGTTCAGAACTCGAAGCCAGTGGCTCTATTTTTCAGACCACCATGGATACCGAGGTTTTTGCCCATCTGATCATTAAATATTTGCATGAGTCCGAGTCTCTTGAGGAGGCTATCAGCAAGGCGTGTGGTCGTGTGCGTGGCGCATATTCCATGCTTATTCTCGCCAATGACAAGATGATCGCGATTAAGGATCCCAACAGTTTTCGTCCTCTGGCCCTTGGGCGAGTGGGTGATTCCTACGTGTTCGCATCCGAGACTTGTGCTTTCGATCTGATCGAAGCCGAGTATCTGCGTCCTTTGGAAGCTGGTGAGATGGTGACCATCCACAAAGGTAAACTTACTTCTCACCGTTTTGCCGAAAAGAAGAAGACCAGCAAGTGTATTTTTGAGTTGATTTATTTTGCTCGTCCCGACTCCTATGTTTTCGGCGATGTGGTTTACGAACGTCGTAAGGCCATGGGGGCCATGCTTGCCAAGGAAGCACCTGTGGATGCCGATTTTGTCATGCCGTTCCCGGATTCGGGTAACTACGCGGCTGTCGGTTATTCTCAGGAATCCGGCCTGCCGCTGGAACTTGCCATGATCCGTAATCACTACGTGGGCCGTACCTTTATTCAGCCTTCACAGGATATGCGTGATTTTTCCGTTCGGGTGAAGTTGAATCCGGTCAAATCCATGATCAAGGGTAAGCGCATTGTTATCGTGGAAGACTCCATTGTCCGCGGAACCACCATTCGTGCTCGTGTCAAGAAGTTGCGTGAGTTGGGCGCAAAGGAAATTCATCTGCGCGTCAGTTGTCCGCCGATTATGAATCCGTGTTTTTACGGCATTGATTTCTCCAGCAAGGGCGAGCTGATTGCAGCCAACCATACGCCGGAAGATATCGCTCGTTTCATGGGTATCGATTCTTTGCATTATCTGACCATTCCCGGTCTGCTTGATTCCGTGACTCAGCATGATTGGTGTCTGGCCTGTTTTGATGGAAAGTATCCTGTGCCTCTGTCGGATCATATGGGCAAGGATTGTCTTGAAGCAGAACCTGGTATTATCAAAGAGTTCTGCTAGCGGAGCGTGTGTATATGACATGCAATTCCAAAAGAACTGATTGGTTGAATCTGGCTCGTGAAGTCCTGGATATAGAAATTCAGGGTTTGGCGGCGGTCAAGGAACAGCTGGGTGAATCCTTTGTGGAAGCTCTGACTGCTTTGGCTGAATGTGAAGGTCGTGTAGTTATTACCGGTGTTGGTAAATCTGGGTTGGTCGGTCGCAAAATTGCTGCCACATTGTCCAGCACCGGAACCCCGTCTTTTTTCCTGCATCCTGTTGAGGGAGCGCATGGAGATATGGGGATGATCCGCAAGGAAGACGTGGTGATAGCCATGTCCAACTCCGGCGGTACGGATGAAGTGAACACCATTATTCCGGTGCTCCGGTCCCTTGGAGCCACGGTTATCGCCATGACATCCAATACCGCGTCAGCCATGGCTCAGCTTTCTGATATCGCCATTAAGGTCAGTGTACCGCGTGAAGCGTGTGCCCTTGGCTTGGCCCCGACGTCTTCCACCACCGCACAATTGGCAGTGGGTGATGCTCTCGCCGTGTGTCTCATGGAGTGGAAGTCCTTTGGCAAGGATGATTTTAAGAAATATCATCCCGGTGGGTCGCTTGGACAGCGTCTGGCTATTTGTGTGGATCAACTCATGCATACGGAAGATCTTCCCACGGTCCGGGAGCATATTTCTCTGACCGCTGCTCTCAAAATTCTTAATGGTGGAGGCCTTGGTCTTGTGGCCATTGTGGATGCCGCAAATCTTCTCAAAGGTGTCTTTTCGGACGGCGATGTGCGTCGTCTTGTGTGTGATGATTTATTGGACGGGAATCAGACCATCAGTGAAGTCATGACCGCATCGCCTCGACGTGCGGTTACTGGTGATAGTTCGGCCCATGTACTCGACGTGATGGAACGCAACGAAATTACCGTGCTGCCTGTTGTGAGCGAAGATGGTACCTTGGCAGGTATGGTTCATATGCATGACCTGTTGGGCAAGGGTGAACTGCGGTTTTCAAACGGTCATAACGGAGAAGCCGGATAATCCGGCGGGTGCTGACCGTGTCCAAAAATCAGATTGACGATTCGGATGTTTGTAGACGGTGTTCCCTTCAAGGACCGACGTGCTGCCGTATCGCGACTGGTCAGGAAGAATTTTGTTTTCCTCTTTCACAGGTTGAGAAAGAGCGTATTCAAGAGCATGTTCCTTTTACTGGCGGTTTTGTGCTGTCCCCCAATTCCAAAGCGTTTGTTGACCACGTCTGCCGGTTGTTTCCGGGAGAAGAAGACGCGGCGCGGGAATTGTTTCCTGAGGGCAAGGAACATTTTCGATTGGCTGTGGATTCCATGGGAGCCTGTCGGTTTCTTGGCCCGGAAGGGTGCGAAATTCCCAAGGAAGCACGGCCTTATTATTGTCGTTTGTTCCCGTTTTGGATGGCGGGAAGTGGCGTGACATTTTTTGATTCCCCTACTTGTCTGGCTCGGCGGGAAGGGAGAACACTTATACGAATACTTGATCGGCTTGATACTAACAGGGCGACGATTAAGGACCTGTATGGGCGATTGCGGCTTGTATGGGGGCTCGCGCCAAGAAAGGGCGCATGCCGGGTCAATAAAAAGTTCTGACGGATAGGTTTCATGAAAGTACTGAAAGTTTTACTGATAATATTCCTTTTGTGCATGTTCGCTGGAGTTGGTGGTGCTGTGTGGGTGTATAACTGGGCGGCCAACGATCTGCCCGGTTTCAAGAATATTACGGACTACAATCCACCATTGGTGACTACTGTGTATGCTCAGGACAATGAAGTCCTTGGGTATTTCTATAAGGAAAAACGATTTCTTGTGACTTTGGATCAGATGAGTCCTTGGCTTCCCAAGGCTTTTCTTGCTTCTGAGGATGCGAGTTTTTATGAACATGATGGTGTGGATTTAACCGCCATTGCACGAGCTTTTGTGGCGAACCTCAGGGCAGGGCATACTCGTCAGGGTGGTTCTACTATTACGCAGCAGATTATCAAACGGCTGTTGCTGACTTCGGAGAAGAGCTACAAACGTAAACTCAAGGAAGCGATTCTCGCCTTTAGGTTGGAGAATTATCTGACCAAGGAAGAGATTCTGACTATCTATCTCAACCATATTTTTCTTGGTGCACATTCGTATGGTGTTGAGGCTGCATCCAGAACATATTTTGCAAAACATTCCAATGAACTGAGTATTGCGCAGGCGGCTATGTTGGCTGGATTGCCTCAGGCTCCGACCCGATATAATCCGTATCGAAATATGCGGCATGCCCGGAAACGCCAGGAATATGTGCTTGGCCAGATGCGTCATCTCGGCTGGATCACTCCCGAGCAGTATCAAGAAGCCATGGATGAAGAGATCGAACTTAAATCCATGCCGGATCCGTCTTGGAAGACTGGTGCTTATTATCTCGAAGAAGTTCGGCGTTGGCTGATTTCCGAATACGGTGAGGATGCGACATATAATGGTGGCCTGACTGTGACAACGCCTTGCAACATGAAACATCAGAAAGCTGCGGAAAATGCGGTTAAACGTGGGCTGATTAATTCGGCCAAACGACGTGGTTGGACCGGGCCTATCGGGAATTTTACGCCTGCAGACATGCCAGGCATTCTTGAAGAAGGCCCGCAGGACTCCGAAGAGATCATGGACAAGACCCGACTGATGAAGGCTTTTGTCACCAAGGTTGTTGCCGAGAAGGCTTCGGTGAGTTTTGGTGTTTTCAAGGGAGAAATCCCGATCAAAGCTATGTGGTGGGTGCGCGAACCGAATATCAAGAAATCTCACGAAGATGTTCCCAATCCGAAAGATGCCCGCAAGGTTCTTAAGAAGGGCGATGTGGTTTGGGTGACTGTTGCCAAGGCTCCCAAGGAAGAGGGCGGCATCTGGACCCTTGATCTTGAGCGTAAGCCAAAGGTTGAAGGTGCTATGGTGTCCATTCAGCCTGACACTGGTGAAGTCGTAGCCCTTGTCGGTGGATATGCTTTTGAGAAAAGTCAGTTTAATCGTGCCACGCAGGCCAAACGTCAGCCTGGTTCCGCGTTCAAGCCGATCGTATATTCAACGGCCATCGACAACGGTTTTACGCCATCTACATTGGTATTGGATGCTCCGATAGTTTACGCCAATGACGAAGAAGGTAAGCTGTGGCGTCCCCAGAACTTTGAAGGGACATTTGATGGCCCGGTTCTGTTGAGGACGGCTCTGGTTAAATCCAAGAACCTGTGCACTATTCGTGTGGCCCAGAAAATCGGTATTCGTAAGATTATCGAACGGGCCAAGGCCATGGGCCTTAAAACGGAATTTCCGCATGATCTGTCAGTCTCTCTCGGTTCAGCTGTGGTGTCACTGATAAACTTGTGTGAAGCATATACAGCCTTTCCTCGTGGTGGTTCCTATGTGAAACCGCGCACCGTTTTGTCGGTGAAATCCGCATGGGGAGAAGATCTGTTTACGTCGGCTCCTGAAGTATCGGATGCCATCAGTCCTCAGACCGCTTTTATTATGTCTACATTGATGAAGCAGGTTGTTCAAAACGGGACAGGTTGGCGTGCCCGGGTGCTTAAGCGCCCTGTGGCAGGCAAAACTGGAACCTCCAACAATGAGCAGGACGCCTGGTATATGGGGTTCTCTCCGTATTTGTTGACTGGTGTGTATGTTGGTTTTGACGAATTGACGCCCATGGGCAAGTGGGAAACCGGTTCGCGTGCGGCCAGTCCTATTTGGGTTAGCTACCGTAAGGCCGTTGAAAAAGATTATCCGTATGAGGACTTCACCGAGCCGCCGGGAATTGTTATGGTCCGGGTAGATGGCACGACGGGCAAGCTCGCATCGCCGTCTTCGACTAAGGAATTTTTCCTGCCGTTCAAGGTCGGTTCGGAGCCAACAGAAATGTCTCGGTCCGGAGGGAGTGGCAGCAGCGGTGACGGTCCTGTCTCCGATGATGATCTGTTTAAGCAGACCTTCTAGCATAGGGGGAACCCATGGATCTCGAACTCTATCAGGTAGATGCATTTGCTGACACTGTGTTCAGTGGCAATCCAGCGGCGGTCATTCCTTTATACGAATGGCTTTCCGATGATTTGATGCAAAATATTGCCATGGAAAATAATTTGTCTGAGACAGCGTTTTTCGTGCGCAAAGGCGAGTATTTCGAGTTACGATGGTTTACTCCCGAAAGTGAAGTTGATCTGTGCGGCCATGCAACATTGGCAAGCGCGCATGTCCTTTATGAACATCTGGATTATGATGATCCCGTCGTGGTTTTCGAGACCAAGAGCGGGCGATTGTTTGTGGACCGTGAAAACGGTTTTTATTCCATGGATTTTCCGGCATGGCCATTCCATGAGATTCAGGTGACTGAACGTGTGGCCGCAGCCCTCGGAGCGCGTCCTGATAAACTTTACATGGGACATCGTGATATGATGGCCGTGTTTGAGAATGAAGCGCAGGTTCGCGAATTGAAGCCAGATTTTAGATTGGTAGCCAAGGTGGACGGACTTTGTATTATCTGTACGGCTCCTGGTTTGGACTATGACTTTGTATCCCGTTTTTTTACACCGGATGTGAGTATCCCTGAGGATCCTGTTACAGGCTCTGCGCACTGCATGTTGGTGCCATATTGGGCAAAGCGTTTGGGTAAATCTCAGCTTACCGCATTTCAGGCGTCGGCTCGTGGAGGTGTACTGAAGTGCGAAGATTTGGGTGATCGGGTCAAATTATCTGGTCAGGCTGTTACGTATATGAAGGGAATGATTGTTTTATAATAATTTGAGATTGATAACAAAAAAGCCTCCATACCGATTTCGGTTTGGAGGCTTTTTTGTTTGCATTCAGAGATTACAGTAAGTTGAGTCGTAGGTTGAATTCACTGGTCCGCTTGGGACGAGGGACATCTTTGGGCCATTCTTCCTTAATGGTAACGAAAGACTTGAATCCGAGTCGTTCCAGCTTGCGGAATTCTTTGGTCATATCCAATTCCCAACCAGGGTAAATCCAATTATTCTGCCCGTGCTTACGTACGAAAGAGACTTCGTGCATGGGACTCTTGATGGTCTCATTCATCTTGACGGATTCTGCCTCGAAACGAGCGAGTCCAAAGGGCCATAAGCCCTTGATGACGAACCCTAGTGAAATAGGCGAGTTCTGCGACAGCGCTTCTATGTCTTCGAACGAAAGTTCCGGGCTGATTATGGCCGAGGAAAAACCGAGATCCTTGAGCACGCCGAGAGCAAGTCTGTTGGATATATTACAGAATGGACCAGCCACCAGTTTGGTGTTTTTACGGTCTTCGAAATATCCAGCCTGCCAGGGGGCGTTTAACACGAATTCACGTGCGCCTTTTTTGACCGCTTCTTTAATCAGGGAGCGGTATTTCTTGTCTTCGTCCGGCCAGATGACAGGAGGCAGCCACCACTGTGCACGAATTACAGATGACTGTGGCACTTTGCTGATGGTGGCTTTTTCCAACCAAAATGCAGTCTTGTCATAAATACGACCACGCGGTGGTTGACGGAACAGGTTGATGGATTCAGCCCGGTTCCGTGTTTTGCTGCGTGCTGCGGCTTTGGGCCATGTGGGCGTGAAACGGGATTCCTTGGACTCGGGGGCCGGGAACAGGTCGAGTTCGTTGCTCAGTCCCTTGATGAGTTTTGTCAGTTCAGGCTCACGTCTATCAACTAGAAAGACCTTGGTGCCGGTGGGCAGGGCTGGTCCTTTCTGCTGTTTGGAAAAGGGAATATCCATGCGGCCGCGTTTTGGTACACGACGACGAATGGGGATGGTACGATGGCCTGGTTGGTCTTCATATCCAATTCGAATAAGATCGCCGGGATTGAGTACTTCACGGGGTTGGAAAAAAGGTTTTTTCTGGTCGCGTTTAATTTCACCGATGAGCCTGCCGGAACTGGTCTGTTCCTTGGGTTGAACCGGTTGGAAGGGACGTTGCGGCAAGAAAGTGGAATGACTCGTTGGTCGGCCGAGTGCCTGATCAAGGAGGTCTTGAGCTGCTTTCTTGATTTTTGCGTCGTTGGGATTATCGCGAAGCATTTGGTATGCCTTGACGGTGTAAAAGACGTAATGGGGGCCTTTTTTACGGCCTTCGATTTTCCAGGCCGCAACCTTGGGCATGGAGAGCAGAGGCTTAGTCAATACATCAAGAGAGAGGTCGGAACAGGAAAAAAGACGTTCCGGGTATTGTTTGTTTTGAGTGTAAAGACGTCTGCACGGCTGGACGCAGCGACCGCGAAGGCCGGATTTACCGCCCAGATAACTGGACCAGTAGCAACGACCCGACACACAGTGGCAGAGTGCGCCGTGAACAAAAATTTCCAGATCGAGGTCTTTCGGGCATGCGTCGGCCATGAGTTTGACTTCGTCAAGATTGAGTTCGCGAGGTATGACCACGCGGGATGCCCCAAGTTTTTTGGCAATAGCGAGTCCTGTCGGATGACTGATGTTCGCCAAAGTGGAGAGATGAAGTTCTCCGGTGAATCCAGCTTGTTTAGCCAGAGTCAGCATCGCAAGATCCTGTACAATGAGAGCATAGGGCTTGACGGTTCGCTGCAAACGGTCGATAAGCCGCCCTGCGGATTCGGGATCGCCGGGTTTGACCAGCGTGTTCATGGCTACATAGGTCTTGGTGCCCCTGTCTCTGCCGAGGCTTGCCAGTTGTGCAAGCTCACTGATAGAGAAGTTCTTGGCCTGCATGCGGGCCGAAAAGTGTTTCAGACCTACGTAGATAGCGTCCGCCCCGGCGGCGACGCCAGCGAGGTAGGAGTATTTGTCCCCTGCGGGGGCCATAATTTCAGGTAAATGTTTTTTACTCATAAGGTATCTCTATGTCATTGAGGAATTGCCGCAATGTAAAGGTATTGGAAGTTTCCCCGGTCGGTCAATCAAAAGCTGCGGGTGAATTCTTCGAGTTGAAGCTTGAATATCCGGATTGGGACGGGTGGAAGCCCGGCCAGTTTGTTATGATTCGTCCGGTGGACTGGGAATTGGACCTGCTCTGGGGCAGACCGTTTTCCATCTGTTCCGCAGACGGTGAATCCGTGACCCTGTTCATTCAGAACGTGGGGCGCGGCACCAGTCGCATCGCCCAACTTCAGCCCGGCGATATGGTCGCCATGTGGGGACCACTTGGCAATTCCTTTGCCATGGAGCCGGAAACACCGACTCTGCTCCTTGCCGGGGGCATCGGCATCGCACCTTTTCGCGGTTATGTCGAGTCTCATCCGCATCCGGAAAATTTGCAACTTTTTCTGGCGCACCGGATGCCTCTTGAGTGCTATCCTTTTGAAACACTGTCCGACAAAGTGGAAGGGCAATGTATCATTGAAGAAAAACCCGAAGATTTGGATGCTATCATCAATACGATGAAGGGGTTTATTCAGGAATACGCCGAGAAAGGCGGTTTGATCCTTTCGTGCGGACCGACCCCATTCATGAAAACCGTTCAACGTTTTGCGAACGAGTTTGATGCACGCGCTCAGGTATCGTTGGAAAACCGTATGGCCTGTGGCGTAGGGGCCTGTCTCGGTTGTGTGACCAAGGATGGCGAAGGGCATCATGTGCAGGTCTGCACAAAGGGGCCCGTGTTCTGGGCCGATAAAGTGGAACTCTAGGGAGTTGGTCAAATGGATATGAACGTTTCTTTCGGCGGGCTTGATCTCAAGAATCCCGTCATGACCGCTTCCGGTACCTTTGGTTTTGGAGTGGAATTTGCGCCCTATGGCGATCTTGAGAAGCTCGGAGGTATAGTCGCTAAGGGATTGTCGCTCAAGCCGCGTGAGGGCAATCCTATGCCCCGTATAGCGGAGACTCCATGCGGTATGCTCAACGCTATTGGTATTCAGAATCCCGGGGTTGAAGAATTTGTTACTAAGGCGCTTCCTGTATTGGCAGGGAAAGATGTGGCCGTGGTTGCCAATCTTTATGCCTGTGATGCCGAAGAATTCGGCGAACTGGCGGGAGTCCTTGCGGGTGAAGACAGTGTGGCTGCTTTGGAAGTCAATGTTTCCTGTCCCAACGTTAAGGAAGGCGGTATTGCCTTTGGTCAGGATCCGGCCCAGATCGGCCGGGTGACAGAAGCGGTGAAGAAGCAAGCGGGTAATAAACATGTCATGGTCAAACTGTCACCCAATGTGACGGATATTGCCGTGTGCGCACGAGCTGCTGCCGATGGCGGTGCAGATTCCCTGTCGCTGATCAATACGCTTTCTGGCATGGCTGTGGACATCAGAAATCGCAAACCGCGCATAGCCAACGTTATAGCCGGTCTTTCCGGCCCTGCTATCAAGCCCGTGGCCCTGAGGTGTGTCCATCAGGTGGTTCAAGCTGTGGATATTCCGGTGGTTGGTATCGGCGGCATTGCTTCCGCAGAAGATGCGTTGGAATTCATTCTTGTTGGTGCTCATGCTGTACAGGTGGGGACGGCGAATTTCCTTCGTCCGGATTTTGCTTTTACCCTTGCGGACGAGATGGAATCGCTTTTGGAAGAGTTGGGAGCAGTGAGCCTGGATGAATTCCGGGGCAGTCTGCAACTCCCTTTGTAAAAAAGTAAAATTAGAACGTTTTTTTGCTTGCCAAGGCACATCATATTGGTTAGTTACTGCCTCTCAGCGCGGAGAGGTGTCCGAGTCCGGCTTAAGGAGCACGCCTGGAAAGCGTGTGTGGGCTAACGTCCACCGGAGGTTCGAATCCTCTCCTCTCCGCCACGCAAACATAAAGGCCTACCGAAATTTTCGGTAGGCCTTTTTGCTTTGACGCCGTTGGACTGATGGCGTAACTCCATTATACTATTCGGAGAAATCTCTGTGCAGACAGGCGAAAATATAATCGACTGAAATATGCCAGTGTTATAGAAAGTGTAAAGATGGAGGCGTCAGAGGGGTATTCTTTTTTTGGCGTTTTGCTCGGTGGAAAAGACCGGGGACAATGGAGCTATTATAATTTCTGTTTGGTTTAGCGGTCCGGCAGGATAGAGGAAATCTCATTGAAATTTTTGACCAGGCCGAGACATAGAGGGAACAGATCCCTTGTTCAGCATCTGACTGCGAGTCTTTTTTGTGTCCTTGCAGCCTCTGCCATCGCTATTTCTTCCATTGTTTTCTTTGTCCTATATGAAAAATCCGAGGCCCAATTTGAGCAAAGGGCCAGTGAATCCCTCACCCACTTATCCAATAGTCTTGAATCCTATCTTTGGCATATGGAAGAAGAGTCTGTTGTCAGTTTGTGTGACGCCTTTTCCAAAATAGATATTGTCGTTTTCATCAACGTTGTCGACCACCGTGGGAACGAGGTTTATTCCTTTGGAGAGGTTGAGGAAGGGGTGACTATCGTCAAGGGGAAAAGCGTAAGCTACGAGGATGTCGAAGTTGGATATATTCAGCTTGGCCTGACGCCGCTTATTTTTGAAGATAAGGTATATGAAACCACTTGGATCAGCCTTTTGTCCCTGTTATTTGTTGCCATTGTTCTCGGTGTTTTTACCAAATTGATTCTTAACAAAAATTTACGAACACCATTGGATTTGCTTATTGCCCGAATCGAAAGCATATCTGCTGGTGAATATGCGGAACACGAGGAAGAAGGAAATCTTCTGGAAATGCGAACAATTCTTTCCAAGTTCAATGAAATGGCTGGAAAGGTTCGGTCGCGCGAAGACCTGTTGCGATTGAGTGAAGAGAAGTACAGGCGTCTTTTCGAGACAACGACTGAAGGTATAATCGTTATCGATAAGGACAGACGTTTGATCATGGTCAATAAGGTCTTGGCCGACATGCTTGGTTATATCGAGATGGAAATGTACGGTATGCCGATAGCAGATTTGTTGCATCCTGATGATCTGGAACACCATGACCAAGAGATGGAAAAGCGGGTTCAAGGTCTTTCCTCGCAGTATGAGCGCCGGCTTATGCACAAAGACGGGCATATCGTTTGGACAATTGTTTCATCAAGCCCCATGATTGGGATGAAGGGAGCCTTTGACGGATCGTTTGGGATGATTACGGATATCTCTGATTTACGGAGAGCTCAGGCTGAACTCAAAATTGCGTATGATGAAATGGAGCAACGTGTCATTCTGCGGACTGATGAGTTGAATAAGACGAATAGGCTTCTGACGTCTGAAATCCATATTCGTAAACAGACTGAAAAAGCGATTATCGACGCCAAGGAAGCGGCTGAGGATGCAACTAGAGCCAAGAGTGAATTTCTTGCCAACATGAGTCATGAAATTCGTACTCCCATGAATGCGATTATAGGTATGACGCATCTGACGAAGATGACCAATCTGTCGGCCACCCAGAAGGACTACCTCAACAAGATAGATATTTCGGCCAAGTCTTTGCTTGGGATTATTAATGATGTGTTGGATATGTCCAAAATTGAAGCCGGCATGCTCAGTGTGGAGTCGGTCGGTTTTACGATCGATCAGGTGTTGGAGCAGTTGACAACCATTGTTTCTCCAAGAGCCAACGAAAAGAAACTCGAGTTTCTCATTAACGTGGACAAGAAAGTTCCAAATTCTGTCGTTGGTGACTCCATGCGTTTGGCACAGATTCTTATCAATCTGTGTAACAACGCCGTCAAATTTACGGACGAAGGGGCTGTGGTCGTTTCTATTGTTCCGTTGGAGTTGAAACAGGAACAGGCAAAATTGCGTTTTACCGTCAAGGATGATGGCATAGGGATTAAGTTAGATCAGATTGATGAACTTTTTCAACCATTCACGCAGGCAGACGCTTCGACCACCCGCAAATATGGCGGGACTGGATTGGGTCTTAATCTGTGCAATCAGCTCGTCAGTTTGATGGGCGGAGAGATTGGTGTTGAAAGTGAGCCCGGCAAGGGCAGCCTTTTCTGGTTTGAAATTCCATTTCCGATTTACCATAGGGACAAGGAGCCTGCTTTGCTCCCGGGCGAGTTGCAAGGACAGCGTGCGCTTGTGGTGGATGACAACGATACCTCTCAGATTATTCTTAAAGGGATGTTGGAGCACATGGGGCTGCGTGTCGCTCTTGCCGGTTCGGGAGAAGAGGCGCTTGAGATATTGCGTAATGTCCCCAAAGAAGAGGCGTTCAACCTTTTGGTTATTGATTGGCGTATGCCTGGGAGGAACGGTATCCAGACTGCTGGGGCCATTTTGTCGGATGAATCCATATCTCCCAAGCCCCCCATGTTCATGGTTTCAGCGTATGGCAATGCTTCGTTGGTGAAAAAATCCAATGAAATGGGTTTTAAGGGGTTGTTGTTTAAGCCTGTGAACCAATCATTTCTCTTTAATCTCGTTGTTGAAACCCTCGGTAAAGGTATGGTGACAACCAGTGACTCCGTGGTCCGTGAAGGCGTTACGGACAATTTGGGCGGGGCCAGAGTGTTGCTTGTTGAAGATAATGAAATCAATCGTCAGGTGGCTTTGGAGATTTTGGCGTCTGCAAAAATCAAAGTTTTTGAAGCCGTCAATGGACAGGCTGCTTTGGATTTTCTCGACAAGACTCCTGTAGATCTTGTCCTCATGGATGTGCAGATGCCTATTATGGATGGGTACGAGGCGACTCGTCGACTGCGTGAACAGGATCGGTTCAATGATTTGCCGATTATTGCCATGACGGCCCACGCCATGGTTGAGGACATTGAACGGAGTCAGTCCGTGGGCATGAACGGACATGTGGCCAAACCTTTTGATCCTGAGGATCTTTTTAAGGTCCTTGCGCAGTGGATTGAGCCGACATCTGTTCATCAGTCACGACCGTTACCTCTGACCGAAGAGCCTGTACTTGGCGATTCACTTCCGGCCTCCATGGACGGTATTGATGTTCAACTTGGGCTGCGACGAGCGAGGGGCAACAAGGAGTTATACAAAAATCTTCTTTTGTTATTGGATGAAAAGTATTCTGATGCTGCTCAGGAAATCGAGCAGGCGAGAGCTGAAGGTCGACTAGAGGAGGCTGTAGGGCTTGCTCACTCGGTAAAAGGCACATCTGGGATGCTTGGTGCCATGGAGTTGTTTGAGTCGTCCAGCGACTTGGAGCACGCGTTGGACGAGTCCTCTGATGATGTGCAAGAAAAGCTGGAGCGGTTTTCGTACGATATGTCAGTGGTAATGCAGAGCATTGCAGTGATTAAGGAAATAGAAGGCACCAAGACTGTCCTCAAACAGGTGGGCGAGGTCGCTGATGCTGCTGATTTACTGGCGTCGCTGGAGGCTCTCAAGGTGCCATTGTCCGAAGGGGCCCCTGTCGTATGTCGGAAGAAGGCAAAAGACGTTCAAGTGCTTGTATGGCCCGGAGAATTGCATGATGATGTCGCACGGATGTTGAAACTCATCGCAGAATATGATTTTAAGAAAGCTTTGGTCCTGGTTAAGGACTTGGAAAAGCGCATGGTTTGATCGGATGCCGTTGATCGCGCATGAAAAAAGGCGCGTTCATGATCGAACGCGCCTTTGAGTGGAAACCGGACACCCGGCAGCAACCAATACCGCTGCTTCCTTTCGGATCTGACGGAGTTCTCAGCGCAACCGCCATCCGGCTTCCCTCATTCGGGAAACGGATACTTACAGCGTTCCTGCTGGTTCGTCAACTCTTCACAGCCATCTTCTCATCATATAGTTACATCTTCCAGCTCGATTGGCTTTTTGTCGCAACCCGCTTTACTTCTCTGTAAAGGATATGGTGTCAGTCCATGATGTTGGAAGTCGTTCCTAGATTCATAGAAAAATATTTTATTATCATCACAGTTTTGTTGTCAGGAATAGCCCTGATTTATCCTCCGTCTTTTATTTGGATCAAGCCGCATATCCCTCTTGGTTTAGGCGTGATTATGTTTGGCATGGGGTTGACGCTTGATTTTGGAGACTTTCGCGAGATCCTGCACAAGTGGCATCTGGTTGGTCTTGGAGTGTTCATGCAGTATGTGCTCATGCCTGTGCTAGCTGTCGGTATTTCTTTTATTCTTGGACTGCCTGCTGAGGCGGTCATTGGTATGGTCGTTGTAGGAGCATGTCCTGGTGGAACCGCTTCAAACGTGATTGCTTATTTGGCCCGTGCCAATGTTCCTTTGTCGGTCACTTTGACTCTGGCTTCCACCTGTCTGGCTCCATTGTTCACCCCCGTTATTATCTACCTGCTTCTTGATAAACAGGTACACATTGATTTTTGGTCAATGGTGCAATCCGTTTTCTGGATTGTCGTTTTTCCCATGCTGGACGGCCTTATCCTGCGTCGTATTTTTCGTAAACGGTTGGAGCCGCTTTTGCGGTTTTTTCCCTCCTTGTCTATCATGGTTATCGCACTGCTTATCGCCTGTATTATTGGTTTGAACCAGAAAACATTACTCGCTTTCCCGGCTCTCGTTCTTTTGGCTGTTATTCTACATAATGGCATAGGGCTTGTTGCTGGATATGGTCTGGCCCGGTTGGCTCGGTGTTCAAAACGGGATGCTCGAACTCTGGCAATTGAGGTGGGTATGCAGAACTCCGGCCTTGGTGTTGCTTTGGCGGTGAAGCATTTTGGAGCTGTCAGCGCTTTGCCTGGAGCGTTGTTCAGTTTGTGGCATAATTTGTCAGGGGTGGCCCTTGCTCGTCGTTGGAAGAACGCTCAAGATTCGGAGTAGATATGTTTCATTAAATGTCACTTTGTGACGTTTGGTTCTTGACACGTGTTACAAATTCAGTATTAGTAACATCGATCGATCACAGAAATGAAACTGGTATCCAATAAACAGGTAAGGAATGATGATGAGTCTACAGAGAATCGTATTGGCATTGGTCTGCGTTTTTTGGGCGACAACCGCTTCCGCTCATTTTGGTATGTTGATTCCTGATACGGATGAGACAACTCAGCAAAAACGTGATGTGGAGTTGACCTTGTCTTTTTCCCATCCATTTGAACTGCAGGGTATGGAGCTGGAGAAGCCAGCTGAATTTTTTGTGGTCATAGATGACGGTAAGCGTATGGATCTTTTGTCTACGCTGAAGGAAACCCGCGTTATGGACCATACGGGTTGGAAAACCTCCTACACACCCAAGCGCCCTGGAATGTACTCATTCGTTTTTGATCCAGTTCCGTACAAGGAAGACGCTGAGAACAACTATATTCGTCATATCACCAAGGTTGTGGTCGATGGTTTTGGTGAAGGAGAGGAATGGAACAAGCCTTTAGGTTTGGAGACTGAAATCGTTCCTTTGACGCGTCCTTTTGGCAACTATGCCGGAAATGTTTTCCAAGGCATTATTATGTATAAGGGTAAACCTGCACCGTTTACTCGTGTCGAAGTTGAATTTTATAATAAAGATGGCAAACGTACCGCACCGAACGAGCGTATGGTGACGCAGGAAGTCCTTGCTGATTCCAATGGCGTTTTTACTTTTGCCTGTCCGTGGCAAGGCTGGTGGGGTTTTGCTGGTTTGACGACTGCTGACGAACCGTACAAAGGTCGTGAGCTTGAACTCGGCGCAGTGATCTGGGTCGAAATGAAGTAATTGAAGAGGGCAGCTATAGAAGCTGCCTTCGTTTTGTGGGCGTGTGTTCGTGTTTTGTTGCGCGCATCCTGAGCAGGATAGGCGTGATGAATTCATCAGGAAAGGCTCCACACGCAGCTCCGAAATAAGCACCTACGATGGAGCCGATCACTAGATTGGCTCCATCTGTGCTGGCTGCCACTTGAAGTAATGTTCCCACCATCGTTCCCAGAAATGCCCCCATTGTCCATCCGTCATTATTGACACCTCGATAAGGCTTTCTACCCCGAAGGGTCCTGAACAGGTCTTTGAGGAAGAATCCGGTAAATCCGCCTAGAAAGGCCCCGATGAGGGTCAACATCATCCCTGGAAACACAGTGTGGAGGGTGAGTTGTCCGTATTGAATGGATCCTTCGACAATGCCAGCCAGACCGCCGACGGCCAGAGTGCCGTGAAAGCTCTTTTCTTTGATATCCAATGTGGGAATCAGATTGTGCATGATATCTCCGTGGGAATAAATTTCCCGAATAAGTTTTCATCATGGAGAAATGCCAGAATCATGCCGTGCAAAAATGTCCCATCATATTCAAATTACATATCAAACAAGTGTTTGAAATAGTTTTAATGTTTTACATTTTTTTTTGCGTCGGTTAAGACGTGGGAGTTTGTGCAAAATAACTATTTCAATGTATTCGGGGCGGCTTTTCATGTTGCCATATCTGGGAGGGTGCCGGACTCATTGAACAAGACCGCTGTCGATGCGAATCGGCAGGATTCAAGGGGGAAGGATGAAACGTGCATCCGCCATTTTTTTCTGTAGTTTCGTACTCTGTATTTTAGCGTCCGCAGTGACTGTTCATGCGGGCGGTTTTGCTCTTTATGAGTGGGGTAACCGTGCACTGGGTATGGGGACCGCCAACTATGCGACAGGTAATGACGCTTCAGTCATCGCTTATAACCCGTCTCAGATGACCAAGCTGGAAGGCACCAATGTTTATGCCGGGACAGCGGTCATTAATCCGATGTCGGATGTTTACATCGACGGCGACAAGTCAACCACTAGTTCCGTGAACCATGTTGTTCCGCATGCTTATATTACCCACCAGGTCAATGATGATCTGTATATAGGTTTGGGTGAATATACCCGTTTTGGTCTTGGTACTAAGTATGACGATGATTGGGCCGGTGCCACTTTACTTCAGGAAGCTCTGCTGGAAACATATTCATTAACACCCACAGTCGCTTACAAAGTGACTGATGATTTGGCGCTTTCAGGTGGCGTTGAGTTCATTAAGGGTGGCTTTATGATTAAGAAAATGCTTTCTCCGGTTGGTCAAAAATTTAAAGTAGATGTAGATTCAGCCGCTCTCGCATTCAATTTGTCCATGCTCTACGATATCACTGATGATTTGAATTTTGGTTTTATCTACCGGTCTCCGGTTCACTTTGTTGGTAAAGGTAAAGCCTCCTTACATACTGCTGCAGGGGCTCTTATCTCTTCTGGAAATGCAACGCTTACCGCAGACTTTCCTGCCAGTTATACTGCTGGATTGGGATATTCTCCCATTGAAAATTTGACGTTTGAATTTGATATTGTCTACACTCAGTGGGAACAGTTTGACCGTATCGAATTTGATTTTGACGGTTTTGCCCTGCCTGATACTGAAGAAGATTTTAACTATAAGAGTACGTGGCGCTTCCAACTTGGTGCAGAATATTTGGTTACCAACGCGTTGGCTCTGCGAGCTGGTTATGTCTATGACCAGAGTCCTATTCGACATGAGTACACCTCTCCTTTGTTGCCTGCGAATGATCGGCAGATGTTCACTCTTGGTGCTGGATACGCAATTAATAACCTGACGTTCGATCTGTCCGGTATGTATATCGTGACCAAGGAACGCCATGGTATGAAGATGACTGATGCTGTTGGTGCTTCATATGATGTGGATTTCAAGAATGGTCGTACTTGGGGAGCCGGTCTCTCAGTCGGGTATGCCTTCTAAAGTTATCCTTTTTGACGATATTCAGGCCCCTGCTTCGGCGGGGGCCTTTTTTATTTCGTTGACACTTTCTGGTGCAATGGTTGAATCTACCGTTCGAGGAACCGCATGATTACATTGAACGCACTCTCTTTTGCCTATCCATCCGGTGGGAATGTCCTGTCCGGTCTTTCCATGAATATTCCCAAAGGTACTCTTTTGGGGGTGGTTGGTGCGAATGGAAGCGGGAAGTCAACGCTTCTATCACTTATGGCCGGATTATATGCCCCGACTGGAGGTTCATTGATCGTTGCCGATCGTGTCAGCCCCGGTTCGGAGAAATCCATTCGCGCCATATGTCGTTTGGTCATGCAGGATGCCGATCTGCAAATTCTTGGCGGGACTGTGGAAGAAGATCTGCTCATGGGAGCTAGGCGCGATGAAAAAGCCATTGCTCAGGCCAAGGATATGGCCAACAGGTTCAATTTGCTTTCGGCATGGGAGTGCCCTGTGCAGACTCTTTCCTGGGGTATGAAGCGCAAGCTTTGTTTGGCTGCGGCATTGTTGGATGATCCGAATGTTTTACTGCTGGATGAACCCTTCAGCGGGCTGGATTATCCAGGAGTACGCGAGATGCGTTCTCTTATTGGTGAAAACCGACAAGCAGGGTTGACGCAAGTTGTATCATCCCATGATCTGGAAAGTTTTATTGATCTTGTGGATGGTTTGGCTGTTCTTGATAGTGGAAAGCTCGTTGTGATCGGTCCGCCTGAATCCGTACTGGATTCTGTTCGGGAGCATGGCGTTCGACCTCCGCACTCCTGGGCTGTTGATCGAGTTATTGGATCATGGGACACGGGGAACAATTGATGCCCGGTGTGTCTGCATATATTCGGGAACTTGATCCGCGCTTGAAGCTGGCTATTGCCCTTGTACTTGGTCCATGCCTGTGGAAGGTCCATGCCATTGCGGTGGTTGTATGTATTTTGTTTTTATTTTTCATTGTCTGGCCTTTGGCGGCAGGGCAGTCTGTCGGATTCAAGATGATTCGGAGCCTTTTGGTTTTTGTCCTGTTTTGGGTGGGAATCAAGATGACATTGGATGCTGTGTCCGGTGTGCCTGTGGAGTTCATAGTGATAGACGGCCTCCAGTTAGGGGCACGTTTGGTTGCATTGCTTCTGCTCGGGTTAGGACTAGCGTTATCCACATCTGCGCGTTCTCTTGGATTGGCTGTGTCTTGGGCTTTGCGGCCGGTGATTGGTCAGGAACGAGCTTGGCGCTCAGCCTTATCCCTTGCATTAATGATTCATTTTCTGCCTATTTGTTTGGAGACCCTCGCCAACGTCAAGGAAGTGGCGTCGCGGCGATGTCTTGGGTCCGGCCTGAGTGTGCGGATGCGTATTATTCCATTGGCTTTGGTCCGTAATCTTGGTCAGAAAACTTGGAATCAAACGCTGGCTGTGGCCTGTCGTCGGTTGGATTCCCCTAGAGCATGGGAATCTGATTTTTCTTGGTGTGTTCGAGATGGTATAATTGCTGTCCTTTCTCTGACAGCAATTGTCGTTATGTTCCAGATCTGATCGTTAAATCCACTCATATTGACGCCATGCGTCTTCCTGCCGTATTGTCTGTTCAATTGGAAAAGTTTCGACTTTATACCGCTTTGATCGGAGAAAATTCATATGGCACAGATCAATATGATGACCGTAGACGCCGCTCGAGTTTTTATGGGAAGCCGTAAGCCTGACTCCTATACATTGCTGGATGTTCGTCAGGAGTGGGAATATGCCGATGAGCATATTCCTGGAGCTCGCCTTGTCCCTTTGGTAGAACTCATTGATCATATAGATGAAATTGACAAAGAGAAACCTGTCTTAGCCTACTGCCGATCGGGCGGCCGGAGTATGGCCGCTTCGGCATTATTGGAAGGACAGGGCTTTTCCGATGTGAATAATCTCGTGGGCGGCATGGCCGGTTGGAATGGAGAGATCGCTTTTGGCCCAATGGAACTTGGGCTGATTGAGTTTACTGGGACAGAAACTCCAGCCGAGGTCGTGCTCAAGGCGTACGCCATGGAGAGTAATCTGCAACGTTTCTATGTGGAGCGAGCAGATATGGCGGAAACCCTTGAACGAATTGAATTGTTCATGGAATTGGCTGGGTTCGAAGATCGACATAAAGATACATTATTTACTCTCTACTGCAAGATTGTCGGCCGTGAGATGGACCGTGACATGTTTGAGAAAACGGCTTTTACATCAATCGGTCTGGCTGCGGAGGGAGGTGTGGAGATCAGCGAGTTCCTGGCTCATCATCCTGCCGCCTTTGACGACGAAGAAGGAATCCTGCAATTGGCGACCATGATTGAAGCGCAGGCTCTGGATTACTATTTGCGATGTGCACGGAGGGCTGCCGAGTCGCAAACTGAAGCCGTATTGCAAACTTTAGCTCGGGAAGAAAAAGCTCATTTGAAGTTATTGGGACGATATATGGATAAGCGAGAAGCCTAATTGGGAGGATTTATGCATATTGAATCCGGTTCCCGGATTATCGTTGAATATGCGGACAAGGAACGTATGAATTGTCGGTATGTAGGGCAGTCCAAAGGGGAATTTATTCTTCTGAAAGTGCCAATGATGCCTGGTATAAGAGAGCGTCTTGCCAAAGGGACTCATTTGCAGGTGAGATATTTGGGAGCTGGTAGAATTGTTGGATTCAGTGTGGATGTTATTTTCTATCAGGCAGCACCTGTGTCTTTGGTCTTTTTATCGTATCCCACTGAGTTCGTTGAACATAATCTTCGGCAAGAGGACCGGATGGCGTGCCATTTTCCTGCCACGGTGTCCATTGATGAAGATGTGTATGGTGGGCATATCTCGGACATTAGTCCGGGTGGGTGTTGTATCGTTCTGGCTGATGCCTCCATATTGGAGTTGAATGATAAGGCCCCCGTTGCCGGAACCTTTCAGACAATGGACGGTCAGAAGCCGTATTCGTTTACGGGCGAATTTATGACCCGTTGCGAGGCTGGTCCTCTTCAAGGGCTAGGTGTTCGATTTCAGGGAGACGTGACGCTTCCTGCCGGGGTGTTAGCTTTTTTTAGTGAAATGGCAGATGCGGAAGAAAAAACGGAAAAGAGTTTGTGATAGGAATTATTTTTGAGTTGGTTGGCCGAATCGGAGATTGGGGACGATGATGCCTATAAGGATCATGGCCATGCCGGCTAATTGCAACACGACGACATGTTCGCCGAGGAGAACGGCAGCTCCCGCCAATGTGATCACTGGTTCAACGGAAGAAAAAATACTGGCATAAGCACAGCCGATTCTTTCAATGGCTTGATACAGAAGAGTGACAGCCAACACGCCCGGAAATAATCCAAGAGCAAGACCGATGAGCATTTGTTCGCCAGAGGTGTGGAACCATGCCATAAAATCGCCGGACAAGGTGAAGACTATGGCGGCAAAGAGCATAACATAAAAAGTGGCAGTCAACGGCTTGAGACCTTTGAGAAGCACTTGGCTTAGGACAAGATATGCGGAGAAAATGGCCATTGCGCCAAATGCGTAAGCAAGCCCGATAAGGTCAACTTCGCGTAGAAATGCATCGAAAAAGACGAGACAGCATCCAGCCATAACCAAGCAAAGTGAAAAGACGATAAGTTTGTTCAGTCGTAATTTCAGGAATATGACAGAGGCCAGGGTAACTACTACGGGATAGCCGTACAGGATTAGAGAAGTTGTTGAAGCCGGAATGGTAGCCAGCGCTCGAACAAAACAGGTTGTCTGAGTCCAATAAATAATGATGCCTATAAAAGCACATTTGGCCAAACTTTTTCTGGAGATTCTGAAGAGAGACCGGTCTTTGATCAGCATGAACACAAGCAGGAAGAGAACTGCGTATGAAAAGCGATATTGCATCATAACCGTTCCAGTCATGCCCGCCGCGTAGCCGAGTTTGACCAAAATCGGCAAGGCTGCAAACGCCGTTGCAGAAATCAACGAGTAAATAAGCCCTTGGATCATGAATTTATGCTTTGGCCATGTAGGCCATATATTCTTGGTTGCCTTTGGGGCCGAGGATTTTTGAGGGGACGACGCCCTTGATTGTCAGGCCCAGTTCGTTTTCGCAGAATCCGGTGACCATATCTACTGTCTCTTGACGTAAACTTTCATCTCGGACCACGCCTTTATCAGTCTGGCCGGGGCCGACTTCGAACTGAGGCTTGATGAGTACGACAAGTTCTCCGTCATTCTTGAGGAATTGGCAGCAGGCCGGAAGAATTTTTGTCAGTGAAATGAAAGATACATCGGCTACAATGACATCCACAGACTCGGAGATAAGGTCTGGCTCGGCATGGCGGACGTTAGTCCGTTCCATGTTGATGACCCGATCATCCTGCCTAAGTTTTTCGTGCAACTGACCATAGCCGACATCGACAGCGTAGACCCGTATCGCGCCGTGCTGAAGCATGCAGTCGGTAAAACCGCCAGTTGACGCTCCTGCATCTAAAGCAATTTTATCTGTGAAATCGATGGAAAATTCTTCAATAGCAGTCAGTAGCTTATAGGCACCACGTGAGACAAAACGAGAGTCGTCCGGGACAACGAATTCCGTATCAGGGAAGAACTGTTGTCCGGGTTTGTTTACGGGAATCTTTTGCCCTCGGTCCATATAATGGATTTTCCCGGCCATGATAAGTCGTTTGGCTCTTTCTCTGCTTTCTACCGCACCAGATACGGCGAGCAGTTGGTCAGCCCGTTGTTTTTTCGCCACCACCGTCCCCAACTATTTCTTTTCCAGATCGAGTTTTGCTACCACTTTGTTCGCAGTGGTGCGGGTGTATTCCTCGGGAGAAAGAGCGTCTTTTTCCTCTGGGGAAATGACCAGTTCTGGCGTGTTTGCCAGAGTCATGTCGGGGGTAATTTCAAATTCGGGGGGGAAACTGTTGTCGAAGTACATATTTTGGAAGTCCACGAACTTGAGTTGGTGGGCTGTAGAATCGAGAATACAGAGCTCTTCAGGCGTAACCAGGCCCAATTCCAAGGCGCGCTTTGCTCCGGCAAATGATTCGCCGCCTTGTGTGCATGCGATGTGTCCATGCATGTTGGCCTGGATCATGGAATCCATGATTTGTTGTTCCGTGACCTGAAGAACTTGGAAGGAGTCTTCGCCACCAATGGCTTCGAATTTTTCGGCGAAATATTTTACACGGGGGAAGGAAACCGGGTTGCCGATCATGGCAGCTTGGGCCACGGATGCGGCTACGGTCACTGGCTCGTACTGTCTTTCTTTGGGATCATCCACTGCGTAGTAACGGTAGACCGGATCTGCGTGATGGGACTGGACACCGAAAATTCGTGGCAGGTCGGCGATGATTTCCAATTCATATAGCTTGAGGAAGCCGGCCATGATGGCGGTTATATTGCCTGCATTGCCGATGGGGACGAAAATGCATTTGTTTTTCATGTCCCAATCGAACCACTGGGCGCATTCGAAAGCATAGGATTCCTGGCCCAGGATGCGCCATGCGTTTTTGGAGTTGAGCAGGGCCACACGGTAATTGTCGGCCAGATGTTCGACTACTTTCATGCAGTCGTCAAAAACGCCGGGGACCTCTAATACCACTGCGCCGGAACCGAGCGGTTGGGCAAGCTGTGCCGGGGTCACTTTGCCGTGCGGCAGGATAACCACGGATTTGATGGCTCCGCCGACATAGGAGGCATATAGAGCCGCCGCTGCCGAAGTGTCACCTGTGGACGCACAGACCGTGAGAATCTGGTCCCAAGCATTCTGCCGGATGAGTGAACGGAGATAGGAAAAGCCGCATGCCATGCCGCGATCCTTGAAGGATGCAGATGGGTTCTGGCCGTCGTTCTTGTATGCGGTAGTCATTCCGGTTGTTTGATTCAGGCCCGGGCTGGATTCGATAACAGGGGTGTTGCCTTCGCCTAGATAGACGATGTCTTCCTCTTCAAGTACCGGGGCCATGAGCTCATAGAAACGGAAAATTCCGCGCAAGGCAGTTTTCTTGGAAGCGGCACGACTGTCGAAAATTCCTCTCCACTGCTTGCCTGATGTTTTTTTCAGATCATCGAAAAGCAGGTTGTCGAGCAGGAACACGCCGCCGCATTCGGGGCATGTGTAATGCAGTTCATCGGTGGGGAATCGCTTGCCGCAGCCAAGGCAGAAGTATTCCATGTGTCCACGATAAGTAGGAAAAAGGTCGGCAGTCATTGGTCCATCCGGTATACTGTTTTTGGTTGATTAATCTGGGCCGCTTCAACGGCCACCACGTTCGCTTAAAAGTCCTCGCTGTGCAAGTCAAATTGTTACATGAAGACCTGTCTGTTATTGATCTTTTCAAAGCGGTGACGGTAGATAAAGGTTCTTGTTGAGTTCTATCAAGGAAATAGTGTGACATGGTACGAAAAAAAACAGTTTCTCTCGTCCTTGGCAGTGGTGGTGCTCGTGGAATTGCTCATATTGGAATTATTCATTGGCTTGAAGAAAATGGTTACGTAATTAAGTCCATAACCGGTTGCTCCATGGGGGCGTTGGTTGGTGGCATTCATGCCATTGGCAAACTTGACGAGTTTGAAGAGTGGGTGCGAGCTATTACCATGACCAATATGATTGGATTGCTTGATCTTGCACTTGATAGCAACGGGCTTTTCAAGGGTAACAAAATTATAGACACACTTAAGGCGTTGGTTGGTGAGAAGTTGATTGAGGAAATGGATATTCCGTTCACAGCTGTGGCCACGGATATCGATTCGGCGAAAGAAGTGTGGATAGATGAAGGCCCTCTTTTTGACGCCATTCGTGCATCTATTTCTTTACCCCTGTTCTTCACGCCGTTTAAGTTCCATGGTGTTGATCTTATCGATGGGGGTATTCTCAATCCAGTCCCCATTGCCCCTACTTTTAGTGATCATACAGATATTACCATTGCCGTGAATCTGTGTGGAAAACCCAAGGAAGGGCTTTCTTTGTCTGGTAAGGAAGAGGGCGAAAGCTCCATGTTGGGCAATGCCATTTCCGATTTTACGGGCAAGATCAAATCTTCGTTACCGCATCTAAAAAATGGTATGAAGACGCGTAATATTGTTTTGCAATCCTTTGATGCCATGCAAGGGACTATCGCTCGACAAAAGATTGCCGCGTATCCTCCTGATCATGTCCTAGAAGTTCCGAGAAATTTATGCATGATTCTCGATTTTGATAAAGCGGCACCGTTGATCAGATATGGGTATGACCTCGCCGCAGAGCGTTTGTCCGGTGTGCTTGATGAGTCATGAAAAAGGGCTGGCCCTCATATGAGAGCCAGCCCTTTTTCATGTAATTGAGTATGGCTTATGGCCAAATCCTGGGAATGGAGATGACAACTATCGTAGCTCCTATGGCCGTTTTGACCGTAAATCCCAGTGCTTTGCCAACAAAGGCGCCTTTGGCGGCCATGAGTGCTTCCGGACGAGAGCGGCCGGGCATTTCGGCGATCAGACAGCCCAGGTAGGCTCCACTCAGTGCGCCAATGAGAGCACCTAGTCCGAGAAAGAATGGTGCGCCAAATATTGCACCGGCAACGGCACCGACAATGCCGCCTATATTGCCTCGGGTTGATGCACCGTATTTACCGGCGTATCGGGCCTGGAGGAAAAATTCCAATGCTTCGGCTACGGCTGCCACTACTGAAATGATGATGACGAAATCCCATGTCATGGAATCCGGGTAGATATATTTCCACAGTGACACCAGAGCGATGGCGATCCAATTGGCAGGCAGGCTGAACAGTTGCAGCACCTGCGAAAAGATTAGACCGAGTATGAGGAAAATAGCCCAGACATATTCCATAATGGATTAGTCCTCGTCGCGTGTATCGATGACTCGCACAGCCTTGCCTTCCGTTTTTGGAATGGAGTCGTGCTGGCATAATTCAACGCGTGGGGTGAGCAGGATTTCGCTGCATAAAGTTTTGGCGATTTTTTTCTGCAATCCTTGCAAGACGCGCATATCTTCTACAAAGAATTCTTCCTTGATTTCAACCTTGACCGTCATGTGATCGGACACGCCTTCGCGAACTAGTTCGATAAGGTAGTTCTGACCAACCTCGGGCATGGACATGAGGCATTGCTCAATCTGCATGGGATAAATATTGACGCCTTTCAAAATCATCATGTCATCGGCACGACCTGTAATACGGTCGATTCGACGATGCGTGCGGCCGCACTCGCATTGGCCCGGAATGAAGCGGGTCAGGTCGCGAGTCCGGTAGCGAATGATAGGCATACCTTCGCGTCTGATGGTGGTCATGACCAATTCACCGATTTCACCTTCGGCAACATGTTCGCCGGTTTTGGGATCGATGATTTCGGCAATGTAGGCGTCTTCCCAAAGGTGCATGCCGGTCTGGTGAATACATTCAAAGGCAACGCCGGGGCCGTTCATTTCGGAAAGGCCGTAGGAATTGTATGCCTTGATGTTCATCATTTCTTCAATTTTGGCGCGGGCTTCTTCCGTATGCGGTTCAGCACCGATAAGGGCGATGCGCCACGGCATATCTTCCGTCTTGAAGCCTGCTTCCTGAACTTGTTGAGCAAAGTATAGGGCAAAGGACGGGATGATGTGTAGTACGGAAACATTGTGATCACGAATGAGCTTGATTTGGCGCTTGGTGTTACCTGCACCAGATGGGATTGTAATCATGCCCAGTCGTTCGGAACCGTAGTGGATACCGAGTCCGCCCGTGAACAGACCGTACCCGGACATGTTTTGGAGCGTGTCGGATTTGCGGCAACCACAAGCGTACATGGAACGAGCCATGAGCTCGGCCCATGTATCCAGATCCTTTTGAGTATAGAAAATTGCGGTAGGTGTACCAGTGGTACCGGAAGACGCATGCATGCGTACAAAGTCTTCTAACGGTTTGGTCAGCAGACCGTGCGGATATTGGCTGCGAAGATCATTCTTGGTGGTGAAGGGCAGCTTGGTGATATCATCTGCTGTGCGAATGTCATTGACATTGAAGTCGGCCAGACGTTCCGAATAAAACGGTGACTTTTTAGCATTCTCAATGGTCTTTTTGAGGCGTTCGACCTGGAGTTGTTCCAGTTCGGCGCGGTCCATTGCCTCTACTGAGTCGAAATACATGGCGTTCGCTTGTGTTTGAGATTAGTTGTTATCTTCGTGAAATCCTTCGGGAAGTTCGGACGGATATACTGTAGCGTCCATGTTCTCGAAAGCGGTGAACTCTTTTTGGAAAAAGAGCTCGCAGCGGCCGGTGGGGCCGTTACGTTGTTTGCCGATGATGATTTCGCAGTGGTTCTTGAGCGGGTTATCCTCGCTCTTGTTGTATGCGGCATCACGGTAGAGAAAAATAATGATATCAGCGTCCTGTTCAATAGCCCCAGATTCACGGAGGTCAGACATCATGGGACGTTTGTCTGTCCGTTCTTCAACTTTACGGTTGAGCTGAGAGAGGGCAATAACCGGGACGTTCAACTCTTTGGCCAGAGCCTTCAAGTGGCGTGAAATATCAGAGATTTCCTGCTCACGAGAATCTGGGCGTGCGCTGGAACGCATAAGCTGGAGATAGTCGACCACGACCAGTCCGAGGTTGTGCTCTGCCTTGAGACGACGGCAACGGGCCTGAAGTTCTAAGGTAGAAAGGGCTGGTGTGTCGTCGATGAAAATCGGGGCGTTTGTAATGACATCCGCTGCTTCTTGCAAGGCAAGCCAGTCTTCATCTTGCAGAAAACCAGTACGCAGGTTGCTTAAATGTACCTTACTTTGCACGGCCAATAGACGAGTCATGAGCTGTTCCATGCTCATTTCAAGAGAGAAGATGGCAGTAGGGCATTCAGAACGGGCTGCAGATCGCAGTGCCACGTTCAGTGCAAAGGCCGTCTTACCCATGGATGGGCGACCCGCTATGATGATCAAGTCCGAGTTTTGCAACCCGGCTGTCATGCTATCGAATTCGGTGTAGTGGGTTTGGATGCCCGTGACGGCAGATTTGTTGTTGAACTTTGCTTCCAACTCTTCAAAAACTTTAGTGATGAGCTGGTTGCTTGGCATCATGCCACGCATTTCCTTGCTCTGTGCGATCTTGAAGATTTCCTTTTCGGATTCGTCAAGGACTTCGTTAACATCGCGGGAAGAAAAGCAGTTGGAAATAATACCGCTTGAAATGTCGATAAGGCGACGCAGAATACATTTGTCGCGTACGATTTGGCCATGGTAGAGCGCGTTGCTCGCACTGATGACAGAATCGGAAAGCTCAGCAAGGTAGACAGGACCGCCGACGGTATCGAGGGTGCCGTCCTGTTCAAGCTGGTTGGCAACAGTGACCACATCAATGGGCTTGTGGCTGTCATATAGCTGCGTAAATGCTTTGAAAATATCCCTGTGAGCCGGTGAATAGAAGTCGTCGGCAGTGATCACATCCACCAGTTGATGGAACATGTGCTCAGATTGAAATACGCCGCCGAGAACGGCTTGCTCTGCATCAAGGGAGTTCGGGGGGACTTTGCGTACGAGATCGGAAGAGGCCCTATCTAAGGCCTCTTCCGGATTAACCTCGTATCGGCCTGATTTAGGCCTCTGTGGTTTCGGCGTCTTCGGCATTCTCTATGGATTCCTCGACGGCCTCAGCCACTTCTTCGATGTCTTCGATGGGGCGACCGTGACGAGCGACGGTGAGCTTCAGCTCGCCGCGCACATCGGGGTGCAGCCGGATTTCGATGTCGTACTCACCCAGAGCACGGATGGGCTCGGGAAGCAGGATTTTACGGCGATCAATGTCGATGCCGGCTTCTTCCATGGCTTCGCCGATGTTGGAGGTGGTGACAGAGCCGTACAGCTTGTCGCCATCGCCAACACGCACTGCGATAGAAACCGGAGTGGCGGCGATTTTATCGGCCAGACCTTGAGCCTGTGCACGAAGGGAATCAGCATTTTCCTGCAGCTTACGACGTTCGAGTTCGAAAGCTTTGAGGTTTGCTTTGGTGGCAGGCTTTGCAAGGCCCTGAGGAATCAGGTAGTTGCGGCCATAGCCATTCTTGACGGTAACGATGTCTCCGAGTCGACCCAAAGAGTCGACGTCAGCGCGTAAAATAAGTTTCATAAGTCCTCCCTCCTACATGGAGCTACGCTTTTTCACATCAGTGCTGTGAACGGTGGTGTAGAACAGGAGAGCCATCTGACGGGCGCGCTTGATTTCGTTGGTCAGGCGACGCTGGTGCTTTGCACAGGTGCCAGTGATGCGGCGGGCAATGATCTTGCCACGCTCAGTCACGAAGTCACGAAGGATATCAGGGCGCTTGTAATCCAGAGGCAGTTCCTTGTCCGCGCAAAAGCGGCAGAACTTCTTCCTCGGTGTGAATTTTTTGCGAAATGCCATGGTGAAACCTCCTAGGCAGCCAGTTTGACGGTCATGAACTTGAAGACGCCGTCGGTGATGCGGATGTTGCGTTCCAGTTCGGCAACCAGTGCGCCGGGAGCGGCGTACACAAGGCGAACGTAGTATCCACGGGTCTGCTTTTCGACGGGGTAGGCCAGCTGGCGCATGCCCCAATCATCGGTCTCAACCATTTTGCCGCCTTCACGGTCCACGATGGTGGTGAGGTTTTCCAGGATTTCTTTCCTGTTTTCCTCAGCCAACTCCGGGGAGAGAAGCACGAGCGTCTCGTAGTTGTTAGCCATTATTATTACTCCTTTTGGTCATTGGCCCTGCTCCACAAATTGGAGGAGGGCAAGGCAAGAGAGGATTAATAGTTGTATTTGCCGTACCTGTCAAGTCGGGACGGCATCCCTTCCGGTTATCTATTTATCTTGATCATCTTTTTCAGGCGGCGTCCAGCCGCATTTATCACTTGAGGGGCCTCAACCGCCACCGCCGAACTTGCCACGGACCATTCGTCCGACAACAAGGCCAAGAATAACAAGGCCTACGAGTTGCAACCATTCAGGCATGGGAGCCTCCTATACTTCGAGGTCTTCACCTGTCAGCAGTTTGTATGCTTCCAGATAATTGGCACGAGTCTGCGCAGCGATCTCCGCCGGGATGCTTGGTGCCGGGGGCTGCTTGTTGAATCCGATTTCTTCCAACCAATCGCGGAAGTATTGCTTGTCAAAACTCGGTTGTGATTTGCCGGGCTCATACCCTTCTTCTGGCCAGAAGCGAGAAGAATCAGGGGTCAGGGCTTCGTCGATGAAGATCAACTCACCATCAATGGTGCCGAATTCGAATTTGGTATCGGCAATGAGAATGCCGCGTTCCTTGGCATAATCGCGAGCGCGCGTGTAAATGTTCAGTGTGAGCTTTTCCACCTTGCGCATCATCTCTTCACCGAGCAGAGCGGCAGCCTGATCTAGCGTGATGTTTTCATCATGGTCACCGAGATCAGCTTTGGTGGACGGGGTGAACAACGCCTTTTCAAGCATTTCGGATTCTTTCAGGTTTTCTGGCAGCTTGTGCCCGCAGATTTCACCGTTTTTCTGGTAATCTTTCCAACCGGAACCAGTGATGAAACCGCGCACGATGCATTCGATGGGCAGAGGTTTGGCTTTCTTGGCAAGCACACTGCGGTCCTGAAGTTCCGCTTTATATTTGTGCAGCGATTCAGGATAGTCATCCACATTGGTGGCGATGATATGGTTAGGCACAAGGTCTTCCATCATTTTCATCCAGAATAAAGTGATCTGGTTGAGGACCTTGCCCTTGTCTTCGATGGGATCAGGCATGACCACATCGAACGCGGAGAGGCGGTCCGTGGTTACGAGGAGCAGAGTGTCGTCATCAATTTCATAGATGTCGCGCACTTTACCCTTGGAAATGAGCGGATATTCGGTGATGTTAGTTTCCAGAACGCCGGCCATGAGTCTTCCCTCTCTATTAATGTAATATTACTTGGTTCGTTTTTCCACGCTACGGGCGTGGGCTTCCAATCCTTCCAGACGTGCCAGTCGGGCTATTTTGTCACCGTGTTCGGCAACAAAGTTTGGACTGGTCGCAATCACACTGGATTTCTTGCAAAAATTCTGAACAGATAAAGCCGACGAGAAGCGGACTGTGCGAAGGGTCGGCAGTACGTGGTTGGGGCCTGCAAAATAGTCGCCCACGGGTTCGGGCGAGTTATGTCCCATGAAGATGGCTCCGGCATGTCGTATGGAACCAAGCATGGTCCATGGATCGGCAATGGCCAGTTCAAGGTGTTCGGCAGCCAGTAGGTTGATAAATTCCGCACCGGTTTTGAGGTCCGGTACAGTGACGATGGCACCCCAGTCTTCAAGGGATTTAGCCGCGATTTCACCACGAGGCAACTCCGCGCATTGGGTAATTAATTCGTCTCTAACTTTTGCGGCCAGTTCCGTGTCCGGGGTGACGAGAATGGATGCGGCCAACGGATCGTGTTCAGCTTGGGAAAGCATATCAGCGGCCAACCATGCTGGAGTCGCGGACTCGTCTGCAAGGATGGCGATTTCACTGGGACCGGCGACCATGTCAATGCCCACATGTCCGATAAGTTGGGATTTAGCAGTGGCAACGAATATATTTCCGGGACCGGCCAACATGTCGCACGGTGCAATGGTGTTTGTACCATAGACAAGAGCACCAATGGCCCATGCAGAACCAGCCAAATAGACTTCGTCCAGACCGAGTAGGGCAGCGGTTGCCAAAATATGTGGATTCAGGGTGCCGTCTTTGCGCGGAGGCGAAGTGACGGCAATGGAGTTGACGCCAGCAACCTGAGCCGGGACAGCGTTCATAATGAGGCTGGAAATAAGTGGGGTCTCACCGCCCTGACCGCCGGGGACGTATAGGCCGACACGATCAATGGGGCGAACCATCTGGCCGAGAATGGTGCCGTCTTCGTCGGTGGTCCACCAAGATTTTTCTTTTTGGTTGGTATGAAAGGTACGTACGCGATCAATGGCTTCTTCAAGAATGGCGACATCGGATTCGGGGATGTTCGACAGCGCCGCTTTAATGACGTCAATCGGGATACGTATCTGTGAGACTTCAAGCGATTCGCAGTCGAATTTGCGGGTGTATTCTACAAGCGCTTCATCGCCGCGATTTTTGACGTTGTTCAGAATGTCTCGCACCAGGGTGTCGACCTTGGTGTCAGGGTCTTTGCGTTGATCGAGCCATTCACGGATGGCGGTCCAATCGTCGCTGGTCGAATATTTCAATGCTCTGCAAGGCATGATGATGACCTCTATTCAATATGGTGTGTTGTTGTCCAAGGAGGAATTATATATCCGAGGCAAAACCAAAAGTCGAGCATAGCTGTTGATAATCATCTCATTGTCTCAGTGCATTTGCGTATTCTTGAGTACAGCTGTGACGACACAAAATAATAAAAGAGGGCCGGGGTTTGCACTCCCCGGCCCTCTGGCGTTACTTGGCAATTAAGCTTTTCAGCTTAAGTTCTAATCAAATTAGAACTGGTAAACCATACCAATCTGGAACTTCCAAGCGTCGCCGCCGTCAGCGTTAGCGCCCCAAGCGTCTTCGTCGAGGTCCAGATTGACGTAACCAAGACCATTGTACAGGGTCAGTTCGTCGTAGATCTTGTACATGGTGTTGAAGTCGAGTTCCCACATGGTGTCGTCTTCGGTCAAGGAAGCGCCGTAGACCATGCCACCAGCGTTGGTGTCGTTGGTACCCTTGGCGTACACGATGTGAGCATCGTGAGTCAGGCCTTCAGCGAAGGACTGGATGCCGGTAGCGGACAAAGCAACGGCGTGGAAGCCGATGTTGTCGGAGTCGCTGTCCAGATCGTCACCGGTGATCAAGCCACCGCCGAACCAGAAGGAACCGATAGCCCAGTCGTTGATGAGAACAGGCATACGCTCGGAACCGTTGGTGTTGTCATCGTCTTCACCAGTGGTGTAGGCGTAGGTCAGGGACAGGTTCATGAAATCAAAACCAGTGTAATCCAAAGCGATGTCGAACAACCAACCGGAACGGTCGTACAGGTCTCTGTCGCCATCAACTTTACCATAGTTCAGGTCAGCACGAACTACGAAAGGATCAAACATGGACAGGGTGAAATCAGTACCGAGCCAGTAAGCGTTGTTGATTGCTTCATCAGTGTAAGCACCAGTGACAGCGCGGTTGGTCAGACCAACGATTGCTGCAGAAGCGGTGTTGCCAGCATTGTTACCCATGGGGGCGTACATGACGTAAGGAGCCATGGCGACGCCTTCAAAGTTCAGGGGCAGAGCCAAGATCCAGCTATCAATAGCGGAATCATTGGTAGCGTCAACAGCAGCGGTCGTGTTGAGATCGCCTGCGCGGACCCAGCCACCGAGAACGCTGACGTTGTCAGTGATCGGGGAGCTAACCATCACACCAGTGGTGCGAGCGTTGTGGACCATGCTAGCGCCACCGACAGCGGCGGGCAGACCAACAGGCATGAGACCGGCTTTCACGTTAACGGAAGTGCCGGGCCAGTTGAAATCGATGTATGCATCACGCAGATCGATTGTGTTCTGTGCGCCAGAACCGGACTGGTCAGCAACCATGCCAGCCTGACCCCAGTCGCCGCGAACGGAACGGAAGCCAAGAACGGCTTTCAGGTTTTCATTGGCAGTAACGGTGAAGTACAGGTCAGCACGCTCACGGATGTCCATGGCGCGAGTTGTTTTGTTCACAGCGTCATTGTTGTCAGCGAAATCCCAGTTGGCACGCCAAACAGCGTTGACCAGAACGTTACCAGAAATGGTAACTTCGGGAGCTGCGAAAGAGGTAGCAGCCATGCCCAAGACCATGGTCAGGGCGACTGCAAGCAGAGTCAAACGTTTCATAATAAATCTTCCTTTTTTTGCAATTCAAACCAAGTAAACGCCTAAACTGTTTTTTGTTTACCGTATGGCTTAGGCTTTTGCAAGGGGTTTCGGTGAAATAAATGTAAAAAGTATAAATTTTTTTACCGTTCAAAAAATTGAACTTTTGTCTGTGTGTTTATCGGTATAAATAATTATATTTCAAGTAGTTAAATGTTCAATATGAAAAGATGATTTGTCCTGAAAAATACAGTATGCTTTGAATCTGGAGAGAATGTGTCGAAAAAAAACAACACTGCCATGGATACAAAGTTCAAATTTTTGTCCGCTGATTATCCAGATACACCCGGGGTCTATTTGATGAAGAATGACCGAGGGCGTATCTTGTATGTTGGCAAGGCCAAGAGTCTGCGCAAGCGGTTGTCCTCGTATTTTCGAGCGAGTGCGAATCATACGCCGAAGACCATTGCCCTTGTCAGTCATATTCGGAAGGTGGACATTTTGCTGACGAGCACGGAGAAGGAAGCTCTGCTTTTGGAGTCCGGACTGATCAAGAAGCACCGACCCCGCTATAATATAGTGCTCAAGGACGACAAGCAGTACGCTTTGTTTAAGCTGGACAAGCAGTCTGCGTTCCCTCGGTTGTCCATCACGCGTAAAGTTGTTCGAGACGGTTCCGTTTATTTTGGACCATTCACTTCATCTACTGCTGCCAGAACCGTGTGGAAGTTGCTTGGCAAGGTTTTCCCTTTGCGTAAATGTACGGATACGGCGTTCAAAAATCGGATTCGTCCCTGTCTCTATCATGACATCCATCAATGTTGGGCGCCGTGCGTCAAGGAAGTGGATCGTTCTTTATATAATGATATGGTTCAGCGCATTGAAATGTTGCTTTCTGGTCGCAGTATGGAGCTGGTGGATTCCCTGACTCGTCAGATGAAAGTAGCTTCAAAGGATATGGAGTTCGAAAAAGCTGTGGTGTTTCGTGATCAGATACGTGCGGTGAAAAAGACCGTGGAAGGACAGATTGCCGTCATTCATGACAATCGTGACCGAGATGTTATCGGGTTGGCTCAGAATGAACAGGGCCTTGGACTTGGTTTGCTGTTTGTGCGGCAAGGGAGGTTACTTGATGAGAAACAATTTTTCTGGCCTGGTCTGACGTTGGATGAAGGGCCGGAGGTGGTCGAGAGTTTTATTTCCCAGTTCTATGGGCCGGGACGATTTATTCCCTCATTGATTATAGCACCCTACGAGTTTGATGATTCGCCGTTGTCCGAGGTGTTGGCCGACCGTGGGGTAGGATCGGTCCGTATTGCCTTGCCGCAAACGACTAAAGAAAAACACTTGGTTGGATTGGCCCGGAGTGTCGGAGCGCAGGCGCGTGAGCGAAAAGATACCATTGCTGCACGGTTACAGAAAGTGCTGCGATTACCCGAGGAACCAGTACGCATTGAGTGTGTGGATGCATCGCATTTGTCAGGCACGAATATGCGGGTTGGGCAAGTTGTGTTCGAAGAAGGACGGCGGAGCCCGGAGGCATCTCGTTTGTATGCGTTTTCGGAACTGGAAGGAACCGGAGATGATTATGCGGCTTTGTCGGCATGGGCTAAACGCAGAGTTGAATCCGGGCCGCCATGGCCGGATCTGGTGCTTATTGACGGCGGACGTGGCCAGTTGTCCGCAGTGGAAGCGGCTTTGAATGAATGTGTGGATGATGTTTGTTGGGAGTTGGTATCGATAGCCAAAGGAGAGTCCCGGCGGGCTGGCGAATTGGGGGATTTTATTTTTCGGCCTGGACGTAAAAATCCCATGCCGCTCAAGCCGGGTAGTGCGGAGTTGCTGTTCTTGCAGAAAATGCGGGATGCGGCGCATCGATTTGTTATCGGGCGTCAACGCAGATCGCGGAAGAAGGCTGTTTTGAGCAGTGAATTGACGTCCCTTCCTGGCATTGGTCCTAAAACAGCCAGGATTTTATGGGACCAGTTTGCATCGTTGGATGATATGCTCAAAGCTGATAGTGCCGATATCACTGCATTGCCCGGTATTGGTCAGAAGCGGGCTGAGAAAATTTATACGGCTTTACAGTCACTGAAAGCCTCAAGAAAGGTCTAGATCTCAAACGGTTTGTCTATTCCCAATGTCAGGAGTTCCGTGTCGGGTGAGGTCAGGGCAAGTTGTTCCGCCATGGTCTGGGTGTTCTGGTCCAGAATAGGCCAGGTTCCCCAATGTTGCGGGATTACTTTTTTGCACCCAAGCAGTTTGCAAGCATAGGCAGCCTGTTTGGCGTCCATGGTAAAACGTCCCCCGATGGGTAGCATGGCAATGTCGATGTCGTGAAATTTACCGAAGAGTTCCATGTCACCGAAGAGACCCGTGTCGCCGGAATTATAAACACACAATCCTTTTGGGTCGGTGATGATGAATCCGGCGGGCGAGCCATTTACTGTGGAATGCATGGCTTGAACCATCTTTATGTCAAGCCCTTGTCGGGTGACAGTGCCGCCGATGTTCATGCCGACACCGAGATGTTCCGGCAAGCCGAGTTTGATGAGTTCCTGAATAACGTCGAAGATAGCAATAACTTCGGCATCATGTTTGATAGCGAGCTCCAGCGTTTGGCCTATATGATCACTATGGTCATGGGTGACCAGAATGAGAGAGCACTCTTCCACCTCTTTGTATGACGTGGTGGCACTGGGATTGCCCACAAAAAAGGGGTCGATGAACAGGGTTGCGTCAGCGGCCTTGATTCTGAAATTTGCGTGGCCGAACCATGTAATCTCCATTGTGCGTCTCCTATTCCCCCCACCGTGTGAACAGAGTGTGGGGGATGTCCAATTGGTCGAGGATTTTTCCGGCCAGATGATCAGCCAAATCCTCAATGGTTGCCGGACGATGATAAAAGCCCGGACTCGCCGGTACAATGACAGCCCCGGCCCTGGTGGCCGTGAGCATGTTTTCGAGATGAATAATAGAGTAGGGAGCTTCCCGTGGAACGAGGATGAGTCTGCCACGTTCTTTGAGGGTGACGTCTGCGGCTCGATGGATAAGCGTGTGCCCAAAACCCGTGGCCACAGCAGATACTGTTGCCATGGAACAGGGACAAATGATCATGCCGTTATGTCGCCATGAACCACTTGCTGGTGGAGCTGCGATATCATCCTGTGCATGAATGGCGGTTGCCCCTTTTGTCAGGGCATCAATGGGAAGGTCCGTTTCAAGGGCAAGGACTTTTTTGGCCGCGTCAGAAATGATGACGTGCAGTTCCACGTCATTCCGACCACCCAGGGCCTTGACTAATGAAGCGGCATACAAAGTGCCGCTTGCCCCGCTAACCGCGAGGATGATGCGTTTTGTGTCCATTGTCTCCCTGCCGAATTGTCTTTTTGCCATATAGACTTTTTTTAGACTTTTTTGCAAGAGAAAAGACCGTTACGGTATTTCCTATGTTTTTCGTGTTCTTTTTTTACAGTATTTAATGTAACCTTGACAAAGAAGTAAGCGAAGTATAGCTACTTGCTTCTTGTGGGCTATTAGCTCAGTTGGATAGAGTGCTTGCCTCCGGAGCAAGAAGTCGCAGGTTCGAATCCTGCATAGCCCACCATTAAGGAATTAAGGACTTATGTGTTTAATCACACATGAGTCCTTTTCTTTTTTGCTTACAAAATTGTCGCTCTGTGGTTATCATTGTAAGAATACGTGTTCTCTATGAACGAATAACCGTGTGAGGATGAAAATGAAGCGTTTTTTGAGTATGGTGATTGTGTTGGCTATGGTGCTGGGGGCCACAGTTGCTCAGGCTTCCGACGATGTAGATAAATATAAGAAAATAAAGATTGTCGACAGTATACGGGTTTATGTCGATGCCGATGATATGGTGAAAGCTGATGAAGTTCAGGCGTACGCCCGTAAGTATTTTCAGGCCTTTATGGGGGATATGCGACTGAATGATGAGGCTTGGGTGGATAATTACCCTGCCGCAGGGTATGAGATTGAGAATGTCGGATATATTATCCTTAAAATTATGAACATCAGGACCGTTGGTGGTGTGAACGCATATCATTTGAATTTTGAATTCGGTGTTCCGCCTCGTCAGGTGTACTGGGAAACGGCTATGATGGGCATCGCTCCGAATACTTTCGATTTTAAGAAGGAATTGCAGGAGGATGTTGAAGCCATCATCAAAAAGTTTGCAGATGCGTTTCGAGAAAAACGTGGATGGCAATAACGATAAAAAAAGACCTACCTTATGGCGGGTCTTTTTTTTGTTTGACTTAATGATTTTTTATGAAAGTGATCCTGACTCTTCAGTGAAGACAGGATCATTTTTAATATAGGCCAAATATTCTTTGTCTTGTTCCATGATGTGACTGGTTAACCATCGACTCAGGAAGACAAATATTTGAGAAAAGTTTGTTTTGTTGAAGAGGTTGCGTTGGAACTCATTCACATCTTCATTAAATTTTTTGTGTAATTTTTGATGATTTTCTAAATCAGGAAAATTGTTTTCTCGCATGTACTTTTCTTCGGTTTCAAAGTGCATGGCGGCATATGTGCGCATTTTGCCTATCAGAAGATACAGGGCAGGTTCATCGTGCCGCTGTATTGCTTCATATGATTCATTCATCAGGGCGATGAGTTCCTGATGCTGTGTATCCAATTCGTTTACATCGACGGACATTGTTTCATCCCATTGCATGAGGGGCATTTTTGACTCCATAATACTGTTTTTAAATGATAAAATTGTATAATCAACAGAGATGATGGCAAGGTGTTGCTTGATGATTTATGCTATGTGTCCGTGATTTTGAGGAATTCTTTTTTGTTGCTCGTTTCTTTTTATCATTTTTAGAAGAATATTCAGATTATAATTCCAAAAGCATGTTTGTTGTGGTTGCATGCAATACTGAGAATATGCCCGGTTTGGAGGTGGCTTAATGAGTAAAATGGTAATTATGTCAAACAAATGCCGTGAGTGTGTGTTTTTCCACAAAAAATGTGTACTTGGGCACAAACGTCCCTGGAATTCCTTGAGTTGTGATGATTTCAGACCGTATTGTCTGGTGTGTAATTATCCCAAGGAGTTTTGTAACACTTGTCGTAATCTTGCCTCTTGCAAGATGAAACCGCTTGAAATGGATTTAAAGGCGACATTCAAACATTTTCATGCATTGCAATTTGAATGCGTCTGGCAGTCGACGAATTTGCAGTAGGCGTTTTGTTTTCTTTGAATCACTGGTTCCCGAAAAGTCTCGAATCTCCGCTTAACTTTTCTGCTATTTCCGTCTAGATTAACTCGCCAAAAGTAAACAGAACGGGAACCGCAATGGGATACAAGAATACTCGTGAGTGCCTTGACGCACTTGAAGCCAGGGGAGAACTGGTTCGCATTGATGCGTCTGTTGATGCCAATGTTGAGATCGGCGCGATTCAGCGTCGGGTTTTTCAGGCTGGCGGACCGGCCCTGCTCTTTAATCATGTGAAGGGTTGCCGTTTCCCTATGGCCGCCAATGTCTTCGGCACCAGAGATCGGATGCATTTCATATTCCGTGATACCATTGATATGGTAGAGCGGTTAATGAAACTCAAGATGAATCCCATGGAATTGCTTAAGCGTCCATGGAAATATATTGGTGCGCCCTTGACCGGGTATAATACCATGCCGAAGCGAGTTTCTTCAGGGCCGATCTTGGAGAATGAAACCTCCGTTTCCTCATTGCCGCAGCTTGTGTCCTGGCCCATGGATGGCGGCGGTTATGTGACTTTGCCGCAGGTGTATACAGAAGAGCCTGACAATCCGGGGTTTGCCGGGTCCAACATGGGGATGTACCGGGTTCAGTTGTCGGGCAACGACTATGTGCCTGATGAGGAAATAGGTCTGCACTATCAGATTCATCGGGGTATCGGGCATCACCATGCTCAAGCTTTGCATAAGGGAGAGCCTCTCAAAGTAAACGTCTTTGTGGGCGGGCCGCCTGCCATGACGCTGGCGGCAGTTATGCCATTACCCGAAGGGCTCGCTGAAATATTTTTTGCCGGTGCCATGGCAGGGCACCGTATATCCATGGTTAAGCGGGATGGCGGTTTGCCTGTCCCGGCTCAAGCTGACTTTTGTATTTGTGGTACTATTGTCGAGGGTGTGCAGAAGCCCGAGGGACCGTTTGGTGATCACCTTGGATATTACAGTCTGGCGCATGATTTTCCGGTGCTTAAGGTGGACAAGGTTTATCATCGTGATGATGCGATTTGGCCGTTTACAACAGTGGGTCGCCCGCCGCAGGAAGATACCATGTTCGGTCAGTTTATTCATGAGCTGACAGCCGATCTTGTGCCGTCTGTTTTTGCCGGTGTACATGAAGTCCATGCTGTTGATGCAGCAGGTGTTCACCCCTTGCTTTTGGCAGTAGGAAGTGAACGGTATGTCCCTTATGCCGAAGAGCGGCAGCCACAGGAATTGTTGACCAATGCTCTGGGCTTGCTCGGAAATACTCAGACATCACTGTCGAAGTACGTTCTGATTGCAGCTCGTGAAGATATGGCGAGTGGCAGTTCTTGTCATGATATCCCAGGGTTTTTCCGTCATATGCTGGAACGGGTAGACCTTACGCGTGATTTGCATTTCATTACACGGACGACCATTGATACCCTTGATTATTCCGGCATTAGCTTGAATCAAGGGTCCAAGTTGATATTTGCCGCTGCCGGAAGTGTGAAGCGAGAACTTGGAACGGAGCTACCTTCGGGAATTGATTTACCGCGAGGCTTCCGAGATCCGCAGGTCTTTGCTCCGGGAATTCTGGTTATTAAAGGGCCTAAGCATCGTCGGAAACGGGATCAGCAGGATCCTGCATTGGACCGCATTGGCGATATGTTGAACACGGTGCGAGGGATCGAAAAGTTCCCTATGATCGTGGTGGCCGATGATGCCGGTTTTACCGCAAGGGATTGGGATAATTTTTTGTGGGTAGCTTTTACCCGTTCAGATCCGGCTACGGATATTTATGGAGTGGGTGGATTTACTCACGCCAAACACTGGGGCGCAGACAAGGCAATTGTTGTTGACGCCCGTCTCAAGACGTATCACGCACCGCCTCTTGACCCAGATCCTGAAGTGGAGAAACGTGTCGATGCTCTCGGCGCGAAGGGCGGCCCTCTTTATGGAATCATCTAGCAGTGGAGATAGAATGGACGAGAAAGTCTTAAAGGAATTGAAGCTCGCTTTTGCCTGCGATGTGTATGAAACGGTTAAGGCTGCTCGTAAGAATCGTGATGAGCATGTCTTTCGTCATACTATGGCCGACGAAGACGGACAGATGGTCTTTGCCGGGATGTTTCCTAAAAAAGATATTATGGAATTTCCTAATTTGACCGAAGAATTTGTGGATAAGTTGCATACGTTCAATCTGCTCGGTGTGATTACCGATGGTGAGAGCGGTCTGGATATGTTTTATCTTGGTGGCATGAATAAGCCGTTTACTTCTCTGTCCAATGGACAGGAGCTGGTCAGGCACCTGGTCGATGAGCCTCTTTTGGCTTTTCTGGAGATGTATTTCAAGATTAAGGGTGTGATGATTAATTTTAGAGAAATGAATTACGAAGAATTTACGACCGCTATTGAAAGTGAAGTGTTCAAGAATACATCATTTTCTCAGATGAGCGAAGCCCAAGATTTTTTGGAAGTGATTAAAAATTAAAACGCATACACAAAAAAAAGGCCGCACTTCAATGAAGTGCGGCCTTTTTTTTGTGTATGCGTTTTATGTATTGAGCGCTCTTTCCAGAGCTACTTCAAGCATGCGCGTGTGAAGGCGAATGGAAATGGTGTCGCTGTTTTCGATATTGTCGACGAGTTCTCTGAGTTTGTCGACGGATTCAAGACATGCCGTGATGATCAATTCATTTGGAGTGAGTTGCTTTTTACGGACCATTTCCAGTATGTTTTCAATCTTATGCGCCAATTCCTCAATGCCTTTGAGTTCAAGCAGATTGGACCCCGCCTTGACTGAATGGGCGTCGCGAAAGATAGAGTTGACCGTTTCTTGATCGCAGTTGATACCACATTCTTCCAAATGCAAAAGGCCCGACTCGATGGAGTCGAGCCGTTCGGCTGTTTCTTCTATGAAGATTTCAACTACTTCGTCGCCGCGCTGAATCAATCTATGCCACCTTCAATGAGGTTAATTGCGATTTCAGGAATCGTATTCAAATCAGGCTTGGATATCTGTCTGTTTGCACCAACAGAATCGCCTTTATGCTTCAGTTCCTTCGTGATGATGGATGAATACAGTATAACAGGTAGCTTGTGCAAGAGGGGATCGTCCTTGATGTTTTTGGTCAGGCTAAACCCATCCATAAGCGGCATTTCGATGTCGGAAATGACAATATCAACGAATTCGGTAATATCCTTACCTGCTGCTTCAGCTTTATCTCTGAATCCTCTGATGGTTCGTAAGGCTTCATCGCCGTTATTCGTGATGATCGGGTTGAAGTTGGCTTCGGTGAGGTTCTGTTTGATCATAGCCCGAATGGTGGCGGAGTCATCGGCGACGAGTACGTTGTATCGGACGTCAGAGATTTTTACGTCTTTATCAGATTTCGGTTCAAATTGTGTCAGGATGGTTTCCAGATCAAGGAGTTGGACAAAATAATCACCCTTGTCGATGAGGCCGACGATGGCATCAGTGTTACTGGAAATGATATTTGAAGGTGGTATGACTTCACCCCAGCCGACCCGATGGATTTCCGTGACACCGGAAACCAGAAATCCTGTGACGGATTTACTGAATTCAGTAACGATGACAATGTCTCGTTCGGTTTTTGGCATGTTCAGTTCCAGCCAAACAGAAAGATCGAGAACCGGAAGAATCAGGTCACGAAGAGGGATGGTCCCCATAAATGAGGGATGAGGAGCTGATTCCGGCGGGTCAAGGTTCGGAGTTTCAATGACCTGCATAACTTTGGCCACATTGATTCCGAAAAAATTGGGGACAGGCTCTTCGCCTTCCTTGCGGATTTCATTGATGGAGAACTCGAGAATTTCAAGTTCATTGGTTCCTGTTTCCAACAGGATTCCGGTGTCTATTGCACTCTTACTCATGAATGGTCTCCCAATCAGGTTCATATCGACGATTTCAACCAAGTGTTAGTTATATACGCTGTCATGGATTTTATGTCCATGTCGTTAGAGAGTTTCGTGTGAATTTATAATGCCTTCATGGTGAATTATCCATCGAAAATGTGTGGTGTAATTTTATGCAAAGCCTTGACGTCTTCACACAGCCCATGCACAAGGATATTGGTTGAAAATGTTCATAAAATGTAATGGAGATGCATAATGAGCGACAAAATCACTGTTGACCCGACGAATGTTCAGAAAAAGGTCGTTGAAAGGTTCCAAAAATCAATTTCAGATCTTATCCCGTGGTTCTACAACGATATGCCAGAATATTATTTTTTGACGCATGGCGAAGAAGAACAGATTAATCACGTCATGGCACTGCTTTCAGGCATGGTTCGCAAGGAGAAGCAATCTTTGGCCCTGCATAGTCCGTGTGGAACCAAGGTGACACACATTACGCCGGGCGGAGATATGGATGCTCTGGCAGGTGTCCTCAAAGGGTACCAGGACCGGGATATCCAGATTGCTCGTATTTATTCCAGTCGTGACGATTCTTTGCGACTTGATACTTTTGTTTTCGGTCCGCAGCCTTTGTGCGCCGTCGATGCTCAATCCGTCAAGAACGTGATGGGAATGGTTCAGGACGGTTCAGTGAATCTCGGGTCGGAAGACAGTGGAGAATTTAAAAATTTTCTGGGTTCGGTAAGTGAAGATTATATCGAGAAATTTGAACCGGGCCGTGTTTTGCGGCATTTCAAAACCTGTGGCTGCGTTGAGACTCAGGAAAGGGTGCAGGTTCTGCTTGAAAAAGATGTCCATCAGGGCTTTGATCGCATCAGTGTGGCCATGGCTAATCCTCCACGGACATCCTTGCTGTTGCGGGTCGTGAATGTGTTTGCTCGCGAAAGTATCCCTGTTGATCGAGCGTATTCGGATCAGTTTGAGCGTGGTGAGAAGCCGCCTGTAGTCATCATGAGTTTTTATTTGGACAAGAAACGTATTGATCTTGATGAGTCCTGTGAGCAGTGGTTACGCCTCAAGCGTCAGCTTGAAATGACCAAATGGTTTGCCCCTCATGGGTTGGATGCCCTTGCCAATGAAGAAGGTTGGGAACTTGAGCAAGTCATGCTTATGCAGGCGGCCGGAGAGTTTGCACACCAGTTCCTTATCAAGAAGGACATGCACGCTTATACGTCCAGTCGGATCGTGTACGTCATCCTCAAGCATCGGGATGTTGCGCAGAAGCTGCTCGACTATTTTGATGCACGGTTTAACCCGGATTTTACCGGAGATCGAGAAGCCGCAATGGCCGAGAAACGTGCGATCGCGCGGGCTGCCATTCGGGATGTTGGAAATGCTATTCATCGCGATATCCTGACATATATCTATAAATTTTTCCGGTACACATTACGGACAAATTATTATTTGGAACATAAGCTTGGCTTGAGTTTTCGACTTGATCCACTAATTTTGGCTCCCATGCCCAAAGCAGAGCGACCGTTCGGCGTTTATTGTTTCCATGGTCCATATAGTTTTGCCTTCCAGGTGCGGTATCGTGATACGGCGCGTGGTGGAGTGCGTGTCGTTCGGACCTGGAGTCAGGAAGGGTTTGAGATGGAGTCCAACCGACTGTTTGATGAAGTGACCAAACTTGCTTCAGCCCAACAGTTCAAGAATAAGGACATTCCCGAGGGGGGCTCCAAAGCGGTTATCCTTCTCGGACCTGATGGGGATATTGATCTGGCCGTCAAATCCATGGTGGATTCTTTCTTGGATCTTTTGATTATTCCCGAAGGTACGGATGGTTTTGTCCAGCCTGGTATCGTTGATCATCTCGGTCGTGAAGAGATTATTTTCCTTGGCCCGGATGAGAATATTACTCCTGATCATATTCGGTGGATTGCAGCACGGGCGGGACAGCGTGGGTACAAGTGGCCCAGCGCATTCATGAGTTCTAAACCCGGAGCAGGTATTGCGCATAAAGAATACGGTGTGACTTCCGAAGGCGTTATTGTTTTTGCTGATGAGTTGTTGCGTACCCTTGGCATTAATCCTGATCAGGACCCGTTTACGGTCAAGATTACCGGCGGGCCCGCCGGTGACGTCGCATCCAATGTCATGCGTTTCCTTATGCGTGATTACGGTGAAAATGCGAAGATCATTGCCATGACCGATGGGCACGGTGCTGCATATGATCCAGACGGAATGGATCATGCTGAACTTCTCCGACTCATGGATGGTGAGTACAAAGCCTCTCATTTCGACAAATCCAAGTTGACGGGTGAAGGGGCGTTCGTGGTGTCCACGGATGAACCGGAAGGTACTCGTATACGCAACACACTGCACAATACGGCGGTTGCCGATATCTTCATACCTTCAGGTGGGCGGCCTGATACAATTAATATGTCCAACTGGAAGGAGTTCTTGCAGAAGGATGGTACTCCGTCAGCACGTGGCCTGGTAGAAGGTGCGAATATTTTCATTTCCACTGATGCCCGTGCAGAAATGGAAAAAGCTGGGGTTCTGGCTGTACCGGGGCCTTCGGCCAATAAGACCGGTGTTATCTGTTCTTCCTATGAAATCCTGGCAGGACTCATTCTTAATGAAGAGGAATTCTTGGAAATCAAGGACGAGTACGTAGCGCAATTGATCGAAATTCTGCGAGATCGTGCTCGGTCCGAGGCGCAAGTACTCATGCGCGAGTTCAAGCTGGCTGGTGGAAAACGGACTATTACCGAGTTGTCATTTGAATTGTCTGAATCCATTAATTCACTTGCGGACAGAGTGGCTCTGGTTTTGAGTGATTCCGTTGACAAGGTTGCGGATGACCCTGAATTGGTCGAGGTCCTTTTGTCCTACTGCCCTGTGGTGTTTGTGGAAAAATATCGTGATCGGATCGTCAATGATATCCCGCGTGGTCATCAAATGGCCTTGTTGGCGTCATTTGTTTCGGCCAAGATGTTATATCAGGAAGGCATGGGCTGGGCTGATCATCTTGTCGAATTGCGGGACATTCGTGATGTTGTCTTCAGTTATCTGGCTCAAGAAAAAATTGTGGCAGGCCTGCTGGCCGAGGTCCGAAAGGCTGGATTGGAGCACGGAGAACTCATTGCGAAGATCCTGGAAAATTCTGGTCGTAAGCAGCTTACATTGGGTAAACTTGGACTGGGTTAAGGTTGGTTGAATCATAAATATCAGCGGTTCCTGATGATTTTTATATCATCAGGAACCGCTTTTTCTTCTTTGATTGGTATGAAATGATCTTGACAAACATATGAGCAGATCGTACTCTAACGACAAATGAACAACTACTCATGTGAGGCGAATTATGTCCAATATGGCGTGTAGTGATACTGAACAACACGAAAAGAATGTGGCTGCTGCCAAGGAAAAGATGCTGTCCGAAAGGGAATTTCTCTTTTTGGCGGAATTGTTCAAGGCTCTTGGTGATTATACCCGTGTCCGCATTCTCTATGCCTTGTCTGTTGGTGAGTTGTGTGTTTGTGCGTTGGCTGAAGTTCTGGATATGTCTCAATCTGCCATTTCCCATCAGTTGCGATTGCTCCGTGCTGCAAAGCTGGTTCGGTATCGTAAGGAAGGAAAGAACGTTTTTTATTCTCTGGATGATGACCACGTGCGTAATTTGGTCAGTCAGGGACTTGAGCATGTCAGGGAACAGGGGTAAGAGCCCCTGTCCTCTTTTTTTTGTCTCAATCTATGAATACTTACTCATATATGAACATTATAACCATTGACGAGAGATAGCTATGTTGGATATTATTATACGTGTTGTGACCGAATCATGGCATGTGCTTGTAGATGCTGGCCCATACCTTTTGTTTGGTTTCTTTGTTGCCGGTTTGCTTAAGGGGTTTGTTCCCGACGAGTACATGGCTCGTCATCTTGGGAAAAAATCTGTTGGTTCAGTACTCAAGGCAGCCGTTGTTGGTGTTCCTTTACCGTTGTGTTCATGCGGCGTCCTCCCGACAGCACTGGGACTTCGCAGACAGGGAGCAAGTAAGGGGGCTACAACAGCCTTTATGATTTCCACTCCCGAAACCGGCGTGGATTCCATGGCGGTGACATATGCACTTATTGATCCGATTATGACAGTTATTCGGCCCATCGCTGCGTCTATTACCGCCGTTTTTGCTGGTGTATTGGTTAACGCGTTTCCCGACAAGAAGGAGCCGTTGCCTATGGCCAGTGTTGCTGCTGCTCCGGGTGAATGCGGTGTAGGCAGCTGCGGTTGCGGCCATGATCATTGTAGTACTGACAAGAATTTAAGTATCGGTGCCAAGTTTCGACTGGGGATGAACTATGCCTTTGGCGAAATGATAGCCGATATCGGCCGTTGGCTGCTGGTCGGTGTAGTCATTGCCGGTATTATTTCCGCAGTGGTGCCGTCCGATGCGTTGGATCAATATGTCGGAACCGGCTTCCTGTCGTATTTCGTTATGTTGGTCGTGGCTTTGCCATTGTATGTGTGCGCAACGGCATCTACGCCTATTGCCGCTTCTTTGCTGCTCAAGGGGTTGTCTCCGGGTGCGGCTTTGGTTTTTCTGCTTGCCGGTCCTGCCACCAATGGTGCAACCATCACGGTTATGCTGAAGACGTTAGGTAAGCGTGCGGCAGGTATGTATGTCCTGTCCATAGTGGTCTGTTCGTTGGCGTTGGCGTGGGCCACGGATTTGCTTTATCTCTCTCTCGGACTGGATATTACGGCTGTTGTCGGTGAAGTGAATGAAGTAACTCCGTATTGGTTGGGAGTGACATCTGCTGTGATCACCTTGCTCTTGGTTGCATGGAGTTTTGTGCGTCCTCATTCCCATAATCATTAGACTTTGAAGGCCTTTCTTTTTGAGAATTAGAAAGGGAGGGGCTTTTAATTTGTTATTTATAGTGACGTGAGAGCGTCGATAATGGGCGAAGGGTTGCACCTCTTCGCCTTTTCTTTCTTTTTGGTGCATGGTACAGGCTCTTTCGAAATCAAGAGGAAGAAATTAATGAAAAAAGTCTGTATAGCCATTGCCTTGTTGTTTCTGATGAGCGTGTCTGCTCATGCGGAGAATCTGAAAATTCGATTCGGCATCCTTCCGGTAATAGACACACTGCCATTACAGGTGGGTGTTCAGGACGGGTTGTTTGAAAAACACGGCATTGATATGGCACTGATTCGGTTCGCGTCTGCGTTGGAGCGGGACACCGCCATGCAGGCAGGGCAACTGGACGGATATTTTGGCGATCTTATTGCCACATATTTATTGATAAATCAGGGAGTGCCCATGCGCATTGCCCTGACTTCCTGGCGTACGACTCCCGGTTACCCCATGTTTGGCATCGCGTTGTCTCCGGCGAACAAAGATCGTGATATCGGCGACATGAAAGGGCGTACCCTTGGTTTGTCGAGATCCACCGTAATGGAATATCTTGCTGATAAGATGGAAAATCAACTTGGTGTGAACCGTGGTCATTTTTCTTTGCTTGAAATCAAAAAAATTCCCATTCGGATGCAAATGCTCATGACAGATCAGGTGGACAGTGCTTTGTTGCCTGAACCGTTGCTTTCTCTAGCACGACTCAAGGGTGGGGCAACGTTGGCTACTGCCGAAAAACTCGACATGCCGCTGACGGTTCTTTGTCTGCATGATTCCTATTTTGCTGATGACGCCAAGGGATATACGGCGTTTATCGCTGCATACAAAGAGGCTGTACAGCGTCTGGCTGATTCACCGGAAAAGTATCGGTCTCTTATGGCAAAGACCTGTCGCATTCCCAAGCCTTTGATGGCTGAATTCCCTGTGTATCCGTATCCAATGCCCTCGCTGCCGTCCGCTGCCGAGTTGGATGAAGTTCAGACCTGGATGGTTGAAAAAGGGCTTCTCAAAGTAAAAGTGTCGGATGAGACGGCTCTCTCTCCGGTTATCCCTTAGTGTATGCTGACTGCTGAGAATTTGGGGAAATTATACAACGGGCAGGCCGTTCTTGAAAATGTTTCTTTTTCTCTTGGGCAAGAAGAAACATTGGCTGTTGTCGGGCCTTCTGGTTGCGGCAAGACTACCTTGCTCTATTTGCTGAGCGGACTGGCTGCGCCAGATACCGGACGTGCTTTGCTTGAAGGACGTCCCATTAATGCGCCATCTTCTGATATTTCCATTATATTGCAAGACTATGGCTTGTTACCGTGGCGTACCGTCATTGACAACGTGGCCCTTGGTCTCAAGGTGCAAGGCGTGGGTAGAAAAGAACGCATGGCGCAGGCCCGCGCACAGTTGACTGAGGTCGGCATTATTGGTCGGGATGACGATTATCCGGCCAATTTGAGCGGTGGTGAACAGCAGCGGGTGGCTATTGCCCGGGCTTTTGTCACCAGACCTCGTCTCATGTTGCTGGATGAACCTTTTTCCTCATTGGATGCCTTGACGCGTGAACGATTGCAGCGGGCTTTGCTCGATGTATGGAAAGTCCGTAAAGTTCCGTTTGTTTTGGTCACCCATTCCCTAGAAGAAGCCGTGGTGCTTGGGAAACGAATCATGGTCATGTCTGGTCGCCCGGCCAGTCCTGTGGCTGTGTTCGATAATCCCGGATTCGGTGATGCGTCCATTCGTGATACCGAGGCGTGTTTCTCGCTTTTGAAAAAGCTCAGGCATACCGTGGAGGACCTATGGTAGGCCTGTGTAAAGCGTGTTTACGATATGGGCTGGTTATCTTTGTCATCGGCGTGCTGTGGAAGTTCGCGGCGATAGGGATGGGTGGAGTCATCTTGCCACATCCCGAAGATGCTTCCCGGGCTTTTTTGTCGGCCATGCTGACGCGTGAGTTTTGGGAACATTTCTTTGTCAGTGGGTATCGTGCTGTGATGGCAATGATTTTGGCATGGGTGACGGCATTTCCTCTTGGGTTGATTATGGGCAGCATGAAGCGTGTTGACGCTATATTCGCGCCGTTTGTATTTTTGACATATCCTATTCCAAAGATCGTCTTGCTGCCGGTATTCCTGCTTTTGTTGGGGTTGGGGGACACTGCGAAAATAGCCATGATTGGATTGATCCTCGGGTATCAGATACTTGTGACAACACGGGATGGTGTTCGTTCCATTCATCCGAAATATTTTGATTCCGTTCGCTCTCTCGGAGGTTCCCGTATGGATGTCCTGCGCGAGGTGCTGCTTCCTGCGGCTTTGCCCCATGGATTTACCGCTTTGCGACTGGGCACCGGTGTGGCTGTGGCTGTGCTCTTTTTTGTGGAATCTTTTGCCACGACCAGAGGGCTGGGCTATATGATAATGGATGCTTGGGGTTCCATGGATTATCTGACTATGTTCTCCGGCATTCTGGGAATGAGCATGATGGGCGCGGCTTTGTATGAAATTGCAAATTTTTTAGAACGCAGGGCATGCAAATGGATGTTTCTGCGTATTAAAAATTAACCGGAGGAAAAGATTCTGTCTTCCACCAAACTTGAATTTGACGACGGTCATATGGCGAGCCAGCTTTTTGGCCCGCATAATCAACATTTGAAGTTGTTGAGTGAGCGCCTTGGGGTAACCGTTGAAAGTCGTGGTAACACGGTCACTGTTGCGGCACCTGAAGGAGATGAGGCCAAGGCCGATTTGGCCGGTCAGGTTTTGTCGCAGTTGTATGCAATGATTCAGCGTGGCAAGTCCGTGCATCCGCAGGATGTGGATTTTGCCTGTCGCATACTTGAACGGCAGCCGTCCGCGGATGTGGGTGAAGTGTTCAAAGGTGATGTTTACGCCACTTCGGGCAAGCGAACCGTGTCTCCCAAGTCGTTGACCCAGCGGGAGTATTTGGATGCAATCCATGATTCCGACATGACGTTTGGAATTGGTCCGGCCGGAACGGGTAAAACATATCTGGCCGTCGCCATGGCGGTGGGGGCTCTTTCCCGTCGGGAAGTCAAACGGATCGTGTTGACTCGTCCTGCCGTGGAAGCGGGGGAGAAGCTTGGCTTTTTGCCGGGTGATCTGGCTGAGAAAATCAATCCGTATTTACGTCCATTGTATGACGCCCTGCATGACATGCTCGATTTTGCCAAAGTTCAGGACTATCAAGAAGCCGGTATTATTGAAATTGCGCCATTGGCTTTCATGCGTGGTCGTACACTTAATGATGCTTTCATCATCTTGGACGAGGCACAAAATACGACGCCAGAGCAGATGAAGATGTTTTTGACTCGGCTTGGCTTCGGTTCCAAAGCCGTTATTACTGGTGATGTGACGCAGATTGATCTGCCCGTTCACGCCAAATCCGGTTTGTTGCAGGCCCGAAAGATTTTGACTGGCGTCAAAGGAGTGAATTTTGTGACCTTTGATGAACATGATGTCATCCGTCATCCTTTGGTCGGTCGGATTGTTCGTGCATATGATGTTCATGAAGGCGGCAGGAAATAGTTATGAGTGGCGCGGTCAGAATTGTCAGCAAAGTTCGTCTCAATCCTCGGTTCTCTTTGTCTCAGAGGGAGTTGGAGGCGTTGTCTGATCTTCTTTTGGAGTCTTTGGGGCTGGAAGGACGAACGTTTTCCCTGACACTGGTGGATGATCGTGAAATAGCTCTGGTCAATGCCGAATTTCTTGGCTGTACGGGACCGACCAATATTCTTAGTTTCCCCGATTCAGGAGATGCAGACGTGGAATTGGTGGTTGCGGATGATGACGGCAGTTCTTTGGGAGAACTGGTGTTGTCCGTGGATACCTTGGCTCGTGAGACCGAACTCTATGGTCAACAACCGTTGGAGCATTTGGCACGGTTGTTGGCGCACGGGATATTGCATTTGGCCGGATTTGATCACAGTGACGAAATGTTTGATCTGACTGATGGCGCAGTGGACCGGATACTGCTTGAATACGGTGATATGGACGGCGGAGAATAATCATGGCGAGAGTGAAGCATATACGTGGCAAGGAACTCTATCGACTCGTTTTTTACGGTGTGATTCTTGTTGTGGCGGCTATCGGGTCTCTCGCTTACTGGGGCGTGCGGGAAATTCGTCGCGATGCAGCTGTTGTTGCCGTGGAAGGTTCTGCTCGCGGGTTGTCCGGTGCGGTCACCATTCTTCTTAACGCGGTGAGGAATTCAAACGATGAAATTAGTGACGGCACGTTATCCAGTTTGAAACCCATGGCTTTGCGCAAGGAATTTCGTGATCTGTTTGCCAAGCATTCATCAGTGAAAGCCATTTCCGTCAGTGATGGGCAGGGCATGATGTATATGCTTGCTAGGCGTGGTCAGGGCGTTGTGGAGGCCGTTCCTGATGAGGACCGCAGTTCACAGATGACATGGACCATGTTTAAGAGTGACGGTTCAAGTGATACTTCGTTTACTGGGTGGCGTTTTGACAAACGTGCAATAGATCGCATTCTGGTCGATGAATATTCTTATCTGAAACCGGGGCAAGTCAATTGGCGGAGTGCCAACAAGGCGTTTAATTCCAGAGAATCACTTATTTCTGCATCTTCATTGATGGAAACCGTGCAAGGCCGAAAGGTAATGGTATCGTTTGCCTTTCCCGTGTCCGGCATTGTGTCGCAACTTGATGGGGCTGAACGGGGCGGTGCTGATCGTGTCTTTCTGTATTGGAATAATGGGACAGCCTTACCTGTAACCGGATTGGGAGCCGGTGGAACTGCAATCAATCCGACAAGTCGAGCTCTTTCTCCATCCGAAATTACTGACCCCATAATTTCCCAAGCTGTGTTGAAGTTGGGTCAAATTGAAAAAACGCCGCAGGCTCCTTTTTCGTTTGTTGAAGGCGGTGAAGTTTGGTGGACTTATTCCCTGCCTCTGTCCATTTTTGGCGACACGATGTCACTTGGTGTTGTTGTGCCCAGAAGGAACGTAATTTCGACGTTGACCAGTGATACTTTTTTGCAAGGTGGTGCGGCCATATTGATCATTGTGGCTGGTTGGATTCTCTTTGTTTTGCATCGGAATCGTGGGAGAATCGAGGCGCTTGGTCTGCGTCGAGAAGCTGCCGTGAGCGAAGCTGAAGTCCTTGCTCTTATTACTTCCGGCGAGAGTGGGCGGCTAGAGTTCAAGCAGACACTCAGGTTTAATCTTAAGTCTGGGAAGAACGGGCGAGAGATAGAACATGCCAGTTTGAAAACCGTTTCAGCGTTTATGAATTCAGACGGAGGAACGTTGCTGATCGGTGTGGCTGATGACGGCACTGTGGCTGGATTTGAAGAAGATAAATTTGGTACTGCTGATCACGCCCTTTTGCATTTCAATAATTTGGTCAATCAGCATGTTGGTCCGGAATTTACCCGGTATATTAATACGATGATTATTCATGTGCGCGGACAGGATATTCTTCGTATACACTGTGTTTCTTCTCCGACCCCGGCTATTCTGGATATGAAAAAGGGCGAGGAGTTCTATGTTCGAAGTGGTCCAGCCAGTCGTAGCTTGAGCCTACGTCAATTTTATGAGTGGCTCAAAGAGCATTAGAATCTTTTATACGACAATTCCAACTGGCATCCCGCTTTTGTCTCAAAGAAGAGGGTTGATGCCTATGGAATAGATATTTCGTTCGACTGGAGGCTTGGGCCGCAAACCTTGCTGTTACACCGTTTTTACAGCTTTTCCTTCATCCAAATTCCTTTACATTCATATTAATATGGGACACACTCCTGCTCTTTCCCTATAAATGGCAATCGAGATGGAGAAAACGTACGATGCCCAAACATTTTTTGACTATTCTGGACATCCCTAGGGATGAGGCCAAGCAGGTTCTGCTCAGAGCCAAAGAGATGAAGGACAACAAAGTCCGCACTGATCTTTTGGCAGGCAAGACACTGCTCCTGATTTTTGAGAAAGCATCCACCCGGACCCGCGTGTCTTTTGAGGTGGGTGTGCGTCAGCTCGGTGGCGATCCTGTATTCATAGCTTCCAAGGATTCCCAGCTGGGTCGCAGCGAACCTCTCAAGGATACCGCTCGGGTGTTATCCCGATATGCGGATGGTCTCATCGTACGAACATTCGGCCAGGAAAAGTTGGAAACCCTGGTCGAATACGGCGATATCCCGGTGGTCAATGCCCTGACAGACGAGTACCATCCTTGTCAGATCATGGCTGATATGCTGACAATGTATGAGCGTACCCCGAATCTGGAAGACCTTAAGGTTGCTTGGGTCGGTGACGGCAACAACATGGCACATTCCTTTATCAATGGATCGGCGACATTTGGCTATGAGCTGGTTATCGCCTGTCCTGAAGGGTACGACCCCGATCCGAAGCTTTTGGATATCGGTGTGAACGCTGGAGCCAAGGTGTCAGTCGTGCGTGATCCCGCCGAAGCCGTGCGTGGTGCGCAGTACGTCAATACAGACGTATGGGCATCCATGGGCCAGGAAGAAGAGCAGAAGAAACGTGAGGCCGCTTTCGCCGGTTTCGAAGTCAATGCCGCCTTGATGGCCGGAGCCGCAGACAATGCCAAGTTTATGCACTGTTTGCCTGTCCATCGTGGTGAAGAAGTTTCGGAAGCCGTGTTCGAGAGTCCGGCGTCCATTGTTTGGGATCAGGCCGAGAACAGACTGCATATGCAGAAAGCCATCATTGAATGGATTTATAAATAATTGAGAGAAGAGAGATATATACAATGAAAAAGATTGAAAAGGTTGTTTTGGCCTATTCCGGGGGACTGGACACATCCATTATCCTCAAGTGGATCAAGACCAATTATGACTGTGAAGTGGTGACCATGACCGCTGACCTCGGTCAGGGTGAGGAGATGGACGGCATTGAGGAGAAGGCTCTCTCCACGGGTGCTGTCAAGGCCTACGTCGAGGACATGCGCGAGGAATTCGTGCGTGACTATGTTTTTCCCATGTTTCGAGCAAACGCCTTGTACGAAGGTCGCTACCTGCTTGGTACCGCCATCGCCAGACCGCTGATTTCCAAGCGCATGGTTGAAATCGCCGAGATGGAAGGCGCGCAGGCCGTGTCTCACGGTGCCACTGGCAAGGGAAATGATCAGGTACGCTTTGAACTGGCCACTATGGCCCTCAATCCCCGGTTGCAGACCATTGCTCCGTGGCGTGAGTGGGAACTTAAGTCCCGTACTGATCTTATGAATTTCGCCAAAGAAAACAGCATTGATATTCCGGTAAGTCGCAAGAAGCCGTGGTCCATTGATGCCAACCTGCTGCATACCTCTTTTGAAGGTGGCGAGTTGGAAGATCCGTGGAATGCTCCCGGCCCTGATTGTTACCGTAACATCACGCCACCTGAGATGTGCCCGGATGAACCGGAAGAGATTTCCATTGATTTCGAAGCCGGTGATCCCATTGCCATCAACAATGTTAAATATTCCCCGGCAGCCTTGCTGGCCAAGCTCAATGAGTTGGGTGGTAAGCACGGCATTGGTCGTGTGGATATGGTCGAGAATCGCTTCGTGGGCATGAAGTCCCGTGGTGTGTATGAGACTCCCGGTGGTACCATTTTGGCTGCAGCCCATCGCGATCTGGAAGGATTGTGCATGGACCGCGAGATGATGCATCTTCGTGATAGCCTTATTCCCAAGTATGCCGAGATGGTGTACTATGGATACTGGTTCTCGCCTGAACGCGAGGCATTGCAGGCCATGATCGACAAGTCTCAGGAAAAGGTCACTGGCACAGTGCGGGTTAAGTTGTACAAGGGCAATTGCGTGCCGTTGGGTCGCAAATCTCCGTTCTCTTTGTACAGCCCTGAATTGGCTACATTTGAAGAAGACTATGTATATGATCAGGCCGACGCCGAGGGCTTCATCAAGCTGGTGGGCCTCAGGCTCAAGGGCCGGATGCAGCAGTCCAAATGGGGCGGCAAAGATACCGAAGACTCCTGCGAGTAATATATGGCAGATAAAAAAATGTGGGGCGGGCGGTTCGCTGAAGGGACCGCCGCATCCATGGAAGCATATTCAGAGTCCGTGTCCTTTGACCGGCTTCTCTACGCTGAAGATATTCGGGGCTCCCAGGCTCACGCTCGAGTGTTGGCCAAGCAGGGATTTTTGACCGAAGCCGAGGCCAAAACCCTTTGTGACGGTTTGGATCAAGTTAAAGCCGAGATCGAATCCGGTGATTTTGAGTGGAAGACCGAGATGGAAGATGTTCACATGAACATTGAGTCTCGTTTGACCGATATCATTGGGCCGCTGGGTGGCAAGTTGCATACCGCACGGAGTCGCAATGATCAGGTCGCTCTTGATTTCCGGTTGCATGTAGGTGCTCGTCTTGCTGGCTGGCAACAGGCTTTGTCCATGCTTGTCGAGGTTTTTGTGACGCGTGCCGAAGAGCATAAAGAAACCATGCTTCCCGGTTGCACGCATTTTCAACCTGCTCAGCCCGTGAGTTTGGCGCACCATTTGCTGGCATATTGTCAGATGTTCAAGCGTGATCACGAACGGGTGACTGATTGTCTGAAGCGCGTACGAGTCATGCCGTTGGGTGCCGCTGCACTTGCAGGGACAACTCATCCCGTGAATCCGCAGGCTGTGGCAGATGATCTTGGCATAGGCGAGATATTTGCCAACTCCATGGACGCGGTTTCTGATCGCGACTTTGTGCTTGAAGCCGTGTTCGCGGGCAGCTTGGTCATGGCGCATCTTTCTCGCATGTGCGAGGAAATTATCATCTGGGCCAATCCGAATTTCGGGTATGTGAAATTACCGGATCAGTATTCTACTGGTTCGTCGATCATGCCGCAGAAAAAGAATCCTGATGCCTGTGAGATCATGCGTGGTAAGACCGGGCGCGTTGTCGGTTCCCTTATGGGACTGCTTGTGCTTATCAAGGGCTTGCCCATGACCTATAATCGGGACATGCAGGAAGACAAAGAGCCGTTTTTTGATGCGGACATGACTGTTTCGGCATCGCTGACCATTATGGCAGATATGTTCAAGCAGATCGAATTCGTGCCGGAAAAGATGGCGGCAACGGTGAAACGTGGGTTTTTGAATGCTACAGAATTGGCTGATTATCTGGCAGCCAAAGGTGTGCCTTTCCGTGAGGCACATCATATTACTGGTGCGGTTGTCGCTCACGCTGAACAGAAAGGCGTTGGTATCGAAGATTTGGACCTTGCTGAACTCAAGCAATTTTCCGGGGACATCAATGATGATGTCTTTGGCGTACTTGATTATGCAGCGGCCATTGAACGACGGACATCCCCTGGAGGGACCGGTCCAGCTTCCGTGGCAAAACAGATTGACACCTTGAAAGGGTGGCTTAAAATTGTGTGATAGGTGAAATGAAGGGATTTTTTCCCAGTATCTCTTGATTTTTCATGCAGGAGCATTATTCTTTACCCTGCATCATAGTGACAGCGATAATGAGTCCGTTTTAATGACGGATTGGATCTGAGACTATACGGAGGAATCTCCTTTGAACAACCATATGAAAAATCTTGTTATTTGGGCTATCATCTTTGTTTTGATGGTCGTCCTCTTTAACCTCTTCAATCAGCCTCCTGTTCCCAAGGATACTCCTTCTTATAGCGAGTTCCTGACCATGGTAGACAGTGGCGGTGTGGCTGAAGTCAAAATTCAGGGTCCAAAGATTCTCGGCACGAAGACGTCTGGTGAAAAGTTCCAGACCTATGCCCCGGACGATCCCAAAATGATTGATACGCTTATTTCCAAAGGCGTTGAAGTCAATGCGGAACCGCCCGAGGAGTCTCCTTGGTATTTGACCATGCTCTTGTCCTGGTTCCCTATGCTTCTGCTTATCGGCGTTTGGATTTTCTTCATGCGTCAGATGCAAGGCGGCGGTGGCGGTGGACGCGGGGCAATGAGTTTTGGCCGATCCAAAGCACGCCTCATCAACGAGGAAACCTCCAAGGTTACCTTTGAGGACGTGGCCGGTGTGGATGAAGCCAAGGAAGAATTGGTAGAAATCGTTGACTTCCTGCGTGAACCCCGCAAATTCACCCGCCTTGGCGGTCGTATTCCCAAGGGTGTGCTTCTTGTCGGTGGGCCTGGTACAGGTAAGACTCTGTTGGCGCGAGCGGTTGCCGGTGAAGCCGGTGTCCCGTTCTTCTCCATTTCCGGTTCGGATTTCGTGGAGATGTTTGTGGGTGTTGGCGCGAGTCGTGTGCGTGATCTTTTTGCTCAAGGTAAGAAGAACGCTCCCTGTCTTATCTTTATTGATGAAATTGACGCCGTTGGCCGTCAACGTGGCGCAGGCCTCGGTGGTGGGCATGATGAACGTGAGCAGACTTTGAACCAGTTGCTTGTGGAAATGGACGGTTTTGAATCGAACGAAGGCGTTATTTTGGTCGCTGCTACCAACCGTCCCGACGTTTTGGACCCAGCTTTGCTCAGGCCTGGACGTTTTGACCGTCAGGTGGTCGTGCCAAATCCCGATCTTCGTGGTCGTGAACGTATCCTCAAGGTACACAGCCGTAAAACGCCGCTGTCTCCTGAGGTTAATCTTGAAGTTATCGCCCGAGGAACTCCCGGTTTCTCCGGTGCGGATCTTGAGAACCTCGTCAACGAGGCTGCTCTCGGTGCTGCCAAGCTTGGTAAGGATCGGGTGGACATGGAAGACTTCGAAGAGGCCAAGGATAAGGTCATGATGGGCGGGCGTGAGCGTCGTTCCATGATCCTTTCCGATGAAGAAAAGAGAACGACAGCATATCATGAAGCAGGTCATGCTTTGGTGGCAAAGTTGCTGCCCGGCACTGATCCCGTACATAAGGTTTCCATTATTCCGCGTGGTCGTGCTCTTGGTGTGACTATGCAGTTGCCCGGTGAAGATCGGCACAACTATTCCAAGGAATTCCTTCTCAAGAACATGGCAGTCCTCATGGGTGGCCGTGTGGCTGAAGAGCTTGTTCTTAACCAGCTGACCACGGGGGCGAGTAATGATATTGAACGCGCCACCAAGACCGCACACAATATGGTTTGTATGTGGGGAATGTCTGAGAAATTTGGTCCTATAAGCTTTGGTGATAATCAGGAGCCAGTCTTCCTGGGCAAGGAACTCAGCCACAACAAGGATTACGGCGAGGAAACGGCCAAGTTGATCGATTCTGAAGTTCGTCGTTTCGTGGATGAGGCTTATGAAAGAGCTACCGAACTGCTCAAGGGTGGCGGCGAGTCTCTGGAAGCCATTGCTCAAGCTTTGCTCGAAAGGGAAACCATTACCGGAGCGGATATTGATCTGCTTATGGAAGGCAAGGAATTGCCGCCCATGGAGTCTGACAATGGTGGTTCCTCTACTTCTGGTACAGCCGATGGATATACGGCCGAAGGTCGTGCCACAGGGCCCGGATACAAGCCTGTCAGTGAAGAATCCGAAGACAAGGGTGATGACTTTATCCTTGAAGACGATGATTCTGAGAGCGGTTCCGATGGAGACGACGGAGAAAATAAGGTACAATAATCGGTTCAAAGTAACGATGATTGATACAACATGGACATTGAAGGGGGGCAAGGTCTTGGGACCTGCTCCCTTTTTTATTGCCGGCATTGTGAATGTGACCCCGGATTCATTTTATGACGGTGGTACGCATGAAGACGCACACTCAGGTGTTGCTCATGGGCTGGATTTGGCTCGGCAGGGTGCGGCAATTTTGGATGTGGGCGGTGAATCCACGCGTCCTTATGCGGATCAGGTTTCGGAGGCCGAGGAATTAAATCGGGTTATACCGGTTATTCGCGGATTGGCGGAAGCGGACCATGAATCCGTGATCTCGGTTGATACCTATAAAGCTAAGGTTGCGGCTAGTGCGTTGGAGGCAGGTGCAGATATTATCAATGATGTGTCTGCCTTTCGGTTCGAGCCGGAGTTACTGGACGTTGTCGCCGAGTACAAGCCGGGGTATGTGCTCATGCATTCTCTTGGCAGACCCGAGGATATGCAGGATGAGCCTCGGTACGATGATGTCGTTGGTGCATTGTTGGCGTTTTTTGAGGAACGGTTAACCGTGTTGGACAAGGCTGGGTTGCCCATGAACCGTGTGACCCTTGATCCGGGCATTGGTTTTGGTAAAACACTTGAGCATAACCTCTCAATTTTAAAAAATATTGAACGAATTATGGCGTTGGGTTTTCCTGTGTTCATGGGATTGTCCAACAAATCAATGTGGCAGGGGCTTCTTGGTTTGGCTGTAGGAGAGCGACAGAATGCGACGCAGGTAGCGACAGCAGTGCTGGCCGCAAAGGGTGTACCCATTCATCGTGTGCATGAAGTTGCGCTTATGCAGCAAACATTGACCATTGTTCGTGAATTAGCGTAGTCAAAGATATGTTTGAACTTTTCGGAATTCAGATCACTTGGAGGGTCCTGCTCGATATCGGGCTGGTCGCCTTTATATATTACAATCTCATTGTACTCGTTAGGGGTACCAGAGCTGCCGCCGTCCTTTATGGTATGGTTGTCGTGTTGGTAATCTATTATTTTTCCGATTTGTTTAATCTGTACACCCTCAACGCCATGCTCGGCGAGTTCTTGACATCCATATTCCTTATTGTGGTTATTTTGTTCAAGACGGATATTCGTAAGGCGCTTGCCAGTGTTGGTACCAAACGGTTCTGGACTAAATCGCAGGTTCGTGATGATACGTTGGACCAGATGGTTCGTGCTGTGATGACCATGTCCGAAAGCAGTACCGGTGCGATTATCGTTATTGAAAAGAATATGCCATTGGGTGACATTATCGAGCGTGGTATTGAGCTGGATGCCAAGGTAAATACCGAGCTTATCGAAACTATTTTTGTACCTGACACGCCATTACATGACGGAGCTGTTATTGTTCGCCGTGATAGGATTGTCGCGGCAGCATGCATCTTACCGCTGTCCAGCAAATTGCGAGGTCAGCCCATGTATGGAACCCGGCATCGTGCCGCGCTTGGCATCAGTGAAGGTTCTGACGCTATTACCGTGGTTGTTTCCGAAGAACGGGGAGAGGTCTCTGTGGCCATGAATGGACGTTTGACAACCAGTTTGGACGAAGTCCGTTTGATGCGTGTGCTCAGAAACGCACTGGGACGATAATATGAAGAACTGGCAAACAGCGATACTTGCTCTTGCATTGGCCGTTTTTACCTGGTTTTTGGTGACGGGTCGTGAGGTGGTGGAATCATGGGTGGACATGCCGGTTGTCATGACCAATCCGCCTGAAGGACTCATTATCGAGGACGGTCTTGTGGATAAGATTCAGGTGCGTCTGCGTGGTCCTAAAGGGCTGGTGGGCAATCTGACAACACAAAATATTCCCTATCACGTTGATGTTAGCAAATTAAAGATCGGTGTGCAGGTTGTGGACATTGATGCTTCGAATATTCCTTTGCCTAGTACGTATGAAATTATTGAGGTCAAACCGAATAGGCTGAAGCTTACGGTGGACCGTCGTATTTCCAAGGAGATCGAAGTGGAGGCCGCTTGGTCCGGTGATCTTAATCCTGATTACAAATTGAAGGAAATTATCGTCGATCCCAAGATTGTAGTCGTGCGTGGCCCTGAAACTGTGCTTCGTAAGATTTCTAAGGCTCGTGCGGTTATGAAGGAAGATTTCCCCGAAGATGTTCCAGAGTCTTGGGCAGGAGATGTCGGTTTGGAGCTTGCTCCTGAAATTGAGGCTTCTCCTGGGCAAGTTCGGGTTGAAGCATTTTTTGGTCCTCAGATACGTCAGATATGGGTTAAAGTCCCACTTGAAGTACAGGCTCCGGAGGGGTACAAGGTTTCGGTCTCACAGAAGTTTGTGCGACTGTTGATCGAAGGGCCTATCTATCTTTTCCGTGACAATGAGTACCGCAAGGATGTCGTTGTCAGTCTCTTGTTCGGGAGTGAAATGACGCCGGGCAAATTCGATTTGGATTATGACGTCGTTCTTCCTGACGGATGTCGGTTGGAAAAGAAAAATCCGGAAACCGTGACAACTATCTTGAAAAAGTAATAGATCGTCTTTCGAGGCGAAGTTTTGGAGTCATCCATGAAGCAGAGGCTTTTCGGTACTGACGGCTTGCGTGGTCAGGGCAATATATTTCCTATGACACCCGAGATTGCGCTTAGGCTCGGTCTGGCTGCCGGTCAATATTTTCGTAATGGATCCAAGCGCCATCGTGTGGTTATCGGCAAAGACACTCGCCTGTCAGGGTATGTGTTTGAGACCGCGTTGACCAGTGGACTGTGCGCCAACGGCATGGATGTTTTTTTGGTCGGTCCCATGCCGACTCCTGCCATTTCTTTTTTGACTCAGAACATGCGTGCCGATCTCGGCGTGGTAATTTCCGCATCTCACAATCCGTTTATGGACAACGGCATTAAGTTCTTTGACCGCAGTGGGTTCAAGTTACCGGATGAAGTGGAAGATGAGATCAGCGAACTTGTTTTGAACCCTGATACCCAGTGGGATTACCCTGCCGCCGAGGAAGTGGGCCGTGCTCATCGCATCACTGATGCTTCAGGGCGGTATATTGTTTATCTGAAGAACAGTTTTTCACAGCGCCTTACTTTGGATGGTGTTAAGATCGTTCTTGATTGTGCGCACGGCGCTGCCTATGGCGTTGCACCCAAGGTTCTCGAAGAGTTGGGAGCCGAGGTTGTTAGAATCGGCGTTAAACCTGATGGATTGAACATCAACCAGAAGTGTGGTTCGCTGTATCCTGAAGTTATTTCCAGCGTCGTCATTGAAGAAAAAGCTGATATTGGTATCGCTTTGGATGGCGATGCTGATCGGCTTATCGTCTGTGACGAAAACGGTCGTATTCTCGACGGTGATCAGATCATGGCGTTATCCGCTTTGGAACTTCTGGAGAAGGGCACTTTGCCCAAGAATATGCTTGTGTCTACGGTCATGAGCAATATGGCGCTTGAGTTGTTCATGAAGGATCATGGTGGCACATTGCTGCGGACAGACGTTGGTGATCGGTACGTGGTTGAGGCCATGCGTCGCGAAGGAGCCATGCTTGGTGGTGAGCAATCAGGGCATCTCATTTATATGGAGCACTCCACGACGGGTGACGGGCTGTTGGCCGCATTGCAACTGCTCCGTCTCATGCGGGAAAAAGATAGACCTTTGTCGGAATTGGCAGGTCTGCTTGAACCATTTCCCCAGATCCTTAAAAACGTTCATGTGAAGCGGAAAATCCCGTTTGATGATGCTCCTGAAGTGCAGAATGCTGTTCGTAAGGTTGAAGAGGCTCTCAAAGGTAAAGGGCGTGTTTTGCTTCGTTACTCTGGAACAGAGGCTGTCTGTCGTGTTATGGTGGAAGGACCAGAGAGTGACAAGGTTGAGTTGTACGCTGGTGACATTGTTGAAGCCTGTGAAAAATATTTGAAATAAGCAGTTTTTTTCAAGGAAGAATCCCATGGAAATTAAGAAAGCCGTCATTCCCGTCGCCGGTTGGGGAACACGTTCCCTCCCGGCCACCAAGAACGTCCCCAAGGAAATGCTGCCCATCTTCCGCAAGCCCATTGTGCAATACATCGTGGAAGAAGGCATTGATGCAGGGTTGACCGATGTTGTTTTCATCACCAACCAGAATAAGACCATTATCGAAGATCATTTTGATCGCAACTTTCTGCTGGAACAGCTTTTGGAGCGGGCGGGTAAGGTCGAGATGCTTGAAGAAGTCAAGCGAGTTGCCTCGTTGGTCAATGTCATTGGCGTCCGTCAGAAAGAACAGCTTGGGTTGGGCCATGCCGTTCTTTCGGCTCGTGAAATTTGCAAGAATGAACCTTTTGCCGTCATGCTCGGTGATGACCTTATGTTTGGTGTAGACACAGGCATAGGAGAACTACTCCGTGCGGCAAAGGCCACCGGCAAGGCCGTGGTCGGCGTGATCGAAGTGCCGGAAGAGAAAGTCAGTCGATACGGTGTTATCAAGGGTGACGAATTGGAAGATGGCACATACCGTGTGACCAATTTGGTAGAAAAGCCGTCCAAGGAAGAGGCTCCGTCCAACTTGGCGATTATCGGTAGGTATGTGTTGCTGCCTGAAATATTTGATATCCTTGAAGGACAAAAAGCTGGTGTTGGTGGAGAAATTCAGTTGACCGACGCATTGCAGGGGTTGGCAGATCAAGACAAGCTTATCGCTGTAAAGTTGGGTGGTCAGCGTTTTGATGCTGGCGACTGGGTTGAGTACCTGACGGCTAATATTTATTTTGCTCTTCACGACGAAGAACTCAGGGATGATCTTGTCAAGCGGTTGTTGGAATTGTTGCCTTGTGGTGGGAAAGAAGCATGATGAAACGTTTGTCTGCCATTGTTATCGTTTTTCTTGTTGTGTTGACCGCTTTGCCTGTGTCCGCGTTTACTCCTGATGACGATGAATTGACCGGTTCTTTGAAAAAACAGTACGGTCCCATGCGATCTTGGGAAGCAGAGATGTCTTTTCCGAATTATTCGGGTGTAAATGTCCATGTATGGTATGCCCGAGGCAAATGGCGTCAGGAATGGCAGGCCGGTGATACCGCTACGGCTGTTGGTATTGGTGGGAATGTCACCGGTGCATGTACAGCCGGACAGTTCGCATTGTCGCCATTATTTGTTTGGATGCCGCCTAATCCTTTGGACATCTGGAAGAGTTGGGGCGTGGCTGTGGATATGCGCAATTACGGATTTTGTGGCAATCAGCCATGTTTTCTGATTGGGGCTGAACCTGGTGACGATGCGAGTCCTGCGGTTCAACTCAATAATGAGGACCTGACGCCGCTTTTGGTACGATATGAAACTAGCGCCGGACTGACCTCAGTGGAGTTTTTCAATCATAAAACCGTGGCAGGGTACAGTGTGCCGCAAAAGCTTGTAGTCACTGTCGGTGAAGCTTCCCTTGAGGTGACGGTTAAATGGATTGCGGTCAACGGTGCTGACAGTGAAGAGCTGTACGTCAAAGAGTCACTGAGTCCGATTCCATGCGCAGAACCTCCTGCTCCTTTTGATTTTTTACGGAATTCTTTCCGTTATCCTTCAAGCCAATAGGCGGCACATATGGCCGATCTATGGCAGGTAACGCTCGTCAGTCCGCCCTATGAAGCGTGGACATACGAGCGGCCTTCTTTTTTTCCAGATTTGTCCGCCGGACAGCGGGTTATCATTCCATTTGGCAAATCCCATCGCGTGGGCATTATTGTCGGTCCAGCTGAGCAGGCCCCGGAAGGGGTCGTGGTTAAGCCTATGATCTGGCCTTTGGAGCGGACAAAGCTTTTTAGTGAAGAATATGTGGATATGGCCGTGAATCTTGCGGCGCGTCAAATGGTGAATGTCGGGCGTATTTTTGAAATAGCGTTACCGCGAGGTTTGCGCACGGCTGCGGTCACTTTTCGAGTAGATAAGCACATGTCTGATCGTAAGTTGCCCGGTTCGGTGCGCCCTGCGGAAATTGGACGGTTTGAAGAGGCGGATCAGATCGCACTCATGGACCTGTGGCTTGCCGGGCGGATGCGAGTGCGCGTCAATGCCAAGCGTGAAGCCGAAGAACGGTTTGTGTCGTTGGAATCTGATCCTCCATGGGCAGTCAGACCCAATGCAAAACGACAGCTTCGTCTTTTGGAATATCTTTTGGAGCATGGTCCACAGAGTTTGTATTCTTTGCGATATGCTTTGGGCGATTGGACTGCGGCTACTGTGGCCAAGCTGGAGGGTGTATCCATTGTTCGTACAGGGGAACTGACGGCGGATACGCTGGCAGAAGTTGATGAAGCTGGTTCGGTGGCGCCCTGTGGTGATGAATGTGAATATACGCTGACTGATGAACAGCAGGCGGCCATGGAAGCCATGACAGTGACCATGGAGAACGGTGGCGGGCCGCATCTTGTTCATGGAGTGACTGGTAGCGGCAAGACTGTTCTGTATCTTGAGATGGCTCGAAAATGTCTTACAAACAATCGATCCGTTATGCTGCTTGCTCCTGAAGTTGCCTTGGCCTGTCAGTTATATCGTACCGTAAAAGAACGGTTCCCGACTGCGCAAACATTTTTCTATCATGGTTATCAAAGTCCCAAGAAACGGGAACGGACTTTTAAGGGATTATCCTGCGAAGCCGGTCCCGTTATTGTGGTTGGGACGCGATCCTCGCTTTTCTTGCCTGTGCCGACTCTTGGCATGATTGTGCTCGATGAAGAACATGACGAGTCCTATAAACAGGAAGAACGATTGGCATACCACGCCAAGGAAGTCGCCTGGTTCAGGGCCGGGTTGAGTAAAGCCTTGTTGTTGCTCGGTTCTGCTACACCGGATGTAAAAACATTTCAGGCCGCCAAACAGGGCATCATTGCCATGTCTGCGTTAAAAGAACGTGTTGGTGATAGCGAATTGCCGAGTGTGGAGTTGGTGGACATCACCGATATGAAAGGTGGCAGCAAGCTGTTGGCCCCTGCCACGGAAGAGGCCATTCGTGAGACCGTTGAGGTCGGAGGGCAGGTTATTGTCATGCTCAACCGGCGTGGATATGCACCGCTCATGTATTGTCTGGATTGTACGGAGACCGTGCGGTGTCCAGAGTGCGAAGTGGGCATGACATATCATAAGGATCGTCAGCGTGTTGTCTGCCATTATTGTGGCCTGACATATTCGTATCCATTGACGTGTAAGAAGTGCGGTGGAACGAGTTTCGTGCCCATGGGCGAAGGTACTGAGCGGCTTGAAGAAGTTTTGCAGGAACATTTGCCCGAAGGCACCAAGGTGTTGCGCCTTGATCGGGACGCTACCCGGCGACAGGAGCGGATGGAGGAAATCCTTGGAGCCTTTGGCCGTAAGGAAGCCCAAGTTCTTGTCGGCACTCAGATGATTTCCAAGGGACACCATTTCCCCGGTGTCACTCTTGTTGTGGTTGCTGACGGTGATCTTGGTTTGAATTTGCCGGATTATCGATCTACGGAACGGACATTTCAGTTGTTGGTACAGGTGGCAGGGCGTGCCGGGCGTGGAGACAACCCGGGCAAAGTTCTCATTCAGACACGGAATCCGGGGCATCCTATCTGGACTGAAGTGGTGGCCGGTGACTATGCCGGTTTTTTTGAACGGGAAATATCTCGGCGATCCATGTTCAAGTATCCGCCATTTTCCAGGATGGCTCTTGTCCGTATCAGTTTCCCGGCTCAGTATCAGGACGGCCCTGCGGCTGTGTCGCTTTTCGCTCAAGTTCTGCATGAGCACGGACGGAAGTTGGGTATTGATGTCCTCGGGCCTGCGCCTGCACCACTTTCTATGCTGCGTGGTCGTAAACGGTTCAACTGTTTGCTCAAGTCAGACGATTGGGCCAAAGTGCGGACGTTGTATGGACATATGGCCGCGGCCAACCCAAATTTGAAATTCGTGCGCACAAGTCTTGACCTTGATCCTTTGACGACATTGTAAATGGTCGACAAGGATGTCCATTTTCGGATACATTGCCCCATTATATGAGCTAACAAGGTAGTCATCTCCATGAAAATTATGAAAATATCTCTGGCCATGTTTGGTTTGTTCCTGCTTTTAGGTGGAACGGCTTTGGCCCAGACGTCCAAGGTGGGATTTGTTAATCCTCAGCGGATTATCAATGAATCCAAAATTGGTAGGATCGCTCAGGATGATCTGGCGCGGCTCGGTAGAGAGAAGGACCGGAGAGTTCGAGATGCCTTGGCCATTGTTGAGTCGTTGCAGGAGAGCCTCAAGGTGGAAACCATTTCCGTGACTGAGCAGCAATCCAAGGAAGAAGAGATGCGTTTGGCCGTTCGAGATTATGAACGCTTGGTAAAAAACAGCAATATGGAAATTCAGAGCGAGGAGCGCCGTCTTATTCAATTTGTCATGCGACGGGCAGATTCGTATCTCAGGACCATTGCCAAGGAAATGGGGTTTACCTTGATCCTGACAGACCCGGAAATTATCGGGTTTGTAGCTGATTCCATGGATATTACGGATCGCGTTATCCGTGAACTCAATTCGATGATGTAGCGGGGACGGAATAATGCGAAAAATAGCGATACTTACGGCGACCATCGTTTGTCTCCTTGTGTTGGCAGTTGCACAGGCCTTTGCGTTTGGTGAAATTCGGTACACGGATAGGCCTTTGAATTTACGAGATGGTCGGTCTCCCAAGGCAAAATGGGTCGGTAATCTGTATGCTGGCCAAAAAGTCAGAATAGCTCATTCACGTGACGGTTGGGTGGCTATATATGAGCCGGATGCAACGGATGGGGGCGAAGGCGCGGCCATTGGTTTTTCCAATGCGAAATATCTTCAGAAAAAACGGACGCGGTACGAACCCAAAGAGTTGGGGAAACTGGTATATACCTATCGCGCATTGAATGTTCGGACAAAACCGGATGTCAGTGGCAGGAAGGTTGAAACGCTTAAGGCCGGAACGCATGTGCGCATTGATTTCCCTGACGGAGATTGGGCCCGTGTCTTTTTGCCAAATGCCACCATTCGATCCAATTTAAATGGCCTTGGTTACAGCAGTGTCAAATATTTCAAACCAGCTAGCAAAAAGACATTGGCCAAGGCGACTAAAGTCTCCAAGCCACAGCCGATTCAGGTTGAAGAAGACATACCTGTGGTGACTGAGCCAGATGATGTCGTCAGTGGTCAGGGACAAGTCAGCGGCAATGTGGCAACAACTCCGCCACCAACTCCTGTAGCAGCACCCAAACCGAAGTTTGTCACGGCAACGACATTGATCAATGTGCATGCTGACCGGACAACTGGTTCGTCTTTGAACAGGACTTTGAAACCGGGCGATACGGTTCAGGTCGGATTGTTGCAGCATGGTTGGTATGCCGTGTTTAATCGTAATGAATTAGTCCTAATAGAGGGACGGGCTATCGGTTATTCCTTGCAATCCATTATGGATAAGGGGACCCGGGCGGCGACGGGTCAATCACGGGAACTGGCGTTATCTGTCGGACCTGCGCCGACAGTTTCTACAAAGTCGGTTTCAAAATCTACTGCACCTGTCTCTAAACCTAAACCCGTTGCCGCATCGACTTCAAAGTCTTCGGCGAGTGGGCAGAAGACGATTACCATTGATCGGAAAAAATTTGCCAAAACGAAAAAGCCTGATCCCACACCGAACAAAACGGCTCACGGATACAAGTATCGTGTAATGGAAAAGTCGGAAACCAGGCAGCTTGGTGAGGCATGGATTACCCTTAAAGTATTCATGTCTACCACGAAGAAACCGACGCGTGATTCACTCAAGGATTTTTCGACCACTTTGTGGAAGGAAAACCGCAGGGTCACAAAGAATGTGGCTGTGCTTATTTATCTGCCTGGTATGGATGTCGAAGATTTGGCTTATGGAGTGATAAAGTTCGACGACAAGCAGCTTCTTGAAATATGGGTTCGTGAAGCCACATTGTTTGGCACCCAGTTTCTTTAAAAGGAAATAATAAAAAAGCCCTCGTCCGGATATCCGAGCGAGGGCTTTTTTTGTGAGAATCATCTTAAACCATTTCTTGTTCGAGAAAGAGTGGAATGGTTTTTTTTAACGTTGTTCGCAATATTGTTTTTTTCTTGGTTTCTGTCTGTGAGTCCTGTTGTACCATATAGAGTCCATGACAACTCTGGCATTCCCAATGGTTTTTATGTTCATGGAGGTGAACCAGCAGTCCGTCGCGATCATAACAGACCTGACAGAACGGTCCTTTTTTTTCGCCTTCATCCGTGAGCCAATATTTTTGGCCGTCGAATTGTATTTTTTCGGCAAGATCAAGGACATCGGCTACCTCTGACAACTGTTCTTTAAGTGCTTCATTCTCTTCGCAGACTGCCAGAAATTCATCCTGGAGACTTTTGAGAAGCACCGCCGCTTCATCAATTTTACCTTGTTTGCACAGATCAAGAGTTCGCTTGAAACCTGTGGCTTGAAACATGGTCGAGAACATGAGAGATTTCCCCTATTTTTATGTGGTCACGGCAACTATATCGGCCGATTGTTGCGATAACTTTAGGTTTTTATTGATATGATGTTTTTTATTGTGTGGGCTTTACAGGGAGAAACAAAAGGCATAATCTTCTCCGCAGCTAGGGGAGCCTCTTGATTGGGGCTGAGATGGACGAAGTAGTCCAACCCTTCGAACCTGATGCGGTTAATTCCGCCGTAGGGAAGCTGGTTGCAACTGATATTCCGTCAGACCGCGCTTGCCCTTATAGGGTAAGCGCTTTTTTTGTGATCGGGAACTCAAAGGAGATGCTCATGATTGTCGTTCTGAATGGCAAGGAAGTAAATGTGACGGAGGGGATGACGATCCTCGCTCTGCTCGAAAGCAAAGATGTTTCGCCGCAAGTTGTCGTGGTAGAGCGGAATGGTGACATCGTGCCCGGTGAAAACTTCGATACTACTTCGCTCAATGATGGGGACCATTTAGAGGTTCTTCGTTTTGTGGGTGGAGGTTAGGAGAGAATCATGTGTGAAGATATATTTGAAATTGGTGGCGTGAAGCTGAACAGCAGATTGTTCACTGGCACCGGTAAATATGGTGACGACGCGATTGTTCCAGATGTCTGCGAAGCCTCAGGTTCGCAGGTTATTACTGTGGCTTTGCGGCGTGTTGACCTTGAGTCCAGTACTGGCAATGTTATGGATTCCATTCCAAAGCATATGCAACTTTTGCCCAACACGTCAGGCGCTCGTACCGCAGAGGAAGCTGTACGTATCGCTCGACTGGCCCGCGCCATGGGCTGTGGAGATTGGATCAAGATCGAGGTCATTTCTGACAATAAATACTTGTTGCCCGACGGGTATGAAACAGCCAAGGCCACGGAAATCTTGGCCAAGGAAGGTTTTATCGTCTTCCCTTATGTCAATGCTGATTTGTATGTGGCCCAAAGTTTGGTAAATGCTGGTGCTGCTGCTGTCATGCCTTTGGGTGCGCCTATCGGCACGAATCGTGGCCTCAAAACCCGCGAGATGGTTCGTATTCTTATTGAGGAAATTGACCTTCCAATTATTGTTGATGCAGGTATTGGCCGTCCTTCCGAGGCGTGTGAAGCCATGGAAATGGGAGCAGATGCCTGTCTGGTGAATACGGCTATTGCTACGGCCTCTGATCCTCGCGTGATGGCTAAGGCCTTCGGTCGCGCAGTCAAGGCAGGGCGTGAAGCCTATCTGTCCGGTCCGGGTGCCACCAAAGTGCATGCGGACGCATCATCTCCCCTGACGGGCTTTTTGGGAGGTGAGTAAAGTGAGTTTCTATTCAGTACTTGCAGAATACGCTTCTGTACCTCTCGATGAGAAGTTTGCCGCAGTTACAGCGGAGGATGTTCGTCGGTCTTTGAACAAGATGACGCCGACTATCGAAGATTTCATGAATTTTATGAGTCCTGCTGCCGTGCCTCTTCTCGAAGAAATGGCGCAAAAGGCGAGTCGTTTGACTGCCCAGAATTTTGGGCGGGCCATACATTTGTTTACACCGCTGTATTTGTCCAATTTCTGTTCAAATCACTGTGTGTATTGTGGTTTCAACTGCAAGAATGATATTCCTCGTGATCAATTGTCCTTGGAACAATTGGATGTGGAGGCCAAGGCCATTGCCGACACAGGCCTCAAACATCTGCTTATTCTTACGGGCGAGGCTCCGGCCAAGGCTGGAGTGGATTATCTTGAGGATTGCATGGGAGTACTTCGGAAGCACTTTCCGTCCGTTTCCATTGAAGTTTTTGCCATGGATCAGGATGAATATGCACGTTTGGTGGCTGCTGGAGCTGATGGTCTGACCATGTTTCAGGAGACATACAACGAGGAATTGTACGCCACCTTGCATCCCAAAGGTCCGAAGAAGGACTATAGGTATCGGTTGGATGCCCCAGAGCGCGGCTGTCAGGCCGGAATGCGCGTGGTAACCATTGGTGCGTTGCTTGGTTTGGGAGATTGGCATCGGGACGCTTTTTTTACTGGGATGCATGCGGCTTATCTTATGCACAAGTATCCTGAGGTGGATATTTCTGTGTCGCCGCCAAGGATGCGGCCTCATGCAGGAGAGTATCAGCCTGCGAGTATTGCAGATGACAGAGACCTCGTACAGTACATGCTTGCTTTGCGACTGTTCTTGCCACGTCTTGGTATTACTGTTTCCACACGTGAATCAGCTGAATTCCGTGAACAAATTCTGCCGTTGGGCGTGACCAAAATGTCTGCCGGTGTCACCACTGCTGTGGGCGGTCACACTCAGGACCACGATCAGGTCGGTCAGTTTGAGATTGCAGATACCCGGAGCGTGGAAGAAATGTGTGAAATGCTGCGTCGGTGTGGATATCAGCCGATCTTTAAGGATTGGGAACCCATCGAGTTGCAGGCAAAGGCGAGCGCATGAACCGGACCGAGCAAGGTATAGCTGCTTACTTGGGCAAAGACCGTCTGGCTTTTTTGCAGACGGTCTCCGTAGGCATTGCTGGTGCGGGCGGACTTGGGTCCAACTGTGCCATGCATTTGGTGCGTTCCGGGTTCAAGCGGTTTGTGCTGGTCGATTTTGACCGTATTGAGCCGTCCAATCTCAATCGGCAGGCGTACATAGCGCAGCAGGTGGGTGAATATAAGGTGGAAGCCTTGGCCGCCAATCTGTTGGCCGTCAATCCTGACCTTGATCTGGAGCCGTGTATTGGCAAGGTGACAGGCGAGGACATGGCAGAATTATTTGCTGAGTGCGATGTGGTGGTTGAGGCTTTTGATGACCCGGAAGCCAAAAAGGCATTGGTGGAGACCTTGCTCCCTAAAGGAGTGCTTGTTGTTGCCGCATCAGGCATGGGCGGTACTGGTAACAGTGACGCCATGATCACGCGTAAAGTGCGCGATAACTTCTATCTTATCGGTGACGGGGTGACCGAATGTACGGATGAAAATCCGCCGTTTTCACCACGAGTGGGCATTGCCGCCGCCAAGCAGGCGGACGTGGTGCTCAGCTATTTCCTGAATCGATATGAAGCTGAAGGAGGCAAATGATGGCGCGGATAATTACGCGAAATACCATTCTTGATACGGATTTATATTGTCTGACTGGCGAAAAGTTTTCGTTGGGACGGTCCAATATAGATGTCGTGCGGGAGATGTTGGACAGCGGAATCAAGCTGGTCCAGTACCGTGAAAAGGAAAAGAAGATGGGCGCCAAGTACGAGGAGTGTCTCGTTATTCGAGATATGACCCGTGAGGCCGGAGCCGCATTTATCGTCAATGATGATATCGAATTGGCTCGACTGGTTGACGCGGACGGCGTTCATATCGGCCAGGAAGATCTGCCTGTGGAGGCTGTGCGACGACTGGTGGGCGAAGAGATGACCATTGGTTTGTCTACCCACAGTCCGGCTGAGGCTCGTGATGCAGTCAAGCGCGGTGCGGATTACATCGGAGTCGGACCGATTTTCAAAACCTTTACAAAAGAAGATGTCGTAGATCCCGTGGGGTTCGAATATCTGGATTATGTCGTCAACAATATTGATATCCCATTCGTAGCTATCGGCGGTATCAAAGAACATAACATTGGCGAAGTTGTACGGCGTGGCGCGTCTTGCGTGGCGTTAGTGACTGAAATTGTCGGTGAAGAAAATATAAACGAAAAAATCAACGCGCTTCGTCATGAGATTGAAGCAGCGAAGGAGTAAGCATGGCAGCATCATACACCACTCAGATGGACGCGGCTCGTAAAGGCATCGTCACCCCCCAGATGGAAACCGTGGCTCGTAAGGAAAATATCCGTATCGAGGACCTCATGGAGCGTATGGCCAGGGGAACCGTTATTATCCCGGCCAATAAGAATCATACCAGCCTGGATGCCGAAGCCGTTGGCGAAGGCATGCGTATCAAGATCAACGTTAACTTGGGCATTTCCAAGGATTGCAGCGATGTAGATCCTGAATTGGACAAGGTCCAGGCTGCGTTGGACCTCAAGGCCGAGGCCATTATGGATCTGTCTTGCTATGGCAAGACCCAGGAGTTTCGTCAGAAATTGGTGAAAATGTCTCCGGCAATGGTCGGTACCGTACCCATTTATGATGCTGTAGGATTCTATGACAAGAATTTGCAGGATATAACTGTGGACGAGTTTTTTGATGTTGTGCAACGTCATGTTGAAGACGGTGTGGACTTTCTGACCATTCACTGCGGTTTGAACAAGCATACTGCAGAAAAGGTCAAGGATGCCAAACGACTGACTAATATTGTTTCACGCGGTGGTTCCTTACTCTTTACGTGGATGGAAATTAATAATGCAGAGAATCCGTTCTACGAGCATTTTGACCGTCTGCTCGACATTTGTGAAGAGTATGATGTTACCTTGAGCCTTGGCGATGGTTGTCGTCCCGGTTGTCTGCATGACGCCACTGACGCTTGTCAGGTGGAAGAGCTCATTACTTTGGGCGAGCTGACCAAGCGTGCTTGGGAGCGTAATGTTCAGGTTATGATCGAAGGCCCTGGTCACATGGCCATGGGTGAGATTGCCGGCAATATGATGATGGAAAAAAGGCTGTGCCACGGTGCACCGTTTTACGTGCTCGGTCCTATCGTGACAGATGTGGCTCCCGGTTACGATCATATTACTTCTGCTATTGGTGGTGCTATCGCGGGTATGTCCGGTGCGGATTTTCTGTGTTATGTCACTCCGGCGGAGCATCTGCGTCTGCCTACTATGGAAGATATGAAAGAGGGCATCATCGCTACCCGTATCGCTGCTCACGCTGCTGATATCGCCAAGGGATACCCTGGTGCAAGTGACTGGGATGACAAAATGTCCAAGGCCCGTGCCGCTCTCGATTGGGAAGCCATGTTCAACATCGCCATGGACCCGGTTCGTCCTCGTGAGTTCCGTGAGTCATCCAAGCCGGAGCATGAGGACTCCTGCTCCATGTGCGGTAAAATGTGCGCAGTGCGCAACATGAATCGTGTGTTGGAAGGCAAGGACATCCAACTGGATGACTAGGCTTGGTTTATAGAAGATAAGAAAGCCCCGGAGGATTTTTTTCCGGGGCTTTCTTTATTTCGCCTTGTGTCCGTAGACGACATAGATTGGATCGCTGATACCTTTGGTTTCTCTGAACAGCGGGTCATCCTCATGTCGCCAATCGTTACGGAAGGAGAGGGTTCCCGCTTCGTTGTTGAGTTTGGTGAAGCGTAGATACTCCAGCACCAGCCCCATGCGTTCGAATTCATGCATTTCTTTCCAGCCTTGAATGACGTTGGATTCGTCGAATGTGTTTGAGAATCCTATGACAATGGGGGCACCGGGTTCCAAAAAGTGGCTGACGTACCGGATTGTATCCACAGGTCTGTGCATGTATTCGACGGAGAAAGTACATACCGCTGCATCGAATTTCCCTTGGGGGCGTTTTGTTCCCATGGAGAAATCAAGGACGCGCATATCCGGTTTAATGAATCGATCATATGCTTTATCAAGATTTTTTTTGGCTGTGTCATCCACAGGCGGTGGGGTGAAGGGGGTGTCTTCTGTGGTTTTTCGATCAAAGAACGTAGGATGGAAGAAGTCCGTGGGATCGTCGCCATGCGTTGCCTGCATACCTGGGCCCCAGTCGCATGTCTTTTCGCGCCAGTGGGTAAGGGAGCCATATGTGCCTGTCCCGCGTTTTTCCATATATTGAATAGTGGCGGTGATAGTGACAGGGATATTGGCCAGAGGATGATTGCGGTCTGCTGTAAAAGTGTCTTCATCCATTTCCGTCAGGCGAAAAGGTGTGAGAGTGTCTGGATAAATATCTAGCAGACCATTTACATGTCCCTGTGGGTAGAATCTTCCTTCACGAGGAATAATGGGATCACCTTGTACCGTTTTGGGTCGCAAGCGGTCCAAATCGAAAGTTTGAACCATGCTTTCCTTGTGTCGGGGAATACACATACGTGGCTCGTAGGTGATTGCTACCGAGTCACCAACCCTTTTCCCTTCCAGAGCTTCACGCATACCGCGAGGGAAAATGTCATTGACCGGATTAAATTTCCGGCCAAGGAACCATTCTTCGTGCTGAATGTTGTTTTGTTCCCACCGGACAGAAAATTCTAGAGCGCCAATGGTTGTATCTTTGAATGTGATCATGATTATGAACGTCCGACAATGGTTGAAGAAATGTTGGTATAATATGTTTCAACAGGAACAAAGGCAAATGCGAATATGTTTTTTTATAAATTTATTTGGTTTTATTTTTGCATGAAAATCAAATAATTGTCAGTTTTATGTCGGTGAATACGGCTGGGGGGTATGCGTGGCGCGTTTCTTCTTATAAACAGGATGCTGTGGAAAATTTTTATTAATCGTCATAAAAGCGTTTAGCCGAAAATTATTACCCATAAGGGTCTGGTTGTGGTGCTTTTTATGGCTGTTGAATTGTCCACATCGTAACCGTTTGGATTATAAAGTTTTTTTGAGTTGACGAAAACTGTTGATTTCGGCTACTTTCAAGAAAGCACTATGGAATGATTATTTTTAGACTTTTTCTATAAATGCTCCAGGAGGATCTTATGGCGGACAAGATCAGTTCCACATCAAATCTCGAAGTATCTCTACCTAAAGCGGGAGAGGTCGTCGAGTATCAGATTTCTTCTGATGTACCTGTTAAATTTACATTCTTCGTTTCCGAAGTTGTTTTTTCCTGCAACGGTAATGACCTTGTCTTTACTGGGGAGGGAGGTGGTTCTGTTGTTATCAAGGACTATCTGGCTCTAGCTCAAGAAAATGCACTTCCTTCATTTGAATTGAAGGGTGGTGAAGAAGTTCCTGGCGATATTTATCTTTTTGCCTTTAATGATGCAGATCAATCTATTGAGACGGCTGCTGGTGGCAATATGGATAATTCTGCGACAGGCGATGACTATGGCGATACCATTTCACCTAGTGAGTGGCTCGAGCCGCTCATGGTGCCAGAAGCCGGAGATTCTTCGTCCTCGCTCGATATTTTGACTCCTGATGATCTTTTCTTAGGTGACAGTCAGGGCGATGTGGGGAGTGAATTCGTTGCGGTCAGTCTTTTGGGGGCAACTTCGATTTCGGTCGCACATGAAATGCCGATGGGATCTTTTGCTGACGGGTATGACTCGGTCAGTGATACTATCCAACTCATTATAGATTCACCCGAATACGTATAGTTTTTCGTTCAGTATATAAAATCTTAGGTTCAGTCGAAAGGCTGGACCTTTTTTTTGTCGTATGGGATTTAATGATAATACTGTGTTTATATCTCAGCGTATTGATTTTTTTGGCAACATATCAAGTTGTAGTGTATTGATTTTTCGTTTTTCCCCTAGGAGTGTGCTTGACAATATGTCTGGGTCGGTCTTAGGGAGTTGATGCTAAGTGTTTTAAACACGCTTTATCGGTGATTATTTGTTTGTTCTTCTATGAATTTGAGCCCGGAGAGATGTCCCCGGATTCGGCGAGGTTATGGCTATTAAGGAAAATATGCTGGGCGTCAAAGAAATTGATTGTTCAGACGGTATAAGTACAGAAGATTACAATCAGATAGATCCCAATATTTTAGATTGTTTTCCTCGGCAACAGTATCCGGTGAATCTTTTCCATTGGAAGGAGGATATTCGGGTTTTGTCGCCTGTGTATGTTGCTGGGCGAGGTCTTGATCGGCATTTGCGGATCAAGGTCCGTGATTTGAGTGAAAAAGGCTTATTGTTTTTTTCTCGTAATCAAATTGAACAATATACTGAATGCGTGGCCTGTAATCTTGATACTGCACTTGAAGATCCGAATTTGACATGGGAAGAGAAAGCCGGGCTTTTTATTAATGAATTGAATCGTCGGCAGGGAGCGCTTTATGCTCATCATTTGGGGGGGCATCTTGAAGATTTGCAGCGAGCCGTAGGATCTCTTTGTGTTTATCTGATTCAGGATCCGCAAAGAATTGCCCGACTAGTCAAGGATGTGCATGCAGACCTTTCCGTTGAAAGACGGCGTATCAACGCATCGATCATTGCTTTGGCCATATATGTTGAATTGAATAAGGGTGAGATTTCGCTTGAACTGTTGGAAACAGTCGCGTTGGGTTTTTTGTTGTATGACATAGGCATGTCGCGACTTTCTCCGTTGATGCTCGGTAAGCCTCAGCAACTTACTACATCCGAAAGGCGAACCATGCGAGAACACCCTAATGCCGGGGTGGAGCTTTTGACAAAGTTGAATTTGGCGCGGCAGGAAATTGTCGAACCAGTTATTCAACATCATGAACGGCTTAATGGCACCGGTTATCCCAATAAATTGAAGGGCGAGAGTATTGGCCAGTTGGGGCGCATTGCCGCCGTGGCTGACTCATATTGCGCCATGATTACGGATTGTGCCTACCGCACCTGTATTCCGCCGATTAACGCTGCTGCCGAGCTTGTCACTAACGAGCGGAAGTACGATCAAGTCATTTGCCGAACGCTCGTCCGTTTTTTGCAGACAGTTCAAAAATAGCGCATTGCGCCTCTTCTTTTATAAGTATTGTTTTCATGACATGAAATGTTGCTAATGAGAGGGTGAGTGCTTGGGCCTGCCCTTGTTTGCGTTTGTCACAAAAAGAAAAAACGGTCACATCCATTAAGATGTAACCGTTTGATTTTCTGTGGTAGCGGGGGCAGGATTTGAACCTACGACCTTCGGGTTATGAGCCCGACGAGCTACCGTACTGCTCCACCCCGCGACACGTGAGAAAGAGGTTCTAGGTGGATGGTGTCTTTTTGTCAACATCTATTTCTTCATTATTCGAAAAAAAACCGGAAAGTTGAGAAAAGCTCGTGGTTGATGGTGAAATGGCCAGCAAAAAGTTTACAACCGGCTTCGAATTCCGTACATCATCACCCTATGAACAATACAGAAAAATTTTCGGTAGTCCTGCCGGTTTTTAATGAACAGGACAACTTGCAATCTTTGTTTGCGGAGATTCGGGCGGCAGCGGATGCCACCGGACGGCCTTGGGAGGCTGTGTTCGTGGATGATTGCAGCACCGACAACAGTCTTTCTATTATAAAGAAAATGGCCGACGATTTCGATGAAGTCCGGTTTGTTGCCTTTGCTGAGAACCGTGGACAGTCGGCGGCCTTTTGTGCCGGATTCGATGCAGTGCAGTCTGATATCGTTGTCACCATGGATGCCGATCTGCAAAATGACCCTGCGGATATTCCAGATATGTTGGCCGCGTTTGGTGATGGATGTGAAATGGTCATTGGTTGGCGCGCCAAGCGAAAGGATACATTTATCAAGCGTATCTCTTCGAAGATCGCTAATACTATCCGCGATGGAATCATGGATGATGGCGTGCATGACACTGGATGTTCCCTTAAGGTGATGCGTTCGGATTTTCTTCGTAAACTTCCTCGATTTAAAAATATGCACCGGTATTTCCCTATTCTTATGAAGATGCAGGGAGTTCGTATTCGGGAAGTGAAAGTGAACCATAGAGAACGGGCTACAGGGGTGTCAAAGTATGGTACTTTGGACCGTGCTATGGCTGGAATTTACGATTTGATCGGCGTCAAGTGGCTTATCAATCGGCATATCGAATTCACGGTGAAAGAGAAGAAGTAGCCTATGCAACTGCCCGCCTATTGGTGGCTCTTGGCCCTCGTTGTTTTTGTGCAGGGGGCTTTTTTCGTCCGAATCGTTATTTTACGGATGTGGCGGAAAGGAGTACAACCCTTGGCGCGTTCAGTCGCGGGAATGCTTGTGGCATCCTGTATGGCTGGGTTCGTTTATGGAATAGTGCAGCGTGATCCGTTGTTCTGTCTCGGTCAGCTTTGTTTGCTGGCTATTTATCATTTGCTACAACGGCAAGGCGATGACCAAAGAAAATAGTAATTCTACAATGAAAAGCATGAAGTCTCTGGCAAAGGGACTGGTGATGTTGGCTGGGCTCGGACTGGCCGTGTATCTTTCTCGGGCCGTTGGTCTGGGTGATATGCTTTCAAATACGCAATGGTTCAATGATCATGTGCTCGGCAATGGACCACTTTCCATAGTCATTTTTTTAGGAGTCGGTGCGGCTTTTACGGCTGTGGGACTGCCTCGACAGCTTGTCGGTTTTCTCGGTGGTTTTGCCTTCGGAGCCTTCAGTGGAACACTGCTTGCCACAGTCGGCTCCGGGTTGGGGTGTGCTATTGCGGCTCTTTATGCTCGTATGGGAGGCCGGGAGTTGGTGCAGCGCAAATTGGGGCATCGGATAGGCAAAGTGAACAGCTTTTTGCAACATGAGCCGTTCAATACCGCGCTGGCAATTCGACTATTTCCTTTGGGCAGCAATTTGATCACCAATCTTGCAGCCGGGGTCAGCTCCATTCCCCTGATGCCGTTTATCCTTGGTTCTACATTGGGATATATCCCGCAGAATTTCATCTTTGCCCTGTTCGGATCGGGCATGAACAGAGAGTCCACCATGGGCGTGGCGTTGTCTGTGGGGATGAGTGTTGTACTTTTCGCTGTGTCCGGGTGGTTGGGAATTCGTGTCTACAACCGGTACAGAAAAGAGGCGAAGTCTTTGGTCGAGTCGGAAGATTAGATCGGATCGGGCGGCATGTACCGCCGCTCCAGCTCTTTCCAAAGAAGCCAGATAACCCCGGCAACGACGACACCTGTAAGCCATCCTGCCAGAACGTCAGTGGGGTAATGTTTACCGAGATAGACGCGGGAATATCCTACTGCGAGCGGGAGAAACAATGGCCATTTTTTGAGTGCAGGCCACAGAAGTATGGAGAGCAAAGCAAGGCTCATGGTGTTGGCACAATGGGCTGACGCATATGAGGTGCCGTGTTCCTTGGTCTGGACAAAGTCGGATGGCCGGGTCTGCCATCTTCCGTCTTCGACAAAAAAGGTCTCTGCTACGGCATTGAGAGGACGGACTCTGCCGACTTCATCTTTGATAATTTTTGTTGAGAAGTCAGCAAGCCCCATTCCTGCGAATAGAATGAGAAAATATATGATCTGTTTCCTGCCGCCTTTGAAAATGGCCCAGGCAAGCGAGATTCCTAAAGCAGTCAGCAGCACCGGCATGGAAGAAAGAATTGGCATGATTATGTCAAGAATATTCAGTCGCCAATGCTGGTTGATGAGAAGAAACAGATTGAGATCAATGGGTAAAGTGGAAAAAAACATGATGCTCCCGTTGTGTTTTTTGAATTTATAGCCTGCTTTGTCCCACGGGGCAATCGTGCCGGTTGTCAAACCGGCGAAAATCGGACAAAAAAAATTATGACAGATATTTCAAAAAAAGCACGATTGGCCGTAACCATGCCCAAATTGAGCCGTTATGGCGGGGCTGAGGCCTTTGCCTGGCGTTTGAGTGAGGCCTTGGCCAAACGTGGGCATGACGTGGATTTTATATGTGCACGATGTGATGGAGAACCGCCGGAAGGGGTTACTCCTATTGTGTTGGGGCGATTCGGCGTATTTCGATTCGTCAAAGTGCTATGGTTTGCGTATGCCGCTGAGAAAGCTTTGAAAAAGGGTGATTACGATCTCGTGTTTGGGATGGGAAAGACGGTCCGTCAGGATATTCTGCGTATAGGTGGTGGGCCGCAGTCCAAGTTCTGGGAACTTTCCAAGCAAGCGTGGCCCAAAGGCTTTGCCCGATCCTTCAAGATGTTGCGTCGAAGATGTTCACCAGCGAACTGGGCCATTCATTGCCTCGACAAGGTGCGTATGCGGCGGACACCGTGTATAATCGCCGTATCTCATCTTGTACGGGATTGGATTGTTGAGGCACACCCTCATTTGAACGTGACGGACATCGACATTGTATATAATCGGCCGGATCTATCCCGGTTCTCTCCGCTTGGAGAGCAAGAGCGGCTGCGATTGCGGTCGGCCTTTGGTATCAAGGATGATCAGGTGGTTATTGCCACGGCTGCCACCAACTTTGCTCTCAAGGGAGTTCGTCATTTGGTTGCTATGTTGGCACGGCTTCCCGAAAATTTTGTCCTGCACGTAGCCGGAGGTAGAAATCCTGATAAATATATACGTCAGGCAAAAGAGTTTGGCGTTGAGCACAGAGTTCGCTTTTTGGGCCGTGTGGATGATATGCCTGCTTTTTATCGAGCTGCTGACATATTTATTTTGGCGACATTTTATGATGCCTGTTCGAATGCTGTGCTTGAAGCCATGGCCTGTGGATGTAAGTCGTTATCCAGCCGTTTGAACGGGAGTGCATACTTTCTGCCGGAGAGGTGGATATTTCCTGACCCTGCGGATGTTCCGGCCATGGCAGAGCTTGTTTTGCAAGTGTCGGGTGAAGAACGTCCTGGCCCATTGGAGTGGCCCGAAGATGTTGTGTCTGGGCTGGAGCCATTTATAGAGATGATTGAGAATCGTCTTGTTGGGAAATAAACGCAGATTGAGAGAATCAAAAAGGCCGGGGCATATGCCCCGGCCTTTTTGATTCTTCTTATAACGACTTCAGATGGTTGTCGAAATATTCTATGGTCTTTACTAAGCCGGTTCTGAGTTTGATTTTCGGTTCCCAATTAATGGCATTTTTAGCAAGGCTGATGTCAGGACGGCGCTGCATGGGGTCGTCTGCGGGGAGAGACTTGTACACGATTTTTGATTTTGATCCGGCCATTTCAATGACTGTTTCGGCCAATTCCAGAATAGTGAATTCATCGGGGTTGCCCAAGTTCATGGGGCCGGTGAACTCGTCTGGAGTTTCTTCCATGAAGCGAATGATGCCGTTCACCAGATCATCAACATAGCAGAAACTGCGGGTTTGTCCGCCATTGCCATACACTGTGATATCTTCATCGAGCAGGGCTTGAACAACAAAGTTGGAAACAACTCGTCCGTCGTTCATAGCCATGCGGGGGCCATAGGTGTTAAATATGCGTCCAACCTTGATGCGAAGGCTATGTTGACGGTTGTAATCGAAGAAAAGTGTTTCGGCACACCGTTTACCTTCGTCATAGCAGGAACGGATGCCGTGAGGGTTAACGTTGCCCCAATAGCTTTCCGGTTGTGGATGTATTTGTGGGTCGCCGTAAACTTCACTCGTAGATGCTTGGAAAATCTTGGCTTTGATTCTTTTAGCCAGCCCAAGCATGTTGATAGCACCATGAACACTTGTCTTGGTGGTCTGTACCGGGTCGAATTGATAGTGGATAGGAGAGGCCGGACAGGCGAGATTGAATATCTCGTCGACTTCGACATATAAAGGGAAAGTTACATCGTGGCGGATGATCTCGAAATAAGGATTGTCGATCAGGTGCAGGATGTTGGCCTTACTTCCTGTAAAAAAGTTGTCTAGGCAGAGGACTTCATGGCCCATTTCGAGCAGACGTTCGCAAAGATGCGAACCGAGAAATCCAGAGCCACCAGTGACGAGCACACGTTTTTTCTTCATGATCAGTGGGTTACAATGACAAGCTTCGTTCGTCAATGGGAGTAGGTTTTTCGTGAGGAGTATTCCCTGTATTGATTTTGTGCGTAAATAAATTAAATTGTGCAAACAGTTGACGTGACATCGACAGGCATGTGAAAAAAACGTCCCTGATTATAGAATTATGGCAGGTATAAATAATGATAGTAAATGTTGTCGAATGTCTGGGTGGAATGCGGAGAGCCAAAGGGCTGGTCGTTGTCATCGATGTTTTCCGGTCGAGTACGGTCGGATATTTTGCGGTGAATAGCGGTGTTCGGGAGTATCTGATGACCGATGGCCTTGAGTTGGCTCGTGAGATTGCTGCAACTCAGGGCGGTAAGGTTGTCGGAGAGCAGCGAGGGGTACCGGTCACTGATTTTGATTACGGGAACTCACCAACCCTTTTTGAAAATATGGATCTCTCCTCAGAGACATTTGTCCATTCGACCAACGCGGGGACACGAGGTGTTGTCGCTGCCTGCGAAAAAGGAGACGAGGTTATTATCGGTTCTTTTGTCAATACGGCCGCTGTCGTGGAATATATTCGTAGTCGGGAACCAGAAGTTGTCACGTTGGTTGCCATGGGTACTGGCGGCACCATGCGGGCACAGGAAGACATGATGTGTGCCATGTACATCAAAAATGAACTGGAAGATTATCCCAATAGTTTTAAGACGCTTAAGTCCTTTCTGGCCGGCGTGGATAGCGCACAGAAATTTTTTGATGACGATAGATCGGATGCTCCTGAATCTGATTTTGAGCTGTGTATGGATCTGGACAGGTTCGACTTCGTGCTCAAGGCCGAAGTTGTTCGCGAAGGATGCGTACGGTTGCAGAAAATAAATGTCGATTGCGGAGAAAAGGCATAGGATGTCGTATGAGTGATATTTTGCAGAAAGTCCTTATTGTCGATGATTCTCCGACCAACCTAGCTTTGCTGGAGCATATGCTGCGGGATATCGGCTGCGAAGTGGTCAAGGCCGAAAGCGGCATGGAAGCTGTCTCGTTGGTCAAGTCCTATGACTTTGCTTTAATTTTGCTTGATATTCAAATGCCCGGCATGAACGGATATGAGGCAGCAGCCCGAATCAAGGATTATGAGCGAGGGCGCCACGTTCCCATTATTTTCATTACCGCCATATTTCAGGACGAGGAAAATGTTCGTCAAGGTTATGAAACTGGGGCAGTGGATTATTTGTTCCGACCAGTGGATGTACAGATTCTCACCAGCAAGGTGCAGGCATTTCTGAAAATGCATGAGCAGAAAGTTGAGCTTGAAGAAGCTGTCGAACTTCATCGGAAAACCGAGGTGGCTCTGCGTCAGGCAGAAGAAAAATATCGGTTGATTTTTGAACGCGTGGTGGAAGGGATTTTTCAATGTACACCGGAAGGTGAATATTTGGAAGTTAATCCCGCTATGGTCCGCATCCTTGGATATGAGAACGCTCAGGAAATTATTGGCAAACCTCGATTACATGTGGATATGATGGCTGATTCTGACGAGCAGAAGGCATATGTAGCCTCTCTTGAGAAAAATGGCGTTGTGTCCGGTTTTGAGTATCAGGTTCGTAAAAAAAATGGTGAGATTATTTGGTGCTCGGAGAGTTCCCGCATTGTTTCTTCGGATGATTGGGATGATTTTATCGAAGGTGTCCTTGAGGATATCACTGACAAGAAAACGACTGAACTTGAATTGAAGCATCTGGCGACAGTGGACAGTCTGACCGGTATAGCCAATCGGCATAAATTTTTTGACAGACTGGAACATGCTTTGGCTATTGCCAAGCGGTATGATCAGATTGTGGCGGTATTATTTATTGATCTCAATGAGTTTAAGAAGGTGAATGACACTTTCGGGCATCAAATGGGTGACGATTTGTTGCGCATGGTTGCACAACGACTTGATTTGAGAATCCGGAAATCAGACACCTTGGCGCGCTTGGGTGGCGATGAGTTTGGCGTATTGCTCGCAGGCATTGTTGACGAAGAAAGTGCAATTGCTGTGACCCGTAGCTTGCTGGAAGAGATGGACAAGCCGTTTATTCTTCAAGGGCAAGAGATTCATGTGGGGGCGACTATCGGGATCAGTTTTTATCCCACTGACGGTAAGGATAGTGTTTCTCTTATCAGTCGAGCGGACGCCGCCATGTATGGTGCGAAAAAGAAGGGTCGTGAAAAGTTCGGAACATTTATCGATTCAATAAAGTTAAAGTAGATCTTTTTTGTTTTTTTTTGATTTGGTAAGGCGTCTTGCATAGGCAAGGCGCCTTTTTTGTGGCTTTTGGGGGCGTTGAATAATTGTAAGTTGGTCTGCATTCCCCTTTTTTTTGTATCAGAATCAGATTCAAGGAAATTATATACTTAGAGTACAAGTCTTTCGCGAAAAAAAGAGCAATGTGCTTGACTTAGGCCTTTTTTCGGGGCATGGAACTCGGTAACCCTTGAAAAATGTTTTGTTTTAGGGTTTTCGCAAATTTAAAGCCAAAGGATGGGGTATGGTTTTCGACTGGCTGCATTTTGCAATCATACTGTTTTTGCTTGGCGGACTACTCTTTGCCGTCGGGCCTTTGATTCTCGCAGTGCTGTTCGCTCCCAAAGCGCGGGGCGGGGACGTTGGTATGCCATATGAATGTGGCATGGTCCCTTACGGTAGTTCGTGGGCGAGGTGGGGTGTATCTTATTATGTATATGCCTTGATATTCCTCGCTTTCGACGTAGATGTCCTTTACTTGTTTCCGGTTTCTACGGCGTACGCTGACGCCGAAGGATGGGTTCCATTTGTAAAGTTGTTCATCTTCCTGTTCTTCCTTATTCTTTCCGTCATCTATTTTTGGGCGAAAGGGGTGTTTACATGGCCGCGCAGGATTCAGTAGTTCCCAAGGACTTTTTGACGACGGGCAACCATTATATGGAGCCGCCCATCGTCAATCTTCAATTGGCGCAGGACCTTTTCGACGTTTGTCGATCTATGTCCTTGTGGCCCATGACATTCGGACTTGCGTGCTGTGCTATCGAAATGATGGCTGCCGGTATGGCTCGATTCGACATGGCCCGGTTCGGGGCGGAGGTTTTTAGACCCTCACCGCGTCAGGCTGATGTCATGATCGTCGCAGGCACCGTGACCAAGAAGATGGCGCCGGCCGTAGTAAGGCTGTACGAGCAGATGCCCGGACCCAAGTGGGTCATTGCCATGGGTAACTGTGCCATTTCCGGCGGTCCCTTCAAGATTAAGGATAATTATAATGTAGTCGAAGGCGTGGATACGTTGATTCCCGTTGATGTCTATGTTCCGGGTTGTCCTCCGAGACCGGAAGGTCTGCTTGAAGGGTTCTTCGAGTTGCAGCGTCTGATCACCGGTAAACGCTGGTGGCCCGTCGCCGCCGAGGTGGAGGGTTAATCATGTTGCAAGTCTTGGAAGGCGTGGCGACTCAGTGTGTCGCCAAGCAGGACAAAGGCGCGACCGGACATGTCTGGTCGATTTTTCTGGCTCCGAACCAGATCGTCAAAGCAGCCCGGAAATTGTATGAAGCAGAATACTCTCTTGAAGATGTCTTTGCGTTAGATGTTGAAGAGGGTTTTTTGGTGATCTATCATTTTAATAGATGGAACATTGAAGAACGTGTCACCCTCCGTGTGTTGCTTCCCAAGGACAATGCGGTGGTGCCATCTATTGCTTCTGTTTTTCAGGGTGCCGAATGGCATGAGCGGGAAACCCGCGATTTCCAAGGTGTTATCTTCGAGGGCAATCCTAACCTAGTGCCACTTTTGATGGCAGTAGAGGATGTGGATGTTCACCCCCTGATCAAGACTGCCAAGGTTCGTAAGTCCATTAAGGACATTCTGACCCTTGGTGAAATCGTGTCTTGTTCCAAGGAAGTGGAAGAATTGTTTGCGGAAGCGGTGGCCGAGGAGGCCGCCGATGCGTAGGCCGGGGCAACCGGTCGGTATATAAACCGGACTGAGAGTGTATGTCGGCTTACCAAAATTTAGAACAAATGAAGGGTGATTTTTACACCCAGAAGTTCGAGGCCGGGAAGCAGGACGGAACCCTGATCATCAATATGGGTCCGCAGCATCCGTCAACGCATGGCGTGCTGAGGATCGTGATCGAGGTGGACGGTGAGTACATCGTCCGTGCCGAACCCGTATTGGGTTACCTGCACCGCATGCATGAGAAAATGGGCGAGACTCAGACTTGGGGTGGTTATATCCCCAATATGGGCCGCGTCGACTACGGACACGCTATGGCCTGGAATTGGGCTTACGTGGGCGCAGTCGAAAAACTGATGGGCATTGAGGTGCCGGAAAGGGCGGAGTATCTGCGAGTCATTATGACCGAGTTCAACCGTCTGACCTCCCACTTGTTGTGGTGGGGTGCCTACATCCTTGACCTTGGCGCGTTTACCCCCATCATGTACGCATTTGACGATCGTGAAATGATTTTGGACATCCTGCAGAGGCCATCGGCTTCAAGGTTGACCTATTCTAATTTCCGTGTCGGTGGCGTGCAGATGGATCTCGACGACAAGTGTATCGAGTTGATGAAGGCGTTCATTCCGCATTTCAGGGAAAGATTGCCCATGTACCATGATCTCGTCACAGAAAACCTTATTCTGCGTAGACGTATTGAAGGAATAGGCGTCATGGATCAGGATATGTGCCGCCGTTATGGCTGTACTGGTCCTGTCGTTCGTGGTGCTGGTGTTCCTTATGATCTGCGCAAGGACGAGCCGTACTCCGTGTACGATCGTTTTGATTTCGATATCCCGACGCAGGATAGTGCCTGTTCGGCCGGACGGTATCATGTCCGCGTGGCCGAGATGGAACAATCCATGCGTATTATCGAGCAGGCTCTGGAGCAACTGGACTCCGCTGAGGGTGGTCATATAATTAAGAAGGCCCCCAAGCCGTCCATGAAGCCGCCGGCAGGCGAAGCATACTTCAATGTTGAAGGCGGACGCGGAAAGATCGGCGTTTACGCCGTTTCCGATGGAACCAAGGTCCCGTACCGCATCAAGTTGCGCGCACCGGGCTTCTCCAATTTGAGTGCATTTGCCGAGGCCGCTACAGGAACCATCCTGGCCGACGCGGTCTCCATTTTGGGCAGCCTGGACCTGATTATTCCGGAAATCGATAGGTAGGGGGAATAATGAACGCATTCTTACAGAACCTGATACCTCTGGTCATCGCCATGATCGGGGCCATGGTCTGGCTGGGTCTTAATGCCCTGGTGCTGGTCTACTGCGAACGAAAATTCGCGGGCCACATTCAGCGCAGGCCCGGTCCGTTCGAAGTTGGCCCTCATGGTGCTCTCCAGCCTCTTATAGATGGCATAAAACTGATGGGTAAACAGCTCTTGACTCCGGATAATTCGGACCCGATTCTTTATTGGCTCGCTCCGATTTTGTCCATGTTTCCTGTGCTGTTGCTTTTCATGCCCATCCCGTATGGCCCAATGCTGACGGGAATGGAAGTTAACCTTGGCCTGCTGCTTATTCTGGCCTTCTCCAGTTTTAACGGACTGGCGGTTATTCTGGCCGGTTGGGCATCCAACAATAAATGGGGTGTTCTTGGCGCGGCTCGTGCCGTGTCGCAGACTGTTGCATACGAAATCCCGTTGCTTCTGACCGTACTCGCCATTTCCTTTATGGCTGGCACCTTGAGCCTGACCGAGATTACCTCTTTGCAGGCTGGTCATATTGGCAATTGGTTTATTTGGAAGCAGCCGTTGGCATTCATTATCTTTATCATCGCAATGTTTGGTGAGACCAACCGTGCTCCGTTTGACTTGGCCGAGGCCGAGTCCGAACTGACCGCCGGTTTCCATACGGAGTATTCCTCCATGGGGTTCGGTCTCTTTTTCATGGCTGAGTATGGATATATGGTTGTTATGTGCTCCGTGTGCTCCGTCCTCTTTCTGGGCGGATTCCATGGGCCTATCCCCGGCATCGAAGGATGGTGGTGGATGCTCATCAAGACGTATGCTTTGTTGTTCGTCATGATTTGGGCTCGTTGGACCTTCCCCCGCGTTCGGTTTGACCAATTGCTGAACATCAACTGGAAATGGTTGCTGCCATTGGCCACATTCAACCTGTTGGCCACCGCGCTGATCATCAAGTTGTAGGGGTGTAGATATGGGTAAATTCAGAGAAAAAGTAATACAGCCGATTCTCGACTGCTGGAGTCTGATCGTTGGACTCAAGATTACGGGTAAGTATTTTTGCAAGCCCCTGATCACTGTTCACTATCCCCGGCAGGTCATTGACGATGAGAATCTGAATACATACGGCGGGCATATCGAATTGATCGGTAAGCCTAAGGACCCGGCCATGCCCAAGTGCATTTCCTGCATGATGTGCGTGACCAACTGCCCAAGCAATTGTTTGAAAGTCGTTAAGCAGAAGGCTCCTAAGCCGACGCCTGAGCAGGAAGCAGCCATGGTTGCTGCCAAGGAAGCTGGAGAGAAGGTTGTTAAACCTAAGGCTCCCAAGAATCCGTTGAAATTCACTTACGACTATACGCTGTGCTCGCTATGCGGCACATGCATTGATAACTGTCCGGCCAAGTCGTTGAAGTTCTCTAATAATATGTATTGGGTGGCGACTTCACGGAAAGAGATGAACATTGATCTTCTCGCCAGGCTCAAGGAGCAGGCCACGGAATTGTCCGCCCCGGCTCCCAAAACCGAGGTCAAACCGGCCGCGGCAGAGAAGGAGGCGTAATATGGAAGTCATGGCAAAAGTAGCATTTTGCGTGTACACGCTCATCATTTTGGGCGGGGCCATTGTTGCCGTCACAAGCAGTAGTCTGGTTCGCGCCTTGGTGGGACTTATCACCACCTTGATTGGTGTGGCTGGGATGTATCTGTTGTTGGCGACGCCTTTTATGGCTTTTATGCAACTTCTTATCTATGTCGGCGCAGTCAGTGTCCTGATCTTCTTTGCAGTCATGTTGACTCGAGCGGAAAAGGGCGGTGACGAAAGCGGATATGCCTCCATGAAGACGTATGTCTATGGATTGGCGGCAACCTTGGCACCAGCTGCCATTTTGGGCTGGCTGGTTATGACCAGACCAGTTGAATCCGTAGCGATCCCCGTAGAAGTAACCATTAAAGAACTCGGTCAGGGACTGCTCGGTTCCTATTTCCTGCCCTTTGAGTTGATTTCGGTCATCCTCATGGTGGCAATGTCCGGAGCAGTGCTTCTGACATGGGAAAAAAGGGGGAAGAAATAAATGAGTGCTCTGACCCTTTATCAAATTGTCGCGTTGATTCTTCTGTGCGCGGGCCTGTTTGGTCTGACGCAGCGCAGGAGTCTCGTCGGTATGCTGATCTCGGTGGAACTCATGCTCAACGGTGCAGGTCTGTCCATGGTGGCAGCAGCGCAGTTGACTGAATTCAGTGCGGTTCTCGGACAACTCGGCACTTTGTTTGTCATGGGACTTGCCGCAGCTGAGGCTACACTGGTCCTTGCAATCATCGTGGTCGTTGCACGGCGATTCAAATCCGCCAGAACCAGTGACATCACTACATTGAAGGAATAGCTATGATGGAAGGCGTAACTACATATAGTCAAATTCTTCTGCCGGTGGTGATCACTCTCCTTGTGCCGCTTTTTATCTACCTCGGACGAGGGGATGAGAACAGGCGCGAGGCCATGAGCTTCATCGGCGCGTTTCTGACGTTCGGATCGGTGCTTTGGATGGCGCCGAAAGTATTGGGCGGCGAGGTGTTGTACTATCAAGTCACCACCATTATGCCTGGAATAACAATAGCATTTGCGGCCGACGGACTGAGCATGGTCTTTGCTCTGATCGCGCCGTTTCTCTGGTTCTTTGTAACCAGTTATAACATTGGTTACATGCGGGGGCTGAACGAGCACGCACAGACCAGATATTATATCTGTTTCGCGGTGGCTATCTTTGGTGCCATCGGTGTGGCTTTATCCGCCAATGTGTTTACACTGTATCTCTTCTACGAAGTGATTACCGTATTTACCTACCCGCTTGTTTATCATCATGAAGATCAGGCTGCCAAGATTGGCGCTCGCAAGTACATCGTTTACTTGATGGGTACCTCCAAACTCTTCCTCCTGCCTGCAATGGTGCTTACCTATGTGTTGGTTGGTAACTTGGACTTTAACCTTGGAGACATCCAGAACGGTATGTTCTCCGCAGAAGTCATTGCCGAGCATCCCAGATTGGTGGCTCTCACCTACTGGTTGTTCATCTTCGGTATCGGTAAGGCGGCTCTTATGCCGTTCCACAACTGGCTTCCCTCGGCCATGGTCGCACCGACTCCGGTTTCGGCTTTGCTGCACGCGGTGGCCGTTGTTAAGGCCGGTGTCTTTTGTGTCTGCCGCATCGTGCTCTCGGCCTTCGGGACCAAGACCGCTGCCATGCTGACCATGAGTCAGGTTTATGTGGGCGCACCCGGCACCTGGCTGGGTGATTTGAGTATCGGACTGGGGACGGCCTATATTGCGGCTTTTACCCTGACTGTTGCTTCGTTCATTGCTTTGACCAAAGATGATATCAAGGCGCGGCTGGCTTACTCAACAGTAGCCCAGCTTTCTTACATCGTTGTCGGTGTAACCATGCTGGTGGATTCGGCTATACAGGGTGGTGTCATGCACATCGCTCACCATGCCTTTTCCAAGATCACACTCTTTATGGCTGCGGGTGCCATTTATGTCGCCTGCCACCTGAAGAAGATCAGCCTCATGGATGGTCTGGGACGCAGGATGCCGCTCACTTTCGGTGCTTTCGGTATCGCCTCCCTGTCAATGATCGGCATGCCGCCCGCTTGCGGTTTTGTCTCCAAATGGTACTTGATCAACGGTACGCTTGATGCGCACCAGTGGCCGCTGCTTGTCTTACTGCTTCTCAGTACGGCATTGAACGCCGGTTACTTCGTGCCCATCCTGTATCGTGCCTTTTTCAAGGCTCCCAAACCGGAGGCCAATATCGGGCAATACAACGAGCCGTCCATGACCATGGTCGTGCCGTTAATGATTACGGCATTCATCTCGGTGTTCTTGGGTTTGTATCCGCAGACATTCCTGAACTTCGTCAACGTTCTCGGCAAGTTCTAGGGGGAATGATATGAGTCAAAAAGGTTTGGGCGGATTACTCGCCAAATGGAGAGACAACTGGAAAGCGTGGAGAATCATTTTCTTCGTGACGTTGGGAGTACTTTTGGTGCTCAACGTTCCATTTGTCACACATCACCCGCACTTTGGTCTCGATAAGTATCCCGGGTTCTTTGCCGGATTTGGTCTTATCGTGGGGCTGGCCATGGTTATCATTATGAAAAAAGTGGTTCAGCCGTTTATAGCCAGGAAGGAGGACTATTATGGAGACTAGTATGTTCATCCATCCCTCCATGGCCTTCCTTGCTTTGGCCCTCGTTGTGCCTTTCGTCCCCAAATCGCTTTGGATGAACAAAGCGTTTCGTGGCGCTCTGGCACTGCTTGCACCGCTTATCGCGCTCTATTCCATCTTTACGGTGGAACCGGGCACGTATGGTGCTTTGGAATATCTTGATCAAGCTCTGGTACTGGGGCGTGTGGATAAATTGTCCATCGTCTTTGGCCAGGTTTTCTCGGTTATTGCGTTTATAGGCGCTATTTACGGCATGCACGTCGAGGACAGAGGCCATTATGTTTGCGGCTCGTTGTATGTGGCAGGTGGCTTCGGCTGCGTGTTCGCCGGCGATTTGCTGACGGTCTTCCTGTTTTGGGAACTTATGTCCATCGGTTCCACGTTCCTGATCTGGCAGGCCCGGACTGAAGAGTCAGTGGGGGCCGGTTTCAGGTACTTTGTGTACCATACCGTGGGCGGATTGTTTTTGCTCGGCGGGTTGCTGCTCAAGTACAAGGCCACAGGAAGCTTCGCTTTCAACGCAGTGGATCCCTCTGGGGCCCATCTCTACGACTGGTTGATTCTGATTGGTTTTTGCGTCAACGCCGCTGTCGTGCCTCTGCATGCATGGTTGCCTGACGCTTACCCTCGTGCATCCATTGCGGGTGCGGTGTACATGTGCGCCTTCACCACCAAAACGGCAGTCTATGTGCTGGCACGTGGCTATGCAGGATGGGAAGTCCTCGCTATCGCCGGTACCTGTATGGCTGTTTTTGGTGTTTTGTACGCGTGTATTGAAAATAACGCTCGACGGATTTTGTCCTACCACATTGTCTCCCAGGTGGGTTACATGGTGGCGGGTATCGGCATCGGTACGGCCATGACGCTCAACGGCGCAGTGGCTCATGCTTATGCCCATATCCTTTATAAGGGACTTTTGTTTATGGGTACCGGCGCGATTCTTTATTCGGTCGGTACTGCCAAGCTGGATAAATTGGGTGGGCTTGCCTACAAGTTGCCCTGGGTCATGGTTCTGTACATGATCGCAGCCCTGTCCATCTCCGGTATGCCCCTCTTCAACGGCTTTATTTCGAAAACCATGACTATCGCCGGTGCGGCTGAAGCCCATCGTACGATTCTGGCTCTCGGAATGGAGATTGCCGCAGTGGGTACATTTATCTCCGTCGGTATCAAGCTCCCGTACTTCGCGTTTTGGGGCGGTAAAAAAGAATATGTTGGTGAAGTCAAGCCACTGCCAGTCAACATGTATGTTGGTATGGCAATATGCGGCCTGCTTTGCATCGCTCAAGGTGTTTACCCTCACATGCTGTATCAATATCTGCCTTTCCCGGTGGAACATGCATTTGAGCCCTGGCATCTCGATAAGGTCATTAACTCCGGCCTGCTGCTCGGTTTCTCCGGCTTGGCCTTCTACTTGACCCGCGAGATCATTACTCCGCACGCGAAGCTCAACCTGGACTTCGATATCTTCTATCGTTTCATCGGCACCACGCTCATGCGTGTTGTCTGTTGGCCGATTTCGAAGGTGGATGACGTTTGGACCGAGGTTTACAATACCATTGGTTTGCGTTCGCTTATCGGTATGGGGGATGGCACTTCTTGGTTTGACAAGAAGGGCATCGACACAGTGGTGGACGGCAGTGCTTACACTGTCAGGAATATCGGCAGGGCAGGGGCGAAAGTCCAGACTGCCAATCTGCAGGATTACCTGGCATTGGCCGCCGTTCTCGGCTTGGGCATCTTCGCCCTGGTTTGGTACTTCGGCTAAGCCGGACAATCTAAGGAGAGCTAGTTTTGGACTTCGGATATCCGGTTCTTACGATACTGATAGCATTCCCGCTGGTCGCGGCATGCGGACTCTTCTTCCTGCGGTCGCCGCAGGTGGTACGCTACTATACTATGGCAGCGTCCATTATAGAGTGTCTGCTGGCCATACCTTTGACCGGCTTTACAATGAACGCTGAATTCCAGTTCGTCGAGAAAATCGACTGGGTCCACAAATGGGGACTTCAGTACTACCTCGGCATAGACGGAATCAGCATACTCATGGTCCTGTTGACCATCGCGGTCCTGCCGCTGTGTGTCATGTGTTCATGGACCTACATCGGCAAACGGGAGAAGGAATTTCACTTCTGTTTGCTGTTCATGACCTCTGCGGTCCTCGGCGTTTTCTGCGCCCTGGACCTGGTCCTCTTCTACGTGTTCTGGGAAGCCATGCTTATCCCCATGTACCTGCTTATTGCAGTTTGGGGTGGCGATGATCGTCGATACGCATCGCTCAAGTTCTTCCTGTATACGTTGGCAGGTTCGACTCTGCTCCTGGCAGCTATCGTTGCATTCAGGATCACGGGTGGTACCTTCTCCATCCCGGAACTCATGAACATGAACTTTAGCTTCCGCTTTCAGTTCTGGGCTTTCTTGGCAATGGCTTTGGCCTTCGCCATTAAGGTCCCCATGTTCCCGTTCCATACATGGCTGCCCGCAGCGCATGTTCAGGCGCCTTCGGCCGGTTCCGTCATCCTGGCGGCTGTCCTGTTGAAGATGGGAACCTACGGTTTTCTGCGCTTCTGCCTGCCGCTGACTCCGGCTGCCAGTGAGTACTTCGCCCCCATGATGATTGCGATTTCCATCGTGTCCATCTTGTATGGCGGAGCTATCGCACTGGGACAAACTGACATTAAAAAGCTTGTCGCTTACTCTTCAGTAGGCCATATGGGCTTTGTTACTCTGGGCATCTTCCTGTTTAATCAGCAAGGTGTTCAAGGTGCGCTTTTCCAGATGTTGAATCATGGTATAGTTACAGGCGCACTCTTTATGTTGATTGGTGCTGTTTATGAACGCAGTCACAGCCGTGACATCAAGGACAACTTGGGCCTTGGCAAATATTTGCCTGCCTTCATGTTCTTCTGGGGCTTCATGGCTCTGGCGTCGTTTGGCTTCCCGGGAACCAACGGGTTTGTCGGTGAAATGCTGGTGTTGACCGGTGCATTTAAGTCGTCCGTCGTGATCGGTTTCTTTTGCATCCCCGGCGCATTACTGGCAGCAGCCTATATGTTCCGTGTGAGTTTGAAGATGGCTTGGGGCAGACCTAGTTCCGCCAAAACATGGCGTGATCTCAATGCTCGTGAATGGATCATGTTGACCATTCCTGCCGTATTCGTACTCTGGATCGGACTGGTTCCTGCTCCGTTCTACAAGATCATCAATCCTTCAATTGACAAGTTGTTGGGTGATTTCGATAAGCGAAAGGTCGTTTCCATCGAAACTGAACAACCGTTGCAAACTGCTGCCGCTGACGTTTTGAACGTCCTTGCGGGCAAGAAATAGGGGGGATTGAGACGTGAACTTCCATCTCACTGCGCTTGTCCCGGAACTGTTCTTCTTTTGTCTTGTTCTGGTCCTTCTGGTCCAGTCTCTCGGCAACAGGGAGTGGAAACCTCCGGTTGAAAAATGGATCCCCTTTGGTGCGGGACTCGCCTTCTTTGTAGCCATCACAGGTTACGGCCTTCACGGAACTATGTTCTGGGATGTGTATAAAGTTGATTTGATGTCCCAATTCTTTAAAATAGCGATTGCGTTTGGCTTTTACGTGACAGTGCTTAATGCCTCGCGTCAGCCGACGCTTGCTGAAGGTAAACGGGCCGACTACTACATGTTGCTCGGCTTCTCCACCTTCGGCTTGATGATGCTCGCTTCCTCCGTGGAGTTGATCACTATCTATCTGGCCTTGGAACTGGCTTCTTATTCCATGTATGCAATCATTCCGCTGCGCGCTAAGTCCAAAGGCGCGGCTGAAGCAGGTATCAAGTATATTATGTTCGGTGCCGTAGCCACGGCATTGGCCCTGTATGGCTTGTCTTACATCATGGCCTCCCAGCATACTACGTACATCGCCGAACTTATGAACAAGTCCTGGTCGTTTGCCGACCAGCCTATGGCCGTTGTTGGTCTGACCTTGTTCCTGACCGGTATGTTCTTTAAATTGGCTTTGTTTCCGTTCCACTTCTGGTGCCCGGATGTCTATCAGGGAGCCAGCAACGAGACGGCCGCATTCGTGGCCACCATGCCCAAGATGGGTGCCATCGTGGTCCTGTGCCGTCTTGCCGTGCTGCTCAAACCCGGTTTGGAAATTACCACGATCATTGCGATCCTTGGTGCTTTATCCATGACGTGGGGTAACCTGTCCGCACTGGCCCAGACAGATCTCAAGCGTCTGCTCGGATTTTCATCCGTGGCACACGCCGGGTATATCATGGTCGGTTTGGTCAGTGGCACTCCCGAGGGTGTCGGTGCAGCCGCATTTTACGGTTTGGCCTATCTGATTATGAACCTGTTGGTATTCTGGATTGTCAGTCGTGTAGCCGTTGATGGCCGTAATTTGAAATTGAATGATTTGAACGGTCTGTATAAGAAGGCGCCGGTGCTTGCATTTTCGCTTGCAATCGGAGCCTTTGCTCTTGTCGGCTTGCCGCCGACCATGGGCTTTATGGGCAAGTTCTTCCTGATCACGTCTGCATGGGATCATGGATATAACTGGCTGGTCATCACCTTGGTGTTGAACTCCGCCATTGCCATTTACTATTATCTGAGTCTGTTCCGTCACGCCTTTACTGAAGAGACGGCACCCGGCGATGTCCCGGCACCGGATAATAGCTGGTTTGCATCCGCAGGTGCAGGTATGTTGGCAGCAGCCGTTTTGATCATTGGTATCATTCCGGCACCAATGTTCAACTTTGCCATCGCAGCTGGTGAAAGCCTGTTCGGCATTGTTTCCGGCGGCGGTCACTAGTCCCTGATAGTAAACGAATAACTACCGCCCGGTTTGGCTTTACGCTGAATCGGGCGGTTTTTTTGTTTTCTGCTGATACTTATTGCCTCACCGGGGTAAAACATCCCTTTATCATATTATTTGCAGTATAAATGGCTTTAATGTGTGGTTGAGGATACTTTATCGGGAAATTATGCCCCGCGCGTATGGAGAAGTTCTCCAATTCAATGAGTGCAATGGGAATAGATTAGTTGGTTTTCTGTGTTTTAATTCCCCACAATTTGAGTATGTTATGCGGCCATTCCTGATTTCATAACGATTATGTTTCTAGCAACATTCATTGTGGAACAACTTTTGTAATAGTTAAAGTTTGACGAAAATTCTTATTTACAGTTTTTTTGCCAGCAGGAAAGGAAGCAAATCAGATCATGAAAACACAACTGATGTCATCTCGACTAGGCATTGTTTTTCGTGGCGTAGGGAAAAAACTATGGAGCTCATTCACGGACTTATTACCGATTATTCTGGTTATCGCTTTTTTTCAAATAGTAGTTCTTAAACAATCATTACCAGACCTTGGCAATGTGCTTTTCGGTGGGCTGCTCGTAGTTTTTGGTTTGACGCTTTTTATTCAGGGCCTGGAGATGGGGTTGTTCCCTATCGGTGAGAATATGGCTCATGCATTGGCTCGGAAGGGGAGTTTGTTTTGGCTATTGACCTTTGCTTTTGCCCTTGGTTTTTCGACAACGGTTGCTGAACCGGCCCTTATAGCAGTCTCTGCTGAAGCCGCAAGTATTGCGGCGCAGGGTGATCTTATAGCATCGAACGAATATTCCATGAATCGGTATGCATTGGGCTTACGGCTCTCTGTAGCTTTTTCTGTGGGCGTGGCCATTCTTATTGGGGTATTGCGCATTCTTCGTGGCTGGCCTGTTCATTATTTGATTATTGGAGGCTATGTTATTGTCATGCTGATGACTCTCGTTGCTCCAAAAGAAATCGTTGGTATTGCATATGATGCCGGAGGTGTCACTACTTCGACTGTTACTGTTCCTTTGGTTGCTGCTCTTGGAGTCGGTCTTGCCTCGATAATTAAAGGACGCAGTCCGTTACTTGACGGCTTTGGACTCATTGCCTTTGCATCCTTGCTCCCCATGATTTTTGTCATGGGATATGGTTTGTTTGTTTTTGGTTGAGTGAGTAAATATGACGATCTTGATGGAATTTTTAGAGACTTTGTTGGTCACTTTTCGGGATATACTTCCGATAGTGATATTGATCGTGTGTTTTCAGCTTTTTGTTTTGCGACAACCTATTCCCCACCTTCGTCGACTTGTGTTGGGTGGAGTGTATGTGGTTCTTGGCCTCACTCTGTTTCTTATTGGTCTTGATAAGGCCCTTTTCCCCGTTGGGAAAATCATGGCCGCACAGCTTTCACATCCGTCATTTATTTGTTCGAGTGGAGATATGTCCGCAATGACTTGTTGGACATCTTACGGCTGGGTATATCTTTTTGCAGCGATGATTGGTTTTTCAACAACTATTGCTGAACCCTCTTTATTGGCTGTTGCGATTAAGGCGAATGACGTTTCTGGTGGCGTCATCAGTCAGTGGGGGCTACGGATTACTGTTGCGGTGGGCGTTGCGTTGGGAATTGCATTAGGTACTTTTCGTATCGTCACGGGTACCCCGTTATATATGTACATTTTGGCAGGGTATGTCATAGTGATTTTGCAAACATTTGTGACGCCGAAAAAAATTGTTGCCCTTGCATATGACTCTGGCGGGGTGACGACTTCCACTGTCACAGTACCATTGGTGGCTGCTCTTGGGCTTGGTCTATCAGAGGCCGTTCCAGGCAGAAATCCGGCTTTAGATGGGTTTGGTCTTATCGCGTTTGCCAGTCTATTTCCGATAATAACCGTCATGGGGTATGCCCAATATACAGATTGGGTAGCCCGTCGAAAGGCGAAGCAACATAGGAGAAGCCTATGAAATTCAAACTTATCCTCGCATCGGTCAAGACGCATATAACAGATTCCATTGTTGATGCTGCCAAGGAAGTTGGGGCAACCGGTGCGACCATTATCACCGCACGCGGTACCGGTATGCGAGAGGCTCATACATTTTTTGGCCTGACACTTGAGGACCAGACCGACATTGTGCTTTTTTTGTTGGAGGAGCATACGGTCAAACCTGTGCTCAAAGCCATCGAGACTGCTGGACAGTTTCATGAGCCGGGGACGGGCATAGCGTTTGTTTTGCCTGTTGAAGATGTTATTGGCATGGAAAGTCAGATTGAGCGTTTTAAGGAAAAGGTTCGCGATTCATATTTTTAATACGGAAGAAGTGTTTCCGGGAAAGAATAAGGAGGATGAATGTCACCATCGATAGTGCGAGTAAGAGACGTCATGCACCCTGAAGTCCTATGTGTTGATGGCATGGCGTCGGTCAAAGATGCTGCGGCCGTGATGCGAGCAAACAATATTGCTGAATTGCTTGTCAATAAACGTAATGAAGACGACGCATGGGGCATTGTTACAGTAATGGATCTTGTCAAAGATGTTATTGTACCTGGCCGTGAAGGCGAGGATGTTAGTGTATATGAGGTGATGACAAAGCCTGTTATTACTGTTCCCGCGACCATGGATATTCGGTATGCCATTCGTTTGATATATCGTACGGGAGTTCACCGTGCACCGGTGGAGCACTTGGGCGAGATAGTCGGGATGGTAACGCTTTCATCACTTATTCTTGACAGTAACATAGTGTAACAGTGAGTCTGTAAAAAAGGGCGAGTGCATAGTGCTCTTGACAACGGGCGACACCAGAGAGGTAACACCATGTGGGCATTTTATTCTGCTTTTCAGGCAGCTCTGGATTTGTGGCGCAAATGTCCGGTTTGCGGAAAAGTCCAAAAGGTGAAGCTTTGCTGTAAGGGAAAGACTGTTCAATGTAGCAATTGTGATGCCCCCATTCCTGCTCCCAAACACAGGCTATGATTTATGGGGACTTTTCTTTTCATCAATTTTTCTACTTATATTACGGAATAGCCGGTATATGCTTTGTCGAAAGAGTAACTCCCCCCTTGCTTATGATCTGGGGGAGAGTTATTTATTGTGTATAAGGATGTGATTCTATGCATGAAACGAGTTTGGGCGGAACGCTCCGTGATTATTTGAGTGGCGACGAAATTGACGAGACAACTTTCGAAGAGTTTCGGCAGTTGCTCGTAAAGTTGTTAGTGGAAGAGAAGGGATATCCCAAGGATCGGATCAAGGCCAAAGTTCTGCTGTCCTATAGTGTGGACGGTGAGAATTTTGAACGGCCAATTGATTACGTGCTTTACGATGAACAGGGTAAACCTATTTTTATTATTATGTTCTGTGCCGGAAATGTCGGGACTTTTGAGCGTGAGACCGTGTGTGCGGCTCGACTTGTTGATGGCGGACCTGTGCCGTATGCCTTGGTCACTGATACCATGGATGCGTCATTGATGGATGTGAAGAGTGGTGAGAGGATTGCTTGGAGCATGGACGCAGTGCCTGATTACGCAGATCTGGTTGATATGGTGGCAAAGGTTGAAATGAAACCATTGACGGATGAGCAGCGTGAAAAGCAGACCCGTGTATTTCATACCTATTGTGGATTTGTTTACGGAACATGTTGTAGCGAGTCCTGTTAGTTCTCATCCGGGCCGTTGAAGAATTAGGAATCCGTTTTGGATGAATTATATTGAAAAAATGACAGCAGGTTTGGCCTGGTCGGTATGATGTTTTTTTCATCGGTCATATTTGGCATTTTGTGTGGATTCATGCTGTCTTTTGAAGTTGTTTTGGTCGCTTTTCCCTTTCAAGTGCTTTTCCTTCTTTTTTTATCTGGTTTTGTCTTGAGTGTAGGGGATTGATCAGTCTTATCCCCGATGCTCCTGTGTTGATAACAATTTCGTTGGGTGTTCTGACTGGTTTGTGGGCACGCAGGTTTATACTATGGCTGAATATTGAAAAATTTATTTACCAGAAGTTCGGATGGATGGTGGGCTGAAAAAGAAATGGAGTGCGGCGAGACCATATAATCAACGAATTGTCATTGAACTGGTTAATGGAAAAGATCTTCAGTTTGAGAACGTACTACATCGGGTTGCCCATGCAGTTGTCGGGAAAAGTGATGTGATTGAGGTCGAAACAAAATTGGTCACGCGTATGCCGATTGAGGCAATGCGTGACCAGTTGATAGGATGTTGGCAAAGAGCCACTGAAGAGATGTTAAAAAATTGAGTTTTTATATTTACTAGCAGTCCACAAAGACGATACAGCCTTCAGGGCATGAATTCATGATGTCCCGAACCTCTTCTTCAGTCACCTTTGAGCGACAGACATAAGGCATGTCGAGATTGTCGTCCCATTCAAAGACATCCGGGTTCATTTCGATACACCCCTGACATAGGCGGCAATCACCTAACTCGATTCCAATTTCGCGGTGCTTTGTGCAAGTGTTTTCGTTTGTCATAATTTGATAATAGTTATTACATGCAGGTTTGGCAACAAAAAAACGCTGCATTACAGCGTTTTTTTTATTACATTGAAAATAACCTGAAGATTCCGTCGAAATGCAGTATTCGTTTTACACATTGAATCGAAATTCAATGATATCTGCATCTTTAACGATGTATTCCTTGCCTTCCAACCGAGCCTTGCCCGCATCCTTGACCTTTTTGAAGTCACCGAATTTTAGGAAGTCGTCATAGCCAATAACTTCGGCACGGATAAATCCCTTTTCAAAGTCAGTGTGGATGACACCGGCTGCCTGAGGCGCTGTGGAACCGACACGTACAGGCCATGCGCGGCACTCATCTTCGCCAGCGGTCAAAAAGGAAATAAGTCCAAGCAAATGGTATGTCTTGCCGATGACCTTATCCAGTGCGGATTCGGAAATGCCGAGGTCTTGAAGGAACATGGCCTTTTCTTCGGGATCATCGATTTCGGCGAGTTCACGTTCAAGCTTTGCCGCTACTGCGATGTGGGTCATGCCGGTGGTTTCTTCGGGTAATTCGACCCCAGTCTCTTCGCCTTCGGGGCAGTTCCACGCATAAAGTATCGGTCGGGCAGACAGAAATTTGTAGCCTTTGAGTTCTGGCAGGGCGGCGATCTCTTCATTGGTCCTGAGTGCTTTTTCTTCTTCAAGTAGGGTCAGAGCTTGTTGGAGTGCATCCTGTTCTTTGGGGTCAACCAATGCCTTGTTTTTTTTGCCGTCGGCTTCGAGTTTTTCGAGTCGTTTTTCGATGACAGCCATGTCTGTAACCATCATGTCGGCCTCGATGGCCTGCCATTGTTGTTGCGGGTCGTTCATGCCTGAAAATGCATCCAGAACACCAATAAGACAATCGTAGGGGCGCACTTCATTGAGTACTCGATCTCCGAGTCCGGTGCCTTTGCCTCCGCCTCCGGGGATGTCGAGATATTCTATCTCACTATAGGTGATTTTTTTAGGATTGAAGAGCTGAATCAACGGGTCAAGGCGAGCGTCTGGAACTTTAATCATGGCCCTGTTTCCTGCGGCAGCAGCGTCCGGGCCTGCCAGAGCTGCGAAAAGATCTGTTTTGCCTGAGCCAGAAAACCCGAAAATAGCAGTCTTCATATACGCCTCCATTCATTGATATCGTTTGAGTGGTCGGAGCCTATCAGCAATTGTCGGAATTGGAAAATATGTAATACGCTTGAAAGATTGAAGCCCGCGCCGTTTTCCACTACGGTCCCTAGCATGGACTTACAGCAGAATATATTTCTTATTGGGCTGCGCGCGTGCGGCAAGACGAGTGTCGGGCGGCTGCTCGCAGATCGTCTCGGCATTGATTTTGTGGATACGGATCATGCTTTGGTGCAAACCGTAGGCGTAGAAATCGCGGAATACGTGGAGCGTCACGGATGGGATGCTTTTCGGGAGCGGGAGAGTGAGACTCTACTCCGTGAAGCCATACCCGGCGGGCGTGTCATAGGGTGTGGCGGTGGTATTGTTTTGCGAAAGGAAAATCGTGCTATTTTGCATGGGGGCATTACAATCTATCTTAAGGCTGACGCGGAAGAATTGGCTCGTCGGTTGATGAATGATCCCAATGAGAAACAGCGTCCATCCCTGACGGGGAAATCCGTAGCCGATGAGGTGCGTGAAGTCTTGATCGAACGCGCTCCATTATATGAAGGGTGCGCTGATATCGTGACGAACGGTGTGAGCATCAATGAGGTCGTCGAGCAAATCATCCGTGAGCTTGGGCGGCTTTCCTGACCGTTTTGACAGGATATGCTGACAGGCATATACATGTGATTGCTCATGCGCGCTAAATTATTTTCTCCATACTGGCTGCCTGTCTGGTTCTTTGGTGGAACCATTCTGATCGGCGCATTCATCCTGCATCTTGACGCAAGTCATCCCGGCGGTTCGCTTTCTTTTGTGGATGCGCTTTTCACTGCGACGTCCGCCATGTGCGTTACCGGCTTGGCCGTGGTCGATACTGGCTCATATTTTTCCACCTTTGGGCTGGATGTGTTGTTGGTGCTCATCCAGCTTGGCGGCCTGGGGATCATGACTTTCACCACGCTTATTATTCATCTGCTCGGCAAGCATGTGTCGTTGAATGATCGTATCGCCGTAGGGCAGAGTTTGTTGCGCGATCCATCATTCAGCTTGCCCAAATTCTTGGCGCGAGTTGTGTTGTGGACATTTTTCTTTGAAGGAGCCGGAGCTGCAGCGCTCTGGGCTATGGACCCGGTGGGGTTTGCTCCTTATTCAGCAATATTTCATTCCATCTCCGCTTTTTGTAATGCCGGCTTTTCTCTGTATTCGGATAGCTTGACGCACTGGGCAGGCCATGGCGGGGTGAATTCAGTTTTCATGATACTCATTACCGTCGGTGGTCTGGGGTTTTACGTGCTTATCGATTGTGCGTCTTATTTCAGGAAGTTGACTGTTCGGCTGGTGCGGAAACGGCAGGCCATGCCAAAATTGAGTTGGCATTCATCCGTTGTACTCAGTACGTCATTGTTTTTGGTGGTGGTTGGTGCGGTGGTTTTTTATTTTGCCGAAGGAGCTGCCGGGAATGCTTCCGCAGATTTTTCCGAACATTTATGGACCGCACTTTTCCAGTCTGTGACATGTCGAACTGCCGGTTTTAATACGGTTGATATCGGCAACATGGCCAATGTATCATTAATTTTCATGATGCTGCTCATGCTTATTGGCGGCTCGCCCGGTTCGTGTGCGGGTGGTATCAAGACTACGACATTTCGGGCTTTGTGTGGATTTGTCTGGGCGCAGTTTCGAGGGCGTGAGCAGGTTCAGCTGGGGCGATTTGCATTGACGCAGGGCGCGTTGAATAAGGTTATCTCGTTAACCACCATGACATTTATTTTAGTTGCTGTTGGAACCATGGTGTTGACGGCTCTTGAGAGCGGGGACAGCTCGTACCTTATGGCGCGTGAAGAATTTATTCTTAATATGTTTGAGACCGTTTCCGCTTTTGGTACGGTAGGACTTTCAACCGGCCTGACTCCCTTGCTTGATGATGTGGAAAAAGTGACGGTTATCATACTTATGTTTGTCGGGCGACTGGGACCAGTATGGCTGTTGTCGGCTCTTCAGAGCTGGCAGACTGAACGGCGGTACAAGGTGCCTACTTCCAATTTGCCGTTTGGATAGAATTTAAGGAGAAGATCATGGCGGGTAATAATGAAGTCGGCGTCATAGGACTCGGCAAATTCGGATTCGCATTAGCCAAGGCTCTGACCGACCTTGGACAAGATGTGGTCGGTGTGGACAATGATGCAGAAAATGTCCGCCGGGCGCAGGATACTCTGGCTCAAGTGTATGAAGCTGATGCCACGGATGAGAAGACGCTTAGTCAGATTGGATTTCAGGATCTTGAAAAGGTTATCGTGTCCACGGGTGATTCCATGGAAGCGAGTATCCTTGTTGTGCTGAATCTGCAAACCATTGGCGTAAAAAATATATGGGTCAAGGCGTTCAGCCAGGAACATGAGCGAGTGCTGTACAAGCTGGGTGTGCCATTTGTAGTCTTTCCCGAGGCATTTGTGGCATTTCAATTGGCGCATCGTTTAGCAGTGCCGGGATTGCATGAATATTTTGGACTTGGCAATGATGTGGCAACTCGTGAGGTCGTGGTGGATGACTGGACGGGAAAGACCTTGCGGGAACTCAATTTAACCAATGCCTATCAGGTGCAGGTTATTGCTTTTCGTCATTCCGGGGAGTCGGAATTTCGTTTTGTTCCACAGGCAAATCGGGTGCTGGAAAAGGGGGATGTACTTGTCCTGCTTGGAAAGACCGAAGATATTATTCAAGTCGAAAAATTTTAGGGAGTGGACATGAGCGGCAATACATTCGGTAGCATTTTTCGATTGACCACCTTTGGAGAATCTCATGGTCCCGGACTTGGGGGCGTGGTCGATGGTTGCCCTGCAGGAATCCCCCTTGATGAATCCATGCTTCAATTGGAACTTGATAAACGCAAGCCCGGGCAGGGTGGACTGGCTTCAACAGCGCGCAAGGAAGCGGATAAGGTCGAGATATTATCCGGTGTTTTTGAAGGCAAGACCACTGGTACATCCATTGGGTTTACCATCCCCAACACGAACCAGCGTTCACATGATTATTCCACGATTAAGGACGTATTTCGGCCCGGTCATGCCGATTATTCCTTTACAGCCAAGTATGGTTTTCGTGATTATCGCGGAGGCGGTCGTTCGTCGGGGCGTGAGACAGTCTCTCGTGTCGCCGGAGGAGCCATTGCCCAAGAGCTTCTACGAAGCGAAGGTATTGCCATTTATGCCTATACCGTGGAGTTGGGCGGTATCCCTGTGAATGCGTATGATTTTGAAGGTGCACAGGATCGTCCCTACTTTAGTCCTGACCCTGATATTGTTGATGTCTGGAATGATCGGGTGAAAGACGTAAAGTCTCAGGGTGATACCTTGGGTGGCGTGGTGGAAGTTCGGGCTACATCAGTTCCTGCCGGACTCGGTGAGCCAGTGTTCGACAAACTGGATGCACGACTTGCCTATGCCCTTATGTCTGTGGGGGCGGTCAAAGGTGTGGAAATTGGTTCCGGTATGAATGCGTCCTGCTCACTGGGGAGTCTCAACAATGACCCCATAGGGCCTGATGGATTTTTGTCTAATAATGCCGGCGGTATTCTTGGTGGAATCTCATCCGGTCAGGATATCGTGGCGAGGGCATTCATCAAGCCTATTCCGTCCATTTCGCAGGAACAGAGTACTGTCACCACCGATGGAATTGCTACGTCTCTTTCTATTGGTGGCAGGCACGATATAGCGGCTCTTCCGCGCATTAATCCTGTGCTCAAGGCCATGATGGCCATGACCATTGCGGATATGTTGCTGTTGGATAGAAGGTTGGGCGTACGCGATTAATCGTCGGCCCGGATTCCTGAGAATCTGAACAGAATGAGTGTGGTCACGGCACCGAGAGTGTCCGCGAGCATGTCAGTCTGGGCATCCCATATGTCACCCTGTGACCCGAGGAACTCGATTCCGGCATCTCCGCCAGCCATGATTGCGTACCACCATTCGATGACCTCATATCCTGCGGCCAGCGCCATGATGGCGAACAGGCTAAACAGATAAATCACGACAGGTTTCGCCAGTCGTTTGCGGGTCAGAAATTCTGCTATGGGAAATGCGTAGAAGCCGATGGAGTAATGTCCTAATCGGTCAAAATGATTGCGCTCGAATCCGAAGAAATCCGTGATGAAATCAAAAGGTACGTTGGCAAAAGTGTAATGACCACCAATGGTGTGCAGGATAAGCCAGCAGGCCATCAGTCCATATGCAAGATTGGAGAATCTGAAAATCTTGAAGGTCACGACCAGCAGCAGGAAGATAATGATGATCGGTAGATTTTCTGCCCACCAGACGTCACGCATCACCGGATTGATAGCGAGAATTCCCCAGAGCAGAGTGAAGGCTGCGGCAAGTCCGTGCGGGAAATAGCGGAAAAAGGGGCTTTCGTTGTCCATGGACTATTTGACTTTTTTCATGCGGACGGCTGTGCCGTAGCAGGAGTAGTACTTATCGCCTTCAGGATGAAATGACACAGTTTCGCGATAGCCGATGATGGCGTCAGCGTTCACGTCAATAGCTTGAGCCATGAGGCCGTAAAAGGCATTGTCGAATACGTAGCTGCGGCAGACGATCAGGCCGAATGCGGACAGAATTTCTCGTCCCGGAATGGTTTCGGTGGTCATGATTTTTATCTTGCCCGCCATATACATGTCTTTGGCGAGTTTCATGCGTTGGTCGACTTTGACGTCTTCTCTGGCGATGTTGTGTCGTTTTTGCGAGCCGAAAATGAGTGACATATATATGGTCCCCTTGGATTTGGTGCGTTGTATTGCTTGAAGATATGTAGCGCGGAAAAGGGGATATGGGCAAGTGTTCAGAAATGTAAAGGCCGGGAGTCATCTCCCGGCCTTGTTGTATCTGTTTGAGGTATATGTAGCTATGGCGTGACTTTCATGATGTATGCCTTGTCAACGGTCATATATTTTTTGACCGCTTCCTGAATGTCTTGAGGTGTGACATTTTTGGCGTGTTCAATGAGTTTTTCTTCATAGTCACGATCAAATCCGCGAGCCATGAGACTGGCCGCTTGACGGCTTCGGGAAATCAGGGATTGGTGATCCTGATAGTAATTGCCGACAATGATGTTTCTGGCGCGTTCCAATTCGACTTCCGGGAGCGGGGTGGCTGCAAGGTCTGCAAGCACCGTTTTGAATCCGGCCATTGATTGATCGACCTTGTCAGGGCTGGTGCCGATGTACAGGGCGATGAATCCGGTGTTTGTGCTTTGCCAGAACATGGATGTGACGGTGTAGGCGAGTCCCTGCTTGTCTCGCAGATCGCGGAAGAGCAGGCCGGACTGACCGGATAGGGCCGTCTTGAGCATTTCGAAATCGGCAGATATTTTCATGTCGGTTTTGCCGGGAGTGGGGAAGAGCATCAGAATATGCGACTGATTGCGTTCCGGCAGTTGCATGGTCATTTCCCGTTTTTTGCCCCATTCAGGTGTGGAGAATTCGTACGGTTTGTCCTGTGCCGTCAATGTTTCGGCTATCTTGGTGGCGAATGCCTCGATGGCCGCCTGATCGTACTGTCCGCAAACAGCCAGTGTGAAAGGCTGCATGGACTGTCTGTTCCAGAAGCGGATGATATCCGCATTGGTGAAGGCTTCCACTTCTTCGGGTGTCCCTTGATGCAACAAGGCGTAAGGACCTGTCTTGTACAGGAAGGGGAAGAGATGACGGAAGGCAAGCCCCATGGGCTGGTCTTCACTGCGCTTTATACCCGCAATTTGATCCTGTTTAGCCCTGTTGACCTCGGTTTCGTCAAAAGCCGGTGATGTCAACGTGTCGCTAATGAGCGGTAATATTTTGTCGGTAAATCGGGTGGGGAATTTGCATTCAACGGCAAAGACGTTACGGCCTGCAGTGGAACCGAGGCTGGCCGCGTGGTCGGACATGAAATCCTGAATTTCAGTGGCAGTCATTTTCATGGTGCCTCGAGTCAGTCCCGTGGCGGTCAAGGAAGCGAGTCCCTGCTGTTCGGGTGTCAGTTCGCCATCACCACCGCTCCAGTACATGCTCATGGCGGTGTACGGCAGGGTTTCGTCGGGCAGGAGCACGAGTTTGCTGCCACCAGGCAGAGTAATCTCCGTGGGGGGCTCTGTCAGTTTGACAGCCGCTTTTTTCTTGAGTGCATCCTTTACGGGCCATTCTTTATTGGTAATGGCCGTCAGATTCTTTGCAGATACGCCATTGCCTTCAGGTACAAGTATGGCCACAGACAACTGGTCGGGACGGATGAATTCGTCGTAGACATTTTTCATTTCGTCGCGTGTGACCTGACTGAGTGCGAAGAGATAATTTTTTTCGGCCTGTTCACCATTTTCAAAGAATTGGAAATATCCAATTTTGCTGGCAAGACCGGACAGTGTTTCCTTGGTCAGGAACAGGGAGTCTTCAAGATTCAGTTTGGCACGCTCGATTTCGCGATCCGTGAATTCCGTGGGATCGAAGGTTGCCAGTTCGGTCATAAGTTCGGACCAGAACTGATCGACTTTGTCCGCATCAAGGATGGCGTGGATGTACATCATGCCGCCGCGCTCAAGAGAGAGAGGCGACACCGAAATGCTGTCGACCAACTGTTCTTCGTATTTAAACTTTCTGTACAGGCGAGAAGTATCGTCTCCACCCATGAGTTGTGACAGCAATTCAAGACCGGCAATTTTGCCGGACGAACCGTGCGGAATGGGGAAGGCGGCTCCAAGGTAAACCTTGTTCCAGTTGCCACTCATTTTGACGACCTGCGGGCCGGAACCTGTTTCCGGGATCGCGATAGCCTCGGGTGGGGTGAAGGAACGGGTGTTTTCCAGAGAGCCGAGCAGTTTGTTGGCTTCAGCCAGAATCTGATCCGGGTCCACTTTGCCAGTTACGACCAGAAGCATGGACTGCGGCTGATAGTGATCGGCTATATATTTTTTGATGTCTTTCTGCGTAAAGGATTGGACAGTCTCCCGATAACCGATAATGGGCCATTCGTAGGAGGAGTCTTTCCAGATCATGGACTGCAGGGTCTTGAAGAGTTTACTGCTCGGGGTGTCTTCACCACGTTCCAGTTCTTCAAGGACAACCTTTTTTTCGCTTTCAAGCTCAACCGGATCAATGGCCGGATGAAAGGCCATGTCAGTGACTACGTCCATGCCGAGTGCCCATTTGTCGTCGGGTACTTCTACATAATAGACAGTGTAGTCAAAGCTTGTGGCTGCATTGAGCATACCGCCTGCGGATTCAATTTGAAGAGCTGTTTCGCCGGGACCGCGTTTCTCGGTTCCTTTGAAGACCATGTGCTCAAGCTGGTGGCTGATGCCCGCGATTTCGGGAGTTTCGTAGGCACTTCCCGCGTGGACATACAGTCGAACGTTGACCAACGGAAAGCGGTCGTCTTCCTTGATGAGCACGGTCAGCCCGTTTTTAAGCTTGACGATATTTGTGTCACCCTGTGTGGTTGTGGACAGGGTGGTCTTCTGGACAGGCGTGAAATCGGTGGTCTGTGTTTTATTCATGTGTGTTATTTGGCAGCCGGTTGCGATCATGGTCAGACCGGCCAGCAATAATAATGTTCGGAACATGGGCAGTCTCCATATGGTTCATCATGTTCGAGAATGGTCAGTTTGTTTCAATGGTTTAATTTGGTTCCAACAAGATAAGTCGGAAAAACGTGCTGGCAAGTTTGGTTCGACTTACAGCCATCTGAGCAGAGGGGCACCGTAACCGAGCGCGGCTGAAATGAAAACCATTATCCGTCACTGACCGTGTCGCTCTTATCGTGTGCAGATTTGTTTCGATCATATCCCTAATTAATACGGAAAAATGATAAAGTAAGAAAAAAAATATTGTACTTAAAGAACATTGTTTGACCGTGCAATCAATAGCTTTTTTTCTTTTTTATTACCCCATATTCACAGGTGAGACCCTGCGAGAGAGACTTGGAGATATTGACAAAAAACCTTTGGCAGGCATAGGTTTAGTGATTGATTGTCGAGGGAACTTCTGTGTTTAACCTAACGGAGGGATTGAATGTCCATCAGTTACGCACCAGCTGGCAAATCCGGCAAGTGGGATGGCGCATTGGACTGGCTCCAGATGCTGTCCGGCGTCAGTCTGATTTTGTTTATGTGGTGTCACATGCTACTGGTTTCCAGTGTTGTTATCAGCCCGAATGTCATGAACTCTATCGCTCATTTTTTTGAGGCGACGGGTATGGCTCAGGTTGGCGGTCCGCTTATTTTTCTTGTTTTCCTGACACATTTTGTACTGGCCGCCCGGAAGATTCCGTTCCGTGCTGATGGTCAAAAAACCATCTGGCAGCATGCCCGGATGATGCGTCATGGTGACACCTGGCTGTGGGTAGTCCAGGTTGTGTCCGCTATGATTATTTTGGTTATGGGTTCGATCCATATGTGGGTGATTCTTACTGACCTTCCTATTACCGCAGCCAAGTCCGCCGCTCGTATTCAGGGTGGATTCTGGGCCGTTTTCTATCTTATTCTCCTGCCTTTGGCAGAGCTGCATGTCGGCATCGGTTTTTACCGTATTGGCGTGAAGTGGGGATTTGTGAAGGACAAGGATCGTCCCAAGTTCAAGCGCAGTGAAAATATGCTTACTTTGCTCTTTGTTGGTATCGGACTGGTTACTCTGGTTCGATTCCTTTTTTTGAGCGTTAACTAGGAGAAATAGCCATGCAGACTATCTACACCGATTTTCTTGTTGTCGGCGCAGGTCTGGCGGGCGAGCGTGCTGCTGTTGAAGCGGCAGACGCTGGTTTCTCCGCCATCTGTTTGAGCCTGGTCCCGGCTCGTCGTTCCCATTCTTCCGCAGCACAGGGTGGCATGCAGGCTTCCTTGGGTAACTCGGTCATGGGTGAGGGCGACTGTCCAGACGTTCACTTCGCGGACACCGTTAAAGGTTCCGACTGGGGTTGCGATCAGGAAGTGGCCCGTCTGTTCGCAGACACGGCTCCCATTGAAATGCGTCGTCTGGCCCATTGGGGCGTGCCTTGGAACCGTGTTGTTCCTGGTAAGTCCATTTACTACAAGGGCGGCAAGCAGTTTGAAAAAATTGAAGCCGAGGACAAAGAAGGGTTGATCATGGCCCGTTCCTTCGGCGGTACGGCCAAATGGCGTACCTGTTATACTTCGGATGGCACAGGCCATGCGGTTATGTGTACCATGGACAATAGGTGTGCCCAAGTGGGCGTCGAGGTCCATGACAAGACTGAAGCCATAGCCTTGATTCAGGATGGCGATACTTGCTACGGCGTTGTTGCCCGTTGTTTGCGTACTGGTGAGCTACTGACTTATTTGTCCAAAGCGACCATGATCGCGGCAGGCGGTTTCGGACGTATTTATCCGAATACCACGAACGCGGTTATTTGTGATGGTGGAGCGCACACCATGTGTGTGGATACCGGCGTGGTTCCCATGGGTAATATGGAAGCCGTTCAGTTCCATCCGACCGGCATCGTGCCGACCGATATTCTCGTCACCGAAGGTTGTCGCGGTGATGGCGGAACGCTTCTCGACGTCAATGAAAAACGCTTCATGCACGAGTACGAGCCTGATAAGGCCGAACTTGCTTCTCGCGACGTGGTTTCCCGTTGGATGACTCATCACATGCGCGAAGGACATGGCGTCAAGTCTCCATACGGCGAACATCTCTGGCTTGATATTCGTCATTTGGGTGAAGAACATATCACTGGCAAGCTTCGTGAAGTGTACGAAATTTGTACATCCTTCCTTGGCGTTAATCCGATTCACCAGTTGATTCCGGTTCGTCCCACACAGCATTATTCCATGGGTGGTGTCCGTACCAACAGGGACGGTGCCGCGTATGGTCTTAAAGGCCTGTTCGCAGCTGGTGAGGCGGCATGTTGGGATATGCATGGATTCAACCGTTTGGGTGGTAACTCTCTTGCTGAAACCGTCGTTGCAGGTGGTCTCATCGGTCGCAAGATTGCTGAATACCTCCAAGGATGCGAGACTGAATTCAAGACCTCGCTCATCAATGATACGGTTAAGAAGCAACAGTCTCGTATTGATGATCTTATCAACTGCACCAACGGTTCCGAGAATGTTTACAAGGTCCGTGCAGCCATGCAGGATGCCTTGCACAAGGGTGCGAATATCTTCCGTACTCAGGAAGGTTTGGAGACCTGTGTCGCTTCTCTTCAGGAAGCATTGGCACGAGCGAGGAATGTAGGTTTGCGGTCCGATGGCAAGGGAGTCAACCCGGAATTGGCCGCAGCACTTAAGCTTGAAGGTCAGGCCAAGATGGCTTTGATGGTCGCTTACGGTGCGCTTATGCGGACGGAATCCCGTGGTTCTCACAACCGCGAAGACTTCACCGCGCGTAATGACCGTGATTGGCTCAATCGTACATTGGCTTATTGGAAGAACGAAGGCGACACACTGCCGACGCTCGAATATGAAGCCGCCACCGAGGTCGTCGAAATTCCTCCGGGAGACCGTGGCTACGGCAAGTCCGAAATCATCAGCGCCGACGACAAGAAGGAATAAAGCATGTCCAGATTACTGAAATTCAATATATTCCGGTATAATCCCAAGGATGAGCAGTCCGCGCCGCATATGCAGGAGTTCGTGTTGGAAGAAACCGACTCCATGACGTTGTTTATTGCGCTCAATCGCATTCGTGAGGAGCAGGATTCTTCATTGCAGTTTGATTTTTGTTGTCGCGCCGGTATTTGTGGTTCCTGTGGCATGGTTATCAATGGCCGTCCCGGTCTGGCATGTCATACTAAAACCAAAGATTTGCCCGGTGAAATTACCTTGTTGCCGTTGCCGGTTTTCAAGCTCGTGGGAGATTTGTCCGTGGACACCGGTTCCTGGTTCCGTGAGATGTATACCAAGACTGAATCCTGGATTCATACGAACAAGAAGTTTGATCCTGTTGCTCTTGAAGAGCGCATGGATAATAAACAGGCTGTGGATATCTATGAGTTGGAACGGTGTGTGGAATGTGGTTGTTGTATTTCTGCATGTGGTACGGCCCGTCTGCGTGAGGATTTCATGGGAGCGGCAGCGCTGAACCGTGTTGCTCGTTTCCTTATCGATCCGCGCGATAAACGGACTGAAAATGATTATTATGAAATTATCGGTAATGACATGGGGATTTTTGGCTGCATGGGTCTTTTGGCTTGTGAGGATGTCTGTCCCAAGCATTTACCGTTACAAAATCAGCTCGGCTTCCTTCGCAGGAAGATGGGTATCACTTCATTGAAAAGAATATTCAAGAAGTAAAGATGTTTCCGACGGCTGGGGGAAGGGAAGGGGGAAATCTTTTGGAAAGGGTTCTTTCTCTTCCCTTCCCCCAGACTCCCATTCCATTTTCTTTCCCAAATTTTTTGTGCCGCGTTGCGGAGGGGGGAGAATAGTAAACGGTCAGGCTGTCGGGTTGAGAGTTGGTTTTATTTTAATTGTATTTCGAAAATTAATGTAACGCGCTTGCACGGCTTCGAGCGAAGTGAGCGACAAAAAGTTTTGGAGGGTTCTTAGGGAACCTTTTTCAAAAGGTTCCCTAAGCCGCCGGAGGCAATCTTATGAGAGAAATTCAGGCAGCGGACATTGTTGAAGCTGTGGCCACGATGTGTATCAAGGCCAACACGGAGCTTCCTCAGGACGTTCGTAACAAATTGGAGCAGGCCATGGCTGAAGAGACATCTTCTTCAGCCAAGGAAGTTCTGCGTCAGTTGCTGGAAAATGCAGATCTGTCCATGGAGACCAAGTTGCCTCTGTGTCAGGACTGTGGTCTGGCTGTGTATTATGTTGAGGTGGGCGATGATTGTAAAATCGTCGGCGGCAATCTCCGTGACCTCATTAATGAGGGAACCCGTAAAGGATATGACGAAGGTTTTCTTCGCAAATCCGCTTGCGATCCGCTAACTCGCGCCAATACAGGCGACGGGACACCGGCTGTCATTCATTTTGACATGGTCCCCGGCGACAAATTGAAAATTTCCTACATGGCCAAAGGCGGCGGTGCAGAGAATATGTCTCGTGTCACCATGCTAGCCCCGGCTCAAGGGTGGGAAGGTATCAAGAAGTTTGTCATCAACAGGGTCGCGGAAGCTGGTCCCAATCCGTGTCCGCCTACTGTTATCGGCATTGGTATCGGCGGCACTTTTGAACACGCTGCCAAGATTGCTAAAAGTTCACTTCTGCGTGAATTGGATGATACGCATCCTGAGCCGAGGGTCGCGGAAATGGAAAAAGAATTGGAAGAAGCCATCAACGGACTTGGCATTGGTCCCATGGGATTGGGCGGCAAGACGACCGTGCTTGGTGTTAAGATCACTTTGGAACCGTGTCATCTGGCGAGCCTGCCACTGGCAGTCAATGTCCAGTGTCATTCCCAGCGTCATGAGGAGGTCGTACTGTAATGGCTGAATATAAATTGACCACCCCGTTGACTGATGAAGACATGGTGCAATTGAAGGCTGGGGACGTTGTCTTCCTGACTGGTACGATTCATTCCGCACGTGATGCGGCCCATAAAAAGTTGTTCGATCTGTTGGATGCTGGCAAGGAGCTTCCTTTTGAATTGGAAGGCTCTGCCATTTATTATGTCGGTCCTTCTCCGGCCCCTCCGGGCCGTCCTATTGGTTCCGCTGGCCCTACCACCAGTTATCGAATGGATACCTATGCTCCGAGATTACATTCGCTCGGTATGAAGGCGTCCATCGGTAAGGGTAAACGTTCCGACGAAGTTAAAGATGCCATGAAGGAATACAAGGGCGTGTACTTTGGAGCAACTGGTGGAGCAGGGGCTTTGCTGTCCAATTCCATCGTGGAATCCACGGTTATCGCTTTTGAAGAACTCGGGCCAGAAGCTGTTCGTGCAATGAAAGTGAAAGATTTTCCGTTGTTGGTCATTAACGACTGTCATGGCGGGGAATTGTATGTCAAACCCAAGCTTGACAGCGTAGGATAATTCATTCACAGAGTGGCTGAACGCAGTGACGTTTAAGTCCTAATGAGATAATTCGAGATAAGTAAAAAAAGAATGATATCAGGGGTTTGTCATGGAAAAGTCATATTTTGAAAATATTGATTGTCACAAAGACGACAAGAAAGATGAAAAGATCTTCACACCATATCCTGGTGCGGATGAGAAGTATGACGATGGTTCCGATTGGCGTCTCTACAACCCTGACAAATACCGTGACCCGAATTGGTCACCTGATAAAGAGTAAATAAAAAGGGGCCGTGTGGCCCCTTTTTTGATATTGTTACCGGCTACATCCTGCGACAGGTGTGGTCGGTTTTTTGGTGTTGTATCTCTTCGGCCAAGAGTATATCGAATTGACTCTGACCACTGGCTCCTGTTGCCTTGAGGGTTTTAAGTTCTTTATTCAGTTGAGAGATGAGACTGTCATCAGTGTCTTTACTAAAGGCGAAGTAAAGCGGTTGCTCGTCAAAAGTATAGCAGATCGTGTAGTCGTCTTGCATCATCCCCAATCCGTCCATCAAATATGGAGCGCCTTTTTCCGTAAAAGCAAAGAGGTCCACTTCCCCATTACTCAGTTTACGGAGAGCCTGAACATGTGCTGGACTGCGATGAAGCTTGTTTGCATTTATGCCGCCTGCCAACAGAGCTTTTTCCGGCCGACTCCAGCGTACAGTTGCGATGCGGAGCCCTTTGAGATCGGATTTTGTATTAATTAAAAATTTATCTTTTTTTCGACCGATGAGCACGACCTTGCTCGTTGCGATAGGACCTACCCATTTATAGAGCTGTTCCGTTTTGGGGGTGCGAACGGCATTGAGGATAATTCTTTGTGGTGTGCGGGCTGTACATTCATAAGCATATGCCCACGGTGCCAGTTTTATTTCCTGGTTGCTAATAGGGGTGCCGCACCGTTGCATGATGGTCATCAGTGTGGTGACCGATATCCCTTCGACTCGCAAACCATTGCTGATGCTATACGGGGGATATGGAGCTGCCATAGCTAAAAAATTTTCCGCTTTGGCAATAGAGGTGCAACTGAGCAGGGAACTGAAGAAACACACGAGAAAAAGCTGAATGTAATGCATGGCTCTCAATAGGTGTAAATATGTATAAAATCAAATTATTGAAAGCAAATATCGTACCGGACTTTTTTGCCACCGGATACAAAGGATGGTCGGTTTTTTGAAGGATACACAATATAAATCGACACAAAGACGATAATGGTTGTTATTAAGATGCTGAAATAGTCTTAATTGTGGGAGTGCTTTTGTTTGGTGACCATTTCGATGCTATTTATATGATATTTCCCTCCTCTTGTTTTTGAAGGTGGCTTCTTGCCGACTTGCTTTTTTGATGGTGTTGAAATCTTCTGCTTCCTTTTCCTCTTATTCTTCATACGGCCTTGCAAGGTCTGGGTTTTCCGAGTATCTGACTCTCCTGAAAGGAGAAAAGTTATGTCAGAAAAATTCGCTCGGAGAATGGGAACGGTTCATCGTTCATTCATTCGAGAAATCTTGAAAGTTACTGCCGACCCCGAAATTATTTCATTTGCAGGTGGGTTGCCCAATCCCGAATTGTTCCCAGTCGATGCCATGGCTAAGGCTTCTCAGGAAGTTTTCGCGAATATTGGTGCGTCTGCCCTGCAATATTCCACCACCGAAGGTGATGCCGGTCTGCGGGCCATTATTGCTCAACGATACGCCAATCGTGGTTTGACTGTGGACCCGGATTCCATTCTTGTGACCACCGGTTCTCAGCAGATTCTTGATATTTGTGCCAAGGTTTTTCTGGATAAAGGGGACAAGGTTGTTATTGAGCGGCCTGGTTATCTCGGAGCCATTCAGGCTTTTTCCATTTTTGAACCTGAGTTCGTGACCGTATCCCTTGAAGACGATGGTCCGAATCTCGAAGAATTGGAAGCGGCCTTTAAGGACGGAGCAAAGTGTTTCTATGCTGTCCCGAACTTCCAGAATCCGTCAGGTGTGAGCTATGGCTTGGAAAAGCGTAAGGCTGTTGCCGAGTTGACGGACAAGTATGACGTTCTTTTTGTTGAAGATGATCCGTATGGCGAATTGCGTTTCTTGGGCGAAGATATGCCGAGCGTTTACTCTTTCTGCAAGAAGCCTGGTATCTTGTGCGGTTCTTTTTCCAAAATTGCTGCACCGGGCTTCCGTATCGGTTGGGTGGTCGCTGAAAAGGCTGTTTACGACAAGTTGGTTATCGCCAAGCAGGCATCTGATCTGCATACCTCCACCTTGGCACAGGCCATTATGCGGCGGTATTTGGAAACCAACGATATTGAAACCCATGTAGAACTCATCAAGGAACGGTATGGGCGCCAACGTGCGTGCATGGTCGAGATGATTGAAAAGTATTTCCCGAGCGATGTTTCCATTACTCGTCCCGAGGGTGGTATGTTCCTGTGGGCAACCATGCCTGAAGGTGTTTCGAGTATGGATCTCTTTGATGCGGCCATCAAGGATAAGGTTGCGTTTGTTCCAGGAAGGCCTTTCTATGTCGATGGGTCTGGCGAGAACACTTTGCGCCTCAATTTCTCCAATGCCGACGAAGTGCGGATTGAAGAAGGTATCAAACGGTTGGGTCTGAGCATTGACTCATTCTTGAAGTAACGTCTTTGGTCGTGAGGGACGATCAGAGCGCAAACTTATAGGTAAAGTACCATGTCTCAGCATATTGTTGTCATTGGCGGTGTGGCCCTTGGGCCCAAGGCCGCCTGCCGTTTCAAGCGGCTTGAACCGGAATCCACGGTGACCATGATCGACCAGAGTTCGCTCATCTCCTACGGGGGATGTGGCATTCCATATTATGTCTCTGGCGATGTGTCCGATGCGATAGAACTGTCACAGACCAGTTTTCACATGGTGCGTGATCCTAAGTTCTTCAAGGAAGTAAAAGGGATTGACGTTCAGATTTTGACTAAGGCTACGCGTATCGATCGCGAGAAGAAATGCGTTGAAGTCGAGAATGTGACGACCGGTGAAAAGGCGTGTATTAACTACGACAAACTGGTTATTGCTACCGGCGCATCACCGCGCACACTGAATTTGCCCGGTGATGATCTTAAGGGTGTGAATTACGTTTGTAATCCGCATGATGCCACGTGTATTCGAGAGTCCATCTCCAAGGGCGAAGTCAGTAACGCCGTTATCATTGGTGCCGGATTTATCGGTCTGGAAATGGCTGAGGCTTTTGCTGATATGTGGGGTGTGGAAACGTCTGTTGTAGAGATCACTGATCAGATTATGCCGCGTCTTGTCAGCCCAGCGTTGGCAACCATGGGCCAGAAACACATGGAAGAGGGTGGCGTAAACTTCTACTTCGGTGAAACCGTCACGGCTATCGAAGGCGAGAACGGTAAGGTTGTTCGTGTTGTAACCAACAAGCGGACCCTTGATGCCGAGGCCGTGATTATCGCTGCGGGTGTGGTCCCGAATTCCGATATCGCCAAAGAAGCTGGTCTGAACGTGCACGAGCGCGGTGGTGTTTTCGTTGATGAATTCATGCGCACCAATGACCCGGATATTTACGCTGGCGGTGACTGCTGCCTTGTTAAAAATCTTCTCACAGATCAGCCTGCGTTTTTGCCGCTTGGGTCCATGGCGAATCGTCAGGGCCGCATTATCGGTTCCAATCTGGCTGGAAGTGAAAGTAAATTCGACGGTGTTATTGGTTCTTTCGTGGTTAAGCTGTTCGAGACATCCATGGCCGGAACCGGCATGAGTCTCGAAACCGCTCAAGCTGCCGGGTTTGATGCCATCAGTGTCCTGCTTATTCAGCTTGACCGGGCGCATTTTTATCCGACTAAAGAACTTATGACTCTTGAATTGGTTGTTGAGAAATCTACGCGTCGTGTGCTCGGTGTACAGGGCTTTGGTAGTTCCGGTGATGCCATGGTTGGGCGTATCAATACTGTGGCTGCTATTCTTAAATCCAAGCCGACTATTGATGATATCTCAAACCTCGAAGTCGCTTACTCCCCGCCGTTTGCGGCTGCCATGGATATTCTCAATACTTTGGCAAATCTTGCGGACAACGCTTTACGCGGCATTAACCGTGGCGTTGGCCCTGATGGTTTCAAGGAGTTGTGGGATAACCGTGAATCAAGTGAGTGTTTCTTCCTTGATTGTCGTGAAAATCCTGATGCTCAACCGGTTATAGATCGCAATCCAGGTCAGTGGCATAACGTGCCTCAGGGGGAAATCTATAACCGCTTGGATGAGATCCCAACAGACAAGCCTATTGTGCTTATTTGTAACACCGGAGCACGGTCCTACGAAGCGCAAATTATGCTCGATGCCAAAGGGTACAAGGATGTTACCAATATTCACGGTGGCATGGCTTCAATCAAGAAGTATGGAGTGGATGTGTAGCTGACGGGGAGTGATGGCTTACCTGCGGTCACTTTCTGCGAAATCAGGACGCTGTCCTAGACCTTGCTAAAGGGCGGCCCCCTTGGAATCCTGTGTCGCTTTCGGTTTAAGTTATAAAAATGATCATACGACGTGTTATGTTTTATACATGACACGTCGTATTTTTATTTGTTTATAACGCAAACGAATGAATAATGCGCAAAAATCATGGCTGACTTCAACAACAAATCTACGCAAATGCGCGCATAAAGAGTTTTGGAAAAGAGAGGGATTGGGTTTGGGGTAAGGGAGAGAAAGAGCCTTTAGCAAAAGGTTTTTCTCTCCCTTACCAGCCGTCGGAGGCATGTCGCCTACAGGCGACCCTCTTCGACGGCGTGGCAGGCGACGCTCACGTCGTTTGCCAGAATTTCTTGTTTGGGAATTTCCCGCATACACCGTTCGTTGGCGTGCGGACATCGGCCATTGAACACGCAACCTGTGGGCAGGTTGATAGGTGTGGGGACGTCGCCGGACAACTTAACGTGTCCACCTGCTGTGCCGCCGATCTTGGGAATAGCAGAGAGCAGAGCTTGTGTGTACGGATGTCTCGGGTTGGAAAACAGTTCCTTAGCAGGGGCCAATTCACAGACACAGCCGAGATACATGACGGCCACGCGGCTGGAGATGTGCTCGACCACGCTCAAGTCATGGCTGATGAATAGGTATGTCAGACCTCGTTGATCTTGAGCGTCCATGAGTAGATTCAGAATTTGTGCCTGAATGGATACGTCGAGAGCTGCAATGGGTTCGTCTGCGGCAATGAATTCAGGATCAACGACCAAGGCGCGGGCAATTGATATGCGCTGGCGCTGGCCTCCCGAGAACTCATGCGGGTAGTTGGTGGCCCATATAGGGTCAACGCCGACCTGAAGCATTACTTCAGCAACTTTGTCCTGAATTTCGGCACGAGACATACCCGGATTGTGGAATCTGACAGGCTCTTCAAGAATCTGACGGACGGTCATACGCGGGTTCAGTGATGCGTATGGGTCCTGAAAAACCATCTGCATTTTGGTGCGATAGGGGCGCATTTGGTGCGAGCTAAGATTGTCAATCCGTGCGCCTTTGTAGTGAATCTCCCCCTTGTTGGGGCGATAGAGTCCCATGACTGTACGGGCCAACGTAGACTTACCACAGCCGGATTCACCGACAACACTCAGGGTTTCACCGGGCTGAACGTCGAGAGTGACATTATTTACGGCCTTGACCAAAGTTTGTTTGCGGTTGAATTTACCGCCGGAGAATTTGATTTGATCGATGATTGAGCCAGAGATATCGAAATGTTTATCGATGTCGCGGATTTCAAGGATTGCACTCATGGTTATTTTTCTCCTTCGCGAGCGAAACAAGCCACTTGTGTTCCGTTATCAAGCAGGGTGAGCGTTGGGATTTGTGTCTTACATTTCTCCATGCTTTCAGAACAGCGCGGTTCGAAGGGACAGCCGATGGGCATGTCTCGGAGTGACGGCATCATACCAGGGATCTGGTTGAGCCGCTGTTCTCCTCCCGCCATTTGCGGAAGAGCCTGAAGCAAACCCTGTGTATAGGGATGCTGCGGATTGCTGATAATTTGATCAGTGTCACCAAGTTCTGCGATTTTACCAGCATAGAGGACTGCGATGCGCTGAGTGACTTCCGAAACAACGGCCAAGTCGTGAGTGATCAGGATTAGGCCCATGTTTTCAGTTTCACAGAGTTCCAACAGCAGATCCATAATTTCGGCCTGGATGGTCACGTCGAGTGCGGTGGTTGGTTCATCGGCGATGATCAACTGCGGGCTGGTCAACAGGGATATTGCAATGACAATACGTTGACGCATTCCGCCGGAGAATTCATGCGGGTATTGTTTCAACCTTTTTTCCGGGGATGGGATGTAGACTTTCTGCAATTTGTCGAGACAGATTGCTTCTGCTTCCTTGTCCGAGACATCCATATGCGCCAAGATGGTTTCCTTCATCTGGGTGCCAATTGTGAGCACCGGATTGAGGGTCATCATGGGGTCCTGGAAGATCATGGAAATATCATTTCCTCTGATCTTGCGCATTTGATCATATTTGAACTTGGCGATGTCCTGTCCGTTGAAGATGATCTCGCCACCGGAGATTTTACCGGGTTTGGAAATGAGATTGATGAGGGAAAAGCCAAGCACGGATTTACCAGCACCGGATTCGCCAACAATGCCGAGGCGTTCGCCTTTATTGATAGTCAGGCTGACATCTCGGACGGCTCGGACTTTGCCGGAGCGCAATTCGAAGTCAACACGAAGGTTCTTGATATTTATGAGAGGTTCCACGTTTTACCCCTTGTACAGTTTGGGGTTGAGGAAATCTCGGACCCAGTCGCCAAGCAGGTTGATGACGAGAATTAGGGTGACGAGCAGAATACCGGGGAAGATGGTAATCCACCAAGAGCCGGAGAATATGTATTCGAATCCGGCTGTAATCAGCGATCCCAGAGAAGGCTTGTTTACGGGCATGCCTAGCCCAAGGAAGGAAAGGGCCGCTTCGGACATGATGGCGTTTGCCACCTGAACAGTGGATATAACTAGTACAGGGGAAAGCGTATTTGGCAGAATATGTCGCCACATGATGCGGACTTTTGATAGACCGATGACTCGGGCGGCTTCTACGTATTCTTTTCGGCGTTCTGCTAAAACCGAGGCTCGTACAGTACGGGCGTACTGAGGCCATTCAGCCAAACCGATAATGACAATGATCAGCGGTACGGCCACTTTGTCGTATCCGGCTACACCGAAAGCGGTCTGGACGATGGCGCCGATGAAAATGGCAACCATGTACGTTGAAAATGATAGCTGGACATCAGCTATTCGCATGAGAATGTTGTCAAGCCGTCTGATGTAGCCCGAAAGTAAACCAACAATGATACCGATGAAGGCCTGAAGACAGACAGCGCCGACACCGATGATGATGGATACACGCATGCCGTAAAGCATGGTGGAGAGAATGTCGCGGCCTTGAGCATCGGTTCCAAGGAGGAACTTGGTGCCACCACCGTCTTCCCATGCAGGAGGAATCTGGGCGTCCATGATGTCAATTGTGGTCGAGTTGTATGGATCGTGCGGGGCTATCAGTGGGGCGGCAAAAGCCGAGAAGAACAGGACCGCCAGGATAGTGAAGCTGATGAGAGCGACAGGATCCCGGAGGAAGTTATAGAGCATGTAGGATTCTTTGAATCTTTGCCATTTGGATCGCATACTACTTTCTCCCTGCCACGCGCACTGTGGGATTGACGAGGCCGTAGATTATGTCGACCAATGTGTTGACCATAACGAAGATGATGCCGACGAAAACCAGATAAGCAACCATCAACGAGGTGTCGGAACGTTCAACCGATTCAATGAACATGGAACCCATGCCCTGCCATTGAAAGACGGTTTCTGTCAGGATAGTGAAGGCCACCATGATACCGAGTTGCACACCGCCAACGGTGATAACTGGAAGCAGAGTGTTCTTGAAGGCATGAATTAACCACACACGTCGCGGCTTGATGCCTTTGGCCCAGGCGTATTTGACGTATTCTGTTTCCAGTACTTCCATCATCTCGGATCGGATAAGGCGGATAAAGAGCGGGAGCATGATGGAGGAAAGCGCGATGGAGGGCATGATTAAATGCTTCAGACCATCCCACGTCAGCAGGCCTGTGTCCCACCATCCGAAGAGTCGAACTGTGTCGCCTCGTCCAAATGAGGGAAGCCAATGGAGTTCAACCGAAAAAATATAGATGAGGAGAATGGCGGTGAGAAATACCGGCATTGATACCCCGACGATCGAAGTTCCCATGACAAATCGGCTGAACCAACTATGGGGTTTGATGGCTGCATAAATACCCAGTGGAACAGAAAGAAGCACAATAATCAGTGCTGCACAAAAAACTAATTCCAGTGTAGCAGGTGCTTTTTTGATGATGACTTGCGCTGCGGGTTTTTTGAAGAAGTAACTTTGACCGAGATCGCCATGCATGGCGTTGCCCAGAAAACGGACATATTGGACCATGAAGGGATCGTTGAGGCCGAGTTTCTCGCGCATTTGAGCACGCTCGGCAGGAGTGACCCGTTGGCCCACGAGATCGCGGATAGGATCACCGAAGTTGTGTTTGATAGCGAATCCGATGAAGCTGATGATCAGCATGACCATCACTGCTTGAAGGATTCTTTTAACAGTGAATGCAAACATGTCTACTCGATTGCCGTCAGTTTCCTGCACATGGGATTATGCAACAGGTGATTGATTTCATTGGAATTTTTTAGGGCGTCCCAATGGTCGCCAACTGTGTGAAGGGGAACCCCAGTTTAAGACCGGGGTTCCCCTTTAATTTTCTTTTCGATCTATTGCAAGTGATGATTTACATTACTTGACGATCAGATCACCGAAGTACGGGAAGTTCATGACGTTGACGACCTTCGGAGTGTCCATGTTGGACTTGGAAGCCCAGGACAGGTTCTGCCAATGCAGGGGGATGAAGCCAGCTTCATTATACTGAATCTTTTCAGCTTCCTGGCACTGTGCGGCGCGCTTGGTCATGTCGGTTTCAGTCTGGGCAGCGATGGTCAGTTCGTCGACCTTGGCATTGCAGTAGTTACCGGAGTTGTACTGGCCGTAGCCGGTTTCGGCGTTGCGGCACATGGACAGGAACTCGTAGAAGTTGCCGGAGTCTTCGGTGTCAGAATGCCAACCGATCATCTGGATGTCGGCGACCTGTGCATCGAATTGATCCCAGTACTGGGCCTTGGGCATGGTCTTCAGGGAGATCTTGCCACCGATCTTGGACATCATGGAAACGAATGCCTCAGAGATCTTTTCGTCGTTTACGTAACGGTTGTTAGGAGCGATCATGGTTGCTTCGAAACCATTGGGGAAACCGGATTCGGCCATCAGAGCCTTGGCTTTCTCAAGGTCGTAGCGGGGAGCCAATTCTTCTACGTGACCAGCATAACCCCTGGGGGACATCTGGCCAGCTGCAGTAGCGAAGCCCTTCATGATCTTGTCGACAACACCGTTGTTGTCATAGGCGTAAGCCATGGCAAGGCGGACTTTGGGGTCAGCCAGTGCAGGGTTACGTTCGCTGTTCAACTGGAAAGTGATGATGCGGGAGCCGGACATGGTCACGAGCTGCAGGCCATCAGTGGAGTTGATGCGCTCGAGATCCTGCGGAGGCACGGGCATGATGAAGTCGACATCGCCGGACAGCAGGGCTGCAACACGGGTAGCGTCGTTCTTGATCGGGGTGAGGATGATTTCTTCGATGTTACCGGTGTGATCCCAGTAATCGGCGAAACGGGTGAAGATGACCTTCACGCCCTGTTCACGCTGACCAACAACGTAAGGGCCTGTGCCGGATTCATTGACGTTGGCGTAGGAGTAATCCGTCTTGAGGATCAGATCCTTGGGCTTACCTTTGTCATCCGTACCGGTGTAGAACTTTTTGTCCATGGGGAAGATGTAGGTAGCCATGTTGAGCACCAGGCCGTAAGGCTGCTTGGTGATCAGGTCCACGGTGTGGGCGTCCACAACCTTGGCACCGGTGAAAGGCTCAAACAGTCCCTTGAAGTCTTCGGATTTCTTCAGGCGTTCCAGAGAAAAAACAACGTCTTCAGCGGTGAATTCGTTGCCGGAGTGGAACTTGACGCCTTCACGCAGATGGAAGCGCATGGTCAGGTCGTCGATACGTTCCCACTTGGTGGCCAGGCGGGGGACGAAATTCATGTCTTGGTCGTAACGAACGAGAGAGTCGAAGACCATGTGGGAGAACTGAAGCATACCACCGGACAGCTGGACCTGAGGGTCCAGGGAAACCGGATCGGCGTCCATGGCGAGTTTCAGAGTGACTTTAGCGGGGGTTGCAGATTCGGCTTTCTCGGCTGCATCATCTTTCTTCTCTTCTCCGGCGCAACCGACCAGCAACATGGCGGATACGACGATGGTGAGAAGGAGCAGGGAGAATTTGCCGGCGGATTTGAACGTCGACAGTTTCATGAGTTATTCCTCCATTAATTAAAGCTATTACGCCATAAAACGGCGTGACCATACCTCTCCTGTGTCCAGAGGACACGATTCGCCTTTACCAGACCGATACTACGGAAGGGGTTGCTTCCATTGCAGAACACGGCATAAATGGGTTAGGCAGAAATCTGTTCACTCATACACTTTTAACTTGATTTTAACAATAGAGTTTTGCCCATGAAGGCGATGTTGGAGAAAATGAATAATGCTTAAATTTTTTAGTATGTTATCGTTGATTATGGTATGTCTTTTTATGCTGACGGCCTGTTTTGGCTCTTCGTCTGTTGAAACGGGATTGAATCCTGCGGAACTTATAGAAATTGATGATGATTATTCAACGGTAGTGACATTGGAACGGGGGGAGATCCTGGCCGTGGATATGCCCAATCCTTTGGTTAAGGGATATAGAATATCGGGAGCTTCGTTTGACCCGTCAATGCTGCGTATGGAGCGGTTTCTGGAATACTCTGAAGACGATGAAAATCGGGCGCGATACCTGTTTACAGTGCTCATGGATGGCTCCAGTGACATCCTGATTAAAATGAAACCGTTACAGGGTGGCACAGAAGAAGTGTACCGGCAGGTAACTATCGGTACAGGAGAGAGCGAAGGGCTGTTCTAATCCTCACTTATGTGAGGTAGTCGATTATTTTTCGAATCGTTGGGCGGTCTTGGTCAGAGTGAAATCGAGTTGACTCGCGTCTTTCATGATAGCCATGCACAAGGCCAAAGGACTCATATACAGTTCACGCCAGTCCATAACTAAGATCAGACCTGATTCCATTTCGGTCATTTCCTTGATGATGGGCCGTACGTTAACCTGCTTCATGCCTCGTTTTTTTGTTCGTTTCTCAACGATAAATTCTTCGGCATTGATGAAGTCCTGCCATTGTGTCAGACGTTTTTTTGCGTCCTTGGTAAACTGGATTTCAAAGACTTCTTCCACTGATTGCGGTTGTTTTTTCCCCATGGATAATCGATCGGCTTTGATGGGGGCAAGTCCCTCGGGCATATTGGGTATCAGCTTTTTGATGACTTCAGTCGATTCAAAGTCTTGTCGGAGAAATACATTGATCCATTCGGCATTACTGGAGACGCCTACGGGAAGTGCTTTGCCGAATGATAACCTGGGCATGGGATGGAATCCGGCAGAAAACGCCATGGGTAATCCTGCACGACGGAAAGCTCGTTCAAACACAGCCTGCAGTTCCAATTGGCTGAGGTACGCGGCCGGACCGTTTTTCTCGTACCAGAGTCGAAAGTGAGCTTCTTTAATGGTCAAGTCGGGTTTTTCTATGGTGTAGGGCGGCTGCTCGCCTTCCTGATCGCGTTGGGGAAAAACAAGTCTCGGACGAATGTCTTTGTCTTTGGCCTGTGTTGTCAGCGTAGTCTTTCGACCATCGAATTCGCAGACTCCACAGTTGTGACAGGCGCCGTATCGGCAATCTTCGGTGATTTTCTCAGCCTGAGCGCGTTCACGTTCCTTGAGCAGATATTTCTTGGTCAGGCCGCTGGAAATATGGTCCCAGGGCAGTGGGCCTTCAGGGTCGCGGGAACCTGTGTATTTATCCCAGTCCAGTCCAGCTTCTTCCATGGCCTCTTTGTAGGGTTCCAAGCGAAGATGGTCCTTCCAACTGGAGAAAAGTGCACCCTTGGCATACGCTCGCTCCACTACTTCGGCCAGTCGACGGTCGCCACGGGAGAACACGCCTTCCAGTGAGGTCATCTCAGGTTCGTGGTATTTGATGCTGATTCGTTTATGCCGTCTGAATTGGTCGCGCAGGTAGTGAACACGCCGGTATATTTCATCATATGAAATCTGTGATTCCCATTGGAAAGGCGTTTGAGGCTTCGGCACGAAAGGCGAAACAGCTGCTGAGACTTGCAGCCGTTTGATGTGGCGTCCGGCAGAATCACGCACCTTGAGGCACAAGTCCACGATAGCATCCAAGTCCTCGTCGGTTTCGGTGGGCAGGCCGATCATGAAATACAGTTTTACACCCTGCCAGCCGTTGTCGAACAGCATGCGTACGTGTTCAAGGAGACCTTCTTCATCAATTCCCTTGTTGATGACATCGCGCATGCGCTGACTGCCAGCCTCCGGGGCCAGTGTTGCGCCGGTTCGCCGGATGGAGGAAATACGCTCCATGATGGGGGCGGACAGTGAGCCGACACGTAGTGACGGCAGGGAAATGGAAATTTGTTCGGATGCACATTTGTCGAAGCTGCGTGTAAACAATGAGTCCAGGCCGGAATAGTCACCGGTAGACAGGGAGAGGAGGGACGTCTCTTCATAGCCGGTTTCGGCCAGTCCATCGGTCAGGATGCGGTCGAGTTCATCCAGCGAACGTTCACGTACAGGACGGTAGATCATACCGGCCTGACAGAAGCGACAACCACGAGTACAGCCTCGGGCAATTTCCATGGTCAGTCGATCATGGATGGCATCGAAGGGTATGGTTTGACCAGTGGGGAACGGAGTAGAGTTGAGATCGTCAACTACGGCTTTTTCAATGGTTTCATAGCCTTCAACCAACGGCTTGATCGGTTCTCCTGGTCCTTGATCTTTGAAAAATGATGGAATGTAGATGCCGGGTATGGTCGTTAGATTTTTTAGAAGTTCGGGGCGTGATAGGCCTTCGGCTTTCGCTTGTTCAATGCAGGATAGGACAGCAGGCATTGTTTCTTCTCCATCGCCGATGACCATGGCGTCGAAAAACGGTGCCATGGGTTCTGCGTTGAAGGTCGCGCCGCCACCGGCAATGATGAGTGGGTGTGAGCCGTCTCTGTCAGATGTACGGAAGGGGATGCCTGCCAAATCCAAAATATAGAGGATGTTGGTGTAGCATAACTCGTGCGTCAGGCTGAATCCGATGGTGTCCATATCCTTGAGGGGGGTGTCCGACTCAAGAGTGGCGAGTAAAGTGTTATGCTCGCGCAGGATCGCAGCGGTTTCCTGGCACGGGGTGTAAACCCGTTCTGCCCAGAATTGCGGATGGGCGTTGATGGCTTGTGAAAGAATTTTCTGCCCAAGGTAAGACATGCCGACTTCGTACATGTCGGGAAAGGCGAGGGCACACCGTACAGTGACGGTGTCAGGATTTTTTGACGTAGTTCCCCATTCGCTGCCGAGATATCGTGACGGACGGGGGAGGATGGGCAGTAATTCTTTCATGCTAATCGTTGGTTAGAGGACGGAAAAACGGGGTTGGCTCTGGTGAGCCAGCCCCGTTTGAAATACCAGTTTTTGCTGGTGTCGGCTAGCCGAGATCGAGACCGCCGCCGCCAGGGGTGCCGCCACCCAAGTCGAGGCCGCCACTGGACAGGGAGATGTTGGTCAATGCTTCGATGTATTTGGTCTTCAGTTCTTCCGGGCAGTTTTTGTACTCGAACAGAACGTGGTCGAAGGAAATTTCACCGTGCATTTCCTGATCAAAGGGGTAGCCGTAAGGCAGCAGAACCATTTGGTTGCCGTTTTGGGTAGGCATGGCCTGAATGGTTGCAGGATCTTCGTATTTGCGTGCGATGCCGTCGTATTTGGCAACGATCATTTCGCCACTGACCAGCTTAGCCAGTCTGATATCGTAATTACTCATGAAATGTCTCCTTTGGTGTGTTGGTGCCACTAAGTAGGTATCAGCCCTCGCGCTGTCAAGTCCCGGCTTGGGAGAGTGGTGTATCTGCATTCCTTTCCCCCAGCCATAGGAGACCTCTTAACCATGCTTTGGAGGCTGAATATTGTATGTCAATACTGCGCCCACCAGACAGAGTACGCCGCAGATGGTGAAGGCCAAGGGGAAGTTGCCCATATCGCCAAGCATGCCGCCGAGGATGGGGCCGAAAATGCCGCCCACGCCATAGGCGAGGAAGACGAACGGGTAATTCTGGCCGACGCTTTTTGCGCCGAAAGTATCGGCTGTCATGGTGGGGAATAGGGCGAAGTTGCCGCCGAAATTGAAGCCGATGAAGGTTGCCCCCACATAAAGAATAAGTTCGTTGGTCGCCATGGTCGGGAATCCGATGACGCAGATTCCTTGCGTGGCGGTCATGATGACGATGGCGGCCTTGCGGCCCATAAGATCACTCATCATACCCCATGCGATGCGGCCGATGCCGTTGGCGAGGCTGAAAAAAATCGCCATGGCCGTGCCTGCAATGGCACTGGCTTCGGCGGCACTGTATCCCGCGCCTTGTAACGCTTCCATGGGATAGAGTTTCATCAGTCCGATGGACATGAGACCTGCACCCGCACTGAAAACAAAGGTCAGAAAAATGTAATAGAACTGACGGGTGGCAAGCATCTCACCTGAAGTGAATCCGCCATTTGTGCCGTTTGTTGTGTCCGTTGTTTCAGGTGGAGTATAGCCTTTAGGCAGCCAGCCCTCGGGCGGGAAGACCATCCACATGCCGCCGGTAATGACCAGTGCGGCAAAGGCTATACCATATATGATGAAGGTGGTGGAGAGACCGAGGGTGGCCAGCAGATGCCCCCATGATCCGGCGAGCTTGACCCAACCCATAGCGCCGAAACCAAATCCGGCCACGGCCAAGCCGGTGATCATGCCTTTTTTATCAGGGAACCAGCGCATACCCACCGCAATGGGGACTACGTAGCCGATGCCGATACCAGAGCCTCCAATTATGCCGATGAACAGGAGCAAAAACCAGAAATTGGTGCCGCCAAACAGTCCGGCCAGAGCATAACCAGAGCCAAGTACTAGCCCGCTAATCATGGTCAGTTTACGAGGGCCCCATGTAGATAATTTTTTGCCTGCCCAGACCATGATAATGGCGAAAAAGGCGAGGCCTACTGCAAAGATGATTTGAGTCTGCATTTTTGACCAGCCAACATTTTTCAAGGCTGGGGTGAAGACAGACCATGCGTAAATTGCGCCAAGGCTGAGTTGGATGAGAATGGCGCCGACCACGACGAGCCAACGATTCATGATTTTTGTTTTAGGCATTGCCGGTTTCCTCGTGAGTATGAGATTCAGCTTTAATATTAAGACAGGATGAAGGCATCAAGTCAACAGAAAGGGACGGGACTGTTTTGAATCAGTCCCGTCCCTCAAGGATGGAGGAAGGAGTATTATGCTTTTTCAGGGCCGTGGAGGATGGCCATGACCTCTGCCGTATCAGGAGGCAGGGCGGCTTCACCTTTGGAGGCGTATTCCATCTTTGAAATGGAATAGATGGCGATGAAGGTTAGGATCATGACGAATCCTCCGGGGTTCTTGAATTGCAGGAATTCGGGGAGCAGTCCCTTTCCGAGGATCATGAAGAATGATCCGACAATACCCGTAATCAGACCGGCGCAAGCACCGTTCTTGGTCATTTTGGGCCACCACACGCCCATGACGAGCACCGGGAAGAAGGTGGAAGCAGCAATAGCAAAGGCCAGTCCTACCAGAACGGCGATCTGCATGGATTCCGCCCAGAAACCGAGCGGGATCCCGAGCAGGCCGACGATGACGGATGCGATGCGGGCTACCTTGACGCGGGAGCGTTCAGGCATGTTCGGGTTGAAGACGTTGACCACCAAGTCATGGCCGATGGCACCAGCGCAGGCGATGATCAGACCGGCAACTGTGGACAGGATGGCGGCAAATGCACCGGCCACGACGATGCCGAGCAGGATCTGTCCACCGAAGTAGGAACCAGCAACAGGTACGGCCAGGTTTTTACCGTTGTCGGCCAGCCATTGCATCAAATGAGGAGAAACACCCATCGCATCACCTTGCAGGAAGGCGTAGCGGATCACGTGACCTACATATGGACTGAGGATGTAGAACATGCCGATCAGGAGCAACACATAGATAACTGTTTTACGTGCTGCCTTGCCGTCGGGTGCGGTATAGAAGCGCACGAGAATGTGAGGCAGGCCAGCGGTGCCGAACATCAGGGCCAGCAGCAGGGACAACGTGTCTTTCAGGTTGGTCAGCCAATATGCAGGGCTGGTGTAAGCCGCACCGTCGAACATTTTTCCGGTGACCGGTTCTACACCTTTGAAGTCGCCGATGAATTTGACGATGTCGGTGTAAGTGTATCCTTTAATCATGAAGGGGATGAAGGCGAGCAGGAACATGGCACCAAACAGAATCCAGAACTGGACCAGTTGGTTGACGGTGGTCGCTTTCATGCCACCCACGGTGACATAAAATGTGATGATGCAGGCAATGATGATGATGGAAGTTTCATACTCCAAATTCAGAAGCAGTCCCATGACCTTGCCTGCGCCGAGCATTTGCGGTGCCATGTAGAAGAGCGACACGAACAGGACGCCGATAACGCCGAGCACGCGTGCCCGTTTTGAGTGGAAACGCTCCGAAACAAAGTCAGGCACGGTGTAACGGCCAAATTTTCTGAGCGGAGAAGCCAGGAATAATAACAGGGCGATATAGCCCACGAAGAATCCCAGCGCATAGATGATGCCGTCGAATCCAAACAGGAATGCGACACCTGCAACGCCGAGGAAAGATGCTGCGGACAGGTAGTCCGAGGAAATTGCCGACGCATTGATGAAGGAATTGACCTTACGTCCGGCCAGATAATAGTCGGCAGACGTTTTTTGTTTGCGGAACATGAACGTGGTAACGATGGTGAAAGCCAGCATGCACCCGATCAGGACCAGAGCCGTAAATGGTATTTGATATCCGGTCTCCATCTTATTTTCCTCCGACCTTTTCGGCTATTTCGTCTTCCATGGCATTTGCCTTGCCCACGTACCAGATGAAGAGCACCCATGTAATAGGGTAGATGGCTATAGCTACCAGCCAATAATGAAGAGGGAATCCCATGATGCTGATGCGTGTTACCGCTTCGCTCGCCAGATAGACGAGCAGAAAGATGCTGATGACAAAGGCGAAATACGGGATGCCTACGCCCAGAGCAAACTTGAGTTGTTTTTTGCGGATTGCTTCGATTTGGTCCATGATTTACCCCCCAGTACGGTTGTGGTGTTTGCCGTTGCACTTCTTTTACAGTAGTGGAAATGCTGAGAGCATTCCTTTTCAGGTAAACGGTCAAACTCGCTCGGTCGTAGGGTATACTTGTTTGAAACAGTCGGCTAACGGGCAATTTCCTCCGGTCAACGGTTGATACTCCAACGACGGAGATTTTCGGTGAACATGGATTCGGGTAAAAAACGAACGGTAAACGGTAGTGCCAGAGGAAAATCGGGGATTCCCGATGGCCTCGACGCTGAATTGCTGACCATGGCCCGCGAAGGTAAACTGGTAGGAATCCGTCGAACCCGTCTGGAACTTGTGCAGGATTGGCTTGATTTTGGATTGTCAGCCGAGGAGACCTGTAAGCGGCTTTCTCGGTTCAACCGGGATGTTATCATGGCCGTGCTCGAAGCACATGCCGAGGAGTATACGTGGCTTCGAGAATGTACTTTCCTTGAGTTCGGTTCCGGTGGTCGAGAGGAACAGGTGCTCGGATCGGATCAGGATAATGGCTTGCTCATGCATGTTTCGCCGGATGTCGATGAGTTGGATGACTGCACCCAGTCCATTGTTATCGCCTTGGATGGCGCGGGACTGACTTTGTGCGAAGGTGGGGTCATGATCAGCAATGAGGAATGGCGTGGAGATTTTGATTCCTGGTTGGCCCGTTTGACTCGGTGGCTTTCCAATCCAGCGGAAAAAGGTTCATGGCAATCCGGCCTTATTCTCGATTTTATGGCGATTTTCGGTTCCGAAGAAGACGTTCGTATATTGCGTGATAAACTTTGGGAGTATGTGCGAACAAAGCCGATTGCGGTATCTTTACTCATTCAAGAACTCACGGACTATCGTCTTCCTTTGACATTTTATGGGGTTTTTATCACCGAAAAGGGTGGTTTGTGGCAGGGACATTTGAATATTAAAAACAGTGTCCTTGCGCATTTGACTAATAGTGCACGGATACTTGCCCTCAAGTATAATTTGTCACCATCCAATACTTGTGATCGTATTCGTGCTTTGGCCGAAGCCGGGCATGTGTCAGTCAGGCATGGGTATCGATTGATGGAGGCATGGGAATATCTTCAGAGAAAACGGCTTGAAATCGGGTTGGAGTGTGATCGTGAATCCATTCCTCCGCATAATTTTGTGAACCCGATGCTTCTTGAAGCCGAGGAAAAGAAACAACTTAAAATGGCTATTCAGGCCGTGGAGAAATTGGTCCGGCTGGTTCAGGCCGGCGCTGGGTTGTGATCTCGGCTTTAATCTTGCATTTCTTCGTCAGTCCGACAAAATTCCGGCGGACGTTTGTATATAAGGATAGTGTTCGTGAATGTTCTGATCATCAATTTGACCCGTTTCGGGGACCTCATTCAGACACAGCCTGTGATTTCTGGCTTCAAGAGTCGGGGATATCGGGTGGGCGTGGTTTGTCTGGAAAATTTTGTATCCGCGACAACATTGCTTGACGGTGTCGATAGCGTTTTCCCTTTTCCGGGGGCGGGGTTGTTATCGGGAGTGGATAACGATTGGCGACTGGCGGTCAGGGATGTCGTGGAGTTCAAGCGGAATGTCCTTGAGACATTTCGGCCTGAAAGTATTGTTAACCTGACGCCTTCGGTTTCTTCTCGTCTGCTGACGTATGATCTGACGCAAGAGGGTGCTGAAGATGTGGGGTTCACTGTTGATGAGTTCGGTTTTAATGCAGATACCACTTCCTGGGCAGCATTTCTTCAGATGGCCGGCGCTCACCGGGGTGCCAGTCCGTTTAATATATGTGATATTTTTCGACGTACCGCGGGTCTGGATCAAGAAGGAAATTCTTTGGAATTGGCTGATCCCGGTGAAGAAGCGTTGGCGACAGCTGATAGCCTGTTGAGCGAAATACCGAAGGGTTGCAAAGGGTTTGTGGCCCTGCAAATGGGGGCTAGTGAAGATCGCCGCAGATGGCCCGTGGCATATTTTGGTGAGATTGCAAGGATGCTGTGGGAGCGGGATGGTTTGGTTCCTGTTCTACTTGGTACCAAGAATGAAGTGGCGTTGGGGAGTCGATTTGTCGAGCATGCACAGTGTCCATTCATTAATTGTATGGGACAGACTTCTTTGAATGAGTTGGCCGGTGTACTTTCTCGCTGTTTAATGTTGCTGACCAATGACACCGGAACCATGCATCTTGCCGCAGGCCTTGGGGTGCCGTTGTGCTCCGTGTTTTTGGCTACAGCTCAACCGTGGGATACAGGGCCGTATCGGGCTGGAAACATCTGCTTGGAACCGGATATGGAATGTCATCCCTGCGAATTTGGTGCGGATTGTCCGCATGACGAAATGTGCCGTAAGGTTGTGACACCAGAAATTATGTATGGATATGCAAAATCCTTGGTGTCAGCCAATGATCTTCAGATCGCTTCTGGAGCGAGAGGGTGGCGTACTCGTATTGGGCACGATGGATTTATGGAACTTGAATCATTATCGGGACATGACATTACGGACAGAGCTGCATGGATTGCCATCCAGCGGGTGTATTTTAAGAGTTTTTTGGATGGACACGATTATGCGGAAGGTCTAGGACTTGCTAGGACAATTCGTCCTGAAATTCGAGATGAGATATCCAAAATTTTGACGAATGCAGTGGACATGCTTTTCCTGCTCTCTCAGCAGGGGATGCTATTGCAGAAAAGTCCACGCCCTGCGGCCAAAACCAAGTTTCTGACATCGTGGCAACGGTTGCAAAATATCCTCTCTTCTTGTCAACATCTCAATATAATTGCTTTATTATGGTTATTTGAGACACAGAGATATGGTGATGACCTTGCTTCTCTTCTCGGTTTAGCTGAACGCTACCGAGTCCTTCTGACTTCTTTGCACGATGAATTTATTTAGTCGGCATGGATTTTGAATAGTCCCTTGAGAGCCGACGTAAACGGCAAATTTTATCATACCCTTTCGAGGAGGAGATCATCATGATCATTATTGACGGTAAACAGTATGACATCGGTTCCAATAATTTCGAGAATTTGGAACAGGTTTTCAACAAGGTGGTCGAAGACGGTCATCTTGAAGATCGTGTTGTGACCGATGTGAAGGTCAACTCGGAATCATTTTCCGAAATTTATCCGCATCAGGCCGAAGACATTGAGATGTCCGAGATTCAGTCTGTGGAAATCATGACCATGGCGACCAATGAAATGGCCGTGGAAATTACTCTGGAGCTGTACAAGGTCGTCAATATCATGGCCGAAGGCGGCAAACGAGTGGCCGATCTTTTCCGTCAGGCCGATGACGCCGAGGCCCTGGAAACATATCAGGACCTTATTGATGTCATTCGCAATTTCTTGAACATGGTAGGTGTCCTGCGTGATGAATATTCTCTCAAGGATTACCCCGAATATCTGACAAGTGCAGAGGAAATGAACAGCATGTTCACTGAAATGGGTGATGTCTTGGAAAATGAGGATTGGATACTTTTGGCCGATTTGCTTGAATATGAATTTCTTCCGGCGGTGGAAAAATGGAAAAAGGTCATCAAGAGTCTGCGCGACGACATCCGCGTCACAACGAGGTAAACATGACTGCTCGAAGCCATATGCTGGACGAGGCTTTGTCCATTGGACGCCGTGAACTCGGGTGCTTGACTGAAGGTGACGTCTTTGGTGCGGAAAAGCTTGCCTATGATAGGGAACGGATTTTGGATGAAGCTATTGGCGATTTGTCCCGGGATAATCTTGAAATTCTGGCGGACAAGTTGGTCGAGATGAAATCTCTTCATGATGAGATTACCGATGAAGCCCGAAAGCTTCATCGGTCCATGAAGCAGGATTTGACCAGTATGAAACGGCAGAATCGTCGAATTGCCGGATACAGTTACGGTTCCGGTAACATGCCGAGACTGGCGAAAGAGCGTTTTCTGAACAAGAAAAGTTAGTGTCTCGAAGGGTAATGAATTTAAAAAAGCCTCGACCTTTTGGTCGGGGCTTTTTTTGTGGTGTTGAAAATGAAATCAACGATCAGTCCAATTGAGACGTCCCGTGGATGAATTTGGGGTGGCGGTCGATGTGAATTCTATCCCCATGCGGACGAATCCGGGACGGCTTTCTTCCAGTGACCGGATAGTGCCAGCGTACCAGTAAGGTTTGAAGGTCTTTTCCCTGAAATTGAACATGAACAGGTTGATGACCACGGGAGAATCCGGACCACAGGTTTCCGGTATGAGGCGATCAAGGATGCTGAGGCCGATACCGCCATTGGAAATGTTGACCACACCATTGGAACTCTGTTCCGGGCTGTCGGATGAAAAAGAGTTCACACCGATATGGGGAGTGGCGTCCTGATAGGATGTGTCGGAGAAGATAGGATCTTCCAGCCAGAGTTTAACACGGATGAATTGTTGGTCTGCAACTTTTTTTCGAGCGTGTTTGCGGCGGGGAATCATGGTGTATTCCGTTGGAGTTGATAATACCATGAGATTCGCAGTCCGGTTGGAGTGACCAAGCTTCAGCAAGGTGGTGGCAAATGAATTGACTTTATCGTTCTGGTTTTTGGTTGGGGCGAAGATACATAACAATTGCCGATTTTTTCCAGTCTGGAGCGGTTCAAGTCGTTCGATGATTTCGCACGTGATTTTGTTGGATTTGACCGCAGTAAATACACATCGCAGGGAAACTTTTTCGTCGTCTGGTCCGGCTATGATGTCTACAACCGTACCTTTCTCCTGTAGTTTTTGCGGGATGTTCGTTTTGGAAGAGGTGTTCTTCTTTTTTGGGCGACGAAGAAGCAAAAGACCGAGCAGCAGTAAAACAAAGGCCATTGTGCCCAGTAGTATTGCTTCGGCATTGCGTATCACTCCTTCCGGCATTCCGGGGAAGAGTTGTTGGCCCAGGTCGGTCAGTTGTCGGGTCAGGGAGAGTGCTGTTTCCTGTATATTCATTGCGTGTGCTGACTAGAAGTTGACGAATTGTTTCTTGGCTTCAAGTACTTTGCCAAGGTAACGGCGTGTTTCCGCATAGGGTGTCTCTGTTCGGAGGGTGGTGTATACTTTTCCGGGTGACAGCCTGTTGATGGTTTGTGCCGCGTTTTTCCTGTCTTTGTCAAAGGTTCTGAGTACTGTCCCCGCGCCGCCGTTGTATCCGGCGATTATGCAGTATTCTCGTGAGGTCGGATTTGTTATGTCTTTGAGGAAGCGTGTTCCTAGCAAGTGGAGATAGGCGGAGCCGTACGTAATGTTGGTAGAGGCAACCAGCAAGTCCTGTTTCGAAGGTTGACCATTTTTGCCGTTCAGATAGTGGTATACGTCGCTTCCTGCCGTAGCCGGTACGACCTGCATCAATCCGATAGCCATGGCTGAACTGATTGCAAATGGATTGAAATCAGATTCCACTTTCATGATCGCATAGATGAGATTTTGGCTTATGTCGAATCGCTTGGCTGCGGAGACAACCTGTTTTTTGTATTTGTTGGCTCGAATATTTAGATGATCTTTGACCATTGGAATGGTTACGTAATTAATGATTTTACCTTCACTGGTTCGTTTTTTTAGACAGGTTCCCATGAGCACGTCGGCATAGCGGCTGGCACGCCATTCCCATCGAATATTCTTGGTATCATTATCTTTGACTTCTCCCAGCAGAAACGGAGTATCTCCCAGTTTGACTGTTTTGGCTGAATACAGATCTACTGCTCGAGGGTCGTTTGGGGTGAGAAGGGTGGTGACAATGGCGTTATGTAGGCTCATTTGAGGGTTGTCTGTATCCACTGTCTCTACGGTGATCATGCCGGTATCAAAATCAACACTGGCGCGTGAGAGATAGTTTTGAGTGTATTTGACGTATTCTTTGGGACGGGGTGTTCGTACATCATCTTTTCCCCAGACCGAAGTAACTACATAAATAAAATCATCGACGATTTTTTGAAATTGTTTAATATCAGAAGCGATAGATGCGGGATTCGTGGCGTACCCGATGGCTTTGTCTCGTGCCAGACTTTCGGCTGCAGTTGCAGGATTGCCAGTGGCCGCAGCGCGGGCAATGCGCATGGCATCATATCGTGTACATCCGGCTATGATTGCCAGACAGAGAAAGAGAATAAAAGGTCGTGTCATATCGTTGTAAAGAGTATAAAATTTGACATGGTATAATTCACTGTTAATGCTCCCGCACCACAATAGAGGCCTTCCTTACTATGTTCAAGCCCGTGCATCTCCCTGCACAATGAGTATCTCACTATGCCTGACTCTCCTATTATCGAACTCATTGATCCTGATCTTGAAGAATTGTTGCCTCGTTTTTTCGAAGTTTCAATGGAAGATTTGGAGAGAATGCAGGTTGCCTTGAAAGAAAGAGATTTCGAAACGCTTAACCGATTAGGGCACACCACCAGAGGGACTGGGTGTGGCTATGGTTTCAAGGGAATGGGCGAGATAGCCCGGGCCATTGAACTTGCGGCCAAAGCCTGTGACTTTGAGAAAGGTCGCGAGCAGATCGGTCGACTTTTTATGTACCTTCAACGTGTTCAAGTTGAATTCGGGAAGTAATTCGACCCGTGGACGGGCCTGATTGCCCGCCCACGATTCAGATCTTTTTTTATCTACAGCAGCTTCATGGCTGCATCCACATCCCAATTTTCATGAACGACCTTGTTGAGTGCGGCCACAATTTTGGCCGGATTCTTGTGCTGGAAGACATTTCTACCCACGGACAGACCTGAGCCTCCGGCTTGGATGGAATCATAGACCATTTGGACGAGATCCCGGTCACTTTCCAGCTTCGGACCTCCTGCTATGACCACGGGAACACAGCATCCTTCCACCACGGCCTTGAAGGATTCTGGATCGCCAGTGTAGTTCACCTTGACGATATCCGCGCCCAACTCCACGCCGACTCTGGCGCAATGGGCCACCACTTGCGGGTCATATTCGTTTTTAATTTTAGGGCCTCGTGCGTACATCATGGCGAGGACTGGCATTCCCCATTCGTTGGCTTCAGAGCAGAGAGCGCCGAGATCGGACAGCATGTGCGATTCGGTTTCATCTCCCAGATTGACGTGAACAGATATGGCATCTGCGCCGAGTTTGAGGGCGTCTGAAACGGTACCTACCAGAGTTTTGGCATTGGGGTGCGGAGACAGAGATGTTGACGCGGACAGGTGGATGATCAGGCCGATGTCTTTGCCTCCTGCACGGTGGGAGCATCTGGGTATCCCCTTGTGCATGAGCATGGCGTTGGCACCGCCCTCGGCCACCTGATTGACGGTTTCACGCAGGTCAATCAGTCCGTAAATAGGGCCGACAGTTACACCGTGGTCCAAAGGTACTACTATAGTGCGTCCATTGTTGCGGTTCATGATGCGTTCCATACGAATGGCTTTTCCTAAATGCATTGGACTCTCCTTGTTCTTTTTGACCGACGGTGCGACTTCCTCAAAAAAAAAGAGGCCGCGGATTTCGCCGCGGCCTCTTGAGTGTTTTTCGATTTAAAGACTATTGCACATCAAGACCGCAGGCGTTCCTGAAATAAAAGCTAAAAAAGAAAAAGAAACGAGTGGTGATGTTGTGCATATAGTTTGGTTATCTGTTTCGTTTGCGCCCTGTCAAGTAGAGTTTCTGTAACGGGGCAGTCGGTTCTCGGCCGTCTAGTCTACGAGAGCGATGCATTTGAGTTCAACCAGACCACCCAGCGGCAGGCCTGCAACCTGAATGGCAGCACGGGCGGGCTTGTGGTCGGTGAAGTATTCGGAGTAGATGGCGTTCAGGTCAGCAAATTTACCCATATCCATGACGAATACATCGACGGCCAATACTTTTTCTAAAGAAGAACCAGCTTCTTCCAAAATGGCTTTCATATTTTCGAGAGCCTGTTTTGTTTGCGTCTCGAATCCTTCCGCCAGTTTACCTTCACCGGGGATGATACCGAGTTGGCCGGATACGAACAACATGCCGTTGGCCGTTGATGCTTGAGAGTAAGGGCCGACGGCGGCCGGGGCTGTGTCTGTGTGAATCAGTTTAATGTCGGACATGTGTTTCTCCTTTATTGAACGGTTTGTCTGGGGTTTCCCCAGAGATACTTGTTGCAGAAAGATTGCGGCAGTCGGCGTGTTATTTGGACCAAAATGGTCATAGCGACGAGGCCGAAGAGCATGCGCCCCCAGAATATGCCACTCAGATGACCACCAATGAGCATCATGAGCAGGGTATCCTCGATCATGGAGTGGCACAATCCCATGAGTGTTAGGGAATAGAATACATCCTTACGGTCAATGCGTCCGGATTGGGCTTCGTTGATAATCAGTCCGCCGCCATATGCCAGGCCAAGAGTGAATCCTATGATGGTGATGGTCGATGCCTTCGGGCCGATACCAATAAGTTTGAGGATTGGGCGTAACAGGGCGTTCATCAAGTCGACAGCGCGGATGGCCGACAGGATACGCATCATGATCATGAGGCCGAGGACAATGCCGAAGATCGAAAGTAGGTTTTTTGTTTCATCCCAAATCCATTGAAGCAGGGTGGGATCAACTGGACTGGAACTTTGAAAGAGGATGACAGCTGGCTCTTGGAGCGTTCCGCTGGAAGAGTAGGTCCAGTGAAGTATCAGACCGAGTGCGAACGCGCCGAATAGTCGGGATAAAATTTGAAAAACGAATTTTGCGCCGGATCGTTGAGCAATGGCTCCTTCGACGAGAAAGCCGTGTCCTATAAGGAGTAAGACGGCAAAAATAGTGACCTGTTCAGTGTTGAGCGTCATGTCTCGAGCCAGTGAGAGGAAGACAATGAGGCCTGCATACATGGAGTTGACCATGGCTGTTGCCCAAGCCAGGCCGAGTTCGGCAGGAAGACCAAGGAGGCCCATGATAGGTTTGAGAGGGAGGGCGACATATTGGATCAGGTCGAATTCTTGTAACAGTTTAACTCCGATAATGACCGGAATCATAACCTTGAATAACTCGTAACAAGCGGAGATAGCGTCGCGGATGAGTTCTTGGGCGATGGTGAAAATTTTAGACATGATACTCCTTTAATCGGAGCGACCATAGAGTATCTTTTATTAAAAGAAAAGGGAGTCCCGAAGGACTCCCTTGATTGTTTTACTGATTCGTTTTTTTAGACGAATGTTTTGGCAATTTGATAGACGATGACCGCCATACCGAATGCAAGAGTTGTCGATCCGACGACGCTGAAGGCCGCCCATTTCCAGCTTGATTCCCGTGCCATGGTAACAACGGTTACAAAGCAGGGGGCATAAAGCATGGTGAAGATAATGAGAGCGAGTGCCGAGGCCTTGGTGAACAGAGGATCTGCCACCAGTCTGTCAGACAGAGGTTGAGCTTCTTCTGCATCTACTTCGCCCAGAGAATAGGCTGTTCCCAGAGTCGATACAATGACTTCTTTGGCTGCAAAACCGCCGGTCAGGGCAATGTTAACACGCCAGTTGAATCCGGCCAGCTTGGATATTGGCTCCAGAGCTGTACCGATGCGGCCTGCATAAGTATGACGGATGGCTTCTTCGGATTCAGCGTTGTCAATCTGTGTAATGGCTTTTTCAGTTTGAACGGCTGAGCGCATGGATTCATATTGGGCGAGGCGTTCTTCCGGCATCTGTGGGAAGGTCATCATGGCCCAGAGCAAAATGGAGATGCCGAGAATGACGGTACCCGCTTTCTTAGCGTATTCCCAGGTGCGTTCCCAGGTGTGGATAAGTACTCCACGCATTGTGGGCATGCGATAGGGGGGCAGTTCCATGACGAACGGAGTAGAAGCTCCTCTGATGACAGTGGAGCGAAGAACACGGGCTACGATGAGGGCCATTGCCCAAGCGCACAGTGTGATCATGAGCATGACCGTGGCAGCGTTTTGCGGAAAGAAGGCGGCGGCTAGCATAAGGAAGACCGGGACCTTGGCGCCGCATGTCATATAAGGAGCTACGAACAGGGTTGCCAGTTTTTCCTTGGGGCTTCTCAGCGTACGGGCGGCCATGACACCGGGGACGGCGCAACCACCAGCGATGCCGCCGGAAACGATGAAGGGCAGTACTGACGTGCCGTGCAGACCGAATATTTTGAAGATACGGTCGAGCATGTAGGCCATGCGAGCGATATAGCCTGAGTCTTCCAAGGCTGAGATCATCAGGAACATGAACATGATGAGCGGAACGAATCCGAGGACGCCACCGACGCCGTCGATGATGCCGGACACAACCAGCGAACGAAGATGGCCGTCAGGTAAAGCGTTGTACGCGGTATCTCCCATCCATCCGAAGAGCATTTCTAGCCAGCCCATGGGGATTTCACCCACCGTGAACGTTATTTTATATATGAGATAGACGATGGCGAGCATGATAGCCGGACCGAGGAAGCGGTGGGTGAGCACTTTGTCCATTTGGTCAGAACGGCTGATGCGATCCTCGTCAAGGACGGGGTAAGATACAACGTCTTTGATCATGCCTGCGATGAATCCATAGCGATGGTCGGCGATGAGTGCATCCGGTCGGGCTTTGAGGGTCTTTTCTGTGTGATCGGCCACTTCGCGAGCCATAGCTTCGAGTTTGTCGGACAAGGCTGTGTTGGTCATGCGACCCTTGATGACCACGTCTTCGTCGCGTTCAAGATATTTGATGCCGGTCCAACGGGCTGGGACTTTTTCGGTAAGGAAGTTCTCAGCTTCGATGAGTTTGACCATATCATCTAAAACAGGGTCAAGATCTGGCCCGTAGGAAATATTTAACGGTTTCCATGTGTCATTTTGTTCTTTGGCAAGCTTCAGAGTCGCTTTCAGGAGGGCCTGTGTACCTAGATCGTTTCTGGCTACGGTTTCCACCACTGTGCAACCCGAGAGCTTGGAAAGTCGTTCACTGTCGATCTGTTTACCGCTGCTGCGAACTTCATCCATCATGTTGAGGCCGAGTACAAGCGGAACACCCAATTCCATGATTTGGACAGCAAGATATAGGTTCCGTTCAAGAGCATCGGCATTCATGATGTCGATGACGACTTCCGGTCGTTCATCCACGAGGAAGTTACGGGCAACCAGTTCTTCTTGCGTGTATGCTGTCAGCGAATAGGTGCCTGGCAAGTCTACCATGACAATGGAGTCGCCGTTGGTTTGGATGTGGCCGACTTTTTTTTCGACGGTCACGCCGGGCCAGTTGGCAACATGCTGTCGTGCTCCGGTCAAGGAGTTGAACATAGTGGTTTTGCCGCAGTTGGGATTGCCTGCGATACCAATGGTATATTCTGCCATCGCTTAATCCTCCAACAGGGTGACGGTGATGTGATCTGCTTCGCTGTTGCGCAAGGTGAGCGTGAAATCTTTGAGGCGCAGGGCGACAGGGTCTTTGAGTGGGGCCTTGCCGATAACATGAACTTCTGTGCCAGAGATAAGGCCCATATCACGGATTCTTCTACCGAGTTCTCCTTCGGCAGCAACAGTTTTAATCTTGAGCTTCTGGTTGACCTTGGCTTTTCTTAAACAAAAATCTTGAGACATTATGTATTCCTTGAAATATTCTGGTTGATAATTAATATCAACGATGGCGCAAAAAAAATTATTGCGCACCTGGGCAACTGTCATTGTTCGGACTGTCCTGAATGCCTGAGCATGAACCGGAGTGTCCGCAACCTGTACAGTTGCAAGAAGGCTGTTTTGACGTGAATTGCTTGAAGAGCTTGCGGGCAACGAATATCCCAGCAATAGAAACAATGCAAACGACAAGTATGGTATCGATCATTTTAATCCCCTCAAAGTTTTGACCTGAGTTTCAGGCCGGACAAGAGAGTAGTAGTGATGTTGAGAATCAGTGTCAAGTGTCCTGCGAAAAAAAACATACCATATTAGGATGGAGTCTTTTGGGCTTGCTTGTGTTCGATACGGTTTTATGCTGAGATACCCGACTTGGGTTGAGATACAGATTCGGTTGATTGTGCTATTATAAAGGCTTGTACACGGAGCAGACCATGGACGACGATTCCAGAGATTTCATGAAATGGATAGATGCCCTTGCCAAGGGAATCATCGCTGGTGCTGCTATCGGCTACTTGTTTAGCCTCACCGATATGATGCCTCCCGGTAAAGCCGTCGTCCTCGGCGGACTCGCAGGCTGTCTCGCAGCCATTACCTTCAAGAACCGTCAGGATGACAAGAAGGACGAGGAAAAGTAGGCTCTTTTTTTTTAAAAAAAAGTATATTTAGGTTAGAGGTGCAGATGTGGGATATTCTTTGGGGTGAAGCTTACAAAGTTATAGGTTTATAATTAAAGTCACTTGTCAATAGAAGTAGGGATTGACTTGCTTCCCCAAAACTAGACCACACAAAGTGAGAAAATTCTCCTATAGTTTTGTATAACCAATCAGGAGGATTTTTCGATGAAAAAGTCCAAATTCATCGACAGCAGATTGCTTTTATACTTCGTCAGGCGGAAGAAGGCACTTCCGTTGAAGAGGGCTGTCGTAAAGCAGGCGTTTCCGTTCAGACCTATTAGCGTTGGCGCAAGAAATATGGCGGCTTGATGCCCTCTAAGGTGAAGCGACTTAAATAACTTGAAGAAGAGCACAAACATTTCAAAGTCATCGTGGCAGATTTGTCCTTGGACAAAGAGATGCTTCAGGATGTGATCCGCCGAAAGCTATGAATTCTGTACGTCGTAAGCAGGTTGTTAAGCATCTTCAGATCGTTTGGCGGATCAGTATTAGACATGCGTGCCGTACACTTATGGCCGCTACTCGACCTTTTATTACAAGCCTCACTGCGACGCGCAGGCAGTACTAAGGAAACGTATTCGTGAGATTGCGGAGACTCGTAATTGCTACGGCTACCGGCGTATTCATGTGCTGCTTCAGCGTGAAGGATGGCAGGTTAACGTCAAGCGTGTTTATCGGATCTACAAGGAAAAAGGGCTACAACTACGTAGCAAAACTACTAAACGTCGAGAAACTCCTGTCGCAGTGACCCAGCCTAATGATGTGTGGGCCATGGACTTCATGTCAGATCAACTCTTTGATGGGCACAGGATACGGATCTTGACTATTGTGGATGCTTTTTACCAATGATGTACGGCGCAGCTACAAAGGCGCTGATGTTGTCGATACATTTGAACGAGTGACTAAGCTAAACGTAATACCCAAGGAAATCCGTGTGGACAACGGACCAGAGTTCATCAGCAAGGACCTTGATCTCTGGGCCTATATAAACGGCGTGACGTTTGAATTTTCCTCAACAGACAACGTTTTCATCGAAAGCTTCAACGGCAAACTCAGAGAGGAATGTTGGAACGCATCTTGGGTTTTGAGCGAAAAAGATGCAAAGTCTAAATGTGAAGTGTGGTGGAAGGCGTACAATGAACTTTGTCCGCACAACTCAATCGGTCAGCAAACCTCGATGAAGTTCGCTTCAGCCTCTGGGCAGGCTAGCCTGCCCAGAGGCTGAAATGTTTTGATTTTCTTACGTCAGTTCCAGAGATGGGGTCAAACTCACTTCTATGAGACATTTTTTTTCAAGTAGCCCGCCAAAAAGTGTTTAATTTGAGATTGCAATTTGCGATTCAAAAAACCAAAAACATTATAGCATTGGCGTTATTTCACGCTAGGCGTTCAGACAGTTTTCAACGGACTCAATGATTTTATTTATAGTAGACCAATTTTTTTCAGAATCATCATCTTCCCCAATTGAAATTGAAATATCAAACTCATTTTCAATTTCAAAATATAGATTCATCATGTCGAGTGAATCCAAACCTTGGTCTAGAAGCCTTTGGTTTGGATCTAGATTGTCATAATCGACTTCATAAGCATCAACAGAGCGAATGATATCTATAATTTGTTCCAGTTTTATTGAACTCATTATTTTCTCCTTAAAACAACAGAGGCGATACTCAGACCTGCCCCGAATCCTGTTAGCATGAGGTTATTCTTGTTTGAGTCTAAAAAGTTATTCAACTCGATGGGAATTGTTGATGAAGAAGTATTTCCATGTTGAGTTGCTAAGAAAGGACATTCTTCAGGCGTCAGTTTCATCCTTTTTTGAAGGCTGTTGATAATAAACTTGTTTGCTTGGTGCAAAACGAAGCAATTTATATCTTCGATCTTTAAATTATTTGTTTCGAGGCATTCTTTAATGTTTGGCGGTACATTACGCAATGAAAATGTATAGATGCCAAAGCCATCCATTTTGAGAAATTCACCCGGGACATGAGTCAATGCATCGCCTTGATCACCAAAACTGTGAAAAGTGCCACGGCCAATTTCGTATACACCCTTTTCGGATAGATACGTTACCGTTGCTGCATCACTTGCAAAGATATCCTCATTTCTTGTGTCCGGATCAACGGCAAAAGAGTATGGGTCACAGGTAAACAGGAGCCCTTTTTTGAGTCCTTGGGCTTCCATAAAGTTTTTTGCCATCACAAGTGAATAAACATAGCCAGAACAGGCTAAGGCCACATCGTAGGTAGCGCATTTTTTTTGCAGTTTTAGCGCACCATGAAGTCGTCCCGACATGTGAGGAAGGTGGAGGTCTGGATGATGTGTGCAAACACAGATGAAGTCAATTCCTTCAATCTCTATTTTAGTCTTGGTCTTTAAATCATCAAAAGCTGCACAACACATCGAAACGACAGTTTCTTCAGGGCCTCTACGATGAAGCTGTTCAAAGCCAACTTTGCGATCAATAAACTCTTTGGTAACGCCGAGTTTTTCAGCGCGGTCAAGATTGTTTAAAGTGTTTTCGGCAAAATATGTTCCGATGGAATGAACCGCAATAGTCATTATTTGCCCTTTGTAGAGAAGATGTTTGCGATAACTTCATCGTTACAGGTTATTTCAGTCAGGATCATTAAGTTGCCACGATTCTTTTTTATTTTCGCAGTCAGAGGTGTCTTTCCCGTGAAAAAAATTGGTTGTTTATAATAAATCGCTTTAGTGAGCCACCATTGTGTTCCAACTGCCCCATCAACTAATTTATCGATGAGCAGTTGTGTCATGGAGTCACATATCCTTGAGTAATTTTCCGGTGAATAGTTTGTCGCAACAATTTGGTCATTTTCTTCTGAAAGTATATTAACAAGCTCTTTATCAATATCTTCAATTTGCCCATCAAGAGGAGTTTCACCTGTGACAATATTCACCTTATAGGATTGCTCTGCGTATTTAAAAGCTAAAGTCGCAGAAGGCGTTTTTACTTGGTCCATAGTGAAAGACACTTGGTTAAAAATGGGCTCTCTAAAAACAAGCTGTACTTCGTCATAACAGGGAATGCCAAAATGTGTGGTTACATCTTTAATTACTCCAATGATCTGTGAAACATGGACATATTTACGATGACCAAGCCGTTTAAATTTATAATCAAAATTTTCCAATTTTATATCCTCATTTTTGATAAGGTTTTAATGTAGGAGTTTTTTGTAGCCAAATATAGGGATTTTCTGCAATAATTTTAGTACACTCTTCATAGTAATGCTTTGCTTTTATAGAGTATACAAATCCTTTACCCAAAGAAGTCTTATCAATCTTGCTTCCCCTATTTTTTAATTCAGCAAGAATTTTTTTCCCATTATCCCTTTCTATTCCACAATTCTCGTACCAAACATGCCGATAAAATGGCTGTATTGAAAGTTCTCCATTAAGGAGAATAGGATGCATATATTCTTTTGTATATCGATAAGGAACTGCCATGACATGTTCAACGTGGTGCACTAGGGCCATACTACGAATGTCTTTCCCGAGACAAACACATAACCCATCCATTTCGACCACGCGTGCTTCAGGGGTTTCTGGACCAAAAGCATGGCGAGACACATTTTCGCAGATGTCTTTGGCGTGCTTACCTATGGCAGTGTATGAAACAAAAGGGTGTAAACTACGCACAGCTCCAGGAAGAGTCCGGATGTATTCAGTGAGTACCCCAGTTTCGCTTGGAGTTTTTTCAGGGGCGTAGGGTATATCAGTATTGCATAATGACAATGAAGCTGTCGGAACAACCAAGGTACCTTGGTTCAAATCTATAAGTTTACTTAATGCATCGAAATGCGCTTTAAGGACACTATTGCGCTCTCGTTTTTCATAGGGACCCAGTCTGAGTAAATCTGTTCGTAAAATAACAGTTTTTCCTCGTTTTACACCTACGGAACCATATGCTTTGAGCAAGTCTTCATACGTGTATACTTTCACTTTTATACCTCCAGAATCCTAACTGTTCTGAACGATCTGTTTGTACAAAGTTTTAACCTGTTTTTTGATATCACTTATCGCAAACAGTTTGCCTGTCAGGTACGCGAGTTCCCAATTTTTCCAAAAGGCAGGGCCCTCCATATCCATCAGTCTCTTGTTTGCTCGTAAACAATCAACATAACTTGTATGAAAGATTTTGATTACTTGTGAGTAGAAGACAAGATATGGGTGCGACAATAAGCTGATTTCATTAACCAATTTAGACCATTTCGTGTAGAAAAAATCCTTCTTACCAAAGGAAGGGCAAAAGGAAGCCCACTCTTTAACTTCGAATGTCCAATCATAGATTGATCCACTTAAAATGGTCTCCAAAGAGTTGTCAAGTGTCACGATTGGAACGTAGGGATACATCTTACATAACAATGGTTTAGGAAAACAATCTGTACAACGACCATTTAAATCGCAATGAGCAGTGTGGATCGTAAGCGTTTCTTTATCTGCGAAATTCATTTCTAAAGTTTTGATAGGATGAGTCAATTTCATGCTTTGTGAATTGAAATAGCGATATTCATCTTCCATGAAGATCAACGTAGTCCCAACATTGGGTAGTATGTTAAACTGAATGTCACTTACCAACCCCATATTACAACAAGCACCTCCATTACAAGAAGTCCAGCACTCAGGGGTGCTTACAAATTCTTTTGAATGGATTTCAGCCCATTGCTCCTGTGTTAATTTAGGTAGCATGTATATCCTAATTTTGAATTTCTTTAGTTAAATTCGTTTTAGTGCATTTCTTTTTGGGCATCCTCATCCTAAAGCAATCTTTGTACGCTTGAGTTATTTCAATAGAGGCAAATGTCTCGTCATAAAAATCAAAGCCGTGAACGAGCGAGGTGAACTCTTTAAGGCTGAGCTCTTTCCACTTAGTTTTTACTTTTTTTGGCTGTTTTTTTAATTTTTTGATTTGCCATTTTAAACATCTATTCCAGTGGCGAAATCGAGCATCAATTTGAGTCCATAAAGCAAAAAGTGACTTTTCCGGGCGATCAATTTGGGCCAACTTCAGGAGATGTTGTACCATTTGGGGGGCAGCGAGTTCTTCTGTACCAGATTTAGCATATGGGGCCAAAATTTGCTCCCATTCAAAACGTTTGGCACTGATTTGTTCGTCTAATCCTCCTTCGACACATCGACAGAGATCCTTATAGTTGAAGACATGAAATGAAATGTTGTTTGGCAGACAATCATCAAATTCCGTTTTAATGGGGCGATAGCAGATGCAAGGGGTATCGAGTAAAAAGGCTTCTATAGCGGTTGTGCATCCGTTTTGGATAAGCATGCTGCTAGCGAGAATCCATTTGTGTACATTCCCTTCACGAACAACCTTAAGGTTGGGGAATTGGGTCGCTAAATCAAGCCATGGGTCCATTTTTTCGGAGGGATGAGGACGCAAAACAAAAGTCTTATCTGGGTACTGAGTGCAAAGTCTTTTTAAAGAATCAAAGAATTCATCAAAAAGCTGTTTGTCAGCTTCATAACGTTTCATCAGGTAATCTATGTTAGGCCCATGTTTTCCCGTTAGAAAACGTTCCTTAACAGCTTCTCCTCCAATAGGATTATTGCATGTAGAAAATCGAGTGTTGATTAATATGAATTGACCATATTTTTCTTTGATTTCCTGAACACCTTTATCGTGAAATTTTCTGAGGCTCGGGTGAAGAATATCCAATCTTGGATTTCCTGTAACATGAACATTGTCCGCCATGCCTGGCAAATGCTTAACAAAAATATCTCGCTGCATGGAGCCCCAAGCGAAAAAGGTGTCTACGGTTTGCTCCACCGCTGGAGTCAGATTGAAAAGACCATATTGTTTTGGGTTGAGACACAATCCTTCTTCATCGTTAACCGCAATTCGATAGCCCAACTTTTTCATGCGATTAAAAAGAGGAGGATATTCAGAGTGAATACTTTTGTCCATAAGTATTCCCGGTTTACTCAGGAGTGCTAGACGACGGATCATGTCCTCTGTACCGACGTAGACATCAAATCCTTCCTTAGCTGCACAGCAGGACAAAAATGTCTTAGATTCGAGTTCGCGGGATGCGATTTCAACGGTGATATAAAGATTCAATGCAACTATTTCCTTGATCGAATTAACATGTTTCTTGGTTATAAAAACGAGATTCCGTTTTGCAGGGAACTCCGTTTGTTATGGAAAGACGATAGACGGAGGAATTGAAGTAGTTATCATTGGTCGCAAAAGCTATCGCGTCCAGCGACTGAAGTTCTATGGAATCAATGTCAAAGGTAAAGCTCCAGTGATTTCCGGCCTGTCTGTCCATATTCTCATGCAGATATCGTCCATCAAGAGTCTTGAAGCACATCCACGGTTGTGGTCCCCATATGTCCTTATCCGATACGACATCTAATCTGTTCTTTGACCATGAAAATTGTAAATTGACAGGCTGTTGGCTAGGGACATTGCAAACATGTCTGACCGCATCAATGGCATTCGCATGGCAGATTTTGACTTCAGGATATCGTTGTTGCACCATTCGTATCCGGTCCATGTATTCCGTGATCGGGGCGGCCATTTTGTTTTGGTCGTGGCTTGTGACTGAAAGAATGGTCGGTTCGCCGTTCTGCACTTGTTGAAATGCTTTTTCTATTTCTTCTTCGGTGATAGCACGGAGGCGTGCATTTAAATTGAGGCAACGAGCAATATAGCGTTTCATGCTTCCGTTTTTTTGGTAGTCGTACCAATCAGGGTGATAAACTCCCCATTCGGATTTCGCTCGTCGCCAATCGCCGAAACGTCCACCGAAAACATCTTTTTGTAGTTCATCTTCATTTGTCGCAGGCATTCCTTGATTCCCGTAATCTACAGGAATCCACATTTCGAGAAACATATGAATGTCGGGGCGTTCACAGTGTAACCCGGGACGGAAGGCCGCAGGGAAATCGAGGTGATCTAGAACCCGTCGGCTAATGGATTCGATGTGATATGACGTAAAACTGTAGTTACACGACGCTCTATTGGCAGCGTATGAGAATGGCACTGGATGAAAGTGCCAGTAAAGAGCATCTTGTTTCGGTAAATATTCTGCCAACATTTCCTTGTAGTGTGCATAAACGGAATGAAAGCCCAAGGCTCGTTGCCTTGGGTTTGTTGTATATCCAACATGATCCATTACGAACCAAGAAAAAATATATCCGTTTCCAAAGTCATCTGCATGTTGCATTCGCCATTTATCACTCATCAGTTCATGCAGCATTACGTCGACTTCAGTCCAAGTGGAATTGTAGTTGAGACGGTTGCTAGAGACAAAATCCATAACTTTGGCTTGCAATTTGTCAGGAAGGTCTTTCCCAGCTCTTAGACGTCTTAGTTGGGCTGTGGATGGTTTGAAATCGAAGTCAAATGTCTGGTTGACCCGTTCAAAGGTTGCCGTCAAAGATTCATAGAGAGGACCTTCCGTGTCAACGCAATGAACAAGGAATAATTTTTTCATGGATACAACATCCTGCAAGTTTCTGAAGTCTGTTTACTATTTAAGATGAAAATCTAAGAGAATATCGACAAGGGGTAATCTTGTGTGGAGTTGCCTCAAACATCGTATTGTTGCACATGCAAATATAATATCTTTCAACAGCTCTACTTGCAATAACTAGAGCTGACTTTTATTTTTTTTTAACAATTAAAATTAAAAAAGAGGCACATTTATTTTAAAAACATCGTCTTTAAATAAAAGCGATTTTCATAATTGCTATGAGTTGTCCTATGCTCATTCCAATCTTGTATGATCTGAATCTGTACAATAAGAGCTTCTTTCTAACGGGACTGATCAAAGAAAAAATGAAAATCACCCTTAGCGGCATCTGTCATTTGGTAAATCCTGTTGATTATGTCTGCAACGACGGAATATTAATCTTAATTGGCTAGAAATATGTTAGTCAGACTAGCTTAATCCTTTTCCATATTTGATATAAGAGCTTTTTTGTCAATTTTACCATTTGAATTGAGTGGCATGGTTTCAACTTGCTGAAATCGTTTGACTTGCATGTACTTTGGTAGATTCTCTTTGCAGATTTTAGCGAGATCGGCTTCAGGCTTTCCGCTGTAAAAAACTAATATTTCATAAGGACTGTTTAGGAATGGGCGATGTCCTATTGCAACGAGATGTTCTAATTGGGACTCTTTTCGTAAAATATATTCAATTTCTCCCAGCTCAACCCTGTATCCAGCAATTTGAATTTGGTCATCAATTCTGCCTATAAAAATGAGATCTCCGTTTGCATCAATTCGTGTCAAATCGCCAGTACGATACCAACGGTTGTCCTTTTTGCGGATATCTGTATTCAGAGCGCAGAATTTTTCATTCGTAAGGGGGGTGTTATTCCAATACCCTGGGGCGAGTTGTGACCCCGCAAGGCAAAGTTCTCCCTCCTTACCGTTTGCGACAGGTTTCAAGTCTTGGTCGACGATTATGGTTTGGAGTCCTGGAAGGGGTTTTCCGATGGGAATTATCCCTTGATATTTCGTTTCGAGTTTCGTGTCGGACGAGTATGTATAGCCGGTGAAATAGACAGTGGCTTCAGTGGGACCATAGAGGTTTTCAATCGTGGAATGAAAGGCGGCTCGTGCAAAGTCTTTTGCTGTAGTTTCAAGTAAAGCTTCTCCACAGAATAGCGAAAGGCGCAAGTGTGGCAAGCTGCCAGGTTTAAGGAGTTTGAATTTAGAAAGGAATACAGCCACGGCTGGGACGGAAAACCAAACGGAAATACGGTGCTTGTTGACGAAATTGTGAGGCAACATGACCTCTTTTTTTGGCACACAGTATATTGAACCACCAACCGTCAGGGGCACGAATATATCGAACACGGAAAGATCAAAAGTGAAATCGAAAAGTTGGGTAAAAGAATCTTCCGGTTTGAAATCGTATCGCTTTATTGAGCTGGAAACCATACTGACCGCATTGCGGTGCGTTATGCCTACCCCTTTGGGGTCGCCTGTGCTGCCCGATGTAAAGAGGAGGTAGGCGAGCTCCTCATCCTTAACTTCTAAATTCTCCAATAGGTCTTCGTTGCTGTTGGCCTCATTGAGCTGCGATTCGTTAATATAGGTGATCGAAATGGATTTCATTGTAGGTAAGTCAGAATCAGATTCTCCAAGAACTATGACTGAGTAACAGCCTTTTAATTCCACCAACAGTTCCAAGAGATTTCCAACATGCTCGCCATCAGTAAGAATGATTTGTATGTCTGCTTTTTCGATTGTTTTTTGAACACGTTTTTTAGGAAAAACAGGACTTAAAGGAACATAACAACGATCAGACATAAGCGTGGCAAGAATGCTCGTATACATATTGACAGAGCGGTATGCATATATCCCGATTTGTTTGCTTCTCTTGTCCAGTTGCAAAATTTTTTGGGCTACATGTTGAACGCGTGTTACCAGTTTTTTGTACGAATATGCAGTATCATTGACAAAAAGTGCCAGATTGTCAGGGAATGCTTGGGAGCTCCGGATGAAGCCACTGATGAGTGATTCGTTTTTCAATGATGTTACCTTTTATTGTTTGTGGGGAGAATGTTTTTCCTTATGTATCGCATAATCGTCTTTTTTAAAAATTACCCAGGTCAACGTGTCGGCACCATGTATAATTTAAAGCTATGCCGCAGGCAATGGAATCCCATCTGGATAATCAGCAGAAATTTTTTTGTCGGTGAGGTGCTTTGGTCTTTTTTTTTGAGATACTGTTGTTCAGGTTAATGAGGATGTTGAACAGATCGCCTAGCGATACATAAATTCAAAATGGGTATCCTGTTACAAAATAAATAAGTACCATAAGCTCGGAAAACCAAAGTCTTTTCTGAAATGTTCTGTTCTTTTCGATTCTCCATAAAATTTGTGCTTAAATCTATTCGCTTACAAGAACGATCGCAGTTAAATATGATGCAATTGCTTTTTGTACATTTCTTCAGCGTGAAGAATATCGTTTTCTACGTGATTTTGGTTGAGTCAGTATTGAGCAAGTATATAATTTTTGTTTATGCAGGTTATGCCTTGGCGAACGAACTCGGCTCGGTTGAGGCGGAGAAGTTTTTGTTAGGCTGTAGTCCCGGTCTTCTGCAACCTAATGTGCATTATTAGTGTTTTAGGTTGCATATTGTGACAAGCCTATTCTTTTTCGAGAACATGAAAAAGATTTGCTATTGAAATATTCATATTCTCTTCTAAATTGCCAAAATTGAACGTATACCCATCATTTTCCAACTCCATTGCCAACTGTAATAAGGCAAGGGAGTCTATTATGTCATCATCAAATATTGAAGACTTGTCGTTGTAATCATCTAAATTAGATATTCCTTTACTTTTGAATTGTTCATTAAAGGTTTTCCAGAAAAGGTTCTTAAATTCATTATATGTGAGCATTAATTAACCATCCTAACGTGTTTGACGTGGCTTCCAGTCCTGATTTGTCCAAAGAGGAAAGGATAATATTTTGTGTAACCGTTTCGAAATGAGGCAGGTTGTTCCAGAACAATGATCGAAAATTCTTGTTCCTGATCACCAAGCATATCTAAAAATTCGTTGAGGTGGCCCGTATCAGTGGTGATGTTAATGCCGGATTTTTCTATGGCAGCAAGTACACGGCTTTGCGGAAAGATGGGATTGAGAGGAACATATCCGTTTCCACTATGGAGAGCTGAAAGGATTCCCGTATACATGTGAATCGAACGATAGGCATATACACCAATGAATTTGCAGTGAGTGTCAAGCTGGGTGATGCGTTTTGATGTGCTGTCGATTCTGTTGGCCAACATCTGATATGTATATTCGATACCATCAACGTACAGGGCTTTGTTGTCGGGATACAAAGAAGAATTCTTTATAAAACCGTCGATGAGTAAAGTGTTTTGCGACAGAGTCATCTTATATTATCTTAATTTATTATAATAGGGCAGTTCGTATGAACTTTTTGTAGTTACGATCACTCAGATAACGTCAACGAATTGAAATTACCAAGCAGTCCAACCGCCGTCAACAAGCAGATTTTGCCCTGTCACATAGGCCGATAAGTCGCTAGCGAGATAGAGAAGTGCACCCTTCATGTCTTCTTCAGTGCCCATGCGTTTCATCGGGGTGCGTTCCTTGTATCGGTTGACGAATTTTTCATCTTGGCCGCGGGCAATTCCACCGGGACTGATACAGTTGACGCGGATATTCGGGGCTAGTGTCGTGGCGAGCCAGCGAGTGAGTTGAGTCAGACCTCCCTTGGAGGCGGCGTAGGCTGCAGGGTTGCCCATAGCCGTGCCTTCGTAGAGAGACATGTCCGGGCCGACCACGCCATAGGTTGAACCAATATTGATGACTGAACCATGGCCGGATTCACGGAGGAATGGAGTTGCAGCCTGAATGAGGGCGAAGCAGGCCGTCAGGTTGGTTTCCAAGGCAGCGCGCCAGGTGGCTACACTTTGTTCTTCAAAAGGCGTGACCCAACCGGTTAGGCCTGAAGTGCCAACAAATGCGGCGCAGTTGACGACGATGTCGAGTGAGCCCATTTCGTCTTTGATCTTTTTGGGGGCAGCAACAACCGCGGCCTCGTCGGAAAGATTGACTGTTAGGCCTAAGGTTTTGACTGAGTAAGTGGCAGCCAGTTTCGACGCCGATTCCTGTACGCGATCAGTGGCGATGTCGAGTACTGCGATGTTCGCGCCTGCTTCAGCCAATGCTTCGCAAAAGGCTGTTCCTATATATCCGGCACCGCCAGTAATCAGGGCAGTGCGACCAGTCAGATCCATAAGTTGTTTTATGCTTTTCATGAGTTTCGCTCCATAAGAAATTCAGCAAAGGCGAAGTCGAGTTCCGTGTCGATATCAACGGCTCGCTCTGGTGGTATCTCTACCATTTTAACTTTGCCTTGAAAGACAGCATCGTGTTCGAGAATGAAGTTTGGGGTGGTAACATAACAAACTGTGGTCATGTCAAAAACCGGGGGGGCCTCTTGGCGACGTATGATGTGCGCACCTGTGGGCATGGCAATGGTCGCGTAACCGGCAGTGTCCACTGTTATCATGTTGAAAGAAGGATGTCGTTCAGCCTCACGTGCTGTGATGACCATATCGCACTTGTCACTTTCGAATGTTTCGATACAGCGACGTACATCGTCTCCGATACGCATGGGGGCGGTACAAGGGAGAGAAACGAATATGTCGAAATCATCCACGCCGTTTATGGCGTGTCGCCATGCCAACCATTCAGGGCTGCTATCCTGGGCCAGTTCTGTCGGCCGCATGAAGGGAACTTCCGCGCCGAGTTGCCGAGCGGTGTCAGCGATGGCCTCGTCGTCTGTAGACACGATAATTCGGTCTAGCAAACCGGAGTCTTGACCTGCTTTGATAGCGTGACCAATGAGTGGGATGCCGCCAAGGGGGCGAATGTTTTTTCCTGGTACGCCCTTGGAGCCGCCTCTGGCAAAAATGAATCCATATCGTTTCATGGTGCCGTTATCCAGGTATTAGTGTGTGCACTTTTTTCAACAGCTTGGATTAATTGGACGACGTTCATACCTTGTTCGAACGAACAAAGGTGCGGATTATCGACCATCATGGCCCTGAGTTGATTTTCATATGTGGTGTTTCGGTCAATGGAAAATTCTTCCGTTGTAGTATCCATCGTAAGCGTTCCTGCAATGAAGTCAGCTTGGAGACAGAATTCTTGCGTGGTGATGACGAATCCTCGACGTGTGGTCCTGCTCAGGTAGTCCATGTGGATGGTGACGGCAGGGCAACCAGCGGTTTCCATGAGGATGGAAAATTGATCATCGGAGTCGATTCTGAGATCGCTGAAATGACCACCAATGGCTGTGACGCGTTTCCAACATCCCAGAAGAAAACAGGACAGATCGAGTTCATGCGACAGATCTCGTAGTACCCCACCGCCTTGCGCACGGCTGGCTGAATAGCTGGTCGTGTAATCTGTACCGGGCCGCCAGTCGGGCAGGTATTGGCCAACGTGAAATTGTGCGTTGAGAATCGTTTGACCCGTGAGCAACTCTCGTGTGCGTGTGACCAGTGGGTGAAAGCGTAGATTGTACGCCACCCGAATGGTGTCGCGTGGAGGAACGAGTGCGTATGGTTCATCGAATAGGGGTTTCTCAACCAGGATAAGTCCGGTAAAGCCAGTGTCCATAAGCATAGTCAGACTTGGAAGATGTTCGACTGTGGCATTGGAAATGATAGCCAGTGAAGGCGAAGTTGTTTGTACGGCCTCGGCTATAGTTGAGAAGATCGGGTAAGGGCAACTTGGATTGCTGGTTACGCACGCTAAAGAGTAGCCCAATGAATCGAGAATTTGTGCGTGACGTGCTCCAATAGATCCATACCCTATGATCAATGCTTTCATGTTAGCACTCTTCCTTTACGCGAAAGTGCATGTCGTAATCATAATTGGCCTGATCAAAATCTTGTTTACGGCCAATATCCATCCAGTATTCATGGATGGGGAAAGCCGATGTCGTTTCGTCTTTGTTCATGAGCTGACTAAACAGGGTCGGCATATCCAGGTACTCATTTTTAGGGATAGATGCGGCAATGTCCGGATCCAACACGTAGATTCCCGCGTTGACGAAAAATTTATGTGTTGGTTTTTCTTCAAGATGCGTGATTATGTTGTCTTCAACATTGACCACACCATATGGAACTTGAATGTCGAATCTGCGGACTGCCATTGTTGCTCGGGCTTTTTGTTCCTGATGAAAAGCAAGCATGCCTGGGAAATCTACGCGGGTAAGCAGGTCTCCGTTCATGACAAAAATTGGTTTGTCAGTTTGTTGGGGGATAAGGCCAACAGCTCCGGCTGTTCCTAGTTGTTTGTCTTCTCGAAGGTACCGAATTTCCACGCCACGCTTTGAGCCGTCGCCAAAGTAGTCTTCGACCATTTCGGCGCGGTAGTTGACGGAAATATAAAAACGTTCAAAGCCATATTCTACGAATTGGTCCAAAATTGTGCTGAGTAATGGTTTGCCGCCCACTGTTAGAAGCGGTTTGGGACAATCCTCGGTAAGGGGGCGCAATCGTTGGCCCAGCCCGCCCGCCATGAGTACGACCCAATTATCTTTTTTGGGAGGGGTGACCATGTCCATGAGGGTCCGTAAACCCACAATACGATTTTCGTCATCAACTAAAGGTACCTGGCGGAATTGTTGCTCTCGCATGGTTGTCAGCAGAACAGATTGGTCGTCGTGTTCATTGGCCGAGAAGAAATTTGTTTCCATGATTCCAGAAACAGGCGATTCCAGTGTTTTCCCTGCCAGTAAACCACGCCTGACATCGCCGTCAGTGATGACTCCTTTGAGGTGGCCTGAGTCCTCGACGACCAAAGCTATCTGTGTCAATGATTTATTGAGTGCCTCTACTGAATCACGGATAGTGGCTGATGGTGATATAATAGATTCTTTCCAACGAGTCATAGGTTATTCCTCGCCTGCAAGCAGGCTGTGCGTGATGTCGTAAAATGGTTTGGCAACTTGGAAGGCAGCCTGCTTGATCTCATTGAAAATGTGCAAGCTGGTTCCTTCTTTTTCATACGGGTTCAGGACTTCTTTGACAACTCGAGTCTGACCGGCTTCCAAGGCTCGGCGGGTTCTTCGCACAAGAATTTCAGACACAGACGGTGAGTTGAATACGGATTTGGCCTGTTCTCTTCCTTTTTGTCGTATGCCGACGTTAATAGAAGGGATTTTGAAACTTGGTGCCTCTAAAATACCGGAAGAGGAATTGCCAATGACAGCTTTACAGTACTTCATTGCGGATAAATATCGGACAAGGCCAAGCGATGGAACAACGCAAGTTTGTCGAGGATGTTTATTTGCAAGTAGAGCGGCCCGTTCATCAATGGCGTTACCGCCGGGATCGGCATTGGCCCCGGTGATAATTGCTGTCATAGTCGGATCATCCGAGAGCAGTGTCTCAATGGCAGAGAAAAATTCATTGAGTTGGGTTTTATCATTTTTATCCTGAGTTACAGGATGATAGGTCGTGAGCAAACAGTTGTCACCCATGGAAAAATTGAGATCAGCCTCAAGTTCAATTTTGTCCATCAGGGGGGTGGTCATGATGTTTTCTACCCCGAGAGCTCCCACATTGAAGACAGTGTCTGGATGTTCTCCCAATTGAATGACTCGATCTCGGTATGCTTCGCAAGAGGTGAAATGGAGGTGGGACATTTTTGTAATGGAGTGGCGATAGTAATCATCCATGGCTCCTTCGGTTACTTCTCCGCCATGGATATGGGCAATGGGATATCCCAGGATTGAGGCAGCAGTGGCGCAGGCAAAACATTCATATCGATCACCGAGTAGTATGAGAATGTCTGGCCTGATTTTATCCAAAGCATGAGCGCAGCCAGTGAGAGCCTCACCCATGGCTGTTGCTACTCCAAGGCGAGTGTCGTCATTGAGTTGAAGCGGTACTGTAGCCTGGATTGTGAAGCCGTCCGCGATGATGGCGTCGACAGTGTGCCCGTGTCGGTCAGACAAATGTGACCCTGAGACCAGAAGTTGGAGTTCGGTATCAGAGTCTTGCTCAATGCGTTTGAGCAATGGGAGTAGCAGGCCGTATTCGGCGCGTGTACCTGTGAAAACGCAAATTTTCATAGCTCAATAATCTCCCCGGTATGGAAATTCCTAGATGCTGATTTTTGCATAATTTCATCCCATCGCATGGGAGAAATCCCACCTTGCCCAGTTCGTTTGGCGACCACGTTGGCTTTGGTAAACGGTTCTCCTGCCATAATGGGGGCGGCCGCCACGAGAAAACGCCGAGCAATGTTGATGTTTTCTTTTTCGCTTACGCTTGGCTGTTTGGTCCCATCACCCAGTGCCTTTTCAATATCTCTGATGCCGGAAACCATGGCAGTCAGTTCCTCAGGGTTAATGGACGCTGCATGGTCCGGCCCTTCCATGGTTTTATCCAGAGTGAAGTGCTTTTCGATGAGGGAAGCACCCATGGCTGTAGCCGCTATTGGGCAGGCTATGCCGGGAGTGTGGTCTGAATAACCAACTGCACATTCAGGAAAAGTGAGAGCCAGTGTGTCCATGGCTTTGAGGTTGGCATCCTCAAGAGGTGTTGGGTATTGGGTGTTGCAATGGAGTAGGGTTATGTCTTTAGCTGATGCCCCTGTTTTCATGAGGGCCGTGACAGCGGCTTTGACTTCTTCCAACGTGGTCATGCCTGTAGACATGACAATGGGGACTCCCTTGTTGCCCACTCGGCGTAGATAGGGGAGATTTGTTATTTCTCCAGATGGGATTTTAATAGTGTTAATACCGAGTTCAAGAAGCATGTCCAGACTGTCTGCATCGAAGGGGGTGGAGAGAAATTCTATATTGTGTTTTTGGGCATGAGCGATGAGGTCTTCGTGCGCCTTTGTATCCAGTTCGAGTTTTTTTAACATGGCAAACTGGGATTCTTCAGCTCCAGAAGTCTCTTTTTGATAGTTTGCCTTTTGGGCCAGATCTGTGACGATTTCTTTGGCTTTGAAAGTCTGAAATTTAACCGCATCCGCTCCGGCTTTGGCTGCCACCTCTATCAGTTGGCGAGCGAGACTCATATTTCCGTTGTGATTGACCCCTGCTTCGGCGATTATAAAGACCGAATTGCGGTTCATATACATTCCTCCTTGCGGGGGCTACTTGGCAGGTTGACGGTGCGGGCAGCCAGATATCTGGCGTTAATCAAACCGTCGTTGAGGTTGTTTGCATACATGGGCAAGTCGGACATTAAGGTCCACAGGGGGCGAGTCATAATGCCTGCATCGTTGCTCTTGGTCAGAAAAATATCGCGTTGTTCCTGTGAATCGAATCGAATGGTGTTTAGCCAATAATTGGCCGTACAATTTGTTGGCGCATCGACGTACGTAATATCTTTTTTTTCTTCAAAGAAAGCTTTGTACGCTGAAGCAATGACCTGTTTGTCCATGAGGATGGCGTCAAGTTTTTCCATCTGCGCACAGCCTAAGGCTGCGTTGACGTTTGGCATGCGGTAGTTCCAGCCGATGTTGTCGTGGTGGAATTCCCACTTGTGTGGGATTTTGGCGGTGGTGGTCATATGCTTGGCGTGCGCACCTAGTTCAGCATCTTTTGTCAGGATCATACCACCGCCACCGGTGGTAATGGTTTTGTTTCCGTTGAAGCTGAGGACCCCAAACGTACCGAAAGTGCCGAGATGTTGTCCTTCGTAACGACTTCCAAGGACCTCGGCGGCATCTTCTACCACCGGAATGTCGTATTCTGCACAGATTTCGCAGATCTCACGGATACGACAGGCGTGGCCCAGAATGTGAACCGGTACACAAGCGGCAATATGCCCGTCAGCAGGATTATGATTTTTTAAAAATGCTTTCAGTGCGTCCGGACTCATTCCCAGGCTGTCCCTGTCCGAGTCGAGAAAAACTGGTTTGGCTCCGGTGTGGCTGATGGCGTTGGCCGAGGCTACAAAAGTCAATGCCTGAGTCAGGACGAGGTCGCCGGGGCGTACATTGACCATGCCCAAGGCTGCGGTTAGGCCGCAGGTGCCATTGACCACGGCAATAGCTCGGGCCGCGTCTGTGAAATCGCAGACCATATCTTCGAATCGGTCAACATATTTTCCCACACTGGAAACGAAAGTGGAGTCGATGCAGTCGCATAGATATTCTTTTTCGTGTCCGAAAAAAATAGGTGCATGGAGAGGGATGAAACCCTCGGGTTCCCGATAGAGTTGTCTGATGAAAGAGAGTACGTCGTCAAACATTAGGCTGTCCTAAATATTGTATATGTCTGCTTTATAGCGTTTAAGATTTTCACCGTCAGCGAACCATTTGGCTGTTAATTCAAGGCCGCGTTTGAAGCCGTCTAAGCCGTTGAATTCTGGTTCCCAACCACAAAGTTTTTTGACCTTTTCATTTCCGGCAAATAATCTTTCAACTTCGCTATTCTTAGGGCGAATTCGTTCCTGATCGCAGACTATTTTGATATCTGCTTCCATCACATCAGCAATGGCTTGTGCGGTGTCGCCTATGGATACTTCAAAGCCGCTTCCTACGTTGACCACTTCACCTACACAAGCGTCAGATGCCGTTACTGCTTCAAAACCGCGAACTGTATCGGATATATAGTTGAAGTCGCGAGTGGGTGTGAGTGCGCCGAGTTTGATGGTCTCCGCGCCATTGGCAATTTGCGTAATAACGGTTGGAATGACAGCACGAGCACTCTGGCGAGGACCGTAGGTGTTAAACGGGCGAATGATGGATACAGGCGTTTCAAAAGCATTGTAGAAGCTCATGGCTATCTGGTCAGCCCCAATCTTTGTGGCTGAGTATGGTGATTGACCTTGAAGTGGATGATCTTCGGTGATGGGAACAAATTGCGCCGTACCATAGACTTCACTTGTGGAAGTGACCACAACACGTTCTACACTAAGGTCTTTGGCCGCTTGAACGATATTCAGAGTGCCTTTGACATTGGTATCAACATACGTGTCCGGAGAGTGGTAGGAATACGGGATGGCGATAAGTGCAGCAAGATGCATGACCACATCACATCCCTTCATGGCTTCACGTACCCCGTTGGGATCGCGAATGTCACCAGAGAATATCTCCAGATTGTCCGTGATTTTCTTGGGAGATTCGTCGAGCCATCCCCAAGAGTTGAAGGAATTGTAAAGGACAAAGGCGCGGATCGAATACCCCTGGCGAACCAGATATTCGACCAGATGGGAACCGATAAAACCATCCGAGCCGGTGATGAGAATTTTTTTTCCTTTCAGATTCATACTATACCCATTCCTATTTGAGACGGAAGATCTTGTAATTTATTGTGAACATATGTCCTCCATTAGAGGAAGGCAAGAGAGGAATATGAGAGCGTCAGAGGATGAGATGTCCGTTTATGTCAATGTTTTGATTTTGGACATCTTCAAATGTAAAATTAGGGAGCATACCTTAAGGCGAGGAGGCGTAAGGCCTCGTCTAAACATTCTTCGGGATGGAAAGTTTCCAGACATTCTCGGGTTTCACATTTGTTTTGGTTGCAGGAACGGCAAGGCAATCCCTTATCCAAGCTGACGTGTTCGTCTGATGGAAATCGCCAACCAAAGCCAGTGGCACCGTGAATAACCAAAGAAGGTGTGTCTACCGCTACGGCAAAGTGTCGGGGGGCTGAACAGTTTCCTACATGGAGTGCTGCCATGGATTGGACTGCAGCCATTTCGCGGAGGGAAAGCATGTTGTCGGAGATGATAACACCATCTCCGGCGATTTTGGCTACTTCTTGTGCAACCGGTAGTTCTCCGGGGCCATACAATACGAAGAATTTCAGATCAGGATAGTCTTTTCTCATGAGCTGAATGAGGCCGGCAAAGTGACGTTCAGGCCATTTCCGGGTAATCCGGCGATGGCTGGGGTCGACAGTTACAAAGCGGCATGGCTCCATGCCTTGTGAGGCAATGAACTTTTTGGCCCAGTCTTTTTCTTCTCTTGTGAAGAAGATTTCAGGTGGTTCGTTCTTCCATTCAATGCCCAAGGGGCGGAGAACGCTTGCTTTGCATTTGGCTGCATAGCCGTTGAGGGGCTTCGTCCAGTGGGTGTAGAGGTGACGGTTGTACCATGGTGGTTGAAAGGTCAAACGAACTGGAGCCGTTGAAAAAAGAACGACCCATTTACAGCGTGGGAGCTGTTGAAAATCAACAATGAGATCATAGCCGCTTTTGCCGACCTTTCTATAATATTTGAGTGCGATAAGAGGGTTGCTGAGAGCTTTTTTGTCGATAGTCCAGATATGGCTGATATGCGGGTTGTTCTCCAGAACAGATGCGCATTTTTTTTCTGTCAACACATCCAGTTCAGCGTCCGGGAATCGTTCCTTGAGCAACCGGATAGATGGCGTAGCAAGCACGACATCCCCGATTTGTCGGAGTTGGCAGGCTAAGATTTTTTTGGGGTGTATATTTGAAATATTTTTCATTGGAGCTCTATAATCGTTTATTGTGCAACGATGGAGAAAATATTGAGCCGAATAACACCGACAATGAGTTATTCATTTCACATATAAGTTGATGATGGGAGTTTGTATACGTGTTTTTACTCACACACAAGGGGAACTGTTTTCGTTTTCTGAATGGTGTCAAATGATGATGAGAGATAGCAGAGAACGGTGGAGAGTTTATTTGGAGTGAGGAGAGTGTCGGATATCTGTTCTTTACAGGAAAAGGGTTGCGGTAAACCGCAACCCTTTCATTTGGAATGTGAGATTGATAGGTCCATTTATAGTATTTGGCTCAGGAAGAGTTTTGTACGTTCGTGCTCGGGGTCGGTGAAGAAGTGTTCAGGGGTACCGACTTCGACAATTTTTCCTTCATCCATAAAGACGACATGATCGGCCACTTCGCGGGCAAAGCCCATTTCGTGGGTGACGACGACCATGGTCATGCCTTCTTTGGCCAAGGCTTTCATGACGTCGAGAACCTCGCCGACCATTTCCGGGTCTAGTGCCGAGGTTGGCTCATCAAAGAGCATGACCTTGGGGTCCATGGCCAGAGCGCGGGCTATAGCGACGCGCTGCATTTGGCCACCGGAGAGTTGGGCGGGGTAGTTGTCAGCCTTGGCGTGGATGCCGACCTTGTTGAGTAAGTTCATGGCATTTTCTGCAGATTCCGTTTTACCACGTTTACGAACGGACGTTTGGCCCACAGTGACGTTTTCCAGCACGGTTAGGTGCGGGAAGAGGTTAAAGGACTGGAAAACCATGCCTACTTCCATGCGGATTTTGTTGATATTGGTCTTGGGGTCGAGAACGTCCACGCCATCGATCATGATATGGCCGGAGTTGGCATGTTCCAGACGATTGAGGCACCGAAGGAAAGTGGACTTGCCGGACCCGGATGGGCCGATGACGACGACCACCTCGCCTGGATTGATGTGGTAGGACACATCGTGCAGGGCTTGAATTTCATGCGGGACGAAAAAGGTCTTATATACGTTTTTGACATCTATCATATGTTTAGACCTCCGCTGTCCTTTTTTCAAGATATTGAACGAACATGGACAGGGTGAACGTGATCACGAGATACATGATACCGCACAGAAACCACAGTTCGTAGGGCATGAGGCTGGTGGTGACCGCCTCACGCGTTGCTTTGGTCAGCTCGCGTATTGCGATGACGCCTAGCAGTGATGAGTCTTTGATCAGACTGATGAACTGACCGGCCAATGGGGGCAGTATGCGTTTGAAGGCCTGGGGCAGGATGATTTTGCGCATGGCCGTAGCCTTGGTCATTCCGAGAGATCGGGCCGCTTCCATTTGTCCCTTGTGGATGGACTGGATACCTGCACGAACAATTTCGGCTACATAGGCACCGGCAAAAATGGCAAGGGATGCTACAGCAAACCACAGTTCAGGAATTTGGAACAAGTCGGCTTTTGCCAATAGATTATTGATAATGGTTCCAAGAACAAAGTACCAGATCATGATCTGGACGAGTAGGGGAGAACCTCGAATCAATTCAATATAGGTAATGGCCCCCCATTTTAGGCAGGGGTTGTTTGATATTCTTGCAAGGCCCGTGAACAGGCCGAGAAGAATGCCAAGAAAAATGGAAACAAGGCTGACTTCGATGGTCACCAACAGACCATCAAGAAGCAGGCCCATCCTGCCTTCTTCATAGACGCCTATGGGATCGCCCATATAAATGGTGTCGCCTACGCTTACGCGAACGTCAGAGCCAGGGATGGTGTAATATTCTGATTCGCCTCCGCCTTCGATTATGACGACGGAATCATCATCTTTTTGGGTGATGGAGGCGACTTCGCCTTCGATTTCGGCCGTTACGTCTATTGTCTCGACGTAGTAGAAATATCTGGGAAGACGGTTCCATCTCCAGATGTAATCAGCTTGCTCCGTGGCCCAATAGAAGCCGCCGATGACAATGAAGAGCAGGACGAAATAGACTGCCTTCCAAAAAGTATTTTTGTTAAATCCTTTGGGAGTTCCAACGGTCGCAGTATCTGTCATTGATTTACTCGGTAAGGTAAAGAACGGAAAAAAGTCCGGGGACCGTGTATACACGATCCCCGGAAGATTCTGTGTGGTTTACTGAACGTTTTTGAGCCACTTGTTGGAACCGAACCACTTGTTGTAGATGCGGTCGTAGCGGCCATCGTTTTTCATTTGAACGAGGAAGTTGTTGAGCCAGTTCAGGAAGTCGGGATCACCTTTGTTGATGGCCCAGCCCAGAGGCTCGTAAGTGAAAGGTTCGTTCAAGAATTTCATGTCAGCGTCTTTACCGCGTTGAGCGTAGAAAATGGAGGTCATGGGCAGGTCGTAAACGGTGGCAGTGGCCTTTCCGTTAAGAGCTTCCAGCATGGCCTGATCTTCCATCTCAAAAGATTTGTATTGCGCTTTGGGGAACATGCGTTTGGCGGCCTGTTCTCCTGTCGTGCCGAGTTTGGAAGTAATCGTGTATTTGGGGTTGTTCAGATCTTTGTATGTCTTAATTTCGTCAGCCCATTTCTTATTGATCAAAGCGGTCTGACCCACAACTATATATGGATTGGCGAAATTGACTTTAAGATTGCGTTCCTGATTGACGGTCATGCCGGAAGCGATGATATCGTATTTGTTGGACAGCAGGCCGGGGATAATTCCATCCCATGCCGTGTTGATGATAGTCAGTTTGACACCCATGGCCTTGGCCATTTCTTTACACATATCCATATCGAAACCGACGACTTGACCTTTCTTGTCGGTCATTTCGAAAGGCATGTAGCCTGCTTCGGTACCAACGCGCAGTTCGCCGCTTTGGATGACTTTTTCTAGGGTGGATTTTTTGGCGAGATCGATGTCAGCCGCCTGGACCGACATGGCGGCGCACAGAAGCAGAGACAGCGCAGCCAGAATTGTAATGATGCGTTTCATCCTTTCCTCCAGTGAAATTGGGGTTATGGTATGCCCATACCTTGAAATGTCGTCCGGGTTAAAACGACAAGCCAGAGGCTTTGGAGCCTTTGCCACGGCTGTTGTTCGGGTTAAAATAACATGCCTGTTGGCTTGGGCCCTGTGCCTCGCGATGTTGTCCGGGTTAAAACAACACGATGAGGTCTTGGGTCCTTGACACCCGCTCAGTGAACATTTTTGTCTATTGAGCGAAATTATTACTTAGCTTTAATAGTTGGAAATATCAAGAGAGTTTTCATATAGTTCAACTACAGCAACGTTTTCAACGTCATTGTTGAGGAAAATGAAATAGTGGCTTTTACTGTAAAGTAGAGTTTTTTAGGCATTTAAAGCTGAATATGAGTGGGTGTCGGTGGGCTATTGCCAATAGTGTAATAATGCGTCGTCCTTTAGAAAATAATGGTTTTAACGGGGTTACTCTTGGTTCTTGGTTATGGTAACTATGTTGCTGTTGAACCAATGCGCGAGGGAGATGCTGCATGCCGACAGAAAAGATTCTGCTTGTGGAAGATGATGCTGTTGTCCGGCTTGATATTCAGGCTGCTTTGGAACGGGCTGGATATGATGTCAGCGGCTACGCCACAAGTGGAGATAGAGCCATCGAGATGGCGGAATCACTTAATCCTGATCTTGTGCTTATGGATATTCAACTTGAAGGAGTCATGGATGGCGTAGAGGCCGCCGAGGAGATCCTTCGTCATTTTGACATTCCAGTCATCTATCTGACCGAAGTGGTGGACGAGGAAGTCCTTCATCGGGCAAAAAACACAGGCCTATTGAGTTATCTGGTCAAGCCCGTTGATCGTGATGAACTTAAATTAGCTATTGAAATAGGTCTTTACAAACACCAGATGGAACGGGAACTGAAAAAGGCGAAGCGCGAAGCCGAGGCAGCTAATCGGGCCAAAACATCTTTTCTCGCAACAGTTAGCCATGAATTGAGAACACCTATGAATGGTGTACTCGGTATGACCGAATTGTTGCTTATGTCCGATATTGATGCTCCGTATCGGGAGAATGTTCAGCTTATCCGTGAATCATCCAGGTCCCTATTATCGGTTCTGAATCAAATAATTGATTATTCCAAGATTGAAGCCAGTTCTCTTCCGGTGCGGGAAATGGATTTTCGTCTGGAAGATATGGTGTCCGGTTTGTTGTCCCAGTATAAACGGACGTCTAAAATTAAAGGCGTTACGCTTGAGTATTCCATCTCCCCGGATGTTCCCGGCTGGATTAGAAGTGATACCGCCAAAATTAGGCAAATATTGGGCAATCTCATCAACAACGCCGTGAAGTTTACTTCCTCCGGACAGGTTATGGTGGATGTGTCTCCGCCCAGTAATGGGGATGAAACGTTTGCGGCTGATCGCGATGTCGATTTGGCTGTTCAAGTACTGATTCAGGATACTGGAATCGGTATTCCCGCAGAAAAGCTGGATGATATTTTTGAGAGTTTCAATCAGGCCGAGGACCATTTGCGTCATGCGACAGGGGGATTGGGTTTAGGTCTCGCTATTGTCAGCAGGCTTGTGAGTGTTCTTGGCGGTGTGATCAAATGTTCCAGTGTTGAAGGAAAGGGGAGTATCTTTTCCGTTATTCTGCCCTTCAAGAGAAGTCGCTATGAAGATCAGGCACCATCGGCGACCGTATTGAGTGATCAATCTCCGCTCAAGGGAGCGAATGTCCTTGTGGCGGAAGATGATTTGGTCAATCAGCGATATATTGTCAGATTACTTCAGAAGATGGGGTGCAATGTTTTCTTGGCAGAAAACGGAGCGCAGGCAGTGGATGTACTCAAAGAGCAGGAGTTCGACATAGTTTTTATGGATGTTGAAATGCCTATTATGAATGGTATCGAAGCGACTCGACTTATACGGAAAGCGGATACGGGCTGCCTGAATCCCGATGTTCCTATCGTCGCATTGACAGCGCGTGCAATGTGGGGAGACGAACAAAGATGCATTCATGTGGGCATGAATGATTACGTTTCCAAGCCCGTGGATATTGACACCATCGCCGCTATCATACAATCAACGCTGAACAATGAGTAAAAATGTTGGCATTTCGGCACCCTGTGGAGCGTGATTTATCATGAGTGACAAAAAGAAATCAGTCCCGTTGCTGGACGGAGGGATCTATAAGGTCTTCTTTCTCCTGCTTTTTTCCTTATCCTTGTATCTGGGGTTTTCTTTGATCGCGCCTTTTTTGCATACCTTGATTTTTTCTACGGTGCTTGCTGTGCTTTTTGCCCCGGTTTTTGTCTGGGCTTTGAAGATCTGTAAGGGGCGGCGCAATTTGGCATCGGTCATGACTGTTTCCATCATCGTTTTTGCCTTGATTTTGCCTATGGCCTTTTTGTTTATGGCGCTTATTGGTCAAGGAGTTGAATCGCTTGTTTCTTTGAATCAATGGGTGGCGCAAGGACTATACAAGTCGCATATGAGCCTTGATATGTTGGATAAATATGTCCATATGATCAATGAAGAATTGCCTTTTCTGCGGATTGATGAAGTCGATATCAAGGCAAGTGTGATTCAGTATTCCAGACAGTTTGCTCAGGGGATGCTTACCTTTGGTACCGATTTAGTAAGAAACGGTGCGAAGTTTGTTTTACATTTTCTGCTTATGGTCTTTATTCTGTTTTATTTTCTGCGTGATGGTGCGAAGATGGTTGAATATATTAAGCATTTGTCTCCGTTGAGAAGACGGCAGGAAGATTTTATTATTGATTCGCTCAAGCGGGTGGCCCGTGGAGTGCTCATGGGATGCCTGCTGGTGGCCATTCTTCAAGGAGTAGCCGGAGGGATCGGGCTGGCGGTAGTTGGTATCCCTGCTTTTTTCTGGGGAGCCATTATGGCTTTGTCCTCACTAATTCCCGTCCTTGGAACCGGATTGATCTGGGTACCATCCGTGATATATCTTTTCTTGGTGGGCGATTGGAAAATGGCTTTATTCCTTGCGTTGTATTGTGGAATATTTGTGGTCGGTATTGACACAATCCTTCGACCGATTTTTATGCGTGAGGCGGCTCGCGTTTCTACTTTTTATATACTTCTGGCCATTCTTGGCGGCGTCTATTCTTTTGGGATGCTGGGCATTTTTTACGGCCCTCTTATTCTGAGTTTCGTCATGGTCATGCTGCAAATCTACATTGAGGAATACGCCGAAGACCTCAAGGACTCCGAGGAATGTGAATAATGCGTGTACGATTGATTTTACCTGTTATTATGGCTGCTTTACTCATTTCGTTTTTTGGATGTGGACCTGAAACTACTCGAATGCCTGTCATAGATGACAAGCCGACGTATATTCCTCTTGATATGAATGAAGCCGAGGACCTAGCCGACAATTTGTCCAGTGGGTTGCAGGGAATGCAATCATGGACGGAGCTTCGACCTGCGTTGGAACAGAATCTTCGCTACATACGTTCTCGTCCGCAGGAAGCGATTTGTGTAGATCAATCCGGTTTGCAATTGACATGGGCACAGCTTGGAGAATCCGTCACAGAACTCCTCGGTATGCTTGACCAGCTGGATCAAAATCCGCGTTTGGCAGCGGAGCGGTTTCAATGGCTTAAACTTGCACCCCGTACGTTGCTGACGGGGTATTACGAGCCATGGTTGGCTGCTTCTTTGACCCCTGATGAAACGTACAAGTTTCCGCTTTATGGAGTGCCTGATGATCTTAAAACGACCAATTTGAGTGGTTTTCATCCTCGGTGGAAAGGACAGTCTCTTGTCTATCGAATGGGAGAGAACGGCATTGAACCATACCATGATCGTGCAGCAATCGATGGGGAGCGTGTGTTGTATGGAAAAGGACAGGAAGTGGCTTGGACCTCAGACTTGGTAGACGCTTTTTTCCTTCAGATAGAAGGCTCCGGGCGGTTGGCTTTTCCTGACGGGAGCACCAAGCATATTCTGTACGCAGGGAAAAATGGTCGTCAATACGTTTCCATTGGCCGTTTGCTTATCGACAAGGGGTATGTCCCCAAAGAAGAGATGAGTATGCAGCGCATTCGAACGTTTCTTACTGAGAATCCAGATAAGATAGAAGAGATTCTCTATGCAAATCCGAGCTATGTTTTTTTTCGATTGGCCGATGAAGGCCCTTACGGTTCATTTGGTGGTATCCTGACGCCGCGAGTGAGCGTGGCCGTTGACAGGAATATGATCCCGTTGGGAAGCGTTGTGGCGCTTAAAACGTCATTGCTTACTGCGGATGGCGGTTCCGAGCCGTTTATGTCGTTAGTATTGGCTCAAGATACGGGTGGAGCTATCAAGGGAACTCGAATGGATTTGTTTTGTGGCTCTGGTGATGAAGCCGAAGTTTTGGCTGGTCATCTTCAGGCTGATTCCGAGGTGTTTATGCTCGTGAGCAGGAAGGTGCTTGCATTGGCTGCGGGAAATGCGAACTAAGTCAGTGTTTAGTTTTTTACAATAAAAGGACAGATCAATGCAGTATGTGGCGTTATTTGAAAAAGACAAGCAGGGATATTCGGTTACCTTTCCGGACTTTCCAGCGTGTACCACGTGTGGTGAAACGCTCAGTGAGGCTGTTGATCACGCACATGAAGCTTTGGCTATGTTTGCTGAAGACCTTGTTGAACGCGGTAAAATCTTGCCAGAGCCTTCAGAAAAGAAAAAAATCCTGGCGCAAACAGAGAATAAGTCTAAAAAAGCTATTAATATTTCCGTGAAAGGCGATGGAACTGATTTTGAAGAGTTCGAGCTTGTCATGCATACCCATCTTTTAGAGCGAATTGAGAAGTGTTGTCGTAAAAACAATATTTCTCCGGCTGACTTTTTAGCAATGGCGGCCAGAAAGACGCTCGATTCTGATGAGTTTGCCGAGTGATTCTGAAAAATTTCACTTTTTTTGTTATTATTTTATAATTCTACTCTGAAAAATGGGATTATTTTTATCCTGTTTTTTATGAGACCTACAGTATCCTCCTTTAGTTGTCCGAAAAAAGCTGCACATTTTTGTTAAAATCTATGAATGTGTTGGGGTTGCGGCTTTATCTGTTTTCCCCTACCGTTTTCATAGAGGGAGAAAAGTGAGCGTGCTTCTTCTTTTATGATAGTTGTTGTCAGCCCCCTTGCATAATTGTGAATGTCTCCTCATTTCGACGGTGCCAAGGCTGATAAAGCAACGGTCAGACGAAAGGAGTGCGCTTACTGCTTCTCGAATTCGGGAGTTTGGCGGCTCTCGGAGTTATTGGGTTCTTCTCAATTTCCACCAATAGTCGCTTTGACTCTCCCGTGTGTGATCCAATCATCCTGTAACGATGGAGTGAGGCGAGAGCATGTGCCGTTTATTTGCGCTGACAAGCCGTGATCCGGTGTCGCCCATGCGTGCCATTGATGCCCTTAACGTGATGAAAGAAGGGCATGATGGTTCTGGCGTGGGGCTGTTTTTGAGCGGATTGGGAGGAGCCTTCGAGGAATTGAAGGAGTACCCTGTCCTTTCTGGCATTTTTACCGAACCTGGTTTGGCCCGTGTGTTTGAATACATGGCAGATAAGGGATTCCGGTCCAAATACTCCGTTATGTTCAAGCCTGATTCAGAACCACCTGCCGGGACTCCCAAGCGGGGGACCTACGCTTCCATTGCTTATAAGATCCCTAAAGAGTGGGGTGCTCGGACGCAGGAAGAGATTGATCGTGGTCTGGTACAGATGCGGCTCGACTTGCGTGCCATGGGCGAAGAGTCTGGTGGTATCATGGTTTTTTCCTTCTGGCGGGATACTATTATGATCAAGGAGGTGGGCGATCCCATGGCCATCGGGGAATATCTTCGACTTGGCCGTAAGGAGTTGCACGCCAGACATATTATGGCGCAGGGCCGCCAGAATACCAACTACGCCATTGATCTGTATGCCTGTCATCCATTCTTTATTGAAGGGATTTCGACCATGACCAATGGTGAAAATACGGCGTTTCTTCCCATTCGCGAATATCTTATGTCCCGAGGTGTCACTGGGTATCAGGGCTACCAGTCCGATTCCGAAGTGTTGACCCATATCGCACATTTTACCACCAAAAAACTTGGTCTGGATATCAGTTCCTACAAACATATCATCACGCCCATGAGTGATGAAGAAATGGCAGGGCATCAAGACCGTGAGTTTTTGTCCAATCTGAAACGATCATGTCGTAAGCTGATTATCGATGGCCCCAATTGTATTATAGGGTGTTTACCTGATGGCTCCATGTTTATGGCGCAGGATCGCAAGAAATTGCGTCCAGGTGTTGTCGGAGGTAACCCGGAACTTGGTATCTACGGATTTTCTTCCGAGATATGTGGGCTAAATGCAGCCATTCCCGAACGTGATCGGACCCAGGATTTTCAACCCATGCATCTCGACACGGCAATCGTCGGACCTGATTGCCGGGAGGTTCTCCAATGCTCTCAGAAAGACCCATTACGCCCTCAACGTTAAGTCGTAAGGATCTGCCTTGGCAGATCAAGTGGGACATTAATACATGCACCCAATGTGGTCGGTGTACGGCGGTTTGCCCGGTTAACGCCATTGAACTTGGTGTATTCCGTAAACGGAATATTAAGACGACTATGGGCCTTGCAGCCAAGCCGACAACCGAATTCTCAACTTTTTATGGCATCCGTCAGCGTACGGACCCAGCCTATGCGTGTATTGGCTGCTCCATGTGTAATATGGTCTGTCCGAATAACGCTATTGAGCCGAGTCGGCAGTACGACTCGACCACGCTTCAGTTTCACAATAATGGCGGCGGACAGTCCCGGACCCGTGGTGGTCGTCGGAATAGTTCCGAATCTTTGTTGGACCAGATCAAGTTTATTCGTATTTCTATGCTGACCGATCCCGCTTTGGATGCTGGTCGCCATGAGTTTGAAATGCGGACCTTGCTCGGTCGTGTGTTGCCACCTGAAGAAGAAATCAAGTGTTTTCAAAATAACGGCTGGAAACCACCAGTCCGTGAAATCTATCCACTGGTTATCGGTGGTATGTCCTTTGGCGCGCTTTCTCCCAACATGTGGGAAGGCCTTCAGATGGGGGTGGCATATCTCAATGAAGAGATGAACATGCCGGTGCGTATGAGTACGGGTGAGGGAGGCTGTCCTCCGCGCCTGTTGCGTTCCCGTTTTCTTAAATACGTGATTCTGCAGGTCGCTTCCGGATATTTTGGTTGGGATGAAATCATTCACGCCATTCCTGAGATGAAGGAAGACCCATGCGCCATTGAAATCAAATATGGACAAGGAGCAAAACCCGGTGATGGTGGGCTGCTCATGTGGCACAAGGTGAATAACCTTATTGCCGCGATTCGTGGTGTACCCAAAGGTGTGAGTTTACCCAGCCCTCCGACGCATCAGACCAAATATTCCATTGAGGAAGCTGTGGCCAAGATGATTCAATCCATGTCCATGGCCTGGGGATTCCGGGTGCCTGTTTATCCCAAAATTTCTGCTTCATCAACATCGTTGGCAGTGCTTAATAATCTTGTGCGTAACCCGTATGCAGCAGGCCTCGCCATTGACGGTGAGGACGGTGGTACGGGGGCAGCGTACAACGTCTCCATGAACCACATGGGCCATCCCATCGCTTCGAATCTGCGTGATTGCTACAAGGCGTTGTGTGTGGCCGGTGCCCAGAATGAGATTCCGCTCATTGCTGGTGGTGGTATCGGTAAACAGGGCAATTTGGCTGCTAATGCGGCGGCACTTATCATGCTTGGTGCATCCATGGTCCAGATTGGCAAATACGTCATGCAGGCCGCAGCTGGATGTGTTGGGAGTGAAAAGGATCGCTGCAATGTCTGCAACATTGGTGTTTGTCCTAAGGGTATTACTTCACAGGATCCGCGGGTCTATCGCCGTCTTGATCCGGAAAAGGTCGCTGAAAGGGTGGTGGACTTCTACCTGAGCTTTGACACGGAATTGCGCAAGGTGTTCGCACCGCTTGGCCGGTCCACGTCCCTGCCTGTCGGTATGTCCGACGCTCTGGGCATCTCGGACAAGGATGCGGCTGACCGTCTCGATATCAAGTACGTGATTTAACCGAAGTTTCAGGCAATCGGAGAATACAATGGCAAAGAAAATATATCGCATACAAGGTCACGATGATGATGGCCGCCTTGAATCGCGTATCCTTGAGGAGCGCATTCAAAGTGCTGTTCGTCAAGGTGCCCGCAAGTTTGAAATCGAGGCCATGGGCCAGCACGGCATCGGCGGACGGCTTTGGATTTCCAAGGAAGAGCCTATTTCCTTGACCATCACCGGCTCGCCCGGTCAGCGTATTGGTTCCAAGGGATTTCCCGGTACGACCATTGAAGTCATGGGGCCTGTCTCTGATGACCTTGGTTGGTTGAATGCCGGAGCCGAAATTACTGTGCACGGCAATGCTTCCAACGGGGCATGTAATGCCATGGCTCAAGGCAAGGTCTTTATTGGTGGTAATACCGGCTCCCGTTGTATGACCATGACCAAGACTAATCCTCGGTTCGATCCGCCAGAACTCTGGGTGCTCGGATCAGTGGGGGATTATTTCGCTGAGTTCATGGCAGGTGGTACGGCCGTCGTCTGTGGACATGAGTCTCAAAGTCCGAACAATGTCCTTGGCTATCGTCCGTGTGTTGGCATGGTGGGTGGTCAAATTTTTGTTCGTGGTCCTATTGAGGGCTTTTCGCAGGCCGATGCCATGATGGAATCCATTGATGACGAGACATGGGCATGGTTGACAGAAAATTTGACCGTTTTTCTCAAGAAGATACGGCGGAGCCGGTTGCTTCAAAGACTCACTCGACGTGAGGAGTGGCAGCTTATTCGGGCGAAGACCCCGTTTGAAAAGAAGGGAAAGGTCCGTCGGTCCATGACTGATTTTCGGTCCAATGTTTGGGATGCCGAACTGGGGCAGGGCGGTATGATCGGTGATTTGACATCACTTGATCGTTCGCCGATTCCGTTGGTGGTCCATGGTGATCTTCGTCGTCGAGTTCCTGTGTGGGAAAATCGTAAATATATGGCTCCGTGTCAGTCCAGTTGCCCTACGGGGATGCCTGTACAGAAGCGATGGCAATTGGTGCGTGATGGACTGGTTGATGAAGCCGTTGACCTTGCCTTGGCATATACACCATTCCCGGCCACGGTTTGTGGTTATCTTTGTCCTAATTTGTGTATGGACGGATGTACCCGCTCCACACAACAGGGCATGGCCGCTGTGGATATCACCAAACTTGGTCGAGAAGGATACAAGTCTGCTGCTCCGAAGTTGCCAGAATTGACCGGCAAGCGTGTCGCTGTCATCGGTGGCGGACCGGCCGGTATTTCCGTGGCGTGGCAGATTCGTATGAAGGGGCACGAAGCCGTTGTCTTTGATATGGCAAAGACACTTGGTGGAAAGATTGCCTCGGCCATTCCCTATAGTCGTGTCCCCAAAGAAATTGTCGAAGCTGAAGTTGAACGTGCAGCCAAGGTATTGCCGCATGTGCATCTGCAACAGCAATTGAAATCAAAGGAATTTGAAGAACTGAAAGCGGAATATGATTACGTGGTTCTGGCCATTGGCGCGCAGAAACCTCGGATGATTCCCGTACCTGGTCATGAACGGATTATTCCCGCCCTGACTTTTTTGCAGGAAGTGAAAAAGGGCGAGATGAAATCCGGTAAGCGTGTGGTCATTATCGGCGCGGGCAATGTCGGATGTGATGTGGCGACTGTTGCGGCCACTGTTGGTGCTGAAGATATTTTGCTCATCGATATTCAGGAACCGGCCTCTTTCGGTAAGGAACGCAAGGAAGCCGAAGCCGTGGGTGCTCGGTTCAAGTGGCCTTGTTTTACCAAGGAAATTACTGATGAAGGAGTTTTGCTTCAAAGCGGTGAATTGCTGGAAGCTGACACGGTTATCATGTCCATCGGAGATCAGCCGGATGTGGACTTCCTACCGGATACCATTGCTTTGGACCGTGGTCATGTGGTGGTCAACGATGACTATCAGACCACGGATTCTCGCGTGTTTGCCATCGGTGATATCGTGCGTCCCGGTTTGTTGACCCATGCCATTGGTCATGGACGCCGTGCAGCCGAGGTTATCGATGACATCTTTAATAATCGTCGACCTCAGAGTGATACTCGTGAGATGATCGATTATACCCGCATGACGTTGGAATATTTTGACCCACGTGTCATTGAATTCAGTGATATGAATCATTGTGGGGCTGAGTGTTCTTCCTGTGGTTCCTGTCGGGATTGCTACATCTGTGACACGATTTGTCCACAGGCTGCCATTAGTCGGAACGAATTATCGGACGGTGGTTTTGAACGGGTGGTTGATCCTGACAAGTGTATTGCTTGTGGATTCTGCGCTGATTCTTGTCCTTGTGGTATTTGGGATATGAAGAATCCGGCTCCGTTGGAGTAATTTTTGGAATGATTAAAAAAGGCGGCGAGAATTTCTCGCCGCCTTTTTTTTTGTCTGTAGGAAAGGGGTTATGGATATCGTCCCATATTTCGTTTTTGCTTCAAGCCGTGTTCTGTCAACCTATCGTATTCCTTTTGATCCCTTTTCATTTTGTCCAGAATACGGGTCGCACGCTTTTTGATCTCGGCTTTGAAATTGATACAGTTTGTTGTCGGGAAAGATTCCAAGGTATCGTCCAGTAAGTGGGCCGCCTTGGTTGATATTTCTCCGTGGATGAGTTCATGCTCTTCCAAGTTAGTCATGAATTCTTTCCACCATTTGCGGGTTTTGTAATCCACGCTGTGAACGAGCTTGGGATATTTGTACGTAAGGTGAAGGTAAACCGTCGCCTTTGTGAGGGTACACTGCCCCCCTTTGTTGCGCCATTTGAGGTTGTATTTGATATTCGTCAGTGTGTGTGCCTGATACGTCTTGATTCCTTTGTTCAAAGGAGAATGATTTTTCAGATTTGTGAAAATAGTTTTCGGATCACGTCCTTCCACCAGATAATATTCCGTGCTGACGGTTCTGACTATGTCCGCCAGAGCGGGGGAGGCCAAGATCAGCAGAATGGAGAATGCCAGAATCAGGCGGCGCATGGTCGTATCCTTATTTATCCCCTGAAGAGCAGAGGTTTTCGAACTGCATTTGGTAGAGGCGATTGTATAGCGGGCAGGACTCAAGCAAATCGTCATGCTTGCCTCGAGCTACAATCCGGCCCTTTTCCATGACCACAATAACATCTGCGGACATAATCGTCGATAACCTATGCGCGATGACGATGGAGGTTCTATCTTCTATCAGATTATCCAGTGCTTTTTGAACAATTCTTTCGGATTCGGTATCCAGTGCGCTTGTGGCTTCATCTAAAATGAGAAGACTCGGATTCTTCATGATGGCGCGGGCAATGGTCAGGCGTTGTTTTTGTCCACCAGATATCTTGACGCCGCCTTCGCCTACGACAGTGTCGTAGCCTTCGGGCATTTTCATGATGAATTCGTGAGCGAATGCACCTTGTGCTGCTTGAGTGACTGCTTTGGTGTCGTATTCGTCCTGCGCATAGGCGATGTTTTCTGTCACGGATGCGTTGAACAGAAAAGTATCCTGAGAGACCAAGCCAAGGTTGAGGCGCAGGCTGTCCAAAGTGTAATCCTGAAGTGACGTGCCATTGATTTTTATGTCGCCTTGTTGGGCCAGATAAAATCGCGGAATCAGGTTGACCAATGTGGTCTTGCCAGATCCGCTGGGGCCGACAATGGCCACACGCTGTCCTGCCTTGATAGATAGAGAAAGGTCCTGGATCGCAGGTTCCGATGTGTTCGGATAGGTAAAGCTGACGTTGTTGAAGGTAAGCTCTTTGAGTTTGCCATTAAAGGCGATGGCGCCATCGTTTTCTGCCAGAATATCTGGTGAATCAAGAATGTCGAAAACACGTTCTGCGCCTGCAAGGCCGCCTTGGATCTGGTGATTTGAGGCGTTAAGTTTTTTAATTGGGTCATACAATTGAACAAGACAGACGAGGAACGCCGTAAGGTCACCCGGAGACATCAAGCCGTTGATGACGCGGCTGCCGCCGACCCAGAGAACGGTTCCACCAGCCACTGCAGCGATCAGATCCATGATTCTGGAAGAACTTTCACTATAAAGGATTCGGCGAATAATCATCCGCGTCAGATTGTTGTTTTCCGTGTTGAATTTTGATTCTTCACGGAACTCATTGGCAAAGGCTTTGATAACTTTGATGCCGGAGAAACTTTCTTCAAGAACAACGTTAATGCCTGAAAGTTCGGCTTGCATTTTGCGTCCGTATTTGCGGATTTTCTGGCCAAAGAAAACGAAAGGATAGATAGCCACAGGCATGACTATCAAGCTCCAGAAGGCCAGGTATGCATCGAGATAGATGGTCGTACCGATCAGGCCGATCAGGGTGAAAATTTGTCTGACGAACATGATTCCGCTGGGCAGACAGACGCGGACTGCAACAACATCTGCCACGATCCGGCTCATGAGCATGCCTATTTCACTTTCAGCGAAGTAAGGCATAGGGAGGCGAATTATTTTTCGAAAAAGGTCATGACGCAAGTCTCGCAACACCAGTATTCCTGTTGCGTTCATCACGTAAACCTGACCCAATTGAAGCAATCCTTTGAAAATTATGAGGCCAGCAAAGCCGTATATGCAGAGTTCTAATGTGTTTATATCTTTTGCTATAAGTACTTCATCTGTAATGAATTTTGTCAACCAGGCCAGAGCAGGAGCGATTGGCGCGTACAAAAGCATGGCAACAATTGCAAGGACGACACGTCCTTTGTAAGGACCAAAATAGCCGATGCTGCGTTTGAGCAGGTATCGGTTGCTCATTTTATGGAGTTTAACGTTTTGAGCCAAAATATCTCCTTGGATATCGCTGTATGGCGACTGGTAACCGCCGTGCATTCATCAAATAAGGTGTTGGGGCTTCATAGTAAAGGATAATAAGACAGTGAAGGCTGACCGTATGGTCAGCCTTCACTGTCGTGCTGGTATGAAACAGTATGAAAATTAACTGACATGAGCGTAGTCAGTGCCGCTTTGATGTGCGAGTGCGGCCCGCGTGAACTCCCGTTGTCTTCTTTCGAGTTCTAGGTAAGCCAGCTCGCGTGAAGTGTTGCAGTAGAAGAAACCGTCAGATGCTATTTGAGGGTGGATTGTGTCGTGAAGGTTTTGAGGGGCAAACTTAAAACGTTCAACATCTGCATCAAAGCCAGTCTTTGAAAAACGCCATAATTTGTCAGCGTCTCTGACGAGTCCTTCATTTTTGGAGATGAAGCCTTGCCGTGTGTCGTGTTCGGCTATGATCTCCACTATCTCGGTTATCAGGTCTTCCGGGTAGTTGACTTGTTGCAAAATTCGTTGGGCAATCTTGACGCCTTCTTCCTGATGTCGGAGGCGGACGGTCATTTCATCTTCTGGGGTTTTATCAGGGCTGAAAACCACTTGCCACTCGGCGCGTGACAATTGACTCCAACCTGTGTCGTGTAAAATGATGGCGGGCAATACAACGTCTTGATTGCCATTCTCCAGATCAACCAATTGCTTGGCAAATTCCAGAGTGATGAAGGCATGCCCCGCATCATCCCTTTTATCTTGAAAGGGAATAGCTATGTCCCATATTTGAGTGTGTATTTTGTTCATATTAATAAAGATACTGTTTTATTTTAATGGTTTGTATTCTTTGGTTAGGTATTACATGCTGTGCAAAAAAAGTTTTTATGTGGGAATTAGTTGTATGTCAATTCGGAGCTGTGGGCGGTAATGTTTATACTTAGAACTGCCGCCAAAAAGCTCTTTCTGTCTTGACGTGGAATGAATTGATTTGTGTGTATTTTAATAAGAATGGGATGTCTTTGCCCGGGATATTTGTTTTTTCCCATTGTTTTTTTGAGTTGTTTTCTCGTTTAATATTTTTATTGTCCCTTTTTTAGTGATGTTAGGTATAGAATTTTTTTTATTTTTTATACAATCATGTCGGAGTGTTAAGTTATTTATTTTATGGTTTTTGGCAGTGGAAAACTGGGAATGTATAAGTTAGTTATTAACAACATGCTGTGGAAAAATAAAATTAATCAGATATAAACGTGATAAATAGAGGTAGGTGATTTTGTCAGCGAGTTGAAGGGGTTTAGGGAAGTGAGTTGAACTCTCCACATGGCAAATGGTTGGTTTATTGGCTTTTTTTGAGATTGACTAAAAAAAGCGCGATATGTATAAAGTGTGTCGAATCTCTAGAGTTCTTTGAACTGCTCAAATTATTCGAATCGCTTGTGCAACTCATATTCCATGCTCAATATTCCCAACTGGAGGACCCCATGGCCGACCCCAAGACCCAAATGCTTCAAGTCTCTCTCCCCGGCGCAGGACAGACAACGACTTATCAGATGACCGCTGATATTCCCGTTAAGTTTACTTTTGATATTTCCGAAGCCGTTTTTACTGGTAACAATGGCAATCTCACGATTGCTATTGAAGGTGGTGGAACGGTTGTCCTTGAAAATTACCAGGCTCTTGCTGATGCGGATTCCATGCCTGTTTTTGAAATGCTGGATGGAGAACAGGTTGCAGGAGATGTGTATCTGTTTGCTTTTGCCGATGGCGTCGATGGAGCTGATGCAGAGTTGGAAACCGCAGGCGATGCCAATGGTGGCGGCTCGGGTGCCGGTGAATACTCAGATGATCCCGGTCAGATTGGTGATGGGGTTGATGCTTTGGGTGGACAGGATGATGCATACGCCAGTCGCGCTTTGACAGCTGTTTCCGGGACGGCAGGAGATAATACAAATCCCATAGCCAATGACGATTTCAATGAGATCGCTGAAGTAGGGGATGCTGATTTTAACGGGAATGAGCATGTCACTTTCGTATCTGAGGAAGAAGATCTTCACGATGGCGAACTTGAGGGTGACTTCTTTAGTCTGGGTACGGACGGTGACGGTTTTGTTATTGATTATCAAACTGATGGCCCACAGGTTCAAGAACCTGTGGCCGGTAATGTCATCGATAATGATTTTGATCCTGATGCCGGAGATTCCAATGATACATTACTTATGCATACTATCGATTACGATGGTGTTGATTCCACCGGCTTGAATCCTGGCCCGGTCGAGATTCCGACAGGAGGACAGACCGTCGAAGGTCAGTACGGGACTTTGGTTATCCAACCCGACGGTTCTTATACATATACATTGAATGAAGCACTGGCTGATAGTCTTGAAGAAGGCGAAGATTACGATGAGGTTTTCAATTACACCATTGAAGATCCTTCCGGCTCGGTGAGTAATCAGGCCAGTTTGACCATTACGGTGCATGGTTCCAACGATGCGCCGACGGCCGTGGCTGATACGAACGTGCAGGCTATTGAGCATGGTGATTCCACAGGCTATCAATATCCTGACGGTTACCCTGTTGGAGATGGTCATGAAATTGATGCAGCTTCGGGTAATGCTTTGGTCACGACTGATGGTACTTCTTACGGCACTGAAATTTTGGCCGGTGTTGATGACGGTTCCATGTTTGTGGATACGTCTGCAGCATTTGCTGATGGTTTGAATTTCTTTGGGAACACGTACGACGGCATTTATGTCGGCACTAACGGCTATATAACTTTTGGTGAAGGCGAGACGAGTTGGAGCTTCAATCCTTCTGATCTTTCCAATGAGCCTCCATTTATTGCCGCGCAGTATGATGATTTTGATGTAAGAAAGGGTGGCCACATTTATTATGATGTGGATGCAGAGAACGGTGTTGTTACCATTACTTGGGAAGATTTGCAGGAGTGGGGAACTTCTTCCGGTGATGACAATTCTTTCCAGATTCGACTGCACGACCTCGGCGACGGCGATTTCGATGTTGAAATTCGATATGCCAATACGGATTGGGCTGATTCCAATTCTACCGGAGGTTGGTCCGCAGGCGATGGTGTGAATTTTGACATTCCGCTTTCCGGTGCCGATGATGTCCTGAACGCAGAAGATTCCTCCAATATTGGGCATGATGGTGTATATGGTTGGACCATTCGTGACGGTCAGGTTACCGGCGAATTGCACGACTACACCACGGCCGTTGCTGCCTCTGGCAATGTTCTGGAAAACGATTCGGATGTTGATGACAACGACATGGTCCATGAGCCCGGTGAAGAATCCGGCCTTTTTGTCATGGGTGTTTATTCTGAACATCCTTCGGAGAACATCGACGATCAGCTTGATTATGATGCATCACTCGTGAATGGCGGTTTGGACGGAGTGGTTGAGCCTTCGCAGGCTTCATTCACTGTTCAAGGACATTACGGTTCGTTGACTATTAATAATGATGGTTCGTACACATACACATTGGATAACGATGGTGAGAATGCTGATCTTGAAGCATTGAACTATGATAATTCCGGTACGGATTCTTTTACATACGCGATTATGGATGATTCCGGTGCCTTGGATTACGCCAATCTCACTTTTACAGTGAACGGTGCTAACGATGCTCCCGAGGCCTTTTCTAATGCGAATTCAATTCGGGAATTTGGACACATCTTCGAAGATGCCGAATACATTGGTACTGTGGCTGGAAATGTCATTACTGATGTGAATGCTGATGGCAAAGTGGATTCTGATGCAGATGATGCACAGATTTTTGTTGAGACTATCAGCCACGGTGACAACACTCAGGCTGTTTATGACTATGACGGTACCAACGAATATGTCGATATTGATGGCGATTACGGTACTCTGAGGGTCTGGGAAAACGGCGAGTACGAATATACTCTTGATAATGAAAATGACGCGGTAAATGCTCTTGATGACGACGGCATTCTCACCGAGACTTTTTCTTACGTTACCACGAATGATTGGCAGGATGGCGTTAGCAGCGATCCAGCTGATTTGACTATTACTATTAATGGTACCAACGATGCTCCGATCGCAGTGAACGATGTGAATACTGCCTCTGAGGCCGTTGATGATGCCGTTTTGGTCCCAGCTACCGGCAATGTCCTTACAGACGCTGTGACTGGTGACTCTGATGTTGACACTGGCGACGTCTTGCATATCGCTGGAATCCAATACGGTACCGAGTTTGTTAACTCCTTTGATGCAGAAGGTAATCTCGTCATTGTCGGAACCTACGGTACTCTGAAGATTGATGCTGACGGTAATTACACCTATGAAGCGGATCAAGATGCAGCCAATGAGTTGGCCGCTGGCAGTGACCCGGTTGACGATGTCTTTACGTACAGCGTGACCGATGGTGACGCCACGAGTACCGCCACATTGACTATATCAGTCTCAGGCGTAAATGATTCCGCGATCATCTCTGTTGTTGAGGGCGAGGTGAATGATGAAGGTGTGGCTACCGCTTCTGTCAATGAGGTAGATGACAACGCGAATACTCTCGAAGATTTGCCTGATGGTGCTCAGTACCAGTCTGGTAGTGATGTCGTCGAACCTGATGGCGGAAATCTGACCACCCAGGGCTCTCTTGAAGTGAGTGATCCTGATGTTCATGAAGTCAATCCTGATCCTTCAGTTCCGGGCAACACCAATCCTGATATTGAAGATACTTTCCAACCCTTGACCGACGCACCGGGCAGCAACGGGTACGGTTCTTTTACCATCAATGCCGATGGCGATTGGACATATACTGCCAGCAATGATCAGGCAGCGATCCAACAGCTTGGTGATGGCGAAAGCTTGACGGATTCCGTAACGGTTACTTCTTACGACGGCACGGCAACGCAGGTCATTACCGTAACGATTAACGGCACCAACGATGCTCCGGTTATCACCAATGTCTCCGCTCCGGTGGAAGATTTTGAGGACGGCGCTGATGGCTGGCTGGTCAACGGAGGCGATGTCCCTGTCACTGAAACTGATGGTCCGCTGACCGATTACCTTGGTCGCCTCGGTGGTAATGATACACTGACTAAGACTTTTGCGGTTGCCGATGGCGCCGACACCATGACCATAGAGTTTGATCTCTACGAAATTGACTCTTGGGATAACGAAAACTTTAGTATGTCCGTCAACGGCGATACCGCTGAAATTAATTTGGGACATAATGATGCTTTGAACGGGACCATTTTGTCTTGGCGCGGAATCGACGGTGAGATTACAGATGGTACATTCACCGGTCCCAATGGTGTGACCTTTACGGTTACACCGATGACCGGCGATGCTGAAAATCTGGAGCCTGGCGATACTTGGCAGTGGGGTACTGATCAGATTCACCATGTGACCATCACTATCCCGAACCCGGATGGTCAGGTTGATCTTGAATTCTCCGCCGACTTGGATAGCCATCTCAACGATGAATCCTTTGGTATTGACAACTTGGCTGTCAGCTCGGTTGATGCTGATGGCAATCCGATTTTCACGGTTGTTGAAAACGCGACAGGTTCCGTTGCTGTTGCAGAACTGGCCTCCAGCGACATGGAAGGGCAGGATGTGCATTACGTCATCAACAAGATCGAGATTTCGGATACCGAATATGTCGAGCTTGGTGCTGACGGCCAATATTATGATCAAGATGGCAACCCGGTTGATAGCGCCGACCTCTTGTTCGCTATCGATGGAAATCAGGTTGTGACCGCAGACGGTGCGACCTTCGATTACGAAGCAAACAACCAGTACACAGTCTCCGTGTCCCCAGTGGACTCGCAGGGCGGTGTTGGTCAGTCTGTTGATATCAATGTCCAGATTGGCAATGTGAATGAAGCCCCGAGCGGCGAAGACTTTACCATGACCGTCGGTCTTGACGGTGGCTCGGTAGACTTCCTCGGCGCTGATGGATCAGAAGGTGGCATTGGTGACAACGCCGATCATGTTTCTGATCCAGAAGACGATGCTGATGCTCTTGACGTTATGATCACCGAGCTGCCCACGGGCGGCAAGTTGATGTACAACGGTCAGGAAGTGACTGAAGACGATTTGGCAAGCGATGCTGATGGCGACGGTGTTATCGACGGCAACGGCACTCAGTTTGATCTGAATGGTTTGACCTATGTTCCTGACTCCGACGGCATTGACGGTGTGCTCCTTGGTTCTCGTCTTGCAGGTGATGCGACTCTTGATAACTGGGGTGAATCCGATGGCCTGAACCGCGTTATGGACCTTGGCGATGGTGTTTCCGTAACCACCAGCGTGACCAGCGATGGAGTAGCCGCAGAACTCCAACAGTTCCATGGACAGGAAAATCACATAGGATTTGGTATTGCTGATGCCACTGGTAACGGTGGTAACGACAAGGGCCTCAATGCTGGGCCAGATAGACCCGGTAGTGACGAACTGACCGTGAGTTTTAATGGCGCAACCGTTTCATACGCAGAAATCGGCTTCGATGGCTTGGGTGGGCATTTTGATCCTGATGGCAATAATTATCAGAATGCGACCGCTGAGTGGACCGCATACCTAAACGGTGAAGAGGTTAATTCCGGCTCTGTTAGCAGCGACGGAGACTTGTTCAATTCCATCACGGTTTCTGGTTTTGAATTCGATACAATAGTTTTCAGCACCGTTTCCGATGCGGATGGTTCTAACTGGGAACTTCGCTACATCGATGCAGAGTTCACTGATACTGATTCCTTTGATTACATTCCTGTTGATTCCGGTCAGCCTGGTAACGACGGCGCATTGGTTGATCCTGATGGAGCCTCCACTGTTACCATCAACATTCAGCCTGACGGCCCTGTGAATCAGGAAGTCGAAGCGGCAGATGATTTCTTGACCATTAATGAAGACGATACAACGGCGACCGGTCTGAACGTCGGCGACAATGATATCGATCTTGATAATACACTTGGTGAACTTGAGTTCTCTCTCGACAACCCGGCCGATGCACCCGAAGGTCTGACCTTCAACGACGATGGTTCCTACACTTTTGACCCGTCCTCCTACCAGTCTTTGGCAGCAGGCGAAGTCTATGGTGACGGCCCCATTAAGGTCGATTACACGGTATTTGACGGAGAGACTCATTCTAAGGCTTCTCTGTACATTACCATTACCGGCTCTAATGACGCTCCTACCCTCGACCTCTCAGCTGGTACAGTGACTTTCGAAGGTCATACCGCCGGCTACCATAACATGATTGGTGTTTACGAGATGGTTGACGGTAAGCCCGTGAATCCTGAAATCATTATGGAAGACGTACAGGATGCAAATGTTGGCGATGTCCTCACCACATTTGGTGACGGTCAGGATCTGCATTACTTCCTGGTTGATGTCGAATATGGTTCCACTCCTACCGGAACCCCTGAATTCGTGTGGGATGCAACCAACAATGAGTGGGATATCTCCTTTGATGGTGGCGCCACGACTCAGAACGTTCATTTTGACGATGCAACGTTGAATCCGAATGATTCCGAAGCTACCTTTGGCGATAGTCTTAATAATAACAATGATATCGAAGTTGATGATCAACAGAGTTCTGTTGATGATGACGATTTTGATGACGTCCTTGCCAATGAAAATCCTGGCGCGGCTGGTGCGGATCATGGCGCGACCTTTACTGAAGGTGATGCACCTCTCTCTGTTGCCGGTGCCGTGGATATCTCGGATGTCGATTCCGATACAATCACCAAGGTTGAAATTACTTATACACCAGAAGAGCATGATGCTTTGGATGTTGACCTCGGTTCCTTTGTTGATGAAGGGACTGTTACCAATTCTGATGGCAGCGTGACCTGGACAATCTCCGGCGATGCTTCCAAGGCTGATTACGAAGAATTGCTGCAAAGCCTGACCTTCGAGAATGACTCAGAGACATTACAAGACGGTACGCGTGAAATAACCATCCGTGTGAATGACGGCGAAGACTGGAGTAATCCGGCTCAATCCACCATTACGGTGGTTGGAGAGGATGATCCGACCAGCATTACCGATCACACCGATGGAGCCGTTCATGAAGATGCTCCTGCTGACTTGGATGGAAATGGTTTCTTGGTTGAGTCCGGCAGTGTCACTTTCTCCGACGCTGACGGCGACGGTGCCATGAGCACCACACATATTGATGCAGTGGATGCAAACGGTAACGTATTGTCGACTGCAAACGTTGGAACATTGACCATTAATGATGCCGGAGTGTGGGAATACAAGATTGATAACTCCCTGCCTGAGGTTCAGAATCAGGATAGTGGTGAGAGTTTTGACGAGTACTTCCGTGTCTACACCGAGGACGGTAACGATTTCACGGATATCAAGGTCACCGTTAACGGTGAAGACGACAATAGAGTCCCCAACGCTGTAAACGATTTGGCTGGTGGAGTAGACACTTCAGTAACTGAAGGCGGAATCAGTACTTCAACCAACCCGTCTGACTACATGCTTATCGTGGATACATCTGGGTCCTTGAGCCATACAGCAATGGCTCAGACGCAGACAGCTCTTACTAATATGCTTCAGACTTTGCAGGGGAGCTTGGCTGATGGTGTTACATCCAAGGTGAGCATCATCAATTTCTGGCATGAGACGGATGTCGATACCTTCACCCTTACTGGTGGAGACTCAACGGCTTATGATGCCGCGGTTGCCTTTATTGGAACGTTTGCCCCTGGTGGCGGCACTGACTATACGGCAGCATTCCAGGCCGCTACGGCATTACTTGGTCCGGATCCTGATCCTACTCAAGTTATTTTCTTGTCTGATGGCGAACCTACGGAAGGCGGAGATGGTTGGAAGAATCTGATTACTCCCATTCAGGAGAATTCAGATGTCAATCTCATTGCCGTTGGTGTCAACATGCCTGCTCAGTACGAAGGGAATATGGACCTTATCGATGAAGGAAATGACGCTTCCATGCTGGATGGTAACGGTTTAAATGGTCTGCTTCAGGACGTTTTGTCCCAGACGACCATTCCGGCCACGACCGCTGAAGGCAACGTGTTGACCAATGACTCCGATCCCGATGGCGATGCTTTGAGTGTCATTTCCATCACTAATGATACAGAGACAGTAGACCTCGTAGACAACACTAATGACGGTGTAGACAATCCGTCTGCAACCATTGTTGGTACTTACGGTACATTGACCATTAACGGTGATGGCTCTTACGAGTACACACCGGATCAGGCTGCCGCAAATGCTTTGGGCCAAGACGAATCCGAAACCGAGTCCTTCACCTACACCATTTCTGATGGCAACGGGGGAGAAGATTCGGCAACGGTTAGTTTTGAAGTTAATGGTGCCAACGATGCGCCAGTGGCAATTGATGATAGTTATCACGGTATCAATGTTACCCCTGGTATTGATGGAGATGCTCCCACCTACAGGGACGCTTTTTTGAACGATTTCAGCGAAATGCCGGACGGGGCTGTCTCTGTTGGTAATGATGGAATTCAAATTAGAGTTGCCGGTTCCAACATGGAATTAGTAGCAGTCAATGGAGGCCTTGGAATTGATTCAAGTTACACAGAGACTTATCAGGAGTGGGTCTCGGATGGCTGGTTTAGTGGGCATTATGAAACCAGAACTCGGATTATAGAAGACAATGATAATCAGATGGATGGTGCAGACGTTAATGAACGTGTTTACATTGATGTTCAAGATTCTGCAGGTTCAGATTCGTTGAATATTCGTTTTGGGAACATTGACAGTAACGACGATGCTAGAATTAGAATTGTTTATACTGATGGTTCGACTGAAACCGTTGGTTCATGGAATAAGGTAGACCTCGGAAATCTCTCTCATGATACTCTGACAGTGCATGCACCGAACGGATGGGCTATTAGTGGCGTTTACGTAAAGGCTTCTGACAACTATGACAACTTCACTATTCAGTCTGTATCAATTCCAAATGCTATTATGACTGATCCTGGCACTGCGGATATCCCAGCTGCTATTGATCTTGGTCTTGCTGACGGAGGAGTTATAACCGGCGATGTCCTCGCCAACGACTTCGATGTCGATACCGGTGATACCCTGAGTGTTATTGACGTTAACGGTGACGATGTCAGTGCATCCGGTCAGACTACTATTCATGGTACTTACGGTGATCTGACAATTGAAGCTGATGGTTCGTATGATTATACGCTCCATGATGGTTGGCAGGACCTTGACCACACGGTTACCGAGACCTTCGAGTACACGGTGTCTGACAGTCATGGTGCGGTTGATGTGGCGAATCTTGAGATTCCGATTCACGTCAACGCCAATGTTGTCACCGATGCGACGGCCGACACCGCGACGGGTGAATTCGTCATGAACGGAACGACTGGTGAAGACCTCATTTACATCGCGGATGACGCCACTATGGTGAACCTGACAGATGGCGGCGATGATACCATTATTGTTGATCCTGATTACATCGGTACTGCCGGTGGCGACATCACGGTATCCGGTTTCGGTGACGGCGACGAATTGGTCCTGAATGATATGGGCGACATGTTCATCTCCATCGACCACTCTGGGAATGACACGGTTTTGACTATCAATGAAGGGGCTGGCGATGTGAATCCTGGTGATGATTATACCATCACTTTGACGGACTACTCACTCCACGGCGTCGATCAAATGGATTTGCCGACTGGTCACATGGACATCTCCAGCGACCACGAGTCCTTGAATTCCTTGATTCAGACCATCATTGATTCACCTGACAAGAATTAATTAATCAAAATGTACAACCCCGGATTCGGCATTTGCCGAGTCCGGGGTTTTTTTGTTTCTCATATCTGGTGTATTGTTTTGCTATAAATGACAGACAAAAAGGCCCGGAAGGAAAACCTTCCGGGCCTTTAAGCATTGATTGATCGGGATATCCGTGTCCTAGGAAGGAAACGGTCGATTCTTTGTTAAACTCTGCTTTTGTAGAAAGAGCAGAAGCGATTGATGCCTTCTCTGATTTGCTCGGTGTCAGCGCAGAAGGAGAAGCGGATGAATTTGTCGGAATCTTGGCCGAAGGTCAGGCCGGGTGCGGTGGCAACGCCTGTTTCCTTGAGCAGTTCCTTTGCGAATGTGTAGGAATCCATTCCTGCCTTGGATACGTTGGCCATGAGGTAGAATGCTCCCTTGGGACGGGAGAACTCAAAGCCTTCTGCGGACAACTTGTCGAGGACGAGGTCCCGACGTTCGCGGTAAGCTTCGACCATTGTGCCGATACAATCCTGCGGTCCATTCAATGCGGCTTCTGCAGCTTTTTGTGAGACTGCGGAAGCACAAGAAACGTAAGGCTCAAGGATTTTGTTCATCTGCGGAGCAACTTCTGATGGAGCGCTGTAGTAACCAACGCGCCAGCCTGTCATGGCATATGCTTTGGACACGCCGTAGATGGAGATCACATTGCCGTTGGGGTCGATATTTAGCGGGGAGTGATGCTCGCCGTCGAATATGATTTTATCGTAGACTTCGTCAGAAATGATGTAAATGTCATGCTTTTTGGCGAATTCAACTAATTTTTCAACGGTTTCCTTGGAGTACACGCCGCCGGTGGGATTTGACGGAGTATTAATGAGCATGACCCGAGTGCGGGGTGTGATCAGCGGTTCCAGATCTTCGATGAGCGGCTCGAATCCGTTTTCTTCACGCAGGGGGTAGAATACTGGGGTGCGCTCCATGGCGATGGTCTGCATGTAATAGTTCGGCCAGCCTGGATCGGACAGCAAAACTTCATCGCCGGGGTTCGTGACGGCCATCATGGCCTGAGCCAGAGCGAACACTGAACCGGGGGCAATGCCGATCTGGTCAATACCGATTTCAGCACCGTCTCTGGTGATTTTATTGAGAGCAGCCTCTCGCAGTGAGAGCAGCCCGTTGTTGGCAGTGTACTTGGTGAAACCGTCATGGATCGCCTTGCAGGCGGCTTCTTTGATGTGGTCCGGGGTCTGAAAGCCGGGCTCGCCGAGTTCCATGTGGATGACGTCTTCCATTCCCATGGCCAGATCCATGATGACACGGATTCCGGAACGGGGCATCTTGTTCAGGGATTCGCAGAGAGTCTTCATAATTTTTTCCTGTGATACTTGTGGTTATCGTTGGTCACGACCCGCTGCGCCATCGGCAAGGGCCTGTATTTCTTCTTTTGTCGCGCGGAGGAAGTCGCCGGGAATGGAGTGCTTCATGGCTCCGGCCGCAACCGCGAAATCAATGGTTTCCTGAGAGTCGCCAGTCTTGTCGAGTGCATACAGGAAGCCTGTGGTGAAGGCGTCTCCGCCACCGATACGGTCGATAATATTTTTCATTTCAAAGACTGGGGAAGTCCACATTTTGTCCGGTGTCGCGAGTATGGCGACAGTGGACTGGTGATCAGCGGATTGTGTCCGGCGAACCGTGATGGCGATTTTTTTGATGTTAGGCCATTGTTCGAACACTTCATCGGCCATCGGGCGATATGCAGACGGGTTGTCGTAGATATCGTTTTCGGCAACCCGAGCAGACAGGCCGAGGCAGGAATCGAAGTGGCCTTCGTTGCCGACCAGCACGTCCACATATTCCATCATGCGCCGGTATACGTCTACATGATTGAAGCCGTATTGCCAGAGTGCTGCACGAAGATTCAGGTCACATGAAACCGTCAGCCCCATTTCTTTGGCTGTTTTCATAGCCTCAAGGGTGCAACGCATGGCTGTCTCTGAAATAGCGGGTGTGATGCCGGTGATGTGGAACCAGTCCCGATCAGCCAACAACTTGCGCCAGTCGAAAGTTGTTGGCTCGACTTTGGCAATGCAGGAGTCAGCTCGATCATAGACTACCTTGATAGGGCGCTGGTTGGCACCGGTTTCAACAAAGTACAATCCGAGACGACCTTCGTGGTGGGCAATTTTTGAAACATCCACGCCGTGTTTCCGCAATTCGTCACGCACGGCGTTTCCGAGGTCATTTGTCGGAAGTGCGGTGATGAAGGAAACATCTTCATCCAATCTTCCGAGGCCGACAGCAACGTTGGCTTCGGCTCCGGCCATGGTTACTTCAAGTGACGGTGTCTGAAAGAGTCTTTCATAGCCGGGGGCCTTGAGCCGCATCATGATTTCACCAAACATGGCATACCGTGTCATGGTTAGCTCCTACTGCTTTTCAATGAGTTGGATGGAAATGCCGCCAGCGGTATCTGTCATCCACGCGGAATTTGTTTTGGTGTCGATAGCTTCGACCTTTTGTCCGTTGCTTTCAAGCCATACGACTGCACGTTGAATGTTATTGCATGCAATACGGAGGGTGCCGGGGGCATCTCCTGTGGCTGACAGCGGTGTAAAGTTGGGAATACTTGTAGGCGCAAAGGCCATGGCAAGCGTATTGAGCATTGCCGAACCGGTTTCGTCTGCACCCGTGCCAATTTCAGCACTCAGCAATTCAAAGCCGTGGAGTAAGGCCATGGCTTCTTTGGCGTTACGGGTGATCTGTTCGAATTCACCAGCCCTGATATACTTTTGTTTGGCGATCCATGTACCACCTACTGCCAGAACGGAATTGCTTTTCGCATAGCTGGTGATGTTGTCGGGGTTGATACCACCCAAAGGTAGGAATTTAACGCGTTCCTTGAATGGTGCTGCCATTGATGCCAAGCCTTTCATGCCACCTCTGGATTCAGCGGGGAAGAATTTAACGGCGGGCAGACCTGCTTCGAGTGCCAGTTCAATACCCGTGGGGCTGTCAATGCCGGGAATGATCAGGAAGTCGTTGTCAACACAGTGGTATACAACGCGGGAGTTAAAGCCCGGGGTGACGATGTAACAGGCACCGGCTTCCTTGACTTCTTCAACTTGTTCCGGGGTCAAAACTGTCCCGGCGCCAACGAGCATGTCAGGATAGGCTTCCAGTACGGCTTTGATCGCATCGCAAGCGACATCTGTACGGAGCGTGATTTCCATGGCGGCAATACCACCATTTCTGAGAGCCTTGGCGACCGGTACAGCGTCTTCAAGTCGTTCGATCTCGACGACCGGGAAGATTCCGGCGATTTGAATTGCTTTTAATATTTTCTGCATAGTCTTTCCTTGTATGTGCTTGATTAGTCGTGGGAAATCTGGTGCATGAATTGACGAGTGCGTTCATTCTGCGGATTGTCAATAAGCTGACTTGGTGCGCCTTCTTCAACGATAACTCCACCGTCCATGAAGATCATTCTGTCAGCAGCCTTGCGGGCAAAACCCATTTCGTGAGTGACGACAAGCATGGTCATTCCTGAGTTGCTGAGTTCGTCCATGACGTCCAAAATACCGCCGGTCAGTTCCGGGTCCAGCGCAGAAGTTGGTTCATCAAACAGCATGACATGGGGATTCATGGCCAGACCACGTGCTATTGCCGCACGCTGTTGCTGGCCGCCGGAAAGATTGTCCGGGTAAACATCGACCTTATCCACGATGCCGACTTTTTTCAGCAGGGATTGTCCGATTTCGCGGGCCTCATCCAATTCCTTATTCAGGACCTTGGTCAAAGGCATGGTGATGTTTTCCATGATGGTCAGATGCGGGAACAGGTTGAAGCTCTGGAAGACCATGCCAACTCTGCGACGCAGGTCGAGCAGGTCTGTATCCGGCGCGTGAACAGATGTCCCGTCGACAATGATTTCGCCAGCCTGAATTTTTTCGAGACCATTAAGGCAACGGAGCAGGGTTGATTTGCCTGAGCCGCTGGGACCGGCAAAGATGACGGTTTCTCCGGGTTCAACATCAAAGTTGACACCTCGAAGCACTTCAAGGGCTCCGAAGCTTTTGTGGAGATTATTAACAGATACTATAGGCATAATATATTCCTTGAAACTAAGTAGTCTTTTGTTTGAGTCGCTTTTCCAGATTCGCGGAAAGGTGGAGAATCGGGTAGCAGAGCGCAAAATAAAACACGGACAGGACCGCGAATGTGATCAGTGGTTCCATGTTGGACTGCATCTGAACCCGAGCCACACGGGTCAATTCGGTCAAAGCAATGACAGAAACAACGGACGTGTCCTTGATGTGCAGAACGATCTGCCCGGAAAGGGGCGGTAGTGTTAGCTTGAAGGCCTGCGGGATGATGACATACCGTAAACGTTGGTATGTGGTCAGAGCTAGTACTTTTGCCGCTTCGTGCTGAACTGTGGGAATGGACTGTAAAGCACTGCGGATGATTTCAGAGACATACGCCCCCGAATGCATAGACAGAGCTAAAATACCTGTTGTCAGGGCGGAAAGCCGTAGGCCGAAAAACGGCAGCACGTAGAACAGAAAGAACAGAATCATCAAGAAAGGCAGCCCTCGCATGAAATCGACATAAATGCGAAGAATTTGTGAGAGTACTGGTATTTTGAGGAACCGGACGAGGCCAGTAAAAACACCGAAGAGTATGGCTATGACGAAGCCTGCTACGGCCAGAAGAAGGGTCGCGGGCAGTCCTCGTTCCGCAAGGAGGACAAAGAGGTTGCCGGTCAATGAAAGTATATCCATTATCTTACCATCTCCTCATGCGTTTTTCGAGGAACGAGGTCCCGTAGATAAGAGTCAGGATGATGACGAGGTAAAATACCATTGCAGGCAGGAATGCTTCCATGGGACGGAAGGTTACAGCCTGAGTAACGGCGGCAGCCTTGGTCAGATCGACGACGCCCATAACAGAAACAAGAGCTGAGTCTTTGACCAGATAGGACGCTTGTCCGATTAACGGAGGAAAGATGTTTCGAAATGCCTGGGGTAAAATTACATACCGCATTTTTTGCGAATACGACATTGCCAGGCAGTCTGCAGCTTCATATTGAGTTGTATGGATGGACTCAATGCCCGCTCGAATAATTTCGGCGGCATAGGCACCAGAGTTGAGCATCAAAGCCATTACACCCACCAGAAAGGCGGGCAGGATGATACCGAATTCCGGCAAACCAAAAAAGAGAAAATACACTTGCACCAAAAGTGGTGTTGAGCGGATGAACTCCACGTAAGCGGTTGCTGATCGTTTCAGCCATGGCTTGTGTGAGAGGCGGGCCAATGCGACCATGACACCCCACACCACGGCGAGTACGATGCTGATAAGAGAAATGAGGATGGTATTTTGCAAGCCTGTCATAATATCAGGCATGTAATTGACCATCATCTGGTAGTTGAAATCGTAATTCATTATTTAGACCGTTTTAACAGGTGAAAAAACGGGGCAGGGATTTTCCCTGCCCCGATGACATGTGTCAGTATCGTCTACGGATGCATGTTCCAGTCGGCCTGCCAAGGCTTGCCGAGCCATTTCTCGTAGATTTCACCATATTCGCCGGTGCGCATGATGGTGGCGAAGAACAGGTCGAGCCAGTTCTTCATGCGGTAGGATTCGAAGTCCGGGCGAACTGCGTATGCATATGCGTCAGGCTGGATGTTGCCTTCGAGCATGGTCAGGCCTTTGACCTTTTGGGGGAAGCTCATGACGATGAGTTCATCGTTCAGGGCAGCGTCAACACGACCGTCTTTGAGAGCCTTCAGCTGGTCGCCGTCCAGTTCATAGGTGACGAGTTCAGCATTGGGGAGTTTTTTCTTGGCAACGGTAGCACCGATGGCGCCAGCGATCGCACAGATTTTTACGCCGGGTTTGTTCAGGTCTTCCCAGGACTTGTAGCCTTTGCCGTCGCGGGCAACAGCGAAAGTACCGGTCATGAGCCAGGGGTGAGCGAAAATGACTTTGGTAGCGCGTTCCATAGTGGCGGACATGCGAGCACCGATCAGGTCGATACGCTGGGAAAGCAGGGCAGGAATCAGGCCGCCCCATGCCATGTCTGCAACTTCAACTTCAACGCCCATGTACTCGCCGAGCTTGTTCATCAGATCGATTTCAAAACCTTCGGGCTCGCCTTTGTCGTTACGATAGGCAAAAGGCGGGGCAGCCAGAGTGGTGCCGATGACGATTTTGCCGTCGCTTTTGATTTTGTCCAGAAGATCTGTCTGGGCGGAAGCGACAGAACCGAGGCCGAAAGTCATGATGAGTGCCAGGGCAGACAGTAACCAGATTTTACGCATAGAATCCTCCTGATTTTTGATGATTGAACCGCAATTTATTAATACCACACCTATTTTTTCATACGAGTCCGAATGGACCGGCATGATTAAATTATTTTTCCGAGAAGGGCACGTTTCACCTTGTCGAGGCGGTCGAAGCCTTCTTCATTGACAAGGCGCATTGCTACGGCCACGAAGAGCGTGTCGAGAAGGGCAAGCTGCATGAGCCTGCCAGCTTTGGGGGCGAGTCGAAGGGCTATTTCACGAGAGGAAACGCACAACGGGATGTCACAGTGTTTTGCGACTTCAGAATTCTTTTTGCCCAGAATGCCGATAACCTTGGCGCCGGTTTTTTTCGCTATTTCGGCGGATTCGATGATGTCTTTGGTGGCACCTGAGTGGGATATGACAACCGCGACGGCGTTTTCGTCGAGCTGGGCTGCGCTCATTACTTGCATGTGAGAGTCGTTGTAGGCAACACAAGAGACGCCGAGACGGAAAAATTTATGATGTGCATCGAGCGCGATGACACCGGAACCGCCCATGCCGTAAAATTCCCAGCGGGTGGCGGCAACCATAGTGTCCACTGCATCTTCCAGCATACGCCGGTCCATGCCTCGTTCTGTGCTGCTTACAGCCTCGACCACAGAGCGCATGACATTGGTAAAGATGGAGTTGACCGAGTCGGTTTCGGTGATGTCTTCGAGGACTGTTTTATCGATAGGGTGTGCACTGGCGAGACGAAGTTTGAGCTCCATGAATCCTTTTAGGCCCAGTTGTTTGCAAAAACGGACAACCGTAGGATCACTGGTCTCGGCCAGTGTGGCGGCTTCGGAGATGGAACCATTCATGACAACGTCAGGAGACCTTAAAACAAGGTCTGCTACCTTCTGTTCAGATTTTCGCATTGTAGGCATTTCTGAACGAATTGTTTCAAAAATATCCATGTGGTCCCCTTAATGAAGCCTCTGTTTGACACGTTAGTCAGTCGTTCTTGTAAAATTACAACATTATTACGACATTGTGTCAATACGACTTTCTCTTTTTGGTTAATACTTATATATTACTGTAATTAATAACTTATTTTTCTTTACTAAAAGATAGCAATACTACATGTCCCTCTTTTGAAGGAGGTTTTGTCTTGCCATCTATACCATTTTTGATATTTTTGTAGTTTTTCTTCATGGCGTAGCCGTGAGGTGATTTTTCTTTTGATCAAGAGTGAAGACGACAACCTATCCCCACGGTTAGCGCGGGGTTTTGTCTAATACAGGGTGTCAGTGTGTAGGGGGGCGTCAGCAAAAGGTGACCTGTGGTCTCAAATAAAAGGTCAATTCTAATATTGCCAGTTTTGGATAAGGAGTGAAGGGGGGGGGATACTTCTTAAAATTAGTTGGTGCTATTGTGTGGTTTTTTCCTGCGAATAACGAATTTGAGTATGATTTCAATAAAAATAATGGCGGCGGGGACAGAAATTCCTCCACAAATAAAGCCTTTCCAAAAAACAGGAAGTGTTGTCCACCAGTTCATGTCTTTAATCCTATCTAGAGTTTAAATTAGTTTTAATAATTCAAAGCATTTGTCGTACTTACGATTTTTTGATATTTCGTTTGGTACGATTTCATAATTTTCATCAAAAAGTAAAGGGCTTATGTTATAAGACATAAGCCCTTTACTTTTGGTACTGGGGTGGGATTTGAACCTGCACAATCTTGTGATCAAGTGATTTTGCGGCGTTTATATAAACGTTCATTATTATTCGTATAAAGTCGCAAGACCTTCCTGTGTCAGAAGCTTATCTTTGACCGGGAATCCTGCACTTTTTGCCTCATGCATCCAGTATTCGGCTTTGTTGAGGTCTCTGCCTACGCCAAGGCCCGCAGCATACAAGTTGGCCAGATAATACATTGCTGTGTCGTTGCCGTCATCGGCCGCGGCAGTAATTAAGGTCGCGCCTTTGTCGGGATTTTGGGGGATGCCGTCACCGTAGATATTAAACAATCCCAACATGAGTCGGGCGTTGTTGTTTCCTTGATCAACAGCTTGTTCAAGCAGGCCGGCGGCTTTGGGGTAATCCTGTGGGACGCCTTGGCCTTCCGCATACATTACAGCGAGATGATACATCGCGTTAGAATTGCCTTGATCCACGGCTTCTTCGTACTTCAGGCGGGCAGTAGTATAATCTTTTTTCATATATGCCTTGGTTCCCTGACGTTCGACCATGACGCTCAAACAGCCGGTCAGAAACGTCATTAGGAATGTAAGAATCAGGATGTATTTGAGATAACGTCCCTTCACTTTTTACAACCTCCTTCGAATGCATCATTATGCAGTTTCATTTCATTCTGGCCTAATAATCACCTTACATATCGTCGACATCGGCAGGACCGTCGCTACCGAGGCCTGCTCCATTATTTGAGGATTGATCGGATTCAGCTGCTTTGTGGGCACTTTTTTGCAAAGTTATATTATTAAGATTTCCGTAATTTGGATGCTGATTGAGTCCACCGAGATTTCCTTTGCTTCGGCTAATGGCCGCTGCGAACGCATTGATTTTGCGGTCTTTGTCGGTTTTGCTTTGGACACCGCCTATTTCTCCCTGTGTAGTCTGAGGGGCGGCTTTGATAACTCTGGTCCGTGTCTCCGGAGCTGTGGGGGATGGATTGTTCAAACCACCGTCAGGAGCTGCCTTTACGGAAAAACCGGCCCTTGAAATGGTTTTCTGCATTTTGGAGGTAGAGACTTCGACCACATGTCCGGGAGCTATGGAAAGTACGCCGATTTCTTCCTGTTCTTTTGAAAGTTCGGCAAATACTTCGGTACCTCGAATGCCTATTGTCGTCATCGGCGTTACGAGAGCAAAAGCATCAGGGTTCTGCTTGACCACTTGTCCTGTTACATAGCGAAGCGTTCCGACTCCGGCTTTTAATAGTATTTTGGATGCAGAGGGCGTTGCGGAATACACGAATTCATCCAGGGAGGTGCTGGAATCCGGGCCTTGCGAAAATACGGAATCGTCCTTGAAAACGATTTCAATATTGCTTTTGCACCCGGTTTTTATGACATCTTTGGTTCTTACCGGAGCATTCAAGTCCAATGTGCGCATGGCTCCATCAGGTTGGGTTGCTGTCGCAGTTCCCATTATGGAAACCACTTCACCGATGGCATCGGGCAAGTCTGCTGCGAAAGATAAAACCGGAACCGAACAGACAAGCAACAGGACCAAGAAGAAGAGATATTGTACCTTCGCTACCAGTTTCATCAGAAGACCATGCCTTTATATTTATTTAATAGATGGTTGCGGTTCTCAAATCGTATGATTTTTAAGGTTTGATTGGTTGCTTGATTTAAAATTCCTACTACCAGAGTTGATAGCTGAGCCCCATGGTGGCGGTGAGGTCGGGGACGGTTTCGTCGTCACACCCCATGGCGAATCCGAGGCTGGAAGTAGCTTCCAAACGTTCGGTGATGTCCCAGCTTGCACCGACACCCGCATCGGCCCAGTCTTGGTCCAATTTTGCGCCGGGATAGGTGAACGCTCCCAAGCCGATTGTGCTGCCGCCCATACCTGCGGAGGAGTCCTCAAAGCGATGATCCCAGGCCAACCAGGCCCAAGTGCCGACTTTGTCGAAGAGGGCCGCGTCGGCTCTAAGGCCTGCCCGGATAGAGTTGGATGTTTCAGTTCGGCTTTCAAAGCTGGCCGGGAAAGGGCCCCCGGATTCTGAGTAACTGTCGATATGCGTGGTTTGCCAAGTGTATTCGGCGAAAGGCGTCAGGTCGAAAGAATCGGTCATGTTTTTTGTCCACTGTACTCGACCGGAAAGACCGAAGACATTTGCGTCTGTGGAGCCGGATGAAGTGGCACTTCCTGCGCCATTGGCATAGCCTCGTGTCAGGTCTAGCGCCACGGATTGCCATAAAGCAGACAGGCGGAATTCAAATCCGGTTTGTTCCGGAGAGTAGACGGCAAAAACACCGGGTCCGATGGCTCGGATACTTTGGTCGCCACCGTGATTTGTCTTCAAATCCCGCATGTCACCAAACACGCCGCCGCCAAAACGCCATTCGTTGCCGTTGTCCCAGGTCAAGCCGACACCGCCGCGCAGACCGAGGTCATCGCCATTCAGCTCAATGTTTGATCCCACGGAGCCAATGACCCACAGGTCCATGCTTCCCGGCATTTCATCACCGCTCGACAGACCTCGTTCGGCTCCACCTCCGGCAGTCTCGGTGCCGGGGGTGGTTACGTGAAAATGTGCGCCTTGTCCGCCCGCCACGTTGCCCAGACGACTCATGGAAAGCTGGCCCATTCCGGAAACCGCTGATCCGACTTGCCCCATGGTTGCCAGAGATTCGTTCAATTGCTCAGTGGTGATCACTCCACCCGCGCCAAGGTTGGCAATGAACATTGTACTATCAGCTCTCTGTCCCGTAATGAGGTCGCCATCGTCACTTAAGCCTGTGGCGGTCATGAAATAATTATTGGGGTCCGTTTGTACGCCTTTGCTTATGAGAGCGTCATAAAGCGTTTGAACCGTGTAGGAGTTACCATTTTCTGTCCAAATGGCTACTTCTGAGATTGCACTACAAACATCACCAACAATGACTGAACCGTTTTTGTTAACGAAATTAGCGTTTTGGTTATTATAGCCACCGGACGGGAGAACAGTCAGTGAATTGGTCATTATATTCCATATAGCTGCATGGTGATATGTTGTATTGACATTTCCGACTGCCATCGACCCATCGTCGGTAATGTCCCGTGCGGACCCACTAGTATAACTCCCAAGGGATAAAGGCGTGCCAACCAAAGTATTCCCGACGGTGGGTGTTTCCCATGTCATTGGTTTGTTTGCCATAGCTCCTACAGCTGTTCTTACCCCGGCGATGTTGTTACTGATGGCATTGAGGTCGGGCATTGACCCTGTGGGACCGTACGAGATCGAATAATCAGTAATACCACCTGCAGTGGTCCAGTTGTCGGAGGATACCGCTATCAATGCTTCATTTGGTGCGCCGACACTAAGCCGTGAACCGAAAACGGCATGACCATCTGAACTGATCCCTGCTAAGTCCGGGGTTGCTATTAGCGGAGTCAAAAAAGTTGTTGTTTGGTGATTCGTCCCGGAGTATATATAAAAAAAATTCGAATTTTTTTTTCCAAGAATATGAGACCCGTCTTGTGATATACCAACAATCTCGGCTGAGGAATCTATGAGGGTGCTGCTGCCGAGGGAACTGGGACTTGCGTAAATGTTATTGTTTCGATTGATAACAACGATGGAACCGTCGCCGCTAATATCAATGTCTCCACCCGGAGTTGTGTTAACGCTGGCCGCCTGGGCTGGTAAGCACTGGAGCAGGGCTAGGAGCATGGGCAATAAAACAAAAAGGGTGAGACGGTTTGGAGAGAAAATAATATTGTAGATAGGCCGCATGGGGAATCTCCTTATGTGAACGTCTGTGTCGCTATAGTTTTCGCAGCACGGACAGAATTTCAGTTTCTATAGGCAAATAAAATGTCGATTCAGCGTATTGTTTTTATAGTCTTTTTTTAGATTGTAGATCGAAATATGAAGACATAAATTGCCTAGTACCCATTTGATTTTTGGGTCGCAATATCACCTTGGGTGATATCGCGAATAAAATTCATTTATTTTGAGTGCTTATTAAAGAAAATTTATTTATACTAATGTCGGCGGTTAACAACGTGGGCGGGCCTTTAAAAAATAATGAGAGTGGCGAATGTTATTTCGTGTTGCATCTTCTTGTTTGTGTATGAAAAATTTTGATTATTTCCTTCAATGAAATGGACAAGAAAAGAACGGCATTGGATATGCTCCAATGCCGTTCTTTTAGATGAGTGAAAGAATACTGATTTCTTGAAAATATTCGCCTCACTTCTTCTGCACATTTTTGTGTGATCGAAATGTAGGACAGATAGATGTTGCCTTTTGGGTATTAAGAAAATTTATTGCAGGGTGAATTGTTTGAGTAAACTGACGAAACAGGCGGATGGCTAAAAAATATTATTTTCTTGCTTCAAGAAATAATTTTTTAACTGTTCTCGATTGTTTATACCGAGTTTTTTATACAAGGCGGCAAAATAGCGTTTAACAGAATTCGGAGCCAAACCTGCGGCAACGGCGATTTCTTTATACGTCATACCGGTCATGGCCAATCGTCCAAGTTCGTTCTCCCGAGGAGTGAGGGGAGGGGTCGCCTTTGAGAAGAATCGGGAAATGATGCCGTTGCGGACTTTTTCCAATTTGGTGGACAGTTGCAAGATGCGGTGAATATCGTAGCCATATAAATCGTCGTCTTTCAGGCCTTTTAGCTGCGGCAAAAATGTAGAGTTTGTTGCAAAAGGCATATATATTTTGTCCGGCAGTGCTAATTCCAGAGCGGCAAAGAGCGCCGTGTCCGCCTTTGCATATAAACCCAACCCCGTGTTACCCGCAGCAATAAATAGATTTGCATAGATGGAGAACATGATGTTTTGGCGGTACGTGCCCTTTTGTATAAGGCGAGAAAAGTGGGCAACCAATTTTGCGTGTTCCCTGTTGAGTAACAAGGTGCCGCCAAACACGATGTAGGCCCAGCCCCCGGCGAAAGCATAGAGCTTTTTTTCACCGTCTTGCAGCAACCAATTGGGGATTCTTTCCGGTCGGTGAATACTCATATGCAAAAAACCAGTGCATAAATCCGTTGTTTGCAGCAGAGAAAAGGCCTTTTCTTCTTCCACACGTTTTCGCATGATTTGTAATTGATTTATGGATTTGTCGTATTCACCATGTTGCATTTCTAATCGGGCAAGTAGAAAAAGAGCGCATACTTCAATGTCAATTTGCTTGTACGCCTGAGCCGTTGACAGAGCCTGATGACTGGCGATAGCGGCAGATTCGAATTTCCCGGCATTATATAACGCCTCTGCCAACATGATATCTTCCGCTCCGGCTCCGTGCATACCTGTGAGTTGCGAATATTGTGGCAGGCAGTCGTGCATTTGTTTCAGTTCTTTTTCCAACATCCCGCTTTTTCTATGAAACATATATAGAACCGAAGGAGATCCCATAGTCCATGGGTCTTGTCCTGAAAGACGGCTGCCATTGTTTTCCGATTGCTGGAAAAATTGTGCAGCCCGTTTGTGGTGGGCCGCCATGGCCACGATGTCGTTGTACTTGGTGAAAGCGCGTAAAAGCTCCATCTCACCTTTCCAACCGTTAGCTGTCGGATCATTCTCGGGTAAGGAGGAGCAATAGTGTCCCAGGCGAGCAAGTAAGTCAGAAAAAGTTGGCAGATCCTTGGAGCTGAGGGCTGCCATGGCATATCGAAACATGACGCCGGGATATTGATTCATGGAATCCGGGCTGCATGTACGGAAAAGGTCCATCAACAGGCCGTTTCCTTCCGTGACAGGCAGGTGTTCAACTACTGTGTCCAATAGATCGAGTGTCTCAGTGTCGTCGTGAATTTCCTTTAGGAGTTTGACTGCTTTTCGTATTTCGTCATGTTCAATTAACCATTTGGCATTATCCAGATAGATTTTTTGCTGCTGTCCCACCGGCAATGTTTTAAAATGTTGTAGCAAAAAATCTCGGAACAGAGCGTGAAGTATGTAACTTTCTGTCGTCGAATCGTAGCTGATAAATGCATTACGACGTAGGATATCTGCAAGGACTGCCTCCGCATTATTATAACAGAGCTTTGCCTGATGCACGGTGAATTTTTCCAAGGGAGAAAGGGCTATAAGCAGGTGCTTTGTCTCATCTTGCAGTTTGTCGAAGACCTGATTTGTCAACAGTGCTGACAGTTCCGTGGGAGCTGCCATTTTTCCATGCTGAGAATAATGCAGCAGATACAGATACAATGCGCTTATCCAGCCGCCTGTCGCCTTGAGCAATTTTGCAGTATCCGTTTCATCTAGCAAGATGCCACATTGTTTGAAGTAGGCCTGCATTTCTTTCTTGTTAAGTGCAAAAAAGGTGGGGCCGATTTCCGTTATAATCCCCTTAAGTAAAGGTTCTGCGAGCATTTGACTCGGCGCATGGCGAGAAATGAATACAATTGGAGGGAAAACTCCTTGGCGAGCGAGAAGCAGGCAAAGCTGAATAAGCTGTCCAGCCTCTGATTCCTGCAACAGGTGCACATCGTCAAAAACCAGTACTGCTTTGGAGGGATAATTCAGACGGGCGAACAGACCTCGGACTGTATCCATTTTTACGGAATCGGTAGGGTAGCCAAGTTTTTCCACAGCTTCCAGAAGATCGACTTCTTTGGGCAAATTTTTACGAAGCACACAGCAGAAATCTCGCCAAAAGGCGTCCTTATCTTTGGTTAACACGGAAACCCAGATGGTCTGATTTTTTTCTTTCTGAAGGTATTTTCTAACGGCTACAGTCTTTCCGTACCCCATGGGGGCATGAATGAACGAGATTGGCTTGATGTGAATCACGGAAAGGGCACGCATTAGTCGCTGGCTGTGGTATAGAGTCGAGGTGTCAATTAAAGAGGAGAGTGTTCGCATGAAGTGAATATCGCCTGAATAAAGTTCGAATGTAAAGAGCGTTACGTATTTTCTTAATATAATACAGGTTGTGTGTGAAAACGTCGAGATCAGTTATTCAAGCGCAACTCGTGAAGTAATCCAGGCCACGCTTTTGCCCAGTCTTCGCCCCCATGCGCCAACTCTGGCACTATATGGACCGTCGCAGGGGCATCTGGGCCGAGTTTTGCTACAAAAGAGTTTGTAATTTTTGTGTTGATGTTGGTATCTGCCGCGCCCAAGAAATGCACTTGCGGTAGGGAAGAAAGTCGTTTGACGTGTTCTGTTGGATTAAGTGATCCGTAAAGTGGCGTAATATTGTGCATGGCTGTCCACACAGCATGGTCGAGGTTGCCGCAGACAGTAATCAGTGCTGCGACATCCGTTCGCCGTTCGGCCAACAGGGCTGCAACTGCTCCGCCCCCTGAAAACCCGATCAAGACTACACGTTTTGCCCTGGCCGTTTTTTTGGCTGCATTCACAAGACTATTCTCGGTTTGTAAAGTCGCCTCGGAAAATCTCCCAGAGGTCCAGCTTTTGTTTGTGCAGGTATCGCCGGATACATATTGGCAAGGGCGACCGATATAAGCCACAGCAGCCGCATCGTCTACGCGGGCCAGAAGTAACGCTGTGGGGGTTATGGGTGTTGGATCGAGAGAAGGAGTTGTAGGCGTGGAGTAGGCAACGCCGTCGCCTTCAATGTAGATATGAACAACATCGCCTTGCCCTCGCATCCAGCCAACAGCAGGTAGAGGTCCACCTGAATCGAGGCGGTTCCAAGTTGAGTCTAACGCCATTGATGCAACCACATCGCTTCGCGCACACCCAACGACGTTCGTTAGGAGCAGCAGCGAAAGTCCCATCAAATGGCTTAATACTATTATATACTTCATGGGAGAGTATATTCAACATCTGATGACGGGGGCGTCAAGGCGTGTACGTTTTTTTGAGCCTGAGTAGTGGCGAATATTTGGGCCATGGCAAGATGTTTTGGGGCTAATAGCCTGACGCATTCATACAGGAAACGTGTCTGCAAGCGGCTGTGGTCATATGCGGACCATTAAAATTTATTGGGTGGCAATCTGTAGTTAAACGAAGAGCACACCTTCACATGGGGGGGCTCTTTATTGCGATTTTTTTGTAATAATTAGAACTATAAATGGTACATTGTGAATTTAGGAGGGGAGGAAGATAACGGATATGGGACACATATATTGGGGGGGGGGAAATTTAGGTTATTTTACTGACATTTTGTATTTTTTCATCTTTGAATAGAGAGTGGTCCGTCCAATTCCTAAAAGTTCGGCAGCTTTGCTTTTATTCCAATTGCATTTATCCAAAGCATCGACAATGGCCTGCTGTTCCATGGTAACGAGTGTACTTTGTTGGAGGGATTGCTGGACTGTCGTGCCCAACCGGGAAGAAATGTCAGAGGGAGTAATGAGGTCATTCTGGACGAGGACCACGGCTTGCTCCATAACATTTTCCAGTTCTCGTACATTTCCAGGCCATGGGTATTCTTGTAGTATTGAAAATACTCGAGGATGAATTTCTACGGATTTCCGTTCTTGTTGTTTTGCGTATTTTTTTAAAAAGTGTCTTGCCAGCAGGATTATGTCGCTTTGGCGTTCCCGTAAGGCGGGCAATTCAACGGGAATGACGTTCAGACGATAAAAAAGATCTTCTCTGAAATTTCCAGTTTTGGCTTCTTTTTCAAGATTCCTATTAGTTGCTGCAATAATGCGGATATCTCCTTTAATAGTATGGTCACTTCCCAACCTTTCGAATTGGTGATCTTGTAAAACTCTGAGGAGTTTAACCTGTGTGGAGTGGGGGATTTCTCCGATTTCATCAAGGAAAACCGTTCCGCCTTCAGCTTGTTCAAAACGTCCTTTTTTGGTTTTGATTGCGCCGGTGAACGCGCCTTTTTCGTATCCGAACAATTCGCTTTCAATAAGCGTTTCAGGGTATGCGGCACAGTTAATGACTACAAACGGTTTGGACTTCCGTAAGCTTTTTTCATGTAATGCGTGAGCCACCAATTCTTTTCCGGTTCCGCTTTCGCCCTGAATGAGTACTGTAGCGTCTGACGGGCCTGCATTTTCTATGAGCGAATATATTCGTTGCATCGAAGTATGGCTGCCTACAATGCCACAAAAATTTGCATCATTGCTAGGACTGACGCGCAAACGACGGAGTTCTTCTTCTTGAGCTATGGCGCGTAAAATACTGTCCATCACGTGCGAAAGAATTAATCTCGCCATTTCCGCTTCTTGTAAACGGGACTCATGTTCCGTTGGGGAGGCAAAACATAGGGCACTGCTAAATTGACCATGTGCGCGGCTTAAAACAATACTGAATTGATCTGCTTGGCAGAAAGAGAATGGAAGCAGGTTCTCAGGTATGGGGAGTTCAGATATAAGAATTCCGGGCTGTGTCAATTCCAATGCCGTAATGGTTTGAGCAATGACATCGGTGTCATATTCCATTCTGACTCCTTGCGCACTCAAGATAAACAGCGTGTCGCGAGCAGGGGTGGGAACAATTATTAAAATATCTTCGCACGAAACCATTTCACGAATTTTTTGCGTAAGAAACGGGCCAAAATCTTCAAGCGAGTAAAATCCGGAGACGCCTTTGATTACTTCATACGCGAGTGATAGTTGGCTGTGCGCTCGTTCCAGACTCGTAGCCTGTTTCTTAAGTCGTTCTTTATCCGTTTTGACCGTGGCTGCCATTGTATTAAATGATTCTGCCAAGATACCGACTTCATCGTGCCCACGTACCGTGATTTGAACATCGTAATTCTCTTCCGCAATGGCGGTAGTGGCGTGAACAAGTTCGGCGATAGGCGTAAAAATTTGACGTGCAATCAGTACTCCCAAAGCCAAGGCTGGAATAAAAATGCAGACTGCAATTCCGACTATTTTTAGCCAGAACAACGTTACTTTTTCTTCGATTGGGGCAAAGGAATACCCAATTCGTAACACGCCTGCATCACCCTTGAACACGGGCCATGCAATATCCAGATATCGTCCACCTTTGGCAGATCGAATCGTTTGGAAATGACCCGATTCAGCAGAGGAGGGAGCATTGGCTGGCACAAGGGCTTGAGGAATTGAATCTCCGAATGTTTGAGCCAAGACCCGATCATCCCGAATAATGAATATATATGAAATGTATGGAGCTGCAACGCGTTGGAGGTCTATTGCCTTTTGGAGGCCAACTTTATCGTTCATGAGGATTAGATCGGTCACTTGCAAAGCGAGGGAATGCGCTTGAATATGCGCACGCTCACGCAATTGAGCCCGCAGGTTGGCAGCGAAGTAGTTCGAGGAAAGGGCTGCCATGGGAATCAGGGCTAGTACAGTCAGTCCGAGTACGCCTGAAATGAGTTTTGTTTTGAGCGACCAGAGCATTAACTGGCTGCCTCCATATGTTTGGCGACATGCTGAAGTAAATCATCCAAAGATTTGTACCAACTATTGTTCGGATGCACGAACCGATCTATCCGCAATCCGGAAAGGATGTCACGTCCCTCTGGTTTTTCATGCATTTTTAACAAAATTCCAGCGATTTTCTGTCGTGTCTCGGGGGAAAGCGTGCTTGAAGCGACAATAGGTGGCACACCAAAAGAGGCTGATTTGCGAATGATCCGCGTCTTGGATGCCAAGTCTGGATATTTGGCCTTGTAAAAATCCCATACAATACTGTCCACACTAGCTGCATCAACGAGTCCCTTGGCCACGGCCATGATCGAATTGTCGTGACTGTAGCTGAAAATTGTTTCGACAAAGAAATCTTCCGGGCGAGTTCCTATGTCAAAAAGCCATGCAACCGGGACGAGATGTCCTGTGTTCGAGTCCGGATCAGTAAATGCAAATTTCTTTCCTCGCAAATCTGCAAGGGTCTCATAAGGGCTGTTAGCCCCAACAATTAGATAGGATTGATAGGTATGTTTGCCTTCCACGACTGGCGCGGCGACAGCGGTCAGTTGGTTCCGTTGCATGGCACGAACATAAGGACCGGCACAAATGAAGGCGACATCAAGCTTGCCGCCTTCCAACATGTCATTGACTTCTGCATATGTTTTCCGCTGGATAAATTCCAATTCCATATTCATTTTATTGCTTAGATAAGAAAAAATACGGCGGTAATAGTCATGCGTATCTCCGGGAGAGATCATCGCACTGACAGCCACACGCAATACAGGCCGTTTTGATCTATTTACCGGGATGTCTGTTGGTATCGTTTCAGTAAAATCTACAACCACATCTGTATCTCTGTCATTTGAACACCCGAACAGCATAAGGAACAAAAAAAGTATTCCAATAATTTTTTTAAGCCGCATTTGTACTCCCCTCCGAATGTGTTCAGAGCCCATAGTGTGCTGGATAATCGTTTTGTTCGCTTTTTGAACACTTAAATTAAAATACTGAAATAACCGTATTTAGTAGTGGTAAAAGAGAAAATTGTTCACTTTTTGTACAGCCTGTGGTCGTTAAGCACAACCATAATTAGTACAAAATTTTATAGTAAACCCTTAGACTGTGGGGATTTATGGGTGTTTTTCCCCTTTGGCATACCGTTTGCTTTTTTGAAATTAAGCTTATGGCGATGGATAAAATTAAAGTAGTATTTTTAACCATTTAAAACCCACAGCGCTAGTCTCCGTTATAAAAGACGGAAAGGGGAAAAGCATGCCGGAGAACACAGGCGGAAATGATCGCCGAAAATTTTTACAAAAAACCCTGTTGACCATGACAGCGGTCGGCGTAGGGGTTGCCCATTCAAAAAAGGCAGAAGCCCAGACGATGGAAAACCCAGATTTTTATGCTGAAGGAAGTGTCCTTGAGCGTATGCGCAAGGAATTGAATGAAGCCCTTCGGAAACCTGTAAATGAACGTAAATGGGTTATGGTTTTTGATCTGCAAAAGTGCATTGGCTGCAAGGCTTGCACTGTAGCCTGCAATTCGGAGAATAATCTCCCTCCGGGAGTACTTTATCGGCCAGTTATTGAAGAAGAAGTGGGAACGTTTCCGAACGTGAAGAGAACCTTCATCCCACGGCCCTGCATGCATTGTGATAATCCCCCATGTGTTTCGGTCTGCCCGGTAGGAGCGACCCAAAAACGTCCAGATGGTATCGTGGATATTGATTATTCCGCATGTATTGGTTGTCGCAACTGTATCGCCGCATGTCCTTATGGTGCCCGTACATTTGATTTTGGTGATTTTCATGGCAGAGGCACACCTGAAATTATGCCCTACGAAAAACGTCCAGCCTTTGAATACGGTAAAGAATGGCCGCGCTCCCGGGAGACAGACATTTCTCCCATGGGTAATGCCCGTAAATGCCACTTCTGCTTGCATAGAATTGATGCCGGGATGTTGCCTTCTTGTGTCACCACCTGCCTTGGAGCAGGCGTTTTCTTTGGCGATATCAACGATAAAACCAGTCTTGTTAGCGAATTGTTGGGTTCCAAGCGAAACAGCATGCGGCTCAAGGAAGAACTGGGAACCAATCCTTCAGTTTTTTACCTGATGTAGGAGTAAATCGTGAATAACACATTACAAAAAACACTGTACCTCGGATGGGGCCTGCTGATGGCCTGGGGGCTGTATGGCGTTGCCATGCGCTTCACACACGGTCATGAGATGGCGGCATACGGCAGCTATGTGTCATGGGGACTCTGGGTCGCAGCGAAAGTCTTTTTCGTTGGCATTGGCATCGGTTGTTCTCTGTTTGCATTTGCCGCTTGTGCATTTAATTCGCAGAAAAACGCTTATTTGATACGTCCTGCTTTGCTTGCAGCATTTGCAGCCATCTCGGCTGGACTGGTTATTATTGCTTTTGACCTTGGACATATGGGACGACTGGTGGAAGTTTTTTACAGACCCCATTTTTCATCTTTGTTGGCCTTGGCAACGTGGGGTACTCCTATCTACCTTGCATTTATCCTTTATGCGATCGTCGCACTCGGGAAAAAACAGATTTCTATTGTTTCTCTCGGTGTTATCGGTCTTGTTTTCGGAACAGCCTTATCGCTGTTTATTAACGGAGGCGAATTCTCGACCTTGATATCCAGTCCAAACTGGCATTCCATTGCCGGACCTATGCAGCATTTCACCCAGACACTTGCTGCAGGAGTCGCATTGGTTGCTCTGTTCGCAATCAATACGTCTAAAAAAGAGCCGTATACGAATGTGAACGTTATCTTTTTGGGTGTGTTGCTTCTAAATCTCTTGCTTGAGTTCTCAAGCTTGATGATCGATGTGTGGAACAGTTCTTCCGCAGGAACTCCTACAGAATGGGCATATCTCATTCTGGGATTGACCCTGCCAATTTGTCTACTCTTCATGACAACTGCCAACCGAACTGTGACGAATATCGCATCATTGCTGGTCATCACTTTGAACTTCTGGACGAGATTCGACCATGTCCTTTCCGGCCAGACGACAGAGCATCTTCCGGGACTTGCAACCGCGTTTGCCGACCAAAGGCTGACTTATGCCTATACCCCAAGTTCGTTCGAGTACGCTGTCGTCGCATTCTCCATTGCGCTCGCCATTGCCGTCTATTTTATTGGACATCGAGTGTTTTTGGCGAAATCTACTGAATCAAACTGCTGCTAAGGAAAGAACACATGACTAAGAAGAATAATAACTCAACTATATCGCGGAGAAGTTTTATCAAAACTTCTGCGCTTGTAGGCGGCTGTGCCGCATTTGCGGCCCATAAAAGTTTGCTTTCTGAGGCCTCTGCTGAAGCAGTTCGATCCGAGGCCGTATACGAATTGGCAAAGCCGGAAAACATCATTTATTCCAGTTGTCTTCAGTGTCATTTAGCGTGCCAGATTAAATGTAAATTCTGGGATGGAACTTTGGCAAAAATCTCAGGTAACGCATACAGTCCGCAGAACTTTTTGCCACATATTCCGTATGAGACGTCCCCAACAGATTCTGTCGTTGTAGACGGCAGAATCTGTCCCAAAGGGCAAGGTGGAGTCCAAACCTATTACGATCCGTATCGTGTACGCAGTGTCCTTAAAAGAGATGGGGATCGTGGTTCAAACAAGTGGAAAAGGATTCCTTTTGACCAGTTCATTGATGAGGTCGTTGGTGGTGGTAAGTTGTTTGCCAACCTTGGGGATGCAAATCATTACCCTGGATTTGACGAAGTCTATGCTCTTCGTGATCAGAAAGTCGGGAAAAGCATGGCCAAGGATGCCAAGCTGGTAGCGAAAGAGGAAATGGAACTCGGTGATTTCAAAGCCAAGTATAGCGATTATTTGGACACGCTCATGGATCCAAATCACCCGGACCTTGGTCCAAAAAACAATGGCTTCGTGTTCATGGCAGGACGCATTGAGCATGGTCGTAAGGAACTCATGAAGTGGTTCACGAACATGGGCCTTGGTTCAAAAAACGTTTTTGAACATACGACCATTTGTGAACAATCCCATCACATCGCATATTCTGAAATGACCGGTCACGCCACGCACCACATGAAAGCGGATCTCGCCAACAGCGAGTTTGTTCTCTTTTGGGGAACAGGTGCATTCAGTGCCAATTTCGGCATGACCAGCATGGCTCAGAAGGTTACTGAGGGCAAAGTTGATCGTGGTATGAAGACGGCTGTTGTCGACCCACGTCTTTCCAATGACGCAGGTTTGGCCGACTGGTGGTTGCCTGTTAAACCCGAAGAAAATTCCACGCTTGCTCTGGCGATGATTCGTTGGATTTTGGAAAACGAACGTTACGACAAGAGATATCTGGAAAATTCCAACAAGGCTGCAGCCAAGGCTGATGGTGAGCCAACATGGAGTGATGCGACTCTCTTGGTGAAGATTGTCGATGGTCACGCGATGAAATATGTCCGTGCCGACGAAGTTGGTGTTGGCAACGCTGATCAAAAAGTAGTGTCTCGTAACGGTCAGTTTATTGCCGTCGATCCGCAGGATGATACTGTCCCGGTGGAGGGTGATCTACTGGTGGAAACCACAGTAGGCGAGAATCAGGTTAAGAGTGCTTTTGCTTTGCTGACTCAGGAAGCCTTTGCAATGCCTTTCGCGAAAATGGCGGAGCGTTGTGGCGTAGATCCTAAAACCATTGCAAACGTGGCAAACGAGTTTACCTCTCATGGTAAGCGGGCGGCCATTGATTTTTATCGTGGCCCTGTACAGAGTTCTGACGGTTATTACTCTGGCTGTTGCATCGTTGCTTTGAATATGCTCATCGGTAACGCGGACTACGTCGGCGGCCTGATCAACGGTGGAAGCCATTGGCATGAATTCGGCGGTAAAAAAGCAACTCCCTACACCTTCAAAAAGATGCATCCGGCACCGCACAAGACCTTTGGTCCCAAGCTTACTCGTGAAGGCATGCGGTATGAGGACTGTAGTCTCTTCAAAGATAATGGCTACCCGGCCGCTCGTCCTTGGTTCCCATTTACCGGAAACGTCTATCAGGAGATTATTCCCTCTTTTGCTCAGGGCTATCCGTACCCCGGAAAAATCTTGTTTTTACACAAGGGGACTCCGGCTTTTTCCACTCCCGGTGGTAACCAGCATGTAATTAATACGCTGAAAGATCCGAAAAAGATTCCGTTGTTCATAGCTTCTGACATCGTCATTGGCGAAACCAGTATGTATGCGGATTATATCCTTCCCGATCTGACGTACCTTGAACGTTGGGGAACTCCACACGTTACTCCAGATGTACCGACGAAAGCCAGTAAGGTTCGTCAGCCTGCAGGAGCTCCGCTTACTGAAGAAGTTCTGGTCGGTGGACACGAAATGCCTATTAGCATGGAAGCATTCATCCTTGCTGTGGCAAATAAATTGAATCTGCCCGGCTTTGGTAAAGATGGATTTGGTGCAGGGAAACGTTTTGCCGTTCCAGAAGATTGGTATCTCCGTGCTATTGCAAACCTTGCATGGGGAGACAGCCTCGGTGAGCCTGTCCCCGAGGCTGATGAAGAAGAAATGCGCATCTTTATGGAAGCGCGTCGTCATCTTCCAAAATCCGTCTTCGATCCTAAACGATGGAGAGAGGCTCTTAGTTCTGACGAAGAGTGGCGTAGAACCGTCTATGTTCTCAATCGCGGCGGACGTTTTGGCAAGTTTGGTTCCAACTATAAGGGCAAGATTCTTCGCAAAAAGATGGGCAAGATGTTTCATTTCTTTGTTGAAGAGGTTGCAAATCAGAAGAATAGTCTGAGCGGAAAGTACTTCAGTGGTGTGCCTTCGGCACAAGGCCAACGCGATTCGTCCGGCGAGTTACTGGAAAGGACTCCACAGTATCCTTTCAACCTGATTACCTTCAAGGAACCGTTCGGCGGCCAGTCCAGAACCATCTCTAACTATTGGGGAACACCCGGACTGCAAAAAAACAACCGTATTTGGATACATACCTCGGATGCGCATAACCTTGGTTTGACGCAAAATCAGAAAGTACGCCTTACCTCCCGAGACAACCCTGATGGTGTTCTCATCTTGGATGACGGTGAAAATCGTGTCGTCGACATTGTTGGTGAAGTGCAGATTATGGAAGGTGTACGTCCCGGCGTCGTTGCCGTCTCATGGCATTACGGTCATTGGGCATATGGTTCCAACGATGTGTCTGTGGATGGCGAGATCGTCAAGGGCGATTCCAGACGCGCAGGCGGTCTATGTCCCAACCACGTTATGGCCGTTGACCCGGTTCTCAAGGATGTCTGCGTTTCCGACCCCGTGGGTGGTAGTGGTGCTTTTTGCAATACGGTTGTCAACATCATCCCCGCATAACACGAAGCAATGACATGCGTGAACAAATGCAAAAAACTCAGCGAGTTCAGCATGGAAGCATATCTGTATTAGTCGTGCTCATGTGTCTTTCCATGTTGGTTCTGGGCAGTAGTGCTCAAGCGGAAGAGATCGGAATGGTAACACCGATTCGATGTAGTTCTCTGGATATGATGTTGCGCTTTGATCCCAATATGGTCCTGATTGATGTTCGGAAATCGAAGGAATTGACAGGCCCGTTGGGAAATATAAGCAAGGCGTGTAACATCCCGCTGAAACAAATATTGAGCGACAAGGCGGTCTTGCCCGCCGATAAGTCTCTCGTGTTCATTTGTCGAACCGGTCCGAGAAGCTGCAAGGCTGCAGAGCATGCGGCAAAGCAAGGTCGGACTGCTTACTGGGTCCAAGGCGGTATGACAGCATGGAAAAATGAAAGAATAATCACCAATAAACAGCAGGCAAAACCTAAGCCTGTCCCTAAGGCACCCTTGATGAGAAAGGAAGATAAAGAGGAAACTCCTGTCCATATCCTGGATCAAGACATGGGGTGCTAACCTCCCTATAGCATGCCTCGGCTTCCTTACGGACAAGGGAGTCGAGGCACTGAGGGAAATTCTACTTCTTGTTTTTTGAGCTTGAACATTTCAGCTTTTATTGCTGTTTTTTCTGGAACAGATCTACCGTGGTAGGAATAATTTGTTCACTTCAGAAAAATTCGTTTAAATTCGCATTGTGGCGAGGGATTCAACCAAGAAAAATGTAAAATCTGCAACCTCTTTATCCTAGACCCGGGTGAAGTCTTCAGCTGCAAAAAAAATCAAGCGCAAGGTTTGTGGTTTTACTGTCCCGTATTTGTTTGTTTCGGAAATCCCTTCTAAATACCTGTTTTATGATTCCAACTGCGATGATACGTAATTGAAGGAGATGACGGGATGGCACGCTTTTGGGTATAGATTCAATTTATGAATAAGATGGAAGACGAGCGAGGTTTGATGGCTCTTATCAAATGATATGGTTGTACAGTGAGTGTACAAAATAATTTTCATAGAAAAAGGGCTTTTGAGAGAATCTCAAAAGCCCTTTCAATTTCTGGTACCTGGGGCGGGATTTGAACCCGCACGACCTTGCGATCAAGGGATTTTAAGTCCCTGGTGTCTACCAATTCCACCACCCAGGCGTGAAGATTTATTTCATTATCCCGCAAAAAGGCAGGACGTCAATGGTTTTAGTTATTTGAATATTGCTAGATAATTTTGGAATAGTCGGGGGCTGACTCTGGAGTATTGGTCGAAGTCGGAAATAAGCTCAAGGCCGGGGATGACGGCACGGGTGACAGGGATATCTAGGTCTTTGCGGGTCATATCTACGTAGGCTGGAGTGTAACCATTGGCCATGAGGGTCTTTTCGAGGACCATGAGATCGCCTTTTGCGCTTCCAGTGGAATAATTAGGCAGGTCTTCAAGGCGTCTGGTTTCGAGGTCTTCCGGTGCCGGTCCGCTTGTGGGGCCTGGGTACGGATATGCTGTTTCAGTTAAGGCAGAGACCAGGGCGGATTGGCCATTCAGGCTGCAACCGCCCCCTTTGTTTACATCGCCACGCTTGCCGAGGACGACAGATTTGTAGCAGGGCACGCCGAGTTCCGTGGTCATGTCCATGAACCAGACGTCGATGCCGTCAGTCTTGTAGCCGTCCAGCAATTTTGAAATTTCCGGGTCATCTGTTTCAATGTGGAAACAACGTTTTGGGTCGTAGAGCATGGTGGCATCAGAGTCTCGTTCGATGACTTCTGTCAGGGCGGCGACTTTAGCCTCGGTAATGGTGTTGCCTGAGGCTAATCCAGTAGAACCTAGGGCGCTGAACAGACTTTGTTCGTCCAGATTACAGAAAAGGAATATGAATTGGGCCGGGATCAGGATGGATGTTGTCCCGCCATTTCCATCTGGTCTTTGGCCTTCCATCCAATGGAGTTTTTGATCTGCGTAAGGGACTTCCAGGCGAACATTGTTCGGATTGATCGCGTCCTGGTTTAATTCGTCATATGTACCATATGTCAGCGGGTACTTTTGTTTGTAACCGACAATACCGTCTTTGTTGGCACTGGCGTATGAAGAGAATCTTTCGGCCATTTCCATACAGCAAGAAGCGTCTGCCTGTTTTCGGGACAGGCCACGACCGTAACTAGTCTGGATACCCTCAAGTGAGTTGGAGAGGGCGCCGCTGACCGAGCGCGCTTTGACCATCCAGTGACGCAGGCTCGCTATGGGCGACAAAGAAGCTTTGTGTGCCATGACTGGACCAAGGAAGGCATCCGCTTTGTCTAGTGCTCCGAAGGCTCGTTCAATTGTTTCTTCCAGCGGGCAACGAGGTTTAGCTGGCGGGAGTTGACTGTTCAGTTCTTCGCGTATCACGCTTGCGGAGATTGAAGTGGGTAAGTCCAAGTCGGTTTGCGAATACAGCGGTTCTGGTGCGTCTTCAGGTGCGGGCAGCGGAGCCAGGGTGAAGATGTTTTCCCCAAAAAGATTGATCCATTCGCGATGCAGCGGTTGATCTTTTACGAGTCGGGATCGGATGTGGATAGCCGGGGTGAAGTCGAGCAAAGCTGCCGGGTCCAGACCGTCAAATAAGGGAAGCAGGGGAGCTTGTCGAGAATGGCAGATGCACGCTTCATACATGACAGCGGTGAGAATTGGATCGGACTGCCCTTTGTCCTTCATCGCTTCTTTGATGAGCTTCTGAAGCTTGCGGGTACGAAAATCCTTGAATCCCTGAAGCACGAATTCATGCATGTAGTCGTCATGCGGGTGCTTTCGCAGATAGTCTGTCATTTCGTTGAAACTCAGATTGGCGTCCGGCATGGCGGCGAACATGCCGACTCCGAAGTCCGTATCCATCATTTGCAGCTTATAGCGCATCAATCCCTCGTCTGTACTGTGTTGATCAATTCACGGGTTTGCGGAAGCAGAGAGTGAGCAATAGCTTCCACTCCTCCGACATTGGGGTGCATCCCGTCGAGTAATGTCAAAGAAGAGTCTCCGAAGTAGCTACTTAGGATATCCGGGAACAACGGAAGCCTGAAACTTGTTGCCAATGTCGGAAAAATCGGATCGAAGCTCCGTTTGTATTCAGCCCCCATGTCTGGCAGGGCAGTAATACCCACCAGCAAAACAGGTAAATTCTGTTTGATGATGGTTTTGATGACGGAAGAGGCCGTAGCCATGATGCTTTCAGCCGGGTAGGCCATGAAGCTGTCATTGGCTCCGAATTCAAGGATGACAGCATCCGGTTGGACTTGCAGAACTGTATCGATTCTGTTGAGACCGTCCTCGAAAGTATCACCGGAAACACCAAAATTAAGGCAGTCTACATGGATGCCTTCGTCAATCAGCAGACGTTCCAGAACTTTGGGTAGGGCTTCGTCTGAGGTAAGGCCATATCCTTCGGTCAGACTGTCACCGAAGCAGGCTATACGCAGGGGCCTTTGTTTCATTGTTATCCGTTGATCCAAAGTTTGACGCTGGCAGATTCTTCTTTCCACGCCTTGCTCATGCGCAATTTGAGGAATTGGGTGAAGACGATGTCGAGCATTTCCAGACATCGTTCCAAGAGAAACATTTTTTCAAGGAATTTTGCGTCCGGGTCGTCCCCTTCGTCGTCCTTGGTGGCAATCTTTGGTGTTTTGAGGCCGGAAAGGCCAAAATCGGCGGCGTTTACTGATACCAGCCAGTCGTCCTGATCCATTGAAAAGAGGAGTTGGGCCTTGCTGACTTTTTTGCCGGTACCCAAGCCGGTTTTGGCTTCGGACAACTCTCCGGCAGGGCTGGACACAGTGGCTGTGGCCTTGGTTTCACCTTCGCCGCCTTGAACTGAGAGCTTTTGCTCCATGTGTAGGGTGAAGGTACGTTTGTCCTCTAGGGCGAACAGCACGTTTTCATTGTCAGTCTTGTACCAGAGCCATGTCAGGAAATCCTGACCAAGCAGAGTGTTTTCGCGTTCGACGAGTGAAAGATCCATGAACTGAAATCCTTATACAAAAATGGTGGGATCGAGATTTTCCAACTTGGGCGCGGCTTCTTCGCCGAGGACATCCATGGCCATGAAAAATGGAGTCAACGGCTCCAAATGTAGATCGAAGGTCAGGGCGAAGTAGTCTTCAAAAAGAGCGCAGACCTTGGAGTTGGTGGTGGTCACATAGAGACGGTTGGTTGATGGATTCCAAATGATATCAAACATGGCTGGAATCGGTAATGTCCGAGCTCGTAGTCGGAGTGTTACCTGCTCCTTGAGTTCCCGTTTGCGGTCGCGGGATACGAAATTCTTGCCCTGTTCTTTGTTGTGCTCAAGCTCCTTGTTGAGCGCAATAGTTGTGTGCTTTTTGAGTACTGCTGGCGGAATGCGGCGAGTATCCAAACGTAAACCAAAGGCGAAGTATTCCGCTTTTTCAGGCGGAGACTGTGTCCAGTTCATGTCCAGCATGTCGTCAATGTTGGTCCAGCCGAATGATCGCTCGTCGGCTGTGGCGTCTATGTCGACAAAGCAGAATTTCTGGAGTTTTTCCGGGACCTCTTGAAGTAGGTCCTTGGGAACTTCTTCAATGATACGGTATCGTGTCAGCCCGAGGCTGGCGGAAAGTATGCTCAACTGAGTCTCCTCAAGTAGATGTGTGTTTCGTGGGGAGTCTTTGAGGTAAGATCAAAGTGCGCTTTTGTCCAGAAATTTTGGGATGTGGATGGCCTCATATTTGTGCCTGTCTGCTTGTTTTCCTGAAGAGCAGAGGGTACATGTCCACAAATAGGAGAAAATCATGGCCGATCATGTTTTGTTGGATTTAATAGAATTCCTTGAGAAAACCAATGCGGATGTCCTTCGTTTGGAAGGAGAAGGAGAAGAGGCTCTTCAAGCCGATGGGCAACGTGATTTTCAAATCAAGCTGGAGGAAAAAGCGAAAATTCTTTCCGCCCTTGGCGAAAATGCGTGGAAATATACTGAAAAGATCGAAGGAGCATTGGGAGCAGAAATCTCAACGCGTCTTGAGCAGTTCTCCATGAGTGCGGGGGCAGCCTTGCGCATCGGGAGCGTGTTTTTTATGACAGCCCTGCTTTACCCTGAAGATCACAAACCCGGTGAACCCAATGATCTCGAGACCTATATTGCGGAGTTACGCCAACTCGTTTAGGTCGGTAGCTTGAAGTTCTGATCTTTTCTGGTTGCTTTTCGAGCGGCCTGCTCTTTTTGACCTATAAGTACGATCTTGTGAACAGCGTCGTCTTGCGCTCGGTCAAGCTCAACAAAAATACAGCCGACATTCCCTTTTTCGTGGCGTCTGACTTGGCACAATATGTTTGTCGCCAAATTTGTACCCTTGAGAATGAGGTCCATTTTGATTTTGACTCCGGCCTTGATGCGGGGTTTTGCGAATTTGAAGCCAAGACCTGTCGCGCTGATATCGGAGACTTCAAAGGCTTTTTTGAGCCGGGGGATGTTGACAGTCAAGCCTTCCACCGAAATGCGGATGGCATTGCGCTTTTTAGCATAGGCATCATCTGATTTGAGAGAAATACTGAAACCGAGGGCCGTTTCATCAATAGGGTCGGAAGAGACTTGTTTGGATTTTTTCCGGCCTTTGGCCTTCGTCTTGACCTCGAGCGACATGTCGGATGTTTTTTTTACAGCTTTTTTCTTGCGAGTCGCATTTTTTTTCTTGGTTTTTGGGGTGGGTGTCAGCCCTTGGTTTTTCTTTTTACGGGTGGCAGATTCGGACGAGGAGAATATGTTTTTCAAGAAGTTGAGAAGACCCATTGTTCACCACTTTTGCTGCTGATTGATGAAAACTTGCATGGAAGTGTATTGAAAAGAAGAGTCTATGACAAGTGATCGTGTGAGCTATGAAATTCTTTGGTTCATTTTTGCGGAATAGGGTTGACAATTCGTCCTTTTGGTGAGCAATAAGATACATCTTTTCAAGCAAAAAGCGGATGATCGAGGAGGAATAAGATGATTGGCGAACTGCTTTCCGGAATGGCTCACAGCTCGGGTCCCGGCTTTGTCGGCGTATCCCTGATTTTCATTTATCTCGCATGGATTCTGACCATCGGTATTATCCGGGTCCGTGAAGCCATGAATGAAGACCATCATTAAACAAAAAAAACGCGACGAATTCGCCGCGTTTTGATTTTTGATGTAAGACCGCTTTCCTTGGGGGGAAGGCGGTTTTTTATGTGCTTGGACAGGAATCCGTGGAGTCTTCAAGGACCACGTCCAGAAGATATTGACCATAGCTGTTATTGCTCATTTTGCACGCCAGCTCCTTGAGTTGATCGCGGGATATGAAGCCCCTGCGGTACGCAATTTCTTCGGGGCTTGATATGACGTACCCCTGACGAGCTTGGACCGCTTGAACAAAGCTTGATGCTCCGTGCAAGGACTCGTGGGTGCCCATGTCGAGCCATGCGTATCCACGGCCTAACGTTTGCACTTCAAGATCTTCTTTTTCCAAATATATTTTGTTGATGTCGGTGATTTCCAATTCGCCGCGAGCTGATGGCTTGAGTGATTTTGCTATCTCGATGACGTCATTGTCGTAAAAATACAGCCCTGTGACTGCATATTTTGATTTTGGTTTTTCGGGCTTCTCTTCGATGGACAATGCTTTGAAGTTGGTGTCGAACTCAACCACACCGTATCGTTCAGGATCTTTAACCAGATAGGCGAAAACAATACCGCCTTTTTCCAAGTCTCCAGCCTTTTTGAGAATGGATCCAAGACCGTGTCCATAGTAGATGTTGTCGCCCAAAACCAGACATACGGAATCATTGCCGATAAAATCTTCGCCAATGACAAAGGCCTGGGCCAATCCTTCTGGTTTCGGTTGTATTTTATATGAAATATTCAGCCCGAGTTGCGAGCCGTCGCTCAGCAAATTTTTGAAATTGGGCAAATCTTGAGGGGTGGATATGATGAGTATGTCTCTTATGCCTGCTAGCATAAGTGTAGACAAAGGATAATATATCATAGGTTTATCATAAACGGGCAGGAGTTGTTTGCTGACGACGCGAGTTAGGGGATGGAGTCGCGTGCCGGAGCCGCCTGCGAGGATAATGCCTTTCATGGGTGCCTCTTGGTCCTGTAATTTACATCAAGTTCGAGTTGGGTTACATCCCAATTGCATGACTTCTGCTCTAGTATAGGGGCGGGATAACAGAAAAATCAACCGGCATTTGACGAATGGAAATGCAAGGTGAATGAATGTATCCGTATTTTCAGTTTTCAGGCGGCATGATTCCGGCACTGCTTTTATTGGTAGCGCTCTTTTTTCTCTTTATTTTTTTGCCGGTTTCTATGGTAGCTGAGGCGTTTTCGAAGCTCGGTTTGACACCCGCTCAAGGTGTGTTGATGTTCATCGCCATTCTTGTTGGCAGGGCTATGAATATACCGTTTTTTACGAGTGAGAGGCTTGTCGTGGTTCCAAAACCGCGTTCGGTCAGCTTTGGTTTGGATGAATTCGGAAGGCCGGTTCAGATTGAAGAAGATGGCACCAACGAATTGAAAAAGCAGGTTTTCGCTGTCAATGTCGGTGGGTTTTTGTTGCCGCTTTTGCTCAGTTTCACCTTTTTGATTCGTCAACACATGATTGGGCAGACGGATGGAGTCTATCTCTGGATCGGATTTGCCATGATCATGGTTACACTTGGTTGTTACATCACAGCCAAGCCGGATGTACTGACAGGGCTGCGTATTCCTCTGGTTCTTCCGGCAATCATGACGTTTTTATCCGTGTATTTTTTCGTGCCTGAACCTTTCAGGCCTATTGCCGCGTATATAGCTGGAACCATGGGAGCCATTATCGGTGGCAACCTCATTCCATTACTTATTCCCCGTTTTCGCAATTCCGTTGGTACGCCCGTGGTTTCCATTGGTGGACCAGGAACGTTTGGCGGTGTGTTTGTTGCGGGAATCCTGTCTGTGCTTTTGGCCTAACTACATTAATAGGGAGTGACAATGTCAGCCTCCACTCTTTCTCTGACTGTAAATATGTCGGTTGCTTCTGGTGACCGTGGGTATCTGTGTTGTGCCGGTGTGACATCACCTGCTTCCGTGATTGCAACGGCTGATTTCTTGCCGAATCTGCGAGTCGGTACCCGTTTGACCTCTGATGCCGGGGAATTTCTGGTACAGGCTGTAACATGGCTTCCTGGTGATCTTGGTGAGCCGTCAACAGCTATGTATCTTGTTGAAGCTGTGAGAGATGTGAAAGCCGGGTTGTTAAAATGTCTCGTTATTCGGGAAGGGTATGCGTTGGCCTGGATTACTCTAAGTGACAAAGGTTCGCAGGGTAAAAGGGTGGATGAGTCCGGCCCGCTTGTTGGAACACTGGTAGCTGAAAAACTCGTGCTTAATTTTGTGCAAGGGTTTGTTATTCCAGATGATGTCTTCCAACTTAAAGGACTTCTGGCTGACTTGGCGCTGAATCAGGGAGTTGATCTTATTTTGACAACCGGGGGGACTGGAGTTGGCCCTCGGGATGTGACCCCCGAAGCGACTCTGGCCGTAATCGAGAAACGGTTGCCGGGGTATGAACGAGCCATGACAGCGGTTAGCCTTGTCAAAACTCCGCACGGTGCTATTTCGCGTGCTGTTGCCGGCACTCTGGGACAAGCGGTCATTGTTAATATGCCGGGGAGTCCCAAGGCTGTTGCCGAATGCCTGGAGCCTCTCTTGCCGACCTTTCGTCATACTTTGGAAAAGTTGCAGGGAGATCAGTCTGACTGCGCACTTTTACGGAAAGACTGAGTCCTTTAGGGGTTGCGACTCCCGAAGAGAGTTGGTACAAGGTTGAATTGCTAATCGTTGCTAATGCAACTGAACTTCATATGATACCAAGCAGGAACGTACTATGAGCCGTAACCGGTTTTCTCTTTTTATTTTGACTTTCGTGGCTGTACTGGCCTTTTTTGGTCTGGCTTTTGCCCAAGATGCTGATCCCGCCATGGGTTCTGAATCAAAGACTGCGGAAATTACCGGTCCTTTTGATTTGGAACGCGGTGTGCAACGCGCTTTGGACCTGAATCCGAGTATGACTTCAATTCGTGCTCAGTTGCAAGGTACCAAGTTTGGAACCCGTTCAGCCATGGGTGATTTTGGTCCGGCTCTTGGTGCGACTTATGGTTATAAGCATTATGATCGCGGCTATACTTCAAGTGGACAACAATCTGATTGGGTTGCCAGTGTCAACGTCACGCAGCCAGTTTTCAAGGGGTTCAATTTACTTGCTACTTGGCAGAAAGCTCAGTTGACCGAAGAATCCACGATGGCATCTTTGACCAGTGTTGAGTTGACCCTTGTTGAGAATGTTCAGACGACATTTTTGTCTTTGCTCAAGGCTCGGATGGATGTGAAGAGTGCGGAGGATTCCGTGGCTCGACTGGAATCACAGCTTAAGGTTATCAGCGCTTTTTATGATGTAGGTCTTAGGCCTAAAGCTGAAGTCTTGGACGCCGAAGTTGATTTGGCGACTTCCAAACAGGGGCTTTTGACAGCGCGTAATAATGTTTTTACTCAAGAAGCCCAACTGAATACTTTGTTGAATATTCCCATTGAAATGGATGTGGAATACGTGGGCGAACTTCAATATGTTCCTTTTAATCTTTCGCTCAAAGAATGCCTGACTCGCGCTTATGATCACCGTCCTGATCTGTTGATCGGTGAAAAAAGTGTTGAAATTGCCAAGAAGGACGTGACTATCTCCGAAAGTAGTTTTTATCCTTCTGTTGACGCCTCCTGGGATTACGTTAACCGGGGTGATGCTGCTGGTTTGAACGGCGGTGGAGATTATACTCATGAAGGCTCTGAATACTGGACTGCCGGTGTGAGTGCATCCATGTCGATTTTTGAATGGGGTTCCGATTACTACAACTCCAAGCAGTTTGATCAGACTGTGAAGCAGTTGGAAGCGGACTTGGAAAATACTCGCCTCAATGCAGGGTTTGAAGTCAAGCGGGCTTTGCTGAGCATTCAGGAAGCCGCCGACCGTATCACTGTGGCCAAGAAATCCGTGACTGCTGCTGAAGAAGCTTATCGTATGGCGGTGGCTCGGTATCAGGCTCAGGTTGGTACCAATACCGATGTGTTGAATGCTCAGGAAAGACTGACAGCCAGTGAGGCTCAACTTTCTCAGGCATTGGCAGATTACGGCACAGCCGTTTCTGCTTTGTATGTTGCCATGGGTGAGAAGAACCTCGGACTGAAAGACGCCAAATAGAGTGTTTGTTCATCGAAAACGCACTTGGCGAGCTGATGGCATGGAATGCAAGCAGTGCGGGTTAGACCTGACTGCCTACAGGGGCTGCCAAGAGGTAACCCTGCGATGTCCTCAATGTGGGGAAACGTATGATCTCAAGGAGTTCGTGTCCGATATGGATGAGGACTTCGAGGAGGAAATGGGTTTTGTCCCGATGGATCGAATCTGATTCCATGAATATTATTCGCATGAAACGTGCGGCCTTCGTTGTTGCGTTGGCCGCCGTTTTCTTTTGTTCGATGTTCAATCTCGCTGTGGCAGAAGAGCAAGAACTTTGGCAGCCGTTGGTTAAGCAGTTGGTTGATGACGGTTTTGATCAAGCCCATATGACCTATCTTTTTTCCAGTCCAGATCTGGAGTTCTCACCAAAGATTATGGCTCGAAAAATGAATTCATTACTTAACATAAAGCTTTCTACTAAGAAGGCAGGGCCTCCCAAACAACCAGAGGTCATGGTTCGGTATCTTAATCCTATCCTGATTGCCGGGGCCTATGCATTTTATCGTGAAAACAGAGCTGAATTTGCTGTAATTGAGGAGCGCTATGGTGTGCCGGGTGAGTTGTTGACTGCGCTTTTGCTCGTGGAAACACGTCTCGGGATGAATGTCGGTGACAGTAATGCCTTTACCATCTTGGCAAGTATGGCTTTGTCTCGGGATTTCTCACTTATCAAATCATGTATAACGCGGACAGATGTTTCAGATGACATCATGAAATGGTTGATTAAACGAACTGAGCAAAAGGCGAGTTGGGCGTATACAGAACTAAAAGCTCTACTTCTTTACGCCAAGGGAAATGATCAAAATCCGCTTTCCATTCCGAGTTCAATGTATGGTGCTATTGGGCAGTGTCAGTTTATGCCGACTAGTGCGGAGCACTATGGCAGAGACGGTACAGGCGATGGGCGTGTAGATTTGTTTGAAACGCGTGACGCTTTGCATAGTATGGCAAATTTTATAGCTGAACATGGTTGGAAAAATAGTCTGTCACCTGAAGGTAAGCACAAAGTCCTGTATAGGTATAACCATTCAGATAGTTATGCTATGACCATTCTTTCCGTTGCTGACAAAATCAGTAAAACAAAAGACTTATTTGGTGGCTAGGCCGTATGTTGTTGTTAACTACTCGTCGAGTAGACTGTGGTAGAGGTTGAGTGTCCTTTTCAGGAATTCTTCCAAAGTCAGTTGTGACATGGTCCTTTTTTGGGCTTCCAGAACCTCTTCACGGAGTTCGGATTGTTCAATCAACAAGCCAATGGTCTGTGCCAAGCCGTCTACGTCGTTTGGTTTGACTAGCATGGCGGGGCTGACCAAGTCGGGCATGACACCTACATTTGTGGATACCAGAGGACGTCCTGCTGCCATGACTTCCAGAGCTGATCGGGCAATGGCCTCAGACCAGAGTGATGCTACCACCCCGATATCAAGTGCGCTGATGCAAGCCTCGACATCGGCTCTTTTGCCACTGATGCGAGTAATGTCGCCTATAGAATATTCGTCGATATGTTCTTGAATCTGAGAGCTGGTCATGGCGGTGTCAAAACCTATGAGGAATAGGCGGATTGAGTCGTGACCTTGTTCTCGCAAGCGGGCTACTGCAGCGATTGTTTCCTTGTGTCCCTTGACCCGATCAAATCGACCGAGTAGGCCGACCACGGTATGGTTTGAAGTGAATTCGAACTCTTCGCGGACACGGTTTCTGCCTTCCTGGTCAAAACGAAATTTTTCAGAGTCTACGCCGCCGTGGATGAGCCAAAGACCCTTGCCGGGAGTGCTCATTTTTTCCAGAAAGTAGTCGGCCATATGGCGATTGGTAACAACAACACTGTCGGCAACCGTTGCGTGAAGCCAGCGGTTGAAAGCATCGTTTCTGGGCGGACGTTGGTCGCCTCGGGTGCGGACCAGTTTGAATTTGAAACCTATAAGTTTGAGCAGACCCCAGAGGAAAAAACCTTCACCTCTGTGACAATTTACGATTTCAGGGCGGTGCGTGCGCAATAGTTGTATGATATGCTTTGTGGCGGCAGCAAAGCGGATTGGATTTGTTGTATTCAGATCAACCGGGATCGTGTTTAATCCCAAGTCGCGGGCTATTTTATCGGGTGCGGTTCCTGCTTGAGTCAGGACAACAACGTCATGGCCTGCATCGGCTAGAAGACGGCTCAGGGTGATCGCATACCACGCGGTAGCGTTGAACCAGCGGACATTGATAACTTGGAATATTTTCATAAAAATCGCCTGTTGGAATGTTGGATTCACAACATGACAGTTCAAGGCGGGGAACGCAAGGTATTCGATATATGGAAAATAGGCTCGTATCTATTATTCTCCCCACGTACAATCGTGCCGGATTTATCGGGGCTGCTCTGGAATCAGTTTTGGCTCAGACCTATGGTCATTGGGAGTGCATTATTATTGACGACGGCTCCACGGATGAGACCGTTGACGTTCTTTCTAAGTATAATGACCCTCGTTTTGTTTATCTGTATCAGGATAATCAGGGGGTATCGGGAGCGCGTAATACCGGTATCGAGGCCTGCAAAGGTGAAATAATGGCCTTACTGGACTCTGATGATGAATGGATGCCGAACAAATTGGCTACACAAGTTGCTTATATGGAGGACCACGGATACGACATCTGTCAAACAGAAGAAATATGGTATCGTGGTGGAAAGCGCGTTAATCAACCCAAGAAGTACGCCAAGCCCGAAGGGTGGTTCTTTGAAGCCTCGTTGGAAATGTGTTTAATAAGTCCATCTTGTACAATGTTTACTGGACGGGCGTGGAGTGACATTGGGCCATTTGATACGAATATGCCGTCGTGTGAAGATTATGATATGTGGCTTCGAGCCTGCCTGTACTATCCCGTTGGGTTGGTGCGAGAAGATTTGACCATCAAGCATGGCGGGCGTCCTGATCAGTTGTCAATTTGTGTTCCGTGTGCTGATCTCTATCGTATTCGTGCTTTGATAAAAATCCTGCAAAGTCGAAAACTTGACGCAGAACAATGGGACATGGCCCTGTCTTCCTTGCAACGAAAGGTTGATATATATATGCAAGGGTGTGAAAAAAGAGGAAAAAGTGATGAGGCCAATCGCGTTTGGAATCTGTTTTGCATAGTGCGTGATGGGAAGAAAGTTCCCTTGAATACATTATGTTAGCAACGATATGAACGATTATGGTTCAAATCATGGACGCCTGTTCACGGTGTGAGGTAAGCGCGTGGCGGATATAGCCAAACTCATAGAGACTCTTCCTGAAGTCAGCCAATCTAGATTGGTGGCCTCGGGCTATGGAGTCTGGGTGGCCTGGAAGGGTGATCTGCACAATGCTATTCCCAATACTTTTCAGGAGTATGGGGCGCTTTGTATCACTCGGCAGGGCGATCAGGCTTTATGGTTTTGTAATTCCGACGAGGTGTTTCGTGCGGTTGCGCGGTTGCAAGTTTGGACGCGTGTCAATCCAACTCCCGTATTTTGTCAGCTTGTCCCTTTGACCTTTCTGGTCGGATACGATCTTGAATATACGGTTTCCCTGTCTGTGGAACTTGATCGGCAAACGATTAATGTCCCTGACGAGTTTGAGATGGTGGTTCATCCTAAGCTGAAGGAAAAAGTTAACGGTGTTCAGGGATTAAGTACCGAAAACATCGGTGGAATTGATGGGCTCGCTAATGTGGAATGGCTCAAGATAACGGCGGATCAGGGGCTTGATTATGAGTCCACGAGGAAGTGGTACTTCATCGTCAAACCGTTGGGCAAAATGTCTGACAAGGAAAGCATCCTTGGCTGGCGTGATTTCTCTGGAGAGATCATTGAATTGCTCCAAAGATTGGGGCTTAAATATATTTCTGACGTCAAGGAAGGCGCACTCTTTTTCCCCTTGGATAATTTCCGTTTGCTTCGGACTTTGTGCACTGAGTTGCTTGGATTAATTAAGGCCACTAAAGAAGATGATACCAAACGGTATTGGCCAATTGTTATGGCGGCGGTGTTGCAAGGTCCTTACCATTTTACGGCAGATTTGCCCAAAAAGGTTGGTCTGGATTGGAACCGGATGACCCCGGATTTCCCTTATGTTCGATTCATGGATGGTTTTCTCCTTTCCGAATGGTTCCGCATGAATGAAGCCCGATATGGAACCGAGCAAATTTCCCTTGAGTCGTGGTGCACTATTTCATTGAAGGAAGGAGGTGAGGACATTGGGTATGGGTCTATGCAGGTGGCATTACCCAATATTTTAGTCGCGGTGGAAGGTACCGAGTGCTTTTATTGTGGTTTGAAAAACCATAGTCCTCGAGATTGTCCGTCAAAGGGAATTGCTAAACCTCAACCTCAAATATGGCGGCAGCTTGCTAAGACGGATATTCAGGATTTTTCCAGTGGCTTTGATGAAATCGATGCTGGCGTGGATGTGGAGAATTTTTCCGTAAGCATTTCACAATTGATGAACGCCAAGAATGATTTAAAAAGCATTATGGCCCGCGCTGTTTTTGAAATTAATGCTTCAAGTCAGCTTCGAACGCTGAGATTTGTCTGGCGAAGTCGGGGTAAGGATTGGGCGGACGGGTTTAAGCAATTGGCACCGGAAGAAGGCGAATTTGTTTGGGACGCCATCCAAGCTGTTGAAGATGGAGAACTGGAAAAAGCAGAATACCTTATCAAGGAGGCGCAATCAGCGTCACCTCGAAATTACCAGCCACATTCCCTATGGGGGTTCTGGTATATGGAGAAGGGAGATTTTAACCAAGCGTTGTTCCATTGGCAGGAAGCCGAACGTTTGAGCTACACGTCTTTGCAGCAAGGGTGTATGGCTTATCTTCAAGGAAGACTCTTGGAAGTTGAGGGGAATCTCAAGGATGCCATCAATCTTTACAAGCATGCCAATTCGCAATCTCCGACGTGGTTGGAACCATCATACAGACAAGCCGTTTGCATGGTGAAGATGGGATTCACAGGTCAGGCAATGGACTTGTTTTTTGATCTTATTGGACGTGATCCTAATATTTTCAACCGTATTCTGGTTGATCCTGAACTTGATCGGGGACGGGTACAGCTTATGAATGCCTTGTGGGAGCAGTGGACGCAGGCTGAAGAGTCTGTGGAGTCCGTCCGTATCAAGGTGAATGATCTTTCAACTGATATTACCAAACGTTTCAATCAGGAACATGAGTATTCAGAAACAGCCAATGAAGAATTGGAACGGTTGAAATTGCTCGGAAAGACAAATAATTTTGTAGCGTACCAATTGCTTTTACGGGGGACAGATAAATTCGAGGCTGCCCTTGATATCGAAGTCAAACGTGAAATTAAACGTGTCAATTCCAATCTGGAATATCTTTCGGAACGAGTACGACAAATTCAGAAGGAAGCAGCCTGGTTTCCATTCCCTAAATTGCTTTTGGAATTTAACAAGGAATTCAATGCTTGCGTGGATAAAATCAATTGGATTAGCACGCAACATTTGAATGAGGCGGAGAATTTTAGGAAGTCGTTAAAATTCGTAGAGCAAATTGAAGATCATATTGATAGCCTTCAGAGGCGGCTTGTTACTTTGCGTATCATTCGTGATTCAACGCTTTTTGTTTTGATGTTGGGTCGAAATTTCATATGGTTGGAGCTTATTGGTCTTGGTTTGTTGCTTGTCGGCATCCCTTCGCTTATCTATTTTACCAGAGATATTCAGGGGAACTATTTTGTCGATTTGTTTAACGATGAAAGTAAGCGGTGGGAAATATCCAAAGGGATTATCATTATTTTGAGTATTCTGTGTGTGGCTTTTGCTGCCGTGAAAAGTGCTGTGACTTTTGATAAGAAAAAACGCGAACTTTTTGATAAGATGGATGAAGAGTATCGTCAGCGATCTCGCAAGCGTTATTGATTCGACAGTAGGCTTTTACAGGCGTGTCCTATGGCCGTGTTGCAAATCCTTCCCTGAGCGGGTACACCCAGCCTCATCATGATCGAAGCTGAATTCCCCCGACATTTACTTGAATGGTATGATGCCAATCGCCGAGAATTGCCGTGGCGTAAAACTCCAGAGCCATATGCTGTTTGGGTCTCTGAAATTATGGCCCAGCAGACACAGATTGACCGTGTCGTTGGGTATTATGACCGGTGGATGAAACGATTCCCTGATGTGAATTCTTTGGCCTGTGCTCACGAAGAGGATGTCCTTAAACATTGGGAAGGGCTGGGGTACTATTCACGGGCGCGCAACATGCTCAAGGCGGCAATCGTTATTGTTCAGGGTCATGGTGGAGAATTCCCGACAGATTATGCGGACATTCGTGGTTTACCCGGTATTGGAGAGTACACTGCCGGTGCCATTACCAGCATAGCTTTTGGACAACCAGAGCCTGCTGTTGACGCCAATGTGCTTCGTGTTTTTGCCCGGTTGCTTAACATGGAAGAATCGGTTCGTGGCGCCAAAGGGCGTTCTCGCGTTGAAAAGCAGGTACGTACACTTATTCCGACTGATAGAGCCGGTGATTTTAATCAGGCCATAATGGAATTGGGTGCGCTGGTTTGCATCAAGAATCCTGATTGTGAGCAATGTCCGGTTCTGGTGTATTGTAAATCTTATGGCGCAGGAACCGTGTTGCAACGTCCAGTCTTGCCCGCACCCAAAAAGATCATGCGTATTAATATGGCGACCGGTGTGTTGGTGCATGAAGGGAGGCTTCTTATCCAGAAGCGTAAGGCCGATGATGTTTGGCCTGGCCTGTGGGAATTTCCGGGTGGAGGGATTGAAGACGGGGAAACTCCCGAACAAGCTATTATACGTGAGTATATGGAAGAGGTCGAGCTGGCGATTGATCCGGTGGAAAAAATTATCACCATTGTTTATAATTATACTCGCTATCATGTGACCATGCATTGTTTTCTCTGTCGATTTGCCGAAGAGCCGTCCGAGCCGGTGTTCAATGAAGCTGCTGAGGGCGGATTTATGCTTCCTGCTGAATTGGAATCCTATGCTTTTCCTGCTGGGCAACGTCGTCTTGTTGAATTCATGAAAAACGACAGATCTTTTGACGCGTTGTTTTCAGATGTGTAAATATCTTTTTAATTATAGAGGGTTGTCTTAATCGGCACACCCTTTGCTTTTCTCCTTGCGGAGGTCTGTATACAGGCCAAAACTTTGACGCAGGAGTTCTGCATGTCTTTTGGCAAGATCAACGATTATGCCGCTTTGGTTAGTGGGCAGGTTCGCAACGGGATGCAATCCGGGGTGACCGATGGGGTGCGTAATAAGCAGTTTCAGACAGCTTTAGATTCCCAGATGACCATGGCGCAAAGTCTTTTTGGAGAAGGGTCTGATTCATATGGGGAGGGGAGTTCCTCTGGTTCGTTTGACGTCTCCATGATCAATGATTCATCAATGCTGGAGGCCTTGGCAACCATTACGCGACTCATGCGTGATGAGGCTGCTCTTCCGCAGCGCAAAGTTGTGTCGGATTCAAGTCCCAGCGTTGGACGTCCCTCAAAAAGCGATGTTTTGAAATCTCCAGTTCATGTTCCCGGTGAATTGTCGGCGCAGTTTGAATCTGGTCGAAATGGTGTGTCTGCTATCGGCTATGACCGTGTCGGCGGGACTTCATATGGAAAGTATCAAATTGCTTCAAAGCCCGGCACAATGGATCGATTTTTGTCCTACCTTGATAAGACCGCTCCTGATCTTGGTGAGCGGTTACGAGAGGCTGGTCCAGCAAATACCGGGTCCAAGGAGGGCGGTATGCCACTAGAGTGGCGAGCTATAGCCGCAGAATCGCCAGTACGCTTTGAGAAAATGCAACACGATTTTATTGCCGCAGAAACGTATCAGCCGGCACGAAATATGATTTTGCGACAGACTGGTCTTGATTTTGATAACGCTCCACCGGCTTTACGCGAGGTGTTGTGGTCCACATCGGTTCAACATGGTCCGACCGGGGCTGCTAAAATTTTTAATAAGGTCATCGACCGTTTTGTGAAAGGCGGACAGAAAGTTAATTTCAATGCTTCCCTCATTGAGGGGGTGTATGACAGCCGGAAAGGACAGTTCGGATCTTCAACCAAACGGGTGCAGGAATCCGTTGTCAGCAGATTGAACTCCGAAAAGCAATTGGCTTTAAATATGCTGGGTCAAACGAAATTCAACCGGATCGTATAACTGTCTGGGGAGACAGCGATTTGGTCACAAAAAAGGGGTATGGTTAAACATGCCCCTTTTTTATTTCATTCATTGATTAATTACCAGTCGAGTAAGCGCTGCTCGCCTTCGAGCCGTCTGATCCAGCCAACTTCCTGAGTGACTTCGCAGATGCCAAGGTATTCGTCTTTGTCGTCAAAGACAGGGAAATAACGAATCATGATGGTTTCGTCGCCCATGTCGATCCAGAATTCCGCTTTGTCGTGAGTTTTGTTTTTGAAGCCTTCAACGATTTGCTGGACGGTATCCACTGATTTTTGGGGATGACATTTTTGAACTTTGCGGCCAACCACGGATCGGGTTCGAGCAAAAACTTTTGGTTTATCGAGTTTGTTAAAGTAAGCCACAGTGTCTTCGGCATCCACAAAAGTAACCTCAAAGGGCAGTGTTTCCAGAATGCCATGAAGTTGTTCTGTGGTCAGATTTTCTACTAGTCTGGTACGGACGTTGTCTGCGCTTTCCATCTCTTCAACCATGGACAGGTAGTTTTTCTTGGCAGAGGCACCGTATGCATTCTGATCAATGGCGTTGAAGTCGTCTACCAGCGTTGCTGTTGCATCCGCTGGGATGATCTGTCTACCCATGGCATAGAGTACATCGTTTTCCTTCCAGATGTGTTCTGCCCGGATACGGAGGTATTCCATGCCTTCTTGTTTGAATTTACTGAGATTTTCTATAGGGAAACCTTCCAGCTTGGGAATGTCGAGCATCATGCGGGCAAGCAATTCTCGTTCAGCTTCGTGCTCCATGAGCATAACGCCGAGCGGTCCACCTTCAATGGGAATGCCAAGTTGGTTCATGAGCGGGAAGAGATGATCTTCTTCTTTTTTGTTATGAACTTTGTCGCCGAATTCAAGAAGAAAATCTAAGGCACGGGTCAGCTGTGTGGCGTCGTATTGTCCGGATTCAAGCCCTTCGAGGTTTTTTTTGAGCACAGCCATGGCTCGTTCGATCAGTTCGTGTTCGTGGACGAGATACGTGTCCCATTTTTCGAATTGGGCCATTTCCATGTCTGCCTCCATGTGTTATTTGTTGGTGCATCAGCGTGTTTTAAGAATGAAAGTTTGTCATCTTCATGAAAAAGGAGAATTTGGTATTCTTGCACTGTGCACGGCGTTTTCAACACTGTCTAGTGGGAGGCTTTCAATAATAACGGCATTTATGTGCCGGGAGGGAGAAAGAAGATTAACCGAGAGATTTTTCGAGAGAGTGGTCAAGTTCTACGCGGAGAGTACCAATCTTTTTGTCCACGGCAACTTGACCGATGTTAAAACCTTTGACTTTACGTACATCTTTGACCAGTGCGTACATGACGTCAGCTTTGCCATCGTCTTTGCGGTAGCTTTTCAGTCCGCACAGGATGGCAGCTTCGTTCAATGTGGTTTCCGGCACATTTTGTCCGGGATGGTTTCGTTTAAGGATAACGTGGGAGCTGGGGCCATCCTGAATGTGGAACCAATAGTCGAATGGGCTGGCTGCTTTACTGAGCATATCATGATTGGCTTTCTTGTTTTTGCCGCGAAGGATGGTGAAGCCATCTGAGGATCGGAATAGAGCTACTGCCAAATCACGATACCGTTTCGGCAGGGCTGAAGGGCCATCTTGTTTGATGGATTGGCTGGCCTGAATAGCTGGGTGAATTTCAAGAGTACCGTCTTCCGCCTCTTGCAATTGACGCATGAGTTCCTTGCGTCGGCGTTTGAGATGAGGAAAGCCTCGCTGTGCCTTGGCAGCAAGTTTGAAATACTTTGCCATGTTCTCTGTCGGTGAAAGAAACGGATTGAGCGGAACAGTCATGGTTCCGTACACAGGGTGCGTTACTTCAATTTCTTCCAACCCTTGAGCATTTTTGAAGCGGTAAAGTTCAGCCTGCAATGCTTCGGCTTTGATTTGTTCTTGTGCCAAGGTTTCAAGTCGGGCTTTTTCTTCACCCAGCCTAGCCAAATTGCGACGGAGCTTTTTCTTGGCCCGTTTGACCAGAGTTTGTTGAGGCTTGTCTTCTTCCATTTCCATCATGGGGAAAAGCGTTCGTTCGCCATAAGCGTTTGCGGCATCTAAGGCAGAAGGGAAGACTTCTTCTTCCGTGACGGAAGACCACGCAAGTGGTGGGGACCAACCGTCTTTGGCCTTAGGTAAATAGAATGATTCGGTGCTGCCTGTTGCTACGCCAAAATAGAGCGCATGGGCTTGGTCTTCGGGGAGGGAGTTGAGGGCTTTGCGCAGACGTGGCGAAATATGGGGATACTCACGCCAGATGTCAGTTTCGGTCAAGACATCTTCCAGAGCAGGCCATTCAGGTTGAAGATCAAACTCATGCTCCAGAGTGTCGACTAATTTCATCCCAGTCCGGCAATCGATGAGAAGATAGTTTCCTGATCCTGGTTCGTCGCGGGGTGTGAGAAGCAGTGCCAGTTGAAGGCGGGGCCAGGCTGTGTGTACGGATACTATTTTCCGTCCTCGCAGGCGTTTTCGAAACCACATGGCCATAGTCGGAGCATCTTGGGGATTGGCCGGTTTGATGGTCGATAGAAATAAATGGCCCGCCGATTTGGCGGGCCTGTAGATCAGATGAAGAGGATCGCCGGTGTTCTGGATTTTGATTGTCCAGATTCCAGGAGCCGGTCCAAAGACTTTGTCAATGCGGCGGCCAACCAGCGAAGACGCAAGTTCTTCTCCGAGGAATCGGAAGAAATTGGCTTCCATGTCTGGCGACGTCGATTTGACGGGTGTTGACGGCTAGTCGCCGCGAACGGCCTCGTCTTCTTCTTGTTTGCTCTTGCAGTTGATGCAGAGCGTGGTCATAGGCCTGGCCTTGAGACGGGGAATGGAGATGTCATCGCCACATTCCTGGCAGATTCCGAACTCGCCGTCTTCAATGCGGTCCGCTGCTTGCTGGATCTTTTTGATCAGCTTGCGCTCGCGGTCTCGCAGTCGAAGAGTGAACGCGCGGTCGGATTCCGCGGTTGCCCGGTCTGCCGGGTCAGCATAAACTTCGCCGGATTCTGTCATGTCTTCGATGGTTTCCTCACTTTTCTTGAGAATATCATCGAGCATCCCGGTCAGGGTCTCCCTGAAGTATTGCAGATCTTTCGCTTCCATAGCTACCTCCCCTCAGAGTTTTATACAGTGGTTGAGGAGTTAAGGGTGTAAACCTTCTTCTACTGAATCAAAGCGCGTTGGTATACCGAAAAGTTACTAAAAGTAAAGTCTTTCCATTAGTTGAAAAATTACAAGAGGTTCTAAAAGTCTAGAAAATTGCAAAAAATGAAAAAATCCGCTTGACACCCAGAAGGTGCGTGGGTAAACAGTGACTCGCTTTTGAGAGCGGGAATAACTCAGTGGTAGAGTGCAACCTTGCCAAGGTTGAAGTCGCGAGTTCAAATCTCGTTTCCCGCTCCAAAATTCGGCGACATAGCCAAGTGGTAAGGCAGAGGTCTGCAAAACCTCCATTCTCCGGTTCAAATCCGGATGTCGCCTCCAAGTCGCGGGAATAACTCAGTGGTAGAGTGCAACCTTGCCAAGGTTGAAGTCGCGAGTTCAAATCTCGTTTCCCGCTCCAGAGAATTCAGCCGGTCTCATTGAGATCGGCTTTTCTCTTGAAGACTTTTTGTTTTTTTAGAAGTTTTTGTTGACATCCCAGTGGGCTGTAGGTAAACAGTCCCTCGCTTCAAACGCGGGAATAACTCAGTGGTAGAGTGCAACCTTGCCAAGGTTGAAGTCGCGAGTTCAAATCTCGTTTCCCGCTCCAGAGAATCCAGCCGACCTCATTGAGGTCGGCTTTTTTCGTTTTTAGGCATTTTGTGAGTTGTTACCCGCCTATTTGAGTCTGCTGTTTTATGTCTTTTTAAGAATATCATTTTTCTGTCCGCTTTTGGCGGTTCTCGGTATGGTCCGTGCATTTATGATCGCGGCGGCAACAATTTCCCAACCGAGAACACCGTCCTGATATTATGAATAAGATAGAAAATACATACGAGCGCAGACATGACGACTGCATGGGACTGACCGGTTCTCCCTTGGCTTCGGCAGGAATCCAGGCCAGAAATTTTACGGCTGCTATCAATGAGCCGGAAGCTGGCATTGATCCAGGTTTTTATTCGACAAAGAGTTTGGCGCAGGATGTAGAACGCCTCTGCGACCCTTCTGAGACTGTTACGAATGCCCGTCTTCTTAATGTGGCGGTGAAATATTTCTTTTCTTATGTACACGATGCCTATGACGAGCCTGTTCCGTATGGTGAAGTCGCAGGACTGTATGAGCAATTCTCTCGACATCAGTCCATGAATGAACCTTCGGACGATATCGAGACCATGAATCGATTGCGTATGTGGTCGTCGGTCTTGCGTGTGTTAGCGGACGCTCCGCGTGCAGCTCATGTGATGCGTGGGGTCCTCACACAGACTGATGCACCTCCGTGCGGTGGAGGGCCATTTGTTGGCGTGGATCTGGGGGCCGGGACTGGCATCATGTTACTTGCCTTACAGATTCAGGCTCGGCGTAATGGTTTTGCTGATATTCAAACCTTGGGCTACCAGACCGACCCTGTGTCTGGCGAAAGGACACACGATCTTGTTCATTCTTTGGGGGCAGGGAGTGTCATGTTGGCGGACCCGACTCGGGAAGGAGCATATGGTGTCGTTCAAGGGCGAAATATAAGCTATGTAGCCAATGAAGTATTGGCCGGCATTCAGCAATCTTTGTCCGCGGAAAATTGCTTCAGAAAGTATCAGGCCTTTTTTAATGCTGTGGGAAACAATTTAGATTCGGCGGTCTTTTTCCCGGAAGGGTTGATTGCATATAGTGCCATGGCCCATGCTTCAGTGATTCTCGCCAAGGAAAATAGATTTCAGCCGCCGCAGGAATTCATGAATGAGAAATTTGTTCCTCAAGGTCTTATTTTTGAAGGAAAATTGCTGCCTATGCATAAATTTGGACAGGATTTTTATCAATTTTTAACCTGATAGTGGTGCAGATTTATTAACTATGAATCGGTTTATTTTGATGAATGTTTGAGCAACCCATGATGAGCTTTTTCCCGATCGGTTACGTGAGATAAAGACCATGTAATAAGAGTTTTTAAATAGCTGTTTGGTCCTGATTTGGGATATTTCTTTTACCTTCATACACTATATCACGTTGTTCAGGCGTGAGATGTCTTTTTCTCCCCATTTTCAAGCATTTTTTGCTTGGGAGGGGAGTTTCGTTTTTCCTACGCTTATTTTTTTGGTCGTGTTTATTGGATAACTCCTTTTAAATCCAAAATATCAATTTGTTATATATGTTGACAGCTTCAGTTCTCTTTTATAAATCACAACTTTTTAATAATAGTCACTATTGCTATTATCTCCTGCTATAGTCTGAAATATGGCAGATGGGGCTGGTGTCAGAAATGGTGTGGTTAAATTAAAATTATCCAAGGAGACGGGGTGTTAAAGAATCTTTCTGTGAATTTTAAACTTGCTTTTGGGTTTGGTGGAGTCTTGATATTAATGCTGTTGGTCGGCGGCATTGGCTATTTTGCGATGTCCAATGGTTTAGATGGGTTTACAGCGTACCGCGGTTTGGCTCGTGATACGAATTTGTCCGGGCAAGTGCAGGCCAATATGTTGATGGTACGCATGAACGTTAAAGATTTCATCATTACAAATAGCGACAGCGACAAACAGCAATATGAAGAATATTGGCAGATCATTCAGGAGCTCATGGATGAAGTGAAGAATGAGATTCAGCAACCAGAGCGCGCTGAACTTGTTGCGAAAATTGATAGAGAGGTCACCGAGTATAATGCGGGTTTTACTCAGTTGGTCAGGATGCAGTCCGAGCGGAATAATCTTGTAACGAATACTTTGGACGTTCAAGGACCTTTTATGGAGAAGACGTTGACAAGTATTTTAAATGTTACCAATCGTGATAACAATACGTTGGCGGCCTTTAATACGGCTGTTTGTATCAAGCATCTCATGTTGGCCCGTCTTTATCAGGCCAAGTTTTTTGCCTCTAACGATAGGGCTTACCTTGATCGTGTGCGAAGCGAAGGGGGCAAAATGGATGAATACATTGAGATCTTGACTAAGGAATTGCAAAATCCTGAATTTCGTAATTCACTTCAGTTGGTTCAGGAAGCCAAGGCGCTCTATTTTTCAACTTTTGATCGGGTTGTTGAAATTGTTTTTGACCGTAATAACCAAATTATAACCGGTACTCTTGATCGTCTCGGTCCCAGTATTGCCAAAAATATTGAAGAAGTGAAACTTTCTGTCAAAAAGGATCAGGATGAACTTGGACCAAAGGTTCAAGCAGCAAATGAACGAGCTGTGACTCTGATCATTATTGTTGTTTGCATCGCCATTCTTATTGGTATGGCTGCCACATGGCTTATTGCTCGTGGTATCACAGGTCCTTTGGGACAAGCCCTTCAGTTGAGCAAGGCTATCGAATGCGGCGATTTGACGACTTCCATCAGTGTCGATCAAAAAGATGAGATTGGCCAACTTTGCCATTCAATGGAATCTATGAGTGACAAACTTCGTGAGGTTTTTTTCAGTGTACAGGAAGGATCTGTACAAGTGGCTACAGGGAGTCAGGAGTTGTCTTCAGCTGCGGGGAGTTTGTCTGACAATGCCAATGATCAGGCCGCTGGAATTGAAGAGATCTCATCGTCAATGGAAGAAATGGCCAATAATATATCTCAAAATACCAACAATGCTCAACGAACTGAGAACATTGCCCGTAAGGCGTCTTCTGATGCTCAGGTAAGTGGTGATGCTGTTTCTGAGGCTATGGTCGCGATGACTAATATCGCAGAAAAGATTTCTATCGTTGAAGAAATTGCGCGACAGACCAATTTGCTGGCATTGAATGCTGCGATTGAAGCCGCACGAGCTGGTGAGCATGGCAAGGGGTTTGCTGTTGTGGCTGCAGAAGTACGCAAGCTTGCCGAGAGAAGTGGGCAAGCCGCAGCTGAGATCAGTGAGCTCTCTACGTCGAGTGTCTCCGTTGCGGATAAAGCCGGAGAAATGTTGAAAAGGCTTGTCCCGGATATTCAGAAAACAGCAGAATTGGTCCAGGAAATAGCCTCTGCCAGTATTGATCAAAATGAAAACGCCAGTCAGATTAACGGAGCCGTATCCATGCTGGATTCAAATATTCAACAGACAGCGGCTGCAGCAGAGGAACTTTCTTCTACCAGTGAGCAGCTCAACAGCCATAGTGAGCAACTGCAGAATGTTATGAGTTTCTTTAATACGGGCAATGTGGGGCAGTACAATTCCGCAACAACTTCTACTCCACGCCAACTGCCTCAGGCCTTTTCTTCGTCCCGGATTGATTCACCTGTGATTTCATCCGGTGTGGTCATATCTATGGATAATGACGACGGGGGTTTTGAAAAGTTCTAATCATCGAATTAAGTACAACAAGGCCGCTTGGATTGTCCTTGCGGTCTTGTTTTTTTGTTTAATCGGCGGCGGTTTTGATATTTTCAACCATACAGCGCGATAATGGCGGCCCCGATGGTCATTATTGTTGTGCCTGCAAATCTGTAACGAATGCCGCGCTCCTTGAATAATATCCAACCATAAATGACCGAAAAAATTCCGGCCATGCGTTTGATGGTGATCATATAGGCTGCGGCTATCATGGACATGGCCAGATTGTGGCATATGATTTCCGCAAATACGATTAATCCAGTCCCCATGCCCAGAAGGGGTTTGCGGAGAATTACCCTGAATGATGCTTTGCCGATGGCAACAAGAATTGTGGTAAGCAGAATGCCATATAGTCCAAACAGGACCATACCCGTGAACATGGGGGAGGAGTTGAGAATCAAGACTTTACCGCCGACGGAACTTAATCCGTATAAGGCTGCAACTACGAGCATTATGGCTGATCCCGGTTCTTGATAAATTGCTTTGATGGGGCCAAACAGGTCCTTTCTTGCACTGTCGAGGTTTAGGACGTAACCACCTGCGACCACGAGGAGCATGCCGGTTACGCCAAACGTACTGAGTTTCTCATCCAGTATGATGTCGCCGGTGAACAGGACAAAGACTGGCGTGAAGCTCAGGAAGGGCAGGGTGAGAGAAAGCGGCGACATGTGAATGGCCCTGAAATGCAGGACGATGGCGACCATGAGCACTGGGAGGACCCAGACTAGGGCGGGAAGAAATCCAGGGCCGATCTCTGGTATGTCGATGAACAGCATGCCTGTGGCACATAAAGGTATAATGTAGAAAAATGGGATGATACTCATCTCCCATGGTGAAACGTCTGAGAAGAAGCGTTTCATATAAGCCGAATTCGAGGCCATCAGAAAGGCGGCAGCCATGGAGAGTAGGAACCATGTCATGGAGCGGCCCTTTGCAGCGTTATATATAAGTGATATACCATATACAGTCTATACGTTTTGGTGGTAATATTGTAAAAACAAACCTTGCGGTTTGCCTGTGTGGCAGATAAGAATTGGAAAAAACACGCAAAGGAGCATGACATATCATGTTGAAACCTTCTGTCGGCGTCGCTCTTGAAGGGCTGCCTTATATTATCATTTCTGCGTTTACCACTTTGATATTTGCTTTAATAGATTGTTGGCCCATGGCTATCATTGGGCTTGGCCTGACTTGTTTTATCGGCCATTTCTTTCGCGATCCAGAACGGGTTGGCCCAGAGAATGCCGAGGCTGTGTGTTCACCAGCAGATGGCAAGGTTATCAAGGTTACGCGTGAAACCGATCCGGTTTCTGGCGAAGAACGTCAGGTTATTGCCATCTTCATGAATGTATTTAATGTGCATGTGAACCGTATGCCGGTCAGTGGCAAGGTTGAAGTCATTCGTTACATTCCCGGCAAGTTTTTTAATGCTTCCTTTGACAAAGCAAGCAAAGACAACGAACGTAACGTCGTGGTTATTACCGGCAAGGGTAATCAACGGTTCACCATGGTGCAAATTGCTGGTCTCATTGCCCGACGCATTGTCTGCTGGGCTGAGCCCGGTGATAAGCTTAAGCGCGGTGAACGGTATGGTTTGATCAAGTTTGGATCAAGAGTTGACCTTTACATGCCGGATGGCTATGTACCAACTGTCAGCGTCGGTCAGAAGGTCGTCGCAGGTGAAACTTCCTTGGCTGAAAAGCGCTAAGCTTGCATCAGGAAACAGAATAAAAGATTGTCATGGTTAAAGAAAAAAAATTGCCGCGCCACAAGAGCGTTTACCTCCTGCCGAATCTGCTGACCACGGCCAGCTTGTTTATTGGCTTTCTGGGATTGACTTGGGCTATTCAGGGAGACTATGCCTCCTGCGCCTTATGTATTCTGGCGAGTTGTATATTCGACGGATTGGACGGAAAAGTTGCGCGTATCACCCACACCACCAGTGAGTTCGGGGTCCAGTTGGATTCTTTGGCTGATTTGGTGGCTTTTGGTGTGGTCCCGGCCGTCATGACATATCTTTGGGTACTCAACGACTATGGCAGGCTCGGTCTTATGGCTGCTTTCTTGTTCATGGCGTGCGGAGCCCTTCGGTTGGCCCGGTTTAATGTTCAGGCCGCCACTACTTCCAAGAAGCATTTTGTAGGCCTGCCTATTCCTGCAGCAGCCTGCACCCTTGCCACTTTGGTGCTCTTTTCCGAATATGTGCCCGCAGAATATATTCATACTGTCATGCCCACTGGTGCCTTGGTGTTGGTGTACGTGTTGTCTTTCTTTATGGTCAGCACTGTTCGTTTCTATTCATTCAAGGAACTCAGTTCTTTCAAGGCCCATCCCTTCAGCTGGATGGTAACTGCTATTTTGATTTTCTCCTTGGTCGCATCGCGTCCCAAGGTTCTTGGCTTTGTTATTTTCTTGGGCTATATTATTTCCGGCCCTCTCTATACTATTTTCCTACTATCCCGCAGAAACAAACGACTACATAGGGACAGTTCAAAGGAAGAAGAGCTCAACTAGCTCCTCCCCCCCCCTCTCCCATATTGGTACGTCGTACTGACCATTATCGCCACGCATTAGGTGCGTCTGGCGATTTTCTATATTTGCAATCATAGACTGAATCCCCCTATAAAAAGGGAAGAATCGGAGGACACCATGGCAGACAGAGTGTACGTTTTTGATACCACCTTGCGTGACGGTGAGCAGTCCCCTGGCGCAACCATGAACCAGGATGAGAAAATCCGCATGGCTCAACAGCTTGAAACATTAGGTGTTGATGTCATCGAAGCAGGATTTCCTATTGCCAGTCAAGGCGATTTTGAGGCGGTCCAAGCCATTGCTCGGGCTGTGGACACTGTGCAGGTTGCAGGACTGTGCCGGGCCGTTGTTGGAGATATCGACCGTTGCTGGGAGGCTGTGAAAGATGCAAAAAATCCGCGGATTCATACATTTCTCGCTACCAGTGAAATTCATATGAAACACAAGCTGGGTAAGACAGCCGACGAAGTGATCGTCATGATCGACAAAGCCGTCAGACACGCCAAGCAGTATACGGATAATGTGGAGTTTTCCGCTGAGGATGCATCCCGTTCAGACTGGGATTTCCTGGTCAAGGTGACAGAGGTCGCCATTGAGGCTGGTGCTACAGTTGTCAATATCCCTGACACCGTGGGATACACTCAGCCTTTTGAATATTATGATTTGATCAAGTATTTGAAGGATAACGTAAAGAATATGAACGATGCAATTCTGTCTGTTCATTGCCATAACGACCTTGGTTCTGCGGTGGCGAATACCTTGGCTGCGGTCAAGGCAGGGGCTCGTCAGGTCGAGTGTACGGTGCTTGGGATTGGCGAACGAGCAGGGAATGCAGCCTTGGAAGATTTGGTCATGGCTATCAACACTCGTAAGGAGTTGTATGACGTCGAGACCAATATCAGAACCGAGCAGCTGTATCCTTCTTGTCGTCGCTTGTCGCAAATTATCGGCATGCCCATTCCGCCCAACAAGGCTATTGTGGGTGCTAACGCTTTTGCCCACGAGTCCGGTATTCATCAGGATGGTGTTATCAAGAATCGTTTGACGTATGAAATAATGACCCCGGATTCCATTGGCCGGACGAGTAATGATATTGTCATTGGTAAACATTCTGGATCTCATGCTGTTAAGAACAAGGCCAAGGAGTTGGGATACACTTTGGATGATGAACAGATTCAAGTGCTCTTCAAGGCGGTCAAGGATTTGGCCGACAAGAAGGAGCAGGTTTTCGACGAAGACGTGGAAGCGTTGATTTTGGAGTCTGTGTACCGTCGCAAAGATCGGTTCCGTTTGATTGATATGTCAGTGTTTTCCGGTACAGGGGATGTCCCGCCGCATGCTGCCGCCGTTATGGAATTCGGCGCCAAGGGCGAGGCCGAAGTCAAGCGAAACAGCAGTTTTGGTGAAGGTTCCATTGACGCGGTGTTCCAGTCCATCTACTCAATGGTAGGTGTGGCTCCGAAACTTGAAGTATATACGGTAAACGCCGTAACCGAAGGGTCCGACGCATTGGCAAGCGTGGCCGTTCGTATCGCGCACGACGGTACCAAATCCGTTGGGCGCGCCAATGACGCCGATGTGGTCAAGGCGAGTGCTCTCGCTATGATCAACGCATTGAATCGCATGGAAAAAGCCAAAGAGGAGAGATAGACCATGGGTCAGACTTTAGCTGAAAAAATATTGCAGAAACACACAGACCAGAAGATTACCGGTGCCGGACAAATTGTCCAGTGTGCGGTAGATATGGTGCTGGCCAACGACATTACTGCGCCTTTGGCCATCAAGTCTTTTAAGGCTATGGGTGCAAAAAAAGTATTCGATCAGGACAAGATCTCTTTGGTCTGTGATCATTTCACCCCAAACAAGGATATTGATTCTGCCGAACAGGTTAAGGTTGTCCGTGAGTTCGCCGAGGAAATGGGGGTGACTCATTACTATGAATGTGGTGAAGTCGGTGTGGAGCATGCGTTGCTGCCAGAGAAGGGCATTGTCGGTCCTGGCAGCGTGGTGGTGGGAGCTGATTCTCACACCTGCACGTATGGTGGACTTGGCGCATTCGCCACCGGCATGGGGTCAACAGATATCGGTGCGGCAATGGCGCTTGGTGAAACTTGGTTTAAAGTGCCACCGACCATCAAGGTTAATATTACCGGTACGCCGGGTGACCATGTCAGTGCCAAGGATTTTGTACTGAATCAGATCGGTCAGCTTGGTGTGGCCGGTGCGCTTTACAAGGCGCTTGAATACTCTGGTGAGGTCGTGGACAATATGTCCATTGAAGGGCGTATGACTATTGCTAATATGGCCATTGAGGCAGGTGGTAAGGTTGGCCTGTTCCCTGTGGACGAGAAAACAATGGAATATGCCAATACTGCTGGATTTTCTGGTGGTGAGATTATGCTGCCGGATGCGGATGCCGAATATGAGCGTGTGCTGAATATTGATGTCACGAACATGGCTCCGCAGGTCGCTTGTCCGCATTTGCCGGACAACGTTAAATCAGTGGATGAAACCAGCGGTTTGAAGATTCATCAGGCGGTCATCGGTTCCTGCACCAATGGTCGTATCGAAGACATGCGTGTGGCCGCAGCCATTTTGAAAGGCCGCAAGGTCGACCCCAAGGTGCGCTGTATTATTCTGCCTGCTACTCCAGCCATCTGGAAAGCGTGTATGCGCGAAGGCTTGATGGAAATATTCATGGATTCAGGTTGCATTGTTGGGCCGCCTACATGTGGTCCCTGTCTGGGGGGCCATATGGGTATCTTGGCTGGCGGCGAGCGGTGTATCGCGACTACTAATCGCAACTTCAAGGGACGAATGGGGTCCCTCAAAGCGGAAGTTTTCTTGTCCAATCCCGCTGTGGCTGCTGCCAGTGCCATTGTCGGTGAGATTACCAACCCCGCAAAGCTGTAGGAAGGGGAATAGAATGAAAGTTACCGGAACTGCTCACAAAGTGGGCGATCATATAGATACTGATGCCATTATCCCGGCTCGTTTCTTGGTGACCACTGATTCCAAAGTGCTCGGTGAGAACTGTATGGAAGGGTTGGAGGCTGGTTGGGGCAAACGTGTCAAAGAAAACGATGTCATGGTTGGTGGTGTGAACTTTGGTTGCGGTTCTTCCCGTGAACATGCCCCCATTTCTATATTGGGCGCAGGCATTCCTGTTGTTGTTGCGCACAGTTTTGCTCGTATTTTCTACCGCAACGGTTTTAATATGGGGCTGGTGTTGCTGGAGATCGGCGATGATATTGAAAAATTTAGCGATACCGATGAAGTTGAAGTTGATACCGCCACTGGCGTGATCAGGAATATCACCACTGGAGAAACCGTACAGGCTGCCGCTGTACCGGCGTTTATGCAGGAAATTCTGGATGTCGGTGGACTCGTGGAATACGTCAAGAAAAAATTGGCTTAACGACAAGTATCGGAGAGAGATATGAAAATATGTGTTTTACCGGGTGACGGCATAGGTCAGGAGATAGTTACCCAAGCCTTGCGCGTACTCGATAAGATTGGTGAGAAATATAGTCGGACTTTTGAGACCTCCGAGGCCTTGATCGGTGGATGTGCAATTGATGCCGCTGGTGTACCTTTGCCGGACGAAACCATTGCCAAGTGCAAGGAAGCCGATGCCGTATTACTTGGAGCGGTGGGTGGTCCCAAGTGGGATACTATCGATCCAGCCATCCGTCCTGAGAAAGGGTTGCTTGGTATCCGTAAAGAATTGGGCTTGTTTGCCAACGTGCGTCCCGCTAATTTGTTTAAGCAGTTGGCGGACGCCTGCTATCTGCGTCCGGACATTGTGGCCAAAGGTTTAGATGTCATGGTTGTGCGCGAGTTGACCGGTGGCATTTATTTTGGCGAACCGCGTTTTGATGGCGAAAAAGATGGTGAGCGTTTTGGCTACAATACCATGACGTATTATGAGCATGAAATTCGCCGTATTGCCCGTGTGGCTTTTGAGGCCGCCCGGAAGCGTTCCAGTCGTGTCTGTTCTGTGGACAAGGCTAACGTGCTTGATGTTTCCCGAGTCTGGCGCGAAATCGTTATTGATGAGCATAAGAATTACCCGGATATCGAGTTGTCTCACATGTACGTGGACAACGCTGCCATGCAGTTGGTGCGCGACCCGTCTCAGTTTGACGTGATTGTCACCGGTAACCTGTTCGGCGATATCCTGTCTGATGAGGCCGCTGCGATTACCGGCTCTATCGGTATGCTGCCGTCTGCTTCTCTCGGCGAGGCTAATCCTGGTTTGTACGAACCTATCCATGGTTCTGCGCCCGACATTGCTGGGCAGGATAAGGCCAATCCCTTGGCTACCATTCTGTCTGTGTCCATGATGCTGCGTCATTCATTTGATATGACTGAAGAAGCTGATTGCATTGAGCAGGCGGTGGAAAAGACTTTGGAGCAGGGATATCGTACTGGAGACATATGGCAAGACGGTTGTAAATCCGTTGGATGCATTGCAATGGCCGAAGCCGTACTTGCAAATATGTAGAGAGTGGAATGAATATGAAAAAGGGCTGTGTCATGTGACACAGCCCTTTTTTTATTTTTTATACGATGATTTAAGTTGGATATTGTTTGCCTTGAGAGCCTGTTTGCTGGTTTCCATGTCCACAAACCCGAGAGCGAGGCAGACTGCCAAGAAGTCCATTTTAAGGATTTCCATTTTTTTAAGGGCGCGTTCATTTTGTTCAAGGGTTATTTTACTATTTTGCAGAAGGTAACGACTGATTTTTTCAGTGTCATCGACATCTTCGATATTTAAGTCGTCCGATGAAATGATTCTGACACCTTCTTGATTGTTTCTGAGCCTGGTAAGTCGTTGTATCTTTTCTTCCAGTTCAGCTTTTAATTCTTTTCTGTTTTTGACCATAAAATCATATTTTGACTGGATTTTTTGCTGTTCATTAGACAAGAAATTCAGATTGGAAATTTTGTACTGACTTATCATCCGTAAAAGGAAAATAAAGATCAATACGGTGAGGCAAAGGATAATGAGGGGAATGGTCATGGTCAGCCTTATACCTTTAATGTGTCGATCTGTTCATCGGTTTCTTCAATCTGTGTCTTGAGATCAATGGCTTCCTGCTCAAGGGTGTCTATCTTGTAACTCAGTCGTTTTGTAATGCCTTTGACCTCAGCCCGTTTGTGTCTGATAAGGTCAGAGCAATTGTGGTGATGGACTACGATAATTGCAATGAGTACGAATCCGGCCATAGCCAGAATCATATATAACGTGTTGGAATCTAACATAGATGATTTGTATATTTGTTTTATGGGTTAATTTTTTTGACTACCCGTGATTTTGATTGTTGGCAACCCTCTTGAGGCGTTTGAAGGGAAAGTCACACGCTATTGTAACGCATTCGTCGAGGCTTTGAGATGGGGTATTTTGTGGTTGCGGTGTTGTTTCTTGATTTCGATTTCTAGTTTTAACGCTGTGCTTTTGTCGGGCACTTCTCCACAGGCAGCCACTTTTACAGGCCGTCGTGGGCGTGTGTATTTTGATGCAGTTCCCGCATTATGCTCTTTTAAGCGTCGCTCGATATCAGTGGTAATGCCACAGTAGAGGCTGTCGTCAGCGCAGCGCATGAGATAAACGTACCAGTGTTGCATGCGACTTTATAGCCTGAACAGAGGCTCTGGTCAAAACGGTCTTGCCAATCTGCACCGCTCAATATATTCCCTTATTCAACATTAAAGAGGTATTATATTTCATGTCGCGAATTACTGTTCAGAGTCTTAGTAAATCCTATGGTGGAGAACCTGTTTTTTCTGATGTGGCTTTTGAGGTCACACCGGGCATGCGTCTTGCCCTGACCGGGCCAAATGGTTGCGGGAAGAGTACGTTGCTCAAGGTTCTGGCCGGGGAGATTGAACCGGATACAGGACAGTTGACGTTGTCCAAGGGGGCGCAGGTTGGATATGTTGCGCAGGAAATGACCGGGACGGTGTTAGAGCATCAATTGTTGTCTTGGGTTCTGTCGGCATTGCCGTCATGGAATGAGTTTTGGGAAGAATGGGAAAAGGCTGTTGCAGCCGATGATAATGCGCGTATTGAAAAACTGTCCCATCGTCAGGCCGAATTTGAGGAGCGGTATGGTTATAATCCTGATCATAAGGCTCGAGCTATTTTAACCGGCTTAGGGTTTAGTGATGACGATTTATTGAAAGATATCGGAGAATTATCCGGTGGTTGGCGTGAACGAGCAAAACTCGGCAGAGTGCTTTTGCAGGGTGCCGATATTCTTCTCCTTGATGAACCGACCAACCATCTTGATCTCGAAGCTGTAGAGTGGCTTGAGGAGTATCTCCTCGGCTTTCGTGGCACATTGGCATTCGTTGTTCATGATCGTATTTTTCTTAACCGTGTAGGCACACATGTTTTGTTCCTTGGAACAGGCAAACCTGTTTTTCGTAAAGGTTCTTTTGATGAATTTTTGGTCTGGGACGAAGAGAACCGGTCGCAACGTCAGAAAGAAGCGGATAAGCTGTCGGCACGGATTGATAACGAATATAAATATATCAATAAGTTTCGTGTTAAAGCGCGTAAGGCTGCACAGGCGCAGAGTAAATTGAAGAAGGTGGAAAAGCTGGAACAGGAGTTGAACCAGATCAAGGAAGCTCAGGCCGCTTCCCACCGAGGAAGAAGTCTGAATTTTCGTCTGCCTGAACCCAAGCGCGGGGACAAGGTTCCGGCCTCCGCTGTAGATCTCGAATTTCATTATGATGGCGTTGAATCTGTGTGGCCTACACTCGATTTTCAGCTTTTTCGCGGCAAGAAGGTCGCTGTGGTTGCCCCCAATGGTGCGGGAAAGTCAACGTTGCTTAAACTGATAACCGGTTCGCTGACGCCTACAGCAGGCCATGTCAAAGTCGGTAGTGGTACTGATCTTGGTTATTTTAGTCAGCATCAGCATGAAATTCTCAATCTTGATAATTCTGTCATTGGTGAAATCAGGCGGTTGTCTGATTCAAATTTGACCGAAGAACAGGTTATGAGTGTGCTTGGTTTGTTTTTGTTAGGCGAGTCTTTTTTTGAGCGTAAGATCAAGGGATTGTCTGGTGGTGAAAAAAGTCGACTCTTGCTTGCTACTTTATTTTTATCTCGATCGAATTTCCTGATTCTTGATGAACCGACCAACCATCTTGATATTGAGACTCGTGAAGGACTTATTCGTGCGCTTAAAAATTATGCGGGTACCTTACTTTTCGTGGCGCATGACAGATATCTGCTTAACGAAGTGGCTGAAGAAATATGGGCTTTGGATAAAGATGGTTTAACTCAGCATCTCGGTGGGTTTGAGGCGTATCATGCCAAGAGCAAGCAGGAAGAGGCATGCCGAGTAGGACTGGCTGCGTGTAACTCTGAAGAAGTGCGTGAAAAACGGAAGCTATCTAAGGAAGAGAAACGTCGTCAGGCAGAAGAGCGCAACCGATTGTATCGCACTCTCAAACCGCTCAAGAAGGAATATGACAAGCTTGAGGGAGATTGGGAAAAGGTGCTTGACGAGCAGGCCTTGCTTGAAGAAAAAATGAATGATCCCGTTACATATGAGAAGCCGGAGGAAGCGCTTAAGTTGAATAATGCGTACAAGGAAGCTTCTGAATGGGCTGAAAATCTGATGTTGCGTATGGGAGAACTTGAAGAGAAGATTGAAGCTCTTACGTCAGAAGTGGGAGAGGAATGATGAAGCCGCGTTTGGAAGTCGTGGCCGGTATTATCTGGCGTGATGGGGAGTATCTTGCTGTTCAGCGCCCTGAAGGCGCGCGCATGGCGGGCTGGTGGGAGTTCCCGGGCGGTAAGATAGAAAAAGGCGAAATCCGTGACGACGCTTTAGTTCGTGAATTTCAGGAGGAGCTTGGGGTTACTCCGACCAAGTTTGAATATTGGTGTGATCTTGAGCATGAGTATGATGAATTTTTTGTCTGTTTGTATTTCTATCATATTTATAGCTATTCAGGCAGTTTGAAGATGATGGAAAAACAACAGTTTACTTGGGTTAGCCCGTCCTGTTTGCCAACTTTGGACTATCTTCCTGCCGATATTGCTATCGTTGAAGCTCTTCATTCACGGTGGCAGAATACCTAAGCGGGAATTCCTCGAATTTCTCCATTGAAGGTTGCTGCAAGAAAGAGTATGTAATGTCTCTTACCCTAAGAAGGGTGCGATTATGCATATACCGTTGAAGGAGAGAAGCATTGCGAGTTTGTGATTTGATCGAAGGGCAGTCCCCTTTCATCTCTTTAGAGTTTTTCCCCCCAAGGGAAAAGGAAATCTGGCCTCAATTTTTTGAGGTCGTTGATCAGCTCAAGGTTCTGAACCCCTTGTTTGCATCTGTTACATATGGTGCTGGTGGTGGGACTCAGGATAATACCTTGGAAATTGCCACCCGAATGAAACAGGATCATGGCATTGAGCCGATTACTCATTTGACGAGTGTTGGTGCGTCTGCCGATAAGCTGGACGACTTCCTACGAAGCCTCCGCGATGCTGATATACAGAATGTTTTGGCCTTACGTGGTGATCCGCCGCGTGGCGAGGACGATTTCGATTTTGATTCTCAAGAATTTAAGCACGCAACGGATGTCATTAAATATATCAAAGCGCATTATCCAGAGATGTGCGTTGGCGGGGCTGCTTATCCTGAACCTCATTTTGAGTCACCTTCCATTCAATCCGACCTGGAAATGGTCAACAAGAAGGTACAGATGGGGGCGCAGTTTCTGGTGACGCAGTTGTTTTTCGATAACCGTGTCTATTTTGATTACGTTGAGAGACTCAAGGCTCTTGGTTCTTACGTGCCAGTTATTCCTGGTATCCTGCCTATCATGACTCTTAAATCTGCCAAGTTTATTTTAGGGTTGTGTGGCGCTGCCATTCCCGGGAAGTTTCTCAGTAGTCTTGAGAAAGCCCACGAAGAGGGCGGGGATGATGCCGTATATAGGTTGGGTATTGATTACGCGACAAGGCAGGCACAGGAACTTATCGACGGTGGTGCGCCGGGCGTTCATTTGTATACGCTTAATCAGACCAAGGCGTGTCTCGAAATCGGACAGAATTTAAAGTTTTAGAGTTGGGAGTAGGATATGAATAAGAATCTGGTAGTGGCCATATGTGGCGCAACAGGCGCAGTTGGTCAGGAAATGTTGCAGGTTTTGGAACAGCGTAATTTCCCTTACAGCAAGGTCATTCCCTTGGCTTCGTCGAGAAGCGTTGGCAAGAAAGTGACCTGCAAGGGTGAGGAATTGTCTGTCGTGGAATTGACAGAGAATTCTTTCGAGGGTGTTGATTTGGCGTTGTTTTCCGCAGGTGGTGAAACCAGTAAAAAATATGCTCCTATTGCTGCAAAATCAGGTTGTGTGGTGGTAGATAATTCTGCTGCTTGGCGCATGGATGACGAATGCCCTTTGGTAGTTCCCGAAGTGAACCCGGAGGATCTCGATTGGCATAAGGGTATCATCGCCAACCCCAATTGTTCGACCATTCAACTGATGGTGGCTCTCAAGCCCATTCATGATGAAGCGCGGATCAAGCGCGTTGTTGTTTCTACATATCAGGCCGTTTCCGGTAGTGGGCAGAAAGCCATTGAAGAGCTGGAAAATCAGGTGCGTCGACTTTTGTCTGGCCAACCTGTGGTTGCTGATGTTTATCCGCATCAGATTGCCTTTAACTGCCTCCCGCATATCGATGTCTTTATGGACAATGGGTACACCAAAGAAGAGATGAAGATGGTCCATGAGACTGTTAAGATCATGGGTGATCCGACTATTAAAGTGACCGCCACGTGTGTGCGTGTCCCGGTTTTTTACGGTCATTCCGAAGCCGTGAATATTGAGACCGAGGAAAAGTTGAGCGCGGACGATGTTCGTTCATTATTAGCGAAATCCCCTGGTATTATTATTGAAGATTATCCTGAGAAGAACGCCTACCCCATGCCTGTCAATGCAGCGGGTGACGATGCGACGTATGTCGGCCGTATCCGTGAGGATGAGACCATTGAGAATGGCATTAATATGTGGGTTGTTTCCGATAACATTCGCAAGGGTGCTGCATTGAACACTGTCCAGATCGCTGAGACTCTGATTGAACGAGATTTGGTTCGCGTACCTTAAAAGGATTTTTTTGTGGTAAAAGTCACCGATTCCAAAGGTTATATAGATGCCCTGACAGCTGTCGAACGGCCTGTTAGCGGTAAAGTTCACGCCTTTTACGATCACAGTGTGGGCATGATTTGTTTGGACCCTGAAGTTATGCTCATGCCGTGGGATGACCATCTGGTGCATCGTGGTGATGGTATTTTTGAGGTCATGAAGTTTGTTGGCGGCAAGTTGTATCAGCTTGACGCGCACATGGAGCGCATGAAGCGTTCCTGTGAATCCATTTTTATGGACCCCCCGTGTTCCTGGGAAGAAATCAGCGAGTTAGTCATGGAAGTCTGTCGTGCTGGAGGTCGTGAAACCGGTATGGCGCGGGTGATGATTGGGCGTGGACCGGGAGGCTTCGGCGTAGATCCTGTGGAGTGTCCTGAAACGAGCCTTTATGTGGTGGCTTATGATCTCTACATCAAAACCGAGTCGGCTTATGAAAACGGTGTGACCGCATTCAAAACATCGATTCCGGCCAAGCAGTCGTATTTGGCGACTATCAAATCCATTGATTATTTGCCCAACGTTTTGATGAAACGTGAGGCTACAGAGAAAGGGTATGACTATCCATTTTGTTACGATGATGAGGGGTTTCTGGCCGAAGGGGCTGTTGAAAATGTCTGTATCGTTAATGAAAATGGTAAGTTGATTATCCCTGAATTCACCAATGCCTTACCCGGTACCACCATGTTGCGGGCCGTGGACCTGATAAAGGACGATGTCTCTGTCATTTTCCGGGGCATTCGTGAAGAAGAAATTCTGATGGCAAAAGAGGTAATTATTGTCGGTACGACTGGCGATGCAATTTCGGTTGTCCGGTATAATGACAAGCCTATTTACAATGTTAAGCCCGGCCCAATCGCCAAAAGACTTCGTGAATTGCTCAAGCAGGATTTGATGGAGAACGGAATTCAGTTGTAGAAATTAAGTAGAAAAATATGTGCAAAGGCCATCCGGTTTCGGGTGGCCTTTTTTTAGAGGGCAACCTTGGTGTTTGTCACTGCGTGGTCAAATTGCTGAACAGCTTTTTTTGTCATGACGTCCACACCCATAGTCTTTATGGCGTGGTCGTGCATCATTCGTGTAACATCAATGGGGCCGGGAATAGTCATGAAATTATATGCTTCGGCCCAGGATTTGCCGCGCAGGTAGGAGAGAGCCCAACGCACGATGTGCTCATGGAAGAACCCTTGGTTATTGATAACAATCATTGCTTTGTATCGGCCATCTTCGGCGCGTTCCTTGAATGAAACCTTATGGTGCTCACAGGAAGCCAGAGGGTAGTTCACATGATAGAAATTATTTCCGGCCAGTGCGGCCTGTACCCATAAATCCCAGTCGGAATATGTAGTGTTTTCTCTGAAACCCAGTGTGCTTTCCCATGCTTTACGTGTCAACAATACCGCTGGCCCGAGAAACCCTCGTGCCTGAAGTAATCCTTCACGGAAGGCGGGGAGTTGGATAATTCCGGGGCGTCCGGTTTTGTCAGTCGGAGCGAGTCGGATATAGTCCGAGTACATAATGTCAGTTTCGGGATGGTCATCGAAAACAGAAAGGGCCGTGGTAATGTATTTGGGGTCAAGACGGTAGTCTGGGTGAAGGAATATGAGCTTGTCACCGTTAGCGCGTATTGCTGCCATATTCTTGGCCGCTGAGCAAGTGATGGAAGAGTCTATTTCTTCGAGACGTATTGCGTCGATGCCGGTGACATTTCGCCATAAGGAAGGATCGGATGGTGCGTGTCTACCGTTGCCAATTACGATAATTTCCATATCTTCCAGTCCAGTGGACTGTCGGGAAATGGAATGCAGCAGTCGCATGAGACTGCTGTGTGTTTCCAGATCGGAAATTATTATAGAAACGGTGTTTGGCTTCATATTGCGTCCCTTCCGTGGGATATCGCTTTAAACGGGGGAGTCGGCACGGTCCGTGTGCACATTACACCTCACTCGTGCACATCTTATCGACGGTTAGATGGAGAACTTTATATCTTGCGATGTGTTTTATGAAAAAAGTTCTACGGCAGAAAATCGTTGGACAGCTTGCGTGCGTGCGGTGCTTCACGTATGTACTTAAAAGACTGAGACAATGTTCTTACCGGAGTAGTGGTCCGGCTCTACTGTATATCTTATGGGTTCTGGTGGTAGATAGTGGCGATTTTCAAATGCGATTCCTGCGGCTATGAGCGCGAGGTTCCGGCCAAGTTGACTGGAAAAAAGGCCAAGTGTCCTGATTGCGGACATGGTGTAGTTATTCTGGACCAACTTCCTGAGGAAGCAATTCCGTATGACGTGGAGTTTGAAGAGGATGACTCTTCAGTAACAACTGGTGTCCCGGAATCAGTTGGTGGCGATGGTACTCCTATAGAATCCATTGATCTCGACAATCAGAATGTGACTGTAGAACTGGACGATTCAGATGATGTGATTTGCGCCAAGTGTGGGCATGTTCAGGATGCCGGGCATGAAGATGTGTGTTCCAAGTGCGGAGCTTCACTTGTTCCAGTGTCGGGTGTGCTGGGAATTGATGAGAGTGATGTTGATGTCAGTGACCTCGCCGAAGTTGAAGAAGCGCAGGTCTGGGACGCTCAGTTTGATGGCAGTTCAGAGAACATCGATCACGTGAAAGATCCTGACCGTTGGCGGTTGTTCAGGGGATCTTTTATGCTTAATTTATATGCCGGCATCGTTTCGGGTGTTTTGGCATTGTTTTTTGTGTATTCACTTTCCTTGCTCGCTTCTGCCAATGCTGGAACTTACGATTTCTTACCATATGTTATTGGTACGGCTCTTACTGGTGTGATTGTCGGAAGTATTTTCAATACTTTTTTTTCGAGAATCCCTTTTGGATTGGTCGGACCGGAAACAGTACTCACAGCCGTTATTTTTTTATTTGTCGGGAGCATGTATCGGACTATGGCTATGGAGTCTGCCGAGCTTGTTCTTCCTACTCTGTTGGCCGGCGTGGCACTGGCGGCCGTGCTTATCGGTTTGAGCCTTCTTGTCCTTTCGAAATTTCGACTGGGTGAATATGTCAGATATATCCCGTTGCAAATCATCGGCGGTGTCATTGGCGCAGTCGGTATTATTGTACTTTTGGGAGCATTTGATTGGATCGGTCATTTGGGGCTTGATTGGAGCAATTCGTATACCGTGATCACCTCTTTTGCGAATGATTTTGATGCAGGTGGAACATTGCGGACTATAGGTCCCAGTCTTGTTTTTGGCGTTGTACTTTTTCTCGCTCTGTGTCGGACCAAGCATTCACTTTTTCTGGTGGCCATGATTCTTGTTGCATCAGGGGTTGGGTATGCGGCTGGCATTTGGGGCGGAACCGATGCTCTTCGAGCTTTAGCAGTTCCCGTTGCTTTTCCTGAAGGGCCGACAATGGTGTACCCTTTCGAAGTTCTGAATTCAGAGTTCTTTTTTCATAATATTCAGTGGGCGGTTATTAAGGCCAACAGTTTGTATATAGGCGCCATGGTCGTGCTGGCCGTTTTGACTGTCATGTATCGAACAACTCGATTGGAAATTTTGCGAGGCCGGGAAAGTGATCTTAATATGGAGTATCGTGCACTTGGCTTGACTAATATTATTTCCGGTCTGTGTGGCGGGATGCCTGCTTCGCTTACCTATGGGCGAAGCTCCGGCAGTTATGCTTCAGGTGGGCGTGGTCCTATCGCGGGTATCGTGGCCGGTTTGGTGTGTGGCGTTGGTTTTTGTTGTGCAGACGTCGTTCTGCCCTTGATTCCGCGATTCGTCCCTGAAGGATTGCTTGTTTATGCTGGTCTAGATTTGATTCGTGACTGGATGTTCCGAACTCGGACGGCTTTTACTGGTAGATCAGATATCTGGCTTCTCTGGTTGACCTTTTTGGCGACGTTGTGCTTGGGGCTTTTGGAAGGTATCGGTTTTGGTGTGGCATTGGCCCTTATGGTTACAGTGAGCAGAGCCAGCAAGGATGGGGTTGTTCGTAACGTCCTGTCTGGTGCTCATCATAATAGTAATGTTGATCGTGCATCCATTCAAAAACGGACACTCAAGGAATATGGGGATCATATCCATATTATGCGGTTGCAGGGATTCCTTTTTCTGGGGGCCATGGAGCGGTTGCTCAAGGATGTGCGTTTTCGAATCGATGATCGGAATCAGTTGCCGGTGGAGTACCTTATTCTGGATTTCAAATTGGTGAGTGGGTTTGCCTCGGCAGCGGGTATCGGGTTTGACAAGCTGCGGATTCTGGTCGCTGAGTATGATATGGAACTCATTATTACCAACGCCCCGTTGGAACTCGAAGAGCATTTGGAAGCGATTGGACTTGTTGGTGATCAAGAAGGTGTTTTCAAGTCGTTTCTTAATTTGGATTATGCTTTGGAATGGTGTGAAAACCGTGTGCTTGATGAAGAAAATATGCTGGAACTCAAGCAGTTGAATTTGTCTGAACTTTTGGCTCCAATATTCCCAGAAAAAAAATATATTCCGGCTTTGATGAAGGTTCTCAAACGAGAAGTCGCAAAACCCGGTGAAGCCGTATTTCGACAGGGAGATGTGTCGGATTCCATGTTTTTTGTTGAGTCAGGTCGACTCGATGTTGAACTGGAAATGGAAGGCGGCAAGATCTTGCGGTTGAAAAAAGTCGGCCCGGGAGCTGTCTTTGGCGAAATGGGGATTTATACTTTGGCACCGCGTTCTGCCACTATTCGAGCTGCGGAGAACTGTGTGTTGTACCGTATGACTTTGGCAAAACTTGATGCCATTGAAAATCGGGCACCTCGGCTTGTGACCGCTATTAATCGTTTTCTGATCAACCTTTTGTCAGAACGTTTGATTGACGCGAATATGCGGGTGCGGGATTTGATGCAGTAGGCATCAAGTTATTCCTCGGAGTGCATGCCTAATTCGTTCTGAACATATTCTTTTAAAGCATCTTCCCATCTACGAGGAGTCATACCGGTTGTTCGTGTGTATTTGGATATATCCAACACAGAGTAGCGCGGACGGACAGCTTTGGTTGGATATTCGCTTGACGACACGGGGGTTACAGAGTTTTTTTTCCCCGCTAGAGTTGCGGCCATACTGGCCAGTCCGTGCCATGATGTCTGGCCGGAGTTAGCCAGGTGGAAGATACCTGTGGCGTCTTTTTTTAACAGCTTGATAGTGCCGGTCGCGATGTCCGGCGTATATGATGGAGAGCCAAATTGGTCTTCGACGACTGTCAGGGTGTTGTGAGTATCACATAAATTGAGAATCTTTTCGACAAAGTTGATTCGACCCGGTCCGAATAACCAGGAGATTCGTATAATGAGTGTGCGCTCATAGCCTAGTTTGAGGAGTCCTCGTTCTCCATCTGCCTTACTAATGCCGTATACTGAAAATGCGCTTGTTTCGTCGTATTCTGTGTACGGCGACGTCTTATCCCCTTTAAAGACAAAGTCCGTGCTGTAGTGAACAAAGGGAATGGATCGTCTCGCTGCCAAGGTTGCCAAAAGAGGTGGTGCTGTGGCGTTGAGAGCGAAGGCCTTTTCCTGTTCATCTTCTGCCAAATCCACCTGCGTGTAAGCAGCCGCATTAATCAGAATATCGGGATCTTCCTTATTTAGTATTTCTTCTACGGATTGAGGATCGAGGATATCGCAGTCTTTACTGGAAAGCGCTATTGGGTGCGCTCCTGCCTCTGCAAAAGCAGAACACAAGCTTTGACCGAGCAGGCCCGTTTTTCCACCAAGGACGGCAACGGTTTGTCCTTTTATGTTCATTAGGCGCGTTCCTCGTACCATGAGTCCATGAATGTGCGGTATTCACCGCTTTGGACCTGTTCAAGCCATTCCGTGTTGGCTTCGTACCAATCAAGGGTCTTTTTCAGACCGTCTGTAAAATTCAGTGTTGGTGCAAAACCGAGTTCCCGTTGAGCCAGAGAAAAGTCCATGGCGTAACGTTTGTCGTGCCCAGGTCTGTCTGTGACATATGTGATCAGTGATTCCGGTTTTCCTAAAAGAGACAATAAGGTTTTGATTACTGTGATGTTGGCCTCTTCGGCATCACCTCCGAAGTTGTATGCCTGTCCTTCGCGTCCTTTGGTCAGGGTCAGTTCAACTCCGAGGCAATGGTCATCGACGTAGATCCAGTCCCTGACGTTCATTCCATCGCCATAGACAGGAAGTGATTTGCCCGCCTTAGCATTGAGAAACATGAGCGGAATGAGTTTTTCCGGGAATTGATATGGCCCATAGTTATTGGAGCACCGGGTGACCAAGATGGGAAATCTGTAAGTTTCAAAGTATGCGCGAGCCATGAGATCGGCTCCGGCCTTGCTTGATGAATACGGGCTATTGGGTGCGAGCGGTGTGGATTCAGTAAATTTCCCTGTTTTGCCAAGGGTTCCATACACCTCATCTGTGGATACGTGCACGAAACGGCCAATATTTCGTTGGCGGGCGCATTCCATGAGGTTTTGTGCTCCACCCACGTTGGTGGTCACAAAAAGAGATGGATCGTTGATGGAACGGTCCACATGGGATTCGGCAGCAAAGTTGACGACGGCATCAATGGATTGATCTGCAAGGAGGTCCATGATTAGTTCGCGGTCACATATATCTCCTTGAACAAACGTGTAACGGGCTTCGTTTTGTTCAAGGTCCATGAGGTTGAGTCTATTTCCGGCATAGGTAAGCTTGTCCAGATTGATGATGGACCAGTCTGGATGCTTGGCGAGCATGAGTCGGACAAAGTTTGTTCCGATGAAGCCGCAGCCGCCTGTGACGAGAAGTTTCATAGGTATATTCTATCCCAAGTGTTCGGGTTGAAAGTCATGTGTTTTGTTCAGCAAAGGCACAATACAGGGCGTGGATATAAATTTCAAGATATGGATATGTCTTCCATGATTCCATCCGTCTGGCGCAAGGCTTCGAAAAGAAGGATGCCTGTGGCAGTCGACAGGTTCAGGCTTCTGACTTTACCCCATATTGGAATGCGAATTTGAGGATGTCCTTTCATGAATTCGGGTGTAAGTCCACGAGTCTCAGGTCCAAGAACAATGGCGTCGTCTGCCATGAATTCGAAGCGATGGTGTGGCGTTGCGGCCTTCGCACTGGCCATGACGAGGCGCGGAGGTTGCACCCGGTTCATGAACTCGGCGAAATTCGGGTGCACAGTGACATCCACGTGAGGCCAGTAATCCAGGCCGGCTCGTTTGAGGTGTTTGTTATCAACAGAGAATCCCAGCGGTTCGATGAGGTGAAGTGGTGTTTTTGTCGCCGCACACAATCGAGCAATATTGCCGGTATTGGGTGGAATTTCCGGCTCGAAAAGAACAATGCGCATGAGTTATACGTCCAGTTTGATGGTTGCTTTGCCCGGAGAGTATCCCTTGAGCGTTCTGATCATTTCCCTGATAGAGGCGGAAATGATGTCTTCGACAAAGGGTTTCATTCCTACCGCAGAGCCGTTTATGTCTACTTTGATGGAATTGTGCATGGCGAGACATGCCTTGGTAGTCGTTTTCCCAGCCACTATTTCGGCAGCCAGAGTATGACAATCAGGTCTGCCGCATGTTTTACAGTCCATACCGGGTAGGAAAAATCCTTTTTCAAGAACGGCTTCTGCAAGAGAATCAATGGTGTCATAAGCGGTGACACCCTCAAGCTTCGTGTCGCCATATGTGGCGATTGCGAGATCAGGAATGAGCCAGTCAGTTCCGTCGGCAAGGTCGCCATTCAAACAGAGGATACGAGGAAGATACCCTAGAGATTTACCGCCTTCAACAATAAGAACGTCGGCGGTCAGGAGGGGCAGGATGTCAGGAAGAAATCGTCGGTCTGTCCAATTGACGAAGGTTTCCTCGGGGCTGAGTCCAGCGACTGCGTCACAGATTTCCGCATATTGGGTTGTGTCGGTGTCAGCCCAGTCGAATCCGTGGTGGCTGAATTTTGCAGCAGCGACAGTCAGGCCTGAAGCCTTGAAGTGATGAGCCAGTCCGAGGCCAAGCGTTGTTTTGCCGGAATTTTTTGGTCCGACTATAGATATTGCTTTCATGTCGTATCTCCGTGGGGAAAGCTATGATGTCTCAACAATAGAGCCGTGTTCAAGATGAATAATACGGTCACTGACCTTGCCGAGCCAGTCGAGATCGTGACTGGCAACGACGAGGCTTGTCCCGTTGTTTGTGCGAGCTTTGAGTGCAGCCTGTCGAATAAGGGTAGCGCTTTTGGCATCTAGGCTGGCCGTGGGTTCGTCCATGAGAAGAACTTTGGGTTTGAGGACTAAACGGGCAGCCAGAGCCACTCGTTGTGCCTCGCCACCTGAGAGTTCAAACCAGTGTCTTGATGAAAAGGATTCTGGGTCTAGCCCGACTTCAATCAGGGCGTTATGCACTTTTGTTGTAATATCTGATTTTTTGCGAACCTTGAGTCCGTAGGCAACATTTGCATGGACCGTGCGTTTAAGTAGATACGGTTCCTGAACAAGCAATGTGACCTGACGGTGTACTGCACCCGGTTTGGTTGAGGTCTTTGCTCCCATGAAGGAAAGAGTACCTGAAGACGGGGCATCGAGAAATGCAAGTATACGAAGCAGCGTTGATTTGCCAGATCCATTGGGACCAGCCAGGCCGATGATGTCGTCATGATTGATATCAAGTTTGTCGATGCTGAGAACTTGTCGGCCAGAAAAGATTTGCCGAACATTGTGCAGGGAAATGATGGGAGTTTTCATTGGACGGCCTTCTTTTTGAGGCCTGTGGCTGCAACATTGACGAGGAGAGCCACAGCAAGCAGGACAATGCCGAGTGCGATCCCTACAGCAAATTCCCCTTTACCTGTTTCCAGTGCAATAGCCGTGGTGATGGTTCGTGTATGCCATTTGATATTGCCACCAACGAGCATGGATATGCCGACCTCCGACACGATGCGGCCATAAGCGGCCATGGCGGCGAGCATAATGGAAAATCGTGCTTCCATAACAGTGGCCCAGAGCATCTGTCGTGGATTGGCACCGAGTGTGATGAGTGTCATGGGAAGTCTTTTGTCCAAGCTTTCCACCGCATTTGCGGTCATGGCGATGATGATGGGCAGGCCGAGCAAAGTTTGCCCTATGGCAACCCCTGGTATGGAAAAGAGAAGACCTGTCCCGCCCAGAGGACCATGTCTTGTCAGGAAAGCATAGACTAATAAACCAATAACAACCGTGGGGAATGACAGAAGTGTGTCTACGATGGTTCTGAGAACTCGTTTCCCGAAAAATGTTTTGTGGCCAAGGAAAAAGCCGAGCGGAACGCCGATGGTAAGACTGAAAAACATGGACAGAGAGGATGCCCCCACTGTTGCCCAGATTGCGGAATAAGTTTCAGGGTCGCCGGTGAAGAGGAGAACAAAACCTTGAAGAAAACCTTGAAGCAGATAGTCCATTCACAATCCTTTTTTGACCGGGGGGACGGGAGTCCGTTCCCCCGGTGGATTACCATACTCTATCTACTTTGCGTTGGGAATGAAAAGCTTTTTGCCCAAAAGCTTGAAGTTGCCAATGGCTTTCTGGGTTTCGGGGGAAGCCATCCATGCAATGTACTGCTTGGCCAGGTCATACTGAGCATCTTTGCAGTGTTCGGGATTCACGGCCAACGCACTGTACTGATTGAACAGAACCTTGTCGCCTTCCACCAGAACGATCAGCGGCGGGTTGCCACCATTGTTGTCTGCATATTTGATGAAAGTACCGCGGTCAGTCATGGTGTAGCCGGATTTTTCATTGGCGATATTGATGGTCGGGAGCATGCCTTGACCAGTCTGGACATACCATGCGTCTTTTTCGGGAACAGCCATGCCGGCTGCTTTCCACAAGGAAAGTTCTTTTTTGTTGGTACCGGAGTTGTCACCACGGCTGGCAAAAGAAGCCTTCTTGGCTGCGATGGTCTTCAACGCTTCGGCAACACTCATGCCCTTCACGCCTGCGGGATCAGCGGCAGGTCCGATAATGACGAAATCATTATACATGATTTCAGTACGGTCGATGAGAACGCCTTTATCCATATATGCTTTTTCGGAAGCAGGGGCGTGAACCAGAACGATATCGACATCACAATTTTCAGCCATTTTCAGGGCTTTACCTGTGCCGACTGCAACGAATTTGATTTCAATACCAGTGTCTTTTAAGAACTGCGGAACGATCAGTTCGTCCAGCAAACCGGTGTTGGCGGTGCTGGTCGTTGTTGCCATCATCAGTGTTTTGCCGGCCAGAGCAGGTACAGCCAGGGCGACAGTGAGCATGAGTGTGAGAGAAATGAGAAGTAAACGCTTCATTGTATCCTCCAAAGGTAGGGTTTTATTTGACAATTGTTAGTACGATGTTTGTTGTTATTCACAAAATTAATTGATGGTGAGTGTGTGACGCTTATTGCGTGTCGTCACGATAGAATTCGCCGGATTTTTTGACATCCATTTCCAGGAGTTCTCCAGCCCGCTTGGTGGCATAGTCTTCAACATCGAGATAGAAGCTCAGAAATTTTTCCATCAACTCTTTGCCGTAAGGAGACAGGTTGAATCGTTGTCCCATACCTTTGGTCTTTTCAACCAGAGGTTGGCCAATGCGTTCTTCAGCATTTTTGAGTTTACCCCAAGCCCGCCTGTAAGACATCCCGAGCGCTTCGGCCGCTTTTCGAAGAGAACCGAGATCTTCGACATGTTTGAGCAGCAGCGTGCTTCCAATGCCAATATAGGTCTTGTCTTTTTGTTCAAGCCATATGCGAAGACGAAGTGTTGTATCTAGTTCTTTTGTCATGGTAAAGTGCCAAGGCTATATATTAATTAAGTGATTGTTCACATGAATTGTTGTTCAAAAAAGTATATGCAGGAACTTTAATATTAAGTCAACGGAAGCATAATCGCTTGTGATACGGCACCGATAAATTACAGAGTGACCGTTTCAAAGGTGGATGAAGCAAGGTCTACGACAAGCATTTTGCCTTGTAATGTTGGATGGGTATCGGTGAGAATCTTTATTGTTTCAGCCGCCATAAGTGATGCAATCAACATGACGGAAGGGGCTGGGCAACCGAGGATGCCCTCTGCTTCGTTGTTAACGCCCATGATGTCTGCCGGACCAATTTCGCCAGGTATGACCACGCTAACATACCCTGTCCAGCCGGCTAAAGCTCCTGTGATAAGTGGCACTTCGGCTTTAGCAGCAGATTGTTGCAGGTGAAGGCGTGTTTCCAGTCCTCCCAAAGCATCAATTACAATATCAGCTCCAGCCAGAAAGTCGGGTAATGAGTTTACAGTCAGAAATTCTTCTGTGGCAGAAAATTCTACTGACGGATTGACCTTCTCGGCTCTTTTGATCGCCGCGTACGCTTTGGATTGGTTGAGAGTGTTGAGCGTGGAAAGTTCCTGTCGATTAAGATTACTTTCTTCAAAGTGGTCGCCATCAGCAGCATGAATGGTTCCGATGCCCATTCTCAGGAATTGTTCAAGCAGGTTGCCGCCAAGTCCACCAAGGCCAACTTGTGCAACGGTGGATTCCAGAAGGCGTTGTTGTCCTTTGATTGTAATGGACTGCATGTTTCGTAGATATCTGAGAGGGTAAATGCTTTTTGCTAATGCCTGACGCTCAACAACATGACCGGGTATAGTATTCTGTTGGGCCAGCATGGAGATGGCCTCATTGGATATAATGGTCCCCGTTTCTCCCCATGGTAACAGAGAGCTTTGGGCGTATGCATGGATTTTGTCCAGAATCCCTGCCACGTTTTAACCTCCACCGACCGGTGGAAACAGGCCAACCCTGTCGCCATTATTCACTTCGCTATCCAGATTGGAGCGGACCGCATTAATGAATATGAGTGTTACATCTTTTTCAGGCATGCCGAGTTTGCCGACGAGTGACCTGACGGTCTCCCCCGTTTCAATCGGGTAATCGTCGCCATTTTCAGGCAGGAACTTAGCCAACGTTGCAAAACATTTGAGTTCTATTCCCATATGTCCAATCTAGTCATTTGAAGTGAGTGGGTCAACATACGAAAAAAAAGGCCGGGAACGAGTTCCCGGCCTTTGATTTACGATAGGGGAGTTTTAGACTTTGGCGGCTTGAAGTTCGTCTTCGTCGTAATCCCAAGTGACGTTGTGAGGCGGAAGTGGATCAGTTTCAAAGAAACGGGGCAGTTTGTCGTCTGCCTTGGTGAAACCGGCACGTTCGTTGAAATCCTGTTCATCCTTCATGGCACCGACACCAAGAGCGATCAGATCGTCAGGAGTGAAGGTGTTGCCGGTCCAGGACTGAACCAGGTCGGCCATGGTTTGGACTCCGTTGTCGGAATCCAGCACAGCGAATGCCACGAACAGGCAGAAACCCATGGAATCGATGGCGGCAGTGGCGACCTGAAGGTTTTTGGACAACTCAATGTTGCCTTCCTTCTTGAGACCGTCGATGGAGCCGCCGACACCAAGAAGGTTGGCAGTGACACCATATCCGGCGGTGTGGTCAGCGCCCATGGCCGTCGTTGCGTAGGTTACGCCGACACCCTTGACCGCACGCGGATCATAGGCGGGCATGGACTGGCGTTTGACTGTGGGCAGACGGTCAACACCGAATGCGCCGCCAGCAAACTCAACACCGTTGCCGATGATCATGCCCATGGGGTCGCCGGTACCGACTTTCTTGAGCAATTCAATGGCGGCCTTGCCATCACCCCAAGGGAGGATGCCGCCATCCATGGCCACAGCGATGGTGTTTCCTGCTTCGATAGTATCCATACCCTTGTCGTCGCAGATGCGGTCCATGGTGGCGATGTCGTCGAAGTCCTTGATCAGTGCGTTTGCACCGAAAGCCCAAATGGTTTCGTATTCGAAACCGGAGGTCAGGTAATTACCATCGGCGTCGTTGTACTGCTGGGAGCACTGGATGATACAACCTACATGACAGCCTTCAGTGGTTTTGCCTTTGCGGGATTCGATGATCTCGGCCATTTTTTCGCCGGAGATATCAGCGGCGTGGTCACACTGACCGTAACGGAAGTTTTTGGTAGGCAGTGCACCTGCTTCGTTAACAACGTTCACGAGTACTGCGGTGCCGAAACCGGGCAGGCCCTCTGAAGTGACAGGATGGCCCTTGATAATATCGACCCAGGTGGAACGAGCCGTTTTGAAGTTGTCGTTGTCAACCGGGCTGACCTTGTTGGCAAATTCGGGATCAAGTACGATGGCCTTGATCTTTTTGGAGCCCATGACAGCACCAGTGCCGCCGCGGCCAGCGGAACGTGCGGGGCGCTTGTAAGGATCAGTGAACTGGATGGTCGCGGTTTGGCGAACCGTTTCACCGGCGGGTCCGATCATGGCTGCACACAGTTTATTGCCATACTGTTCAAGCAGTTTGTCATGTGCAGGGTAGTTGTCCATGCCGACGATGTCGGTTGCATCGCGGAATTCGACTTTGCCATCAGTTATGAACAAAGTGGAGAAAGGCGCTTCGTCAGCAGGCTTGTCTTCAAGGACAATCGCCAACAGATCCATTTTTGGCATCTTGTGGGCGAACAGGCCGCCGGAGTTGGATTCCTTGATGCCGCCGGTCAGCGGGGATTTGGTGCCAACGGACACACGGCCGGAGTTAGCAGCGGTGGAACCGCCCAACAGGCCAGTCGCGAAAACCAGTTTATTCTCTGCGGACAGCGGGTGGCAGTCGGCAGGAACTTCTTTGTTGATAAGACGGGAGGTCAGAGCACGACCACCAAGATTGACGTAAGGGCCGACTTCATCAAAGCTGTATTCTTTGGTTCGGCAGTTGATTCTGAGAATCTGAGGCATTGTATTACCCTCTGCTTTGTTAATATTGATGCGTTCGTGTTGACGCAATAATGGTAAACTGTCTAACAAGACTTTCATACACCGCTTCAAGAATTAATGTCAAAAAAAACAGTCGATTGTGTTCTTTTGGGCATAATGTAATTGTTAATGAAACAGATGTTTATCCAACGTGGGGGAAATAATGAATAATGTTTCTTTTTTGACTATACAAATGATGTCCGGGGCTGCATCAGGTTGGAATTTTTTGTTACAAAAAGGATTTTTTCTTCAGGGAACATCCGGGATGTCTGTGAGAAATCTTTTGCATGAGGTCTTGGGATACGAAGATAATTTTATTGAGCAGACTGTGCGGACAATCTTTAGAAACAACAGACCGGTCGATGATATCGACAATGTTTTTATAAAAGATGGAGACAGGCTTGCCCTTGGTGGTGCTATGCCCGGTATTGTCGGTATAGTTATGGGGCGTGACAATCCGTATAAAAGTTTTCGCAGTGATATATCGGTACAGAAAGAAGTAAGGGCTCGTAATACTAAACCTATTACTATATCTATGAAAATATTTAGTACGCTGGCTGTGGAAACCGGTATTGACGTCCTTGGACGTGGAATATTGGTTGAATCTCTGACTTTGGCCGATTTCCTCGAAGAAAAAAGCGATTTGATTATTGAGGCAGACGGCAAAAAAGGGAAAGAGTTGGTTGAGTATATCCGTACGATGAAAGATAAAATTGGAATTCGTGTAATATTTGAGTGAGTTTTCTTGGAATGATTATGAAATAATTAAGAAAGGGGCACTTGGTAATCAAGTGTCCTTTCTTACTCTCCTGATAAGGCCGGTATCGAGTGAGCCTGTGAGGCGAATTCGCTGGATTTTGACAGTGAGGATTTAATGGGAATGTATTTGATGTTCTTTCCTTTATAGGGTGAGATAGTTTTTTTTAGTTTTACTTGTGAGTGATATGCAAAATTGAAATTACTTTCATCGTGCTACCAAATCCTTTAAGGAATAATGGGAAGTTCGATTCAGAAGGGCGTGTACTAATTTCAACCTTCAGGTGTCATGATGAATATTCTGTTTGTGATAGGGTCATTGGTTTATGGCGGAGCTGAAACGCAGGTGATGGCCCTTGCGAAAGCGTTGGTCCTAAAAGGGCACTACGTTACTATATATTCCACAACAGACAGAGTGCCTCGGATACGAGAGCTTGAGGGAAGCGGGGTCGTTGTTGTTGTCGGGAGTAAGCGGTATGAGTGCGATATCAAAATGATCCGTCGGCTGCGTCAGTATATTGATAATAATGACATAGATATCGTTCAAGGATTTTTGTTTGAGGGAGACTTTTATTCGCGGTTGGCTACTGTCGGTAAGCGTATCCCATTGATTAATTCAGAAAGAAATTGGAATTATATTTTACCGTTCATTCAAAAGATCGGACATATTTTGACACGACCTCGTGTTGATTACCTTATTGCGAATTCAAAGAGTGGGTTGGATTTTGCTGCCAAAAGATACAAGTTGAATGACAATAAAATGTTTACTGTTTGGAATGGTTTGGATCTTTATGGAATTGACAAGAGAATTGAAGAATCAACAAAAGAGTATAAAAAAGAATTTTTTCAAAATGATTCAATCAAATTGGCCTGTTTTGTTGGCAGTATAAAGTGGAAAAAGGACGTATTGTTTGCTTTGGACGTTGCGAGCAGACTCGTCGAAGCCAATCCTGATTGGCGAGTAGTCTTTTTAGGCGATAAATTAGAAGGTACTCACGGCCAGTATGTCAATAAGGTCATGAAAAAATATTCTACGCTGCCCTTGCAGGACAGAATTTTGTTTGAAGGTAACAGAGACGACGCTGTTGAAATAATGGCTCAATCTGATGTCTTGTTTTCGACATCGCTTATTGAAGGTTTTCCTAATGTCGTACTTGAGGCTATGGCAGTAAACACTCCTGTTGTGAGTACGAATTATTCGGACATTATATTGATACTGGATCAAGAACAGATCGAGATGGAAAGGGAGCCTTCTGAATATGTTGCTCGATTGTTACGGGTTCATGGCCGCGAAGACGCTATTATTCCTCGACAGAGGGCATTTGTTGAAGATAATTGCGATATTACGAAGATTGTAGCTCAGTATGAAGATATTTATACAAAATGTATTGCAAGTGTTTGAAGCTGTGTTGAGCCGTATTAAATTGCGAACGGTTTAAGGAAGAAGGATTTTCATCGCTTCGATGACGCGTTTGACCTGAATACTTTCCATGCATTTGTTTTCATTGCATCCGTATTCGAAGCCGAGATGTAAACAAGGGGCGCACGGACTGTTGGCATTCAGGGATATTGTTGATTCAGGAGCGGCAACGGGCCCCCATCGCTTGGATGATGTCGGGCCATTGAGCGCAATGAGTCGAGCACCTGTTGCCGCAGCTAAGTGCATGATGCCGGTATTCACGCTTACTACAATTTGGGCGTTCTGAAGAATGAATGCCAGTTCAGGTAGAGTTGTTTTTCCTGCAATGCTTTTGATCAGAGGATTGTCGGCAATCTTTGCTTGAGCTTCGGTTCTGAAACTATCTGCTGAAGAGCCGCTATAAAGCACGGTAAGACCTTTTTGAACGCAATATTCTGCGAGTAACTTCCACCTTTCTTTCGCCCATTCTTTCATGTGTGCATTTTTACCACTGGGTATCATGTGAAAGACGACATAGGGTTGATCAGGAAATTTTGAGGGAATTGGGATATCTATGGAGGGTATATTGTTACCCTTTTCATTCAACATGACGAAAAGGTCTCTGAAATTTTCAATTTCATGTTGGTTTGAACGGTGTTTTATGGGCGTATCAAAAGCAAAATGTCTGTGTTGGTCTGGACTTGCGAAGCCTATTCTTTGTCGAGCAGGTATCATGCGCGCATATATGGCACTGATTCTAGCCCATTGGCCTGCATCAATACATATATCAAAGTGCTTTGCGCGGAGTTTGCGAATGGCTTGAATGGGGTTGCCAAGGGGAAGTGTTACTACTTTATGAACAGTGCTGAGCATAGTGGCCATTTCTGTGTTTGCCTTGCTGGCAAAAAGGGTAACCTTGCATTGAGGATATGTCGTCAGCAGGTCTCGGAGAGGGCCGTCCAACAACAAGGTGTCGCCAATGCACCCTATTGAGACGATGGCGAGAGAGTTGATAGGAGAAGTGGATTTCTTGTGGCGGGGGAAACAAGATATTCCTGCAAGAATCGGGATGCCGATAATTCGGTCTAATATTTTGGCGAGTGCATTTCCACGTGATTGTTTCATAAAATTATATCGTCTTGTTCAATATGAGAGGTCTACGTCGATTTTCGTTATGGAGAATACGCAAACCTCTCTACAGCTGTCCATAGGTAAAGATTTTTGTCCTTTTATACAGCCTTTGACCTTTGAGCAACACAGAAGGGGCTATGGAATTTAGTTTATTTTAACATTTTAAAGTATTATAATATCATTGACATAGAGTAAAAAGGTAAAATTTTATTTAGAGTGATTTTGAAGGCCAATTATATTTTGAATACGACGGTTTGATAGACTTGCGAAACACATATTAACTCCGTATGAAAGTAGCGAATTATTGGCGGAGAAGTGATTGATGTCTTTGTGTGTGCTTTGTTTGAAAGATTTTTAAGAATTTGACGATATAAATATTGTTTGCAGGTGAGAGTAGCTGTTTTTGTTGAAAAAACATGGAATTGTTAGCATGTTTTGAAAGTGGACGGAAATGTTGGTCCATGAAAGTCTGGTTACGCGGATGTAGATTTTTATGATAGCCACAGGGGGAATGTGGTTTTATATACTTAACACGAGTGAATATTAGTCTATGAGTTTATATATATCTGAGTCAGATGAAATAACATCTTTTTTTTATCTTCTTCCTGTTGCTGCCGCTAAAAATGTGGGAGCTCGGATTCCCGGAACGAAGTTTGTTCTTGATTTGATTTCGCTGAACAGCGAAAGTTGTCTCGAACGTGCCGATTTGTCTGGAATTTGTGATGGGTATGTGCGTTCTGACAGGTTGGGGTTTTTGGGCTTTGGCGAGATGTTGCAGTGTGCAGGAATTACTCGAATCTGGGTTGAAATTCTTCCCGAGACACGTGCCGACATTAATAAAATCGTTACTGCAATTCAGAGCATCCCCGAAACGATAGAATGCATTCCAGTTACTGGCGATTATGACTTCGTACAAGCTTGGTTTGCTACGGAAAAGCCTCATTCCTTGGCATTGAAAGGTGTCGAATCAGCCGGGCTTGTCAGTGCTGATTCCATACACGTTTTGTATTCTGCTGTTGAGAAAATAGCGCAGGGAAATCAAATTTACGTTTGGGGTGGAGTTGGTACACCTGAAGCTGCGGCGGCTTTTCTTGGTTCCGGCGCGTCCGGTATTGTTTTTGAGAGTGTTCATTGGCTGACCGATCTCATGGGGTTGAGCGATGATTCCAAGGAAAGAGTCCGTCGTCTCCGATATGATAATACGACTTTGGTGGGGAGGGCCACCGGGATGCCTTGGCGGTTTTTTAATAAAGGAAATTCCAAGGCTGTTCGTCAATTGACTGAAGTTGCAGATTGTCTTGGTGAGACTGAATTGAAGGTTGCAGGCATCCAGTTGGCCGAGGAGTCGGTTGAGCGTATGGTTGAGGCATCGGTTAGCGCTTTTTCTGCCGATGAGTTGATTCCACTTGGACCGGAGTCTTCTTTTGCCTCGTTGTTTGAGTCCGTATACGGATCATCCAACTCTGCTTTTACTCAGTTTTCTTCGGCTGTATGGGGGCTGGTAAATCGGGCTTCACAGATTTTGCAGCGGTTTGATACCAGCTCGGCAGCTAAAGAACTTGGTGTTGATTATCCTATCATTCAGGGTGGTATGACGTGGATTACCGACAATTTTGCTTTTGCTCAGGAAGTGGAAAAGGCTGGCGCATTGCCAACGTTGACTCTCGGACTTCGAAATACGCAATATTTGGAACAGGATTTCGGTTCAATTGTTGATGAAATGGGTAATAGGCCCTACTCAGTCAACGCGTTGTTGCTTGATGAAAATCCTTTCCGGGATGAACAGCTTGTCTGGATAGAAAAAGTCCGGCCTCCATTTGTTACGATTGCCGCTGGTGATCCCGCATTTGTCAAACGATTTTCCAAACTTGGTATTCGTGTCATCTATCTTGCTGCTACAGTCGGTTTGCTTAAGCTTGCAGTGAAGGCCGGTGCCGATTTTGTGGTCCTTGAAGGCAATGAAGCTGGTGGGCACGTGGGCGAAAATACCACTTTGACCCTTTGTCAGGCTGCACTTGTCTTGCGGCAGGAAGCGCCGGAAATCTTCACGAGAACTCAGATAGTTATAGCTGGAGGTATTTATGATCGGAAGACAGCGTTCAGGGCTGCAATGCTTGGCGCTGATGCCGTGCAGATGGGAACAGCCTATCTTGCAACAAAGGAAATCCACGAAACAGGAGCCTTGCGTCAACAGTATCAAAACCTGATTGTTGATTCAAAGCCGGGTGCGACAGTGTTGTCTGGTGAAAGCATTGGCCTCCGTGTTCGTTCTTTGAAGACGCCTAAGCTTAATGACATTTGTGCGCTGGAACGGAATTTTGCAGCAAACAACGTGGAAGAGTCAGAACGCCGCATGGAACTTGAAAAAGTGAGTGTTGGTACATTGTTTGTTGCGGCCAGAGGTCTTGATCGGTCTGACGGTTCAATCTTGGATGATGATTTTTGTTTTCGTGAAGGGCAGTACATGAGTGGCTCGGTCGCGGGTAATGTCTCAAATATAAAAAGTTTGTCTGAATTGCATGCATCTGTTGCTACCGAACCAATCGAATTTGTTGATATCCCGGAGTCTGTGGCTCGAAAGGACACAGATCTAGGGGATGGAGGACACGAACGCATCGCCATTACTGGTATGGCTGCGATTAATTCTCTCGGGCAATCCTATGATGAAATAATGGAAGCATCCATCAACTTACAAAGTGGTGTGAGGCGTGTCCCCGCAGATCGATGGGATCACTCTAGACATTACGCTTTGGATGCACGGGTTCCTGATGTTTATACAGATATTGGGGCTTTTATGAATGTTGATATTACTCGGAAAGATATCAATGTTTCACCTCAAGATTTTAGAACAATGGCGGACTCCACTCGCCTGACATTGCTTTTGGCAAGGCAGGCTCTGGAGGAATCGGGAATTCTTGATTCGGATATTTCAAAGCAACGTATAGCTGTTATCACATCACAAAATTCGGCTGAAAGTGCGAGTACCTTTAAGGACCAGTTGCTGAGTATCCATGCAGAAGATATTGTGGATCAAGTTGCGGCGGTCATTCCTATGACATCGAAGCAACGAGACAAAGCAGTTCAAGAAATGCGTCAGTCTGGGTTGACACCGGATGATACGACGCTTGTCGGGCGATTGAATTGTACTGCGGCAGGACATGTCTGTAATCAATATGGATTTAATGGTCCTAGCTATTCCGTTGGTGCAGCGTGTGCTTCAAGTCTCATTGCCCTTCATTGTGCCATGATGCTTATGCGACAAGGTCTTATCGATGCTGCCGTTGTTGGTGGCGGAGAAGAGACTCTTACTCCTGGGCATTATTATGAATTCTCCGCGCTAGGCTCTTTGGCGGGAATGAGTGGTAAGAAACGTAATCCTTCGGCGTACAGTCGTCCATTTGATATGAACCGAGATGGTTTTGTCCTTGGAGAGGGTGGCGCGGTTCTTGTCATTGAACGTGAATCAGTCGCAAGCGCTCGTGGGGCGAAAAGTCATGCATATGTTGCAGGCATCGGTGCCTCTACCAACCATCTTGGGATTGTGGAATCTGTTTCCAGCACACAGCAAATCGCTTTACGCGCTTCTTTTGATGATATTCCTTATGGGCCAGACGAAATCGATTTGATCGAGTGTCATGGGACGAGTACGAATCAGGGAGACAGGGAAGAAGTCCGTGCTTTGAGTTCCATTTATCCTGCGAAAAGTGGTGTTGTCCTTTCCTCTTTCAAGTCTCAAATCGGTCATACTTTGGGAGCTTCAGGTCTCACCAGTCTTATTCGTGGCGTTATGGCCATGAAAAATGGTGTGTTACCTCCGACGTTGAATTACGAGACTCCTGATCCGGAGATAAAATTGGAAGAAGCCGGTTTCAGGGTGCTGACAAAGCCTGAACCATGGCCATGTCCAGAAAATCGTTCTCGGCATATGCAGATAAATGCATTTGGTTTTGGTGGTGCAAGTTATGTTGTCCATGTCGAAGGGACAGAAGAGGATCGATCCCGTGTGTGGAATCCGGAAGGGTGGACCCCCGCGCTTTCTCATGATGAATGCAACGGGAATGTTGTCACATATAAAATTGTTGGTCAGTTTGGAACGGCGTTGGCTGCAACCTCCTCTTTATCTCGTTTTGAAGTAAATTCAATGGTTTCTGGGCTTGTCGGCAAAGAAGAAATTTCTGCTGGAATTATTGCGAAATTTGCAGGGAAGGGACTTTGGGTTGCCTTAGAGCAAACGTCTTCCATTCCGTTGGCCTGGATTTTTGCCGGTCAGGGCGGATGGTATACGGGAATGGGGAGAGAGCTGTATCAAAGTCTGCCTGGAGTTCGTGCGACATTGGACATGTTTAATGACGTCGCCGAATTCGATTTGCTTGATCTAATGTTTAACGCCAGTGCTGAAAAACTGCAAAATACCAAATGGCAGCAGCCCGCATTGTTTGCTTTGGAATATGCAATTGCAAAATACCTCATGGATGCAGTGGGAAGCCCTGATGCTGTTGCGGGTCATAGCCTTGGTGAATTCACGGCGCTCTGTGTGGCAGGTGTGTTTTCGCCTGAAGACGCGTTCAGAATTGTTTGCAGCCGTGGACAACTTATGGACGAAGCGGCTGATAAAGTGGATGACCCGGGGGGAATGATCGCGACAGATACTCCCGTGGATATTTTGACTCGTAAATTGAAACGATATCCTTCGATTTTTATTACTAATTACAATTCTCCCAGTCAGACCGTACTTGGTGGGCCTGTTGATAAGCTTGATGAGATGGTCGTCGAGCTTAAGGAACAGGGCTTTCGGGCTGTTTGGTTGAAAGTCAGTATGGCTTTTCATTCGAATGTCATGGCTGATTTCAGAGATGAATTCCGTGCCGTCCTTGAAAGTGCAACGTTCAATGCACCTCAAATTCCCGTGGTTTCAAATGTTTCTGGTGAATTGCATTCAGACAATCCTGAAGTCATTCTTGATACTTTGGTTGAGCATTTGGAATCGCCAGTTCTTTGGACTCAGAATGTATATACTTTGTGGGAAGAAATGCAGATTCGATCTTTTCTTGAGGTCGGTCCGGCAGACACATTGTGTTCATTTGTTGAGGACATCTTTTCAAAGGCCGAATGCCGATCAACCTGTCGTGAAGGAATGGAGTCTCAGCGGGTACAGGAGAGTTTGGCTTGGCTTTATGCCCGAGGTCTCGGTGAATGTGAACCTCTTGAGTTGATCGATATTTCTGGCGAAGCGAAAGTTTTGCCTCCGTCTTCGCAAACAAAGGTTGCACAGCCGGACTCCGGTAGTGTTCTTGAACGTGTGATTCAGATCATCATGGATTCCACCGGCTATGAACGTGACGAGATTGAGCCTTCCATGGATATTCGTCAGGATTTGAATATTCGTTCCAGTCGGCTGCCTTTGATTATGGACGAGGCTGAACAGGCCTTTGATCTTGAATTTCGTATTGAAGATTTCATTGGTGTTGAAACCATTAATGATCTTGCTGGTCGTATTGCTGAACTCAAAGGCGTTGACCTCAATGCCGTTGAGCCTTCTCAGGCCGACGGGGGGCAGGCTGTTCTTGAACGTGTGATTCAGATCATCATGGATTCCACCGGCTATGAACGTGACGAGATTGAGCCTTCCATGGATATTCGTCAGGATTTAAATATTCGTTCCAGTCGGTTGCCTCTGATCATGGATGAGGCTGAACAG
>JADGEX010000001.1:0-568929 GCA_016744135.1 Pseudodesulfovibrio sp. | reverse complement strand
GAGCCTTCCATGGATATTCGTCAGGATTTAAATATTCGTTCCAGTCGGTTGCCTCTGATCATGGATGAGGCTGAACAGGCCTTTGCTCTCGAATTTCGTATTGAAGATTTCATTGGTGTTGAAACTGTGCAGGATCTTTCTGACAGGATTTTGGATTTAAAAGCAGGGAAATTAGTCAGTAGAGTCCCTTCTGTTACAACTCCGAAGACAGTTGTTAAGCCCGGCAAATCGGATCAGGGTGATATGCCCGTATTGCGTTACGAGTTTATGGAAGTGCCGGCCCGGAAAGGAATTGGTCTTCCTGCGTATGAGAGCACTGCGGGACCTATCGCCATTGTCTCGTTTGGTAATTCGTCACAGTTCCCCATGGTCGAAGAATGGGTGCGGTCAATAGCCAAAGCGGAAAGTGTGTTTGTTGATTTGAATGCCGATCGCTCTGTTGATATTATCGAATCTTGTCAGGGGATGATGCTTTTACTTGATGGTGCAGAATTTTCTGGTGAGACGGATACTACCGTACTTTTGGCACAAGTTTTCAAAGTGATGAAGGGGTGGTCCCAGAATCGGAATAAGAAATTCTGTGTGGCTGTTGGTCGTGCGCCATCAGGTAGTTCTTCGATGAATGAGTTGAGTGAGGGAGTGTTGGGGATATTGCTTGCAGCGGCTATGGAGTATGCCTCAACGGTTTTCAGATTTGTCGCAATTGAAAGTGATAAAGCTCTTTCACAGGCTCTTGATCGCTCTGTAATGCGTGATGAAAAAACGGTTGAATTGATTTTTAGAGCAGATGGCGTCAAAACGCGTGAGGCTGTGCCTGTTTCGTTTGATACGGGGAAAGTTCGTTTAGCCATTAAGTCTGGAGATGTCATTGTCATAACGGGTGGTGGCCGAGGTGTGACCGCTTCCATTGCTCTTTCCCTGGCTATTCTTGGCGTAAAGTTGGTTTTGTTGGGGAGAAGTTCAGAGGATTCTTTTGATGTCCTCCAGACCATGCAGAAGCTTTCGGAGCTTGGTTGCGAGGCCATGTATTTTTCCTGTGATGCGGCTGATGCCATAGCGGTACAAGAGGCGATTGATGAAGCCGCAGTTCTTTATGGGCGAGTTGATGCTATTCTGCATGGCGCAGGAGTTCTTAAAGATAACTTCTTGCAACTTATGCCTATTGAGGACTTTAATCTTGTGATGCGCGTCAAGTTACAAGGGGTGAAAAATGTTGTTAATGCTTCATCCCAATATGGACTTCGTGCTGTTTCGGCATTTTCTTCTGTAGCCGCCTGGCATGGAAATATTGGTCAGGCAAGTTATTGTGCAGCCAACCGGGCGATGGCAGCGTATTTGGATAGACTTTCGTTAAGAGGGATTGACGGAAAGACCCTCTGGTTGCCGCCGGTCGATGGCGTTGGTATGGCAAATGATCCTGAAGTGAAGAAATTGTTGGATCATAAGGGGATGGGCGGAGCTTATGTTTCCATTGTTTCTTTGGCAGAACTTGTCCGTTTGGAGATAGCGAATGGTGGAGCTGGGTGGACCATGTTCTCGCGTCCGGTCGTAGATCCTGGCAGTGGTAAGCGTTTCCCGTTGGCGATGGATGCCGGAAAGACAGGAAGAACACCGGTCTCTTTGCCCATGATCGACGATATTTATAGTTTGAATCTTGAAATACCGAAAGTTGGCGTTGAGAAGATTGTTTCTCATTCCAGAGATTTGTGGCTAGCCGATCACAAGCCATATCCCATGTTGAAGTACCCATTGTTTTCTGCTGTCATGGCAGTGGAGACATTTATGGCGTCGGCCAAAGTTTTGTATCCAGATTTCACTTCGATTGGTGTAAAAAATGTGCGCTTTTTGGATATGATCCCTTGTGCCGAAGATGCGGAACGTCATATTCGTACGGTTGCTAGAGGTATAGAGAGCAAGGTCGGGACTCAACGAGTAGAGACTGTATTATCGTGTCGTGACATGTCGCCAAAAGGGAGACAGCTTGATAAGTGGAGTGAGTGCTACACTGCTCAGGTTTTGATGTCGACAGAAGCAGATTCTTACAAGTTGGTAACACCTGATTTTACCGAACTCGAGTCTTTGTCCGAAGTAAATATGTCGAATTCGAAGGTTCTTGAGGTTTATGCAAAATATACTGCGCAGTTCAACAGATATCAGGTCATTTATGAGATAACGAAAGCCAGTGACCGAGGCGTGGTTGGCACAATGATATATGGTGAAGAGAATGATTTTTCTTCTGAACGAGCGGCATATCAGTATTCTCCCTATCTTTTGGAAGCACTTATGCAACTTGTGCTTTTCCAGCCCTTGGCTGCTGGTGGTGAATTGTCGGCGTATTTGCCGGTGGAGATCGGCGAAATGTCTTTTGTCCGTCTTTGTATTCCAGGAGAGGTCATAATTTTGAAAGCCTGTTTACGCACTGAAACGAATGATAGAATGATGTGGGATTGTGCCGGGTACGATCAGCAGGGGAATGTCCTTATGGTCGTTGAGGGATTGACCATGAAGCGTTTGCCAAACTAAGCGCATCAATAGATGCTAATTGTTTGCAATGGTATTCAAATAGCCTTTAAACGGGCTTCTGCCGAACAGGATCAAGCGGTTATTCTTGAAACTGTCTGCAAAGAGCTTTCTTTTGGGGTTGAGAATTGTTGTGTAGAGAAAACCGATCTTGGGAAGCCTCAATTCATTGGTTCCGGGGAAATGCCGGCTTTGTCTTTTTGTTATTCCATGAAAAACCGATGGGCTGCCGTTGCCTGGACGCAAGGTTTGGGAATAGATATAGCCTGTCCCTATGAATTTGAACAACCATACCCCGTGGAACGAGTGTTCGGGGAAAGGGAAATCCTTTTAGCTCAACAACTGGGTGTGGAACAACTCTCCAGCTACGCTATGCTGTGGTGTCTCAAGGAGGCTGCGGTGAAAGCAATGGGAACAGGGTTTCATACTGTTGAACCCAATGAGTTGTTTGTCTCAGGAATAGAAAAAAAACGTGACATTTTTGAAGCAGAAATTGCAACACCTGTTGGTGATATCAAGGCAGTGCTTATGGCTGTTGAAAGTTGTTGGTTAGCCTTTGCCGTTTTGCAAGATAGAGTAAGGAAATTTGATGTCTGAATATGAAGTGGTTCCGGTTCGTTCTGCGCGTGACATGAAGGATTTTGTAGAATTGCCTTGGGAATTGTACAAAGGAGATTCAAACTGGGTTCCGCCACTCAAGAAGAGTCTGACACATTTACTGACTCCGGGAAAACACCCATATTGGAAGTTTGCCGAACGCGAATTGTTTTTACTCAAAGAAGGTCTGAAAGTCGTTGGTCGAATTGCTGCCATAGTCGATAACAATTACAATAAGTATCACAATGAGAGAGCCGGCGTGTGGGGCTTTTTCGAGTGCATTGATGATGCTACAGCCTCACAAAAGTTGTTTGATGCGGCTGAAAAATGGTTGCGTGAAAAAGAGATGTTTTACATGCACGGGCCGTTCAATCCCTCCACCAATTATGAAATAGGTATGCTTTTCGAGGGGATGGACTCGGCCCCTGTGCTCATGATGACATATAATCCTGAATATTATCCCGCGTTGGTTGAATCTTCAGGGCAGACAAAAGAGAAAGACCTCTTTGCCTTTCGTTTTAACCGAGGGCATGCGTTGCCGTCGTGGATTACAAAAGTATCAAAGCGACTTACGGAGAAAGGTGAAGTTACCATACGGCATCTGGATATAAAGCATCTTGATGAAGAAGTGCGTCTTATGAATACGTTGTATCGTGCCGCTTGGGCCGATAATTGGGCTTTTGTTCCGGCAACCGATGCAGAGATTGCGATTCAGGCTAAAGAATTGAAGGACATTATTGAGCCAAAACTTGCCTTTTTTCTCTATCATGGTGAGGAGCCTGTTGGTGTTGGCGTGATTCTTCCTGATGCCAATCCGTTGCTTAAAGAATTTAATGGCCAACTTGGTGTGACGGCCTTGTACAAGTTGCTTCGCCATAAGTCCAAAATTGTTGGAACTCGTTGTATCCTTTTTGGGGTCAAGCCAGCTTATCACCAAATGGGGGTTCCATTGGTTGCTTTGGATTACATTATGCAAGCGAGTGAAGAATTTGAGCAGTACAAACACATAGAGATGAGCTGGACGCTTGAAGATAACAGTGGAATTAATGATTTGCTCGAAGATTTGGGCGGCAATCTTTATAAAAAATATCGTATTTATCGAAAGAATTTTTAAATCAAAACAGTTTTAAGGGAGATCTAGCGTGTAAATACCCGTAGGTATTTTCCGTGTGTCTCTAGTCGAATATCTCGGAATTTTGTAAAGTATTCAAATTTATTGACGCTGTGTCCCGCCCCGGTTTGCTTTTTGCCTCTTTGCCATATTGTGCCACCATAAATCGATTTGAGTGTGCTCAGAATGGCCATACGTTGCGCCATGTCGCGTTCTGATATCTCTACTACAATACTCTTTAGTTTTCCGTGTTCGAAGTAGAGACGATACTCTGATCGGTCTTTCTTTTGGTTTTTTAAAGTATATTCACAAACGGACTCCACACAATCCACAACTTCTATCATTTTCAATTCTCCAAGAGGGAGTGGGGGCGTAGAAAGTCTTTTGTTGATTATTTTCGGGGTAGTACCCATGACGAGATATTCCCAAAGAGGAATGATGCCGTAAGGTGCCAACGCTTTTGCTGCGTGTGCGGTTGTGGCATGCTTGCGGGGGTGAATCTTTGAAGTATATTCTTCTGACGGTTGAAAACTGTTGTTTTGGAAGCGTGTCAATTCTGCTTCAAGAAATGAGCGTACCTGCGGTTGTTCATTGAAAGTGAGTTTGTCACTGCCTGAGGCCAGGTCGGGCGTATTTTTGCCGGGAGTGGATGCCTTTTGAGTTGCAGATTCCGTCGGCTTCAGCGGAGTCCTTTTTTGCAAGGGATGAATATATGGGGAGACTTTTGGGGGGTGGATTTGTTTTTTATTCGTCGAAGGGCGTTTTGACGGTGGGGTGAAGACAACTGTATTGAAAGTGTTTTCAATGTCAAAAAAGATAAATTGATAAAAATGATTGCCGGTTTCATTAACCAGAATTGATGTCGGAGAAGCTGTTGCTGCACTGGCTGCCATGCGACCAAGGCGAGCGTACATTTCAGGTTTGTAATTTCTTCCACCATGACTTTTTTTGCGTGTGATAACAGCTCCTTGTTTGTCGAGAGCATAGGCTGTCAGCATAGGACTGAGGCTTTTTGCTTTCAGAGGAAGAAAACATGTGACGACAACCGCTACCCCGTCGTCTGTGGTGGCGATTTTTTGGAAGGTGATCTTTGAAGGCATTGGTTTGTTTGTTTTTGCAAATGCGTGGGAACACAGCAGGCAAAGAGCAAGAGCCATGAACAGGGAGAGGAGTCTCTTGTGTCCTTTATGTTGGGCTTTTAAGCAGGTTGTATTCATGATTTTGCGGGGATTAAGGATGGCTGTGTTTGCGATTATATATCCATTCACTCGTAGAAAAAATAAGCCACAACAATGCAGGAATGCCAAGACACAGCCCTAAAAACAGAGCCCCGACGGCCAGACTTTTGCTAGCGGCAATCGTTGAGGAAAGTCCTGCCAGAATCAGGAGGGAGGCCTGACCGAATTCCATGAGTCCAATACCTCCAAGCGTCTGGATGGGGATAATACCTATCAGGACCATCCCGCTGACGACCATGATGGTCGCTGTCCAATGAATATCCACTCCGACACTTTTGTAGAGGCAATGGAAAACCATATAATAACTTCCCCAAGTTATGATGGATAGGACTCCATTGAGGAGAGAATTCCCAAAAGTTCTGGATTCTGTGAGATTTTTGGCTGCTTCAGCCAAGGATGTTGCAAGTTTGTTTGTCCAATCAAAAGAGAAAAAACGATAAGTAGTACGAAAGATTCGTTCAGCAAGGCATATTAATTTAATCGAAGAGAGCATGAAAACGGAAATAGCGAATACGGCGACTATGATGAATACGGTTTTTCCCCAAGGGACAGTATCTTGAAGCAACATGCCTCCGCAGAGGAGGAAAGAAAGAGCGACGACTCTAAGATCCCAAATTCTGAAGCCTAAAAAGACACCAAGTGCATCTTTGAATGGAAGAGTGAGATGTTTTTGGGAAAGCCAAAAGAATCCGGCCTCGCCTAATCGGAAAGGAAGCAATTTTAATATAGCCTGAAAAAGAAACATGACTTTTACGGATTGCAGAATGGGTGATCGAGAGGTCTTCTTTTGTGAAGGGAGAAATTGATAGAGTCGATAACCACTGATGAATTGCAAGAATATCATGGCAGCTATCGCAGCTCCGATCCAGTGCAAGTTGAGCTCTGCAAAGATAGTGTTCCAATCAGCATTGATGCCGAGAATTGTAATGAAGCCGAGTGAAATTAGACAGGATATGGCTAGAAGGCGGAGAAAATTTTTTTTTGAGAGTAAGGTGGTGTTTTCTGCTGGGTGTTTTGAATTACGCATTAATGGTCCAAAGCGTCGAAGTTTGGGCTCAAGGGAATCAAATATTGGTGAATAATACCAATGAGGCAGATTAGCTTATCTGTATGGTTTTGGCAAACATTCACTCAGGTAAAATAGCTAACAGGTGGATGAGTGTAGGGGTACCGTGATGCTAGTGGAATTATTGACAAGATGTTGAAGCGTGAGGTAGTAAAATTAATTGTTTTTTTTAAAAAAGAGTCTTGCCCGTTGATGACAAACTGTCATTTTTTGTTCGTCTGTGTATGGAGTCTTCTGCCCTGAATGTTTCCAAACACACAATCATGATGCCGATCAAACCTTTAATTGCCGATTACGGCTAAGCCTATGCTTAAAATAATGGTTTTTGCGGGCACTCGCCCTGAAGCGATCAAGGTGGCGTCTGTTGTACGTGAGCTTGTTCAGTCTGAAAGTCTGTCTGTTACCCTTTGTTCTACTGGTCAGCATCGAGAGATGCTTGAACAGGCCTTCGCCGATTTCGAAATATCACCCGATTATGATTTGAATGTCATGCGACCTGATCAAACATTGGCTGGCTTGAGTGCTCGTTTGTTTGAGACCGCTGATGCCTTGTTTGATAAAGAAAAACCGGATTGGGTCCTTGTTCAAGGGGATACGACAACGGTCGCTATCGTTTCGATGTGTGCCTACTATCGACAGATTCGAGTTGGACATATCGAAGCCGGATTGCGGAGTCATCAGAAGTATTCTCCTTTTCCTGAAGAGATTAATCGTCGTATTGCCGGAGTTATTGCCGATTTGCATTTTGCACCCACAGATCTTGCGTATGATAATCTTATGGCCGAAAATGTTTCTCCCGAGCAGGTTGTCGTGGTGGGTAATACCGTTATCGACGCTTTGCTCTGGATGCGTGATAAGGTGGCAAATGAAGTGGAGATGCTTCCGCCAGAAGTTATTCAGGCCCAAAGGGAGGGGAAGAAGGTTGTTCTTGTCACCGGGCATCGGCGGGAGAGTTTTGGGGATGGTTTTTTGAATATATGCAAGGCCATCCGAAAATTGGCTGATACGCGGAATGATGTTTTTTTTGCCTACCCTGTTCATCTTAATCCGAAAGTACAAGAGCCAGTCTATTCACTGTTAGGAAATCATCCTTCCATTTCCTTGATTTCTCCAATGGCATATAAGCCATTTGTGGCCCTCATGGCCACAAGCCACCTAATTCTGACGGATTCCGGTGGTATTCAGGAGGAAGGCCCTGCGTTAGGGAAACCTGTGTTGATTATGCGTGAAGTTACCGAGCGACCAGAGGGCGTGGATGCAGGGACAGCCAAATTGGTTGGCACCGAGACAGCTAGGATTATAGCCGAAGTGACCCAGTTGTTGGATGATGAGAATTGTTATGCAGCTATGGCTCAGGCCATAAATCCATATGGTGATGGTCACGCCGCTGCACGAATTGTCAAGATGCTTGAAAAGTACGCAGCGAGCTAGATCATGAAGAAAATTTGTATTGTTGGTCTCGGATATATTGGGCTTCCTACTGCAAGCCTTCTGGCTACCAAGGGGTATCAGGTCCACGGTGTGGATGTGAATGAGAAGGTCGTTGATTCTCTCAACAGCGGGAGGATCATTATTGCCGAACCTGATCTCGACATAATGGTCAAGTCAGCTGTTGGTTCTGGCAATCTAAAAGCTTCTCACACACCTGAATCTGCTGATATTTTTATTTTGGCTGTACCGACGCCTTTCAAAGGAGATCACGAACCTGATCTTTCCTACGTGCAGATGGCATCAGAAGCGATTGCTCCTTTTTTGGTTCCAGGTAATCTTGTTATTCTGGAATCCACAAGTCCTGTTTGTACCACCGAACGTGTAGCTGAGTGGGTATGTGAACAAAATTCAACTGTATGCTGTGCCAGACGGGGGGTGACACAGAAAAATTGTGTTTTATTTGCCCATTGCCCCGAGCGGGTGTTGCCTGGTCAAATTTTGCGAGAATTAGTCGAGAATGATCGGGTTGTCGGGGGTGTCGACAAAGCTTCCACAGATGCAGCCGTGGAGTTTTATCAGAGTTTTGTCCGGGGCAAGGTGCTTGCAACGGATTCTCGGACCGCCGAAATGGTGAAGCTTTCAGAAAATGCCAGCCGGGATGTGAACATCGCTTTTGCCAACGAACTTTCTTTGATTTGCGATGATCTTGATGTTGATGTGTGGGAGACCATTGAATTGGCTAATCGTCATCCCCGTGTGAATATTTTACAGCCCGGACCCGGGGTTGGCGGTCATTGTATTGCCGTAGACCCTTGGTTTATCGTTCATGGTTCACCGGAGCAAAGCCCTCTTATCAGGACGGCCCGTGAAGTGAATGATGGAAAGCCTCTCCACGTTATACAGAAAGTTCGCGAAAAAGCTTCTCGCTTCCGTACCCCCTGTGTTGCCTGTTTGGGGATGGCTTTTAAAGCAAACATTGACGATTTACGTGAAAGTCCGGCTTTGCAGATCGTTGAGGCTTTGGCCCAAGGCGATGAAATGGAAATTTTGGCGGTTGAACCTTTTATTGATGAATTGCCGGACAATTTGGCATCAATCAGTACCGTAAAACTTGTCGGGCTTGAGCAGGCTGTTGAACGTTGTGACATCATAGTGATACTCGTTGATCACGATGACTTTGCCGTGCTTCGGAAAACGTCTTTGACGGAGAAAGTGGTCATCGATACCAAAGGGTTTCTTCGGTAACTCGTTACTCTACCGAGAGGATCAGATATGCGGCAGGCATTTGTTAAAAAGGGTGGAGTTTTTCCCGCAGAGGTACCGGCCCCGGTTGTTTCTGAAGGCGCGGTTCTTATCAAGGTTGTTAATTCCTGTATTTCGGCAGGAACAGAGCTCGCCGGGGTGCAGGAGAGTGGTAAGTCGCTTATTCGCCGAGCCTTGAAACAGCCCGAGAAGGTTGCCAAGGTTTTGAATATGGTCCGTACTCAAGGAGTTGCCAAGACATACGCTAAGGTTAAGGGGATTCTTGATGATGGACATCCTACAGGCTACTCGTTGGCCGGGGTGGTTATTGGTGTCGGGCGCGGGGTTACTGATTTAAAAGTTGGTGATCGTGTTGCTGCTGCTGGAGCAGGGATAGCCAATCATGCCGAGTATGTGGACGTGCCACGAAATTTAGTTATGCAAATTCCAGGAGATTTGCCGTTTGACCATGCCTCAACGGTTACTCTTGGTGGAATTGCCATGCAGGGTGTACGTCGGGCAGCTCCTGCATTGGGTGAATTTGTAGTGGTCTTTGGCACGGGGCTTCTTGGTCTGTTTAGCGTACAGATGCTCAAATTGTGCGGGGCCAGAGTTATTGCCGTGGATTTGGATGAGAGTCGCCTTGAATTGGCCAGACAGTTTGGTGCCGAGTATGTCATCAATCCTGCAAAAGACGATGCAGGAAGTATCGTTAAGCATATTACCAACGGTTATGGGGCTGATGTTGTCCTTTTTTGTGCTGCTACCCACAAATCTCAGGCCTTGAGTGATGCTTTTGGCATGACGCGACGTAAAGGACGGTTGGTCATGGTTGGCGTGTGGGGCGATAAATTCAACCGTGATGATATTTATAAAAAGGAAATCGATTTTCATATTTCTACTTCCTATGGGCCGGGCCGGTATGATGAAAATTATGAGCAGCGTGGTCTTGATTATCCGTATGCGTATGTGCGGTGGACTGAAAATAGAAATATGAGTGAATTTTTGCGTCTGCTTTTGGACGGACGTATTGATGTCGCTTCCATGATTAATGGAAAGTATGCTTTTGAGGATGTGAATGAAGCTTTTTCTGTACTTTCTTCAGAGAAAAAGCCGCTTATAGTTTTACTTGATTATGGGCCATTGCCTCAGGAAATTGAGTCCTTGGCAAATTTGAGTCGATGTTGCACACCGGATCGGGTGACAGGTTCGCGTTCGCAACAGGCTGTGAACGTTGCCGTTGTGGGAGCTGGTGGGTTTGCTCAGGGGGTGCATCTGCCTAATCTGCAAAAATTGACTCAGTATTTTACCATTCAGGCCATTTGTAACCGAACTGGCAGTACAGCTCAGAACGTGGCCAAGCGGTTTGGCGCGGCATATTCCACTACTGATTATGAGCAGGTGTTGGCTGACCCGGATGTTGATTTGGTCATGATTTGTACGCGTCATAACCTGCATGGCTCTCAGGTTCTCAAGGCTCTTAAGGCTGGAAAGCATGTTTTTGTTGAAAAGCCTCTTTGTCTGGATGAGAGTGAATTGGCGGCAATTCAGGAATTTTATGCCGAGGAGGAGGACAAACCTCTTCTTACTGTTGGATTTAATCGTCGGTATTCAAAATATATTGCCGAAATCCGTAAACATACGGATCAGCGGATTAACCCGTTGTTTATGCATTACCGTATGAATGCGGGATATCTTCCGCAAGATCATTGGGTTCATACAGAAGAGGGTGGCGGCCGTATAGTTGGAGAGGCGTGTCACATTGTGGACCTGTTTGCCAGTTTGGCAGCGAGTTCTGTTAAGACCTACGGCGCGGTTTCCATGACCCCATCCACTGGAAGTGTCAGTAGTTCTGATAATAAAGCTATTGTGTTGGAATACGAAGACGGTTCTTGCGGTGTGGTTGAGTATTTTAGTGTCGGATCAAAAGATCTTCCAAAGGAACGACTGGAAGTCCATTTTGATGAGAAAACCATTATTATGGATAATTTTACTTCCATTGAGGGCGTAGGTGTCTCTCTGGGAAAATTGACATCAGACGCACCGGACAAGGGTTTATTAGAAGAATTGATAATGCTGGGTGAGTGCTTGACCGGAAGCGATAGCCGGTGGCCTATTTCGCTTGAAAGTTTGATTGAAACTACAGCCATAACCCTTGAAGTGAAATAGCGTATGTGTGGTATCGCCGGAGCTTTTGTCTTTCAAAATAGTTCGTTTTCCTTGAACGAACCATTTATTACCACAATGCGTGATACTATGGTGCATCGTGGCCCGGATGGTGGCGGCACTTGGGTTTCACCGAATCGAAAGATCGGTTTGGCTCATCGGCGACTTTCAATTATTGACCTTGCTGACGCCGCCGCACAGCCAATGGCAACTCCCGATGGTTCTTTGCGGATTGTTTTTAACGGTGAAATATACAATCACGCGGAGATACGTACGGAGTTGGAGAATGAAGGTGTTACGGAGTGGCTTACCAGTCATTCAGACACTGAAGTACTTCTGCGTGCCTTTCGGCATTGGGGTATCGATTGTATTCACAAGATGCGCGGCATGTTTGCTTTTGCTTTGTGGGATGCTCAGAAGCAGGAGTTGTGGCTGGTGCGTGATAGAGTCGGTATTAAACCGCTCTACTATAGCGAGCATCATGGGCGACTCACTTTTGCGTCTGAAATCAAGGCGCTGCTCAAGGACCCGGACCAAAAACGTGCAGTCAATGAAACTGCATTGTATAATTATCTTTCTTTTTTAACCACACCTGCACCGGACACGCTTTTTGAAGGGATTCATAAATTGCCCGGCGGTTGTTGGTTACGAATCTCCAGTGACGGCAGCCGACGTGAAGAACGGTATTGGGATGTATGGGATCATACACAGCCGATGTTGGACGCGAGTGAAGATGAAGTGGCCGAGGCTGTTCTGGCCGAGCTAGAGACCTCTGTTAATTACAGGAAGGTTAGCGATGTCCCTGTCGGGGTCTTCCTGTCTGGTGGCATTGATTCGAGTACCAACGCTGCTTTGTTTTCCCGTGGGGACAGAGAACCTGTTCGTACCTTTTCCATTGGGTATGAAGGGGAGTATGACAGCTACCAGAACGAGTTGCACTATGCTCGACGGATGGCCGACGAAGTCGGGGCGGACCACCATGAACTTAAGTTGAATATTGATGATCTCATGGATTTTGTTCCTCGTATGGTCTGGCTTCAAGATGAACCTATAGCTGATCCTGTGTGTGTACCTGTTTATTATGTGTCCAAGTTGGCGCGAGATAATGGTGTTATCGTCTGTCAGGTGGGTGAAGGCGCGGATGAATTGTTTTGTGGATATCCGTCTTGGGGGCATGCCTTAACCGTCTCTCGGTGGAATCGCTATCCGGTACCTCGTTTTGTCAAGAAGTTGGGCATGGTTCCTTTCACTATGACGGGACGGACTTATGATCCCCGTCATGAATGGTTGCGTCGAGCAAGCCTTGGTCAGCCTGTGTTTTGGGGAGGAGCTGAAGCTTTTTATGAGGTACGGAAAAAGCAGTTACTTACTCCTCGTCTTCGACATGAATTTAAAGATTATACGTCATGGGAGGCCTTGCGCCCCATTTATGATCGTTTTCAGGATAAGGCGTGGGAAACCTCGGATATCAATTGGATGTCCTATGTTGATCTTAATCTGCGACTGCCCGAGCTTTTGCTCATGCGGGTGGATAAGATGAGTATGGGGGTCAGTCTGGAAGGGCGAGTTCCTTTCCTCGATCATAAATTTGTGGAACTTGCCATGAGTATCCCCGCAGCCATGAAGACGAAAAACGGTACGCTTAAGCACATTCTTAAAAAAGCCGTTCGTGGTGTTATCCCGGATGAACTTATTGACCGCAAAAAACAGGGCTTTGGTGTTCCTGTTTATGAATGGTTTTTTGATCGACTGGGTGATAATATCCGAAAGGAATTGGAGTGGTTTTGTAAAGAAGCGGATATCCTAGATCATTCGGCTGTGCAGGATGTTATGGAAAAGGGCCTTGGACCACAGGTCTGGTATCTCTACAATCTGGCTTTGTGGTGGCGACAATTTATCTATGAAGATGGGCCTGATGATAAGAAACACATTGCCCATGGTTCTTCTGTTTATTTTGGGACATAGCCATCAATCAATATGAAACGATTTATTGGCACATGCCTTAAAGCCGGGCATCTCTTTTTGACATCCCCACGGGAAGCTATGACCAAGACCCGGGAAAGGGTGAGGGGCAAGCTCGACTGTTGTCTTGAACCGTATCGTCGATTACGGACTTCTACCTATGTTGAGGCTCCTTTTGAAGGAAAGATAACTCCTTTTTTTTCTGTTACGGCAGACGAGTTGGCTTGTGAAGCTGATATTATTCGTGTTTTGGTGACCCAAACCATGGACCATCGGTTTGATTTATTAGGCTCCGGTTGGGTGCAGGTGCATCGCAACATGTCGCGTGATGGGGTTCATGGTCATGTCTATTCAGGCCAGCAACCCGATGATTCTCGTCCATATACTCAATGGTTACCCGGACACATAACGCCGGGAAATGTGAAACATGCGTGTAGCGTGTCGAAGTACATTTCTTCAGAGTATATACCAATAAGTTGGGAAGAAGATTTCAAATCCGGATTCAGTTGGCCTGTGGACCAACCGCGAGCCGCTTTGACCTACGGAGATTTACCTGGGGTGGATGTCAAAGTGCCTTGGGAATTGTCGAGAATGCAGCATCTTCCCTGGCTTGCTTTTTCAGCTATTCTTTCCCGTGCCGGAAGCCCTGGTTTCATGAAACCGGAAGTTTATGTTCAAGAGTTCCAGGATCAGGTGTTGGATTTTATTGTTGCCAACCCTCCTCAGTATGGTCCTAACTGGTTGTGTACCATGGATGTCGCTTTTAGAGGCGTATCACTTATTGCGACGTTTGATTTTTTCAGAGCTGCCGGTTTTTCGTTTTCGTCTGAATTTATGTACGAATTTCAACGGAGTATCCGTGATCATGGCGAGCATGTAGTCTCTCATCTGGAATATGATCCCACGGTCCGTGCCAATCATTATTATTCGGATATCGTCGGGTTGTTGTATGTAGCAGCTTGGTTGCCTTCTGTTCCGACAACGGATTGTTGGCTGGCCTTTGCCATTCAGGAGTTTTTGTGCGAGTCAAAATTGCAGTTTCATGAAGATGGAACAAATTTTGAAGCCTCAACTAGTTACCACAGACTTTGTTCCGAAATGTTGGTGTATGGTGCATCTTTGCTAAAAGGATTGCCTGAGCAGCGTATTATGGGGCTGCAAAGCTATGACCATTCGCTTTGGAAACATATACCACATCTTGCACCATCCTTGGGTATTGACTTAAGTAATCATCAGTTTGTTTTGCCTGATTGGTTGTTACAACGAATCATCAGAGCGCGACAGTTTGCCTTGGATATACGTTCACCTGAGGGCGAGGTTGTGCAGATTGGTGATAATGACTCAGGTCGTTTTTTGAAGTTATTTCCTGTCGTCGAGGTCCGACGCGGTGTTGATGTTGCCTCAGCATATGAAAATTTAGTTCATTCTGAGCTCGTTGATTATCCTTATGAAGTCGTCGGGGATTTTCAGCATTTGGTCGCCATTTTCGATGTTTTTATTTCTTCGAAAGTGGAGTCAAATGATACTCCAAGTCCTGAACATCGGATTGTGAGTCGGATTACAGGCGTTTTATCCTCTGAAAGCAAGCAAGAATTGAGCACTTTGGAAGATGTGATCTTTTCAGCGTATCCTGATTTCGGTTTGTGGATGTGGAGACGTGAAGGTTTCTTTTTAACCATGCGATGTGGACATAACGGTCAATATGACAATGGTGGGCATGCCCACAATGATCAACTTTCCATTACACTTGCATATGGTGGTATGGATTTTTTTGTAGACCCCGGTACATATTTATATACCCCTTTTCCTGCATGGAGAAATCAATTCCGTCGGACAAGTGCGCATAATACCGTATCAACTGATTGCGAGCAGAATGACTTCAAAGAGACAACACTGTTTTCAATGCAAGATCAGGCGTTGCCTGAGGTTGTCCGAGCCGATGAGAATGGTTTCGAAGGGCGGCATGTCGGATTTGGTGAAGAGCATATTCGAAGTATTGACTGGGGTGAGAATGGGATGCGGATCATTGATCAGTGTGCAGATGAAGGTGCTGTGATTTCGATTATGTTGCATCCGTCTGTGAACGTTGAAAAGATTGATTCAAAGAATATAAAGCTTTCTCGTGGGGATGTCGGGCTTCTCGTTACAGGGCTTGACTGGATTATTGAAACAAGTCATTTCTCACCAAGCTACGGGTGGTTACAGAATACGCGGCAGTTAAAATCTTTGCTGCCGTGCAACGGTGCTACATGGTTTGTACACCCATTTAATTTTTCAAGGGATATCTCATGAAGCAGTTGTTGATGAATTCCAGCGGGGTTGTTGTTGCCCGTATGCCTCGCCCTAAAGTTCAGCCCGGCCAGGTTCTTGTGCGTACAGAGTTTTCATTGGTCAGCACCGGTACTGAGCTTGCTGGAATGCAGCCAATTACTCCAAAAATTCAAACTCCATTGGGTAAAGCGAGAAAGTATTCGGCTCTTGGTGCTATGTATCTTGGAAAGGCCATACGGCATCCTGATAAGGCTGTGCGTCGGTTACAGCGCATTGCGTCAACGCAGAAATATAAATTTTTGAGTCGGTTTAATACGGAGTCTTCCGAAGAATCCGAAAGCGTCACAGAGAAAATAAGTGATCTTGAAGATCAGGGGTGGAACATTGGTTATTCCTGTTCCGGGAGAGTTATTGCAACGGGCGAAAATGTAAGTGGATTTGCCAAAGGTGATCTTGTGGCCTGTTGTGGCGCCGGATTGGCAAATCATGCTGAATACGTTTGTGTTCCACAGAATATGGTTTGCAAAGTGCCATCGGGTTGTTCTTCGCAGATTGCGGCGATGACCACGGTTGGCTCCATTGCCCTTCAAGGGATCAGACGTACCGCGCCAGCTTTGGGGGAGCGTGTTGCCGTAATCGGACTGGGGCTCATTGGTCAGATGACGGTTCAGCTTCTTAAAGCGAGTGGGTGTCTGGTTGTCGGTATGGATTTGAGTCGAAAGCGTATTGAACGAGCTTTTGAACTTGGTATGCAGTATGGCGCATCGGAGAATGAGGAATTCCAAAGAATTATTGAAGAAGTGACCGACGGCGTGGGCGTCGATAAAGTTGTGATGACTGCTGCCACTCGATCCAATGTCGTCATCAATACGGCAATGGAAATAGTTCGAGAGAAGGGAACGGTTGTTATAGTGGGCGATGTTGGTCTCGATGTAACTCGACAAAATTTTTATCGTAAGGAAATCAATTTGCTTATGAGCACTTCATACGGTGCCGGGCGATATGATCGGAGCTATGAACAGTTGGGGAATGATTATCCAATTGGGCATGTGAGGTGGACGATAAAACGGAATATGCAGGCCTTCATGGAACAGGTGGCAGCCGGTGCCATCGACATGATGGCGCTTGTGGATAGAGAGACTGTCGTAGACAATGCTCCAGAGGCGTACGCGGACTGTGTCAATACTGAGGGTGAGCCTCCGTTGGGGATTTTGATACAGTATGACGCCGAAGGTGAAGATTCTTCGGAGATGCTATTTCTGGGGCCGACACTCAAGGCTCAGTCGCCAGTTAAATATGCCCTTGTGGGTGTAGGGGCATTTGGTACATGCATGTTGGTGCCTAAATTGGCTGAACGGAGTGATTGTTTTGCTTTGGCGGGTGTTGTTAGTTCTGACACTACTCGTGGAGGTAATTATGCCAGACAGCAGAGAATTGAATATTTTACGACAAGTGTAGATGCCGCGTCCAGTAATCCAAAGATAGATATGCTGGTGGTCGCCACTAAACATAATCAGCACGCAAAGGCTGTTCTTTCCGCTTTGGAGCATGGTAAACATATTTTTGTCGAAAAGCCTTTGGTTACCACTTGGGAAGACCTTGATAAAGTGGTTGGCGCATACAATCAGCTTAACGAAAAACCACATGTCATGGTGGGGTTCAACCGACGTTTTTCTCCGGCCCTGCAGAAGCTTAAACAAGTTCTCGGTGATCGAACGACGCCGTTGATGATTAATTATCGACTCAACGGCGGCTTTATTCCTTCTTCTCATTGGATACAGACCGAGGAAGGGGCCGGAAGAAATGTTGGTGAAGCATGTCATATGTATGATGTCTTTCGTTTTCTTGCTGGAGCGCCTGTCAATTCTGTTCAGGCAATTGCCGCTAATATGGTTGAACCCAAGCTGAAGAATGACAACTTTTCGGCTATCCTCGGGTACGAAGATGGTTCGCAGGCTTCTCTTATGTATACTTCCAGTGGGCCCAAGCAGGGATTGCCCAAGGAGCGTATTGAGGTTTTCTATGATGGAGAAGCCTGGATTGTAGATGATTTCAAGAAACTTGTTCGGGCTTCGACTGGCGAGATCCTTTGGGAATCGTCTGAACCAGATAAAGGACATGGCATACAGTTATCTCAATTTGCTGCTGCTATTCTTGGTGGTACCGAAGATCCCGTACCATTTAAAGAGATTGTGGAGACCACGGCTGTTTCTCTTTATATAGAAGATTTGATCCACGGTCGTGATGTTTAACACACTTGGAAACTGAGCAAACTTCTTAATAAGCATGTCAAAAACTCCAATGTCCATACAATTCGTTTTGCGAACTTTCTTTAGAGCTCTTACGGGAAAGTATGGAGGAGTACGAGAATTTGCTCAGCGTGTTCGTCATTATTTTTGGACTGAAGAAGAATTGTTGGCACAGGCCGTTGCTGCATTTCGTGAAGCAGGGAATCCTGCTTCTTGTTCCAGAGATTATATCTTGGATGGCAAAAATCTTCCCAAGGGGCCGGGGGTATATCTAAGGCTGGACTATTGGAATCGTATTCTTTCAGGGGGCAGTTATGGGCATACTTGCTATGTGGCCCAGGAATTGAATGTTCTTAACCCTGGATTGATTTGTCTTATGGGGCAAGATTTTCCATTACTCAAGTCCATGGGAGTGCTCCAAAAAAAGTATAAATACCCTTGGGGATTAGTGCAGGATGAATTGTCTGTTATTGAAGCAAATAAATATTATTATAAGCGACTTAAGGGGCGGATTGAACGTCTTGCACCGGCATATATTTATGAACGTCTTGTGCTCGGGTCGTGGGTCGGTGCTCGCATCGCAAAAGAACTGAATATTCCATATATCGTGGAGTTTAATGGTTCGGAATTGACGATGAAGCGGACGTTTGACGATTGTGGGTATGAAAATGAGGATATTCTGAGAGAAATAGAACATTTTTCGTTGGAACAGGCTGCTCTCATTACAGTAGTTTCAAAGCCGATCATGGAAGATTTGGTACGCCAAGGAATGAGCAAGGATCGGATATTGGTTAATCCCAATGGTGTTGATACATCAGTTTATGCCCCAGCATCGCAGTCGTTTAAAAATGAAATTCGGACGGAATTAAATTTTTCTCAATCCGATAAAGTGATAGCTTTTATCGGTTCGTTTGGTGGGTGGCATGGCATAGATGTTTTGGCAGAAGCCCTGTTGCCAATATGTCAAGCAGACAGTGCTGCTAAGTTCTTGTTGATTGGAGATGGTAATTTTAGGCATCTGCTTACTGATGTAATAGATGCGCATGACTTGAAAGAGCGGGTCGTGCTTACCGGTATGGTCCCGCAGGAAGTCGGAGCCCGCTATTTGAAAGCTGCTGATATCTATGTTTCACCGCATAGTTGTCATATGGATACAGGCAATTTTTTTGGTTCTCCGACCAAACTGTTTGAATATATGGCCATGGGAGGAGGGATTGTGGCATCCGATTTGGAGCAAATCGGGCAGGTCCTCACTCCTGGATTGACTCCGGCACAGGCTTGGGAGGGAGACCCCATCGATCAACATCGGGCCGTCCTTTGTAAACCGGCAGATGTCGATGATTTTGTTGCTGGGGTATCATTTTTGTTGCAAAATCCGTCGGCAGGTCGGCAGATGGGCAAAAATGCTCGAGTGGCAGTACAGAATGATTTTAGTTGGAAACAGCATGTGGCCAGAATATGGGACTATGCTGGAGGAAATGGTTCCGCCTGTTTTTCAAGTAGTGACGAGAAGTGAAACAATTAAAATATGTTATGTTATTCCAAGGTGAACCATGGATAAAGTTTCGACCATATCACAAACGACCAAGTATACGATTTGCCAATTGTGGGTGCATCGTAATGCCCTTTGGCGATCCTCGCTCATCGAGTTGAAGAAGCGGTACGCAGGATCTGCCATAGGCTATCTGTGGGTTGTACTTTATCCCATCCTTTTCCTGTCCATTTATGTTTTTGTGTATCAAGTGGTTTTTAAGGTTAAGGTGACCGGGGTTGATACTGGGGGGTTTCATTACGTTCTGTTCGTTTTTAGTGGGTTGGTGCCATATATTGCCCTTATGGAAGCATTCTCAACGGGTTGCCTTTCCATCAAGCAAAACATGCACCTTATCAAGAATGTGTTGGCCCCCATTGAAACCGTTCCCGTACGTCCGGTAATTATCAGTATGATAACACAGCTTGTTGGAATGGCGTTGGTCCTGGTTCTTTCAGCTGTAAACGGCTCCCTGTCGCCAATGATAGCTTTGTTGCCATTGGTGATGATTTTTCAGTTCATGATGTTTGTCGGCATTGTTTGGGTTCTTTCCGCTTTGGCTATAGCCCTTCCCGACATTGGCTATTTCGTTAATCTGGGAACATTTTTACTTATGTTTGTTTCGCCTATCGCCTTTACGAAGGAAATGGTTCCAGCCAGCCTGGCGGCAACTCTGTATTTCAATCCGGTTTATTATATGGTTGAAATGTATCGTTCTTTGCTTTGGGTGGGGAGTTTCCCCCCGCTTTTTGAGACTGTTGTGTTTGTGGTGATGAGCAGCCTGACCTTTTTGGCCGGAGCCATCTTTTTTGGAGTCTTTAAATATGCGATTTTAGACCATGGCTGATACAGCAATAGATATACGAAATCTCCACAAGGTGTACAGGCTGTATGACAAGCCTGTGCATCGACTGCTCGATATGTTTGGCCTTTTGTTCAAGAAGGGTGTTTATACCGAACACCACGCACTTTCGGATGTGAATCTTAAGGTAGAGCGCGGTGAGAAAGTCGCCATAATTGGTCGAAATGGAGCCGGAAAAAGTACGCTTCTCAAAATAATCAGCAAGGTTTTGGCTGCCACGGAAGGGGATGTGCAAATCAACGGTACTGTGCATGCACTTTTGAGCATTGGCACCGGTTTTCATGATGATTTTACTGGCCGTGAAAATATTTATGCATATCTGACCAATCTTGGCATTTCAGGCGAAGAGGCTGATAAAAAAGCTGCAGATATTATTGATTTCGCCGAAATTGATGAGTTTATTGATCAACCGGTCGGTACATACTCAACCGGCATGGGTGTCCGCCTCATGTTCGCAGCTTCTACGGCCATCACACCCGATATTCTTATTGTCGATGAAGTACTCGGAGTTGGGGACGCCTATTATGTCCAGAAGAGTATAAACCACATGCGACAACTTTGTGCGGATGATGGGACAACTCTATTATTAGTCAGCCACGATATCTATACAGCATCTCAAATATGTGATCGAGTTATTTGGATTGATCGGGGGCGGATTTTTCAAGATGGTCCGGCTACAGAGGTCCTTCGGGCGTATGAGGCGTCCATTCGCCTTCAGGAAGAAGATCGATTGCGTCAGCGAGTGCTCAAACGTCGAAAGTTGCGTGAGCGAAAAGGTGAACCTGTGTTTTGCCAGATTGTTCCCAAGAATCGAGCCACTCATCATTCAGGGCTGACGGTTAAGGCTATTCGACTCTTTGAAGGTGAAGAGGTCATTGATCAGGTTGATATGGAGACCGGGCATGGCGATTCCAGTTGGCTGATATTGGAAGAAGGCGCTGGCAATTGGGGGAAACCTTACATGCATTGTGGACGATTGGCTCGTGATTTTTTACCCTATGGATCAGTATATCAAAGGGCTCCTTTTATGCTTTCAGTTCCTGAAAACGTAACAGTTCATTCAGTGGAGATTGAGACCACTGGTCTTAATGCGGGAGACTATTATCTTGAAATTTATAGTCAAAAATATGATACACAGTGTTATCTTTTGCAGGCTGATTCGTCAGGAGAAAGAGTTAAAATTCGTATTGTTAAGAAGGAAGGGAGTGAAAAGAAGCATTTGTTTGGCCTTGCAAGCCAAGAGAACCCAGATATTGCTGGTATACGCTTAGGGACAAAACGTCTTACGATAGAATCTCCTCGCTTAACAACTCCAGATGGTCAAGAAAAATTATCCTATGTTCCCGGTGAATCTGTCGTGTTGAATTTTTTAATAAAAGTGCATGATCAAGAATATCTAGGCAACCCAGAGATTGTGATTAATTTAGTAAAAGATAGAGTGACCCCCAAAACGAGGTGGCTGTTTGATGATATTGAAATTACGCCGTCTAGTCCGAGAGAAATAGAGCTTAATCTTTTTATTGATTCTATGCCTCTTGTTCCAGGCTCATACGCGGTGACCCTTTGTTTGTTTGAAAGGGGCTATTTTGAAAACAGAGCTAATTCTCACTTTGCTTTAAGCGAAGCTGTAATTGATTTTTATACGAATGCTTTGGATTTTTCTGTGTCAGGAGACAGACGAATTTTTGAGAATATTGATTTCGTATATCCTGCGATTTTAACTGAGAAGTGAGCATTATGTATAAAATAGCGGAAATGATGCTTTTTAGCACGTGTAATTACAGATGTGGGTATTGTAATTTTGTGCTTGGTGGAGATACGAAAAAGAAAGATGATTTATATCAATATAAAGATCGTAAATACATAGATTCGATTGTTTCTTTTTTTAATTCTATATCTACTACTGATGTAAAATGGATTGGGCATATGTCTGGTGGAGAGCCTCTACTTATGCCTAATTACAACTATTTTGTTCGTTTAATGGTTGAAAACGGTCATAAGGTTGCTCTTAATACAAACCTTTCAATTCCTATTGATCGGAATGGATGGCTAAAACACAATCATCCTGATGATTATTCTTGTATCATTGCAAGTTGCCATCAGCAAAGTTTGAATAATTTTGAAAAGATATACTCAAGAGTAAAAACGTTAAAGGATGCCGGTTTTCCTATTTATGTACGTATGGTTGGTCATCCTTTATTTATTTCTCATATGCCCGATTTGGATGAGGCCTTTAGGAAGATTGATGTAAGTTTTTCAACGAATGCCTTTTATTCTCCCAATTATCCGAAAGCTTATACACAAGAAGAGCAAGATACTCTTTTGAGATATATGCGGAGTCATAATGAAGCCATTGGTCTTGGCGGTGGGCTGTCTATGGAAGGAAGAGTCTGTGCTGCTGGGGCAAAAATGATATGTTTGGATCTTAGCAGTCGAGGAAGGGGGCGAGTTTATCCATGCGTAAGCTCAGCATCTGAAGACAACTGTATGGGAGATATATATTCTGGCATAACTCTTTTAAAAGGATATCATTCCTGTTTGAGAAGAGATAATATTTGTTCCTGTCCAGATCATTTTATGCATGGAATTGTTCCTGATATGGAAGAACCTAAAAGGCTTCAGACCCAACTAACATCATATGCCCCAAGTATTTATGACTCATGGAGAAAGTGGTTTGCAGAACGTGATATAATAACAAGATTTCATGCAGCTGCTCCACAAGGTACTGCATTTGGGGAAAAAAATTTGCAGTTGCCCAGTGCAACGCTGTTGGCAAAGCAAGGGCGTATGGTAGCGTTTCCCTCTTATTTAAAATGGCGTAAATATCAGGGGGTATTAGATGTTTTATATTCAAATGATGCTTGTGCCGTAAAAACAGAAAAAGTTAAATTTGATTATCTTTTTGAATCACCATCACGTTTTTTACGTTCTGGGTTTTACATGTTGAGCTATAAGGTTGAAGTGGGAATAGGGGGGGTGACAGTTGGCATACAAGATGAGAAAGGGAAAAAATGGATTGCAAGCCAAAATCATTCATCTTCGTGTGATGGACAGATTGTATTTACATTGAATCGTTGGCAATCGGCTAAGATAGTTGTCGCCAACTATAGCGAAATGTCATCACATTCAGAGTTTATTCTATCTTCTATGAAGTTGATAAAGCTCCCCGCGTACTCTAGTTGACAATAGTGTAATTATTTGTGGAGCGATGTTTTGACTTTAAATGGTTTTGGGGAATATTATGCCACATTTGCTTTATGATTCTTTGAGTTTTATCCAAAAAAGACGGTTCAAATACACAGTTGATGTGGAAGAAATTCTTCGAAAAAAATATCCTGAATTTGCTGATGTGGTCATTGAAACTTCAAACGAAATTATCAGTGCATTACAGGGTAAGGATCTTGCGTCCCTTGCCAAACATTCACCAGGTCTCGTCGGATTCGATTGGCCAACATACATTCGGCTTAGTGGTATTCGTGTTGCCAAAGCAATGGAAAAATTATGTTTATTTTCTTTTCCAGAGGCGAGAATCCTTGATTATGGATCATATTTTGGTAATTTTTCGATTTCTTTGAAAAAAATTGGATATGAGGTTCACGCAATTGATTCTTATGCAAGTTACGGTTCTGTTTTTGACTTTGTTCAAGAGTTGTTGTCATTGTATAATGTTCCCGTCCATGCGTTTGATGAACCAGAGTACAAGTTGCCGGTTTTTTCGGAGAATTTTGATGTTTGTTTGTGCTTTGGTGTGATTGAACATATTCCACACACACCGCGTCCGCTTATGGAGTCACTTTCAAGAGTTTTGAAATCAGGCGGTGTGCTTTTATTAGAAACTCCGAATCTTTCATACCTGTATAAAATCAAAGCTCTTGAGGCGGGAGATTCAATTTTTTCGCCTATAGAGACCCAATATCATACGGCAATCCCTTTTCAAGGGCATCATAGAGAATATACAAGTTGTGAAATAGAGTGGATATTGAACCATGAAAAATATGCAATATTAGATTTGGATCTTTTTTTGTATAGTATCTATGGAATGCATGAACTCACCAGTAAACATAAGAGTCTTTTTTTGAAAATGCTTAAAGAAAAGCAGAAGCGTGAAATTATGTTGTTTACTGCCCGCAAACAGTAAAAAAAAGAGATTCTTATGCTTCCTGAGTTTTGGAAAAATGTTTATTGTGAATTGCTTCTTTTCTTTAAACAAAAATCAGACATGACGATGGTGCCTTCGGGCAGTTCCTTTGAAGTATCTCGTATAGACAAAACTGATCATGCCCATTTGCTTAAGTTGTGGAACGAACATGGGGTGCAGCTACTGACAAAGCTAGAGTCCCGGGTATGCCCTGCGTGTGGTGAGGGTGATGGTGTTTTTGTTTTCACAACTAGGGATGGGTATAATTATCATAATTGTCCGGCTTGCGGCTGTTGCTATTTTCCCAAGATGCTACAATTTAATGTTTTTGAGCAATTTTTTGATCTTTGTCCCGAAGCTTCGCTTGTGCACAAAAAGGTCACGCAAAATCGTATCAGTGGTCTCGATGATTCCAGTGTTGCTCGTTTTGATAATTATTTGAATTGGTTGTCTCCTTTTCTTGAGAGGTTGCAAAACTCGAATTCTTCTTATCCAAATGTTCTGGATTTTGGGACGGGACTTGGGGGATTTCTTCATTATACGCAAAGTAAAGGATTTAATTCCACTGGCATAGAGCTAGATTCAGTTACTGCACAGGTGGGGAGGGAGAAAGGGCTCACTATTTTTTCACAGATGGAAGAACTCCCTCGTAAAAAGTTTGAATTAATATCTTTGTGGGAAGTTGTTGAGCATTTGGATTCTCCTCACGATTATTTGCACAAGCTAAAAGAACTTTTAGCTTTGAATGGACTATTGGTTTTTACATTTCCAAACCTTAATTCTTTGGATGTAAGAGTTTATGGTTCTGATACCATACATGTGTATGGTGGGGATACCGGCAGTGGACATATTAATCTTTTTAACTTTAATAATTTCAAGATTTTATTGAATAGTGCTGGCCTCGTTCCGATTGCTAGTACAGGAGAATTCTCGACCAATCTTCTCGATCTTTTCATGTACATTCAAGGGGTAAGTGAAAAGCAAATTAAGGGAAATACCTTGGATGACATTAAGGGTAAAATTTCAACTTCAACATTATCCACTTTGAACGCCATTGGGCCTCTTGCCCACATAATGCAATTGGAAACGGGTACTGCTCCCATTCTATTTGTTGTCGCGTGCAAGGAGGAGGATAGGCCTTTTTATTCAGGTGCTATTGGTCAATTTAGTGAACTTATTTCAAATGAACGACAAGCTATTTTAAAAAAAGCAAAAGATAGTTGGACGAAATCGATACCTAAGTATAAATGGGCTTTTTGGAAATAGTCATGTGTGGCATCCTCGGAGAATTTTCACCAAGTTTTCGGCTGACGGATTTATCTGTCATGGAGCAGATGCGGGACACGATGGTGCACCGTGGCCCTGATGGCGGAGGTCTTTGGCAAAGCCAACGGCATGATTGCACGTTGGCTCACCGGCGGTTGTCGATTATTGATTTGTCCGGGACGGCGTCGCAGCCCATGGTTGATGGAGATGGTGATCTTGCCATCGTTTTTAACGGGGAAATCTACAACCACGCGCAGATTCGTCGTGAATTAAAAGCCATGGGGGTCGGCGGTTGGAAAACCAGTCATTCCGATACAGAAGTTATACTCAAGGCATACCGAAAGTGGGGCCTGGATTGCGTTCACAAATTTTACGGAATGTTTTCCTTCGCAATCTATGACAACACTATTCCTGATCGTCCTGTTGTGCATCTCGTTCGTGATAGGGTTGGCATTAAACCATTGTATATCACCCAAAGAAAAAATGGTTGCTGGATGTTTGCATCGGAAATTAAAGCCATTCTTAAGCACCCGGACGTTTCACCTGAGTTGGATCGAACCGCCTTTTGGCATTATCTGACTTTTATTGTTGCTCCCGCTCCGCTGACGTTATTTCGGGGAATATTCAAACTGCCTGCCGGGTATTTCGTAACTATCGATCACGAAGGGCTGGCACGGGCCAAACAGTGGTGGGATCCCGTCCCTTCAGCACAGGATACCTTGAGAGAAAGTGATCTTTCCTTTGACGAAGCCGTTGATGAATTTACCTCGTTGATGCGTCAGTCGGTGGAACGGCGCATGGTCAGTGATGTACCTTTTGGTGCACTGTTATCAGGTGGGGTCGATTCTAGTCTCAATGTAGCGCTTATGGCCGAACTCATGGATCGGCCGGTTACAACTTTTTCCATCGGCTATGAAGGGCAGGATGAGTACAATGAATTTTCCTGGGCCGAGAAAGTCGCCAAGCGTTTCAATACCGATCATCATACTGCGTTAATATCACATATGGATGCCCAGAAATTCCTTCCGGAATTGGTTCGCCTTCAAGATGAGCCTATTGCGGACAATGTCTGTATTCCGCTCTATTTTCTAGCTAAATTGGTACAAGAGAGTGGGACAACGGTTGTTCAAGTAGGCGAAGGTGCTGATGAGAATTACCTTGGTTACTGGTGGTGCGATCACTATAGGCAAAAATGGAATGATGTGTATTCTCCAGCTTTGTCAGGAGGGTCGTGGTGGCATAGCTTGCGGAGTCGATTTAATAAGGTCGATGGGGAAGATGCTTTTATACGCCAACGGGCAACGCTTGGTCAGGAATTGTTTTGGGGCGGTGCCGTTTGCTGGTGGGGTGATTTACGCAATCAATTGACGCCTTCTTCTGCTTCTTTCGAACAAGAGGTTGTATGCCCGATCAGAGGGCTTATGCCTGTATCCCATCTGGGGCTGGAAAGTGCTGATGTTGTTGGATATTATCAGAAAAATTTGACTGGCAATCTTTCTGACCCGGAAGTTTTACAAAAAATACCCTATATGGAACTTAAACTGCGGCTACCTGAACATTTGTTGATGCGGGTGGATAAATTGACCATGGCGCATTCCGTTGAGGCACGGGTTCCATTTCTGGATCATGATGTTGTTGAGTTTGCCAGACGGCTTCCCTCTGCATACAAGCTTGCAGAAGGGGTGGGGAAGAAAATTATTAAGAAGGCCGCAGAATCTTATTTGGATATGGAGACCATCTACCGAAAAAAACAGGGATTTGGAGCTCCCATGGAGGAGTGGTTCAAAGAAGATGATTTTGCGGGTAAGTGTCGTGCGGCTATCAAAACGTCACCGCTTACGGAAGATATGCTCGATAGAAAATATCTATTGTCGTTGTTGGAAAAACAAAGAACATCCGGCGGCGGATACAGTTTTCACCTTTGGACTGTGATGAACGCACTGATTTGGCACAAGTACTGGGTTGAAGGGTGTGAAGATTGCTTTTGATTTTCTATGCGAATAGGATGGTTGGTTGCAATTTGAGAGTATCTAATTTAAATAATTACTGTACCTTTCCACTTTTAATCTTAACAGATTGAGGTTGTTGTGAAAAGCAAAGTTGTCGGTGTTGCTGGTTCCATTCGTTCAAATCAAGGTAATCTTGATTCGTTGTTATCATGCGTCTGCAAGGCTTTTTCCCATGATGATCTGACAAAACGTATAAAGCAATTGTCTGTTAAATTCGCCAATACTGATGTGGCTTTGGCTTTTGCTTTATTCGCAGCCTATAAGTCTGGCGCAGAAGTCGATATTGTGTCCTTGCGCGGACTTTTTAAAACAGTGGATGGTAATAGTGATACGTTTGATCACTTAAAGCTTGATGATGCCAAAGTCGGGTTGTTACTAAAAAAATTGAAGAATGCTGATGGGGTTATTCTCAGCACGCCGACATATTTTGGTGACCGTTCAAGTGTTGCAAATAAGTTTTTCCAGTTGGTGGACAGCAAGGACTTACTCAAAGATAAGGTCTTTGGTGCCATAGCAGTAGGGGCAAAACGAAATGGCGGTCAAGAAACTACATGTATTTATTGTATTGTTGATGCATTGGCACAAACTGCGATTGCAGTAGGGAATGGTCCGATTACTTCACAATACGGTGGGACGGTTGTAGCCGGTGATAAAATGACTGCGTTGGAAGATGATTGGGGCCTTGAGAGGTGTAAAGAACTTGGAAGCAAGATAGCTTATACTTGTTCTTTAGTGTCAGTTGGCAGACAGGACCCTCCCCTTGATAAGTCGCTAAATATTTGTGTGTTGATGACAATGGATACACCGGACAAGCAGTATCGTCTCTTTGTTGACGATTATTTTGAACCATTACGGTCGCAGCACAAGGTGGATGTGGTCGACCTGATTGACTATCCCATTAAACGATGTTTGGCTTGTGATACTTGTCCGAAGCTAGGGAAGTCTGAAGGCAGTCCTGCGTACCGATGTATTATTCAGGATGAGGATGATTGTGTTGTTGTGAATCATAAGAAATTGCTTGATGCCGATGTGATTGTTTTAGTGGGAGTTAATTCAGAAAAAGATGTTGTTTATCGTTATCAAGCTTTTGTTGAACGTACGAGGTGTATTCGTCGTGATAATTATCAATTAAGCAATACGCCAATGGCATCACTTTTAGTGAGTGATCTTCGGGCGCATAAGAATACTTTGCATAATTCAAAGGTTATTACTTCATATATTCGTCACAATACGATTATTTTGGCTCCCATGCAGATAACATTGCTTGGGGACGAAAAAGTGTATGAAACTGATTATACTCCTCTTATAGCTCAAGCGCAGATGATTAAGGCAGGACGAGAGAAGGCCTGTGCGTATTCAGTTTGTTATGCCGCAGATGGGTACGCTGACAAGAGTCAGGATTGTATTTCCTCTAAGAGGTAATAATGATGAAGTTTGTCAAAAGTTTGAAGATGGTTTGTATCGCCTTTGGGCTTTCTTTGTTGTATTGGGTTCTTGTTTTTTTTGTTTTATCTAATAATGCCAATTTTAAATCATTTAGATATATGGGGTTTTAAGTGTTTTCCTTAGAAGAAATTAAGCAAATTGTTCGTACAGAAGTGGAAACTCTTGCTGGTTCTGCCGTTGAAGGGGATGACCAATTCATATTCAAAGATGGTTATTTGGATTCATTAAATATTTTACACATTATTACGTTTATTGAAGCTCAATTTTCTATACCCATTGACCCTTTTAGTATTAATCTAGATACACTTGGCTCCATTGATCGTGCTGCTGCATATATCCAATCCAAGCTTGGAAGTTGATGTGAACGAGTTTCTTAGGCATTCAAATAAACAAATTCCTTTAATTTCATGCGGTGGAGATGAATGGAGCCAGGCTGATTTTATTGCGGAAATTAATCAAGCTGTTTTGGTAGTTAGGTCGAGTCTTTCAAAGCTTGATGTCAATAATTTTGTTCTTTTGAACGAAAAACATCCAGTTCGACTTTATGCGTATATATTCGCTTTGATCGATGAGGGGGCTCGTGTCGTTGTTCCTAGTCGAGATTTTTTTAATAAGACTGGTCACCCTATTTCGTTTGCTTCGCAGATTGTGAAGCCTCAAGATGGGGCTCTCGGGGTTAAGCGCAATCCTGATTTTATCCCTATTGATATTCCTTCTGGGAATATTATAGTTTTTTCTTCTGGTAGTACTGGGATTCCTAAGGGGATTGTGCATGATTTTGGTAATTTTTATGTCAATGCCAAGAGTGTGTTGAGGGCTACAAAAAATTATGGACAGGTAAATTTAACATGGCTACCGCCGTATCTTGTGAGTGCCATGTCACATTTCCTATGCCACTGGTTGAGTGATTCACATATTATCTATGATGATTATGGAAATTTGAATGAATTGCCGCAGGTTGCGGAAAAATATCCAAATCTTGGTGTTATGGGATCACCAATCCATATCAATAATGCCTATCATGTCTTACCACAAGGTCATAAACCCGGTGCTTTTTTTTCTTCAGGTGATGTTATTTCCAAGCATGCTGTAAGGGATTTGCTTCAGAAGTTTCCAGAAGTTACATTTCACATTGCATACGGTTTGGCTGAGTTAGCTGGCCGTTTCTTTATTAATTCAGTTGATAAAAGTGTTCAATTTTGTGGAGATCTAGGGACTCCTATTGAACATTATGCTCCCGTTGTAAATGATGGTCATATGTTGGTTGAGAGTGATTATCTTTTTAGTGGATACATTATTGATGGCGTTTTTTTGTCTTCGGCACTAGTTCATGATTCAGGAGATATTGCTTCTGTGCAGGACGGAAAGACTCTTTTATTTGGTCGGTCTAACGATGAAGTGAAGGTGCTTGGCAACAAATTGAATCTTAAGTTTCTTGAAACTAAAACTAAAGAAGCTTTGGGTACTGATGATTTGGTTCTCGTCGTTGCCAAAAATGAAAGAATTGGAAATATGATCGCATTAGTTTTGTTGCAAGATGGCGAACTCATACGACAAGAAATAATGACAACGCTACGTGCAGAACTTGATAAGCATGAGTTGCCTCACCTTTATTATGTGATTGAGACTTTTCCTTTTACTCAAACTATGAAAATCGACAGAAAGCATATTGCTGCCAACCTCGATGATCTTACACGGCTTTTATAGACATGCCAGATTCTTTCTTTCAGCTTTTTACTGTTCAATTTTTCTTTGAAAACAAGCTTATTCTGTATGTTTTAACCATACTGGGGGTGCTGTCTTTTTGGGAGTTCCTTGCTAACCGTGGAGAAAGGCAAAAAAAGTTTGCAGTCATTTTTTTTGGTGCATCTTTACTTGGATGGTTGGACTTTGCATCGTTAGTTCTTCTTACTTGTCTTTCTTTTTGTGTTTATCTGATAGCGAAATATAAAGTGCCGGTCTCAAAGGTGCTGTATCCTCTTGTCCTAATCTTTATTGCGATACTAGTATGTATTAAGGAGCAAACATTTTTTGCTCATAATGGCAATCCGATCGTGCCTTTAGGGGTTTCCTACTATTTTTTCCGGTTGATTTCATTCGTGATTGAATATTCAAACAATAAGCCCAAGTATCAAAATGTGCCGCTATTGGATTTCTATGCTTGGGTGTTTTTCTTCCCGACATTTCTTGCAGGACCAATCTTACGGTTTCATGAATTCAGTCTTATTTCACAAGAACAAGTCAGCCGTGATAAACTCAAATTCTATGTCCGTTTTTTGGGTGCATTGTTTCTAAAATTCTTAGTCGTTGATTATCTCCTTTATTCTCTTGCATACACTGTCCTTTTACCAAACCTTCAAGCGGGTATGCAATATGCCCCATTTTTTTTGTGTGGTTTTGGTGTCCTGGCCTTTTTGCACGCATATTTTGACCTTATGCTTTATACGGAAATGAGCAAAGCTTTGGCTGGCTACCTTGGGTTTACCAATGTAGATAACTTTAATCGGCCACTTTTGGCGACGAATGTTTCTCAGTTCTGGCAGCGTTGGCATATGTCTTTATCCAATTGGACTCGTGATTATGTCTTTTTCCCGGCTTTGGTGAAGACTCGAAAATTTTGGCTTGCTTCATATGCTAGTATGATGACTATTGGGATTTGGCATTCCATTTCTTTCAACTGGTTGATCTGGGCCTTTTGCCATGGCACAGCGTTGGTTTTTTATTCCTGGTTACGGGCTAGAAAAGTTTTTAAGTGGATAGCAGTAAGACCGAAGGGAAGGAAACTATTATCTATATTAGGTAACGTTTGTACTCTTATGTTTGTGTCTCAGGTTTTTATTTTTGTTGCTTTTCACGATATAAAAACACCGCTTTTATTGTTCGATTCCGTATTTGATGTGACTTTTTTTAGTGGCATTTCGTCGTATTTTGAGATGTGATTTTGATGTGGTCTACTCTGTAATATATGTGTCGGGCGGTTGTATGACATGAATTCTGTGAGAATAATTTACTTATCTATAGTCCTTTTTGTGGCTCAAATCCTTTTTGTGGCTGTTTATTCTGACAAAATACATGCTTTAAGTGTGTATTTTATTGAAAAACATATGAGTTCATTAGTGTTACCGGGGCAAAGTTTTTCCATTGATGCAGCTTATAACGCTTTAGAATCTAATGAGTATAATGGTTTTAAGATATTTTGGTTTGGTGGTTCCACTGCTCACAATTATTTTGATGGGCAATCGGAACTTTTTTCTCAAGATGGCCAACGTTTTCATGTGTACAATCTTTCTTTTGCCACACAGAGCATGTACGATATTTTAAGGCTTGTAGATAACATTCAAGGGCCAGGAGTTGTTGTCATAGGCGTTCATCCAGGAAAATTGTTTTCACACAATCAGCAACAAGTAATAAAAGGGCATTACAAAACTGGACAAGGATATTTGGTTTTTATTCCAAGTGCAGTATGTAAGGCTTTTTATTACTCTCAAGATTGGGGTCGTGTTAGTTCTTCATATACAAATTTGTTTATTTTAAATCCAGAATTGGGTGTTGTAAAACAAGTTTTGGATTCATCTTTTCGGTATTTAAACAAACGAGTTGTTTCTTTTGCGAGGAATGAGATTAGTGTTTTTTCAACCCAGAAAGATAACGCAGAAAGATTTTCAAAACTACCGGGTCTTAGCTATGAAAAACGATTGAATAAGTTTAGTAGATATAGAAAATCCTTGTTGACTAAAAAGGATGAAAAAGCAGAACTTAATTTGTTAATTATTAATGAAATTTGTAAACTTGCTGCCAGCAAAGGGCTTGAAGTTGTGCTTTTCGAACACCCTGTCAGCCTTATGTATAAAGAGGAAATGGCCGCGATTGTGACAAGGTATGGTGAATATATTAAATATTTTAAACAGGATAATCCTTCTGTTGCTATTAATAAATTTGATTGGGAGAATTATGAAGGAGATGATTATTTGTTTACCGATGGAATGCACCTTTCCCGTGCGGGGAAAAAGATTTTTCCTTCAATGTTAAAACTTTTTTTTAATAATATATATTCTATGAGTGATGAGTCTGATAGGTAAAAGGTAGTAGATTACAGGGTGTTTGCCTCCTCTTGAATTGCATGTTGAATATCCTTTTTAATTTGATGTATTATGCCACAAAAAGCCGTCCTTCTTTACTCCTGTGATTCCATACCGGAGGATCTCATTCAGGAGCGTTATATTGATTGCGATATTCTGACACCGCATCAGGTTAAGTTGTGGGTCAAGGATGGCTCTGTCCTTTCTCGTTTTCGTCGGTACGACGTATTGTATTTGCACACACCTTCTCTTATTGGGAGTACGCCGCCGCTTCTTTCTGGAGCGGCTGCCTTGTTTTTGGGTAAACGAATTGAGCAGGCCGATAATGATTCGGTATATGAGGCGTTTGGTTGGGGGCAATGGCTCGGTATTGCCTGGCGCCATTTTCTAGATAGGTTTTCACTTTCGGGAAAACTTGAACGTATATCCTTCAAGCTTGATGGTGTGGAATCTGCTCTCTCTACTAAAGAGAAAAGGTGTGATTTTGATCCAGGCGAAGGGAGACCCGTATATTTGCGAAGCGATTTGATTTATGGGCTGCATGCAGGTGGTTCCGTGGGACATATTGCGGGTGTTGTGAACAACCTTGAAGCATATACAGCCTGTCCACAGATGTTCTCCGTGGATGTCATTCCTACTGTGAAAGACGACATTCCATGCACCATCGTTGTGCCGGAGAATAAGCAGTATTGGACGTGCAAGGAAATGTCCGCTCTCTGTTTTTCTGACACGTTTACAGCCTGTGTGCGCGAACACATGGTGGAAAGCGAAACGTCTTTTATTTATCAGCGGTACTGCTTGAACAACACCAGCGGTCTTGAGCTTTCACTGGAATATGGCGTCCCATTTGTCGTTGAGTATAATGGCTCCGAGGTGTGGATATCTCGACATTGGGGAAGCCCGCTTGTGCGGGAAGCGTTGTCTCTTCGTATTGAACAACTCAATTTGGATGGAGCGGATTGCATCGTTGTTGTGAGTGACGCTTTACGAGAAAGTCTAGTAATGCAGGGGGTAGAACCAGAGAAAATACTCGTGAATCCAAATGGCGTTGATACCGAAATATACCGACCAGAGTTGTCTGGTGAAAGGGTAATAAACAAACTTTTTCTTGGGGGTAAAACCGTTATTGGTTTTATTGGAACATTTGGACGGTGGCATGGAGCCGAAGTTTTGGCCGAGGCTTTTGGGTTATTGCTTGGTGAACATCCGGAATTAAAAGAATCCCTTCACCTGTTATTTATTGGTGATGGCATGATGCGTTCCAAGACGCAGGCGATTATCAAAGGTTTTGGAATTTCGGAATATGTTACTTTTGCCGGTATTGTTCCTCAGGTTGAGGGGCCGGAGTACTTGGCGGCCTGCGATATTTTAGTGTCTCCACATGTGCCTAATACCGATGGAACACCGTTTTTTGGTTCACCGACAAAATTGTTTGAATACATGGCCATGGGACGAGCTATTGTGGCCTCTGATCTTGATCAGATAGGTGATGTTCTCGACCATGGCTCGACAGCTCTTCTTGTGCCTCCAGGGAGTGCTTCTTCTCTTGCCGAAGCCTTGATCGCTCTGCATAGTGATCCTGAATTGCAAAAAAAACTTGGCGTTTCAGCTCGCCTGTGCGTTGAAAAGAAATACAGTTGGCGGCAACATACCAGAAGGGTCGTTGATAAATTAAAAGTAGTTTGTAGCGGAGAGTAAGTGTTCGGACGACTTAAACGGTATATACTTAAGGCTTTTACACAGTCGCCTCAGGTCGTAGCGAGGAAAATCGTACGCATGATGAGGCGAAGTGTTTTTGTCATGTATGGGCGATATAAGGCGTATCGAACATCTACGTTTTGTGAGGACTCTGCTTACATTTCTTTCCGGGCTCTTTTGGATGTGAGCTTTCTTGATTTATCCGGTTTGGATCGAACTGTTTTGGGTAATATATCTCAACGATATTTAGAGCATCGGTTTGATCTGCTTGGTTCTGGATGGGTACGGTATGGTCATGGCGACCCGTGTCTTTCCTCTTCTGGAATGTGTTTTTTGGATGGGAAAAATTATCAGCCGGATGAAAATGGAGTTTGGATTACGTCGTTGCTCCGCCCTGCACATACTCGCTATGCCGTCAAAGTGTGGCGGATGATTGCCAATTCACAATATATTCCAATTGACTGGCAACGAGATATTAAATCTGGTTACCGTTTTTGCGAACGTGATCATTTTTCACTTCAATTTAAAGGGCTCCCGCTTGGAGTGGACATTAAAATTCCGTGGGAGTTGGGCAGAATGCAGCATCTTGTTCAACTTGCGTTGGCTGCCTTGGTGCGTGCTGGAGATAATAAAACGTCTGTCTCTAGTGAGAGATATGTTGAAGAATTTCGGTGTCAGGCTCTTGATTTTATTGCCACAAATCCACCACAGATGGGGGTGCAATGGGTGTGCCCTATGGACGTGGCAATCCGTGTCGCAAATTTGCTTTTTGCGCATGATCTGTTTTGTCAGATTGATTCGACAGGACTACTTACAGCAGATTTTGAAAAAATATTTATTCGGTCGATTTTGGACCATGGTCAATATCTCGTCCATAATCTCGAATGGGTTGAGAATGGTACTTCAAATCATTATTTGGCCAATATTTGTGGTTTGATCTTTATAGGTGCTTATCTTGATGACTTATCAGAAGCCGACCTCTGGCTTGCCTTTGGTATTCAAGAATTGCTTAAGGAATTTCCTGGTCAGTTTTATTCTGATGGAGGAAATTTCGAGTCTTCTACATCGTATCATCGACTGAGTTTAGAGATGGTGGCTTATGCTGTTTCTGTTGTGCTTGGTCTCCCTCAGAAACGAATTCATCGCCTTGCAGTGGTGCAGGGGGTAATCCCGACAGGTCCCGGACTTCTGCCTTCAACGTCGGCACTCTTTGCGCAATGTGAAAATCTCGTCGATTTGTTTGATGAAAAGTTTCGTACGTTAATGGCTCGAGCTGGAAATTTAACACGTTTACTCAGGAAGCCGGATGGCACTGTGCCGCAATTGGGCGATAATGATTCTGGTCGTTTTTTTCGCCTGAGTCCGAATGGACACCTGATGCAGACGCCTCAAGCCATTCAACAATATGCGAATTTGGCTGGCTATGCGAATGCCGTTAGCGCGTACGAAGCCTTGGACGAATCCTATTTTGATGAAGACATTTTGAATCATGATACGCTTATTGCGACGGTTTCAGGGCTTGTTGATTTTGGTGCCGCGTCATTCGTGAACACTTTTTTACTTGAACCTTCAGTTATTACCGGGTTTGCTCAAGGGCAAAGTTTTGGGAAAGTTGATTGTGGCTTTTCTCGTAAGTCATGGGAAAGACCTGAGACTCACTATCGTTTACCTTACCAAAAAGAATATGTGTATAATTCAGATTTCGTTGATATTCCACTGAACAGGAATGGTTGCTTTACGTCTTTTCCTGACTCTGGCTTATATGTATATCGATCTGATCGTGTCCATATGGTTGTGTGTGGAATGCCCAATGGGCAACGTGGTCATGGAGGACATAACCATAATGACAAACTTTCCTTCGATCTTACCATAGATGGTAAAGTTGTGTGGAGAGATCCTGGGACTTATATTTATACGCCGTTTCCTGATGTTAGAAATCTGTACCGTTCGGTGCAGGCTCATAATGCTCCGCAACTTGGAGCAGAACAAAACAGGTGGTTTGACGGAGTTGAGGGGCTGTTTTCATTGCAGGATGATGCTACTGTTACGTTTATTGAGAGTTCGAATTCCCACCTTACACTTGAGCTTCGGTTTGCTTTATATCATTGTCGACGGACATTTCGTGTGGAAATAGACAGGGTGTGTGTTGTTGATGAGGCCAATGTGGCAATCGGTGATTTTCAGGAACCACTTTCCTTTTCTCCTGGGTATGGCAAGTTGCATACACAGGATTGATTTTGGCTTTATGCAAGATAAAATCAGGCGTTCATGAAAATACTTTATATTACAGACGGGTTTACTCGGCTTCCTGTATTTAGAAGTCAGGTTCACACTGTGTGCACTCGTCATGCCAAAAATAATGATGTTCATATGGCAATCTTTGCAAGATGGCCCGAGTATAGTGATTCCGTGGATGATGGAGTGTTGTATTCTTGGTCTAAAAGTATTCTTTTCCCCAAGGCATATGTACCATCTTTGAATTGGCTGTCGACACTGTTGAGTGGTTTAAGAAAAATCATTCGCTCTGCCGATGTCGTACATTGTCGAGGACACGTCGGTACCGCTATGGGGCTTAAATTGCGGGCATGGTTTAACCCTGATGTACCATTAATTGCTGATATTCGTGGAGCAATTGTTCAGGAGTTGGACAACAGTCCCTCCCGTGTGTCTCAACTGCTTTCCGGTCAGGCCTTGCGGCTTGAGCAGGACGTATTCAGTGGGCCGGATTGGTTCTTTTTTGTTTCAAAAAGTATGCAGGACCATTACTCGGCACTTTACGACTTGAGCACTGATAAAAGTAGTGTTTTTCCAACAATTGTGGATGACACTGTTTTTTACAAAGATTTTGATGTGAGAAGTGAGGTTCGTTCGCAACTGGGGTGGGAGGATACATTTGTCTATGCATACGTCGGTGGGGTGGACCATTGGCAAAATTTGGACAGAATTTTGGCTCGTTTTCAAGAAATCTCCTTTGGCCGTAACGATTTAGGTTTATTGTTGCTGGTTACTGATCCTCATTCTATTCAAAAGAAAGTCCGGGATATGGGGATGACCGAAAAGACGGTTCAAGTGATGAAGGTGCCGTATGAGTGTGTTGGGCGCTATTTGAATGCAGCGGACGCGGGGCTTCTCATTCGAGATGATACGTTGGTCAATCGCGTGGCATCTCCCACCAAACTGAATGAATACACCGCATGCGGTTTAAGCGTTGTCACTGATTTGAATGTTCTTGGGGATACAACAGCTAGTGGATTCGAGAGCAATGGTTACAGAAAAATTGATGAGATAGTTTTGGAGCAGGATAAAATTTATCGTCAACTCGTAGCGTCAGGACGGCGATGATGACAGTCGGAGGTGGAAGGGAGCGTATACGGATTTTGTATATTACCAGTAGGGCTGATTATGGTGGCGGCCCAGAGCACCTTTATCGTTTGATCAAGGGACTTCCGTCCTCTTTTGAAGTGTGGGTGGCTTGTCCTGACGATCATCCATACCATGAGAAATATTTATCGCTGCCAATGGTCAAGGGGGTTTTGACGATTGCGCATCGGGCTTTTCGACTTTCTGATTTGTGGAGAGTTTTTTCTCTTATCAAGAGGCAGGATGTTCAATGTCTGCATTCTCACGGCAAAGGGGCCGGTTTACTCGGAAGACCTGTTGCCTTGCTGACGGGAATACCGTGTGTGCATACTTTTCATGGAATTCATATGGGGCAATATGGGGCCTGTACCTCGTTTTTGTATAAATTTTATGAGCGGTTGATGGGAGCAATGACTGCCATTGGTATTGCTGTTTCCGTTGGAGAGAGGCGGGCACTTATGGAACTCGGTTTTATTTCGTCAGATCGACTTGCTTTGGTGAATAATGGGGTCATGCTCCCCGTTGAGATGGCAACAGCTCCGGCTGTCGGTCAACGTCTCGATGTCGTCACTATTTCTCGATTTGATTATCAGAAAAATACGGGTGCAATCATTTCTGTCATGGAGCAATTAGATTCTTGGGGTAAGCTTGATCTATTCCGTTTTGTTTTCGTTGGTGATGGCGAATATCGAGATGAAATTGAAACGACGGTCTTTGACCGGTGGGGGGCCGATACTTGCTTATTTACTGGATACTCGACTAATCCGAGTGAATATTTAAAGAATGCGTTTTGTTACCTGAGTACCTCGCGATGGGAGGGGTTGCCTCTGGCTGTTTTGGAAGCGATGTCTTTTGGGGTACCTGCACTTGTTTCTAATGTTATTGGAAATCGAGATGCTGTGGAAAATTCTGGTTTTCTTTTTGATCTCGATGACCACAAGAGTACTGCACGCGATTTATGTGATTTGGCAAAAAGCAGAGATTTGTGGTGGACCCTTTCTCAAGCTTGTCGCCATAGGGTCGAGCAGCATTTTTCAATGCAGGCGATGGTGGGGAAAACTGTGAAAATCTATGAAAGTTTGTGAAAATTTATGGCCGACACAAGGGATAGACGGAACCTCGATAATATCAATGATTTATGGTGGGGGCATCCCTTTTGTGGACAGTTGCATCGTCGGCTGATTAATGGTATTTTTTATAGATTAAGTGACCGAAAAAAGGTGAGAATTAACGGTGAATATATTTCAAACCGATAAAGAAATGCTTTCTTATATACAGCTTGTAAAACGCGCAGGCGTTTATCCTTTTTTTAGGGAAATTGAAGAAAGTTTTGGTTCAGAAGTCCAGGTGGATGGTAAGAGATCCATTATGGTTGCTTCTAATGATTATTTGGGACTCTCACAAGAGCCTCGAGTGTTAGAAGCTTCTACGCAGGCTTTGCGTCGTTGGGGGGCAGGCCCTGGCGGGTCTCGTTTTCTTTGTGGTAATTCCAGTATTATTGAAGAGTTGGAAGAGAATATCGCGGCATTAGTTGGTAAAAAAAGAGCCGTGGTTTTTGCTACTGGATTTATGGCAAATACCGGGACTTTTGTGTGTCAGACTGGTGTTGGTAATATGGTTCTTTATGATCGGGAAAGTCATGCCAGCATCATTGAAGGGGCCAATCGATCTAAAGCCAAGATGGTTTCGTTTCCCCATAATAATGTAGATAGAGCTAGAAAGCATTTGGCCTCTTTCAAAGAGCGAAACCCTCGGGGGGAGCGCCTTTTGGTGACAGAAGGTGTTTTTAGCATGTCTGGCAGTGTGGCCGAGCTTCCTAGCCTTGTTGCTTTGAAACAGAGTGATCCTGATTTTAAAATTTTTCTTGATGACGCCCATGGGTTGGGCGTCATGGGTAATGGTAAAGGAACTGCGGCCCATTTTGGTGTGACTGATCAAGTCGATATTATTATGGGTACATTTAGCAAAGCTTTGGCTTCGGTCGGTGGTTTTATTGCTTCTGATGACATTGAGTGGCTTGAATGCCTACAGAATAAGAGCCGTACGTTGATTTTTTCTGCTGCACTTCCGGCTGCTAGCGCTGCTGCCGCGCTTGAGTCCTGCAAAATAATTTGTAAAGAACCTGAGCGAGTGCAACTTTTATGGGACAGGACTGAACACGCTAGGAAGGGGTTTCACGAACGTGGTGTTGAGATCGTGGAAGGAGAGGCCCCTGTTATCGGTGTGTTAATCGGTGATGAAATGAAGTCATTGTTTTACTCCCGAGAACTTTTGAAGCGTGGAGTATTCGCTCTTCCCGCCGTATATCCAGCCGTAGCACGCGGCAAGGCCATAATTCGTGTGGCTTTTACCAGCACCCACACTCACAGTCAGGTCGATCAAGTACTTGATGTGTTCAAAGCCGTGAACGATTTGGAAATAAGTGACAATCCGCGCGAGTTGATGGCTCAAGCGATGCAAATGGTAAGTTAGTCTTTTGAATGTATTTTTTCGAATCGGGCTGCGACGATGATATCGTTTAAAGATCTTCTTCATATCAGTCTCAGGCAGGTTTTTCGTCAGAGGAAGAGGAGCTTTGGCATTATATTAGCCATAGCCCTTGGTACTGCTGGCTTGATTGTGATTTTGAGCGTTGGTGATGAGGTTAAGAAAAATCTTAATCGTGATCTTGATCTGTTAGGTGGGGCCACGTTGCTCAAGGTAACCTTTAAGGATGAGCAGATACCTGGCGTGAGGCCAAAGTCTTTTAACGATGATATATTGGATGACCTACGTGCTTTATCTGGGGTGCGTTATGTGAGCCGTGCGGCTGAGCGGACTCTTGATGTATATCTTTTCGATCAAGGTAAAAAATACTATATTCCAACTGTTGGAGTCGATGAATGGTATTGGAGTGCAAATAATCTAACCTCTGTTCGTGGTCGCCTGTTTGGTCGGGAGGAGAGCCACAGTCAAGCGCAGGTTTGTGTTCTCGGCAGGGCCTTGGCTCGTTCTTTGTATGGGACAGGAAGCGTGTTGGGTAAATATTTGCCCATCAAGAACGATTTATACAGGGTTGTTGGGGTGGTCGATGGTCTGCTTATTGGACCTCGGAAAAATTATGCCTTTATTCCCAGAACGACTTTGGTGGCACGTGCTGGTGATAAATATCGGCCAGATAGGCTCGCTATACAGTGTAAGACTTGGGATGATGTTGAACCTGTCGTTGCAGCCATTCCTGAAATTGTCGGCAGGAACCAAGATCCTTCATATTTGTATCTGGATGTCGGTTGGGATCAGCTTAAACGTATTATTTCGATTGTTTGGTGGGTAGAGCTTTTTGTTTATCTGGCTATTGGAGCGACACTGGTTTTGGGTGGCTTTGGTATTTGGAATGGTATGATGACATCTGTTACTGCTCGAACTCGAGAGATCGGTTTGAAAAAAGCCATGGGAGCAGAACCGTCTGATATTATGGGGCAGTTTTTGTGTGAGTCTCTTTGTCTCAGTCTTCTTGCCGCATTGCTCGGTGTAACTTTGGGGTATATTGTTGTTGAAGTGACGAGTTACTATTTGGGGAGTACTCCAAGTAGACAGATTATGATGACGTATTCTGGTATAAGTATAGCTTTTTCTGGTTTTTTGGGATTTGTGGCCGGATTTTATCCTGCTTTGAAAGCTTCGAAAATGGATCCTGTGACAGCCATTCGCTATGAATAGAGAATTGAAATGAAACCAATTGTCACGATACGGGATTTGCAAAAGACGTATAATACAGCTGCTGGACCGGTCGAAGTCCTTAAAGGGGTGAATGTTGAAGTGTATCCCGGCGAGATGGCTTCCATCATGGGGCCGTCTGGTTGCGGCAAATCAACGCTGTTGTGCATACTTGGTATGCTACAGCCTGCTTCATCAGGTTTTTATGAAATAATGGGATGTGACGTGATGGATTTGAATGCCAAAAAAAGTGCAGAATTTCGGCGTGATAATCTGGGTTTTGTTCTTCAGTCCTGTAATTTATTTGAACATTCCACAGTGTATGAGAATTTGGAATATCCGCTTATATACGGTAAGATTTCAAAGTCTCATCGTGCAAAAGTTATACGAAGGGCGTTAGAACAGGTGGATTTAACGCATCGAGTCCATCATCCGACAAATAGGCTCTCAGGGGGAGAACAACAGCGAGTTGCTATTGCTCGAGCATTAGTGAACAAACCGGCAGTTATTCTTGGTGATGAACCTACTGGGCAGTTGGATAATAAAACCGGCGATGCGATAATGGAATGCTTCAAAAACGTGGTGTCCAACAAGGCTCGCGCTGTGATACTTGTCACACATGATACGGAAATTGCACGTCAGTGCGATAGACAGTTCATTTTGACAGATGGTGTATTGAAGGAAGAGTAGTGAATAGTTTTTTGAAATTTTATAAGAATATTTGTAGGAATTATTCTATTGATGCCATGTCTTCTATGATGTCTCGTAGGGGGGGGGTAGCCTTTTTCCTTTCTTTGTTCGTGTTGACGGGCGCTTCTTATGCGTATGCAGTGAGTGCTGAGAATAATGCTTTCGTCGATACGACTAAACCTATGACATTGGGTAATTGTATTCAGGCCGCTCTTACAACATCTCCCTATATGAAAGTGGAAAGCCTGAGCGTCGACATGAAACGTGTTGATGCTGAGAATGAATGGTATCGTATGTTTCCAAAGATTAATCTTACAATGAATGCCAACGTTCCTGTTGGCGGTTCCGGGGATACTTCAAGTAAATATTCTATAACTTTGACGAGTGGAAGCTACGATCCAATTGCAGCCTATTTTGAGCATGACGCGCAATTGGAATTGATATCTTTGGCAAAACTGGAAAAGTTGAAGACTGCAACTGAGCTTATTGAGAGCATTGCGGTTGTTTTTTTTCTTAAGGAAACGTTGGGGCAAATTCTTGCGGGCCAGTCGCGGCTTGAGGATTTTGCTCGGGAAGACTTGGTATATTCTTCAAAAATGTTTCCGGATGCTCCGACTGTTCCGTTGGAAGTTAAACTGGCTGAGCATAAACTCAACCAGATTTTGGCTGAGAGGGATAAGTTTACTGGTGAATATACTAATCATCTTATGCGATTAAAACGATTACTCGGACTTCCAGGAGAAGTGAAGATTGAGTTGAGCACCAGTGGTTTGAGTCAGAGTTTCTTTTTGGATTTCAATCCAAATATGATGACATATGAGCATGTCAGGATAAATTCAATTTATGAGAAGATGAATCGGTCCCGTGAGGAATTGGCAGAGTACGGGGTCATTGCGGCTTGGGCGGATTATGTGCCGAAATTTTCTTTTTCTGTAAGAACTCCTGATCCCATCAATAACGATTCATCGAATGATGATAGCTATTATTTTACTTTTTCCGCCTCCGTTCCAATTTTTCACTGGGGTGAGCTTGGCCGAAATGTTGATAAAGCAAAGCTGAAAGAGGATTGGGCCAGACAATACGGAAGAATTGAAACTCTCAAACAGGAAGATGCTTGGTATCAAGTACGGTCGAAAGTTGGAGAGTTGAAGAGTGATGTGGATATAGCTGCTGCTGAAGTTGAAATGAGAAAAATGTCGGTACGTAGAGCTGAAATTCTTTTTAATACTGGGAACATGTCGTATCAAACATTGATTAATGAGAAAATGGCATTGGCAAGGACAGAGATAAAGCTTGCTGTTTCAAGGCAGTTGTACACTATAGAAAAATTGAAGGCATTTACTTTGTCGGGAGCCTTACTGGACCGTTTTATTCAAGTTGAGGATGATGATGAGATTACCCAATAAGCTCTTTGGGCTTTTTATTGTATTGGTTTTCCTTTTGGGAATAAATGAAAGTGCCCGTGCTCAAAATGGTGAGGGTGCTGAAAACCAACCAATTCATACAAAAGTTTTTCAAGGGAAAGTTTATTGTAGTTCTATATATCCTGTTCAGTCTGCGTTTGTTGGAGAAGTGGTCAAAAAAAACGTCAAGATTGGTCAGCGTGTAAACAAAGGAGATGTACTTCTTAAGATAGCGCTTTTGAAAAAGGATGTCTACGCGCTGACGAAAAGGTTAGATAGAGAACTTCCGATTCTTAATGCTCAATTAAGTATTACTACCCTCAATCGGGAGTTGCAGCAGCGAGAGAAGCAGAAAAAGGATACGGCTCAACTTATTAAAGAAGGTATGGCTTCTCAGCAGGCGGGGCAGGATATAGAGAGCGAGATCGATTTTTTGAAGCTGAAGCTTAAACATGCGAACAAAGAGTTGGCCACAATCAAAAGCGAACTGAAAAAAGAAGTTGCATTTGTCGGGGATATGCTTGGCCAGAAAATAAAAAAAGAGACTCCAAAGTATGCTTTAGTTCTTGCTCCAACCGATGGTTTTATCGTTTGGGAGAGGGTTAACATTCGTGTCGGAGCGCTCGTCGCTGGCAAGGTGTTTGAGATAGGAATTATGGATCCAATGGTGATTCGAACTCAGATGTATGAGTCGGATTCTTCTCAAATTAAATCGGGTGACGTTGCAGAGGTTATTCTTGAATTTGGACCGGAAGAGGTCCTGCAGGCTGTCGTTAAGTCTATTTCGTGGCTTCCTATCAAAAGAGATCTTGCTTCACCTACTTATTATATGGTTGATCTTGAAATTCCCAATCCTGCGAACTCCCTCAAAGAAGGATACAAGGTGCGGGTAATGTTTCCTGAAGTGCGCAAAAATATTCTACAGTAATTTTGTGTGAGTATTGAACGAACACGTTTTTAAGCGTGGGGGACTATGTCGCGACAGGAAATTAAAACGCCACCGTTTTTTGAGAGCCATATCTCGTGGATTTGTATATCTCTCATTACGGCCCTGCTTTTTATTTGGGCTCATCATACGGTTTTTTTTAATTCTTACATACTCAATGACGATGTGCGTCAGCAGCTTTTTTGGATGCAACGGTGGTTAGACCCCGAGCTTTATCCGCAGGACTTACTTGGACATTATTCCCAGCTTTATGTGCCTTGGGGAGTTCAAGGTTTGTATTACCTTGTTTCATCGATTATTCCCCCTTTACTTTTCTCAAAGATTTTACCTGGTATCCTTTACACCTTTATGGGGACGCTGGTGTTTTTTACCGGGCGTCGGATTGGAGGGTGGGCGTTGGGACTGACGTGTGTGGCTGCATTTTGGTTTATGCCCTTTTTTTTGCATTACATGGCAGGAGGATTAGCCCGAGCTTTTGCTGGTCCTTTACTTATGTTCTTTTTGTACGGTTGGGTGAGTCGTTCCAGATGGCTTGTAGCGATAGCTCTTGTCGCCCAGTCTTTGTTTATTCCATATATTTTTGTTCTATGCACCGGAGCAGCCGGTCTCGCTTGGCTCGGTTGGAAATGTAAGATTACAGAAGAGCCGCCTTTTTTGTCTTGCATGATGGATTTAGTGATACTCGGCTGCGCTTGTGGGCTACTTCTTGGCTGGCATATGCAAATGAGTGCCGCTGGTTTTGGACCGCTTCCATGGGCTTCAGAAATAATGAATCAGCCTGAGTTTTCTGCACTCGGTAGATTTCACATAATACCTGTTCCTTCTATTTTTCATGAATTGATAATTAGACCTTGGGAATCCTTGGCTCCGTTCAAGACGCCTTTTGATAAGCTTGGTATATTTTGGCTGTGCACCCTCATTCCTTTTATTGTTGTGTTTATTTTTAAGGCTCCATGGTGCCTTTGGAAACAACACGCCGTCCCAGTCGTTTGTTTGATCGTTGCCTCAATTCTTCTTTATGTAAGTGCTCGGATGGTGTTGCTTAAGCTCTTTTTGCCCTCACGATATATGGAATACTCCGTCAACATCGGGTACTGTTTTGTTCTTGGTATGTGCTTGTTTGGTATGATTGCACAAAAAGGAAAAATCCCTTTTTGTCGTGTGTTGGTTGTCGTCTCTATCGTCGCGTTTTTGGGAGCATTCCGATTGTCTGGCGAGGGGATGCATGATTATTCAAGAGATCAGGAAATCTGCGAATACTTGAAGGTCAATACAACCAAAGATGTGCTTGTCGCGGGACATCCTTATCAGATGGATAACATTTTGACATTTAGTCAGCGAAATGTGTTTGCTTCGTACGAGTTGGCCCATCCTTGGAATCAAGGTTATTGGGCTAGGTTGAAACCTCGTTTATTAGAACTTTTTGAAGCTTACTATGCGGGCGATGTGAGCGAAGTGACAGCTTTTTGCATCAGAAATGAGATTGATTATATCGTGGTTGATCCTCGCTTTTTTACCAAGGAATTTATCGAAACGACTCCTTTTTTTGCGCCATTTGATACGTTGATTCGAGAAAAAGTACAGGATGTAAAACGGTTTGCTTTGCTTTCCGACAACATGCCGGTGCAAGTCGTTGGTAATAATGTCAGGGTGATAAGCGTCAATGATTTGGTCAAAGCAACAGTCCCACAGTGAGAAAATTGTTCAAGTGTGGCTAGTGGATAAAAAAATACTTATTGATAGTATAATTTACAGGTTGCAGGTCCTCAATCCTAAAAGAGATACCGTCTGTTGGTGCGAGTTTAACTAAACTCCCCCCTTGTTTTGTTGTCACAAAAGCCTTCAGCTGGCCCTGTTTGATAGGAATATTTGCACAGGGAATAAATATTTTCCAATTTTTGGATGGTTTCGGCAAATAACCAATTACTGTTTTGTCTACAGTGAAGAGAATAGCTCCGTCTGAATTGTTTAGGATTCCTTGCACCATGAAGCCAGGAATTCTTTTTTCCGCAGCATTGTACTTATTGGAAATTGAGAATTTTCCGCCTATACTAGCCTGTTGTTCAACTGCTTCGAATTGTTTCAAATCTCTGTATATCGACAGGCGTTTTTTCATGAGCAAGGGGAGTTGCATCATGAGATAGGCGGTGTCTGGGAATATTGTTTTTAGTGCAGTTTCATCGGTGAGTCCGAATAGGGCGTCCCTTGCTCTGACAAAACGGTCGTGCCGATTGTAAACAACGATACTCGATAGAACTGTAGAGAGAATAAAGACCATGAGGGACGCAGCCAATAAAATTGGGGCAGAAGGGAAAAATGGATTGTTTTTAGGTCGTTTATTCCTAGTCATGAAAAAGAGTGCGACCAAGGACATCCAGTAGGGAGTGCTAAATGAGGCGTAGCGGCTTTCCAGTGCCTGTTCAACACCAAAATCGCAACGAGCAATTGCTGTGACCCCGGCAGAACACAGAGAGAATATTGCTGCACCGAGCCATGGTAGCATGAGTTCTCGTCGTTTATTACCTGCTTTCCACTCACGCCACACCATAGCTGTCAATAGTGGAAACGAAGCAAGGCCGAGCATTATGGCGATGATGAATAAATTTTTGTCACTGGAAACCGCCCCCCCCAAATAGGCGAAAAAATATCCCGTGAATTTTAAGGGGTGAGTCAATCCGTTCAATAAGGGAGGATGGTGCTCGGGGGAGGCGAAGTTTATGAAATAGAGGAACCATGCAGTGCATGTCATGCCAGTCCATACAGACGAGACAAGTGATATCTTGTTGTGTTTATGAGCCTGCAATCCGAGGACAGGTGCGAGGCTTACCCAGTAGAAGAGTCCATTGGCAAAGCTGAATGAAGGGAGAATTCCAATCAGTCCAAGTGTTATCAGGCGTGTGATGGTTGGTGGGCCTGAGTGTGCGATTAGTAGTCCGCTCCAGATGGATACAGGGAGAATAATTACTGAACTGTTGCTTCCGAAGGTAAACGCTTCCCATTGTAGGATTGAGAAGGAAAACATGGAGAAGATAAGCCAGATGGAGTTGGGGGGAGCCGTGCTGCTTGATTTTGAGTAAAGTCTGACAGCAGCCCAAAATCCGACTCCGGCCAGCATGATATTTAATCCATATTCGGCAAAACGATTTAGTTTGAAAAACGGCATGAGGAGAAGACCAAATATTCTGGCAGCCAGATTGCGCTGTTCATTCTGTTGGGCAATGAGGTCGCTCAAATTGAATGTTCCACTTTCAATTTTATGAAGTAATTCTCCCCAAATGACCCATTCGTCCCAGTGCAAGACGTCGACCGCTAGGGTAAAGACCAAACAAATCACCAGCAATGGTGGAATCATCCACGCCCACCTCGGGCATTGTATAAATCGTTTCATTGTTGTGTTTTTTTCTTTTTGTCTGTGGGTGAGAGGGAGTACCCTGAAAAACATAAGTGAAGATATTCGAAAAGGGAACGATTCCCATTAGATACAATGATAATACTTTGAGATGATATTACATTTTTCTTATATCGTATTAAAAGGGGGTTTCGCAACCTTTTCAGGTTGTTGACGTGGAAGTTGGTATTTGGTGTGATCTTGTTATACTTCTTGCTGGTTGTGCAATTCTATTTCATTGCGTAAGGTCCTCAAATTCGTCATTCAAAAGTATTATTACAGGCTGTTATGCCAAAGTTCGCAATGAGTAATAAAAGCCAAGTATCACCTGCTGTCATTTTGAAAATGTTGTTTCGTCATGCGCGACATCCATGGATTGCCAAGAAGCTGTTGGCTCTTCAGTCAGAAAAGTGGCTGTTTAATGCTTTGTATCCAAATCATGGAAACGGAGAAGCTAAAAGAATACGACAACTCAGCATCCGTATTACAGATGTTTGCAATCTTCGGTGTATTATGTGCGGCCAGTGGGGGGAGCATGGTTTTTTATTGGATCGGAAGCTGAAAGATCTCAAGCAGGCGGAGGTTCCACCCGAACGATATATTGAAATTCTTGATGACCTTGTGGAAAATGGTCACAAGCCTATCATTTATCTTTGGGGCGGTGAGCCGATGCTTTACGACGGGACGCTTCCTATCATTGAACATGCTGCACGGTTGGGGTTGCCTCCGACCATCGCTACCAATGGTACGCATATGACCGATGCCGTGGATGTCTTTACCGAGGCTCCTTTGTATCTGCTTCAGGTGTCCATAGACGGGCATAACGCTGAGTTGCATAACGCTATTCGTCGTGGGCCGAAGGGGCTCGATCCCTTTGGTGCGGTTATGGACGGTTTGTCCGATGTGCGCGACGCGCGAGAACGCAAGAAAAGTGGACTTCCCATTATTGCTTCGTTAAGCACTATCTCACGTGAAAATCATCGTCATATTCTTGATATTTATGAAGAGATATCGCCGCTGGTAGACTTTCTTGTCTTTTATCCTTCATGGTGGATTGACGAGAAAAGCTCTGTTGCTCATGAGCAGGATTATTTTCGTCGATTCGGCGAGAAGCCTACGTTGCACAGAGGGTGGATTGGTGGTTGGAAACCGGAAGATTACGCCATCATTGATGCGCAGATGAAAGAAATCAGAAAACGTTCTGCTCGGCGCGGAACTCCTCCCGCTGTGTTCATTCCCAATATTGTCGGTGAAGCAAATCTTAAGGAATATTATACAAATCATGCCAATAATTTTGGTTTTAACCAGTGTATTTCAATTCATCAGGTGGTTGAGCTAGACAGCAATGGCGACATGTCGCCCTGCCGCGATTACCATGATTATATCGTTGGTAATATAAAGGAAAATACAGTGACAGAGCTGTGGAACTCTCCGCGGTACAAAGCTTTTCGTTCAAGTCTTCATAAGGATGGTCTTATGCCGGTTTGTACCCGCTGTTGTGGGCTCATGGGGTACTAGTCACGACCATTAGCCTACTGAGGACGGAGAGGAGGGGAGTGCACTCATGGCTCGTATTATTTATGGGGTGATGGGGGATTCTGGAGGACATATTAGCCGTGCTCTTGCTGTAGCTCGAGAACTTCCGCAACATGAGTTTCTTTTTGTTGGGGGCGGTACGGTTGTGACGGCTCTTGACCACGGTTATCGTTTTCTATCTCTTCCTATGCTGAGCACTATTCTTAAAGACAATAAAGTGTTGGCAACTGATACTGTGGCCAATTTTTTTCACGTCATTTTTAGATACCGTGGCATCGTTGATAGACTCTGTCGAAGTATCGATGCCTTTAAACCTGATCTTGCCGTTACCGACTATGAATTTTTTCTTCCAAGAGCAGCACGCATAGCAGGCGTTAAGTGTGTCAGTCTTGATCATCAGCACGTCCTTACTCATTGTGAATCTCCGATACCTCCGGGAGAAAGGTGGAGCCGATTCGTAACTACAAATCTTATCCGTCATTTTTTTAGTGCTGCTGATTCATATTTGGTGAGTTCTTTAGAGAACCTGGTCGCGAAAAAAGCCAATACGGAAATCGTTCCTCCGATTATGCATCGGGATGTACTTGAACTGAAAGCCTCTTGCGGCGATCATGTTGTGGTCTATATGCGGTCCGGCGTTGACAAGCACCTCATGCAAGGGCTTTTGTCTACGAATCGAGAGTGTCATATATACGGTACAGGGGAGCGCGGAAAACGGCACAATTTGTCTTTTATGCCACCGTCACGGTCTGGATTTCTCGAAGATTTGTCGTCATGCGCTTATGTCATATGTAACGGAGGATACGCCTTGACCGGTGAGGCTCTTCAGCTTGGTAAGCCAGTGCTCGCTTTCCCAACAGCTTTTTTTTATGAGCAGTGTTTTAATGCTCACCACCTCAAACTGTTGGGTTATGGTGATCATGGACAAACCTTACAAGACAGTGTGTCAGTTATTAGACAATTCGAGAAAGTTTTGCCTTTCTATGTGGGTAATTTGAAGGACGTCGATCTGTTCGGGAATGAAATTGCTGCACAAAAACTTATTTCACACGTGGGATCATACTGACTCGTTTGGCTGAGATGTGTAACTTGTTTCCTTTGTACGTGGTAACTATTCCGGCAATGGCATCCTGATTCATAACAAGCCCTTCAAAGGTGCTGCCTTTATGGTGTGCCGCTATGACGCGGTTTCCTCTTACCGTACCGGAAAAGTGATAGATATCAACCTTGCCAAAAGGTTGATGGATTTCAGCATGACCACTGATTCTGCTGTTGGTTTGTTCGATATGGGCAATCAGGTCGGCAATGAAATAACGCCCTTTCCAGACCCCGGTGATGTTATATGAATTCATGGTTTGTTCCAAAGATGTCAGGGCAGAGAGTGGTTATTTCTTTTGGTGTTCTTGATTGACAGTATCTAAAGGAATAATCACAGTAATAGTGTTACCTTGGCGGAACGAGTGGTTTGAATCTTGAATGTCCAACTCCACTTTGTAATATGAAAGATTGGCATAGCGTCTATTCATGGGAGTCATCGGTATTTTTGTAATAGTTGCGTTATAGGGCTTGCCTGGGGAAATATCTGATGTGACAGTGGCTTTCATACCTTCTTTGAGCTTGGGATAATCTTCAACGTAGATTTTTACAGTTGCGAAAACATCTTTTGTGTCGGAAACGGTAAAGCAATTGGTTTCTGGTTTGAGTTGCCAGTTTTGTTCTTCAATTATTTGAAGGACGTTGCCATCAATCGGGGATATAAACTGGGCGATTCGAGGAACTTCGGTTGAAATTTTCATTCCTCCAAGGGCCTCGGTTATCCTTTCTTTTTCAATTTTTATGTTACGCTTTTCAATACGCAATTCTTGTTGAGTGTAATGGAGTTTGTCCTGTAGTAAGACAAGGGTATTTTTTTTGGAGTCCACAGATAATTGTGAGGCCATCCCCTCCTTGAGTAAAACTAAATCAGCATTTAATTCTCTCTCCCTGATGGCAATTTTAGACTTCAACTCCTCGATATCCATCGTAATCTTTTTTGATTTTGATGGTGAGATACTTTTTTGTAGTGAGTTCCATACATATTTATCGAGAGTATAAGTGCCAAGAATCTGTCCTTTTTTGACTTTGCTGTCACGGACGATTCTAATTGATTTGATTTTGCCTTTATATTGATTTTTAACTTGGCGGGTTACTTTGTATACAATACTCCCTTCGACTTTGAGCTCTTTTGTAGGTTCATTACAGAAGGCTTTTGTTGGGATAATGCATAAAAAACCCCAGATGATAATCATCCAGAGAGTCAAATTTTCTAGTTGTGTGTTGACGTTGCGTGTTTTCACCGGTTCTTCCTGTCTGTCAAAAGTCTTAGGTAATTTTGACTGCGTGATTTTTATAAAATGGAACGTTGTATCGTGTCCTGCGAATTAATGCCTGATTCTTTTGGTAACATGAGAGAAGTGCAAAGGTTTTTAAATTCTGTTTTGTTTTTTTTAGTCCGATGGAGCAAATACGCCCTCGTTATTTGTCATATCAAGTTTTCCTTTTGAGATGTCTGTTATTTACAGGAAGTTGATTGTCACGTAAAGAATGATGGATTGATCTTCTTTTAAATATATTATTATTATGAATTTAATGCCTTCGAATACTTGCCGTATATGGTTTATGCCCTGCATGCTTGCATGTTCGGATATAGTTGCCGTTTCTTTTTCTGTGGTCAGCTGTGTGCTTGTTCGATATTTATTGGGGGGAAATTTTGAGCTGATGTCCTATATGAAGCTCTGGCCCGTTCTCCCTCTGTGTATACTGGCGTATGCCGGATCCGGCGCTTACAAGGTCCTTATGCCTTCACCGATGGAACTTAAGCGATGCACTTTGGGAACGGCGTTCGTGTTTTTGTTCTTGGCATCAGTTACCTTTTGGTCTCGGACCGCTCAAGAATATTCTCGTCTGATTCTTTTTTCTTCTTGCGTCATGACTTGGGTGATGGTCCCGATCTTTCGTCGTCGTTGCCGAGAGTTGATGGCATTCATCGAGGGATGGCGTCGGCCTGCCATAATATATGGTAGCGGCGAATTGGCGCAGACCATGCTTGATAATTTTCAGGAATACTTAAATCTTGGATTGATTCCAGTAGCCCTTATTGATGATTCGTCCGATTGTGGTGAAGTGGAGTGCTTTGGCATACAGAAGTTTCCACAGACAGATATTCCGTTGTTGGCAAAACAATTCCCATGCGCATATTTTATTATCGCCAAGCCGACTCTTAAGCTGGAGCAGTGTCAGGAAATTTTGAAGACAGTTTCAAAATATTTTAGAAAAATAGTCATTGCTCCTGATATTTTTCGTCCAGCCAGCATATGGGCGAGCGTGGTGGATATTAATGGTATTTTGGGGTTGGAAACCGGACAGAAACTTCTTGCTCCTTTTCCCCGATTTTATAAACGGTTTATTGATGTCCTTTTTTCTTTTTTGGGTTTGATGGTTTTGTCTCCATTTTTTTTGCTCATTTGTTTGTTTATCAAGCTTGATAGTCAAGGACCCGTTTTTTATTTTCAGAAGCGCGTGGGCTGTCATGGACGACATTTCAAATTGTGGAAGTTCAGGACAATGGTCAAGAATGCCAGCACTGTCTTGGAAGAGCATTTGGAGAACGATCCTATACTTAAGGCTGAGTGGGAGTCTGGGCAAAAACTTAATAATGATCCGCGAATTACGACCGTTGGAGCTTTTTTGCGAACATGGAGTATTGATGAATTGCCGCAACTGGTGAACGTATTACTTGGGGAAATGAGTCTTGTTGGTCCTCGTCCGATTGTGGAATCAGAAATTGAGCGATATGATGAAAGTTATGAACTTTATTCAAAAGTCGTGCCCGGTATGACTGGGTTGTGGCAAGTTTCAGGTCGAAGCTCATTGTCCTATGAGAAACGGATTCAGTTGGATGTGTATTATATTCGAAATTGGTCAATATGGTTTGATTTGTATATTTTGACACGCACACCTGGAGCCGTTTTCAGGTGTCGAGGTGCTGTTTGATGGTGACTGTATTTATCATTACTGCGTTATAGCAGTACGAATAGGGCTTCATGGGATTACTCGCTTATTTGCCTCTAGCGGCTATAGTGTTTGTTAGCCTCCAAGCTGTTTTTTTACAGCCATATATTATTCTTGTCGTTAGCGAGAGGACCAATCTTTTTACTCCGGCCTTGACTCTGGGGGCCTTATTGGTTGTAGGGGGTTGTTTCTTCGTCGGGGGGCGTAGCAAGGACGTTCGGTTGTGCTGTTCGTGGGAACCTTGGAGTTGGTTTGTTTTAGGGGTATTGGTGCTGATTTCAGGGGGGCTTAGTTCGGAGCAACCTTCGTCGTTATATAGAGTTTTTTCTTTTTTTGCCCCGGCGTTGGCCGGTTACTGGTGTGGTCGAATTGTATTTAACGATCATTGGCTACAGCGGTATATTGAATATTTATTGACAGCTCTTTTTATCCTGATTTCTGTAATTCAGCTTGTCAGTGGCTACGAGGTTCCCTTTTTGGGAGTGCATCATCATGCCATGGCTAATGTGTTGCTCCTTTTGATGGCTGGGCCACTCAGTCTGTTTATAAGGGCTCATATTTGGCCGCGAAAAGTAGTTTTGCTTTTTCTTTTATTTCTCGGTTTTTTTGCCTGTTTTGTCATAGGTTCCCGTTTCATAATCCTGCTTCCTTTTGTCTTGTTGCCATTGATTATAGGTTTGAAATTCATTAATAAGCGCTATGGTTTTTTAGCCTTGCTTCTGGCCGTACTGGCAGCAACAGCTTTTTTTGTTCATCAACCAAGCAAGATTCTTCATATGAAAAATTATGAGTCGGTCTTTTATCGAGTTGAAGGAGTGCCCGCTTCCCTTCATATCGTCGCGAAAGAACCATTGTTTGGAATAGGACTTCGGGCCTCGCGTGAACCCTATCTTGAAGATTATGAACTGCTCTTTGATCTCAGCAGTCGGGAATTGTTTATGAATGTTGTCAGGCATAATGTTACGGCAGACAATATGTTGACGACGATGCTTGTAGGGTTTGGGGTCGTGCCGACTTTTATGTATTTAGGTATGTTGGGATTGTATGGCCGCAGGCTTTTTTATTCTCTTTGTTTGCAACAAAAAAGAGGTTTGGCAACGCCAGCTATTGGGCTGTCGTTGGCAGCCTGTATAGTGCATTTTGCAGTCCAAGATGGGTTGCTCTTCCCGCAAGTTAATTGGTTTTTTCATTTTTTTATAGGATTGGTTCCTTTGAGAAACCAATTGCGAGGGTGATGTATGCGTGTCCTCGTCACTGGAGCTGCGGGTTTTGTGGGAAGTCATCTGGCTGAATCCTTGGCCCTGGTTGGGCATGATGTCACCTGTTTGATTCGTCCCGGGGGTGCCTTGCGGTGGTTGTCGGGTACTTCTATGAAAATTGTTGAATGTGGAATGGATTCACCAATAGACATGAAGGATGCGGTGGCCAATGCAGAAATGATTTTTCATGTTGCTGGAGTCACAAAAGCCTTTAGACCTCAGGGATATTTTGATGGCAATGTAACGATTGCCCGAAATCTTGCGGAAGCAGTGAAACTGTATGGCAAAGACGTGAAGACGCTTGTCGGTATATCGTCACAGGCTGCGGGTGGTCCTCATCCTGGTCCGTTTGGTCTTGATGAATCCGAGACTCCTTGTCCTGTTTCTTTTTACGGAAAGGCCAAACTTCAAAGTGAGTCTTATCTTGTGGCGTTGCAAGATATAGTTAATGTCGGAATTGTTCGTCCTTCCATGGTGTACGGGCCACGGGATGTTGCTTTTGTTCCTCTATATTCTGGAGCAAAGCTTGGCTTTTTCCCCGTACCAGGCAATTCCGCTATGCTTATGAGTATAATTCACGTTCAAGATTTGGTCAGCGGTATCATTGGTCTTGGAGATGCCTTGCTGGACGGGCGAGTCGATAGTGGAAATATATACTATCTTTCTGGTCAAGTTGCTTCCTGGAAAGAAATTAGCATAGCGATTGGTAAGGCTGTTGGGCGTCGTCAATTCGTTTTCCCGACACCCTTATGGTTTATTCACACCTTGGCTTTGTTGAATGAGTGGGGGGGGCGCATAGGGCTTCCTACCAATCATTTGGTCACGGACAAGTGGCGCGAAGCTGCTCAGTCAGGTTGGGTGTGCAGCCATGGGCGTGCAACGTCGGATTTTGGGTATCTGCCGGATGTGGATATTGAAGAAGGGATGCGCAGTACTGTAGTCTGGTGTCGTAAAAATGGTTTGATTCGATAAATGCCTATTGGAATCTGTTTCTTCCGTAAGTCCTAGCGTTTGATATTGACTGCCTTCATTGCATGGGATGTAAAGAGTTCAATCAGTTTTTTTGAGTTTCTTCTCTGATCGAATAAATTTAAGACACGTTTGTTGCCATTTGTTGCAAGACGGCAGGCTTCTGTTTGGTTTTTGGCCAGAGTGTGCATGGCTTGAGCTAGTTGGGCAGGGTTGTGCTGCTCAACGAGATAGCCCGTTTCTTTATTAATAACCACTTCACTGATACCTGCCACGTCTGTAGCAATTACTGGAATGCCATGAGCATAGGCCTCCATAATGACATTGGGAATACCATCTCTGTCTCCATTACGGTCAATAACACTTGGGACAACGAGCGCACTGCTTCCAAGCATGAGTTGTGATAGTTCGTGGTGACGAAGAAAGCCTGGAAATGACACTTTGTCAGTGAGGCCGAGATGGGCTGTTTGACGTTTGAGTTTTCTTGCCAAAAAACCATCGCCTGCAAGAGTCAGCGTAAAGTCGACGTCTTGTGATTTGAGTATGGAACAAGCCTCAAGTAAATCATTAAATCCTTTTTTACCGACGAATCTTCCGGCAGCAAGTAAGGTGAGTTGTTTTTTAGGTACTGACTTTTGAGGTGTGTCAGGAGTCAATGAGAGTGCGTTGTAGACCAAGGTTATTTTGTTCGCATGATTCGGCGCGAAAGATTGCAGGTATGGTATGTTGGCGCCATAATTGACTCGGACAAATGCGGCATCTGCAATTTTGCGAGGGAGTGCTCCCTCGGGAGGGTATATGTCTCCGGCTCGGGCGGCAAAGGAAAAAGGAATATCGGTTAGTTTGGAAGCTACCCAGGCTGCAGTCGCTGGGCCATTGGCCCATGGGGCGTGAATATGTTCAATCTTTTCTTCTTTGAATCGACCCGCCAAGTATATGCCTGCCATCAGAGCCCAGAGATTTTCTCCCAATCCTTCCAGTGAACGCCACTTGTTTAAAGGGCCTTTTTTTAAGAGAGAGTATATTGGGCTGGGCTTGGAAATGAAGTTTTTCAGAAATGCGCCAACAATTTTATGAGTTTTTTTTATGCCCAGAGTTTCTGAGGGGGAAAAAGCTGACATTTCCGGTGACAAGCCATTGGTTAATGGGGCGTATAGGTTGAATGTCTTCACCGGTAAACCGAGTGTCGTGAGGGTTTTTACTTCTCGAAAAATGAAGGTTTCTGATGGTTTTGGGAGCCATAAAGATACGTATGCGATGCGGGGTAATGTCATTATTGGGTCCGTGAATTGTGTCGAATTGTCCTGATTATTCCACCTCCGAGGCTCATGTGGTAGTCAATTGATTGCCAAGAGATAGTGTTGGAGGTCCAAGTGCGCAGGAGTTGTACTGATGCGAGTATGTTGAAAAAGAAAAACGCCGCGATTCTCTTGGGTCGTGGGAGTTCGTTGGGAATGATTTGTGTGTACCAAAGGCCGAGGATCGTCATTGTGCCAAGATAAAGGAGAGCTGTTAATCGTGCGGTTGGTGTATTTGGCGTAATTAAGGCGGTTGCAATATATGTGACCATGCATAAATAGAATAATGGCAGCACTGAAGCGGCAATCCAGGTCAGCGGTGTATAAAATTTGAAAAATTGTAACTGACGGTAAAACCAGTTTGATACGCCGGAAACGGTTTGACCGGACAATTGGTTTTCAAGACATGCTTCAGCGACAGGAAGGGAATGAATTCCCAAGGTTTTTAGATAGGGCCCCATGGAGTAGTCGTCAACAACCGTGCGGCTCCATAGGTCTGGAATTCGGTTTTCAAAGAATGTGGACCTGTCTATAGCCGTCGCACCGCCCCATGGTTGACTGATCGGTTTGAGTGCATAAAGCATGTGGAGAGACATGACCGCAATCATTTGAATGATGGTACCCATGCGGTTGTCTTCCGGCTGGATAAAACGATATCCAGAAGTCAGTTTCGTTTCCCCTATGATGATGGGTAAGATTAGGCGGGCCAAAAAGTCTGGTTGAGCCAAATGTGTACTGTCACAGAATACCAGGATGTTCTCATCTGCTTGTATTGTGGCGATAGCGGCTAAAAGGTTGTGGTTTTTTTGTGAGCATCGTTCTGATGGGCCGGCCACAATATGACTGACATGATCGTATTCCGCGCACAGCTTACGAATTAATACGGCGGCCTCTTCCTTGTCGGTTTCCGAGATAAGAATGACTCGGTAATTTTCATATTCCTGTTCCAAGAGTGATCGGACACTTTTTTCAGTGTGTTTTGTAACGGCTCCTATGGGCAGCATGATGGGAACAGTTTGTGGATGTGTCGTTTTTTTGAAATGCGTATTGCGTTTGACGGCGCGTTGTAGAAAGTTTTTGGTCAGAAGCAGAAGAAGAACTATTGCCGCCACATGAAAGATCATCCCCAATTCGAAAATTGTGTAAAGCAAATTGAAATCGGGATGATTGGGCAGCACGTCGGCTCCTGTTTGAGTTGTGTTGTTAGTCTATGAGTCAGGAATAAATGTACAATTCTGTCTAGGTCACGTCAATGGATTGGAATGAGTGTTGTTATTTTGATGTGACGAGGTTGTGTTGTTGCTTTCGATAAAGACAGAAAGCATAGAATAACAGAGGAATAAGTGTCAGGAATTCGACAACTTCCCTGATAAGGATTGGCGAAAAAGAGAAGTGGATGGCAGCGGCAATTCCCACTGCCAGAGCTTGTTTGCAAATATTTTTGAAGGTGAAAAGTCCCAGTGCAACTTGACAGAAGGAGACCGTCATCAAAGCCATGATGCCTTTGGTTAAAAGAATAGCATAAGCGGCATTGGAGAGGGGGCTGTATTGGGTCAGGAAAATACAGGCTGTGATATTGATAATAAGTCCTGTAATGTACATGCCGAGCAGTATGCGTTGATAGTGCATACTGATCATCAAATAGCTTGCGAGGTTATGAATGAAAGCAAACAGGATGCATCCTACCAATTGCTTTTGAATGAGAATCGCTGAGCCGTAATTGGAGCCATAGGCTATGGTAATAATACGATCGCTTTCGATAAAAAGGACATAGCTTACAGGGAGAGCTACAGCGACGAGCCACGCAGCGGATTGTCGGGCTAATCCAATGAAAAGGTTTCGATCGGAATTCCAGTATTTGGTGAACAGCGGAAAAAGGACTTTTCCAAGAAGCATGCTGGAGACGATTATTGAAATTCCATCCACGATTTGCCACGTTGCGCTGTATTGGGCAACACCTTCGGCTCCGGCATTGTTTTGTAGGAAAAATAAGTTGATTTTATTATAAAAAATAGCGCAAATCGCCATGGCGGTAAAAATAAGACCTTCGCGCCAAATTCGCCATACGTTACGGATATTTTTTAAATGGAGTTCTTTTCGAATACGTGTCCAAAATGCTTTAAGAGTGACAATGAGGTTGGTCAGTGTTTCTAATCCCTTGAATAGGGCTATGATTGCAGATGGAGCGCCGAGAAGAAGAGCGACAATGCCATACCCGTAGCCTATTAGGGCCGCTATACCTCGAGTTTTACCTTCGATATCTTGACGTCCGAGAACTTGGCAGGCGACATAGAAAGAATTGCCAATGCCGTTTAATGCGATACCCGTGGCGATGATAATTATGATGAGGCGTAATTCTGCTGAATAGTCCTGCCAGAAAATGAAGCCCAGCATGGCCAGCCAGCCAATAACCATAAAAATTGATTTGATGAAGGTTATTTGGCCAAGAATATGGGTTGGGAAGTGCTCTTTTCGTGCCAGCATCGTGGAAAGATGTTGGTTGAGTCCACATTCGGTAGCAAAGAGCAGCAATTGACCAATGTTGATGGCGAGCATGAATTGGCCATAGGTTTCCGTTGCGTGGCGAGCTAGGGAAATCATGAAAACCGTTTGCAGAATTTCTCTGACCCAATGCGCTGAGAGAAGGTAGCCGAAGCGTTTGAGTATGGAGTTGTTTGAACTAGCCATATAGGTGTTCCCGCTGTGATTGCAGGGAGTGAATGAGTGATTTGAATAGGGGACTGTTTGTGAGTCGCCTTGATATCTTTATCATGGGTATCGCCATGAACATTAATTCTCTTTATTAATGTCGAGAGGTTCCAACATGGCAGATTTTCTGATGTCAAACCGGTGAAGAAATGTTTCTATGGAACATTGAAGGACGCCAATGCCGTATTGGCAGGATCGGATAAAATTGATTGATGAAGATCCTTTTTCATATTTGGTTGGGCAGGTCACTTCACCGATTTTGAAACCCGCATAGATTGTTTGGCATAGCATTTGGTTGTCGAAAATGAAATCATCACTGTTTTGTTCCAGGGGAAGTTTTTCCAAGACCTCTTTGGAAAAGGACCTGTATCCTGTGTGGTATTCGGATAATTTTTCATTTACCAAGATATTTTGGAACAAGGTAAGAAATCTGTTCGCTATGTATTTGTAGAGTGGCATACCTCCCGTGCGTGCGCCTTTTCCGAGAATGCGAGAGCCGAGCATGCAGTCGTGAACGCCTTCAGCTATGGGGGAGACCATAGCGGGTATGAGTTTTGGCGTGTACTGATAGTCGGGGTGTAGCATGACAACTATATCTGCACCACATTCCAATGCTTTGGCATAACATGTCTTTTGGTTGCCTCCATACCCTCGATTATTTTGATGTAGATAGGTAGATATTCCCAGTGACTTGGATATCTCGACGGTGTTGTCCTGGCTTTTATCATCAACCAGAATAAATTCGTCGATGTAGCCATGGGGAATATCATTAAAGGTTCGTTTGAGTGTCTTGGCTGCATTATAAGCAGGCATGACGAGGACGACTTTTTTTCCATTCAGCATAATCTTACCATTGTATGTCTTTGCGCAGCTTGAGTTATACGTCGTATGCGCGTTTGATGGAGATGATATCCCTCAGGGCTTGTATATACGCTGCAAATGAGAGCTTGGAACCATTGATGTCTTCCCAGTATTCAAGTGGGACTTCTCGGATGTGGTCGAGTGCGTATTTATGTCCCTTTGTTTCAATGAAGCGGGCTAAAAGTTCAACATCAAATATCCATGAGGAAAGAAAAGGCTTGGAGAAGAGTTCTGCAGCCGTATCCTTGCGGAATAGTTTTGCACCGCATTGAGTATCATATACAGGGAGAGTTAGGAGATAAGAAATAATAGTAGCGAATATACGTCCCAAATAATGACGTGTTAATTTCCGTTTGATATTTGTACCGAGGCGTTGATGTCTACATCCCATGAGGATTTCCCAGTCCGGATTTTTATTACTTTCATTTGTAAAGAGAGAGAGTTGGGAGAACGGTGTTGCCAAGTCAGCATCCCAATATCCAAAGTATGAGCATGTGGCATTTGTAATGCCGTGAATAATACCAGTTCTGACGGCTTCCCCTTTTCCCTTGTTGGTATCATGGCGGAGAACTGTTACGTTTTTCGGGTGGTTTTTTTTGATTGTAAGCAAGACGGCGTGTGTGAGGTCTGTGCTTCCATCATCAATCATGCATAGGTGAGCCTTGGGAGATTCTGTCAAAAAAAGCGTAATAGCTTCAACGGGGAGTCTTTTTTCCTCGTTAAAGCAGGGGATTACTAACCAGATGTTTGGAATAAGCATAGCGTTAATAGGTTAGTGGTTTGCTCATCAAATGATATCTTGTTTGGTCAAGATGTCGGAACCAAACAATCTCTCTTTGTACATGACTGAATATGCATATCGCCTGAATTAACTATAATGGCAATATGTTTCCCGTATTCTTGGCGTTGCGTTTTTTGTATTAGGCAAACAATTTGCTTTTTAGTCTATAACTACATGAGAGCATATTTATATATAAAATAGTAGTCGTTTTAAGCCTCTGTGTGCGTTTTCATACTCAGATTTATACGCCCGCGTTTTTCGTCAACGCCGATGACAGTGACAGTGACCTCACGGCCTGCAGCGACCACTTCTGATGGATCTCGTATGAATTTGTCGGCCAGTTGGCTTATGTGAACAAGGCCGTCACGGTGCACGCCAATATCCACAAACGCGCCGAATTTTGTAACATTGGTCACGATTCCGGGCAACTTCATGCCTTCATATAGATCCTTGATATCGTTGATTCCCTCGGTGAATGAAAATGTGCTGAATTCGGCTCGAGGGTCTCGTCCCGGTTTGGTGAGTTCATTTATGATGTCTCGTAGCGTCGGCAATCCTACTTCTTCAGCGATATAATTATCGATTGTTATTCGTTCACGGGCTGTTGCATCATTGATTAGGTCTGCTACTGAGCAGGCTGCATCCTTGGCCATTTGTTTGACGAGTTTATATCGCTCGGGGTGGACCGCACTGCCGTCCAGAATTTCTTTGCCTTCGACGCGCAGAAATCCGGCGGCCTGTTCAAAGGCCTTTGGGCCGAGTCGTTTGACCTTGAGCAGTTCTCGTCGAGAGGTAAAAGGACCATTCTTGTCGCGATAATTGACGATATTTTCAGCCAGAACAGGTCCTAACCCAGAGACGGAAGCGAGTAATTCCCGACTTGCCGTATTCAAGTCTACCCCAACCGAGTTGACACATCGTTCCACCACGTCGTCGAGGCCTTTTTTGAGAGCCGTCTGATCAACATCATGTTGATATTGGCCTACACCAATGGATTTGGGATCAATCTTGACCAGTTCGGCCAGTGGGTCCATAAGCCTGCGGCCGATGGAAGCAGAACCACGAACGGTCAGGTCAAGATCGGGAAACTCTCGACGGGCGACTTCCGAAGCAGAGTAGATGGAAGCTCCGGACTCGTTGACCAGCACCGCAGGGAGACCAAGGTCCAGGCCGCGGACAAAAGTTTCTGTTTCGCGTCCAGCCGTGCCGTTGCCAATGGCAATAGCTTCAACAGCGTGCTTGGAACACAAAGATTGAAGAGTTGCGCCAGCTTCTTCCTGTTGTCTTTTTGATCCGGTGGGAAAAATGGTTGTGTGTTCTTTCAGTGCGCCTTGAGCGTCAAGGACTGTGAGTTTGGCCCCTGTACGAAATCCGGGGTCGAGAGCCAGTACGCGTTTTTGCCCAAGCGGAGCAGCCAGCAACAATTCTCGTAGATTCGCAGCAAAGACGCCAATAGCCTCAGCGTCTGCCCGTTTTTTGACTTCAGCCCGCACTTCGTTTTCCATGGATGGACCGAGCAAGCGTTTATAACAATCATCGAGAGCCATGCCCACCTCGTGGGAATCTTCGCCCTTGCCGCGCAAGATAGATCTGCGCATGAGCCCTGTGGCTTCCTCTTCCGGTGGACGTAAAGAGAGTTTGAGCAGCTTTTCATTTTCCCCCCGAAACATGGCAAGTGCTCGGTGACCGGGAATACGTGCCAACGGTTCATCCCAGTCAAACCAGTCTCGGTAGGTTGCTCCGGCTTCTTCTTTGCCTTTGGCTACCTGAGATATAAATCGGCCACGTTTGACGAATAGGGTTCGCATGGCTGCTCGCGCTTTTGGGTTCTCATTGATGTTTTCAGCAATGATATCCCGAGCTCCGGCTAGTGCCGCTTCAATGTCGGCCACGTCTTTGTTTTGATTTATATACCGTTCAGCTTCACGTTTAGGGTCGATGCCTCTTTGGCTGAAAAGTGTGTTTGCCAAAGATTCCAGCCCTCGTTCTTTGGCCATGGCCGCACGCGTTCGCCGTTTTGGGCGATGGGGTAGATAGATATCTTCCAGTCGAGCTTTGTCTTTGGCTTGATTAATAGCCCGTTTGAGCTCATCGGAAAGGAGGTCTCTTTCAAGTAGAGAGGAGAGGATTGCTTCCCGTCGTTTATCCAGCTCTGCGAGTTCGATTAACCTGTCGCGGACTCCGGCCACTCCTACTTCATCCATGGTGCCGGTTGCTTCTTTACGATACCGAGAAATGAAAGGCACAGTCGCCCCTTCATCAAGAAGTGCTGCAACAGCTTTGACATGATGTGGCCTGAGAGAGAGTTCTCGGGATATCGTTTGAATATGTGTGTCAATCATGGAGATATATACCTTTCGGATGGAGTGAAGTCTGTCCCGGTTGGAGCGAGTTCGTTTCAAGAAATTGAGTATATAGTGGGCGGGAACTATTGTGCAACAAAAAACGGACGCTTAGAATTTCTAAGCACCTGTTTGGTTTGAAACAAAGTGGTGGGCGATATGGGGTTTGAACCTGTGACTTCCACTGTAGCTGTATACAGCTGCACAGCGAAGCGAAATATTCAACCTCAAGTGGTAGGATGTGGATTTCAAGAGCGAGCGTATACGCCTGTTCACGAAGAAGCGGACTTCTGGCCGAGAGGAGATTGGATACCGTTGACCGAGTAGCTTGCGGCAGGGTATCGGACATGAAAAAAGCCTCCAGCGATTAACCAAAGGCTTAGAAAAAGGTGAGTCATAAGGTGAGTAGGCTTGGCGGCTGACACATCAAACGACTCGTAACTAATTGAAATAGCTGGTGGGCGATACGGGATTTGAACCTGTGACTTCCACCGTGTGAGGATGGCACTCTGACCAGCTGAGTTAATCGCCCTTTTTTTTTGCCCTGTGACTTTCGTCTCAAGGGAAAAAATGTATATCTGTAACGTTTTTAGTTTGCAACTGTTTTTTACGGATTTTTCACACACTCTTCAACGATACATTCCTGTCCGTCGACAAGATCACGGTTGTAACAGGTTAGGCCGCAACGCAAACAGCGACAGGTTTCATGTTTTGCTTCGGCTTCACTTATTGCACCTTCAATTTCTTTGAAGGTGCAGGTTCGTTCATCACATTCAATGAGGTTTGGCATTTTTGAGCGGTCGCGCAGGCCAACATCAGGGACGTTGGTGAACATTGTGTAATCGATCATTTCACGTTGGGTGTTAGCTGAGATATGCGGAGCGTCCTCATTGAGATACTGATGGATTGAGCGAGCCGCTTTTCTGCCTTCGCCAAGGGCCGTGATCACAAGTGCGGGGCCGGTATGCATGTCTCCGCCGGTGAAGACATGTGGGAGAGCTGTTTGGAGAGTGTCTGAATCGGCGCCTAATGTGCGCCAACGTGTTTCTTCAAGGTCACAGGTCCCGTTTTCGTATAGACAAGAAAGTTCCGGCTTTTGGCCGATGGCAGTATATACGGTATCGGCTTCAATGAGCGTTTCAGATCCTTCGATGGGTATGGGGCGTCGTCTGCCTGAGTCGTCAGGTTCCCCCAGTTCCATTTCGATATATTCAACATGAGTGACGTGATCGGAGTCGTCGGTAACAATGCGTGTGGGGGCAGCCAAGAAGAGATAGTTGACGTTTTCTTCTTCTGCACCGATGATTTCTTCGATGTTGGCTGGCATTTCATCTCGAGTGCGTCGGTACATAAGAGTCACATCTGCACCGAGTCGGACACCGGTCCGAGCTGTGTCGATGGCTGTGTTGCCGCCGCCGATGACCACAACTTTTTTGTTGATACCGGTTTCTATGCCAAGGCCGACCTTGGTCAAAAATTCTGTGCCGGTTTCAACACCTTTAGCTTCCTCGTTTTCAATGCGTAAAGTCATGTTCATCCATGCGCCAATTCCGAGAAAGACTGCTTCATAGCCGTCTTTCTTTAAGGAGTTCAGCGTAAAGTCTGTACCGAAAAACTTTTTGTATTCAACGTCGATGCCAAGATCGATGATACCCTGTATCTCCCAATCAAGGATATCCTTTGGCAATCGGTATTCCGGGATGCCGTAACGAAGCTGGCCACCAAGGGCGGGCATGGATTCGAAGATGGTTGGGTTGTGTCCAAGACGGCGTAGGAAAAATGCACAGGACAGCCCGGCTGGGCCGCCGCCGACTACAGCAATTTTGCGGCCAGTATCAGGCGCACAGGAAATAGGAAGCCGTTGTCCCGAGTTCATTTCCCAGTCTGCGGCAAATCTTTTTATCATATTGATGCCCACAGGCTCATCCACATGGCCACGACGACAAACGTCTTCGCAGGGGTGAGGACAGACGCGTCCGATGGAGAGCGGCATGGGGATGCGTTCGCGGATGGTTTCCAAGGCACCAGCATAGTCGCCGCGTGAAACTTGTTCGATATAGCGTGGGATGTTGATTTGGCCGGGGCAGCGTTGGCGACAAGGAGCCAAACAATCCGTGGTTTCGTTGAGGTGCATGATGCGTGCGGTCATACCCCATATCGTTATGACGCCGCGTGGGCAGACCTGTTCGCAACCGCCGCAGGCAGTGCAAAGGTTCGGATCGACGACCGGATAACCGTTCGGTCCCATTTCAATGGCGCCAAATTGGCAAGCTGTTACACAGGTGCCGTAGCCGAGGCAACCTTCGGGACACATCTTTGAGCCGCTGTAAAGTAGGTGCTGAGCGCGGCAGTCCTTGGCTCCTTCATAAATATAAACATCTTCTGCGCGAGTGCCGCCTGTACAGTCCACAAAGGCGATTTGTTTCTCCATGGATGAAAATTCGAGGCCCATGATGGTCGCGACGTTTGTAGCCACTTGATCTCCGCCGATGACGCAGACAGTGGCGCCGGCTTTGCCTTCGACAACGCCCTGAGCAGCTCCTGCACAACCTGGATAGCCGCAGCCGCCACAGTTAGCACCAGCAAGGACAGATTCAACTTGAGCGATGCGTGGGTCTTCATAGACATAGAGCACCTTGGAGGCCACGGCCAGAATGACGGCGGCGGTAAAGCCGATGCCGAGAAGGACGAGTACGGAAGCTGTGATCATATTTCAATACTCCTATGAGGCCATGCCTTTGAAGGCGAAGAATGCCAGGGACATGAGACCGGCCAGAATCAGTCCGAGCGGGGTGCCTTTCATTGCTACCGGGACGCGTGCAAGGTCGAGTCGTTCGCGAATACCTGCCAGCACTACGAGGGCAAGCATGAAGCCGAAGCCTGATGCTATCGAGAAAATCAAGGTCTCTACGAAAGAATATTCTTCACGTTGGCAGATGATAGCAATACCGAGTACCGCGCAGTTGGTGGTGATGAGCGGCAGGAAGATGCCAAGTGATTTATAGAGTGGTGGTATCGCTTTTTTCAGGAACATTTCTACGAATTGAACCAGTGCGGCGATAACGAGAATAAAGGCGATGGTCTGAAGATACCCCAGATCATTAGGGGCGAGCATGAATTTTTGGACACACCATGTGATACATGCGGCCATGGCGGCCACGAAGACGACGGCCAGTCCCATGCCGATAGCTACACTTGATTCTTTGGATGTGCCAATGAACGGACAGTTACCTAAATACTGTGCCAACACGATGTTGTTGACGAATATGGCGGCGATGATGAGTACGAAGTAATCCATGGTTTCTCCCTACACTCCCGGTTTCGTTGAGCACATGCCGCAGGTTTTGCAGTCGTGGACCGGGCCCTCGATGGCCTCCAGTCCTTTGGTCTTGCGTTGCCAGTTGGTCAGTGCATTCATGCCAGCCAATACGAGTCCGAGACAGACGAAGGCGCCGGGGGCCTCGACCATAAAGGTGAACGGTTCAAACCAGTCTCCCATGATGTGCAGGCCGAACCATGTGCCGTATCCGAAGAGTTCACGGATGGAGCCAAGGAACGTCAGTGAGAGAGTGAACCCTACACCCATGCCAAGACCGTCAGCGACAGCCAGATGGACTGGGTTTTTGGAAGCGAATGCTTCGGCTCGTCCCAGAATGATGCAGTTGACCACAATAAGCGGGACGAAGATGCCGAGTTGCAGATACAGCGGGTAGGCATATGCCTGCATGAGTAATTCTACGCAGACAACCAGCGATGCTGCCACCACGATGAAGCAGGCGATGCGTACTTTGGCTGGAATGACTTTGCGGAGCAATGAGACGAACAGGTTGGACAGGGCAAGGACAAATATGACGGCCATCCCCATGCCGAAGCCGTTGTATGCTGTCTTTGTTACAGCCAGCACCGGACAGAGACCAAGTACCAGCTTGAAAGGTGGCAGATCGTGCCACAGGCCTTTGGAGAATTCTTTCCACATGCTCATGACATATCCTACGATCCCCAGGCGGTGGGGAGTTTGTCCTTAATCTTGTTAAATATCTGTATTGCGTCGTTGACGGCGGCGACTGTGCCTGTGGACGAGATCGTCGCGCCAGAGATGGCTGCGATGTCGCCACCTTGTTTTTTTAAGGCAAGGGACGTGGTAGTGTGCCCCTTGAATTGATCTCGGTAGTCTGGTTCAACCACACGTGCGCCGAGACCGGGTGTTTCCTTGAGTGTGGTAATACCGATGCCTTTGAGTTTTGTACCGTCGAGGCTGAATCCGACCATGACGCCAATGTCACCGCCGTAGCCCTTACCAAAGGTTTCAAGAGCTATTCCGGTCAGGGTGCCGTTTTTTATGGCAGGAAAAATCGTGATGGAGCCGTCAGAGAGGTCAATTATTTTGCGATCTTTGACCGGATTGTTGTCGTAATCGTTGAAAATTTGCGCCAGAGCAGGACCTTGCACATACGTCATGACCTGTTCTTCAATGCGTTGGTTGGTTGCCTGTCGGATTGTTGCCAACGTCAGGCCGGAGAGGCCGCAGATAAGCGACAGCACAAGAATCATCTTGAGCATTTCTTTCATGCTGTGTCCTCCGTGTTTTCAAATGAGTATGGGCCGCCGAATGGTTTGGGACGTATGCGGTCCAGAAGTGGAGTGAACAGATTGGCCAACAGAATGGCAAAGGGAACTCCGTCCGGGTAAATGCCATATACTCGGATGATGATGACCATTGCTCCAGCGATGAGGCCGAAAAGCAGGGAAGGAACCAATCCAACTGGAGTCGATGCTGCATCCGTTGCCAGAAAGAAAGCACCAAAAATTGAGCCACCGGCTAGTAAGTGAAAGAGAGGCGATGCGTACATGGTCGGGTCGATAATTTGATAAATCCAAGCCGTTACCAGCAAGCCTGCGATAAACCCTGCCGGAATGTACCATCGTATGTGACGACGTGCGAGCAGGAAAATGCCGCCAGCGAGCAGGGCTGCGATATGAACTTCACCCAGTCCGCCCAGTTGTTGGCCGAGAAGTAACGAACTCAAATCGATTGATTGGATTGATTCCAGGCCAAAATGTTTGAGTTGCTGAAGCGGAGCCGGAAGTAGCGAGTTCAACATGGTTGCGTTGGTGTCCATGAAGTCTGTCCATGAGATGCGGCATAAAGCCCATCCGACAAGGGGGGCACTTAGCGGGTTGCCTCCGAGTCCTCCGAAGATCATTTTGCCAAGGATGATGCCGGAAGCCGAACCGATGAAGACCAACCACCATGGAGCTGAGGCAGGAAGAAGAAATGCAAAGAGGAGACCTGTCAGCAGGCCGTTGAAGTCGTCCACTGATTGTTCCCGTTTCATGATTTTATTGCAGATGAATTCCGTCGCGATTGCCACAGAGCAGGATAACGCCATAACCCTGAGTGCATCCATGCCAAATATAATCACAGCCATGATTGCCGCAGGCAGTAAGGCGAGCACTGTGTCGAGCATGTACCGTTTAATGGTTCTCCCACAATGAACGTGCGGAGGGGCCGATACTGTCAGGATAGGTTGGAGTTGTTTTAGCATGGCTCGTCTCCGGATTGTCCTTTCTGGATGTCTTCAGGTGTGGGACGAGGAGGTTGTACAGCTCCCGCCAGCAGGGCTAATTCATATTTTGCCAGCCGGATATATTGCAGGAGCGGGCGTCCAGCCGTGCACCAGTAACCACACAGGCCGCATTCCATGCAGGAATGAATATGATATGTTTCAGCTCGTTTGAACTGTTTGAATTCGGCACATCGACTGATGAGGCCGGGCATGATTCTGGCGGGGCAGTGACGTTCGCATTCACCACATCCCAAACAGAAATTGTCAGTGGTTTTCATTCCTTCGCTTTGGCGCAGGATGTGGAGGCCGGAAGCATCTTTGTCCACTCCTTGTTCGAGATTGACTGCGGCTAATCCTCGGAGTGGGCCACCAATGACGACCCTGTCGCCGGGGTGTACGATTGTGTCAGCCTTGGCAGCCAGAAAGCCTACAGGTGTCCCAACGGCGACAAGATGATTGTCTCCATTGATGGTCATGACGGTTTCCGTAAGAGGACGACCCGTTTCCATGACACGGCCTATGAAATAGAGATCTTTGACAGAAAGGATGGTGCCATTATCCGGGAGCATTCCTGGAAGCACTTCTTGTCCCGTGACGGTTTTGATGATCAGTGGATCGAGTCCATTCGGATAGACGGGAGCGACGTGCATGACCGTACAGTTGGCAAACGCATTAGCCCGGTTGCCTTTGGCGGCCACGAGAAACATCTTGTTCGGTTCTACTATTTTTTGAACGGTTCCAAGACCGAGTTCCAACGTTTTTCGGTAATCGCGTAGTAGAGGATCATAGATGGATATACCCGGCTCCGGTGGAACTGCGTTGATGATGAATGTCGCAGCCTTGACGAGGTGGCGGGTGCAGACTCCTTTGTCTTTCAGCCAGGACCGGAGCGTGTCCCCACTATCAGAGCATGGTTCGTGCGGCTTGATCCGGTCTTTTCCCCGGACTTCAACGAGCATGGCGTAGGGTTGGATTTCTCGAATGATTCCCGCCAGCGGCGAGTGCATATCGCCTTCGTCGTTAGCATTGGCGATGGCTACTTTGGTCCCTCCCAGCACTTGATCTCCTGCTGCCATAATAGGCGTCATGCCATCCATGGGGATATGCAGGATGTCAGGGCTGGATGCCTTGATGAGGGGACCGGTGTCGCCGGATTTGAGGCTGAAATTGAATTTGGTCATATGGAGTGATCCCCTATTTCATATGGCATTGGTAACAGGCTTCGTCGCCGAATGGTCCTGTGCCATTGTCTTCATGACACCCCATGCACTGAGTGTGAAACGCATTCATGGTGGTTGGAATGAGTTGGTCGGCTGGTGTGTCGTGACAGCTTTTGCACGATTGTTGAGCCGGTTCCAACTCGTTTGTGGATCGGGTATGACAATTGGAGCATCCCTTGATGCCGTCTTTATACATGTCGTCGTGGCAATCCGCGCATCTGGTGTGGGAGGCCTTTTTGAGGTTCAGTACGCTGTTACTGCCGTCCATGTGGCAATTGGAACAGGCTTGAGGCTCTGATTCAATTGAAGGATCATGGTGACAGGATTGACAGTCTCCTTCCGAGTAGTCGTCAACGTGATCGTCATGGGAGAAGTTGTCGATGGTGGCACCGAGGTGATGACAGGATACACAGAGCGCGTCATCCAATGTGTTCTGATGTTTTGCGGTAAAGGTCTCATCAAATTTTTTGGCATGGCAATCTGCACAAGCCGGAGGATTTTGGGCATTGCCAGTCGTGTGATGGCAGACCCCGCAGTCTTCCTGCATGGTTTGAACATGACTTGCGTGGTTGAGAATAACTTTGCCCCCCTTGTTGTCAAGCAGGGTGCGTATAGGTGGACCGTCGGAACTGGCTGGAATTATATAGCCTCCGACGGCAATCAGAAAGAGGACACCTGTCACGATGGCGATGGGAAGATACCGTTTCTGCAATGCATAAACCTCTGGATTTTAGGCGTAATACTATTTCATAGCTGAAAAGGGGGTGAAAAGTCCACTGCATATTTAAATGAGATGGCTTGTGGATGAACTTCAGAGGAGTATTTTGGGTGTCGTGCAAGCTATTTTCTGATGAAGATTTGCGTGAGGAATTGCGTCATAAACAGAACGACTCCAAGCCACCAGAAGAAAAGGGTGAGTTGAGTGGTAAAACATACGTAGATAGCTTTGGCCGACATATCCAGAGGTAAGTTGCTGATAAAGCTTAGCAGGTCGATGCCGAAGAGAGAGTGCAGAACATCAAGAAGCGTTACAGACGGCCATGCAGCAGAGAGGGTCCAGGATATACTTTGGTAGGCGAGAGTGACCAGACAACCGATCCATGCAAGAATTCCCATATTTTTGAGCATGGAGTGCATATATATAATTGCTTGCAAGATTGCCATGAAATATTTTGGAATATGTGAAAGGATGGACCCTATGGACATCGCATCCGGCGACAGAATAATTTTGGAGTTTTCCACCTTTGAAGATCGTTTTTTAGGCGTGGTCTCTAATGTAAAGACCAATGGTAATCTTGTCGTCAATGTAACTGTGCCTGACAGTGTTATACGACGAGTGAAGCTTCATACGTATGCGCTGGTTCGATATGTCTTTGACGGACATTTGCTTGGTTTTGCATCTCAAGTGCTTCGTATGAGCGGTGGATGTGAAGCGACTGTAGAATTGATTGGACCGGAATCTGTTTTTGATGCCGAGGACCGTGGAGAACCAAGGTGTTCGTGTTCATATCCTGCCATTGTCGTTGAAGGAAACAAAGCTGCGCAGGCCATTGTCGAGGATATGTCTGCAAGTTGTTCTCGAGTACGTTATTTGAATGGTGGGTTAACGGACTTTCCTGAAGAACTGGGAAGGCCTGTTCGGCTTACCTTTCTTCTTTTTGATACGAGCGAGGAAAATTATTCTATTGGATGCACGGTGCATAAGGCATTCATGAAGAGTGGAGAACGATACGCGGTTCTCAAGTTCAATAACGATGAACCGGACGCACGCGCACTTTTATCCGGCTTCATTGGTGGACATATTTGTTGCGTGTTGCCCCCGATGTAGGGTGGAGAGAAGTAGCAAGAATTTCGACCGGCTGACATTATGTTTTTTTAGGAAAAACCGGGTGCATTAAATTCTGCACCCGGTTTCAATTATTCAACGACAATTTTTTTTGCGTAGTTGGCGGCTTCTATTCCAGCCACGCAGCCTTCACCCACAGCTTTTGCCATTTGTAGTGGGGGGCCGCAAATATCGCCAGCACCATAGATGCCTGTAATATTGGTCCGTTGTTTTTTGTCAGCATCTAAATACTTCATTGATTCATCAAGTTGTACGCCGAGCATGGAGGTAAGTTCCAAAACACCTTTAGCACCCAGTTCAATGAAAACTCCGCTGACGTTTTGCGTGGAGTCGTCGTTAAGTAGAATCGATTGTACAGCTGTCTCGCCTTGGATTTCTTTGATTTGAACACCTTCGTGAACATGAACACTAGTCGTGCCGAGTTGCTCACGCAAGGCCGTGGCTACGTCGAGTTTTTCGCAATAAAGATGAACTTCTCTGGCGAAATTCGTCAAAATTACGGCTCCATGTACCGCCGCACTTCGGCATCCTGCCACAGCCACGACTTCATTTTTAAAGAAGCCTGCATCACAATCAACGCAATAGCTGACGCCTTTACCGAGGAGTTCTTTTTCACCTGGAACTTTGAGTTTGTTGCGGCTGGAACCGGTGGCAATAATAACAGTCTTGGACAAAACTGTGTCGCCGGATTCAAGCTTTATCGAAAAAATATTGTCCATGGGGTCGATGGAAAGAACATCTTCGTCGCGGAACAATGTGCCAAAATTTTCGGCCTGTTGACGTCCTGTTCGCAGGATTTCCTCACCTGATATTTTGAGTTGGCAGCAATAGTTTTCAACATGTGCCCAATACAGGCTACTGTTATCTATGCGACCAAGCATAAGAACTTTGGCTTTTTTGCGGGAAGCATGAATTGCGGCCTGCAAACCGCCGGGACCTGAACCAAGAATGGTGACATCATATATTGTATTTGGCATCATACCTCCAGGGGGTATTTGTTGTGTTGCAGGAATACAATAACCACCCGAAAGAGAAAGTAAAGCCGAGGGGGGCAACGGTGTTATGGACCGATATCCTTGGCTGATTCTTTGACACCTTCGGATACGGTGCGGGTTTTCCCTTTTTCCCCCTTGGGTGGCGTCCAAGGTTGTCCGTGTATGCGTTGATAGAGTTTGTTGGCTTCGTGAAAATCCGGATTCATCAAGAGAGAGGCCGCGACTTCTGTGGATGCATCTTCCAATTTACCCATGAAATACAAGGCTTTTGCCATGTTAAAATGAATGTTCTCATCACTCGGTGTGAGTTCAAGAGCTTGGCGATAGGCGTGAATAGCACCAGGATAATCACCTTGCTTCCGAAGAGTTACTCCAAGAGAATTGAAAGGGTTGGGTGTGTCGGAATCGTATTTGAGAATTTCGATGAAAAGCATTTTTGTTTCTTCCAGATTGTCGAACTGGGCGTGGACATCTGCTGCCCTGCGGAGAAATTTTTTGAAAGATTCCATGTCTCCACGGCCTTTGTATGCCTCGGCCAATCCTTTGTATGCTTCAGCAAACAGGTCATTAATCTTGACCGCTTTTTTAAAGGATACGATCGCCTTGCCATATTTGGCCTGAACCATGAACTGGCAGCCCATGTCGTAGTATTTCTGGGCTTCGTCCTGATAGGAAATAAGTTCTTCAAAGGCTTCAATGGCTTCATCGAAATTACCACGTTCGACCATTTCTTGCGCTTCTTTGAGCTCCATTTCTTCGATTTCGGGATAGCTGTCCAATTGATCGGCAAGAATAAGATATTTTTCAAAGGTGTCGAGAGAATAGGGACGGAGTATGTAGCCAATACAGCCAGCGGCAATGGAATCCAGAACGTAATCTCGACGATTTTCCAGTGTGACCATGATGATGGGTAGAGGACGTCCGCTCATGTTGGTGTTGACGGTTTGAGCAAACTTGAGACCGCTCATGTCATTTAATGAAGAATCACAGAAAATCAAATCAACAGAATGTTCGGAGAGATAATCAATAGCCATGGCACCGGATGAGAATGCCTGAACGTCTTTGGGGCCAAAGCTCTTTATGGTATTCAGATCACGCTTGGCGTGTACCTCGACATTGGTCAGGATAAGAATCCTATTATAGATGCCGAACGCCTTGCTGTCTTTTTTTTGCGGCATGGTTGCTCCTGTACTCCTTTTGTTCAACCTACGGCTTCATGATAATCATATCAAGGGGTTCGCGTATTTTTATAACGCATGAATGTGTGAGATTTTTCGTTAAGCGTTTGAATTTTATCATCTTTAGGTAAAATTGAGAAAGCTTGTTCAATAAGGCCACGTTCGGCAATAAGTCGCACAGAAGTGGGGTAGTGAAGAACGAAGAGCCAACCAATCAGAAGAAGAATAAAATCATTGCTGTATCGTAGAAGGCTGTAGTCACCGATTTCTCCTGCAAGCGTTGTTTGGTATACTTCGTCGGAGTATTTGGTTTGGTCTTGGATAAGGCTATGGATCACCACTGGTTTGGATTCGGCTTCAGGGTCGAGGTGGTCCAGAATGACTGAAAAAATATCGATCTTGTCTGCATCTCTGACGATATTTGCAATGGTTGCCAATGGTTGTGGTGTCGTGTCCCGTATCTCTTTAACGTTGTGGAGACCTATTGCGGCTCGAATCAGCCTGAGATCTTTTTTAGACGTGGCATGCGGTAGTTTTTGGTCTCGAAGAGTCAAAACACCCAATCGACCATGATTGATGGACTCGGCATCTTTGAATGTGCCGTATGTGGTATATTGGGGAAAGCGGCCAATGTCGTGAAACAGTGCTGCTAGAGTTGCCAAGCTTGCAACGTGGCCGGTTATATCTTCGTCTGCAACAATCGCTTTGGCGTTTTCACACACACGCAGAGAGTGTTCGAGTTTTAGTCTGATGTGATAATCGTGGTCTTTTTTACTCTTAAAATGGCTGTTCGCAAAAGCTGTAAGTGATGCTTGGTGGTCGAACAAGGGCATGATTAGTCTTTAAGGTGGTTCATGCGTATTTTGTATTCCATTTCCGTGATTTCACCTTGGACGAATAACTTTTCGGTTTCGGCGCGTTCTTTAGCGGTTTCTTCCATTGCTTCCTGTTCCAATTCTTTATCCCTGAGAGGACCACCCGGTCCGAAAAGGAAACGGAGAAAAAGAAGAATAGCGCCCATAATAATTGTAATGAATGCTAGGCGGGCAACAGCAGGGAGAAGGTGTTCTCCGTATCCTGAATTGAAAGGCCAAGCCCTCCATTCGGGGCTATCAAGAAAATCAAAAAAATTGGCAAGCAAAAAAGGCAATTCCGAAAATGTCATTATTTGTTTTCCTCCAGACGGCTTATGGAACCGGTGCATCTTCCTACGTGCCAAACGTCAGTGAGGCAAGTCTTTGCCGTGTAGAGTCGTCCTAAATCATCTTCTTGTGTTTGTCCTTTTTACAGACTATGGTCCCAATGTTTCTTTCGTCGTTGAAATAATTCACTCGGGAGAAAGGAGACTCCATGCGTATTTTGATTGTTGAAGACGAATTTACCAGCCGCAAGTTGTTGACGGCATTGCTGTCCGATTATGGGCAATGTGACACGGCATCTGATGGTGTTGAGTGTGTCGAGTCTTTTAAAATGGCTCTTGAAGAAAATTCGCCTTACGACCTGATTTGTATGGATATCATGATGCCTAATAAAGATGGACATCAGGCCTTGAAGGACATTCGTGTTATCGAACAGGATGCCGGAGTCCGGTCCTCTGATGAAGCGAAGGTTATTATGATTACCGCCCTTAATGACCCCAAAACAGTGGTCAAAGCCTACTATAAAGGCGGGGCGGCCGCCTATCTTCCCAAGCCCATTGAAGTTGAAAGTCTCTATGCCGTCCTTCGGGATCTGGCACTTATTGAGTGATTGCCTGGATCGGGATTCTCGATTACATATCAGTATATGCACATACATATTTTCGTATCTTTGCCGAAGTGGATTGAGCGGATGAGCTTTCGTTGTCTGGGAGTTGTTTTCTCCTTAATGATGTTGGCTTCACCTGCTCTTGCTCAAGAAGCGCCAGCAAGTCGAGGCGGTGGTATTCTTAATATCCTGCTTCTTGCGGGCATAGCTTATTTCCTTGTGAGATCCTTTCGCCGCCGTTCCGGTGGTGATAAGACGCGTCCTGGCTTGTGGGGGCATCGGGATCAGAATGAGGATGCGGTTGACGATTCTTCAGAGCGCCCGGCAGGGCGTCTTGTTCGTCCCATGGATCGACATGAGGCGGCGCGTCAGGCATGGGATTTGTTGAGTTCCGATGAAAATGTACGGCCGACTCCTACAACACCGACATCCACACCTTCGGCCAAGACAGATGGTTTTGATGAAACCGAATTTTTGGAAGGGGCCAAAGTTTTTTATTCTCGATTCCAGCAGGCGAGTGGCGAACAGGATTTTCAGTCTCTTCGGGATTTCATTTCCGACGAAGTTTTCAACGATGCCATGAGTCAAGCCGGGCAGGGGCCTATAGAGGTGATGCTGCTCAATGCAAAGATGATGGAAATGAAGTCGGAAGAAGGTCGGACTACGGCCACGGTCTTTTATGATGCGCAGCTCAGGGTTGGGGAGGGCGGACAGCCCGTTCACCAGCGAGTCGTCTGGGAATTTTCTCGGGACGACACTGTTTTGGGCGCATTGTGGGTGCTGGAGAAGATCAACAAAGTAGATCAGTAGTCTCAATTTCTCGAGACAAATCATATTCGGAGGAAACGTGGCGGATATAGTTCATAATTTGGACCAGCCTATTGGTGCGCTCATTGACATAGCTGTGCGCGAGTTCGGTGAAGTCGAATTCGAGACGGTTAACGTGGGCGGTATGTCTCTTGAAGTACTGCAAATCAAGAATATGCAACAATATCTTGATAAACTCATCGACAAGACTCGGGCTGGAAAGAAAATAACTCTGCCCTTATGGGCCAAGATATGGCCTTCCTGTCTTATTCTTGGCTACACTTTGACTAAATTCCCATTCTCAAATGAATGTTCCATTTTGGAAGTCGGTGCAGGCGGGGCGGTCAATAGCCTTGTTTTGGCAAAGCTTGGTCACGATGTGACGGTAAGTGATGTCGATTCGTTTGCTCTGCTGTTTAGTAAAATTAATGCTTTGAAAAATGGGGTAGAAGATAAGTTTACCTTGCATCGTGTCGATTTTACGGAAGATACGGTTGAAAAACATTTTGACTACATCATTGGTTGCGAAGTTCTTTATGCAGAGGAGGCTTTTGAGCCTTTGCTGAAATTCCTGAGCAGTCATCTGTCTGACAATTCGACCGCAGAGATTGTCCTTGCCATGGATCAGAAACGTCAAGGCCGGAAGTTTTTTGATATGGCCAACGAACAGTACGCCATGATGAAATCCGCTGCCAAGTATAAGGACAGGGAGACTGGTGAAGAGAATGTTGTCAATTTGTTCCGCATGAAGAGGAAGCAGGCGTGATTGAACTTAAGGAATGTCTCAAGGAATTTACCACTGATCAGGATAAGGCGTGTAGCCCTCAGGATACAGTGGCACGGGTTAAGACGGCCTTGGCGGATAAGTGCAAAGGCGTTCTTGGCGAGACAGATCAAGTGGATACCGGCAGACTTGGTATCCCTGTTTTTGTCAGTGTCTGCGGCCCTGAAGCGCGAGAAATCATGCCCACTCGTAAGCAGATGGGGAAGGGAGCATCCCCTGAACAAGCTGAAGCTTCCGCGCTCATGGAGCTGGTTGAACGTTTTTCTTATTTTAGTTTTTGGGCAGACGCGACAAACTTTACTGAATTGACATGGTCAGAAGCCGCCGCTAAGTGGCCCGATAGAATAATGGATATTCAACAGATTATTTTATCTGTTGAAGAAGATATTTCCGAACAAGAGGCGATTCGTCTCCTAGATCTCGTTAAATGGCGTTTTCATCCTGCGTTGAACGTTGGCGCCGGGCAGGAGGAATGTGTTCCATTAGACTGGTTCAAGAAGCTTAACGAGTTTAACGGATCGTCAGCCGGGAATACTTTTGAAGAATCCATTTGTCAGGGAGCCTGTGAATTGGTCGAACGGCATGTTTGTGCTGTGATTGACCGTAGTCGGTTGACCACTCCAACGATTGACCCTGATTCATTGGATGATCCGGTCCTTCTTCGGTTGGTTGAATGTTTTGAACGCAATGGCGTCAAACTTATCCTCAAGGATTTTACCATGGGGTACCCTGTGCCCACGGTTGCAGCCGTGGCGTGGGACCCGAAGTCGTTTCCTGCATTGAGTGAAATCGTGTTTACCGCCGGGACCGCGGCTTCTCCGGCCAAGGCGGCTATTCGGGCTGTAACCGAAGTCGCGCAGTTGGCGGGAGATTTTGAGACCAGCCGTGTGTATGAAGCATCCGGGCTGTCAAAATTTACTGAACTTGAACAGATCCAGTGGCTTGAAGAAGGGGCAGTTGTGTCTCTGGATTCTCTTCCTACAGTTGAGAATTCTGATATATATAATGAATTGATGGCTCTCGCTAATGGATTGCAGGACAAGGGAAATACTCTTTATGCAGTCGATACCCGACATCCTGAGTTGATGGTGACGACTAATTATAATGTTGTCCCCGGGTTTGATTTTCGCGAACGGACTCCCAATAGGTCTATTGGCTTGTTTGTTGGACGTATTCTGGCTGAAGACGTCGAGTTTGATGAGGCTATGGAAGGGTTGGAGGTGTTAGCCGAGGTTTATCCTGAGGCGTATTTCCTGCCTTTTTTCAGAGGACTGTTAGCGTTGCGCATGGGAGATCCTTTGTATGCAACTGCACAGTTTGAGGAAGCAGAGCCTCTTCAGCCAGCAGACCAAGAGAGAGCCCTAGCTGCATTTTATCAGGCATACGCTTTGTCGCAGATGGAAGAGTGGGAAGAAACCATTGGACATCTTGATCGAGCCATTGAGTTGGATAAAGAGTGTAAAGAGTTTTTCAACCTGCGTGGCGTCGCTCATTTTAAGAATGAACGCTACAGTGAGGCTGCCGAAAATTTCCAGGCTTCACTTGATATCGATAGTGGTTCGCCACATGATCTGGCCAATCTGGGATTGTGTCACAAGTTTATGGGGAATCGTTCAGAAGCCCTTGATTATTTGAACGCGGCTCTCGATATGGATTCAAGCCTTGAATTTGCTCTTAAGCAACGAGATGAACTCTTGGAATCATAGAGATTTAGATAGGTTAAGGCAGGGCTTTTTTTATTGAGTTGAAATTCGCCTTGTGCTTGACAAAGGATATGCGTGGTCGTAATGTCCCTGCACGGTTTGAGGCCGTGTGTTTTTTTATAATGCATCTAAGCAGCGGATCGCTGTTTAAACGGATATGGTTACCCCGGAATGTTTCGGGGGTACAGCATGAAAAACATCCATTAGGAGGATACAATGGCTTTAGTTGAATTTGAAGGTGCTTCTTTTGAAGTTGATGAAGACGGTTTCCTGCAGAAATTTGAAGACTGGACCCCGCAGTGGGTTGACTACGTAAAAGAGTCCGAAGGTATCAAGGAAATCACCGAAGATCACCAGAAAGTCATCGACTTCCTGCAGGATTACTACAAGAAGAACGGCATCGCTCCGATGGTCCGTATTCTTTCCAAGGTCACTGGCTTCAAGCTGAAGCAGATCTACGAATTGTTCCCGTCCGGACCTGGTAAGGGAGCCTGTAAAATGGCTGGCCTGCCCAAGCCCACCGGCTGCGTTTAGTCCGCACCTGAGCTTGATCATCAAGGCGGACGCTCCGGCGTCCGCCTTTCATTTTTCTCGAGGCTGTTTGACGCAGCTTTATATTATATGGTGTAAGTGCCTCAAGCGTCCTCGAAAGAAATGAAATGCTTTCATTGTCTGGAAAAAGGCTTGATTTTTTACTTGCCAACCGGTGGGGCAGTGCGTATAAGACCGAGTTCCACGCAAAAAGAATGACAGGAGATAGTCATGAAGAACGATATTCATCCCAAGACCTACAAGGCAAAAATTCGTTGCCACTGCGGGTACGAGTCTGAATTGTTGACCACGAAGGGCGAAGAGCTGGAAGTAGAAATCTGCTCTAACTGCCATCCTTTCTACACAGGCAAGCAGCGTTTTGTTGACACCGCTGGCCGCATCGATCGTTTCCGTAAGAAGTACGGCGATCTGAACTCTCTCGCTCAGAAAAAGTAGCTTTTCCCGGCCTTGTGCCGAAAGCATATGCCTTCGTAAGGGTGAACCACCCTGCGAAGGCATATTCTATTGTATGACGGGCTTTACAATCTTCAGGGAATACTTAATTCTGTTGCCTGTGAGATGCGCTGGGATTTTCTGGCGATCTGTCAATACTACCACCCATTAGCGGAGGGTAACTACTTGAATCTGCGAGGACTTTTGACGATGGCCGCTCCTCAGGCCGTTGGCGGCCAGGCCGTGATCGAAGGCGTCATGATGCGCGCTAAGGATAAGCTGGCCATTGCCATTCGTAAATCAGATGGGGAAATCGTCACAGATGTTAGGCCGTGGTTTACTATGGTAAGACATCCCTTGCTTAAGAAGCCCTTTCTTCGTGGTTTTCCAGTGCTTATGGAAACCATGGTTAATGGCATCAAGGCTTTAAATTATTCTGCCATGCAGGCTGCGGACGATGAGGAAGAGGGTGGAGAGTTGACGTCATGGCATCTCGCCATGACGATGGTTATTGCCCTTGGAGCCGCTTTGGGGCTGTTTGTAGTTTTGCCTCATTTTTTGTCTGTGGGAATGGAGTATCTCGGTTGGGCCGGTGATGTGGATTCTTTGAGTTTTCACGCATGGGATGGCCTTATCAAGATGCTCGTTTTTGTTGGTTATATAGTTTCCATTTCTCTTATCCCTGACATTCGTCGGGTTTTTGAATACCACGGTGCAGAGCATAAAGTTATTTGGACTTGGGAAGATGGAAAAGATCTTACCCCTGATTCCACCCGTTTTTATAGTCGTTTGCATCCACGTTGTGGGACTGCTTTTTTGCTTTTTGTTTTGGTCGTTTCCATCTTGTTGTATGCAGTTCTGGTTCCGTATCTGCTTACTTTTTATTCCCCTGAAAATTTTATGGTTAAGCATTTATATATTGTTGGCATGAAACTTTTTCTGATGATTCCGGTCAGTTGTGTGGCCTACGAGATGATTAAGTTCGCCGGTAAGTACAGCAAGAATTCTTTATGCAAGCTTATGTGCTGGCCGGGTCTCATGATGCAGTTGTTGACCACCAAGGAACCTGACGACAGTCAGATCGAAGTGGCTATAGCCGCTTTGCAATGCGCTGTTAATCCCGAGGAGTGCTAATTATGTTTGGCAAGCTTGAAGAGATTGAAGTTAAATACGAAGAATTGGAGCAGGAGCTTGCCCAACCTGATATCTTCAATGACCAAGAACGGTATAAGAAGGTTTCCAAAGCACACGCTGACCTTGGTGATATGGTCATAGTGTTTCGTAAGTACAAAGAATTTTCTCAGGAATTGAAAGATAATCAAGAGCTTTTGCACGATTCAGATTCAGAAATTCAGGAGATGGCCAAGGCCGAAATTTCTGGAATTGAAGGGGAATTGTCTAAGCTCGAAGCACAACTCAAGGTGCTTCTTTTGCCCAAGGATCCCATGGATGAGAAAAATATTATCCTTGAAATTCGGGCAGGTACCGGTGGCGATGAAGCCGCGCTTTTTGCCGCCAATCTTTACCGTATGTACTCCCGCTACGCTGAGGCCAATAAGTGGAAGGTTGAGGAGATGAGCTCCAACTCTACAGGTTCCGGTGGGCTGAAGGAAGTCATTGCTTCCATTTCTGGAGACAAGGTCTACAGCAAGCTCAAGTATGAGTCTGGAACCCATCGCGTACAGCGTGTGCCGGCAACTGAGTCTCAGGGACGTATTCACACTTCCGCAGTGACCGTGGCCATTATGGCTGAGGCCGAGGAGGTTGATGTGAATATACGTAATGAGGACTTGCGTGTCGACGTATTCCGTGCATCTGGTCCCGGTGGTCAGTCCGTTAATACGACTGACTCGGCAATTCGTATTACCCATGTACCGACTGGGTTGGTGGTTATCTGTCAGGATGAAAAGTCTCAACACAAGAACAAGGCCAAGGCCATGAAAGTTCTGCGCTCCAGACTTTTGCAGTTGGAACAGGAAAAGGCCAAAGCCGAAGAAGATGCAACTCGCCGTAGCCAGGTTGGTTCTGGAGACCGTTCCGAACGTATCCGTACGTACAATTATCCTCAGGGACGTGTATCGGATCATCGTATCAACTTGACGTTACACAAGTTGCCGCAAATCATGGAAGGTGAACTCCTGGAGTTGACCGAGGCCTTGATCAGCCATTATCAGGCTGAGGCAATGAAGCGTCAAGGCGATTAATCGTTGGTACGGGGAACCAGTGGTGTCTCCCGCAATTCAGCATATTCTTAAAGAGTGCGAAACCCGTTTGAGCGGGGTCGATTCGCCGCGCCTGAGCGCCGAGGTGCTTGTCGGGCATGTTCTTGGTTGTTCACGCCTTTCGTTGGTCATTGATCGAGAGCGAGAAGTGACTGGTGAGGAATTGGTGGAGATTTATGCGCTTGTCGAAAGACGAGTAACAGGTGAACCTGTCGCTTATATTTTGGGTGAAAAAGAATTTTACGGTTTAGATTTTCACGTCACATCGGATGTTTTGATACCGAGACCAGAAACTGAGCATATAGTTGAAGAAGTGGAATCTCTTTATCCGAAAGACACGTGTTTTTCTTATGTCGATCTTGGAACTGGCTCTGGAATACTTGCCGTAACGATTGCCTCTCTTTTTCCAAAAGCAGAATGCGTGGCTATAGATCTCAGTTCTGCAGCATTGGCTGTTGCTGAGGGCAATGCCATTCAACATGGCGTTGAAAAACGTATCCGTTTTTGTCAGGCCGATTTTACGCAGGATATCCTTGGTGAAGATGTTTTCGATCTTATCGTATCCAATCCTCCTTATGTTACGCAGGCTGAATTTGATGAGGCGAGCCATGAGGTCACCGAGTTTGAGCCAACCATGGCTCTAGTCAGCGGGATTGACGGTCTCGACCATGTCAGAAAAATGCTTCCCGGAATGCTTGTCGCACTGAAATCCGGTGGTCTTTTTTTTATGGAGATTGGTTGCGGGCAGGGAGAGAGCGTAAAAAAAATAATGCTCGATCTCTTTCCGCAATTCGGACGGGTTAGAGTGCTCAAGGACCTGGCTGGCCATGATCGTATTGTCACTGCTCAAAAGTTATAATCGTAGAAATGCAACAATAATTAAAAATCGTTGTTGTAAAAATACAAATAGTTGCGATAAAGCAACACTCGGTTAAAAAGCTGTATTTTTAATAAATACAATTATTTTATGTATTTATGTACCTGTTTGCCGGTGGCATTATTCTTGCTTTCTTTGATTGTAGGTTAATCACCGGAGGAATAATGTCTCAGACTACTATACATAAATCGGTCCGTTGTACGGGCATCGGACTTCACAGCGGTAAGCAGGTGGAGTTGGTGTTGCGTCCTGCCGCCGAGGATACTGGAATTCTTTTTGCGCTACGCAACGGTTCCGGGTCTACATTCCTGACCCCCGCGCCGTCTTTGGTTGTTGAGACCAGTCTGGCGACCGTGCTGGGTGATGGTCGCGAAACCGTGGCTACTGTCGAGCATCTCATGGCCGCAATTAATGGTATGGGTATCGACAATATTCAAATTGAAGTTTCTGGCCGCGAATTGCCTATCATGGATGGCAGCGCGGCTTCTTTTGTCTATTTACTTAAGCAGGCGGGCGTTCGCACATTGAGCAAGGCCCGTAAGGTCATGGCGATCAAGAAAAATATCGAGTTTGAGCAGGATGGTAAATACATCAAGGCTCGTCCTCATGATGGTTTTCGTATCGACTACATTATCGATTTCGCTCATCCGCTTATCGGCCGTCAACAGATGGAACTTGAAATTACTCCCGATACTTTCGCTAAGGAAGTTGCCAAGGCTCGCACTTTTGGTTTCTTGAAAGAGGTCGATTATCTGCACGCAAATGGTTTGGCCCTTGGGGGCTCACTCGACAACGCCGTGGTGCTTGATGAATATGGCATTTTGAATGCGGAAGGGCTTCGTTTCAAAGATGAATTCGTTCGTCATAAGGTGCTGGATTTTGTTGGTGACATGGCTATTTTTGGTGCACCAATTCGCGGCCATTTTGAAGTGTTCGCTTCTGGTCACGCTTTGAATAATTCTTTCCTGCGTCACTTGGACGAAAACAGGGAACTGTATCTGGAAGAGAAGGTTTTGACTCAGCCTCGGGTTGCCGAGGAAGTGCTTGGTGGCGAAATCTTGGAGCCAGCTACAGCCGTTGCCTAGACTTTGATTTTAAAGAAAATCAAAAAGCCCCGGAGTATTTGCTCCGGGGCTTTTTGATTGCAAAAAGAATAAGTTCAAAAGATTTTTTGTCATCGAGTGCAATGCATTTCTTTGGAAGTACTTTTTTTGAATAACTCGAAATATCCTTCATGCGCGAAACAATAGTTCCGCGATGATTCCCCCGTGTCCACTTTGAGGGAGTTTGGATATTCCTAAGTTTTGAAGATTCAAGTTGGTCCCACGATACTTTTTAGTGGATAAAAAATGTATGAGTGCGGGGCTGTGTTGAGGACGTTGCATTTTGAGTTTGTATGCTACTGTTTTTACTTTGTAGAGGAATTCTATGCGAACGAGTCCCATATTGGGGTGATCGAATTCCACTATAGATTCTGTCATGTTAGCTCGTTTGTCCGTTACTTTAACAAGAGTAGCTTGACGGTGGCTTTCTGGAGCTAGCCAAGGTTGGTATGCAATTAAACCACGTTTTGTCTTTATCAAGGAGTTAGAGATGGAACGAGCGCAATGAGCAGCATCCATGTAACAAGCAAATAATTGGGCGTCTGTAGCAAGAAATTTTATGAAATCAGTGCAAGAAAAGGATATTTTAGTCAGACGATGAGTCTTTATTGCTGCTGAAAAATGATTTTCGAAAAGCGTGCGAGTCGTATCAAAAGTACTTGCTAGATTTAAAGCATTTGTTCCACCAGTGTGATTGGCCGTCAGTTCTTTTAGGATGATCTGAGGGCGAAGTTGTTTGATGATAAAAAGAAGGAGACTTCCTTCCGGGTGTGGGGTTGCCAACTGAGCCAACAAACGGTCGCCGTTGAAATCAACCCATGCCATGTTTTTTGGGATGTTTTTGATCAGTTTTCCACGAATTTTTTCGCCGAGGTGGTGCTTGTTGCAAAATGAATCAGATCGACTACCGCTTCCGTTGAAGCCTCCTGTTCCATTGCCATATCCCTTAATACGCATTGATTGCTCTTCATCCGCTAGGATTGGTCAATGATAAGTTCGATTTCTTCCAGGCTTAAGCCTGTCGATTTAGCGAGTTGAACAGGTGATTTGCCAGTCCTGTTCCCTTGGATGATTATTTCTCGCATAAACTGGGGTGATTTGCAGTATTCATTGGCGAGATCGACCAGTTTTTGGAGGGATGCAGCTTTTTTTTCAAGCTCTGTGTTGAGGGCAACCAATTCCTGTTGGCGTTGCTCAAAGGTTGAAACGAGTTCGTTTTCTAATTGAGTATTGAATTGAAGTCGTTTGATAAATTCTTGTTGGTTAGCCTGAAGACCTGATAATAGTGTTTCTGATTTTTTCAGCCGTAAAAAGAACAGAATGACGATGACAAGCAGAACGACTTCGCTGAAGGAAAACAGGATAATGAGCAGATCGGACATGGAGGTATTCCTCTGTGAGAAATTATTTTGAGGTGGGGAATATAGTGTTAAATCTTTACGTTGACAATGTTTCCCGCCCAAGGAGAAGCATTAGAGGATCCATTTTCCGGTGAATCTTCTTCGTCCTTGTCTTTCTTTTTGCGTTCAGATGCCGCTTGTTGCTGCTCATTGTTGCGGCCATCTCTGTCGATTGGATCTGTCTGTGTCTTTTTTTCGACTTGTTGAACAAGTCCTTCCTGTCGTTTCATCTGTTCACGGATGAGTGGACCGAACAATAGCTGTTGGATTTCAGGTTTTGCTTTTTCCGCATGGGCGATCTTCTGCACATACGGCAGTTGCGATATCAGAATCGGTAGATCCAGCGGAGTCGGGCTCATGGCTTACCTCACAAGATATTGTTCGAACATCAGTGTCTTGAACTGACCAAATCCCATGTATTGGTTGATGATTGCCAGCAGTTCACTTTTGAGTTTGTCACTATTCTTCTTATCGGATAAAAATTGTAAATCCTTATTCTTTAGATAATAGAACAAAGCGTTTCTGACTGTATAGGTCTCCTGCTTGAATTGCATGGAGAGTCCCTCGTCTTCGGTAGAAACCAACACACGTATTTCAAGAAATCTGATGTTTCCTTCTTGATCCTTTTGTTCAATGAGGAAAGGATCAAGTCGAATGAGAATCTGTGGCGTTTCAACGGCGACAGGTATTTCTTCTTCTGTTTGAATTTCTTCAATTGAAGTTGGAGGCGTGGGAGGAGGTGCGTCAGGTTCACGCAGGAGAAGGATAATGATGACGACAACAAGAACAAGTATGACGCCAAGACTGATGAGAAATAGTTTGTTTTTGAAGAGGGCGGCAAGCCCTGGTTTTGGCTCGCCATCATCTTCCTGAAGGAGAGGAGTTTCCTCCTCTACTGTTGTTATTTCTTCTTCCTCTTCTTCGTCTTCTAAAAAAGGAGCGTCGTCGAGGTCTAGGTCAACTTTTTGCGTGGCCCTGCTTGCCTCGCTATCATCAAGCTGCGCTTTTGGCTGCTCAGAAAGATCGTCCGTCGAAGTAACATTGGTTACGTCTTCGGTATCATTGGGGACAAGCAAGACCATTGTATACGCCTAACCGGCTGTTGCTGGACGTTTAGGCGAAGATTTTGTCGATCTTCTGGCCCAGGGTTTCAGGGGTGAACGGCTTGACGATATAATTGGACACTTTGGCTTGGACTGCTTCGATGATGTTTTCCTGTTGTGCTTCAGCTGTAACCATCAGGAAGGGGATGTCGGCGTATTCTTCACTTGCACGAACTTTGCGCAGCAGTTCAATGCCGGACATGGTAGGCATATTCCAATCAGAAACGATAAAGTCGATGTTGTCTTTATTGAGGACTTCCCATGCGGTTGAACCGTCATCAGCTTCGACCATGTTGGTAAAGCCGATTTGACGCAAAATATTTTTAATGATTTTTCGCATGGTGGAGAAGTCATCGACCACAAGAACGCGCATGTTGGTATCGTAACCCATTCAATAGCTCCTTTCGTGAGTTCTACTCGCATTCATAGCGAGCTCGGAACGTTTTTCTTAATTTTTTCAATGCTTGGGAATGAAGTTGAGAAACTCGGCCTTCGGTTATGTCCATAACCTCAGCGGTCTCCTTCATGTTCAACTCCTCACCATAATATAAAGATATGACCAATTTTTCTCGCGGCGTCAATTCTTCAATGAGATTGGCTACTTTGTCAACAATCTCCTGAAATGCGGCAGACTGGAAAGGCTCATCGTCAGTCATGTTTTTTTGACCCATGAGATTTTCTTGAAAAGAGTCGAGGCTCAGGCATACTTGATTATGTAGAGCCTCAAGCCCTTGGCGTACCTCTTTTTCGGACATGCCCGTATGATTTTGCAGTTGTTCCGCGGTGGCAGGAGCACCTGTTTCATGTTCAATCTGGCGTGTTGCGTCTTCCAGTACTTTTACCTTCTGGCGTAATCCTCTGGAAAACCAGTCCATTCTCCTGAGTTCATCAAGCATGGCCCCTTTGATACGATTCTCTGAATAGGTGTCGAATTTGATGCCAAGTGTGGGATTGAATTTTCCCAGAGCGTCAAGGAGACCGAGGCTGCCCGCGCTGATAAGTTCGTTGAGTTCAACGCTTTGTGGTAACTTGGCTTTGAGTCGTAAGGCAAGAATTCGGATTTTGGGCGCGTAAAAGCGAACGATATTTTCCCGATCTCTCGGGGAAAAATCGTCCCAAGCTTTGACGCCCTTTTCCAGATCAAGCCACGGATCGTTCTTGGAAGAGGAGTTTTTTCCAGAAGAATTTAATATTGCCATCTGTGTTCGGTGTAACTTTCCAAGCGTTAATCTTCTGCGCCGTTTGTTTTACGGCGACACTAGCCGGAGTTTTTGGAAATTTATGGCAAAACGGTGTTTGAGCGATGACCGAATTGCGAACATTTTGATCATAAGGGATGAAGCCGACCAAATCCAGGGATATCCCGTCAAGAAAGTGGTCGCAGGCCCCCAGAAGTTTGAGGTAAACTTCGTGTGCTGTTTTCTTGTTCTGGACCATGTTGACCACTACGCGAAATCTCTCCACACCGTGGTGGAGTTTGAGAACCTTGATCAGTGCGTATGCATCTGTCAGCGAAGTCGGTTCCGGCGTGATGACGAGTAAACGTTCCTGTACGGCCAGATTGAAATATAGGACATTGTCGTTGATGCCTGCACCTGTGTCTACAATGAGATAATCGACGTTATCTTCGAGCGTATCCATAGCATCCAGCAAGTCCAGTTTTTGCCCCATGTCGAGGCTGACCATGTCGCTAATACCTGAAGATGCTGGAAGAATACGGAATCCGTAAGGTGTGTCGAACAGGATTGTGTCGAGGTTCATGTCTTCATGAAACAGATGAAATAGATTGTGCTCGGGGGCGAGGCCGAGGATGACATCCACGTTCGCCAGGCCGAGGTCTGCATCAAGAAGTACAACATTTTTGCCAGCCTCACTGAGGGAATAGGCAAGATTAACAGACATGTTGGTTTTGCCAACGCCGCCCTTGCCGGAGGTTACTGAGAAAACCAGAGGTAAATTTGTACTCATGGCGTATCTATAACTCCTTTAAGGTTGGATGTCGCCGTTGGGCATGGTGCGCATGAATAAAAGTCTCCATACCATTTCTTCCGAAGCAGCTTTGATGCTGTTTTTTAGGCCGGCACCGTATGAAAGAGCGGAAACCGGCAGCCCGCTGGCGCACGCCATGTTCAATATTGATCCGAATGTACAGGCTTCATCGAGTTTCGTCCAGATAACGCTTGCAAGTTGTTCACTTTTATATTTTTCGGTAAAGCGTTCGAATTGAGCGGTGCTGTAATATGGATTTAAGACAAGATGCATGGACATATCGGGGCAGTTTTGCATGCCGTAGAGGTGAACCCATTCTTCAAGTGTTGTTTTGCCCGGGAGACCTGGTAGGTCGACAAATATCATGTCGAACTGTCCGGATTCCTTTTGCAAAAGTGCGAAGTCATCACGAGTGATGATTTCACGGAAGGCGAGACCGCTAAGTTCAGCGTAATGTTTAAGGACAAGCCGTCCTTTACCGCGTCCGCCATCAGCGGTTGCTAGGCATATACGAGTGTTAGGTTTTTCTTTTTTGATTTTGAGAGCCAACCGAACAAGGCTGGTTGTTTTTCCGGCGCCGCCAGGGCCTGTGAACGCCTGAAATTTGTTGGCCCAGTTCATTGGTTCAAAGGGAGTTGCTTTGAGCAATGGATCCAAAGCAGTCATGATGGAACGACTAGGGTCGTCCCGAAGATTACAGTAAATACGGGCTAGGACCTTCTCGTTGACATCTTCTCTTTCAAGATATTCCATGGCCATTTTTTGCTTGGGAGAAAGGCGACTCAAATCTATTTGTGGCTTCATCAAGGCCATTATTTGGCCTTTAATCTGGCTCCATTCTCGCTGCCAACCGACAGTGTCCTGCAAGGCGTCGTCGACCACGCTATCTCTGGTGACCTGTCTTGGGGGGGCCACAGGGGAGTGTTCAACAGCAGCTACTATTTCGCAGCATTTACATCCGTTATCCGTAATTGTTTTATTGGAAAGGATAACTGCGTCTTTACCTAGATCGGCTTTGACCTTGGCGAATGCGGCTGTCGAATTGGCGGCCTTGAATGTCTTCATTCTCATAATGCGTTCCTAAATTTCAACGGTTGCGGCTGACTGAATTTTGACATCTGCGGGGATTTCGGCCTGAGAGATGACGGGAAGGGTCGGTATGAACCTGGTCAACAATTGGGCGAGTTGCGCTCTGAGCTGCGGGGTGACCAGCAGAATGGGCTGGCCATCGGCAACCATGGCGTCTTCCGTTGATTGGTTGATGGACTGAATGAGCTGTTGAGCCACACCCGGTTCCAGGGCCAGATAGCCACCTTGTTCTGCTGGACGCATTGCATTGCTCAGTATTTCATCGATCTGTGGGCTCATGGTGATGATAGGCAATACTCCTTCTTCTCCCATATAAGGTTTGACGATGGTACGGCCCATTTTGGCGCGAACATATTCGGTCAACTGAACAGGGTCTTGTGTCGCTGCACCATAGTCGGCGAGAGTTTCCACGATAGTGAGTAGGTCGCGAATGGAAACGTTTTCTTGAACGAGAGCCTGAAGGACTTTTTGGACGCCACCGATACTGAGTACGGCAGGCACTAGACTTTCAACTGCCTTGGGGGCTCGTTTGGACAGGTTGTCCAAGAGTTCCTGTGTTTCTTGACGTCCCAGGAATTCGTGCAGGTTCCGTCTGAAAACTTCCGTCAAATGGGTGGCGATAACTGTGGACGGATCGACCACGGTGTAGCCTGCGAGCATAGCCTCTTCCTTCTGGGCTTCTGGAATCCAGACTGCCGGAAGATTAAAAGCAGGCTCAACGGTTTCGACACCTTCAATACGTTGTTTGACATCACCTGGGTCCATGGCAAGGTAATGGTCTATGAGCAACTCGGCGCTGGCAACGGGGTTGCCTTTGATGAGTACGCGGTATTCGCCGGGCTTGAGTTGTAAGTTGTCGCGTAAGTGCAGGGAAGGAACGACCACCCCCATATCAAGAGCGAATTGCCGACGGATTGAGCGGATGCGTGAAAGCAGATTCCCATTTTGTTCTTCGTCCACCAAAGGAATAAGGCCATAACCAACTTCCAATTCCAATTGGTCGAGGGGGAGGAGTGCCTGAACTTCTTCAGGAGTATCCAACGTCGGCATGTCTTTGGGAGCAAGGTCTTCCGTATCACCGATGATTTCGCTTTGCTGTTTGGCAGAGAGATGACCAATTGTATACGTGATGACTGCTAGCGTAAGAAAAGGAATTGTCGGCATGCCTGGGACGATGCCAAATATGACCAGAATGCCTGATACCAATTTGAGTGCCCGGTGATGGAAGGACAACTGGCCGATGAATTCTTCACCCATCTTGGCTTCTGCTGCTGCGCGAGAAACGATAATACCGGCTGAGGTGGAAATAATCAGGGAAGGGATTGTGGCAACAAGGCCATCACCAATAGTCAGGAGGGTGTATGTTTGGGCTGCGTCCATCCATGGCATGTCTTTTTGGATAACACCGATGAGAAAGCCGCCGATGATGTTAATGACAGTAATCATAAGGCCTGCCTTAACATCTCCAGAAACGAATTTTCCTGCACCATCCATGGCTCCGTAGAAGTCTGCCTCACGGCGCATGTGGTCGCGTCGTTCTGTGGCTTCTTCTTCGTCGATGAGGCCGGCGTTCAAGTCTGCTTCAACGGCCATTTGTTTACCGGGCATAGCATCAAGGGTGAAGCGGGCAGCTACTTCAGCGATACGGGTAGTACCTGTGACGATGACTGTTTTGTTTAGGATGAACAAGATCATGAAAATGACGATTCCGATGACGTAATTACCACCGACGACAAATTCTCCAAAACTTTGGATAACCGATCCGGCGGCTGACGTTCCTTCGTCACCGTGCAGAAGAATGGCGCGGGTTGTCGCAACATTAAGTGCCAATCTAAGCAGGGTTGTTACCAAAAGCAGGGAAGGGAATATAGAAAACTCAAGTGGGGATGTCATAAACATTGAGGTGACCAAGATAACCAATCCCAGTGAAATGGACACTGTGAGCATGAAATCAATGAACGGAGTCGGTAGGGGGATGAGCATCACAAAGAGGATGGTCACGACTCCGCCGGCCAGAAGCAAATCACCTTGTTTTGAGAACTTCGAATAGTCGATTTTTGGAATCGCTGATTTTTTGGAAGGCTGAGCCATGTTTTTGACACCTCTTGAATGGTTTTCCCTTAGGGGTCAGAGGTGCTGTTCGCCTTATGTAAGTGCCTAACGATTCTTGAATTTTTCTAGCTTTGCCAGAATCGCAGCCACGGCTTGAAACAGTTCCTCCGGGATGGTCTCCCCGATCTCCACCTGTTTATACAAAGCCTGTGCCAAGGGAACGTTTTGTTGGATAGGTATGTTGTTTTCCCGTGCAACTTCTTTGATTCGTTCAGCAACCTTGTTGACACCTTTGGCCAAAACAAGAGGGGCAGGAGCGACCATGGCATCGTACTGCAAGGCAACGGCATAGTGTGTGGGGTTGGTAATGACGACGTCCGCTTTGGGGATGTCTTGGAACATTCTTGAGGCCATCATTTCCATCATTTTGTTACGTTGTTGCATTTTGACTTTTGGGTCGCCTTCCGCCTGTTTCCTTTCGTCTTTGACTTCTTCTTTGGACATCTTGATTTGCTCTTCGTAATTCCAACGCTGATACCAGAGGTCAATAATAGCGATTATAAGCATTGGGACGAGAGCATAACAGGTCATTTTGTATGCGGCTGACAGGATGAAAACTATGACGCCATAAGTACTTGCATGGAAAAGTGGTAGGAGATTGGGGAGTTCCTGTTTGATGACAATGTAAGGCGCGATGCCAACGGCTAAAGCTTGAAGTATGCTTTTTGCCAGATTAATGAATGTTTCCGGGCTGAGTAGTATCTTTTTGATGCCGCCGATAATGTTGAAAATCTTGGCAAATTTAGGTTTGAGAGGTGTCATTGTCCACAGGGAACCTACTTGCAACCGTCCGGTGAGCCAGGCCACGAAGGCAATGAATAATATAAATGGCATGACCAGAATGGCCATCTTGTGCACACCCCAAGTAAACAAGGTGTATGCGACATTTTGGTCGACTTCCAAAAGGATGGCTTCAGTGAATGTCCATCGGTATATTTCGATAAATTCTTCATGGTAATAGTTAATCATGACACGCATGGCTATTACACCTGCAAGCAGGACCATGACTTTGCTGATTTCTTGCCCTTTGGCGACATTACCTTCATTGCGTTGTTTGTTTCGTCGCTTTGTTGAAGCTTTTTCTGTTTTACTCGGATCTTCTTGGCCTATCATGTTGTCCCCCTATTGGGTGTCGACCAATCCGTATTTCATGATGGTTTCGTTCATGTAGTTGAGCGTATGGAGGAAGTCTCCTACATATGTAGACATCAGAGTTAAAATGAAGCCGAGAAAGAAAAAACCAACAGTGATTTTAATGGGGAAGCCGAGAATGAGCACATGCATTTGCGGAGCGACTCTGGAGATAAGAGCCAGCGCGAGGTCAACCAGAAAAAGAGAGGCCATAATAGGTGCTGCGATCTTGATCGCCAAGGTGAACATAAGGTTTGAAAATTGGAAAATATCGGTGGCCAGATGGTTGTTGAGTAGGAGGCCACCGGGTGGAATGTGTTCAAAACTCATACCGACTGCCTGAAGCAGGTAGAGGTGTCCGTTAAGGACGAGAAAGGTCAGCATGGTTGTCATATAAAGAAAATGGGCGGTGACTGCGTTGCTGGTGCCTGTAATAGGGTCTACAACGTTAACCATGGCAAAACCCATCTGGAAGCCGATGATTTGACCACCGAGTTGAACCGCAGCGAACAAAAAATTGACGACCAACCCAAGGATGAGTCCGAGCACCAGTTCCCCAATAAACATGATGACGATATTCCAACCTGTGGGCATCAATGTCCCGGGGAAAGATAGTTGTGGCCAAACTGCCATGGACAGCACAAGAACGAGGGCTGCCTTGACTGTTTTTGGGGTAGAATTTCCGCCGAAAAAAGGCATAAGGAAAAGGACCACGCTTATTCGGAAAAGCGTCAGAAAAAAGCTGAGCATGTCGCTCGGGTTAAATCCGAAAATATCCATATGTCAGCTCATTGCAAAACCTGAACCAGCCGGAGTCTGGCAGGAAGCGGTTATCAAAAGATAGGCCCTTTTGGAAAATTGAATTCCAAAAGGGCCTGATGAATTCACAAGACAGTGACCGCTAGTTGAGAATGTACCGTTTCGGATTAACCGGAACGCCATTCAGGCGGACTTCATAATGGAGGTGAGGGCCTGTGCTTCTTCCTGTGGAACCGACATAGCCGATTAACTCGCCTCTTGTGACTTCCTGACCGCTTTTAACCGCGATGCGATACATATGTGCATAACGCGTAGTCAGGCTGGAATTGTGTTTTAATTGGACACTCAGTCCGTAGGAACTGTCTCGACCTGAGAAGATGATGTCCCCGCGGGCTGGAGCGTAAATGGGGGTGCCTCGAGGTGCTGAGATATCGATACCCTTGTGGAATTCTCGTTTTCCGGTGAAAGGCGATGTGCGCCATGCAAAACCGGAAGTAACCCAGCCGGAAGTCGGCCAGATGGACGGGGTTGCTTCGAGTATATTCTTGTTGCTGCGCAGGGTGTGCATAATTTCCTGCTGCCGCACTTCCTCGAGCCGTGCCTCAATATTTAACTGGCGCAGGAATTCATGCATTTTGCGGGCTAGAAGTTCCTGGCGATAAAGTGGAAGATACCCTTTGGAAAAGTTTTCGTTGGTTGATCCACCCTTAGGTGCCGCAGCCTGGCCTTCGCCTTGATCAAGGTTGATCATAACACGCAATTTGGAATCAAAGTCGCGAATACGCCCCAGATTCTTTTGCAGCGTGGATATTTTTTGTGAAAGACTTAACAGTTGGGTCTTTTGTTCTTGAACTGTTTTTTCAGCTATGTTTAGGCCCTGTTCAACCCGTGAATGTTGTGCATACTTCTTCCATAAAATAACATTCCCGGTGGCCATGCCGACCATCAGGAAGAAAAGAGTAGCGATAAGCCAGCCTCGAAGCTGGAATTTTTTGCAGGAACCCTGTTTGTCTTTAAAGACAACTATATGATATTTTCTGAAAAGCATTTCCTTTCCAGTGAGTTATAAGTATTTTTTTTAAGCCAGAATGTAGCTTCCGAATGTAGTTAGTCTAGACTTTTTTACTTGTCAAGTCAACCTGTTGGCGAGTTATAGCATTGAAGACATTGTTTTTAATTCGTTTATCGGTTTGCCACATGGTGCGTAGCCAGTCATGGATTTCATCTCGTTTAGTCGCACCGTTAGAGGGGCAAATATTTTTCCAAATAGGAAGTTCCCACTGTTTTGCCGCTTTAATAACTGTCTTTTTTTCGAGAAGCATGGTCGGCCTAATGACTTGTAGGTTACCGTCAAAAAAAGGTTCATTGGCTGAAAGTCCGGCGACTCGTCCGTTTTGAACAATATTCATAAAAAAAGTGACGACATTATCGTCGGCATTGTGGCCAAAGGCCAAGTGGCTGAGGTTGTAGTCGCGACACAGTTCAAAAAGTCTTTTTCTGCGATGCATACTACAATAGAAGCAGGGGGAGTTCTTTCGGTTTTCATCTGTATGGGCACGGGGGCCAAAATCGGTTAGTTCGATGTGTGCAGGGATGCCGTTTTGAGCACACCAGTCAACAAGCGGTGTGTGTGATTCCGGCTCGAAACCGGGGTTTATGTGAAGAACCATCAGTTCAACGGGAAAGGGCATGATCGCTTGGCGAATCATCATGACTTTGAGCATGAGGAAACTGTCAACCCCGCCAGATATGGCAAGGCCTATTCGTGATCCATGCGAGACCATTTCGGTCTTTTGCATGAGTTTTCCTGTGGCTGAAACACAATTTTTTTGTGCAAAGGTGAGTTTGCCCCATGAGGCCATCTGTTCTTCTCCTGCCGGTTTTGTTATGAAGGGCGGACCAAGTTAGCCAGATAGAGTATTCTTCCTTGACTTGCAAGTGCTCCTGGGGCAATTTAACTAGCTTTCCGACCGAATGTGGTGGCGGTGCGGTTTTTTCCCTTATCGATAGCGGGTTCCTCATGGAGGGATGCCTGATTTGAAACGATACGTGTATTTCGCAGCCATGGTGCTTGTGGTCGGTTTGGCCGGAGGTGCTTATTGGTATAATTCTTATGGAAATACCAGTCAGGTTGTTTCCAGATGGTTGTCTCGATCACTCGACCAAGTCGAGTCAATTCATGTGCAGATTCCAGAGGGTTCATATACCTTGGTTTCTGTGGGGGCCGGATGGGAAATTCATGTGCCGGGGGCATCCTGGAATATCAAGGCTCGTGCATTGACCGGGCGAGTCTTGTCGTATGAGTCCTTGCTTGTTGATTTGACTCCACGGCGGTCCATTGGTGGCTTTGATCGAGGTGGTCCCGAAGAATTCGGTTTGGAAGAGCCTGAATTTAAGGTGATCCTGACCTTTGGTAAAAAAGGCGGTGAACCGCTGACGCTTCGACTTACTTCCTGTGAATCTGGGACTGTTTACGGTTGGAATTCGGAAAATCCGGCATTGGTGTATGAATTCGACAAGCAGTCGTTTGATGAACTGATACAACCGGCAGAGATTTTTTTTGATACACGGGTCTTTTCTTTTAATGAAGATGAGATTCATAGGGTTCAATTGGTTCAGCCTTTTGGGTCCAGTTGGCTGGTTGATCTGTCCGCGCAAGGATATACGTTTAATTTGCCGGGGTATCTTAAGGGAAAAAGTGCCTCGGATTCGAAGATTAATCTGTATATCCACGCCTTGGCCTTATTGCGGGCTGGGAAACTGGTGCTTGATCCTGTCGTGACTGAACAGCGAATGGCTGCGTTGACTATTAGGCTTTGGAGTAAACGGAATGAGATACCCCATTCCGTGGAATTTTTTACTTTTAAGGATGACCCCAAGCGGTATATTGGCAAATCATCCTGGCTGACAGTGCCTTTTCTGCTTGACGTGGAAAGTGTCAGTCAATTGGTTCGTAGCGCTTTTGATGTTCAGGGACGAAATATCTTTACTCTGGAGATTGGTGACGTAGCCAGTTTTGTTATTGAGCACGGCCGTAATCGTTATGTGCTTGAACGGAGTGATACAGGGTGGCGTGTACACGGGGAAGAAAAAGATATTCCCGGCATTGACATGTCGCTATGGAGATTTACTGAATTACAGTTCGAAGCGTTGCCACTCAATAATTTGGCAACTTCGGCTGTAAAGCTCATGCAGTGTCAGCTTTTGGATGATGACGGGCAACTGTTGAAGGCTATGACCTTCTATGCTGATCCGAAGTTGCCTCAGGGGCAGTGCTGGATGAAGAATGGAGACGGGATGTATTATCCGGTTTCCAGTCGGTTGTTGAAAGATTTGCAGGGCATGTTCCCGGCCGGTAAGATTTAATATATCGATGAATTATCGCTTCGTAACGAAGAAGGAGAATATCATGGCTCGTATTACTGTTGAAGATTGTCTGGCAAGAGTGAGTAATCGTTTTCTTATTACACAGATGGGAATTAAAAGGGTCAAGCAGTACCGTGAAGGGTACGAACCTTTGGTGACATCCAGTAATAAGGAAATCGTCAGCTCTTTGCGTGAAATCGCAGCGGGCAAGGTCGTTCCCGACCGTCCGATTCCCGAAGCCAATCTTGATTCTGAACTTCCTGAGGATGCCTAAGTAACTCATCATGTCCAAACGCGATTATTATGAAGTGTTGGGAGTGGATACGTCTGCATCTCAGGACGAAATCAAGTCGGCATATCGAAAAAAGGCATTCAAGTATCATCCAGACCGGAATCAGGATGACCCTGAAGCTGAATCCAAGTTTAAGGAAGCAGCTGAAGCATATGAGATTCTCGGCAACGATGATAAGCGGCAAGCCTATGACCGTTTTGGTCACGAAGGTGTAAACGGGAACGGTTTTTCCGGTTTTTCCAGTAATGAAGATATATTTGGAGCATTCAGCGATATTTTCGGTGAAGTTTTCGGTTTTTCTTCTGCTGGTCGAGGCGGTGGCAATCGTCCTCGTGCCGGGTCCGATCTTCGGTATAATTTGGAGATTTCTTTCCGTGAAGCGGCGAAGGGAGCTGAAGTTGATATTCAGATTCCAGTTGAAGTCCTTTGCGAGGAGTGTGATGGGTCCGGTGCAGCACCAGGGTCTACGGCGGAAACGTGTCCTCAGTGTGGTGGCTCCGGTTCTATGCAGCAGTCACAGGGTTTTTTCCGTATTTCCGTGACATGTCCTCATTGTCAGGGGGCAGGCCAGATTATTACTGATCCTTGTGATGAATGTCTGGGCCGAGGTTCGGTCATTAAGGACAAGGACCTCAAGGTCAGAATCCCGGCTGGAGTGGATAACAACTCCAGACTTCGTCTTCGTGGCGAAGGTGAGGCTGGCATGTTTGGTGGTCCCCCAGGTGATTTGTACGTCGTGATTCGAGTAACCTCGGACGACGTATTCGAACGTCAGGGACAAAATCTGATTATCAGTCGTGAAATTTCCATGGTCGAGGCTGCACTCGGTCATCGTATGGAAGTACCTACATTGGATGATCCGGTTAATCTGGATATTCCGAGTGGAACACAGAGCGGAGAAGTTTTCCGTCTTCGTGGTCTCGGCATGCCTCATTTGGGGAGTACGCACAATGGCGATCTTTTGGTGGAAATCAAGGTTAAGACTCCGACTCGACTCAATGCTCAACAGGAAGAACTGTTGAAAGAGTTTGCTGAGATTGAGGCGAGTAAATTGTCCACCAAGGCCAAGGGCTTTTTCAAGAAGGCCAAAGAAAAAGTAATGGGAGATTAGTCACATGGTTGACGGTTTTTCGCATATGGATGATGACGGTAACGCTCGCATGGTTGATGTGTCGGAGAAGAAAGACACTCAACGGACAGCGATTGTTCGGGGTATAGTCCGCTTGGCTCCCGAGACATTGCGTTTGCTCAAGCAGAACGCATTGCCTAAGGGCGATGTGTTAACTACCGCTAAAATAGCGGGCATTCAAGCCGCAAAGCGGACCGCCGATCTGATTCCCATGTGTCATCCGATGCCTATCAGCTATGTGGACATCCGATTCACTATTTTGGACGATGAAAATGCCATTGAGCTAGAGTGTGAAGTGCGGACAACATACAAGACCGGTATTGAGATGGAAGCCTTGATTGGCGTTCAGGTTGCTGCTGCCACTATCTATGACATGTGCAAGGCTGTACAGAAAGATGTCGTCATTGATGCCTGCCGGTTGGTCTTCAAGTCAGGTGGCAAGAGTGGAATCTTCCGGGCTGAGTAGTTACAAATTAAATGAATGTAAAAAAAGCCGCTCTCCATATGGAGGGCGGCTTTTATATTGGTCGGTGCAGTATGATTTACCAGACAGCGCGAGTTTGTACTCCGGCGTCAGCCATCTGTTTTTTTAATTCGGGAATAGTGTATTCGCCGTAATGCACGATTGAGGCGATGAGCGCGGCTGTCGCTTTGCCAGTGGTGACAGCGTCAACCATATGTTGTGGGTTGCCGGCTCCACCGGAAGCGATAACCGGAATGGTTACGGATTCAGCGATAATCCGGGTCAGTTCCAGATCGTATCCATTCTTGACACCATCTGCGTCGATAGAGTTGAGGCAGATTTCACCAGCACCTAAAGCCTCGCCGGTTTTGGCCCATTCAACGGCATCAAGGCCCATGAATTTGCGGCCTCCGTGAATAACGATTTCAAAACCGGAAGGAATTTTTTCAGATTTTTCCACGCGTTTTACATCCATGCCGAGCACCACGCATTGGGAACCAAAGCGGGCAGCACCTTCACTGATAATATCTGGGTTTTTGACAGCCCCGGAATTGACGGAGACCTTTTCTGCGCCCGCAACGAGTACGTCGCGCATGTCATCAACTGTATTGATCCCACCGCCGACAGAAAAGGGGATGAATATTTGAGAGGCTACTTTTTCAACCACGTCGAGGAAAATACCGCGAGCTTCATGGGAGGCGGTGATGTCGTAAAAGACAATTTCATCCGCGCCTTCTTCATAATATTTCTTGGCGGTTTCAACGGGGTCGCCGATATCCACATTGTCTTTGAATTTGATGCCCTTGGTCAGTCTGCCGTTGCGGACATCGAGACAGGGAATGACACGCTTACTGAGCATTGGCGGCCTCCTGACAGTAGTTGTAGAAATTTTGTAACATTTTTAAGCCTGGCCGTCCTGATTTTTCAGGATGGAATTGGACAGCCCAGAGTCCTTGGCGTCCATGCACGGAGCAGAAATCGATGCCATATCGGGTGTTGCCGATGACGAACTCATCTTGAGGGTGCGGGAAGTAGCTATGGACAAAATAAAAATCCGCATCAGGGTCAATACCTGCAAAGAGTTCACATTCCTTGACCAGTTCGATTTGGTTCCAGCCCATGTGAGGCACGCGGATTGTGGTGTCTTCATAATCAACCCAAGAAGGGTTGAACAGGCGGCATTCGCCTGGGATTACTTCCAGCGCTTTGGTATCGTTTTCCTCGGAGTAATCCAATAAAATTTGGCAACCAACGCATATGCCGAGTACCGGTTTTTTTTGCCAAATGAGTCCTTTTATGACTTCATCAAGGCCACCAGAATGGAGTTCCTCCATGGCTTGACCTGCTGCCCCGACTCCGGGGAAAATAATACCTGAAGCTTTGTTGAGCTTTTCAGCATCATTGGTAATTTCATTTGGAATGCCCAGATGGTCAAGTGCCCGACGGACACTGGTCTGGTTTCCAGCTTTGTAGTCAAATATGGCGAGCATCTGTCCCTCCGAATTATGTACTCTTACCTTACAGCGACTAGTAAAAAACCGGGGGGAAAACAAGGAGTTTTTTGAAATTTACAAAGATGTTAATCCGATTTAGCCAATTTCGGGACAATCTCCCAAGCGAGGAGAAAATTGTGAACGATATTTAACGATTGATCGGGTTATTTCCCTAAAATTCGTAAAAGAAGATCTCCGGTAATGGGGCCAAGCTTTCGTCCCAGTCCTTTGAGACGGATGGGACGGCCTACGACGAAGTCTCGGGGTAGGGTAACTTCGATTGTTTTTGGACCTTTGGAGAATTTTTGTTCTACCGTAATACGTATTTTACGACCAGGCATAAGATGGTGAGCCGGGAAGTGGACGGTTTGTTCATGGTCCATCTGGCTCTTGAACCAGCCCTTGATGCCTTTGGAGAAGTCAAGGTTGAGTGTGCGTTCGCCCCAATGGAGTTGGAGTTTGCGCTTTTTGAGTTCTAGTGGGCCTTGATATCCTGGCTGTTCCTTGCGGATTTGACTGTAAATATCTTCGAAGACTTTTTTTGCAAAAGGGTCGCCAAGGATGGTTTTGAGGACTTCTTCTTCCTTGTAATAATACTTCTGGGTTCTTGCGCGTGTGGATCTGGCTCGTTTGGGTCTTCCGGGTGAAGCCTTCTTTTGCTGTCGCGCATACGCTTTGGCGCCTTGTTTGCGACTGGCCTTTGGTTCTTCCGTTTCAGTTTGTCCGGAACCATTGCGTGAAGAGCCATTCGTTTCCAGCAGGCCTTTGGCCGTAACGTAGGCTTCGTTGATTTCACGGAATTTCTTACCCGCATTCGGACCGGAATTTAGATCTGGATGGTATTTAAATGCGAGTTTGCGAAAAGCGGTTTTGATTTCGCCCAGGGATGCGTTTGCGTCGAGCTGGAGCACTGTGAGACATTCCTGGAGATTCATGGGGTAACCCTTTTCTATTCGTCTGAAATCAATGCGTTTGGTGAAGTTTCTGGATCATAGCGCAAAAGGTCTTCCTTGTGCAAATACTCGCGGCCCTGACGGACAAATTCCTTGTGTCCGGCCTTGGGATTTACACCGGGACAGTAATCCTGAATCATTTCCCAACTCAATTCATCAATGAGATTGCCACGAAAATATGGCCATGCACGACAAATGTCCGGGCGTCCTGGATGCACTCCGCAGCCTTCTTTGTAGAAGATACAGTAGTTGTCTTCTCCCACGTTGAGGTGGAGTTTTCCACCGCGTTGATGTGCATATTTCCCGACCAATTCGTCGACGGAAATATTGAGGTGCTCGGCCAGACGTTTACGGTCTTTGGAGGTCATGACTATGCCTCCTTCACCTTGGCAGCAATGCCCACACATTTGACAATCAAAAGCTATTTCACTCATCTTGTGATCCCCAGTGCTTGGAGTTCGACTTTAAGGCAGCGATCTTCAACAACGATAATGCCACTTCCTTCCAGAATCTTTCGTGCTTCAGGGCTGATAACACCGGATTGCATCCAGAAAATTTTGGGAAGCGGGGTCATATTCAAAACTTCACGGGCATGATCGGGACAGAATTGTGCTGCTCTGAACAAATTCACAACATCTATGGGAGTCGGGATGTCTGTCACCGTCTGATAAGTGGGCAGGCCCCAGACATCCGAGCGTTTCGGGTGGACAGGGATGATGTCGAATCCCATATTGATCATGGTTCGACCAACACCGTCTACTGGTCTGGATGGTTTGTCTATGGCTCCGACCACCGCAATGGTCTTGACCTTGCGCAGCAGCGGGGCTAGCTCTTTCATATCAATCAACATTGTCTCTACCTCGTTTGACTGTGACGACTTGTACAGCAAACAATGCCGATTGCCTAGTTGTAATAGAGTGAAGGAGTCTCCATGTTTGAAGCTATTGCCCGTATTCCTGGAATCGAATTGACACGTCGTCATGATGCGGTTCGACGTCATTTACAGACAGTTGCCCCTGAGGCCGGCGGTATTTTAGTTTTTTCCCGTCTTAATATTTTTTATTTGACAGGAACCTTTGGTCAAGGAGTGCTGTGGCTTCCTTTGGATGGTAAACCTGTTTTGCTTATCCGTAATGGTATCCAACGTGCGCGGATTGAGGCTGGGGTGGAACATATACTGTCGTTCAAGTCCTATTCAGAGCTTCCGGGTTTATGTGCTGATGCCGGCAGTCCTTTTACTGCGACTCTTGCGGCTGTTATGGCGGGATTGACATGGCAGCTCGGTTTGATGCTGTCTGCTAAACTTAAGGATTACACCATCGTTCCTGGGGATCATGCTGTCGCATTGGCAAAGATGGTCAAGTCCGATTATGAATTGGAAATTCTGCGTCGTTGTGGTGCTCTGCATCATAAATGCCTTTACGAGATGTTACCCGAGAAGCTGAAGCCAGGTATGACAGAGCGAGAAGTATCTCATCTCGCTTGGGAGGCGTTTTTTGCGGAGGGGCATATGGGCATGATGCGTATGCAGGCACACGGGGAAGAAATCTTTCTTGGTCATATCGCAGCTGGCGATTCAGGGAATTATCCTAGTGGCTTTAATGGGCCGCTTGGTTTGCGTGGTGAACATCCCGCTTCCGTTTTTATGGGGAATGCGAACAAGGTGTGGGAATTAGGTGAGCCGCTTATGCTCGACATAGGCTTTCAGATCGAAGGATATCATACAGACAAGACGCAAGCGTATTTTGCTGGGCCTGAATCAGCCAAGACTGACGAAATCCGTAAGGCACATGATTTTTGTATTGAGATGCAGAATTGGTGTTGTGAAACAGCTCGTCCGGGTGTGACTCCTGCTGAATTGTATGAATATTGCGTCGACCAAGCGGACAAGCGAGGCTTTGCAGATGGGTTTATGGGATTGGATGAGAATAAAGTGCCGTTTATCGGTCACGGCATAGGGCTGACTATTGATGAGTTCCCGCCCATCGCCAAGGGATTTGATGTTCCATTTGAGAATGGTATGGTTATCGCTATTGAGCCAAAGCAGAGTATTCGTGGTGTTGCTATGGTGGGTGTGGAGAATACGTTTGAGATTACGGACGACGGATGTAGGTGTCTTTCTGGCGATTCATATGAAATGATTCCTATCGAATAATTTTCATATGGTAGGATTATTTTTTTTAATAAGAAAACTGCCAAGAGTGTCGGGGTGTGATGATGTATTCACAGGCTTTTACTGAAAAGAAAGAGTACCTTCTGTGTGTTTCAGACGGCACAGTTGCTGACGTGGAGCATTTTATCGAGTGGGCAATGAGTCTTGTCTCCAAAGCCAAGGAAACTGGTTATTCAAGGCTTTTGATCGATAATAGAACTTTTGTTCTTGAACTTTCTTCGTTGGACGTTATTACGTTTGCTAAGTATCTTGAGGATATGGGGGCTGCGACGTTTGGACTACGTCTTGCCGCGCTTACATCCCCGATGAATGTCGAAATAAGTCGTCTGGTAGAAACATCACTCACTAATCGTTCTGCATCATATAAGATATTCCAAAGTTTGGCGGAGGCAAAGGAATGGCTTGTAGTGTGAAGAGTTTATGTTCTCATGGTAAAAAGATTCCCCAATGGGAGTCTTTTTTTGGGGTCTGGGAATTGTTTTTCAAAATATATTGGCGTTAAATCGACGCTTTCCTGACGCATGCCAAGGAATCTGATGAATACCGTTCGGATCTTATAAATAAAACATGGCCATTGGGGAGCATAGTAGATGAATCCCGGCAGGAATTCTCGAAGTGTTTTTGGTGTGTTAATGGATTTGATATCGGTGTAGTCACTGTTTTTGAAAAGCGGGGCGAGTTCAGGAATGGATGCAAAGTAATTTGTTGGCATAATATTTTTCTGAAAAGGCGCACGGTGCAGACCGTGCGCCTTTTGATTTTATTCGTAAGCTGCTTCAAAAATGGCGATAACGTCTTCAATGGACATTTGGACTGGCGTGTAATCAAAGAGTGCCCCCATGGTCGTCAGGGCATTTTCTGCCAGCGCAGGAATCTCTTCACGAGTTACGCCGTAGTCAGACAGTTTTTCGTCAGCTAGGCCGATGTCCGTGATGAGTTTATCCAATGCGTCCAGAAAGGCCACACCGCTGACTTCTTCATCAATGCTTTCCGCCAGAGTGTCGCCCATGGCCAATGCAAGGTCTTCCAACCTTTCTTCACCGCATGCAGCCAGAAAACCGAAGTAGGCTCTTGAGATAAGCACCAGGCCAGCCCCATGAGGCAAGCCCGGGTGGAAAGCGGACAGGGCGTGTTCAAGAGAATGCTGAGAGATGCAGGAAGAATAGGATTCACACAAACCGGCCGCAGTGCAGGCCCACGCCATAATGGTTCGTGCTTCGAGATTATCTCCGTTGGTGACAGCCTGGGGCAGGGTGTGTGCGATAAGGTGCACGGCTTCCAGAGCGAGCATGTCGCTGGCTGGCTGACGGCAGGTTGCCAGATACGCTTCGGTCGCGTGGAAAAAAGCATCCATGCCAGTGTAGGCAGTCTGCTTGGGCGGTACGGACAGCATCAGGGACGGGTCCACGATAGACAAGGCCGGGAAGGTGGAATCATTTCCCCAGCCGATTTTTTCATTGGTGCCGGATTTGCTGATAACGGTCCATGGGTCGGCTTCAGTGCCGGTGCCTGCTGTTGTTGGGATAGCAACAATGGGTAACGCGTCCTTATTTGGTTCCAGACCGCCGCCGCTACCGGACTGCATGTAATCCCAGTATTTGCCGTCGTTGGTCGCCATGAGAGCGATGGATTTGGCAGAGTCAATGGTTGATCCTCCGCCGAGACCAACGATGAAGTTCACGCCGTTTTCACGACAAATGGCTGCGGCTTCGTCCACTATGTCTGATTCCGGGTTGGGACGGATTTTGTCGAACACGATGGTCTGTACGTCCTGTTTAGCCAATTGGCTTTGGACGGTAGCCAGATATCCCTGTTTGACCATGACGCCAGATTCACCAATGACTACCATGGCTTTGTTGCCACGGGGAAGGTGTGGTGTGTCACCCAATTGTTTCAGGGTGTCTGGACCAAAGATTACCCGTGTGGGCATGAAATATTGAAAATTTAACATTGAAGGCTCCTTGTTTTGTTGGAGTACTATAGCGATTTCATGATGTTTTCAAGTTGGTCTACCGTGAAGAGATCGCGAAGGACTATTGGTGACGATGGATCGTTTTTTGTGAAAATGGCTGCTGTGGGGATGCTTCTGCTTCCCAGAGCTTTAAGTAAAGCCTCGGCTTCAGCGTCACGTTCAGTCATGTCGACCTTGATGAATTTAATAGAATATTCCTTTTCCCAACGACTGACGTTTTTGTCTGTCATAACAGTTGCTTCCAATACTTTGCAGGTGGGGCACCAGTCAGCTGTGAAATCTAAAAGCAGAAGCTCTTTGCCCATGCTTTGTTGAACAGTTATGGGGGCAAATGGAGTCCATGGGTTGTTTTCAACTGAGGACGGCATCGTCCATATAATAGAGGCTGCCAGTAGAATCAGTGCACCTACGCGAACGCCCCAGCGCGATGTCGCTTTGATAGATTGGGTGCGTACCCATAGCCAACCACCAAGTAGAACGGCCCAGAGTGGGGCCAGAATACGCAAACTTTCGCTGCCAATGGCTATGGCGACTAAGTAGAAGGCTGTGCCCAGAAGGAAGAAGGCGATACCTTTTTCCACATATTTAATCCATGGGCCTGATTTTGGCAGAAAGCGGGCAAGTTTTGGATTGAGGATCAACAAGAGATATGGGCTGGACATGCCGATACCGATGGAGATGAAAACAATGACAATGACCAGTGGTCTTTGAATAAGCGCCCAACCAAGCACGCCGCCCAGGAACGGGCCACTACAGGGTGTTGCAAGGAGTGTGGTCAGCATGCCTGTGAAAAAGGCCTGTTTGCGAGGATTGGCGTGCCCTGTACCGAATTTTAAATCAATGACTGGCAGATGAAATAATCCGAACAGACTGAGGCTGAGTGCTCCCATGATGGCGGCTATGCCAAGGACAAGCCACCGATATTGAAACAACGCTCCCCACGCTTGACCTGTTGCTCCAAGTACAATGGCGAGAAAGAGGAAGAAGCTGAGGACGCCTAAGACGAAAAAGAGGTTGTGTTCGCGAAATGCGGCGATGGGGTCTTTGCCGTTTGTGGATGTGCTTCCGCCAAGAAGGGCAGAGAGCTTGAGGCTTACCACGGGCAGGACGCAGGGCATAATGTTCAGTATAAGCCCAGCCAGCAATCCCATGAGTATGGCAGACAGCAGGTTCGCCACTTCTAGTCCGGGCTGGAGATACGTTGGAGTAAATTGCCATTCCACCATTGTTGTTTGCGTGGAATCAGTGACGGCCTCGGCTGGTTGTGCCGTGGTTTGTTGGGTTAATTGTTTAAATGTATTCCACCATGGTTGTTTATCTGCAAGCGGTAGAGTCGCAATATTAAGGCTGGTGTCACCAAAGGTAAGGCCCAGACGAACCGGGACGCATTTTGTCGGGTGGCATAAAAGAAGGTCCAATTGCAACTTTATTGGGAATACTGGTTTACCAACCGGAACTATGGCGAAAAGTTTGGTTCCACTTTTGTATGTGTTGACCATGGAGTCAGGGTCAAAGGCATCTGGTTTGACGATTGGGTCTGGGTAGCGCGGTGTGATAGCAGCATCGGAAGCCGTGGTCCCTGAAAGGCGTGTAGGTTTACCTAGGCCACCGGGATCGTTAGCATAGGTATACCAATCTGGTTCCATGTTCAGAGAGAGCGTTAGGAGCAGTGCGTCCGGAGCAAGCCTGTAGGCCTCCACCGGAGTGGTCATGGGGATGCTTTTGGGTGATATCTGTGCATGGGCAGTCGTCCAAAACAGAGATAGCAGTAGAGCGAAAAACAGCGTGGTAATTTGCTTGGTTATCTTCATCTTAAAAATGGTTAAAATTAAAAATAATATTGTTGACAAATTCAAGTCTGACTTATAGTTATTCTCTCCGTTGAGCGCAACAACGTTTAGCACTGAGTGGGTCACTAGCTCAATTGGCAGAGCAGCGGACTCTTAATCCGGAGGTTCAAGGTTCGATTCCTTGGTGACCCACCACTCTGAATATCACACCCCGTCTGAAAAGGCGGGGTTTTTTTGTTGGTAGAGTGTAAAATGGGACGTGTCATTGGGTGAAATCCTTTTATTTATAGACTGTAACCGCCACTGATAATGGTGGCAAGCTTGTGCAACTTTACAACACAATGGAAAAGGCCGGAACACTGTCCCGGCCTTTTCCATTGTGTTGAGCTATTGTTTTAGCCGCCGAACCAGCCGGGAGCTATGACTTCAAGTGCTTTTGTATAGTGGACCCTCAGGTCTTCAAGCTTACCGCCGATAACCTTTTCCTGCGCACCAAGACTGGATGGGCAGGTTTGCTGCATTTCTGATGCGATGGCATCGAGTTCTTTGACGGTGGATTTGATGAGGGTAATGGTGTCTGCAACGTCTTTTCCCTTGTCTGATGCCAGAACATCATACAAACGGGCTTTCCATGTGTTCAGCTCCATCTCAAGGCCTTTGCAGTAGTGGGCAACGGCTTCCTGTTTTCCTGCGTCTGACGGGCAACCATCAATGCCCATACAACTGGGGCACGGTCCGGGGTAGTCCATATTCGGCATAACGTCCTCCTAAGTTCAGTTACAGATTCTAGTTAGTGTCGAAGAGTGTATACCATTTTACGTATTGTTGACGAGTCTGGTTTATTGGGTCTGCCTCTTTTCTAATCAAGGAAGAATTATTCGCCCATTAACAAGGCCCTCTCAGTATAACTAAGAGGGCCTTGTTTTGTGTGTTTTATATAACGTTATTTGTCGTCGCAGCCGCCAGCCATGTGTTTCAAGGTCTCATATCTTTTGTTAAAATCGATTTCGATTTTTTCGCGATATTCCTTGGAGAATTCTGGGTAGAATCGTTCCAGCATGGCGTAACGATTTTCACCGGACAGGAATTCCTGCAAGGTTCCGTCAGGAGCCTTGGATTCCAGAATGAATGGGTTTTCGCCTTGGTCGGCCAGTTCCGGGTTGTAGCGGTAAAGCGGCCAATAACCGGACTCGACTGCCAATTTTTGTTCGGACTGAGTTTTGCCCATACCTTTCTTGATACCCTGGTTGATGCAGGGGGCGTATGCGATGATCAGGGACGGACCGGGATATGCTTCGGCTTCCTTGATTGCCTTGAGGAACTGGTTTTTGTTGGCTCCCATGGCAACAGAAGCGACGTAGACATAGCCGTAGGTCATTGCCATGCGGCCGAGGTCCTTTTTAGGTGTGGATTTGCCGGCTGCAGCAAACTTGGCAATGGAACCCATGGGGGTTGCTTTGGATGATTGCCCTCCTGTGTTTGAATACACTTCGGTATCCATGACCAGGATGTTGATGTCTTTGCCGGAGGCAATCACGTGATCCAGACCGCCGTAACCGATGTCGTAGGCCCAACCGTCGCCACCGAACACCCAGATGGATTGTTTGGTGAACAAATCGGCCATGGATGCGATTTCGCGGAGATCCTTTTTGCGAGAGCCTTTCAGAGCTCCCTTAAGCTTGTCGCCTGCAATTTTGGATTCTTCTGAGTCGTCCTTGGCCTTAATCCAGTTGTTGAGAGCTGTCTTGAGTGCCCCTGTTTCGGATTTTGCGGCCTCTTTGGCCAACTCTACGAGATGAGCACGACGTTGATCTGTTGCCATTTCGATACCGAAGCCGAATTCAGCGGCGTCTTCGAACAGGGAGTTGCCCCATGCCGGACCGTGCCCGTCAACATTAGTGCAGTACGGTGTGGTCGGTGCGGAAGCACCCCAGATTGAGGAACACCCAGTAGCGTTGGCAACAACCATACGTTCGCCGAAGAGTTGGGTGATGACCTTGACGTAGGGAGTTTCGCCACAACCGGCGCAGGCACCGGAGAATTCCATAAGAGATTTGCGGAATTGGCTGCCCTTGACGGATTCGCGACCAAAAGCATCTTTGTAGGAGACTTTGTCAGCGAAGTTGAAGTTGCGTATCTGTTCGGTGGTTTGGGATGCGATGGGCTTCATGACCAAAGCTTTTTCCTTAGCTGGGCAGATGTCTGCACAGTTGCCGCAACCGAGACAGTCAAGAGTGTTGACCTGCATACGGTATTGCATTCCCTTCACATCTTTGCCCATGGCGTCCACGGTTCCAAAAGATTTGGGGGCTTTTTCCATTTCTGTTGTGTCCGTGAGGACCGGACGCAGAGCAGAGTGGGGGCAGACAAATGCACATTGGTTGCACTGGATGCAGTTGTCTGCAATCCATTCGGGAACCATGATGGCAACACCACGTTTTTCATATTTGCTGGTGGAAACGGGCATAGTGCCGTCGTGTGAGAATACTGAAACCGGCAGAGTGTCACCTTTCTGAGCCAGAACAGGACGCATTACGTCGGAGACGTATGCGGGTTCACGGCGAGAGGTGGCCTTGTCGTCTTTCAATTTTTTCCATGCAGCAGGAACTGGGATTTCAACGATGGCATCCACGGCGTTGTCAACTGCGGCATTGTTCATGGTGACGATCTTTGGTCCTTTCTTGCCGTAAGCGGCTTCAATGCCTTCCTTGAGAAGGGTAACGGCTTTTTTGAAAGGAATAACGTCTGCCAGTTTGAAGAAGGCAGTTTGCATGACCATGTTGATGCGTCCACCAAGACCGACTTCACCAGCTATTTTCACCGCGTCTACTGTGTAGAACTTGAGGTTCTTTTTAGCGATGGTCCGGCGCATGGAAGCGGGCAGCTTCGTGTCCATTTCCTCGGCGGTCCAAGGGCTGTTGAGTACGAAGGTACCGCCGTCCTTGATGCCTTCCAAGACGTCATACAGACTGACGTAGCTTGGATTGTGACAGGCAATGTAGTCAGCATCTGTTACTAGATACGTAGACTGAATGGGTTTCTTGCCAAAGCGCAGATGGGAAATGGTAATGCCGCCTGACTTCTTGGAGTCGTAAGCGAAGTATCCCTGTGCGTACATTTTCGTGTTGTCGCCGATGATTTTGATGGCCTGTTTGTTTGCGCCTACAGTACCATCGGAACCAAGGCCCCAGAATTTGCACTGCACAGTACCTTCAGGGGTGGTATCAACACAGTCGCAATCAGCCAGAGATGAATTGGTAACGTCATCGTTAATACCCACAGTGAAACCGTGTTTGGGCTTCGCCAGTGAATCAAAGACTGCCTTGGCCTGTGCCGGGGTGAAGTCTTTGGAGCCAAGGCCATAACGGCCACCGACGATGATTGGTGCATCCTTTTTGCCTGCATAGGCAACGCAGATGTCCATGTACAGAGGATCACCCAGAGAACCTGGTTCTTTGGTTCGATCCAGAACCGCGATCTTCTTTACGGTCTTAGGAATGGCGGACATCAAGTGTTTGATGGAGAAGGGACGGAACAGCCGTACCTTAATCAAGCCGACTTTGCGTCCGGATGCGTTGAGATGATTGACCGTTTCCTCAATACATTCACAAGCAGAACCCATGGCGATGATGACTTGGTCCGCTTCGGGATGACCGACGTAATCGAACAACTTGTAGCGGCGACCAGTGATTTTGCCGACCTTTTTCATGGCGTCTGTGACCATGTCGGGAATGGCTTCATAATATGTATTGGTTGCTTCACGGCCCTGGAAGTAGATGTCCGGGTTCTGTGCTGTGCCGCGAATGTCCGGGTGCTCGGGGTTCATGGCTTTCTTGCGAAATTCAGCCAGTTTATCCATGTTCACCAGTGGTTTCATGTCATCGTAATCAATGACGGCGATCTTTTGGATTTCATGCGAAGTACGGAACCCATCAAACACGGACATGAAAGGAACTGAAGATTCGATGGCGGCAAGGTGTGCTACCAGCGAGAGGTCCATCACTTCCTGTACAGAGTTGGAGAAGAGCATGGCAAAACCAGTCTGTCGGGTGGCCATGACATCCTGATGGTCGCCGAAGATGGACAATGCGTGAGCCGCGATTGCTCTGGCGGATACGTGGAAGACGCCGGGAAGCAGTTCGCCGGAAATTTTGTACATATTGGGGACCATGAGCAACAGGCCCTGAGAAGCAGTGAAGGTGGTGGTCAGTGCGCCACCGGCCAAGGAGCCGTGAACCGCACCAGCCGCACCCGCTTCAGATTGCATTTGACGGATCTGAACTCTTTGTCCGAAAATGTTTTTTCGCCCTTGTGCCGCCCATTCGTCGGCAATTTCTCCCATGGGGGTGGAAGGGGTGATAGGATAGATAGCAGCTGTCTCACTCAGGGCATAAGCCACGTGAGCGGCAGCGGTATTGCCATCCATTGTCTTCATCGTTTTTTTTGGCATGTAACTCTCCACAGTTTTTGATAGGACTTAATCAGCCAATAATTTCTGAAATCAATTGCCAGAATTATTTTTTGCAAAGTACCCGTTATTCATTTTCTACAGTAGAGTGATGAATAGAGTGGCTTTGCCGTTATATCATGCTCGGGCTATATCCGCGCATCGTTATGACTTTTGTCTCGATTTATGGGTCTCGGGTCAAGGGTTTTGACTTCCGTTCCCCGATGAATCTACGCCACTTACCGATTAATTCCACTCAAAAACCTTTTTGATAGCATTGTGATATAATTCACATTACTGAATACCCGACTGGACCGGTTTAGTTCTTTGGTTTTTAGCTTGCGTGTTTAACAGTCTTTTCAAGATGCCATACCATTTGAAGCAGCCAAGGGGCTATTTGAGGAGGATCTCCATTAATTCATATGTACTGACTCTTGATTTCTCAAAATGAAATGTTTCGAGTATAATTGGCTGTCAGGGTCTTCTAAAATCTTAAGTTATTCCTGAATCCATATCAAGGCTTCACCTTTTTCTTCAGTGGTATACGTTCGTAACTCGATACTTGGGAAGAGTTTGTCGCTGACTTTTACCAAATTTGTAATCCATCCCTTGTCGGTCACAATGGCTTCTTTGGCAAAACGACGCATATTCGGAAGGGCGAACTTGATATCTTCATAGAGCGCGGCAAGAGTAAATCCTTCCCATTTGTCGAGCTCGACGTAAATATTCAGACGTTCATCTGTTTTTCCCATTGTTGTTTTCACTTTTTTAATAACTTCTTCCATACCGTCTTTGGTGATTTTTCCAGATATCTTTATTCCGACAGTCTTTGTTGAAGGAATTTCAATAATGTTGATCATAGATTTTCTCCATTTTGATGTTTTTAGCAAATTGAAATTATGTCGACTATTATCTTAGTCGCAAGAAGTTGAGCAAGTAGTATCCGTTCGATTTGTGGGTACTCAAAAAAAAGCCCTGAATAACAGGGCGTTGTTTTTAATAAGATGATTATTTTTCGGTGCTGTAACCGGCTTTATTCCAGGCGATATAGCCTCCGGCCAAGCTGCGGACATTCCAGAAACCATGTTTTTGTAAATATGAAGCCGCTATATTGGCACGGTAACCACCTGCGCAGTAGAGGATATGATGATCGTCTTCGGACAGGTCATATTTGCCGTTCAGAATATCGGCCAGCGGGATGTGTTTCGCACCGGGGATTCTTCCGCCTTCCCATTCTGCCAGGGTGCGAACATCCACTAGACTAAGTGGTTTATTGTCTGCCTGACAGTTTTGGAGGTCTTGAGCCGAATCAATGGATAATTTATTTACCGGACGTCCACTGAAGACCCACGACTGGATGCCGCCAGATAAGTAACCATAAATTCTGTCGTATCCGATACGGTGTAATTCCGTACGCATACGATTATAGCCTTTTTGGGAATCCACGATGAGTAATATGTCTGCTTTGGGATCGACGACCATGCCAACCCAGTTGGCGAGACTTGGTTCAAATCCGATATTGATGGAACTGGGAATGTGGTACCCTGCATAGGCTGCTGCGTCTCGGACATCGATAACGACAGCGCCATCCTGCATCTTTTCTTCAAACTTGAACGGGTCCATGGCAAGGTCCATGGGGCAGCGTTCAAGCAGGGGAGCGCCATTGGCATTGGTAGAGATGATGTGTGTAAAACTTTTGGGACGAGCTGGAAATTCCTGGCTCATGGCTAGATGGAAGGCTTCATAGCTATCGAAGCCGAGCATAGCATTATGGCGACGCTCGAAACCAAGTGTTGAACTCGGTTTGGAACTCATACCGCGTCCACATAGAGAACCAGCTCCGTGGGCCGGGAATACTTCCAGACTATCCGGGAATTTGTTGAATTTGATATAGAGCGTATTCCAGAGGTTCTGAATTTGCTCATCAAGTTTAGCGTCGCCGACCAAATCAGGGCGACCAATGTCATTGACGAACAAAACGTCACCTGTGAGCAGCATCCACGGCTCGTTACCACGGGAAAAGTCTGTCACGAGCAAGGATAGTGCGTCTGGGGTATGGCCGGGGGTATGCAGTACTTTGAGACCTGCATTACCAATGGTGAGTTTGTCACCTTCCTTGAGTGGGGTAAAAGCGTATGTGACCGGCGAAGTCTCGTAGACCATGACATCACAACCGGTATGAGATTTTAGTTCTTGAGCACCCGAGACGTGATCCGCATGAACATGGGTATCAATGGCATGGATGATTTTCATCCCTTCATCTCGCGAGATGTCCAGATAATCCTGCACATCTCGTTTGGGGTCGACAACAACCATTTCTCCGGCTGTGGGACAACCTATAACATAAGAGAAGCACCCGAGGCCGGGAGTGGTGATCTGTTTGAAATACATAAGTGGCTCCTTTTTCAACACTCTTCTTAATTGCTTAAGACGGTAAGTCGAAAACGAAGCTGTGGCAACAAGTGAGAATGATTATTTTAACTCGTCAGCCTTGTTGATAAATCTTGTCGCGAGGTCATCCAGAATGTCTGCAGCTGTTTCAAAGGTTTTGAGTTTCTTTTCCGGTTCGTTGAGAACGCGACGGTAGGACCATTGAGCCAAATAGAAAAGTTCGGCCTCAGTGCATGAATGACAGGTTTGTTTTAATTGTGTGAGAAGTTCCGCTTTGACCTGCTGACGTTGTAAAATAGCTCGTTTTAGATCAGCGCCAGCCTTTTTTGTGTCTTTTTCATCAGCAAGTGCTACCTGCATTTGTCCATTGGCTCGTTCTACGGCCTTGACCGCCCGAAGATATCGGCCAGCCATATCGGTCAGATGAGGTTGTTGACCTATGGCTCTTAATACGGTGGCAGTGCGTTCAATCCTGCGACTATTCAGTCGAAGCATAACTGCAATTTCTGCATTGGTCAGTGTGCGCATGACCTGTATTTTGCCTTCGATGTATTGGCGTTCGTCAGTAGCTGCCGTATCCGCCAGATGAACGACAAATGCCTCGGCGTAGAGTTCATAGAGCGTTTTGAGCATGGTCGGAGTGAACGCATAGTCGAGGACTGCTCGACGTGAGGCGCGGATATCATTGCCGGAAACTGCAAAACCATCGAGTTCTCTTCCATAATATTTGTTGAGCGTCATGGCAGAGGCAAGTGAAGTCGGTTTGCCGTTGGGACCGGATGGCAGAAAACGGTGCAGGAAATAATCAGCCAATGATTCCACAAAAGTGAAAGTAACGACTTTATCTTCTGAAATTTCGATAGTCTGTGGTTCTTTAACAACAGGAATCAGAACCGGCGCCGGTGGTGGGGTCGTGTCTACTGGAGTGGCTGTAGATGGTGAGTAGTCTGGAGTGGCTTCTTGGCCTCCATTCACCCAGTCGGGAGCTTGTGCTGGCTTTTCTACCGTTTGTTTTACCTGGGCCGTATTCTTCGGTGTTTCTTCCGGGGAATCAGACAAAAGCAGGTATGAGCTGAGGGCAAGCAATATGGCGCATCCAATGAGGATCAAGGCAGTTTGGCGTTCTTTCATGGTGATATCTCCTGAGAGGTTTCTATCAGTTTATGCGTCCTGTTTCCAGCTGTATTCATTGTCTTCATCAGCGTTTGCACATGTGAGGTCAATGTCTCGTAATAAGGCCCAATAGGTCGTTCCTTTGACAGCCTGTTCGCACATTTGTCGCATGCTGGAGTAGTATTCGAGAAGCGAAACCATGGTGTTCAATTCCACATGGCCTTGAGCTCCTGTCCGCAAAAGATCGTCTTTGAGGTCGTGGTACAGATCATCGAGTTGGTGCAGTTGTTGTTTCAGGTCCACAAATTCGGGAGAGCAGGGAGTGTGCGCCACATTGATGATGTCACGGACTTCCCGTCTGAATGCCCGGGCAGTTTCTGTTGTTGCCTCGGGAAGTGAGTGGTCGAGAAGTGTATGCTGTTGAGAAACTTCAGTAATGATATTGATGGCTTTTCTAAAATATTGAATAACTCTAAGTGCAGCGGGGAGTCTGAGCGCAACAGTATCTGGCAGGTCGAGTCGTTGGATTTTGACACAGTATCCACGGATGGCGACGATCAATGTGTCGAGGGCGGTTTTGTCTTTAATAAAATCCGTGTGGCGGAATTTCGAAGTCACGGCTTTTTGACAGACCTCACGAGTCATTTCGCCTAACCGTCCCAATTCCATAAATAAAGCATCCATGGCGAGTGAAGGGGTGCTAAGGACGTTGTTGTCAAGGTATTTGGGTTTACCTAATTCGGTGACTTCCCGACCAATATGTCGATTTAGGAAATTGACGAGTTTTGACGTGAAAGGCAGAAATATAGCCACACCAAGCACATTGAATACAGTATGAAAAATAGCGAGTGTTGTTGCCAAATTATAATCACTATCCAGTGAGGATAAGACGCTGACGGCCTTGAGTAGAAGTGGGATGGTCATGATGGCGACAATGCCAGTCACTAAATTAAAGATAATATGTGCTGCAGCGACTTTTTTAGCATTGTAAGTAGCACCTATAACAGAAAAAAGTGCTGTTGATGTTGTGCCGATGTTTGTGCCGATGGCCGCAGCCGCAGAGCTTTCCAATGTGACGATACCCGACATTGCGGCAGTGAGGATGATGGCCATGGCCGCGCTGGAGCTCTGCATGAGCAGAGTCAGGATCGCACCGAGAGTGACAAAAAGCAGGATTCCAGGGATGCCGCCGATGTTTAATGACGCAAGATCAACTGCTGTGCCCAGATCCTGAAAGGTGGATTGCAGTATTTCAATACCAAGAAAGAAGATGCCGAAGCCGGTAAGGGCATCGCCAATGTGTTTTCGGCGGGAATGTGCACCTGTGAGTCTGAGAATTGCGCCAAGGCCAATGAGGGGGAGGGCTAGAGCTTTGACTTTGACGCTGACGCCGACAGCGGCAACGATCCAACTGGTCACAGTTGTGCCAATATTGGAGCCGAAAATGACACCCACAGACTGCGGCATTGTCATGAGTCCCGCATTGACGAAACCTATGACCGCTACAGTGATGGCACTGGACGATTGGACTAGAGCTGTAACCATGAAGCCGGACGCAAGTCCCCTGAGGGGGGTCTTTGTCCATTTACCGAGGATGGAACGCAGGGCGTTGCCAGCTGCGTTGCGCAGTCCTTTGGTCATTAGCCTCATGCCGAGAAGGAAAAGTCCAAGTCCGCCGATAAGACCGGCTCCAAGTGAAAAGATCATAGTCGGTTCATAGCTCCTTGCAATTTATCGATATTACATTCTTAGTTTGGCATGGAGGCAAAGTAAACAGGTTTATGGTGTTGGATTGGCGGGGTGAATCTGTCTTCATACGTTTTTTTGCTGAGTCTTCAAAAAAGGAATCGAAAGAGGGGCTACTTGTTATACACGGCGTGCATAGAAAAAGCCCTTACGATTTCTCGTAAGGGCTTGTATTTGCTTGGCTCCCCAGCACGGACTTGAACCGCGGACCTAGTGATTAACAGTCACCCGCTCTGCCAACTGAGCTACTGGGGAACATTTATTGCCGAAGCGAGTATTTATCTAAATAAAACGCTGGCAGTCGTCAAGAGAAAAACTCAATTAAAACGAAACAATGTATCAACTCCCTAAAAGAAAAAAGGCTGTATCTTTCGATACAACCCTTGTAATTTCAGTGGCTCCCCAGCACGGACTTGAACCGCGGACCTAGTGATTAACAGTCACCCGCTCTGCCAACTGAGCTACTGGGGAACATTTGTTCGTGTGAAGCGAATGAGGGTCTAAATAAATCTCATGTGGCGGTCAAGCAAAAAAAACATTTTTTTTAAGAAAAGTTTAAAAAGAATTCACCGGGTGTTAAAAGGCCCATTTTCTTGACGGGAAGTGTTATTTGGCTTACGGAATCAACGTCTCTTGTTTTTTTCTAGACTTTACAAGAGACAGGGAAAAATACTTTGGGACAAAATAAGAAAAAGAATAAGAAAATCAAGCTCGCAACCAAGTCGCAGTACGCGGCTCGGTTTATGCCGATGCTCGAGGCCCTTCAGGCCAAGGATGAGTTGAATTCTGTTATTAAGACTCGCGTTGAAAAGGCGTGTGGTCTTATGGACGATAATGTTCACCTATACCCTAATGATTTCAAACGCGACACGGAAGTGAAGTCCATTCTGGATCAATTCTCCGAAGCCGATGATGAAACCCTCGGGGCTAGTGAACAGACATTCGCTATTGCAGGACGCGTTGTTTCCTACCGTTCTTTCGGTAAGGTTACTTTCTTTAACCTTAAAGACCGCAGTGCCAAGATTCAGGTCTACGCTGCTCGAGACGAACTCGGTACCGAAGAGTATCAGCGTTTCAAAAAAACAGACATCGGCGACATTGTTGGTGTGACTGGAGGGGTGTTCAGGACTAAGACCGGTGAATTGACTGTCAAAACCAAGGCTTTCAAGCTGATCACCAAGTCCATGCGACCTCTGCCGGAGAAATATCATGGCCTTAAGGATGTAGAGACGCGATACCGTCAGCGGTACGTGGACCTCATTGTTACGCCGAGAACTATGGAAATCTTCAAGGCGCGGACCACTATTGTTCGTGAGTTGCGAGACATTCTTGATGAGAAGGGGTTCATGGAAGTTGAAACCCCCATGCTGCAGGCTATTCCCGGCGGTGCTACTGCCAAGCCTTTCGAGACTCATCACAATGCGCTCGATATGAAGTTGTATATGCGTATCGCGCCGGAATTGTATCTCAAGCGCCTTTTGGTGGGTGGATTTGAGCGGGTATACGAAATTAACCGCAATTTCCGTAACGAGGGCACTTCCACCCAGCATAATCCTGAGTTCACTATGCTTGAATTCTACTGGGCCTATGCTAATTTTGAAAACCTTATGGATTTGACCGAAGAGATGTTTTCGCGCCTCGCGAAGAAGGTTACCGGTTCCACTGTTGTTCCATATCAGGGAGAGCAGATTGATCTGTCCATCGGCGCTTGGACCCGTATGCCGTTTCACGAATCTTTGGAAAAGATTGGTGGAGTGTCTCCTGATGTCTACACCGATTATGAAAAGTGTCGTGATTTGGTGAAAGAAAAGGGCGAGAAGGTCGTTGAAGACGAAAAACTCGGCAAGCTTCAGGCTAAGCTTTTTGACATGCTTGTAGAACCGAAACTCGTACAACCTCATTTCATTTATCATTATCCTACAGACATTTCGCCTCTTTCCAGGCGCAATGAAGATAATCCTGATATTACGGACCGTTTTGAATTGTTCATGACTGGTCGAGAACTGGCTAATGCATTTTCTGAGTTGAACGATCCAGTCGATCAACGTGGTCGATTCGAGATTCAGGTCGAGGAAAAGGAAGCTGGAGACGAAGAAGCGCATTTTATGGATGAAGATTATGTTAGAGCCCTTGAATACGGTATGCCGCCGGCAGCCGGTCAAGGAATTGGCATCGATCGTCTGGTAATGCTTTTGACGGACAGTGCCTCCATTCGTGAAGTCATTCTGTTCCCGTTGCTCAGGCCGGAGGCCGGGTAGGGCTTTGGGCCCGCGAGTAAATTATATGCGATTTGAAGCCTTTATTGCACTCAGATATCTGTTCGCTTTGCGTAAGCAGTCGTTCATATCTGTTATATCGTTGTTCGCTGTGTGCGGTGTAGCTCTTGGAGTTGGCGCGCTCATTGTCGTCATCGGTGTGATGAATGGTTTTTCTACGGATTTGCGTGATAAAATATTGGGCGTTAACGCCCATATTCTGGTGACCTCCCTGCGGGGGGGCATCAAGGATTCAGACATTTTGGCCGATGAAGCGAAAAAGGTGCCTGGCGTCATTGGCGTCACGCCCTTCATTTATTCAGAGGTCATGTTGTCCACGCGAACTGGAGTCAAAGGCGTTGTTCTCCGCGGAATCGATCCGTCAACTTCAGACACCGTTTTGAGTCTGTCCAAAGACATGATCAGTGGCGATGTTCGGAGGCTTGGTGACAACGATGATTTCCCGAGGATTATCATCGGTTCTGAATTGGCAAAAAGACTTGGACTGATTGAAGGGTCTGAAGTCAATCTGCTGTCGCCATCAGGGCGTTCCGGGGCGGCAGGATTTACGCCAAGAATTCGTCGCTTTATTGTCGCGGGTGTGTTTCGTACCGGTATGTTCGAGTATGACTCGTCATTGGGCTACGTCAGTCTCCCTGAGGCAAGAAAATTGCTTGGATTCAAGGGCGATGTGGTTTCCGGGTTAGAAATTAGTGTAGACGATGTCTACAATGTTGAAGCTATTTCTGACGCATTACGGGAAAAAGTAGCTACGTTCACAGTCTACGTTCGTCATTGGCAGGAGATGAACGCGAATTTATTCGCGGCCTTAGAGCTAGAAAAAACGGCGATGTTTATCATTCTTGCCATGATAGTGCTGGTCGGCTCATTCAGTATTGTCACAACGTTGGTAATGTTGGTAATACAAAAGACCAAGGACATTGCAGTACTTATGTCCATTGGAGCAGATGCCAAAAGTATCAGAAATATATTTATGCTTCAGGGGACTTTTATCGGTCTTGCAGGAACTTTGATTGGGTTTCTTATTGGAGTACCGCTCAGCCTGTTGCTAAAGAAGTACCAGTTTATCAAGCTGCCAAGTAATGTTTATCCGGTTGATTACCTGCCGGTTCGTCTTGAAGCTTTTGATATGGTGGCAATCGGTGTTGCGGCATTTTTGTTGTGCTTTCTAGCAACCATTTATCCGGCGCGGCGAGCTGCTGCTTTAAGTCCGAGTGAAGCCTTGCGTTATGAATAAAGAGGCTATATACCGACTGGTTGCCGTGAGTAAGGAGTTTCAAGGACCGCCTGAAACGGTGAGTGTCCTGAGAAACGTTGACCTGACAATTGATCGAGGTGAGTCCCTAGCTATTCTGGGGGCTTCAGGATCGGGCAAGACAACATTGCTCCACATGCTTGGTACGTTGGACCATGTGACGGCTGGTCAGATATTTTTGAATGGGGTGGATTTGAATACTTTGGGAGACAGAAAACGGGCTGAATTAAGAAATCAAGATATTGGTTTCGTCTTTCAGTTTCATCATTTGCTCCCTGAATTTTCAACGTTGGAGAATGTTGCCATGCCTGCTTTTATTGCAGGGAAAGGACGTTCTGAAGGTATACGGCTCGCAAGAGAAGCCTTGGATATGGTTGAACTTACTCATAGACTAGAACATAAAGTGACGACTCTTTCGGGAGGCGAAAGGCAACGGGCCGCCATTGCGCGTGCCATTTTGCTACGTCCTAAAGTGCTTCTAGCTGATGAGCCTACGGGCAACCTTGATGCGGAGACCGGAGCCATGATTGGTAAATTGCTGGTCTCACTTAATAATGAATTAGGCATGACGTTTGTTGTCGTTACACATAATCCGGAACTCGCAGGTATGATGCATCGGCGTGTTGAATTGCGTTCAGGAGAACTCTATGCTCATTAGTCTTCGCAGACTTGCCATTGGGGCGATTGCAGCTTGTTTGTTGATGGTCGCTGGTGCGGCCTTTGCTGCTGATGGTCTCAATCAGGATATTAAGGTTACCGTATTACCTTTCGAGGTTAATGCCGGTGACGATTTGTCCTATCTTAAGGACAGCCTCCCTGAGCTTTTGACTGACCGTCTTCATGAGGCTGGTTTTAATGTCGTTGATCAGGCTGAAGTTGCTCGTATTGTCGGCGAAAAAGGCTATACTCAGTTTACTCCCACTACAGCGCGTGAGATTTCTTTGTTGGCCGGTGGTGAATTTTCAGTTTACGGCTCTCTGAATCAAATAGGAGAGAGCCTGACTTTGGATGCTCGTCTTGTCGATGCATATGCCAAAGGTCCTGGTAAGAAAATTTCTGTGACCAAAGACGGTCTTATCAACCTGCTGCCCGCCGTTGATGCCTTGGTGGACCGTATGCGTATGGACCTTCTTCGTCAGGACGTGGTGGCCGAAGTTGATGTCGAGGGAACTCAGGTTCTTGACAAGGAAGTCGTCATGATGCGTCTTACTATGCAGAAAGGCGATATCCTGACAGCCAAGTCAGTCAATACTGCGCTTAAAAATATTTATGATCTTGGTTATTTTGATGATGTTCAGGTTAAAGTTGATTCTGTTGAGAATGGCAAAAAAGTCATTTTTGATGTCAAGGAAAAGCCACGTATTCAAGCTCTGGGAGTACGTGGGGCCGATAAAATTGATTCCGAAGATATCCTTGAAGCTCTTTCCACCAAAAAAGGTGGCGTTGTTAACCCTAAGGTTTTAGCTGATGATATTCGTGTCATCCGTGAAATGTACCGGAAAGAAGGGTATTACAAAGCCAAGGTCACTCACGAGGTTGAAGATGCCGGGAAGGGCGTGGCCCGTCTGACTTTTGTCATTGATGAAGGTCCGCAGTTATATATTGAAAACATCATCATTGATGGTGCCAAACAAATGGATCCAGATGATGTCAAAGATATACTGGCTCTTAAAGAACGTGGCATGTTCTCTTGGATTGATGATTCAGGTGTTTTAAAAGAAGAGCTTTTAGAGCGTGATGCAGCTGCTATCATGGCGTTGTATCAGAGTAAGGGGTTCCTTACTGCCAAAGTCGGACGTCCTGATGTTGAAATCAAGGATGATGGTATTGATGTTATTTATCGAGTGTGGGAAGGAGATCGTTTTAAAATGGGGCAGACCTTGTTTAAAGGTGACCTCATTGAAGATCCTTCCAAACTTATCGAAGTGACTTCAATTGATACTCTTCATGATGAAGATGAGTATTTTGACCGGACTGTGCTCAAAAGAGATATTGAAGCACTGACCGTTTATTATAATAATTACGGATACGCTTACGCTGATGTTGGTGTAAATTTACAGGACAACCAAGAAAGCAAAGTCGTTGATGTCGTTTATACCATCTCCAAACATCAACGTGTTCATATTCGTCGTGTCCTTATTGAAGGAAATACTCGTACCCGTGACAACGTTATCATGCGTGAAATGCGTTTGGCTGATGGCGATCAGTTCAGTGGCGATAAGTTGAAACGATCCAACCAACGACTGACTAACCTCGACTTCTTCGAAAAAGTCGATATTTCACCGGTTCCAACTGGCAACCCTGAAGAGATGGATTTGGTCGTCAAGGTTAAGGATAAATCTACTGGTAAGATCAGTGGTGGTATAGGTTATTCAACGTATGATGGTGTGTTCTTCGGTGGTACCATTGGTGAGAGTAACCTCTTCGGTAAAGGGTATCAGGCTAGTTTTGAAGGGCAGATCGGTGGTTCTAAGACATCATATGTGGCTAAGTTTATTAATCCGCGTATAAATGACACTGATCTTGGTTTCGGTCTGCAGGCTCATAATACTGATACGGAATACAATCAGTACGATAAAGATGCCCTCGGTGGTAATGTCTATTTCTTCTATCCTCTTGGTGAATATACAACGCTCAAGTGGGATTACGGTTTGGAAAAGTATAATATTAAAAATGTGGCAGATGATGCTTCCGATGACGTAAAAGACGATGCCGGATACCATCTCGCTTCTACTCTTTCTGCAAGTGTTACCCGTAACACCCTTGATAATTATACTTCACCAACCACTGGAACAAAGCTTTTGTTACGGATGATTTTTGCCGGTGGTCCAATTGGTGGTACTGATGATTATGTGAAATATGTAGGATCACACGATTGGTATATGCCAGCCTTTGAAAAAGTGGTCTTTCATACGAAGTTTTGGGCTGGTTATATTCACCAGAACTTTGGTGGAGAAGATATTCCGACAGCACCACGGTTTGAATTGGGTGGTGTTAACAGTGTGCGTGGTTACAGCAACTACGACATTTCTCCGACAGAAGATTCGACTTCCAGTTCAACCGTTGGTGGTGACAAAGCATTTTATACCAATATTGAATTGAAGCGTCCCATCAGTGAAGAATTGGGTATAATGGCATTAGTTTTCTTTGATGCTGGTAACTCTTGGAAGGAAGAGGAAATGTTTTTCGAGTCCGTTACTCGGTATGGCGAAAAACCTTCCTTGGGCTTGTATAAGAGTGTGGGCGCTGGTGTTAACTGGAATTCCCCCATGGGTCCTGTTGGCCTTGTGTACGGCTACGCTTTGGACCCACTTGATGATAACGGTCGTCATAAGATTGAGTTGCTTATGGGACAACAGTTCTAATTTAAAGATGATTTTCATTTAAGGAGTTATACAATGAAAAAAGTGTGTCTGCTGGCTGTTTGTTTTGTCTTTCTTTTCCAGGCCGTAGCATTTGCCGAAACCAAGATTGGTGTTTTTGACGCCAAAAAGGTCATGCAGGATTGCCTCTATGGCAAAGATGTAAGGGCAAAGCTTGATGCCAAGTTTGGTGCTCGTGGCGAGCAGCTCAAGAAGGAGAGAGAGGCTCTTGAGAAACTGAAAGTGCAGATTGAGAGCAAGGCCTTTGACGAAAAGACCATGCAGGACAAGATTGTTGAAATTCGTCGTAGAAGCCGTGATTGGACTGAAGATTTTCAGGTTTATCAGAAGTCCATTCAGCGCGACCAGAATCAACTGGGCAAGCCCGTTCTTCAGAAGTTGGAAAAGGTTGTCATGGAATTCTGCACCGCAAACAAGTTTAGCATTGCTTTTGACAAAAATACCCCCGGTCTTGCGTTTATTGCGGACGGTTTGGATATTTCTGCCGATATCATCAAAGAACTCGATAAGATGAAAAAATCCGGAAAGTAGACCATGAGCATGAAATTGTCAGCCTTGGCCACGGAGCTTGGGCTTGAATATACTGGTGCTGACATTGATATTACTGGGGTGAATACCCTGGATAAGGCCGGAAATGGAGAGCTTTCATTTCTTGTTAATCCGAAATATCAGCACCTACTCGAAACAACGAAGGCCGGATGTGTTCTCACATCCGGCCCTTATGCCGACAAGGTCCAATGTGCCCTTATCAGCGATAATATCTATATGGATCTGGCAAAAGTTGTTAATCTCTTTGCCCGTCCTCAGGGATGTTTGAGTGGAATCAGTGAGTTGGCCTATGTTCATCCTGATGCTCTCGTTGATGATTCTGCAACCGTCTACCCGTTTGCCTTTATTGGTGAAGGAGCGATTGTTGGACCAGGAACTGTGGTTTTTGCCGGTGCTTATGTGGGTGAAAAAACTCATGTAGGGGCACAGTGTATTTTGTACCCAAACTGTGTCGTTATGGGCGGTCTGCACCTTGGTGATAATATTATTTTGCAGCCGGGTGCTGTGATAGGTGGAGATGGCTACGGATATGCTCAGACTCCGGTTGGCCACATGAAAATTCCACAGATTGGTACTGTGGAGATTGAAAACGATGTTGAAGTCGGTTCCAATACGGCAATTGACCGTGCAGCTTTGGACACGACCCGTATTAAACGGGGAACCAAGATCGATAATCTTGTGCAGATTGGACATAATGTCGAGATTGGTGAGCATTGTCTTGTCATCGGTCAGGTCGGCATTGGTGGGAGCACTATTGTTGGCAACGGAGTTGTGTTGGCTGGACAGGTCGGTGTCGCTGACAATGCAAAGATTGGTGATGGTGTGATGGTCGGTGCACAGAGTGGTGTGGCCGGAAGCATTGAACCGGGAAGTAAAGTTGCCGGTACTCCAGCCATGAAGGCGGGGACTTTCCTTAAAGCAGCCAGTGTGTGCATGCCCAAACTGCCTGATTTGTTTAAGCGGGTGAAGAAACTGGAAAAGAAACTTGCGTCCCTTACAGAACAGGCTGCAGGTGGAGATAGTAATGAGTAATGAACATATTTTGGATATTCAGAAAATAATGGAGATGCTTCCACATCGTTATCCATTTCTTCTTGTAGACAGAGTTCTTGAGCTTGAGCCGGGAGTCCGTCTTAAAGCTATCAAGAATGTCACCATGAACGAAGAGTATTTTCAAGGACACTTTCCGAATATGCCGGTCATGCCTGGTGTGTTGCAATTGGAAGCGCTTGCGCAGGCTGGTGGAATACTCGTCATAAATTCCATTGATGAACCGCTTGGAGATAAGGTCTTTCTTTTTACAGGGTTGAATAAAGTGAAATTCCGCAGACCCGTGGTGCCCGGTGATCAGTTGGAACTTTGCGTTCACTACGAACGACATAAGTTGAATATTTGGAAAATGCGCGGCGTAGCTAAAGTTGATGGACAAGTTACGTGTCAGGGCGAGTTCTCCGCAGCCATTGCGGACAAAGGGGTCATGTAAGATGTCGACCGATATTCATTCAACTGCCGTTATTGATCAGACTGCTGAAATCGGTGAAAACGTCCACATTGGGCCTTATGTCGTTATTGGGGCGGAAGCAAAAGTGGGCGATGGAACATTTTTAGAATCGCATACAGTTATTCAGGCTAATACTGAGCTTGGCAAGAATAACCACGTTCATCCCCATGCCGTGATTGGTGGAGAGCCGCAGCATAGCGCCTATAAAGGTGAAAAAACATATACTCGTATTGGTGATAACAACATCATTCGTGAGTGTGTCACAATTCATCGCGGTACTGTTCAAGGTTCCGAGGAAACAAAGATTGGTTCTAACTGCATGTTTATGGCTTATTCTCATATTGCTCACGATTGTTCTGTTGGTGACAACGCGATTCTTGCCAATGCTGTACAGTTGGCAGGGCATGTTGAGGTCGGGCGCAATGTCATAATCAGTGGCTTGTCGGCTGTGCAGCAGTTTATTCGTATTGGCGAGTATGCCTTTTTGGGCGGCGCCAGTGGGTATAAACTTGATGTTCCGCCATTTATGTTGGCTCATGGCGTTCGTGGAATGCTCTTTGGTCCAAATCTCATTGGCTTGCGCCGGAATGGATTCGACAGTGATGCTTGTAAAGGATTGAAACGGGCCTACAAGACTATTTTCCGTTCAGGTTTGAAGCGTGATGACGGGCTTGCCCTCGTTGAGGAAGAAATTACAGGTATTGCAGAAGTAGACCGTCTGGTTTCTTTCATTCGTGAAAGCAAAAATGGTGTGACACCTGATCATAAACAACGTAGCGGAAACGCTAACTAAGTCCCTTTTATTATGTCAGAATCCGTAAAGACCATCGGTCTCATCGCCGGGGGAATGCAGTTCCCTGTTCTCGTTGCTCAAGGCGTTAAAGCTAAAGGTCACAAACTCGTTGTGGCTGGATTTACTGGGCACACCAATATGGATGTTGTCCCTTTGGCCGATGTCTGGATGGAACTTAAGTTGGGTAAGTTGAATAAGCTTATCAATTACTTGAAGTCCAACGGTGTTGAGAATGTGATTATGGCAGGGACAATTGAAAAGCCAAAGGTCATGGATATCAGACATTTGGATATGCGTGCTGTGAAGTTGGTTCTTGGCAAAAAGAATCGTGGTGATTCTGCCTTGCTTAATCTTATTTCAGGTGAGTTCGATAAAGAGGGAATGCAGGTTGTACCTGCGCATAAATTCCTGCCGGAACTTTTGACTCCGGAAGGAGTTTTGACTCGTCGAGAACCTGACGAACAGGAATGGAACGACCTTCGATTTTCTTGGAAGATTGCCAAAGAGCTTGGACGTCTTGATGTTGGACAATGCCTTGTTGTTCGTGAGGGCGTTGTTGCTGCTGTTGAAGCTCTTGAAGGGACGGATACCGCTATTCGCCGTGGATGTGAGTTTGGCGGTAGTGGGTGTGTCGTCGTTAAAGTTTTTAAACCGGGTCAGCAGGAAGAGGTCGATCTTCCGAGTTTGGGAATGGATACGTTAAAAATTATGGCTGAAGGCAAGGCTACCTGTCTTGGTATTGAAGCCGGAAAAAGTCTTTTCTTTGATAGAGAAGCGGCCCTCGAATTTGCTGATAAAGCCGGCATATCTATTGTTGGGTTGCATTCTAATTTTCCTGCCGATTCTTCATAATTTCATATATAGTTTTTTTGACACGTCTTGCCAATGAGCGGGACGCTGTGCGATTGTTCTGTGAAGTTTTTGAAATTCTTTGACGGCGTTAAATTTGTTGCCGTCATCATATATCGTAAATAGGTGTTCAGATGGATACTGCTCTGGATTGCATGCCGTGTTTTATGAAAATGGCTGTTCGGGAAGCCCGACTTGCCTGTCCTGATGATATTGTTTTGCAACAGGATATCGTCGTGGAGTGGGGAAAGACCCTCGCCAAGCTAGATTTGAACGATCCGCCGCCTGCTATAGCTCGTCATTTGGCTGAGTTGATACGCATCAAAACGGGATGTGGCGATCTTTATCGTGATGACAAGGATGAGGCTAACAGGTGTGTAGCCGCTCTTATGCCTGGCCTGGAGGCTCGGATCGCACAAGAGAGAGCGAATGACGATGGTGATGCCTTGGCCCTTGCTCTGGAATTTGCGATAATAGGTAACTATATAGACAGGGGAGTTGAGCTCGAGTTTGATTTGGAAGAAGAAATTTCCAATGTTGCAAGGACAATTTCACCTGAGGTTCTTAATAGTCTGAAGGGCGATATTTTCTCTGGGGCCAAGGTGCTTATTCTTGGTGATAATACCGGTGAAATTGTTTTGGATAAACTTTTGGTTAAAGAATTCAAGCGGATGGGATGTGATGTCACATTTGCAGTCCGTTCCTACCCGGTTATTAATGATGCAACCATGGAAGATGCTGTGACGGTCGGGATGACACGGCTTTGTCGAGTGGTTGAGAGTGGGGTGGATACGCCCGGAACCATCCTTGATAGATGTACCCCTGAATTTTTGAAAATCATGGAACAGGCTGATGTGATTTTGTCCAAGGGCCTGGGTAATTTTGAAGCACTCGATGGACGTTGGCCTGGAATTTATTGTGCCTTTAAGGTCAAGTGTAAACGGATTGCAGAGAAGACCGGCTTGGATTTAGGCACAAGTGTGTTTTATAAGACAAAAGTAGATGAAACTGACGATAGGGGCGGAGGTGTCCCTGATGCGAGTAGCGATTAAACGATTGCTTCTTCTCTTAGTGGAGTTATGTGTTGCCCTTCTTTTCGGGGCGACCGTCGCTTTGTTTTGGGCTTCATACTATATTGATACCGACGATTTTCGCACAACTTTTACCCAAAAGTTAAGTGTGATCCTTGATAGAAAGGTAGAGCTTGCCGGCGAACTTGATATTGTCGTTTGGCCTGATTTAGCCTTAGAAGTTGAAGGGTTGACTGTTGAGGAGACCCCGGCTTTTGGAACGGGGCTTGCTGCCGAGTTCGATACTATTCGCATTATGGTTGAGGTTCTGCCGTTGCTTTCCAAGCAGCTCCAAATTGAGTCTGTAGTTGTTGAAGGTATGCAGGGCTCTGTGATTTATAGTAAAAATGGTCTGTTTAACTGGCAAACTCTCTTGGATAGTACCGTCAACCAAAAGGATGATTCCTCTACGTTGTTGGACGGTTGGAAGTTCTCTGTAGAAGCTGTCGAGATTGTTGACGCGGAAATTCTTTACCGTGATATCCCCACCCAGAGTGAATACCGATTGAGTGGCATTGATTTGAGGACCGGCATGTTTCGGCCCGGAGAAGATGTCCCGTTTTCCGTGAGCAGTGATTTTTCATGGGCTGAACAAGGACTTTTTTCAGCATTGACGTTGAAGGGGGTTGTCCGAGTTTCTTCAGATGGTTCGGAGGTTACCCTTAAGGATTCTTCAGTGTACGGCACTGTTTTAGGTGATTTTCTACCAGAAGGAGCTGCCCCTGGTGAATTAACAGCGTATCTTGATGTGGACTGGAAGAATCGTTCTGTTGGGTTACGAGATTTACAGGTTCTTTTTTTGGGACTTCGAGCGGAAGGTAATCTTAAAAGTGGTAATCTGAGTAAGGGCTTTACGGCGGAAGGGCTTGTGACTGTGCATCCGTTCATCCCTTCCGAGTTGATTGCTCGGCATGCTCCGTCGTTACCACTCAGCAAGGTGAATGGTCTTACTAGCGGGGCTATGACGACCTTTGTCAAAGTGTCGGACAAAGGAGTGTCCTTTGAAAATTTGGCCTTTACACTTGATGATCTGATTGTGCGGGGCAATTTGAGCATCACAGGGTATTCAAAGCCGGTATTCGATTTTGTTTTACGCAGCAATACTATTGAACTTGATCGGTATCTTCCTCTATTTGTGACAGGAACTCCCTTTGTTTGGAATGATTTCCATTTGAATTTTTTTAAAAAATTTAGAGGAAAGGGTGCCATTCGAGCAGACGGACTCAAAGTCATGGGTGCACATATTTCTGATATACGTCTCAAAGTAGCTGCACAGAATTCAAAAATATCTTTTATTGCGGAATCTGCTCGGCACAAATTGACGTCACTTACGGGCTCTATGGACGCAACTCTCGGTAGCTCTTCACAGTCTGGCGTTCCTACTTTGGCTATCGAAGCTTTGATTAATGCTCATTCTTCGAAAGACGGATTTACTCTGTTGCAACATTCCCCTCTTTTTGTAGGGGGGGCCGGGAGATGCACGATCTCAACATCGGTTGCCACAATGAAATGTCCTCCTGAAGAGCGATCCATTTCAATTTTACGTCATTTGAAAAGTTCTGTTGGATTTTCGTTGGGCAGAGGATTTTCTCGATACGAAGAGAAATCTGGGCAACCGCGGGAGCTGCATTATTCCAAAGCTGATGTAAACGTGAGTGTGACTCCTGCTCAAGGGATTTTAGAGACAGAGTGGAACAGTATCGTTGATGTTACTGCCAAAACTCGTGGTGGGAAAAATGTTGAAACTCTCTCTCTGATTGCGCAAGGTCCATTGTCCTTTGGGATTGATGATGGAGAGGTTAGGAGTTCCGGCATGGCTATGAATGGTCATGTGACGTCTTCGTTGTTACCTAAGCAAGCCAAAAGAGTGACAGCTAACGGAACTGTTGTCTTTGATTCTGAAAAAGGAACACTGGCTTTGTCGGAAGGCTTTATACGAGTTTTGGAAACATCGATAACCGGTTCAGGTCAATTGACTGATTTGCACGGGGAATTCAAGGGTAGTGGGGGCGTCTCAATCTCTGGAGCTAATCCCAAGCGTGTGATCTATTTATTGACGGGTAAGGCTCTCAGAACAAAAGATACAACAGCTTTGACCAAGGCTGTCCTTAATACTCGATTTTCTATTGATAAAGAAGGTTTTGTGTTGAGTGAATTACGCGGTGAACTTGATGGCATGCCTATTAAGGGCCGTGTGGCTGGAGCTGGATTTAAAAATCCAGTACTTGCCTTTACTATGACAGCTGGGGATTTCGATTTGGATCGATATCTTCCACCCTCACGCAAACCGAATTCTCGTACAGGTAAAATACCAGAGGCTCAGCCGGTAAGGCTCCCTTTGGAATTTTTACGAGCTCTTCGTTTAAGCGGTAAAGTCGCCTTCGATTCATTCACTTTGGCCGACATACGTGCAACTCGTTTAACCGGGCGGTTGAGAGCCGATAACGGCGATATCCATGTTTCCAAAGTGCAGGGGCAGCTTCATGGAGGTTCCTTGACGGGTGATTGGACAGGACAGGTAAGCGAAATATCATTGAGTACGGATCTTGTTCTTGATGTGGAGAATATGCAGGTTGGTCCGCTTTTGAAAGATATGACCAAACGAGATTATATCCGCGGTAAAACTGATGTAGACATAGATCTCAAGAGTCGGGGCACGACTGATGATGACATTCTGGCCAATCTTCAAGGAACCACCAATGTACGCGTATCCAATGGTTCATTTAAATTTACTGGCTATAATTCCAAACCTGAGCAAATTTCAGCGAAAAGATCGACTGATACTGTGGGTAAAGAGACTCAGCAGAAACCTCTTCCGCGAACACCGTTTCAAAAAGCCGTCACCGATTTTTCTGTCAAAAAAGGTGTGTTTACTGCTGATAAATTCCGTGTTGAAGCTCCTCCTGTCCTTCAGTCCTATGGAGAAGGTTCTTTTAGTTTGCCGGATAATTCTATAGATCTCGCAATCCGTAATGATTTTGTGGTGGTTCCGAGTGTTACCATTAAATTGGTAGGTAAGCTGACTGATCCACAGGTTGAAATTCCTACGGGCAAGATCGTCCACGATACCGTGTACAATATTTTGAGCATACCAAAGACGTCTTTTGAGTTTTTACGTGATCTTTTCTAATGCGATTCGTTGCCTTGCCTGTTGAGCGAAAAATAAGGTATGTTACTCGATAGATAGGCAGGTAGTGAAACAGGTGGATACGAGTGGAGTCCTCATGAGTGCAGCCAAGTTGGAACGAACATCCCGAAATGTGAAACGGCTTTTCCTTGAAGGTATCTGGGTAAGAAATACACCGGAAACTCCGGGCTATATTCGTCTTTGGCGCGGGGCAAGCCGTCTGCTTTATTTGGTTGGGTTCGGTTTTATCAAGGACCAGACTGTTATTCGTGCAGCAGCTCTGACATTTACAACCATTCTGTCAATTGTTCCATTTCTTGCCGTTGCTTTTTCCATTTCCAAAGGGTTTGGACTGCAAAATACCGACTTTATTAGAACTCTCATTCTTAAGCTTACCACAGGCCGTGTTGAGGTCGCAGACAAAATTATTGAATATATTGACCGAACCAATGTTCAAGCGTTGGGGTGGGTTGGTGTGGCCACATTGCTTTTTACGGTATTCTCCCTCATTGGGACCACGGAAAAGGCCTTTAATACCATCTGGAATGTAACCAAGGGCCGTTCTCCTTGGCGAAAAATAGCCGATTTTTTCCCGGTTATTTTAATTTGTCCTCTTGTGTTGATTGTCGCTTCGAGTTTCAACGTCAGTCTTCAACAGCAACAGATGATGACCGATCTTTTGAGTGTTGAGGCGGTCGGATTTCTTGAGACAATTTTTCTTAAGGTGGCTCCATACATACTTATTTCATTGGCATTTATGTTTATGTATGCCTTTATTCCCTATACGCGTGTGAATATGGTTGCCGCTCTTATCGGTGGGGTTGTCGGTGGTGTGTTGTGGCAGATGGCGCAATGGCTGTATATCAATTGGCAAATCGGCGCGGCCAAGTATAATGCTATTTATGGCAGTTTTGCTCAATTGCCCCTTTTGCTTATTTGGATTTATATAAGTTGGCTTATTGTTTTGCTTGGGTCTGAGGTGAGCTACAGTTGGCAAAATCTTAATTCTTTCGTGAAGCAGCGATTTTTTGGCGAAGCCACGCCGTATGAACGTCAAAAAATAGCGGTTTTGATGATGATCGTGCTTGCCAAGAGATTTTATGCGGGCAAGCCTCTGCCGTCCGTAGAAGAGATATCGGATGGACTTATGGCTCCGGCGACATTGGTTTCTGACCTGTTCAACCTGTTGCAAAAGGCAGGGTATACGGTGTTGGCTGACGTAAAGGGGTGTGAGTTATATGCTCCGGCCAGATCGTTGGATGAAATTCGTGTGTTGGATATCATCCGTGTGGTGAACATGGATGGTGAACACAGGGTTTTTGAGGAGTTTGACCAGAAGTTTGGTTTTCTGGACAGGTTACTTGGGACTTTGGCCGACGATACCCGTCAGAGTGAGGCAAATCTCACTCTGCTTGATTGCGCGGAGCAGTATTCCTCGTCCATTCTGGGCATTGCGCCTGAGGATGAACATATGGGAACCTGCTCTCACACATCGTTCTGATCCTTTTATTTTGCGTAGGCGGTTTCGTAGTGCGCCTTGAGTTCATTGAATGTTCCGTTTTCAATGGCTGCCCTGATTTGTTTCATGAGATCCAGATAGAAGTAGAGATTGTGGTAGGTGTTTAACCTGTACGACAAAAGCTCTTTGGCCTGATACAGATGCCGTAGGTATGCCTTGGTGAAGTTGCGGCAGGTGTAGCAGTTGCAATTAGGATCAAGCGGTGAATCGTCTTCGGTAAATTCTGCACGTTTGATGTTGATCTTACCCATGGAAGTGAACAGGGTCCCGTTGCGTGCGTTACGTGAAGGCAGGACGCAATCGAACATGTCGACTCCGGCGGATACGCCTTCCAGAATATCCAGAGGAGTACCAACCCCCATAAGGTAGCGGGGTTTTTTTTCCGGCATTTTCGGGGCAATGTGGTGCAGAATATCGTACATCTCTTCGGTGGATTCACCAACAGACAGACCACCGATGGCAAAGCCTTCAAAGTCGATTTTTCGCAATTGATAAAGGCTTTTTTCTCGTAGATCTTTGTGAAAACCGCCTTGAACAATACCAAACATAAGTTGTTCACCGCTTCCCTTGGGATAGTGATCGCGACACCGTTGCGCCCAGCGTGTGGTCATTTCGAGAGATTTTTCAGTGTACTTACGGTCATTACCGTAGCCCACACATTCATCAAGGACCATCATGATATCTGAACCGAGATTTTTCTGGATATCGATGGCTTTTTCCGGCGAGAAAAAATGTTTGGAACCATTCAGATAGGATCTGAATTCCACGCCTTCCTCAGAAAGTTTACGAATGCCTTGCAGACTGAAGACCTGAAAGCCACCACTGTCTGTCAGGATCGGGCGTTTCCAGTTGGAAAACTTGTGCAGACCGCCGCGCCGAGCGACCAGTTCGTCACCGGGGCGAAGATAGAGATGGTATGTGTTGCCGAGTATGATTTGAGCATCCATTTCCTCTAGGTCAAGTGGGGTCAAACTCTTGACCGTGCCCTGAGTGCCTACGGGCATGAAAATAGGTGTCTGGATGTCGCCGTGTGCCGTGCTCAAAGTCGCACGTCGTGCCTTGCCGTCGGTATTGTGGACTGTAAATTTACCGGGTTTGGTCATTATTTGACTCCCTTTTTGGGGCAGATGTCGTTGAGTTCGCATATATCGCATTTGGGCTTCCGTGCCGGACAGACCTCGCGACCATAAAAAACAAGATAATGGTTGATATCGCCCCATTGTTCACGTGGATACAGTGGCATGAGGTCTTTTTCAATGGGAATGGGGTCTGTTTTGGTGGTAAGTCCCATACGGAAAGCGAGCCGTTTGACATGGGTGTCTACGGCAATGCCTTCATTAACGCCGAATGCATTAGAGAGAACTATGCTGGCGGTTTTTCGAGCAACGCCACCAAGTGTGATCAGTTCCGCCATGGTTTGCGGAACTGTGCCGTCGTATTCTGTCATGACACGCAGGGCTGCCGCTTTGATGTTTTTAGCCTTGTTGCGAAAAAAACCGGTGGAGCGAACTACTTCCTCAATGTCTGTCACTTCGGCATTGGCTGCATCTTCGATTTCGGGCCATCGTTCAAAAAAAACAGGAGTAACTTTGTTTACCCGTTCGTCAGTACATTGGGCGGAGAGAGCCGTCGCCACGAGCAATTCCCATGGGGTAGCCCAGGTCAGAGCCGGTTTCGGTGAAGGGTACCGCTTGGCCAGTCGTGCGTATATTTCTGATGCGCGTTCTTTCTTTTTCATGATGTCTCCGTGATGGACGGTGTTAGCACCTGCTTTTCCATCGCTCAAGTCCCAATTGTTCGCTATACTTTGCGCCCGTCTTTAAAGCATGTATCATTGGTGAGACTTTCTACAAGGGAGATTCTATGGATGAAACACTTATTTATATGACATGTGAAACGATGATCGAAGCGGAAAATATCGGAACAGTTCTTCTGGAACGTCGATTGGTCGCGTGTGTGAATATCCTTGGCGGCATGAAATCCATGTATTGGTGGAAAGGCAAGGTAGAGAAGGCAGAGGAAGTAGTGCTTCTTGCCAAGACTCGTGACAGTTTAGTTCATGAGTTGACGGAAGCTGTTAAGGCTATGCACAGTTATGAGGTGCCGTGTGTCGTGGCATTCCCCATCACCGGTGGCAATCTGGATTTTTTACAATGGATCAACGGAGAAACCATGGTATCATGAATATACTTTTTTAATATTGGCAGACCGTTGACAGTAATGGGACCAAGAACGTACCTTCCCGGTGAAAAATCCAGCCACCTTTTGAGGAGTTACAATGAATATTTATGTTACCGGTTCTCTTGCTTTCGACCGCATCATGTCATTCCCTGATAAATTCTCCAATCATATCCTTCCTGACAAAATTCATATTTTAAATGTGTGCTTTCTTGTGGACGGTCTGACCGAGAGGTTTGGCGGCACCGCCGGTAATATTGCCTATAGCCTTGCATTGCTTGACGAAAAATCTGTTATTCTCAGCCAGGTTGGTAAGGATTTCGCAGCCTATGACGACCGTTTACATCAATTCGGTTTTTCTGTGGAAGGGATTCGTACTCTTGATCAGGAGTTCACAGCCGGAGCCTACATCACTACCGATCAGTCTGATAACCAGATCACAGGTTTCAACCCCGGAGCTATGAAATACCCCTGCCAATATGATATGTCCAAGATCAATGGCGATGATGCGCTGGGTATTATTTCTCCCGGCAATCTGGGGGATATGATAGATCATCCCAAATATTACCGAGAGAACAAAATTCCTTTCATTTTCGATCCGGGTCAGCAGATTCCGGCTTTTACCAGTGAGCAGCTTAAAGAGGCCTTTTTGGACGCTGAAATTCTCATCACCAATGATTATGAATTGGAGATGATCATGAATACCACGGGAATGTCCAAAGATGATATTCTGGATTCTGTAGCCTATCTCATCACGACGTTGGGCGAAAAAGGCTCTGCTGTGAACTGCAAAGGCGAAGAAACGCTCGTGGACGTTGTTCCCGCTGAAGCCGTGGTTGATCCCACTGGTGCAGGCGATGCATTTCGCTCAGGGCTGCTCAAGGGATTGTCCCTGGGTAAGACTGTGGTGGATGCCTGCAAGCTGGGAGCGACCTGTGCGACCTATGCTGTGGAAAAGAATGGGACGCAGGAACACTTCTTTACTATGGATGAGTTTACTGCTCGATATGAGGCCGTTTTTGGTCCTATGGAATAAGTTATAAAAGGTCCCGCCGGGGAGGGCGTCATGATCGAATTGAAGATCAAATCCATTGAGGCATATTTGAAGCGTGCTTTCGGAGATGACGCCCGACTTGTCGGGGCCGGTTCTATTGGCAATCTAGATGAACAGGGCATGAAAGGGTTTGGCTACGGCAAGCCCTTACTGCTTCAATTCGAGGTCGGTGGCGAGATGCGAGAGGCTGTTTTGTCCGTGATGAAAGGGGACAAATATGGTCATCAGTTCTATTGGGACCGGGGAGCAATCCTCATGTTTCAGTATGAGACTTCAGCACGCATGGAACGTCATGTTCATCCGCTTGGGCTTGGGTATGTCGATGGTTCGGATTCCCTGATTCCGGTGGATGAGCCCAAAGAATTTTTTATTCTCAATGAGAAATTGGAAGGGCATGATTACTTCCTTGATCTCGACAGAATCAAGTCTGGTGATTTTTGTGAATCAGATGTTGAGACTGCACGAGAGTTTGCCCGGTGGCTTGCCCGGGCGCACAGCGTTAAGCTTGACGATTCCCATTTGTATTATCGGCGTATTCGCAACCTGATTGGTTCAAGTGAATGCATTCTCGGGTTGATTGATGAAGCGTTTCCGCATCCGTATGCGCCGTTTGACGATAATGAATTCATGGCTTTGGAAAAACGTCTCATTGATTGGCGATGGAAACTCAAAGGCTACGCCCATAGATTGAGTGTTGTTCATGGCGATTTTCATCCCTGGAATGTGCTTGTCACTGATAATGGAGAATTTTCAGTCCTTGATCGCAGTCGTGGTGAATGGGGAGAGCCTGCAGGAGATTTGGCGACCATGGCTATTAATTATCTGTTGTGGAGTCTTTACGGTCATGATCGGATGAGTGGACCTTTTGAGAAGTTGTATCGGGCGTATGTCGAGGAATATATAGCCCGGACAGGCGATACGGAAATATTTGACGTCATGGCACCGTTTTGTGTTTTTCGTGGGTTGGTCATCGCGTCACCGGAATGGTATCCTGATCATCCCGAGTCTGTTCGTCGAAGGCTTTTCAATTTTGTGGGCAATGTGCTTGAGGACGATGTTTTTGATTGGGAGAATATTAATAAATATTTGGAGTAGACATGTCCGAAAGCGTATCGGGGTGGGCGCTCTGGATTGTCGGGTTGCCTGGAAGCGGAAAGTCCACGTTGGCGAAAGGTGTGCTTACATCCATGGAAGCCCGAGGACTTAAGGTCGCTTTGCTTCAGATGGATGAGCGGCGTAAATCATATTTCCCGCATCCTCATTATACGTCTGAAGAGCGCGAAAAGGCATACGTTCTTTTTGTCAATGAAGTGGCGGAACTTGCGCGACAGGGCAAGAATGTATTGATGGATGGCTCTGCGTACAAACAGTCCATGCGTCAGTATGCGCGGCAAAAACTCCCTCGGTTTGCAGAAATATTCGTTCAGTGTGATCTCTCTGAGGCCATTCGTCGGGAGTCTGATCGATCAGAAGGGCTTGTTATGGCCGGGTTGTACGCAAAGGCTTTGCAACGCAAGAAGACCGGTGAACAATTTGAGGGGCTGGGTGAGGTCCTCGGCGTGGATGTTGAGTTCGAGATGGACCCGGAGGCGGAACTCGTCATCGACAACACGCGATTGACCGCAAAGGAAACTTTGGGAAAAGCCTTGCACTTTCTGGACACGTGGCTCGCCAATGTTTAATTGGCTTGCACGGGGCGTAGTGATTTAGAATAACCTTCAACTGCCCGTATAGTGGGTAGGATAGTATATATGAAATTTCACATCACCACCTTTGGGTGTCAGATGAACGTGCATGATTCGCAGTGGCTTAACCGCGCTTTGGAAAGTCGGGGGTGGGTTGAAGCCGATGAATCCGAGGCACAGGTCTTTATTCTCAATACGTGCAGTGTCAGGGATAAACCGGAGCAGAAGGTTTACAGTGAGCTTGGCCGTATCGCTGCGCATGTGAAACGTGATGAGAATGTTTTCGCGGCTGTGGGGGGATGTGTGGCCCAGCAAGTGGGAAAGGGGTTTTTTGACCGTTTCCCTTTCGTTAAGCTTGTATTTGGCTCTGATGGAATAGCAGATGCTCCCAACGCCTTGGAACGTATCGCAGCAGGCAAGGAAGAACGTTTGGCATTGCTTGATTTTGTTCCTATTTATGAAGAACGAGAGCAACCCGAAGAAAAGACTATTACTATTCAAAAGACACGACAGGCGTTCGTGAACATCATGCAGGGGTGTGATAATTTTTGTTCGTACTGTATAGTGCCTTATACGCGGGGGCGGCAAAAGTCTCGCCATCCGGAAGCCGTTATCGACGAATGTCGTTTATTGGTGGAAAGTGGCGTTCGTGAAATTTCCCTGCTTGGTCAAAACGTCAACAGCTTTGGGTTGGACAAGGGCGGTGTTGGCGTCAGTTTCGCGGACTTGCTGACGAGTGTGGCTGCCATCGAAGGATTGGAAAGACTCAGATTTACGACATCCCATCCCAAAGATATTGCTCCTGAGGTCATTGCTGCATTTGGAGAGCTTGAAAATGTCTGTCCGTCTTTGCATCTGCCCATGCAAGCCGGATCTGACAGAGTACTCAAGGCCATGCGTCGTAAGTATGATATTACACGGTATCTTTCCATCGTTGATGGGTTGAAGGCTGCGAGGCCGGATATTGCGTTGACCACGGATATTATTGTTGGTTTCCCCGGTGAGACTGAGGAAGATTTTCAGGAAACACTTGATATGGTGGAAAAAGTTGGATTTGAATCCAGTTTTTCTTTCAAGTATTCTGACCGACCAGGGGTGGCTGCGGTGAATATGGAACCGAAAGTATCCCCGGAAGAAGCATCTGAACGACTGATGCGCTTGCAGACTCTGCAAAATAATATTACTAGAAAATGTCTAAAGAATCTCGTTGGCAATGAGACTATTGCTTTTATTGAAGGATTGAGCCGTAAGCAGGATGGTCCCATGACCGCCTGGAAAGGACGCGATCCGGCTGGAAGAATTGTGAATGTAGACATTGATTGCGACAGCGGCCTTGTCGGCATGATGGTTCCTGTGAAAATTGTTGAAGCAAAGAAACACTCCTTGAATGGGGAAAGGATTGGTCAGCCGTGGTAGAGGTGGAAATATTCGGACTTGCATTGGACGAGTCGGGCAAGTCGCCTATTATCGTCCTTAAGGACATGGATGAAACCAAAGTCTTGCCTATCTGGATTGGTGCTGTCGAGGCCATGTCTATTTCTATGGCTATCAACGAAGTTCCGTTTCCTCGTCCTATGACTCATGACTTACTGCTGAATGCGATTCGTGCTTTGGGTGGCACGATTACCAGAGTGGAAATCACCGACATCGAAAACGGAACTTTTTTTTCGGAAATAGTGGTCACCACCGATAAGGAGACCCGTCGGATCGACAGTCGTCCTTCGGATGCCATTGCCCTGGCTGTTCGTGCCGAGTGCAAAATTTTAGCGAGTGAATCCGTTCTTGAAGAGGCCGGTGCGCCGTTTCCGGAACATGCTGAGACCGTTATCAGCACAGAGGATTCTGATACATGGGTGGATGAGTTGGAAAAGCTCTCTGAAGACGACATTAAATACAAAATGTAGGCCTGCAATGATTGATCTGCATACACACACGATTTTTAGCGACGGTGAACTTATTCCTGCCGAACTTGTTCGTAGGGCTGAGGTTGCCGGATACAAGGCTCTCTGCATGACTGATCATGCGGATGAAAGCACCATGTATTATACGCTGGAGAATATTCTCCGGTTCGTAAAAAAACATGGGCATTTCTTTGATATCAATGTGATGGCAGGGGTAGAACTGACACATGTTCCGCCTGCGTTGATTGAGGGAATGGTGCAAGATGCGAGAAAAGCCGGTGCTCAGGTTGTTTTGGTTCACGGAGAGACTCCGGTTGAACCCGTTGCCCCTGGGACCAATCTGGCTGCTATCGAAGCCGGTGTTGATGTTTTGGCTCATCCTGGCTTGATCACCGACGAAGAAGTAAAACTGGCTGTTGAAAAAGGAGTGGCTTTGGAAATAACCACTCGCGGTGGGCATAGCTACACAAATGGGCATGTGGCGGCCCTTGCCAGAAAGCATGGAGCTAAACTGGTCGTGAATAATGACGCCCATGCCCCGCGTGATTTGATAAGCAGCGACCTGCGAAAAACCATTGCACTCGGGGCCGGGTTGACGGTTGAAGAGTATCGCCAGACAGGGTCCAATGCCTGGGAGATTGTTCAGCGATGCATGAAGTAATTTTACGTTGTCGCACAATTGTGACTATGGAAGTGTATACGTCAAAGTGACATCGGAAAGCCGTGGCTTGGGTTAAGCCCGGCTTTCTTTGCATAATGGGGCTTTCTAGCCCGAAGATTAAAGTATAGGTGCCACCATGAATTTTTTGCCTGAGAGTGACATGTTGACCCTTCTGACAGGGGCGACATTGGCCGTAAAATTGGTGATGATTTTTCTTGCTCTGATGTCTGTATGGAGTTGGACTATTATCTTTTTTAAATTCTTCACCATTGGGTCAGCCCGGAAAAAGGTCATGCAGGGCTATGATGCTTTTATGGATGCACAGGATCTGACCTCTGGCCTGAAGGTCTTGGGCGACAAAGATCAATCTCCTTTATCCCGTGTATCGACCTTGGCAGTGCATGAATTTCGGTTGCTGGAAAAGGCGGACGTCAATCGAGAGCGTAAACGGTTACTCGTCAAGGACACTCTGCGTCGTGTCCTCAAGCAGGGCATCTCGAAGGAAATGCGTGTTTTAACTCGTAATCTGCCATTTTTGGCGACTTGTGCCAATGCAGCCCCCTTTATTGGGTTGTTTGGTACGGTTTGGGGAATTATGCATTCCTTTCATTCCATTGGTTTGGCTCAGTCCGCAGCGTTGGCAACAGTTGCTCCGGGTATCTCCGAAGCGTTGATTGCGACGGCTATCGGGTTGCTGGTCGCTATTCCTGCCACTATTTTTTACAACTATTTCCTTGGCAAACTGGGTGAAGTCGAGACCGGCTTGATTGATTTTGCCGGTGCCTTCTTGAACCGTGCCGAGCGCGAAATTGCCTGGGCATCCAAGCCCGAGAAAAGGTAGGAGCGCCTCATGGTTATTAAGACAGGAGGCGGTTTTCTCAATGAAATTAATGTCACGCCATTTGTAGACGTGATGTTGGTATTGTTGATCATTTTTATGGTCACTGCGCCACTTATGACACAGGGGGTCGAGGTTGATCTGCCCGTGACCAAGACAGTCAAGAATTTGCCACAGGATTCCGAGCATCTAGTGTTGTCAGTCAAGAAGGATGGCACGCTGTTTCTCGATGAATATCAGGTTGGGCTGGACGAATTACAGGATCATCTGAAGCGACTGGTTGCCAAGCAGAAGAAACAACTGTTTTTGCGCGCCGACAAAGATGTGGCCTATGGTACTGTGGTTATGATTATGGGTGAAATCAAAGGTGCTGGAATTGATCGATTGGGTATAGTGGCTGAAAAGACCGTTGATCTGAAAAAAAACAAAAAATAGTAGTATCTTAATATAATGCGGCAAAGTATCGGTCTTATATTCTCCATTCTTTTTCACATGGTTTTGGCCATGGTTGCCATCTATGGCGTGAACACCGCCGGAGTGACGGTGAATATGGATAGACCTGTGTATACGGTTGATCTTGTATCCCTTGCTCCGCCTCCCCCCGGTCCGCCTGTAGAAGTAAAGGCTACAGTTGAACCGGTGACTTCGACGCCGGCAGTGCCAGTTGTTGAAGCAAAGGCCGAGCCTGCTGTTGAAGTGCTGTCCACTCCTGTGGTCGAGGCCAAACCTGAACCAGAGGTCAAGAAAATCAGCCCTAAGAAGGTTGAGAAAAAGGCCGTGGTTAAGAAAAAGGAAGAAAAACCGAAACCTAAGCCTCAACCGAAGCCTAAACCCAAGCCAAAGAAAACAGCTGATCAGTTGTTGGCTGAAGGGATGGCCGCTGCAAAGGCGAGGACCAAACGGCAGGATCAGAAAAAGAAAAAAGCTTTGACCGACGAATTGGCTGCGCTCAAGAAGCGTGAAGGGGATCAGGTTTATGCTCATGGCGGGCAGCCTGGTGGAGTGGACGGTGGGGTTGTCGGCGGTACTGTCGGCGGGTCAGGCTCCGGTTTGTCTGAAGTCTATGCCCTGATCGTCGGATCTGCCATTAAGAAAAATTGGCGATATCCTGCATTTGCCGGAGAAGCCAATCTTACGGCAACGCTTGAAATAGTGCTTGAAGCCGACGGGAAAATTTTGTCCTCGAAGATTATCGAATCGTCAAACAATCCTGAATTTGACAGTTCAACTCTTCGAGCCATCAAGGAAACAGAATATGTGGAGAAACCGAGGACCGAAAGGGACCGGGTTCTGCGTATTAATTTCAACAGCCAGGAACTTTCAGAGTAGACGGTATGAAACGGATTTTGATACTTGGTATGAGTTGCGTCTGTGTCTGCCTCATGGTCGCCGCTGCGTTCGCACAGGGACCGCTGACGGTGGATATTCACGGCCCAGGCCAACGCATGGTGAACATCACTCTTTTGACTCCCAAGGAATTGGACGGCTCTCCATTGCCTGAAGCGGCAGCCAATGCTCTTCAGGAACTGGTAGCCAATGACTTGGGCTATATCCCTTTTCTTAACATTGTGCCGGTGACCGATCTGCTGGGCGGCGACCCAAGTCAGGGCGTGAAGGCTTCAGACATAGATTTCAAACCTCTTCAGCTTGCTCGTGTTGATTTGTGCATGACGACAGGCTGGAACGGTGAATATATTGAAGCTCGTGTATTCGAGACCTTTAGTGGCCGTCGTGTGGTCGGGAAATCTTATCGTGACGTGAGCAAGAATCTGCCGCTGGTGGCTGATCGTTTTTGTTCATCCTTTCTTGAAGCTTTGACAGGCAAGAAGGGATTTTTTGATTCTCCCATTGCTTTCGTCAAGCAGGAGGGGAAGACAAAGGAAGTCTTTACTGTTCTTCCTCAGGGCCGAGGGCTTAAACGCATTACGAAATTGGGCGGCTACAACCTGAGTCCCGCGTGGTCTGAAGATGGGAAGCGAATTGCTTTTACTCATATCGGCAAAACGCGGCATGAGCTTGGTGTGTATGATAGTGAATCCGGTACGATAAAAAGAATGTACAAAGGGTTGGGGTCGACTGTTATCAGTCCCGTTTACGGTCCGAACGGTTCTTTGTATGTGGCTCTCAATCGGAATGGTACAACCAATATTTTCAACCTGAAGAATGATTATAAACCTGGCAAAACGTTGGTGCGTAGTCCTTATATTGACGTATCTCCAAGTTTTGACAGGACTGGTGAGAAGATGGCTTTTACTTCAGCCAGAGCAGGTAATCCGCATATTTATCTTTTGGATATGAAGACCGGTCAGATTAAGCGTGTGACCACCACTGGTCGGTATAACACTCATCCGTGTCTTAGTCCTGATGGACGCTATGTGGCGTATACTCATCAGACATCAGACGGGCATCGTATTTTTTTGCATGATTTGCAGACAAGCAAAGAAAAGCAATTGACGTTTGGCCCTGGTAACGATGAATATCCGGCTTTTGGTCCGGATGGGTATTTCGTTGCTTTTGCGTCCAGCAGGACCGGTGAATACAAATTGTATCTTTCAACCCGTCATGGAGATAAACCTCGGATGATATCCACCGGTAAAGGCGCGGCCTTTGCTCCGGCATGGGATACTTCGTTGCAGAGGTAAATTGTCATAAACACGGGGTTGATTTTTTTGTAAGAAAAGGTGCATGCTACCCAATGCGAGAATCATTGGCTTTCGGAAGCATCTGAAATAATGGCCGGGCGACGGCTCTACCAAGGAGTGAGCATGAAAAACAGAGTGTATTTCGGAATTGTGGCCTTGTTGGCCCTGTCCCTTTTTGTCTTTGCTGGCTGTGCCAAAAAGACGACCACCACTACCCCGCCTGAGACTAAGGTTGAGGTCAAGGATGATTCCCAGTGGACTCCGCCGCCGACAGAACCCAAGGTCGATGAGGCTGCTCTGGCCGCAGAAGCTGAGGCGCGTGCCAAGACCGAAGCCGTGGAAGAACTTTCCAGCATTACTATTCATTTCGCCTTTGATTCCTATGAATTGAACGAGGAATCTCGTGCTACTCTTGCCCTTAAGGCGAGTATCATGCGTAAATATACGGATGTTGGCGTCGTGGTCGAAGGGCACTGTGACGAACGTGGTACCGAAGAGTACAATCTCGCTTTGGGTGAGCGTCGTGCCCGGGCTGCCTATGAACATTTGGTGATTCTTGGCGTCGAACCTGAACGTATGAAGATTGTTAGTTTTGGTGAAGAACGTCCTCTTGATCCCGCGCACAATGAAAGTGCCTGGGCCAAGAATCGTCGAGCCGAGTTTGTGGTACAATAAATTCGATTGGTTATACAATGATAACGCCGCTTCCTTCGGGAAGCGGCGTTTTTTTTGTTATATGGAGAGAATGTAATGAAGAAGGTGTAGGCCGCCCATGGCATAAAGTCCTGCAACGCCATCATCGAGCATGACTCCAAGCCCGCCGGGGAAGGAGTCTTCGGCCCATTTGACTGGCCATGGTTTGAGAATGTCAAAGAAACGGAATAGGCCGAATCCAACAATCAGATACCCAATAGGCATGCCGTGAAAAAAAAGCAGGGCAAGCCATTGGCCGAACAATTCGTCAATGATGACGCAACCGGGATCTTTTTTATCGAATATGACTTCTGCACGAGCACAAGCCCAGATTCCGACGAGAAGGATAGCGGCCAGGGCAGCAAGACGTCCCCATAAAGGGAGAGAAAGGAACAGCCATGGAGCCGCGACAATGGAGGCCAGAGATCCCCATGTCCCTGGAGCCTTGGGGAAATGTCCGATTGGGCCGAGAGTTGCCAGTGCTGAGGCAAGTTTGTCGAGTGGCGATTGAGTCTTCATGTTAATCATCTTTGGCGTACGCCGTCAGTCGTTCTTTGAGTGTACCTGTATGGAGTTCAAACAGATGGTTGTCATAGTCATGGAAATATAGTGAACAACCTTCACCTGATACTCTATTTCTGTCCATACGGACGTGAAGATTTAGAGCCTCTATACGTTTTGCATAGTTGTCAATTTCATTGTGTGGAATTTTGAAGGCGATATGGTTGTATGTTTTATCTGATAATGGCTGGCCTTTCATTATGGCGATCCAGACACCACCAACTAGAAAAAATTTCTCTTGAGACAGTGAGTATTGCGTATCGCCACTTGCATACACCTCTTCGGCATCAAGTATTTTTGTAAAAATTGAGGATGTCTTTTTCAAGTCTTGCACAACAAGGGTAATATGGCTCAATCCTTCGATCATGGTTTTTTATGCCTTGATATTCTAATTATTCCAGATGGCGAGAAGGGCCTTTCATAATACATCAATTCGTTGTGATCTTGTACATGAATGAATTGAGAATTGATATGTTCATAAATCGTTGAGCGCATATATGTTACAAATGAAATCCAAGCGTGGTAGCCGATTCATTTTTTATCCGTTCTAAGATGTGTCGTCGAGTACGTGTTGCTGTCTCGGGCATAATGTCTACGGATGATGATCATTCAGGATGAGTAAAGTGAGCAGGGTGTAAAAAAGCATCTCCTGCGATTAAAAACAAAGTGTCGTCTGTTTGCACTTCAACTCCAACATGGCCGGGAGTATGACCGGGGGCTGCAAATAGACTGATATCTGCCATAAGTTGTTCATCCATCGAAACGGTTTCGATTCTGTCAGCATAGCGTTGCAAGAATTCAGAAGTCGTACTTTGGAGCATTTTGCGAACTTCAGGTGGAATATTCAGTTCAAGAAGATTTGGTTTTTTCTGCCAATAAGAATATTCAATGTCGGATAGGAGAATCCGCGCGTTGGGGAAAAGAGTATTACCATTTGAAGGAAGTAATCCCGCTATATGATCTGGGTGTAGATGAGTAAGGACTATGCAATCAATATCGTTCGGGTGAATATTTTTTAGTTTGAGATTATCAACAAGCCTTCCAGTTGTTTTGGAGATATTACCAGCCCCGGCATCAACCAGAATGGTGTTTTTTCAGTTTGAATAATTGTTGAAGTGTACGGGCTTATCCAGAAGTCCCATTCTACTCTCGGAATTCCTGCCGCCATGAGATCTGCCTCGGCAACACCGGGAAAGAGGAGTTGCCGAGGGTGAGAATATTCATAATATCCGTCTGAAACAGACAGAATAATGGGTTTTTTCATTACTTACTCAACCGGGGAAGTAGGAGGTTTGATTGACGCTATCAATCCTTTTACCTTTTCAGCCATTGCATTTAAGTCATTTTCGTTAGGACGGTTTCTAATATCACCAAGTCGACCTTGCGTGTTGTGGTGTTCCAGTTTCGGGACTCCATATGCACCCGGCATGTACCACTCAGCAGCAATGGTGAATCCTAAATGATCAAATAATTGCCCCATGTATTTTACGGCAGGAATGGCCTCGTTGATGCCAGTATGGCTTCCACCAAACGTGCAATAGATAGCAACGTATTTGTTTAATAATCGTGGAGAACCTGGTTTGAGAATTCCCGACCCGCCAAATTCGGTCATGCTCTCTTTTGCTCGTTCGGCCAACCAATCCATCATGGGTTTTCCCGGAAGCCATCCATACACTCCCGAACCAATCAGAACCAAGTCATAGTCCATGAGTTGTATTGGGTCTCCTTTTGCCTTTGCTTGTACCGTTGTTATTTTACAACCTGACTCAATCACTGATTTTTCAATAGTTTGTGCAACTTTTTTTGTGTTTCCAGTTTGTGAATGGAAAACGTGTAACACTTTCATGGATGCTCCTTTTCTTGTTAGGCTGCCTAACAACTGGTTTAAAAAAATATGAACAAAAAATAATTATTTAATCGTTATGGCAGTCAAACAATTCTGCTAAATTTTGCATTTCGTGCAGGGCTTGACTGAGTTTTTGAGCCATGATTTCGGATTTTTCACCGTATTGTGATACGAATACATCAAACATTTTGTCGTGGTGAGCTTCATGATGGGTGTAGGCCGTCCATCCTGTTTTAGTGAGCAGTAGGGTGACAGCCTTGGCGTCGTAGGGCTTTATCCCCTTTTCAACAAGGCCTTTCTTCATGAGTTTACCGATGCGTTCAGAGATAGTTGGTTTGGAAACGGAGAGTCGTTCAGCCAACTGCGTGACAGTAATTTGGGGTTCATCACCAATTGTTGCTATGGTATGAATTTCAGCAGGGTGCAACCTATGTCCAGTGCCGAAATCTACGCCACCACGATGATGTGCGTTCACTGTATCGACAAGCTCAAGCAACGCATGCTGCATTGTTTCATAAGATTCTCTGAATTCGTTCATGACAAGCATTGTAAGGATGCCTAACTAAAAGTCAAGAAATGGAATCCATTTTAATCAAATTAAATAAAACCCGTAATGCTTGATCGTTGAAGGCAGAGAGTTTCGTATTGGGTTTAGATTTTTGCAGGCGTAATGATTTTTGAAGCGAGAAGTTCGTCCAGAACTCGTGCGACAGGCAATCCGACTACATTGGTGTATGATCCTCGAATCGCGGTAACAAGAAATGTTCCAACCCCTTGAATGGCATACGCTCCCGCCTTATCTGCAGGCTCGCCGGTAGCAATATACCTCTTGAGTTCTATTTCGGTGGAGGAGCGCATGTCGACATCCGTGCTGATGGCTTTGGTAATGCGTGTGTCGTCGGGCATTACCATACAAAACCCGGTGATGACTTGATGCGTGTTGCCAGACAATGTCATGAGCATTTCCAAGGCATGTGCATCATTTATGGGTTTACCCATAATACGGTCGTTTAAAACTACGATGGTGTCGGCGCCAAGTATGGTTTGGCCTGCATAATGCCGGGCAATGTCCAGCGTTTTCAGTTCTGCCATTCGTTTGACATATTTTAGCGGGGATTCATTTGTTTCTGGCTTCGGTTCATTAAGCGGACTTGGATGTACTGTGAATTCAAGACCGAGGTCGGCCAGAAGTTCGCGCCGTCTGGGTGAGCCTGAAGCCAAGATAATGGGACTGATGGTGGTGAACGGTCCTTGCGATGTTGTCATGGAATCAATGTTTCTCCCATATTCTTGCCCGAGTCAACGCACAGGCTGTCAGCTTTTTGTCATTCTAAAATGAAGGACATATTACAAGAAAATAAATGCCTGTATTTTAGCTGGTTACTGTTGTGGTAAGATTCTTGCTTCATATCGTGCGCGTAGATGCGCAGGAGAATACATGCAGCAAATTGAAAAGAGTTTTACTAAAGATTTTTCATCATTTAGCCAAATGGAAGGCGAAGGCGCAATCCGTGGCATGAACGATTGGTCCGTGCCGTGGGCTGATCTGATGATGGTCATGTTTGTCCTGTTTGTGGTGCTGTTTATGTATGCCAGCACTCATCAGGATGTAAAAATCCTGTTTAGTCATCAGACCGCGGAAAAGGCGCAGGCTGCGAGTACACTTGATCCTCTTATCGGATTGATTGGACAGATTGCTAGCCGAGCGGAAAGCGGTGGTTCTCAAGATGTCGTGCGTGTCGCAGAGACAGAAGTTCTGTTTCGATCTCGTTCAAAGGGAATTTCTGTTATCAGGGAAGTCCCTGGACAGGTGCGTATTTCATTGCGTGGAGCATTGTTTTTTGACGAGAAATCCGGGGAACTCAAGGCTGAATCCTGGCAGTACTTGAACGAGGTTGCCGAAGTAGTGAAGCTCAGTCTCGGTGCTGTTCATGTTATCGGTTTCGCGGACAAGAGCGAGTCGGAAGGTACGCAAAGCTTTACGTTGTCTTCACAACGAGCGGCCAACGTGGCTGAATTCCTTATCACGCAATTCGGGATCGCTCCCAAGCGAATTATCATAACTGGCAGAGGATCGTATCAACCGGAAGTGCCTGATACGTCCGAAGCCAACAAGGCGCAAAACCGGCGAGTTGAAATCGTCATCGTCCATCAAAGCTGATCGATTGGAGAATGTTATGAGTAGAAAGAATTTTATTGGCGTAGGATTGAGTCTCGTCATTTTCGTGTGCAGCTTTATGCTGACCGGAGCCGCTGGGGCCTATTTTAATCTGGCCGCATTTTTGGTTGTCATATCTGGTCTGACAGCCGCAATGTTGATGAGCTACCCGGCGCGGCACGTGAAAAACGCATTCAGGGTGGCGAAAAACATATATTCTACCAAAAGTGTTTCGGCTGAGTCCATTGTCAACACGTTGCTCGACCTTTCGGTCAAAAGTAAAGTAGATGGCATCCTTTCATTGGAACGTTCAAAAGCCAACGATACCAGTTCTTTTATGAAGAACGGACTGATTCTGTTGGTGGATAACTACAAAGAAGATGAAATTCGTGAATGCTTGAATGCCGAGATGGCTTTTTTCAATCTTCGTCGTCAACAGAGTGAGCGTTTTTTTCAGACTTTAGCCCGAATGGCACCGGCGTTTGGTGTTGCAGGCAGCGTTATTGGCTTGATTGGTCTTCTTATGGGAATCAATGATACGGCAGTTATTCTCAAAAATATTCCTGTGGCATTTATTTCTACTCTTTATGGGTTGATTTTGAGCAATCTTGTGTTTTCCCCTATTGCAGAGAATATTAATTTTTCCACTCGTGCTGAATTGTTGAATCAGAAATTGGTCCTTGAAGGGATTATTGCTATCAGTAAGGAACAGAATTCCTACAAGCTCGAACGTAAACTGGCTTCATTCCTGAGTCCTAGTGAACGCGAAGGCAAGACGGAAACTTTGCGTAGAATTACCCGGAAGTATGTACAGAAAAAACAGCAAGCTGTGGAGTTGGCAGATATGCCATCGATGACGAGATCCACGGAAAAAGCGACAGAAGCGGCGTAGCCAAATCCAATCGATGCAGCAGAAAAGGGAGCCTTCAGGCTCCTTTTCTTTTTGTCTGATTATGATAGTGTTCCGCTCACGGGAGGCATTTTACTGATGGCGAAGATTCTAGCCGCTGATATAGGTGGCACTAACAGTCGGTTTGCTCTTTTTGAAACCACGGGTGACGGCTTTGTCATGGTGGATTCAATTTGGCTGAAAACCCATGGCGCGGAGACTTTTTCTCAGCTTTTGGAACAACTCTGGAGCAGTGATTTTTCTGCATATCCGGGGTCTTTTGAGAGTGTTGTTGTCGCGGCTGCCGGAGCGGTTGTTGGTGGTGTGGAATGTCCCTGTTTGACCAATGCATCTTGGGGAATTGATATTCGGGATATCGATTTCGGGACGAAAGCCGTGAGTGTCATCAACGATTTTGCCGCGCAAGCCTTTGCCTGTAGAACGTCTGCCGTAGACGAAGCTATGATTCTCCAGGAGGGGACGGGTGTCGACGGTGATCCCATAGCTATTATCGGGGCTGGAACTGGTCTTGGATATTCCGCGCTTATTCCCACTGATTGCGGCTGGAGTGCATTGCCTTTTGAGGGCGGACATATGGCTTTCCCTTTTTTGGGCAAAGAAGAATCCGACTACGGTGACTTTAACCGTCAGGAAAGTGGTCGGAATTGGCCGGAAGGTGATTCCGTTGTCACCGGGTTAGGATTGAAATTGGTGCATAAATTTTTGACAGGTAAGAATTTGACCCCAAAAGAGGTCTCAGCGTCCATTACAATAAGAGATGCAACGACCAAATGGTATGCTCGTTTTTACGCTCGGGCATGTCGCGATTGGGCCATCGGAGTTATGTCTCACGGTGGTTTTTTTATTGCCGGTGGCATTGCTGCCAAGAATCCCATGTTTGTTACTGTCCCGGAATTTTTGGAAGAATTTCATAATTCTCATATATATGGCGACTTTTTGCATTCTGTTCCTATTCGACTCAATTGTAATGAAGAGAGCGGATTATACGGGGCTGGGTTTTACGGAATGCAACTGCTGGCGCGATAAGGTGTAATTAGGGCGTAGAATTGCTTGATTAAGCGGTTTGATACGGGTAGAAAGCCAATTCCTTTGAACAGCACATGCAGGAGATGTTTCACTATGGGTGACAAGAGCAGATACCAGAAGATGTTCCCGGTTTCTTGGGAACAGCTACATCGTGATTGCAGAGCCTTGTCCTGGCGACTTGTTGAAAAGGGGCCATGGAAAGGTATTCTTGCCATTACGCGTGGTGGCTTGGTTCCGGCTGCGATCATTGCTCGAGAACTGGATATTCATTTGATTGATACCATTTGTCTCTCTTCCTATAATTGGAAAGAGCAGGGTGAGACCAATGTTCTCAAACAGGTAGATTGTGACGGAGAAGGCTGGTTGCTCATCGATGATCTCGTTGACACCGGTAAGACCGCAAAATTAGCTCGTGACATGGTGCCTAAAGCGCATTTTGCCACGGTTTATGCCAAGCCCGAAGGGCGTCCTTTGGTCGAGACATATATAACGGAAGTGAGCCAGGACACCTGGATTTTATTTCCTTGGGACGCAGGTACTCAATTTGTTGAACCAATCGCCCAAGTTTCTGAAGATGAATAAGTGAAGAAAAAAAATACTATCCACGCTGATTACTCCCAGCAGTTCCCTTTGAACCTTGCTCGAATGGACTCGCTGGGATAGAGTTTTGAGATAATAAATCGCTAACGGAGAGGTCCACATGAAAAAATTGCTGAAACTGTTTGGTGTATCCGCCATGTGCATGGCGCTACTCCTGTCCCTGGTTGCCTGCGGCGAAGCTCCTCAGGAGAAAAAAGCTGAAGAGCCTGCAAAGACTGAAGAAGCTGCCGCTCCCGCTCAGGAAGAGCCCAAAACCGTCAAGGCCGGATTCGTTTACGTTTCCCCGGTCGGAGACGCCGGTTATTCATATGCTCACGACCAGGGCCGTCAAGCCGTGGATGCCCTTGATTGGGTGACGACTTCTTTTGTTGAGTCCGTACCTGAAGGTGCTGATTCCGAGCGTGTTATCCGCAACATGGCTCGCAAAGGTTTCGACATTATTTTCACCACGAGTTTTGGCTACATGGATCCGACCATCAAGGTTGGTAAAGAATTCCCGGACGCCAAGTTCATGCATTGTTCCGGCTTCAAGAAATCTGCCAACGTCACTAATTATTTCGGTCGTGTTTATCAGGCTCGTTTCTTGACCGGTATGGTGGCTGGTGCCATGACCAAGACCGACAAGCTCGGTTATGTGGCTGCCTTCCCGATTCCCGAAGTTATTCGCGGCATCAACGCCTTTGCTGTCGGTGCTCGCCAGATGAATCCGGATGTTGAAGTGCGTGTTGTCTGGACCAAGACTTGGTATGACCCGGCACTCGAAAAAGATGCTGCCAAATCTCTTCTGGATGCAGGTTGTGACGTTATCGCTCAGCATCAGGATTCTCCTGCACCGCAGGAAGCCGCTGAAGAAGCTGGAATGTACTCCATTGGTTACAACTCCGATATGTCTTCTTTTGCTCCCAAGGCTCACCTGACTTCCGCTATCTGGAACTGGGGCCCGGTCTATACCAAGACTGTGGAACAGGTTCGCGACGGCTCCTGGAAGGGTGACGAGTCTATTTGGTGGTCCATGGAAGACGGCGTTGTCGATATCGCCCCTATGGGGCCGATGGTCCCGGAAGACGTCAAGAGTGCTGTCATGGCCAAACGTGCCGAGTTGGTTAAGGGCAACGATATTTGCTTTGTTGGTCCTATCAAGGATCAGAGCGGTACAATCAAGATCGCCGATGGCGAAAAAGCCACCGACGCCCAACTGCATGATATGATGTGGTTTGTTGAAGGCGTTGTCGGTACTGTAAAATAAGTACGGCACATGCCTCTGAAAATAATAAAAAGAGATGAACCCTGGAAGTGGGGCGCCCTGGTTGTATTCCTGGGCGCCCTGCTCTTTTCCCTTTTTGTGAGCGCTCTGCTCATTGAAGGGCAGGGCAAGGACGCACTGCACGGGATGATGGTTCTGTGGCAGGGAAGTTTTGGTAACCTTTGGGCGCTGGAAGGCGCACTGCTTAAAGCCATTCCGCTTTTTCTCTGTTCTTTGGGCGTGGCTGTAGCCTTTCGCATGCAGATATGGAATATCGGCGCGGAAGGTCAGTTTGCACTTGGGGCAATTGGGGCTACATGGATGGCTCTATTGTTTCCTGATTTACCAGGTTTTATTTTGCTACCGCTCATGTTCATCATGGCTTTTATTCTTGGCGGAGCCTGGGCATTCATTCCTGCATTTCTCAAGCTAAAATTGCGCGTCAACGAAATTATTTCTACGTTGATGCTCAACTATATTGCTATTCTTTTGCTCGATTATCTGGTTTTTGGCGTTTGGAAAGATCCGGCCAGCTTCGGGTTCCCCATGACTCCTGAATTTTCTGTGAATGCGATCATTCCCTATATTGGTTCCTCCCGTGTACATTGGGGATTATTATTTTGTGCGATCGTCGGTATAGGGCTGTGGGCCTTCATGCGTTTCACTCGACTTGGTTTTGAATTGCAGGCCAGCGGTGAAGGTGCTCGTGTGGCCAAGTATGCCAAGATCCGTTACGGAATGCTCGTCATGTTCGTTATGTGCCTGTCTGGTGGATTTGCCGGGTTTGCCGGATGTATCGAAACCTCGGCGGTCCTGAATCGTTTGCAGCCAAGTCTTATTGTCGGATATGGCTACACTGCGATTGTCGTGGCCTGGTTGGCACGTCTTGAACCCTTGAATATTGCGTTTGCTTCATTCCTGTTGGCTGCATTGCGGGTCGGCGTGGAAAATTTGCAGCTTGAATTGCAGATTCCAGCAGCATTTGGTGTGATCATGGAGGGTATGATTCTCTTGACCGTTTTGGCCGGGCAGTTCTTCCTTTTATACACCTTGGAACGTAAGCAGAGGCAGGATTAAGCGTATGTGGGAATTTTTGATACCGCTTTTTGCTGCAACGGTGCAGTCCGGCACCCCCATTCTTTATGCCACTTTGGGCGAAATGATGACCGAGAAGGGCGGCGTGCTCAACCTTGGTGTTGAGGGCATTATGTCCGTTGCCGCCTTGGCTGCTTTTTGGGTCAGTCTGATCACTGGTTCCCCGTGGCTCGGTTTTCTTGCGGGTGGAACAGCCGGAATGATTTTTGCCTCATTGCATGGCTTTGTCTGTATTTCCTGTCTGGGAAATCAGGTTGTGTCCGGTTTGGCGCTGACAATCCTTGGCACTGGGCTGACTCACTACCTTGGTGTGCCGTATGTTGGCTTACATGCGCCGGGATTTAGCCCTTTTGATTTCCCGGTGTTGTCGCAAATTCCAGTCATTGGTGAGATCTTCTTCAAGCATGATATGCTGGTGTATGTCTCATTCATCGTACCGTTCCTGTTCTGGTTCTTTTTCAAACGGACTAGCCTCGGTTTGCATGTGACCGCAACCGGTGAAATGCCTGCCGCTGCTTCCGCAGCCGGTTTGAAGCCTGTGGTACTTCGTTACTTTGCAGTTGTTGCTGGCGGTTTTCTTATCGGTCTTGGTGGGGCGTACCTTTCGCTGGCGTATACACATCTATGGACGAACGGTTTGTCTGGTGGGCGCGGATGGATTGCCGTGGCGCTAGTTATTTTTGCCTTCTGGCGGCCGGGGCGTGCTGTCGTCGGTGCCTATCTTTTTGGTGGCGTGATGGCTTTTCAGTTGCGTTTGCAGGCTGTCGGTACGAATTTATCGTCTTCTTTGTTGCTCATGCTCCCTTACTTGCTGACCATTTTGGTTTTGATCCTTTCCGCTTGGCGTGGGCGTCGTGTTGACGGACCCGCCGCTCTCGGTACCAACATCGAGCCTGAGGGGTAAGGCGTGACCAATTTAAAATATATTCGTCCGGTACCAAGTCGTCCCGTAGAAGTTGGAGTGATACCCGTGGTGCGTCTGAAAGGGCTCACCAAACGGTTCGGCAAGATAGTGGCTAATGATGCCATTACTCTTGATGTGTATCCTGGACGCATCAAAGCCTTGCTCGGTGAAAACGGTGCTGGTAAATCCACCATGATGTCCATGCTGGCTGGTCGGTACAAACCGGATGAAGGCACCATTGAGGTTGATGGGAAACCGGTTCGTTTTTCTTCTTCCAGAGATGCCATCGCAGCCGGAATCGGTATGGTGTATCAACATTTTATGTTGGTTGACTCTATGACTGTTGCTGAGAATGTTCTTTTGGGACAGGAAGGCAGTTTCTTCATCAGACGAAAAGAGATGTCGAAGCGGGTGAGTGAATTGGCAGGTAAGTACGACATGGAAATTGATCCAGATGCTCGTATTGCCGATCTTTCCATGGGCGAGCGGCAGTTGGTTGAAATTTTGAAACTGCTGTATCGTGAAAGTCGTATTCTTATTTTTGATGAGCCTACCGCTGTCTTGACGCCCGAAGAGACAGGACGATTGTTCAAAACCCTGTGGCGTATGACCGAACAGGGTAAATCCATTATTTTTATTAGTCACAAGTTGGAAGAAGTCATTGCATTGGCGGATGAAATTGCCATCTTGCGTCGTGGTAGAATTGAGGGTGAACTTGATCCCAACACTATTGAATCCAAGGCTGATCTTGCTTCACGCATGGTTGGCAAGGAAGTGTTGTTGGAAGTCGATCGAAAGCCTGTCGAGAGGGGCGATAAAGTTCTTGATGTGAGGAATCTCACCGGGCTTGGGTTGTCCGAAGTTGATCTGGATGTCCACCAAGGCGAAGTTGTTTCTATAGTGGGCGTGGCCGGTAACGGTCAAAAAGGGTTGGTCGAAGCTGTTACGGGATTGATCAAGCCGCCGCAGGATACTGTTTTTATAATGGGACAACCCTGGCGTAAGTTTTTTGCCGAATCTACTTGGAATCGGTCAATGTGTTACATTCCGGAAGACAGACTTGGTTTGGCTACTTTGCCGAATCAGAATCTTGTGGACAATCTGCTTTTGACGACCCGGAAAGGTTTTGCCAAGGGGTGGTTTCTGGATAAGAAAAAAGCGGCCAAGGATACAATTGAGCTTATCAAGAAGTTTGATATTCGTCCGGGGCGAATTCACGCGCTGGCATGGCAGCTTTCCGGTGGTAATCTGCAAAAAGCAGTACTTGCACGCGAACTGTATCGCCAACCTCGTTTGATTGTCGCAGAACAACCGACACAGGGCTTGGATGTTTCTGCTACCGAAGAGGTTTGGAATCGTTTGCTTGAAGCGCGAAAGATGGCTGGCGTATTACTTGTGACCGGGGATTTGAACGAAGCCTTGCAATTGTCTGATCGTATTGCGGTCATTTATCGTGGCCGAATCCTTGACATTCTCGACACGGCAGAGGAAGGAATATCTCGTAAGATAGGTCCGCTTATGGCGGGCATAGTGGAATAGGCGGCAGGTGTACTTAATTTTTATTCAGGCCGTATGGTTTGGATATGACTTTCAATTTTCAAGGAGAAAGGTATGAAGTTCAATAGGTTCAATGTCGTAGCCGTTATGGCTATCGCCATGTTGCTCGGTGTTTTGTCTGTTTCCGCATTTGCTGGAACCACTCTGGATAAAGTCAAGGCCGCTGGCGAAATAGCTGTCGGTAACAGCCCTGACTATCCTCCGTTCGAATCCATTGGTGACAATGGTGAACGCGTTGGTTTCGATATTGATCTGCTGTCTGCAATGGCTAAAAAGATGGACTTGAAGGTCAAATGGGTCACCATGGAATTTGCTGCTATTGTTACAGCAGTCCAGTCCGGTCAGGTTGATATGGGTATGTCTGGTTTCAGCATCACCCCTGATCGTGCCAAGCAGGTGAGCTTTTCCGCTCCGTATATTGCCAGCGGTCAGGTTATCGTTACTCGTCCTGATTCCAACATTACTTCTGCTGCCGACCTCAAAGGCAAGAAGATTGCAGTTCAGTTGGGTACCACCGGTGAACAGCAGGCTGACAAGATTGAAGGTGCCGAAGTCGTCAAACCCGAAAGCTACAACATTGCTTTCATGATGCTGCGTAACAAGGCCGCCGATGCTGTCATCGCCGACCTGTCTGTTGCTGATGAGTACATGAAGCAGGGTACTTTTAAGCGTGCCGGAGAGCCGCTGTCCTTCGAAGAATTCGCCATCATTTCCCGTAAGGGCAATGATCCGCTTCTTAAAGCCTTGAATGAGGCTCTGGAAGCCGTCAAGAAAGACGGTACTTACGACGCTCTCGTCAAGAAGTGGAATCTCTAATATAACTTTGTCGGGAGGGATCTATTCCCTCCCGACTTGTCTTTTCAGGAGCTGATAGTGGACTTCGCTCTGGTTTTTAAACATTATGATATGTTGCTCAATGGTGCACTTGCGTCCTTGCAGGTCACTCTTGGTGCACTTGCCATGGGGCTTATTCTTGGCACTTTAGCCGGAACGTGTCGCATTAGCCGCCGTTTTTATATTCGCGTTATTGCGGATGCCTATATTCAAATTATTCGCGGCACTCCCATGTTATTGCAGATTTTTTTCTTTTACTTGGGCTTCCCGCAAATTTATATGATGATGACAGGCGAAGGGATTTCCCCGGATCCTTTGCTCACCGGTATGATTGCCCTAGGCATTAATAGTGGTGCGTATAATGCCGAGATTATTCGGGCAGGTATCCAGTCCATTAATACAGGACAGATGGAAGCAGCCCGTAGTACCGGATTGCGTCATGTGCAGGCCATGATTTATGTCATTTTGCCACAAGCTTTGCGGCGTATGATTCCACCTTTGGGTAACGAATTGATTGTTTTGCTCAAGGATTCATCTCTTATTTCCACCATTGGTGTAGCTGAGTTGATGTACTCGGCAAAAGTGCTTGGAGCACGGTATTATACATATGTTCCGTTCCTCGTGGGTGCTGGCTGTATCTATCTGACATTGACGTTTTCTTTTTCGCGGTTTTTTAACGCTCTTGAAAGAAAGCTATCTGCTGGAAGTGGTGCGCGTGAGAATGCCGGGAAAATCCCGGATCTAGGTTAGCACTCAATACTATGATTATGAATCCCCTTCCGGTACCTACCGGGAGGGGCTTTCTTTTATCCCGAGTTCCACGTAAGTTTTCAGGACGAGGAGGAATCGTGAAAAACAGTTTTTACAGTGACTTCGATACTGAGTGGATAGGGCGTGGTCAGTCCAAAAACGTGAAGGGCCGCACTCCATTTGAGCAGGATCGGGATCGTATTATATATTCTCCGGCTTTTCGTCGGCTTCAGAATAAGACGCAGGTCTTTTTGTCCGGTGAATTTGATTTTTATCGTACTCGTCTGACGCATTCTATGGAGGTGTCACAAATCGGTCGTTCCATAGTGAATCATCTTAACCGTTCTTCTAATGCTTTGTCAGACGGTTTCAGGATAGATCAGGATTTGGTCGAATCAATTTGCTTGGCACATGACATTGGTCATCCTTCTTTTGGGCATGCCGGTGAGCAGATTTTGAATGAATTGATGTTCGAAGCTGGTGGTTTTGAAGGGAATGCGCAGAATCTTCGTATTTTGGTTGACCTGTTTTACAGAGATAAAACTCAATGGTCCGGCATGAATCCCACACGGGCTTTTCTTGACGGGATGCTTAAATATAAAGTGTTGTTTGCTAATTCAGAAAAGAAAAAGAATCATTTTATCTACAATTTTCAGAAGGATATTCTTGATTTTGTTAGCCCTGATGTCGAGTTTTCTACTCTTTTTGAAAATGAAAATGCATTGAATTCATTCAAGTCGCTTGAATGTCGAATTATGGATTGGGCCGATGACATCGCTTATTCAATCCATGACATTGATGATGGTATTCGTGCAGGCTTCATCACAATAAAAAAAATACGGAATTGGATGGATGACAAGGATAAAGAATATACCGGTAATGACCGGGGATTTCTTGAGGAACTAGCCACCGCTATTACGGATGACACTTTCAGTGCTTTCCTTGCACGGTTGATAGGTACATTTATTCACGGAACGAAATTCGTCGAACGTGACAATGTCCTTGCAGAGAAAACACACCGCTACCGGTTTGATATCCAGGTTGAGGAAGAAGGCTTGGCGCTTTGTACGCTTTTGAAAATGCTGTCCATTAATTTGGTTTTTCACACTCCTCAGGTTCATCAACTTGAATATAAGGGTGGACGTATTCTGCGTGAACTTTTCACGGTCATGGAAGAAGAATATGTGATTAAGGACGCTCCCGGTTACCGACTTTTACCGGCCCATTATCATATAGCATTGCAAAAGCATGATGCCTATGAACGGCGGCGCATGTTGTGTGATTACATTTCCGGGATGACTGACGGATTTGTTGTGAGGACGTATAAACGGCTTTTTGATCCAGATTTTGGATCTATTAATGATTTGATTTGATTCAATCAGTATTTGTTTGTAATAAAAAGCCCCGATTTTTATCGGGGCTTTTTATGGCAAATTATTGTTCCTTGATAACTTCAATGTCTTCCTGATTGAGGATGACCTTTTTCCCTTTGTCGTCCTCAAATTTGTAGGTCTCGGTTTGGACATCATACTCTGGCGAACCGTCAGCAATATACGTTTTGCCCGTATTGGTCGTTATCATGTACTTTTTTGAAAAGCATGCCGTCAGAGAAAAAGCAAATAGACACAGCATGACAAGTGTGAAAAAACGTTTCATTGATTACCCCTTGTAAGCATTGAATGGTAATTTCTTCTTACAATCTGTTCGCACTTTTTATCAACTCCTATTTTCCAAAAGGTGTTGATTTTTTTTTAGACGAAAAGAGATTCACCTCGGCTGAGGAGATCATCCACTTGGCTGTCGTTCAGATTAAGTCGGCACGCAATTTTTTTAATCTCTGTTGCCGCATCAAAAAGCGGGTAATCGCTGCCAAAAAGAATATGATCATGCGAAAAGGCATCGAATAAACGATTCAGAAGTGTGTCGTCTACAAAGTCCAGTACACTTGAACAATCTACGTAAACATCGGTCCCTGCAAGGTGCTCAATGGCATACTCCCAGTGTTGGTAGCCGCCCATATGCGCCGCAATCATAATTGGTTTGGGGAATCGTTTTCTCAGTGCAGCCATCTTTTTGGGACACGAAGGATTTTCGTTAGGCGGTAAAGTATCTCCGACGTGGAACATACAAACAAATCGTCCTTGGACGAGTTCCATGACTTCGAAGAAGTTTTCGTCATCCATTCTGAATCCTTGGAAATCGGGATGGAATTTAAGTCCTTGGATACCGTTTCTTTCCAGACGGTCCAATTCCTCGGCATTACGATCGAAGCCTGGATGGACAGTGCCAAACGGGATAAAACGCGGATTGTTTTTTTTGAGTTGAATGGCCCAATTGTTGGCCGGAATCACCTGGCTTGGAGTCGTTGCAGCAGTCAGTACTACAGATTTGTCGATACCGGCTTCGTCCAACCGTTTAATGAGATCATCAGTCTTGCCCGTGCCGATCGGTTTGATGCCGTAGTGGCCTTCAAGCTGAACAAGAACCTTGTGAGCGATTTTGGGATCAAAGGCGTGGGCGTGAATGTCAATGCGCATGGGAAATCCTTGCCGGAGAGCATGTTTAGCAATCGGCTATTTCAATTAATATTATGAAGTCTTTGGTTCGTCGTATTTTATAAGAAAAGGTTTTTGAGCCAGTCAGGGACACGCACTGGTTTTCCTTCCAGGTTAACGCAGGCGTGACTTGTCTTGCCGGTTGAATGGAGTGTGGTCTTTTCCCGATTCCAGATTTCATAAATGAAATCGACTGAAGCTCGGCCCCATTTTTCGATGCCTACATGGATATGAATTTCTTCATCATACCTGATGGGTACGCGGTATCGGCATTGTGCCTCACGGACAGGCAACATTATACCTCGACGTTCTGTCTCAGCGTAACTCATGCCTGATTCTCTGATGAGCTTACTTCGAGATCGTTCAAAAAGATGAAGATATTCAGCGTGATATACTACACCCATGGCATCAGTTTCACCATAGGAAATGAAGTGTGAATACCAACTGTCACACGCGGGAAAATCTGATTTGCGCGCCATTATTTCAATCCGAATGTTTTCAGTGCGAATGAAAGAAGTTCGTGGCCCTTTTCCAGTTTTAGGCCAGTAGAATCCGCTGACTGTTCACTGAATGACTCAATGCCTGACGCATCGCATCCGGGGCCGTTGAGAATGAAGGGCACGGCATCCATAGTATGTGTGCGTTCAACAATGGGTGTGAAGTGATCACAAGTAATGATCCACGCGGTTTCTTGGTCCTTGAGTGCTTCCCGTAGGGGAGCGACTACACGTGCATCGAACCGGCTGATTGCCTCCACTTTGTCTTTGGCGCTGCCTCCGTGACCGCATTCATCAGGACCTTCCAAATGAACGAACACGAAGTCATTATCTTCGAGGAATGTGAGAGCTGCATCAACTTTGCCCTGATAATTTGTCTCCAACAGGCCAGTTGCACCCTCCACATCAATAACATCCATACCGGAAGCATTGCCTAGTCCTTTAATTAGGTCCACAGCAGAAATGACCGCACCTTTCATGCCGGATGTCTCTTTGAAATTCGGTAGGTTGAGCGGGCGGCCTTGACCCCATGGCCAGATGGAATTCGCCATGGACATGTTTATTGATCGGTCCTCGAGAATGTCTTTGGCCTCGAATACGAGATCCCACAGGAATGGGCTACGGGAAAAGACTCGCAAATCCGGCTTGATGGATTTGTCTGTTATGTCGTGGGGAGGGCTGATGAGTAGATCGGCGTCTTCAGTGAGAGCGCCGTCTTTTTGTACCAGCAGGTGGCGGTATTGGATTCCGGGATAGAAAATATAGGAGTCGTCGCCGAGTTTTTCCTGCAACGTTTCTACTATGGGTCTCGAAATATCAGTGGAGATGTGGCCTGACGAGTAGTCACGCATGTACCCATCGATGGTCAGTTTGGAAACAGTAACCAGATTCAATCGCCAGACCAGATCGTCCGCTCCAAGCTCAAGTCCCTGAGCGGCAGCTTCGATAGGACCGCGGCCAGTGTGATAGGTGGCAGGATCAAAGCCGAGCAAGGACATGTTCGCCACATCGGAGCCGGGGGGCATGCCCTCAGGCACAGTCTGGGCGCGACCGATTATGCCGGTTTTGGCCAGTGCGTCCATGTTGGGTGTATGCGCTGCTTCCATGGTGGTTTTGCCGCCGAGTTCATCCAGCGGCCAACCACCCATTCCGTCAGCTATAAGGTACAGTACTTTCATTATATATCTCTAAAGTATCCTGAATTTGACGCAGGGTTCGACTGTGAAATCCATGGCGTCCATTTCTTCAATCATTGCGGCTACAGCTTTGGCAGGGGTCTCATGACTCACGATCACCAAGGGTACACCTTCAGCTCCGGCTTCACCTTTTTGCACAGCCTGCGCAATGGAAATGCCGTGAGTCGCCATGGATTTGGTGATGGCGGCCATAACACCAGTGCGATCAGCAACGGTGAAACGGAAGTAATACTTGGACTCGGAGTCTTCTGGAGGAAGAATGTTCGCCTTTGTAAGGGGCTGATTTCTAAAGCCGGTATTGTCTGGAGCAGGGCATCCCTCACCAACATTACGGACGACGTTCATGATGTCTGCCAGCACAGCACTGCCTGTGGGCAGATCTCCAGCCCCTTGGCCGTGCAGCATGATTGGCCCCACTGCGTTGCCTTTCAGTCGAACGGCGTTATAGTTGCCGCCAACACGAGCCAACAAATAGGTATATGGTACCAGAGCTGGATGGACACCCGCTTCCAGCTTGCCGTCCACATCCATGACATGGGCCAGCAACTTGATGCGGTAACCGAATTCGCGAGCGAATTGAATGTCCATGGGGGTAACCCCGGTAATTCCCTGAATGGGGATTTCATTCAATGGATAGTCTACGCCATAGGCCATGCGAATAAGTACGCAAAGTTTGTGAGCAGTGTCGAAACCTTCAATGTCGAACGTCGGATCAGCCTCGGCATATCCAAGATCCTGAGCATCAGCCAGAGCTGTTTCAAAATCCAGCCCCTTGGTGGTCATTTCGGACAGGATGTAGTTGGCTGTGCCGTTCATGATACCGAGCATTTGTGTGATTTCATCACCAGCCAGACTTTCTTTCAAAGTCTGGACAATAGGAATCCCACCGGCACAACTGGCTTCGAACATGAGGCCCGTGGAGTGATCCCGGGCTGCATCGAAAAGCTCCAGCCCGTGTTCGGCCAGAAGATGTTTGTTGGCTGTGACGACATGTTTGCCTGCGGCAAAAGCCTTGAGTACCAAGTCTTTCGCTGTGTCGAGACCACCCATGAGTTCAACGATGATGTCAATATCAGGATCGTTGACCAATACATTAAGGTCATCGGTAAAAGTGACGTTCGGACCCGGATCAAAAGCACGTTTCTTGGTTAGATCACGTACGAGTACGGATCTAATTTCAATGCGTTTGCCGATTCTTTTTTCAATGCGTTGAGCATTGCTGTCCAGAATTTTTGCTAGACCAGAGCCGACAGTGCCGAAACCGCCAAGGCCGAGTTTTATAACGTCCATACTTACCCCTTTGCGAAGAATTTGCGCAGGTTGCGGACTGCCTGGTTCGTGCGGTGTCGATTTTCGACAAAGCTGAAGCGGACATGGTCGTCACCGTATTGGCCGAAACCAAGACCGGGAGAGACTGCGACTTCTGCTTCTTGCAAGAGCATTTTGGAAAATTCAACTGATCCCATTTTTTTGAATTCATCCGGGATGGCAGCCCATAAGAACATGGTTGCCTTAGGTGGTGTCACGTCCCAGCCGATGCGATTGAGGCCTTCGCAAAGGGCGTTACGGCGATCTTCATATACGGCCATGATTTCTTTGACCGATGCGTCCATATCGTCCTGTGTGAATTTGGGATCATCTTCGAGGTCGCCGTTGAGGGCACAAGCGGCAGCGATCTGAATGGGCTGATAAATACCGTAGTCGAGGTAACTCTTGATGCGGGTCAGTGCATTGACCATTTCCGGGTTGCCGACGCAGTAACCAACACGCATGCCAGCCATGGAATAACTTTTGGTCATGGAGAAGAATTCGACACCTACGTCACGAGCGCCTTCGGCCTGCATGAAGCTGGGGGCTTCGTAACCGTCGAATACGAAATCCGCATAGGCGAAGTCATGAATGACGTAGAGGTCATGTTCTTTGGCGAAATCAACGATACGTTGGAAAAAGCTCAAGTCCACGCATTGAGTGGTCGGGTTGTGCGGGAAATTGATGATCAACAACTTGGGCTTGGGCCATGTGTGTGAAACCGCAGTTTCCAGATTCTCGAAGAAATCCTGACCAGGACCGATGGGAACACGGCGGACATCTGCACCTGCAATGATGGAGGCATACGGGTGAATCGGGTAGGCTGGGTCTGGTGCCAGGACGACATCACCGGGGGAAAGCATGGCCAGCGCAAGGTGGGCCAAGCCTTCCTTGGCTCCCATGGTGACACAGACTTCGCGGTCGGCGTCCAGAGAAACATTATAGCGACGGTAGTACCAATCACGGATTCCGTGGCGCAAACCCTTGATGCCTTTCGACGCTGAATACTTGGAGTTACCGGCCTTGTGCGCCGCGTCAGTCAGTTTGTCGAGGATGGGCTTGGGGGTGGGCACATCAGGGTTGCCCATGCCGAGGTCAATGATATCCGCGCCCGCGTGGCGCATCTTCATTTTCAATTCGTTGACCTGAGCAAAAACATACGGGGGCAGTCTATCGACTCTAGCGAACTTGGACATGACGTAAAACTCCTAAAATATAATAGTTCAATCCAGATTTCTTACTCTCCACTTACTGCACTGTCAAAATGAAAATGGCTGTAATTGTCTGGCAATCAATGTTCCATGCTCAAATGGTTCGCTTTAGTATCTTGACCTATGTAGGAGTTTTTTTTAGCGTCCATATTCAACTCAAGAATAGATCGGCGAGTGTGCCGCAATACAATAAGGAGATCATCAATGGTCCAGAAATCCGAAACCATCTGGTTTGACGGCAAACAGGTCCCCTGGGACGAGGCAAATGTTCATGTCCTGACTCACACCCTTCATTACGGTGCGGGCGTTTTTGAAGGCATTCGTGCGTATGAGTGCGCGGACGGTTCTTCTGAAGTCTTCCGACTTGATGAACATATGGTTCGTCTGATTAATTCTGCCAAGATATTGGGCATCAAGGTTCCGTATACTGCAGAAGAATTGACCGATGCTGCCATTGATACCCTGAAGCGAAACAAGTTGGCCGGAGCCTATGTCCGTCCTCTGGTTTTTATCGGTGACGGTGCCATGGGTGTGCATCCCGGTGATAATCCGATTCGTACCATCATAGCTACTTGGCCATGGGGTGCGTATCTTGGTGATGATGCTTTGGAAAAAGGTATTGCGGTCAAATGTAGTTCTTTCAATCGCCATCACGTTAATGTCATGATGACCAAGTCCAAAGCATGCGGCAACTATGTGAACTCTGTGCTTGCGAAGACCGAAGCCGTGGCTGACGGATACGATGAAGCTATTCTGCTTGATACAACAGGCCATGTGTCTGAAGGTTCCGGCGAGAATATTTTCATGGTAGTAGATGACGTTATCTATACCCCGCATTCTGATGGCGTTCTGGGTGGATTGACTCGTAATTCCATCATCGCCCTGGCAAATGATCTTGGTTACGAGGTTCGCGAAGAGCCGATGACCCGTGATATGTTGTACGTGGCCGACGAAGTTTTCTTCACTGGCACTGCGGCTGAGTTGACTCCCATCAGTTCCATTGACCATCGTCAGATTGGCGAAGGCAAGGCCGGGCCTGTGGCTATGATGCTACAGACTGAATACTTCAAGATCGTCAAAGGTGAGAATCCGGATTACGAACATTGGCTTCATCGTTATTCAATTTAATGAAGAGAAACGCGTGAAAAACGTGTTGTCTTGAAATATCAATCAACCCCTTGTGTTCAATCGTGTACGCAAAGGGTTGATTTTTTATGTTCATATCCATGAAAGAAAACACATTGACGCGGTGTGATTGAAAACTGGGTTGATAGAAAGTCTAGAAAGTCGGACCATCATCTGATATTAATGGTGAAATTCGACGCGGAATATCGGGCTTCACCGTTTTTCTTCTGTTTTATCAGGCGAGTATAAATTTCGCGTTTAAGCATCAGGCATACCAATGAGTACATCGAACCTCACAGCAAAGTATCGTCCCCAGACATTTGAAGACGTTGCCGGACAAAAAGCGATTAAATCCATTCTTTCCCGGGCAGCCGCTCAGGACAAGATTGCGCCTGCCTATCTCTTTTCGGGCACGCGTGGGGTGGGTAAGACGACGATTGCCCGTATTTTTGCCAAGGCATTGAACTGTGTGAATGCTCCCACCGGGGAGCCGTGCAATGAGTGTTCGAATTGCAAACAGATCACTGCTGGTGTGGCTGTGGATGTTATTGAAATCGATGGCGCATCCAATCGTGGTATTGATGATGCTCGTCGGTTGAAAGAAGATATAGGCTATGCACCGATAGAATGCCGTTACAAGGTTTTCATCATCGATGAGGCGCACATGCTCACCAAAGAGGCGTTTAACGCGCTTCTCAAGACGTTGGAAGAGCCGCCGCCGCGAGCCACATTTATTTTGGCGACAACTGAGCATCATAAATTCCCGGCAACAATTATTAGCCGTTGCCAGCATTATACCTTTAAGATGCTGACTCAGTCCGAACTGGTGAATCATCTAGAAAAAATAATGAATCTGGAAGGGTTGCAGTTTGAACCCGGCGCATTACAGATCATCGCCAAGCGTGGAGCTGGAAGTGTACGCGACTCCATGTCTTTGTTGGGGCAGGCTCTCGCTATGGGTGAAGATGTGCTCAAGGAAGAGGATGTGCGCGGCTTTCTTGGTCTGGCCGGTCAGGATGTTTTCTTCGGCCTGATGGAGGCTATGCACTCTCGCAATCTTGTTTCTGTCGGATACGTACTTCGTCAGGTGCTTGATCAGGGACTTGATCTCGGATTCTTCTTGCGTGAGTTGACTAACTGCTGGCGTAACATGTTTTTACTCAGACAGGCGGGAGAAGAGGCTTTGCCGCTTCTCGGTTTGTCCGGCGAAGAAGCTACCAACTGGATGGATTGGGCCGGAAAGTTTGAACCGGCGCATATTCATGCGTGTTGGCAGATGACATTAGACGGTCAACGTAAGGTTATGACCAGTCTGGAACCGGCCTTGGCGTTGGAATTGTTGTTGTTGAATTTGACCAGTCTTCCCGAACTTATTCGCCTTGAGTCCATGTCTGCACAGGCTCCGGCTTCCAATACGCCTCAGCGTCCCACTGGCGGTTCTGGTGGAATGCAAGGTGGTCCCGGCACAGGATATCGGCAGGGACAGGGAGGCGCTTCTGGTAATGGTCAGCGTTTTTCTCAGCCTCAGGCGTCGCAGTCCATGCAACAATCCCGGCTGCAGGCTCCACAACAGGCACAACAAAGGCCTCAAATGCCATCTCGCCAAACGACTCCGCAGGCAGCAACTGCTCGGGTAGCCGAACCACCGGCTTCTCCGGCAGCGCCAAAGGAGCCTGAGCCAGCGGCGGTGATGCCGTCTGATGCTGCGCCCATGGCTGAAACAGTGACTCCATCGGTGTCGGTTTCAGTCACGTCATCAGGTCCCAAAAGTTGGAAAGGATTTCTTTCCTTTGTGGAAGAGCGAAATGGGCAGGCTGGTGTTAAGGTGAGCATGTTGCACCTGACAAAGGGTGAACTTGCGAATAATGAGTTGGTCGTGACGTGTCGTTCTAAGACGTTATGTGGTCAATTGACGGAAAAGAATACGTTTAACGCGCTTGAATCACTCACGAAAGAATATTTTGATCCAGGGGTTGAGGTTCGGGTTGAAACAGGCAATATTATCGTGCCTAAATCGGATAAACAACTCATGGAAGATGCCGAAAATAATCCGGCCGTCAATAAAATTATTGAAACGTTTGGTGCTCAGATTATTTCGGTAAGTGCTCGAAAACAATAAACGAATAATATTGAGGAGAATATAATGAAAGGTATGAATGAAATGATTCGTCAGGCTCAGATCATGCAGCGCAAGATGTCTGAGACTCAGGAAGGCCTGAAAGCGAAGATTGTCGATGCATCCAGCGGTGGAGGCATGGTCAAGGTTAAGGTTTCTGGTGCACAGGAAGTCGTCGAAGTACTTATCGAAGATTCCGTCATGGAAGCTGGTGATGTGGAAATGCTTCAGGATCTCGTTATGACCGCCGTCAATGAGGCTATCAAGAAGTCCAAGGAAATGATGGAAGAAGAAATGAAGGGCATTACCGGCGGTATGAATATCCCCGGCATGTTTTAGGAGCTGATTTGCAGAATCTTCCTGGACCACTCAAGGATGTGGTCGACCAGCTTTCCAGCCTGCCCGGTATCGGGCCTAAGTCGGCCTTACGTATTGCTTTGACATTACTCAAGATGCCAGGGGAAAAGGCGCGGGGAGTAGGGCAGTCTATTGTCGATCTTCGTGAACGACTTTGTCTGTGCGACGACTGTGCCTGTCTGGCGGAATCCAGCCCCTGTTCCATCTGTGCCGATCCATCTCGAGAATCTGTTCAACTGTGTCTCGTGCCAGAATGGGATGCGCTTCTCGCCATGGAAGAGATGGGCATTTATCGTGGGAAATATCTTGTCCTCGGCGGCTTGTTGTCGCCGCTGGACGGGGTTGAACCGGGGCATCTGGAAGTGGACCGACTCCGTCGTCGGTTGTCTACAGGTGAAATATCCGAATTGATTCTGGCCCTTGGTGCCACCTTGGATGCTGAGGCAACCGCTTCCTATGTAAAAAATCTGGTGGAGTCCGAATTTCCTGAAGTGTCTGTGAGCCGTTTGGCGCAAGGCATACCCATTGGCGCGGAAGTCAAATTTATGGACAAGGAGACGCTTAAGCAGTCTCTCGTTCACCGGCAAAAAGTGTAGCCGAAAAGAGTGTCCATGAGCGACGATCAACTTTCCTACTTGTCTGGCGCGGAAGTGCAGACAGTCATCTATCATAACAAAGAAAACGGGTACACGATTGCCCGTGTGAGTGTGAAGAATGAACCCGGCCAGACGACTATCGTCGGTACCTTGGGTGAACTGGCTGCTGGTGCGTCTTTGGACTTACACGGCAAATGGCTTATGCATCCGAAATTTGGTCGTCAGTTTGAGGTCTCTACATTTGAACAGACCCGTCCGGCGACAGAGAACGGAGTTATCCGTTTCCTGCAATCTTCCATCAAGGGTGTGGGGGAAAAAACCGCCACAAGATTGGTGGAAGAGTTCGGCATTGAGGTGCTGGATATTTTAGATGACGACCCGGAAAAACTTCTTAAAGTGCGCGGTATATCAAAGAAAAAACTCGTTGATATTATTGAGTCATGGGGGAAGCAGCGGGAGATCAAGAACCTTCTGGTTTTCTTACAGACACACAATGTTCCCACCACATTTGCAGGGAAAATATTTCATCTTTATGGTGCACAGGCGGAGCGTAAGCTGCGGGAAAATCCGTATGATCTGGCCTATGAAATTCGAGGGATCGGATTCCGAACAGCGGACCAGATGGCCATGAAGCTCGGTTTCGATCATGATTGTGCGCAACGGTTAGAAGCGGCTCTCGCCTATACCATACTCACCAGTTGCGAGCGGAGTGGGCATTTGTTTTTGCCTAAGCCCAAGTTGCTGGAAGACGTGGCCCGGATGCTCGACACCTCTGATATTGAGAAGTTAGAGTTGGCTCTTTATTCGTTGGAAGAGAAAAAGCGGATACGCATTGAGGATTTGTCAGAGCAGAACATTTCTGAAGCCGTGTATCTGATGTACTTCTATCATTATGAAAATGAATCCACACAGCGACTCTATCAGCTCGTTAGTCATCCCACGCCCGTCAGCCGAAAAAAGATCGACAAGACTTTGCCACGAGTTGAGGAAACGCTCGGTTTTACGTTGTCCGATGAACAGCGGGAAGCCGTGTTTGAAGCATGTAGTAATAAGGTTTTCATTATCACTGGCGGTCCCGGTACAGGTAAGACGACTATTACCAAGGCTATCATGCTGACTTTGAAAGAACTGGGTCTCAAGGTTAAACAGGCCGCGCCTACAGGAAGAGCAGCCAAGCGTATGGCCGAGGCAACGGGACATCCATCCAAGACGTTACACCGACTTTTACAATATCAACCGGACGGCGGTTTTCATTATTGTGAAGATCAAAAACTCAAGGCTGACGTACTGGTCGTTGATGAAGCGAGTATGGTGGACGCTCAGTTGTTTGTGGCAATCCTGCGCGCACTGCCGCATACTTGCCGTTTGATTCTTGTCGGTGACGTCAATCAGTTGCCAAGTGTCGGGCCGGGAAATGTTCTTGGTGATTTGATTAATTCGCACAAAATACCGTGTGCTGTTTTGACCCATATTTTTAGGCAGGCGCAGGAAAGTTTCATTGTTGTAAACGCTCATCGTATCAACAATGGGCAATTTCCGCGTCAGCATCCGAGTCAGGCCCCGGAAGCAGATTTTTATTGGATACCACAGGAAAATACACTTAAGGTGCAAAAGCTGATACTCGACAGCGTGTGTGATCGTATTCCCAAACGGTACGGTTTGGACCCGCTTCGGGATATCCAGGTGCTTACTCCCATGCACAAGGGAGACGTTGGTACGCAAGCATTGAATATTGCCTTGCAAAAACGTCTGAACCCTCCCGGAGGAAAGCGGGAACTTGAGCGAAAGTATGTAACGTATCGTGAAGGGGATCGCGTCATCCAGCTTAAAAATAATTATGACAAGGAAGTTTTTAATGGCGACCTTGGATGGATTATTGAGGTGGATGAAGATGCTCATGAATTGCTTATTGAGTTCGACGGCAATTTTGTGCACATCGAGTCCAGTGAATTGGATGAGCTTGGATTGGCGTATGCTGTGAGTGTGCATAAATCGCAGGGAAGTGAATATCCCGCCGTTGTTATGCCTATCGTGACTCAGCACTATATGTTGTTACAACGCAACCTGCTGTATACTGGATTGACACGAGCTCGGGAACTGGCTGTGCTCATTGGCTCGGATCGAGCCTTCCAGATCGGATTGAACAATGCTACGGCAGGGAAGAGGCATACTCATTTGGATTATCGTATTCGATCTATTTTTTCAGAAAATAGATTGTATTAGCCTCTGTTTCGGTGTTTTTCTCAGTTGCAAAACAATTGAAAAAATAGTGGATTATACACTGGTTTTTTCATTCACAATGATTATCATTGTGTCTTGTGTACGTGACGAGCGACGAATGATCATACGCTCGGAGTCAAGACGATAACAAAGCCAAGGAGACGTAAGTTATGCTCAGTGAAAAAATGGAAGATGCGCTCAATGCGCAGATGAATTGGGAAATTTACTCCGCTCATATCTATCTTTCCATGTCTTCCCATTTTTCTCAGGTGGGAATGTCCGGTATTTCCAAATGGATGTACGCGCAGTATCAGGAAGAAATGTTCCACGCCATGAAGTTCTTTGATTACATCAACGAAGCTGGCGGGCATGCAAAACTTGGCACCATCGAAGCACCTGAGTATTCGTGGGAATCTCCGTTGGCTGCTTTTGAGGAAGCTTTGAGCCACGAGCAGGGTGTTACCGCTCGGATTAATGATTTGGCCAATCTGGCTGTTGAAGAAAAAAATCATGCCGTAGGCATCTTCCTACAATGGTTCATCGCCGAGCAGGTGGAAGAAGAAGACACCGTGGGCGACATCGTCGGCAAGATGAAAATGGTCGGCGACGGCGGTGGGCTGTTCATGCTGGATCGAGATCTGGCCACTCGGGTCTTTACACCTCCGGCAAACGCGTAAGACTCAAGAGCAACGTGCCGGAAGGGAACTTATTCCTTCCGGTTTTTTTCGGTCACAGCCACGAGGAAATTATGGCAGACACAAGCATCAATATCGTCATCGGCGGCGCTGCAGGACAGGGATTGGCCACCATAGGTCGTCTTTTGTCCAAGGGCGTCACGCGGTCCGGCTACCATTTGTTGGTCAATCAGAAATACATGTCACGGGTTCGTGGCGGTCATAACACCTTCGCTATCAGACTTGGTCCAGATCCTATTGTCGGTCCTACTGAGGCCATAGACATATTGGTGGCCCTGAATGCCGAGACTTTGGAGTTGCATCAGGCAAGGCTTAATCCTGATGCAATAGTGGTCGCTGGTGATGATATCGACACGGAGAGTTTCAACGCCTTACGTATTCCTTTTAAGGAATTGGCGTCCAAATCTTTATTTTATAATACAGTAGCTCTTGGTGTTCTTGGTGCAGTTGTCTGTCATGATGTGAAGATTTTGGAACAACTTTTGGCCGAGACATTTGCCAAGAAGGGCGATGAAGTGGTGCAGGCCAATATTGAGGTGTTGCAAGCGGCATACGCTTGGGTGGCCTCGCAAAAGTATGATTTTCCTTGTCTTGCGCCCCCTGAAGAAAATGGCAAACAGATTATGGTTAACGGTAATGAGGCCATCGCGCTCGGAGCCGTGGCTGCAGGGTGTAACTTTTTGTCATTTTACCCCATGACACCTGCTACGACGGTTGCCATGTCACTCATCGAGAAAGGCGGGCCGCTTGGTTTGGTGTATGAGCAGGTTGAAGATGAGATCGCGGCCGTGAACATGGCTGTCGGTGCATCCTTTGCCGGTGCAAGGGCCATCGTTACCACATCGGGCGGCGGTTTTGCGCTCATGGTTGAAGGCGTGAGTTTGGCCGGTGTTTCTGAAATGCCATTGGTTTGTGTCGTGGTTCAACGACCCGGACCAGCGACAGGCATGGCGACTCGAACCGAGCAAGGTGATCTCAATCTGGTCCTCTATGCAGGGCACGGTGAATTCCCACGAGCCGTATTTGCTCCGGCAGACCCAGAAGAATGTTTTTATCTGACACACAGGGCCTTTGATCTGGCCGAGAAGTTTCAAACCCCGGTTTTTATTTTATCCGATCAATATCTGGCAGATTCCTATTGTTCTTTGGAGCCGTTTGACATTGATAATTTACCACAAACAGCTCGCCCAATGCTTGATACCGATGTGGATGACTACAAGCGCTATCAGTTGACAGAAGATGGTGTGTCCCCCCGATTGGTGCCGGGTTCAACCAAGGCATTGGTACGGGCAGATTCTCATGAGCACGATGAGAATACGAAAATCACCGAGGATGGCTTCAACCGAATGATGCAAAACACCAAGCGGTTGAACAAGGAATACGGCCTTTGGGATGAAGTGATTGAACCCGATTATTATGGTGATGATAAGCCGGACATTTTGCTTGTTTCATGGGGTTCCACGCTCGGCGCGTGCCTGGACGCCATGGATACAGCCGGTTTTAGCAAGAACATTGGTGTGTTGCATTTTAAACAGGTTTGGCCGCTTTTGGAAGACACGTTTATCGATTATCTGGAGGAATCTGGCATGGTCGTCACCGTGGAGGGCAATGCCACCGGTCAGTTTGCCAAACTTCTTGCTCAGGAAACCGGATTTATGATTCGGGAGTATATTCTTCGTTTTGACGGACGGCCCATGACTCCTGAATATGTGCTTGCCGGTTTGGACAACATCATCAAGACCATGGAGTAGAGATATGGTTACCATCGAAGATTACGGTCAATTCGAAACGACATGGTGTCCCGGATGCGGTAATTTTTCCATCCTTTCGAGTTTGAAAAAAGCATTAGCGGATATGGACATTGCGCCTTACGAGGTGATGATTTCTTCTGGTATTGGACAGGCTGCCAAGATGCCGCATTATCTTAATTGCCACATGTTTAACGGCCTACATGGCCGATCTCTGCCAGTGGCGCAGGGCATGAAGATGGCGAATCCCGATATGAAGGTCATTTGTGTATCCGGCGATGGTTGTACCTACGGTGAAGGGGGTAACCATTTCCTCGCGGCTATCCGGCGCAATCTGGATATAACCATGCTGGTGCATAATAATCAGATTTACGGTTTGACTAAAGGACAAGCCAGTCCGACAACTGGGCGTGGTCATGTAACCAAGGCTCAACCTAACGGCGCGCAGTCAGAAGCCTTCAACCCAGTCAGTACTGCCGTGTCCATGAAGGCAAGCTTTGTAGCGCGAGCATTTTCTGGTGAGCCGGATCATCTGGCTGCCGTCATCACCGAAGCCGTCAATCATACCGGCTTTTCTCTGGTGGATATTTTGCAGCCATGTGTTTCTTTTAATAAGATCAATACGTTTGCTTGGTATAAAGAGCGGACGTATTTCATGGAAGACCATGATCCGGCCAATTGGGGAGTGGCCATGGAAAAGAGCGACGAATTTGGCGAGCGTATCCCGTTGGGAGTGCTGTATCGAAATGATCGGCCGGTATTTTCCGTTCAGGGCAGGCTTGCTGCCCATGAATACGACAAAAACGACTTGAAAGCGGTGGTACAGTCGTATACCTAATCACCGTTCCGCATATTTTCATTTTTAACGAGGTATCAATGAGCAACGAACCCGATAAGATAATTTATTCCATGTACCAAGTGACCAAGCGTCACGGGCAAAGGGAAGTATTGAAAAATGTTTCTCTTTCCTATTTCTATGGCGCCAAGATCGGCGTGCTTGGTTTGAACGGTTCTGGTAAGTCTTCCTTGCTGAAGATTTTGGCCGGTGTGGACACCGCTTTTGAAGGTGAAGTACAGGTCAAGGACGGATTTACTGTTGGCTATCTTGAACAGGAACCGCTTCAGCACGAAGAGCGCACAGTTCGTGAAGTGGTTGAAGAAGGTGTTGGCGAAATCATGGATATTATCCGTGAATATAACGAGATCAACGAAAAGTTTGCAGAACCCATGGAAGCCGACGAGATGGATGCTCTCATCGAGAAGCAGGGCAAAGTGCAGGAACTCATGGATGCCAAGGGCGCGTGGGATATTGATTCCAAGCTCGAAATGGCCATGGATTCCTTGCGGTGCCCTCCGGGCGACACATCTGTATCCGTGATTTCTGGTGGTGAAAAACGTCGTGTGGCCTTGTGTCGTCTGTTGCTTCAGTCGCCGGATATTTTGCTGTTGGACGAACCTACCAACCATCTTGATGCAGATTCAGTTGCCTGGTTGGAACAATTTCTGTCCAGCTTCCCAGGCACCGTCATTGCCGTAACTCATGATAGGTATTTTCTCGACAATGTGGCTGGTTGGATTTTGGAACTTGATCGTGGTCGTGGTATTCCTTGGAAGGGCAACTATTCTTCTTGGCTGGATCAGAAACAGAATCGACTTTCTCAGGAAGGCAAGCAGGAAGAGGATCGTCAAAAGACTTTACAACGAGAATTGGAATGGATTCGCATGTCTCCAAAGGGACGTCGGGCCAAGTCCAAGGCGCGTATTAACGCGTATGAATCCATGATCAGCCATGAAAGTGAACGTCTGGCAGATGATCTGCAAATTTACATTCCACCGGGACCGCATCTTGGTAAACAGGTCATCGTGGCTGAGAATGTTTCCAAATCCATGGGCGACAAGTTGCTTATGGAAGATGTAAACTTCATACTGCCTCCCAATGCTATTGTCGGTATCATCGGTCCTAATGGCGCGGGTAAATCCACGTTGTGCAAGATGATTGTAGGCGATGAGCAACCTGACTCAGGCACTATGACTATCGGAGCTACAGTTGAGTTGGCTTATGCCGACCAGAATCGTAACTCTTTGACACCGGGTAAAAGCGTATACGAGATCATCAGCGGTGGGGCCGAGTTTATCAAACTTGGAGACCGTGAAATGAATGCTCGAGCCTATTGCTCCCGTTTCAATTTTGCTGGTCAGGATCAGCAGAAATCTGTTGATGTCCTGTCGGGTGGTGAGCGGAATAGAGTCCATATGGCCCAGATGTTGAAATCCGGTGCGAACGTTCTGATTCTTGATGAACCAACCAATGATCTGGACGTAAATACCATGCGTGCTTTGGAAGATGGTCTGGAGAACTTCGCCGGTTGTGTGTTGGTTATCAGCCATGATCGTTGGTTCATGGACCGTGTAGCCACGCATATTCTTGCCTTTGAGGGGGATTCCAAAGTGGTCATGGTGGAAGGGAACTACAGCGACTATGACGCTGACAGGAAAAAGCGTCTCGGCGCGGATGCCAGCCAACCTCATCGTCTTAAGTTTCGTAAACTGACACGGTAAGACTAAGCTCTTATTCCTGCTCGATAAGAACTGTTGACTCGTTTCCGATAGCGGAGCGTCGATCAATGGCCACGGAGTTTCCGGGAATGGTCTTCGCGTATTTTTTTATGTGCGCGGCCCGTTCCCCAATCTCCATGAGCGAGCATTTGCCAAAAACTTCAATGACACCGAGAGAGATGGTAACCAATGGGTATTCCCGTTCTTTACCATCTCTTCCTTTGGCTTTGATCCAGCCTCGTGCCCGATCTTCTGCGCAATAGCATTGGTTAACCAACCGTCCGAAACAGCGGGTAATGGATGTGCATATTCTACTGACAGATTCCGGTGTAGTGATGAGTACAAAGTCATCGCCGCCTATGTGACAGAGTTGGGCATCCTGTGGGGCGTGTTTTTGCATGGCCCATGACATGATGTCCGCCGCCAACTTGATGATTCTGTCACCGTTCTTGAATCCGTAGGTGTCATTGTACACTTTGAAATGATCAAGATCGCCGTATATGATGCTGAAGCTTTCATTTTGCTTAATACGTCGTTCTACTTCCTGTTCAATTGCGACATTTCCTGGCAGGCCGGTTAGAGGGTTGGTCCCCTTGGCCATTTCAACCTGTATCTCAGCCAGTGCGTTTAGGAGAGCCTGAACCGTGACGACTCCGTAGAGTCTTCCTTTTTTGGTGACGATAAGATCATCGTAGGTCTTGAAGTGTTCTCGTTGCATTGCAGAGCGTGCGGCTTGCTCAACGGGGGTCTCCATATCAACCACAAGTGGTTTGTCGTCCATAATCGAAACAATGGACCGTTTGTGGTACAGGGCAATTCCATACTGGGATGAAAGCTGACGGTTAAGGTGATATTCCATGAGGATACCTTTGGGGATGTCATCTTCAACCACGACGATATTGCTGAACTGATTGTTTCTTCTGAAAAACTCATCCACCTGTGAAACTTTGCAGTCCAGCTTCTCGGCATGCGGGGCCTGTGCCAAATCACCGATTGGTCGAGAACAAGTGATGTTGGATGAAATGTCACGGACGGCTTTTAGGTTTTTGCATTCGTCGCTGACCTGTGGTTTGGGATACGTGGGTTTTGCAAGAAAGTACCCTTGGCCGCAGTGAATACCAATATCTTTGAGACAAATTGCCTGTGCTTTGTATTCAATCCCCTCAGCAATAATACGAGAACCGATCTTGTCGGCAAAAGTGACAGTGGTTTCTACCAGTGCGCGTTTTACCGGATCTTTATGGATGTCGTCGATGAGTGATTTATCAAGTTTGATGTAATCCGGCTGAAGTTCAGCAATGAGTGATAATCCTGCATAACCTGCTCCGGCATCGTCCACGGCGATTTGAAAGCCCTGATTGCGGTAATGGTCCAATGCTCGGTAAAAAAGATCAAAGTCTTGAACGCTATGGCGTTCGGTAATCTCGAAAACGATATTATCCGCGGTCAGGTTGGCCTTTTCTAAAAGTTCGAGCGTATGACCGGGAGAGAAAAGAGGGTCGGCCATGGTCTTCGGGTGGATGTTTAAGAAAAGTTTTTGATTATCTGACAATGTACCTATATTTTTGACAGCGGCTTCTCGACAGAGTTTTTCCAAGGCAAAAAGGCGGCCAAGTTCTTCAGCCGTTTCAAAAAGCATAAAGGGGGAGCGGAACGAAGATCCTTCTGGTCCACGAGCAAGAGCTTCCCAGCCCAAGGTCGTGCTGGTGCGAAAATCATAAATCGGTTGATAATGAGCTGATATCAATTTTTGCGTGAGAATCGTATTGAAACGAGAGCTGATGGAGAGAGCATTCATGTCTAACGGTCGGCTTTCCATGCGTCGAGCGTCTTTGAGAGCTTGTGCGATAATCGTAGTGCAACTATCCTTTTGGTGACATGGTACCGAGGCGAATCCCATTCCAAGATCAATGCCAATGCCCGTATGACGGAGCATTATACCTTCAAGAGCAATACGAGCCTGAACTTTGTATCCGTAAGCAATATCGGCAGGATTGCTGTCTTGCGGGACGAGGAAGGCGGTGACACCAGGACCAACTTTATGAGTCTGGATCGTGGTAGTTTTGTTGTTTTTTGCTGTTTGATACAGGGATGTCCTGAGTTCTTTTTCCAAACGATCGACAAAATCTTGGCCGTACATTTCTCGGAGTGTAAAATACTCTCTGATTGTAATGAGAACCAGCGTTTGAGTATGAATTGTGTCTAAGTTAAAATCTGTCAGTACATACTCAGGGAGTTCCTGGTGCATTGCATCCTCTGTTTTATCTGTAAATAGGGCTTTGATCTTTTCTGGAAGCATGGCGTTTCTCGCATGTTGAGCCTGTGTAGATAAATATGCAGGAATTATAACTAGTAAACGAGTACGGCCAGTGTTTTAACTACACCCTCCGGCAAAATGGGTGCTACCTCCACGTTACAGTGTTGTTATATTTTAGATTTGAAATAAAAAAGGCAGCCTCCGAGGAGACTGCCTTATGCAGAACATATGTGGGTGAAAGTTACCTGTAATAGAGGTTGCGTCCACCAATTGTCAGGAAGGCCTGATGCAAGTTTTTACGAATGTCTTTACGGCTCCACACGCCTTGAATATGACCTCGGGAAAGGCCTTTGTAGCAGTTGTGATAGTCGGGCGGTATTTCAATGCCTGTGGTCTCCTTGATTACGCCGGGGCCTGCAAAGCCCAAACGGGAAGAACGGACTGCGTACTGGTACGGAGAACATCCAAGGAAGGATGCCACTGGACCGGCATACGAATTGGTATCGTACAGTACGATGTATAGGCCACCTTCTTCGATATATTTGCGTACTGCCATGGTACAGCGGGGCATCTGAATAAGGCCATTAACGCCTTCCTGAATGCGGATACCAGCGGTGCCGTGCACATAGGCGAGGAACGGCTGATGTTTTGTCTGTGCCAGTTCCAGAGCGCGAATGAATTTCTCACCCTCGGCGGCTCCGACGGAACCACCTCGGAAGTTGGCGATCAGTGTGGCACAAGTGACGTTAATCCCTTCAAGGCTGGCATTGAAGGTCATGCAGCTTGATTGCAGGCCAGTCTTTTCTTTAGCTGCGTCCAAGCGTGCCTCGAAGTTAGGGAACTTCGTAGGGTTGCCTGCTGCTATGTCGCGATTGAATTCACGTAGGGAGCCTTTGTCAAAGAGATTATGGAGATACCACTGGTATTCCATCGGGAAGTTGTAACCACAGTGAGGGCAGACACCGGCAAAGTCTGTAAACAGATCTTTGGCCCAGATATCAAGGCAGCCACGCTTCGAGGCATGCGGGCATGTGACTTCTCGGTCTATATTTGCTTGAGGGCTGATGTAGCCGTTGTCACTGGTCACTGCCGGTTCAGTCGCTTGTGTCGTGGACAGGCCGGTCAGTTCCATTTCCTTTTGCTTATCGCCTTCAGCTTTAATGCCTACTTTCTTGAGTGCTGTCTTTACGATGGAATCGACCTTGCCGGTGACGACATGAATTTCGTCAGTCGCTTCTTCCACGATGCGACCGATACGCTGGCGAAAGGGTTTGACCAATCCGTACATAAGAAGGCTTGAGGTGTTGGACACGATACCGGAACTGGTCGCGGTGAGCTTGTCCATCAAGGATCGATTATCTTTGTAAGCATGCTGAGCAAGTTTGCGATATTTTTTGAAGCGCTTGGCGATCAGGCGTTCACGTGCAGTTTCATTAAGGGACCAGCGGACAATGATGTCTGTATGTCTTTTGAAATGGCGCATAGCCATGGCTCGAAACAAACGGACGCCACGCACTCCGAGAGAGACTTCGTCGGTTGCACGGACTATTTGTTCCCGGACCTGCTTGTAGAAGTCGAAATGATCGGCGCGAACACCAAGCGGCGGTTCTTCAATTATTTCATCAATATAACCGTTTTTCAGGTTGTCCTGAGCCGTGATGCGTTGTGCCAGAGCACAAGATTCTATAAGCTCGACCGGGGCTCGTTGAGAGCCTCGGATGCGGCCTTCAATGGCTGCAGCCCCTTCGGGAGAAATGACTGAGTAATATCCATGGGAAAGCATCAGGCGTTTGTCTGCCATACCGATGGCTTCAGCTCCACCGGAACCGCCTTCGGAGAAGATGGCGATAATGGGGACAGGAAGTCCGGCCATCTCATAAATATTCTCAGCAATTTGCTGGGCGGCACCGGGGAAATCCTCAACAGGGTAGGAGCCGGGTGTGTTCACATAGGCGTGGATGGGAATTTGTTCCCGTGCAGCAACCTTCATGTACTTTAAAGCCTTGCTGTTGCCCCAGGGCTTGATTGATCCGCCGTTGCGGAATTCCTCGCCGTGGCCTTTTTCCTGCCCCACGACCATAACCGGCTGATTGATGATTTTTTTGCCACGACGCCGAGTGATGTACGCTCTGGCGATGAGCATGCCGGGATCAATGGAGTGCTCGTCCTGACCACCAATTTCGGTGTAGTTGTCATAGACGTTTTCAAGGATGTCTTTGAGACAGGCTCGTTGAGGATGGCGAACGATACGCACTTTATCCATGGCCGTAAGTTGCGTGTCGATGGCGGATTCCATGGCAATCAATCGAGCATCCAGTGAATCCAGTGCCCGGTTTTTCAATTCTTCGGACAGGTCGTTGTTTTTTTCGGAGAACTCGCTGATTTCCGTGGTAAAGGCATCCAATTCGGGTCGGGGGGCGCCACCAAGGATATCGCGGGCATAGCTGACCCGTTCCAGAAGTCCCTTTAATTTCTTTTCTATATTCATAGTATTAGAATTCAAGCAAATTTTCTGTTTTCTCAATGAGGAAGGGAATGTTGGACTTCATGCCAGCACCGCTTGAGTCCCCGCCGTTGAGTTTCAGGTCGTTCAGGAATTCCAGACCGCGTTTCTTTGCCTCTTCCAAATCCTTACCCCAAATGATGGCCAGAGCCAGGTTTGGGTCATATTCGGTTGGAATTTGGTATGTTCGATCAAGTGGAACATGCGTGTGCATGCTCAACCAGTCACAATCGGTCCATTTCAGTTCTTCGATCTTACCAACCCAGGGAGTAAAACCTTGGGTCGTGTCTTCGGCGATGAGGCGGTATTCAATGCTGACACCGTCAAAGGAGACATCATCCTGCGTATAACCGAGGTCTTCACCAAGACCGATTCGGATTTGTTCACGAACGAGATTGACGTCCTTGTTGCCCTGCGTTGAAGAGATGCAAGCTGAAACGCCATTTTCTACTTGAATACGAGTATTCACTTCCATGAGGAACGGTTCACCGTTGGGAGTCACGATCCATTCCCATGTACCGACGTTGTCGTATTTGATTTCACGAGCGATGGAGAGAGAATATTCAGTAATGTCATCCATCAATTTTTGGGCATCAAAACTATATTGCAGGTCTTCAGGTCTGAATCCAGGGGCGACTTCAACGCGTTTTTGCAGCCCGGGGCTCTGAACTGAGCAATTCCGTGTCCCGAAGTGAACCGGATTGATGCCGGTACGATCTGAAGCGATCTGTACTTCAAGGTGGTTGAAGTTGAACACGCGCTGCTCAATGAGTACACCTTCATCATTGAAGGTACGGAGTGAGTAGTTGCGAATTCGACGGTAGGTTTGTCTGAAACGAGCCATGTCTTCGACTTCGTCGATGCCCATACCTCCGCCACCAGCAGATGCCTTGACCAGAACAACTGGACGGGAAATGCCCATTTTCGTTTGGAATTCAAAGAGGCTTTCAGCAATGGCTTCCGCTTCCATTTCATCATATATAGCCCGGTCGGAACCAGGTACAGTGGGAACGCCGATTGTGCGTGCCAGTCGTTTGGTGTTAATCTTGTCGCCCAGGTCGCGGATAACTTCCCATGAGGGACCAATGAAGGTCATGGGGCGGTCACGTTCCACTACGCGTCTGGCAAAACGGTAGTTTTCCGAAAAGAATCCGTATCCTGGATGGACGGCGGTCGCGCCGGATTCGTCGGCTACGGAAAGAATGTCTCCTGCATCCAAGTAATTGTGGATGCGGTAAAGTGATTTCTCACCGCCCAGCCTTTTGGCGACGTCAATGTGGCCGGACTGGGAGTCTTCTTCCGTATATAGGGCGACAAACGGAACGCCTAGTTCGGAACATGCTTCCATGATTCGAACAGCTATTTCGCCCCTGTTGGCAATGAGTACTTTATTTCCCTGAATGCTCACGGTTTGCTTATCTCTTGTTTAGAGTAAATGGGAGGTGCTTTAGTTAACGGTTCTTTACGGTTCTGGCAAATTTTTCACTTTCATTTTAAATGTATTATTACAAGATGTTATTATGAAACAGTTGTTTTAATTGTTGAAGTGGATTTTTTACTAAAAAATGTGTAGAAAGTCTGATCAACCCCCAAAAGAGGCGTTTTATTGTCATAATTGTTAATGTTATGAATTCTGGGCGCAGAGGAGTCAAGCATGAATTACGTTATTGTAGGAAACGGTGTTTCCGCCATCGGTGCCATTGAAGGTATTCGTCAACATGATACTACAGGGGCCATCACCGTAATTAGTGATGAAGCTGTGCCGACATATGGACGTCCGCTGATTTCCTATTACCTTTCAGATAAGATCAAATTCGAAACACTGCCATTTCGTCCAGAAGAATTTTATAAAAATAACGGGATTGAAATGCGACTTGGGTCAAGGGTTCTGTCCATTGATACCAAGGGAAAAGTCTTGACTTTGGACAGTGGTGACACCGTTCCTTATGGCAAGCTACTGATTGCAACCGGTGGAACCCCGGTCAAGCTGAATTTGCCCGGAATTGATGGACCAGGTGTGCACAATTTTACAACCGTAGCACACGCGGAAACACTCAAGGAGTTGGTGGACAAGGTTAAGAAAGTAGTTGTCATTGGCGCTGGTCTGATCGCCTTGAAAGCGGCCGAAGGTTTTGCCGAGAAGGGTGTTGAAGTAACTATTGTTGTCCGTTCCCGCATCATGCGTACCTATTTTGACGAGACTGCCGGGGAGTTGATCGTCGATCATCTTGAAAAGAATGGCATCAGATTTATGCAGGGTACAGACACCAAGGGAATTGTTCGCTACAGTGATGGTACCATCAAGGGTGTGGAAACAGACAAAGGTCTTGTTGACTCCGATGTGGTTATTGTGGCTGCCGGTGTTCGTCCGAATATGGGACTGGCCGCACAGGCTGGATTGACTACAAATCAGGGTATTCGGGTGAATGATTATCTCGCGACCAGTGATCCTGACGTGTTCGCTGCAGGTGATGTGGCCGAGGCAAAAGATTTGCTGACCGGTGAATATACAGTACGTCCCATTTGGCCCAACGCATACACGCAGGGGCGATATGCCGGTTTGAACATGGCCGGGACGAATTCTCCATACACTGGAGGCATGTCAATGAACTCCATCACATATTATGGTTTGCCAACTATTTCCGTTGGAGAGACGAACCTCGCTGACGAAGATGGGTTTGAGACAACTATTCATTTGGATCGGAAAGATTCCATTTACCGGAAGCTTATTTTTAAAGGTAATGTGCTGGCTGGTTGTATTTTAATTGGTGATATTGATGCTGCCGGTTTTTATACCAGTTTCATTAAAAATGGTTTTGAGTTGGATGAAACCGGCAAAGAGAGACTCATGGAAGGTGATCCGTCTCCTGCTTTGTGGCCCGATAGTTTTATTGAAGCCATGATGAACAATCCCTAAATTTAAAAATGATATAAATAAGAAAAGGGCCGCTTTATGCGGCCCTTTTCTATTTGGTCTTGTGATTGAATACAACGTCCCAATTTGAATCTGGTGGTGTCTCAATCAAATGGTTACATCGGTTAATGTAAAGATCATATAGTAATGGTTCTTTGTCCGTTTCCTTGAGTTTCAGAAACATGTCTTTTGCTTTTTCAAAATCCATATCCGTATAAGCCTCATGGGCTTTTTCATAAAGAGCAAGTTCTTCCTTACGCTCTTGAGCTTCTTTTTGCCTGTATATCGTATAAATAGTGACGGGTTCTTTTTTGCCTTTGACCCGAACCTTATCGAGTATGCGACAGTAATATCCTTCTCTACAGGCGTTGATTACAGTTTGACTAACCACGAGTTTTTGGCCGTAATATTTGGTGAGACCTTCAAGTCGTGAAGCCAGATTTACATTGTCACCGATGAGTGTGTAATCGAACAAATCTGCGGACCCCATGTTTCCGACGCGTACAGGGCCGGAGTGAATACCAATGCCCACAGCGATGGTAAATCCATATTTTTCAATGAATTCTTCATTCAGTTTGTCCAATCGATCCAGTTGATTCAGTGCGGCAATTAATGCTTTATCCTGATGATTTTTCACATCCAACGGTGCGTTCCAAAATGCCATAACAGCGTCGCCGATGAACTTGTCCAGTGTTCCCTCATTTTCTGTGATGATTCGAGTCATGGGTGTCAGGTAGTCGTGTAAAAGATCTGTCACTTGTGTCGGAGAAAGCTTTTCCGAAAGTGATGTGAAATTACGAACGTCTGAAAATTGAATGGTCATATCTTTTTCCTGACCTTCCAGAGACAAGGCGTCCGGATCATCCATGATTTGAGAAATAACGGATGGCGCTAGATAGTGGGCGAACGCGCCGTGGATGAATTTCTTGGCATGTTCTTCTCGCCAGAATTTAAGAATGGTCAAAGAAGCAAATGTTACAGCCAAGGTAAGGTAAGAATACATAGGAGATATGAAATAGCTTTGTTCTTTGTAAAGGATAATAGATCCATACCACATGGCATAGCTTAGGCCTATTAACGGCAGTACAATCCAGGAGGCGCGGGCCCACATGAGGAGGAATGTGGTGACAAGCCCAGCGAGAATCATACCGGAAAATTCAACCCCTTTTGTCCAATCCGGGATGGAAATGAATTGTTTTGACAAAATATTATCGATGATAGTTGCATGTGTTTCCACCCCGGGTGCACCGGGATCAAGTGGAGTAGGGCGTAAATCTTTCAGTCCTGAAGCTGAAGTGCCTATTAGCGCAATTCGACCCTGGAGGGCTCCGTTAGGAAGTTTTCTGTCGAGCACGTCAGCGGCACTTATGTATTCAAATGTTTTCATTGTACCGCGATAGTTAATCAGCATTCGTCCATGGTAGTCTGTGGGGATGACCATTCCTTTAAGTTTGATGGATTCCACGCCCAATGAGGACATTTTCAAAATCATGCTGTCTATGCCAGTCGCTTGCATGAGCGACGCCAGCGCCAAACTCGGATAGAGTTTTCCTTTGCAACTGAAGAGGAGTGGTACTCGTCTGTAAACGGAATCCGCATCAGGAGAAATGGTGATGAATCCGCATCGAGCGGCAGCTTTTGCCAAAATAGGAATGGGGCAGATCATGTCCTTTGCTTTGGGAAGTGCGTCAAGTGGTGACATGGAGCCGGGAGGGGCAAGAATTGCGACCTTGGCAGGTTTGACTGAACATTCTTGTCTCTCTGGAGACCTTTCTGTTTGGTTTTTTCCCCCTGCTATAAAATCAATGCCGAGAATGAAGGGACCGGTTTTGAGATTGGCTGCCAATAATGCATCATAGTCGTCGAAATCGGCGGGTAGTCCTTTGAAGCCTATATTAAGATCTAAATCTCTTTTTACATCTTTTCTGATATTTATGGGAGACGTACGGTCCGGTTCAACGAAGATTATATCTGAAGCAATGGCTACTGCACCGTATGCCTGAAGATATTTCATAAGCATAGCTACACGATATCTTGGCCAGGGCCATTGGCCCTTTTCAGCCAAACTTTTTTCATCAAGGTCGATGATAACAGGGATATTGGTAGAAACAGGTCCGTGATATTCTTTAATATAATGGTCATATACCTTTAATTCAAGCAAATAGAGGAACTGTGGCTGGCTTAAAAAGAGAAAGACCATGACAACGGCTATGCTCATGCCTGCACCGAGGAGAATGAGCTGGTCTTTTTTAAATGCATTTTTAAGAAATGATGGCATGGGGTCCCCGAGAAAAGTTTATTTCATGATAATAAGTTTGGTAATGAACTATTATTTCATGACAATTTATCATTGAATTACTTTTTTTCCGAGAATTTTTATATATGCTGAGAAAAAATATATTAACTGTCTAATATGATTGAAATAAGTATGTCTGCCATGCGTTCAACAACGTGTGTTGTCTGTGAGTTGTCGATACAATAGCTGGTTCGGCATACTTAATATTTTTTCATGAAAAGTGTTGCCACCAAATTGACTGACAGGCTATATTACAGCAATTGAAAATCATAGGTTGATTTGTTTCAACCATTATAGGAGGTTGTAGTATGAGTATTGTGATTGATCCTGATGAATGCATCGGCTGTGAATCTTGTGTCGAAATTTGTCCTGAAGTTTTTGAAATGGATGAAGACGGTGAAAAGGCTATTGTGATCAAAGAAGATTCCACTGCTGATTGTGTGGATGAAGCTATTGAAACATGCCCCAATGAAGCTATCTCCAAGTAAAAAATCACATCTGTGATAAAAAAAAGACCGCATTCTGTGCGGTCTTTTTTTTATTGTCTCATTTTTTCATTTATTGTGATTCTTCAAAAGTTTGTCGTAATTCCTCAATACGGTCCCGATTGCCGTCGAAATCAAAGAAGTCTCCACGAGAGATGGCGTGGACGTGGATGACTCCTGCATGCTGATCATAAAAAAACTCAGCGTCGTCCATGGTGCGCATGACAGTACTCTTGAATTCGGCACGAAGGTAGTTGTCTTGAACCAACAACACCTTGCCGCCGAAGATAGAATCGATAGCATTGCCAAGATCAACCATGACGATTTCAGGATCTCCATTGGCTTTGATAGGGGCAATTTTGTGTTTGGCGTCGTTTGCTTGGGAAGAGACGCAGTCGTCGGATTCACCACAGGTGGCGAATACGCCCTCGTGCATGCCCATTTCAGGGGCTTTACTAGCGCAAGCACACAATGAGATTAAAACCAAAACACAAAAAATGGAGCGAATATGTATCTGTTTCATGGGAGCAATCTATTGCAAAAGAGGCTTGAAATGCAACTAATTTCAGTAATAAAAGGCAAGTCGATCAGACTTTATGTCCATGCCATAGAAAATGGTCCAGATTTATTTTGTCCGATGGGTCGAAGATGATACCTTCATTGATAAGTAATTCTTTTTGATCATCATAACCTTGTTGACGGGCAAGGGATATACGGCCTTCCCTGTTAATAACCCTGTGCCAGGGAAGTTTTTCTTTTCGAGAACATGAATGGAGAATGCGAGCAATTTGCCGAGCTGCTCGTCGATTGCCCGCCATTGTTGCAATACCTCCATATGTAATAACTTTTCCGAAAGGAATTGAACGGATAATCTCTACGACTTTCAATGTGAATGGTGAAGATGACATTTCATATTAATATTATGGTTATGTGGCAGAGAGCAAGTCTCTTTCGTATTATTAATATGGGAGACATGTTGACTTGTAGTGATGATTATCAGATACCGATAAGTATGAAAAATTCTTATCGTATTCTCATCGTTTTGGTAATGGTTATGTTTTCCTTTCCGGTTGTGAATGCTTTCGCTTTACAGATTGAACCGTCCACACTTCAGGAGCGATGCGTTGTATGTCATACGGCTGATCGTATTTGCGTCAATCTTGGTAAGGGAGAGAATTTTTGGGGGCCGACGGTTAAACGTATGGCTTCCAATGGTGCAAAAGTTTCAGATGATGAAATCGCGGCATTCTCCATATTGTTGAGTGGGCAGATTCAGACTGTTACTCAAATTTTGAACTGTGTCTCTACTCAAAAAGCTGACACGGTTGTTTTTTCATCGCAAAAGATGCCGATTTTTGTGTCCCTTGGACATCCTGTTTTCATGACGCTTGCGCTTTTCCTGTCTCTTTGGGTGGCATGGCAGGGGATCAATCGTGTCAGAATATCCCTTTTTAAGCATAAGGTTCAGTTTAATTGGAAAGGGCATGTACGCTATGGAATAATTGTCATGAGTACATGGTTTTTCGGTATGATTGCCGGTGGCATCATGGCTAAACTCATCTATGGCGCGACAGGTATGACCGGTGACCATCGAACAATCGCAATGATTATGTTGCCATTGATTCTTTTCGGTGAAGGCTCTGGTTTGTATATGAAATTTAAAAAAGCCCCGAGAAAGATTCTGCCCATATTCCATGGGGTAAACAATCTTGTGTTGGTTTTATTGGCTTTCATGCAGCTTTATACCGGTTTTAATCTTGTGAGAGGATTTTTTTAGCCCATAATTGCGAAACCAAGGAGTCGTTCATGAAAAAGTCTTGTTTGATTGCTCTCTGTATGGCGTTTGTTTTCACCTTCCTCGCTGGTTCTGCTCTGGCGGAAGGGAAACCTGGTCCCGATGCAAAAGAGTTGTGGAATTATATAACCAATGTTGATCCATATACTGAATGGGGTTTCTGGCCGGATCATGAAGGAATGCAATCAGGGCGTGCTCCGCATGGTCCAAAACATAAGGTTTATGTGAATTCGGCAGGGTTGAATTCGAAAATGCCGCCGGTGGCGTGTGGTACAATTGAGGTTAAAGAGAATTACAGCTCGGATGAAAAGCTTATGGCGATTACAGTTATGTATAAGGTGAGTGGGTACAATCCGAGCGATGGAGATTGGTTCTGGGTGAAATATTCGCCAGATGGCACGGCGGATAAGGCCGGAAAACCTGCTGGTTGTATTGGTTGCCATGGGACGCGTGCTGCCAACGATTTTATTTTGGTACATGAATTTAAGTAGCAATTTCATTGAGTAATAAAAAAGCCCGGTATCAAAACCGGGCTTTTTTATTAGGCTGACAACACGCTTTTGATTTGTTTGATATTTGGTATGTCCGCCATGGAATGACCATGATAAACGAATTTTAAAATTCCGTGTGTATCTATCAACATTTGTGCAGGCATTCTGCCTAATTTTAAAAGGCTTACTTCTTGATCATAAAGATTCAGCACGGAGTGTTTTGGGTCGGGAAGTCCTACAAATAGCAGTTTCTCTTTTTCCCAATATTTTATGAACGATTGTGGTTTCTCTGGTCCGATTACGAATACTTCAATGTTTAAGGTTTTAAGTAGTTCGTATTCTTGACGCAACTGCGCCATGTGCTTTCGGCAGAATGGTCACGAGAAATTTCTGTTAAAAATGAGGAGCACATGTTTTTTTTGAGTATAGTCGGACAGTGAAACCGTACGGCCTCTTATATCTTCCAAAGTAAAGTCAGGGGCTTGTGAGTTTATTACGACACGCATGATTTACCCCGTTATTTTTGTACGTTATTCATGAAAAAAGAATTGTATGTGGTTAATTATTTATACAAGAATTTTATGTTTCTTCTTTAAATACATGATTATTGCAATTATAGACAATATTCTTGATGAATTTTAATCAATCCTCGCTGGACGTATATAATCTTGTTGATCATCTCTTGTTGAAAAAAACAGATTTCCAAGGTCTGAAATACCCTTGACAATGCCATCAAAATGTCTTCATCAATCACTGCTTATTGTCAAAAGTAAGGGCGATAAAGATATCATGATGTCTTTGAGTCTTCCATTGGGTTAACATTTCCAAACAAGTATTCGAGTCTTATGGGAAAGCATATCATTGAAGAGGCGAGTCGCTGCTTGCAATGCAAGAAGCCGTTGTGCAGCAAAGGGTGTCCGATCAGTACCCCTATTAATGAAGTCATCAAACTCCTGCTTGACGGGAAAACATATGAAGCGGGCGAACTTCTGTTCAACAATAATCCGCTTTCGGTCGTTTGTTCTCTCATTTGTCCGCATGAAAATTTTTGTGAGGGACATTGCATCCTTGGAAAGAAAAGTTCTCCCATTCAAATCAGTGACATTGAGAATTATATATCCGGGTATTATTTGGAGCAGATTCAGCAAAGAAAGCCTGAACATGAGAACAATGGGAAGAAAATTGCCATAGTAGGGTCCGGACCTGCCGGTCTTACTGTTGCCTTTATCCTTGCCTCCAAAGGTTTTGATGTGACTATTTTTGAATCCGAAGACAAGATCGGTGGAGTCCTTCAATATGGTATTCCCGATTTTCGTTTGCCTAAAAGCCTTTTGGTCAAGCTCAAGAAGATGTTGGAACGACTGGGTGTTAAAATACGTCCCAATATGGTCATCGGTCCGATTATTACACTTGAAGACCTTTTGCGCGATGGATACAAAGCAATCTTCATCGGTACAGGCGTCTGGAGTCCTAAACCGTTACGTATCAAAGGTGAAACCTTGGGAACGGTCCACTACGCGATTAATTATCTCAAAAATCCCAATGTATATTCTCTAGGCAAGCGAGTATTTGTTATCGGTGCGGGAAATGTGGCTATGGATGTCGCCAGAACGGCCCGACGCAAGGGCGCGGAAGAGGTAACAGTTCTATATCGTCGTGGTGAGGAGAACATGTCCGCCACCAAGTATGAATATGAATACGCCAAACTTGATGGTGTTTTATTTCAGTTCTACACGGCACCTCTTGAAATTCTCGATGATGGTATTCGCTGCGTCAGGACTCATCTTGAGGAACAGGATGGTTCCATGCGCCTTGTTACTGAAGACGGTAGCGAACATTTTCTTGAGGCCGATACAGTTTTCATTGCGGCCAGTCAGACTCCAAGAGATAATCTGTCCGGTATTGAGGTCGGCAAAACCGGTCTCATCATAACCAATGAAGATGGTCGAACCACTCGAGAAGGGGTTTTTGCTTCAGGTGATGTTGTCACAGGCGCCAAGACTGTGGCTGAAGCGGTGAATCTTTCCAAACGTTCTGCACAAGCCATTATGGATTATGTCGCAACTTTGAAAGAATAATTCAAAATTATTGTTTCAAAAAAACAACTCCCTGAAATCACAATAAGTGGACTCAGGGAGTTTTGCGTTGTGGTTAATCGTTTTCAATCCCTTGATATTCCGTGCTGTTTGATGAGGACATAAAATCGAGCGCGAGAAATCCCTGCGACTTTGCATGACTTTTTGACATTCCCCCCGGTTATATCAAAAAGATTAAGAAGATACCTTTTTTCCATTTCTTCATACTGGAGATTTCGATACTCCTTGAGAGTCGGGAAATCTTGTGGATCAATACGTAAGTGGTCCTGATGTTCTTCTCTACTGGTTCCTTTTTCCATGTCACGTCGAGCAATTTCAGCACGGATGGCACGCGGCAGATGACGAGGGTAGAGGATCGATTCTTTGCCAGCTCGTGAAAGGGCTTGTTCAATGGTGTTTTGGAGTTCTCGGATGTTGCCTGGCCATTCATAGTTCATCAGTGCATCCAGGAAATCAGGCGAAAATCCTTTGCTCGCCATTTTAAGTCGTTTGGAATGATGCTGAATAAATTTACATGTCAATTCGTTAATGTCTTCTGTCATTGCCCGAAGCGGTGGAAGCTGCATGCGGATACCGCGCAGCCGATAGAAAAGATCTCGCCGGAAGTCGTCTTTTTCAACCATGGCCTCAAGATTTCGATTGGTTGCAGCTACAAGGCGAAAATCACTCTGGATTTCTTTCATTCCTCCAACGGGGCGAAAACTGCGTCCTTCCAGTACTCGTAAGAAAACTTTTTGCATGGATAGAGGAAGTTCTCCTACTTCATCGAGAAAGAGAATACCGCCGTCAGCTTGTTTAACAAGACCAACAGAATTCCTGTCTGCACTTGTGTATGCTCCACGTTCATGACCAAACAGCAGGTTCTCTGCCAAAGTGTCTGGAAGAGCGGCACAGTCCACGACAACAAAAGAATTTGCGGCACGTTCACTGTTTTTGTGAATGGCTCGTGCGAAGAGTTCCTTACCTGTCCCGGTTTCTCCGGTGATAAGAACATTTGCATCTGAGCTGGCAGCATGAGCCAGTGTATCTAGGCAGGATTGAAGCAGGCGGCTGTTGCCAATGATACCGGAACGACGCAGGGAACACCGGATACCTCCGCTGTATCGTTCTTCATGGTACTCTATGACACGCCTGATAAGGACGAGAAGTCGCTGCATATTCAGCGGTTTGGTGATGTAATTCCATGCACCGTTCTGAATGGCCAATTCCGCCATGTCAGGATTTCGGCTACGGGAAATGACAATGACTTCAGGAAAGGACGGAATTTCTCTGATCGTTGCGAGGTAAGCAAGACTGTCTCCGTCCGCAAGATCATCTCCAAGCAGTACAGCCTTGTAGTCACCGGTGTGAAGCAGGCCCATCGCACGTGACAATGTATCACAGTCTGCCGTCGGCAGGCCGTGTGTTGCAAGAGCTTTCCCCAAGGCTTGAGTAAAACTCCTGTCTCCATCAATAATGAGAATTTCGGCCATGACGTAATACTCCCTCTTCCCACAAAGAAGTCCTCACATAATTATACCATGAATTGTGCGGGAATTGTCAAATCTGTCTACATCTTGAAATTGTTGAAGAAAAAAACATATCGTTTTGAGGGAATTAAAAAGTCTCGTCTAACAAGACTCTCAACGCTCTTTAAAGCATGAGAGACTCTTGAGAGTCCTCGCACAATCTTTTGCAAATAATTTCATCCTATGAATGGCAGGTGACTCTCTTCAGGGCGAGGATGTGTCTTGTTTCGCAAGACTCATCTTGTACGAGAAGACGTTTTAAGCTTGATTTTCAAGGGAAAACAGCGCGTCTGCCAATAGACTCTCTCTCCATCAATCGAGAATATCTATACAACTCGAAAGCGGTACGCATCTTGTTCTTAGAGAGCAAGTGAGAATCGTCCGGGAGTAACGCGGATATCCGGGAAAATGAATTTCCTTTTGGTTCAAGCGGGGTTGCTGATTCAAGGGCAACAATATTCAAGCGGTTCGCGTAGCGCGACACTCTCATACTCTCCATGTGAACGCCCCGGAAAAGAGAAGACAAGGGAATACGGCAAGGAGGTATCACGAATGCGGCGCAAATGGGATGCACGGAAAAAAGCAAAGATCGTTTTGGAAGGCCTTATGGGAGGGTGCGTCAATGACTTGTGTCGCTCCCACGACCTGCGACCCGGACAGTATTACAAGTGGCGAGGGCAATTCCTGGAGCAATGCCATCAGATTTTTGAAAAGCGACCAAATCTTTCGAGTGAATCTGAGTTGATCGCTGAAAATGAAGAACTCAAAAAACTGGTGGGCGAACTGACTTTGGAACTGACCAGCGGCAAGAGCAGTCGTTGACACGTCGAGGAATGGAGGAACCATGGGCAACAAAATCGGAGTATACATCTGTCACTGCGGTTCGAACATCGCGGGAAAGGTCGATTGCGAAGACGTGGCCAGGTATGCCGGAAAACTCAAAGACGTGGCGGTCTCTCGAGACTACCAATTCATGTGTTCGGACCCGGGACAAGAAATGGTTATCAAGGATATTCGCGAATACGGCCTCAATCGGGTCGTCGTGGCATCCTGTTCGCCGCGTCTGCATGAAAAGACGTTTCAGAAGGCTTGTGCAAGAGCTGGGCTGAATCCTTATCTCATGCAACACGCATGTATTCGTGAACATTGTTCATGGACAACCGCTGACCCGGATGAAGCGACAGCCAAGGCCAAGCACATTGTCGAAGCGGCTGTTGATAGAGTGGGTGATCATGAGAAGCTCTTTTCTCGCGAAGTGGATGTCCTGCCGGATGTCATGGTCGTTGGTGCTGGCATCGCCGGTATTCAGGCCTCTCTTGATATCGCAAAATCGGGACACAAGGTTCATCTGGTTGAAAAAAGTCCATCAATTGGTGGACATATGGCCCAGTTCGACAAGACGTTTCCGACGTTGGATTGTGCGGCCTGCATCTCTACCCCCAAGATGGTGGCAGTGTCGCAGGAACCGAATATCAATCTTATGACGTGGAGTGAAGTCGAGGACGTTTCCGGTTTTGTCGGGAATTATACCGTGACCGTGAAGCACAAGCCTCGCTACGTCAACGAAGCTATTTGTACTGGATGCGGTGCCTGTCTTGAAAAGTGTCCAACCAAGGCCTTGAATGAGTTTAACGAAGGGCTTTCCATGCGAAAGGCCATTTATCGGAATTCGCCACAGGCTGTGCCGAGTACGCCGGTCATTGATGGTTCAATTTGCAAAAAGATCACCAAGGACAAGTGCGGAATTTGTCAGACTATATGTCCTACCGGGGCCATTGATTATACAATGAAGGAGACTCATGAAGTCTTTAATGTTGGTTCCATCGTACTGGCTACCGGATACGATGCCATGGACCCGACACCGTTGTACGAATACGGTTTTGGTCGTTTTGACAATGTGTACACCGCGCTACAATTCGAACGGCTTAACAATGCAGTTGGTCCCACCGAGGGAAAGATCGTCTTGAAGAATGGCGAGGCGCCCAAGAGTGTCGGTATAATTCATTGTGTGGGCAGCCGCGATAAGAATTATCACGAATACTGTTCGCGCACCTGTTGCATGTACGCCCTCAAGTTTGATCATCTTATTAAAGACAAGGTCGGACATGACACCAAAGTGTATAATTTTTATATTGATATGCGGTGTTTCGGTAAAGGGTACGAAGAATTCTTCAAGCGTGTGCAGGAAGAAGGCGTGACCTTTATTCGAGGCCGTCCGGCTGAAGTTGTGCAGGAAGACGATTCGCTGGTCATCGTCGGCGAGGATACCTTGCTCGGAATGAACGTGCGGGTGCCTGTGGACATGGTCATTCTTTGTACCGCCATGGAAGCACGGAGTGATACAAATGAAGTGGCACGTATCTTCGGTGTGGCCCAGGGGCAGGATGGTTTCTTCCTCGAAGAGCATCCTAAGCTTGGTCCGGTTTCTACCGCAACAGATGGTGTGTTCCTTGCCGGAGCCTGTCAGGGACCAAAGGATATCCCTGATGCCGTTGCCCATGCTTCAGGTGGTGCAGCGCAGGCCCTTGCGCTTGCGGCTAAGGGAACGGTCTCCATCTCTCCTACAACCTCGTGGATCGACCCGGACGTGTGCATCGGATGCAAGGTGTGTATCGACTTGTGCCCATACTCGGCCATTGAATTTGATGAACGACGACAAATTTCGGTCATCAATGAAGCCATGTGTAAGGGGTGTGGCAGCTGTGCCGGTTATTGTCCGAGTGGAGCCGCACAGATCAAGCACTTTAATCAGACACAGATATTCAATGAAATCGATGGAATGCTTGGCATGATGTTTGACCTTGTGCCTCCTGAGGGCGAGGGACAAATAGCTGAGGCCGTCAGCGACAATCAACCAGGCGAAGCCTAGGAGGCAGTGATGAGTAGTGAATTCGAACCGACCATTCTAGCTTTTGTCTGCAACTGGTGCACCTACACCGCAGCAGATCTCGCTGGAACGTCGAGAATGGTGCAACAGCCGAATCTTCGATTGGTACGCGTTATGTGTACCGGCATGGTGGACCCCAAGTACATCGTAAAGTCGCTCCTTTCCGGAGCTGACGGAGTGCTTGTCAGTGGGTGTCATCCCGGTGATTGCCATTATATCAATGGCAATTACAAGGCCCGACGTCGGGTTAAGCTCCTCAACGAAATCCTGCCTCAGTTTGGAGTTGAAAGGGAGCGCGTCAAGCTGACTTGGGTAGGAGCGAGTGAAGGGAATGAATTTGCGGAAACGGTAAATTCTTTCATTAACGAAATCAGAGAACTCGGTCCCATGGAAGCGCGTTCCATGGCCGTGGTTTAGACACTGGGAGGTGGCGACATGGCGACCACTGTGAAAATACAGGTTGAAAATAACAACCCGGTTGTGGCGATACAAGGCTTTTTGCGTGGCTTGTTGGAAGACGAGTCATTAGGCGGAGTCGTGGTGCCGGTTCATCTGTTTGACAAGGGACTCCCCATGCCGACGTTGGTGACTGACCCTGATCAGTTTTCAGGTGCGGACCCTTTGGCTCCGGCATTTCCCCTGAACAGTGCAAAACTTCTGTCGCGATTGACGCGTGGTCAGTCCGGCGAACGTATAGCTGTTGTTATGCGCCCCTGTGAAATTAGGGCATTCGTGGAATTAGTGAAGCTCAATCAGGGCAGCCTTGATGATGTAATTATCGTGGGGATGGATTGTATGGGGGCCTATGACAACACTGGCTATACGACGTTCGTCGGTGACCGGGAGTCATTTGAGGCAACACTTGCATTTCAAGGACAGCACGGTGGAGCAAATGAGACAGCTGTGAACGGTGTGGATATAGCTCCGGCCTGCAAGTCCTGTGAATTCCCGGCTCCGACCAATGCGGATATTGTTATTGGGATCGCCGGTGCAGATCTGCACGATGCTATTCCGGTCATGGCAGATAGTGCTCGAGGCGAGGCTCTGCTCAATAGCCTTGGGTTGCCCAATATGGAAACCACTGGACGAGACGCAGTGCTTGAATCGCTTATTAAGGTGCGCACTAAAAATCGTGATGCCATGATTGAGGCGACCAAGGCCGCCACTGGTACATTGACCGATTTGTCAGAATATCTGTCGAGTTGCGTGAATTGTTATAATTGCCGAGTGGCTTGTCCGGTTTGTTACTGCAAGGAATGCGTTTTTAATACTGACGTGTTCGAACATAAGCCGTGGCAGTACATGGGCTGGGCCAAGCGTAAGGGAAGTCTCAAGCTGCCCACGGATACTATCTTCTATCATCTGACCCGTATGGCGCATATGTCCATGGCCTGTGTGGGATGTGGACAGTGTTCTAATGCTTGTCCTAACGGCATCCCCGTAATGGAGTTGTTCCGTACAGTCGCAGCTCGGACACAGAAGAGCTTTGACTACGAGCCGGGCAGAAGTCTGGAAGAGTCGCCGCCGCTTTCGGTTTTCAAGGAAGACGAGTTCCAGGACACAGTGTCGCACATGGCCTAATGACAGGTCCCAGTTTCGGGAGGACGTTATGAGGAAGCAATACGGAGCAATGGTGGTAGGCGCAGGAATCGGTGGTATACGCGCCGCTCTCGACCTGGCCGTTACTGGTCACAAGGTCGCTCTTATCGACCGCCGTCCGAACCACGGTGGAATTTTGAGTCAACTTGACCACCAATTTCCGTCCGATCATTGCGGCATGTGTAAGATGCTGCCGCTTATGTCACGGGATTCATCCAGCCAGTATTGCCTGCGCAAGGGGCTGTTTCACGATAATATTGATATTATGCTCTCTACCGAAGTGGCGGAAGTAGAAGGTGAACCGGGCAAGTTCTTTGTCTCGTTAAACCGAACATCGCCTTTGGTGGACCCGACCAAATGTGTTAGTTGCGGCAAGTGTTCCGAGGTGTGCCCGGTTCGAGTGGACAGTGAATTCAACGCTGGATTGACGCAACGGGCAGCTATTTATCTGCCGGTTCCGCATGCCATTCCCAATCAGTATGTACTGGATTTGGACAACTGTTTGCGTTGTTGGAAATGTCATGAAGTATGTCCTACCGGGGCCATTGATTTCAAGTTCGAAGAGCGCAAGGACTTTCATATCCTCGTGGTAGATCGAGATGAAACGGTACAGGAAATGATGCAAGGAAGTCTTGATGAACAGAATTTCCCACTTCATTTTACCGCAAGTGGGCGTGAGGCAGTGGATCAGCTCGCCGAAACCGATCAATTCAGGCTTGTCCTACTTGGATTAAATATTAATGACATGGATGCCGAACGTGTCTTGACACGTTGTCAGGAACTTCACCCGGATATGCCGGTGGTTATTCTGGCAGATGAAAGTCAGGATGAAACCGCTACCGAACTTGTTTTGCAAGGTGCACGCGAATATCTGACCAAGCCGTTGACGGCAAAGAAGTTTGTGCCGTGGCTCGATAAGTTGTTCGTGCGTATTCTTTCAGACACTGTCGAGGAACTGGAAGTCGGAGCCATCGTTCTGGCCGGTGGATTTGAGTGCTACGATCCAAAAACAGATCCTGAGGTTTCATCGGAAATCTGGAATTATGAACACCCCGGCGTACTTACAGCGGTCGAATTCGAACGCCTTTTGAGCGGGACTGGTCCCACAGGCGGCAAGCTGTTGCGTCCCGGTGATGACAAGCCGATCAAAAAGATTGCATGGATTCAGTGCGTTGGCTCGCGCGATGTGCAAAGGAATGCGGATTTCTGTTCTGGGATATGCTGCATGTTTTCCATCAAGGAATCGTTGCTCGCTAAAAAGGTGACCAATGGTGAAGTGGAGACTTCCATTTTTTACATGGATATGCGTACGGCGGGGAAGGGATATCAACGATATCGTATCAATGCTGAAAAAGAACAGGGCGTTCGTTTTGTGCGCAGCCGTCCTCATTCGCTCCTGCCGACGGATGACGGGCAAGACATCAAACTCGAATACTTTGCCGAAGACGGAACAATGGTCACCGAAATCTATGACATGGTTGTTCTGGCCGTGGGAGCACGTCCGCCAAAGAATTCGGACACATTTGCGCAGACAATCGGTATTGATCTCAATCAGTGGGGTTTCGCAGATACGCAGCCGTATTCACCGGAACGCACAAGCGCTGTCGGTATATTCGCAGCCGGGGCGTTTGGTGAACCCAAGGACATCTCCGAATCCGTGATTCATGCAGGCGCAGCAGCGCAAGCCGCGTCCCGTATCATCAAGGCATATGACGTGCTGGCGGGTATTGAGGACGAACCTGAACCCGATTTCCCAGACGTTTCGCGTGAACCACCTCGTACATTGGTGGCAGTCTGTGCATCCTGTCCTACTTTGGAGCAATCCGTTGATATCGAAGCGTTGAGTCTGCGTATGGCCAATGTTCACTCGGTTTGCAAGGTTGTAAGTGTAGGAAGTGCCTGCACGGTAGAAGGGTGGGGCGATATTGAACAGGCGGCCATAGAGTTCAAGCCGAACCGTATTATCATCGGTGCGTGTATGCCTTACGCCTACATTCCCCGTCTCAAGGAATTGGGCAAGACCATTGGTCTGAATCCCGCACTTATGGATGTGGTGGATATCTATACACCGACCTTTGGCCCGGAAACAGATGCACGAACAGCGGAGAAGGAGATTTACGCATCTTTGTCCACGGCTGTAGCACGGTTGCAAGGAGTCGACCCAACACCGCCACCTAATATGGTTGACGTAGAACGGTCGGCCTTGGTTGTCGGTGGTGGATTGGCGGGTATGACAGCGGCTATGGCTATTGCGGATCAAGGCTATGGAGTCTGTTTGGTGGAATCCGAAGAAGAACTTGGCGGCATGGCTATGCGGTTGCATACACAACTCGATGGTTCCGATCCACACAAGTACATGGAAGAACTCATCGCACAGGTGGAAAAGCATCCGAATATCAGGGTGCTCAAGGATTCACGTGTCGTGCTGTCTCGAGGCAGTGCAGGACGGTTCCGTTCCGCCATTGCCAGTCCGGAAGGAGTATTCCCTCTTGAGCATGGTGTCTCCATTCTTGCTACCGGTGCACACGAGGCCAAGGTCTATGAAAGCGGCCTGTGTGTGCATAAGTCGGTGATGACTCATTTCACATTGGAAGAACAGCTTGCCACAGGTCAGCTTGACGCAGGCATACTTTCTTCGGTTGCCATGATTCAGTGTTGGCGCAAGCCCGGTGAGGACCGTACCTATTGCAGCAAGGTGTGTTGTCCGGAAATGGTCAAGAACGTGCTCGCTCTCAAGGAGCGCAATCCTGATCTGCCGATATACGTGTTCTATCGTGATATTATGATGCCTGGTTTCCTTGAGACCTACTACACGCAGGCACGGAAGGCCGGAGCCATCTTCATTCGATATGAACAGGACGCCCCCCCTCAGGTGAAGTTTGAGGAAGGTAAGCCGGTCATTACGGCCTACGACCCCATTCTTAGGGAAAACATAATCCTCAGGCCAGATATTCTGTCACTTTCGAGTGGCATGGAACCCAATGACATGGATGATATCCAGGAAGTCTTTGGCGTGGAGATTAACGAAGACGGCTTTTATCAAGAAGCGGATTTCAAGTGGCGGCCCGTAGATTTCCTCAAGCAGGGTGTTTACGCGTGCGGAACCGGTTTGGCTCCTCGTCGAATGGGAGAATCTGTTGCTTCTGCAAAGGCTGCTGCTCAACGCGCATTACGAATTCTCAATGCAGAAACTATTGCCCGTGAAACTGTGGTGGCCTCTGTCCGACACTCATTGTGTTCATTGTGTCAGGCGTGTATCGCGGCCTGCCCGTATGGTGCTCGTGTGTTGGATATGGAACTCGGTCAGATTCAGGTGGACGAAATCCTGTGTCAGGGGTGTGGCTCCTGTGCGGCAGTTTGTCCTAACAGTGCCACGGTCCTCAAGGGATTCCACGATGGGCCGATGATGTCTGTCATTGACGCGGCACTCGAAGAACCGGCGTAATTCGGAAATATGGAGGAATAACGCCATGAGCGAAGCAGTAAGAAAAACATGGAGCCCGGCCGGAGATGAAATCGAGTTCGTGCTCGCCCAATTAAAGGAAGAAGTCGGGGCCTGTATGCAGTGCGGTACTTGTACGGCGTCCTGTCCCAACGGGTTCGCAATGGATATCACTCCACGGGCCATGTGGCGGATGATCCAGTTCGGCATGCTCGACGAGATCCTTGAAAGCCAGACCTTCTGGATGTGTTCATCTTGTTACACCTGCACACTGCGATGTCCACGAGGTCTCAAACTCACTTCGGTCATGGCTTCTCTGAAGAGACTGGCCATGCTCAGTGGCAAAGGACGTAAGAACAGTGCGTTCTATAGAGCGTTCATGGAAAATGTCGAGTCACATGGTCGAGTGCAGGAAATGGGCATGATGAGCAATTATTTTTTCAAACGCATGGATAACCCGACGCTACCGCTCAAGTTTGTACCGCTGGGTATGAAGATGATGGCCAAGGGCAAGGTACATATGCCGGGTGGCGGTCAGGGCGGAGTGCTGAAGCCTATGTTCGCCAAGGCGCGAGAGATGGAGGGATTGTCATGAAATACGCATACTACCCAGGTTGTTCTTTGACTGAAAGTGCGACGGAGTTTGATATCTCTACGCGTGCAGTCATGGAGTATCTTGGTGCCGAATTGATTGAAATTCCAGACTGGACCTGTTGCGGCGCGAGTGCGGCTGAGCCGGTGAGCAAGCTTATGAACTATGCGCTTCCGGCACGTAATCTTGCCCTCACTGAAAAAGAACTCGACGGCATTGATGTGATCGCGCCGTGTTCCGCCTGCTATCTCAACCTGCTCAAGGTGAACAAGGAAGTAATTGGAGACAGGAGTCTGCATGGCAAGGTGAATGAAGTGCTGGCTGCGTCCGGTTTGACCTATTCCGGCAAGGTGGAGGTGCGACATATTCTCGATGTTCTCATCAATGATGTCGGGGCAAAAATTATTGAACAGAAGGTGACAAACAACCTTGAGGGCATGAAGATCGCCCCATATTACGGGTGTCAGATCTTACGACCATACCCGGTGTTTGATGATCCCAAGAACCCTACATCCATGCATCGTGTTCTTACAGCATTGGGTGCAGAAATGCATGAGTGGAATCACGGCAACAAATGTTGTGGTGCTTCGCTCATGGTGGGGCATAGAGATGTGGCACTTCAATCGGTGGCGGCAATACTCGCTGATGCAGAGGGCGCGGATGCCATCGCCACGGTCTGTCCATTATGTCAGATGAATCTTGAGGCATATCAGTCGCAGGCGCAGAAACTTGGAGCCAAACCTATCCCCATTCTCTATCTGACACAATTGATGGGCGAAGCCTTCGGGCTGGAGGATGGGGCCATTCAATTCGAGAAAAACCTGACCATATCGGCTGGGGTCAGGAGGGATATCGCCAACAAGGTCTGGAGCCAGCCGAACCAGGTCGAAAGCGGCGACGATATGGCGGAAGCAAAGGCGGATAACCTCAGCAAGGGGGCAAATCATGTTTAAGGACATCATCGTAGGAGTCACTCCTACCGGAATCGACAACTGCGCGGTTCAGGCAGCAATGGAATTCGCTCGTAAGTTCGAGTCAAAGCTTTACCTCGTTCATGTGGCGGGCATGGCTCAGGGCTGGGGTTCTATCGAAACTCTGGAACCTTCGGGTGAAACTTCACGGCTCAAGGAACAGATCTCTGAAACGTATGCGGAAATGCTTGAGGGAATCCAGGAATCACAGATTATTGTCGTACCGGGTATCCCGCACAACGAGATCCTGCGTCTGGCACGAAAGAAGAACACCGACCTTATCGTCATGGGACCGCACACCAAGGAATACGAGGAAACTCGTTCCAAGATGTGGGGCATGACAGGCAGTACGCTTGAACGCGTGAGTCAGAAGGCCCGCTGTCCGGTCATGATTGTTCACAAGGACGTTGTTTGTAAGGAACCGCTGTATAGTAATATCCTTGTGGCAACCGATTTCTCTGATCAAGCTGAATGCGCCGTAAGTTACGGCGGCCAGATGGCCCGTCAGTACAAGGCCAATCTCAAGATCATGCATGTCGTGGAAAATGGAAACAGTCGCTCTGATGTCATCGGACGACTGGAAGATGAATATGGTCCTCGTCTTGATGGTATCGGTGAATGCGGTTTCGAGGCCTGTCGCGGCAAGCCTTCTATGGAAATTCTGCGCATGGGGAATCAGGCCGATGCAGACCTGATCATCATGGCTCACCATTCCAAGGAACGTGACCCGGAAAAGGCTTTCCTTGGTTCGACGGTCACTCAGGTGGCATTGAACGCACCGTGTCCGACCATGAGCGTCAACCGTCACTTCGATTTGCGTTGCGGCCTTATGTACGACCAGACAGGCGCGGCTGTTCAGACGGAGGCCTTGGCCTAGATCGAAAATTCAGTGTGAATAAAAGTTGAACCTCACGATAAACGGTTTTCGGGAGCGGGCGACCGCTCCCGGGAATCCGGCGGCATAAGTCCGCGAAAGGAGTTAGCCATGGGTGAAGCAGCGCTTCTTCTTGAGCCGAAGCAATCGGAACTGGTGGACAAGGTCCGGGAACTGCTGCCCGAGGGCGGTAATTTGAATATGTGTCTCACGTGTGGAGCCTGTTCTGCAGGATGCCCTGCCACGGGTATGGAAGACATGGACCCTCGCAAATTCGTGCGTTTGGCGCTTATGGGACAGGAAGAAACTATCCGGTCCACATCCTGGGTGTGGTTGTGCACCATGTGTCGACGGTGTGTTCATGCATGTCCCATGGAAGTGGATATCCCACAACTAATTTATCAATGCCGTCAATCGTGGCCGAGGGAAGATCGTCCCAAAGGAATACTTGGTTCCTGCGAACAGGCCTTGAACACCCCCGGCAACAGCGCAATGGGTGCATCCAGCGAAGACTTCAAATTCGTGGTTGAGGATGTGGCCGAGGAAGTGCGTGAAATGCAGCCTGGTCAGGAGAATATTCAAGTCTCTGTCGACAGAAAGGGCGCGTATTATTTCCTGAATCAGAATTCACGCGAACCAGTGACCGAGCCGGACGAAATGGTTCCGCTCTGGAAGATACTTAATCTGGTCGGCGCGGACTGGACATATAGCACCAAAGGATGGGCTGCAGAAAATTACTGCATGTTTCTGGCCGATGATGACGCATGGGAAAATGTGGTGCGCAACAAGGCCGGAGCCGTAGAAGAGCTGGGGTGCAAGGTTTGGCTCAACACGGAGTGAGGACACGAATTTTATGCAGTCCGGGCCGGATTGCAAAAGTTTAATGTCGAACACGACTTCGAGATGGAAAGCATTATTCGGCTGTATGCCCAGTGGATTCGTGAGGGCAAGCTGCCAGTCAACTCCGATTGGAACAAGGACTTGGGCGTGACCTTCACGGTTCAGGACCCGTGTCAGCTTGTACGGAAGTCACTGGGTGATCCGGTGGCCGAGGACCTTCGTTTTGTGGTCAAATCCGTAGTCGGTGAAGAAAATTTCATCGATATGTGGCCGAATAAATCCAACAACTACTGTTGCGGTGGCGGCGGCGGATTCCTCCAGTCAGGTTTTGCAGACGAACGGCGCAAGTATGGTCAGATCAAACTCGATCAGATTCTTCGCACCAAGGCGGACTATTGCATCGCGCCATGTCATAACTGCCATTCACAGATTCATGATCTCAGTGAATACTCCGGCGCACACTTCCCGGTGGTTCACCTCTGGACACTCATTTGTCTTTCGCTCGGTATGCTTGGCGAAAACGAACGTGAATATCTCGGAGATGATTTGAAGAATGTAGGGTTGTAGACAGGAAAGGGATAGACAAGGGAAAGCCCTGTGCTTCGGTTTAATTGCCGAAGGACAGGGCTTTGTTCTCGTAACGAAAGGAAGACTACGCTGCGGAGCGACGACCTCGGTTGGAACTACGCTTTCTTGAATTGGAAAAGCGATTCTTGGGAGGACGGCGGCTGGGTTTGCGAGTGTCTATTTTGGTACTGACGGCGTTGTGATCGAATCCGTCAATGGTATCTTGTTCGATTTTGATACGCATGACCCGCTCAATGTCTTTGATCTGAGAGCGTTCTTCCGGGGTTACAAAACTGACGGCAGTGCCGGATCGACCGGCTCGACCGGTCCGTCCAATACGGTGAGTATAGTTTTCAACGGTGTCCGGCATGTCAAAATTGATGACATGGGAAATGCGGTCGCAATCGATACCGCGCGCGGCGATGTCGGTGGCTACCATAATGTTGAACTGCCCGTTGCGAAATCCGTCCAAAGCTCTTTGGCGTTGTCCCTGGCTCATATTGCCTTGAAGGAAAGTGCAGTTTTCTCCACCGTTACTGAGCTTGCGCGCCAGATTCTTTGCCTTGTGCTTTGTGCGGGTAAAGATGAGTACGCTTTTATGGTCAGTTGCAGCGAGAACTTTTCCCAACAGGGAAAGTTTGAGATGGTTGGGCGCCTTGTACTGAATATGTCCAACGCTTTTTACCGAGACCGTGTTGGCGACCTGAACGGTTTTGGGCTGGTTGAGAATTTTCTCTGCGAGCTTTCTGATATCGGCGGGCATCGTGGCGGAAAAGAGCAGATTCTGCCGTTTGACAGGCAGTTTGGCCAAGATGCGTTTGATGTCGGGCATGAACCCCATATCGAGCATCCGGTCTGCTTCGTCGAGAACCAATGTATTGATTTGATTAAGGCTGATAGCGTTCATTTTCATGAGACGTACCAATCGCCCCGGACAAGCCACGATGATCCGTGAATGGGCGAAGGCCTTGACCTGAGGACTCATGCCCACGCCACCTATGACGGCAGCACTGCGAATACCGGTTTGTTTACCCAGAGCGATGAAGCTTTCGTGAATCTGCAATGCCAGCTCACGAGTTGGAGCGAGAACCAGAATTCTGGGTGCACCTTTGGCGGGCAGCCTTTCGTCCAGCAAACGTTGCAGAGTAGGCAGGGCAAACGCAGCGGTCTTACCTGTGCCGGTTTGGGCCAATCCCATGACATCGTACCCTTTGAGTACGTGAGGGATTGCCTGAGTCTGAATAGGGGTCGGGGTTTCATAGCCGCATGATTTGATGCCCGCATTAAGACGGTTATCAAAAGAAAAAGAGGAAAAAGCCATACGATCCTTGTGTGAAAAGGTATTAATGACGACGGCGCGCAACAGCGGTCGTGTCCGGATTACCGGATATATATTAAGGGATGGCTCTGGTACGTGGAATAAATCTTGTTTCGATAAACCGAAACGCATGCTGTCCAAATGGGACAAAGAAGTAATCGTGCGTCCAGTTACGCTGAGCAGGTACTACTTGTCCTATTAAGGGAGGAAAGTAAAGGGATATTAAAAATGGTGGTTTTGTCTTGACTAATTGGTATGTTGGGGTGGTTTTTTAGTTGAAGTTTTGTTTAAAATTAAGGTCAGATTAAAGCCCCTGTAAAGTAAAGTGTCCTTTTTTAGATGCAATCTTTCAGGAAATAAAAATATGAGGCGAAAAATTCAAAGAATAAAACCCGTTTTAAATAAAAAAAAGCTCTGAATCGATGTTCAGAGCTTTTTACTTTCGTGGCGGAGAGGGTGGGAAACCATCAGGTATCCTATCAAATCCCGTAATCATTGAATATTGTCAACATTCATTAATAGCTAATGTAGCAGTTTTAAGAGCTACTAGGACACCTATTTTAGTCTCGATAGGTACTTGTTGAACACCCACCCCTCAACGCTCTCAGCCTGCCCGTTGGCAAAGCCCACTTTTGCCCACTTTCCTGCATGGCCTATCACGGTAACGACTGTATACGGGTACAACTTTCCGACGACATGCGATTTCCTGTTCGTCTTCATGCGAATATTCAAGCGGCTTTCTACCGACACGATGCGTATCTGCGGGTGGTGTCCGACCTCTTTCAAAATGTGTTGCTTGGTGGCTTTTAATGCTTCTCTGTGGGTGAAGTGTTGGTTGATATTCTTCCCAACAGGAACGCAAATATAAGCCCAAAAGAGGTTGCCAAGTATGACGCTTAACATCCACAGGACGATACTTTTTGTAGCCTTGCCCAGCGGAGACTCTATGACTCTCTCACGAAGCACGGTTAGCGCAGCTATCATCCCCTGCGGCGTTTGTTCCACTTCATCCAGTATGCTTTGAAACTCCGTGTTGATAAAGCTGCCAGCCGCCTCTGCTTCGTTCTTGAGTTCGTCGTCTTGATGATCTTCGGTTTCTTCAAGCGACTCCTCAATGGCCGCCGTCCAATCCACCTTCCGTAAGGTTTCAACGACAGCGAGGAACTCCTTCCCGACAGAATCATCAATAACACCATTAAAAGCAGTCCCGACAGCAGCCATTTCTCGTATAGTCTCGCCGAACTGAAGCATCGTAGGAGAACGCATTGCCTCAACAGCACCAACGAATGCGCTTGACCGAAGGGCAGCCCCTAATGCCTGAGTAGCCGGAAAAGTCGCTTTATGGACTGAACGGCTCATTTCAGCGGCAACCTGTCCGAGTGGTGTAAGTGAGCGGTTCATCATGGCCACAGATTCCATCACAGGCTGAAGTGAGCGATTGAATACTGCCATAGAGTCAAGCAGCGGTTGAGATGGGAGAGTGATTCGCGAAAACGTATTGCACAGGTCGATAACGGACGGAGGCAAAACATAAGGTGTAGAATTTTTTTTTAGGTCCATTTCTCCATGTCTCTCTGGTTGCTGTTATAAGTTTAGTGCTATCTCCAAAAAAACAGATACACCCCAAGACAAAAACACGCAAAGACAAAGCCCACCTAGAAGTGTTGTCAGGTGGAATGATCACAGAACACCACAGAATTAGGAGGGGCTTTCCAATTCTTAAATTAATGAATTATACAGAAATTAATTACAAAAAAGCCTTTGGGTCATAGACCCAAAGGCTTTTTACTTTCATGGCGGAGAGGGTGGGATTCGAACCCACGTATGGTTTGACCCATAACTCGATTTCGAGTCGAGCGCGTTACGGCCGGACTTCGCTACCTCTCCTTTGGTTGTTGAAAAAAGCACGATTGCGTCGTTGTTGCGAAAAAATCAGACCTTTGCGTATTAAGATACGCTTCGGTCCTGCTTTTTTCTTGCGCCTAGCACTCGCACATTTTTAAACAGCCAAAGCCATTTTTATTATTGTGTGGGTGCATCGAGGACAATGCGCTTTTAATCAACAGTCGGCTAACGCCGATGTGGAAAGGGTATATAAACAGACTCGGCGCGACTGGCAAGACATTTTGCCGATCGCGCCGAAATGTTTTGTTGAAAAAGGAAGATGACTAGTGATTGCCGCAGTCGTGATGGTTGCAGACAATGAGTTCATCCTTGATTTCACCGGCCAACCATTTGGCGGCGACTTCGTCGATCGGACCGGAGCAGCCGCGTACGACCTGAATCTTGTTGGCCTGAAGAATATTGACCGCGCCTTGGCCCATGTTGCCGGCGAGCATGACTTTTACGCCCTTGGAGGCCAGAATCGGGGCAATGTCGGATTTGCAACCGCAGCCTTCCGGGGAGTCCATGCGTTCTTTGCTGACAATGTTCTGATCATCATCCAGCGTGATTATAGTGTAATGGTCGCAATGGCCAAAATGGTCGTCGATATTACCGTCACGGGTGGGGAGAGCTATTTTCATACTCGAATACTCCTAAAAATGTTTGGTGGAGTACGGAGAATAAGACAGAAATCAGACTTGTAAAGTGGGGAGTTTATTTTCTACGTTCCAGAAAGAACCGTTTGAGCAGGCCGCTGCATTCATCGCCCATGACACCCTCGATGGTCCATATCTTGTGATTCGTGAAGGGCAGGGCGTGGCCGTCGAGATTGGAGACCAGTGCTCCGGCCCGTGTGTCTCGTGCGGCAAAAATCACACCTTGTACACGGGCATGAATAAGCGCGCCGGTACACATAAGACACGGCTCCAGAGTGACAGCCATGATAGTGTTTGTTAAACGATAGTTTTTCAATCTATCCGCAGCTTTGCGCAGACAAAGGACTTCGGCGTGACCTGTTGGGTCATTGAGAGAAATAGGCTGGTTATGCGCGCTGGCGATAAGCGTGCCGTCCATGTCAAACAAGGCCGCACCAATAGGAGATTCCCCCACTTTAGCGGCCTTGCACGCCTCCTGAAACGCCACGTCCATAAATGAACGCCAGCTTGCGCCTTCAGGCGGTTCAGGAGGAATACGAATAGACATGAAAGTTCCGGCGATTATTGGTCGGCCAGATATTTTACACCGGCTTCGAGCATAGCCAAACCGAGCGGCATGTTGGGATCAGTGCCGCGCGTCCATGACGGATGGTTGGTGACATGATTGTAAGCCTCGGGGTGGGGCATGAGTCCCAGAATACGGCCGGACGGATCGGTCAGACCAGCGATACCCAGAGGAGAACCATTTGGATTATACGGATATTCCAAAGTCGGTTCGCCGGTTTCAGGGTGTACATATTGAACAGCAATCAGGTTGTTGTCCTGAATGGCCTTGAATGTGTCGTCGTCCATGGGAATGATTTTGCCTTCACCGTGACGAATGGGAACATCGATCATGTCGATGCCTTTGGTGAACACGCACGGAGAAGCCGGGTTGGTTTTAAGGCGGACCCAACGATCTTCGAAACGGCCAGAGTCATTATAGGACAATGAAACCTGACGTTCAAAATATTTGCCACCGATAGCCGGAAGCAAACCAAGTTTGCATAAAAGTTGAAAGCCGTTGCAGATACCAAGAATAATACCGCCGTTATCAAAAAAAACTTTGAGCTGATCCAGAACCGGTTTGCCTTCGGCATCGTTTGACCAACGCCAGCGCAGTGCTGCGGCCTGAGCGGCTCCAAGGTCGTCGCCGTCGAGAAATCCGCCGGGACAGAGCAAATAATTATATTTATCCATGCGCACATGGCCTGCGGCAAGGTCGGAAAAGTAGGCGATATCGGCATTCTCTGCTCCCGCCTGCTTAAGTGCATAAGCGGATTCCTTTTCGCAGTTGGTACCGTATCCTGTGATGACAAGTGCATTGACGCGCGCCATGAAATTCTCCTCTTCGTATTGACTTTGTCGTACTACCTTGCATACTTTGCAAAGCAGTGCCGTGTTGGGCAAGGAACATACGTGTCCGATGCATGACAGTCAACATGGTCGACATAGAAGGTCGATCATAATATATTCATATAATTCAAGCAGAACCAAGGGGCTTTTTTCCGTATGAAAACCAAATTCATATTTATTACCGGTGGTGTTCTCTCTTCTCTGGGCAAAGGACTTGCTGCCGCATCCATCGGCGCACTCCTTCAAGCTCGAGGTTTGAAGGCAACAATCCAGAAACTCGACCCGTATATTAATGTCGATCCTGGCACCATGAATCCTTTCCAGCATGGTGAAGTATACGTCACTGATGACGGTGCAGAAACCGACCTCGATCTTGGTCACTACGAGCGTTATCTTGAAACGGCTTTGAGCCAGCAGAACAACTACACCTCCGGTTCCATCTACAACTCCGTTATTCAGAAAGAACGCCGTGGCGATTACTTGGGCGGTACCGTGCAGGTTATCCCGCACATCACCGACGCCATCAAGGAAGCAGTTATCAACCTGCCCAACGGCGAAGATGTTGCCCTGATCGAAATCGGCGGTACAGTCGGTGATATCGAAGGTCAGCCTTTCCTTGAAGCCATTCGTCAGCTTAAGAATGACCTAGGCAAGGAAAACGTCCTGTACATTCACCTGACACTGGTTCCCTATCTGAAGGCCGCTGGTGAGTTGAAGACCAAGCCCACGCAGCATTCTGTCAAGGAACTGCGCAGCATCGGTATCCAGCCGGATATCATCATCTGTCGCTCCGAGGTGATGCTTGAAGACCACCTCAAGCGTAAGATTGCCTTGTTCTGTGACGTTGACGAAGACGCTGTGTTTACCGGCGAAGATGTTTCCAACATTTACGAAGTCCCCTTGAAATTTTACGAACAGGGCGTTGATCAAAAGATCGCCATTTTGTTGAAGCTGCCAGCTCGCAACGCGGAACTTGCTCCGTGGGAAAATCTCGTCCACACGCTGAAAAACCCCAAGGGCTCCGTTAAAATTGGTATTATTGGCAAATATGTAGACCTGACCGAAGCATACAAGAGCCTGCATGAAGCTCTGGTGCACGGCGGTGTGGCCAACGAAGTTGACGTACAACTTGAGTACGTGAATTCCGAAAAGGTGAACGCCAAGAACGTTGATAAGAAACTGAAAGGTTTGGACGGCATTCTTGTACCCGGCGGCTTTGGTGCTCGTGGTGTGGAAGGCAAGATTCTGGCCATTCAGTATGCACGTGAAAACAAGGTGCCGTTCTTCGGAATTTGTCTCGGCATGCAGTGTGCCTGCATTGAATTCGCCCGTAACGTGATTGGTTTGGAAGATGCAAATTCTGAAGAATTTGATAAAAATACTCCGAACAACATCATTTATCTGATGAAAGAATGGTACGACTTCCGCACCAAGAAGACCGAAACACGGTGTGAAGAATCGGAAAAGGGCGGCACCATGCGTCTTGGTTCTTACCCGTGTAAGCTCAAGAAGGGTACGGTCGCATACGAGGCTTACAAGACAGAGAAGATCGACGAGCGTCATCGTCATCGTTTTGAATACAACAATAAGTTTATCCCGCAGTTCGAGGAGCATGGCATGGTTTTGTCCGGCACAGCTCCTGATGAATCCCTCGTGGAAATCGTCGAACTGCCAGATCATCCTTGGTATCTGGGCTGTCAGTTCCACCCGGAATTCAAGTCCAATCCCATGAAACCCCATCCGCTTTTCAGGGATTTCATCAAGGCAGCCAAGGACGAAAAGGGCAAGAAATAGCCTATGGCAGACCTTTATCAAGCAAGCAGGTCCGGTCCGTTTATTCTGGCCGGTCCCTGCGCCATTGAAAGTCGGGAAATAGTACTCCAGACGGCTGGCACTCTGGCCGAACTGGCTGCAAAGCTGGATATTCCGCTTGTCTTCAAAAGTTCTTTTGATAAGGCAAATCGGACTTCTGTGACGAGCTTTCGTGGTCCCGGCATGGAAAAGGGGTTGGAAATACTTGCTGAAGTAAAGAGAACTACGGGCTTGCCCGTGGTCACCGATATTCACCACCCGGAGCAGGCTGCTCCGGTTGGCGAAGTGGCGGATGTGCTTCAGATTCCGGCTTTCTTGTGTCGCCAGACTGATTTGCTTGTCGCTGCCGCTAAAACCGGTAGGGTTATCAATATCAAAAAAGGCCAGTTTCTGGCCCCCTGGGACATGAAAAACGCTGTGGAAAAGGTCCGAGCCTCCGGCAACGAGCAGGTCTGGTTGACCGAACGCGGTTCCACTTACGGATACAATAATCTCGTCGTGGACATGCGTTCCATCCCGCAAATGCAGGGCTTCGATGTCCCCGTAGTCATGGATGCTACTCATTCAGTTCAGTTACCAGGTGGGCTTGGTGGTATGTCCGACGGTCAACGTGAATATGTTCCCGTACTCGCTTCTGCCGCAGTCGCAGCGGGGGTCAACGGTGTATTCATGGAAGTACATCCCGATCCTGACAAAGCACTTTGTGATGGCCCGAATAGTCTCCCACTGGATAAAGTGGAGCCATTGCTTATTCGTCTGAAGGCGCTGTGGGAGTTGAATCGTGCCTGATAACGCGACGAAGCTCGCACAAAACATCAAGCTGCTTGTTCTCGACGTGGACGGCGTCCTTACTGACGGCGGTCTGTATTATGGTGACGACGGGATTGTCATGAAACGTTTTCATGTTCAAGATGGTCTCGGTATAAAATTGGCACAAGCAGTAGGCCTCGAAATAGGTGTCATCACAGGATTAAACCAGAAGCCTGTCGAAAAGCGTATCCGAGAATTGGGTATTGCCCATTATTATGCTGGAAAGCACGACAAAGCACCGCTTTTTGAAGAGATATGCAAAAACGTTGGTGTATCTTTGTCTGAAGCCGCGTTTATGGGCGACGATTGGATTGATCTTGGTGTTATGAATGTGGCCGGATTAGCCATGAGTGTCCCCAATGGTGTGCCCGAAGTCATAGAGGCAGCAGACTGGATTTCCACTCGCAAGGGTGGGGACGGAGCCGTCAGAGAAGCCATCGCGTTTATCCTTGAAGCTCGTGGGCTCAAAGATAAAGCTTTAAAGCAGTGGGCAGAATGATGAAAAGGCGTCCGGCGCTGATACTTGTTCTCATATTTGCCATAGGTCTCGTTGTCGGGATTACGGTCAATTCTGTGTTCTTTGCTGATCCGATCATTGAACCGGATTCAACACAAAAGAGTAGTTCCAAATCGCGAAAACGTTTGCTTGAAGAAGCTGATGTTACAGCCGAGGATATTGAGCTCGTACAGGGCAAACAGGGTAACCTGTCATGGAAATTACTTGCAAAAACAGCAAAATACAATCAAGAACAAGGGCTTATTGGTGTTGAACGCCCTCAATTGACGGCTTATTTCGGTGAAGATCGTAAGGAAGTGTATGTCCGGGCAGACCGTGGCGAGGTTGATCAGGCCAATGATAACCTGACAATGTACGACGGCGTATCTGGTCGATTTGGCGACCTTGCCCTTGATGCCCAACAACTTGATTATGTTGGGGCGATTGATAAAGTATATCTCAAGGGCGGTGTGACTGTACGTCGTTCTGATATGACCATACAGGCCAAAGCGATAGAGATTGATCTTGTGACCCGTCAACTCGTGGCTGCCGGAGGTGTAACAGCATTGCTGGCCCCCGAGGGACTTAAAAAGAATCCATTGAATGAAGACGAGGAGTGAGTCTTTCATGAAGAATATATATGCGCTGACGACCTTGCTTCTGTTGGTCGTGTTAACTCTCCCTTCCGTGGTTATGGCCGAGGAATGGGGTGAAATTCGTGAGGCCACCGTTAATCTCAATGTTCGAGAGCGTCCTGACAAAGAGAGCGAACATATTCTCACCCTGGCAAAAGGCCAGCGGGTCAAGGTTGATTTTATCAAGAATGGGTGGGCAACAATTTTTAATCTGACAGAAGCCGATCGAGACCAGAGCAAGGCTATAGGCTATGCCAATGTGAAGTATCTCGAGTTGGTTGTCGTTCCCACTCCTGAACCTGTTTTAGTCCCTCCTGAAAAGACTTCGGTTCAGCCTGAGGCTGTTGCGAACGCCAAAAGTGGCGATGGTGAAGTCAAAGCGTCAGCGGCTGTTGCTCCTAAGGATGATCCTGCCAAAATCGGCATAGATCCGAGCCGAATGCCAGTAAAAATTTCGTCTGATCGTATGACATATGATGAATCCGGCAAGGTTGTTTCCTTTGTTGGGAATGTTGTCGCCGAACACGGTCAGTTAACTTTGTGGGCCAACAACTTGTCAGCGTATCTTTCTTCCAAGAGCGGTAAAAAGTTTACGGCAGACAGCGTTGACCGCATCATTGCGGAAGGGGATGTCAAAGCCCAAAAGGGGACAGCAGAAGGCACCTGTGGCAAACTGACATATTTTGTGAATGATCAGTTGTTACAAATGGAACAGAATCCATTGCTGCAAGATGGCCCCAATAGTTTGACCGGAGAAATTATCAAGTTCAACATCAAGGACAATCGTTCCGAAGTGGTGGGCGGAAAAGGCCAACGTGTCAAAGCGATTTTTATGACTCCCGGCAACATGAAGGTGCAATAAATGGCAGAAGGACTGCGAGCAGCAAACCTTTCCAAACGATACGGCCAGAAAGAGGTCGTGCATGGCATCAGTCTGGAATTAAATCCCAAGGAAGTTGTCGGGCTGCTTGGCCCTAACGGTGCGGGCAAGACCACAACCTTCTATATGCTCGTCGGCATTGTCGAGCCAAATACTGGGAATGTGGCTTTGGATGGAGTAGATTTGACAGAAAAACCGCTTCATGAACGAGCTCGCATGGGAGTCAGCTATTTGCCGCAAGAGAGTTCCATTTTCCGAAAGCTGACAGTACGCCAGAATCTTGAAATCATTCTTGAGCAAACGTCCATGTCTACAAAACAGCAGAATGCTCGTGCTGATGAATTGATGGAAATGTTCACCATTACCAAGCTCGCAGATCAGGCTGCCATGTATCTGTCTGGTGGAGAACGACGGCGTCTTGAAATAGCCCGTGCGCTTATACTTGATCCTCAATTTATTCTTTTGGATGAACCCTTTGCCGGTATTGATCCTATTGCTGTTATCGACATTCAGGAGATCATTTCCGTGCTGAAAAGCATGGGGATTGGTATTTTGATTTCAGACCATAATGTTCGAGAAACACTCAATATTTGTGACAGAGCGTACCTCGTTTACGAAGGCAATGTCATTCTTGAGGGTTCCCCCGAAGAAATCGTTCAGAACAGTCGTGCCCGTCAAATTTATCTGGGTGAAGATTTCCGACTGTAAGTACTAATTACTTAACTTTCATGCATTCGCGATTTACAGGGTTCCTAAAGGTTGGTACACTTTTTTCATGCGACTTTCACTGTGCTATATCGTTAATAGTAACGGCATGTTATAACAATGTCCTTGCTTCGTTATCGCAGGTGTGACATACTCAAAACAGAATTATAAAGGTATGGCCGGAAAAGAATTCAAACCGGTAGTGTGAACGAGATCATATTAGCCTTTCGAGATATACATTATGGGATTGGAACTCAGACAACAACTCAAGCTTTCTCAACAACTGGTTATGACTCCACAGTTGCAGCAGGCAATAAAACTGCTGCAACTTTCACGTCTTGAGTTGCTTGAAACTGTTCAGCAAGAGCTTATGGAAAATCCTTTTCTTGAAGAAAAGGAAACAGAAGCAGATGTTTCTGAACCTGCCGAAGTCCTTACTGAATCTCAAGCTGAGGAAGAACTGGTCCGCAATGCCGATTGGGAAAATTATCTCGGCGAATTTTCAAGCACTTCAAAGCAGGCGACCGGACGAGATTCAGAAATCCCGGAAGAGGGTATGTCCTTTGAGGCCCGCCTTGCTTCCAAGCCATCCCTTGAAGGGCACATCAATTGGCAGATGCGTCTTTCCAATTTTTCCGAACTCGAAATTGCTATTGGTGAAATAGTTCTCGGAAATGTTGATTCAAATGGGTATTTGCAAGCTTCTATCGAAGAGCTTCAATCAATGGTTCAGGCTTCGGATGCAGAAATTGAATCCACTATTAAGCGTATTCAGCGCCTCGATCCGGTAGGAATCGCCGCACGAGATCCACAAGAATGTTTGCTCGTTCAGATGGACGTTCTTGGCTATGATGATCCTATTCTTGTTTCATTAGTTACCGATCATCTGGAAGATCTGGAAAAGAATCGGTACAAGCCATTGGCCCGCAAGTTTAAGATTTCTATGGAAGAGCTCAAAGAATATCTGGACATGATGCAGACTCTTGATCCCATGCCCGGGACAAATTTTTCAAGTACTGAGCCTCATTACGTCAGTCCGGATGTCTTCGTTTATAAATATGGTGAAGATTTTGTCATCATCCTTAATGAAGATGGGTTACCTCGTTTGCAGATGAATGCTTTTTATATGGACTCCATGAAAGGTGCTGCCAATAAGGAAAAAGAATATTTTCAGGAAAAGATGCGATCTGCCGCATGGCTTATGAAAAGTCTGTACCAGCGTCAGAGAACATTGTATAAAGTAGTTGAGAGTATTGTCGGCTTTCAGAGAAACTTTTTTGAAGAAGGTGTGACAAAGCTCAAACCCCTGATCCTCAAGGAGGTAGCCGAGGACATTGAGATGCATGAATCCACGGTGAGCCGTATTACAACCAGTAAATATGTCTCAACTCCACATGGTATTTTTGAATTGAAGTTTTTCTTCAACTCAGCCTTGGATTTGAACGATGGTTCGCAGGTGGGTTCAGAGAGCGTCAAAGCGCTCATCAAGAGAATGATTGCAGATGAAGACACGAAAAAACCGCTCAGTGATGAACGGATAGGCGAAATACTTCAAGATGAACTTGATGTGAATATCGCTCGACGTACTGTCGCAAAATACCGTTCCGCCATGGGTATCCCGTCTTCATCAAAACGCAAGCAGTATTTTTAATCCTGTTTGCCGCACTCACAACCAGGAGGCAACGTATGAACATTAGCTTCACTTTCAAGAACTTTGAGCCGTCCGATCATCTCAAGGGATACGCTAAGAAGCGTTTTGAAAAAGTAGCAAGATACGTTTCCGATTCGGAAGCCGATCTCCAGGTAAATCTGTTGGTCGACAAATTTCGCCATAAGGCGGACGTTCTTTTGAATTCGGATCGCATTCACATATCGGCCTATGAGGCTTCTGAAGACATGTATTCCACCATTGATATGGTGCTGGACAAGCTGGAAGCCCAGTTGCGCAAAATGCGTGAGAAAATGAAGAGCCGTTCAAAGCAGGGGCGTGGCAACAAGATGGTACAGATGAATGTATTATCCTATGAAGATCTGCCCAGTGAATCTGAGCCCACTATAGTTGGCACTGATGAGTATGTACCGAAACCAATGTCCGTTGATGAAGCTGCCATGCAGCTTGATTCTCTTGAGAATGAATTCTTGGTGTTCCGTAACGCCGAAACCGAAGGCGTTAATGTTATCTATAAAAGAAAAAATGGCGATTACGGCCTGATTGATCCTGGATACTAAAAATGAAACTTGGTGATTACCTGGCGAAGGACTTTGTCCTTCCCGAACTTCTGTCCGAAAACAAATCGGACACACTGAAAGAACTTATCGCCCCGTTAGGGGTTAAATATCCAGAGATGGACACGGACCTCGCGGTCCGTGTCCTTCTCGACCGTGAACAACTGGGAACCACCGGAATTGGTGACGGCATAGCTATCCCTCACGGTAAATTGGAGAACCTGGAAAAGGTTATTGTTCTCGTGGGTCGAAGTTTTAAGGGGATCGAATTTGATGCCCTTGACCAAAAGCCTTGCTTCATTTTTTTTCTCGTGCTGGCACCGGAGCAGGCGGCTGGGTTGCATTTGCGTATATTGGCCCAAATTTCCCGATTGTTGAAAGATAAAACCTTTCGTCAATCCTTACTTGAAGCTAACGGTTCCGAGGAGTTGTGGGGGCTTCTCAAAAGTGTATAATAATTTGAGGATATTTCTGTGACGCCTTCCAATTCTTTTCCCGTAGTCATTGTGACCGGGCTTTCCGGCTCTGGAAAAAGCACAGCCCTCAATGTTTTTGAGGATCTGGGTTTTTTCTGTATTGATGGCTTGCCTTCTGAGATGTCGCCTAAAATTGCGGACCTTATTTTAAAATTTGATTCCCAATATCGAGGGCTGGCCCTTGGCATGGATTTGCGGCAACTCGAATTTGTGGATGGTTGGGGGCAGGCTTTACGGGATTTTCATGAATTAGGAATTACCCCTCAGGTTTTATTTCTTGAAGCACGGATGAATGAACTTGTCCGGCGTTATGCCACAACTCGTCGGCCACATCCTCTGGAAAGCAAGAACCTTGGCCTGGAACAGGCGCTTGAACAGGAAAAGGAACTCCTAGATCCTGTCCGAAACGGTGCCGCTTTGGTGCTTGATACAACAAATTATTCTATCCACGATCTTCGACGCGTAATTCAGACCAAATGGTCTGCCATTGAAGAAGTAGGCCGTGGCATGCGAGTACATCTCATTTCGTTTGGCTTCAAATACGGTGTCCCGTCAGAAGCTGATTTGGTTTTTGATCTACGATTTTTGCCTAATCCTTATTTTGACGAAAAACTCAGGTCACTTTCCGGTATGGATGAATCCATTGCCCAGTATGTTCTTGGCAGTGGTGTTGGCAATGAATTTGAAAGACGTTTCCTCGACTTTTTGAGCTACATGCTCCCTTTGTACGCCGATGAAGGGCGATACCGGATTACCTTGGCACTTGGGTGTACTGGTGGCCGGCATCGGTCGGTTTCAGTGGGAGAGTCCGTACTGGCGACCCTGAAGAAAAAAGGGTATACTGTTTCGATTGAACATCGACATATGGAACTTGGATAAAGAATGGCTTTAAAGTCTGATAAAAAAGATGCAATGGTTGGCATCGTCTTGGTAACCCACGGTACGTTCGGGGATACTTTGCTTGATGCGGCAAAAATGGTCATGGGCAAACAAGAGAATTGTTTGGCTGTGGGGATTGATGTCGATAAAAGTGTGGATGAAACCATGGAGGCCGTCAGAAAGGCTATACAGACCGTGGAAAACGGAAAGGGCGTTGTCGCTCTTACGGATCTGTTTGGCGGTTCACCCACTACTATGAGTCTTTCTCTTATGAAATCTGAGAATCTTGAAGTCATTACAGGCGTCAATCTGCCAATGTTGGTAGCAACCCTGCAATCGCGCAAAATGAATTTGAATGCTCTGGCCGAAAAGGCGAAAACTGCAGGACGGCAGGGCATCAAGGTCGCGGGCGCAATGCTTCGAAAAAAAACGAAGAAATAGGGTGATGCCGTGATTCTTGTTCGTATTGACAACCGCTTGATTCACGGCCAGATTATTGAGACATGGCTTCCCTATACGAGTGCGAATCAGATCATTGTCGCCAATGATGAATTATCACACGATATTCTACAGCAAGAAATAATGTCGCTAGCCATTCCGCAAACTGTGGACAGTTCTTTTGTCAGTGTGGATGCTCTCCACGATGCCATCAATCAAATTGGATCCAACGGAGAACATATTATTGTTCTTTTCTCTAATTGTGCAGATGCAAAAAGAGCTTATGAAGCCGGATTTGATTTTGACATGCTGAATATAGGCAACGTCCATTATAGCCCTGGTAAAAAACAAATTTCTCCAAGTGTCGCATTATCAGATGAGGACGAGACATGTCTCAAACTTCTCAATCGAAAAGGTGTAAAACTTGATTTCAGGTGTGTTCCCAATGACCCGGTTCAGGTGAGGTTTGAGTCATGATTGTTCACAACCCATTTGTATGGTTTGCCATGGTCGCTTTTTTTTTGCCCTGTTTTCTCTGTTTAGGTATTCAATCAGTATAGGACTTCTTGAACGTCCACTCGTCATAGGCCTTTTTTGGGGGGCCTTTAGTGGCGATTATACAACCAGCCTTTACATCGCAATCTTTTTTGAGCTCCTGTGGCTCGATCTCATACCTGTCGGAACATTCATCCCGCCACATTTGACAGCTGCTACTTTTTCAGCACTTTCTTTGACAACATTTTTTGGTCTGGAGCATCCAGCTCGGATAATGGGCGTCCTTTTTGCCAGTATGCCACTCGCATGGCTTGGTGCCAGGGTTGAAATGATGATTCGTGATCAGGAGCAGGGGAGTTATAATCGATTGTTGAATTGGGCACGTAATCCTGAAACACACAATCTACCTGCAACATTGATTATGAAATCCATGGCACGTACTTTTGTCATGTCTGGTTTGTCCTTTTTTATCGCCATTCTTGTCATCAAACAATGTATGCAACTTATTTTTTCTGTATATCCAGGTTTTCTCACATCCATTGATATCACATGGGCACACTTGTGGGTTGCAGCCACTCTTGGTGGATTAATGGCTCTTCGAGTGAAACGGGCGTATGCCGTCTTGACTACTGGAATAAGTCTTTTTGTCCTTTTCTTAGTTTGGAGCCGTTTTTAGCTTGGCAGTCCGGGTAGGTTGTGATATTCGTCACATTCTATTTTCGAGGCAAATTTCCTTATTAAAGGACAATTCAATTAGGAGGACTTGATATGGCTATTTTGGTTGTTGGACACAAAAACCCCGATACCGACACTGTCGCTTCCGCGATTGCTGCCGCTGATCTGTACTCAAAACGTGGCATGGAAGCCAAAGCTATCACCCAGGGCGAAATCGCTCCTGAGTCTGTTTTCGTTCTCGAAAAGTTCGGCGTTGCCGCTCCCGAGATCGTTACCGATGCTACTGATCAGCAGATTATTCTGGTTGACCACACTGACATTTCTCAGACCATCGACAATCTGGATAAGGGTGAACTCCTTGCCGTCGTCGACCATCACAAGCTGGGTGACATCACCACTTCCGGTCCGCTGGAAATGTGGGTTTGGCCCGTGGGCTGTACCGGTACTGTTCTGAAGAACATGTATGATTTCTACAATGTAGAAATGCCTGCGAACATCGCTGGTATCCTGCTGTGTGCCATCTTGAGCGACACTGTCATGTTCAAGTCCGTCACCTGCACCGATGCTGACAAGGAAGCTGTCGCAGCTCTGGCCAAAATCGCTGGTGTTGACGATGTCATGGCTCTGGGCATGGAAATGTTCAAGGTCAAATCCGCTGTCGACGGCGCAAGCCCGAGCGAGTTGGTTTTCCGTGACTACAAAGATTTCGATATGAATGGCAACAAGGTTGGCATTGGCCAGCTGGAAGTTGTTGATCTGTCCATGTTGGATGCTCACAAGGAAGCTCTTCAGGCTGAAATCGAAAAAGTCAAAGCAGACGGTCGTCACTCTGTCTTCCTGCTCTTGACTGATATCATGAAAGAAGGTTCCGAGATGCTCATCGCTTCCGACGACATTTCTGTAGTCGAGAAAGCCTTTGGCATTGCTCCTGAAGGTTCCTCTGTATATCTCGACGGCGTGATGAGCCGTAAGAAACAGGTTGCCCCCAACTTCATTAAGGCCTTCGAAGGCTAGTTGAAGCGATCTGATTGAAGCGCAAAGTATGGGCCCGTCAGCGTTGTGCTGACGGGCCTTTTTCATGTCTAATGGATTGATTGTGCAATAATTCACATTGGTGGGTAGTTCCCCCATATATACTTGTTTCAACGAAGGGTGTATTAAATTTATATGCAGAATTGTTTGAGGAAAAGAGAAGGCAGCAGGGTTGCATTGTGCCTGATGCGATGTTTTCTTTACATCGTAGCCTTTTGCATTGCGTCACCAGTTCTCTATGCTGTGGCTGATACGAGCAAAAAAACAATTCTCTGTGGTGTAGCTAAAGGTTTCCCTCCGTATCAATACCAAGCCGAAAACTTAGCACCGACTGGATTGGATGTGGAGATTATACGGAATGTTGCTACTCGCATGGGAAAGACTATCGTTTTTCAACAGTTACCATGGGATAAAGTCATAACGAGCTTACGGTTGGGGAGAATTGATTGTATTGCCGGAATAGAGATTAATAAAAAACGAGAAACATTTTTTGATTTTACTACTCCATATTATATGAGGAAAGTGGTGGTTTTCGTTCGAGAGGATAACACCAACATTCAAACGATTCATGATTTACGATGGCAAGTTGTTGCTGGCGATAGGCATTCTTTCGTGGAGGAGTATTTTAATCAGATAGGTCTAAGAAGTCAGATTCGTTTATATCAGACTGACAGCAAAGAGACTTCTATGCTGTTATTGCAGCAAAAGACGATTGTGGCTGTTATTGCGCCTCTTGAAGTAGGTTTGTATTTAGCCCAAAAGCATCATGTGAAAATTAAAATACTCGATAATTTAGATCCAGGATCTCCTGTAGGCATTGCTGTTGCCAAAGGGAATACAAAGTTGCTCAAACAAATAGAGATTTCTTTACAAAAATTGAAACAAGAAGGCACTATAGATTCAATCGTTGCCAAATGGCGATCTCCTAAAAAATAATATTTTTAATGAATAAAAAAAGGGCGACCAAATGGTCGCCCTTTTCAGGAGATGACGAAAAAAGCCCCGGCTAAACAGCAGGGGCTTTCAAAATTACAATATACCGGCGGTTTTAAGCACGGATTTCAATTTGGGTTTGTTCTCATCCTGCAGGGGAACGATAGGCAGACGGAACTGTGCATCTTTAAAAATACCCATCATGGACAGGGACGTTTTGACAGGAATAGGATTGGTTTCCATGAACATGGCACGGTTGACCGGAGCCATTTTCAAACTCAAATCCAAAGCGGTTTCATGATCCTTGTTAAAAAATGCCTTGCACATGTCGCTCATCGCTTTGGGCATGATGTTGGAAACAACGGATATTACACCTACACCGCCGACTGCAAGTAAGGGGAGGACTGTGAAGTCGTCACCAGACAGCAGATTGAAATTTTTACCACATTGCTCGATGACTTGAGCGGCTTGATTCAGGTCCCCGGTTGCTTCTTTGACAGCAACAGTCTCAGGAACTGCATCCACAATCATCTTGAGGTGAGCAGGAAGCAAATTCAAACCGGTTCGTCCAGGCACGTTGTAAATAACGAAAGGCATGGAGACTTCTGCAGCAATGGCTTTGAAGTGTTCTACCAATCCGCCAGGCGTGGGTTTGTTGTAATATGGAGTTATTTGTAGAGCTGCATCTGCTCCGGCGTCTTTGGCCATCTGGGTCAATGCGATGGCTTCTTTTGTGGAGTTGGAACCGGCACCGGCTACTACCTGTACACGGCCTTTAGCCTGCTCCACACAAATTTTGATGACCCGTCCCTGTTCTTCATGAGTCAATGTTGCGGCTTCGCCAGTGGTACCACATGGTACCAGCCCGTCAATTCCCTGTTCAATTTGCCACTCGATAAAATCACGATATGCGGTTTCATCAATTTCCCCGTTTGCAAACGGGGTTGAGAGGGCGGTATAGGCTCCTCTAAATTCCATAGTCATCTCCTTCTAGTTTCTATGAAAACGGATGCAAGCCACTATTGTAATACAGCGGCCACCTCCGGGTTGTCCTTATAGGTATCGTTCAATCCTATTGAAGACGTGTTATAATTCTTCGAGACTGTCCAGGCAAACGAATTCTTTCGATCAGGCCATTCGTATATTTGTATCTCGCAAATACTCCGTCCTTTGTCATAAGAACGAACCCAGATACAACGATCATCGGCCAAAACCCGACCATTCAGCCCAGACCCTCGTCCGCTTCCTAAAAGAAGATCAGGAACGGTTTTGGGATTTTTCATCAAGTATTCATTTTCACCAAGCCAACCCCATCCTGACAGTCCGACAACAAGACGAACTTTATTCCGTAATAATTTGATCTGTCGTCCAATGCGTGAAATCAGTTCAGGCTCTGGTATATCGTTACCTTGGTCTAAGGAAGGAAATCGAACAAATCCTATTTTATCACCATTTTGGGTTGTTAAAATTGTGATCGGAACTTCTTCAGAAGTTTTTTGCCACGACCCTACAACTGCTTGAGCTTGTTTTAAAGCCTTGGCTTCTTCCTTGGGGATGAAGCCAAGATCATAGCCCATAAGGTTATATGCCTTGATTAAAGATTGCAGCACGTCTGGGGCAGGAAGTTTGCTTTGTGGACGCATAAATTCCCACCCACCGGAAACCACAAGTCGTGGTGCCGATGTTTTATGGACGTCAAAAAAATACGTGGCCCGCCGGGCCACGCCACCAAGGGTTTTACCACCTCATGATGGACATGGACGCACCGTGCCATACGTATTTGCCGAATAAAGAAGAGTCAGGACCGGCTCTTTCGCCCACGCGTTAGTGCAGGCGAATAGCCAGACCGCCAAAAAAAGGCAGTATGAAAACCGTTTCATCCTACTGGTTGATGAATTCTTTCAATTCTTTACCAGGACGGAAGAAGGGAAGTTTTTTGGGTTTAACCTGAACAACTGTCCCAGTCTTGGGATTGCGTCCGGTGTAACCTTCGTAGTCTTTGATTTTAAAGCTGCCAAAACCTCTGATTTCGACACGGTCGCCGCGACGAAGGGCTTCCTTGACGGAATCGACGAAAGCTCCGACCACTTTGGTGGCCTCGTCAACGTGCATTTTCTTTTGTTCGGACAGAGCCTTGATCAATTCGCTTTTATTCATGGTTTCCCCCTGAAACATTGCTTGAATCGTAGCGCCATCAAATGGCTCTACGAAGAAATGGAAATGAAGTCATTCTCCAAAATTCTCACTAACTATGCCGAAAAATGGCTCTTTTCGTCAACCCTTTATTTCTATTTTCATCAGGATGGAAAATTTTTCAAAATTGGACGTCCGGCAATCCGCTCAATATTGTCCTCTCGGTACCGCATTATTTTCCGTGCAAGCGCTCTAATATCCTTGCTGGCCGTGGCTTTTGGGGCATATTTCATGAGTGGCGTTTGACGACGTACCGATTCAACAAGTGTCGAGTCTTGATGAACAAATCCAAGATTTCGTAATTCAATATTCAGAAAATTTTTGCATGCAGCAGATAATCTGTCGAATGTTTGATTCGCTTCTTGTGCACTGAGGGCCTGGTTCACGACCACCAGATAATCCTTAATTCCATACTGTGTGGTCAAGACCTTGATCACGGCATAGCTGTCAGTCAACGACGTTGGTTCTGGAGTGACAACGACAACCCGAAGCTGGGACAGGGCAGCCAAAGAGAGAACCGTCGGACTGATGCCAGCTCCGAGGTCGAGCATGAGGTAATCATACTGCCCGGCGATAGTAATAAGCTTTTTAAAGAGAATATCCTGAATATCTTCGTCCATTTCGACCAATTCAGGCACGCCGCTTGTGGCCGGAAGCATATCAAAACCTGGCTCGATCGAGACAAGGACATCTTCAGCTGCTACTCCTGTCTGCAAAAGGTCGTGCAAATTCTTTTCTGGTGAAATGCCGAGCAGTACATCAAGGTTTGCCAGCCCGAGGTCACAATCCATGAGTATGGATTTTGCTTCAGCCTGCTGCAAAGCGTATCCTAGATTGAGAACTATATTGGTTTTACCCACGCCGCCTTTACCGCTCATTATGGCAAGGCTGAGTGTCTTGTTTTTGTTCATGGCCTGTCTCCGTTATTTCCCGCCGAACAGGAATTTCTTTTCATTTGCCTGGACAAGGGTTGCGTTTGACACATTGTCCACAAAGGGCAATCTGGATACCTTCACCTGATCTTTACCGGACGATTTCGCTTCGTAAAGCGCTTCGTCAGCCAGGTTGATGAGTTGCTTCTCTGTCATGTTTATTGTGCCTTTGAAACAGGTTAACCCTGCGGAACATGTCACATTGAAGGAAGTTTTTCCATCTGAAGAATAAAATTCTATTTCCTTAAATTCCTTAAGCAAGCGATTCAAAAGTTGCGTTGCCTTGACCACGCCGGAACCTGCCATAATCAAGGCAAACTCCTCTCCACCAAAACGAGAAGCTAGATCATATCGTCTGGTTGAAGCTTGCAGATGTTCAGCAAAACGCGCCAATACTTCATCACCTTTTGTGTGACCATAGGTGTCATTGACGGATTTAAAATTATCAAGATCAAAAATTGCGAGCGATAAAGGCGTTTTGGCTCGTTTTGACCGTTCTATTTCAATGTCAAGAATACGATCGAAAGCTCGTCTGTTCGCCAAGCCTGTCAAAGCATCATGATCGGTCTGATACGATAGGTTTTCTAGCGTTTTCTGTAATTTTCTGAGCTGAGGAAAAGCATCACCGTCGATGGACATGGTCAACCACTGTTGCAAATCGTGCTTTGTCGACAGATCGTTCCATTCTTCCGGGGTAATTCCTTCAAAAAGTCGAAAGACCCAGACAGCATCTGTATCGAGCTTTCCCAGACATGCCTGGGAAAGACCACACAGTTCCTTCTGGAGCTCAGAAAGTTCAGTGGCGAGTTTCTGTTCAGGGAAATTAATTTTTTTTTCCTTGGGCATGGATGTAGAGTAGGTGGTTTCGAATCATTTCGTCCAGATCTCCGTCCAAAAATGCGTCAACATTGCCGCTTTCACTATTGGACCGGTGATCTTTGACCAAACGATAGGGTTGGAGCGTATAGGTGCGTATCTGACTTCCCCAAGCTATGGCCTCTTTGGCCTGATAATCTTGCCTGCGGCTTTCTTCAATCTTTTTCAACTCCTGCTCATAGAGTCGAGCTTTCAACAAACGCAAGGCTGTTGCCTTATTTCTGTGTTGTGATTTTTCATTCTGACATTGGGCGACAATGCCAGTGGGAATATGTGTGATACGAACAGCGGAACTGGTCTTGTTGACAGATTGACCACCGGGACCACTGGATCGAAAGGTATCTATTCGTAAATCTTCATCCTTGACCTCAATTTCGATGTCATCGTCCATATCGGGATAAACATCTACGGATGCGAAAGAGGTATGACGTCGGCCTGATGAATCGAAAGGAGAAATACGGATCAGGCGATGGACTCCGGCCTCGCCTTTGAGCAGACCATAGGCGAATAGTCCTTCGATTTGAAGGGTGACTGATTTAATCCCTGCTTCATCTCCGGCCTGAAAATCAAGTTGAGAGACTTTGAATCCTTTGCGTTCAGCATAGCGATTGTACATGCGAAGCAGCATTTCCGCCCAATCTTGAGATTCAACACCACCGGCACCAGGATGGATTTCAAGAATGGCATTACTTTTATCATGCTCGAAAGCAAACATGGTTGCCAATTCCGTCCCTGCCAACCGTTCTTTGAGTAAGGCTACCTGCCCATCCAAAGCGGTCAAAGATTCATCGTCCGGAGATTCTTGAGCCAATTCCAGCCATGCCTCAAGGTCTTCCTTGGCTTCGGATAGCCCCTCATACATGTTGAGTTTGGTAGAAAGCTGACTTTTTTCTTTAAGAACAGGGGTAAGAGCTTCGGGTTTATCCCATGCGCCAGGTTTGGAGAGTTCGATTTCTATAGCGTCGAGTCGTTCTTTAGTTTGGGCGTAGTCAAAGACGCCCCCAGAGGGTCTCAAATTGGTCCAGAAGATTCTGGGAAGCACCTTTAAGTTCAGGATATTCAAACATTATTCTATTTTTCCTTTATATCGAATGGCTGTGTAGCCGATAAATCCGAATGCGGCAATGGTCATGGTGTAAATAAAGAAGGTTAGCCAACCAACTATTCGGTGATAGAGCGTTGTTTTATGCAAAGGAGCGATGCCCAAGCTCAAACTTTCAGCTTGAAATTGATTTCCCCTGGCAACGATTCGTCCGACAGGATCAACAAATGCAGAAATGCCGGTATTGGTGCTTCTCGCTAGCCAACGGCCTTGTTCAACAGCGCGCATAATTGATAAATTGAGGTGTTGTTGTGGAGCCGAAGTGTTTCCAAACCAAGCGTCATTACTGATGTTAACCAGAATGGTTGCACCCCGTTCCACCTGTTTCTGTGCCAAATCAGGGAATATGGCTTCATAACAAATGAGTACTCCAAGAGCAACGCCATTCACTTTGAGTGGATGGTTATCTGTACCAGGAAGAAAGTTGCCGGCGGCTTGAACTAATTTTTCAAAGGGCATCCATTCTTCGAAGGGCATATATTCGCCAAACGGGACAAGATGTTCCTTATCATAATGCTGCGTTGTTCTCCCTGTCGTATCCATAAGCCATGCCCGGTTATAGAGCACGTAATTATTTTTTTTCATGTTGGTGACATAATACGCCGGGGACCCTGTAATTATGTTGATTTTAGCTTCTCTGGCCAATATTTCGACGCCTTTGCGCAGCGGGGTCATGTTTTGCAAATAAAAAGGCATGGCCGTTTCAGGCCAGATGGCCAAAACAGACTTATGATCTCGCATCGCCTCCAAAGTCAACTTACTGTATTTCTTTACAGTAGCGGCTTGATACGAGGGCGCCCATTTTTTTCCCTGGTCAACATTCCCTTGAATCAGTGAAATTGGGAAATCCGGTGTGCCGGTATCAAAAGTTGTTACTCTGTAGACACCAAATACTGTCAGACAAAGGGTCAAGCCTACAGCAAGCCATAGAGTACTTTTGTATGTGCTGTAGAGCAATAATGCCACGGCCAGCATCGCGAAAACCCCGGAAAGCCCATATGCTCCAAGCACAGACGCGCTTTGAATGGCAAATGGCCACGAGGCGAATGCGGAAGATAAATTAATCCAGGGGAAGCCGGAAAACAACGTTCCCATAAGCATTTCCATGGATGCCCAAGAGAAACCAGCCAACAAACACAGGGGGATGCCGTCAATCTGTTTGCCCGCGTAATACATGCCCACTGAAAATAAGCCAAAGTAGAGACTTATGGATGCGGCGAGCAAAATCGGACAGGGTAGGGCGATGAACCATGGCAACCCTCCGTAGATCTGGACAGGAATAACCATCCAGTAATAACAACCTGTGGCAGCCAATGTCCCAGCGAACCAACCGTATTTAAGGGCTTTTTTCCAAGATGTAGCGCGAAAACCAATCCAGGCAAGCCCGAGAGGAAAGGCCAATGCGGCCAGGGGAAAATGAAACACGGGGTTGGCAAAGCCTATCCACGCCCCGACAGTAGCGATAAGGACCAGTGTTAACACAGCTTACTCTTGTACGAGAGGTTCGATTCTAATAGACCAGATTTGTCGTTCATCGGCTTCAAGGACCGTAAACCGTCGATTGTCGAAAGTGTAGAACTCTCCTTGCTCGGGGATACGACCTGCCATGTCGGCAATATATCCACCGATAGAATCCACTTCTTCGCTTTCAAGATCCAGAGAGCACCGTTCACTGATTTCATCCAGAGGAACACGGCCAGAGACAATGTACGCTCCATCAGGAAGTTCCTGGATTTCTATGGGACGTTCCTGATCATATTCATCAGCAATTTCGCCGACAATTTCTTCGAGCACATCTTCCATGGTGACCATGCCAGATGTTCCACCGTACTCATCCTGCACGATAGCCATGTGGAGCTTTTCCTGTTTAAGAATAGCGAGGACTTCATCCAAAGGCTTTTCTTCATGGACAAAGAAAGCTGGACGCATAAGGCCGTCCACAGACGTATTGTCCAATCCTTGCAAAAGTGGCTCTAAAAGATCTTTAGCATGGACCAGTCCAAAAATATGGTCTTTTGTTTCTCGAAATATGGGGATACGGGAATGAGCGCCTTGATTGGCAATGAGGTCGGCGACGTCTTTTACCGTACTGCCGATTTCGGCACAAACCATGTCCGTGCGTGGAACCATGATTTCTTTGACTTGCTTTTCATCAAGTTCCAAAACGTTGAGCAGCATGGAAACTTCATCGCTTTCAAGCTCTCCGTCCGCTTTGGCTTCGAGGATGTGCTCTTCAAGCTGCTGGCCGTTTGTGCCGAATAGTTTTTTAAAAATAGTAAAAAACCGACTGTCAGATCCTTCGTCCAAGATCAGACTCCTTGAGGTGGGTTGGCAATTCGTTAAATTGTTGATGAAATTACGCAACTGCGTCAGTTCATCGTATTCTTTATATTTAGACAGAGAGTCACTCACTGTCAATACAACGAACCAACGCTTTGGTTACAAGAGGCCGATTTTTTTGAGATGGACTTCAAGACAGGTCAGGGCGGCGGGTGTGATGCCGGATATACGACCGGCCTGCCCCAAGGTCACTGGCTGAACTGAAGACAATTTTTCCACTACTTCACGTGTCAAACCTGAAACGACAGTATAATCAAGATCAGACGGCAGAGAAACATTTTCCATAGTCTTGAACTTGGCAACAAGGTCTGCCTGTTTAACAAGATATCCCTCATAGCGAACCTGAGTCTCTGCTTCACGCAGGACCACTTCATCCAAATCGGCAATGGCCGGATAAAATACTTCCAACTGTTCAATGGTCATTTGTGGTTGACGCAACAGAGCTGCCAACTCGACAGCTTTTCCTGGAACCGAGGCGCCGATATCCTGCATGATTGCACGAGTCGGTGCGTCAGGACGAATACGGATGGACCGCAAAGCTTCCAATGTGGATTGAAGTTGTTCCTGCTTGGCAGAATAGATTGCCCAATGATCGTCGTCAACAAGACCAAGATCACGACCAATGGAGGTTAATCGTTCATCCGCATTGCCTTCCCGAAGTAAAAGTCTATGTTCGGCGCGGGAGGTAAACATGCGATACGGCTCTTCTGTACCTTTGGTGACAAGGTCATCCACAAGTACAGCCATGTAGGCCTGATCGCGAGAAAGCAGGAAGGGATCACGGCCAAGAAGTTTATTGGCAGCGTTAACCGCGGCCCAAAAACCTTGCGCAGCGGCTTCTTCATACCCGGAAGTGCCGTTGATCTGTCCAGCGAAATACAAACCTGAAATATTCTTCGTTTCAAGCGTTGGCTTAAGCTGCGTAGGCGGTAAAAAATCATACTCAATGGCATAGCCAGGGCGAACAATTTGCGCATTTTCCAACCCGACAATAGCGGCAACCATTTTTTTCTGCACATCAAAAGGCAGACTGGTGGGGATGCCGCTTGGATACATTTCGGGACTGTCCAGTCCTTCTGGCTCTACAAAAATTTGATGACGATCCTTTTCTGGAAAACGGGCAACCTTATCTTCAATGGATGGACAATAGCGTGCGCCAGTGCCTTCGATAATACCGGTGAACATCGGGGAGCGGTCAAAACCGGAACGAATCGCTTCGTGCGCCTTTTCATTAGTGTAGGTCAGGTAGCACGGAACCTGTGGCATAGGCACAGTCTTATTGCGGAAGCTGAATGGAACCGGCGGATCATCGCCCGGCTGTATCTGCATGACATCGAAATTAATAGAATCTTTCAAGAGTCTTGGCGTGGTGCCGGTCTTAAGGCGTCCCAATTCGAAGCCAAGTTCACGCAGGTTGTCTGACAACTGATTCGAGGCCGGATCGCCCATGCGACCGCCTTTGATGTTTTCCAAACCAATGTGCATAAGGCCACGCAGGAATGTTCCGGTCGTGAGAAGCACGGAACGGGAAGGTAATACTTCACCTAATTCTGTGCGGACTCCACAAGCGTGGCCGTCTTTAGTGAGCACAGCAGCACCGATGTCCTGAAACACCCACAGATTATCCTGAGCAAAAATGGATTTTTGGACCACACGCATATATTCAACGCGGTCAATCTGTGCACGGCTGGACCGAACGGCAGGCCCCTTGCGGGTATTCAAGATGCGGAACTGGATACCGGCGGCATCTGCCCATAACCCTATCATACCACCAAGGGCATCAATTTCTTTGACCATATGTCCTTTGGCCAACCCTCCGATGGCAGGATTGCAGGACAAATGACCAATGCGGTCGGCATTGATAGTCAAAAGGAGCGTTTTAAGTCCAAGTCGGGCAGCGGCCATGGCGGCTTCACAGCCAGCATGACCCGCTCCCACGACAATGAGATCGAATTGATTCGGAAATGGGGCTTTACGCTGCATTTGCTTTTTGCATCCGTCTATTTAGACAAGAGGATATCACCAATGACTTTGGCGTCATTGATAGTATTTTTTATAGAAGCCCACTCATTGGGCTGGTGTGCGCAATGGTTCAAAGTAGCCCAGACAACGGCCTGATATTCTTTACGGCGCAGGAATGCAGCAACAGTACCACCGCCGACGCCAACAGTACGAGGATTGTTGTTATAAATCTTTTTGATGGATTTAATAGTCTTGACCGCAATTTCGCTGTCGACTGGTGTGGCAGGAGCTGCCTGTTCGGCCTGAACGGTCTCATAGGAAATGATCACGCCATGTGTTTTTTCCACTTCAGAACCAAAGTCACGGATAGTCTTCAGGATTTCTTCGACGTCATATTCAGGCATGACGCGGCTATCAATGTAAAAAACATCACGGCCTGGAAGAGTATTGATATTGGCCACGTTTGCCTCTTTCATTGTGGGCTGGAACGTGGAGCAGGGCGGGTCGTAAATAGGGTTCTCGGCATCATAGATGCTTTCAAGTTCCTTAATACGAAGAATAAAGTCTGAAGCGGCAACCAAAGAGTTCACACCCTGATATGGGGTAGATGCGTGGCACTGCTTGCCCTCAACAATAACCTTGAGCCAAAACATGGACTTTTCTGCGACTTCAACCATTTCGGAAGTCGGTTCACCAAAGTCGGGAACCAGGAAAAGATCATCTTTGGCGAATATTTCTTCATGTTCCTTAACCAGATATTCCAAACCAAAGCCGCTGCCGGTTTCTTCGTCTGCCACGAAGATAATACCGTAGTTAACTTCCGGGGTAACTTTTAGATCAAGCAAAGCTTGAGCCGTCAGGAGCGAAGAAACAATACCCTGCTGATTGTCTTCAACGCCTCGCCCAATGATTTTATCTCCATCACGAACTAACGTGTAGGGATCAGTATCCCACAGAGCCAAGTCGCCCGGAGGGACGATGTCGATATGCGAGATGACCCACAAGGTCTTTTCCGTATTTTTACCGGGGATGATTGCCGCAACGTTTGGACGGTAACCGCAGGAAACGTCCTTGGCTGGGGCATTATACTCGCGAATATCTTCAATACCCATGGATTTAAGATGAGCGATCAGAAAGTCAGCTTTGTCTTTTTCACCGTCACCACCATTCATCGGTCCAAGGGCGGGAATAGCAGTAAGCTTGGTTTGCAGTTCGACAACTACTTCAGACTGTTTGTCCAGTTCGGAAAAGAGAGCATCCATGTGGGGCCTCCGGTTTATTTTCAATAAAATAACCCAAAAAACAATTCATACAAACAAAAAAAAGGCGGGGACTTGCCCCGCCTTTTTTAAAAACTTTAGCCTAGCGGCCGCGAGCAGCGCGCTTGGAAGCCTTCAACGGGTTGACCTTGACCTTACCGGCCTTGTCAACATCTGCGCGGGCGTGAGTGGCGAAGTTGCAGACGCCTTTGCTCCACTTGGTTGCGGGCTGTGCGTAGGTCGGGCAGTACTTTTTGTCTTCAAAGGAGACAATACGTTCACAACCTTCACATTTCTCATCAATGGTTTCCATAATAACGCCCTTGTAGGTCAGACCTGCATCGGTCATGACAGCGCCTTCCAGGGAAACGGTAACTTTCTTTTTAGCCATTTGGTGCCTTCCTCCTAAAAATAATGCGGCTCACGGGATGCCAGCGGCATAAAAATTTCATATTAATGCAAGAGCAGAATTCGATATGCACCCAGAGTGGGTGTTGTCAAGTTTTTTACGACATTTTTTTTATTTTTTCGCCTTAGTTCGAACCCACTCAACCGCACTAAAAGCGTTGTCTCGCAAGGCTTGCACGTCGATAGTTCTGAAATCTCCATAAAGATAGAGAATTTCTCCAGCGACCATGGTCATGCACACTTCCATGCCTGTTGCAGCATACACGGCATGTGAAACCGGCGAGAACATTGGCATAAGATTTGGACTGCCTAAATCAAGTGCTATCATGTCCGCAGGGCACCCCTTTTCGATACGTCCAAGTTCAGGCCAACCGAGACAGCGGGCTGAGTTGACAGTCGCCATATCAAGAGCGGTTTGTGCGTTTACTGCCGAGGCGTCCTCATGACGAACTTTGCCGATCAAAGCTGCCAAAGCCATATCTCGAAACATATTAAGTTGATTGTTGCTCGAAGCGCCATCTGTTCCCAAGCCGACCGTTACACCAGCATCCACCATTTTTTGCACTGGTGAAAGACCTGAACACAACTTGAGATTGGAAGCCGGGTTGTGGACAACATTCACGCCGTTTTCTGCGAGGGCCGTGATTTCATCATCTGTTACGTCAACACAATGATGAAGGGTGGTTCGTGGCGTCAACAAGTTGAGAGAACGGAGGAGTTCCACAGGACGCTTGCCATGCTTTTCGAGACAGACAGCTGTTTCAACAGGGGATTCCGCTAAATGTACTTGCCACGGGATGTCCAGATCGGTAGCTAATTGAAAGCTGGCCTGCAATTCATCTGGATTTACCGTGAACGCAGCGTGGGGGGTAACAGCCGTCCGAATTCGTGAATTTTTGTCATATCGGGCATCCAGTGTGCGTATTGTATCCCAACAGTCATTGGCCGTGGGGAAATGCGGTGAAGGAAAATGAAAAAAACCTTCGCCTAAAACCGCTCGCAACCCGGCTGCATTGGCCGCGTCACCTGTGATATACTCGTGGAAATAACCATTAAGGAACGCTGTGCAGCCAGTCCTAATCAATTCACAGCACCCAATGTCCGCACCAATGGAAAGAATTTCATTAGTTAATTGAAATTCCACGGGCCAGATATGGTCTTCGAGCCATTCCATGAGCGGAAGATCGTCGGCATAGCCGCGGAAAAGCGTCATGGGTAAATGCGTATGTCCGTTGACAAGTCCGGGCAAAAGCATCTTGCCAGCCATATCCAACCGTTGAGTCGGTTGAAATTTAGCTTCCAATTCATTATATCCGGCGACTTCCACGATAAGGCCATCAGTGATAGCCACGCCGGCACTGGTAATGACCCGACGGTCCGTATCCTGTGTAACAACAACATCCGCCCGAACAAGCAGGTCGCATTTTGTCGGAACGGATGCAGTGATTTGATTGGTATTCATTAAAATCAATCGATATTTTTAATGGCTTCGACAAGCAGGGAGGTAACTTTTTCCACATTTCCTTGAAAGACTTCAAGAATTTCTTCCCAGGTCACGGGGGCTTCATCGGTTTTCCAGCAATCGTAATCAGTGGACATAGCTACTGCGGCATAAGGAATACCGGCCTCATTGGCGAGTATACATTCAGGTGCGACAGACATGTTGATCACATCGGCACCCCACATGCGAAACATATTGGATTCAGCCCGAGTGGAAAATCGGGAACCTTCGATAGTAATAACAGTGCCAGCCTTGTGATGTGTGAGATCAAGTGAATCGCACGCCTGATTGAATACACCACGCAATGTCTTATCAAAAGGATCCGCCATACCGGTATGAACAGCGCCATGCGGTTCGAATTCTTCGTAAAAAGAAACGGGGCGGCGGCGAGTGAAATCAATGAACTGATCAAGAATGACAAGATGTCCACGGTCAATCTCTGCACGCAAGGATCCACAGGCAGTTGTCGCAAGAATTAAAGTGCAACCAGCATCCTTTAACGCTTGAATGTTGGCGCGATAGTTAACGAAAGTAGGTGGAATCGTGTGCTCACGACCATGTCGTGCAAGCAGAACGACATTTTTTCCTGCAATGGTTCCCATTTTGAGCGGGGCAGAGGGGCTACCATAGGAAGTCTCCACTTCAACATCGTGTGCATCCTGCATGAGGTCCGGGTTATCCAGTCCGCTCCCGCCGATGATGCCTATTTTGGTCATGACGTGTCCTTATACTATACTTCAATGAGAAAATCGTGATCAACCCCAGCAGCTTTCATGACCTTGTCGCCATCAAGAAATCCGAGTTGAATGACAAAACCACAGCCGACGATTTCTCCGCCTGCCTCTTTGACAAGTTGTACCATGCCTTCCGCTGTACCGCCGGTCGCCAGCAGGTCGTCAATCATCAGAATTTTGTCGCCCGGATCAACGGCATCGACGTGCATGCACAGAGTGTCTGAACCGTATTCAAGGTCATAAGTGACGCAACGGTTCTTGAAAGGAAGCTTGCCGGGCTTACGAACAGGAATAAACGGAACACCCATTCTCAAGGCCAATGGTGCGCCGAATATAAAACCACGAGCATCGGCTGCCACTATCTTATCTGCCCCGCAATTCTTGTACTTTTCATAAAGTTGGTCCATGACATATTGAAATGCTTCGGGACTGCTGAGAATCGGAGTTATATCGTAAAAGGTGATACCTTTTTTGGGGTAATCGGGAATGTCTCTCACATAATGGCGTAAATTCATAAAATCCTCCTAAAAAATAGATAACGAAGACTCATACGTTTTGAATTTATATGGTGTCAATGATGTTGCCAGATAAATGGTGTTCCGCTATCCATGACACACGGAGAAAATAAATGTCTGACGAACGACCAAAACACAGGGCCAAGAAAAGTCTAGGCCAGAACTTTCTCAAGGATCAAAACATCTGCCGTAAAATTGTGGATGCTATTGTTCCGACAGAAAATGACTATATTATAGAAATTGGACCAGGGCGGGGCGCCTTGACGGAATTTCTCGTGGAAACGGATGCAAGCAAGCTTGTCGCTCTTGAAATGGACGATGAACTGGCGCTGCGCCTTGATGAGAGATGGCCAAATTTGGAAGTCATCAAAATGGATGCTCTGAAATTCCCTTGGGAATCGCTCAATGAAAGGCCGTGTAAAATCATTGGCAACTTGCCATACAATGTCGGCTCAAAATTAATTTGGGATATTGTCAGCAAGGTGAATACGCTACAAATGGCTGTATTCATGGTGCAGCATGAAGTTGCAAATCGCTTGACGGCACAACCGGGAACCAAAGCGTTTGGGGGGCTGACTGCATGGGTGAAGAATTATTGTACTACCACTTATTTGTTTAAAGTACCGCCCACCGTGTTCCGACCTCAACCTAAAATTGATTCAGCTGTCGTTCGATTCGCCCCGCTTCCTGTTGAGGAATGGCCTGCTGATCCCAAAAAATTATCCGAGTTGATTAAACTCCTTTTCCAACAACGCAGAAAACAAATTTCAACCATTTTGAAAAAACGATGGAATGATTCAATCGAAGAGTGGTTTGAATTAGAAGGTGTCAGTCCAAAGGTTCGTCCTGAAAATTTGACTCCAAAACAGTTTTCCAGCCTATCAGAACGACTTTAGTTCATTTTTTCACAACAAAAAGGCCGTTCCCTATTGACTTGAGAGGGAAAATACTGTTTCTGATTAAATTCACTGAGTTTAAAAAACCCCGAAACCTTGATAGGACATAGGTTTTTTCGTAGTATTTGAGCGACCGGACTGGACACAGCCCGAAAGTTCATTTAAAGCCGGAGGGGTGAGTTGTTGAAGGAAACAAGATGCGAGTACAGTTTCATCTCTGTCCGCATTTTTACCCAGATACGTAAAGGAATTATTTCATTGAGGAGGAAGGACTGATGACAAAGGCTGAATTGGTTGTCAAAATCGCGGAGAAGGCGAACCTGACCAAAGCGAATGCAGAGCGCGCTCTGAATGCTTTTCTGGATACCGTCGAAGGTACCTTGGTCAAAGATGGCAAGCTGACACTGACTGGTTTCGGCACTTTCGTTGTGGAAGAACGTAAAGCTCGTGTTGGCCGTAATCCCCGCACTGGCGCTGAAATCAAGATCCCGGCCACCAAGGTCGTCAAATTCCGTCCCGGTAAGATCCTCAAGGACGCCGTTAAATAATTTGGAGACAATCCTATGATGATTCATGGTGAAACCGTTCATAGCCCGCTTTTTCAGGACCTTCCCTGGTGGATGCCCGACCATTTCGTATTTTTCGGCGTCCTCTATGTCGTTCTCGGCGTCCTTGGTGTTGCGCTGGCCGTCACAGTCCTGCAGTCCATGCGAGATGCAAAAAACGCTGAACATTAAAATTTGATTTTATTAGACAAATTAGGCCTGTCGAGAAAAATCGATAGGCCTTTGTCTTTGCGGAGTATGCGAGATATTTTTATATTTATCTATTGCAATCCAATTTTGATACGTATATGTAGTATCTCTTATTTCGCTCGCCCGCCAAAGGCGCGGGCAGTTCACCGAGGAGGTGATTTACTTTGCCGGGTGTTTACTTTGACGATAATGACAATTTCGACATCTCTCTGCGTCGCTTCAAGAAGCAGGTAGAGAAGGCCGGGATCTTGTCCGAGCTGAAAAAACGTCAGCACTACGAAAAGCCCAGCGTGCAGAAGAAGAAAAAGAAAGCTGCCGCTAAGAAAAGGCTTGCAAAAAAAATGCGCAAAATGCGTAATATGTAGTTATGAGTCTGTCACAACAAATAGACAAAGACTACATCGAGGCCTACAAGGCTAAATCGACGGTAAAAGTGGCCGTCTTGAGACACCTCAAGACGGCCATTAAAAACCGCATGGTCGAAGAAAGGTCCGATGGTCTTCCCGACGATGTCGTTCTTGATCTCATTGCTAAGCAGGTCAAGCAACGCAAGGATTCCTTTGAGCAATACACTAAGGCTGGCAGAGATGATTTGGCTAAGATTGAGGCCGAAGAACTTGTCGCCCTGGATTCGTATCTCCCCCAATCATTGTCCGATGAAGAGTTGGAAGTAGCTATTGAGAAGGCCATTGCCGATCTCGGAGCCTCTTCCATGGCCGATATGGGCAAGGTGATGCAAGCTGTTCTCGGCGCGCACAAGGGGCAGGTTGACGGCAAAAAAGCTAGCGGACTGGTCAAATCCAAGCTTTCCTAACTTCCCAACCAAACGGCTCACAGATGGAATCCAGAACATTCCACGTATTGGAGTTCCCCAAGATTCTCGGGGCGCTGTCCGGTTTCGCTGTTTCCGAACCCGGCGCTTCGTCGTGTTTGGAAATCCGGCCACTTACTACCTTTAAAGAGGTTTGCACTGCCGGAGTCCTTTTTGAACAGGCTGCGGCCTGGGTTGGAGAATCCGGTTTTAAACTTCGTCCTTTTCCTGAAATGGATGCCATATTTCCGCACCTTGAAAGTGACAAAGCCGTTCTCGACCAAGACGCGCTTTTTGCTCTTAAAGTAATATTGGAAATGGCCAAAACCGCTCGAGAATCTCTTGAACGATTTGAGGAAAGGGAGTGGGATACTCTCACCGAAACTTTATTCGCATATGCGTGGCCTCAGAAAACCGTTTCCGGTATAGGCAGATGTCTTGATGTGGAAGGGCAGATCAAGGACGAAAGTTCACCTGATTTGTTAGCAGTCCGTCAGGAAATTCGTTCTATCCATCAGCGATGTACTAAGCGGGTCAAAGATTTCATTATTCAGCAAAATATGAGTTCGGCTATGCAGGACGAATTCATGACGGTCTCCTCAGATCGATATGTCCTGCCCATCAAAGCGAACTACAAGAACAAAACCAAGGGCATCATTCACGATTATTCGCAGACTGGTGAAACTTGCTATTTTGAACCAATGTTTCTTGTTGAGACCAATAACAGACTCCAGGAATTGAAGCGGGAAGAACGGGAAGAGGAATATAAAGTCCTCCTGTACCTGACCGGGCTTATTCGCAGCGAATTTCAAGAGGTTTATGGGGCTTATCAAGGACTTGTGTCTCTTGATGTCCTCATGGCCAAGGTTGAACTTGCTCAGTCATATAATGGACGCACAATTCAAGTCGTTGAAAACGGGACGCCCAAACTGATCAAGGCTCGGCACCCTCTTTTAGCCCTGACAGACGACTCCGTACAGCCTCTCAGCATCGAATTGCTGGAAGGGCAAAAGGCGATGATCGTCAGTGGTGGTAATGCTGGTGGTAAAACTGTTTGTTTAAAGACAGTCGGTCTTATAGGATTAATGACCTTTGCCGGATTGCCGGTTCCTGCAGCAGAAGGCAGCCGACTGCCATTTTGGTCTGAAATTTTTGTCATCATGGGCGATGAACAGAGCCTTGAAGAAAACGTGTCCACTTTTACCGCACAGATTCAATATTTGAAACGAGTATGGGATCAGGTAGGAAGCCAATCTCTTTTCATCCTTGATGAATTTGGCGCTGGCACCGACCCTACACAGGGGGCAGCTTTGGCTCAGGCTGTCATTGATTCTTTGGTCGAACGAGAAACAACGACCTTTACGGCCACTCATTTTCCGGCCTTGAAAGCCTATGCCATGTCTAAAGAATCCGTTCGCGCCGCAAGCGTGCTGTTTGATCCCGGTACCAAAAGGCCATTATTCAAATTGGCCTATGATCAGGTTGGTGCATCCATTGCTCTGGATGTGGCCAAAGAACACGGATTGCCTCTCGAAATTTTATCTCGTGCAGAAAAGTATCTCCTTTTGGACGGCTCTGATACCACATCAGTGCTGGATCGTCTTAATGCAATGGCGGTCAAAAAAGAAGATGAACTGGATGCCATCGAGAAAGAACGGGGCAAAATTGAACAAAAACGGGTCAAACTGGAAGCAAATTTCGAAAAGAAGCGCACCAAATTGCTTGCCGACATCCAAAATAGTGCCCAGGATGTGGTTAAGCAATGGCAAGCCAATAAAATAGGCCGAAAAGAGACACGAAAAAAACTCGCACAAGTTCGTATGCAAATTGAAGAAATAGGGACTGAACGTAAAAAAGCTCCTGCCTTTTCCTTTGCAGACATTGTCCCGGGCAAAAAAGTATCGTATCTGGCTTGGAACAAGACTGGCACCGTGCTTGAGATTAACGCAAAGAAAAAACAAGCCAAAGTCGATATCAATGGTGTCGCCATGTGGGTCAAGGCAGAACACCTTGGGCCGGCGGGCAAGACACAGAAGACCACATCCAAAGGGTTAAAAGCGACAGCCTCGACTCCGGATGATCTCGTTGTTGAAGTGGATCTCAGAGGTAATCGATCAGATGTAGCTATCAGTGAATTGGAGCGAGCTATTGACAGGGCTTTGCTCAAAGGCGCTGGAAAACTTGAAATTGTTCATGGTCGTGGAACTGGAGCGTTGCGACGCGAAGTCCACGAATTTTTAAAATATTATCCTGCGGTAGAAAAATTTTCCCTTGCACCCGAAGATCGGGGCGGGGACGGTATGACCGAAGTGAAACTCAAGTAATAGCTCGAGTTTGGAGGCATCTGGTGGACAGAAGCGGTGTTGAGGCTGTTAAAGCCCGTATCAACATTTCGGACATAGTGCGCCGTTACGTAGACCTGAAACCGGTATCTGGCCGGTGGATGGGGGCTTGTCCTTTTCATCAGGAGACTAAACCTTCCATGTCAGTCAATGACGAAGAAGGATTCTTCTATTGTTTTGGATGTCAGGCCTCGGGCGACGTTATTGATTTTTATGGGCGTATCAATGGCCTTGAATTCCGTGAATCTTTGGAACAATTGGCCGCTGAAGCCGGGATTGAACTTTCCAATGTGCCTCGCGATCCGCATGCTGCGGAACGTAAAGCACGTAAACAGAAGCTCATTGATATGCATCTCGAGTCCAGTGAGTGGTTTCAAAGGAACCTACGCATGGCGGCCGGAAATCACGCCATGAAATACCTGACGAATCGGGGCATGACTCAGGAAATGATCGAAAAATTCGGTCTTGGTTACAGTCCTGATGATTGGCATGGTTTGGACCATTTTCTCAAGACAAAAGGAAGAACCTCCGAAGAAGGCGTTGAAGCCGGACTTTTATCAAAAAACGATAAAGGTAATATTTACGATAGGTTTCGTGGAAGATTGATCTTTCCTATTCAAAATTTATCAGGGCGGGTTATTGCCTTTGGCGGTAGAATAATTACAGATGGAGAACCCAAGTACTTAAATAGCTCGGATACGCCTATCTACAAGAAGGGCGATCACTTGTACGGGTTGAGTTTGGCACGGTCCACCATGACCCGCTCCAAGCGGGCCATTTTGACCGAAGGGTACATGGATGTAATATCGCTTCATCAGTTCGGGTACACCGATTCATGCGGCGTTTTGGGCACTGCCCTGACACCGGATCAAGTGAAGCGACTGACTGGTTTTTGTTCACGAGTTGACCTTGTGTTCGACGGCGACGGAGCAGGACGTAAGGCCGCACTTAAGTCAAGCAGGATGATTCTCTTACAAGGCGTAGCCTGTAAAGTAGTTCTCATGCCTGACGGGGAGGATGTGGACAGCCTGCTTCAGGCGAAGGGAGCCGAAGGTTTCGAGGCGTGCATGTCGGCTGCCCCGGACGGACTTGATTTTTGCATGACAACCCTGAGGGATAAGTTCGCCCCAAGGGAAATCATAGCGTGGGCCAAAAGTTTTTTGTCGGATTTGTCCGACGCATCATTGAAGGCATATTACCTGCCCCGTTTAGCTGGCGGGCTTGGTTTGTCGGAAGCTGACTTCAGACGCGATGCCGGTGCAATGTCACCGTCGCGCAACACGCAACAGCAGCCTCAACGACGTCAACCAGTCAAACAGCGACAGCAGGCAGGCATAGCAGTCGGCAAAGATGATACGGATGATCGGTATTTTTTGCGGTTTCCAATCCAGTATCCGGACTACGTGTCCCATCTGGCAGAAAGAGGATTTGACCGTATTCTTCGCACCGATTGGGCGAAAGCACTTTGGGAGAAGCTTGTAAATACGCAGCCAGGCCATATAACGAGCCTGCTGAACGAACAAGAAAAAGGCTTCTACTACAGGTGTCGCGAAGAAATGCGGAGCAACATTCTTTCCGGCCGGGATTTACTGGACGAATGGAATCATATTTGTAATAAAATTACGTTTGGGCAAGACAAAATGAACAAACGGCAGCTCACAGAGGCCATACGCCAGGCGCAGCAGAACGGCGACACCCATCGGGCAATGGAACTCTTGGCCTTGAAAGAATCTCGCAGGAGGGATGATGAGCAACATTAAGGAAATCCAACAGATCAAATCTTTGATCGCAGCAGGTAAGAAAAAAGGATTCCTGACATACGAGGAGTTAAGCAAGGCGTTGCCTTCTGACTACAACTCCCCGGAACAGCTGGAAGAAATTCATGCCATCTTTGAACAGATGGACATTGCTATTGTGGACTCGGAAGAGACTCACAAAAAAATGAATCCTGACAAGGAACTGGCCTTAAACGAAAAAGAGGAAGATTCTGCGGAATACGCCTCTCGAAGCACAGACCCTGTGCGCATGTATTTGCGCGAAATGGGCGCTGTAGGCCTTTTGGATCGTGAAGGCGAAGTTGTTATCGCCAAGAAGATTGAAAACGGCGAACTGGACGTCCTGTACTCTCTGATTGAGGTTCCTGTTGCCGTTGAAGAACTCATCGCAGTGGGTGAAGACCTTGAAGATGGACGTATCAAGCTGAAAGACGTGGTCAAAACCATCGAGGAAGATGATCCTTCCGAAGATGAAATGAACCAGCGTCAAAGAGTTATCTTCCTGCTCGCTGAGGTCAAAGAGCTCTACAACAAGAAACACAAGATTTACGAAAAGCTCGACTATTGCGCCTGCTTGGACAAGCGTGTTTACGGCGTTCAAAAAGATATTCTTAAATATAAGGAAGAGGTCGTCACCCGACTGCGCGATATCAAGCTGGAAAAGACGCTCATTGATCGCATTATTGAAACGGTCAACGATTATGTTCGCCAGATGCACAACTGTCAGCGTGACTTTTCCGCCTATATTCTTTCTGTTGGTATGACCAAGAGCGAAATCGAAGAATTGTTCAAGCAAGTAGATGATCGCGAAGTCAATCCCGTGGTCGCTGCAGACCGATTGGGCATGACTGTTGAAGAATTCTTTTCCTTTAAGGAAATGTTGGCAGGTAAACTGGAGATCATGAAGCGTCTTCAGGATAAGTGCTGTCATTCTGTACATGACCTGGAAGAAGTCCTGTGGCGTATCAAGAGCGGCAACCGTACAGCCTTGCAGGCCAAGCAGGAACTTATTCGTGCCAACCTGCGTCTGGTCGTATCCATTGCCAAAAAATACACTAACCGTGGTTTGCAGTTCCTGGATCTCATTCAGGAAGGCAACATTGGTTTGATGAAGGCTGTGGACAAGTTCGAATACCAGCGTGGTTACAAATTCTCCACATATGCAACATGGTGGATTCGTCAGGCCATTACCCGCGCTATCGCGGATCAGGCCAGAACCATCCGTATTCCGGTGCATATGATTGAAACCATCAACAAGCTTATCCGTACCTCCCGTTACCTTGTACAGGAATTGGGTCGCGATCCTTCCCCTGAAGAAATCGCCGAGCGTATGGATTATCCGCTTGAAAAGGTTAAGAAAGTTCTCAAGATTGCCAAGGAACCCATTTCCCTTGAGACTCCAATTGGAGACGAGGAAGATTCGAGTCTGGGCGATTTCATTGAAGACAAGAAGGCCACTGCGCCTGCCGAAGAAGTGGTTTCCACCAAGCTTGGTGAGCAAATCGCCTCTGTTTTATCCGACCTGACTCCGAGAGAGGAGCAGGTGCTCAGAAAACGTTTCGGTATTGGCGAAAAGTCTGACCACACCCTTGAGGAAGTTGGTAAGCTCTTCAACGTTACCCGTGAACGTATCCGTCAGATCGAAGCCAAGGCTTTACGCAAATTACGCCATCCTGTGCGAAGCGCTTTGCTACGATCCTACTTCGAAAACTAAACTACTACAGGCCGGGGAGAGTGAGTGCTCTTCCCGGTCTTTTTTATTATCATGACTACATTCCCATCCGCTTTTATTATCCCCACTTTGGCTGTCATGCTAGACAGCATACTTGGTGATCCCAAAAAACTGCCACACCCCGTACGTTTTATCGGGAAATGGCTTGATCTCTATGAAAATGCAGCCCGTAAGGTCAAAATCAACCTTGGTATAGCCGGTTGGATCGCAGTCCTTCTCTTCGCCTCAGTCTCTTGGGGGATCGTCGCATTAGTCACGGCGATACCATATCTCGGCGTTCTTATAAGCTTGTACCTTTCATACGCAGGACTGGCTCTCGGTTGTTTGATCAAAGAATCCAGCAAAGTTCTTCATGTATTAGAATCCGGTGACATTGTCGGAGCACGTAAAGCCATAGCCATGTTGGTAAGTCGAGATACAAGCGAACTTGACGCCAATGGTATTCGTCGCACTCTCGCAGAAACAGTCAGCGAGAATCTCAACGATGGTTTTGTCGCTCCATTGTTTTATCTCTGCCTGTTTGGGCCCGGCGGACTGTGGGCTTACAAGACAGTCAGTACCATGGATTCCATGTGGGGATATCGCACGGAGAGATTTAATGATCTTGGACGTGGCGCTGCCAAAACAGACGATCTTTTGGCGTGGTTGCCTGCACGAATTACAGCGTATTTAATGATCATTGCGGGTAAATTGCGCGGCTTGAATATAAAAGAGACAAAAAAGCATTTCAAAAAAGATGCCAGAAAAATGGAAAGCCCTAATGCTGGATGGCCCATGGCTACCGCTGCCTGGCTTATTGGTGGTCAAATGGGTGGACCAACCGTGTATTTCGGTACAGTCAAAGACAAACCTGTACTTGGTCCTATCGATAAGCCGTGGGACAAAACCATGATTCGTGCTTTAATCGGGCTGTGCGACAAGACCGGAACCATAGCGGCTTGGGTATTCATTCCAGTCCTTGGAATGTTATCGCTAGCGTTTTAACTCTATGAATTTAAATAAAAAAAGGGGCTTCATATGAAGCCCCTTTTTTTATTTTTTGCCGAGTTCGATACTTCGAAAGTATGACTCGAAAACACCGTCAATGATGTCTCCCTTAACGGCCTGACGATCAAAGTGCATAAGCGCACGAATCGTTGTGCCGGCAGGTGATGTAACCATCTCACGCAACTGGGTAACGGAAAGATCACTTTCTGCTGCCAGTTTTGATGAACCAAGGAAAAGTCCTTCGACCATCTGTGTAGCTTGTGGCCTTGTCAGGCCGAGAGCAACACCAGATTCAATCATTGCTTCCATAAAATAGAAGACATAGGCCGGACCGGAGCCAATGACGCCGGTAAAGGCATCAAATTGTTTTTCCGGTAAAATGTGAGCCTGACCGATTCCTTTGAACATGGCCGGGACGAATTCCCTCATCTCATCAGACAGATTGGCATTGTCCAAACAAATGGCGGACACGCCTTCATTGACCAGTGCTGGGGTGTTGGGCATGACCCGCACCACGGCACATCGGTTTTCAGTCCATTCTTCGAACTTTCCAAGAGAAAGCCCAGCACAGATGGAAATAAGGCATTTGGACCTATCCAATGATGCCGCAATTTCCTTGATCACGGGTTCAGCGTGTTGCGGCTTGACGGCCACAATGATGTAGTCGCATGCCTTGGCGAGGTCCAGAGCGCTTTTTTGCGCCACAAGACCATATTCTTTACCAGCCCGGACGAGATTATCCGTGTGCAGGTCGAATCCATGCAGTTTGATGTCATCACGCGAGGTCAGCCCTTTGAGAATGGCTGTCCCCATATTGCCAACGCCTATGAACCCGATAGTATGAGTCATTATCCCACCAGCTCGTCGTTGTTAAAGAAGTATGCCACCTCGGTCTTGGCGGTGTCAGGACCGTCGGAACCGTGGCAGGAGTTGTTCTGGATGTTTTCGCCGTAAGCAGCACGAATGGTGCCTTCTGCAGCGTCAGCCGGATTGGTGGCGCCCATCAGGTTACGGTATGTTTCAATAGCATTTTCGCCTTCCAAACAGGTAACAACCACGGGACCGGAAATCATGTAATCCACCAGTTCACCGAAGAAAGGACGTTCCTTGTGAACGGCGTAAAAGCCCTCAGCCTTGGCACGATCCATGTGCATCATTTTCATGCCTTTGATCTTCAGACCGGAATCGGTGATCATTTTCAGAATTTCAGCGATGAGACCGCGACCCACTGCATCGGGCTTGATGATGGAAAAGGTTTGTTCGATAGCCATAATAGCCTCCGTCTTGTCAGTTGTTATTTTTTTTATACGGGTTGGCATAATAATGCCAGTTCTTGCCAAAGGACAGTACTGAACACCCCTAGCTCAGCAGCATCCGGTCGGAGACGCCTTCTTCTCCGCGTAACTTCGAGAAACGCTGAAGCAGATCTTCGACCTTGAGATTTGTTTTTTCTTCCCCACTGATATCCAAAATGATTTTACCTCGATGAAACATGATAAGCCGATTGCCCATGGCAATGGCCTGATTCATGTTGTGTGTCACCATCAATGTTGTCAGTCCTTGTGAACTAACGATTTCTTCGGTAAGACCGAGAACCATACTGCCGGTTTTGGGGTCAAGGGCGGCTGTATGTTCATCCAACAATAACAGGCGAGGGCGGACCAATGTCGCCATAAGCATGGTTAAGGCTTGTCTTTGACCACCGGACAGTAAACCTGTGTGCGTTTTGAGACGATCTTCAAGCCCCAAGCTAAGCACAGCCAGCTTTTCCTTAAAGAATTCACGATCCTTGTTTTTGACACCTCTGGACAATCCACGAGATAATCCTCGTTTGTTGGCCATGGCGAGATTTTGTTCAATCGTCGCCTCTGCACAGGTGCCAAGCAGTGGATCCTGAAAGACTCTGCCTATAAGCCCAGCCCGTTTGTATTCAGGCCATTTAGTAATATCTGTGTCATCGAGAATTAGCTTGCCGGAATCAATGAAAAATGAACCAGCCAAAGCGTTGAGGAAGGTGGATTTTCCTGCACCGTTGGAACCGATAATGGTAATAAAGTCACCATCTTTCACTTCAAGGTTCACACCGTTGAGTGCTGTCACTTCATTAACGTCGCCTTTATTAAAGGCTTTGCTCACGCCGGATATGGATATCATTTGGACCTCCCGGCGAGAATTTTACGTTTCATTCTGGGTGCGATCAATGCCACGACAACAAGAAGGGCTGTGATTAAATTCAAATCGCTCGGAGTAATGGAAAAAGAACCAAGTTTGAGACCAAGGGCTAAACCAATCGCTATACGATACAAAGCGGACCCGAGCAGGGCGGCAATGATAGCACGTCCAATGGTCTTGTCGCCGAAAATGGTTTCACCAAGTATGACCGAAGCCAAACCGGCAACGATGGTCCCCACCCCCATATTAACGTCAGCTGCCCCCTGGTTTTGAGCGACTAATGCGCCGGACGTGGCGACCAGTGCGTTGGACAGGCCTACACCGAAGATAATTACGGTATCAGTGTTGACACCCTGGCTCGTAATCATCTGCATATTGTTGCCAGTAGCCAGAAAAGTGAGGCCTTGTTCTGTATGCAAAAACCAAATGAGTATGATTACGACGACCAAACAAATGATGAAGAATAGTAATGGGGTAGAATAATAAGGAAGTAATCCGGTTAACTCCATGAACCAATCGACCACTGTGTCTTGTCCAAGTAGGGCCATATTGGGTCGACCCATAATTCGTAAATTAACAGAATAAAGAGCGATCATGGTTAGAATGGAGGCGAGCAGATGCAGAATTTTGAATTTTGTATTGAGTATACCGGTCACCATTCCTGCAAGAAATCCCGCTCCGGCTGCCATCATAATAGCAAAAAACGGGGAATACCCTGAGGTGACAGCCACGGCTGAAACTGCGGCTCCAAGAGGAAGACTACCGTCAACCGTGAGATCCGGAAAGTCCAGTACTCGGAATGTCAGATAGACACCAATGACCATAAGGCCATAGGCGAATCCCTGTTCCAAAGCACCGAAAAAAGCATAACTGGTCATATTTGCTTCCTAAATTAGTCGAGAATCAAGCGAAAACACTTCCTCGACGAAACAATGAAAAAGGCGCGTTAAAGCAACGCGCCTTTTATACTTATTAGACAGAATAAGCAAATGCGAGGCTACTCAATAATCTTGGCTGCACGGCTTATAGTAGATTCTGGCAGGGTAACGCCCATGGAAATTGCGGCCTTTTTGTTCACATGCAATTTGAGATCATTGAGGAACTCGATTGGCATGTCGGAAGGCTTCACACCGTCCACAAGTATTTTGGCAACCATATCACCGGTTTGCAATCCCATTTTATAATAGTCGACAGCCACGGCAGCAATTGCACCACGAGCAACGGAATCGACATCTCCAACAATCAGGGGAACTTGACTTTGTGTACAGACTTTGATGGCTGATTCCAAAGCAGAAATAGCCGTATTGTCAGTCGGGATATACACTACATCACAGCGCCCGATCAGGCTTTTGGCAGCCTGATACACGCCGCTTGAATTTGCAATAGTGGCCTCTTCAAGGCTCAATCCAGCCTTGGCTACATTTTCACGGAGCGCACTGACGAGAGCCACAGAATTAGGCTCGCCAGCGTTATAAATGACACCGATAGTCTTTGTGGAAGGCACAATTTCCTGAATTAAAGCCACATGTTTGTCCATGGGGCTAAAATCGGACATGCCTGTCACATTTTTGCCATCACTGTTTTGCAGATCTTTGACCAGTCCTGCATCTACCGGATCAGTTACACCAGTAAAAACTATAGGACGATCATGAATTTTTTGTGCAGCTGCCTGTGCGCCGGGAGTGGCGATGGCCAAGACGACATCAGGCTGTTCGCCCATAATTTGTCCAATGATTTGAACGTTGGTGGCGGAATTACCTTGGGCGATATGAACATTGAATGTGACATCAATGCCTTTCTCTTTAAGTCGATCAGCAACACCATTACGCATGGCATCCAAGGCCGGATGTTCAACAATCTGGGTCACGGAAACAACATAGGATTTACCAGCGAATGCGGTGGCGGCAAGCAATAGACTCACAGCCAAAATCAACAAAATCTTTTTCATGAAACAGGCTCCTTCTCTCAAATTAGGACAAATTTTGACCAATTGAAAGGTGCAAAGTCAAGGTGTTTCGGTCTTTGATCATAAAAAAAGAGCCGCATGGAGCGGCTCGATAAATAGCTTCTTGTAGAAAATTAGAAACGGATTTCTTCTTCCTTGATCACCTGAAAAGACTTGTTACCCTTTACGCGACCGGGCAAGCCGTGAAACTTACGAATTCCTTCGACTTCAGCCTCCAACAGTTCATCTTCATCTGTATCGAGAAGAATAATGTCGCCTTCCTGAAGATAGAGCAACTGACGACCACTAATGGAAGTCCGTCCCATGCGAATGACCATTTCGACAGGTGTTTCCATGAGACGTTCTTTGAAACGATTAATCCAAACGTGATCGACTTCAAGACGCTCAGATTGGAAAGATGCATGCAACTTCGAACGGATAGGTTCCATTGTCGCATAAGGAAGACAGACAATGAGAGAACCAATGGCGTTTTCCAACTCAACTTCAAACGTGACGACAATAACAACATCTGATGGGGGGACAATGGCTGCGAACTGTGGATTAACCTCGGTACGAACCATTTCCACATGGACTTCATGCACGGGCTTCCACGATTCTTCCATATTTGCCAAAGCAATCTTCACCACACGCTCGACAATAGCCTGTTCGATGGGCGTAAAATCACGGCCCTCAACCTTAGGTTGGCTACCGGCACCACCAAAAAAGTTTTCGACTAAGGCAAAAACAAGCCTGGAATCGACCACTAGCAGGGCATTTCCTCGAAGTGGGTCCATCTTAAAAATGGAAATGGACGTCGGGACCGGCAAAGAACGCATGAAGTCACCGAACTTGGACATATCGATAGAGATGGGATTGATGTCCACACGTTTACGCATGGTATTAGCCAGCGCATTGGTGCACAGACGTGCGAAACGATCGTTGACAATCTCAAGGACGGGCATGCGACCGCGAATGATTCTGTCCTGATTGGCCAGATCAAATGCGACAACACCGGTATCGTCCTCCGGTATCTCGGTTTCCGTTTCGACGTCCCCACCGGATAAACCTCGGAGCAGGGCATCAACTTCATCTTGTTCGAGGATTTTGCTCATTGGGAGAAAGCCTCATTTTTGCCGAATATTCGGCCCGTTTTTCACCGGCTATGCCGGAAATTTGAATACCTTTAATACGTTAGCAAAAAGCGGGCCGGGTTCAATGCTCTCTTATCGACCAAAACGGATAATTGCTTAAATACATTTTTACACGGGAGTCCCAAATTAGGCAATAAAAAGGCGTAAATTCAGTCGAAATTTTCTAGAGAATTACATGATTTTTTCAAATATCAATATCAACATCACTACATATAACAATAAAAACAGCGGATTCAAAGCAATCAAACAAAATACATATTTCTATTAAGCTAACAGGGAACATCGTACAGATATTCCCTGTTGAAAAAAGCAGGCAGGCTAGGAAAGTGACTTATTTCGGTGAAATTTGTGAAAGAGAAATGATTTGAACCGATGGTTTTCTATCTGCTTGCCATTGTTTCAGAGCTGCCAAGGTCTCTTTATATGGATGTCCGATAGCAATGGCAGTTCCTTGACGGGCTGCTACTCGTTCAGTTTTTTTGAGTTGATGAACAATGGCGTTTACGTCCTTGACGTTATCCAAAAAGATGTCACGTTTGTAGAAGGGTATTCCAACGTCTTGAGCGGTCTGCCGACCAACGCTTTGGGCAGATGTCATGCTGTCCAAAAAGAATAACCCACGTCGCTTGAACTCTGTCAAGGCGGTCGTCATTCCGGGAGAGAAAGCCGTGAAACGAGATCCCATGTGATTGTTGACCCCTATAGCCTGCGGAACTCTGCTCAAATTTTCGACAATCTGCTGCTGAATTTGAACTGTGGTCATATTAACAAAAAGGGCGTCTTCACCCGGTTTAACTTTGGGATATCCTTTAGGTTCCATGGGGAAATGGATAATTAAATCACGATTTTTTAAGCCGATGAGAGAAATGGAATCCTCTGTATGGCTTGCATGAGGCCAGACCGCAAAAGTCAAAGGCAGATCAAGGTCAAGCAATCCTTTAAGGACGGCGTGATTCTCGCCAATGTCATCTATAACAATAGCCAATTTTGGTTTTTTTGCTTCTGGGCGAACAATAATTTCAGGTTTCGCTTCCAACAATAACCGGTGCGTGGGGAGGTCATTAATTCGAATAATGGCTTCGTTATCCCCGTTATCGAGAAGAATTGCGTCAGGCAAACGCTCAAAAATATGTCTTCTCAAGGTTACAAGAAATTTATTTCTGTCTTTTACTCTAGGGAGTTGCAACACTTGATAATGATAGCTGTGCCCTTCATGCTGACGAAGCACCACGTCCACCAAATCAAGGTCACTCATGGCAACGGCAAGTTCTCGCAATGTTTCAAGGATAGCGAAATCTGTCTGCTTGACGAAATCTTCCATCTCGGCGGTCTCTTCTTCGTATTCCTTGACCACAGGAGTCCGCTTGACCGGAATGATTGTTGGTTGCACTTCAGAAGTCGGAGCTGACGCCAAAACCGCTGGCGGAGGAGTCTCTTCTGTCACAAGGAAGTACCCAAAGGAAATAAGTCCCAGAAAAGCGACGGTGAAAAGAAAAACGAGAGGACCGGGCCGATAGATCCTTTGCAAGAATCCATCGAGCCCGGTCTTGTTATCGGTCTGTTCAGAAGAGCTATCGTCCATGGGAACGGTCTTCCTTATTTATCTGATTTCTCTCAGTTTCGGCAGACTTTTTACCAATTCCAAAGCCATACGAATCTGGTTGTCACGAGCAAGCATATCCTTGGCCTTTTCAGCGTCAGCATCCTTGCCGCTCTTGGACGACTTAGAGCCGTTCTCAAGATGTCTGGTCAAGTCCTTTTCACGAAGGGTAAACCTATCGCGCATTCCTGCATCGTCATCCTTATTTGGTGCCACGAAAGGAATACGAAGATCAGGTTCAATCCCTGTAGCCTGAATGGAACGTCCGCTAGGAGTGTAGTACAATGCGGTTGTCAGCTTGATGCCAGAACCGTCAGACATGGGAATAATGGTTTGTACTGAGCCCTTGCCGAAGGAACCTTCACCAACAATAAGAGAACGGTGGTGATCTTGCAGCGCACCAGCCACGATCTCGGAAGCCGAAGCAGAACCGGCGTTGATCAGCGTGACAAGAGGCACCTTGATTTCATTAGAATTCTTGGTGGCATAGAAGTCCTTACGGTTGGCCTTGTCCTTGCCTTGAATGTAAACAATGGTACCATCTTCAATAAAGGTGTCCGCGACGGAAACCGCCTGACCAAGAAGACCGCCAGGGTTGTTTCTCAAGTCGAAAACAATACCTTTAAGGGTGTGATTCTTCTGATACTTTTCGATCTCTTCACGCAGATTCCGTGTGGATGATTCTTGGAACTTAGTCAGACGTAGGTATAAATACCCGTCTTCAAGAGACTGGCTCTTGACGTTGACGATGGGAATGGTGCCACGAACGATAGGCACTTCAACGGGTTTGTTGGATTCCTTATGCAGAATGAGCAAGGTAACTGTCGTTCCTTTCTCTCCGCGAATCCGCTTTACCGCGTCCATCAATGTCATACCTTGAGTCGACTCACCGTTGATTTCAAGAATAAGATCGCCAGCAAGCAGGCCTGCCTTGTATGCAGGAGTGTCTTCAATAGGGGAGACCACAAGAATACGGCCCTGTTCCTGACTGATTTCAATGCCGATGCCACTAAATTTACCAGCGGTATCAACCTGCATTTCCTTGAAATCTTCCGGAGTCAGATAGGCAGAATGGGGGTCCAGCTGTTCGATCATTCCCTTGATGGAATTGTCGATGAGTTCCTTTTTGGAAATCGGCTTTACGTAGTGCCCTTCAACCAGGTCGAGAATTTGGGAGAAGCGTTTAAGCGCCTCAAAATGATCTTCCCTGCCTGCCATAGACGGCGCAGGGGCGATGGTAAGGGTAAAAAGAAGAAGAAATGTAACTATCCAAAGCGTGACGCGCATGAAAGCCTCCCGAAAAACGGAGTCCTGAGTATTATAAAGGGTTAACGATTATCATTTTAAGGCTGTTAACCAATTTCTTGGATTAATTGGTTTTTGATGAAAACGCAATTCAAAATACAATCCCGGCCCATCGGCCTTGGGATAAAAACCAACAGTACCCAAGGGTTCATCTTTCTCAACCTCTTGTCCATTTCTGACAAATGTATCCGCTAAATAAGCATAAAGACTGTAGTAATCATATCCATGATAAAGAATCACCACATGCCCAAAACCTCGCAAAGTGTCGTTATGAACCACTTTACCCCAAAAAACAGCTTGAACGTTGGCACCATCTTTAGTCCTGATGACCAATCCTCGTACCGGCGGTTTTGCTCGGAGGTTGAAACCAGACACCAACCGACCTTGAACAGGCCAGGGAAGGGTGCGTTTATATAAGGAAAACCGTTTTGTTTTTTGTGATTGTAACTGATACTTGAGATCTTCAATCGTCGAAAGAATATCTGTCAACTCTGTTTCAACGTCCTGTCGTTGTTTACGAATCGTTTTTAGATTTTTTCGAAGTGAATATTTGTTGCCCAACAGACGATCTTTGTTTTTGTTGATACTGGCGAGTTGTTTTTCGGCCTCAACTTCCAAAAGTCGTTGTTGTTCAAGATTTTTGGCAATTTGTTCAGAATTTTTATGTGCTTCGTTTAATTTATCACTGGTTGCACCATAGATTTCAGCCAACCAGTTAAATCGACGATCAAACATGGCCCAACTGTCCACGCCTTCAAATCGCGCACGCACATTTTGTAAATGGACGGGCCACAAGGTTTGCATCAAGCCGGAAAGCTCAAGGGATATCCGTTGCTTTTCCTCTTCCAGTGCAAAATGATCCTGTCGAGCTTTGCGTTCATTCTCTTTAATCTTGCTGAGAAATCTTTCCTGCTTGCGAATCTTTCCCTGCAAATACTTCACATCGTGTTCAATGTCCGAAAGGCGGGTTGAAATTCGTCCGGCCTTCCGAGTTAAATCACGAACTTTTTGTTCATTTTCATCAGCGCGTTGATGTTCCTGCTGCAATGACTCATGCAAAATAGTACCTTCATCCTGACCGAACGCAATGCCAGTCAGGAATAAAGTCATAAGGATAGTCAGTAGGAAATGCTTATACATTCAGTCTATTACTCTAGAAAGTGTTGCAAGGGACAAGTGTCACACAACCCTTGTTTTTTTTTACACCAATCCTTGCCGATACGGACTATAAGGGCGTGGTATTCATTGTACATTGCCACATCTTGCGGCAAAACGTCCATGAAAAGAGATTGAAGCTCGTGGTAATCAATGCCTTCGAAAACCAGTCCATGCCTGTGGGCAAGCCGGGCTGTGTACGCATCAACAACAAAGGTGGGAAAATCAAGTGCATACAAAAGAATAGCATCGGCTGTTTCCGGCCCGATTCCATTGACGCCGAGTATTTTTGGACGAACATTTTCCAAAGAGTATTCTTTTAATGCTAGTAAATTGTAAGAAACTTCATTTTTCAGAAATTCAAGAAAATTAAATATTCGACGAGCCTTAATATTGTAATATCCAGCCGGACGAATCAATTCTGCCAATTCATGGATATCCAGATCATGCATCGCTTCAGGCGACAGCAAGTCAGCATTCTTGAGATTGTCGATGGCCTTTTCAACATTCGTCCAGTTCGTATTCTGTGTCAGGATAGCCCCTATCGAAATTTCGAAAGGTGTTTCGCCGGGCCACCAATCGCTATCGCCAAGTGCAGCGTGCATGGCTTCATACATGCCTAAAATCGTGTCAGCTTGAGACATGGGTGCTATCTCTTGATGTTTTCCCAGACAAGGCAGACCCATTCGCCTTCCACAAACCGTTGCGGCATGCCTATTCCTCGTCTGTTATAAGCCTGGGCTACGGCATCAGATTGCTTTTCGACCAAAATTCCAGAGAGAACAAGAGAACCACCGGGAGCAATATGAACGAGGATGTCCGAAGCAATTTCAATAAGCGGTCCAGAAAGAATGTTGGCAACAATCAGATCAAATTTCACATCTTCGTCAAGGCAATCAATGGTTCCAACTGCCATCTCAACAGAATCTGCAACGTCATTAATCTCTGCATTTTCAACGGCGCATGGGATGGCAATCGGGTCAATATCCAAGCCCACACCGGTCAAACCAGCCTTGGCTAAGCCGATGGCGAGGATACCAGATCCGGTTCCAAGATCGAGAAAAGTTTGTCCCGAATGGATGTGTTTTTCTTTTGCCAATGTTCCAATCGTCCCCAAACACAATGATGTGGTCGGGTGATGGCCGGTACCAAAAGCCATTTTGGGTTCAATAACAATATGTGTGGTTCCATTTTTTGCATCTTCATTGAGCCACGGTGGGAAAATCTTGAAAGTTTCTCCGCAGGTGACAGGGGTAAAAAAGTCCTTCCATGCCATGACCCAATCCTGCGGCTCTTCTTCCGAAAAGGTCACGGATGCTTCTGGAAACTGTGCCTGAAAATCCTGTGCAATCAATTTTCCAGACGGGTGATCTTCAAGAAAGATTGTCATTCGACGACCATTTTCAGCTTCGCCTTCTTCCCACCCGTGAGCAACCCTGGTGGATATGAATCCTTCGGCCTCTTCAGCCTGTTCGTCGGCAATGACAATTTCAATCTTCAAAAGGGTGGACATATCGTGGTGTCTCCAATGGTTGCATATGGTAAGGCCGGGAACCATGTCCCGGCCTTATATGATGTATTTTCTCGTTGGTATTAATTAGAATACCTTGTCGATGAATGAGCCTCTGCCCGTGTACTTGAATCCATAAATGGTTTCATTTTCGGACTGCTTACGAATAGCTCCCTGCACAGCTTCTGTCGATTTTTCATGCACAGGAGGCTGATTATCCGGCTCAATGCGTTCCCGCTCATCCTCTCGGGTAAGGGGCTGATACTCATTGACCGAACCTATGGGGGCGACGCCACTCATGACATTGTACCTCTTTGCAAAAGATACGCTCTACGCCATGAGTGGTCAAGCTGACTCAATCTCAACGGTTTCAAGAATCGTGTCCAAAACATTCATGAAAACCGTGATATCTTCTTTTGTAATAGTCAGGGGAGGCACTAGACGCAAAATGGTCCCCTGAGTGAGGTTACAAACCATTTTATGCTCAAGCAATGCCTGCCAGACATTCGTACCATTAAAAGTCAGTTCAATGCCGAACAACAATCCAAGGCCACGGGTTCCAGCAATTTTATCGGGATACTTGGCTTTCAGCTTTTGTGCTTCTGCTGCGGCAAATTCACCCATTTCCCATGCGCGTTCTGCCATTTTCTCGTTGATCATGATGTCCAGAACTTTGGCTGCTACAGCAGACACGACAGCTCCGCCACCAAAGGTGGTGCCATGAGAACCTAGCGTAAAGCCTTTGGCAAGCTCATCTGTACACAGCATGGCACCTATGGGCAGACCATTGGCCAAAGCTTTGGCAGAAGTAAAAATGTCGGGCGTGATGTTGTAATGTTGGTGCGCCCACATTCTCCCAGTCCGACAGACGCCTGTCTGAATTTCGTCAACGATAAGAAGGATACCGTTTTCCTTGCATATCTGAACGATATCATTGACGTAATCGCTCGACAAAGGACGAGCGCCGCCTTCTCCCTGGACCATCTCAATCATTATTGCAGCCGTATTCTTGCCAATAGCCCCACGTAAAGCATTTACATTACCAAAGGGAACCGTAATAAATCCTTCAGGCAATGGAGAAAAACCGTCCTTGATTGGACCTGTTTGACCTGTCGCCGTCAGGGTGGACAACGTCCTGCCATGAAAGGACTTTTCCAAGGTAATGATTTCGTAGCGATTTTCGTTCTTGACCGTGCACATGTACTTGCGAGCGAGCTTGATGGCTCCTTCGTTAGCTTCTGCGCCAGAGTTACAGAAAAAGACTTTTCCGGCATTGCATGTGCTCAAAAGTTTTTCAGCCAGTTCTAGTTGCGGCTCCTGATAAAACAAATTGGAAACATGAACCAGTTTTTTGGCTTGTTCGGCCATGACTTCTGCCAAATCCTCGCGGCTGTGACCAAGGCTGCATACTGCGATGCCTGCCAGAAAATCATAATACTCGTTGCCATCAAGATCATACAACCTGCAATCTTTGGCCTTGGAAATAGCCAGCGGATACCGGCCATAGGTGTTGCAGAGAAGGGCATTTTCTTTTTTTACTATTTCATCAAATTTATTGCTCATTTCTATTCTCTATTGAGTTAATGTTTTCCCGTGGACCCGAATCCACCAGCTCCTCTATCCGTATCGCCGAGTTCGTCGACCGGAAGAATGGCAGCCTGAAAGATGGGCATGAATACCAATTGTGCGATGCGCTGTCCGCGCTTGATTCGTCGCACCTTGTCCGAAGTATTCAACAGAGAAACTTTAATCTCACCACGATAATCGGGATCAATAACGCCAACGCCCTGACTAACGGTTAGGCCATCCTTAGTACCAAGGCCACTGCGTGAAAAAACGTAACCGGCAATACTCGGTTCACGGATTTCAATGGCAACCCCAGCAGGAATGGCAGCCTTTTCTCCGGGACCGATTTCAAGGTCCTCAGAATCAATACAGGCGCGCAAATCAAGTCCGGCAGAATGTTCAGTTGCATAGGCAAGTTCATTTTCTTCCCAGACGGGATGCAGGAATTTGACGTTTACATCGATCTTTCTCATATTTTTTTTAATCCTTTTGTTCGTGAATGGCTTTTTATGTGCGCAATGCGTGCGGCTGTCAATTACTCATAAAAAAAGGGTGCCGGCTTGATTCTTCCGGCACCCATGTTTTCCTTTTAACATTAAACAGTTAGCACAGACCGTCCCAGCAGAGATCAAGATGTTTTTGTTCCATTCGTCGGGTGGCAAGACTTATGCCGACTGCCAAAGCTAACGAAACGGGCAGGGCGACAACATTGGGGTCAACCCATTGAAGCAACCAAATCCATGAACCTTTTGACGTGTTTGCCACCAAGGTCACCTGTCCGGTCAAAGCCTGACACAATCCAATTGGTGCGGCTTCCTTGAGGTGAATGAACAAAAGCCAGAACATGGAGAAGACGAAACCGCCGACCATGGATATTTTGGCTCCAATTTTAGTCATGCCTTTCCAGTACAAGCCTAGGACATAAATTGGCAAGAAAGATGCTGCGCACAGACCAAAGAAAAAGGCCGTGGCACGCGCAATAACTCCACCGGGCAGGAGCCACGCCCAGATCAGGGTGGCGATAACGGCTACAGTCACTCCCAACCGATTAAGTTTCATTGAAGAACCACCATTGCCAATGGATACGTGCTGTTCCAAAAAATCACGGGATAGCGAGGTGCCGCCTACATGATACTGGGAGCTCATGGTGGACATGGCTGCCGCAAACATGGCGACAAGGAAAAGGCCTGAAAACCAACCCGGCATAATCTTGTCGATATAAAGAGGAATAATTTTATCAAAATTACCGCCAGCCATGGCAATAGATATCTTGCCGAACTCCTTATAGAAAACAACATTGGACAATGCGCCCGCAAGAAATGCGACACCGGTCATCAAAAGAATGAAGACACCGCCGATGGCAACAGCTCGGTTTAACTCGCGGTCAGACGGTACAGTCATGAATCGAATGGCCAGCTGTGGCTGCGCCAAAACACCAATACCGACACCATATATAATAGTAGTATAGATGGTCAGACCAATTGGAGACTGCAAGTGCGGTCCCGTTGTCCAACCGACAAGTCCACCTTGTTGTAATTTGGTAGGCACCAGATTGATCATATCGGTCAATGCCTGATGCGCTTCGGTCACACCGCCGAGAAGTGAGTAGGTGGTGACGATCAAAATAAGCATCATTACCGCCATAATCGTGCCTTGGAAGGCATCCGTATACATAACGGCCTTGAGGCCACCGGTAATGACATACATGGCGACAACCGCCGTCACGATAAGCAACCATGCTCCATAACTCACAGCGGGAAATGCCACCTCAAGCATCCGACAAATACCGATAAGAACAGCGGCAGCGTATACCGGAATAAAAACAAATATGACAACACCTGAGAATTGTTGAATGAATTTTGACTTATAGCGTCTTCCCAAGAGTTCAGGAAAGGTGTGAGAATCAAGAGCCAACCCCATGCGCCGTGTACGTTTGCCAAAAAAGACCATGGCGATAAAGATTCCCACAAAAATTGTCAAAAAGGTGAGCCAAAGCAGTGACATACCAAACATGCCGGACACTCCACCAAAGCCAATGATGGCTGAAGTTGAGACAAAAGTCGCTCCGTAAGACATGGCAAGGACGAAAGGATTCATGCCACGGCCAGCAAGCATATAATCCGTGGATTGTTTTGTGTTTTTCCAGGCTCGATACCCCAGATAAAATATGACACATAAATAGATAATAATTCCGAGGAGTTTGCCTTCCATCTACTTGTCCTCCCCGGATTCAACAGTCGTCGTGGGATCGCCAGAATTGTTCCAATTCACAATTCCGTAAACTACACACAAAAGCGTCGCACCAATGCTTAACCAAAACGCCAATGCAATTTCAACACTCCCGAAACCCAACATCATAACGGATGCCCCTCGTTGTTTCGACCGTAGCATCAAGCTTGCGGCACAATAGAAAAGGGCCGTAAGCTTATCGCCTACGGCCCTTGTTGTGGATGTCATGTAATAATTAGTTGTTACACATACACCCCAAGACCGCAGGCGCTTCTAAAAAAGCGGAAGCTAAAAAAGAAAAAGAAGCTAAAGCGGTTTGGGTACGTGTTCATAAATCAATTCTTACGTTGAGGCACTCGCAAAGTCAAGGAGGCAAAGGATATGCACACATTTCCCTTCATTTTTGTAACGTTGAGTACCATTTCAGACTGCACTAGTCTGTTTTAACTTTGTCATTTATTTACAAAATCAACGATTCCAAGTGTTTAAAACTTCTCTTGACAGGATAATGGTACTTGTGGTTTTCTATTTTTCCTTCGGAGGACTCTCGATATTCCCCGAATTGTGAAAAATTTAAAGCCGAGCTCCAAACATCTTGGATGCGAGATGACTTTTTTGGCAACAAACGTAAAGAGGTACCAGTCTTGCTTTTTCAGCCCATCAACAAAAACTACCATGAGTTTTGTATTGAACGGGACAAAGACCTGTGCATAAATTGCAAGGTGTGCGTCCGTCAGTGTTCGTATGAAGCCCATTATTGGGATGAAGCCCGACAGAAAGTTATGCACGACAACACCAAGTGCATAGGCTGTCACCGTTGTGAGGCTTTGTGCCCCACAGCTGCCCTGAACATCGTTAACAAGCCTTCTGACTTCAGAACCAACAATCTGTGGCGCCCCGTATTCTTACAGAATATATATAAACAGGCTGACACAGGTGGCGTTCTGCTGGCTGGAATGGGGTCACCCGTAGATATTCCCGTATACTGGGATCGCATGTTGCTCGACGCCAGTCAGGTCACCAACCCGTCCATTGACCCACTGCGTGAGCCTATGGAACTAAAAACATTTCTTGGCGCAAAGCCCAGAAAATTGAATATTACAACAGATAAAAAGACCGGCAAGCCCAAGCTGAACACCAAACTTACACCGCAGCTTGAACTCGATATACCAATCATGTTCGCTGCCATGAGCTTCGGTGCTATCAACTTCAACCTTCACCGTGCAATGGCTCGTGCCGCCACAGCAACCGGCACAGCCTACAATACGGGCGAAGGAGGCTTGCACAAGTCTTTATACAAATATGGCAAAAATACCATCGTGCAGGTAGCGTCCGGCCGTTTCGGCGTGCATCTTGATTATCTCAAAGCCGGTGCAGGTATCGAAATCAAAGTAGGGCAGGGCGCAAAACCTGGTATCGGCGGCCATCTGCCTGGTGAAAAGATTAATGACATGGTGTCAGAAACGAGAATGGTCCCCATCGGTTCAGATGCAATTTCTCCGGCACCGCATCACGATATCTATTCCATCGAAGATCTGCTTCAGCTCATTTACGCGCTGAAGGAGGCCTCTGAATATAAGGTCCCAGTTTCCGTTAAAATTGCCGCTGTTCATAATGTTGCGGCCATCGCCTCTGGTATTGCCAGGGCGGGCGCGGACATCATCACAGTTGACGGCATGCGTGGTGGAACAGGCGCGGCCCCGGCAATGATTCGCGACAACGTTGGTATTCCCATCGAACTGGCGTTAGCACAGGTAGATCAACGCCTGCGTGATGAAGGAATTCGCAACAATGTCTCTATCGTTGCGGCAGGCGGTATCAGGTGCTCCGGTGATGTTGTTAAGGCTATCGCCCTTGGTGCTGACGCCGTTTACATCGGCACCGCGACCTTGATCGCTGTAGGCTGTACCATTTGCGGCCGTTGTTACACTGGCAAATGCCCATGGGGCATAGCTACCAACGATCCCAAATTGTCCAAACGTCAGAACCCGGATATTGCGGCCAAGAAATTGACCAATCTGATTCGGGCCTGGGGTCATGAAATTGAAGAAATGCTTGGCGGCATGGGGTTGAACTCCATTGAATCCCTGCGCGGCAACCGCGATAAGCTTCGCGGTGTAGGTCTTTCCGACACTGAACTCGACATTCTCGGCATCAAGCATGCCGGGCGTTAAGCGGAGGACACCATGAAAAGAGTCTATCCGGATAAAGATTACTGTATTGGCTGCCACCTCTGCGAGTTGGCCTGCATCACTGCGCATTCCAAATCCAAAGATCTGATTGTCGCCTACCGTGAAGAGCGGAGCAAAGACGGCTTGTCTCCTTGCAAAAAGGTCTTTGAAAAAGGTGACACTTGTGTTGCCATCAGCTGCCGTCATTGTGACGAGCCGTCTTGTGTAGCCGCCTGTATTTCCGGTGGTTTATACAAAGACCCTGAGACCGGACGCACTGTATATGATCGGAATAAATGCGTCGGCTGCTGGTCCTGCCTGATGGCATGTCCTTACGGAGCCATTCGCAGACACCCCACGGAAAGCAAAATCGTCAAATGTGACCTGTGCGAAGGGCGTGAAGAAGGTCCTGCCTGTGTGCAGGCATGTCCCAATCAGGCCTTGAAATTCGAGGAAAGGTAGGAAGCGACCATGAAATACGTCATCATTGGTAACGGCATCGCTTCCATCGGTGCCATCGAGGGTATCCGCAAGGTAGATACCGACAACGAGATCCTGATTATCGGTGCCGAGGATTCCCCGGCATATGGTCGTCCTCTCATTTCCTACCTGCTCGCAGGCAAGATCGGTCCGGACCGTTTAGCTCTTCGTCCTCAAGAATTCTATGAAAAAAGCAAAGTCTCCCTCAAGCTTGGCACAACAGTCACCGGCATTGATACCAAAGCCAAAACCGTAACCACGAACAAAGGCGAGACTATTGAATTCGAAAATCTGCTTATCGCCACAGGCGGTATCCCTTTTACACCTCCCATTCCGGGATCTGATGGTACCGACGTATATAACTTCACCAATCTGAAACACGCCCAGACGCTTATTTCCAAAGCCAAGGAAATAAAAAGGGCGGTTGTCATCGGTGGTGGACTTATTGGCCTGAAAGCCGGTGAATCCCTGTTTGATCGTGGTGTTGACGTCACCATTCTGGAACTGTCTCCCCGCATATTGAGTCTTGCGTTTGATGAAAACGCAGCTTCGCTGGCTGGTTCACGGCTTGCTGAAGTCGGTCTCAACGTTCGCTGCGGCGTTTCTGCCAAGGAAATTCAACGAGATGCAGACGGCAAGCTCAAAGGTGTCCATCTGACTGACGGCGATTTCTTGCAGACCGACGTGGTCGTCATTGCCATCGGTGTTGTCCCCAACTACGGGCTGGCAAAAAGCGCTGGTATCGAAGTGGACCGAGGCATTCATGTAGATGACCATATGCGCACCAGTGCCGACGGCATATTCGCGGCGGGCGATGTAGCTCAAGCCAAAGATTTGCTATTCGGTGACGATCGGGTCATCCCCATCTGGACAAACGCATATAATCAAGGCTTCTGCGCCGGTAAAAACATGACTGGCACAGACATCGAGTTCAAAGGGTCCTTAGCCATGAACTCTATCTCGTTCTATGGCCTGCCAACTATTTCGGTTGGGACGGTTAATCCGCCGGAAGATGACGAGTCCTATACGGCTTCCATTACTTTGGACAAAAAGAAAAAGAGCTACCGCAAACTGGTATTTCAAAAAGACCACTTGGTGGGCTATGTCCTGGTGGGTGATATCGACATGGCCGGCATGTATACAGCTTTTGTCAAATTCCAAATGCCCATCCCTGAAGAGGCCAAGAAACAACTTTTGGCCGGTGAGCCGGATGTACTGATGTGGCCTGATGATTTCTTTCGGGAAACTTGGAACCCTAAAGCGTAAGTTAGCGATTTCTGAGAGGATTACATGAAAGCGCCTGATAGATATTATGATTTCGAAAAGGATATTTCCGGTTGTGGAATATTCGGCGTCATCAACAAGAAGCGTGGATTGATTCCGGGCGACATGCCCATTCAAGCCATGACCTGTATGCATGATCGTGGGAATGGCCTTGGCGGCGGATTTGCAGCCTATGGCATCTACCCTGACCATGCAGACAAATACTGCTTCCACATGATGTGTGATGATGATGCGGCCATCAAGGGCTCAGAAGAAATGATCAAGACATACTTCGATCTGCATTATTACGAACCAATTCCCACTCGACGGACCTTGGCTATTCCCAATCCGCCGATGTTCAATCGGTATTTCGTGACTGTCCCTGAAAAACCGGACAACGAATTCTGGGAATTACCGGAAGAAGATTACATCGTTGCCGTGGTCATGAAAATTAACACCACTGTTCCCGGCGCATTTGTCGTGTCCAGTGGTAAGAACATGGGTGCATTCAAGGGTGTTGGCTTTCCTGAAGATATCGCTGAATTCTTCCGCCTGGAAGAATACTCGGCTTATATCTGGACCGGGCATAACCGTTTTCCGACAAATACCCCCGGCTGGTGGGGAGGAGCACATCCATTCACCATTCTGAACTGGTCTATTGTCCACAACGGCGAGATTTCATCATATGGTATTAATCGCCGATATCTATGCGAACACGACTATCTCTGCACCATGATGACAGATACCGAAGTCGTGGCTTATGAATTGGACATGCTCATCCGTAAACACGGTTTATCCTGGGAAATGACGGCAAAATGTTTTGCGCCGCCTTTCTGGGACGAAATCGAGCGTATGGATGACGAAGACAAGGAACTGTACACCACACTTCGCGCCACCTACGGCCCAGGTATGCTCAACGGTCCCTTTGCCATTCTGGTCGCCGATAATAACCGACTCATGGGACTTAACGACCGCATCAAACTCAGACCGCTTCTGGTGGCTGAAAAAGATGACATGGTCTTCATGTCTTCCGAAGAATCGGCAGTGCGCGATGTCTGTCCCGACCTGGATAGAGTCTGGATGCCCAAGGCGGGCGAACCCGTCATCGTGGATCTGGAGGATTAAATGACAGCCAAAAGAAAAAAGAAGACCCTCACGGCAGGGCGAACATATTACAAGCAGTTCAACGAAGAAATTCGAGAGCTTATCAAAAGTGGCGTGACTGATTTCACGCTCAAGGAATGCAACGGGCAACGATATATTGCCACGGCCTTGGAAGGGGACCTGACATTCGATGTCTATGGCGTTCCGGGGCAAGATTTGGGCGCGTTTATGCGTGGTCCCAAACTCCGTATTCACAACAATGCTCAAGATGGTGTCGGCAATACTATGGATAATGGTCGCATCATCATTGAAGGACTTGCTGGCGATGTCATCGGGTACGCAATGCGTGGTGGTGAAATTTTCATCAAGGGTGATGTTGGCTACCGGGTTGGAATTCATATGAAAGCCTACCTTGACCACCAACCAAAAATCGTTGTTGGCGGAAAGGCCGGGGACTTCCTCGGAGAATACATGGCTGGCGGAATTATTTTGCTCTTGGGTATGTTTTCTGATAAGTCTGATGCGCCTGTTGCGGGACGAAGTCTCGGCACAGGAATGCATGGCGGTGTAATCTATATTCGCGGAGACGTTCCTGAGAATCAACTCGGTCCTGGTTTGAACGCTCAACCCGTGAATTCTGAAGATTTGAAAATTATTGAAGATTTAGTTAAAGATTACGCTAACGAATTGAAGCTGGACAGCACGGAAATAATGAGTGAGAACTTTGTGAAGATTCGTCCGTTCTCACATCGACCGTACGGCAATCTGTATGTTCCCTGTTAGATAGCTCAGAAGACTGCAACATTATTAACCTTTTCTGGAGGAACCTATGTTCTTCGATTCCGTAGCATATGCCATGGCTCCGCCCACCGGCGGCGGCGAGGCAGGCGGTCTGGGCGGCCTTCTCGGCGGCCCGCTGCCCATGCTGGTCCTCATGTTCGCCATTTTCTACTTTCTGCTCATTCGCCCTCAGCAAAAAAAGCAGAAGACGCACAAGGCCATGCTCCAAGCCCTGAGTAAGGGTGACAAGGTATGGACCAATGGCGGCATCCTCGGCTCCATCGTGAATATCGATGGTGACAATCTCACCATTGAGATTGCAACCGGCGTTAATGTCGTTATTAAGCGCGGATTCGTTGCCGACAAAGACGGCGGCGTACCGACAGCTGACAAAAAGTAGGTTCTTGCAACCAGTTTTTGAGACACCCTAACGGACCGGACCACAATTTTTCCGTGGCCCGGTCCGTACTTGTGTTTATCGCAAGGGTAGTGCAAAGAGGTTGCAACTAGTTCGTATTAAGGGAGTTTTCATGCAAAGTTTGCGTTGGAGAGCCGTAACAGCTCTCGTCGTCCTGGTCCTCGGATTGGCCTACATGCTGCCGTCCATACCGGGCTTCAAGGAGTCAGCAATAGGCAAAATTCTGCCAGGCGACTCCATCAACCTCGGCCTTGACCTCAAAGGTGGTATCAATCTCACTCTCGGAGTGGATATGGATACTGCCATGGACAACAACCTCGCCCGACTCGGCGACGACCTCAAAGCCGTGGCTCGCGACAAAGAAATCTTTGTTCTGCGTCCAAACGTTTTGAATGAATCGCAAATCGAAGTCGTGCTTCTCAAAAGTGAACAGAAAGAGGCATTCGAAAAAGTCATCACTGACTACACACAGTTCACTATTGAAGATACCAAGATCATGGACGGCGGCAAGGAAGAATACATCCTGTCCATATCACCACAATATCGTAGTGATATAGAAAAGCTGACCATGGAACAGGCGATCAAAACCATTCGCAACAGGATTGACCAATTCGGCGTTGCCGAACCGGACATTCGCAAACAACAGGATAACCGCATTCAAGTGCAGTTGCCTGGTTTGCAAGATCCTGAGCGCGCAATCAAAATCATCGGCCAGACTGCTCATCTCGAATTCAAGATGGTGGACGACACTGCTGATATTGCCAAGGCCAAGCAGGGCATTCTTGCTCCCGGCCGTGAACTTTCCGTTCTGCTCAAGAAATTACCGAGCGGCGATTACGCCGAATCTGCCATCGTTCTGAAACGTGACGCGGTCCTGACCGGTGAATACGTGACCGATGCAAAGGTGCTTCTTGACAATTGGAACGCTCCGTACGTTTCTATTACATTTAATGCACGCGGTGGATCCATCTTCACCAACCTGACGACCGACAACGTGAACAAGCGTATGGCCATTGTTCTGGACGGCAAGGTGTATTCCGCACCAGTCATTCAGGAACGTATCTCTGGTGGACGCGCTTCCATCACCGGTCAGTTCAGCCGAGAAGAAGCCCGCGACCTCGCAGTCGTGCTTCGCGCCGGTTCACTGCCTGCTCCAGTCGAAATTCTGGAACAACGTAGCGTTGGCCCATCTTTGGGACAAGAATCCATCGACAACGGCATCATGTCCGCTTTCATCGGCATGGCAATGGTACTTGGCTTCATGGCTATTTACTACGGCTTTGCCGGACTGGTAGCGGACGTTGTGCTTTGCATCAATATCATGCTCATCATGGGTGGTCTGGCAGCTTTCGGTGCCACGCTGACCCTGCCGGGTATTGCTGGTATCATTCTGACAATCGGTATGGCTGTTGATGCAAACGTAATTATCTTCGAACGCATCCGCGAGGAACTGCGACGCGGCCTGTCCGCATCGCAGGCTGTAGCAGAAGGATATGGCAGGGCGACCCTGACCATTCTCGACGCTAACGTGACGACGGTCATTGCGGCAGTCATCCTCTATCAATTCGGTACCGGACCTGTTCGCGGCTTCGCCGTCACACTGACCTTGGGCATCATAACGTCCATGTTTACGGCAATCTTCGTGTCGCGCATCCTGTTCGACTTGTACTTAAAGAGCCGCTCCGATAGCGCCAAGCTGAGCATCTAAGGGGAAGACAATGGGACTTCAAATAATCAAACCTGATACCAAAATAGACTTCATCGGACTCAGGAAGATCGCTTTCGCTATTTCAGCGGTTATCATCCTGGCCGGCCTTGGCTCCCTTCTCATCAAGGGTGGCCCGAAGTATGGCATCGACTTCGCAGGCGGCATGATCGTCCAGGTGAAGATCGACAAAAACACTGATGTAGAAATGGTCAAAAACGCCGTGAGTGGCGTTGAATTGCCCGGCCTCGTTGTTCAGACCCTCGGACTGGACGGCGACCATGAATACTTGATTCGTACATCGAGCTCTAATATCACCTCAGAAGAGGTGCGAAATAGGGTAACCAGTGCTTTATCAAACAATCTTGATGGCGCTCATTTCGAGATACAACGTCTCGAAATGGTCGGTCCAAAAGTGGGCGCGGATTTACGCACAAAAGCTCTTGAGGCTCTGTTCTACGCAGTTCTCCTTATTGCCGTGTACATCTCCGGTCGCTTTGAACAACGATGGACCGTTGCAGGCGTCATGGCTGCGGCTTTAGGCTTTGGCGTGTACGGCATAGGTCTGCTCGGTGTTGAAATGGGGTGGCTGATCATTGCAGCACTCATTATCACTGTAGGACTATGCTGGTATTTGAAACTTAATTACGCTCTAGGCGCAGTTGCAGCACTCATACACGACGTGGCTATTACAGTCGGCATCTTTTCCATTCTTGGTAAAGAATTCGATTTAACCATCATCGCAGCATTGTTGACCATCATCGGTTATTCGCTCAATGACACCATTATTGTCTTTGACCGTATCCGTGAGAACAATAATGCCCGCAAAGGCAACACCACGTTCGCCTCGATTATCAACACTGCTGTAAACCAGACCCTGTCGCGTACAATCATGACATCAGTAACAACCTTGTTGGTTGTCTTCTGCCTGTTCGTACTGGGCGGCAGCGTTATCCATGACTTTGCCTTGGCTCTGCTCATCGGCGTAGGTGTGGGTACCTATTCCTCCATCTTTGTCGCTAGCCCGATCCTGCTTGGATTCGGTCCCGGTGCCGCAGACTTGCAGGAAGCTGAAGCATAAGTCTTCGATACACTACAAACAAAAAGGGAAGGGCCATATGGTCCTTCCCTTTTTTTATTTATAATGCATAAATGACCACGCTTCATGGACCAGAAGAAATCAAGATAAAAACTTTATTATCAAACAGGTCACCCCAGAAAATAGCTCTCTTCTATGGTTATCAAAAGGGCTTATCGCGTCAGGCAAAAGTACACCATAAAATATAAAAAAGCCTCTTCCATAATAATGGAAGAGGCTTAATATCTTTCTGTAAATAGAACTAGACGAGCTGGCTCATCAAGTAATCCTTGATAGTGTCGATGGAATCTTCACCGTTCAATTCGATGAACTTGAAACCACCGTCTTTCATGTTCTTGTAGAAGTTGCAAGCAGCCATGGTACCGGTCTCTTCATCGTAGTAGATGTTGTGACGTACGTCGATTGCAGCTTCGTCTTGGTCATCTTCACGAGCGGACAGGGCACCGCCACAAACACGGCACTTGTCGCCGTCAGGAGCGATAACCGAAATACCGACATTGTTGGGATGATTCGGATTATTTTCGCAAAGACGACGACCCATGATACGGCCCTTTGCAATTTCACGAGGCAGCTTGATTTCGATAACGAAATCGAGCTTCTCACCGTCTTTCTGCAAAGCTTCCCAGAGCTTTTCGCCCTGAACCAAAGAGCGGGGGAATCCGTCGAGCAGCCAACCGTCCTTGGAGCTGGACAACACATCCAAAACCATAGGGATGGTGATATCATCAGGAACGAGTTCGCCCTTGTTGATGAATTCCTTGGCTTTCATGCCGAGTTCGGTGCCGCCGCCGATATGCTTGCGGAAAATGGCACCGGATTCGATGTGATCCAGACCGTACTTGTCTTTGGCCAGGGTACCCTGGGTGCCTTTACCGGAGCCGTTAGGGCCGAAAATCAGAATATTCATAATAAACTCCTCCTGATGATAAGAAAACGAAGCGCCTGCATGACGCCTCAGCACATTGTGCAAAAGATCACATGCTCTTATACCGGGGAGTTGCGGAAGTCAATGGGTGCAGTCAAAAACGACACCTACGGCGGTGATTATCGCAGTTTTATCACCGGGAAACTGAAAGGTCGCTCCAACGTTTTTTCCCTGCCAAGCTTCATCAAGCTTGAACAATGAATCAGCTAAAACTTGCCCTGAACCAAGTTGATCAAGACATGATTTATACAATCGTAGACGAAGCGCCTGGTGGGCAGTCTTCAGAAAAGCGTTATCCAGTGTTTCCGAAGGGGAAAATGTCATCGACTGCCAATAATCTTTCTCAATACGACCAATTTTCCACAAACGGCTCACTGATTGCCAAAAACTAGGATTTTCTTTTTGGATAAGTGGAAGAATTTCGTTCCTGACTCGGTTACGAGTCCAGTTTGATTCAGCATTTGACGCATCTTCACGCCATATAACACCTGTTTTGGTAACAAAAGCAATCAATGTGGATTTTGGGATCATAAGCAACGGACGAATAAGCGAACGATGAGGGTCATACCCCGCCATACCTGATAGTCCAGGCCATCCCGTACCCCGGATGAGACGCATAACAACATCTTCGCTGAGGTCATCCAATTGGTGCCCCAACGCGACATAATCCGCGCCTGTGTCATTTTTCACATTCTGAAACAAAGCGTAACGTGCATTCCGACCAGCTTCTTCAATCCCAACGCCGAGTTTTTCAGCAAAATCCCCAATATTTTTGGATTCAACCACACACTCAACACCAAGAGTGTCACAAAACGATGTACACCATTGAGCGTCGTCATCCGCCTCAGGGCGTAGTTGATGATTCAGATGGGCTGCAGTTAGTCGGAAATCATTTCTTTGAGAAAGATAGTGAAGAACAAGAAGCAGGGCAGTAGAGTCAACACCACCGGAAAAACCTACAAGAAGATGTTTTCCAGAAAGTTCCTGTTTCAGTTCACGACTTATAAATTTTTCAATATACAGACAAAAATGCGCCCATTTAGGCAAAAGATTCTGAAGGGTTTCAGGAAAACTATCAGGCGCAGAAAACATGGCTATACGGAAACTTCCAGTTCATCGATAAACTGATCCAAATATTCAATCATGTGAGCACGTTGATCAGGAGTAGCGTATGAGATGCATGAGCAACGCATTTTTTGTCTTCCGCGAACCAACAGTTCTAATTTCAACGCGTTCTCGTCTTCTTTTTCAATACATTCGAGAGCCATGAAATACGGACCACATTCTTTCTGATGATCCTGTTGTTCACGCTGCAAAAGCTCGACAGGCAAGGGCAGGTAATAAATGCCATCAAGAGGTCCTCTGAACCCCAGTTCTTCAAAAGCGGCAACAATAGCTTGATAATTCTTGTCGACCAGGTCTTCTATTAGATAACTACGCATTATTGTTCCTTGTTCTTTGAGGCTTTAATGAGCTCGTTGATGTCTTCTGCCGAGCAGGTGTTACTCTTTCGATCAAGATGGGCTTCCGCCGGAATAGATTCATCGTCCAAATTGAACATACGTCGTGCCAAATCGATAAATCGTTCGGCTGAACCTTCTTCTTGTGTCCGACGTTTTAAAAAACAAATGGGTTCATGCATAGATTTGTGGGCCACAGAAAGGACAAGTGTTTCCAATGCCTTCCGCGTCCGTTCATCTACCTGACCAATTTTTTTCAATGTCTTGTTCAATTCCCGATGCGCCACGTCTTCAGTCTTTTCCACCAAATCAACAATAGTCGGCTGAAGATTTAACGAATGCAACCAATTACCAAAAGTATCTGTTTCATGATCAACAACGGTTCTGGCCTTGGCTGCTTCTTCATGACGTTGCGCCATGTTGTCTTCAACAACCTCTTTGAGGTCATCAATGTCATAAAGATATACGTTGTCCAAAATGTTGACATCAGGGTCAATATCACGAGGCACAGCGATGTCGATGAAAAACATGGGTTTGTTTTTACGTCGCTTAAGTACGGATTTGACGTCCTTGGCCTTGATTACGGCAACAGGGGAACCTGTAGAACTAATAACGATGTCAACTTCGTGCAGACGATCCGGCATGTTTTCAATCTGAATAGGTTCGCCACCAAGGTTATCGGCCAACTCTTTGGCACGAGAAAACGTCCGGTTGGCAATAATGACATCCTGAACACCATTACGCAGTAAGTGGGTCGCGGCCAGTTCTGCCATTTCGCCAGCACCCACCAGCATGGCCTTGGTGCCTTCCAAATCGCCAAAAATTTTGCGCGCCAATTCAACAGCGGCAAAACTGATGGACACAGCACTGGAGGCAATGGCCGTCTCGGTGCGAATACGTTTGGCAACGGAAAAAGATTTATGAAGTAAACGGTTAACAATGGTCTTTGCTGTCCCTTTCGCCACGGCAGCCCGGTATGCATCTTTTAGCTGACCGAGAATTTGTGGCTCGCCCATAACCATGGAATCTAGGCTACTCGCGACAGAAAAAACGTGTTTCACAGCCTCCAGCCTAGAATAATTGTAGGTATTATCCAAAAGTAATGCGGGGTCGCCTTTGCAGATAGCAGCCCAATACTGAATTACAGAATCAACAACCTCTCGCTTAGAAATATTTTTAGCAACAGCGATGATCTCTACCCGGTTACAAGTAGAGAGGGCCATACATTCGAGCACTGGACAGTGGGCCATAAGCCCTTGCTCAAAGTTCTCTACATCGGTCAAAGCGAATTTTTCACGCACATCAACACCGGCAGTCCGGTGATTGAGTCCTATGAGAATGATTTGTCTGTTCATGGCATTACTCGAAAAGTGATGGTGTGATGTATAAGGGAAATGCACATGCCGACAAAAACCCAAATGGCAAGGATAGCAGGTTTACGTCCACGCCAGCCCAGTACAATTCGTTGATGAAAAAGGAATGCATAAAGGAACCAGACGGCCAAGGAGCCGATTTTCATGATATCCCAGGTAAATTCCTTGTTGGGTGCAATCCAGTACCAAAAAAACGTGGAAAAAAGTCCCAATGTATACAAAGGAAATCCGATGGCTACAGCCCACCGGTTTACGGTATCGAATTTTTCCAAAGAGGGCACAGTGCTTCCCATACTGGTAAGACCGGCCTTGGTTTTAAGTTTTCGATTATAATAAATAAAAGCCATACCAGCCCCGAGAGCCATCATGAGCGCCCCAAGAGTCAGCACGAGGGATCCTATATGCAAACCAAAAAACAATGCGGTTAACTGTGGAGGCATGATCACCCGGATGCCTCCCAAAGCCATGGATGCCACGAACAGAAGCAGAGCTAAAGGCAGGGCGGTGATTGCCAAAAATTCAAGCCGCAATCGCCACCAAAGGAAAAAGTAAATGGCTAAGACACTCCACGCCAAAATATTAAAATAAAATGTTCCACCACTGAGAGCGGCTGGATCACTCATGAGGATTATTCCCAAGTCAATGGTATTCAAAGAAAAACCAACGACAGCAAACCAAATGGCAATCCGTTTGAGCTTTTCATTGGCGGTAGTAATACCGGTCAGAAAAAGCACGGTGCCAAGCGCATACAGTGCAATAATAAAAATATGGAGCGTATCAAATAAGCCCATCAAGCATCTCCGGGATGTTGGCGTACAACGGTTCGGGCAAAGATTCTTTAAGTATTTCCCTGGCAGCGTCAAGGTTCTTGTTCTTTATTACTATAAGCAAATCCGAATTGACCAGAGAACGGAAAACCGCGGTGTTTTGTTTTGTCTCTTGTTCAAGACCAAGCATCAGCGGGCGAATGCGGCCCATAAGCGTCAGGAGAGCAGCATATTCATTACCAAAATGTTCCTGTAAATCCTTACGGATGCGTTTTGTCATGGCAGGACTTTGACCTGCGGTTGAAATGGCTACAGTCAGATCACCACGCTTAATGGTAGCAGGAACAATAAAACTACATTTTTCAGGCTGATCAACGACATTACACAAAATATTGCGATCCGCACAGAGTGTGCTGATACGCTGGTTCACCACTTCAGATGAAGTACAGGCAATCACTAAAAATTTGCCACTAAGATCACTCTCAACAAATTCACGACACTGAAAAGTAACAGTGTCCGGCCTCATGATTGATTCCATTTCGACATCCGCTTTACGGGTGTCGATGATGGTCACATGACCGGCTCCAGAGTCAAGCAGGGACTGAATTTTCCGCTTGCCAACCCCGCCTGCACCAACAACAAGACACGTTTTGTTTTCCAGATTCAAGAAGATCGGATAATATCGCATGCGTCTTGATAACCAATGCGCAGGAACATGTAAAATGGGAAATTGCCCGGTTCTTGCAATAATCATTGAAGTTACGATACATTTTTGACGCCGTGAAAATACGAATGAAAAATTATCTTGTTATACAGTTGGCTCGTTTTGGAGATCTTATCCAAACAAAACGGCTTATTGCGACCATTTCCGCACGAAACGACGGTGTGGTGCATCTATGCGTGGACACTTCCCTAAAACCGCTGGCACAATTAATTTATCCGGATGTTGTCGTGCATTCGATTACAGCGCATGGGACCGGACTGGATGCTTCAACCGTACTCCTTAAAATGCTTGTTGAGAACCGACAGGCTTTTGCCAAGCTACAAACGATTGATTTCGATACCGTCTATAACCTTAATTTTTCAGGACTTAATTTTCGATTAGCCGCATTGTTCGACCCGGTAAAAGTGACAGGGTATTGTTGGCACAACGGACAGGAAATCACGGGCACTTGGCCAGCCATGGCCATGCGCTGGTCTAATCTTCGACGTTTGGGCATAAATCTCGTAGACTTCTGGGCGGGATATTGCCCGGATATGATCGCACCAACCAAAGTTAATCCACCAGCCACTCCCAAAGGTGGAGGTATTGGTGTTGTCCTCGCTGGCCGCGAATCCCGTCGTTCTTTACCAGCCCAACTCCTTGCGACCATTTCAGCAACATTGGGAGCCTCCCAAAAAACAGACTCGATTGTTCTGCTCGGCGGAAAGACAGAGCACGCAGCGGGGCAGGCTGTTCTCAAAGAGTTACCATCTTCACTTCAAAATAAAACAAAAAATTTGGCAGGCAAGACAAACTGGAAAGATCTTGTTGATCTTGTCGGCTCACTCGATATGCTGCTGACACCGGATACGGGAACCATGCATCTAGCCGCACACCTCGGAACGCCGGTTACAGCATTTTTTCTGTCTTCGGCATGGTGTTTTGAAACAGGCCCTTATGGCTTGGGACACACAGTGTATCAAGCTGTGACAAACTGTCTCCCCTGTTTAGAAACCAAGCCGTGTGATAATGAAGTTAAATGTATTTCTCCTTTTACTTCGCCAAAATTTCAACGCTTTCTGGTCACACAAAAAAATGAACACGCACCTGAAAGACTTATCGGATTCAACTCCGGTTTCGATGCGTTAGGGCAGATTTATATCCCGTTTGCCGGTGTAGACAAAGACAATAGCCAAAGAACTATTTTCAGAAACTTCATTTACCAATATCTCACGGGTGAAGAATCGGAATGCTTCGAAAAAGAGCTTTTTTTTGCTCAAGAATTCTATCGGGAAAAAGACTGGATGACGACCATACAAAAATTTGAGAATAATGGATAAATCAATGGATAACTTACGCATACTTGTTATTCTGCCTTTATATGGCGGCTCTCTTTCCATTGGCCGATATGTGGCATCAGCACTTAAGGAGGAAGGACATCTGGTTGAAGTGTTTGAAGCACCAGATTTTTATCCTGCATACGACTCTTTGAATAACCTCAAGGTGACATCCGACAGATTGGATTATTTACAGAACTCCTTCTTGAATGTCGTCAGCCAATCAGTATTGGCCAAGGTCGAAACATTTGAACCTGACATGGTTTTATCCATGGCTCAGGCTCCACTCAATCGACAGGCACTCAAAAGACTCCGTCGAGATGGCGTTGTCACGGCCATGTGGTTTGTGGAAGATTATCGACTTTTCACTTATTGGAAGGCGTTTGCGCCTCTGTATGACATTTTCGCAGTCATCCAAAAAGGTCATTTTTTTGATGATCTTGCATCAGTAGGACAACCCAATGTGCTCTATCTGCCACTTGCTGCCCAACCAGGTTTTCACAAACCGTCAGACTTATCACCGGTCGAACAACGTAAATTCGGCTCTGACATATCATTCATGGGCGCAGGATATCCTAACCGCAGGGTCGCCTTCAGGGAGTTGGTCAAATTCGACTTCAAAATATGGGGAACAGAGTGGGAAGGGGACCATGTACTGGAACCGCTGGTACAATTAAAAGGAGCACGAATTTCATCAGAAGATTGCGTTAAAATATTTAACGCGACTGCCATCAACCTTAACCTGCATTCCAGTGTCCAGACAGAAGAACTGGTCACAGGCGGAGACTTTATCAATCCACGCACATTTGAACTGGCGGCCTGTGGCGCATTTCAATTAGTGGACAAACGTAGTCTCATGAATGACGCTTTCAACGACGATGAATTGGCAACATTTACAAGCATATCGGAATTTACCGAAAAAATAGAATATTTCCTGAATCATCCCGATGATCGTAATGAATATGCAACCAAAAGTCGTACACGAGTGCTTCGTGAGCATACCTATACAAAACGCATGCGTACGCTCATGGAATTTACGGCAAGCCGTATTCCGGGATGGCCAAAACCAAAGTCTGCCTCCTCACTGTTTGCCGCCGACTATCCACCGGAATTAGAAAAGGACATTCGTAATTTGCTTGGTCAATTAGGACTTCCTGAAAATGTTTCCTTCGAAGATCTCGTTTGGGCCGTACGGCAGCAGCAGGGTAAACTTTCCGATCTAGACACTGCACTTCTTTTTTTGGATGAATGGCAAAAACTGTATAAATCCCGGTTGTAAAAACTTAAAGTAATGAATGAAGAAAAGCCCTGCTCAATATATTGAACAGGGCTTTTTCATTAAGAAATCAACGACTTCTGCGAAACTGTTTTAACCATGCCAGTAGCTTTGGCTCCTCGCCCTGATCTTTGGGATGATAAAATTTCCGTCCGGCAAGTTCGCTGGGGAGATAATCCTGATCAGCCCATGATTTCGGGAAATTATGCGGATAAAGATAGCCACGTCCATATCCCCATTCTCGTTGAAGGGAAGAGGTTGCATTCCTTAAATGCAAAGGGACTGGCTTGGGACCGTTTTCACGCACTTCTTTTTGGGCTGTGTGGTAGGCGGCGTATGTCGAGTTGCTCTTGGGAGCCAGAGCAAGGTAAACCGTCAATTGCGACATGGGAATAAACCCTTCGGGCATACCGATGGTCTCGACAGCCTGATGACAAGCCATGGCATGACTCAAAGCGTGCGGATCACCAAGGCCAATATCTTCAGAGGATGAAATAATCAAACGACGGGTGATAAAGCGCGGATCTTCGCCACTTTCGATAAGACAAGCCAAATAATAAAGTGCCGCATCCGGGTCACTGCCACGAATTGATTTGATAAGGGCAGACACTAACTCATAGTGCGAATCGCCATCCCGATCGCCACGAACAACTATTTCCGGCAATGAATCACGCAGACATTCCGGGCACCGTTTTTCCTTGGGCAGTTCAGATGTATATTCTAGTAAATTGAGCAGGGTACGAGCATCACCACCAGCCATAGCAGCCAACATTTTATGACTTTCTTCTTCCAGATCAACGCCGAGCTCTTCTGCGCCTCGAGTACTTACATTAACCAACTCCTCGCGACTCAATTGACGAAGTCGAAGGACATGAAGTCGTGACAACAATTGACGGGTCACGCTGAAAGAAGGATTTTCCGTGGTCGTTGCCAGCAAAATAATTTCACCGGTTTCCAGAATGGGAAGGAAAAAATCTTGTTGGGCCTTGGAAAAGCGATGCAGCTCATCAAGAATAAGAATGTCCTGTCCCGGCAACTTTTTGCGAAGAGCAGTCAATCCGGCTTCCGGTGCACTTACACGCAGGTATTTTTTGCCCGTCAATTTGGCAAGCAACAATGCCAATGTTGATTTTCCACACCCGGGAGGCCCGAACAATAACAAACTTGGCATTCTTTTGGACTTGGAAAAAGCTTCAATTCGATTCCGAATATGTCCTTGCCCGACAAAGTCATCCAATGAAGTAGGGCGAATTCTATCAGCGAGAGGTTGTGTATCTTCTATTTCAAGCTTCATGACTATTCCTGTGTACCAAACATGGCCAGACTGAGACAATAAGTCGCGGCTGTTTCCCAGCGCAAAATAGAATCTCCAAACGTAACGGGGATAAAATCTGCTTCCACTAATTTTTGAGCCTCACGATCTTCAAAACCACCTTCCGGCCCGATGACCACAAGCGTATGCCCATTTGCAAGCATGGTTGGCGATAAACGCGTTGTAATATCGTCGGATTCCCACGCAATAACTCTATTCTCATATTTTTTGGCCATGGCAATCAGAGAGTCAACACCCCCGGGAAGCGTTTGCAACTCTGGAAGGAAATGTGCTCCGCACTGTTTTGCAGCCTGAATATTCTTGTCTGTCCAAGAATCTTTGGGGGAAGCCGGAACAACTCCCTGACTCCGGGTAGCCTGCCAAAAAACTACCCCAAATCCCTTGAGTTCAACCATTTTTTCTAAAAGATAATTCCTGCGTTTGGATTTTCCCCAACCGATGGCCAGAGTTATTCCATTGGCAGGTCGGGAATGATCTTCTAACTGAACAGCCTCAAGCAAGGCTCGACGTTTTTTTATATCGCATACAGAAAAAAGCCCGTCATGTCCTTGTCCGTCAAAAAGTCGAACCATCTGATCCGGCTCGGTTCTGAGAACTGTGCCCATATGACGCACTTCCTGTCCCTCCAGCGCAACATGTTCTCCAACTTTGGAAGGCCAAAGGTCAGGCGACAGATAAAAAGAATTAAGTCTTGGCATGATATATCCTGAAAATAAAAAAGGCCGGGAGCGAACTCCCGGCCTTTTGACTAAAGTTCATTTGCGATAAGATCTTCGTATGTTTCCCGTTTTCTGGCAACTGTCACGTTGCTGCCGTCCACCAGCAACTCGCAGGCACGAGGACGGGTATTATAATTTGAGGCCATGGTAAATCCATAGGCTCCGGCAGAATAAACCACCAGACGCTCTCCTTGATCCACAGTCGGCAGCTCACGATCTCGGGCCAGGAAGTCACCGGACTCACAAATGGGACCAACGACATCAAAACGTTGATGTTGACGGCCTTTAAGTTCAACTTCGCCAATACGATGATAAGAACCGTATAAGCTCGGACGAATCAAATCATTCATTGCAGCATCCACAATCAAGAAATTCTTTGTGGGGTTGGACTTGGTATAAACCACCTGAGTCACCATGATACCGGCATTGCCTGCAATGACACGTCCAGGTTCAAAAATGACCTTCAACGGCAAACCTTTCAGTTTTGCGCTCAAAGCTTTACCAAATTCCGAAGGATGGGGCGGTTCTTCCTTGTCATAAGGAATCCCAAGTCCACCACCAAGATCAAGGTACTTGATATTAATACCAAGTCCTTTCAGCTTTTCGTTGAAATCCAAAAGTTTATCTAAAGCTTCAAGAAACGGATCGATTTTTGTGAGCTGAGAACCAATATGACAATCCATGCCCACGGGTTCAACATTCTCCAACTCGGCAGCCAGTGTGTAGGCAGCCAGCGAATTCTCGATATCCAGTCCAAATTTGTTTTCCTGCATACCCGTTGAAATATATGGATGAGTCTGCGGATCGACATCCGGATTAATCCGAAAGCTGACCTTGGCAGTCATCCCCATATCGCTGGCAACCGTATTAATTCTTTTAAGTTCCGCGACGGATTCTACGTTAAACATCAGAATTCCCGCTTCAAGAGCTTCACGAATCTCAGAATCACGTTTTCCTACGCCGGAATAAACAATCTTTTCAGGGGTGACGCCAGCTTTCAGTGCGCGATACAATTCACCGCCGGAAACAATGTCCATGCCAGCGCCTTCAGCGGCCAGCAATTTAAGAACCGCCAAATTTGAATTGGCTTTGATGGAATAACAGGTCAAATGATCCAGCTCATTAAAAGCAGAATCAAAAGCTTTGAAATGGCGTCTAAGGGTAGCAGCAGAATAAATGTACAGTGGGGTACCATATTCTTCTGCAAGGGCGGTGACGCTGACTTCTTCAGCGGATAAAATTCCGTCTCGGTATTCAAAATGATGCATATGTCTTCTATCTCCTAAAAAATGATATGATGAATATCTACGCTGTATCTTTGTGTATCATCCAATACTTTTCTCATATCAAACAAAATCAAAGCTACGGTAAGGCTTCAAAGACATCGGTGTATTCAATAGCCATGGTAGACAACTCACTTTTTCCAGCCACCCTGAATCGATAATCTATTCCGGGTTCAAGGCCGCATATACTCAGTTGAAGCGTATTACCTGCCAGATTAAAGCCTTTCTGATCACGGGTAAAATGAACTGCATTTCTGGGAACAAAAGGACAACCTTCACACCCTTGGCCTTCCTCAGTCCCAATGGCTTCATACTGAATACTCGCACGCCAAAGACGATTGGGAGATCCAGTAACCGCAACCTGCAATATAAGACATCCATCTTGTCGGACGCCTTCCATAAGTTTCAATTTGAAAGTGTCTTCACTCTTTACAGATGAAGGCCATTCTTTGCGACCCAGGGCGCAACCGGACAACAATACGAACACAAAAATAAGTAAGGTGGCATGAACAATCTGTTTACGCATAAATCCTATTCCTTGATCATGTCCTTCCATTGATTAAGCAACATCAAAGCCTGAATGGGTGTCATGCCGTCCACGTCGAGATCCACGAGTTGAGTGATGATCGGATGTTCGACCAATTCCTCCGGAATTTCAATAGGAGGAGCACCAAATCCCGGCAATAAAGTCTGCGATGCCCGCTCAACAGCCCCTTTCGATTGATTATCCTGCGACTTTTCTTCGAGCTTCGCAAGGATTTCTCGCGCTCGTTCCACGACACCACGAGGTACTCCAGCCAGTCGGGCCACTTCGATACCATAACTTCTGTCAGCAGGACCAGGCACAAGACGACGTAAAAAGACGATGTCGCCTTTCCATTCCTTGACCGCGATATTGAGATTACGCAACCCTTCAATCTTGCCTTCAAGACTCGTCAATTCATGGTAATGAGTGGCGAACAAGGTACGAATTCCACCTCTGGCACGAGAAGAAAGCTCTTCGACCACGGCCCAAGCGAGTGAAAGGCCATCATAAGTACTGGTACCACGTCCGATTTCATCCAAAATAACCAGACTTCGTTTAGTCGCTTGTCGAAGAATACGAGCAGTTTCAGTCATTTCCACCATAAATGTGGAATGTCCTTGCGCCAGATTATCCGAAGCTCCCACACGAGAAAAAACACGATCCGCCAACCCGAGTTGTGCGGACTTGGCTGGAACAAAGGAACCAATCTGGGCCATAATGGTCAGGATAGCCGCCTGCCTGAGTACCGTGGATTTACCTGCCATATTCGGACCGGTAATGAGCAGGATTCGTCGATCTTTATCCATCTTCAAATCGCCGGGAATATAATTGGAAGCCCCCATGGCTTCTTCCACTACAGGGTGGCGTCCTGCCTTAATCTCGATTTCCATACCATCATGAAGAAGAGGGCGGTTCCATTCGTTGACACGAGCAGCTTCTGCCAACCCTTGCCAATAATCTAGGGCAGCTACAATGTCGGCCATAAACAAAAAACGATCCCTTGCCTTGGCAAGACGCTCACGTAAATCCTGAAATAACTTGTACTCAAGACTTTTACGTTCATCGGAGGCCGAAAGGATACGGTCCTCCATCTCCTTAAGTTCAGGAGTAATATACCGCTCACTGTTGACCAAAGTCTGACGACGAATAAAATGTTCAGGCACCTGCCCTTTATATGCCTTCGAGACCTCGAAAAAATAACCAAAGACCTTGTTGAATCCAAGCTTGAGCTTGGGTATATCGTTGGCAGACAGTTCTTTTTCGTGCAATTTCCTCAGTTTATCTTCACCGTGTTCATTCAGCTCAATAAACTCATCCAAAACGGCATCATACCCTTTCTTGAATAATCCGCCATCTGTGATGACCGGTGGAGGACTGTCCACAAGGGCTGATTCAAGCAGGGCGGTCAGGTCATCCATGCCATCCCATTTTCGAAAAATTTTACGCAATTCGGGGGCTGCTTCAAGTTCCTGTTCTTTCAGACAACATTGAAGAACGGGCAACATTGAAAGACTTTTTTGTAATGCAATAAAATCTTTAGGATTTGCACGTCCTAAAAAAATACGAGTGGAAAGACGTTCCAAATCATAGACTGAATCCAATGCGTGTCGGACATCAGAGCGAAGTTGATCGCGTTCAAAGAAAAACGTGACACAATCGAGATTCTTATCAATGGGAGAAAGCTGTCGCCAAGGCTGACGCAAACGGGCTTCAAGCAGCCGGCCCCCCATGGGAGTCATGGTCCGATCAAGCACATGCCACAGGGTGCCAAGTCCAGTCTTCCCATCAAGACGCCTGAAAATTTCGAGATTCCGTTCGGTTATTTCATCCAAAAGCAGATGTTTACTCAAATTCAACGGCTTGAATTCACCCAAGTGCCCGAAATCGCCTTTCTGCGTCTGTTCAAGGTAAGTCAGAAGTGCACCACAGGCACGGGTCAATTCGTTTTTACCACTCAACCCAAGACTTTCGAGATCTGCAACAGACTGCATTTCTAGCACTCTGTTTTTTGAAGCTGTCAGATCAAAATAAGCCCCCGGTGCAACACTGGTGACCTGTGCACTCAATTCATTGTATTGAGATGGCACCTTTTTCCCTTGAGGGAGAAGTAACTCACTGGGATTAATCTTCATCATCCACTGCCAAAGCTCAACCTCACGGCGACTATGCAGCCCAGACCATTGGCCGGTAGAAAAATCGAGCCAAGCAATACCGCCCGCGTCTTTGGTCTCATCCCAAAACAATGCACCAAGATAATTGTTTGCTTTGGACTTAAGGTTTGAATCCTCGACAACCGTTCCCGGCGTAAGGACTCGTGTTACATCCCGTTTCACCAACCCTACGGCTTCTTTGGGATTTTCCACTTGATCACAGATGGCGATCTTATAACCCTTGTCGAGTAATTGACTTAGATAAGGCTCCACAGAATGATGGGGCATACCGCACATGGGGATAGAATTTTCGTCGTTTGGGTTACGACTGGTCAAGGTAATTTGAACAGCTTTGGCCACAATCTCAGCATCTTCGAAGAACAACTCATAAAAGTCGCCCATACGAAAGAAAAGAAGGCAGCCTGGATTTTCCTCCTTGAAACGAAGGTACTGCTCAAGCATAGGCGTCAGTTTTTTCTTAGCCACGTGAAACCTGAGATGTTGGATTTTTATTCGGAAATATCCGTGCGAAAAGCAATGGAGTGCCAGCTTCGGCAACGGGGACAGTTAAAAAACAATTGATCCCGCTTCAAACCGCAACGACGGCAGAAAAAACGACGCACTTTACGAGCTCGGCCAGTAAAGAACGAAAGTTGTTCCTTATAGAAAGGCGTTAACGTCTGGTCGTTACGAGACAATTCGAAAAGTTCAAGTCGAGCCATCCAAAAGTCAGATTGGAGCATCAATGCCTTTTCCAACCAGGACTGTGCATTCTCCAAATCCTCGAGACGGAGCAGGAACATAGCCCCATAATAGAGCAGAAGGACATCAGGGTCCTGTCTCTCGATAATCGGCAATATCGCATTGACCAATTTTTCATCGTTACAGACACGCGACCACTCATTTTCTTCACCAAAGGAAGTCTGTTTTGCTGTTTCGGCACGGTTGGCTGCAAGGAAAAGACCTTCAAACAGCACAAAGCGCAAATCTGGCGCAACATGCTCAAGAGCTTGCCCCAGAATATCAGCGACCTTGGTTGCATTACCTGTCTTGTACGCCTGAACTATTTGCTCAAGCCAAGCCTCGACAGCTCCAGGGTAGGCACGGATGGCATGCCGTAATGCCCTATGCGCCTGAGAATTATTGCCTTCAGAAAAACGATCTAAAGCAAGACGAACAAGATAATGAGCCTGGGGCAAAGGAAGATTCAGTTGCCCGTATGAATCGGCAGCTTTTTCAAAGTCGCCCCGTTCTGCTGCCAGACGGGCCATCTCCTGATGAATAGCGGTCGGATCTTGACCAAGCGAACGAGCTTCCAGAAAGGCTTTATCAGCACGATCAAGAAAACCGGCACGTCTAAAATCACGACCCAATTCAAACCAGGCCCTGGCCTTGAACTTACGATCAAGGCCAGGTCTGACAATAAGACTATTTCGAATTTGAATGGCTCTTTCGATCTCACCCTGCGAACGGTATAAGCTACCCAGCGCGAGATAAATTTCAACTGCTTCCGGGTCATTTTTAACAACCTGGCTGAGTTCCTCAATGGCCGCACGGGTATCCTGAACAGGCAGGGAAATCCCACCACCAGCTTCACGGGCAGCCCTGACATTCTCGTCGAAGGTCGATGCCTTCTTGCGATTGAAAAATTGCCAAACCATATGAATCCTTATACGTTCTCTTCTTCGTTTTCCTTGGACTCAGCGTAAGGTTGACCTTCACTGATAGGCAGATTGCGTAAAGAGTTGAGTTCCTGTTCAAGGCTAGCCATACGAGTACGACATTCCTTGAGCTTGGAACAGGCACGGAATTTGTCAACGATGAAATAGATCATGGTCAGCAAGGAACCGGCGACAAATGCAGTCAGAATCAAAACGCTGAACGGCAGGGGAATGGAGTGCAACGTAGCAATATAGGGGACATCCAAAATCAGCGTCAACTCCTGCTGCAACGATTCAATATTCTGGCTGAAGAAAAGGATGGAAAAAACAAAAAGAGCCAACAGAAACAGGACTTTGATAAAACGCATGAAAATCTCCTTAAACAGTTATTTCATCGAACAGCGGCTTGAGTGTGCTGTAAGTTGAATTCAAGTGTTCCGGGATGACTGTTGTCTCCCCAAAAACGGCCATGAATGAAGCGTCTCCATTCCAACGCGGGACAATCTGAAAATGTAAATGCTGAGCAATTCCGGCACCTGCCGCTTCCCCAAGATTAAGTCCCATATTTATCCCTTGAGGATTAAAAGCTTTTTCTAAAATAGTTGTACAATATCTTAGCCAAAGCATGCAATCATTGGATTCATCAAGCGTCAAATCCGTCAGATTACTCACATGTCTATACGGTGTTACCATGAGATGACCATTATTATATGGAAATTTGTTCATAATAACAAAGCAGTGTTTTCCTCTGGCCAAAATACATCGTTCTTCATCTTCGGACGAATCTTCAGGAATACAAAAAACGCATTCGTCCGGTTTGGGGCCGAGTATATAATTCAGACGCCAAGGCGCCCATAACACTTCCATTTAATCTCTATCCCTTGCATTTGACTATACTCAATGAGACAGCCTGACATCATTAATTGAGGTATCATATCACAGACACCGTAAATTTGAAATTTTTCTACACCGCTTGCCACAAGAGGGCAAGCGCGAAACACACTAGTTTTCAGTAGAATCTCCATTTTGGACTAGATCTTCTTTGAAAATTTTTATTGCCATCTCCAACTGCTCCTCTCGAGTCTCCACATGACCATCAATCTTCGCCCGCATGAGTCTATCAAGAATAATAGTATATATCGGCCCCGGTTCTATCCCCAAATTCAACAAATCCTTACCATCCACATCAATTTTAACATACCGTAAACGTGCAAGATATTGTGAAATATTCCGACGAATATGTTCTTTTCGACTCCGAGCCATAAGGAACAAAATGCCCTCTACGGGAATGGGATGCAGAATCGAGTACAAACGACTCAGTTTGGACTTTCCTTCACGCCACCCCATAAGCTTCATGAGTGCATCACCAATCATGTCACGCAACTGCTTGAAATCTTTTTCTTCCTTGCGGGTAAAATGTAGACGGGTCGTAACTTGACCTATATCTTCTCGCTTGATTCCCATCGTCATGCCAAGGATATAGAGCTTCCAGGACGTAATCTCAGGCTCCAGATACAAGAGTTTATACCAATTATGAACCTTACCCAGCTCAGTCAAAATTTGGACCTTATCCTTGGTCAATTTGAGTAAGGGATGAATTGCGGCCATAATCCCAAGTTCCTGCATCCTTATAAAACAAGCAAGTGGGTCTTCCTCGTTCATGATCCATTGCAATTCATGCATGACCCGAGTGCCCGAAAGTTTGCTGAACAACTCAAGATTCAAAGCATTTTTAATCAGACGCATGGTCTGACCACCGATTTGAAAATCAAAACGACGTTCAAAACGGATGGCACGAAGAATACGGGTCGGATCTTCTACAAAACTCAATGAATGCAAAACTCGAATGGTTCGATTTCTGATATCCCGTTCAGCCCCAAAAAAATCCACGAGCTGCCCAAACCGTCCCGGGTTAATCCGCAACGCCAAGGCATTCACTGTAAAATCGCGCCGATACAAATCCATTTTAATGGATGACAGTTCAACCGTGGGCAGGGCTGCGGGATATTCGTAATATTCAAGACGAGCTGTCGCCACATCAACACGTTGACCGTCATCAAGGATAACGACAGCGGTCTTAAACTTGGAATGTGCTTTGACTCGACCGCCTGACAAACTTGCAAATTTTCTCGCAAATTCAATCCCATCGCCTTCGACGACCAAATCAAGATCAAAATTTGGCCTTCCAAGAAGAATATCTCGAACGAAACCGCCAACGGCGTAAACCTCCCACCCCAATTTATGACCAAGGTCGCCAGCAGATTTCAACAGATTGAGCATCTTCTGTGGGAGACGATTTTTCACTTGGGCGGCAATATTCCGTTCTCTGCGCCTCTCCGGCAACAATGAGTCTGGAATACGTGCAGGCTCATCTATGAGCATATTCATTAAATCGGTGCGAGTAATAACGCCGACAAGTTCTTCTCCGTCAACAACCGGCAGCATACGCTGACGATTACTCAAGATAATCTCCATCACACGATACAGATCCGTCTTGACCTCAACAGTTTCGAACTTGCGGGTCATATACTCACTGAGTCCGATATCGCCAAGATGGTGGGAGAGAGCCTTATCTGCCGTCTTATGTCCCATAATACCAATGCATTTCATCGTATTGGCAGAAACGACCGGCACATCCTTGAGGCCGTAGCGGGTCATGAGTTCCACGGCGTCCGCCATGGACTTGTCGCCCTCAATAACCACAGGCGGACGGGACATCAATCCATCCACCACGATCTGAGGATTAATTTGAGAATAAAACAATGCAAACAGATCATCACGCAACTCAGCCAGGGTTTTATCCTTGACCGTAGCCGAAGCTGCGGCCTCATGACCACCGCCTCCAAGCGACGAACAAATCTGCCCGACATTAACATCTGGATTGCGTGAGCGAGAAACGACATGAATTCGATCAGCCATCCTGCCCAGAGCAAAAACAACCTTGATCTTTTCCATATCCATGAGCTTGTGAACCAACAACGCAAAGTCAGGGACAAAACGGTCCGTGGAAATTTCCGTGATAATGACATCCACACCATGAATGTCATAGGTCTTCGCATTCTTGAGCAATTCACCGAGATAAGTCACCTGTGCTGCAGATAATTCCCGTGACAAAAGGTCAGACACGGCCTCAATGTCCATGCCTTGTTGTTTGAGCCACCCCGCAGCCTTAAAATCATGTGGAGTCGTTGTGTTAAAAGCAAAGGACCCTGTATCTTCATAGATACCAAGGCCGAGAAGGGTGGCTTCTTCCATGTTCAACGTCAATCCTCGTTCCCGAATCTCATCAACAATAATTGAAGTGGTTGCCCCCCAGAACTTCACCACACTTTTTTCAGCGGGCAAATCCTCATCACTATCGGGATGGTGATCATATAAATGGATGCGTAAATTGGGATTATCCAACACCGGACGAACATGCGGAATGCGTGAACGTTGACGGGTATCAACAACAACAAGTAGCTCTACCGATGCAGGATCAATATCTTTGAACGCTTTGAAATTAAAAAGATAAGTAGTGCTCTCAATGAAGAAATTCCGCAGGTTTGTTTCTTGGCTACCCGGAAAAATGAGAACAGCATCAGGGTAAAGCTTGCTGGCAGCGACCATGGCAGCCAGAGCATCAAAATCCGCATTGGCATGCCCCGTAATAACGGTCGGTGCGGACAATTTCGGTTGTTTCTTACTCATTCTATTTCACTTTATTCTCATACTCACATTGAAGAACGGGGATGGTATCGCTGATGCAGCATTTTCAACCGGCTGGATTCCACATGCGTATAGATTTCCGTAGCACTGATATCAGCGTGACCCAAAAGCAATTGTACCGTCCGCAAATCTGCGCCACCTTCCAAAAGATGCGTGGCAAAAGAATGTCTGAAGGTATGCGGAGAAATGGATCGCTTTATCTCTGCCAATGTAGCAAATTTCTTGATCAATTTCCATACACCTTGACGAGTTAATCCCTTGCCTGAGCGATTAAGGAACATGAAATCCTCAACCGGCTTAAAAGAAGGGCGGGTGAATTCAAGATAATGGTTCAAATAGTCTTGTGCTGTGTAATGAATTGGTATGAGGCGCTCCTTGGCTCCCTTTCCGAAGACCCTAAGCATGCCCACCTGAGGATCAAAATCCAACACTTTCATTTCAATAAGTTCGGAAACACGCAAACCCGCCGCATACAGCAGTTCAAGCATAACTTTATCCCGCATTCCAAGCTTGGTGGAGGAGTCGGGTAGAGCGAGTAGGCGGGATATTTCCTCTTTGGTCAAAAATTCTGGAAGTTTTTTTGGAAGTTTGGGGTTCTCCAAAAGATGTCCAGGATCTTCTTTGTACCACTTTTCACTGACGGCATACGCAAAAAAACCACGGAGCGATGACAAATGACGAGCCAAAGAACGACTTTTCAACCCCTTGGCCCGTAGATATGTCAAATAAAGAAACAATGTTTTGTCCGAAAGGTCCTTTAATAAAAAGGACTTGTCATCCAGAAAGGCCAACAAGGAATGTAAATCCTCGGCGTAACCGGACACACTGTTCTCTGACAGCCCCTTTTCGATCAAAACATATTCTAAATAACGATCAACCCATGGATGGTTGACGTTTTTGCTTGATTTATCATTTTTTTTTCGATTCATGATCACGACCAGATCATATTTAATACAATTAAAGTATTGGATGATATCCTAAAAATAAGAGTAGCCCTAACATTGGATACAAATAAACGGCACTCTAACTCTTGAGGTGCTACCAAGGGACTGCCCAAAGCGCAACAGTTCGGATTGACACAGGGTCAAGCCGCAATTATGAAAGTGCTTGCATTGAAGAAATTTAAGGAGAATTCATACATGTCTAATTTCAAATTGGCCGACCGCCTTTCAACGCTGCCCCCATATCTTTTCGCAGCCATCGACAAGGCTAAAGCAGAAGTGGCCGCCAAGGGCATGGATATCATCAGCTTGGGCATCGGTGATCCAGATCTCCCGACACCGGACTTCATCATCGAGGCTCTGTATGAAGGAGCTAAAAAGCCCGTTAACCACCAGTATCCTTCGTATGTAGGCATGCCTGCCTATCGTCAGGCCGTGGCAGACTGGTACAAGCAACGTTTCGATGTGGACCTTGATGCTCAGACCGAAGTGGTCAGCCTTATCGGCTCCAAAGAAGGCATCGCTCATTTCCCGCTGGCATATATTAACCCCGGAGACCTGGCTCTTGTGGCTACGCCCAATTATCCAGTCTATGGTGTCGCAACAGAATTTGCCGGTGGCATAGTGGAATATCTGCCGCTGCTGGAAGAAAACGACTATCTGGTTGATCTGGAAGCAATTAGCAACGACACTTGGGCGAAAGCCAAGATGATTTTCGTTTGCTATCCAAACAATCCGACAGCCGCAACGGCCACCAAAGAATTTTATGACCGACTGATTGAAAAAGCCCGTGAATTCAATGTAATCGTCATCTCTGACGCCGCCTACACTGAAATTTACTACGATCCGAACAATCGTCCTATTTCAATCATGGAATGCGAACATGCCAAAGAGGTATGCATCGAATTTCATTCCCTGTCCAAAACCTACAATATGACCGGCTGGCGTGTCGGCATGGCCGTAGGTAACAGTGATCTGGTCGCAGGCCTGGGCAAGATCAAAGAAAATGTGGATTCAGGCATTTTCCAAGCTGTTCAGGAAGCCGGTATCGCAGCGCTTCGCAATGGCGAACCCTACGCTGAAAAATTCCGCGCCATTTATAAGGAACGCAGAGACGTGGTAAGTGCCGCTTTAACCAAGGTGGGCATAAACCATCGCGTCCCCGACGCTTCCTTCTATTTGTGGTGCAATGTACCTGATGGAAATAAATCGTCGGAATTCGTGACGAACGTTCTGAAACAGACAGGCGTTGTACTCACACCCGGCAATGGTTTCGGAACACCGGGAGAAGGGTATTTCCGTATCTCCCTGACTGTGAATAACGATCTGCTTGAGGAGGCGGTATCCAGAATATCGAAACTGTAATATGCTATGTCAGCCTCGGCTCCAACATTGGAGACACCGAAGACAATCTTCACGAGGCCTTGATTAAGCTTGAAGACTATGGAGATGAGATACGTCTCAAGGCTGTATCCGAATATTACGAGACTGAGCCTCAGGGCGAAGTCAAGGATCAACAGTGGTTCACAAACCAGATGATCGCACTGGAAATTGATGCCGAAATTTGGTCACCACAAGGCTTTATGTCCACGTGTACGGCTATTGAAGCAAAAATGGGACGTGAGAGAACGGTGAAGGGTGGCCCTAGGCCGCTGGATATGGATATCGTCGCCTGGGGTGATGTGACCATGGACATGGATTTCCTGACTTTGCCGCATCCGCGAGCCAAAGAAAGGGCGTTTGTCCTCGTACCCCTCAAGGAAATCGCACCAAACTACGTGTTTCCTGATGGAACAACCATCGATGAAGCCCTGGATGCTATTGAATACCGGCTCGAAGATCGTAAAATCTGGCAAAAAGCCTAAACCAATACATAAAAGAGACATACCATGCTGAAATTCCTGGTCATTGGCGTAGCACTTTTCCTTGTTTACAAGCTCTTCATGGGCGACAAGAAAAAAAAGGAAATGCAAAGCGAAAAGGTCATCAAGGACAAAGTGGCCTCCGGCGAAATGGTCAAAGACCCGGTTTGCGGTACGTATGTTGAAAAGGATAGTTCTATTCGAGTTCGAGAAGGGGACAAAGTCCACATGTTCTGTTCCTATGAATGTCGGGACAAATACTTGAAACAAATTCAAGCTACGACCATCGAAAAAGACGACGAATAAAACTCTCAACGAATCACATAAAGAGAAAGGCCCTAGACAGGGTCTTTTTTTTGGCCTTCATTCAAGCCCTAACGATGTTCTCTCATTAAACCGACCCCAAGATCAGAAAACACATCCAATTAACTCACAGGGCATTTAACGGTTTCGGCGGGCTTATTGATAAGCCGACGAATAGCGACGATCTGACATGCAACAGAACACAATGCAGATTAACTATTTATTTCAGCTTACTACACGTTTGTCTCATAATGTAAATTATGTAAACTTTTAACAAATAGAAGGTAAATAAGCTTTCATAACTTCCGATAAAAATCAGACATCCCCTTTTTACGTCGGGAAGTTCGACTTCTACCAACTCACCATTGAGAGTTTTTTTCGAGACTGATAAGAATGCCTGATCGAAGACAATAAAAAGCCGTTTACGGCATTTGAGGGACCATGAAACTTTCGCTTTCCTTTTTCGCATTAATAGTCTGTTTGCTTATTCTAGGCACCAACAGCCTGGCGGCACAAAAACAGACCTTTCAAAAATGGCTTGAACACTATGGAGCTTGGGATCGCCTTGAAAAGGAATATGCAACCGAAACTGCAGAAGACTCTCCTGAAGCAATCCTTAAACGGGCTCAAGTGTATTTAAACCTCAATTCACCAGCAAAAACACTTGAAATCATTGAAATGACACCTGCTTTTGAGGATCGTACCCTTGAAGCAGAAAGATTATGGCTTGGTGGACAGGCTTATCGAGGACTAGGTGACCTTTCAAAAGCCGTCCTCTGGTTCACTCAGGCTACAAAATTCATGGATGATTCAGTCGCCAAACGACGTTTAAAGGCTGAACCAGAACTTGCTGATATCTGGCATGATGTCTGGCTCAAAATGTACTGGTCATATTCCGCAAATCATACTCTATCCAGATCCTCTCAAAAAGAGGCACTCAATCTGGTCATGGCGGTAGGACAGCGTGCATGGAATGACAGCTTCTGGAATATTGCTCAAGCACTTACCGACAACAATCATGCGGAATTAAAAGAAAAAAAAGAATTAGAACCTACTGAATCCCCTTCTATTACAGCACCCTTCCTACTTCCTAATGATACAACATTGATCGCTCAGTCCATGGCTTCCGCGTCTTTGGAAAAGTTTGATGCAGCGAATAGCCAGATTGACAAAATTTCACAAGAAACCGTCAGGATATTCTGGAAATCAATCATACTCTTCCTTGAAAAAGGCACTCTGCCAACAGATCTTTCCCCTTTCACCACCGGAAAATACCTCAAGGCCAATGCTTTCTGGTCTGGAAATCTTTTAGCTCCCTACTCCAAATCCCGAAGTCAGTGGTTCCTCGGCAATCCTCATTCTGGACCATGGACGCAGTTTAGGAATAATCTTTTGACCATGTCGCTTGATGATGCCCAAAAGGCTATCGATAATGAACTGAGATCAATGCTTATCTCTGAAGAAACATCCGCCCTTCTCACGAACTTTAAACTTGCTTTAACATTATCTAACGGAGATGTTGAATCATCCAGAACTATTTGGAATTCTTTAAATAAAAAAACACTTCCGATTTCTCTTCGTCTTGCAGGGCTCCTAACCTTCAAGGACAACTTTAACAATATCCTACCGGAAAAACCGACTGAATCTTATGCTCTTTATCCAATTTTGACCGCCCTTTCCGGTGCGGCGGGACAAGACGTTAATGCTCAAACAGAAGCTCCTTTCTGGACAACCGCTCCGAGCAAACAACTTGCTTCGCTTTCTCTTGATCAATACCCATTGGACAAATTATTGCTGCTTGCATACTGGCAACAACTCTTTAATGAGAAACCATCTGTTTCACTGGTCAAACGCTCAGCATTTCTTTTTGATGATTCTTCATTCGGCATTCAAGGATTACTCTATTTGGCAAACGACGCAGCCAAAACCAAAAATCTACAGTTAAGTGCATTTTATTTAAACCAAATAGATGAGCCAAGTTTGCCTTCGAACCTAAAAACATCCTGGCTGGATATCAAAACACGTATTGAACTTGATTCTGGCAGACAGTCCGCAGCGCTAGATACATATAAGGAAATGGTCAAAACTGGCACACCTATCCCGGTCATGACCCGTTTACGTATGGCGTTGTTATATCAACAGCGAAAAGACTACGAAACAGCCCAAAAAGAACTGCTGATTATGTGGGACAATCGATCCACCATGACGACCGCTCTTCAGGCTGAAACATTGTTCTGGTTGGGCGAAGGCGAGCACGCCATGCGTAACATGGATAAAGCCTTGGATTATTACCTCAAACTGGCCTGGCAATATCCACAGGAAAACATCTGGGCGCTGACCGCCATGTATCGTGCTTCCCTCATTTATGAAAAAAGGGGGAAATACGAAACCGCTAAACGCTTGCTTGGAACAGTTATCCGTAATGCCGCGCGTAAAGAACAGCGAGAAGCTGCCAAGGCCCGTATCGATGCCATCAATAAAAAGATAGGCAAACAGAAAAGCACTGAAAGCACTTTAGTTTATCCATTCTAACTCGAATAACAACTCTAAGAATCAAAAAAAGAAGGTCTTGCGCATGTTTTTCGCAAGGCCTTCTTTTAATATAAAATAAAAGGCGCTTTGCTGAGTTTTCACCATGTACTATTATGGTAAGCACACGAACAGCTTGCCATTCTTGGCTATTTATAGTCACACTGACTTAAATTAGGACATGACCCCAGTATGAGCAATTCCGATACACACACTCACAATACTCGCCGTATTTTTTGGGCGATACTTTCCAGTGGGCTTTTTTCGACACTGGGTATTGGCTTATTTTCATTTACAATTCCACTTCTATCTTTCGATGAAAGAATCAGTGGCATCTGGCTTGGCAGTGCATTTGCGGGATACTATCTTGCCAAATTATTAATCGCACCAGTTGCCGGCCTTTGGGGAGACAAAGTTGGCCCGCGTCTTCCACTACTTCTCACGACATTCGTTGGCTGTATTATTCCTTTACTGTACTTTTTTCATACGAGTTTAACGACTCTGTATGTCATTCAATTCATTCTGGGTCTTGTTTCCGGTCTCATCAAACCAATTGGGATGGCCACATTGGGAGGAAATGGGTCAAAAGAGACACTCCCACGGTGGTTCGCATTGTATTCCATGGCTTTCAACATAGCCCTTTTTTGCGGACCTCTTCTTGGTGGATTGCTCTATCTCAACCGTTCCATCAAACCACCGCTTCTGGGACTGTCCCTTTGTATGGGGCTTGCAACACTGATTATTATTTTCTTTCTGCCTAAAGAAACTCGAACAGTCAGGGGAAAAAGTACCTCCAATCCCTCCGTTCTCAAAAAACTTGATGCGACGTACCTACTGTTCTCCATATTCGGTCGAACTCTTGGCATTGGTCTACTCACAGCTTTTTATCCAATTCTTTTAACCATAAAACTCGGGTGGACCGGGTTTGAAATCGCAATTTTGTATGCAATACCAAGCTTTACAACCAGCCTTTGTCTTCCGCTCATGGGAAGAATTCATGGCAAAAAAACACAACTTGGTACTATCGTTTTTGGTATGCTTCTCAGCGCGAGTGCTCTCTTTGCCCTCGGGACAAGTTCAGAGCCATGGCATTTCATTCTCTGGGGAGCAATCATGGGACTTGGAACAGCCATATCCATTCCAGCATCCATGACCGCTGCATCCGATATGTCCCAAAATCAAGGCATGGCCTTTGGCACCACGCACTTTGCTGCCGGACTCGGATTTCTCTTTGGTCCTCTTCTTGGCGGATTTTTAATTCAAATAATCCACTCAGTCGCACCGGCCTTGCAATTTGTAGCGATAATAGGTGTTTTTTCCTGCATCCCCCTGCTCTCTTCCAGCTTTCGGGATCATCTGTATTGGGAAAAAACACTTTCATGGAGCGCGGCCCTTTGTTGCGCATTGCTGGCCGCAATTCCTCTGTACGTCCTATCTATTCCTCAAACGCATCCTTTCCTTGCTGGTGACAAGACCATATACCGATTCACCGATGTTGGTCTGGGTACAATAATTAACTTGACCATCAAGGCTCAAAGTCAAGCCGCCGCAGACAAAGCTGCTCAAAAAACAATCACTACCATGCGGATGTTGCAAAAAGATTACGACCATCGCAACTTAGAAGGTTCAATCGGAAGAATCAACCGAGGAGCCGGACAGTATTGGGTGACACCCTCAACAAGGTCATACGCCTTAATCAACCGGGCCCTTGAATACAGCAAAAAAACTGACGGGGCCTTTGATCCAACGATCGGTGCTCTGACAACCTCTCCGCTCTACTATGCTCTTGATGAAACTCTGGCCCAGATGAAAAAAGGGCTTGTCGATCACAACATGGTCATAGTTGATAATGAAAACAAACGTATTCGCCTGAAAAAGAAGGGAATGGCTCTTGATCTTGGAGGAATAGCCAAAGGCACGATCATTGATACTGCTGTTGCCTTGCTGCAAAAACAAGGAATTCAATCTGGTATAGTAGAAGCAGGAGGCGACTTCTATTGTTTCGGAGACCAGGATTGGACCGTTGGCATACGACATCCTCGTTCCGATACTGTGTATAAGACCATTACAGTTAGGGAAAAAGGAGTATGCGGATCTGGGGACTACCAACAATTTGTAACCGTTGAAAACCACGGGAAGAAAGAATTTCGACACCACATCATCAACCCATCCGATATGAGTTCTGCCAACGCATCGGTTGGAGTGACCGTCATCGCCGACAGTGCAGAAAAAGCGGATGCACTAGCAACAGCTCTCTTTATTCTCGGACCTTTCAAAGGTAAAAGTATCATGAAGAAAGAATACCCTACGACATCAGCCATATGGTTCACTCCCGACATGCAAATTGTGACCACAGATAACTTTCAACAATAATATTATTGTTGAAATCTCGGTACTATTCTTGCTTAATCAAAGAGTCTTCGATTACACCGAAAGAGATAAAAACGAATTAAAATAAATTGTTAGAGAAAACACTATGAAAACGGCTCTATCTATACCCTTTAAAATAAGCGGTTTTTCGCCGATGGTTTGCTGCAATCAAACAGGGGCAAATAGACGGCATACAACACTGAGTAATCAAAAGCTCTCACACTGGCGACCATAACAACACTCAGCAGATAGCGAGTATTTATATGCAGTTATTCAAGACGTATAAGGGCAAAGCAATTCCTATTTTTTTGACGTTCATGTTCATGATAGGCATTCCGGTACTTGTGGCCTTAATCGTCCAATATGACTACATTCAAGATCTTGATCGGGTCTCCAATGAACGGTTGACATTATACGAAAGCACTCTTCAATCCGCTCTCAAAAAACACGAATATCTCCCCTTCCTGATCTCTGAAACAGAAATTGTCAGGGATCTTCTTGAGGGAGAAGGTAATGTCGAAGAGGTTAATTCTTTTCTGGAATCAGCAAGCATCAACTCTGGTTCTGCCGCAGTCTATGTCATTAACGAAAATGGAATTGTCATTTCTTCAAGCAACTGGAAAAAACCTAAAAACTTTATTGGATTAAATCTCAGTTTTCGTCCGTACTTCAAAGATGCGATCACTGGCAAAAACGGTATGTTTTTTGGTGTTGGTATAACTATCGGAGAACCTGGATTTTATATTTCTCACCCAATTCGTAGTAATGAAAAGATCGTTGGTGTCGCTGTCGCCAAAATCGTACTCTCTTCCCTGGAAAATTTATGGCAGGAAGGAGGTGAGACTGTATTCGTGGTTGACGCTAACGGAGTCATCATCCTGTCGAGCCGACCAAGCTGGAAATATAGGACGTTAAAACCACTCTCAAACGAAACACTGGCAAAAATTAATGAACGCGGCCAATATCCCAAATTAAAACTCAAACATCTTCCAGCAAAACACACGACCCGAATGGGCTTCATGGATGAAGTCACCATAGATAAAGAACGTTTTTTCGAAAACACTCGATCCATTCCAGGGATGAACTGGGATATACTTTATCTGTTGGAACAAAGTGCTTTGTGGGAAAGAACATTGGGCATGTCTTTAACGACTTTTGTCCTCATTGGTCTTGCTATTCTCACTCGCCTCCTTCTGAGGGAACGCCACCAAAAAATACTTTCCAGACAACAAGCTGTCGAAGCAGAACACATTCGGGACATCAATAAACAACTGGCCCAAGAAATTGAAGACCGCAAACGTACCGAAGTGGAATTGCGAGAAGCTCAGGAAGAACTTGTCCAGGCAGGTAAATTGGCAGCGCTTGGCGAAATGGCGACCGCTATCGCCCATGAACTGAACCAACCAATTGCCGCAACAAAAACATATATCGCCAGTTGTAAACTTATGCTGGCGAGAAATCTGTTGGATGAACTTGATCCTACCCTGACGAAAGTTTCTAAACTGGGTGACCGCATGGCAAAGGTCACAGAACAATTGAAATCTTTCGCCCGAAAATCATCAAATACGGACAGAGAGTTCGATTTACGGCAAGCGATCAATGAATCCCTGACACTCATGAAGCATCAAATGCGTGTAGAAGACTGTGAACTCAAATTAACTTTGCCCGACACCCCCATCCTCATCAAGGGAGACCGGGTTCGGCTTGAACAAGTGCTGATTAATCTCTTCAGAAACGCACTTGATGCCTTGCAAAACACAGAGTCATCCTTCATCGGTGTGACGCTGAGTGCCAGTGATGAAAAGGCAAGAATCCGCGTCTGGGATAATGGTCCAGGCATATCTTCTGATATCGACAAAAAACTTTTTGAGCCTTTTGTTACCACCAAAAAAGAAGGCGTCGGCGTTGGACTTGGGCTTTCCATCTCCTATAAGATCATCAAGGATATGAATGGTGATTTTCGTGCAAGGAACTGCCTTGATCAAGGCGCTGAATTTACTGTGTATCTTCCTTTATCCAAGCAAAATAAGGAGTCGTAACCATGAATAAGGTCACTCTTGTTGATGATGAAAAATCTGTACGCGATTCCGCCCGACAATGGCTTGAACTCTCTGGATTTGAAGTGCTGAGCTTCGAAGATGCAAGCAAGGCTCTTACAACCATCACAAAGAATTATGAAGGGATCGTCCTTTCGGACGTCAAAATGCCCGGTCTTGATGGTTTGCAGTTTCAAAAAAAAATAGCAGAGGTCGATCCGGATCTTCCGGTAGTCCTCTTTACCGGCCACGGGGATATTGCCATGGCTGTAGAAGCCATTCGAGGTGGTGCGTATGACTTCGTAGAAAAGCCTTTCGATCCTGAACGGATTGTGGAAACCATCAAACGAGCCCTTGAAAAACGTCAACTTGTTATAGAAAATCGGCTCCTTAAACAAGCTCTTGTTGACAGCGAAGGCTTGGACTCCAGACTTGTGGGTTCAAGTGTTCCCATGCGAAGCCTAAAAAAGGAAATGACACATATCGCCCCGACCATTGCCAATGTTCTAATCCTTGGGGAAACCGGAACCGGCAAGGAAGTTGTTGCGCGCTCAATCCACAAATTGAGCCATCGCAATAAAAAGAACTACCTTGCCCTAAATTGTGCGGCTATTCCTGTAAACATGGCTGAAAGTGAATTATTCGGTCATGAATCAGGCGCTTTCACAGGCGCCCAGGGCAAACGTATTGGCAAGCTGGAGGCGGCAAACGGTGGCACACTCTTTCTCGATGAACTGAGTTCCATGCCTATTGATGTTCAGGGAAAACTCCTGAGAGCTTTGGAGCATAAAGAGATAACAAGATTGGGTTCCAACACATTAAGGCCTGTAGAATTCCGACTACTTTCTGCCATGAATGAATCCCCACAAAAAGCCATTAAGGAAGGTCGTCTCCGCGAAGACCTGTACTTCCGTCTGAACACCGTGGAGCTGACAGTACCACCGTTGAGGAAACGAAAGGATGATATCCCTCTACTCTTTTCTTTCTTTTTGGAACAGGCTGCAGACACTTATGGCACTTCGGCAGACAGTGCCACGCCGCAAAGTCTGGCTATCATGATGAGCCATGACTGGCCCGGAAACGTTCGAGAACTCAAAAGTATGACTGAACGGTATGTCTTGTCTGCCCTCCCGCCTCAAGAACGTATTCCACAAATTCTCTCCAGCTCAATTGCAGGCGAATGCGCTTCCTCTATTAGCCTCAAGGATCAAGTCAATCTCTTTGAACGCCACCTGATTAAGGAATCACTCGCACGTCATGGCGGCAACGTAAAAAATGTCATTGACGACCTCTGTATCCCCCGAAGAACTCTCAATGAAAAAATGTCCAAGTACGACTTGAAACGCCAGTAAACACCTCTCGGCGGATTTTCGCTGATATGCTTTTTCAGCGTCAGCGAAAATCCGCTCATCCTTCTTTTCTCATAAAATTAATCCATTGAAATATTTAGACTTTGTCACTGACAAAGTCATGGCACGCCTGTTGCTTTTACCAACTCATCAAATGCATCAAATAATGAGGAGGTTGGAATACGGGCGAGCAACGAATGTGCCTGAAACACATCGCCACAACAATCAGCTTACCACACAAAACACCCGACAAGAGGTCATGGCCCAAGCCAGTTTCGTTACAATTTTTGAACAACAGGTGAACAAATGATGAAAAACCACACAACATCAGTTCCAGGACTGTCCCGTGTCGATGCTGGCCTAGACTGGCTACAGATGCTTACGGGTGCAGGACTCATCCTCTTTATGTGGTGTCATATGCTGCTCGTATCTTCCGTAGTCATTTCGCCGAGCATCATGAATGCCATCGCACATTTTTTTGAGGTCACATACATGGCCCAGGTGGGAGGACCCATTATCTTTCTGACATTCCTGGTCCATTTCGTTCTGGCAGCTCGTAAGATTCCATTCCGTGTGGAAGATCAATCCACAATCTGGCAACACGCTAAAATGCTTAAGCATCGGGACACATGGCTCTGGATTGTTCAGGCTGGAACCGCAATGATCATCCTGATCCTCGGCGCCATCCACATGTGGGTCGTCCTAAATGATCTCCCCATCACCGCCATGAAATCTGCTGCACGCATGCAGCAATTCTGGTGGTTTGTTTTCTATATGCTCCTGCTTCCCTGTGTCGAACTCCACGTCAGCGTCGGATTCTACCGCATTGCAGTGAAATGGGGCTTCATCAAATCAGATAAGCGCAAGGGCTTCAAAAAGCTCGAGTCGACACTGTTCACCATGTTCATGGTCATCGGCATCGCCACGCTGATTCGCTTTGTAACATTAGGTCAGTAAGGATCATCCAATGCAAACGTACTATTCAGATCTGCTCGTTATTGGTGCTGGCCTAGCCGGAGAGCGTGTCGCCTGTGAGGCTGCGCAAAGCGGCTTCAAAGCAACCTGCCTGTCCATTGTTCCAGCAAGACGTTCTCACTCCTCTGCCGCACAAGGTGGAATGCAGGCTGCTCTCGGCAACTCTGCAAAAGGTGAAGGCGATGGCCCTGACATCCATTTCATTGATACAGTCAAAGGTTCTGACTGGGGTTGCGATCAGGAAGTTGCCCGACTTTTCGCAGACAATGCTCCTATCGAAATGCGCCGCCTCGCACACTGGGGTGTGCCGTGGAACCGCGTCATTCCAGGCAAATCATTTTTCTTCAAAGGTGGAGAAAAATTTGAAAAATTTGAAAAAAAAGAAAATGAAGGGTTGATTACAGCTCGTTCATTCGGCGGTACTGCCAAATGGCGCACCTGCTTCACGTCTGATGGTACAGGCCATGCGGTTATGTGTACCATGGACAACCGTTGTGCCGAACTTGGCATTGATGTTTTCGACAAAAAAGAAGCCATCGCCCTAATTCAAGACGGCGAAACCTGCATGGGTGCTGTTGTTCGCTGCTTGCGAACCGGTCAGCTTGAAACATATCTCGCCAAGGCAACCGCCATCTGTACTGGCGGTTTTGGTCGTATCTACAAAGCCACAACCAACGCAGTCATCTGTGATGGTGGCGGCCATATCATCGCCCATGACACCGGTGTTGTCCCCATCGGTAACCCTGAATCCATTCAGTTTCATCCCACCGGTATTGTTCCCACGGACATACTCGTGACTGAAGGCTGTCGCGGAGACGGCGGAACCCTGCTTGACTGTAATGAAGAACGCTTCATGAACATCTATGAGCCGGACAAGGCTGAACTCGCTTCTCGTGACGTTGTTTCTCGCTGGATGACCCATCACATGCGTGAAGGCAAAGGCGTAAAAAGTCCATACGGCGAGCATCTTTGGCTCGATATCCGTCACCTTGGTGACAAACATATCTCCACCAAGCTCCGTGAAGTAGACGAAATCTGTCACCACTTCCTTGGTGTCGACCCACGTACGGAACTCATCCCAGTTCGTCCGACCCAACATTATACCATGGCTGGTATTCGTACCAATAAAGACGGCGCGGTGTATGGTCTCAAAGGCCTCTATTCCGCTGGTGAAGCGGCCTGTTGGGATATGCACGGCTTCAACCGTCTTGGCGGAAACTCTTTGGCTGAAACCGTCGTGGCCGGTGGAATCATCGGAACAAAAATCGTCGAGTTCCTCCAGGGGCACGAAACCAAATTCGATACCCAACTCATCAATGCCGAAGTCAAAAAACAGGAAAAACGCATTCACGACCTTATTCATGGTCGCAACGGCAAACTCAATGTCTACGACGTACGCAATGAGATGCAAGATGCCCTGATGAAAGGCTGCTTTGTCTTCCGTAATCAGGATGGTTTGGAAGAATGTGTCGAAACGTTGCAAAAGACTCTCGAAAAATCCAAAAAAGTCAGCCTTGTTTCTGATGGCGTAGGCCCTAACCACGAATTGGCTGCCGCACTCAAGATTCAAGGACAGGTCAAGCTCGCCCTGTGCATTGCCCAAGCGGCAATGGTTCGTACTGAATCCCGAGGTTCTCACAACCGCGAAGACTATCCTGAACGCAATGATCAGGATTGGCTCAATCGGACGCTGGCATACTGGCCAGAAAAGGCCGACATGCCTGAACTCAGCTACGAAGACACCACGCCTGTTTTCGAATTGCCTCCGGGCGACCGCGGATACGGCGGTGGAACGATCATTCCCGCAGACGAAACATATGTGAAGGATCGCACCGTCAAAAGCCCTGTCACTAAAATTGGCAAGAAGTAATAACCCGGATCAAAAAAGGAACGTATCATGGGTAGAGAAATAAAATTCGAAATATTCCGGTATAATCCAGAAAAAAAGGGAGAGGTCCCGCACATGCAGACCTACACCCTTGATGAAACCCCAAACATGACCCTGTTCATTGCTCTAAATAGACTGCGGGAAGAACAGGACCCGAGCCTCATCTTCGACTTCTGTTGTCGTGCGGGCATCTGTGGCGCATGCGCCATGGTCATCAATGGGCGTCCGGGGCTGGCTTGTCAGACCAAAACAAAAGATCAACCCACCAATATCACACTGCACCCCCTGCCTGTCTTCAAACTCGTCGGAGACCTCTCCGTGGATACGGGTGTCTGGTTCAGAGAAATGTACGACAAAACTGAATCATGGGTTCACACGTCCAAGACATTCGATCCGACCAAGGAAGAAGAGCGCATGGACGACAAGGTAGCCAACCAAATCTATGAACTCGAACGCTGCATCGAATGCGGCTGTTGTGTCTCTGCCTGTGGAACCGCCCGCCTGCGGGATGATTTCATGGGGGCAGCGGCCCTAAACCGTATTGCCCGATTTGTCGTCGACCCCAGAGATGAACGCTCTGACGATCAATACTTTGAAATCATCGGCAATGATAACGGGATATTCGGCTGCATGGGCCTGCTGGCCTGTGAAGACGTTTGCCCTAAAGGGCTGCCGCTGCAAGATCAACTCGGTTTCCTCCGCCGCAAGATGGGCATCACAGCAATCAAAGAAATCTTCAGGAAGGAATAATCATGCGCACAATCAAAACCAGCGAAATAGTCGATGCCGTGGCAAACATGTGCATCAAGGCAAACACAGAGCTGCCGAGCGATGTCCGCACCAAACTCGAACAGGCGATGGCCAAAGAGACCAGTGACTCCGCAAAGGAAGTCCTGCGCCAACTTCTGGAAAATGCCGACCTTGCCAAAAGTACAAAACTCCCCCTCTGTCAGGATTGCGGCCTTGCCGTCCTCTTTGTTGAAGTCGGCGACGACGTTCGCATTGACGGAGGAAATCTCCGTGAAGTCATCAACGAAGGTGTTCGTAAAGGGTATGCCGATGGTTTTCTACGAAAATCCGCTTGCGACCCGTTCAGTCGGGCCAATACAGGCGATGGCACCCCCGCAATCATTCACTTTGATTTCGTCCCTGGCGACACGTTGAAGATTGTCTATATGGCAAAAGGCGGCGGCAGTGAAAACATGAGTCGTTGCACCATGTTGGCACCAGCTCAAGGCTGGGAAGGCATCAAGGAATTCGTTATCAACCGCGTTGCTGAAGCCGGCCCCAACCCCTGTCCTCCGATCGTTGTAGGCCTCGGCATTGGCGGTACCTTTGAACACGCATCCATCATTGCCAAGAAATCTCTTATGCGTCGACTGGATGACACACATCCTGACCCGGATATCGCAGCCAAGGAAAAAGAACTGGAAGATGCCATCAACAAACTCGGCATCGGTCCCATGGGCCTCGGTGGAAAAACCACTGCTCTCAGTGTGAAAATGGCTGTCGATCCTTGCCATCTGGCAAGTCTCCCCTTGGCCGTAAACATCCAGTGTCACTCCCAGCGGCACGAGGAGGTCGTACTCTAATGGCTGAATATAAATTGAATACCCCGCTAACAGACGAAGACATGAAACAGCTTGTGGCTGGCGATGTCGTATTCCTCTCCGGCACCATCTACTCCGCCCGCGATGCTGCCCACAAAAAACTTGTGGATCTGCTGGACGCAGGCAAGGAACTTCCCTTCGCCCTTGAAGGTGCTGCAATCTACTATGTTGGTCCCAGCCCAGCCCCTCCGGGACGCCCCATCGGCGCAGCCGGTCCGACAACCAGCTATCGCATGGATTCCTATGCCCCGCGTCTCTACAGCCTGGGCCTCAAGGCCACCATCGGCAAGGGTAAACGCAATGATGAAACGCGCCAAGCCATGCAAGACTACACAGCCGTTTACTTCGGTGCGACAGGTGGCGCAGGAGCGCTTCTGTCCAACTCCATCACAGAATCTACGGTCATCGCCTTTGACGAACTCGGCCCGGAGGCCGTTCGTGAAATGAAAGTCACAGACTTCCCCCTGCTCGTCATCAACGACGCCCATGGTGGAGAACTCTACGCCGTCCCCGATCGTAAAGCTGCCGGACTCAAATAAAAAAACCGTTATCCAAGGAGATAAAAATGGCCTTATTCACCAAACAAGAAGCTCTCGATTTTCACTCCATGGGGAGAAAAGGTAAAATTGAAGTTGTTCCTGTCAAACCGTGCGTCACTCAAAAACACCTGTCCATGGCATACAGCCCCGGTGTTGCCCACTCCTGTCTGGAAATAGCTGAAGACGAATCAAAATCCTTTGAATACACCGCTCGCGGCAATCTGGTCGCCGTCGTGTCCAACGGAACGGCTGTTCTTGGTCTCGGCAATATAGGTGCAGCCGCAGGCAAGCCGGTTATGGAAGGTAAAGGTGTACTGTTCAAAGTTTTCGCTGATGTGGATGTCTTTGATATCAACCTCGACGTTTCCGATCCTGACAAGATCATTGAAATCGTCAAGGCCATGGAACCGACCTTTGGCGGCATCAACCTTGAAGACATCAAAGCTCCAGAATGCTTCTATATTGAAGAAAAATTGAAAAAAGAGATGAATATCCCTGTCTTCCATGACGATCAACACGGCACCGCCATCGTGACAGCTGCCGGTATGATGAACGCCTTGGAAATCTCCGGCAAAAAAGCTGAAGGCATGCGCGTTGTCATCTCCGGCGCAGGAGCAGCAGCTATCGCCTGTACCAACTTGTACAAAGGTATGGGTGTCCTTCCCGAAAATATAGCCATGTTCGATTCGCGCGGTCATATCAACAAAAGCCGTACGGACCTCAATGAGACCAAACAAGCTTACGCCACAGAAAAAGAATACGGCTCTCTGGCAGAAGCCATGGAAGGAGCTGATTGTTTCCTCGGCCTGTCCGTCAAGGACATGGTTTCCAAAGAAATGGTCAAATCCATGGCAGACAGCCCGATTATCTTCGCCTGTGCCAACCCTGATCCGGAAATCTCCTACACCGATGCCAAAGAAGCTCGTCCTGACGCCATTATGGGTACCGGACGCTCTGACTTCCCCAATCAAGTAAATAACGTCCTCGGATTCCCGTTCATCTTCCGAGGTGCTCTCGATGTTGGTGCCACAGCCATCAATGAAGAAATGAAGCTCGCCGCCGCACAAGCTCTGGCCGCTCTCGCCAAGGAACCGGCTCCGGCATACGTTTGCGAAGCCTTTGGCGTCGACACGCTTGAATTCGGCATCGATTACATCATCCCCAAGGCTCTTGACCTGCGGCTAATCGAATACGTTTCCGTGGCTGTTGCCAAGGCCGCCATGGACACAGGTGTCGCACGCAAGAATATTGATCTTGATGAATACAAGAAGGAACTGCGTCAGCGTATTGCAGACTCCTCCGCTCGCGTGGGGGCCTTCGTCGATTCATACGATCTCGGTATCTAATCCCCATTACCGGGCAGGGAGGTTGCGGACCTGCCCGGCTCTCGGGTTCCGAGAGTTCAAAGACTGGGATTACCATTACAATGACGGCTTTTTTGCCAATAGATTAGGAGGTAAACATGAGTGCACAAGCAGAGGAAAGCGGAAAAGGCAGGATGGTAGGGTTCTTTCTCGGCCCCATCGTCTTTGCATTAATGCTTCTCCTTCCGGCCCCTGAGGGGATGAAGGTTGAAGCGTGGCGAGTCGCTGCAGTGACAGTGTTCATGGCAATCTGGTGGATTACGGAAGCTATTCCCATTCCGGCGACATCCCTTTTGCCCATCGCCTTATTCCCATTACTCGGCATCATGAAATCCAAAGCTGCAACTGCTCCCTATGCCAACCATCTGATCTATCTGTTTATGGGCGGCTTCTTCCTCGCAGTCACCATGGAAAGATGGAACCTGCACAAGCGGGTCGCCGTACATACCATTCGAATGGTCGGAACCAGTCCAGGCAGAATGATTCTCGGATTCATGATCGCTACAGCCTTCCTGTCCATGTGGGTTTCCAATACGGCAACCACCATGATGATGGTCCCCATCGGACTTGCCGTCATCCAGCAGGCCACAGGTTTTGACTCCAAGACCCTGCGTGCATGTGCAACCACCGGTCCTGAATCAAACTTCGGTAAATGTCTCATGCTCGGTATTGCTTACGCAGCCTCCATGGGTGGCGTTGCAACCATTATCGGCACCCCTCCCAACACCATTATGGTCGGCATGATCGACAAGATGTTCGGCGTTGAAATCGGTTTTGGTCAGTGGATGATGTTTGGTGTGCCCCTGTCTGTCGTCATGCTTGCCATTTCCTGGGTCGTCCTGACCAAGCTTCTTTTCCCCATGGGTGGAATGCAACTCGCAGGCGGCAAAAAAATTATCGACGAAGAAATTCAGAAACTTGGCGTCATGTCTTCCGAAGAAAAGAAAATCGTTGTGGTCGGCTGTTTCGTCGCCACATTTTGGCTAGCCCGTGGTTTCCTTAAAGGGGTTCCCTTCGTTACCGATATCATGCCGAATTTCGGCTACATCCATGATGCCACAATCGGTATCCTTGGAGCCTTGATTCTGTTCGCCATTCCCACCAACTTCAAAAAAGGTGAATTCCTTCTGGATTGGAAAACCGCCGTCAAGATTCCCTGGGATGTCATCCTGCTCTTCGGTGGTGGCCTGGCTATTGCCAACGGCTTTGCCAAGACCGGCCTGGCAACTTATATTGCTTCCCAACTGGGTGGGCTTGAAGGCACCAGCATCATGGTTTTCGTCGGCGCAGTCGTGCTGATCACCATCTTCCTGACGGAAATAACTTCCAATACTGCTACTGCAACATTGCTTGTCCCGATTATGGGTAGCGCAGCCATTGCAATGGGCGTCCATCCCTATGCAACCATCATCGGTGCATGTGTAGCTGCTTCCTTCGCATTCATGCTTCCCGTAGCAACACCGCCCAACGCGGTCGTTTTCGGCAGCGGATGCATATCAATCAAACAAATGGCCAAGGCGGGCCTATGGTTAAACATCATAGGCACCCTCTTAATTACGATCTTTGTCGTATACCTCCTGCCCGTTGTCTGGGGAATCGATCTCCACTCCGTGCCGGACTGGGCTGTCATGCCTAAATAAACTCCACCTCCCTGCGGGCGGTCATTGATGACCGCCCGCAGGATAAAAAAACCTTTTTTAACTGTTGAGCTGTCGCGCTCAGGCGACGGAGAGGAAAGATGCGTTCAAATTCAAAGATACTTCCGGTCATTCTTGCAGCTATTTTACTCTTGGCAGCGTCCGCAATCGGATACATCAAAACGAGTGAGAAAGCACAGATGCCAGCACGGATTCTGTTCCAGAACAATGGCGGAAAAGTCATCTTTTCCCACCTCGTCCATCATCGTGACTACCAGATCAACTGTATTCAATGTCACCACGAAAAAGGCACTGACGTAATGACGGTTGAGGATAACAAAGCGCTTGACTGTGGTTCATGTCATCCCAACGAATTTAATGAAGAATATATTAATAACCACATGGATTCATTCCCTAATGAATCATACTGCGTTCGCTGTCATCACACTGAATATGAAGCAATAATTTTCGATCATGAAGAACACAAAGACTATGCAGACGATTGCTATGATTGCCATCACGGCAAAGAAATCGAACCCGAGCCGCAAAAATGTGCCAACTGCCACAAAGGTGATGACTCTGGTGATCTGTTGAGCATGCGTCTGGCTGGACATCAAAGCTGTACGAACTGTCATGAAGACATGTTTGATAAAGGCCTCTCAAGCTGCAAATCCTGCCATGTTCAAGTGGATATGACCCAATACGAGGGCGACTTCACCTCCTGTAACAAATGCCATGAATCCGAAACACGGGAACTCGTTCTTCCACGCATGAATGCATTTCACGACCAATGCATGTCCTGCCACGAAGAAAATGAGGTCGGCCCATATGGACCTGACAACTGTAACCAATGCCACATCACTAGGTAGGCGAACATGAATAAGCACGATACACCTCCAGCCATCTCGCAAGCTGAAATAACGCTAAAAAGGCACTGTCATCTGGTTACATGTGGTCAAGCTGTCAAACGCGGTGAACGAATTGCCACAACCTCAATCTCTGGCCTTGGAGATATCCATGCTCCAGTGGCTGGAACTATCGACCATGTCGACCCCTACCGAATTCGTATAACCGCTGATGGCGATGAAACAGTCGAACCAATTTCGTTCAATGGTATTGCCGGGCAAGAGCTTCTTAAAGCACTCATTGAACTTGGGGCTGACATCACAGCAGCTTCGGATATCCAAACATTGATCATAAACGGCGTGGATGAAGAACAAGGGCTCACGGCTCGCTCAACACTTTTGTCTACGGCCAGTGGAACTCTTGAATTGGGGATACAGGCTCTTCTTTCCATATATGCACCACCCGCAACATATTTGGCAGCAATCAATGGATCGGACCTGCTGGAAAGCACACGATACACTAAAATTTCAGAACAGTACCCTGCCGGATTGGACCCCATGGTTGCATTGACCGTAACCGGCAAAGAAAATCCGGACAACGCGCTCGTTGTGGGCCTGGAAACAGTCTTTCACATCGGAAGAATCATGGAAACGGGCCTGCCCGTCATGGAAACCATGGTCACAGTAGATAAAACGAGTCAGATCTTTCTCCTCGGAACTCCTGTCGGAGAAATCATCAATATAACTGATGACAATATCGAAGACCGAGATCGTATCGTACTCGGTGGTGTTCTTCGCGGGTCAGCCGCTGCCAGCCCCATGCAGGGGGTGACTCGCGACACCACCGCCATCACTTTAGTCAAAAATCCCGCCCCCGTTGCACAGGATTCCCCTTGTGTTGGTTGCGGTGAATGCATTCGTCACTGCCCAGCCAGACTCGATCCAGCCATGATCACCAGCTACGCGGAATTCGGCATGTACGACAAAGCAGCCGATGAATCTGTGGATGCCTGCTTTGAATGTGGATTGTGCGGCTTCTTCTGTATCGCACAACGCCCCATGCTTCAGTATATCCGGCTCGCAAAAAACGAACTTGAACGAGCCAAAAGTGTGGCTGGAAAGGAGAAATAGCCATGAAACAACTCAATCCATTCGCATTGACCGTCTCGGTCCCGCCCCATCGACATCGTGGCATCACTGTTCAGGGAAGGATGGTTAATATTCTTCTGGCTATGATACCAGCGGCTGCTATGGCCATGACTTCATACGGCATGACAGCTTTCCGCGTCATGGCGCTTTCTGTGGCAACAGCTATCCTCACAGAAGCTGTGTGCACCATGTTCATGGATCAAAAACCCCAAGTGCGCGATTTCCACGCTTTCACCGTCGGGCTTTGCTTCGCATTTCTTTTACCGGCATCTGCCCCTTGGTGGCTTGTCACCATAGGAAGTGCCGCATCCATTATACTGGGTAAAATGATGTTTGGCGGGCTCGGTGGCAGTCCATTCTGCGCACCACTCATCGGATGGGCGGTATGTCGGATATCCTGGCCCGGGTTCATGGATATTGACGCAACTATGCTCAATGTTGATCTCACATATCCCTTGGCCCAACTCAAAAACTTCGGCCTTGATGCCGTCATGATTACCGACTCCCGTGCGTTATTCCTCGGAAAACAACTCGGTGGACTGGGAGCAACCCAAATCGCTGGCGTTGTAACCGGCGCGTTGTTTCTCGTCATTCGTAAACATATATCCACCATCATTCCGGTCGGTGTCATCGGAGGAGTCCTTATTACTGCGGGTCTCTTCAACATGGCTGACCCCACGATTTATGCCACGCCAACTCTCCATCTGTTGACTGGTTCCACGCTATTCGGCGCCTTTTTCCTGGCGACCGACGGCCCGTCATCACCTAACAGACAAATCCCCATGCTTCTCTTCGGAATAATTACCGGGGTCATGATTGTCATCATCCGAGTCTATGGCATCTATCCTGACGGAGTGCCTTTTGCCATCCTGCTTGCCAACCTGCTCACGCCGGTCTTGGAACGTATTCGCCCCAGACCTTTCGGAAAGAGGTAACCCATGAAAGAAATGCTCAAAATGATGATCGTACTCTCCCTGATCTGTGGATTATCGGGAGTGACACTGGCAGCGCTTAAACAAGCCACCGCCCCTATTATTGAAGAACAGGTGCTGACCTTTGTTCAGGCTCCCGCCATCGAATCGGTCCTTCACAAGTATAACAACAACCCTATCAAGGACCGAAAAAGATTCGAAGTGGACGGTAAAACAATAACGGTCTTTCCAGCGATCCACAACGGAGAACTAACCGCAGTCGCCTTCGAGACATCCGGTAGAGGTTACGGCGGTAATATCGGCGTTATGGTTGGATTTGACATCAAATCCGACACGTTGTCCGGCATTGGCATCACAACTATGAAAGAAACACCGGGGTTGGGTTCTCGCGTCGCTTCTCACGGGTTTACCACCCAATTCAAGGAGCATCCGCTTGATTCAATGAACCTCAAAAAGAATGGCGGCAGCATTGATGCCGTTGCCGGAGCAACCATATCCTCCACCGGAACTGTTTCCGCTGTTCAAAATGCCATTGTCATATTCAATTCACTGAAATCCGAATTCGCCAAGGATTGGTCCTAGCACACAGTGTGAAGACGCCACTAAATGGAGCATATAATGAATAAATTATGGAAAGAATTCTCCAAGGGTCTCTGGAAGGACCTCCCCCCGTTCAAACTGGTACTGGGGCTCTGTCCTGTGCTGGCAGTCACGAACACAGCAGATAATGGGCTGGGCATGGGCATGGCTGTAGTCTTTGTCCTCACCCTTTCCAACCTTCTGGTCTCACTGGTCAGAAAACTCATTCCAGCCAAAGTCAGAATTGCCTGTTTTATCGCTATCTCGGCTTCACTGGTCGTTGCCGTTGAACTGCTCATGCAGGCCTTTGCATACCCGCTCTATCAACAGCTTGGCATCTTTGTCCCACTCATCGTGGTCAACTGTATCATCCTTGGCCGAGCTGAAGCTTTTGCCTCCAAGAACCCGCCCCTACTGTCTGCGGCTGACGGACTCGGCATGGGAATGGGTTTCGGCATATCCCTGACATTTCTCGGCGCATTGCGTGAAGTCCTCGGCAAGGGGCAACTCTTCGGAACGGATGTCACATGGCAAGGTTTTGAACCTTTTGGCTTCATGGTCGAAGCACCAGGAGCTTTTGTCAGCCTTGGCGTTCTGCTCGCCCTGATGACCTTTGTGGAAAATGTTCAACGGCGGCGCAAAGGCTTGAAAGCGGTCGAAGCCCCCACTCACGACTGTGGTTCCTGCGGCGGATGCGGCAGCGCTTCTAACTGTTCATAACGAGGGATACTATCATGCAGGAATTCTTCCTTCTTTTCATAGGAGCGATGTTCGTCAACAACATCGTACTGGCACAATATCTCGGTAACTGCCCTTTCATTGGAACTTCCAAGGAATCCGGCGTTGCCATAGGTATGGGTGGAGCTGTGGTCTTCGTCGCTGTCATGGCGACAGCCATTACATGGCTGGTACAACGGCACGTTCTCATCCCCTTCGGACTGGGCTACCTTCAAACATTAGCCTTTATTCTGGTCATTGCATCACTTGTTCAGTTTGTTGAGATGTTCCTCAAGAAAATGGTCCCGCCACTGTATAAATCTCTGGGAATTTTTCTTCCCCTCATCACAACCAACTGCGCAGTCATGGGTATTGCCCTCATATGTCAACGCGAGGAATTCGGCCTGATAAAGTCTGTCATGTTCGCTTTTGCTTCAGGCATGGGTTTTCTGGTCGCACTTGTTCTTCTGGCCGGAATTCGTGAACGACTGGCAGTACGCAGGCTCCCAATCGCCATGCGCGGCACACCTATCGGACTGGTGATGGCCGGTCTGATGTCGCTCGCATTCTTCGCATTCAAAGGCATGATCTAAAAAAAGCCGCAAATAATAAAGACAGGAAATACTGACATGATAGTGACATCAGGATTGACTCTTTTCGGCATCGGACTTGGGGCGGCAGGTATTCTGGGTATTGCCTCCAAGCTGCTCTATGTCAAAGAAGACCCACGTATAAGCCTCATTGAAGATAATCTGCCCGGCGCCAATTGTGGCGGTTGCGGATTCCCGGGATGCTCAGGCGCAGCAGCGGCCATTGTTGCAGGCAAAGCTCCGGCGTCCGTTTGTATCGTAGCCGATGCTGATACAAGCAAAGTCGTCGCAGGTATCATGGGACAGGAAGTCATCGAACGTGAACCAGAGCTCGCTATCCGGGACTGCACAGGTGGCATTCGCGCAGAAAACAGCTTTCACTATGAAGGCGCTCTTGATTGCCGGGCCGCCCACCAACTTTACGGCGGGTCAAAAACATGCCCCGAAGGCTGTCTTGGCCTCGGGTCCTGTGTTCGTGCTTGTCCCTTTAATGCCATTCATATGAGCCCTGACGGACTCCCTGTCATTGACCCGGAAGAATGTAAGGCCTGTGGCAATTGTGTTGATGCCTGTCCGCGCGGCGTCATCACGGTTTCCGGTATGTCAGCCCGCCTGTTACACCTGAACCAGACAACGGATTGTCTGGCCCCGTGTCGACAAAAATGTCCCGGACAAATTAATATCCCCAAATATATTCAGCAAATAAAAGAAGGCGACTTCGATGGCGCCGTCATGACCATCAAGGAAAGAAATCCTCTTCTTGTCGCTTGTGGTCGTGTATGTCCTCGTCCCTGTGAAACCGAATGTCGCAGACAGTTTGTAGACGATCCAGTCGGCATCAACATGCTCAAACGATTTGTTGCTGATCGGGAACTCCGTTCCGGCAAACACCTGACCATACCATGTGCCCAGGACACCGGGAGAAAAGTCGCTATCATCGGTGGCGGACCTGCCGGTTTGTCCTGTGCCTACTTCCTCCGCAGACTGGGACACAGCCCAACTATATTTGAAGCCATGCCGAAACTCGGTGGACAGATCAGATACGGTATCCCGGAATACAGGCTGCCCAAGGCTGATCTGGATTGGGAAATTCAGGGAATTCTGAATCTCGGTGTCACAGCTAAGGTCAACACCAAGTTTGGCGTGGATTTTACCATCGAATCCCTCAAGGAAGAAGGATACGAAACATTCTTCCTTGGTATCGGCGCATGGCAGGCCAGCGGCATGTACGCCGAAGGCGAAGACCTTGGAGGTGTCATGGGCGGTATTGAATTCCTCACAGCTCATGCTCTGGGCCAAAAACCAGAAGTCGGCAAACACGTCATTGTTGTCGGCGGCGGAAACACCGCCATTGACGCAGCCAGAACCTGCATCCGCCTGGGAGCGAAAGTTACACTCATGTATCGACGCACCAGAGCGGAAATGCCCGCCAACATGGAAGAAATCATTGGCGCCGAAGAAGAAGGCGTTGATTTCAAATTTCTGGCCGCTCCAGCCCGTGTCGTCGGCGACGAAAACGACAGGGCAACACACCTTGAATACTATGAAATGGAACTGGGCGAACCTGATGACTCAGGCAGACGTCGTCCAATCAAAAAAGAAGGTTCAGAAGCTCTTATGTCCGCAGACCTGATCATTCCTGCCATCGGACAAAAACCTGACCTCAGCTGTCTTTATGAAGATGGCGATGAAAAAACCTGTCAATTCGAAACCACCCGTTGGCAAACCATCGTGGCAGATGAAAAAACCTTTGAAACCATCATTCCGGGAGTTTTCACCGCTGGCGATGTCTATACAGGCCCAGATCTCGTAATCTCGGCCATTGGTGATGGGAGAAAGGCCGCCCGCTCCATGCATTACTTCATGCAGCAAGGCGACATCCCCATACCGGAAACCATGCAGACTGAAATGATTCCGTACACCTTATTCAAGGAAATCGACCAAGTTGAACGCCAAAATCGGGCCATAATGCCACATCTCTGCCACGGCGATGACAGGAACTGCTCATTCAATGAAGTTGAAGGTGCACTCAGTCAAGAAGAAGCTCTTGCCGAATCCAACCGATGCCTACAGTGCGGACTGATTTGCTACGACAAAAACAATACCTTTGATGATCGATCCCTCATTGGCGACGCATTCAAAAGGTAGAACACCATACCCTGGCTCTGGAGGACATCATGACGCCCTATCACCCCAAGACCTACTCGGTGCATGATTCAGGAAGGGTGTCTGCATAAACGCAGATACCCTCCTCCTCCCACCCGGCCTTTCATGGAGAAAAGTTATGTCAAAGAGTCTCTATATTGCAGCAACCGAAGCGCGAAGCGGAAAATCCGCCATTCTTCTCGGCATAATGCAACTACTACGTGCCAATGTGCAACGCGTGGCCATATTCCGCCCTATCATCAACGACCCTGTCAAAAATGGCCGGGACCACGATATTGATCTGATTCTCAGGCACTTCAAACTGGATATGGAATATGATCAGACTTACGCCTACACACTAAGTGAAGCTCGTCGTCTGCTCAATGAAGGCCAACGCTCCCTGTTATTGGAAAATACGCTGAACAAATTTAAGGAATTGGAAAAAGAGTATGACTTTGTTCTGTGTGAAGGCACTGATTACATCGGGGGCAATGAAACTTTTGAATACGAGGTCAACGGATCAATCGTGTCCAACCTCGGTTGCCCGGTTCTACTGGTTGTCAATGGATTAAACACCACAGCACAAGAAATTACCGGCGCGGCTCAACGGACTATTGAAAGTTTCGAAGCCAAAGGATTGGAAGTCTTGGGACTGGTCATCAACCGTGCTGACCCAGATATTCCCAAGAGTATCCTTGATGAAATCACCTCCAAAACGCATGCCACACATCCTTTGCTAGCGTATATTATCCCGGACGACAAACGGCTTGGAAATCCCACCATACATGATGTCATCAAATGGCTCGACGCCAAAGTCCTCTACGGACATGGCAGGTTGGAAACCCAGGTGGACAACTTTGTCACTGCGGCCATGCATATCAGCAATTTCCTCAAATATGTTGAGGACGGCAGTCTGATCATCACTCCAGGCGATAGGTCTGACATTATCCTTGCGAGCATCACTTCACGCCAATCGTCATCCTATGGCGATATTGCCGGCATTGTACTGACGGGCGATCTACAACCGTCAGAGACAATCCACAGATTGATTGAAGGCTGGACCGGTGTTCCCCTGCCTATACTGAGCGTCAAAGACCACACATACAAAACAACACAAATAGTACAAGGACTTCATGGCACCATCGACCCGGAGCATCCAGCCAAGATTGCCTCAGCAATCGGCCTATTCGAGTCATGCGTTGACACCGAAGAATTGCGAAAAAGACTGGGCACGACCCAATCACACAAGGTCACGCCTTTCATGTTCGAGTACAACCTCATCGAAAAGGCGAAGACAACCCGCCAACACATTGTCCTGCCTGAAGGAACAAGTGACCGCGTTCTTCAAGCAACAGAGATATTACAACGCCGCAATGTTGTAGATATTACCCTGCTCGGCGACCCTAACATTATCCAACAACAGGCCTCCACGCTCGGAGTCAACCTCAATGGTGCCCAATGCATTGATCCTGCCAAATCCGACTATTTCGAAGACTACGCCAACCGTTATTTCGAAATCAGAAAGCATAAAGGCATCCGTATGGAGGATGCTCGAGACCGCATGAGTGATCCCACCTATTTCGGGACCATGATGGTCAAGGCCGGCGACGCTGACGGCATGGTGTCAGGCTCGGTGACCACCACCGCCCAAACCATCCGCCCCGCTTTCGAATTTATCAAAACCAAACCGGACGCTTCCATTGTTTCAAGCATATTCCTGATGTGTGTGGGAGACCGAGTACAGGTCTTTGGTGACTGCGCGGTTAATCCCAACCCCAATGCGCAACAATTAGCTGAAATAGCATTAAGTTCCGCAGAAACAGCTCGTCTATTCGGAGTTGATCCCTATGTTGCCATGTTATCTTACTCCACCGGAAAATCAGGTTCAGGCGAAGACGTTCAAAAAGTTATCGAAGCGACCCGGATTGCCCGTGAACTGGCTGCAGAAAGAGGACTGGACCTCCCAATTGAAGGCCCTCTTCAATATGATGCCGCAGTCGATATGGATGTCGCCCGCACAAAAATGCCTGAAAGCAACGTTGCCGGACGGGCAACAGTCTTCATTTTCCCTGACCTAAATACAGGCAACAACACTTACAAAGCCGTACAACGATCCGTCCCGGATTCCATGGCAATCGGTCCTGTTCTGCAAGGACTCAACAAACCGGTCAATGACCTGAGTCGAGGATGCCACATCCGTGACATCGTTAATACAGTGGCTATCACAGCTATTCAGGCTCAGGCAGAGAGGGATGTATAAATGAAAATTCTCGTCATCAACTGCGGCAGTTCTTCATTAAAATATCAACTGCTGGACATGAATACGGAATGCGTCCTCGCTACCGGTGTCATCGAACGTATCGGCGAAAGAATGGGTACCGTAACCCAAATCTCCAATCCGCAAAAATGGCCTGATGCGAAAGACACTGAAGATATTCCAATCCTCAGCCACAAAGCAGCCATGCGCATCATGGTCAAAAAGCTCACCGGAAATGAATGGGGTGTTATCGATTCTCTCAATGAGATTGACGCCTTGGGTCATCGAATTGTTCAAGGCGCTGACGAATTTTCCCAGCCGGTGTTGATAACAAAAGACGTTATCAAATCAATTCGAAATTTAGTTCCGCTGGCGCCACTTCACAATCCGGCCCACCTGACCGGCATCGAAACTGCGATGGAACTATTCCCAGACACACCTGCGGTGGCTGTGTTTGATACGGAATTTCATCAGACCATGCCTCCCAAAGCGTTTATGTATCCACTCCCCATGGAGCTATACACGTCTCTCAAGATTCGCAGATACGGATTTCATGGGACATCACATAAATATGTCACCAAAGCGGCAGCTGACCACCTCGACAAAACCGTTGATAACACCAGCCTGATTACGATCCACCTTGGTAACGGATGCTCCATGGCGGCGGTCAAGAATGGTAAATGCGTAGATACAACCATGGGGCTGACACCTCTTGCCGGTTTAATGATGGGGACACGTTGCGGCGATATTGACCCTGCCATTTACGCCTTTCTCGCCAAAAACAGAGGGCTTGGCGTGAACGAAATCAATACCATGCTTAACACTCAAAGCGGTTTAGTCGGCATTTGCGGTCAAAGCGACATGCGCGACATCCACACGGCACGTGAATCTGGTAATACGGATGCAGAACTCGCATTTGAAATGTTCACCTATCGGGTCAAAAAAACAATCGGCTCCTATCTTGCCATCCTTGGTTCTGTTGATGCCATCGTCTTCACCGCTGGAATCGGAGAAAATGACGCCTATACACGAGCAGCGGTCTGTGACGGCCTCGATCATCTGGGAATCTCACTGGACAACACGAAAAACGACAAAAGAAAGAACGGCACTCGAAAGATTCATGCCCAAGGAAGTGCCATAGACATCTTGATTGTTCCGACCAATGAGGAATTGGAAATAGCACTTGCGACCCAAAAAACGGTCTACAGCGAGCGTTTACATATAATAAAAAGAAACAGACCTTTACAGAAATCAACGGAGTAAATCATGTCGAAAAAGATGAAAACGATGGATGGCAACACCGCTGCTGCTCATGTCGCCTATGCGATGAGCGAGACTGCAGCCATTTACCCGATCACCCCTTCATCCACCATGGGTGAAATAGCCGATGAATGGGCTGCACAAGGACGACAAAATATATTTGGCCAAAAGGTGAAGATTCGACAGCTCCAGTCCGAAGCCGGTGCTGCAGGTTCAGTCCACGGCAGTCTGGCCGGAGGTGCGTTGACCACAACTTTCACGGCATCTCAGGGGCTGTTGCTCATGATCCCGAATATGTACAAAATTGCTGGAGAACTGCTTCCCTGTGTTTTCCATGTGTCAGCACGAGCCATTGCAGCGCACGCCCTGTCCATCTTCGGTGACCATCAGGACGTAATGGCCTCACGACAAACTGGTTTTGCCATGCTCGCCGCGGCCAGTGTTCAGGAAGTCATGGACCTTTCGCTTGTGGCACATCTGGCTTCCATCGAAGGCAGTATGCCCTTTATAAGCTTCTTTGATGGTTTCAGAACATCCCATGAAATCCAGAAAATTGAAGTCATCGACTATGACGACATGAAACCACTGGTAAATATGAAAAAAGTTCAAGCTTTCCGAGCTCGTTCCATGAACCCCGAACACCCGGAAATTCGCGGAACAGCACAAAACCCGGATATCTACTTCCAGGGTCGCGAAGCATCAAACTCATATTATGATAAAATTCCCGGTATCGTTGAAGAGTACATGAACAAGGTCACGACACTCACTGGAAGAGCATACAAACCCTTTGATTACGTTGGAGCACCAGACGCAAAAAATATCATCGTTGCCATGGGATCATCATGTGAAGCCATTGAGGAAGTCGTCAATAAACTTACTGGTGACGGTAAAAAAGTCGGTTTGATTAAAGTCCGTCTGTATCGTCCATTTTCCGCAAAGCACTTCCTGTCAATACTTCCGACCACGACCAAGACACTTACAGTACTCGACAGGACCAAGGAACCCGGCGCATTGGGCGATCCGCTATATCAAGACATTCGTACGGTTCTCAGTGAGCAAGGCAGTACCTTGAACGTACTCGCTGGTCGTTATGGTCTCGGCTCTAAAGAATTCACTCCAGGTATGGTTAAAGCCGCATACGACAATATGATTCTGCCTAAACCGAAAACACACTACACGTTGGGCATTGAAGATGATGTCACCAACACATCCCTGCCCACGGTCGCCATCAAGGACTCCACACCCGACGGCACCGTACAGTGCAAATTCTGGGGACTAGGCTCAGACGGAACAGTCGGTGCCAATAAACAGGCTATCAAAATCATTGGTGATAACACGGACATGTACGCGCAGGGTTATTTTGCCTACGACTCCAAAAAGTCAGGAGGCATCACCATCTCCCACCTCCGTTTTGGTGAAAAACCGATCCAGTCAACATATCTCATCACTGCGGCTGACTATATTGCCTGTCATAATCCGAGCTACGTTAACCAATATAACGTATTAGAAGGCATCAAGGATGGTGGCACCTTCGTACTCAACTGCGCTTGGACCAACGATGAAATGGTCGAAAAAATCCCGGCCGAGATGCTTCGCACAATCGCACGAAAAAAACTGCAATTCTACACCGTTGACGCTGTTAAAATTGCCGGAGAAGTTGGACTTGGTGGCCGTATCAACATGATTATGCAGACCGCGTTCTTCAAACTGGCAGACGTTATTCCCTTTGATCAGGCAGTCACTCTGCTCAAACAAGGCATCCAAACCGCATACGGTAAAAAAGGCGAAAAGATTGTTAACATGAACAACGCGGCTGTCGACAATGCCGTGAATGCCATCGTCAAAATCGATGTGCCCGACGCATGGCTGGAGCTGCCTGAAACACAGACAACACCCATTGAAGAACCCAAATACATCACAAACGTCATGCGCCCCGTTCTCCGTCAAGAAGGCGATACACTGCCGGTTTCCGCTTTCTCCATTGACGGCACCATGCCTGTCGCCACATCGAAATATGAAAAACGCGGCGTGGCGATTATGGTTCCAGAATGGATTGCTGACAACTGCATCCAATGTAACCAATGCGCATTTGTCTGCCCCCACTCTGCCCTACGTTCGGTCATCGCATCCGATGAAGAGATGAAATCAGCACCTGACACATTTGAGACTCTTGATGGCAAAGGTAAAGATATCAAAGGATTACAGTTTCGCTTACAAGTCAACACTCTCGACTGTCTTGGTTGCGGCAACTGCGCCGATATCTGTCCGGCCAAGGATAAAGCACTCGTCATGAAACCCATTGCAACCCAAACGGGCACGCAGGTGGACAACTTCAACTTCTCTGAAACTGTGACTTATAAAGACGCCTTCAAGCGACAAACAGTGAAAGGAAGCCAGTTCCGCCAATCTCTCATGGAATTCTCTGGGGCATGTTCAGGATGTGGTGAGACTCCCTACGTCAAAGTGTTAACTCAGCTTTTCGGCGAACGAATGGTCATTGCCAACGCAACGGGTTGTTCCTCTATCTGGGGTGCAAGTGCTCCGACCACACCATACTGCACCAATGCAAATGGTCATGGTCCAGCCTGGGGCAACTCACTATTTGAAGACGCTGCCGAATTCGGTTTCGGAATCGACATGGCTGTTTCCCACCGACGCGACCTATTGGGAATCCTCATGCGAAAAGCCATTATGAATAACGTCAACAGCGAGGCAAAAATTGCCATGGCTGGTTGGCTGGTGAACAGAAATAATCCTGCTGAATCAGCTAAATGGGGCAATAAGATCCTTGAAACTATCAAAAATGAAACCGATGAAACTCTCACTGAAATTGCGGGAATGGCAGACCTCCTCACCAAAAAATCCGTCTGGATTTTCGGTGGTGACGGCTGGGCATATGACATTGGGTACGGCGGCGTCGACCATGTGCTGGCCTCCGGTGAAGACATCAATATTCTGGTCATGGACACAGAAGTTTATTCGAACACAGGCGGGCAATCCTCCAAGGCAACACCGCTTGGCTCCATCGCCAAGTTTGCCGCAGCAGGTAAACGCACCGGGAAAAAAGACCTTGGCCGCATGGCAATGACATACGGCTACGTTTATGTTGCTCAGGTCGCCATGGGCGCGGACAAACAGCAAATGCTCAAGGCCTTCACTGAAGCCGAAGCATACGACGGGCCGTCTTTAATCATCTGTTATGCTCCCTGCATCAATCAGGGGATCAAAAAAGGTATGGGGAAAACCCAACAGGAGCAGAAGCTCGCTGTAAGTTCAGGCTATTGGCCGCTGTACCGTTATAATCCGGATTTGATTAAGGAAGGCAAAAATCCTTTCATGCTCGAATCGAAGGCGCCCGACGGCACATTACAGGATTTCCTGTCCGGCGAGAACAGATACGCTCTTCTCGAAAAACTTCACCCGGAAGCCTCTCTCGATCTGCGCAAAAACATCGAAAAAGACTACATGGAACGCTACTCCCAACTTCAATACATGGCAGCAGCAGAATTCCAAATTCCTGAAGATGAATCAGATGTCTGTAAATCAACGCACACAGCTGAACACTCCCGTCCAGGCGGAGGCAATGCCTGCGATGATGGGAGATAAACAGGAAAACGTCAGCACGGCCCTCTCACCGTGCTGACGCAATAAAAAAACACGAGGTTTGAAGTAAATGTGACCGCAATCCACATCGTCTAAAGTCAGTCCTTTCGGACCTGCAAGCCTCTTGTTGGCCCTTTCGTATCAAAACGAAAGGGCCATTCTCATAAAAAAAGGGGAGCCTCCAGATGAGGCTCCCCTTTTCGATTTGGTATATTTCTTTTAACGAACCGCGATAGAATCGGCTTTCACTTCTGTATACATAAAATTCTGAGCGATCAGGCCAGAAACGACAACCTTAGCATTCTCATAATTCAAATCCTGCATCTTGCCATCAATAAGAACCAACAGTTCCCCTGTTCCGTCAGAAAACAAGAATTTATCATCCTGAATCATTTTGACAATACGCCCACTCAGTTCAACCTCTGCATCAACACCAGAAGCCTTAGCTTCAGCTACGGTTGTAACTATGTGCGGTCCGGCAGCCTGAAGATCACTGGTTGTGCTAAAATATAAACCTATCACCATAAGAAAAACTAAAAAAATACTCATACGTTTCATGATACTGTCCTTAGCTTGAAAATTATATATTCAAAATTATCTGCCTTGAAAACGAGTGCACGATATCACAATAAAACTAAAAGGCTAGAAAAAATAATCTACTTAAGTATTTGTAAAATTTATATATTTTAAAAAATATTTAAATTAACTGATTGACCAATCAGTTTTTTACGTACTTTGATGGGGTATTCAGTATTATAATCATCAATTAAATTTTAATTCCAATCCCCTCATTTTGTCCTCAGAATCCTCCTCCCAAAACACTAATGATAAATTGTCAGCCCTCATTTTTATACTCATAAAATTCCCAAAATCTATTTAACAATACCACAAACACGGCAAAAACTGCTTCACTCTTAAACTCGCAAAGCATTGATCAGATTTAATGCAAACCAATATATAAACATTGAAATTATAGTCACAACGCCATATGATTTGCATGATCGATATTTTTCAAACAACAGCTTGCACAATCAAAGAGAATAGAGATGCCCATAACAAAGTCCATTTTACGATCTTGGCGAAAAAGTATATGGAATCAAGCTCTTGTGCTTATCGTATTCTGGACATTTGCCAATCTCATGTTTGGTCTCATGGGTGATGTTTTACTCAAAGAAACGACAACCAATCTCGCCTTCGTAAAAGGTCGGGAAGCTTTCAATAAAGATCAAGCCTTCAGGCTCTGGGCCACAATTCACGGCGGGATATATGTTCCTGCGACAAGAGAAACACCCCCCAATCCGTACTTATCTCATCTTCCAGAACGGGACATTTCGACCCAATCTGGAAAGTACCTGACGCTCATGAATCCGGCGTATATGATTCGCCAACTCAATGAACATTACTCCCAACTTTTCGGCATAGTTGGCCATATCACAAGCCTGAATCCGTTGCGCCCAGGAAACAAGGCCGATCCATGGGAACAGCACGCTCTCTTTGAATTCGAAAAAGGGAAAAATGAGATCGGCGAAATTATAAAGGAAAATGGGACATCCTACCTTCGGCTCATGAAACCGATGCTAACAGAAGAAGGATGTTTAAAATGCCATGCGCACCAAGGCTACAAAATCGGTGATATTCGTGGAGGCGTCAGCGTCAAAGTCCCATTAACAGACATATTGATTTTCACAGCCAGTCAGCGGATGATGATATATACTGGCATTCCAGTTATTTGGGCTCTAGGAGTGGGTTTCCTCGCCCTTGGTGGTCGTTCATTACGCCGCTCGCAAAAGGCACGAGAGCAGGCCCAAAAAGAAACAGTCCACGAATCCATCTTAAACGACGCAAAGGCTCAAATCGTCCGAGTCTTTTTCCAAGACAGTGCCAATATCAACGATATTGCTCAAAAAGTTTATCATAAATCTCTTATAATAAGTAATAGCAGTAAAGGGTATGTCAGTTCCATTGACCCGATCAGTCAAGCAAACATAATTCATACAGGCTCCAACATGGCCGACGATGTTGCTGCCCCCATATCACCAGATACTCCCATAATATTATCCAAAGAGCCTAATGGATATGAAGGTTTGTGGGGACATAGTCTTAACACTCGAAAAGCCTTTTACACAAACTCGCCAAAGACTCATCCTGCGGCAACAGGGCTGCCAGACGAACATCTGCCATTGTACAACTTCATGTCCATTCCTGTAATATACGGCGACAAAATATTTGGACAAATATCGCTCGCTAATGCAGACCAAGAATATACGGATGAAATTCTTAAAGATGTTCAATCATTGGCAGATATTTTTGCTATCGGATTGCATCGACATATTCTCCAAAAAAAACTTCTCTCTGCCAAAAATGAAGCTGAGGCAGCTAACAAGGCCAAGTCAGAATTTCTTGCAAACATGAGTCACGAGGTACGGACTCCGCTCAACGGCATACACGGCATGTTACAAATCCTGCTCGACACTTCACTGACTGAAGAACAGAGTGAATATGTAATAAATGCAACCAATGCATCTCAACGCCTTTCGCACCTGCTCTCTGATATCCTTGATCTTTCACGAGTCGAAGCAGGCAAGATGCTCATCAGGAATTCCCCAATCAATCTTGAAAATATACTTAATAATATCAAAGAATTGTTTTACCCTACTCTCAAACAATCAGGGTTGACCATACGCCACTCCATCTCTTCTTCTTTACCGCATCAATTGTTGGGAGATGAAACCAGAATTCTACAAGTGTTAGTAAATCTGGTCGGCAATGCCTTGAAATTCACCAAGTCGGGGGGAGTCTCCATAACACTTTCCCCTCTGACAACCACTGATCCTGACAAGTGTAAAATCCTTTTCATCATTGCCGATACCGGCGTCGGTATCCCCGATGACAAACTCAGCACTCTCTTTCAACCATTTTCACAAGTCAGCAAAGGATATCGACGAGATCATCAGGGTGCAGGACTAGGATTGGTCATAACGAAACGCCTTGTTACCCTCATGGGAGGTAACATTGCCGTGGAAAGCGTTGCAGGGAAAGGAACAACGATTTACTTCACCTGTTTCTTGGACATCTCCAAAACAGACGAAACAGTCCATCCTCTCAAACAACCTGGGAGTGTTGTGATACAGGATGCCCAGACATTGAAAGACCTGCGGATACTCATGGCTGAAGATGAATATATCAACAGTCTTGCTGCATCTCGACTCTTGGCAAAAAACGGTGCGGATGTCGTGGTGGTAGAAAATGGTAATGAGGCATTAAAAGCTCTTCGCCAATCTTCATTCGATCTAGTCCTCATGGACATCCAAATGCCGATAATGGATGGAGTAGAAGCAACAAAAGCCATTCGGAAAGGAAGAGCAGGTAATACCAACAGAGCCATTCCAATCATCGCCCTGACGGCATATGCCATGACAGGAGATGTAGACACATTCCTTGCAGCCGGAATGAATGCCTATCAAGCAAAACCCGTAAATGTCGAGACATTGTACAAAGCGATAACCGACATCGTGCAGGCAACAAATTAACTCTGTAAATTTCAACATAAAAAAGAGGAAGGGTTGCAACCTGTAGGTTGCAACCCTTTTTGATATCGTGGTGCCGAGGGGGGGATTCGAACCCCCACGAAATTTCTTCCACTGCCCCCTCAAGACAGCGTGTCTACCAATTCCACCACCTCGGCACTTCATCCGGAAGAGTCTTTTGACCTATCTACCGAAAAAGTCAACTAAAAAATGGGAATTAAGGCGGTTTTTTTCATTTTTTATACCCTTTTCTCAAAAAAACCGACTCAACAACGATTTTTGATATATAAAAGATAACAGACTGATTCTTCACCCTTTGTCGAATCGTCAGTCCTCTCTCGGCGTATTCTGAATCATCCTGTCCAACAAACGCAGTCTTTTCATATTTTCCGGAGTATCCTTGAATGCCATAACAAGTGGATTTCTACAGATTCTTTTCAAAACACGGATATTATCAATGTCCAACTGTCTTGCGAGATACAACATAACGGACGGACTCGTAATGGCAACCTTAATTCGTTCATCTGCGAGCTTTCGCAAAAGAGCCATCTCGTCGGGTGTCGCATCGACATTTTTTGACCATTTACGAGCAAGAGAGGCGACAATTTCTGGATATTCATAATTTTTCACAAGACCAACCTTGACCTGGAAAAGAGCGTCCATATCAGTCCACTCAAGACCGGATCCAGCATAAGTCATTACGGCAATTTCCGACCAATCAACGGGAGATGATGCTATAAAGCCCTCCTCCACTTCCTCTGGCCAAGCAGGAAAATACCCTATGTATTCTGTTTGGAGAGCAATATCACGGGCTCGCGCCCACGGATAAAATTCTACAACAAGTTCAATACTTTCTTTTTCAAGCAATTTCTTGAGTTTTTGGATCGACTTCCCCTGAGTTAAAACCTTACTGTCGGAGTATGGCGGCCAATCAAGCGATGTGATTCGCCAAACTTCACCAGCTAAAACTGTAGAACAAAGGCTCATCGACAATAGTAAAACCAATAAACTCGTAATGAACGCCCTCATACCTTCTCCTTCGATCTGCCCAATCTGTAACATAATCTCAGGGAAAATCTCAATTATACCTTTTTTGTCGACACATAAAATGGTCACTTCAAGTAAAATTGAGATGTGAAAGACGAAGAAAAGCCCGTCGTGCATAATCTACGCAGAACGGGGCCCAAAACGCTTAAAGGGATGTAGAAGCACATAACACGTTGTTGTACCCCAAACGCCCTCAGTGGCTAACAGAAGGACAATAAAAAGGTCTTCATATTCTACTTGAGGACAACATCGAGATTGGCGAGCAACGAAACAGCTTCAGGTAATGAAAATAATGTCTTTTGAAGTGTGTTGCTCGTAGCGTTTATGTAATAGTTACGGGATGTTGTAAGATCTGCGAAGCTCAAATCAGCTTGATGAAACTGGCACTGACGTAAATCACAATCATCAAATACCGAATGTCTCATTTTCACATTGGAAAACGATGCTTCGACTAAAAAACAAGATGAAAATTTGAATCGCGTGAGGTTCATGTCGGCAAAAATATTATTATTCATAAGACAACCATCGTATGACGCAGAAAGAAAGCCGCCTGCTCCTCCCCAACTCACTCCCAACATCTTACAATCAGTAAATTTGACATCTAAAAAAGATGTGTACTTAATCTCAATGAGAGACAGATTACATCGAATAAATTCACAGCTATCAAAACTACATTCTATAAAACGGCTGGATTGAAAAGACGAATTTTTAAAAGTGCAATTGTAAAATTCAATATCTTCAAGATCTTCGTTCCAGACAAACTCTTCAAAAGTTTCGTTCTCGTAACTGCCATCTTCAAAGGAAACCATGGTGTCACACCTGCAACTTATTAAAACTACATAAAATCATCAATTTCAAACCGTTAATTTGCTCCCCAAAAGCAAATGACTCAATCCAGAGATAGATGAAAGTAATAGATGTTACCTTTAAGGTAAAGATGAGATGAAAACTCACGACGAAATATTTGATCAACAAAAACAAGATATATTTATTGAACCAATAAAACCAAAAGAGGAAGGGTTGCAGCTTATTAGCTACAACCCTTTTAATATCGTGGTGCCGAGGGGGGGATTCGAACCCCCACGGAATTTCTTCCACTGCCCCCTCAAGACAGCGTGTCTACCAATTCCACCACCTCGGCACTATATATGCTTTGAGCTATTCGCTCTTGGCGTCTCCAGAATCCTGGAATGTAATACCCGGCTTGGCCGGCTCTGCCGGAGCAGTTGTCTCTACCGTGTTGCTCTGCAACATGATGGAGTCTTGATCGGCTACTTTGTTACCGCTCAGGATATTATACCCAAGAGAGGTAATCAAGAAAACCGTTGCCAGGCCCGCGGTAACTTTCACCAGGAGTCCGCCTGCACCGGAGCTACCGAACATTGAACTGCTTCCGCCGCCGAAGATGACTCCCATCCCCTCGTGGCCGGACTGCAGCATTACTGCACCGATCAAAAAGATGCAAGCCAAAACATGAATGACTATGACCAAGGTATCCACAATTATATCCTTCTCTTATTCCACATTAACAAGCGCTAAATCAGGCCAAAACAATCTGACTGAAGCTTTCGCCCTCTAAGCTCGCGCCTCCTACCAACACTCCGTCGACATTGTCAAGCGCAATAATCTCGGCACAATTGCCTGGCTTGACACTTCCTCCATATAAAACCCTCATTTCATTAGCATTATTTCCAAAGATCGAAATAAGGATTTTCCGAACAAATCCGTGGGCTGCTGAAATTTCTTCAGGTCCTGCCACTTCTCCTGTGCCGATCGCCCACACGGGTTCATAGGCTATACTCAATCGATCCGGAGCAACATCTGTCGGAACATCTTTCAGTCCAACACGAATTTGTCGCTCAAGAACCTCTTCTACTTCTCCACCCTTTCGTTCGTCGATCTTCTCTCCGACGCACAAAATGACCTTGAGGCCACGGGCAAGCCCGTAGGCTGTCTTTTGACCGATATACTCATCACCCTCACCCAAAATATGCCGACGCTCAGAATGACCAGTAAGACCATATACAGCCCCAGCATCCAATAACATCTTCGGAGAAATTTCTCCGGTAAAAGCACCCTCTTCTTCTATATAGTAGTCTTGCCCACCAGCAAAGAAGCCTTCTTGCCAAGCCAAAGCATCTGCCACACCTTTCAAAGCAGTAAAGGGCGGAAAAACAAGCACCTCCCGATCAGCCGGAAGATTCGTAGCCGTCAATTTGACCAACTCCTCTGCCGTAGATCTGGCTTCATCACAGGTCTTGTACATCTTCCAATTGGCAGCCATGAGTTTTTTCATGAGTTCAAGCCCTCCTTTAATGCTGTAAAAGCAGGCAGTTCCTTACCTTCAAGAAATTCAAGGAACGATCCGCCTCCGGTTGAAATAAAACTAAATTTGTCAGCAAGGTTCATCAAATGAACAACGGCATCCGTATCACCACCCCCTACAATGCTGAGCGCATCATCAAGGTTGGCTATGGCTTCACAAACAGCCAAAGACCCCTTGGCAAAGGCAGAAGTTTCAAACAGTCCCATGGGACCGTTCCAAACAATAGTCTTAGATCGGCCAAGAACAGTGACAAAGGACTTAACGGTTTCCGGCCCGATATCCAACACCATAGAATCAGAAGGAATTTCATCAGCCGCACAAATGCCACCGGCCTCGACTGCGTCATGCGAAGCTGCATAGATATAATCAACAGGCAAGTGAAGCTTTGACCCCATAGATTCAGCCTTATCCATAATCGACCTGGCATCCTCAACCAAATCCTTTTCAACAAGGGAATTACCAACTTCATAGCCCTTGGCCAGCATAAAAGTGTTGGCCATGGCACCACCAATAATGATGTCGTCAACCTTACCAAGCAAATTGGTCAATATCCCCAGTTTGGTGGACACTTTGGCTCCACCGGAAACACAGACATATGGACGCTTTGGATTCTTCAAAGCATCACCAAGAAATTCCTGTTCCTTTTTCAAAAGGAATCCGCCACAACTCACTGGAGCAAACTTGGGAATATCCACAACGGAAGCATTTTCACGATGGGCAACGCCAAAAGCATCATTAACATATATATCTGCAAGAGCAGCAAGTCTGTGGCCAAAATCGCCGCGCTCCGCTGCCGTCTTTCCGGTTTCTTCGGGATTGTAACGAAGATTGTCCAGCATGATCGCCTGCCCAGGCTTGAGCGCAGCCGCCTTTTCCCCTGCCAGCTCACTCAACAGGCCGGGTACAAGCTCAACGTCCACTCCAAGCAGTTCACTCGTACGCTTTGCCACAGGAGCCAGAGACAACTCCGGCACAACCTTACCCTTAGGTTTACCCAAATGCGCACAAAGGATGATCGAAGCCCCTTTGTCCAAGGCATATTTGAGGGTTGGAATGGCCGCTTGAATGCGATTATCGTCAGTAATTACGCCATTTTCAAGAGGGACATTGAAGTCGACGCGAAAGAGTAGTTTTTTCCCTATGATATCAACTTGATCAATAAAAAGCATCTCTATCCTCGTTTATCCGGTCAGTCTTTGTTTGGGAAATCATACCTGAAAAGCAAAGCATCTTCCTTGGTGTCAGGATAATATTTTTTTCTTACACCGATCTTTTTATATCCGAATTTCCTATAAAGTGACAAGGCCGCCTCATTGGACACCTTGACATCCAAAAAACTCTTTTTGATGTTGTTCTCACCACAGACCTCAAAACTATCAGCCAACAATCGCGCAGCCAGTCCATGTCTTCTGAACTCGGGACGAACGGCCAGATTAAGAATCTCCATTTCATCCTCAATCAATGAAAAAGCAATGTAGCCAGCTAGAACGTCCTCGTGCCGTATGCCAAGCACCTTAAAGGCCTTTCTTGACAAACCCAAAAGGAATTGTTCACGAGTCCAGTGATATTCGAAACACTGAGCCTCCAGATCAATAAGGTCCTGAACATCATCTTTGCCCAGTACGACTACGTCTTCACACATTCCTTACCTCATCAGCCTTTTTTGAACACTGGAATAATTGAAATATTAAGTGTATACGGAGTTGAATGGCAAATCAAAGAATATTGGAACCAACGATATGATTTTCAACAAAAAACCACTGGAACCGACCCAGGACAACCAACCGATTGAAGTTGTCGACGAACACAACCGTCCTTTGGCCGTCCTCTCCAAAACTACAGTACACCGACAATTACTGAAACATCGTTCGGTCCAAGTCATCGTATTGGACCCTGATGGAAAAATATTTCTTCAGAAACGGGACAACAATAAGCCATTCTTTCCCGGTCGTTGGGATATTTCTGCCCGCACCCACCCTCGAGCAGGAGAATCAACCTATGAGGCAGGACTACGTGCACTCAAAGATGAATTGAATCTGGAAGTCGACCATCTTCATTTTTGGATGGAAATTCCAGCCGGACCGGAAACCGGATTTGAACATATAACCCTCTACACCGTTCCCAAAAACACACAGCCAGTCATCCCCAACACAGATGAAGTCTCTGAAGGATTTTATTACTCTCAGGAAGAAATGACTTGCCTTGTCAAAGAATTCAAAGAACTACTGACACCCAACCTTGTCATCCTCTGGGAAACAGGACTCATGACCAACATTTAATCCTGCCCGAAAAATCACTGAGTTCCTCATGAATTCAGCAATTGGACGTCAGTGTGGAGGAACGATTCTCCCCTCAAAAAAAAGAGCGGAGCACCTCCGCCCTATTCCCTTCAAACGACTACCGGTACAATTATGTCCTTCGCTGAATAAAGAATTCCACAGACCTATTAAACGTCCGCTCTTCTTCAACTGTGAAATAACAAGCAGGAAGTTCACCGCGTTGCCTGTGATAATGCAAACACTCACAACAAAGCCCATGCTTGTCGCATGCAGCCGTACAGGTGCAATACTTTTCGTTAATTTTTGCCCTAGGACACTGATCTTTCTTTTTCATTACTCGCCTCGTTTCTTCACTAAGTCCGACCCCATTCAGACCCCCTCAAAAGCCGCGAGACAATAACAAAATACACAGAGAATGTCAATTATTCAGGACAATTGTTTCGCCGATATCAAATAAAAACAATTCAATATAGCCCGCATGACACAAATCCCTGAAAGAGCTGAAACCATACCCCTAAATCATTGTATTTCGGCTCATATATGTATATGAACAAGAGATAATTATTTGAACAGGATATACTTGTAATAAATTATTGATTCCGGGACAACTCTTGATGTGGGAAAAAGCCTTTAGCAAAGCACCTGATTTTCAGGAATCCGGTGAAGAAAAAAACGATCAGCACACGCTGAAAACACTTGAAGAATTGAAGCAATTCATCGACTTCAAGCACATTAAGTATTGCCTTCTCAAGCCATATTTTGAAGTCAAGGACTACCCACTCGTCCAGGCCCGAGAACTTCTTCCGTCATTTGAACTCGACCTTTACGAGTACAAGGCCCTCCCCGGATTTTCCATGGTTGCCTTCGAACGCCAGCTCAATTCATTTCAAGAAATATTCCAGTATGACGCACTGCACTCCCTGTCTGATTGGGAAGAAATGCAACTTCAGGACAATTGCGCCATAGAAGAAAATGTCATCGCAAATAACATCCGTACATTTCAAAGCCGTCTGCCCAAACGATACCATCATGAATTTCTTGAAGAATTCGATGGAAAAGACATTTGTTCCATTGATGCCTATTCAAAAATGCTCCCACTCTTGCTTGAGTTGGAACGCGCCCATGTAATAGCTCATGATAGTTCTGGAAAATTCACTCTGCAAGGAATGTATGCATCTTTACCGTCCAACCTAGATAGCGAACTTAAACAATTCGGCCTGAGAATCGGCAAATTCAAACCCGGCAACAACTTGATGTACGAATGCAACCGCTTATTCGTTTATCAATTCATGATGGAGCTTCACGGATTCCCCATTGTTTCAGAACGCCGTACTTCTTCGGCCATGTTTGCCATTCGCCTCCTGCGTCAAAATGAACGTTTCATAGTGCGCGTGCTCGGCCAAAGTGACAGGACCATCACGACGATGATGTCTCCGCCTCCAGGTACGCCCAAAAAACTTCTAAAATATCCGAGAATTGAAAAAACAGCCCTTGTTCAAATCCATGAGAATCAAAAGGATCTTATTGAGTTACTCAAAGATCAGGGATTCTTTGTTGATGACAAAAAACGTGTTGTCATTTTGCGCGTCACATACCAACAGCATGACTACAGTCCCAAAAACGTCCGGGAAGCTCGCGCTCTGTCGGTTCTCAAGCAGGAAATCATTCATCCCATTACGGGACGGGTAAATGACAGTCTGAATATCATTCAGAATGTCCGCAACATGATCCTTCGCCTCAACGACATTGTACGAGGAGAATATCGCATCCCTGTGAACTACAAACGAAGTGAAGTCATTTCGGATACCGACACCCATGAAAAACGACTCAAAGTACTCTACATGTGGCTTTCCAAACATATGCACCGCATCGTGGATTACTCGGACGACTACTACTCACAAATAGTCCGCGTGCTCGACGGATACCTGTTGGCCCCGGACAATTACGAAGTTTTTAATGAGAACTACGCTCTCCATCAGGAAGTCTGGGCCAGATATGGACAGATTCAGCAAGCGCGTAAGGTTCGCATACTTGAGGATCTCCGCTATAGAAAGTACAAGGGAGAACCTGTTTCCTATCACCAAATGCTGGTATTAATGACGGATATCCTCAACGAACTAAAATTCGAAATCGTAAATTATTTCGATAAGTTGGTTGTTAAAGTGCTGATCATAGGCAACGATGTTATTTCCGACGCCTATCTCCGCAGAAAATATGTGAATATCGACGAAAAAAAACTTTCACCCTATGGACGAGAAATCAAAAAACTGTACCAACAACTGGTTATGTTACTTGATGAATTCCGTTCCATCAGGAAATCCCGGGTCGCGAGCAATCCCCCCTCCGGCCAATTCAAGTAATTCAAAAAGGAGTTTACATTGGAATCTCTCGCCACAACACCGCTCACTGAGTGGCATCGGGAAAACGGTGCTAAAATGGCCCCGTTTGCCGGATTTGACATGCCAGTGCAATATAAAGGTATCATTGTCGAACACAAGCATACCCGCACTAAGGCCGGTATCTTCGACATTTGCCATATGGGTGAATTCAAACTCTCCGGTGCCGGAGCAAAAGATGGACTCAATAAAATCGTCAGCCACGATCTGGAAACCCTGGCTTCAGGTAAATGCCGCTATGGTTTTTTGCTCAATGAATCCGGTGGCATCAATGATGATCTCATCATCTACTGCACAGCCGAAGACGAATACATGCTGGTTGTCAACGGCGCATGCCGACAGAAAGACTTTGACCACATCCGGGCAAATCTCCCTGCAGCCTTGGTCCTGACCGACGTCAGTGATGAAACGGCAAAAATCGACGTACAAGGCCCCGAAAGTCTGGAAGTCCTCAATGCTCTGTTGGATTCCAATTGGAATCATCTAAAATATTTCAACTTCGAAGAAACCGATGTTGCCGGATTCCCCATGATCGTCAGTCGCACAGGCTATACAGGCGAACTCGGATATGAACTGTATCTTCCGTCCACCAATGCACTGAAAATATGGGAAAAGCTGGCAGCGGATGAACGAGTGGAACCGATTGGACTTGGAGCCAGAGATACCTTGCGGCTAGAAATCGGTTATCCGCTTTATGGTCAGGATCTGGATGAAGACCACACACCTAAAGAGGCTGGAGCTGGTTTCTTTCTAAAAAAAGAAACCGAGTATATTGGCAAATCCGGCTTGGCTGAAGTAAAAGAATCTTTGATTGCCCTGAGCATCGACGGACGCCGTACAGCTCGTCATTACGACGAAGTCTTGTTGCCCAGCGGAGAAAAAACCGGTGTAATCACCAGTGGTTCATTCGCTCCAAGTTTGGGACACTGCATCGCGCTGGCATATGTTCGAGCAGAGGATGCCGATGGCGATGAATTTATCGTAAAGACAGCCCGTGTAGAACTAAAAGCACAAAAAGCAGCCCTCCCCTTCTTCAAGGATGGCACGGCAAGAAAAAAAGTCGACTAAGCATAAAAAAGGGGACGCCTTAGCGTCCCCTTTTTTATGCTGATCCGAGTGCAAGCAATCGTTTTTCCAAACGCTCTCTCTCTCGTCTCAAAACATCCTTATCCAATTTATCTGTTGTCACATCCATAGGTTCTCCAACATGGAAATGACATTTTGAAAACGGATACGGAACCACAAATTTATCCCAGGAATTGAACACTTTTTTCCGCGAAACAGACGCCCGCAAAGGTACAATTTGTGCCCCAGTCCTTTGAGCAAGCAGAATAACGCCATCTTTGGCCTTATGCCGAGGTCCTCGAGGGCCATCAACCGTGATTCCACCAATTAATTTTTCTTTTAATATTAAACGCTTAGTTTGGATAAGGGCTTTCACTCCGCCCCGAGAACTTGACCCACGAACAGCAACATGCCCATTACGCTCGAGAAATCTGGCAATAAGCTCTCCATCTTTGCTTTGACTGACAATGATCGCAAATCGGCAATCAAACCGTTTTGCATAAGCGGCTAAAGGGAATAGTTCCCCATGCCACAACGCAAAAATATATGGCTTACCTTGTCGGCCCTCTTCAACGATAGCTCCAAAGTCGCCATGTTCTTCAAAACGTAAAGTTTTGCCCCAACCATTAAATATGGCGGAAACAAGTGGGACCAAGCGCAATGGATCAAATGGTATTTTCATTTTTTAATAATCACTTTTTATTTTGATTACATATCGACTCAACACATTGAGGACAAGTGGAGATATCCTATCTAAAAAATCTTTCCATTCCGCATAGTCGATGCATTTTATCTATTTGACCTACTATGAGACCTGTGGTGATTTGTTTTTTTAAGGAGAAAACATGATTGATATCTCACTCGACTGTAAAGGTCTGCCCTGCCCTCAACCTGTTCTCAAAGCCAAAGAGGCACTGGAAAAACAGGCTCCTGAACGCCTAAACATCACTGTAGACAATGAAGCTGCTCAAGAAAATGTCTCTCGTTTTCTGACGGTACAAGGATATGAAACATCTACAGAAATAGCCGGGGCGGATTTTATAGTGACCGCCTGCAAATTGGCAAACAATGAATGTGAAGTGTGCAAAGTCATGTCCAGCCAAGAAATCGAAGATCTCGATAATCAAAAAATATTGATTTTCATTGCTTCGGACGTCATGGGTTCCGGAGATGACGAACTTGGCTCCAGCCTTATGTTCAACTTCCTGAGCACACTCAAAGAGCTTGGAAACGATTTGTGGCGCATTGTCATGGTCAACGGAGCCGTTAAGCTTGCCGTCGAGGACAGTCGATGTCTCAAAGCGCTTCAAGAGCTCGAAAAAAATGGTGTTTCCATCCTAGTCTGTGGAACTTGTCTCGAATTTTTCGGACTGACTGCACAAAAAGACGTAGGCGATGTGACCAATATGCTCGACATCGTGACCAGTTTCCAGCTTGCCACAAAGACAATTCGTGTCTAAGAACAACGAATGTCCAATGAAAAAAAACAAATCCGACTGAATAAATTTATCGCCCAGTGCGGGGTAACCTCCCGTCGCGGCGCAGACGACCTGGTCTTCAGTGGTCAAGTAACCGTCAACGATACAACTGCTGATTCTCCCGGAATCAAAGTTGATCCAGATGTTGACGCCGTCGCTGTCAATGGCAGATCCATCAGCCTCCCCGGTAAAGCCGGAAACATGACGCTGATTCTGCACAAACCCATAGAAACAGTCACAACGGTCAATGATCCCCAGGGACGGCAAACCGTTCTGGACTTTCTTCCCAATGAAATTAGGAGATTACGGCCATTCCCTGTAGGACGATTGGACTATTTTTCCGAAGGACTGCTCCTGCTGACCACGGATGGAGACCTGTGTTATCGCCTCACCCATCCCAAATACCATCTACCCAAAGTCTATCAGGTGACAGTACGTGGCACCGTGCCGGAATCAGCGATCAAGACTATGCGACAAGGTATGACTCTCCCTGAAGGAGACTCGCTGGCCCCGGCCAAAGTAGAGCTGAAAAAACCTGTAGCAGGTACGCAACAAGTCGAAATCACACTTATTCAAGGCATAAATCGACAGATTCGCCGAATGTGCGACCTTTTAGGACTGACCATTCTTCACCTTAGACGGGTCCAACAAGGTCCTGTAAACTTGGGCAACCTCAAGCGTGGCACGTGGCGCGAGCTCACAAAGAGTGAACTTCAGGCTCTGAAAAAAGCCGTAAAGCTTACTTAAAACCCCTGAGTATTGTCTTCCACCTGCGTTCCTTGCGGCGGAACAAAACTAAACATATCAGGTGTCAAATTGACATCCAACTCGACATTGGACAATCTAAGTTCATTGCCGTTTCCATAAAAATCAACGATCATGACCTGTCGAAGCAGGCCGGTGTCTGATTCTACGCCTACGAAGGCCAGAACCATACCCGGCTCAGCTTCCTTGGGAACGAGCTGCAATACGGTAAAACCCTTGCCCCACCGCTCACGGACGGCATCGGCGCCCTGCCACTCCGTCTTGACTACAAAGTCTTCCTTGATGTTGGCCTGACCGGATATAAAGCGTAAAATGGTCTTGGAATCCAAAAGACTTGCCACACTGTATTTGATAGCAAGCTCTTCGTCCTCAATGTAATTCCAGGCAAATTCTGGACCGACAACGAGCAATTCATTTTCCGGCTTGGTGGTTTCCCACCGAACTTGTGACGGTTGACGAAACCATATCTTCCCCTCACGAGTTTCCACTTCGCCACTGGCAACATTTGTTAACTCCTGAACAAAATCAGCTTGAAAAGTCTTCAAAGTTTCATAACGTTGCTGGATAAGATCAGGCAGATCTTCTGGTGCCACAGGTTCAGAAGCCATCGCGCCTAAAGGAATCAACAAAGCACAAAAAACCGCCACACACGAAATATACAATCTAGACATTTATTTTCTCCAATTATTCAGACTTGAGAACCTTACGCGGCTTGCTGCCTTCCTGTGGGCCAAGAATACCTTCTGTTTCCATTTGTTCGATAAAACGTGCTGCACGGTTAAAACCAATTCTAAAACGCCGTTGCAACAAGGAAATAGACGCCTTGCCTTGAGTAAGCACGAACTGTACCGCCTCATCATACACAGGGTCATCAGACTGCCCGGCAGGGCCAGAACCACCGCCATCACCTGATTTCTGCTTCCAATCAGTAAAATCAAGTTCAAATTCCTGCGGTATAGATTCCTTCCAGAACTTAACGACATGCGCAATTTCCGTCTCATCCACGTACGCTCCGTGCATACGCTTGAGCTTACCGCCGCTGGGCTTGAAAAGCATGTCCCCCTTGCCTAGTAACCGTTCTGCGCCCACACCGTCCAAAATAGTCCGAGAATCGAACTTTGAAGTCACGAAAAAAGATATACGTGTGGGAAAGTTAGCCTTGATGATACCGGTGACAACATCCACACTCGGACGCTGTGTCGCCAGAATCATATGGATTCCGGCAGCACGGGCCAACTGAGCCAAACGAACAATACATTGTTCCACGTCCTTGGCAGCCGTCATCATCAAATCAGCCAACTCATCAATAATTATGACCAAGTATGGCATGGGTTTCATATGCTGAAATTCTTCGGGGAGATTCTCACCCATGGAAGCCAGCTTTTGATTGTATCCTTCAATATTACGCACACCGAGTTGGGCCATTTTCTTGTATCGGCAGTCCATCTCGAACACGGCCCATTCTAATGCGCTCTTGGCAAGATTCATATCCGTGACAACCGGATGTACCAGATGAGGCAACTCCGCATACGGCGCCAACTCAATACGCTTAGGGTCGACCAGCAGAAGTTTAACGTCTTCAGGGCCAGCCTTATATAGCAGACTCAACAAAAAGCCATTGATACCAACAGACTTACCCGCACCAGTCGCACCTGCGACCAAAAGGTGTGGCATTTTAGCCAGATCAGCAACTTTGGTTGCTCCATGAATGTCTTTACCAAGCGCTAAAGTTAACGGCGACTTTGAACGTGTAAACTCTTCAGATTCAAGCACTTCACGTAAAAAAACCATTTCACGATCAATATTGGGAATTTCAATACCAACACTGTCTTTACCTGGAATCGGAGCTTCAATACGAACGGATTCAGCACGCAGTGCCAATGCAATATCATCTGTCAAATTTTCAATTTTACTGACCTTAATACCCGGCGCGGGCTTGAATTCAAACATGGTCACGACCGGACCGGGGACAACCTGTTGAATTTCACCCTGCACATTAAAATTATTCAGGCATTCCTTGAGTCTATCTGCCAACGGTTGCAAAACCTCCTGTGTCTGACTGGTTTTGCGATCAACAGGAGGAGTCAACAATTCCGTGGTAGGAAGATCACCATTGCCGGAAACGACGTGAGCCGTAGACTTGGCTATCGGCTTGGGTTTCGGCTTGGATCGTGGTTTTGGTTTTGCTGGTGTTTCCGACTCAAGATCAACAAACTGCAAACCCATATCTTCATTGGATGCATTCTTTGTTTCATTCTTTGCCGAAGCCTTTGTCGACTTACGAGCTTTCCGTACTTCCTGCCGTTTAAGCGCTCCCTCGCTGTAGGCGTCCCACCATTGGACCAAAGAATTCCACACAGAAACCCAGGTGAAACCAAGGACACCCTGAAAAGAAATAATAGTCACAAAAAGCCATAGGAGAAATGTCCCGACAGGCCGCAAGTACGGCATAGTAAATCGAGTAATGATGTCACGCCCGAAATATCCACTCCCAATAAGACCATAGGCGTCATGTGGCACCGTGGAAAACCACGGATGCATGGCCCATGCCTCGAATGCGATAAACAATCCAGCAAGTCCCAACCAGCGGGTAATCGAAAGTTTTAGCTTGGACACAAACTTGGTCAGCCCAAGATACAAAAAATAGATCGGCCAGAACAGTGCCCCGATACCAAAAATTGTAACAAGAAATCCGGCACAGTATGCCCCTGCATATCCAACTACATTCTGCACAGGCGCACCAGAGGTCACAGACTGATTGAAACTCGGATCGCCAGGGCTAAATGATAAAAGGCTCAGAAACAGGAAGGCTGACAAAAACAAAAAAAACAATCCGATAAATTCCGGTCCGCGTCCTTTTTTGCCATGCTGTACTGTTGTTTTCCGTTTTTTTGCCATGTGGTCTCGCTTTGTAAAAAAAGGTCCTGGACAGTACGCTGTCCACGACCCTTTTTACGCAATTTTCACAACGAGTTGCAAGTCCGCTTTATTCGCGTCCCAGATAGTCTCCGTTGCGGGTGTCAACCTTAATCGTCTCGCCTTCGTTAATGAAGAGCGGTACATTGATCTTAAGGCCGGTTTCAAGGGTGGCGGGCTTGGTCGCATTACTGACACGATCACCCTGCACACCCGGGTCGGTCTGGGAAACAGTCAGGTTGACATTGGCAGGCAAATCAACGCCAATAAGCTCACCATTATACAACAGAACCTTCACGGTGTCGCCTTCCTTGATATACCCACCCTTCTCACCGACATTTTCGGCAGGAACATTCATTTGTTCGTAGGTCTCAAGGTCCATGAAAACATAATCAGTCCCGTCTTTATAAATAAACTGCATACCGACGACGACCATATCCGGCTTTTTGACCTTCTCGCCGGAACGGAAAGTCTTATCCAAAACCTGACCGGTTCTCATATGACGAAGTTTGGTGCGCATCATGGCACCGCCCTTACCTGGTTTGAAATGTTGAAATTCGACGATTTCAAAAGGTTTTCCGTCTATTTCAATCTTCAGGCCGGTCCTGAAATCTTTGGTTGAAATCATATCTACTCCAAAACGTTTACCCGGTCAGTCCGGTTATTTTCAAGAATTTTACCTAGCCAGACGTTCGTACAACGCCTGAACGCCAAGGACATACCCCAGAATACCAAATCCGGCAATGACACCCACACAGCAGTCACCCATGAGTGATTGCTGTCTAAGAGGCTTATCCGTCCGCGCCCAGATGTTGCTTATATGCACTTCCACGCACGGAATATCTATCCAGGCCAGACAATCGGAAATGGCAAGGCTTGTGTGAGTATATGCCCCAGCATTAAACACAATACCGTCAATACCTTCTTCTCTGGCCAGTTCCAGACGATCAATAAGAGCGCCTTCAGAATTAGATTGAAAATGTGTGAGGGCAATATCTTCAGCAGCCTTGCCCATGGTCTTTTCCAACAAGACGGGCATATCATCTATGGTTTGCGAACCATAAATTTCCGGTTGCCGCTTGCCTATATGTCCCAAATTCGGACCATTCAGTATCAAAATATCGAGTTTGGCCATGCCCATTTCCCTCTATTCCAAAATTTTTCGCTTCCTTGCCTTGACTCTCCCCCTAAAAATGACGAAAGGTGGGGCTTGATGAAAACCATAAGCAAGAGCGGTATTTCTTTATGAACCGAACCATTGAGTTAGTCAAAACAATATACGAAATCAAGCAACTTGAGAACTTCGACGAGGCCCAGATAGCCTTGGCAGGACGTTCCAACGTTGGAAAATCTTCACTGGTCAACCGCTTGGCGGGACGAAAAAAATTGGCGAAAATCAGTTCCAAGCCAGGAAAAACCCGAAGTCTCAATTATTATAAAGTCAATCCAGACGGTTACTTCCTTGTTGACTTGCCGGGCTATGGCTATGCCAAATGCTCAAAAACGGAACGGGCCAAATGGGCCAAACTCATTGAGGCCTATATGACCAGTAATCCGCAACTCAAAGCGGTTGCTGTCCTACTCGATTCACGCCTCACACCACAAAAAATTGATATGGAATTAACTTCCTATCTAAAAAGCCTCGGCATACCTGTCATCCCAGTTTTGACAAAGGCCGATAAGCCAAAACAGCGGGAACTGGCCAAACTCCAGAGTCAATGGAAAGATATCCTGCAACAAAAGAACAATCCCCTGCTGTTCTCCAGCAAAACGGGCAAAGGTGAAGACAACCTCTGGGATGTGTTGGGCGAATACGCGAAATTATGATCGACTGCGGTTTAGCCGCAATCCACCAATCCATTCCCTGACTGTGATCTGGAACCTCGGTAAAGCTACCCAAGCCAATCGTAGAGATGCCAGGGATCCCATTATGGCGTTGCCAAGCCAGGCCGCCATAATGGGTGGTAAAACACCCTTTTCGCCTGCCGTGGCTCCTACAACGTGGACCCCGTATTGGATAAAAATCAGGATCAATGCCAGCCCGATGTTGGCATAGAGATTCTCAGAGAACGTCATCAACGTCATGGCAAACAATGCCATAAGCACCATGGAAAACGCATAGGAAAGTTTACCATGCCAGACGGTTCGTAGAATCTCTACATTAGATCCAGACTCCTCAAGCTTCTTGATCGCTCGCGAAAGCTCTAACAAGGGCAACTGAGCTTTGTCTCCCTTGAGCTCCACGGCGGCATACGCCTTGAGATTTTGCCTGACTGACAGAAATTGAGATAGTCGACTGACCCCGATAAACGTTCGGGTATCAAGTTCGTGCACATCCAATAATCCCCATCCGTGATCATCAATAAGTGCTTTTTTGGCACTCAAAATTCTGATGAGATCCTGACTGTCCGTGGTGAATTCATAAACAGTAATACCACTTGCTTTGCTTTTGCCGGGATAGGCCTTTTCCGCCAGCACAATGAAAGGACCATCGCGAAACCATAAATTCTTGATCGTCATTTCATCCAGTTGCTTCTTCCGAACGTCCTCTTTCCAAATTCTATTAGCCTCATATTCTCCAAAAACTCCAAGGAATTGAGAAAAAACCAACTGGCCGACGCTCCATATCATCGCATAGATGACAAAAAAACGGATAAACCACGCGAGCGAAACACCACCGGCTCGCAAAGCAAGCATCTCTCGAGATCGGGTCAACACACCAAGTTGAATAACCATGGCGAGCAAAAAAATCGCCGGCATCAACTGAGACACGATAAGTGGAATCTTGACTACAAAATAGAAAAGAATCGTCTCGACACCTAAGCCCGCCTGAATAAAATCATCCAAACGATCAAAAACATCTGACAAAAGATAAATACCAGTACCCGCAGCCAGACAGATAGCCATCAAATAAAGATTCTGCCGAATGAGATACCGACTGAGAACGCCTACGCCGAAGATATTCTTCATGCGCTCGCCCTCTTATTAAATCGTAAATGCATAAGCCAATGAACAAAAGTAGGCATCCGTTCTTTGTTGGCGTAGCGCATGCCTATCAAGGCCACAAATATGTAAACGAAATTAGGCGCCCACAAGCCATATGCCGGAGGGATAGCCCCAGACTCTCCCATACTCACACCAACAGAAAACATCGTGTAATAGACAAGAAACAGCCCCATGGACAAAAGCAGACCATATTGCTGCTTCAACCCACGAAAGGCAGAAGCAATGGGAATAGCAAACATACCAAGCACAAGGCATCCAATCGGCAATGTAATACGCTTGAAATATTCGGTGTTCACTTTTCGATAAAACCGATCGCCACGACCCGGCGCTTCGTTGTGATCATTACGGATGGCACTCAACCGAGACAACGGCATATCCTTGGCCTTGTCTTCATTAAAATTAAATCCCATGAGCAACTTACCAAGATCAAGTCTGATGGCATATGTACCAAATTTGAGGATATTCAGTTCTTCTCCACTCTTTCGAAAGATATTTCCGTTCTTAAACGTAATTCGAATTTCCGCTGTCGCGGCTGTAGATTCAATCTGTGCTTCAGGGGCTACGACCACAACAGAAGTCCCCTTGATAGACTCGTCACGAACAAAAGCAAACTTCAATTCGCCTTTCTCATTGTCCACTTGATGCGCATAAAAAGTAATACCAGGGAATTCCTTGTTAAAAACCCCCGGCTGCAATGCAAATTTAGAATGTGTCCTGGCAAACTGATAAAGTTTGGTCTTGAACATGTCCATTCCCCATGCAAGCCCCCAGGATGAAATAAATAAGGTAAATAAAGTACACAGGGTACAAAACGCCAATGGTGCAGGTAACATCTTGTAAAGACTGACCCCATTCGCCTTGAGTGCGGTCAATTCATTGTCCGTACTCATACGTAAAAACGTCAAAAACACGCTCAGCATGGTGGCGATAGGCGTGATAAGTAGCAAAAAAAATGGCGTTAGGTAGAAGAAAAGCTGCAATATATTAAAAAAACCAATGTCCTGAGATAAAAACAAAGAACGCAACTGTAACATTCTGCCAATCAGGATAAGCCCCAAAAGACAGGAAACAGTCAGGCCAAACAGCTTGAGTAGTTCACGAAATATTTGTCGGTGAAGAATTTGCACAGGCGGATTCTAGTCCTGACTTTTTTTAAAAAAACGCTGAAGGAACTCGACATCTTTGGGCGAGAGATTGAAGCGTACTGCGGCTTTTTCAACCAATGCAACAAATTTGCTGTCTGGATTATTTTTTGTTTTTTCACTGATCCAAGCAACAGCTTTGCGCATCAGTTCGCTCTGCGGCATAATGGTTGTCATGAATGACTCCTGAAAAATGGTCAAAGGTTCAACTTAATCAAATACACCAGCATTCAAGGGCTTGCAAGAGACTCTTAGTTGGGCTAGGCCCAACGTTCAAGCCTAAATATCAACATTTTTCTTCGCATGAGGCTCACATGGCACCATGGTATATCGCGGTCATTCTCGGAATAGTTGAAGGACTGACCGAGTTTCTACCCATATCGAGCACCGGACATCTCATCATAACCGGGCACTTACTCGACTTTACCGGCCCCAAGGCCGAAACGTTTGAAATCGTCATTCAACTCGGTGCCATTCTGGCCGTTGTCGTTTTGTATTGGGATCGCTTCCTCGGCCTACTGCGGCCAAATTCAAATCAGAAATTTTCTGGAATCTACGGCTTATGGCTCCTCTTCCTGACATCCCTTCCGGCATCCATACTTGGATTGCTCACACACAGTTATATCAAACAATATTTGTTCAGCCCTACCACTGTGGCAATAGCCTTGGCTGTCGGCGCAGTTCTTATTTTTATAGTCGAAGGAATGAACAAATCAGAAAAAACAATCTCCCTCGATGAAATAACACCTAAACTCGCTCTGGGCATCGGCTTATTCCAATGCTTGGCCCTCTGGCCCGGCTTTTCACGATCTGCCGCGACCATCATGGGCGGCATGCTGCTTGGTGCACGTCGCACCGTAGCTGCAGAATATTCATTCATCGCAGCCGTTCCGATCATGTTCGCAGCAACGGGCTACGACCTATCGAAAAATTACCAACTTTTCCATGGAGGAGACTTCCTTTTCCTCTTTATCGGATTCTTTGTTTCTTTCATTTCTGCTTGGTTGGCAATCAAAGGATTCATCTATCTTCTTGGTAAATTAACCTTGCGCCCATTCGCTATTTACCGGTTGGCACTCGCTCCTTTGATTCTCCTGTATTTGTAATATGTTCCAAAAAAACGAAATATTTCAATTTTCCTCTTGCCAAGCACAAAAAGACGTTCTATAAGCTGTCCTCGCTTGGGCGAAACAAATGTGGCGAGGTAGCTCAGTTGGTTAGAGCATACGGCTCATATCCGTAGAGTCGGAGGTTCAAGTCCTCTCCTCGCTACCACGATTGAAATGAATCCCGTAAATCATAATGATTTACGGGATTCTTTTTTTCGCTGAATAAAAGCCTTCTCAGGCATGTTGGACTAAAAACAATTCAAACCCTCACGCCTTTCAGACATTCAAAACTGAAAACCAATATGGTTTCTTCCCTTGATAGATTGTTTTTTTGTTCGAACAGGCGTACTTTGTTGCACACTCAACAAAACTAATACACCATGATAAAAAAGACATTTTTCATCTTTACCGGCTTTATTTTCCTCATCGCTGCTTGCTCGGAGGGACCGACCAACGTCTTTCAGGGGTATGTTGAAGGAGAATATGTTCTTGTCGCATCTCCAATTGGAGGGACTCTCAATGACCTCTCTGTCTCTAGAGGGCAAACCATCCCCCAAAACGCCCCTCTTTTTGCTCTAGAGCGAAATTTCGAGAAAGCCGCTGTAGATGAAGCCACACACGGATTGCATCGCGCACAAGACAATCTCGCCAACCTTGAAAAAGGACAGCGCCCATCAGAGATCGCATCAATCCAGGCCCAACTCAGACAGGCAAAAGCCTCGGCGGCCTTGGCAAAAATCGAATATTTGCGCCGCGTAAAACTCATCGCCGAAAAAACGATCTCTCAGGAAGAACTAGACAGATCAAAAAGTGACTATGATCAAAAAATTCAACAGGTCAAACAGATGACAGCAGACTTGACAACGGCACGACTCGGCGCACGCAGTGATGAAATAAGAGCGGCCATGGCGGCAGTGCTACAAGCCCAAGCCATGCTTGATCAGGCTCAATGGAATTTTGACCAAAAAATACGTTCAGCACCCAGTTCCGCATTCGTATTTGATACCCTTTTCAGAGTCGGCGAATGGATATCTCCCGGACAGCCGGTCGTATCCTTGTTACCACCGGAAAATGTTGAAGTTCGATTCTATGTCCCTCAAACAATCGTCGGAAAAATTCAACAAGGCCAAAAAGCAATCGTAACATATGACGGAGCTGAAAAGCCAATTGATGTAACAATTTCGTACATTTCGCCTGAGGCCGAATTCACTCCACCCGTAATCTATTCCAGTCAAAGTCGAGCAAAACTCGTCTTTATGCTCAAGGGTAAATCATCACGAGAAGATGCCACTCAACTCCACCCAGGGCAGCCAATCGATATCACTATTCCCGCACTTGCTCAATAAAACTAACTGTTTAGCGTATGCCCTCTGATATAATCATCGACGTGCAGGGGTTGACTAAATCCTTTGGTCCAAAAAACGTTGTCAACAATCTGGACATGAAAATCCGCAAGGGTGAAATTTACGGTTTTCTCGGTCCAAACGGATCAGGGAAAACAACGTCTATCCGCATGCTATGTGGACTCCTCAAGCCGAATTCCGGCTCTGGAACTTGTCTTGGTTATGACGTTATCAATGAATCCGCCCGCATCAAACCACATGTTGGATACATGACGCAAAGATTCAGTTTATACGAAGACTTGACTGTCAGAGAAAACATTGAATTCACGGCTCGTGTATTTGGCTTAAACAATCCAACACGAAAAGCAGGCGAATGTATTGAAAGAATGGGACTTGGTCCCTTTGAAAAGCAACTGGCAGGAAATCTCTCTGGAGGCTGGAAACAAAGACTTTCCCTCGGTGTCAGCACACTCCATTCCCCCAAGTTGCTCCTTCTGGATGAACCAACTGCTGGCGTGGACCCAGGTGCACGCAGAGATTTCTGGGACCAAGTGCACACCCTTGCTTCTCAAGGCATCACAGCCCTTATCAGCACACATTACATGGATGAAGCCGAACGATGCCACAGACTCGCATATATTGCGTATGGCACCCTTCTCGCGACTGGTACTGTTGAAGAAATGATCAGGAACGCACAACTGACGACATGGAACGTTAGCCTTACGAATGGCGAGGGAGCGCTTCACGCCCTTTCTGAACAACTCAAAACACTTCCCGACATTGATCAGGTTGTTGCCTTTGGAAACACACTTCATGTCAGTGGCAGAAATGCCGAACTCCTTGAAAAGCATATCAAACCATTTCAAAAACACCCTTATGACTGGACTCTGATAGATACCAGCCTTGAAGAAGTTTTCATTGACCTGATGCAGCAAAGCAAAGGGGATCTGGAATGACCTTCTTTTCCCTCAGACGATTCATTGCAATGGTCAGCAAAGAATTCATACAAATGCGAAGGGACAGACTCACCTTTGCCATGATGATCGGTATTCCACTCATTCAGTTGGTTCTTTTCGGATATGCCATCAACTCGGATCCGCGCCACCTGCCCACGGCAGTGCTTTCTGCGGATAATTCACAATTCTCCCGAGCCATTATAACCGGGATGCAAACAAGTACCTTCTTTGACATTACGCACCATCCAAAAACTCGTGCCGAAGCCACTAGGCTCATCCGAGAAGGACTAGTCCAATTCGTCGTTACGATACCCGAACAATTCGAGCGCGACCTGCTCCGCAATGATAGGCCTGTTCTGCTTCTTGAAGCTGATGCAACAGACCCGATGGCAACCGGCAATGCCGCAGGTTCATTCCCTGAAATTATCCGACGGGCCCTCGCCAAAGAACTCAAAGGACCAGCTGCTAAACTCAATCAGAGCCTGCCTCCGGTCGATATTCGTATCCATAATGATTACAATCCTGAAGCGGAAAGCCAGTACAACATTGTCCCAGGGCTAATCGGCGTCATTTTAACACTCACGCTCGTCATGATTACGTCACTCGCTATTACAAGAGAATCTGAACGTGGAACCATGGAGCACCTACTTGCCACCCCTGTAAGCCCGCTTGAAGTCATGCTTGGGAAAATCATTCCCTATATTCTGGTGGGATATATTCAGATAACATTAATTATTCTGGCGGCTCGCCTTTTATTTAATGTACCCATGCACGGAAGTGTTACATTAGTGTTTGCTCTCTCCCTGATCTTCATCGGAGCAAATCTTTCTGTTGGGGTCACAATCTCGACCGTCGTCAAGAACCAACTCCAAGCCGTTCAAATGTCCATATTTTTCTTTCTGCCATCCCTTTTGCTCTCAGGATTCATGTTTCCTTTCAGGGGAATGCCTCAATGGGCACAGGCTGTCGGTTCAATTCTTCCCCTAACACACTACCTTCGCCTTATCAGAGGAATCCTTCTCAAAGGTAATAACTTTGAAGAATCAATCCATCATATTTGGCCGATCCTCATTTTCTGGATAATAATTGTTGTCATCGGCTTGAAAAGATACCGCCGGACACTCGATTAACTATTCAACGGCTCATTCTGCCTCCATCCTTCTACCTTCAATAAGAAATACTCCTTACATGACATTCACAGGATTATTCCGCGCTCTAGAGATTTTTTAGAAAAACTAATAAGCCACTGAAATAATGCTATTTTAAAATACAGATCTTCACGTTGATTATTTTTTCTTTTTTCACATCCCGATTTGAGTTGCCAAACCAATCAAACTACTTATATACGTTGTGTCCGTTAGTTCATTGACATGGGGGCGCACTGGTTTCGACGGGGATAGTTGAAGTCAAGGCCGCAGGTCGAGGTTGGTCGATGGCCTCGTAAAAATCGACCACAAGATAATTGCAAACGACAATTACGACTACGCAATGGCTGCTTAATTGCAGAATTGCTACATGACACCTTAGAGTGTCACGATTCTACCGCCGACGCCTTATGAGCGGATAGGATCGACAAACTATAGGGCTAGCATCATAGTTGGGTTTCTTTGGCTATGGCGCGAAATAATAAGAGGACTAGTCTAGGGGCTGTTTGGCCCGGTGCAATCCTCTAGGCGAAATATTATTCCGGACCTAAACCTGTAGAAGCTTTCACGGATCGTTCTCGGACGGGAGTTCGACTCTCCCCGCCTCCACCATTAAGGTGCTAACGCCTAAAATCATTGATCAATTTCAATGTGAAATTTGCCATTTCTGAACTCTACACAAATTGTACACAAAGTAGAGGAACAGAGATGGCTTTTTTTGTGCTTGCCAAATTTCCACCCTATGTTGTACGTCAACACGGAACATTATTTTTCCGCATTGTGGTTCCTGAAAATATACGAAACATCGTTGGATTAAAAGAAATCCGATACTCCTTGAAGACAAACTCTACAGATGAAGCATCGAAAAGAGTTAAATACATTGCACCAAAGTTAAAACTATTATTCAGAACAATACGTCAATCTAATCTTACAATGAATCGATTTAGTAAAGAAGAACTACAAAAGCTAATACAACAGTACATTCACTCTGTTGTAGATAGTTTTGAAATAATAAGAATCGATCCACCATCACCATGGGAATATTCCGAATCTCAACGCCGCCTATTTCATCTTAAAGAACACCACCAAGCTGAACTCGTCCGCAACGACCACTCCTCAATACGCCATGAAGCAGAGCAACTCCTTAGTCGTTGCGGCATTGATCAAGCACCTTCCGAGTTTGCCTTCAAGGAGCTATGCAGAGAAATACTCAAAGCATGGGAAATTATCTCCGACATCAACCTTCTCAGAGACAATGGAATCTATGTCCCAGTAGAAGATTCCATTAAACATACAAGAATATCCCACACCACTTCGCCCTGTCAGTCTAACGATGAAACCGCCAACTCTTCACAAGAAAAAACAGATAGCGTGCCTATAATCGAGGTAATAAAGACGTACACTGAAGAGCAAAGGTTATCCGACTCTTGGCAAGAGAAGACCGAAAAAGAAAACTTAGCGTGCTACCAACTTTTTCTCGACTTTGCAGGAAAAAATATCACGACGGACAAAGTCACCTATCCGCTTATTCGTGAATACAAATCAACCTTAATGAAGTTGCCCCCACGACTAAAGACAGCCAAGGCATACCGAAATAAGACCATTCAGGAAGTCCTTAATATGGACATAAAAAAAAGGATGACTGTCCCCACGATCAACAAGTATCTTAACAGATTGGCAACTCTACTTGCTTACGCCATGAGAAATGGATGGATGTCGCTTAATCCGGCTGCGGGGTTACAACTCAAGGAAAAACGCCGCGACGATGAACTGAGAACCGTCTTCACCTTGGATGACCTTAGGAGCCTTTTCCACTCTCCGCAGTATCTTAACGATACCCATAAGCACCCCTATCAATTCTGGGTACTCCCAATTGCCCTGTTTACAGGGATGAGGCAGAACGAAATCGCCCAACTCCACCTAGACGACATACGACAAGACAACGACATATGGGTATTTGACATCAACGCCAACAAACCGGACAAACACATTAAGACCAAGACTTCAAAACGTCTTGTCCCCATGCACCCGTTCTTGTCTGAAACCCTCAATCTTCCAGCCTATGTCCAAAGCCTAAAAGATCAAGGGCAAATAAGACTATTCCCCGAGATATTGCATAAACGTGACAGGTACGGACAAACAATCAGTCGCTGGTTTAATGGCAATTCATCCACTTCATCTGGGTACAAAAGGAAATGTGGAATTATTATTGAAGAAGGTGCCCCCAAAAAGGACTTTCATAGCTTCCGGCACACCCTCATCGACCACCTTAAACAAAAATTAGTGGACGACAACCTCCTGCACGAACTTGATGGGCATGCCCACAAATCTATGAGTTTGGGCAAATATGGCAAACAGTACCACTCAGAAGTAATGTTAGAACATGCCGTAGCTCATATCGATTTCCACGAGGCTATAAAGCTTGCTCACCTTGCTAAAAGTAAGTTTGTTAAACATCCACATGAAAAGTAACGTAAAATCTTTGGCTGAACACATAAATAAGGGACATCAATAATTGCTTGATGTCCCTTATTTGTTTTCTAGAGACCCGACGAGACTCGAACGCACAGCCTCCAGCTTGACACATTTAAGCCCTACTAATTTTCTATTTTATTTCAGACTTTTAAGGCACGAACAATACAAAAAAAGTTGAGTACAAATTGATTTTCCGTCCTCAAACGGACTAGCTACCCAGCCAATTGGGACGACAATCCTTAGTGTGTAAAATATCATAGCTCCTTTATATTGATATCCTAGTACAATATGCCGTATAGAATCTATAAAAAACACGCAAGGAGTAGAAATGATTCGCAATACATTAGAAAGAATTGGCACAGAGTACTCAAAGGCCATAAAACAAAACTTTTCCGGACACCCTCTTGCCGAGAATATACGACGAAATGCGCCCAATGCGATTAAAAATGCGTTAGGAAGTATGTCCAATGGATTACATATAAAAGCAAGTTGTGGTCAGGGGAAATGGGCGACAGTACCATGGATTGCTATTTTCAATCCACTCGTTACCACTACCGCAACACGTGGATATTATGTTGTTTATCTGTTTAACGTACACAACAACGATGTGTATTTATCGTTGAACCAAGGTGCCACTGCTGTCTTTGATGAGTTTAACACGAATAAAGGAAGTACAATTCTTGCCGACCGCGCATCATTGATCTGTTCTCGTATGCGTGATCGTACTTCAACTTACAATGTCGACAGTATCGATCTTGGTGGGACGGGAATGCTCCCCAGAGGTTATGAAGCTGGGCATGCTTTCGGGACCCAATATGACATTAACAACCTGCCAGAAAATGATGTATTAAGAACAGACCTTCAAAGGATTTGCAGAGACTATTATTCACTAATATATCGAGGTGGAATCTCTCCGTCTTATGAAGTCGGCGCTGAAGATTCTCCAAGCGACAAAAAACAAACGATAGAAGAAATCAGACAATACAAAGTTCATAAATTAATTGAACGTAACGGTAACACCAGCCGAAAAGTCAAAAAAATCCAAGGCTACCGCTGCCGAGCATGTCACATGTCATTTGTCGAAAAGTATGGAGAACTTGGAAAAGAATTCATCGAAGCTCACCATCTTATTCCACTTGCGAATTTAGAAAAAGGAGTAGCAACTGAATATGATATCGAAAAGGATTTTGCTGTTCTTTGCGCAAATTGCCACCGCATGATTCACCAACTTGATGACTCCTCGAACCTTCAAGAATTGAAAGAAATCATCAATTCACAACAAAAGGTAACAAATGCAACAAAATCAATCTAAAGAAATAGCTTATGACCAATTAATATTCGCATTGATTAAACAGAGCTGTAGCAAAAACTTGCAACTACGAATCAAATAGGAATGGGACATCAAGTAATATGATGTCCCACCCCCTTCCATCAAAACAAATAAACTTTGAACGAATTATCCCAGATCTCCCCATAAACGATCACTTCAACTCAGCCAGCGGGACAAGTCTCACTCCATTGGCACCGCCTGCGGCTAAAGAATTACCATCAGGGAAAAAACTCACCGAATAAAAACCTTCGTCGTCAACATTTGAGTATACTATTTGTTTTTTTACGAGATCATAGAGTAAAAGAGCCCCATTCCGGCCCCAAACAGCCATACCCAAATAGCGGCTGTCCGGGGAAAAACTGACTTCCTGAACATGCCCATACTGATAAGAATCGAGTTTTGCCTTTGGTTGCCCACTTTCTAAATCATATACCTGCACACCACCCATGTTAAACGGTGCTGCCAAGGCCAAAGACTTACTGTCGGGAGAAAAAACGATTGTATTTATTTGTTCCGAAACATCCCAATAATAAACCTTTCTTCCACTAATTGTGTCGTAAACATTGATGACTGCGCCGCCAACGGTTTCCCAATCAGTCTTCACCACAACGGCAACATAGCGGCCATCAGGGGAAAAAGTGGGAATACTTACAACTTGGTCATGCAAAATTTTCTCGAAAACCAACTGTCCGCTAGCAAGGTCGAAAACCCGAAATTCATCGTCAGCGAAAACACCAAAAGAGGCATCCAACAACCAAACAGTCAAACCAACATATTCAGTTGGATTTCCTCCTGCATTGTTCCTTGTTGAGACAGCTAACCTTTTACTATCGGGAGAAAACACTGCATAACTGCTCTTCATGTTTCTCTCAAAAAGCACTTTCCCATCATTAATATTTTTAACGAAAATCCCATCGGAACTGGAAAAAGTGATCATTTCCCCATCTGACGAAAAAGAGACTTTTCTTGGCTTACTCTTGCAGTTCCATTCTCGAATAACCTGACGAGTTTTTAATTCAATAATCTGAATTTGTTTATCCTTTATTACAGCCATTCTTTCCCCATCAGGGGAAAACTCTTGAAATCGGACATCGTCTTCTAGAGGAAACTGCCACCCTCCTTGTGCCTCAACTATTTTCTCATCCCCAAAAACTTGCAGGACGGCCAAATAGTTACCGTTTCCTGACACTTCTACCCGATTAGCCCTCTCGCCTTCAAACAGCATCCGCTCATTCGAAACATGCGAACATGGAACAACTTGCATACCACCGGCTTGCTTAATTACCGGATTCTTCAATTTTGCAGCACACCCCATGCACAGCAAAAGGGAGACAACTGCACCGATCAGCACGATATACCGTTTTACACTTGTAACAATCTTCATTTCCTGTTCCTCGTTTCTGCTTCAATATGAGTATGGTAAATATATCTTTCGATATTCATGCCTAAAAGCCTGCTTCTTCTATGGAAGAAATGTCCATTGATTATAGAATTTAGGTATAATGAAATACTCCGATCTCGCCACACAATCAACTATGAATATACAATAATGCATCAACTAAAGGAATAAAACGCATCACTTTTTAATAAGACGATATACAGTCTGTCGGCTTATACCAAACTCTTCGGCTAAGCCCTTCTTCTCCTCTCCTTTTCCTACTCGTTCTTTAATGTCGGCAATTTGTTCCTTGGTAAGCTTTGCCTTCCTGCCACAATGCTTCCCTTTGGCTTGTGCCTTAGCAATGCCCTCTCTTTGCCGCTCCTTAATAATCTCTCGCTCAAACTGAGCTACGGCACCTATTATTTGAAGCTGTAGGGTCTGAAAGGGGGTGGAATCTCCCGTAAATGTCAGCCTCTCTTTATGGAATCTGACCTCAACACCTTTTCCTGTAAGCTCCTCAAGAAGAGCTAAAAGGTCAGAAAGGTTACGAGCAAGACGATCAATGCTATGAATATGAAGGATATCTCCCTTACGTAGATATCGAAGGCACTCTTTCAGTTTCGGCCTTTTCGTAGTAGCGGCACTAGCCTTCTCTTCAAAAACTTCGTCGAGGTCCACTCCATCTAGTTGCCTGTCCAAATTCTGATCAACAGAACTAACTCTGATATAGCCAATGTTTGTCATGTCTAATTACCTCACATTATGGTTGTTACCGGCTCGTGTCGCGAAACCTCTAAAGCTTTCGTTAAAACGTGTCAACAATCTAATCCATAAGGTTCTGTTACATGGCATAGTATAGCCTATCGGGTGACTAGAATTAATCTCAAAAGGTATACCTTTTAGAACACGAGGTAGGATAAACTCAATATCTAAGCTTTCATAATGAATATTGTTAGGGTGTGATTTATCAACAAAATGCATACCACGACCTAATTTTGACAGAAGCAACCAGCAAAGGCATTGGGCGGGGGGGGGCAGGGAGGGGCCTAGTGGACCATGCTATGGGGGGGCCTCATATATAAGAATACTTGCTCACGCAAAATCTCTGTAAAAAGAGCGTCCACCTCTCGACGGCCAGACTGACCTCAAGATAGGGCCATGAAGGAGGCAGTTTGACGGGCATGTCCATACCTTCTTAGAATTTTCTTTCAAAATTTCTCCTGCCGTTATTAACTGTTTACAACGTCGATAAATCGTCTCATCTGCAACTCATGTGCAGAAATATCCAACTGGTACTTTTTAAACAATATCCTAAGTTTGACAAAGCTTGCAGGGCTATATTGTAGGGTATACCATACAAATTGCTCTTCATATTCATACATACACCCACGCAAAGCATTTACTAAATACTCGATATCTTTAAGTCCACTTGAATCAATTAATTCTAATAAAGACTCAATTCGAAACAAATAAGACTCAAAATCTACATCATAATTCTTCAGATACTGATTAATCTGCTCTGCAAAAGCTGCAGTCCTCTTCTCTATTTCTTCTTCAGATATATTCAAAACAGAATTCTCACATACTCCAACAAAATGCTTAATACACTTAACTCCCTTAACGGACGGGGAACCAATATTCATCTGTAACGAAGAAGTCATATCCGTATGAAGTTTAAGCATGCTAAAGAAAGAATCCTGAACACGTTGACGTCTAAGTATGTTAGCTTGTTTCCTCAAAAAATCAGCCTGTGCAGCCATCTCCTCTTTCTGGTTTGCAAATTGCTGTGTTTGCTCCCTCATTTCTTCTCGGGTAAGCTGAAGTTCCTCACGCTGTATTTGAATCTCTTCACGTTGAAACCAAATGGTAATTAACAAACCAGCTAGTGCCAGTCCTGAGAACAAAGAATTACTAAAACCGAACATATCTCCAAACTGTCCAGCTCTTTCAACTTCAGGTTGGATATCATAAGCAATAATCCCCAATCCGATCCAGATCACAATTACAATCAGGAAGATGATGAATATCACCCACCCTTTCTCCGAACTATTCTTCAACACCATTTTTCTCACTCACTGTTTTCTCAAGAACACCTTTATGCTCTAAGTGGTCAAACAAAGACAACATTCCTTGCGGCTGCTCCTTCTTAAATTTCTTGGCTGGCCTAGCTTTGATTTTAACTACGTCTGCTAAATCTAACGAACCTTCACGAGCAGAAGCAATACCGATAACAGTTGCGTTATACGGCTTACCTTGTTTGACTTTGATGCTCACTTGGAGTGCCAATGTAGCTGGCCTCTTTGCAAGCCTAGCATTCTTAAGGACCTGATATAGTTTATTAACATCAGAATCATTTAAATCAGCAATTGAAGTAACAAATGGGGCAACGCCTTGCTTCACCAGTTTAAGCGTATCCTTAACAACACCAAGGTCAGTAATCTCATAGATATCATCGACATAATATGTATCCGTCACCGCATAGCTTCTGCGAGGGTACAATTTACCAGCATCATCTTTGGTGTACCTCTCCTCGTTGTTTCCAAACTTAAGGAGATCATTTTCTTCCATCGATTTAATCGTTGACCGATGAGGTTCTTCACCAACCAAAGCAATTCTTTCAGCAGCATCAATCAACCTAGTCGTTTGCCGCAATCTCTCAGCATCATTACTAGCCTTAGCAAGTTGCAATTCCCTCTCAAGGATCTCACTCTTTGAAGAAAAATGGAAAGAGGAAACCCCAACGGTAGTAGCCCCTAGAATAGCTAAACAAGTTAGAAATACTGCCCCTTTGGCAGTTATCCCCTTTATGTGAAGACCAAATGATTCTCCCCAGTTTGCCCGTAAATCGGTACACCCTTTAGAAACAGAGCTTTTAATGATTAACGAATTATTTCCAAAGAAAAGGCTCCTTTCGTCTACAGAAAGAAAACTTGAAATCTCATCAACAGCAATGTCAGCAGCTTTCTGAAGTTCACTGACAATCTCAGCTACACGGTAATCAACCATGCCATCCCAAGTTTCACCAGACACCCTTACACGAAAGTTAAAATCATCTGAAAGAGAAAAATCTGCTGGTTCCACCTCACTCATTAGAACCTCGTTAGCGTATCTCCACAACTCTTCAGGACTATCAAAGTGCAACATTAGAAGTAACCTCTTCAATTTGTCGATTATCTAGCACAAACAGCCCTTCTTCACATGAACGTATAAACAGATATTCAATCTTGAAAGTTTGGTCAAATAAAATTGAAGATTCCCATGATTCCTAACACATAAAGTATGTATACAAACGCTACACATCTAATTTACGGAAAGCGATTTCATCGTTGTTTGCTCCTGATGCCATATAGGACAAGATAGGGTCAGGAGCAAAGAAAAGAGGACAGGACGGTACTGCTACTGCGACTTGTCTATCGTTAAAGAAAAGTTTCTGAACTAGATAGATTTATAGTCTCAAGACAAAAAACTCCCTTACCGCGAAAGCAAAAGCCCTCCCATTAGGCATACAAGTAAGAATGTTCAGTAGCCTTCGCGCAAAGAGTGAATGGTTAAGTCAACTCTCTCCTCAAGACGTCAACAGACTCAACAAATGGGGGGGAACCTTATACGAGTGCCTCATTATGTAAGAGAGATACTGCTCATGCAAAATATCAGTCCCCTCTCTCCATCAGAAAGGGTGTAATCACTTGAACTATATAAGAGTTGACGCGCCTTAAACGCATCCTAACTCCAAATTGGTATCAGTACCTCAAACCAGTCGTTAGGAGGTGTTTACAGCCCTTTATTTATTACTAAACGACCTCCCATCCTAAATGGATACAAAGGACATTCTGTTGCCTACGGTCGAATCTCCACAGCCGATCAATGCCCTCAAATCCAAGTCGATACCATCAAACGAGCTTCCCCTGTAGCCGTCATAAGAGAAGAAAAGGCCTGTGCCGCAATAAAAAATGGACGCCCTGTGCTGGAATTATGTGTTGAAATGATCGGCATTGGAGACAAACTCGTAGTTTGGAAACTCGACAGGCTTGCACGTAACCTCAAGGATTTGTGTGCCATCGTTGATTTGCTTGAAAAGAAAGGTGCCGCGTTGGAAGTATTGGACCAACGCATTGATACAGGCACAGCCAGTGGTAAGACTTTACTTGGAATGCTCGGAGTCTTTGCAAAATTTGAAACGAATCTGAGAATGGATATAACTTGCCGGAATAGCTAAAACTAAGGCGACAAGAAAATACAAAGGAAGGAAACCGAATTTTGATCGTCAGGAAGTATCGAAGTGGCTTTCTGAAGGGGGAAGCCATTCAAAAGTTACCGAGTACCTTGGGGCAGCAGCAAAACCGTACAGTGCATCAGGAAGAAAGTTCAGCAATAAAGAAGGATGGAAGCCGTCGACAGAGGGGTAATCCTCGGTTTCTACGTAGAGACTACGTAGTCACTTGCAAGTTACTTTGTAGCTATTTAATTGAAAAAACAATAAACATACCATGATTACAGTTATTAATGAACTATTGTTAGATCGTATTTGAAGACTTTTTGGATTTTATTTGAGTTTTATTCGAAGTTTAAATGATTTTCGTATCAACCTTTTTTTCCGAAAAACAACAAATACAATAACATATCAACTTCTTACAGGCTATAAACCTAGAGTTATCATGTACCCTTTCACTCGAAAAAGCTAAGGCGGCATAAATCGCACGTCCCTTCTTCTTGTTTCCGCTCCTCTCAGTGCCGCTCCCCTATCTCTCTCTTCCTCTGCGTCCTCCTCCTTCACCTCTCCTTCTTTCATCATGACTCCTAGGTCCCCCTTCCTTCCCTTCCATTACTAAGAGCAGGTAGAATAAAGTAAGATTCAATAGCCTCGCGCGATAAAAGGATGTCCATTCTAGAGCTAAGCCACTATGGCCTAAGTTTGGCACCCTTTTACGTCCGTAAAACACCTGCCCCTTACTAGACACCATTTTTAGTTCAAACGTTTGTAATAAAGGTCTAAATACAGATCATAGATGTACCTGTGAGGCCTATAATTAGGATTCACTGCCTTGAATTCTCTATAATCGGCACTCATTAAAAACAACGTGGTTTATTAGCGATAGAATGAGGGAGGGACGTGCTAGGAGGGGGATAGGACATCATACGATAGCCCCATTCCGTAAGAGAGATACTGCTCACGCAAAATTCACACTTTCAAGAAACACTCTACCTGCTCTTAGTAATGGATAGGATAGGATAGGAGAGGGAATGAGAGGAGAGGGAGAAGGAGGCCCCAGATGGATATCGGGTTGGGAAGGAGTTGGCAGCCACGGATAGGTGTGGATAACGACGAGAGCAGCGATGAATACCACCAATAGAGCTAATATTCATGCCGCTCAAGCCGTTTAGGGGCGTTAGCCAATTACCGGATCATTTCCAAATACTCTTCGATACTCTATACGCATCGTTTCTCGTAAGATGTCTTCATACTGAACAGCCACGATGAATGAGTCATGAACGGGCAAGCCAACAATTCCTTTATCCCTCAGCGAAAGCATAATCCGCTCAGCAATACATGAGTCATGGTGCTGAAGAGTTAGCCCGATGCCGCTTCCTAAGAACTCAGCAATAGGTTCATGCTTTGCGATGAGATGGTCAGCTAACTTGACCATCTCCAGTTTCTTCACAGTGTGCGGTGGCCTTCTCGTAATATTATGCTCTCTCATTGCTGCCTTGATCGCAGACTCCCGCGTTGGGGCATTCAACAGCGAATTAAAGAGAATCTTGCATAACTTCCGTCGATGCTTGAAACCCGGCACCTCATATAAATCTCCTTCAGGAAGAATAGCCCCTTTTCGATCGTAAAGAATTCGAGGGTGGAAGCTAGCGTAGTCCAGTTCAACCGTAGGGCACCCTCCAATTGTAATGAATTGGCGATATTCTTTTTTGACTTCTTGCCACCACGGTCCATAGAAACGTCCACCTCTCTCAAAACTCCCGTTAAATACTCGATACATTTTCGATTTAGAATAATCCAAGCATCTACCAATAGCCTTAATATGCATGATAGCCTGCTCTTCTGTTAAGTCATGGTGAAGTTCAGCGGCAGCCATCCATTCATTAAGAATGATGTTGTTATGCCGCATGTTATTCGTTTTGGAAGTGTCGTCATATTCGACAAGTTTCTTTTTCTTTTTACCACTTGTCTTGAGGCGAATGAGTTCAATCTTTCGATAAGTTCTGGTTTTCTTCTTGCGATAAAGCAACTCAATAAATTTAAGTCGTGGACGCATTCGAGACTGCCTATGGAAATTGGGGTAGTTCACTCCTTTCACAAGTTCAATAAGCTCATGTTTTACCATGGCACCAATAATTCTCATTAAAGGGCGGTAGCTGATAAAGAGTTTGTTGTACCGACTACCAACCGTGTATGAACTCTGATCTCTTGAACATGCAACCCATTCACAATATGGGTGTTCGTGACATTGTATAAAGTTAATGACTAGATTCATTATCGCAGCAGTATATCGACCGTGCGCTAATTTGTAGCCTTTTCCCAAGTCGGGAAGGATAATGTTCGTAACGATATCAGCGATCTTTTTTGCGCGAACATCGTCTGACCATTTTCCAACATCAAATAATAGTGATCGTTCATATTTAATTTTCTTCATGGCCTTTGTCATAAACAAAAATAGAGCCATGTAAATGCTCATAATTACTATATAAAATTATCGAATTAACCCATCGACGCTATAGGTCAAAACAAATAATTAGCAAGAACGTTGTTACTAACCAGTTAGCGGCAGATCATCTATAAAACATCTATAAAACATACATAAAACAAGAAAGTTATAGACCAAATGCACCGTTAATGTTTCCCCAAAATTCGCAGGGGCAATATCAAAAAAACATCTCTTTATATTTCAAGCACTTAAAAAATAAACAAGTAATCTCAACGCATTACGGCGTGCACTTTTTTTTATCAAACAACATATTCAACTCATGAATTTAAGAACAACTCTTTCCAAATCAAAAAATGAGGGAGTTAAATCGATAGTCTTTCAGGGATCAGGCTTGCACAATCCGTACGTTTGAATATACACAAAAGGTGTACACAAATCGTACACAAATTTGTGTGGCGTTCTAGAAAAACTCAATGATTCGGATCGTTCTCGGACGGGAGTTCGACTCTCCCCGCCTCCACCATTTTCTTTGTATGACGCAAAAAAGCCCCGCCAAATTGGCGGGGCTTTTTTGCTGGAAATATTACCATTTTGATCGCCCGGGTGGCATGTAAAAAAATTCGACCCTGCGATTTATGCGTCTGTTTTCCTCAGAGGTACTCGGGAGAATGGGTTTGGCGCTGGCATAACCAACGGCTTTCATGCGATTTGCTGGAATCTTTGAATGTTCGAGAATATACCGCAGACATCGTGCGGCTCGGGCTGCGGACAGCTCCCAGTTGGATCTGTATATTTTCGACTCTACTCGTTCTCCATCCGTATGACCTCGGATGACAAGATTAAAATTCGTCCCTTCCATGGCATTAATAACCACGAAGAGCCCCTTCTTGGCCTCATCTGTCAGTTCCGCAGAGCCTTTGTTGAACATGGCCTGATTACTTAAACGAAGCATAACTCCCGACTTATCACTGCTGACACGAGCCATATGCACCAAATCTTTTGCCCGGATACTCTTCTTGATCCGTGCACCAAGTTCGACAATCTGTCTATTTTCACGAACAGTTTTACGTTCGGAAAAACTCGTATCAGCATAGGGAACCGCTGTGGCGCCAGCATCATCGAACTGCACCCCCAAGGCTTCCTGAATAGAACCAATCATTGTTTTAAAATTAGTAACATCGGTATTGGTAAACGATAAAAGAAGCACGAAAAAACACAGCAACAAAGTGACCATGTCGGCAAATGTCGCCATCCACGGTGGAATCCCTTCATCAGGCTTGGGCGGATCAGCTTTTACACCACCCTGTTGTTCCATTGCTTCCTGTTTGGCCATACCTTACCACGCATCCCGTTGTGGCATATGAAGATAAAATTCAACTCGTTGATTTTTCAGTCGATTTTCATCAGAATCATTGGAAACTGCCGGACGGGTATCCGCATAACCAACAGCTTTAGCCCTGTTGATCCCAATACCACCCTCATCAATAATATAATTCAAAGCCATGGCTGCTCGGGCTGCTGATAATTCCCAATTCGACGGATATCTCCGCGAAGAAACCGGTTTGTCATCGGTATGTCCACGCACAACAATATTCAACTTGTAATCCTTGAGAACTTTCACAACATTATCGAGAATTTTCTTGGCACCATCCGCCAAATCAGCAGAACCAGGGACAAAAAGGGCTGCGGAATTGGCACTAAACACAACACCATTTCTGTCCGCTGTCACCCCCATCCCTTCTTTCAACTTGATATCGTCATCTTCAAGAAGAGACTTAATCCGCATGACAACACCAAGAAGCAATCGTTCATCATGCGATATATCGGCCGCCATGTCCTTGGCTGTTTTACTCGTATTGAATTGAGCCATATCCTCTGAAACAGCGCGAATCTCTTTGGCACCAAAGGCTCCCTTGATCGAGCCCAAAGCATCCCGGTACTTCTGTTCGCTTTGTTCAGCAAAGGACAGTAACAAGACGAAAAAACACAAAAGAAGTGTCATCATGTCAGCAAAAGTTGCCATCCACGGAGGTAACCCCTCATCAACCGGGGGATCATCCGGGGGCCTTCTCTTGACGAATTCTTTTACTTGTTTAGCCACACAACCTCCGAATCACACGTAGAATTACGCGCTTTCCTCACGCAGTGCGGGAGACAGGAAGGCCTGGAGTTTTTCCTTAACCACAGAAGGATGATCACCGCGTTGCAGGGAAGAAACACCTTCAATCATAATCTGCATGAACAAAACATCCTCGGTGGATCTCTCCTCTAGCTTGGTGGCCATTGGAAGGAACATGCAGTTGGCCATAACTGCCCCATAAAAGGTTGTTAGAAGTGCGACGGCCATAGCAGGCCCAATGGAGGAAGGATCTGAGAGATTGGAAAGCATATTAACCAAACCGATCAGCGTACCGATCATGCCAAACGCTGGAGCCATGGTGCCCATGCCTTTGAAAACAGCCTGTCCCTGTCTATGCCGCTGTTTCATGAATTCCAATTCAATCTCCATAACGGATCGAACAAGCCCTTCACTGGAACCGTCCACGACGAGCATAACCCCTTTCTTGAGGAACGGATCATCGATGGCGACTTTCTCCAAAGCGATAATACTCTCTTTACGGGCCGTATCTGCCAATCCCGTAATAAGACGAATAATTTCAAGTGGATCATTCGACTTGAAAAGTAACGTCTTCATGCCGACCTTAATGGCATTGATAACAACGCCAAGAGGAAACATGACAAAAGTAACGGCAAACGTCCCACCAAGAACAACGACCACCGATGGAATATCGATGAATCCAGCTGCGTTTCCACCCATAAAAATGGTTGTAACCACAAGTCCAAACGCACCAGCCAAGCCTATTAAAGTTGCAATATCCATATACTATCTTTTAACTTTTTCGGTGGAAGCACCGATTTTTACTTCATCGTTATCATAATAAAAATACACATCTTCCAAGAAATCATCTACTTTCAAAAATGCTGACCCGATACTTATCTCAACACCAGGTTTTACCACCCCTGGAACCAAAACCTTGCACTCATCAAGACGCTCTGTAGCGTATATACCGTCCCACAACTTAACCTTCAACGCCTTCAACAAATCCAATTCCTTGATGGCGGACTCCAATTTGGGCTTAAACTCGGCACGAAATTCGTTTCCTTTGTTCAATGCCTTTTCAAATGAAGCTATATCATCATGAAGGCTCTTGATACGCTTGTTATACTCTTCATCTGCATGCAATAGCGACGGCTTATATCCCATAACCAGAGAAGTATCCGTATCTAATCCGCCTCCGAGCTGCCCACCAACATAAATATAGTCATATGCACAGATATTTCCGCCTGTAAGCCGGTGACCTACAGCCAAACGCTTTCCAGCATAGACGTTGCTATGCATAAGCGCTCCCTTGATAAGAATATCGTTCTTTGCAATGAGTGTAGCGTATTCACAGTAAGCGAGCTTCAAATCATGTCCGGCTTCCAAATGAGCGATTTTACCGCCTTTGACGCCACCATGACAATTCAGATTACGGGTCGCCTCAATACGAGCACCTTCAACCTGCCCGGCAATGGTCACCTTCACTCCTCGCACAGTGAACCCCGAACGAACGGACCCTTCAACAGAGATGTTGCCAACAAAATCCACGTTCCCGGTATGGTAATCGATGTCCCAATGAACCGTCAGAGTCTCTCTAACAAGAATTTTCCCTTCTTTATAACAGACATACCCATCAACAGCTGCAAACAGCGTGTCGGGGAATTTCTGTCTAAGGCCGGTTCCACGTCCGGCCGGAAACTCTTTATCATCAAAAACAAACCGACGATCAACATCATCCCCTTCTTCTATGTCAACCCATTCGGCGATGACATCACCCTTCGAAACATTGTTGACGAAGTTCAATTCATGGTGGTCCACGCTTCCGTCAGCCTGTTCTTCTGGTCTAAGTTTTGAGGGATCCCAATCTGGATCAAAATGGTGTTTCAATAAAAACGGCATGAATACTCTGGAGTAACACTTTTGGGTTATCTCATGAAATAACCAAGTCGACGAACAAATTTGTTAAACAAACCGTCTGATATTTCATGGTTTTTGATTTATAGGAACCATATTCAAAATTTGTATCAGCGTCAACGGCTATTGCCTTACTGTTGCTACACAACGCTTTACGGACGACATGAAATTTTCTCTCTAAAGATAACGCAGTTTCTGCCGATAACATACGTAAGAGGCAAGTTAGGTTGGGATGATTCGTGTAACACCAGGGAGGGAGACCATGAATATCCCCGAAATCAGTATTGATGTGAAGCAGGAGTTACGTTCGGAGAACGCAACTTCAGCGAAGGCAGTGGATAAGCCGCCGGCACAGGATGAAAAAACTGAAGTACGTATTGATGCGGTTAATGGAACCGACAGTTCCGAAGCGGACAAGCAGTCCAACACCCACTCCAGGGATGAACTCAAAGCACTCATTGCCGAAGCTGAAAAACATCTCGAAACGAATGACGTCAAATTGAAATTCAACATCCTTGAAGAGAATGACACTGTACAAGTCGAAATCATTGATTCCGACGGCAAAACTATCCGTAAAATCCCGGACGACGATTTAGTTAAATTAAATCAGTCGCTCAAGAATTTTGGACAGGGATTCCTCGACACGGTGTCGTAATTTTTCAAACGCTGAAGCCAATATTTCGCGCCCCACCGAAAGGTCGGGGCGCCTATGGCGTTTTCTTTTTCTAACGAACTTGCAACCCCCAAATGACTGGGGCATACTCAGGACAAGGAATTCCATTACAACGGAGGCTTCCATGTCCGATATCAGTATTTCAACCGACACAGTACAGTCCATTGCCATGGACAACATGCTATCAGGCCCAGAATCCGTCGGCGAAGAAAGCAGTATAATCGCTTCCGGCATGAACGCGAGAGGCGTGGATTCCATGGAACAAGCCGTCGCCGGATTAGAAGTCGCCTCCAGAACGGAAGAATTCTTTGGAGCCGGAACAGATTTTAGCTCAACCGGGACAGATGTCGATATTCAACAAGCCATCAGTTCTACCCTGGATACGGGGATCGGAAGCATTACTGACAAAATAGCCTGACAATTACCAAATTTACTTGATAAAAAAAGGCCCCCGTCTTCGGACAGGGGCCTTTTCTGTTTTTATTTAATACAGTCTGTTACCACTGCTTTTTACGCTGCTCTTCAAGAGCAGCCTCTTGTTCATCAAAGGACTCAAAACCAGCGTGACGCATAGCATCCGTGACAGTATTATGCCAATCCCAACTGGCATAGATAACTGGCTTATGGAACACGGCCCGGAATTGCTCCATCTCCTGACGATAAAATTCTTCCTTGGGGGTTTCAATGTGGTCTCGAAGCTGCTCACCGAAACGGTCAAGTTCGCCCTCATACCATTCCATGAAGTCTTCGGGAGACTTATACTTCTTCAAGATGTGCCCGTAGCTATTCGCTTCAAGCAAATCCTGAAGATTATTCATATGCTGCATCTTAAGCCAAGCACCCAAGTCACGAGTCTTAATATTTTCAGACTCGATAGCGGCCATTTCAACCTTGGTTTGATGATAGGTATCAGGAACCACCGAAGCGGAAACAATACCGGCAATAGCAACCAATCCGCGCAGGATGACGCTGTTAGATACACCCTGACCGCAGAAACCGACCTTTTTGCCAACTTTCTGTCCAGCAAAAATGGCAGACAGGATGGCCCAGACAACGGCAGGATCTTCCTCGTCGTAGATATGCTGCAAACTCGCATTGTCACGATCAGTGGCCAGCACCATCTGTGTCATATCATTTGACCCGATGGAGAACCCGTCAACTTCCTTGAGGAATTCCTTGCACAATATCGCGTTACTCGGAATTTCCGCCATAAGAATAACTTTAAGATCATCCTTACCGGATTCCAGATTATGCACCTGCTTGAGATACCGTTTCATGGAGCGGGCTTCTTCCAAAGTACGAACAAACGGGAACATGATAGACAGATTTTTACTGCCATAAATGCCACGTGCAAGTTTGAAGGCTTCCAGTTCCCAATCATGAATATTACGTGATACACCACGATATCCGATCATGGGGTTGTCTTCATGAGCTTCAAACAACAACCCACCAAGCAGGTTCCGGTATTCATTAGATTTGAAATCAGTGGTTCGGTAAACGATATTGCTGCCGTAAAAGGCCATGGCAAAAAGAGCCAAGCCCTGAGACAAAGTCTGAATGTAATTTTCCTTACCAGTGGTATAGCCTCGGGTTTCGAGAAGACGACGAATGCGATCAGGCAAAGTTGCCACTTCATCCATCTCCGACTTAAGTCCCATCTTGAGGGCTACTTCCTCTCGCAGACTAATAATCTTGTCGAGATAAGCACAAAATTCAGGTTCATCTTTCAGCCGTTCAACATATTCAGCCACAATTTTTTCATGCTGCTGGCGTATGGTCCACGCCTCAGACCGGATCTCCGGCATGGTTTCCAGCATATCATGATACCCAAGAACCACAGCAACGTGAGCTTCAGCGTCAATGGACGTTTTAAGGATATCAAGCCGTTCTGTTGCCAAAGCAATGTGATCATCCAACTTGTGATCCATCTCGCGTAAGCGACGATGCATGGCCAGAACTTCGTCCGTACTGCGTGCACTTTCCTGCTCTGCCAAAGCTTCCATCTTAGAAGTCAGGCCGGTAATAAGACCAACGTATTCACGAAGCTTGAGCGGCATAGTAATCAAACCAGACGCAAGCTGTTCTTTCATGACTTTAGTCAGCCGCATATCCATCTGCTGGATTTTCTCTTCCACCAGATCATTCAGAACATCCTTGTCATAAGCTTCAAGAGCCATAGGATGAACACCAATGTTACCAAGCATGAACTCGGCACGAAGCAACCCGATCTCAAAATCAGGCACATCACGAAGACGAGACAGGAACAACGCCTGACCGACATCAGCCAAAATCAGACCGACTTTCGTCTTGGTGGCAGGCAGTTCTGCAACATTAATTTCACCGCCTACTTCGACCAGTGGCAATTCTCCGCGGTAAACCTTACCTCGGGAACCATCGACCGTAACCTGCTGCCCATCAAGAGACCGCAAGGACTCAAGACGCTGGATACCAATAATAGCCGGAATACCCAATTCACGAGAAGTAATGGCTGCGTGACTCGTGTCACCACCGACATCGGCGAGAATAGCGGATGCAACACGCATACCGGGAACCATGTCCGGGTCAGTGCGCTCGGCGGCCAAGATGTCGCCTTTGTTGATTTTATTCAATTCAAGAGCGGAACGAAGATACTTGACTGTACCCTGTCCTGCTCCACGGGAAGCACCGTTGCCCTCAAGAATGACTTCGGCCGAAGCAATGGCCTTCTTATCAACTTCAAGGCGACGCATAAAGATTGTATTAGGATGCTGTTCGATGTCCTCATTCCAACGAGTCTCGGGACGAGCCTGAACAAACCAGAGTCGATCAGACTTGTCGATGCAGAACTCAGAGTCCATGATCATGCCGCCATACGCCTTGGAAATAGCTCGCACACCCTGCGCAACCACCTCAGCTTGCGCAATGGAAAGAGCCCATCGATAAACTTCATTCTCAGGCACCTTGACCACTTGGGTCCCGCTGCCGTCTTCCTTGTAAATAATCTTCTTTTCTTTGCAGCCCATGTAACGAATGACGACTTCACGTCCACCATCACGCTGGAATACATAAAATTTATCAGGAGTAACCATGCCGCCGACAACAGCCTCACCTAAACCGTAACTGGCATCAATGGACACTAGATCATTCCGATCAGTACCACGGCAACCTGTGGCCGTATCCGCACTGAACGCTGTACCCGAAATAACCGGGTTGATCATGCGCATAATGCACACAGACAAAGAGGTATGCTCAATAGCCCACTCTTTCTTGGCGAGTTCGGCAATGGCAACATCACCGGTTTCCTCAGCCTTTGTAATGGCATCAAGAATGGCCTCACGGCGATAGGTCATAGAACGGAGATTGTATGCGGAAGCGCAATCCCAATGGTATGCTTCAAGGCACTCATCAGCGCCAACAATATTCAGATAGGTATCCTGCAATCCGGCAAAAGCCTTCTTGCGGCTATCTTCACCGGCAGCGGAAGAACGCACGGCAACAGGAACATCATCCATACCGGCTTCTTTACATATAGAATTATATGCGCCCATGACTTCCTTGCCAATTTTGACAGGAATTTCAACGGACAAAATAGCGGACTGAACCAGAACCGAACGCATGCGGAGCTGATCAATGCCTTCAGGAGAAGTTGCAAACCCTTCTACAACATTATTAATAAAGGTGCGCAGCTTGATGGGGGTTCCAGACTGCTTTTCAGACTGCTCACGAACCTTCTTGCCAACATCACGCACAAACTGCTGTAAATATTCGGAGTCTTCGTTAACTTCGTCGGAGGTCCAGTCAACCTTGTTGTATTCCTTGTCCACAGTGGCGCGGACAACAGCGGCGTTGACCTTGGTCTCATCGAGGATATGATGAAAGACATGAGATGAGATCGCCCGGAATTCAGGAGCCCTGATCCCTGCAACCTGGCTGATGATGGCGGTGTTGTAGTTCTTTCCGCCTACGAGAAGTTCGGCTTCTTCACCGATCTTCTTGATGTCAGCCCCATTCAGGACCAACTTCTGTTCGAGACTCTCAGTTTTCGCCCCAACTTTGCTGGCAGATGCCTTTTCGGCGGGCTTTTTCTGGGTCTTGGCCATCATTTCCTCCTGGAAAGTCCCTGCGGTAAACGGATAAGATTCTCTCTCCGCTCCGAGGTCTCTAACTTTCTACTATTTAGATTTAATACTAAAAAGAACAATCAAGACTTGAGCTTCGAGTTCCCGCTTACAGGGTATCAGACCTATTCGTCAATGAAACTATTGGTTGGACCACTGGCCCAAAAAACCGTATATCAAATCATTTTTCACACTCAAAGCACAGGGAAACAACATCTCTAATTTCCCCAAAAAACAAGGCCGACGCGTAGTTACTACGCGTCGGCCTACAAATTACCGCAATACTCATTTCGTCGAGCTTAATTTTATAAACTAGACCAATTTATTATACTTAACAAATTTCTTAAATTTTCTGACCGCAGTTCGGACAGAAGTTACACTCCTCGCCAGGGACATCGAACTTACACGTCGGACAGACTCCGACTTCAGGACCAAGTTCAACAATCAATTCACCTTCAACCACCGGAATCATCTTTTTATCCTCGGTGTATTTAGCGGACTTGATAACACGTCTGACAGTACTGTCTACTTTTGCGGTTACGGCTTTCTCCTGTTTCATGATGGAGATATTGAAGAGCTCTTCGCCCGCCTTAACTTTGTCGCCAGGTCTAACGTGCGTCACCCACAAATCACCGTTACTCGGCGAACCGACATGATAATCATTGGTCGGGTCAGCCATCTCTGTCGCTTCCTTACCACCGACATCCGGCTCAGCAACCTTGACCTGGTGACTCATAATTTCAGAATCGAGAACATATCTGACAACGGCCATGCCGTTCTCATCTGGCTCAGAGATATCCAAAATACGCATCCGGTGAGGCTTCATGCAATTGCCCTGGAAATGCAGAACTTCACCCTTTTCCAACCCTTCAAACCAAACATCGACGGGCAGATTGTTGATGTTGCCGAACTTCTCACAGAAATCGATAGTCGAAATAGCATCACCGGGATGATTAAGATACATAACGAATTCTTCTTCTGTAGGCTGCCGATGCAAACGGGTTTGCAAGGCTTGCCTTTCCGCGTCCAAATCAACATCGACCAATGTGGTCAATGGAGATTCCTCAGTGCGCTCCTTAATGGCAATCTCCCACCCTTTACCAAACGCAGACTGGTAAACCCAATCTGCCGGGAAACCGAGAGGCAGTTTGCCAAATTTGCCGAGCAACAGGTTACGAAAAGCATCGTTGGAGTCGCGATACAGAGCGAGTCTGGCTTCGCGCTCATGACTGGTAAGCTCTTCTTCCTTACACAGGGTCACGATATCCAAAACATTCAGCAATCTCCGTACTTCACGACTTCCGCCCCGCTTGTATGCACCAGTTACAGCCAAAAAGGCGGTATTCCAGGTAATCTGGGAACCGGGAGTAACATCGTGATAACGAACAACTTTACGGGTTCCTTCAAGGAACTTCAGCATATAAGGCAAGAGCTTGATGTACCCTTGCTTGAGAGCGCCTTCCTGTGACGAAGAAGTTGCACCGCCCGGCATACCATGGCGAACAACATCATGATCAATGCCCTGAAAATACGGCGCGGTATAACGATCATAATATGGCATGACCTGCTTGAGCTTGAAATTGGTCGCCCGAATCATTTCCTTATCAAGATGCGTTTTCAGGCCGATCTCATCTTCAATATATGCGGCGGTGGACAGAACTTCGCCCTGACCGTACCAACGCACCGATGCACCGATAGCCACATCCACAATATGTGCTCCAGCCTCAGCGGCTGCTCCCATGGTGGGAACAAACAGCCCATCTGTATAATGACGATGGCTGTGAATAACCAATTCCGGGTACTTAGCTCGGATGGTGGAGATAAGTTCTCGCATGAATCTGGGCGGACAAACGCCAGCCATATCCTTAAGACCAAGAATAATCATCTTCTCGGCCTGCTTCTTGGTGACACCACCGGCCTCGGCGCACATGGCGATGATGGAATCAGTCACCTGCAGGTACCGATCTACGCCAAAGCCTTTGGCCCAAGACAATGAAATGGCAGGTTCAAAGATATTACGCGTGGAATTCATGGCGACCTCTGCAAAAGGCCGCATATTCTCAACATGATTCAGGAAATCAAAGCAACGAATAATTTCATAGTGCTCATTGATCATCTCGCCGGTCAGTCGCATGACATTTTTCGGCTGGGGCTTATAACCCAATACATTAGTAGAGCGAACGAGAATTTGCTTGAGCGTATTCGGTGCGAATTTATTCCATTCTGCCGCTTCGGCAAATGGGTAAGTCATGTTCGCGAGCATAGCCACATGGAAATGAGCTCCGCCACCGTTCTCAAGGGAGAAGAAACCACATTTATCCAACGAAGGGCCGACAATACGATCCTCGGCCAAACGAAAGCGATTACCACTGTTCGACTGGGTGATATCACGCGTGGTGGTATCCGTCATATGAACGATGCCGCTTTCACGATCCGTACGCAGTGTATCGAGAATCGCATCCCGGTCCATTTCCCGTGAAAAATGGGATTCAAACCCGGTAGATCTTTCGGGAGGCTCGACCAATTCGAAACGACCAACCCGTTTATCTTCACGCCCACGGTATTCGCCCAACTGAACATACTTGTTGTGACCCAGGGCCGAAATCTCGGCAACAAGCCTCATCATGCGAAGAAAATCAGGCTCACGGTCTGAATAGTCCATAAGCTCAGTATAATTCTGACGCACGAAATTAGTATCATAATCAGCGTCCACAAACTTCTTCTGATCAATAATCTTGCGATGGAATGGAAGCGTCGTTTTCAGCCCACCAATCATATATTCGCGCAAGGAACGCTTCATCAAGGCAACGACTTTGTTCCATGAGTTACCGTAGGATATAAGCAGGGAAGCTGCGGAATCATAATTAGACGGAAAACGGTAACCATCACCAATACAGGAGTCGATACGAATACCCTGACCACCCGGAGAAACATATCGGGTAATACGACCGGAGTTGGGTTCAAAATTCTTTTGAGGATCTTCGCAGTTAATACGACACTGCATGGCCCACTGGTAAGGCTTGGTATCTTTTTCATTCAGACGCAGTTTGGAGCCAAAAGCAATGGCAATCTGCTCTTCGACCAAATCGATACCGTATCGGCATTCAGTAATACCGTGTTCCACCTGCAAACGGGTGTTAACTTCGATAAGGAACGGAACACCATCAGTATCCACCAGGAATTCAACGGTGGCCAAAGAATAATACCCTACTGCCGACACAAGACGTCTTGAATACTCCTTGAGCTGAGCACGCAGTTCCTCAGTGTACTTGGGCCATGGAGACGGAGTGATCTCAATAAGTTTCTGATGATTACGCTGGACTGAACAATCTCGTTCATCCAGACAAAAAATATTGCCATACTGATCAGAGATAACCTGAATCTCAATATGACGAACAGAAGTCAGCAATTTTTCAACATAGAGACGCGGATTGCCAAACGAGGCTTGCGCCAGTGCGGATGCTTTGGAAAAAGCGTTTTCAAGATCTTCATCCTGATAGACTTCGTAAATACCACGGCCACCACCGCCGCCTTCAGCTTTGAGCATAACGGGAAATCCGATTTCCTTGGCTATTTCTCGAGCCTCGGGAATGGACACAGCCCCTTCGGAACCGGGAACAACTGGTACCCCTTGCTCAATGGCAAGCTTACGGACAGCAACCTTGTTACCAAGGATGCGCATTGGCTCCTGCTCTGGGCCGATAAAGATAATCCCAGCTTCCTTGCATTTGGCAGGGAAAGAATCGTCCTCCGCACCAAATCCCCAACCGGGATGAATGGCAACAACATCTTTAGCTTTGGCTTCACGGATGACTCGGTCCAGATCGAGATAAGCACGAGGGTCGGAACCAAGCATAAGCAGCTCATTGGCTCCCGACGTCGCGGGGGAGGTTTTATCAACATCTGTGGCGGTCATAATCGCCTTCGCGTTGAACATTTCGGTAATGGAGCGACAAATGCGCCGAGCCGGGATACCCCGGTTGGCTACAAGTATACGCTTCCCTTTGACCTCTTCAAGAACCTCTTCAAAGGACTTCGGCTTCATGGAACTCACTGGTCTCCTAGAAAGAAATAACTACACACGGCATTGCACCGCCCCGCAACAAACGGGATTTAGAGAGGAGAAATCGACCCTGAAAACAAAACAGTTTCTTCTCCACCACGTAAAACAACGAGCCCACCTTGAGGGGAAAGGCCCACTATCACGGCCTCATATGGATCTAGGTTCCCTTCACGGACCTGAATGGTTTGTCCCATCCAAGCCAGCCTGTTCTCAATCATACGAATGAATTGAGTAGGCGGAATCTCGTCGAGCATGACTGCATACACATTTTCCCCACGACTTACAAGGGTTTCAAGGAGAGTCAACGGACCGCCTGAGAAGGATGGAATTGCGACAGTCCCCGCAGGAGCCGAACAATCTTCACGCATTAGCGTATCTTCAGGACATCCTACGAGGTTCAGTCCTAGTCCCAAAATTATGATTCCGTTTCGCTCTTCTATGAGCATTCCACCCACTTTTCGACCATTTTGAAGAATATCGTTCGGCCACTTGAGCTGAATTGAGGCTCCCAGAGACTCCAAAACATTGGCAAACAAAGCCCCAGCAACTAACGGCAACAAGTTTGTCAAAGATTCAGCCCATGGCCCTGCTGTCGACGGCTTTGGCAAAACAATAGAAGCATGCATGTTGCCAGGCATGGATACCCATGGCCGACGAAGTTGCCCTCTGCCGCCATCCTGCACAACGCTGACAACAGCCCCCCATTCGCCCAAAAGACCATTTCCCACCATCTCACGGGCCAACTCCATTGTCGTCCCGCACTGTTGAGTAACAATAATTGTTGACTCTGAATCCTGACGAGCACGGAGCCACCCCTGGTTTTCGCCACAGTCATCACCACAAGGCCGCCACGGCCCCAAAGAAGCGACATCCGCGCTCCATACCTTGTGGTTTGCGGCCAACTGTTCCGGCGTTCCTTCCGGGAGAAAAATACCTTGTGGAATCATGAGTTACCTTATGCTATTGTGTCGGTCATGCGAATTTACTTGGCTGGCGGCGCTGTCCGCGATCTCCTGCTCGGCAGGACAATCCACGACAGAGATTATCTTGTCATGGATGCAACCCGTGATGAATTTATGAAAGCCTTTCCTGCCGCTAATGAAGTCGGCTTGGCGTTCCCGGTCTTCATATTGGACAGAACGGAATTCTCATTCCCGCGAGCAACCCCGCTCTCTAAAGAGTTAAAATCCCGTGACCTAACTGTCAATGCTCAACTTCTGAATGAAGACGGCGAATTGATCTGCCACCCAAAAGGGCTGAAAGATCTCCACGATAAAATTCTTCGTCCGGCTTCCGAGCAGGCTTTCTACACTGACCCTCTCAGGGTATTCCGCGCAGCCCGATTCTGGGCACAGCTTCCTGAATTCACGCCGCATGACGAGTTGAAAGAGACTATGCGAGCCGTCGCCAAATCAGACCAACTCACCTCTCTGGCACCAGATCGTATTGGTCAGGAAGTGTACAAAATGCTTGCAGCACCGGCTCCGGGTAATTTCCTTCGCCTACTTTCTGAGACCGATTGCCTGTCCCCATGGTTTGATGAACTTCACAATGCTTCAACCATACCGGCAGGTCCAACTCCTTACCATGACACCCATGTCCTTGAACACATTTGCCGGACCATGGACTCTTTGGCCGGAAACACAACAGCCGTCTGGATGGGGCTCTGCCATGATCTTGGCAAGACGTTGACTTCAAAAGAAAAACTTCCAAGCCACCACGGCCATGATCACGCAGGGATTCCCCTTGCAAAAACTCTTGCTCGCCGAGTCAGGTTATCAAACCGTCTCAAAACCGCTGGAATAAAAGCCGCGCAGTGGCACATGATCGCAGCCCGATATGACGAACTCCGATCAGGCACCAAGGTTGACCTTCTCATGGACGCCCACCTTTCAGGCGTGCTGGCCCCTCTCTTTGAACTCGTGCGCGTCGACCAGGACAAAGACTTCCGAAGCCATGCCCTCAGAAACCTGACGACTATCCTTGCTGTAAAGCTAAGGCCGGAAGATAGAAACCTCGGTGCAAAGTCCGGTGAAAAGCTTCGCTACCTTCGAGCACAAACCCTAGCCCAACGACTTCGTAAATAACGCTTCTTTTTTGACAAAATATTTTGGAACAGATACGTCTGTATCGTCCTGAAAAGTACAAGATAGACATCACAAACCAAGCACATATAAAATGAAATGGAGAATCGCCGATGAGACTTGTCACCCGATCCGATTTTGACGGCCTGGCCTGTGCCACGCTCCTCAAGCACCTTGGCCTCATAGACGATTATCTCTTTGCCCACCCCAAAGATCTTCAGGACGGCAAAGTTGAAGTGACCCCTAATGATATACTCGCCAACGTCCCGTATGTGGCAGGATGTGGATTGTGGTTTGATCACCACACCAGCGAAAAAGACCGTTTGGGTGACATTGAATTCGAAGGCGAAAGCAAACCACTGCCAAGTTGCGCCCGAGTTATCTACGACTATTACGGTACGGATAAATTTCCGGAATCATTCACCGATTTCATGAATGCGGTAGACAAAGTTGACTCCGCCAATCTGACCGCAAAAGAAATCACTTCGCCTACCGGCTGGATTCTTTTGGGCTTTGTTATGGACCCAAGAACAGGACTGGGGCGATATAGGGACTATCGAATCAGCAACTACCAGCTTATGCTGGATATGATCGAATATTGTCGATCCATGACCGCCGAAGAGATAATGAAACAACCTGACGTCAAAGAACGTATCGACAAATACTTCGCTGATGAGCCCAAATTCGTTCAAATGCTCAAGAATAACTCAAGCATCCACGACAATGCAGTTGTGCTGGATCTCAGGGACCAAGAACCAATTTATTGTGGTAATCGCTTCATGATCTACACCTTGTTCGACCAGTGTAACGTCAGCATTCGTGTCATATGGGGTTTCAAAAAACAAAACGTAGTATTCACCGTGGGGCACTCAATTCTCAACCGCACGAGCAACACGGACGTTGGCTCACTGACGCTCTCGTTCGGTGGCGGTGGACATCGTGCCGTCGGTACTTGTCAAGTCCCTGAAGGTGCGACTTCGGAAACGCTTAAAAAACTACTCAAACGAATTAATGCCGATGGATAGCCATTGATCCTCTTTCGACATTAAACACTATCGGCAACAGACTTAAACAATAAATCAGCAACGCGGCATATATCTTTTTTTGCCGCGTTGCTCCATTTTCAACACATTCAAAATCACAATTCACATACTTTTTATCCCATAACCTCACAGCGGCGGCACATTTACGTTGATTCGTATGCCCAAACCCACTATAAGGTGCCTCCGTATATGTAATGTAATCAGGAGCTCGACATGCTGCTTAATGAACACAAGAGCAAAATTCTTTTCAAGAAAGCCGGAGTCCCCACTCCCGAGGGTATTGCTGTCCTCCCAGGCGAAGAAGACAACTTCAAGCCAGACTTTCCCCTACCGTGGTTCCTGAAATCACAAGTACTTACCGGAGGACGAGGTAAAGCTGGCGGTATTCTGCGCATTGACTCCGCCGAGGACTTCCCCGCAACCGCACGCACTCTTTTCGCCCTAAACATCAAGGGCCATTCCGTACCGTTTATCCGTGTCGAACCCGGCGCGAAAATCGCTCGTGAATTCTACATCTCATTGACAGTATCCCGTGAACACAAATGCATTCTGCTCACCGTGGGACGTGAAGGTGGCGTGGAAATCGAAAATCTCGGCGCAGACAATCTGCTCGTTCAAAAAATCAAACTCCCCGGCGGACTAGCTCCTCATCAAATCAGGGCCGCTTTCTTTCATCTGGGGCTTAAAAAAGAACAGCTCAAAGATTTCGCAGCATTACTGACAAGCCTTTTCACGGGAATGCTCAACAACGGACTGCTTATGGCCGAGATCAACCCCCTGATCATTACCCCTGAGAATCAGTTCATCGCATTGGACGGCAAGGTTGAAATCGACGACAACCATGCTGACCTTGATTCTGAAATGGAAGCCTACTACCAACGCGAACACGCCACGCCGGAAGAAAATGAAGCCCGCGACGCAGGCCTCTCTTTCGTCAAACTTCCTGGCTGGGTCGGCCTAATGGTCAACGGTGCAGGACTGGCCATGGCAACCATGGATTTGCTGAACTTTTCCAAACTACCTGCCAGCAACTTCTTGGACCTAGGTGGAGCTGCTGATCAAAAGCGCATGAAAACGGCACTGGAACTACTTTTTGGCGACAATCAGGTCAAAGCTATTTTTATCAACCTTTTCGGAGGAATACTCTCCTGTGAAAAAGTTGCCCTCGCCATGAAAGGTGCCCTCAAGGGGAACGCCCCGAAAAAGCCCATCGTGGCTCGAATGTCTGGCAAGGACGCCAAGTCTGGTTTGGAAATTCTCAAAAGCCTTAATGTGGACGGCCTGCACATGGCCGGAGATATGAAAGAGGCTATCGATATTCTAACCACACTCAAGCCTGCGGATGTACAAGTTATTGATTTTCCGGCCCCTATGGATTGTCCAGCGGGCCAAACACCGAAACCAGTCAGTTATACCAATGACGCCGTATTCGGTATCGACAAAGACACCCCCATTCTGGTTCAGGGTATTACTGGTCGCGAAGGCCAACTTCATACACGCCTCATGCAGGAATATGGAGCAAATGTGGTAGCTGGTGTCACCCCATTCAAAGGTGGACAGGAAGTACTCGGCGTACCGGTGTACAACTCCATCGCCGAGGCAAAACGTTCACATGAGATCGGCGCAAGCATCATCTTTGTCCCCCCCAAAATGGCCGCAGACGCCGTTTACGAAGCAGCGTCCAATGACATTCCTTGGGCCATCTGCATCACTGAAGGCATTGTACAACACGACATGCTTTCCACATTCGAACAAATTAAAGACTCCCGAACTCGAGTTGTCGGGCCGAATACACCGGGCATAATTGTTCCCGGCAAAACCAAAATCGGCATTCTGCCCACGACGCCTTTCATTCCCGGTCCTGTAGCCGTACTCTCCCGCAGTGGCACCCTGACCTATGAAGTCGCGGATCGTCTGACTTCAGCTGGCATTGGGCAATCTCTTTGTGTCGGTATTGGTGGCGACCCATTTATTGGTGTCAATTTCGTTGATATGTTTGAAATGATTCGCAATCATGATAAGACAAAGGCTGTAGTTGTTCTTGGAGAAATCGGCGGTCAGGCCGAAGAAAATCTGGCAGAATACGTCATAAAATCCGGATTTGACAAACCCGTCATATCTTTTATCGCAGGACAGACAGCCCCTCCCGGCAAACGATTGGGCCACGCCGGCGCCATTCTTGAAAAAGGCGGTGGTATCAAGAGCAAACTCGAAACCATGAGTAAAGCTGGATTCGCTATCTGCCCGAGCCTTGAGGCCGTTGCAAAAATGACTGCCAAGGCACTGAAGTAACAGAGGTTTATTTTGAAAGTTTTGCTCCTTGATTTAGGAAAAATAATACGTGGCGGACAACGCCAAGTCTTTTACCTTGCCCGTTACCTAGCTCAAACCCCCGGATTTGAACCGTTGGTTGCAGTCCCCAACAATTCCCCCTTGAAACCCTTGTTGGAAGAAGCAAAGATCCCTTGTGCGGATCTCCCCTCATCCAACGACTACAACCCATTCAACATTTTTCGTCTGACACGCTTGATTAGTTCTTTCAAACCGGATGTTGTCCATACAAATGACGCCAAGGGAGCTTCACTTGCTGCCTTGGTCAAAAAATTCAATGACAGCTTCAAACTAGTTCACAGTCGAAGGGTTTCCTACAAGCTTAAACCGGGGTGGAGTCGCAGCAAATATCTTGCTGGTGACGCATTGGTCGCAGTCAGCCGTGAAATTCAGGAAGTGTTAGTTTCCTGTGAAATCCCAAAAGAAAAAACAAGCACAATCCATAGCGGAATTGATGCCGAAATGTATGAATTGGAACAACGACAGCACCCCGTCTTGACACTTGGTGCAGTGGGTGCCCTCAGTACGCAGAAAGGATTTGAGGTTCTCATAGAATCTTTGGCCCATCTGAAAGAATCGCCAACAATGCCAGACTGGCAATGTATGATAGCTGGAGAAGGCCCCCTGCTTCGAGAATTAAAACAACAGGCTGAGAAACTGGATCTGGCACGTTCAATCCTGTTTCTCGGGTATCAAGACAGCCGTATAGTACTTCCGGAAATCGACGTACTGATTATTCCGTCAGTTGACGGAGAAGGCTCCAATGCTGTCATCAAGGAAGGATGGGCCACAAAAACGCCCGTTATTACGTCTGACCTCCCCTCCAATCTGGAGTTGGTCACACATGAACATGATGGTTTGGTCTTCCGCAATCGAAATGCCAAAGAATTAGCCACGAACATCGTTAGAGTGGTCACGGACCAAACATTAGCTGACAAATTGATCAATAATGGTTCTGAATCAGTGACCAATTACACAGACAAAACCATGGCTCAAAAATACGTGGCTCTCTATCAACGGCTGACGGGCGCAACATCCTAGGATCTTATGATCACAAATTGATCACTGATATCATTTAAATTTTCCATCCAAAATCAAATGAGAAAAATAGCCCGCAACAAAAGCCGCATAGAACGGAATGAACTCCCGAACGGCATCTGGCATCTGCATAAAAAACGGAACGGCCAAAATAGGAACAGGCACCAAAAGCATTGCCCACCATGTATGCGTCCATCCTCGATGCGACCCGACAGCCGGAAGCATGGAAAAGAGTCCAAACCAAGCGGCCCAGATATATAACCCCCTGAGTATCAACACCAAATCCACCACGGTAAAAACGGCATAATAAAGATTCTGCCCTTTGGAGTTGGTATCAACATCTGGAAACAACGCACCCAGTAGGCAAAAGCCTATCAATCCAATAGCTTGAAGTGGGTCAAAGACCAACCATCCCAGCAGTATTGCGCCAACCAATCCCATGACGCCAAAAAAAAGGCCACCAGCAAGATGTCCTCGGTAATCAGGCATACATCACCATATGATAGAAATGAAAAATCACTAAATTAAAGAGCCTCCGGAGTACACACACTCCGCAAAATAAACAGACGAGCCTCTTCATATAACTCGGCAACCTTGTACGGCGTCAAAAAACGGGTACGAACGGCACCAACAATACTTCCATAAACCATGAAGGCAGTCTGAGTGACCGGCAAATCTTTGAGAGATCCGTCCTCAACGCCTCGGCGCAAGAACTCCTCAATCATATCAATAAGTTCTCTAAACTTAGCACCAATTTTATCCCGATCCAAATCAGGATTATCATCGCTGAAAGGTGAACACCGGATAATGGTTGGAAATGTTTTCTCATTCTCTACAGTAAAATCCAGATATGCTCCAATAAATGCCCCCAGAGCGTCACAACCGGACTTGCAATTATCTGTTTTTGCACGCAGTTCAGTGATCATTGTGTCGATCAATTCACTCCCGGCAACCATGAAGAGATTTTCTTTGGATTCAAAATAATGAAAGACCAATCCCGATGCCACTCCAGCCTGTTCAGCGACCATTTTCATGGTCGTTCCGGCATATCCACATCGAGCGAATATTTCCTGGGCGGCTCTCAGAATCTTTTCTTTCTTTCCTATTGACACTTTTTCCCTCCAAAAACTCGGCAGATGTGTAATTTCTTGCCATTGTTTAGTACGCCCGAACCGTTTGTACAAGCGGTATTTCCCACAAAGCACACAAAAAAGGCGATGGCCAAAGCCACCGCCTTATTTTTTGATTCTCGATAAAAACTACATGGCGTCAGAGGCTTGCAATTCCTCAATCTGCTTATCAATTTCCCTCTGTAACCGAGCGGGCAGCCCCATAATATCGGTATTCAGAAAACCGCGGACGATGGTCGAGGTTGCCTCGTCTTCATCCATACCACGAGCCATGAGATATTCAATCTCTTCTTGTGCAATTTTACCCACAGACGCTTCATGAGAGAGCTCTACACCCTCCACGGTACCGTCCAATTCGGGGATAGCCCAGATACGACCACCACCAAGAATAAGGCCCTGACATTCGAGGTGCCCCTTACTCGGCACATGATGTGCACCGATGTGACCACGATTAATGATCGTGCCGCCGGTAGAAATGGTCCGAGCAATGATCTCACACCGTGTGTGCGGTGCGTTCATGATTACCCGGTTACCCATATCCAAATGAGAACCTTCAGGAGCCATCACAACGGAATTGAAACGTGCCACGGAGTGCGGACCATTCATTTCGATGGACGGGTACATCTGTAAGTCCTTGACCGGCTTGAGTAGAACATAATTGGACAGGAACTTGCCGCCCTCTTCAACCACACCTGCAGACCGGGGGCGGACAGCAACGTCCTCGCTCCAGTTGTGTACCATGGTAAAAGTCAGTGATGCGTTCTTTTTAACAAAAAATTCAGAGATACCCAAATGCGCCCCAGCCTTTGTGCCATGAGCCACGGAACAACCGGTAATAATGTGCGCCTCTGCCCCCTCTTCGATGATGACGAGATTGTGCACATTCTGGCCAACATTCTCGGACTTAAGCATCAAGCAGGACTGAATGGGGTCCTTGATTTTAGCGCCAGCCTTGACGCGAATGAAATATCCACCATGCAAATTGTCATAGGCAGATTTGGTAAACTCATCCTTATCTTTGTCTACCAACGTCCAGTAGTATTCCTTAAGGCCATCATACTTCTTGAGAGCATCCTTGATGTCCATAATCTCAACACCATCATCCATGGACTGACAATGCACGGCAGACTGATCCATCTGCAAATAAGAAGCGGAACGCGTGCTCAGGTCAGAAACAACACCAGCCATGAGGAGTTGGTCCTTGTCCTCTTCGGACAAAACAGACAAATCATCAATGGCTTCCTGCTGAAGACCGTCAAACTTGAAATTGGTAAGATCGACTTTATTCATATCTATCTCCTTCACAAGGAGTTGCTAGTTCATGCAGCGAACACATTCCTGGTAGCCATGCTCCCGGATGTGGTCCAAAATATCTCTGGGACGGCCTTCACAACACAGGTGGCCCTGATACAGAACCTGTCCGCGGTCAGCGTTAACATAATCAAGGATGTAACCGGTATGGGTGATAATCAGTCCGGCTGTTCTGGTTTGTTCCTTGCGCTCACGCAGGCTCAAATCAGGAGTAATATTAAAATTACCATCCAGCACGTCGCGGGCGACCTTGCCCACCAACTGCATGTTCTCCATATCAACGCCTGATTCCGGCTCGTCAAAAAGTACGAGGTCAGGCTGCTGTGCCATAAGCTGAAGTAATTCAGATCGTTTGATTTCCCCACCGGAAAAACCGGCGTTAATATCACGATCTAAAAATTCGGTCATGTTGACGGTTTCAGCCAACATTTCAGGATTCACTTCACCTTTTCGAGAACACCTCTGGACAAGATGGCGGGTCCGCAAGCCATGAATGGTCGGGGGTCGCTGGAAGGACATACCAACACCAAGGCGTGCCCGTTCATACATGGGGACTTCCGTGATGTCCTGTCCTTTAAAGTATATCTTTCCCTTGGTGACATTATATCCGGAAAAGCCCATCAGAGACATAAGAAGGGACGTCTTGCCCGAACCATTCGGTCCGAACAAAATAAATGTTTCCCCTTCGTTTATCTGAAGATTGATCCCCTTGAGGACCTCTTTATCGCCGATGTTGACATGCAAGTCTTCTATGGTCAGCATCTGTTCCCTCGCTTTAAGTCTTTGTGCAAACAGGCTCATTACTTAACGCAGCCTTGGAAGTCCAGCGAATCGTACGAACGCCGCGGGACACAACTCTTTAGCTTGCTCCATGCAAGCATTTGGATATACTCGTTTCGACCAAAGGAAGGATAAGCAATGAAAAAGAAGCGTATAAACAACCTTGGCGATCTCAAGCAGATCAAATTCGAGAAGAAAAAAGACGATGTCTATTCTCTTCCGTACGACAAAAATGTGCCTCAAAAAGAAAATGTCAACCCACAAAATGAACCAGCAGACGAAGAAGTATTCATGGCCGCCATGCGCGGGGTGGAAAAAATGGATGGCGCAAGCGGCAGACAGGTGGCTCCCCAAGCTGAAACAGCCCCGTCTCAAGTCGTTTCCGTTGAAGATGAAACCCAAGACCTTCAACGATTTATGCGAGGCGACATCGAATTCGAACTCGAATACACTGATGAATTCATGTACGGTTATGTTCGCGGCCTAGATATCAAAATATTTCAACAACTCAAATCCGGCTCGCTTAGCGTTGCCACTCACCTCGATCTTCATGGTATGACAGCGGATCAGGCTCAAGAAAATCTGCTCTTCTTCATCCGAGAAAGCTATCTTCAGGGACATCGATGTGTCTTGGTCGTCACTGGCCGTGGGAAAAACTCCCCCGGTGGACAATCGATTCTGCGAACAGGAACCGAAACATGGTTGACCAAAGAGCCACTCAGACATGTTGTTTTGGCTTTTTGCACCGCACAACCCAAAGATGGTGGTGCAGGAGCTTTATACGTACTCCTCCGCAAACAGAAGAAGACTCAGGGCAAGATCAAGTGGGATACTACGGTCAATTGGGACGACAATGAATAACAAGACCTGTTAAATAAAATAAAAACCCTCGCTCTTTCGAACGAGGGTTTTTATTTTTGTTAAGCTGAGGCTGCTGAAGTTGCCGCCACACCCTCTTCAACAGGTGGTTGATCGACTCCACCGCCCACTCCTGCCAGATTCTTGGCAATGGCAAGCTCTTCTGCAGAAAAAATCTTATTGATATCAATGATAATAATGAACTGCCCGTTCTGACGTCCCATTCCCTTAATATACTCGGCATTGATGGCTGCGCCCATCTTGGGAGCAGGCTCAATAGTATCCGGAGTCATTTCGAAGACCTCGCGTACGGAATCGACAAGAGCACCCATGACAGTGAATTCTCCCTCAAATTCAATCTCGACAATAATAATGCACGTATCGACGGTGTCTTCACCCTGCGACATGCCCAGCTTCAAGCGCATGTCCACAACCGGAACGGCATGACCACGCAGATTGATAACACCACGCATAAACTCGGGTGTCCTAGGGATCTTAGTAATGGACGTTAATTCCAGAACTTCCCGTACCGTCCCGATATCCAACGCAAAAATTTCTTTACCTAAAGTGAAGGTCAAAAACTGATTGATATCTTTCAAAGCTTCATCAGCCATGGCAACCCCCTGATCAATTTATGTTTATTTTCTCTTTATCCGACATGAACAAGTCATTCGGGCCTAGGGCAACAAACCGCTTCCCCATGATTTAGTCAATGCTTATGTGGTTAATAATACATATTTACATGGAAAAACCATTATAAATATGACCAGATGAATGATCTTATAGAATATACTACGCAATCAGCAAGGGGATTCTCAAAAAAACCACCACTTTGGCATTTTTCTCAAAAAAAGGATTGACACTCACAGCGGTCAAAGATAGTTACTCACTTCGCGTCGGGATGTAGCGCAGCCTGGTAGCGCACTTGACTGGGGGTCAAGGGGCCGAAGGTTCAAATCCTTTCATCCCGACCAATGATGGAATCCCCCGCTGGACCGAGTCAAATCGGTCCAGCATTTCATCAAAAACAGACGGAATGCTGACGTAGCTCAATCGGTAGAGCGCGTCCTTGGTAAGGACGAGGTAGGCAGTTCAATCCTGCTCGTCAGCTCCATATATTAAAACCGCTAATCTTCGGATTGGCGGTTTTCTTTTTTCCATTTCGACACCAAAATTCAGGCATAAAAGAACTCGGTTTTTATTGAGCTTTACCACCCGTTCTCCTTCCTCAACCAGACACTTCTTCCTCTTTAACTCACTTGGATCAAAAGATTTACACATTACACCAATCAATGGTTGACACTCTCCGCTGTCACATATAGTTACTCTCTTCGCGTCGGGATGTAGCGCAGTCTGGTAGCGCACTTGACTGGGGGTCAAGGGGCCGGAGGTTCAAATCCTCTCATCCCGACCAATTACGAAATACCCCGATGGACCGGCTCACGGTCGGCCCATCATTTCGTAGCATAGCCTGACCAGAGGCTGTCGTAGCTCAGTTGGTAGAGCGCGTCCTTGGTAAGGACGAGGTAGGCAGTTCAATCCTGCTCGACAGCTCCATATATCGAAACCGCCATTCTACATCGGAATGACGGTTTTCTTATTGCATCATAAAAAACATCAATTTAATGACCCGTTGTATACTTTTCCTTACCAAAATTTCACTAACCGTTGCTATCGAATAACGTTCCACTTTCTCTAATAATAAGGTCCGCCAAGAGTTGCTCCATAGAATAACTCGGGTCAGAAGGCTTGCGCATCTGTGCGGCCTGATCGAGAAGTTGCGCTTGACTCTGTAAATGAAGTTCCTGCGCCTGCAAACTGTCCTCTTTACCAGCGTAAACATCCTGAATAGCACTCATATCCGACAAATAGGATTGAACAGATGCCAATTGAGTTGCTCTGTCTCCGGCATCCACGAGGTCTGCACTGTCAAACACCGTCCAATCATATCCATCAACATTATGAAACGTGACATCAAAGCCACCACTTTTGCTGGATTGAATGTGCACATTGCCTGTGGCATCAATCTGGTCCGTTCCCCACTGAGAACCATCCAACAGGGCAATACCGTTGTAATCCGAATTGGAAATCGTACCTGTTATTTTGTCCAAGAGTGCATCGTAGTCAGCCTTGACAACTGCACTATTTTCATCAAGTTCTCCGGTATTAATCTTGTCGATAATATCTTCCATATCTTCCAGAGCATCAGCGATGGTCGCCATGTCGGTCCGTGCCACACCAACCATAGAGGCCGCTTCTCCAACGTTCCGAGACGCCTGTCGAGTTGCCCCGGCATCAGACCGCAACTGCCCGCTGATGGCCTCTTCAAAAGGATTGGTAAAAGTTTCTGCACGCACAGGACCACCAAGGACAAGACTTCGAAGATCTTGTCCCATCTTGGACGCACCAAACAGCTGATTTGTCAGCATATCCTGCTGCAACAGTTGGGAGGAATACGTATACAAAAAATTCTTTTCAATATCGGACAGCGACATTCTCTCTCCCGGAGATGCAGTTAAAGTCTTCCGTATGTGTTATCGACGAGTTCGGCACTATCTTTAGGGGAGCATGTTTCATACACAAAAAAAAGGCCGACATTTTGTCGGCCTTTCACACAGAAGCTCATATTCTTTTTTTATTGAACAAATTCAGACATCTTCATAAAAACCTCATGTCCGTGGTCGTGACGCTCTACCCCTAAAACGTCTTCCAGTTTGTCTACCTGTTTAATCATTTGATCCAGTCGATGATCCGCGTTGACAAGCAACCATATTTTACTCTTGCCACCGCCATTAATCGGCATACAGGCAATACCTTCAACGTTGTAGGCCCTGCGGGCAAAAAGCCCACAAATATGAGACATCACACCGGGATGATTGTTCACCGACAACTCGAGAACCGTTTGCTTACACATTTTTCTCACCTCCAATCATTTCAGAATTCGCAGCACCCGGAGGGACCATCGGATAGACAGGGTCATCGGGACTAAGGGGCACATGGATCAAGGACGGACCAGACTCCGCCAACGCTTCTTCCAACGTCTTGGCGGGATTGCTACTTGTGCCCAAATCATGAGTATTGATACCAAACCCATCCGCAATTTTGATAAAATCGACGCTTTTTGAATAATCGGAAGCAAAATACCGTTTGCCGTAAAACAGATCCTGTTGCTGACGAACCAAACCAAGCGCATTGTTGTTGGTCAAAATGATCTTGATCGGGATGTCGTATTCCATGGCTGTAGCCAAGTCCTGAATATTCATCATAATCGAACCGTCACCGCTGAAACAAATCACTGAACGATCCGGGGCTGCCAAAGCGGCACCAATTGATGCGGGCATACCAAATCCCATGGTGCCAAGACCACCAGATGTCAGCCATTGGCGCGGATGTTTGAAAGGATATACTTGAGCGGTCCGCATCTGATGCTGCCCGACATCAGTACATACAATCGCAGTTTCTCCGGCCAGTTCAGCCGCTTTCAACACGACTCCATACGCTGATGTCGGGTCCTCGGCATGCGGTATCAACATTGGATGATCATTCTTCAACGCCTGAACCTGCGCATTCCATACTTCGCGTACCTTTTCCTCAACCTGTGGAATCAAGGCTTGAAAAATATCAAGGACGTCGCCAGTGACAGATGCTGTGGATGTTTTAATTTTATCCAATTCACTCGGATCGATATCCATATGAATCACTTTAGCATTGGGACAAAATTCCGGAACCTTGCCGGTTGCACGGTCATCAAAACGCACACCCACGGCAACAAGCAAATCACATTCTTCCAAGGCCATATTGGTATAACGGGCCGCATGCATACCCAGCATTCCCAAACAGAGCGGATTATCCGTCGGAATAACCCCCAACCCCATAAGGGTCATTGCGGACGGGATACCCGCCTTTTCCGCCAAAGCAAGGGCCTCGGCAGCCGAATCGGATTGAATAACGCCACCGCCAAGATACAAAACAGGCCTTTCCGCCTTGTTAATCATATCAGCAGCCCGTCTGATTTCGGCCGGGATCAACTCCTCAGTCGGTTCACGTTCGCCAATTTCCGGCCACGCATCAAATTCACACATGGCCATCTGCACATCTTTGGGAACATCAACAACCACAGGCCCGGGCCGACCACTTGACGCTATACGAAACGCAGCAGGTATGACATCAAGCAAATCTTTTACGGAACGAACAAGAAAATTATGCTTCGTAATGGGAACGCTCAGGCCATATGTGTCGACTTCCTGAAAAGCGTCAGTACCGATCATGGAAAGCGGCACCTGCCCGGTAATACAGATAATAGGGATGGAATCAAGCTTGGCATCGGCAATAGCCGTCAAGGTATTGGTCGCTCCCGGCCCGGAGGTAGCGAAAAACACCGCCGGCTTGCCCGTAACGCGAGCCATGCCCTGAGCAATAAAGCCGGCTCCCTGCTCATGGCGGGTCAGAATATGCCGAATGGAGTCACTCTGCCCCAACGCATCATACATGGGCAGATTGGCACCACCAGGGATACCTGCGATAGTATCTATTCCCTGCCGTTCCAACAATTTGATAATAATTTCCGCACCACTCAATTTCATTACTCATCTCCTCATGTGTGCCCCGGAGCGTTTGGCGGGATTCAAAAGAAAAACCCCCGCCGGAAGCACCGACGGGGGTTGAAAATTCGTTAAAAATGATCCCGTTATGGCGCGTCCGTTTTGACACAACATACTACTACGTCTACTACGACGCATACGCTGACCACTACTAGGCTGGCGGGGATGTTAGAAATGGTGTTCAAATCACGCTGCATTGGGAAAATCCTTTTCGTTTCTAAAAAAGACAACTAGTCCTGTCCCTTGGAAAGGTCAAGCTGTTTCGTCATTCATTCCAGCTTTTTCATTTTCAGTGTTTACTTAATCAAAACATCAAAGAAAAAAAACATATTGCGAACTCGTCATTCTTAACCAACTCTTGATAGTTTACCGCCTGTCTATCTGTGGTAGCCATACGAGATCATGGACTGATCGGTCTAACTTTACAGTCGGTCTACAGCCAACCAGAAAGCTGCTGCGCCCACGAAAAGACGAACGACGTGACCTATATGGAAATGATACCCCCAATCAATGGCAAACATGGCAACAACAGCCACCACAAAACCTACCAGAATCATCTTCCGCCAAATATTCAGCCGCAACAAATTCATGCAAAGACTCCGGGACCTTCCGGTCGATTGATCTTTTTCAGGGGAAAAACCGCCTACAAACTGCGGAACACGTTGGATACTGCCAGAACGATGAATCCGGTTGAGACCAGCCAAAACGGCTGAATCACATTTTCCAAAGCGGGAACAGACATAACATCGATTTGAATAAGTATACCGAGAAGGCCGATGAGGACTCCGATGATCCAGGTGATCAACTGCGGGGCACTGAGGTTCATGGACACAGCTCCAATTGCTTTCTAGTCTTGCGATTTATTCAGAATTCTTAACAAAATCTTCGGCATCCGCTTCACACAGCGGCTTCGAATATAAATATCCCTGACCGTAATCGCATTGCAATGAATAAAGCAAGTCCCTTTGCCTCTCGGTTTCGATGCCCTCCGCCACAACACGAAGGCGTAAACTATGCGCCATATTCACAATGGCTCTTATAATTTCTATATTTTCAGGAGCCGATTCCATCCGCTGCACAAAGCTCAAATCAATCTTTAGTTGATCCGTGGGGAACTTTTGCAAATAACTCATGGAGGAATAACCGGTTCCAAAATCGTCGATAGACAACAAAATTCCGAGGTCTTTCAAAAGATTCAGCTGATTGGTTGATTTCATGGCATCCAACATGACAACAGTTTCCGTGATCTCCAATTTAAGACAGTATGAAGGCAATCCGGAGCGTTCCAAGAGACTTGCCACATCCGCAGCCAGTGAGGATTCCCCAAACTGCTTGGCTGAGATATTGACGGCAATAGTCAATTCCGAAGCAATCGGATGTTTCTTACGCCAAGTATTCATGACACCGCATGCCTGCTCAAGTATCTGCATACCAAGCTCAACAATCAACCCAGTCTCTTCGGCTACCGGAATAAACTCACCGGGATTGACCATCCCCCGCTCTGGATGATTCCAACGAGCAAGTGCCTCAAATCCATAAAGCCTACCATCCGCCAAATTCACAATAGGTTGATAATAAGCTTCAAACTCTCGAGCCTTCAAAGCTCTCTTGAGATCATTTTCAACAGCTAAAATGTTGATCACGCCTTCACGCATGCTCTTATGATAAGCTACATAACGATTTTTACCGCTATCTTTGGCTTCATTCATGGCAACCTGTGCGTTGTGAACAAGCTCCTCCGACTCCACCTGTGTACCAGAGGCAATATCATATCCGATGCTGGCAGATACGTTGAACTTAATACCTTCAACTTCAACAGATTTACTAAATGAATTATGAATTTCTTTAATTAGCGCCTGTACATCCAACACATTGTCCATCTCATGAATCAATATTCCGAATTCATCTCCACCAAAACGGGCAACCGTATCCAATGGCCGAACGATCCCCTTCAAATTCTCGCTGATACGCATCATCAACGTATCCCCAACAGCATGTCCATAGTGATCATTGACAGCTTGAAATCTATCCAGATTGATAAACAAGGCAGCGTAATAATCACTATCCTCAACAGATCTATCAACAGCTTGGCTCAATCTGTCCAAAAATAAAACTCGATTCGGCAGCCCTGTGAGTGTGTCGTGGAGGGCGCTATGTTTGAGTTGCTCTTCCATGCGTTTTCGATTGGTAATATCACGCATGCTTATTCTGATGCCAAGATTGGTCCCTTCTTCGGTCCTGATTGCATGCTTGATAAGACTCAACCACCGGACCTTGACGTTGGAGTCATAAATTCTAAAATCAAGATTCTCGTCGCCTCCAACAGCTTCGTCATTCATGAAACTGAACCATCCCGGCCGATCATCGGGATGAACTATTTTCCCAAAAAGATCTGGGTCCTGCACATAGGCATCAGGAGAATATCCACTGATACGTTCGCACGATGGCGAAATATACCGAATATCTCCCTCTGGACCTATCCAGCACTCCCAATCATAATTATAATCAGCAACCAGCCGATATCGCTGCTCGGACTTTTCCAATGCAGCCTTGGATGCCTCCAATTGCTTCACCGTGGCCTCAAGGCGATATGTCGTTTCTTCCAGATGCCGCTTTTTACGATGCAAATCGGCAAAGATATTCATCTTGCTCCGAAGCACCTCTGGCTCGACAGGCTTGAATAAATAATCAACCGCTCCAAGTTCGTATCCACGAAAAACATGTCGCTGGTCCTTGCTTATGGCCGTAATGAAAATTATTGGTATATCACGAGTGGACTCGGAGCTACGAATCCGTTCGGCAAGTTCGAAGCCATCCATACCGGGCATCATGACATCCAGTAGAGCTACTGCAAAATCATGATTGGACAGACACTCTAAGGCCTGAGCCCCGGACAACGCTGTTACAAGATTAAAGTCATACCCTTTGAGTATGCCTTCGACCAATTTGAGATTGATTCGTTCGTCATCCACGACGAGAACATCAACAGTATCGCTCATTTTTCCTCATTATTATCGCGTATTTCCATTTTGAAATCCGATGATAAAAACAGCATATTAAAACCCGTTAGAAAATGATGTTATAATTTTACTTTAGTCTCATTGCATTTAACTCAAATATTTAGATCTTTGAAGGCAATCTTTCAACTTTTGACAGATTGAATAAATTTAATATAGACCGCTACCATCTAGTATAGATAGGAGAATTATATGACAGACAAGCGAGAACAATTCAAGCAAGCGTTGGATGGACACCATCAATGGCCCTGTCCATATGTATATAAATTTATAGTACCTGCAGGTAATCTCGATCAATTCAAAGAATTGTTTCCGAAAGAAGAACTGAAGCTCCGTCAATCAAAGACAGGGAAATATACGAGCATCACCATGATTTCAACCATGTGCTCCTCGGATCATGTTATGGAAATCTATGAAAAGGCAGCTCAGGTTCCAGGACTTATGTCTCTGTAATTGACCTTTGGTGATTAATGATTATCAATGTCTGACGATAAAAATATCAGCACTATTGGAGACAATCATGTGGGAATATACAGATAAGGTAAAAGACCATTTCCTCAATCCTCGGAATGTTGGAACCATTGATAACGCGGACGGAGTGGGAGAAGTCGGATCTCTGGCCTGCGGAGATGCCTTGACGCTCTACATTCAAGTGGACGACAACGGCATCATCACAGATGCAAAATTTCAAACTTTCGGCTGTGCCAGCGCAATCGCGTCCAGCTCTGCCCTCACGGAACTGCTCATCGGCAAGCCTGTTGAAGAAGCCGAAAAGCTGACCAATAAGGATATCGCTGAATATCTGGGAGGACTGCCCAGAGAGAAAATGCACTGTTCAGTCATGGGACAGGAAGCTCTTGAACAAGCACTGAAAAACATGCGCGGCGAAGCTCCGCCTCAGGCAGAGCACTCCCATGAAGGTGAACTCATCTGTGAATGTTTTGGTATTTTTGATGAAGAAATTCTTCACGCCATCAAGGAAAATGATCTTCAGACAGTAGAAGATGTCACTAACTTCACCAAAGCCGGTGGCGGATGTGGGAAATGCATTGGTGATCTGGAAAAACTTCTGGCTCAGGCCCATGGTGAATCCGTTTGTGAAACGCCCTCCTCCAAACCGGCTTTCCCGGCACAGGGCATGACCAACATCCAGCGCATGCACCTCATCGAATCAGTCATTGATGATGACATCCGCCCGGCATTACAAGCCGACGGTGGAGATATCAGGCTGGTGGACATTGACGGCGGTATGGTCGTGGTTCAATTCATGGGCATGTGTTCCGGTTGCCCTTCTAGCCAAGCCACCCTGCACAATCTGGTGGAAGGCAAACTCCGAGAAAAGGTCGACCCAGACCTCACGGTACGGGAGGCATAATAATGAAGACTATCTATCTCGACAACAACGCGACAACTCAGGTTGATCCGGCTGTCTTCGAAGCCATCAAGCCGTACTTTTCTGAACTCTACGGAAATCCCTCGTCCATGCACCGCTTCGGTGGTCAGGTTGGCGTAGAAATAAAAAAGGCACGTGCATCGGTCGCCAAGACCCTCAATTGCCTGCCCGAAGAAATTCTCTTCACTTCCTGTGGTTCGGAATCTGACAACACCGCTATCAGATCAGCTCTGACCGCCCAACCGAAAAAACGGCACATCATCACCACCGCAGTGGAACATCCTGCTGTTCTAAGTTTTTGTAAATTCCTCGAAAAAAAGGATGACTACGAAGTTACATATCTGGGTACGGATGAACACGGCCGTCTTGATATGGATGAATACAAAGCGGCTATCCGTCCTGATACAGCCATCATTTCCATCATGTGGGCCAATAACGAAACCGGCAATATTTATCCGATTGAAGAAATGGCTAAAATTGCCAAGAACAACGACGTACTTTTCCACACTGACGCAGTTCAGGCGGTTGGCAAAGTTCCTATCGACCTCAAGAACGTCCCGGTGGACATGCTATCCTTATCCGGGCACAAGCTACACGCTCCCAAAGGCGTTGGGGCCCTATTTGTCCGCAAAAGATCGCCCTTCCGTCCATTTCTCATTGGCGGTCATCAGGAAGGCAGCCGTCGTGCAGGCACTGAAAATACCACAGGCATTATCGCTCTGGGTAAAGCGTGTGAACTGGCCCATGAAAACATGGACACAGAAAACACCGAAGTTCGTGCCTTGCGAGATAAATTGGAAAACGGCCTGCTTGCCGCTGTCCCTAATTCGATTCTCAACGGCGACAAAAACAACCGCCTGCCCAATACGTCGAACATCTCTTTCGGCTATGTCGAAGGCGAGGCCATCCTCTTAATGATCGATCAGGTAGGCATTGCAGCCAGTTCCGGTTCAGCCTGTACATCCGGCAGCCTAGAACCGTCTCATGTCCTCCGGGCAATGGATGTTCCATTCACTTTTGCGCATGGTTCGATCAGATTCAGCCTGAGTCGCTTCAACACGGAAGAAGAAATTGATTTCGTACTGAAAACTCTGCCCCCTATCATAGAAAACTTGAGGAAACTCTCACCGTTTTCTCCTGAGAAACAAGGGCTTGGTCTATAAAAACACCCAAAGGAGTTTCCGATGAAAATAGCGCAAGACATGACAGAACTCGTCGGCAACACACCGATGGTTCGCTTGAACAAACTCTCGGAAGGACTGGATGCAACCTTAGTTGCCAAGCTTGAGTTCAATAATCCATGCGCCTCGGTCAAAGACCGTATCGCCAAGAATATGATCGAGGCCGCTTTGGAAAAAGGCACGATCACACCGGAAACCACTTTGGTAGAACCAACCAGCGGTAACACCGGAATTGGCTTGGCCTTTGTCTGTGCGGTCAAAGGGTTAAGACTTATTCTGACCATGCCTGAAAGCATGAGTATCGAACGGCGCAAATTGCTCAGGGGATTCGGTGCTGAACTAGTCCTTACCTCAGCAACCAAAGGCATGCAGGGAGCTATTGATCGCGCTGAAGAAATTGTCCGTGAAACTGACAACGCTTTCATGCTCCAACAATTCGAAAATGCCGACAACCCTGCAATGCATCGCAAAACAACCGCCCGTGAAATCTGGAATGATACAGACGGCAAAGTAGACATCTTCGTAGCCGGAGTCGGCACAGGTGGCTCAATTACCGGCGTCGGCGAAGCCCTCAAGAAAAAGAAACCGGAACTTCAGGCCATTGCCGTGGAACCGCAAGCATCCCCGGTACTTTCCGGCGGAAAGCCCGGCCCACATATGATCCAAGGCATCGGAGCAGGCTTTGTTCCAGGGATCCTGAATACAGATATCATTAATGAAATTATTCAAATTGATAACGATACCGCTTTGGAAACAGCCAAACAAATGATCATGACAGAAGGCATTCTGTGCGGCATATCCTCTGGAGCTAACTGCGCGGCAGCCATAGAACTGGCCAAAAGACCGGAGAACACCGGTAAGCTCATTGTTTTTATTGTCTGTGACACTGGCGAACGGTATCTAAGCACCTCGCTTTTCGAATAAAGGAAGCCCATGAGTAACACGACATATTCCCTTGCCGACGTTGTCGCGCTGCTGGTCGAATCCGGCAGCAGCGGACCGGCTTCACATAGGTATACGGAAGAAGCCCCCATGCCATCCGTTGAAATCCTCTCCAAAATTGTCGAGGACCTCAGATCTGTTTTATTCCCCGGGTATTACGGGCCGTCCGAAATAACACCGGACACCATGCCCTATTATATCGGTTCCACACTGGATCAGTTGGTGCGGACACTGGCAGACCAGATCAATCGAGGGTATTGTTTTGTTTGCGATTCGATAGAAAAGGACAAATGCAGTGATTGCGAAGCTCGGGCAAAACGTATTGCTCAAGAATTCATAACAAAACTGCCAAAAATCAGAGAACTGCTTTTAGCCGATGTAGAAGCAGCCTACGATGGCGACCCTGCCGCAAAAACACACGGCGAAACCATTTTTTGCTACCCGTCTATCAGGGCTTTGACCAATCATCGTATTGCCCACGAACTATACCTATTAGGTGTGGATATTATCCCACGGATCATTGGAGAAATGGCCCACTCGAACACGGGTATCGATATCCATCCGGGGGCGAACATCGGAAAAAGTTTTTTCATTGATCATGGAACAGGCACGGTTATCGGAGAGACAACCATCATTGGCGATAATGTCCGTATTTATCAGGGTGTCACTCTTGGTGCCAAAAGCTTCCCCAAAGGGGATGATGAACGTTTGATCAAGGGACTGCCAAGACATCCAATCGTTGAAGACGATGTCATCGTCTATGCGGGGTCAACCATTCTTGGCCGTGTCACCATCGGCAAAGGCGCGGTCATTGGCGGTAACGTCTGGATCACACGTGATGTTCCGTCTGGCGCACAGATTGTCCAGTCCCGAGCGACGCAACAATCCTTTGAAAATGGCGGCGGCATCTAATCTGTCGAGAATATAAACGCAAAAAAGGGAAGGATGGTATACCATCCTTCCCTTTTTTTATCGCTATCAGATTATTTTTCCAGGTCTTTCACCATGGCTGCCAAACTTTCGCCTGAAGGTGTTTTCGCATTCGGATCAACAGCCAGTATGCCCTTCCATTCTTTAATAGCAGAGGCTTGGTCCTTAAGGTCATACAGGTATACTATTCCCATATTAAAGCGTGAAGTCAAATGTTTGGGATCTAATGACGCAGCATTACCAAACGCTTCTACAGCTTTCTCATACTGTTTCGTACGCCTATACATGACGCCTAAATCCGACCAGACATTGACCTTCATTGGCACCAACTCTAAAGCGCGTTCATATGCGGTTACCGCCTGTGCAGACAGATCATGATCAAAACAGAAATTGCCAAGTTCAATCCACTTATCCGCATTGGTTGGATCATCTGCCGCTGCTTTTTCCAAATTCGCCAAGGCAACCGGGTTGGCCTGATGCGGCTCATCGCTGTTCTGCTGCTGCGGCACCGTCCCGCCTGACCGGGCCTGTTGTTGCCCCATATATAATGAGGTAACCGTGTTACCAATGAAAGCCCCTACAAGCAAAGCGACAACCGCCAAAAATATAGCTGATGATTTCTTCATGTAATTCGCTTTCAAATCTTCCATTTCACGATTTTTCTTATGAACGCCCATATATTCTCCAAATTCTAAAAGTATTATTCCAGACCGCTCTAGTCCATTTAGCACAAAACATGTTTCTGTTGCCATGTAAACATTGTGCAATTGATCGCAAAAAAGGCGCAACACTTGACTTACGGTCCGGCTTATACCAATCTACGCCGACTCATTTAAACACAGACTTTCATCTATAGAAATATACGGTTCCTGGAGGAAACGAAACCCATGAGCGACTATAAGAAAACCCTGCTCCTGCCTAAGACCAAATTTCCCATGAAGGCCAACCTCAAGCAACGCGAGCCTGAGATGCTCAAGTTCTGGGAACAAAACAAATCTTACGACGCTATGGTTGCTGCCGGTGACGCAGACAATGAGTATGTTCTGCATGATGGTCCTCCCTATGCCAACGGCCACATTCACATGGGGACCGCTCTGAACAAGGTTCTCAAGGACATCGTCGTCAAATCCCGAAACATGCAGGGACAGAAAGCTCAATACGTTCCCGGCTGGGATTGTCATGGTCTGCCCATTGAGCACAAAGTTGAACAGGAACTCAAGAAAAAGAATAAAGAACTCGACACGCTGACCATCCGCAAAATTTGTCGATCTTACGCCGCCAAGTGGTTGGACACCCAGCGCAAGGAATTCAAACGTCTGGGCGTACTCGGCGTCTGGGACGACCCGTACATGACCATGAAGCCTGAATACGAGGCAGCCACTGCCCGCGAACTGGGCCGATTCATGGAACGTGATGGCGTTGTGCGTGGCAAAAAGCCCATTTATTGGTGCTGCGATTGCCGCACAGCTCTGGCCGAAGCCGAAGTAGAATACGAGGACCACACCTCCCCGTCCATCTACGTTCGTTTCCCCATGGCTGACGAAAAGTTCAAAAAGATCGCTGATGTCGACATCAACAAGCTATTCATCCTTATCTGGACCACGACGCCGTGGACCATTCCTGACAACATGGCCGTGGCCGTGCACCCCGACTTCGACTACGTGTTGGTTGAAGTTGGTGGAGACTACTACGTCCTGGCCGAAGGACTGCTTGAAGAATGCACCGCAAAATTTGGATGGGAAACTCCAAAAATCCTGACAACCGTTCGCGGCGCAGAACTGGAAGGCCTTCAGGCAAAACACCCCATATACGATCGCCCCTCTCCGGTTGTTCTTGCTGACTACGTCACGCTGGAAACCGGTACAGGTTGTGTTCATACTGCCCCCGGACATGGCCGTGAAGACTTTGAAACCGGCCTCAAAAATGGGCTGGAAGTTTACTCCCCCATGAATGATCGAGGTGAATTCCTTCAGGAAGTCGAACACTTTGCAGGTCTGAATGTCTGGGACGCCAACCCCAAGGTCATCGAAAAACTGACTGAGGTCGGCAATCTTATGGCTTCCGAAGACATCACCCACTCCTATCCCCATTGTTGGCGCTGCAAGAAGCCAGTCATCTTCCGTGCAACCACCCAGTGGTTTGTCGGCATGGATGAGAACGATCTGCGCACCCGAGCACTGGACGCAATCCGTAACGATGTCCAATGGGTCCCGTCTTGGGGTAAAGAACGAATTTACAACATGGTTGAGAATAGGCCTGACTGGTGTATTTCCCGTCAACGCAACTGGGGAGTTCCCATCTCCGCGTTGATCTGCGAAGACTGCGACGAGACATGGTTCGACGCTCAGTGGGTCTACGACATCTGTGACAAATATGCACAGCACGAAACAGGCTGTGACTACTGGTTCGAAGCTCCGCTTGAAGAAATCGTTCCCAAAGGCCTGAAATGCGCCAAATGCGGTGGAACCCACTGGAAACGTGAAACCGACATTTTGGATGTCTGGTTCGACTCCGGCACCAGCTATGCCGCCGTGGTTGAACAGCGCAATGAAACCCGCTTCCCCGCTGATCTGTACCTTGAAGGTTCTGACCAGCACCGAGGCTGGTTCCACAGCTCTCTGCTCGCTTCCATCGGCACACGCGAAGTACCGCCTTACAAGACCGTCCTGACTCACGGCTACGTGGTCGATGCCGAAGGCCGTAAAATGTCCAAGTCCATCGGCAACGTCATTGCCCCGCAGGAAATTATCGACAAATTTGGTGCTGAAATTTTGCGTATGTGGGTTTCGGCTTCCAATTATCAGGAAGACATTCGCATCTCGGATGAAACTCTAAACAGGCTCGTGGACGCGTACCGTCGTATCCGCAATACCTGCCGCTACCTGCTGTCCAACCTAAATGACTTCGACCCTGCGAACAAAGTCGCAGCAGCCGACATGCAGCCGCTTGACCGCTACGCACTGGACATGGTGTCCCGTCATCACGAGACCATTCAGGAAGCATACAGAAACTTTGAATTCCATAAGGTCTATCACACCCTGCACAACCTGTGTGTGGTCGATCTGTCCGCTTTCTATCTGGATATCATCAAGGACCGTCTGTATGTAGAAGAAGAAAACGGCCTGAAACGCCGCTCGGCTCAAACCGTACTGTGGCAAACCCTACTCATGTTGTTAGAAGATATGGCTCCGGTCCTTTCCTTCACAGCAGAAGAAGCGTTCCAAAACCTGCCGGAAGCCATTAAAAAGGCTCTGCCGCAGGACAAAACTGTTTTCGCACTCCGCTTTGCACCCGATGCCACTGGCATGGATGACGCGGAACGCGCCCGTTGGGAAAAACTGGTTCAGGTTCGCGCCGAAGTAAACAAGGCCATCGAACCCAAACGCAAAGACCGCGTCATTGGCAAATCCCTTGACGCACAAGTCACGCTTTTCGCGACCAAAGAAATCCGCGCGCTTGTGGAATCCAACGACATCGACCCGCGCGAATTCTTTATCGTATCCAAGCTGGTGTTGGATGACGCTGAAAATGCGCCCGCCGACGCCTATCAAGGCGAAGACATGGATGACCTCAAGGTCTCTGTTGAAGCCGCAACTGGCGAAAAGTGTGAACGGTGCTGGCGCATCAGCGAAGACTTGGGAACAGATGAAGCATACCCGGACGCATGTCCCCGTTGTACCGCTGTCCTGAAAACCTTCGCATAAGGCCAGAATGAACCGGTATACTCTGGCAACCATATGGGCTGCGGCCACTGTCGCACTTGATCAGATCACCAAGTTGTGGGTGCTCAACACTATTGAACCGTGGACCGGTTTCAAGGTGATTCCGGGCTTTTTCAATTTGGTACACGTTCTGAATAAGGGCGCGGCCTGGGGTTTTTTGGATGACGAAAATATTGACTGGCAACGACCGATGTTCATCGCGATATCGGTCGTTGCCGTATTTGCCATAGGCTACATGCTCAAGTCGACCAAAGGAAAAGACACATGGATGATCGCCGGTTTGGGCATGATTGCAGGTGGCGCCATCGGCAACGCCATTGATCGCATCTGGCTAGGCTCGGTCATTGATTTTCTGGACGTTTACGTGGGCACATATCATTGGCCCGCCTTCAACATTGCAGACAGTGCCCTGACTGTCGGTGCAGGTTGCATCATTTTGTCAATGCTTCTTCAGCGCAATTCGGAACAGGATTAATCCCCTGCCGTCAAAGGAGAAATAATTATGTTCGCGGACTTTTCAGCCCTGACAACAACTCAATGGGCCATTGTCTCTATTTCCATTCTCATTTGCTTTTCCTTCAGTGTCTGGACCATACTCGATGTATGGAAACGAAATTTCGGATCCTCTAACGAAAAGACCCTCTGGATGCAGATATGCATTTTTATTCCCATTTTAGGCGCTCTGGCGTATCTTTTCCTCGGTAGAAAAAGAGGGAGCTTAATGAAATGATGAAAATTGCAAAGAATTTCACTGTACTGCTGTTGGTTATATCCCTATTTTCACTCATCGGTTGTGCTAGCAAAACCGATATGGAAACACTACAAGGAGAACGTCAACAAGACCTAAACCGTATGAAGCAACTCGAATCTGAACTTGAAGAATCCAAGCAGCTTCTCAAGAATGAAATCGAAAAATCAAACTCGCCCATCCGAGAACGTTCTGCCGACATGTGGGCTGAAATTCAATCCTTGCGAGCAGATTTCGCCAAACTTCGAGGTGAAATGGATGAAGTTAATATCCGCATGGACCGACAGGTCGGTGCGACTGACTCTACATTAACCATGGATAGCCTGGCTGAGCGATTGGCCGAAATCGAATTTGCACTGGAAAATCAGTTGCAGGTGGATTTGCCCAAAGTTCGAGAAGAACGGGCAGCGGCCCTTGCTCCGGTAGTAGCAGGTGAAGACGGTGCCACACCGAATACCCCTGACGCACTAACAGCAACAACTCCGGAGGGCTCCATGCCCCCTGCCCAGGTCACGCCGCCTGCCGACACAGACCCGGCAAAGGCCCTTTATGACAAGGCGTATGCTCTGTACAAAGAAAATAAATTTGAGAAGGCTCGTTCATATTGGGCAGAATTCACGGACACTTTCAAAAAGCATCCCTACACACCCAGTGCTGTCTTTTGGCAAGGCCAATGCTATTTCAAACTTAAAGATTATGCACGGGCTGTCATCCTCTTCGAAGATGTCATCGAAAAGTACAAGAAGAGTTCCAAGTACAAGTCCGCTCTCCTCAAATCCGGTTATTCCTGGAATTATCTTGGCAAGCCGGAGCTCGCAAAAATGCGTTTTGATGAAATTCTCAAGAAGTTCCCCAAGTCCGTTGAAGCCACGCAGGCTAAACGTTCATTGGATAAAATGAAATAATTGCTGCCATCCGTAGGGGTGTGCCAGAATCTCCATTCAGGGTAAATCAATGAAAGAAATCATCAAAGGCTTCCGAAAAATCGTTTATCTCTCATTCCCGCCGACTGTTTCCGGTCGTCCGGTAGTCTGCAACCTTCTGCGCAATTTCGACTTGAGTTTCAATATTCTCAAAGCGGACATCAGCCCTCGACACGAAGGCACAATGACGTTGGAATTGTCTGGAATGGAAGAAGATTTCCATAAAGGCATCGGCTACCTCAAAGAAAATGGCGTCCGCATCACACCTGTTGCCCACAAGATTTTCCGCAACGAGGAGTCCTGCATTCATTGCGGCGTCTGCACAGCCATGTGCCCGACCGATGCTTTGACCTTGGAAAAAAGTGATAAGACCATCGTCTTTGATGTTGAGAAATGTTCAGCTTGCGGCATGTGTACCAGGGTCTGCCCGGTCAAGGCCATGACTTTAGATCTGGACGAAAACACCAGACAATAACCGATCCGGGGGGCCTCATGAGCGAAGAAAAACGATCCTTCTCACGCATACCTGTCAGACTGAAGGGACATGCCCGTCCCATGCAGTCCATCGACTCTCCTCAACTGTTCTCTGGAGACTTAGGGCATCTGTCGGCCTCTCGTGAAGCCTTGTTCAGAAACAGCAAACTCCCGGAAGAATTAACGACATTCCTGGCCGAAATGGACAGAAAGCTCGATCAAGTCATCGGCATACTGAGCAAGGACAGTGTCCGCTCAGACTTTTCCATTGATATTGAAATCATGGAAATATCAGGCGCAGGCGTCAAATTTCGCTCCAACGAACAATTCAAGCCTGATGATCCATTGGAAATAATATTGGTTCTCAGCCAAATGCCTGTCCAAATGGCCGGTTCCAAAGGTCGAATACTGGACAAGGAATCCGATACAGGGCTCTACAGATTTGAATTTGTCGACATGCGTGGTTCAGATATGGAAACCATCGTTCAATTCGTTTTCAAACAACAGCGTGAACAAATTAGAAATTCAAAAATGTAGCCCCTTCAGGAGTTGATATATGACCAGCAATGACGCTCTGGTAAAAAAGATGATGGAACAGGTAACCGACCAACTTGTCGATAGCCTTAAAGATACCATCCGAGCTTCTGTCGAGCGAGAAATCGCCACCAGCCTTTCCAAGGCTCTTCTTGAAGGGGAATTCTACCGAAGAGTTAACGACGACCTTCAAGAAGGCCTCAAACAAATATATCAGGAAGTCAAAGTTGCCCGAGGCGGCAAAGAAATCAAAAGTATCGAAACCGATATTAATCCTGAAGAATTCTTTTCCGAAGCCTCAGACCAACTTGATGCCGTCATGCAATCTACGGAAAAAGCCGCAGTAGAAATCATCGACATCGTTGAAAAACTCCAAGAACTTCAAGGCTCCGTGGCCACCATCGTCAAAGGCTTTGAGTCCGGTGGCGTGACAAAGTCAAACCGCAAAAAACTTGAAGAAATCAACAAAACCCTTGGCACGGACCTATCCAACATAATGGTCTCTCTGAGCTTTCAGGATTTGACCGGCCAACGTATCAAAAAAATTATCAATTCCATCAGACAGATTGAAAAAATCGTCCGCGAAGTCATGCTTGCCACTGGGCTTATGATTCAACAACGCGAAAAAGAGCCTCAACAGGACATCGATTCCTTATCTGAATCCGCCAAGACCCAAGCTACTTCAAAATTGCAAGGACCGACCGCAGGCACCAATCAAGGCGATGTAGACGATCTGCTCGCTTCACTCGGCCTCGACTAATCAAGCGTTCATTCATACAAAAAGGGCCGTCTCAAGAGTATTGAGACGGCCCTTTTTGTAATCTTGTGAAATCAAATCATCCGTTTAGCAAGACCAGACCGGCCAAACCAAGCAGAAAGAAAAACCCCATGGAATCAGTAATCGCCGTTAGGAAAATACTTGAGGCCTGCGCCGGGTCACGCCCCATCTCCTTAAGCAAAAGAGGTATTGAAGCTCCTGCAACTGCTCCGAGGATCATATCGACGCCTAACGCCATCCCCATAACCAGTGAAAGAATCAACTTTCCGGAAACAACAAAACCAACTCCAAAAACAAGAGAGGAAATGATCATTGCGTTCAGTAAACCAATACGTAATTCCCTGAAAACCGATAACCATGCCCGCTTACGATCAAAGCGCTCCATGGCAAGCTGACGAATCATGACGGCCAAGGCTTGCTGTCCGGCATTTCCGGCCTGATTTGCAACAATGGGCATCAACACGGCAAGCACTGCCATTTCGGAAATATTTCCCTCAAACAGATGGACCACCCAAGCTGAAAGGGCAGAAAAAAGAACGTTGATGATAAGCCACGGAAGTCTTTTTCTCACGGAAAATCCAACAGGAGAATCCGTGGTTTCATCCGCACCGGCACCAACCATGGTCTGCATATCTTCACTGGCTTCTTCATGAATAATATCAATGACATCATCAACGGTAACAACGCCAAGAAGACGATTGCCAAAATCAACGACAGGTAAAGCCAATAAATTATAGTGGGCAATGAGGTGCGCGACCTCTTCCTTATCTATATTATATCCAACAGTAATCAGACTCTGGGTCTTGACCAGCTCCTTGAGAATCACTCCCCGCTTGGCAAGCAGCAAATCACGCAAAGAAACCACACCTTCCAGACGATCTTTTTTGTCCGTCAAATATGCGTAATACGGAATTTCCTTGTCTTCGACTTCTTCACGAATCTTGGCAATGGCCTCATCGGCAGTAAGATCCTGATCAAGAATGACCACCTCGGTGTTCATGACACCACCGGCCGTATCTGGATCAAAAGTCAGAAGCGTGTTGAGCTCGGCCCTGTCTTCTGCCGTAACCATATTCAACAAGGCCCGACGCTGCTCCTCTTCCAATCCTTCCAAAAGGTCTGTAGCGTCATCTGGAGCCATGTGTTCAAGAATGCGAGCTGCCAACCCTTTATTTAAGTTGACAATGAGTGCCTGCTGGTCGAGATCATCCATCTCCGCAATGGAATCAGCAGCATCCTTGACAGGAAGCTGCTTAATAAATTTCACCTGATCGGAAATGTCGAGACCTTCAATGGTATCGGCAGCATCCGCAGGGTGCTGGGCTTCAATTTCGGCAGCGGTTAAACCATCGAAATTTTCATCCTGCAAAGTTGTATTTTTCTTCTCTACACTCATGGGGACTTGACCTAGCCCAATTCAACCTCAAGGTCAAAGAAATACGCCATTTCATGCGTTATATAATTGTGAAATATTTCATCAACAGTCGTTCCCCTTGACGAAACAACATCCGTGCCTTAATTGCGTTCATCTACCCTATTTACATTGGATAAAATGATGCCCACCAACGCTTTTGACGATTTTTTCCAGGCTGAAGCCAAAATGTTCCTGCTGGCGACCATCCGTATCGCCCTTGCCGAGGATGCCTCGGATCTGACCAGCATGGGCCTGTTCACTGAAAACGACATGGCACAAGCCATGATTGTGGCAAAACAAAAAACCGTTGTTGCCGGCCTACCTCTCATACCGATGATCCTTGAATTCGGTAGCGAGGAATGCCAGACCCACCTCAATGTGGATGAAGGTGACACCGTCTCTGAAGGGACAATGGTGGCCGCCATCCAAGGCCCAGCTCTTCAACTGCTCAAAGCAGAAAGAGTTATTATGAATTTCCTCTGCCATCTCTCCGGTATTGCCAACCTGACAGCGAGCTACGTTGAAGCTCTTAAGGGAACCAAAACCCAACTTCTCGACACACGAAAAACTCTGCCAGGCCTTCGTTTTCCTGAAAAATACGCAGTACTCGCCGGTGGTGGCAAAAATCACCGCCTCACACTGTCTGACATGCTCATGCTCAAGGACAATCACATTGATCGGGCCGGATCTATTTCACAGGCCGTCAACCAACTCCAGACGGTACACTCACCCTGCCCGCCCATTGAAGTTGAATGCCGCACTCTTGAAGAAGTAGAAGAAGCAAGTCAGTGTGACATCAAGCGCATCATGCTCGACAACATGGATGCAGAAACAGCCAAAACCGCTTTGGGAATCATTCCGAAGAACATTGAAACAGAAATTAGTGGCAACATATCTTTGGACAACATCCGAGAGATCGCTGACCTTGGCCCGAATTTCATCTCGGTGGGCAAGCTGACTCACTCAGCAATATCATCTGATTTCAGTATGAAATTTATACCTTTATCATAAAGAGGAACACTGTGGAAAACCCCAAGGACACCATCATTAGGATTAAGGAGACCATGGGCGAATCCCTGTCCATTCTCGGCCATCATTACCAGTCGGACGAAGTCATTGCCTTCACCGATGTTCGTGGTGATTCTCTTGAGTTGGCCCGCAAAATCAACGACCTTAAAGCAAAACACATAGTGTTCTGTGGTGTGTTTTTCATGGCTGAATCTGCTGCCATTCTTTGCCGACCGGACCAAAAAATCCACATTCCGGACACCTCCGCAACCTGCCCCATGGCTGACATGGCTGAAGGTAAACGAGTCAGACAGGTTCTTGATATCCTCCAAAAAAATGGTCGAAAGATTGTTCCACTGACCTATGTGAACTCCTCAGCAGCCGTCAAAGCCGTGGTGGGAGAATATGGTGGTTCAGTCTGCACCTCTGCCAACGCTCAAACCATGCTCTCCTGGGCCATAAAACAAGGTGACGGTGTCCTCTTTCTGCCGGACAAACATCTGGCCCGCAACAGTGCCAATGCACTCGGCATCCCCGAAGAAGAACGCATTCTTCTGCCGGTCGATGTCATCGAAGGTGATCCTGAATTGTATGTCACGCCATCCATGACTGACGACAAGCAGTTCATCATTTGGCCGGGATACTGCCCAATTCATGAAGAATTTTCACTCGACACCATCGAGGCGATTCGTGCTGCTGAACCGGAAGCTCGTATTGTCGTTCACCCCGAATGCGATCCGGCATTGGTTCACGCTTCCGACGGCAACGGCTCGACCACCTATCTAATAAAATATGCTGCCGAGGCTCCTCAAGGAGCAACCATTTACATTGGTACCGAGGTAAACCTCGTTAACCGATTGGCAGACCAGTACAAAGGCGAAAAGACCATCAAACCGCTCATTGCAAGCCAATGCGACGATATGGCCAAGATAACCGTGGAAAAACTGGCCCACACGCTTGATAACCTTGAAACCGCTACGCCTGTCACTGTGAGCGACTCCATCAAGGAACCAGCAAAACTGGCTCTTGAGCGCATGCTCAAAGTTTGCTCCTAGACTGGCAGACGTGCTAAGGCCCCGTCATGAACAATTTCCGATTGCAAAGCGATGCTCTTATTATCGGATCCGGTATTGCCGGATCCATGGCAGCTCTCACCCTGGCCGACCAAGGGCATGACGTCATTATCATCACAGCCGGAGAAGATCTCACCAACGGCAACACCTCTCTCGCGCAAGGCGGCATCGTTTATCGCAACGAAAACGATGATCCTAAATTGTTGGAAAAAGACATCCTGACAGCAGGATGGAAACACAACTTCACGCGTGCAGTACGTTTTCTGGCTCGTAAAGGCCCGGAAGTTCTTCAGGAAACCTTTCTTGAAAAATACAAAATCCCCTTCAACCAACGCAAACCTGGCGATTGGTATCTGACTCGCGAAGGCGGCCACGGTCTAGCTCGTATTCTGTATTGTGACGACCACACAGGTCGAAACATCATGGAAGTCCTCAGCGCCGCTGTTGAAGCACATGAAAATATCCGTGTCCTGACCAAACGAACTGCCATTGACCTCTTGACCACACAGCATCACGCCAAACACCTTGATTTCAAATACAATCTTTCCAATCAATGCATTGGCGCCTATGTCTTCAATGAAAATCTGGGCAAAGTGGAAACCATCTTGTCTAAATTCACCATGCTGGCTACAGGCGGCATCGGACAAATTTACCTGCACACAACAAACACTTCCAGCTCGATAGGCTCCGGCCTTGCAATGGCCCACAGAGCCGGTGCAAGGCTTATGAACTGTGAATATGTACAGTTCCACCCTACAGCTCTTTACGAAGGCTCAAAACGCGGAGAACGGCGTTTTCTGGTGTCTGAGGCTGTACGTGGTGAAGGAGCGGTACTCATTAACTCCAAAGGCGACCCGTTCATGCCACGGTACGACACCCGCGCAGACCTTGCTCCGCGCGACATTGTTACCCGTGCAATCATGGACGAGATGCTCCAAATCGACGACGACTGTGTGTATCTCGACACCTCCGGCATCAAGGAAGATGTCAACAAGCGCTTCCCTACCATTTCCAAAAAATGTCGAGAGATGGGCATAGACATAAGCAAAGATCCGGTCCCTGTCGTCCCTGCCGCGCACTATTTCTGCGGTGGTATTCTCGTAGATAACCGAGGTCGCTCTACGCTTGAAAAGCTTTACGCAGCTGGCGAATGCAGCTGTACCGGCGTCCACGGTGCCAACAGACTAGCAAGCACGTCACTACTGGAAGGAATGCTCTGGGGTTACAGTGCTGGACAAGATATGATTTCGCGCATGAACCATTCTGCCGCCCTCAGTCGTAAACTCAATGAATCAATCCCAGACTGGATCAGCATTGGACACGAGCACAATGAAGACCCAGCTCTGATCGCTCAGGACTGGTCTAACATTCGTAACACCATGTGGAATTACGTGGGCATCGCGCGAACAAGCAACAGATTGGGCCGCGCCTTCTCCGACATGCGCAAATTAACGAAAAATCTTCAGGATTTCTATCGCGAAACCGAAGTCAGCAAAAACATCATTGATCTTTTCCATGGGTCACAGGCCGCATACATCATCACTCTTGCTGCCCTAAGAAACACAAAGACAAAAGGCTGTCACTATCGCATTGACTAAACCTGACGAGCTTTCTTCTTACACCAACTGTTCGGGTGAAATTCATAATAATTATGAATTTCACCCTTTTTTTTACCATCTCACAACACAACATATTCACACAGCTCTTTTGAAAGGATTCTTAAATCACAGGACAGAAACCGTTGCCCAACAACGACTCTAGAAAAAATATAGTATATTTCTAGATAAATAAAACGTATATTGGAAACCATAAATTCGCAAAAAAAAAAGCCCGGCAACACATGTATTGCCGGGCTTTTTCATTTCTTAACAATTCAATTATTTTCGCCAAAACTCCGGTACGAAGAGAATAATAACAGTATAAATTTCAAGCCTTCCTAAAACCATACAAAAAGTCAGAACCCATTTTGCAATGTCGGGAAGCCACGCAAAATTATCCGTTGGGCCGACCCCTCCAATACCAGGACCAATATTACCGATGCAAGCCAAAGCGGCGGCAAACGAAGTAACAACATCAACCCCCGTGGAAGCAACAATAAAGGCCGCAAGGACCAACAGGCCGAGCCAAAGTATAAAGAAGCCCCATACACCGCTGATGACGTCATCCTTAACCACAGTTCTACCCATCTTCACATGACTAACAGCCCTAGGATGAATGAGTCTAAACAATTCCTGGTAGGACTGCTTGAACAGCAGCATGATGCGCATGACCTTCATGCCACCGCCAGTCGAACCGGCACATCCGCCCACGAACATGCAAAACAACAATATGGCCTGAGTAACCCCGGGCCACAATTCATAGTCTGCCGTGGCAAAACCCGTTGTGGTCAAGATAGAAGCAACTTGAAATGACGTATATCTGATGGAATCGGAAACAGTATCGTAATTTCCTTCCGCATAAACAAATACAGTTATAATTGCGATAAAAATGGCAATCATAAAGGCAAAAACCCGAAATTCCGGATCTTTGATAAGGACTTTGAACCGCCCTTTCAACAAAAGATAATGTAAAGAGAAATTAACACCGGCAATAACCATGAACACAGTAATGACGTAGTCAATATACGCGCTATCAAAAGCGGCAACCGAAGTATTTCTGGTAGAGAATCCCCCTGTCGCCATGGTGCCGAAGGTGTGGCATAGGGCGTCAAAAAGATCCATGCCGCCAAACATAAGCAACACTGTTTCCACAGCACTGAACAACAGATAGACCTTCCATAAGGTCATGGCTGTATCCTTAATACGCGGCTTGAGCTTATCAGGAGATGGTCCCGGCACCTCAGCCTTGTACAGCTGCATGCCACCAATCCCCAAAAACGGCAGAATGGCAAGGGAAAATACAATAATCCCCATGCCGCCAAGCCAATGTGTAAGACTCCGCCAGAATAACAGGCCACGGGGTACGCTCTCGATATCAACCAAAACCGATGATCCAGTTGTACTGAAACCAGACAAAGATTCAAAAACACAATCCACCACGGATTCAAACGTACCGCCCAGATAGAACGGCAGTCCTCCGAAAACTCCGGCCGCAAACCAGCCCAAGGCAACAATGGCCATGCCCTCGCGGTGGGTCATGACAGAAGATTTTTTCGAAGCTTCTGAGTCACGGAAAAAGGCAAAAGCCAGACCGCCAGCGATAACAGTGATCCCCATGGATAGACCTATGGGATAAGCGGTACCATCACCGTAATACAACCCCCAACCGAAAGGTAAAACCATGGTCAGCCCGATACAGGCGACCAGCGCACCGATGATGTGGAGAACATATTTCCAACGCATCTAGAAAAACTCCACCGTCGTGGTCAGCACTTTTTCCACTTTGGGAATATTTTGTCTGGTGGAAATAATGATCAATCTGTCATTGGGTTCCACCACAGTATCACCCCGAGGAATAACAACGTCGTCACCACGCTGAAAACACAAGACAAGACACCCTCTGGGAAATCCAAGATCCTTAACCTCTTTGCCCACAATAGGAGAATCCTCCTGAGCAACAGCTTCAAGAGCTTCCGCGGCCTCTCCTTTGATAGAGACAGAGGAAATAATCTTTCCACGTCGAATAAAATGAAGCAACGTGTTGATTGCCGACTGGCGTGGACAGACCACATAATCGATACCAATCGGCTCGATCAAAGGCATATACCCAAAATTATTCACACGAGTAACAGTACTCTTGGCACCAAGACTCTTGGCTAGAAGACAAGACAAAATATTAGTCTCTTCATCACCCGTCACGGCAATAACCATATCCATATCCTGAATGTTCTCTTCCCGGAGAATTTCCTGATCCGTTGAATCTCCCATAAGGACAATCGGACGATCTAGATGTTCAGAGAGATATTCACACCGCTTTTGTCGGTTTTCAAGTAAACGGGTATGATAATACTTATTATCCAGAGCTTTGGCTAAACGGAAGCCGATGTTGCCGCCGCCAATAATCATAACCTTGCGCACAGGCTCAGCAAAAATTCCAAGCTGTCGGAGAATTTCATCCTGATCCCGGATATCACAGACGAAATACACGAGATCGTCCTTTTTAATGACATCCAAACCGCTAGGAATAATCAACTCGCCATCCCTGACCAAAGCAGCGATAACGATACCAAGATCATCACCAATCTTCTCTCGCAAATTATACAATTTGCTTCCGATTAAATGGCTATCTTCAGGTAAATTGACACCAATCAAACGAATTTTGCCATTGGCAAATTCATTGATCTCCACAGCCCCCGGCACACTCATAAGGCGTAAAACCGAATTCACAACCTCTTCGTCCGGGTTGATTATCTTGGTGATCTTTGCTCCGTGTTCAGTAAGTAAACTCTTGTAATCAGTATACATCTCACTACGGACACGGGCAAGTTTGGTGACATTTGGATTTAACAGATTGGCAAAAGAACAAGCAAGAAGATTGATCTCATCAGAATCGGTCACAGCTAAAAAAATATCAGCCTTGTCGACACCGGCTTCTTCGAGAACTTTCGGACTGCTGCCCGACCCTTTAATAGTCTGCACATCCGAAGTTTCAGCGATTTTCCTCAAAGCTTCGTCGCTCGTATCAATAACGACGACTTCTTTGTTTTCTACCGCCAACCGCTGAGAGAGGTGAAATCCGACCTCGCCGGCTCCAATGATGATAACCCTCAAAAGACAACTCCTGTGTGGATGAGAGTAAAAACCCCATCCCTTCTACGCGTGTTTCCCATCCAGTGCAACATCATGAAAAACTGTACGAATCAATAATATTAGATCGTTACAAACAACAACGGCCCTGATCACTCAGAGCCGCATTCATATTTTTTTCAGCACGCCTATAATATGGCTTTCTTGACTTCGTCAATACCGACTTTTTTCAACAAACGCGCAGAACGACTGCGTTTCCCGGCATTGTCACGATAATAATCAAGAAAACGTTTCACCAACTCGACTGCTTCCTGTCGAGTTAGTTCTTCTGCCAGCACATCCGCAATGCGCGGCCTGCCCGAAGCATTACCACCAACGACCATAGTCCACCCTTTCGGTTTTCCAATAAGGCCTACATCACGCACATAACTTTCAGCACAGCATTATATATACTATTTTTTTTGTCAAGTGTGTATGTAAATAATTAGTATAAAAAGAATTAATTTACTACGATAACAGCTTGTAGAACTATTTTGTAAAGAAGTTTATCAAGAAAGAACTTTTCCACTTAACAAATTAACAATTTCTTGCCCAAGAGAAACAACCAACACCAATTCGCATTATAGACAACAAGAGCAGGCTAGCTTAGATAGCTAGCCTGCTCTTGTTCTTACATCTTCTTCATTTTGCCCAAAGTCTTCTCCATCTTCATGATACTGCCTTCCATCATGGGGATGCCGCTTTTGGGGTCCTTCTTGGTCTTACCCATTCCTTTCATCAGGGTCATCATATCCTTGTCCAACTGTTTCATGTGGCCCTGTGTGGACTTGTCGCCCTTCTTCATGGCGTGGCCTTTAACGGCCTCCATGCCATGGTGCATTTCGGTCATATGCTTGTTCATAGGCCCCATATGCTTCTTGCGATTAGCGGGGTCCTTCTTCATGTTTGCGACATCCATTTTCATCATGTGCAGGTTGTCTTCCATCATTTTCATGCCGTCATGCATGGAGACGGATTTACCATCCATTTTCATGTTGTCGTGGTCCATGTTGGAAGCGGCAGAGGCAATGCCTGCGACCATCAAAGTCAGGACAAAAACAAAAGCGAGTGTTGTCATTTTTTTCATAATTAACTCCTTAAAGTTAGTTTACTGTCTTGTTTATCCGCCATGGGAAAATTTTTCTGCGCGGTGGACATCTGTCTGACCTGTGGAACTTGAATTCCTCCACCATGCAATAGAGTGTCGGCACAACGAACACGGTCAGAATCGCTATTGTCATTCCCCCAAATGAAGGGATTGCCATCGGTACCATGATATCGGCCCCGCGCCCCGTGGAAGTCAGTACGGGAATGAGAGCAAGAATTGTTGTGGCCGAAGTCATCAAGGCCGGACGAATGCGGCGCTTGGCACCTTCAAGAATGGCCTTGCGAATGGCCGGGACACTACTCATATCCCTGCTGTCACGGCTCTCATCAAGATAAGTGGCCATAATGACTCCGTCATCAGAGGCGATTCCGAAAAGTGCGAGGAAACCAACCCAAATGGCGACACTCAAATTGATGGGGCTCACTTGGAAGAGGTCACGCATACTTGATCCGAATACACTGAAGTTCAGGAACCAATCCTGGCCGTACAGCCAAATCATCATGAAACCACCGGACCAAGCCACAAGGATACCAGAAAAGACCATCAGAGTTGTCGCCACAGACTTGAACTGGAGGTAAAGGATAAGCACGATGACCAGGAGAGCTAAGGGGAGGATAACCGCCAGCTTCTTCTGAGCGCGAACCTGATTCTCATAATTCCCAGCAAATTCGTAGGACACACCGCTTGGAATAACGAGTTCACCGGATGCGATCTTGCTATCAATGTATTGCCGTGCACTTTCAACGACATCCACTTCCGCAAAGCCTGGCTTCTTGTCGAACAGGACGTAACCGATAAGGAACGTGTCTTCACTCTTGATGACCTGGGGGCCGCGAACGTACCGCAAATTAGCCAATTGCTTCAGAGGGATTTGCTCACCGGAAGGCGCGGCAACAAGAATGCTGTTGAGGGCTTCGATACTATCGCGAAGCTCACGCATGTAGCGCACCCTCATGGGATATCGCTCCCTTCCTTCAACAGTGGTGGAGAGCATCTTGCCGCCAACTGCGACTTCGATGACGTCCTGAACCTTCTTCAACCTGATTCCGTAACGGGATATGGCTTCACGGTCGATGACGATTTCCAGATATGGCTTGCCGACAATACGGTCGGCAATAACGGCTGCGGGTTCGATTGACGGGACATCCTTGAGAAGACGCTCCAACTGAAGACCGAACGATTCAATGGTGGGCAAATCCGGCCCCTTGACCTTGATGCCCATAGGGGCACGCATGCCGGATTGGAGCATCACGATACGGGCCGCAATGGGTTGCAACTTAGGAGCCGAAGTGGTTCCAGGAAGCTCTGCCGCCTTGGCAATGTCATCCCAGATGTCATTGGGATTCCGAACTCCCTTCCATGCGTCCCGACCAGGATTCAAATCAGGATCAAGCGAACTTCTCCATAAGCGAAAGGGCTTACCTTCTTCGTCAGGGATGAGCTTTCCTTCCTCTTCGCGGGGGTAAAAGCCCTGTACGATGTAGGGCAAGCCATCACCTGCGGGGAGAGGCTCACCTTCAGCTGAACGAAAGTAATCCTTCTGGCTTTCATCAAAGCTAAACCGGAGACGCTTCCCACTCTCATCCACAAGATACTCAGGCTTGTAGTTGATGACAGTTTCAATCATGGAAACCGGAGCCGGGTCCAAGGGCGTTTCTGCTCGTCCAAGCTTACCGACTGCGCTCTCCACTTCAGGAATACTCAGGATGGACATATCCTGCTTGGACAAAACGTCTTGCACTTCACCAATGGAAGCATGCGGCATGGTCGTGGGCATATACAAGAACGAGCCTTCATCCAGTGGAGGCATGAACTCCTTACCCAATCCCGGGAAGGCATGAATGATTGCCGCCACAGGGCGAGAAGCGCGAACAGAGTCCGGCAGCCAGCCAGTCATGACGTTGCCGCCAAGCCAGATAAAACCGCCAAACAAAATCACAGCGACAGGCATGACTAAAAACAGAGTCTTGTGATCAAGAACCCATGCCAGCATCCGGGGATAACCGCGTTGGAAAACCTGGAAGAACAACATCAGGCCACCAATCAGGCAAGCCACGAAGACGAAGTTCAGCACATCTCCCTTTTCCGGCCCCAGAGGCAGCCAGTGGGTCGCCAGCACGATGGCGACAGCCGTGACCACACCGATATTCATGACTCTGCTAATAAGGGCGTCCAGACGGGGATGCAGCGATTCAGAGAATATCTTTTGAAGGCCCGGAATGAGCAGGATCACGCCGATCCACCACTTCACGAAAACAGCTATACCGATGCCGGCCAGAATATAGCTTCCGCCAATAAGAAAGTCCGCGCTACGTTTTGGGCACTCTCGGTCATCACGCTTGTAAATGAGATGCGCAATGGCCGGCAGGACGGTAAGAGCAACAATGATCGAGGCGACCAAGGCAAACGTCTTGGTATACGCAAGCGGCTTGAAGAGCTTGCCTTCAGGCCCTTCCATTGCAAACACGGGCAGAAAGCTGACAATGGTGGTTGCAACAGCCGTCATGATCGCGCTACCCACCTCGGAAGCCCCATCAAATATAAGCTTGAGCCTACTCTCGCCTGTTGCCCCCTGCTCAAATTTCTTGAGGATGTTCTCACAGATGATGATTCCCATATCAACCATGGTTCCGATGGCGATGGCAATACCGGATAAGGCAACGATATTGGCATCCACGCGAAAGACCTTCATGCCGATGAAACACATCATTACAGCCATGGGGAGCAGTGAAGAAATCAACAGGGAACTCTTCAGGTGCATCACGGCTATCAGTACGACAATGATGGTGATGAGTATTTCTTCGGTTAGCGCCGTGTTCAGGGTACCCAGAGTTTCGTTGATAAGGCCTGACCTGTCATAGAAGGGAACAATGGTCACCTTGCTCACAGTTCCGTCAGGCAAGACCTTGCTGGGCAGACCCGGAGAAATTTCCTTGATGACTTCCTTGACGTTCTTAATGGCCTGTAAAGGGTTTTCGCCATAGCGAACAACAACGACACCGCCGACGGCTTCGGTACCGCCCTTGTCCAGCACTCCTCGGCGCAGGGCCGGACCAAGCGTGACCTTGGCCACATCCTTCACTCGAATGGGAACATTGTTGACGATCTTGATGACAGACTTCTCAATGTCTGCAAGGTTCTTGACGAAGCCAATGCCTCGAATGAGATATTCAACGCTGTTGATTTCAATCGTACGGGCACCGACATCGAGATTGGACATCTTGACCGCAGAGAACACGTCTTCCAGCTTGACCCCGGTGGTGCGCAGTGCATCCGGGTCCACGTCGATTTGGTATTCCTTGACGAAGCCGCCGACAGACGCCGTTTCGCTGACGCCTCCTGCTCCGAGCAGAGCATAGCGGACGTACCAATCCTGTATACTTCGCAATTCATCCGGGTCCCAGCCGCCAACAGGATTGCCGTTCTCGTCCCGCCCCTCAAGAGTGTACCAGAACACCTGCCCAAGCGCGGTTGCATCCGGCCCCAGAGTCGGCTTAACCCCTTGGGGCAATGTTCCCGGAGGTAAGCTGCTTACCTTTTCAAGAAGCCTTGAACGAGACCAATAGAACTCCACGTCCTCATTAAAGATGACGTAGATGGTCGAAAAGCCGAACATGGAGTAGCTTCGAACCGTCTTGACGCCCGGAATGCCGAGCAGGGCCACCGTGAGCGGATACGTGACTTGATCCTCCATGTCCTGCGGAGAACGGCCCATCCACTCGGTAAAGACAATCTGTTGATTCTCACCAATGTCAGGGATGGCGTCCACGGGGACGGGATCACGGGGAAGACCGTCGATGCGCCAATCAAACGGGGCAACGACAAGCCCCCATCCCATGGCCATGCCAACGAGCAGGAAGACCACCAGCTTATTTTGCAGGCAAAACCTGATGAGCTTGTCTGTCAGCGTAGTCGCTCCTATGGGAGTCTCTTGTTCGTTAGCCATGTGACACCCCGGTTATTGCTTGAGCTGCTGGTTGGTTTCACCGCAGGTCAGCATCGCACTCCCCATATACGGGTTGCGAACACTCTCATCCCGCTGAAGCCAGGTGGCACCTTCGTAGTCGAATGCCATTGGGCAGAATATCTCATACAAGGGACCGCTGGTCTCAACGCCAAGCTTGAGGATTGCTTCGGAGAGCCCCACGGAAATCGGCTCAAATCCGGCCCTGACCGCGACGATGTCTTCGGCCTCATTCACTGCCTCAAGCCCGTCGTTTATCTTCTTCAAAGCAGGCATCCAGACGTTATGGGCGGGGCCATTCAGAATGCTCATGTCCACCTTCTGCAAAGCGGCTGCAACCTGTATTGCCGCCAGCTTCGCTGCCTGCAAATTGTCTGCGGCCAATGCTTCGGACATGGGCTCATATTCGGCAAAGACCACACCGAGCTGCTTCTTGAATTCTTCCGGAGCAGTCAGTTCTGCCGCAGGAGCATCCAGCTTGAAGGCAGAGCGGAGTGTTGCGTAATGCCTTTCCATCTCAGCAAAAATTTCGTTCAACCGCTTTTCGTTGGGAGCTTCTGCACCGATCATGGCGTCATTACTCAATAGCATGGAGTATTCGCGCCACCTCAGGGCTGATTCCCCTGTCAGAGAAGATCCATCTATAAGCCGCAGTTCCTTGTTGAACTGCCCAAAAGCAAGATGAGTCTTTGCCAATTCGGCGGTAGCGACTTCTGTGGCAAGGCTTTGGAATGTCGCATCAAGAAGTCGGATCTTGGACAGGAACAACGGCGGCAATTCATCTTCAACGGGAGTGGTTGAAGTGGCAGGATTCATCATGCTCGGCTTGGCAACGATCTGAACCGCGCTGTCGATCTTGAAATTGCCCTTGGTGACAACCTCGTCGCTCTCCTCAAGGCCACTTCGGACGATGTAGTAGTTGTTGGCCTTGGCGCCGAGTACAATCTCACGACCTTCGTACTTGCCTGGGTTGTCGGGATCAACGACGTAGACAATGGCTCGCTTGCCAGTCAGCAAAGGAGCTGATGCCGGAATGACCAATGGAAGCTCAGTCTGTTGCTTGCTGTCGCCTCCCTTCTTCTGGGAGGCACGAACCAACATGCCGGGCTTCAGACTACCGTCCTTATTCGGGACTTCAAGCCGAACCCGAACAGTACGGGTCTTCTCAGTTACTATGGGGTCAATGTAGACAACCTTGCCCTTAAACGTCTTGCCTGGATATGCCTCAGTCTGAAACTCTATCTGCTGGCCGAGTTCGATCCACGGCAGATCAGATTCATAGGCCTCCAACATCACCCACAACGAGGAAAGATCAGCGATGGAGTAAATTGAAGCGCCCGTCTTGACGTACTGGCCCTCGTTGACATTCTTGGCCAGGATCACGCCCCCTTGGGGGGCGTAGAGCGTAATGTGGTCGGAAGCCTTGCCGTCACGCACAACCCTGTCGACCTGGCTCTTCTTCAACCCCAGAAGACGCAGCTTCTCTCTGGCAGCTTCTTCAGTCCGCTTCGCCGTATTCTTAACGATCTCCAACTTGCTGTCCTTGAGGTCTCGCAACGTGCGAATGGATTCAATCAGCTCGGCTTGTGCCGTCAAAAGTTCGGGACTGTATATCGAGACCATGGGCTGGCCCTTCTTTACCAGGCCGCCGGTGTAATCTACATATATCTTGTCCACTCGCCCACCAGTCCACGCCGTTATCGCTCGGACTCGTGTCTCGTCATAATCAACCTTGCCGACCATGCGAATTTCGACATTCACATCCAACCTTTGCACCGGTTCAGTGACAATGCCTGCCAACTTGCGCGCACTTTCGGACAGTTCAATTTCTCGTAGACTCGTCTGCTCGGAAGTGTCCTTCTTCTCCAGAGGGATCAGTTCCATAAAACAGATGGGACAATTGCCCGGCTCGGGGAGTTGGATTTGGGGATGCATGGAACATGTCCAGATGATGTTGCCAGACTCGTCAACCTTGCTCTCAAGGCCGTGCTCGGCATGCTCATCCAGAACGGTTTCAGTGGTCGGAGAACTCGTGTCCTTCACAAGATACCCTACGGAGAATGCGATAACACTGACCAGTATGATAATTATGACCAGCTTGGTGCTTCTGAACCTGCTCATGGTATCCCCTACTTCAACTTATATCGTTCATGGTCGGCTCATGATGCGAACATCACGCCGAGACTTCTTCCAGGACAACGCCGTCGCGGCGCATCTTTTCCATGTAGAAATCAGGCTGCTTCTTAAAATCGCCTGGACAGGCCGAACAGCAGAAATAAATACGCCTAGCCTGGTAATCTGTGAACAAATCGCGGCTGACATCAAAGCCCATGACAGGACATTTTTTCTGGTTGCCGGGAGCCGCATGGGCGATGCCGGCGACGAGCATAAAAACAACCATGAAAATGAATGGAGTAAATATCCCGTCAATTCGCATAATTTACTTATCCTTCTTCAAAAGCGACCCATGGAACTCGCACGGAAGTTCGCGTCCCACCAGAGTTTCAATCTCAGCCAGACGCTGGGCCTGATCAGTCAGCGCCCGGTAGTAGGCGAGCTGTAATTCCAACAAAGTCTTTTCGGCATCAATCATATCAAGCGAGGTGCCCTGGCCGGTCATGAATGCTTCCACGGTCACACCAAGCGCCTGTTCTGCCTTGGGAACAAGCGTGTCCCGATACAGATTTATTTTCCTGCCAGCGTCGCGATACTTGTAGAGAGCCAATTCCAGGCTTGCGCGAAGTTTCTGCTCCAGACCGATACGACTCCGTCTGGCTGCCAATATTTTTGCCTGACTTTCGTCCACGGCAGCCTCTCGCGCTCCAAGCCAAATCGGAATATTGAAAGACATGGAGGTCATGACGGGATTCTGCCCATCGCCGATCACTCCAGAATTGCGAGCGTCATCCACTTCCGTGACGTCCACCCCGAAGGTGAAATCAGGATAATAGTTCCTCTCGGCCAATCTTTTGCCAGCCTCTTCCTTCTTCACAACCGTTTCCCAGTACAACAGGTTAGGATTCGCCGCCTGAAGCTCAGCGTCAAGATCATCGGGCGAATCGGTCATCGTCATGATCGGAATGGAAGGAGGAAACGCAATTTCCGTCTTGACCGGACGGTCCAACAAGGCATTGAGCTGGGCTGCCAGTGGATACTTGAGATCATTGAGAGAATTGAGCCGATCTTCCAGCTTGCCGAGCTCGACCTGTGGACGAATGACATCAGCATGCTTGGCCGACCCCGTGGTATATCGGGCAGTAGCTATCTTCTCCAAGTACTTCATCAACTCGATGTTTTCCTCGGTAATGTCGATGGCACGGGCAAGGTAAGCGTATTCGTAATACACTCGCTTGACCTGATAGAATGTCGTAAGCTTGAGACCATTGAGCTTTGCTTTAAGGCCATCCGCTTCCCGAAGTGCCATCTGCTCCTTATAGTCCAGCTTGCCGAAAAACGGTAGTGTCTGTGCCAGGCCATACTTGTACCTGGCCGGGCCGCCACGTGTCTCAAGAGGAGTCGTGTAGTACCCGAAATTGAATTTGGGATCGGGTAGCACATCAGCCCGGTCGGAACGCTTTATCGCCGCCTGCCACTTCTGAAATGCGGCTCGGAGTTCATTGTTGCTTTCGGCTGCCCGCTGCAAAAAAAGCTTCAACTCACCCAACTCAGCCCTGGCACCAAGATAGCTGCCTGGGATATTTCCTGACAGGTTCTCCTGTTCTTGAGCATGCGAGTTGGGGGCGACACAAAGCACAGTCGCAACCAACGAAACAATGAAAAATGAGGCTTTTACCAACTTCATCCAAACTCCATCCGTTTGTTCAAATACAATCAATCTACGTGCCATCCGCTTGAAGCCCTTTTATTATTGCCAGTTAGAGAGATATCCAATCATTAATTCCGATCAATTTAGTATGATTTAGCGCACACCCATTCACAATATTTGTGCGTATGTGCAAAAAACGTCATCATTCATGAAAAACAACGCCTCATGCCATAACGATGGGCTATTCTTGTTCACAAGATAGCCGTGCCAGTCATTATGGTATACTGACCTCATATACTGTACACCTTTCTGTGCCAATATGATACGGTTTCATATGATAAATCGCCACTCAACGGAGTGTTTATGGGCATCCGCTACAAACTGCTAATCCTTCTACTCCTGATTTCTCTTGCCCCCCTGCTGGTTGTCCGGACAGGGGTACAGAAAGATTTGCTCCAACTGGGAGAAAGCCTCGCGGTCCGCAGTTCCAACACCCTGGTTCACAAAGCCAGCACTGGACTAAAGCGAATAGTTGAAGACCATGCACGCGTTCTCAAGCGAGAAAAGCAGCTCCTGGAAAGCAGCACCCTATTTCTTGCCTCAAAAATCGAAGGAGTATTATACGGCCATTCACATACGATGCCTGACCAATCATACCAACCGCCCACAGCACAAATCCCGGAAGCACAGGCAGACTATTATTCACTCCACATGAGAGGCCGCCGGGAGCTTCTCGTAGATTTCACATCCATAAAAACACAAGGAGCCAAAGGAAGTACCAAAGCTCCTGATGTTGCACATCTAAACTCAATGCTGTTGCCTCTTTTGGGACAAGTGAAATTTGAATACCCCAAACTGACTCTATGGATTGAGGTTCGCCTCCCTGACGGGAATACGGTCATATACCCAAAGCCTTCGGACACAATGCCGATGATGCGAGGGCGCAACAACGAACGGCAGCCACTGGCCCAGACTTTGAGCTGGTCTCCCCCGACCATCGACTCCCGAACCCGAAGAATCGCTTTCCGAGTCACCGCCCCCATCCGTGATGCCAAAGGCGGACTGCAAGGAAGCGCAAGCATTGTGATTCCTGTTGGTGCCTTGTTGCACAAGAGTCATCATGTCTCCATATTTTCCGAACAGGCAATCTCAATTCTTGTCGCACCAGAGGTCGACCCCAAAACCAATGAAAGTCGACTCAAAGTCATAGCTAGGGAAATAGCCCAGAACGGCATGCGCAACCACTGGATCGTCCCGGAAGAAGACGCTTGGCTTATTTCTACGGATAAAGAGCAATACGGAATCATGATGAATGCGCTTCGGGCACTCACGCCGGGTGTCACGGAAATGCCGTATGAAGGCAATGACGCTCTCTGGGCATACGCCCCCATTGATCAGGGTGGCGCAGCTCTCATGATTATCGTCCCCAAGACCGACATCGTGCGTGAAGCTCTCACGGCAAAGGAATTCATCCTGACACAGGTAGGAAAGCACGATCAGACAATGAGTTATGTCGTCCTTGGCGTTGCCTTGCTCGTCATCGTACTCGCCTTCCTTTCATCCAAACTGGTAACAAGAAATGTTTCAGCTCTCGCAACTGCTGTCGGGAGAGTGGCCAAAGGCGATTTTTCCGCGCGGGCTGACGTCCGAGGCAAAGACGAAATAGGTCAACTGGGACAATCGTTTAACAAAATGGTCCCCGAACTGGAGGAAAGAGTCGCACTGAAGAATTCACTGGAAATGGCGCAACAGGTTCAGCAGGACCTGCTTCCTTCGGAAGTGCCCCATTTCCGAGGAGCGGATATAGCGGCAACAAGCATGTACTGCGACGAAACGGGCGGCGACTACTTCGGATTCATTCCTCGGCGGGAGGGTGGCGAAGTCAGTCTCGTAGTGGCTGTTGGAGACGTCAGTGGACACGGCGTACCTGCCGCGTTGATGATGTCATCTGCACGCGCATACCTCCGCAGCCATATCGGCGCAGGAGAGCCTCTTCATGTGGCAGTCCAAAATGCAAACCGCTTGATCAGCGAAGACGTGGATCAGTCGGGTCGCTTCATGACCCTCTTCCTTTTGGAACTCACGCAAACACAAACCATACGCTGGGTAAGAGCAGGACACGACCCCGCTCTTGTTTACAGCCTGACAACAGATGACTTTGAAGAACTGGGCGGAGATGGCCTGCCGCTTGGTGTTATTAACGATGTCGAGTTCGAACTCAACGAACGATCAGACCTGAAAAGTGGTCAACTTGTTATCGTCGGCACCGATGGAATCTGGGAGATGACTTCCCCCGACGGCGAGATGTTCGGCAAGGACAGGTTGAAAGCTCTCATCAGGGACAACAAAAAAGCTTCGGCTGCCAAGCTGATCGAAATACTCACCCAAACGCTGAATCGTTTCCGAGGGGAGATCATGCAGGAAGATGACATCACGATAGCAATCGTTCGCCTTCCGTAGCACTCCATGAGAAAGTTATAGGGGACACTCCATAGAAAGGGAAAAAACGCACGCTTAGAAAGCGCCCCAAGTGGTTCCCCCTCCTCTTAAATGTCTGACTGTTGTAATAATAATTTCTAATTGCGAGACAGTAAAAAAACGCGATCGTTATTTCTTAATAAATATTTCATACTTCTTGATCTTATTGTCCAACGTCGTGCGCGTGATGCCCAGCAACTTTGCCGCCTCGCTTTTGTTGCCTTCCGTCTGTGTCAGCGTTTCTTCGATGGCAACCTTTTCGATCTCTTGCAGCGACTTGCCGCCGACGTGATGCTGGCTTCCATTGGAGCCACAAACGTTTTCGAAATGCTGCGTGAGTGCTGGAGGCAAATCCTTTTCAGACACATATTCACCAGCGGAAAGAATGACTGCTCTTTCCACTGCGTTTTCCAGTTCACGAACATTTCCGGGCCAATCGTATTTCACGAGCACATCCATTGCCATGGGGGTAAATCCCTTCAACTGCTTTCTGTTGAACTCGGAGAAACGTTTCAAGAAAAATGTAGCCAACAGCGGCGTATCCTCTCCACGCTCCTTCAAAGACGGAATCCAGAGGTTCACCACGTTCAGCCTGTAATAAAGGTCTTCTCGGAAAGTCCCTTTTTCGACTTCAACCAAGAGGTCTCTGTTAGTCGCTGCGATGATTCGGACATCAACCTTTAAGACTTTGTCACTGCCGACTCGTTGGATTTCTCGCTCTTGAATAGCTCGGAGCAACTTGGCCTGCATGGGCATCGGTATTTCACCAACCTCATCCAAGAATATGGAGCCACCGTTGGCCTGCATGAAACGGCCATCCCTTTTCTTGTCTGCTCCAGTGAACGCACCTTTTTCGTGACCAAACAGCTCGGACTCCAAAAGGGTGTCAGTCAGGGCTGCGCAATTGACAGTCACAAGCGGTGCCTTCTTCCGGTTGCTGTTTGCGTGGATCGCTTTGGCAAACAACTCCTTCCCGGTACCGCTCTCGCCGGAGATCAAAATCGTGGCCTCCGTCGAGGCAACTGTTTTCACCATGCTGACAAGCTCATTCATGGGCTTGCTGTTGCCGATAATGTCCGTCAGGCTTGAGTCTTCCGATATTCTCTCTTTGAGGGATTGGTTTTCCTTGATGAGCGTCATGTGGTCCAGAGAACGCTCCAAAGTCATTTTGAGTTCATCAAAGTTCAGGGGCTTGGTCAGGTAATCGTACGCCCCCAACTTCATCGCCTCCACGGCTGTGTCGACGGAAGAGTATGCGGTCATGATCACAACTGGAATGGCGGGGTTATAATCCTTGATCTGGCTCAGGGCTTCAATGCCACCGATTCTTGCCATTCTGACGTCCATCAGAACAGCGTCAAAGGGAGCCTTCTTCACTTTCTCAATGGCGTCTCCACCATCTTCCACGCCCACAACTGCGTACGCCCACCCCGTGAGCATAGTTTTGAGCATTGAGAGGTGTGCTTTGTCGTCGTCTACAACTAAAATCTTGGCACTCATATTTACGCCGTTCCTTTTGATTCTATCGGAATGAGAATGGTAAAAGCTGTTCCATTTGGCCCGGTATATTCAACTGTGATTTCGCCGGAATGGGCTTCGACAATCTTGCTCACGATGGCAAGGCCCAACCCTGTTCCGGTCTGTTTGGTCGTGAAGTACGGATCAAATATGCGCGACACGTCAGCGTCAGGAAGACCTGCACCTGTATCTGAAACCGTCAACTGCAAGGAAGCCTCTTGTCTGCTGGCATTGACTGCAAGTGAGCCTCCATCCGGCATGGCCTGAATGGCATTGACATAGAGGTTGATCATGGCTTGTGTCATTCGATCCGGGTCGAGGGTGACATTTCCTATGTCTTTGGCTGCCTCCAAGGACACGGACACGCCCGCGCTTTCGGCTTCCTGTTTAACCAAGCGCAGAGAGCTTTCAAGAAGCGTTGAGACATCCGTGTCGCGCAGTTTGACGTCAGCCGGACGAGCCATTTCAAGGAGTTCGGATATGACTCGGTTCAGTCGATCAACTTCAGAGGTCATGACCTCTGCTGCCTTTCGATTGTCGCTGCCTTCATCAAAAAGGGAGCCGAAGTAGGTTGCATAGCCCTTGATGGAACTCAGAGGGTTGCGCACCTCATGAGCAACACCTGCGGCAAGATGACCAATAGCTGCCATCCTATCGGCTTTGCGAACCTCTTCTTGGAGTTCTTTGACCTGACTCAGGTCGCGAACCATAAACAACTGGCCGACATTGACTCCCTCTTCGGTGATGATGTCAGTAACAACCGCCGCTATAGGCAACTTACGTCCGTCATTCAACGCAAGTTCCATTTCTTTCTCAACTACCTGCTGTTCGGTATTTACTGAGGAGCGAAGCACCCAGAGTTCATCGGGCAAGAACGTTTTGGCCTGTTGTCCCACAATCCGTGTGATATCATCATAATCACGCGCCAACAGAGCAAGGGCAATGTCGTTTGCATAGGTGATTCGTCCATCAGGATCACATACAACCAGACCTTCTGGGATGTTCGCTACCATCTCTGCGGTCAACGCTTGAGAGTCCTGCAAAAGTTTCTTGGACCGTGTGTGGCTTTGCATCCAGAACAAGGACACCACGCCACCAAGGCCCAAGAGCAGCAGGATACCTGACATGGTCAATGTTAATGAAACGTCTTCGGCAATGGCCTCCTCGAACGGAGCTACGTCCATACCGATAAATATGGCAGGTCGTTCGGCTGGGTCTAATATCCTGTCCTGTTTAAGTCCACTCATCCAGCCCGGTTGGCACCAATCATCGGACATGTCTCCTGACTGTCTGCCCATCATGCGCTGCATCATTTGGCTTCTTCTTTGCTGCATTGTGGCAGGTTGGTCAGATTGTGTGCGCTGTGCCAAAACAGGGAGGAATCGCTTGTACACCTCGAAAGACTTTGTGCCTTCGGATTCACCTACGACACGCCACTGAGAATCCTTGGTGACAGCCAACTCGGTCATATCCTTTTCGGAAATAAACTGCTGACCGATTTCAACCTCATTACTATGTGCAAGAATTTCTCCGGAGGAGTCTACCACGGCAATGTAGAGGATGTCGGGTTGGGTCGCGATCTCTTGCATCAACACCTGCAGGTTGGGTCCCTCACCGAGCATGCCCATCATTCCAGTACGTGTTCCTGCTTCAAAGGCTTTGATCAAGGCCGAGCCTTTCTCACTGAGCACCCGTCCCATATATTGTTTTTCGCGATTGTAATTCATGAATGCCAAAACGAGCACCACGATTACAAGGATAAGGCTCATTCCGATAACAGCCCAAGGCGACATATTTCCCAAAAAAATGTTGATTCTTTTCTTCATTATTCGGCTTTCCTTTTTCAGATCGAGACAGCCTGTCTAAAATTTAGACACTCTGCATGTCTCATGTGTACACTTTTTAAGCACTCACGCCTACCTTCGCAATCCAGATTACGCGGCGGATTCCGCTGGAAAATACTTTTCTCCAATATTAAGTGCGGCTTGTAGGTTTTTGTCATTCTTTGGCATCAGTCTTGCCTTAGTCATTGCAAAGCTTGTTCACAAAACACTCAATAGGAGAAATTATCATGAAGAAGAACATTATCGCTTTGGCACTGGTTATGGCTGTTGGTCTCGCTTTCGTCGCAACCGATGCAATGGCATGGGGATACGGCAACTGCGGAGGCTGGAATGGCAATGGATACAATGCACAATCCTTCGACACCAACAACAAGGCGTATCAGGACTTCCTGAACTCCACCGCCAAGCTGAGGGCAGAGATTGATGCAGACCGCGCTGAACTGGCCGCTATCATGGCCAGTCCTAATCCTGATGCAAAGAAGGTCCGCAGCCTGACAGAGCAGATCAATGAGGGCATCACCACCCTCAATGAAAAGGCTGCTGCTCAGAATCTCCCGACCAATGGCATGATGGGTCCCGGCATGATGGGGCGTGGTATGGGCCGAGGCATGGGACGCGGCATGATGGGTTTCAATAGCTACAACTGCCCCCGTTGGTAGGTCTGAATCTCGAATTCGATGGGGGAGGAAACTCCCCCTCACCTCTCATGCTCATAAGGAGATTAAATCATGTGGAGTTGTAATTTTGGAATATTGAATGGCGGTGGCCCCGGCTGGTTCATGGGAGGCGGCATGTTTGGATTCATTTGGATGATACTTTTCGCATTGATTGCGGTGTACCTCATCTCCAAACTCTTTCAAGCCTTCACCTCCCGACAAGGTGGACGACCAGACAGGGATGACTCCCTGAACATCATCAAGGAAAAATTCGCAAAGGGAGAACTCACTGCGGATGAATACCAACGAATGAAGGAAGTGCTGACAAGACAATAAGATATCGCAATAAATGAAGTTGACGACTTATGCATGTGGGGCATGTGGATTTAAAACCTGTATGCCATGCCCCCTTAACGCACCACTTGGACTTACATACCTATAAAGGGTGACCCGTGTTACCCCAAGCTCTTTACAGAGATTCCTCACGCTAGTTGTCTTGTTTTTCATTGCAGCTTGCGCCATTTGTACTTGGGTCTTGTTTAGAGCGAATCGCCGTCCTCCCTTGCGACCGCGAGCGCGGGCGGCTTCAAGCCCTGCCATGGTTCGCTCTCTGATCAATTCACGCTCGAACTCGGCAAGGGCTGCGAAGATGCCAAAAATCAGCTTGCCACTTGCAGAGGTTGTGTCGATATCTGCCCCACGCCCTGTGAGGACTTTAAAGCCAATATCCTTCTCAGCAAGTTCTTGCACCACGCATACAAGGTGCTTGAGATCTCGCCCTAGGCGATCAAGCTTCCAAATCAACAGAATGTCTCCTTGGCGTAGAGCTTTTAGGCAAGCGTCCAAACCTGGACGTTTGCCTTTCTTGCCGGAAGCCATGTCTTCATAAATGCGCTCAGCAGGAACTCCTGCCTTCAGCAAAGCATCTCGTTGGAGATCTAAATTTTGTGAGCCATCAGCTTTTGACACTCGTGCGTAACCAATTTTCATAGGCTGTTCACAAACCCTCGTTTGAGTTACATGTCCAATATAGTTCAGGTAGGTACGATATCCTGTACCTTATTCCGTATCACAAACTATGTTAACAATACGTTATTGATTCTAGAAAAGATACAAGTGGGTTCAAATGCCTCGCAGAACAGTCCTTTCCTCTTCCCAGAGAACCGTTTTTGAAGTCTTACCAAGCGTTCCGGATTTACTCACACGGTACTACGTTTTGGACGAAGACGAACTTGCACTTATTTCCAAATGTAGACGGCCACGCAATCGGCTCGGATTTGCTTTACAACTCTGTCTCATCAAATTCCCTGGAAGGGCCTTACGACCCGATGATGAAATTCCCGATTCCTTGGTCGAATTCATTGCAGAGCAAATAGGAGAAGAGTCGGAAGTCTTCTGTGGCTACGCGGACAGAGACCAGACGCGCAGAGAGCATTTTAAGACCTTGATAGAGTTTTTCCGGCTTTCAAGATTTGGAGATAGTCACTATCAAGAGATGGTGCGCTGGCTGACGCCAATTGCTGTAGACAATCCAAAGAGTACTTTCCTTGTAGGTGCAACCCTAAATGAATTGAGACGTCGCAAAATTCTGCATCCTGCTTTGACAGTTGTGGAACGCCTCGTTGCCCAGGTGAAGATCCAAGCAGATCGCAGAGTCTACAATGAAGTGACCGGCCTGTTGTCCGACAGGCACCAGGCTGATCTTGAATTTTGGCTTAATCCACGAGGCGAGAAATCACAGAGTAGACTTTCATGGATTCGTCAACCTGCTGGCCGTCCTTCTCCTATAAATGTGATTTTGATAATGGAAAAGTTGGCCGCTATCCGGTTGCTTGATCTTCCTTCCGAGGTCTTGGACGCAGTACCGACAATTCGCCGCAAGCAACTTGCCCAAGAAGGTAATCGAATTGCTGTGCATAATCTGCGAATGTTGAATGAACAAAGACGGTATACGATCATGACCGTATGCTTGCTTGAAATTCAACGCTCCTTAATGGATGAGGTCGTCAACATGCATGACCGCATCATTGGCTCCCTAATGCGGCGTAGCCAACGAAAACAGGCTACTCAGCTACAAGATGATGCAAAGAACATCAAAACAACCGTCAACGTTTTCTCAAAGCTTGGCCAAGCCTTAATCAAAGCGCGTGAGGAGCATTTAGACCCTTGGGAGCTAATCGAGGCTGAACTGTCCTGGGATGATTTTCGTGCAACGGTTGAAGCTGCTGAAAACCTGTCTCAACCTCAGCGGTTCGATTATCTCCATTATGTTGACACGAGTTTCAATCAGATTCGGCGGTATGCTCCAACCATGTTGGAGCATTTTGACTTCCGTGCAAGCTCTGGTGGACGGGATGTTCTTACAGCTATTGATATCATCCGTGACATGAACAAAACGGGCAAACGCAAATTGCCCGACCAAGTTCCTACTTCATTTATCCCAAAACGCTGGCAACCATTTATTTTCGAAACTGATGGCCTGAACCGTAGGTACTATGAACTGTGCGCTTTAAGCGAACTCCGTAACCGACTCCGTTCTGGCGATGTATGGGTACCAGGCAGCCGTCAATTCGAAGATTTCAACGAATACCTCATGGGCCCTTCCGCTTTTCGTCAGCTTCAGGAGTCTCGTGAAATACCTGTAGCGGTCGAAACGGATTGCACAAGATACATCTCAGAGCGGAAAGAACTCCTTGAAAGTCAGTTGGAAGAATTCCAAAGGCTTCTCAGAAGCAATGATTTGGATACGGTTTGTCTCAAGAATGGTAGGCTTTCAATGCAACCATATAGGGGTAACTCTGTTCCCGATGAAGCCAAGCAATTCAGCCGGCGCGTATATGCAGAGCTTCCTCGCATTAAAATTACCGATCTCCTCATTGAAGTAGATCAATGGACAGGTTTCACCGAACAATTCACTCATTTGAGAACTGGCCAACCATCTCAAGACAAGGAATCTCTTTTGTCAGTGATTCTCTCAGATGGGATTAATCTTGGACTGACAAGGATGGCAGAGGCTAGTTCCGGGGCCTCGTATAAACAGTTGTCTTGGGTTTCGGATTGGTATGTCAGAAGCGAATGCTATTCCAGAGGGTTGGCTGAGATAACCAATTACCACCACATAATTCCACTTGCAGGACAGTGGGGCGATGGCTCCACCTCGTCTTCAGACGGGCAGCACTTTCCTCTTGGCAGTGTTGGTCGAGGCCTCGGAGATGTAAATGCTCGATATGGGCGAGATCCCGGTGTGATTTTCTACACCCACATCTCGGATCAATACACCCCATTTCACAGCCAGCTCATCAACGCAACAGCACGCGATGCAACCTATGTCCTGGACGGCTTGCTTTACCATGAAAGCAATCTCAATATTGAAGAACACTACACTGACACCGCAGGTTTTACGGACCATGTGTTTGCTCTTTGCCATTTGCTCGGATTTCGTTTTGCTCCCCGAATTCGCAACATAGGTGACGTAAAACTATACACCTTTGGCAGCGCAAAACGCTGGGCTGACCTGGAGCCGTTGATAGGATCAAAGATCAAGCAAAAGGACATTGAGAACCAATGGGAAGAGATATTGAGGCTGGCAAGCTCAATTCGATTGGGAACCGTTACGGCATCCCTCATAATTCGTAAGTTGGCCTCCTATCCACGGCAAAACAAATTGGCTTTGGCCATACGCGAGCTTGGGCGTTTGGAAAGGACTCTTTTCCTATTGGATTGGGTCAAAAAGCCAGAACTCCGTTCTCGTGTTCAAGCCGGTCTGAACAAAGGGGAGTCCAGAAACGCACTTGCTCGTGCAGTGTTTTTCAATCGACTCGGAGAAGTCCGAGATCGTTCTTTTGAAAGCCAGTGCTATAGGACTTCTGGTCTAAACCTTGTCGTAGCTACGATAATCCTCTGGAACACGGTCTATCTGGAAAAGGCCGTGAAAAAAGTACGAGAGGAAATGGATGTTCCGGAGGAGTTTCAGAGCTACCTTTCTCCGCTTGGATGGGAGCACATCAATCTCACAGGAGATTATATCTGGAATCTTGGCCAAACGCCTTAACGTGCAACTTTGTCCGCTCTATGGAGTGCCCCCTTATAAGGCATAGCTGCGCCCCGTCTGTTTACAAATAAAACTGAATGCAGATATTATTGTAGGGTCTCAACGAAGGAGTTGTCATGAATAAGATAGCGAAGCATGGGATCAAAATGTACGTCCTGATTTTTAGTATCGTCGCCATAGCAGGACTTCACTTCAGCGGCCTCCACGGCAGCCTCGGACTTCATGGAGTCCATCGGGAACTTTTTTTCATCCCGATCCTCCTTGCTGCATTCTGGTTCGGCCTTAAGTCCGGCGTAGTGACAGCTATAATTGTGTCCGCTCTTTTTATCCTCGGAATGGTGGCAGACAGTGCCCACATGCCTGCCGCCCTCATGATTTCCCAGGTCGCGGTTTTCATCTTCTCAGCAGCCCTCCTCGGTTGGCTCTCCGACAACCAACGCAAGAAGACCCAGGAACTCATCAATGCCGAAAAGCTCGCCACTCTAGGCGAAACAGTCGGGGTCATCAGCTGGGAAGTCAAGGATAATATTGACGCGCTAAAAAGGCTTTTCAATAAGAGCGACGGATTGGCAAAGGCTGAGCTTAATAAGGATTTCAGAGCAGAATTGGATACCATAGATTCGTTAAGCCGCTCAATGACCCAATATGCAGCCAAGGAAACCCTCAATCTATCAACTATCGACATAAACGATGCAGTTCTGGAGTTGGTAAAGCTATACAAAATTCACTACCGAGAAAAAGGAATCAACCTCGAAGTAAGAAAAGACCTCAGTGGTTGCCCGACAAAGGTTTCCAAAAATTCTGTATTATGGGTGTTATCCAAGCTGCTCGATAACGCCAAGGACGCCTCCAAGGCAGGTGCCAGTGTATTTATTACAACTCGTAGACATGGTGATCACTGTACGCTGGATGTGGAAGATCAAGGTTCCGGCATAGCTGAAGAGCATGTAAACAAGCTTTTCACCCCCTTCTTTACCACCAAGGAGGGGGGGACGGGCATCAGCCTTGCTGCCTGCAAGAAGACCCTAAAAGAATTGGGTGGTGATATCACAGCCCGTAGTGTCGTCGGGAAGGGGTCGGTATTTACAGTTACTATCCCACGAGAAATGGAAAAGTAATCAACCTTCAAGAAACAAGAAAGGCCGTCCAATGAACGGCCTTTCTTAATTTAAGCAAAGAAAGCCCAGCTCTTAAGGCTTCTCATTCTGCAAAGAGTAGATGATATAATTCACCAGCGCCCACCGTTCCTCAGGCGAGAATTCCGGAAAAGCAGGCATCTCCAAAGCATCCACTCCATTTTGAATGATCCAGTATTTTTCACCTGGCCCATACATCTCACTGTGCTTTTTGTCCCTAAAGCTAGCTATGGACAACTCCATATCCGAAATAAGCTCTCCCTTGCCATCTCCCTTTTCACCGTGGCACATGCTGCAATTCTCATTGAATAGAGCTTTGCCCTTCTCTATTGATGCAACATCAGGAGTAACAGGAGTCCTATCCATCACCTTGTACTCATTAGGGATAGCTTTTTGAGTCCGCATCATCGCTGAAGCGTGCTTTGTAGGTTCTTCGTGGTTAAGCCCTTGGTGAGCAGCCACATGAACAGACACCCCCAATAAGATCAAAATAACCATCACACACAGACGACACAGCTTATTCATACAACCTCCAAAACATGAGACAGCCAATACCAAGCAATATGCAGAAACGTTGTCCCCTCCTTGAACTCAAGCAAGTTGGTTTGCTGCTTGAAGCTGTCAAAGAGGTGGTGATAATCGGGCAACACACCAGCCGGGCCACGGTAAGTTGAGCGGAACGCTCATCAAGCTCTCACAGCTAGGATAAAGAAGACACCTTCACCTTCTCCTTGGTAAGAGGAAGACAAAATTGATGCGAAAGTATAAATCCCAGCTCTATTTTTGCTGTTCAATACAACATCAAGGAAGAGCTGGAATTACAATGTATTCGACAGCTTTCTAAAGTAATTTTTCCTTGACGTTGTCTATACCAACCCGGTCGACGAAGCGAGCAGTACGCTCTCGTTTTTTCGCGTTGGAATTATAGTATTCCAAAAATTGCTTCGTTAATGCCAGCACACTGTCTTTATCCAGATCTTCAGCCAGAATATCACCAATGCGAGGACGACGGGCCGAACTTCCGCCTATAACCAAAGTCCAACCCGATTTCTTACCAAAAAGGCCAATGTCACGCACAAAGCTCTCACCGCAGCATAGAGGACACCCAGACACCCCTATTTTGGCTTTGGCAGGAAGATCCAGGGAGGTAAAAAAAGCTTCCAACTCTATGCCAAGTCCCAGAGAGTCCTGCACTCCAAATTTACAAACTGCCGTACCAGGACAAGCTTGAACGTAATGCACACACAATTCAGTAGCTTTTCCTATGTCTAACCCCAAGTCAGACCAAATAGGGTCCACATCTTCACCTTTCATACCCACTAAGGCGAACCGTTGTCCCGAAGTGATTTTGATGACCGGGATCTCATATTTTCTGGCAACTCCAGCTATACGCTCCAAGTCATCTGGGGTCACAATTCCCACAGGAGTCCGAGGAACAATGGCATAAGTACATTTATCACGTTGTAAGATTGCACCTTTGGGAGTGTCGGTCATTGCGGATTTCTCCTTGGTATTTTTAAGATTCATTACCCTTACAGAATGCCAATCAACGTCGCTCAGTAGGAGGCATGGGCTTTTCGAGATCGGCCTTTGTCAGATTTCTTGATGCAGCGTTGTAGGCCCATTTTACAAGTTGGGCGGCCTGAGTGGATACCATCAGCTTGAGTTTAGCATTTTCATCTTCAAGCGCACTAATTCGATCTTGCTTTTTTTTCATCTCTTGAGGTGAAAATGAAATCTTATGCCCTTGGGATTCGCTGTTATGATCTTTTTTAGCGTAATATGCACTCTTGATATCGTCATATTTCTGAAGGGTTTGCCTAGAATACTTAATACCAATAGATCGAGCAGACTTTTCAACAATGTTATCCCATGTAATCTTGCCCGTTAGGTCATTGATAACAGAAACTATCGCTTTTATACGATCTGGAGTTAAACGCTCAGGCATAGCTCACCTACCTTCAATAAAGGGAAAGAGCTGTCTTGCCCTTCTTCCAAGTATTCTTGCCCCCTTTCATAATGGGCAACTATAATTTGTGAAAAGTCTTTGCCAGGTATGAGTTTGACAAAACTATTATCTGGGATATCAGGATTTTCATTAATTGCATTTAATCCCTTAAGAACTGACAAGACCTGTTTGTGATGTATCAGAGAAGGATCAATTCCGACTATGGGATGCGCCTCTTGGCAATCAGCAATTTCCTTCTCCATCTTATTTATCAACGGCAGCAACGATTGGGAGAACCGACTGTCTCCTTTCACAAAAAGAGAGTTGGAACATAGAAAATGGTCACCAATCTTTGGACAGATTTGACCGTCACCTAATGTACAGAACCCAACATCAATGACGTTAACCATCTCATTAAGCTGTCGCTCTAGGTACTCTGCCAACAAAGCTGGCTGGTTATAAATTTCATTCGTAAAATTAGTATTGCTTGGAGAAGCATCGCTTTGATCATTTATGGTTAAGGCTTTCTCAGCCAGAACGACCTTATCAGCATGAGAGTAAGCCTGATTGTGTCTTATGTCTTTTCGACCAGCAAAATAAGCACGAGTCTGCTGAGCAATTCCACCATATTCACTCACCGTATCTTGATAATGACGGAAGTTATGCGTTGAAATCTTTATTGGACTACCATCCTCTTCAGTAAGTCCGTGTCTGGCAAAGATAGTATTAGCGTAAGAAGCTGATCCAAACAATCTACAAACCGTACTCATGCTAACAGGCTGGATCATGACATTCTCATATGCCTTAGTATAATCTTTGAACCAATGAAGAGGGAAGACTAACAAGCAATCTGAGTATTTCAATCCAGATTCTTTATGAAAATACGGGAAGTTATCCGGTAACAACGACAAAACATATTTCTCAATGTCTTTAAATCGAACCCGGTAGCTATTTTTGTTTTTATAAATAGGTTCAATACCAAACCCTTTAAAAATCTTGTGGTAAATATGAGCCCTTCCACAATTCAACAATCCCTTCAAAGCGACATGGTCAATATACTCTTCACTTCTAAGATAACTATACTCTTGAGGGAGATACATTTCTCCAGGGTTGTCTTCGTACCATAGAGCAATTTCTCTTGCTTTTTCGGTAACGTTCAGAATTTTACCAAGCGCTTCTAGAGTAAGCTCCTTCCACCCTCTGGGGACAGGCTTAGTTAATGGTGTCCCACCTTTTGCGGGGAACCAACGCAAACCAATAGCTCCTTCTATGCCTTCATGATTATAAACCACACAGTCAGTGCGCATAGACAAAACTTCACTAATTCTACAAGGATTTGAGAGAAGTATAACCCCAATAGAGGAAATAACTTTACAGATTTGATCTTTAGGATCGTTATAAATCTCACCCAACGCATACAGTGAACGATCTGTGGGCAGCTTGTCTGACCGATGTTCTAAATAGGCTTTCCCCGGCTCACGACCCGGACTGTTCTGCCGCACAGATCGAACCCACCGCATGGGAGGAATCTTCAATAAAGAGTTATCATTCAGGAACTTGGAAAGGACTTCTAACTTAGCACAGACGCTTGCTGCATTGTTGTGACAATAATAATCAACTGCCAACCTTTGGGCTTCATTTAGCACATTTATATCTATGTTAGTAACACACGGAACACTGTGTACATTTACCAAGGCTTGTCCAAGAGCTTTAAGAGCACCCATTTGTGAAGCTAAATCTTTAACATGCTTCATCCCATAAGAGTACCGCAAATAGGCTTTAGCAAAATCAACGAATGGCTTTTCCATTTTTACCGGATTATCATCTCTTGAGTCATCTCCAAAACGATACCAATACTGATTTCCACTCTTCCTAGATCGAAGTTCAATAGTCTTCGAAATTGGCCACTTCACATCACCCCAATCCAGATTAGCGCCAAAGACGGTCAACTCATTCTTGGCCATTGCGATAAAAGCGTTAACGTTCTCAATCGCGTCTACCTCACGCTTAGGTTTAAAATGTATGATTTGCGCCATAGTTTTCCTCGTTCTATTGCTCCAATTAGTCCCCCAGTTCTGCCCACCATTGTTCGCCGTCTTCCATTGGCATGGCCAGTGCGGTCCATTTAGTTCCTGTTTCTTCATATTGCCCAATCTGGTGCATGTGGAAGTGCCCAAAGTACCAATGCTTCGGTTTATAGCGATGAAGGATTGTGTCCAAAATCTGGCGAGTCTTCTCACTGTGCTTTGCAAGCCAAGGAGCAGAGGCATACCCTTTGGGGGGTGGGCCTTCACGCAGCTTGAAACTTTGAGGGGCAGTATGTGAGATTACAATATCGATCTCGATGTCATCAGGAATTTTAGCGATATCTGCAGCAGAAGGGATTTCATTTTGAAACCAATCCAATCCTTCGATTCTTCTCCACTGATCGCCTGAAGAAGCTCCACCAAAGAACAAAATATTCTGACCATTGGGAAGCGCCAAAACTGATCCACGAGGCTGGTAGTAGACGTTAGGCAGGACTTCGGTATTTCCCGTAGCCGCTATCTTGGATAGAGAGTAATGGTCCTCATGGTTGCCATCGATCCAGCGGATAACAACACCTTCATTATGAAGAGAAGGGTTCTCAGGCGGCCAGCCGTGATCTGGCAAACGAGGCCAATAGCCAAAATCCCCAACCTGTATTATTTGATTGGGTTGTTGTGTTTCACAGAGCCAATTAAGGACCTGAAAATCACCGTGGATATCGCCGCAGATCAGGATTTTTTTCATTCTACCACCTAAGCCCTACATTGCGACAATCAGCCGCGAATTTCCGTTCTAAGGCCCGTTCAAACTCTTTTTTGTCACCCGTAAGCACGACTTGCTTTTCGGCCCTTGTAATGGCCGTATACAACCATGAGGGGTCGAGCAACCTAGTCTGGTAAATCGGGACAATGACTCGCTTCACCTGAGAACCTTGGCACTTGTGGCAAGTAATCGCATAGGCCAAAGAGAGATCGATGATCTGCCTCGCGTCGAACCTGACGACTTTATCATCAAGGTTTGCCGTAAGGTCATATTCGCCACGATCGACGTCCAAAATATGCCCCAGACTGCCGTTGTAGACTCCACGCTGGTAGTCGTTCTTAAGGTGAATCACCGGCTCGCCTGGACAGAAGTATTGCCCCAAGCTGCCCTTGAGTTCGGGCAAGTTGTTTTGCTGCTTATACTTGTCATGGAACTGGCGATTGAGCTGCCCCACACCAGCCGGGCCACGGTTAGTTGAGGTAATGATCATCAAGTCCTCGAAGCCGCCAAAGTCGTTCACGACCTGTTCAATGATTGCCGGGATTGATTCCAGTGAAGCCGGGATGAAGGAGACACCTTCACCTTTTCCCTGATACTGAGAAAAAGTGGGCATACGCCTATCGCGCAAAGCCTTTGCCACCAAGGGGATGCCGCTGTCTGCGGCCTGTCGATAAATCTTGTTGAGCCTAACCGTGATAGAATCGTCCTTCACAAGCTCATGGAAAACAAGGCCGAAGCCAATTGGGGGAAGCTGTGCAGGATCACCCGACAGAAGCAACCGGGACTCTTTTTTCATATGCTTCATCAACGCATGAAAAGTAGCCAGATCAACCATACTGGCCTCATCAATAACAACTAATGTCCTTTCGTTGATCTCAGCCAGGTCGTTCTCTTCTTCGAGTTCGGCCAAGGTACGGGTTAACGTCTTTGCCTGCAGGCCCGTGCTTTGACTCAGTTTCAATGCAGCTTTACCCGAAAGGGTTGCCATGAGGGCGTTGCCGCCAAGCCTGTGCCAGAGCCGTACGACGTAACGCAGGATCGTGGTCTTACCAGTTCCTGCGCCGCCTACCAGACAAGAAAGAGGCGAGCGCAAAATCTGAAGCATGGCCTGAAACTGTTCCTCGTCGGGCCTGATGTGACCAGCACTAAGCGTTGTGAGTATGTTCCTGACGTTTTGCTCATCGACTTTGATCTGGCCATCGTCCTCAAGCTGTCGCAAAGCTCCGATAACAGATCGTTCCATGAAGGCTGATCCAGGCGGCATCCACTTGCCGTCACGGTGGAGGACTGCACCGAATTCAAGCCCGAGCTGTACGGCATCGCACACTAGCTTAGAATCATCCAATTTAGCCATTAGCAGTGCTTCCAGATCAAAGAGACCAACTGAGGTAGAACCGGACGCTAGAATATCTCTGACAGCAGAATCAACGGCCCCAAGAAGTCGTTTGTTTGAAGCCTGAGGTGCAGCCGATCCAATTTCAAAAAGCACCTTGAGACCCAACGCATCGCATTGTTCCCAGCTCATCATTGACGCCATACACCAAGGATTGTTGCGGAGCCGATTCACAACATCTGTTCCAAATGTGGTGGAACAGATTTTCAAAAGCCGGGGAGAGTCTATCCCATAAGATTGGAACCATGCAGCTAAGTCGGATTCTGCTTCCAGCCGTTTCCATTCACGGCAGACTAGAGAAGCAAGCCGAATAGAGAGAAGAGGACGGCTGGGCGCAATCACTTGGGCTATTTCAGACACGCTTCCACTGGACAGAACATTGGGCAGATTGTTGCCCCACATATCCCACAAACGATTTGCTCGGGTCGGGCCCACACCCGGGCAAGTATTGGACAGGAAATTAATCAGAAGCTTGCCTGTGGGCTTCTGACGGTATGCGTATTCAGCCTCCATCTGATCACCCCACTTCGTGTGCTTGATCGGTCCGGATACTTCCCATGTTTCACCCAATGAGGGAACGCCCACAATACGCGCAGCAATGACTTTGACCTGGATTTGATCGCAGGCCCGTTCATCATTGAGAATTTTCCCAGCGAAGATAGTACCGTAAGCCTTCTGGCTGACTATGCGCTTAACCTGAATCTGCACTGTTACTCCGGCCATTCGGTGCGGAGAGAAGTCCCAGTGGATTCGATTTGCGCCAACCTTGAAAGAAGCATGGCATTCTCTTCGCGTAAGGATTCGATCTCAGCCTCTTTTTCTGCGAGAACGCGGGCAAGGTTGTTCTTTTCGGTTGTGGTCCTTGCTAGGCGATCTGCGGCGGCTTTGTCGCTTTGATCTGCGAGCACACGAGAGCCAATTGATTTGACCCCTTGGACCAAACACAGTGCATTTACGGGAGTAGCTAGCTCTGGTTTGCGATAGAAATGTTGCTCCTGGCTCTGGCGTAGACCAATAGCCTTTGCAATGGCCCGCACATTAACCTTGCCATCAGGTGTGATTGGCAATGTGGGCTGGCGCAGACTTTCAGATTGGGCATCCCAAGACGCATCAAGCTGCTCGAGATACGGCTCAAGTTTGGCGAGAATTTCAGGAGTAATGTTTTTGGGCATACGAGTCCTCAGAAAGAGTCAACCATGTCGTCTTCAAGGTCGAGTTCTACAACTTCACCCTGTTGTATTTTTATAATAACCCTCTCGATTGCATGAATGGTCAAATCAAAAGACATGGCTAAACTGGGTTGAATGGCCTGCCCTCTTTCTTCGAAGGCTCTCAAATGAAGATCGCGCTCTCGCTTCAGAATCTTCAAATGCTCTTCATGAGTTTCGATGTCATTCCAGGCATTGAAGGAAAGACAGGTGTAGCAACTAAAAGGAATACGGGAGAGATAAGTTTCTGGCTCTAAAGAGTCTGCTAAATAAACTCCGCATCCAGTAGGTTTCACGCACACCCCTGTTTCTTTGGAGAGGTCTGAGGTTCTAACGGGGGTGTATGTTTGCCTTGTGCCCACCAGATTAGGCTTATCAAAAACTTTGCCTTTAAATGAGTCTATCAGGGGGGCGTAGTATTGGGCTACCCCTTTCTCAATGATATCGGCCATTTCTTGCCCCAAACGAACATACGCTCGGCATGTGACTGTATTTGAATGGTCCAACATTTGAGCTATAATATTAGGCCCATACCCCTGCAAAGCCAACGAAGTACCTAAATAGTACCGTGCTCTACGAGATGAAATGCTAAGCTGTTTTCCTGTCCTAGATGGAATATGAACTTTTCTTGAGGCGTGACATCTAAAACGAGAATTAAGAGCTGTCACCAAGGGATGATATTTCAAAGGACCATTTTCATTTTTGTCCCACTTGGAGTAGACCAAAGGTAACTGGCTTAAATCATAATTTTCATCATAATATAGCGAAGAATATTCATTTTTTACGGTCTCAATTCTTCTTTGAATCAAGAAAGCTAAGTCTGAAGTGACTGTTCTATCCCGAAATTCCACACGAGGTTCAACATGGCCTTGCTTATCTCTTGGGACAGAAAGGATATATTTCGAGACAACTCCATCAACAATAACTTGTTTAAAGTCACATACTTTTAACCACGAAATCTGCCTAGGTCTGCACCCAAGCAAGTGCATCAGCAAAAACATCAGACAGAATGAATCATCCACTTTTCCAGCAGCGTACAATTCAAATACGTCTTTAAAGAGGCTTTGATATTCTTGCACTGTGTATGGCCCTTTTTCAGGGTCACAGGTCATGACAGCCTGATAACCAACCTCTGTAAATTTTTTACTCTTAACAAAAAAATAGACATCATCTTCAACACCATCTAGTTTCAATTCATAGAACTTTTCAACATAGGCCTTCAGTGATCGACAATGTGACTTACGTGATTTGTCAAAAAAGTTGACAAGTCTTGAGAATGAGAATTGATTTATTGAGCTATCTGCATCTACACAATCACGAAAAAAACTCTCAACAGCCTTATGATACATAAAAGCTGTCGAGAGACTATTCACTTCCACAAAATGAATCGTAACCCTTTTTATATTCCGAAAGAAATTAGCTGTAGCCTTACTCTGAATATCATCAAAATAAAAATGCCGCCGGTAAGATCCATCTGAAAGCTCCCAATGGTTGGGGCTGGGATCAAACACAATCCCCTGAAGACTGATGGTTTCATTTGGAAGGGTGTACTCTATATTTGGAGCAACACTGCTCATGTAGGCCAATCCTCTAACATTTGTTCCTGCATCAGAACTGATATTTCATCTGTTTTTCTTTGGATGAATCTTTGATTATACTTTTCAGGCATAACAGAACTAACGCTCCACCCCATTGCTTCTCTTCGTATTTCACGAACATCATCTGCTGACACCCCAGAAGCATCAGCATATTCAGAAAACCGCTCGTTCCACGCATGCCTAATCACATGCTGTGTCAAATCATTTGGCAATTGACTGTGCTTATCCCTCAAGGTCGTAAAAATCTTGCAAGCAGAGCTATAGGCCAGAGGGGTGCCTGTTCTTGAAACAAACAGATAAGGATGCTTCTTGGCTCCTCGAAGACGCCTTCGATATTTCAAATACAGTGGTAACAGTTTCACCCAAGAAGAGCCAAGAGCTAGTGAACGCTCCAAAGTTTTTACTTTCGGAGCTGGGATACGACTTTCATCAGGATCATCTGGCCTTCTGACAATATCAATTCTAGGGCGATCACCCATCAGATAGACATCTTCTAATTTCAAACTTAGAGATTCACCCATTCTCAGACCAAGCATCACACACATAGTGATATAGAGCTGATTCCTGATCCTTACAAACTTGTTTTTCCAAGGGTTATTAACATTGGCAGACTCAACAAGATCGAGAATTATGTCCTGTACTTCCTTCTCAAAACCACGTGGAGGAGATAACCGACTTTGACTTCTTGCCATATGCCTCGGAATTCTGTGCCTTATCCAACCTATGACTCTATTTGTAGCTTCAACTCTATTTTCATACTCAGGATTTGCTCGATCCAAATTTTTCATCAGCTCAAAACTCATCCATTGTAGATACTTAGCAATACTATCCAAACGCCTTGCTTGAGTTGAATGGTTTACAAAAATTTCACTCGAGTCACCCAGCTTCGGAGGCTGCTCACCTATTCGCACTATGCCGACGTCTTTGGGAGAAACTGTATTTGAAGCATAAGTATATTCCGCTTTCAAACTCTTCATACGCAGTCGACAGACATAAACTAAACTATCGATCTCTCTAGACGACAACATTTCAGAACTTTCAAAACGCCTTTCAAGGTCAAAGCCACATATCTTTGTCCACTCATACAAGAACTTAATATTATTAAGCTTTATAGTTATTGTCGAAGAAGAATCTCTAGGACGACAAATACTTGCCACATAGTACGCGGGCAAAAATGGAACCCCCCCATCTGGAGCCAGAAGAACAGGAAGACGCTCTCCGTCTAAACCAATATTTTCGACAACAGTATACGACATGATCACACCATTTGTTTACAAAATATTTTATTACAGTTTACATGAAATCACAACTCAAAAAAAAAGATAGGGTGTCAATCCCTATCCTTCTATTAAAAAAAGATAAAAGTCGTCTAAGTTTACATAGTAAAGTGCGGTGTAAAGCAGCAACACATGGGACAGCCGGACACGCCAACTTTAAGTTTTGCAGGCAATTCCTTACCCACAAACATCTCTTCGAGTTCCAAGCCAAGTCCCAATGAATCACGAATACCGAGCTTGCAAACTTCAGTGCCGGGGCACGCCTGCACATAATGCACGCACAACCCCACTGCTGGACCGATGTCCATCTTGAGGTCTTCCCAAACGGCATCCACTTGCTCTTCTTCGAGACCGACAAGAGCAATCCGCTGACCCGATGTAATTTTCATAATCGGAATTTCAAATTTCCGACCGACCCGGGCGAGGGCTTCAAGGACATCCGGCGTGACCAACCCTACAGGCGTTCTGGGAACGATGGCATAAGTTTTCTTGTCACGCTGAAGTATCGCGCCCTTGGGTGTCTCTTTCTGAGCCATGATTACAAACTCCAAATATAAGAATAGTTATTCGCCAAAGATTGCTTTCTTGATAGCGTCCACACCAACACGCTCTGCAAATCGCGCAGTGCGTTCTTTAACCTTGGCGTTTTCCGCATAAAAATCAAGCGCCTTTCCGATTATTTCAAAGGCTTCAATTTCGGTGACATCCTGCGCAAGGACATCTCCTTGACGAACACGTTTCCCTCCATTTCCACCAAAAGAAACAGTCCAGCCAGTCTTGCGCCCGATCAATCCGATATCGCGAATCAAGGACTCCGCGCAGCACATTGAACAGCCGGAAACACTGGACTTGAGTTTGGTAGGCAAAGAGTAATCCTTCAAAAATTCCTCCATCCTTGCTGCCAATCCCATGGAATCCTGCATGGCAAGCCTACAGCCGGTCGTTCCCAAGCAGGATTGGACCTTATGTCTAAAAACATCTCCGACAGGCCCTACTTTTTCCACCACTTCCCGAAGAATATCAGCGGATACACCATCGATCATGACACGCTGCCCTGCCGTGACACGAATTCCGGGCAAACCGTATTCTTCCACAACGCTCTGAATGGCGGCGAGTTGCCTGGCTGCTACCTGCCCCTGGCTCATCTGAGGCACCACAGTAAACGAGCCGTCACCTCGGGGCTTGACGGCTCGCATTGGGAGTTCTTTTATATATTCTTTAATTTCCATCTTAAATAGGGGGAGCTATGGTTACGAGGACACGCATATCAGTCGTGGCCCTCACGCCGTGAGGTTCTGCAATTTCCGACACCAATATATCACCGGTACGAGCTGGCATGGTCGCACCATCCGCAGCCAGGAATTCACCTTCACCTTCAAGAATGGTCAGGGTCAATTCTCCTTCCAGTTCATGGGAATGCACAGGAAGTTGCTGCCCGGCCCGAAAGTTGAAATTGATCACCTTCATGAACTCTGATTCGTGCACCAAGAAGTTGGAAAACGTCAAGTCCTTGAAACCATGCTCATTGAATAATTCAGTCTTCTTCATGGGATAAACTCCTTGCTAAAATTCCAAAGGAACAGTTTCCAGAACGTTACCATTTCTACCGACTGTCAGTCGAACAGTATCGACCTTTTTTCCGGCGCGCTTCACGGCTTCACGCAAAATCACTGACATGGAGGAACAACATGGCACTTCCATTTCCAAAACTGTGATGGATTTCAAATCATTCTCGGTCAAAATATCGGCCAGCTTTTCTACATATTCCATTTGATTGTCAAACTTGGGGCAACCCAAAACCACAACACGTCCGGCGACATATTCACTATGATAAGATGGCATGGCTACAGGGACACAATCTGCCGTCAAAAGCAGATCTGCACCTTTGAGAAACGGTGCATTCGGCGGAACAAGCCGCAACTGTACTGGCCAATGAGACAATGCAGAACCACCGGCAGGCGACGCCATGGGAATGTTGGCCCGTTCACAGGGAGACATGGTATGCATAGCAGCACCAGGACAACCGCCCATGGGCTTGGGAGAACCGGCAGGCTTATCCAGACGCAAACTTTCCGGGGAAGGCATGTGATCCGGCACTTCTCGCCCTTGTGCCTTCAGATGTTCCGTTACAGCTTTAGGGTTAAAATCTTCAGCCTCACGCACTTCAACCTTGAGCGCACCGGTTGGACAATCGCCCAAACACGCACCCAATCCGTCGCAATAGATTTCCTTAACCAATCGTGCCTTACCATCAACGATAGCCAGCGCGCCCTCTTCACAGGACGGGACACATTCGCCACAACCGTTGCACAGTTCCTCATCAATAGTGATCATTTTTCTCGTGCTCAACATGGTGATATCCTCTCTTTTCTCTTATCTTTACATTCTTGCCACGCCAAGAAAGATGGCGTGTAGGGTGACAACCAGAACTATAAACAGTGTTCTGGCATTCTCACCGGACAATCCCGGAAAACTATATCCTATATGCTTGTGCACACAAGCGGACACGCAATCGCCGCAAAGAGTACAGGAAAGAGCCGGACGCCCCAATTCCATCCTACTTTCATCCAGCGCATTGTAGCGACACCTCGTGTAACAGGCACCGCACTTGGTACAATCGGAATTAATACGAATGCGCCAAGGTGAAATCTTACCCATGATATTTGCAATCAGACCCATGGGGCAAAACGTGATGCAATGGGTCATCATACCAGCCTTCCGCGAAACAAATGCCATTATCCCCACACCGACCAGACCAAAAAAGACTGCGAATAAGACGGCCGAAGTACCTGGCATCCCCATGGACCTCAGAACCCACGCTGTAGCAATTGTCAGAAGCAAGGTTGTACCACGTCCAACAATACTCAGACGCCTCAGGATCCCACTGGGCGCAGGACGCGAACCAAGGCGGCTCATGGCGTCATCCCATGCACCAATATAGCAAAGATGACTGCACCACGCCGGACCGACCAAAAATATAGTGACGGAGAACAGGATGAGCATGAAGAACCCACCGCCTCTGAAGACAGGCCCTCCAAGGATCAAGGCAGGAACCGGCAAATGGAGATTGCCGGTCATGAGCATTTGTTCCATGCCCATCAATCCCAAACTCAATTGCAAAAAAAACAATACCGAGAACAATCCCCATATGCGAGGACGAAGCGTACGGTGCCCACGAGGTTGCATCATGCGCCCACCAATCCATTGAGCGTATACACCCAACGCAAAAATTTCTGCCCACCCCCACCCTGGCAGGTACCGGTCAGCCAACAAGACAGGAAAAGGAACCTTGGTTCGAGCCAAAGCCAGTCCCAAAATCGTCAAAATAAATATTGCAGTACGCGCCGCAGACTTGTCGTGAGCAACAAAAAAGTAATCCTTGGCTCGCTGACTCAGCATGGCCATCAGGGCAAAGCCATCAAATACAATAACACCCGCCATTATAGCAGTCAGTCGCTTCCATGGCAGATCAAACGCCTGTCGAAAACTAACAAAATCCACGGTGGCGTCCGCCCAAATAAATCCACCCCACAAAAGAGCTGCAACGACACCCCAGCGCACCCACGCCTGTCGGGTAAACAGGAGTCCGGCCAGAATGACAAAAGAAGCCATTAAGCCAAAATCGCCTTGTCTAAGCGAATGGGCTGCCAGCAAAAGTAAGGCAAGCAAGGGTATGATCCAAAAAAACTTTTTCACTGTTTCGTTCTCCGTACACAGACAATGAACTTTTTTTTTGACGGGAACCATGACTTAGGTCAAATTACCGTATCATAACGAAAAATGGAGCAAATTATTTCATGGATAAACTTGCAGCAGTCAAAGGTATAGCCTTCTTCGAAGGACTCCCCGAAGAAAAATTCACTAAGCTTGCAGATATTGCCGTTATAAAAAAGTTCAAGAAAGGAGAGACGTTGTTCCTTGGCGATGTGCCAGCCCACGGATTCTTTGCGCCAGTCATTGGCAGAGTAAAGATTTTCAGAACATCCCCGGCTGGTAAGGAACAGATACTTCACATTTTTGGCCCTGGTGAAGCGGTGGGCGAGGTGCCGGTATTTCAAGGAGGCACATTCCCAGCGAATGGTCAGGCTTTAGAAAAACTGGAAACCCTTTTTTTCCCGCGCAAAGACTTTGAACGCATTATCCGAGAGGACCCGGATTTGGCCATGAAAATGATGGCCATGCTTTCCCAACGTCTCCGTATTCTGGTCAACAAGATTGATGACCTAAGCCTCAAAGAGACACCTGCACGCGTCGCGTCGTATCTTCTCCTGCTGCGTTCTTCACAGGATTCAGCGACCTTCAAACTTGATCTTCCCAAAGGTCAAATCGCGCACTACCTTGGCACAATACAGGAAACATTATCCCGCATTTTCAAGCGCTTTGCAGAAGATAAAATTATCGAAGTCAGCGGCAAGGACATTACCATTCTGGATGAAACCGCCCTTCAGGATATCGCGGATCAAGGCCGATAAAACACCGACTCAAAACTCCAACCACAAAAAGCCCGCTGTACATATGTACAGCGGGCTACTTTCATAGCAGCAAAAATACGGCTATTCAGCGATCTTGTTGATTGCCACCTGAAGGCGAGCAATACGGCGCTGAGCCTGACGCTGGTGGATGATCTTTTTACGGGCAGCTCTGTCCAGAATGGACGTAGCGTCCTTCAGGGCCTCCATAGCCTTTGCAACATCCTTCTCCTCGATGGCCACGCGAACAGCCTTAACGGTGTTCTTGATACGGGTCTTGGAAATGCGGTTGCGGGCGCGACGCTTCAAGCTCTGACGGTGCCTCTTCAAGGCGGACTTGTGATTAGCCAAGGTAATTTCTCCTGATCAATTTATTATCGTAGTAAAATACTATTGCTTGTTATTATTCCCAAAGGGAGAGCCTTTTATATGGACTCTTCCTCTGATGTCAAGTGTTTTCTAAATAGAAACTAGACTTGCAATGCGTTAAAATCAGCCAAACGACTCAAACGGTCAACCAGTGCTTTCAACAGATTCAACCGATTCAACCGGATATCCGCATCATCGCACATAACCATGACGTTGTCGAAGAAACCATCCACGGAAGGACGCAACTCTCCGAGAAGTCCAAACAAACCACCAAACTCACCGCTTTCCCACAGATCGTCAAAACGGGGCGCGATCTCTTCCAGCTTGCTGCCGAAAGACTGTTCATGCTCACCTTCAAACAAATCCGCATCATAAGAACCCGTCAGGGTCTGCCCTGCTTCATTCCCTTGCTTGCGGATAATATTCGAAGCACGTTTAAACGTCAGCACGGCCTGTTCGAAATCGGCTTCTTTGCTGAACTCGCTCAACGCCTTCAAACGAGCTTTCAAGGTTCGGATGTCGTTAAATCCGGCACCTAGAGCCGCATCGACCACGCGGGTTTCAAAACCATGTCCAATGAACAAAGCACGGAGACGCTGTCCAAAGAAATCCTTGAGCTTAACAAAAGCTTCCGGTTGCTCAACCTTCCACTTTACATCTGCATAGGCCCCCTGAGCTTCACGGAGAAGCACATCAAGATCCACATCAAGCTCATGTTCCATAATGATACGGGAAATGCCCAGAGCGCAACGTCTGAGGGCATACGGATCATTAGCACCAGTAGGTACTTTGCCCAACCCGAAACAACCGGCCATGGTATCAACTTTGTCAGCCATGGACACAAGCGCACCAGCCAGACTGGATGGCACAGGAGTGTCAGGACCTGCCGGGAGATACTGCTCATAGATTCCCTGAGAAACGATGTCGCCCTTTACGGCGAGTTCCGCGTATATGCCACCCATCTTGCCTTGCAAACTGTCAAACTCAATGACCATTTCCGATACGAGGTCGGCTTTGGCCAAACGACCAGCCATGGCATATTTTTCAATTTCACCCGGCATGATGGACTTGGACTCGCCAAGAACTTCAGCCAATTTGCCACACAGGGTTTCGATACGACGAGACTTGTCGCCTACGGAACCAAGGGGACCGAGAAAAACAACGTTTTCCAGCTTGTCCAACCATGTTTCGAATTCAACCTTGCAATCAGCTTCCCAGAAGAAACGCGCGTCTTCCAGGCGGGCCTTGAGCACACGTTCCCATCCTTTCTTGACCAGAGCCACATCCAGCGGCTCAATGTTCAAGGTCGTCAAGAAATGCGGCATCAATTTGCCATCCGGGCCTTGCACACCAAAGCTTTTCTGGTGCGACTGCATGGACGTCAGCAAGACCTCGCGCGGCAATTCAAGATACAAGGCGTCAATGTCACCAATGAGCGGCTTGGGATACTCGACGAGATTGGCAACCTCTTCAAGCAATCCGGCATGCCAAACGATTTCCCCACCAAGCTCCTTGGCCAGACGATCGCCTTCTGCAATTATGGTCTTCTTCCGTTCTTCCGGGTCGATGACAACCTTGCAATCATTCTTGATGACAGAAAAATAATCGGCAGTGGAATTCACCACATGAGGACCATGCCCCATTACTCGATGCCCACGAGTTTCTCGTCCGGTGGTCAAGTTTTCCACGGTGAATTCAACAACCTGATCATCCAGCAGGGCCAAAAGCCACCGCAAAGGACGACCAAAGGTAAAATCATAATCGCCCCAATGCATTTTCTTGGGGAAAGAAAGAGATTCGATTCCCTTAATGCAAATATCAGGCAAAATATCAACGGTATTACCGCCGCCGACAGTCTTCTTGGCGGCCAAATATTCACCTTTGCCGGTTTCCATCTTAAACAGAGTATCTTCAGACACACCCTGAGTTTTAGCGAACCCCTGTCCTGCCTTGGTCAGATTACCCTCTGCATCATAAGCGATACGGGTCGGTGGCCCAGTCACAGTCTCCTCTTCCTGATGTTGCTTCAGGGCAATGGATGCGACATGTGCGGTGATACGGCGAGGAGTAGCGTAACATTTCACGCCCCCATTCTCGACCATAGCCTCATCGAGAGACTTGGCAAAGACGCCTTCCAGCTCGGCAGCCAACTTGGGTACGAAACGGGCTGGCATTTCCTCTGTTCCGATTTCCAGAATGAATTCGGCCATTGTACTTCTCTTTATTCTCTATATTCGTATCTGTTGCGTCGACTACTTATTAAGCATGGGATAGCCCATTTCTTCCCGCTGGTCCGCATAAAGTCTGGCAATTTTAGAAGCCAGATTACGCACACGACCAATATAAGAGGCGCGTTCAGTGATAGAAATCGCGCTTCGGGCATCCAGCATGTTGAACGAGTGAGAACACTTGAGACAGCAGTCATACGCAGGCCAGGGCAATCCTTCTTCACACAGCATGAGGCATTCCGCTTCAAACTTGTTGAAAAGATCGAACAGCATATCCGTATTCGCCAACTCAAAGTTGTACTTGGACATCTCAACTTCATTCTGATGGAAAATATGTCCGTATTTTATCTCATTATTCCACATGAGATCGTATACAGACTCCTTCTCCTGCAAATACATGGAAAGGCGTTCAAGACCGTATGTAATTTCCACGGATATGGGTTTGAGATCAATACCACCAACCTGTTGGAAATAAGTGAACTGCGTCACTTCCATACCGTTGAGCCAAACTTCCCAGCCCAATCCCCATGCACCAAGAGTCGGAGACTCCCAATCATCCTCGACAAAACGAATGTCATGGGCTGCGGCATCAATACCGATGGCAGCCAGACTTTCCAGATACAATTCCTGAATATTATCAGGAGAAGGTTTCAGAACGACCTGAAACTGATAGTAATGCTGTAACCGGTTGGGATTCTCGCCATACCGACCGTCAGTGGGACGGCGGGAAGGTTCGACATACGCGGTTTTCCACGGCTCAGGGCCGATAACACGGAAAAATGTGGAGGGGTTAAACGTCCCAGCCCCACACTCAATGTCCATGGGCTGGACAACGGCACAGCCATAGTCTGCCCAAAAATTCTGCAATTTCAGTATAACATCCTGAAAATTCATTGCTTACTCCAACTCATACCTTTTTATACATGCCATTATCCCAGGACAGGCCCAGGTGATACGCAACGAAAAGCTCGATCAATTGACTCGTTTGCCGCCGGACTTCATTATTCATGGATACAGTCAGCCAATCCAAAGGACGACTATGTTGAATCCAATCAAAAGCACGAAGTACCCCGGTGGAAACTGGCCGAGCAAGTCCCTCTAACGGTTTCCCGCCTGAAAGACAAGTCCGACAGGCCACTTGCCCCCCTTCAATTCCGAAATGGCAACCATCAAGAGAAACAACAGATTGACCACATATTCCGCAGGAAAGGAAATCCGGATGAAACCCCATTTCAAAGGCCAATTTCGCACGAAACAACCATGGAGTGAAATCGCTGCTTCCACCACCCTTTTCCAGCATATGGAGCGTTTCCAACAAAAGCTCATACACAGGACGAGCATCAGACGGATCGATTTCCACGGCTTCAATAAATTTGATACAATTGACAGCAAGGCCAGTTCTGGTGGGATCTTCACGAATTGCAGGGAAATTATGAAGCAGGGAACCTTCTTCAAGAACCGTATATGTCCCGGTCTTGTTGGTTCCAATCGTAAATAAAACAAGGCTTAAAGGATCAAGGCACCCAACGAATCGACGACGACTACGGGACCCGCCAAAGGCAAAGGCATTAAAAATGCCACGTCCGGGCGTGAGAAGTTTAACCCAGCAATCTGCCTCCCGAAAACGCCCCACCTTGAGTACTAGAGCTTTTTCAGTGGAGCTCATACGATCATCCTTGTAATGAGGGTCTATTCCATACCGACGAATAATGTCTGAATATTGCTTTTGTTTTTATCAAGAGCATATGGCTTACCATTGTATGTCACAGTTACACCAGCCACGTTACCAATGCGAATTCTCCGGGGATAATTAAACATCAACCGAAGAGGTTCACCTTTCTTCAAAACAAAATCACGAGCCATTTTTGACTCATCGCCCTTCCAAACGCCAATCCAACAGCCCTTATTCGTTGTTGCAGTGATAATCATCACATGGGCGTATCGAGTTTGTCCTGGAGCCGCTTCTTGTGTCGCGACAACTTCTTTTTCGCCGGCACCAGGCTGAGGAATCGCAGGCTGAGCCGCAACAGGCTTTTCGGCTTCAGGTTGAGGCGTTGCAGGCGCAGGTTCAGGTTCAGGCTTAATCTCTTCAGGTACTTCGACCGGAGTAACAGCTTCTTCCACAACAGCTTCGCCTTCAGCCGGTTCAACTGTTTCGACAGCATCTTCGATCGGTTCCATGACAACAGACGATTCTGGTGTCTCAACAGATTCGGAGGTTTCACTGGTCTGAACCGGAGTCGAAATTTCTTCGCTCTTATTCAAGTACATGACGAGAGCTAGAATAGAACAACTCAACACAACAACAAGAAGAATAGAAGGCCATACTGAACGCTTCTTGACAGCCGGAGCATCTGCCTCCTGAAATGCCTTTTCCGCAGACGGAGAAACTTCATAATCAACTTCATCAGCATTCTGCTCATCAAGTTGATATTCCCTGTCCACCACCATGGATAATTCGTCAGCATCCAAGCCAAGCAACCGAGCGTAACTCTTGACGAACCCCTTCGTATAAACAGGATGAGGCATGGACGAACTATCGCCGCTCTCAAGGGCAATCAAATTAATCCGGCTGATTTTGGTGGCCTCCATGACCGCCTCTATAGTCATACCCTTGGCTTCGCGCCCTTCTTGCAACGCTTGTCCGAGTTCCTGAAAATTCATTGAGCTACTCCATTATCGGGCTTGGCGGAATCATCCATATAGACGATGACCGAACTTTGTTTCAGCTTATCGAAATACTCAGTAAAGATGGTATCCCGTTTTTTCTGCATCAGTTCCTGATAAATCCCATCACGCACTTCTTCAAGTGGGACAAGACGATCTTCCGAAATATTCACAGGTGAAAGAAGTGCTTCCTTCCCCTGAATTGTCAAAGGCTCACTGACCGCACCCGGCTTGAGGCCTTTCAATGCATTTTTCCAATCTTCAGCCAGATCAGCATACCCAAGTTCACCGATGGAACCACCAGATTCCTTGCCTGGACCGACGCTGTATTTCGCAACAGCCTCTGCAAACGTCAATTCGTCGTCATTAATCCGTTCTTTCACTTCGACGGCAGAAATATCTGAAGGCAAGAGAATAATGGCGAGTTCGACCATCTTATCGAGCGTGTAGTCATCCTTTCTGGCTGTGTATTCTTCTTGGATTTCCGTATCGGTGACCAACACCTTTTTATTGACCATATAGCCAATAAGCTCCTGCTTTTCGAGCAATTTTTTTAACTTAACCCGAAAATCGTCAACGGTTAATCCATCTTTGGCAACCAAAGCTTCAAAACCGGCATCATCCAATTTTTGGGCCTCCATGACGCGCTTGATTTCCTTATCAATGTCCTCATCGGTAACATTGATGCCGTATCGAGCAACCTCCTGATCCACAAGCACCTGATTGACCAGATTATTCAAAGCCTGTTTACGAATCCTGCCGAGTTGTTGCTTTTCCGCAGCACTCAGCTGTCGTCCTTTAAGCTTATCAAAAATCGGACTCATTTCTTCATCAAGGTCATATTCTGTAATGATATTATCGTTAATTTTCACTAAGATACGGTTAATTACCGTCTCAGCAGCCCACGCTTGGGCCGTGGATATCATAAGCATGGCTCCAATGAGCAACGAGAAAAATTTAACCACGCATTTACTCCTTAAAAAGTGAAACGGACTGTGTGTTCCACCGATATTTTGACGAATTCTAGTCACTTTGGACAGACTATGCAACGAATGAGCCGCCGATTTAATTTCCCAGGGCGCCCTCTGTTGACACATCACTGCCTGATTCTTCCATGTTTTCCTGAATCGCCGACATATCCGGCTCGACAGCTTCTGCCTCGTCCTTCTCCATGGCTTCAGCCAAAAGATGTTCACTCACGGTTATCGTTGCCGTTGCCAGATTTTCTGAAAGCCATGCATCAAAGGCATCATGTAACTTTCTTTCAAGCAACGCCTCTTCAACAAGAGGGTACGCCTGTGCCGGAGCCAGAACTTTGGCCTCACTCCGTTCCAGAAGAACCAAGGCTTCAAAACCGAGTCGATCCGTCAGGACATCGCTTGACTGGCCCGGTTTCAACCCTTCCAAAGCACTCCGCCATGCTGCGGAGAGTCTCCCTTCACGTACAACAACCTCACGTGTTTCCACTTCGCCAAAGGCCGTTGCCAAATCCATCTGATTTTGATCCTGACTAAATTTCTCAACAGCCCTGACCACCAGCTCCCGACTAGGGCCGCGCACAACGAGTATACGCATGCTTTCCGGCAGATAAAAATCGGAAATATGCTCACGATAGTAGGCTTCAGCCTCTTTATAATCAATTTTGATCTGCGCTCTAAGTACCTGTTGAAAAAGTTTCTTTTGCGCAAGATAATATTTCAACTGCCGACGCCAGGATTTCAAATCAATATATTCTTCGACCAAAACCTGTTCAAAAGCGCCCTCGGGATAATCCGCCCGAACAACCTCTTCGGCTTTTTGCACCTCTTCATCGGTCACGGCCATATCCCGACGCACTAAATCCTGAACGACCAATTCCTGCACAACCAAATCGGCCAGAATATCTCCATACTCATTCCTGAGCTTTTCTACACTAGGGACATAGGTTCCAACAGAATCAGCCTGAAATTGATCATGCTGGAATTCCAGCTGTGTCAAATAGATAGGCGCCTCGTTAACTCTGGCAACAATCCCGATATCGTCGGAATCGCCCGAACAACCGGCCATGACTACAATAATCAATAAAAAAATAATGTTACGCAACATGTTGACTCTTATTTTGTATCGTTTGCGGTGTCGGATTCCATATCCAACATTGCTTCCAGATCAATAGCCGTTTCTTCAAGGGCCTGTCGCATGGAGTCTATTTCTCCATATCGAATTTCCAACTTAGCCGGAGGAACAATTCGGGTCATGTCGCCACGAGCTGCGACCCATTGCATCAATTTTTCAGGACTGACAGCAATAGCGTTGTCACTCCACGTAACAACAGCCCGCCCCGGATACAACTCCGCTCTGGCTGCCTGCAATCTTGACAACGTCTGCTTCAAGCGTAACACACCGAAAAAGGAATCCAACTCTTCCGGCAATGGCCCAAAACGATCTCGAAGTTCCGCTTCGAATTCACGGAGTTCCAAATCGGTAGAGGCTGACGACAACGCCTTGTAATACCGAAGTCTTTCCTTTGAATCAGGTACATATCCACTCGGAATATGTGCCTCGAAAACAAAATTAAGTTCCGGATCACTGGCTCGCGTTTCGGCTTCGCCTCGCAACCGTCGAACCTCTTCCTCCAACATTTCCAAAAAGAGTTCCAGCCCGACTTTGGCAATCTGACCAGACTGGGTCTCCCCCAAAATATTACCAGCACCACGAAGACGTAAATCTTCCATGGCCACCTTGAATCCTGCTCCCAGATAATCCATGTCCAGAATGATACGCAAGCGTTTGCGCACAATTTCGGAAATATCCTTAATGGAGGGAACCACAAAATACGCATAGGCCTGCCGTTCACTTCGGCCAACCCGCCCTCTCAGTTGATACAACTGACCAAGGCCAAACAATTGCGCCTGATCCACAATCAACGTGTTGGCATTGGGGAAATCCAACCCGGATTCAACAATGGCCGTACAAACAAGCACGTCGAGTTCACCATGCCAAAAATTGCGCATGGCCTCTTCCAAAGTTTTTTCATTCATCCGCCCATGGGCCATGCCGACTTTGGCTCCAGGGACTAATTCTTTTACAAAATCAGCGACTCGCGCCAGCCCGTTCACCCGATTGTACACCCAGTAGATCTGACCACCACGTGCAAGCTCCCGCTCCAGAACGGCCTTGAGTTCCAAAGCTTCACGTTCCATAAGCGCCGTTTCAACAGGTTTACGGTCAACCGGCGGTGTCTCGATAACTGACAGCCCTCGAATCCCGGACAGAGAAAGTTGTAATGTACGAGGAATAGGCGTTGCAGTTAGTGTCAAAACATCAATGTTTTGTCTGAAATGCTTGAGCTTTTCCTTGTGTTTGACTCCAAACCGCTGCTCTTCATCCAATATGAGCAATCCAAGGTTAGGCAGTTCCACATCCTTGGACAAGAGACGATGGGTTCCTATGAGAATATCAATCTCACCTCTAGCCGCCGCCTCAATAATAGTCTTCTGCCGCTTGGCTGAAACAAAACGACTGAGCATGCCAACCCGGACAGGAAATCCTTCCATCCGCTTGGTAAACGTCTGATAATGCTGCTCCGCCAACACCGTGGTCGGACACAGCAAAGCGGTCTGGTATCCTTCCAATGCAGCACGGAAAGCCGCGCGCAAGGCAACTTCAGTCTTGCCAAAACCAACATCGCCACACACAAGCCTGTCCATAGGCTCCGATTTTTCCATGTCACGAAAGACATCGGCCACGGCCTTATCCTGGTCCGGCGTCTCTTCAAAACCAAACGTTGCTTCGAACTCGGAATACATATCGTCTAGCGGGCCATAGCCAAATCCCTTACCCACTTTACGAAAGGCATACATCTCGACCAGTTCGTGTGCAATTTTCTCAATGGCCTTACGGACTTTGGCAGTAGTCTTACTCCAACGGGTTCCGCCAAGCTTATCCAGAGAAGGCCGCTTCGCCCCCTCAGGCCCCTTGAACCGCTGCACCAGATTGAGCCTATCCACAGGAAGGTACAATTTATCATCGCCCGAAAAGAAAAGCAGCAGATAATCGTTGGCACCCGCACCGATGTTCATATGATGCAATCCACCAAACTGCGCCAACCCATAATCACGATGTACGAGAAGATCTCCTTCGGAAAGATCCTCGTACTTCTCCAGTCCCTTGAAGGCTTTTTCTCGCCCGACATGAACTCGTGCAGCCTGCGGCTGTAAAATTTCTTCGCCAAGAATACGCGTTTGATCCCAAGCCAACTCCATCCCCTTGCGCAAAGGGGAAATCAACGCAAAAATACCACGCCCGCCCGGTTTGAATTCTAAACTCATGGGCAGCTTTTCCTGCTCTGCCAAAGCCAGGAACTTACTCCGTGAACGCTGTGTCCGAAAACTGAGAATAGTGGTCTGCCCCGAACGATTCCACTCTTTCAACCCCGTCATCAACGCGGACCACGGCCTTCTTGAAGCCTCGGGCTGCCAAAAAATATCCGTAAAATCACTATAGGGTATCTCACCCAGATCGATACCGACCTTTTCACGCCCGATAGTCAACTCTTCAAAAACAAGCTGTCTGGCGTCACGCCATACTTGTCGAGCCGCTTCGTGAGTACGCACAATAAAACGCAAGGGAAGGCTCACGCCCTTTGCCCGCTCTTCTTCCTTGAGAAAGTCCCGCCATGCCTGATCCCGATCTTCCAACCGCGCCCGCAAGGTACCACCGGCCGACAACAAGTATGCCGCATCCTTCGGCAAATAAGCCTCTAGCCCGACCGGATTATCATAATACAAACCAGGCCAAACAAAGCCATTGTTGGCATCAAGGCGTTCAATCAGGGAGTGTTCTTGCGCCGAGTTTATTTCTCCGGTCTTTCGGAATTTTTCCCACATGACAGTCGCTCGTTCCGCATAGTCGTCTGTGGTAATCCCCGGTGAAACAGGAAGCAAAACAGCTTCTGCCAAATCGGCTTTTGATCGCTGGGATGCTGGATCGAACAGTCTGATTTCTTCCAGAATGTCACCGAAAAATTCCAACCTCAATGGAAGTGCATATCCGGGCGCGTGGATATCGAGGATATCGCCGCGCATGGCCATATCGCCCGGGCCAGAGACCAACTTACGCCGTACATACCCCCAACTGACAAGCTGCTCCAAAAGAATATCGGGCGACATTTCTTCGCCCTTGGCAAGCGAAACCCAATTTTCTCTCAGGACAGACTCTTCTGGCCAATGCGGCAACAGGTTGTCCGAGGTCATAAGCACGCCGCACGGCTTTTTCCCATAAGTCAAACCGTACAAGGCCGCCCAGCGTTCGCTCCACGCCTGTGCGTCAGGTGTTTTTGAATGATATGGAGGAAGAAAAAACCAATCGTTTTCCCAGGTCGGCCGCTCCAGCCCCGCTCCTGTATCCGAAGCAAACAGTGTCAAAAGCGCCCGCATTTCCTTAAATTCGGTAACACCGGGCACAACAAGGACCACACTGCTTCCCTTAGAAAGCAGGGACTTTGCCATAAGGGCCTGACTACCCGGTCCGCTTTTAAAAATACGGACAGAATCAGTCGCTTTGCGCATGAATTCAGATATAGCTTTGGGATATAATGACATGGTGTGTCTGGTTAAGAGCTTTCAATATCTCTGGTTGAAAAACGGAAAAGCCGCCTTCTCCCTATCGGGAGTAAAGCGGCTTGTCAGCAAATATCTACAAGCGTTAAACGTTGCCCAACGCTTCCTTCTCCTCATTATCAAGCAAAGAATCCAAATCCAGCAGTATGAGGAGTCTGTCATCAAGCTTGCCCACGCCGTCAATATAATCGGAATCCATACCAGCAACCATAGGCGGCGGCGGCTGAACCGAATTGGCGGGGATTCGCAAAACCTCGGAGACAGCATCAACTACAAATCCTACGATTATCATATCAATTTCGATGACAATGATACGGGTATATTTATCGTGCTCTTTGGACTGAAGCCCAAAACGGCGTCGCATATCCACAATGGGAATAACTTTGCCACGCAAATTAATAACCCCTTCAACAAACTCAGGCGCACGCGGAACATTGGTGATCTCCATTGTGCGGATGATTTCCTGCACCTGAAGGATATTGACGCCGAATTCCTCTTCACCGATGCTAAACGTCACCAGTTGAGTCAATTCCTGATCGGCTTCGACTCCCTTGACATCGCCAAATTCTTCAATTTCAAGGCTCATGACAACTCCATCATCAATAGCTCAGTCAATATATTGTATATCACAATTTTCAGTCTTTGAATCTGTCAACAGCACCGTTTTTTGTCAATCAGAATCTCCATACCTGCGAAATATTTGACAAGACAGGCTCTCTCCATCGCATCCTGCTGCAATCATTAAAACAGCATCTTTTTTTATCAATAAATAAAGTCTGTTAAATCATTTATAATATCCTGCGAGTCAAAGTCTTATTGACGATAAAATAAGAAACGACTAACGTAAGTTCCGCGCTGCACCTATTTGTTTGATTTTTTTGACTTTTTACAAACAGGATGGACCTTTCGCCTATGGGCCAATACGCAAATTTCAGTGACCAACATACCCTTGAGGAACAGGTCAAAAATCTGGCTGACGAAGAACTGCTCGACTTCTGGGAAGAAACTCAACAGCTTGCAAAAATGCTGGATCAGGAAGAACAAGCCGATTTTGAATACAACCCTGAATATGAACGCGTCATATTACAAGAATTGCAATACCGAACCTGCTTCAAGAGCCAATTTTAGCAGTACAGGGTACAAAAGAACTCCCCGCCTCGATTGAGACGGGGAGTTCTTTTTTTGGCGTTACAAAAACACCCCAGAAAACAATAAAACATTATTTCACCGGCATTCTACCAATGCTGAAATACGCAAAACCAGCCTGCCCCATGCGTTCAGGCTGATAAAGATTCCGGCCATCAAAAACAAGAGGTGCCTTCATGGCACTCTTAATGCGCTCGAAATCAGGATCCCTGAACTGATTCCAATCAGTTACCACTGCCAGAGCATCTGCGCCATCCAGCACGTCATATTCGTCATCCATGATTTCCAACCCTTCAAGATGACCAACTTCTTCACGAGCACGCTCGTTAGCCACAGGATCAAAAGCACGCACCGTCATACCAAGAGCAGTCAGGTCCTTGATAACTTCAATGGCGGAAGCCTCACGGATATCATCGGTGTTGGCTTTAAAGGCGATGCCCCAAACAGCCAGACGACGTCCCTTTACTCCGCCCTGCGGTTCAAAATATTCCTTGATCTTGTCGGCAAGGACATGCTTCTGCTTATTATTAACCTCATCCACCGATCGAATAAGCTTGGCATCATAGCCATTTTCTGCAGCAGTACCAATAAGCGCTTTGACATCCTTGGGGAAACAGGAGCCACCGTAGCCAACGCCAGGATAAATAAAGCTGTACCCGATACGGCTATCGGAACCGATACCCGCACGCACTTCTGAGACATCGGCTCCAACACGTTCACAAATATTGGCTACTTCGTTGATGAAAGAAATCTTCGTGGCAAGCATGCAGTTGGCAGCATACTTGGTCATCTCGGCTGAGCGCACACCCATGACAATAAGTTTTTCGCGACTGCGAGCAAAAGGACCATACAAATTTTGCAATGCCTTTGCGGAATTTTCATCTTCAGTACCGACGATCACACGATCCGGCTTCATGAAGTCATTGACGGCATCACCCTCTTTCAGAAACTCGGGGTTGGAAACCACGTCGAAGTCAATGGACTCACCGCGCTTTTCCAATTCGCCTGAAATAATGCCACGTACGCGATCAGCAGTACCGACAGGAACCGTGGACTTGTCCACGACAATTTTCGGACTCGTCATACGCTGGCCAATTTCACGAGCCACTGCGTCGACGTAAGAAAGATCACAGGAACCATCGTCGCCACACGGCGTACCAACAGTGATAAAAACAACTTCCGCTTCAGCCAAACCTTCACCAAGATCAGTCGTGAAAGTCAGGCGGCCCTGTTCCGTGTTGCGTTTGACAAAATCTTCAAGACCCGGTTCGTAGATATGGACCTGACCATTTCTCAAGGTCTCGACAACCTTGGGGTTGACGTCCACACAATAAATATTGTTACCCATTTCGGCAAAGCAGGCTGCGGAAACAAGGCCCACATACCCAGTGCCAACGATGCATACGTTCATAGCAATACAGCTCCCAATGGTATTTCAAATCAATAACAGGCCAAGGCGATACCCTCAGGCCCGTTTTCATGTCAATAGAATCATAAATTGATAACCGATTGTCTCAACTATTGCCATTCAAATCAAGAAGGCTTAATATTTGAGGATATCACTTTATTGCAATGCTCGGAGGAAATAATAATGCCGGTACTCGTTGTCAACGTTGATCATGTGGCTACTCTGCGTCAGGCCAGAATGGGCATAGAGCCAGAACCAGTCACCGCCGCCTATATGGCTGAAATGGCGGGAGCGACTGGAATCATTGTCCATCTTCGCGAAGATCGTCGCCACATTCAAGACAGAGATGTAGAACTTATTAAACAGACATGTAACACTCGTTTGCATCTAGAAATGGCTGCCACAAAAGAAATGCAATCCATTGCCTTGAATATAGAACCTGAAATGGTCTGTATGGTGCCTGAAAAACGACAGGAATTAACCACAGAAGGCGGATTAAACTGCATTGGTCGAGAAGATGAATTGCGAGATTTTCTTGCCCCAATTCACGCCAAGGGCATCCGTTCCAGCCTGTTTATCGACGCCGACCCCAAGCAGATTCAAGCGGCGCAGGCCACTGGTGCAGAATATATTGAAATCCACACCGGCCACTATGCGGACGCCAAAGAAATTGATGCGCGCAACGATGAATTGGAAAAGATTCTCAAAGGTGTTGCCCTGGCCACTGACATCGGCCTCAAGGTCAATCTGGGTCACGGCCTCAATTATCGAAATATCCTAAACTTCAAAGATGTTCCCGGCATCACGGAATACTCCATCGGACATTCCATCATGGCCCGCGCCATTTTCATAGGCCTTGATCAAGCCGTGCGCGACATGGCTAACCTTGTCAGGACCTTTGCGGACTAACCATGATCAAAGGCATCGGCATAGACCTCGCTGAACTGGACCGCATTGAAGAACTGTGGGACCGGTACGGCATGAAATTCGCTCACCGGATTTTGACAGACCGCGAGACCGAACAATTACCCAAGACTCATCCAACCAAACGTCTGGCCGCGTTGTTTGCCGGCAAGGAGGCAGCAGTCAAGGCGTTGGGAACAGGATTTGCCCAGGGCATTCATTTCAAATGCATTGAAATACTCCACGCGCCAAGCGGCAAACCGGAAATCTCTTTTTTGCATAACGGTCTTGAAGAATGCAAAAGACAGGGTATCACCGCCGCACACATATCCTTGACTCATTCCCGTGACACCGCTGGTGCCACCGTGATATTGGAAGGCTAGATTCATATAACTAACTTGGGAGATTGCATGCTGTTGCCCCTTCCGACTCCGGCCGAAATGGTCATCTGGGACCGGGAAACCATTGATTCCATTGGCATCCCCGGCATCACACTCATGGAATCCGCCAGCCACGAAGCCGTCAACGTTATAATTGAAGAATACGGATCCGTGGATGGAGCGGATATTTCTTGCTTTGTCGGATCCGGCAACAACGGCGGAGACGGATTGGCAATCGCGCGTCACCTGACGGACCTTGGTGCGAACATAACTGTTTTTCACACCAAACCCAAAAAGAAATATCGGGGTGAAACTCGCACCAATCTCTTGTGGGCTCAAAAACTCGACATTCCACTCAAACATCTTGCCACAACTGATGTAAACGGCCTCCCACAGCCAGATATCATTATCGACTCGCTACTGGGTACCGGCTTTTCCGGTGATCTCCGACACGATTACCTTGCGTTGATTAAGACCATAAATAGACTTGGTGAACGGGCGTTTGTTCTGGCCGTAGACATTCCTTCTGGATTGAACGGTTTAACCGGTATGCCCCAGCCCGAAGCTGTCATGGCGGATGCAACAGCCACATTCGAAGCTCCAAAGCTCGGACTCGTCATGCCCGAAGCAGAAAATTTCGTTGGCACCATTCACGTCTGCCCCATCGGCATACCGTTGAAAATACAGAATGAATATGGTGTTGATCATCATCTCATCACCGGGGAAATCATGAACCTGATTCCCCAAACCGCTCCGACCATGCACAAAGGCAAGGCTGGACACGTCTTGATCGTCGGAGGCAGTCAGGGACTGACTGGCGCACCTCACCTAGCTGCTCTGGGAGCACTACGGAGCGGTGCCGGACTGGTAACCATAGCCTGTCCCGCTGGATTATCGGATTCCGTTAAATGCGGAAGACCAGATATCATGACCTTACCTTTAAACTCAGACTCGATATGGGAACAGGGAATGGCGAACCCCCTGCTTAAAGAATTAACTAGATTCGACACCGTCGTTCTCGGACCGGGCATAGGGAGAACGCTCGAAACACAGGCGTTTATCAATGCATTCATCAAAGGATGCACACGCCCTCTTGTTCTGGATGCCGATGCACTATTCACAATAGCGCAATCCTCGGAATTACTCGACGCGCTCCCGGAACAAACCGTACTGACGCCTCACCCCGGCGAAATGGCCCGATTACTCAAAACTCAATCGGCAGCCATCCAGGCAGACAGATTGCAGGCAGTACGCTCTTTTTCCAAAATTTCTGACGCCACATTGGTCCTGAAAGGAGCCGGAACAGTGGTATCCGATAGTGACTTGACCTGTCTCAGTCCGTTTTCTGAACCCAATCTGGCCGTAGGCGGATCAGGTGACGTCCTTTCAGGTGTTATCGGTTCGCTCATGGCTCAAAACATACCCCCAATGCAGGCGGCCTGTCTCGGTGTGTATTGGCACGGTCTGGCCGGCAACGCCTTAAATGAAGAATTTCCCCTGCGCGGCAACCTCCCTTCCGAGATCGCGCATATGTTGCCTGTTGTGGCAACACCAACTAACGAGGAGTACTCACCATGCTGACAGCCAAAGACATCATGACCACGGAATGCATCACTCTGACCCCTGACACCGAAATAGCCACAGCAGCCAAAGCCTTGTTGGAAAACAAAATCAACGGCGCCCCCGTCGTAGAAGACGGTGCGGTTGTTGGTGTACTCTGCCAGGCCGACCTTGTGGCACAACAAAAAAAGATAACCCTGCCCTCCTTCTTCACGCTACTCGACGGAGTTTTTCCGCTTTCCTCTCATGAAGAACTGGAACGAGAAATGACAAAAATTTCAGCAACCAAAGTCGCTGAAGCCATGACGCCGGCTCCCACATTCATCTCCCCTGAGACAACTATCGAAGATATTGCCACTATGATGGCCAACGAAAAGCTCTATACCCTGCCGGTCATCGAAAACGAAAAACTCGTTGGCGTTGTCGGCAAAGAAGACGTCCTTAAAACACTCTTGAAGGCATAGCTTGGGAATTTACATGGATGTAGAAATCTACCTCCCAGACACGGAAGCGACCCTTGATTTGGGCATATTTTTGGCAAATGCCATAAAAAAAGTCCCCAATCCCCCCTCATTACTCTTGCAAGGCGACCTCGGTTCAGGCAAAACCACGGTGGTCAGAGGATTCGTGGAATCCCTGCCTGGCTCGGAAATGGCGGAAGTTTCCAGCCCGAGTTTCAATATTTTCAATCTGTACCCCACGACACCGCCCGTGGCGCACTTTGATTTGTACAGATTGGAAGGAATGCCTCCGGATGACTCCCTGTTTGAACAGTTGGAAGACCCGGAAACCATCACGATCATTGAATGGATTCAATTCCTTGACCGTGAACTCTGGCCCGAAGAGGCTCTATTTTTCCAATGGTCCCCTTCAAAAACCGGACGAAATCTAAAACTCCGTGCAATGGGTGAAACGGCATCAAAAATAGTCAAAGCCGTGGCACAGAAAAGAGAACAGCAATAGAGACAAAGCAGAACGCATTATGAACATCGTCGTACAGAAATTTGGCGGCACTTCGGTCCGCAACCTTGAATGCCAACGTCAGGTCATGCAAAAAGTCCTTCGCCCTTATCGTGAAGGGAATAAAGTCATCGTGGTTCTCTCGGCCATGTCCGGTGAAACCAACAGACTCCTCGACCTCGCTAAAGAATGGACAGACACTCCCGACCCGGCAGAAGTAGATTCCCTCGTCTCGACCGGCGAACAGGTCTCAAGCGCACTCTTTGCAATGCTACTCAAGCAACAGGGCGTCAAATGCCGCTCTGTCTTAGGCTTCCAGGCTCCTGTCAAAACCAACGGAGCCCATGGAAAAGCCCGCATCGTGGATATTGATGAGCAAAAACTCAAAGCGATGCTCCAAGAGTATGACATATTGGTCATGGCTGGCTTTCAGGGATGTGATGACGATATGCGCATCACCACTCTCGGTCGAGGCGGCTCCGACACCTCAGCTGTGGCTCTGGCTGCCGCCATTGATGCTGATGTTTGCGAAATTTACACCGATGTTCCGGGTGTATTCACTACTGACCCGAACATGTGCACGGATGCACGGAAAATCGATAAGATTGCCTATGATGAAATGTTGGAAATGGCCAGCATGGGCGCCAAAGTACTCCAGATCCGTTCCGTTGAATTTGCCAAAAAATATAATGTAACAGTTCATGTCCGCTCCACTTTTTCCGATGAGCCGGGCACTATAGTCACTCAGGAGGATGAAATCATGGAATCCGTTCTCGTTTCCGGAATCGCATACGACAAGGATCAGGCTCAGATCACGCTGGTACACGTTCAGGATAACCCCGGTGTGTCCGCACAAATTTTCTCCCCCTTGGCCGAACAAAAAATTCTTGTTGATATGATTGTCCAGAATCCGAGTAAAGACGGCTTGACCGATATGACTTTCACCGTTCCACGTTCAGATGTGGATGCAACCCTCAAGACTCTCTCCAAACTCCAATATGAAATAGGTTACGAAGAGCTAACACATAACCTTAACGTCTCAAAAATCTCGATTATCGGCGTCGGCATGCGAAATCACTCTGGAGTCGCCTCACGGGCATTCCAAGCGCTTGCCGATGAGAACGTAAACATCCTGATGATCAGCACATCCGAGATCAAGGTCACCTGCCTGATCGACGATAAGTACACCGAACTGGCCGTACGCACACTCCATAAAGCCTTCAGCTTGGAGGAAGGCAAACACATAGAGTAACCAATGAGACACGTAACTATTTATGACACGACTTTACGCGATGGAGCACAAGCAGAGGAACTGAATTTCACTTCTCAAGACAAGGTCCGCATTGCCCACAAGCTGGACGACTTGGGAATACATTATATAGAGGGAGGCTGGCCCGGAGCCAACCCAACTGATCAAAAATTCTTTGAAAAAATCAAAGGACATACCTTTACAAATGCCAAATTGACGGCATTTGGTTCGACGCATTTCGCCAAGACTACTCCAGAAAATGACCCCAACCTCGCAGGCTTATTGGCCGCAAACACGTCGGTCATAACCATTTTCGGAAAATCCTGGGACCTACATGCAACAACTGCGCTTGGTATTCCTCTGGAACGCAACCTTGAATTGATCTCCAACAGCGTCCGCTATCTCAATAAACGGGTGGACGAGGTTATCTTTGATGCCGAGCACTTCTTTGACGGCTTCAAACACAACCCGGAATATGCAATTCAGGCCATTCAGGCCGCTCACGAAGCCGGAGCTGCACGACTCATCCTGTGTGACACCAACGGTGGCTCTCTTCCATCCCAAATAGCTAAAGCCATGGAGGCCGTCCAAAAGGCCCTGCCTGAAGCCCAACTAGGCATCCATGCCCACAATGACTCGGAAGTCGCCGTTGCCAACTCCCTTGAAGCTGTCCGGCTCGGCGCGACACAAGTTCAGGGAACCATCAATGGCTATGGAGAACGGTGCGGTAATGCGAACCTCTGCTCTGTCATCCCCAACCTTGAACTCAAAATGGGTATCAAAACAATCGGGCAAAGCAACCTGCCAAAGCTCTTGAACACATCCCACTTCGTCAGTGAGACAGGAAACCTGCGCCCCTTCATGCGCCAACCTTTTGTTGGTGCCTCAGCCTTTGCCCATAAAGGCGGCATCCATGTATCCGCTATCCTCAAGGATTCCAGAACCTACGAACATATTCCGCCAAAATCAGTTGGTAACGAACAACGCGTTTTGCTTTCGGATCAGGCGGGTAAATCCAATATCCTGTTCAAAGCCAAAGAGCTTGGTTACGACCTTGGCAAAAACGACCCCACCGTGGACAAGCTACTCAAGGAACTCAAACAACGTGAAAGCATGGGCTACGAATATTCCGTGGCTGATGCTTCCTTTGAGTTAATCTTGCAGGAAGCCTTGGGCAAGCCGCTCAACTACTTCCATTTCCAAAACTTCTTCGTGGTTGACGCCAAACGCGAAGAAGATCCCGAACCTTTCACCGAGGCAACGGTCATCATTGAAGTTAAAGGGCAACAGGAACACACCGCTGCCACCGGCATGGGACCGGTTAACGCCCTTGACCGTGCCTTACGCAAAGGCCTTGAACGTTTCTACCCCGAACTAAGTGCCATCCGTCTGCTTGACTTCAAAGTACGCGTCTTATCCGGTGCTGTCCGCGATACTGGCGGCACGGCATCTTTTGTTCGAGTACTGGTGGAGACTGGCGACCAAACTGACCGTTGGACCACCATGGGTGTTTCCCACAATATTATCGAAGCAAGTTGGCAAGCCGTCGTCGACGCCATTAATTACAAGCTTTTCAAAGATGACTCTCGGCGTTCAAAAAAATCCTGACCAGCCCTAGCAATACAATAAAAAAAAGCCGGGAAGCATCTGCTTCCCGGCTTTTTTTTATAAACCTATTAATTTTGCATTTCACTTAACTGTTGTGATGTCCATGTTGCGGCCTTCATATATTCCGTTGCCATCGCAGCACAATTCACATCATATCGCTTCAAAATCTTACTGGCAACAGCGCAATTACCGGCTTCCACCGCTTCCATCATACGAATAAGCCCTCGATACTCATTCGCTGCCCCGCATAGGCCTGCCATAATTTCTTTATCCAATGGAATATTTTCAAGAGCCTTTTCCATAGGAAACGACAACAAGGCATCCAACTTGGAAAACAAGCCTAACATAAACATGGATTCAGATGGCTGACTGACTCCATTGCTCATCTCTGTAAACCGGGAAAGGAAACGAGCCCTATGCAAAGCCGTGTATGCCACTTCCTCACCTTTGGGTGTTGAGTCTATGTCGGTCATAACGACAACAGTCGCCCAATGCTTGAGTTCTTTCAAACCAAGTAATGCGACAGCCTGCTGTATGGATTTTATCTGCGTCCTAAAACCAAAAGAAGCGGAGTTAATGTACTGAAGGATACGATAACTCAAAGAAATATCAGAAGCTATTATCGAAGCCAAATCTTCCATCCCACAATCAGGATTATTCAACTCTCCCAACAACTGTAGCTTGGCAACAGAAGTCGATTGCAGACCTTCCGCCTCTTTGACCTCGGGAACCCCAAAAAAAGAACCCTGAAAATATTTGAAACCCAAGGCACGAGCACCTTCATACGTTTCCCAATCATCAATGTTGGCAGCCAATAGCTTTCCCTGAAAACCCTTGAATTTTTTACGAAGTGCAACAATTTCAGCGGGCCTTTTGTCTGCCATCGACACTTTGACGATGTCACACTTCTCGAGAAGAGACTCAAGAACATCTCCTTCGACATCATAGTCAACAGCGAGCGAGCCCCCGCCATCACCTATGGCCTCCGCAAGATGCGAACATTGCGCGTCATTCACGGCCTTGCCACTCATGGTGACAATACAATTATCCAAATTTTCCGGAAGCACCGAGCGGTCAATAGGGCTTTCCCCTGTTATCGAAAGGAAGAACTTCTTCCCTATAGGGCACCCCGTACCACACGTTGACATAGAAACCACTTGCTCAGCGACCAATTCGACATCACTACCATCATGCTCGACACCCTCACGAGCCATAACGTCATTCACAACAAATCTGTATCCCCAAACAGATTTATCTCGATCAAATATCGGCTGTTTCACAACAAGCAATTGTTTTTGTTCCTGAGCGACCGTGGGATCACCACTCATCTCACTATCTCCCGTCATTTTTTTCACTTAAAGAGAACAGCAAACCAATCGTATTTCTCCTCACATAAGAACAACTAAACATAAACTTAACACAATTTATAATATAAGAAAGCCCTATTATTTTACCTTAATAGATATTATTCCTCTTTACGTTCTCATTGACCTCCCCAAAAAAAGACCGTTCGACTCAAAGCCGAACGGTCTCTATTTCTGTAACGTGATGAGCTTACAACATTCCAGCAACCTTTTTGGTCAAACGCAAAAGCTGATTGGTAAAACCGGCTTCGTTATCATACCAAATGATCAGCTTAAGCTGAGTCCCACCCATAACACGGGTAAGCTGAGAATCGACGACACCACCAAATGTTGATCCCATGAAGTCCACGGAAACCAAGGGTTCATCTGTATACCCCATGGATTCATTGGATGCAGCCTTGAGAGCTGCGTTAACTTCTTCAACTGTCGTTTCTTTTTTCAATTCGCAAACAAGATCCACCAAAGAAACGTTCGGCGTAGGTACACGAATGGCCATACCGTCCAGAACACCGTTGAGCTCGGGAATAACCAAACCAACGGCCTTGGCTGCACCGGTCGTGGTCGGCACCATGTTCACCGCACAGGCACGAGCACGACGCAGATCTTTATGAGAACCATCCAGCACACGCTGGCTCATGGTGTAGGAATGCACCGTGTTCATAATGCCGTGCTTGATACCAAACAGGTCATTGATCACCTTGGCGACAGGGGCCAGGCAGTTAGTCGTACAGGATGCGTTGGAAATAATATTATGTTCGGGCTTGAGAATCTCGTCATTGACGCTCATGACGACGGTGACATCGGGATCCTGACCAGGTGCGGAAATAATGACTTTTTTGGCACCACAATCCAACATCTTCTGGCAGTTTTCACGATCACGGAACTTACCGGTAGACTCCACCACAATATCGCAACCGAGGTCACCCCAAGTCCATTCTCCGGGAGCATTACGCGTCACAGTAACGGGTTTTCCGCAAACCGTGAGCCCATCAGCCGTGGGTTCCACATCGAGAAAACGGCCATGCACTGAATCATATTTGAGCAGATGGGCCAGGTCCTCATTGGAAGCACGAGCATTGACGGCTACCAATTCCAAATCATTCTCTTCCGCCAACAGACGAGCGAGATACCGTCCAATCCGTCCAAATCCATTCAAACCAATCTTCGTTGCCATGCCAGATTCCTCCTGTGGATATACAATTGTTCAATCCTGATAATCTTAAAAGTAATTAACAATACTTATACAATGATTTTCCGTCAACGGCGTTTATAAATCATTCCTTTTCAACAAGTCCAGAGCCTCATTATCGGTAAAATCAAAATGCAATGGTGTCAGGGTGACATGTCCATCGGTGAGCAAAGCCCTATCACGATCTGCACTGATCCGTTCCGGGGGAATGGCTCCATCAAGCCAATAATATGGTCTGCCTCGCGGATCTTCTCGTGTGTCATAGCAATCCTGATAGGATGCCCTGGTATGTGGACACACGATCATTTTTTTTGTTTCATCAATGGGACAATTAGGAAAATTTAAATTCAACACACACTTTCGCGGCAAATTAGCCCATGGGATATTTCCCAAAAGTTCCGTGCAGTATTGAGCCTGCCCGCTCAAATCCTGTGGATTGAAATTATCCATGGACACAGCCATGGCTGGAATTTCCATGAGAGCGCCCTCAGTTGCGGCAGAAACAGTCCCGGAATACAGAATATCTACTCCGACATTGGCACCAGCATTGATACCTGACAAAACAAGGTCAGGTGTTTCGTCAAGCAATGTGGACAATCCAAGCTTCACGCAATCAACCGGAGTACCATAAACCCCCTGCCCCACAAAACCATTTTCCTTGAATTCCTTGACACGAATGGGCATAGACAACGTCACGGCGTGGCCCACTGCGGACTGTTCCGTCACCGGAGCCACCACATGAACGTCATGTCCAGCTTCTTTCAAGGCAAAATACAATGCTCGCAGCCCAACGGCCTGAATACCATCGTCATTGGCAAGGAGTATGTTCATTATCTATCCCCAAGTATTCTCTTCAATTTGACAATCCTTGTAAAATCAGGTTCAAACCTGAAGCGGACAGTAATGTCTGCAACCGTCCTACACTCGATTAATACGCGTATGGGCGGGGTACCTCAACATTAATCCAATGGCAAGATACGTGGGAAAAAAGTCGCAATATATCCATAGCCTGGTCCCCGGCCAACCGGTCGACGACATCTTTATATTGGCATCCGCCAATCAGGCCCAATCCAAAAACGGACCATATTGGAACATCTCGTTCCAGGACGCCACCGGCACCATAGATGGCAAAATATGGAGTCCTAAAAGTCAAGAATACCCAACCCTTGAATCTGGACAAATGGCGCATGTCAGGGGTTTTGTGGAAAGCTATAGAGACAAAAACCAACTCAAGGTCGACCACATGGAACTCCTTGAAGCCACTGCTCCGGGAATCGACCTCGCAGACTTTATGCCGACATCCTGCATACCTCCTGAAGAACTCATGGAGATGGTTGAAGATCTCATAGCCAAACACATCAAGTACAAGCCGTGGAAAACATTCTGCAAAAAAGTACTGAACGACAAGGAAATCCGCACCCGAATGCTTATGGCTCCGGGTGCCAAAACCGTGCACCATGCATATGTAGGCGGTCTTCTCGAACACACTTTACAAGTCGCCCGCGCCAGTATGGCTTTATGTGATGTCTATCCGAATCTGGATCGACAAACTCTTCTGGTCGGGGCAATATTCCATGATCTCGGCAAGGCGTGGGAACTCTCCGGTGGCCTGACCAACGACTATACGGATGAAGGACGACTGCTTGGCCATATCCAAATTGGACAGAACAAGCTGGAGCCATTCCTCAAACGAAGCAAAACGCTGGAAGACAGCCTCAAACTGCACCTCAAACACCTCATCACCAGCCATCACGGAGAACATGACTTCGGTTCGCCGGTCCGCCCCAAGACGCCGGAAGCATTTGTCCTGCATTTCGCTGATAACATGGACGCCAAGCTGAACATTATCGATCAGGCCTATGTCGACATGGATAAAACCGGCCAGGAATGGTCTCCTTACATGCGTTTTTTAGAGCGCAATGTATACCGTGCACCCGGGACCCCTGATAACTCAAAGAAAAATGACGATAAGCCGGAGAACCAATGTTTATTACCTTTGAAGGCATAGAAGGCACCGGTAAATCAACACAAATTACCAAAATCAAGGAATATTACGAATCCCAAGGGAAGGAAGTATTTCTGACGATGGAACCGGGCGGTAGTCGAGTGGGCACGGAGTTGCGCAAAATGCTCCTGCATGTCGACAACAAGGATATCACGCCCATCACCGAATTATTCCTCTATCTGGCAGACCGTGCCCAGCATATCGCCCAAGTAATCCGACCGGCTTTGGAAGAAGGAAAAGTAGTGCTCTGCGACCGCTTTGCCGACTCCACCATCGTCTATCAAGGATATGGTCGAGGTCTAGACACACAAGTCCTCAAACAACTCAACGAAGTGGCTGTCGATGGCCTGTGGCCTGATCTGACCATAATTCTCGATATTGATCCAGAAATTGGCCTGAAACGCGCCATGCTGCGCAATATAGAAGATGGCAAGGCTAAAGAGGAAGGACGATTCGAAGCGGAACACATCTCATTTCACAACCGCATCCGCGAAGGATATTTGACATGGGCCGCACTCAATCGAGACCGAATCAAAATTGTCAACGCAGCGGCAACACCAGAAGACGTCTTTGACCGAATCAAAAACGTTCTTGAGGCATACCAGCCAAAATCTTCCTAATTTGGTGTTTTTCACCAAAGAAAAACAGAATAGTACCTGAATTTTCCAGACGATTCTGGTATGGTGCTCTCCGTAGGCGTTTTTTCACGCCTAACAAACACATTCGAGAACACCACAAGAACATGCCAGATACACAACGCCCTTCAACCGTCCGACTTCCGATTTCGGCTATCGTCGATACCGGAAAATATCTTGCTGTTATGGGATGTATCATCTGGTTGCTCACTTTGGGCACAGACCGCCTTGGCTACAACTGGCAATGGTACAGAATTCCCAAATACCTCTGGCAATTCAATGAACACGGATTCTCATGGGGACCGCTCATAGAAGGATTGGGAATCACCTTCCAAATAACCGGCATCAGCATGATACTGATGCTTGTCATCGGTATTACCACAGCCCTGCTAAGAATGACGGACTCATGGGCTGCCAAAGGTGCAGCTCGGATTTATATGGAGATTATCCGTAACACCCCACTTCTCATCCAGATTTTTTTCATCTACTTCGTGCTCGCACCAATTCTGGACATGTCCGCATTCTGGGCTGCCGTCATTGCTCTCAGCCTCTTTGAAGGCGCTTATGCCTCTGAGATATTCAGAGCAGGAATTATTTCTATAGATAAAGGACAATGGGAAGCAGCCCAAAGCCTCGGCATGGCACCATTTCCCATGTATCGTCACATCATTTTACCACAGGCCATTCGTCGTGTTCTCCCACCCATGACAAGCCAAGCGGTCTCGCTGGTCAAAGACTCCGCCCTTGTCAGCACCATCGCCATTCTCGATCTGACACAACAGGGACGCATGATTGATGCCGAGACATTTCTTACTTTTGAAATCTGGTTTACCATTGCCGCCATATATCTTGCCGTCACCCTAGCTCTGTCCGGCGTGGTAAAAATATTGGAACAACGGTCCAACAGCGTTAAGCCATAACCTAAAAACAGGAGCAAAACATGACTATATGGAGAGCCGTCAAAACCGGTACCACTATCATGATCGCCATTTTGGGAGTGTCACACGTCACTTTTGCCCAAGAATCCTGCAAGTAAACAGCAACATGTCCCGAGCATAAATCGGGACAAGGAGAACGCCATGAAAACTCACCGTTTCACGACTATCTTATCTATCGTCCTCCTGTTTGCATTCATGATCGGATGCAGCCAGCAGCCTTCACAACAAAAAACAGACACTTCAGCCCAATCTCAAGTCAGTCAACTCGACACCATCCTCAAGCGCGGTGTCCTCAAAGTCGGCTTCGACACTTTCAAACCTTGGGCCATGAAAGATAAAAGCGGCAACTACATCGGTTTTGAAATCGAAGTTGCCAAACGACTGGCTGCAGATATGGGCGTGGATGTTGAATTCGTCCCCACCAAGTGGTCCGGTATCATTCCAGCCTTGCTGACCGGCAAGTTCGACATCATCATCGGGGGCATGTCCATTACTCCCCAACGCAACCTGAAAGTAAACTTCTCTATTCCTTATGAATATACTGGCATGTCTGTCATCGCGAGCAAAAAACTCGCTGCAGGACGGACCATGGCCTCTGAATTCAACAACCCGGCAACCACCGTGGCTGTCCGCCTCGGTACCACTGCCGCTGAAATCACAAAGAACTTTCTTCCCCAAGCCAAGATTCTCTTCTTTGACGAAGAATCTCAGACCATTCAGGAACTTCTCAATGAGCGAGTCCATGCCGTGGTCGCCTCCAACCCGCTGCCTCTCAATCTGGCCAAAGAATATCCAGATAAACTCTATCTGCCTTTCAAAGAAGACTTCACCAGAGAACCGATCTCCTTTGCCATCAGAAAAGGCGACTTCGATTACTTGAATTGGTTGAACAATTGGGTCCTTGTCACCATGAGTACAGGATGGCTCCAGAATCGCTATGAATACTGGTTTTACACCAACGATTGGGAAAACCAGATTCAATAGTCGAGACGATTCATTGCAGAAAAAACCTCTTAAACGCCGCATCCGTATAACCCCGCTAGACACCACCATCATGGTGATTTTGGCGGGGATATTCGGCTATATTATCTACAAAGCAGCCACAGGCCTGAACTACCATTGGAATTGGGCAATCATTCCACAATTTTTAATCCGCTTCGATCCAGACACACAATCATGGGTCCCCGGCTTGCTCATGCATGGCCTCTTCACGACCATCCGGCTCAGCCTTTGGTCGGGGTTGTTTGGTGTCATCCTGGGAATATTCATCGGCCTTTTCCGTGTCAGCCCGAGTCTGTTCAGACGACAAATTGCCACCACGTATGTCGGATTGATCCGAAACACTCCGCCATTGGTGCTCATTTTCGTTTTCTATTTTTTTGTCGGGGATCAAATAATGACACTGCTCCATGTAAATGAAGCCGTATACGCCCTGTCCCCGGAAGCCAAAGAAATACTCAGTTGGCTTTTCGGTCCAATGAATAGGTTCTCACAATTCCTCTCTGCACTCGTGACACTTGCACTGTTCGAGGCAGCCTATATTGCCGAAATAGTTCGCGCAGGAATTGAATCCATCGAACCGGGGCAATGGGAAGCCGCATCCGGGACAGGCATGAGCCGGACCAAGGCCATGGCTTATGTCATTCTTCCCCAAGCCATACAACGCATGTTGCCAGCTTTGGCTGGACAGTTTATATCCATCATCAAGGACTCAGCCATCGTGTCTGTCATTTCCATTGAGGAACTGACTTTCCAGGCCCAACAACTCATGACAACCACTTACCGGAGTTTCGAAATCTGGACATTGGTCCTTGTCATGTACTTTGCTCTTACTTTCATGTGTTCACTGATTGTCAGAAAACTGGAACTTACACTGCAAAGAGATTAACCATGTTCAGATTCATCAAGGATTTTTTCAAAGGAATGTTCGACGTAGAACCCAAAGAAACTCCTACTCCGAAAATTAATGAAACAGAAAACACGTTCGACACGGAGGCGTTTCATATGAACGACATCAAAATCTATGCCCTTTCAACTTGTATTCATTGCAGAAATGCAAAAAAATACCTCGATGAATGTGGTGTGAAGTATGAATGCGTCCACGTTGATGAATTAAGTGGAGATGACCGCAAACAAATTGTTCAGGAAATCAAAAGCCACAATCCAGCTGTCTCCTTCCCCACTATTGTTATCAAGGATACGGTTGTCGTGGGGTATCACAAAGACAAAATCGACGCAGCACTCAAGGGGAAATAGCCATGGACGCAAAACAACTCTACAAAATGCTCAAAAAGGCTCAGGAACCCAAAGGATATTATTTTAACTCGGACATGGACATGACCATGCCCCTACTCGAAAGCCTGCTGACCAACAAAGAGCGCTTTGGTTACATGGCCTGTCCCTGTCGTTTAGCAAACGGAGAATTCGAAGCCGACAAGGATATCGTCTGCCCGTGTACCTACCGAGAAGAGGACGTCAAAGAATACGGAGCTTGTTTCTGTGCGCTCTATGTCAGCAAAGAATACAATGACGGAACCATCGAAAAAGAAGTGGTGCCCGAACGCAGGCCACCTGAGAAAATCATTTTTTAATCTGAATTCATAAACTCAAAAAAGCCCCGCCATATGGCGGGGCTTTTTGTATTACAAAACGAATTAAATAATATCTCTAAGGATTCTCAAATGGCGATTTCGAACTTCTGAAATAATATCCGATTTACCCGCCATTCGTCCACCGGCGTAAACGCCCAACTCAACTGTTTCCCGAGAACGAAAACCCTTAAAATTCGTTTTCTTTTGCTTTATTTTTTTTCCGGTAACAAATGATATTGACCGTTCATCTTCTCTATGTTCAGGCATAACGGTTGCCATAGTCACAGAAGATATAATGATAAAAGTCTCTTCGGTCGCATAGTTTCTCATTACCTCAGTCAAAGCCGCGCCAATCACTGCCCCCGCAGCCATTCCTGTAACGGCATCAGCTGAACGCCCCCCTTGAATTCCGGGAGTAGCACCAGCGACTCCACCAATGGCCGCGCCTAGAAAAGTGTATTCCGCAGGCAACATTTCCGTGACCTGACCAAAGTACTTAACATTAATATCCAGAAGAATACCAAAATCACTTCCATGAGTAATTTCATAGCCGACGTTACTGTAGGAATCTTCAAGTTGTTGACGAAATTTATAAATATCCAATGCAGGATCACCGGTCGTATTACGGATGCGAAGCTTCAATTTCTTGTTACGAAACATAGCGGGATCTGCAACGAATTCACCATTTTTAATAGCACCGTAAGAATAACCTGTTTCTTCATCCTCAACTAATCGATATTTGTTCTTCTGAGTAGAGACACAAGAAACCAAAATAACCGCCGCCATAACCAAGAAACTCAATCTTTTTATATTTTTCCTCATCACTTACTCCCCTTAGAGACTCTAATACCATTTTGATCCAAGAACTTGAAAACTTCCGCATAATGAATGGAAAAATTCAGCCCTTGCGCACTGGCGCCAGAACTCGTAGTCACCTGCCCCCAATCATTCACGCCAACCACATACTTTCCAAAAAAGACCGGGCCACCGGAATTTCCGCCATTCGTGGCCGCATCGGTCTGAATATACAGTATCTTTTTATTAGAACTAGGAAAGTTTATTGGACGTGTTTTTCTGACTGTGCTCACAACACCCCGAGAAATGGAAAATTCGTATCCATTGGGATGTCCGATCACTTCCAAGGTCTTTCCGAGTGGTAATGTTCGTTTGTTGTAAAAACACACAGGCTTACCCCGCATGTCAGCTTGTATGAGAGCAAGATCAAGATAAGCATCACGAGCAATAACCCGCCCCATGGTCTCTCGTTGATCAAACCGCTTCAACTGAACATAATTGGCTTCTTCTACAACGTGATAATTGGTGATAATCATATCGCCGGTCACATAGAACCCAGTCCCCATGCCCTGCCCGGTATTACGCACCACAACAACACTGTCGAAACGTTTGTCAGAATACTTATCGATCTCATATTTTTCACTGTGATGTTTGCGCTGAGCCAAACTCCGATCTTTTGTAAATGTCCGATGAATTGACTCCATGGAAGCGTATCGCTTCCACTCCGAAGGACGGGTCGCAAACTGCTCCAAAAGGTCAGACAAATTGACTGGAATGGGTTCCATTTCATAGCGGACAACATCATCTTCAAGAACTGAGGTCTGAAGGAATTTCTCTTTGTTGGGATCACTTTCTTCCATCGCGTAACAAACTGTAAAAAAAGACTTTTCACTAACATCAAAAGTATCTTTGAAAAACACTTTCTTACGCTTATCAATGACGTAATAATTTACGGTTGCAAACTTGTAGATGTCCATATGTGCTTTCGTAACAGGATACGGTTGATACTGAGCGATCGAGATATGCTTCGGTGTGGTTCGCATCTTTTTCTTGGCCACATCATAACGATTCCCCGTACTCTCAATCAGGTCTGTCTTTTTGCTTTCCTCATCCCAATGAGCAAAGACATCAACCGCCCAACTCGTAGTCGTCTTGGATTGTGCGGCATGATGCTGCACGGAAGCAGCCTCAAGCTCAGCCTTGGCAATCTCGTATTCCGGATTAATCTCCTGCCCATACGAAGCAACATACGTAGAAGAAATGGTTTCATTTTCTTCCACCACACGCTTTGCCTTGGACACAGCCATATTGACCAGAATCAAAATATCAGCATTCTTGACAGCACCATGAGAAAAAGCCTTGCGCATGCTCGCCTTTGAAGCGTCAAAAGGCATATCCAATTTAATATCGACACCAAAATCAAGGGCTTTATCCTTAATTAAATCAGGACTTGTAACTTGCAAAAAAGCAATCTTGATTCCAGGAATTGACTGTAAATCCAGCCCAGCGGCCCTCGTCTTTTCGTATGCTGCCAAAATATTTTTTAAATCTGCATCTTTCCCCTTGGGGCACAATGACAAAAAATAACTCTGCGCCAATTCCTTTTGGGCAGAGTGTGGAAGATTTGCCCCATATGTAGCTATAAAAACGGCCTTATCAGCAGCCTTCATGTCAGCAAGAGCACCACTCCAGATCGATTTATTTTCATCAAGAAAAATTCCCTCTTCAATATGCACAGGGTATTCAACAAAAAAATTCTTGCCATCAACCAAAGAAAATTCAACAAAGTTCTTGGGAGCATCGGCTCTTATCTCATCTTCCTTGGCTTGCAAGGCCAGCAAAGCCTGTCCATAGATCGCCGGACGGTATCTCGGATATTTAAATATGGCGAGTTTGCCGAGTTCATCCAATTCCAAACGAATATGTGAAATGGAATCCTTTACACCTTTCCAATCAGAACGGGGAACTGGCCAATGTATAGAATGAAGGCGTTCTTTAATCGTCTGAACTTGAGGAGAATACGTGTAATCAAGTGCAGCAGACAATCGAGCAAGAATTGCTTTCGTTTCAGGTTCACCAATAGAACCCGCAAAATAGGCTTCATTGTCGACAACTATATCAGATGCCTCAACAATCTTCCCCTGATCGAGCAGGACCTCGACGTTCTCTGTCGGCGACCCAGATAAGCCCTTACCTCCCCCAAGATGCACAGACTTACAGGAACACAACAAAAAAACCGCACATAATAGCAACGGTGCCACTCTAGGAACACGACGCATAAAAACCTCTCTTGAATCACCCGAGCTATTAATCATTCAAAATAAAAAGGGTCCCGCCTCATAGAAACAAACAAATGTTTGATAAAGCAATGAAAAGACAAAAGCAATATTGATATTGATTAACAATTTTTAATCTACAAAAAAAATCCACACTCTTACGAGTGAGGATTTATATCCCAAAATTTCAGACCTTTCAGATCTGAGACTTCATCAAAGCCATATCCAGATCATCTATAATATCTTCAATGTCCTCCAAGCCAACGGAGATACGAATCAAATCCGGTGGAACCCCTGCGGCCAATTGTTCTTCCGGAGTAGATTGACCATGCGTTGTCGAAGCGGGATGAATAACTAGTGTCTTGGCATCCAGAATATTCGCCAAATGTGAGCACAATTCTACTGAATCAATAAATTTGCGCCCGGCCTCAAGGCCCCCCTTGACGCCAAAACCAAAAACAGCACCCGGCCCGAGTGGAAAGGTGTTCTTTGCTCGATCATGATCGACATGGTTCGGAAGCCCTGCATAATTAACCCACTCCACAGCATAATGTGTATTCAAAAACTCAGCGACTTTCTGAGCATTTTTGCAATGTTGCTTTGCTCGAAGCGGAAGAGTTTCCATTCCTTGAAGAATAAGAAAACTATTGTGTGGCGAAATGGTCGCACCGGTATCACGCAGCAATCCGATCCGCACTTTAGCCGTAAATGCCGGACATGGTTCTCCTGCGGCTCCACCAAGCGCTTCCCACAAATTCACATTGTTATATGTCGGATCAGGCGCGGCTATCTCGGGATACTTCCCTCCCTTGCCCCAATCAAAACGCCCCTTTTCAACGATGGCACCGCCCATGGCAACACCATGACCGCCAATAATTTTCGTCAAAGAATGCACAACAATATCGCATCCAAAATCAAATGGATTAAAAACAGGCGGCGGCGCAACTGTGGAATCAAGAACAAACGGCAGGCCGTGCCTGTGCGCTACATCGGCAATACCGAAAAGATCATCAACGTTACAGCGTGGATTACCAATGGATTCACTGTAGATAAGACGAGTATTCTCATCAATGGCCGTTTCAAAATTGGCTGGGTCGCTGGAATCGACAAAACGGACCTCAATGCCAAATCTTTTCAGCGTATACTCAAACAAGGTTTGCGTTCCACCATAAAGATTGGACCCTGTGACAAGATTCTGGCCGGCAGAACAAATAGTCATTACCGCATAAAAAATAGCCGCCATACCCGACGCAGTTGCTACGGCCCCCATACCACCATGAAGTTCGGCAAGTCGCTTTTCCAGAACATCCGTAGTCGGATTATTCAACCGCGTATAAATATACCCAGCTTCCTTGAGGGAAAAAAGATCAGCAGCATGCTGCGTATCACGAAACATGTACGCCGTTGTCTGATAAATAGGCACAGCCCGCGAACCGGTCTCCTTATCCGGGGTATGCCCCGAATGCAAAGCCATTGTCTGCGGTCCATAATGTTTGTCTGCCATGATCATATACCTCCTGTATCCCGGTCTTCAAATCACAGTGCGTCAAAGTAATTGAATTGGCAACACCCAGTCTTACGGGAAAACAACATTCTCATAAAATCAATAATTGGAACAACACTTGCTTAAAAACGACTCAAGGAACATTTTTCTGACACGCACGCAAGTGCTGTTAAACGTTTCATATTTTTCGCTCACTATTGGGGTCAGCGGAATTACCCCGTCCCGGGATTGAGCAGAACCGGGGCGGGGCTCATTTTTTCAAGCCAACGGCTTCGATCCATGTCCCAAAAGCTTCCTGCGCACGAACTCCATAGGCTTCCTTACGCAACTTCTTCTTCATTTTCTTTTTCAATCCCGGCATAAGACCAAAATTCACATTGGACGGCTGAAAACGTTTATCTGGGACGGTCCTGAGATGCCCAAGCAACGCCCCCAAGGCAGTTTCCACTGGCGGTTCAGCAATGACGATTCCATTCACACGATACCCAAGCGACAAACCAAGCCAAAGTCCACACGCGGCTGACTCCAGATACCCTTCCACTCCGGTAATCTGTCCTGCGAGATAAAAGCCAGGCCTATTCTTAAGCTGTAATGTCTCGTCCAATGCCTGAGGAGCATTGACATATGTATTGCGATGAATGGAACCAAGACGTAAAAACTCAGCCTGTTCCAAACCGGGAATCATTCTAAAAACACGTTTTTGTTCCGGGTATTTGAGCTTGGTTTGAAATCCCACGAGATTAAAAGCCGTCTTGTCTTTGTTTTCTGTACGCAACTGGACAATAGCAAAAGGGCGTTCCCCGGTCTTGGGGTCCACGAACCCTACAGGCTTGAGTGGCCCAAAGGCCAAGGTCATCTCACCTCGCTCGGCCATGGCCTCCACCGGCAGACATCCTTCGAAATGAATTTCCTTCTCGAAATCCCTTGGCTGAACTTTTTCTCCGGCTATCAAGGCCGCGACAAAAGCCTTATATTCATCCTCACTCATGGGGCAATTCAGATAGTCATCATCTTCCGGCTTCCAACGGGAACCCCAGAAAGCTTTATCAAAATCAACGGAGTCACGGGAAATAATCGGTGCGATAGCGTCATAGAAATACAATCGTTCATCGCCCACCGCGGCCATCAAACTTTCAGCCAACTCCGCACTCGCCAAAGGACCGGCGGCAATGATCACCGCGTCATGACCTTGCAACTCTTCGGCATCAAGTGTCAGTATTTCCTGGTGAACAACCGTGATCTTTTCATGATTTTCAATCTTGTCCGTAATGTATTCGGAAAAGAGCGTCCGATCCACGGCCAAAGCGCCACCAGCAGGAACCTGCGTGGCAAATGCGGCTTCCATAATCAGACTGCCAAGACTGGACATTTCCTCCTTGAGCAAACCGATTGCCGCAGCAGGACCGGTTGCACGAAAGGAATTGGAACAAATCAATTCAGCCAGACCATCTTCGCTGTGAGCCTCGGACCGTTTGCCAGGCTTCATTTCATACAGCGTGACTTCAATTCCGGACTTGGCCAATTGCCAGGCGCACTCGGTTCCGGCCAGTCCACCACCAACTAATGCCACATGTGCCATTTCATATCCCCGATATCGTTTACGTTCGCCGCGATATGCCGTATAGATGGCCAAACGGAGAACCGTGGAATTCAAAAGATGACCAAACCCCTTCTGGACATAGACAAGCTCACGACCTGCTTTTCCTCGCACCAAGGCATAGCCAAGGCGGTGGATACCGTCAGCCTTTCCTTTATGCAAGGAGAAACCCTGGCTATCGTGGGCGAATCAGGATGCGGAAAAACCGTACTAGCCCTCTCCATTCTCGGTCTTATACCCGATCCGCCGGGCCGCGTCACCGAAGGACGTATCCTCTACCGAGGCAAAGACTTACTCGACATGAGCGATACTGAACTCATGCAAGTCAGGGGCAACCATATTTCAATGATTTTTCAGGAACCCATGACCGCGCTCAATCCGGTCTTTCGGGTAAACGATCAAATAGCGGAGCCACTCCGGCTTCATCAGGGATTTTCAAAAAAAGAGGCCCTCGACAAAGCCGTCGACGCTCTCGACATGGTGGGCATCCCCAATCCCACAGCTATCGCCAAAACATACCCACATGAACTGTCAGGCGGCATGCGGCAACGGGTAATGATCGCCATGGCCTTGGCCTGCAACCCGGACATTCTCATCGCCGATGAACCGACCACCGCATTAGACGTAACCATTCAGGCCCAGATTATTGATCTCATGAATGACCTCACGGAGAAGATGCACAGTTCGCTGATGCTCATAACCCATGATCTGGGCGTAGTCGCACGCATGGCTCAACGGGTCGCGGTCATGTATTCCGGCAAAGTTGTAGAGCTTGCCGATGTAAACAGCATATACGCCAAGCCCTTGCACCCTTACACGCAGGGCCTTCTTGCATCCGTACCTACTCTGGGCGACACCCAACGACTGAACCCCATTCCCGGTATTGTTCCAAGCATATTTAACCGACCGCAAGGATGCCGTTTCCATCCTCGGTGCCCTAAGGCTTATCAAAAATGCTCCCTCATGCTGCCACCTCTTTTTGAACCGGAACCCGGCCATACCGTACGGTGCTGGCTATACGAAGAGTAGAGGAAACGCCATGCCACCGCTTCTCGAACTCATTAACGTCACTAAACATTTCAAAGTCACCAGTGGCCTGCTGGGACTTCAGTCCGGCCTCGTCCGCGCCGTGGACGGCGTCAGTCTGCATGTCAATAAAGGCGAAACCCTGGGATTGGTTGGAGAATCCGGTTGTGGCAAATCGACATTGGCAAAATGCATCATGGGTTTGACCCCTGTCACAAGCGGCGAAGTCCTCTTCGCCAATAAGGCTCTCGCGACATGGGAAGAAAAAGCCCTGCGCAGTAAAATACAAATGATCTTTCAAGATCCATATTCTTCACTGAATCCACGCCAAAGAATCGGATCAATTATCCGCGAGGGGCTGGACATTCATACTATTGGCACCAAGAAAGACAGGCAGGAAAAAGTCAACGGGCTTCTCCAGTTAGTCGGACTCATGCCCGAACATGGCCAACGGTATCCTCATGAATTTTCAGGCGGACAACGCCAACGTGTGGCAGTAGCCCGGACACTCGCTCTTGATCCTCAACTCATCGTCTGTGACGAACCAGTCTCGGCACTCGATGTTTCTGTACAAGCGCAGGTCCTCGGCTTGCTCAAGGACTTGCAGACACAATTTGGCCTAACCTACGTTTTCATTTCACATGATCTGTCCGTGGTCAGTCATATTTCTGATCAAGTGGCTGTTATGTACCTTGGCCGCATCATGGAAATCGGACCGAGCAAGGCCTTATTCGATTCCCCCAAGCACCCCTACACGCAAGCTCTTTTGTCTGCCGTACTGCTCCCTGATCCAACCAAACAATCACACCGAATTCCGTTGAGCGGAGATCTGCCCAGTCCGATGGATCCTCCAACGGGTTGCCCATTCCACCCACGCTGCCCTCACGCATTCGACAAATGTAAAAACGGTCGACCAGAACTTGTGGCCGGAGAATCCGGCACCAACGTCGCATGTTGGCTGCACAACGCCTGACATCTGTACGGATTATACAAACCCAAATCTGTATCTGGACCACCCCGGACTGTTCAGGCATTCTCTTATGACATAACCCCATTATCTCAAGGAAAGGAATATGATAACTCGACAAGAAGCCTTTGAATTACTGAAAGCACACAACACTGAAGCCAATCTCATCAACCATGCCCTTGAATCCGAAGCCGTCATGCGCGGTCTGGCTGCCAAATTGGGACAAGATGAAGAACTTTGGGGCATCACCGGCCTGCTGCACGATCTCGATTACGCAGTTACCAAAGAAATCCACGACCGCCATGGCTTGGACAGCGTCGACTTGCTTACCGGCAAACTTCCGGATGAAGCTCTTGCCGCCATCCGCCGCCATGCCTATGAAATGAATGGCTCGGATAAACCGGAAACCGATTTCGACTACGCTCTACGCTGTGGCGAAACCGTGACCGGCCTCGTTCACGCAGGTGCATTAGTACGGCCTACCAAGATCGACGGTATGAAGCCCAAGAGCTTGAAAAAGAAAATGAAAGACAAAGCCTTCGCCGCCAGTGTCAACCGCGACTGTATCCGTGAATGTGACAAAATCGGCCTGGAACTGGGGGAATTCCTCCAGATTGCCATAGCCTCGGTCACTGCCATAGCCCCCGAAGTCGGCCTGATTGCCGAATAATTTTCTGCAACCGGCAACGCCGCAAGACGTTGCCGGTTGCACGATTCCCACTTTTGTACTACTCCTCATTTCCTGACTGAATTTCTCTGATTTTCAGAGGGCATGGGAGAAAAATTGGCCGCAATTACTGAACATTTCGCATCAGGCAACTCATTCATTCACCGGATCGACCCCCGCATCCGGCTTATCTGCGGTGCGTTTCTCACCATACCTTTAGCAATCCTGAACTCACAACCGCCCGCATTGCTCGGACTCGCCTTTGGTACCCTGCTCATATTCATGGCGCGCTTAAAACTCACTCAAGTCCTCAAACGACTCATGGTCGTTAACACCTTCATTCTCTTCCTCTGGGTCTTTTTACCCTTTTCCTTGCCGGGTAATACACTTTGGTCCATTGGACCGTTTAACGCCACGGCACAGGGCGTAAACTTGGCATTGCTGATCTCCATCAAGTCCAATGCTATCGTTTTGGCCCTCATGGCACTCATGGGGACTATTTCAGTCCAAAATCTTGGCCCGGCCATCCAGCAACTGGGTATAAACCATAAGCTGTGTCACATACTCCTATTCACTTACCGGTATATTTTCGTAATTCACCAAGAATACATGACCATGCGCACGGCCATGCAAGCCCGGGGCTTCAAACCCAAAACCAATGCACATACCTACCGCTCATACGCATGGCTTGTCGGCATGCTGTTGGTAAAAAGCTGGGATCGAGCTGAACGAGTTCAAGGCGCCATGCGTTGTCGTGGCTTTCACGGCCGGTTCTATTCATTGACCGAATTTTCGACCAAATCGACAGATTTCATTTTCCTGGCGATTTGCCTACTTTTCGCCGCACGTATCATTCAATTGGGGTTCTTTCCCGGAGCGTTACCATGACTCATGCGATAATCGAGCTGGAGGACGTCAGCTACGCATTTCCAAACCGGGGCAACGCTCTGGACAAATTGACATTTCATTTGCACCACGGCGAAAAACTTGGCCTGTTCGGCCCTAATGGTGCAGGCAAAACAACCATGCTGCATATCCTCATGGGACTGCTCACGCCTGATCAAGGTACTGTGGAACTCTTTGGCGTTCCCATGACCGAACACAAAATTTTTAATGAAGCCCGATTAAGAATAGGTTTCTTATTCCAACATTCCGACGATCAGCTGTTCTGCCCGACCGTGCTTGACGATGTTGCCTTTGGCCCACTTAATCAGGGACTCTCCAAAGACAATGCTGCCGAACGAGCACGTGAAGCGTTGGCTATTGTGGGATTGTCAGAATTCGAAGACAGGATTCCCCACCGCATGTCAGGCGGAGAAAAAAAGCTCGTGGCACTGGCAACAATACTCGCCATGCGCCCAGAAGTACTTGTATTGGATGAACCGACCACAGGATTATCCCCCGAGGCCAAAGTAAGACTTGTTGAGATATTACAGGGGCTGGATATGGCTCGATTGGTCGTTTCTCACGACCCGGACTTTCTGACCGCAACAACAGATCGCCTTATTGCCATGCGTGACGGCCGCATCAGACCGGGAGAACTCAAACCTCACACCCACGTTCATGTCCACGAAGAAGGAGATATGCCTCATCAGCACTAAATCGCAATACCATTAGCAGGCAATGGTACAGACCTTCAAAATTTTATTCCGCAACTGCTCTGCGCTGAATGGTTTGACGATATAATTGGATACTCCAAGCTTGATGGCCGCCATGACATTCTCCTGAAAAGATTCTGCCGTAACCATGATAAAAGGAATGCACTTGTAGTCCTCGTCACCACGCACCAACGCCAAGAATTCCTCACCAGACATATTGGGCATTTTGTGATCCGACAGAATAAGATCAATGGAATCCTGTTGGACTATCACCCAAGCAGCATCACCATCGTCAGCCGTCACCACATTTTTTAAACCAATATCCTTCAAGGACGTTTTGAGAATTCGCCGCATCGTACTGGAATCATCCACTACCAAAATGCGCATATCGGTATTGAGAGAGAGTTCAGACATTAAGGATTCTTCTTTTAATATTCAAAGGATAGACTGTTTTTTACCGCCAAATTAGCACTTGAAAAAAACCGTACACTAAGCGTATACCCCGTGCAATCTATTTGAAAAAACATAACAGAAACAATCCCCCTTCCCCCTTGGCAATTCAAAAATACGACCTATATTATTGAACGGTCTGCCAACCCCGGCCAGCCTGCAAACCACCCCTGAACCATGTCCGACACACTTACTGCAAACATGTCACGCGCACCGTACCGCACCATCTGGAATCTGGCCTGGCCCCAGCTCCTGATGATGCTCTTTCACTTTCTCATCGGTATGACTGACGTATGGGTTGCCGGACACATTAACCGTGAAGTTCAGGCTTCACTCGGCATCATATCCCAATCATTCTTTCTTCTGCTGGTTGTTGCCATGGCCATTGCCAATGGCGCAGTGGCCGCCATCAGCCAATCACTGGGAGCCGGGCTTATCCGACGGGTCAAACGCTATGTGGGACTCTGCATTCTGCTGGCTGCCGTTTTGGGCGGCGCATTCCTGATCATCGGTCTTCCTTTGAAAAATGTCATGCTGGTTGCCCTGCAAATTCCAGCGGAGATGCGCGCCACCACTGAATATTTCCTCACAATCTACCTTATCATGCTGCCATCCTACTACATGCTCATGATAACCAACGCCATATTCCGGGCACGTAAGCAAGTCATGTACCCCCTGTATTCCATGATCATTGTCACCGTGCTGAACACCGTCCTCGACCTCGGTCTGGGGCTTGGCTGGTTCGGTATACCGAATATAGGTTTCAAGGGACTTGCGTGGGCAACCCTCGTGTCCATAACCGCCGGCATGTTGCTCAATGTCACAGTTCTTGCCAAACACGGGTTGCTCAAGTGGGAAAGCTTTGCTCCATGGCGCTGGATGAAACGGGCAATGCCCTATCTGGCAAAAGTCGCATGGCCATCAGGACTTATGCAAATAGTATGGCATTCAGGCTACATGGTTCTCTACATCATCACGGCAAGCCTCCCCAGGGACGCCGTGGATGCCTTGGCTGGTATGGCGATCGGTTTGCGTATTGAAGCCTTACTCTTTCTCCCAGCCTTTGCCTTCAACATGACTGCGAGTATTCTCATTGGCCATTATCTCGGTGCAAGACAGCCTGTGGAAGCCAAAAAATTCGGCTTTAGAATCTTGAAAATAGGCCTCATATCAATCACACTTTTTTCTTTTGTCGTCTGGCAATTCATGGAGCCATGGGTCGGCCTACTCACCCGTGATACAGCTGTTGCTGCTCAAGCCATGAGCTATCTCAAATGGAACGTACTCGCCATTCCCTTCACTCTGACCAGTATGATTCTGGCCGGAGCTCTTAACGGAGCCGGAGCGACGATGTACAACATGTTCATCATGGGCGCGGCCACATGGGGCCTCAGGCTCCCTCTGGCATATGGCCTCGGTCATGTCTTGATGAAAGACGCCGAAGGCATATGGATTGCCATGCTTTGCTCACAAATTGTTCAGGCTTCAATCCTTCTCTACTTCTTCACCTTCAAAAACTGGCAACGTTTCGCTATGATAAAAAAAAGAAACGGCCACAACGGACGCTAAGGGATATACATGCCTCTGAATTTTGAACCGATCAGTTTGGACCGGCAGGCAGAATACCACGCCTGCCTCACTGGATGCCCTCAACTGCTGACCAGCGACTTCTCCTTTGCCAATGTGTTTGGCTGGGCTGAACATTATGGTCTGGAATGGGCCTTTCACAAAGACCTGTGCTTCATTCGACAGACCAAGCCGGAAACCATCCTCTGGGCGCCTGTCGGCCCATGGGAAGCATACGACTGGACCAATTGTAGAACCATGCACGAAAGTGGAAAGTTCACCCGCGTCCCTGAAGCCCTGACACGACTCTGGTCCGTGGCTTATGGCAACAACATCCTCATTGAAGAAAGCCGTGAACATTGGGATTACATATATTCGGTGGAAGATCTAATCTCTCTCAAGGGTAAGAAATTTCACAAGAAAAAGAATCTGCTCAATCAATTCAAAAAGAATTACCTTTACGCCTACGAATCCATGGCCCCTGAATGTGTGGAAGAAGTCCTTGAAATGCAGGATGAATGGTACAAGTGGTACGAAGAGAACAACCCGTCTGACGCCCTCAAAGCAGAAAACCGTGCCATAACGCGTGTTTTGCACAACATCGACCAGATCGACGGTCTCATGGGAGCCACCCTGCGTGTGGAAGGCAAAGTCATTGCCTACACCGTGGCTGAACCCTTGTGTGATGACTCCCTCGTTATTCACTTCGAAAAAGGTGATGTCAGATACAAAGGTGTATATCAAGCCATCAACCAGATGTTTTTGGAAAAGGACGGAGCAGGATTCACCAATGTCAACCGAGAACAAGACTTGGGAGACGAAGGATTGCGCAAAGCAAAGTTGTCATACAACCCATCATTTTTCCTAAAAAAATTCGAAACAACCCTACTATAACAATGTCGATCCTGCTTTCTTCCAAATCTCGTAAACGACTGGTTGTTCTCGGTCTCGATGGAGTACCGCTCGACCTCGCCAAACGCCTCGGCCGGAGCCTGCCTAACATTGGCAGGCTCGCAAAACACGCGACCACAGTCCAAGCAGAGTTGCCGGAACTCTCACCTGTGAACTGGACAGCCTTCTTCACAGGTGAAGGGCCAGAAAAACACACCATTTTCGGTTTCTCCCACATGGACCCGCACACGTATCAACTACGGATCAGCAACAGCCATGACATAGACTGCCCGACCATCTTCGACCGGCTTGGTGAAAACGGCATCGTATCCCGTATCATTAATCTGCCGGGAACTTATCCTGTACGCCCGTTGCGTGGCATGTGCATATCAGGATTCGTATCTCTCGACCTTGAAAAAGCAGCTTACCCCACGTTTTTAAAAGAAAAAATCCGATCAATCGACTACAAACTGGAGGCTGATACCAATAAGGGACGAGACGATCTTGAATACCTTCTCACAGAATTACGCACGACCCTCGACTCCCGTTTAAAAGCACTGGATATGCTCTGGCCCGACCTTGGTTGGGACCTATTCGTTCACGTCTTCACCGAGACTGACCGACTCTTTCACTTCTTCATGGATGCAGTACTTCACGAAGACCACCCGGCACACTTTGAGTGCATGCGCTTTCTCGCAGACTGGGACTACGCCATTGGTCTTTTTCTTGAACAGTATGAAGCACTCCCCGGCCCAAAGCGATTAATAGTGCTTGCCGACCACGGTTTCACGGAACTCAAAACCGAAGTATGTATAAACACATGGTTGAAACAGCAGGGGTTACTCTCACTCACAGGCTCGCCTGCCGACGAATGGGATGCCTCAAAAATTTCTTCTGAATCAAAGGCATTCGCCCTTGATCCCGGTCGTATATACATCCACTCGGTTGGACGTTTTGCCCGTGGATGTGTCGCAAAAGAGAATAAAAACAGTTTGATCGACACCATCAAACAAGGCCTGCTCCAGTTAAAGTACAACGGTGAGCCAGTTCTAAAAGCTGTACACGACAGAGATGAAATCTACCCCGGCACACAATCGGAACAGACACCCGATCTTATCTGTGAGCCACACCTTGGTTTTGATCTCAAAGCAAAATTTGATCGTAATGACATATTTGGTTTGCATGGACGAACAGGGACACATACGGTGGACGGAGCAATTTTTTCCGACACCGACGACTCGCGCCCAAAACGGATGCGCGACATTGGCAACACCATACTCCAACACTTTGATATTAAGAAATAAATGAGCATAGACTTCGAAAACGAACTTAATGAGGCACAGCGCGAGGCAGTCCAAACCACCGAAGGCCCGGTACTGGTCATCGCCGGTGCTGGATCCGGTAAGACACGCACCATCGTCTATCGATTGGCTCACCTTGTGGAATCAGGCGTCGACCCCAGTCAAATTCTCCTCCTGACTTTTACCCGTAAAGCTGCTCAGGAAATGCTGAACCGAGCTGAAATGATCCTCGGCCGCTCACTGCATGGCACCTCTGGTGGCACCTTTCATTCTTTTGCGTATGCGACTCTACGCCAAAATGCTATGGACATTGGATTCGACAACGGATTCACTCTCATGGACCGTGCCGACAGCGAGAATATATGCAAGGATGTCAAGAACAGCCTCAAGCTCGGCAAAGGAGACCGATCCTATCCGAGAAAATCCACCCTGCTGGACATGATCACCAAATCCCGCAACAAGGAATTGCCCATCGAGACCATCCTTGAGCGAGAGGCATACCACCTGAATTCCTATCTAGATGATCTCAATGAAATTTCTGATGGTTATGCTCATTTCAAGCGAAGCCATGCGTTGATGGATTACGACGATCTTCTCTTTCTCGTCGACAAATTGCTGACGGAAAACAAGCCGCTGCGCAATCAACTCCAGACCAGATATCGCTACATCATGGTGGACGAATATCAGGATACCAACTTGGTTCAGGCTCGCATCGTCAAGCTTCTGGCCGGAGACAAAGGGAATGTTATGGCCGTGGGAGACGATGCCCAGTCCATTTATGCATTCCGTGGTGCCAACGTCGCCAACATTTTAAAATTCCCCCAAATTTTTAAAGACGCCAAAGTCATTCGTCTTGAAAAGAACTATCGATCTGTCCAACCCATCCTTGATTTGACCAATGAAATCCTCAAGGGCGCGACCATCAAATTTGATAAAAAACTCTATTCCGACCTCAAAAGCAATCATTTGCCTGAAGTAGTCCACCCACTCAGTGACCAAAGTCAGGCGAAACTTGTGGTGGATCAAATACTGGAATTTCGACGCAAATTTTCATTACATGATATAGCCGTCCTTTTCAGGGCAGGATATCAATCCTTCCCGCTCGAAGTGGCTTTGACACGCATCGGCATCGACTACCAAAAATACGGTGGCATCAGATTCCATGAGGCAGCCCACATCAAGGATGTGTTGTCCTATCTCCGCTTGGTGCTCAATCCACATGACCTGCTGGCATGGCAACGCGCTCTGGATCATATCAAAGGCGTTGGCCCCAAGACCGTGGCAAAAATATACAAAGCCATTCATGCCCGCGACAATAAATATCTTGGCAAGATGACCCAAAAGCACGAGCAGCTCGGAGAACTCCTTGGAGAACTCAATAAACTCCGTGCTACTCCGCCCAAGCCTTCCGCTATTTTAGAATCCATTTTGGCTTTCTATCAACCGATACTCGCCGAAAAATACCCGGACGATTACCCCAAACGTCAGGCAGGATTGGAACAACTCAGCCAGATTGCAGTCAACTACTCTGACATGGAACAATTCCTTGGCGATCTCAGCCTGGATGGTGACCCGGAAGAGGAAAAACGCAAAGAAAACGCCGTGGTGCTTTCCACTGTCCACTCTGCCAAAGGGTTGGAATGGTCTGCGGTCATCATCATTGACCTTGTTGAAGACAGGTTCCCATCTCGCAGAGCCATGCAACGCGCCGAGGACCTTGAAGAAGAACGTCGTCTTATGTACGTGGCCTGCACCCGTGCCAAGAAATATCTCAAGCTCTTTGTACCAAGCTCGGTTTACAACCGGGCCAGCGGCATGTCGGAACCGACCCTGCCAAGCCCGTTCATCCTTGAACTTCCCGATACGGTTTTCGACAGGATGAATGAATCTTATGGAGGCGGCCTGGAACAGAGACGCAAACGCGGTACAATCGGCGCAACGCCTTTATCACGGCCCAAGACCAATGAATCGGAGACTTCGACGACACCTAAAACTGATCCATCCAAACTCGGATTCTGCCGCCACAAAATATTCGGGAAAGGGAAAATCATCGCCCGCATCGAGCCCAATAAATGTAGAGTCAATTTCCCAGGATTCGGCCTCAAGGTCATCATCGAGGATTACCTCGAACTCATCTAACATACTGAATTGCAGAGATATGACATGAAAAGCGAAGCACAATTTCTTGAACTCATCGATACCCATTTCAAAGGGCACCATGACTTCGTCGCTTTGGGACGCGGCGACGATTGCGCTGTCCTGACTGGCGGCAAAGACCTCTGCGTCTCTTCCGATCTTTTTCTGGAGGATGTCCATTTCAGACACGAATATTTTTCCGCAGCCGACATTGGCTACAAAGCCCTAGCCGTGAACGTCAGCGATATTGCAGCCATGGGGGCCAAACCCGTGGCCTTTACCATGGACCTCATGATTCCCTCCAATCTGGACGACGAATTCTGGAACGACTTCTTCAAATCAATGAGCATGTTAGCCCGCCAAAACGACATGGTGCTGGCGGGCGGCGACCTGAGCAAAGCTGATAAACTCGGCATATCGATTTCCATTTTCGGTGTGGCTGGTTCAACCGGATTTCTCAAACGCCAAAACTGCGCATACGGCGACATTCTATTTACTATTGGAGACATAGGCTTAGCCCGTACGGGACTCATGGCTCTTGAAGCCACTGGGACAAAAGCCCGTGAAGCCTTACCTGCCGCAGTCCTTGCTCATCTGCGCCCCAAGCCGAAGGTCATGATCGGCACGCTGCTCAACGCTGCCGGCGTCAAAGGACTTATGGACGTATCAGACGGTCTGGCACGCGATCTTCCCCGCTTTCTTGGTCCAGAACTCGGCGCTGACCTGACCATTGAGACAAAGACCCTCAATAGCAACGTGATAACTTTTGCCCAGACCATCGACGTTGATCCTGTTGAATTTGCCCTGCTCGGCGGTGAGGACTATGCTCTGCTTGGCGCCGTTTCTCCTTTTGAAGCCGGAAAAGCTGAATCAGTACCCGGTGTTACCCGTATCGGTACAGTGACAAAAGAACCCGGCCTCACGGTCAATGGAAAAACCTTCACTACACCGGGATTCGATCACTTCAACGACTAATCATTTACATTGGAGGCTGACATGGACACCAATCTCGTTATCATAGGCATCATCCATTCCGACATAACCGATCTTGCCACAGCCCCAAAAATGGAAAATGAACCGGGAGCTGTGCGCGCCCGTATCGAGTTGGACCCGGCGTACAAAATAGGTCTGGATGCCATGGAAATCGGCGCACAATTAGAATTGTTCACCTGGTTGCACAAAGGTGATCGGACTACCCTCAAAGTTCACCCGCGTGGAGATCTAACCCAGCCACGACGCGGAGTTTTTTCCACACGCTCTCCCTCCCGCCCCAATCCCATTGGATTACACAGGGTCACACTGGTCGCCATTGAAGAACCCCTGACACTTGTGGTGGAACCTTTAGAAGTTCTCGACGGGACACCCGTCATCGATATCAAGACGAAACCCAAAGGGTACTAGTTGTGGACCTGTTTGAGGCTGTGGAAAGCACTGGTGACAATCAGGTCGCCGGATGGGTGCAAACCACAGATGGCATTCGCCTCTGGGTGACCATTCAAGGCACAGGACGACCTCTTGTTCTGCTGCACGGCTGGACCATGAGTTCTTTGTTCTGGAGACGCCAACTCACGCTGGCCGACCAATTTCAAGTTATTACCATCGACCTGCGTGGACACGGCAAATCACAGGATACTCCACGCGGACACACTCTGCCCCGATATGCAACCGATGTCCGAGAAGTCCTTATTGCACTGCACCTTCAAAACGTCATGCTTATTGGTTGGTCCATGGGTGGGTCGGTTGTCATGGAATACTGGACGCAATTCGGCCTGGACAAACTTTCAAACATCGGACTTGTCGAAACAGCCCCGGCCCCCATGTCTCCAGCACCATGGAACACCCACAAATGTCATGGGAACAATGCTGAAGCCATGCGCGATAACGTTAAAGCCATGCTCAAAGACCGCACGGCCTTCACTGACCAGTTTGCCAACACCATGTTTCTCTCAGGACAAGCTCCAAGCCATGCTCTCAGCTGGATGCAACGGGAACAGCTCAAGATATCACCACAAAATGCCGCGGTCATATATGAAGACTATGCCAACCGCGATTACACCCCAGTCCTACCGACAATCACTTGTCCGGCACTCATCATATATGGTCGTTCCCGGCACATGTGTTACGGCCCTTCAACAGGACGCTACGTGGCAGGGTCCATCCCGAACGCCCGCTTCGTCATCCTCGACAAGAGCGGTCATTTGCCATTCTATGAAGAACCTGATCTATTCAATGAAGCTTTGACCCATTTCATGCATCAAACGGCTTCCTAGGAGAACCAATGAGATCGTTGACCACTCTTTTCGCGACCCTGCTCCTGACCTTGATTATCTCAACCCCTGCCACGAGTGCGAGCAAAGCCGACGTGGTTATGCTCGATTCTCAAATGGTTGGTGACCAACAAATATTTCTCAACGGCATTGCTCTGCGTGAAAAATTCGTCTTTGACGTGTATGTGGCGGGTCTCTATCTCCTTGAGAAATCATCTGACCCAGCAGAGATTCTCCAACGAGACGAACCTCGTATGATGCTCATGCATTTCCTGCGTGATGTGGAGGCCAAAAAGATCATCGATGCATGGTATGAAGGGCTTGAAGCCAATGTGGAAAACGTCACGCCGGAACTCAAGGCGAAGTTCGACCAACTGGCCGCCATGATGACGGATATCAAGGAAAATCAAAGTATGGGATTCATATACAATCCCGTTACCGGCACCGATATCATGGTCGCCGATCAGCCCAAAGGCGCCATCCTTGGCAAGGACTTTGCCGACGCAATTCTCGCCACATGGATCGGACCAAAACCCGGTCCGGGGAAAAGCTTCAAGCAGGAAATTTTGGGACTGGAATAGGAAGAGGCTTACCAGCGGTCGCTTTCAGCAGGACCAAAGCCCCCTTTAAAAAGGGCTCTTTGGACTCTCCTAAACTTTTTATTACGCCGTCAGCGAAATTGAACGAACTTGTTTTGGCATAATTAGATTTGCGGAACGACTTTACGTATAGGACCAAGGAGTTTGTTAACTCGGCTACCAGACGGACTTGTAATGGCACTCGCGCCGCCTGCGGTTTCAAAGGTATAGAAAAGTTCGGGATCAACTTCTCGCGCAACGGCCAAAAGCTGTTTCATGTCTTTTCGTTTACAGACCACGAATTGCACAGTAACCGGGCCATCAGAACCTTCCCCTGCCACAGTAGTGATCATAAAACCTCCCTCTCGCACAGCCTGAGCAATCGAGTGTCCTTTCCATGCGCTGATGATACGCACAACTACATTACCGAGCGCAAGCTTCTTTTCAGCCATGATTCCCACCACATTGCCACATGCAAATCCCGCAGCATAACAAACGCCAAGAATAGGCTCATCACCGACCTTGAGCATCACTGTCGACGTACCAAAAACCCAGAGCGTCATCTCCAAACACCCCAAAGAAAATGCAGCACGCGACTCGCCAAGCACAGTCACCATGGTACGAACCGTCCCAAGTGTCAGGACAGCAACTTCAACACAAAAGATAAGTACGCCAAGAAAAAGGACATCCATATTCATCTCACAACCTCATATTCAAATTTGGATTGCGTGATCTATAGACGTTTCTTTCCACGGTCAAGTGTTTATTCCATCATCAAAATATCCACCTACAAAACGGCAATATAAAATTTGAGAAAAAGGATGAATGGGGAGCTGAAATAAGGAAGGAAGAGATCCTTTTCAAAGGGTTTTGTCCTCCCTTACCCCAACTGCCGGAGACAAAAAAAGGTCGATCCCATAAGGGACCGACCTTTTTAATACATGTCGATAAATGAACTACTTCTGCAACCAGCTCATCATTTCGCGGAGACGACCGCCAACTTCTTCGATCTGAGACTCTGCACCGATACGACGCATAGTCTTGAGACCAACCTGACCAGCCTGATTGTCGAGGATGAAATCACGAGCAAATTTACCTTCCTGAATGTCTTTCAGAACACGGCGCATTTCTTCACGAGTTTCATCAGTAATAATACGGGGGCCAGTGACGTAATCACCGTACTCGGCGGTGTCGGAGATGGAGTAACGCATCTTGGCCATACCGCCCTCGTACATGAGGTCAATGATCAGCTTAAGCTCATGCAAGCATTCAAAGTATGCAACTTCGGGCTGATATCCGGCTTCAACCAAAGTGTCAAAACCAGCTTTGCACAATGCAGTCAAACCACCACAAAGCACAGCTTGTTCGCCGAAGAGATCTGTCTCGGTCTCTTCCTTGAAGGTGGTCTCGATAACACCGGAACGGGTGCCGCCGATACCCTTGGCATATGCCAGCGCAATATCCATGGCCTTGCCGGAAGCGTCGGTTGCAACAGCGGCGAGGCAGGGAACAGCTCCACCTTCGGTGTAGGTACGACGCACAAGATGACCGGGGCCCTTAGGGGCGATCATAACGCAGTCAACACCCTTGGGCGGAACGATCTGCTGAAAATGCACGTTGAAACCGTGACCAAAGGCAATAACGTTGCCCTCTTCAAGGTGCGGAAGAATTTCATTGGCAAAAACAACAGCCTGATGCTGATCCGGCAGCAAAATCATGATCATGTCAGCCTGCTTGGAAGCTTCGGCAACGGACATTGGCTCAAAGCCGTGTTCCTTGGCAAGATCATAGTTGGGACCACCAGGACGCTGAGCCACGATGACGTTGACGCCAGAATCCCGAAGGTTCTGTGCGTGGGCATGACCCTGGCTGCCGTAACCGACAACGGCCACAGTCTTATCTTTCAACAAATTCAGGTCAGCATCTTTCTCGTAATACACTTTCATGGGAATTCTCTCCTCATATTTTTGCCCCGATGGGCCGCAATCTCTTGAATTATATAAACATGCACAAAAACCGGGCAAGGAGCAAAACCCCTGACCCGGTGTTGTTGCTTGGTTGCGAATTATAGATCGATTTGCATGGAACGCTGCATGGCAACATTGCCGGTGCGAGCGACTTCCTTGATACCAAAACGGGTAAGCAAATTGACGAGTGCGCCAATCTTGCCTTGGTCGCCCGTTACCTCAATGGTCAATTCGTCGACGCTGACGTCTACAACCTTGCACCTGAAGATGTCAACAATTCGTAGAATCTCTGCGCGTTTTGAATCTTCAGCATTGACCTTGATCAGGACCATTTCACGGTCCACGGAGTTCAGTTCAGTGAGATCTTTGACTTTTACAGTAGGTACAAGCTTACGAAGCTGCTTGACGATCTGTTCAACAATGGCATCGTCACCCTCAGCAACAATAGTCATGAGAGAAACGCCTTTTTCCAGAGTTGGCGCAACATTCAAAGAGTAGATATTAAAACCGCGCCCGGAAAACAATCCGGCCACGCGAGACAAAACACCCGGCTCATTTTCAACCATAACAGAAAGAGTATGCTTACTCATGGCGCGCCTCCTAAACCAACAACATCTCGGTCAGCGAAGCACCGGCCGGGACCATGGGGTAAACGTTTTCTTCTTTCTCGACACGAATGTCCACAATGACCGGTTTATCTACCTTAAAGGCTTCACGAAGGGTCGATTCGACATCCTTCTTTTCAGTCACCCGAAATCCGGCAGCACCATAGGCCTCGGCCAGCTTAACAAAATCAGGCTGTGCATCCATGCAGGTGGAACAGTAGTTCTTCTCATAGAAGAGCTCCTGCCACTGCCGGACCATGCCGAGATAGCCATTGTTAAGAATAATGATCTTCACGGGCAACTTGTTGCATACCGCGGTCATCATCTCCTGAATACACATCTGGATGGAGCCGTCACCGGCAACATCAATAACCAGCTTGTCGGGGAAGGCGCGTTGTGCACCCAAAGCTGCGGGGAAACCGTAGCCCATGGTACCCAAACCACCCGACGTCAACAACGTGTTCGGCTGAGTGTACTTGTAGAACTGGGCAGCCCACATTTGGTTCTGCCCCACCTCGGTAGCGATAATCGCGTCACCTTTGGTGATTTCATAAATTTTTTCAACGACATACTGAGGTTTGATAGAAGCGCTGTCATCATTATATGTCAACGGGTGTTCAGCAGCCCAACCCTGAACCTTTTTCACCCAATCGCCATAACTGCCAGCCCAATCAAAATCGCTTAAGGTCGCTTCGGTCTCTTTCTTGAGCGCAGCCAATGCTGGTTTGCAATCCGCAACCAACGGCACATGAACAGACACGTTCTTCTGAATGGACGTCGGGTCCACATCAATATGAACGATCGTGGCGTTCGGTGCGAAGGTGTCTACCTTGCCGGTGACACGGTCATCAAACCGAGCGCCTACAGCCAACAGCAGATCACAATTATTCACAGCCATGTTGGCTGCATAGGTCCCATGCATACCGAGCATGCCAAGAAATAGATCATCATCGCCCGGAAATGCTCCCAACCCCATCAGAGTCGAAGTTACCGGAATATTGAGATTCTGCCCGAGCCATGTCAGTTCTTCATGACTACCAGAAGTGATAACGCCACCACCGGAGTAAAAAAGCGGTCGCTTGGCGTCCTTGAGGAGCTTAACCACCTTACGAATTTGGCCGACATGCGGTTTTTTCGTCGGTTTGTAACTGCGCATGGACACTTCTTCTGGATAACTAAACTCGGCAATCTGCTGCTGTACATCCTTAGGCAGGTCCACCAGCACCGGACCGGGACGACCGGTACGGGCCAAATAAAATGCTTGTTTGATGGTGGTAGCCAAATCTTCAATGTCCTGCACAAGATAATTGTGCTTGGTACACGGCCGGGTGATCCCCACGATATCCACTTCCTGGAACGCATCGTTTCCAATCAGTGCGCGGGGCACCTGACCTGTAAATATGACCACCGGAATGGAATCGGCATACGCGGTCGCGATACCAGTTACGGTATTGGTCGCGCCGGGGCCGGAAGTAACGAGACATACCCCGACTTGTCCAGTAGCCCTGGCATAGCCGTCTGCCGCATGAATAGCACCCTGCTCATGGCGTACTAGAATATGCTCTACAGATGACTTGGGTATTTCGTCATAAATATCGATGACGGCTCCACCAGGGAAACCGAACATGACATCAACTCCTTCCATTTCCAGACACTTAAGGAGAGTCTGGGCCCCGGACAATTTCATATCTTACGCCTCCGATTTGCGATATTTATCGAGCATGCTCTGCAACTGCGTCTTGCCAGCGAGCTTCTTCTTCTTGAGTTCCTTCATTTCTTGAACTTCAGTATCAGAAAGATAAGATTTGGATTCAAGCTTATCCAACATCTTTTCGTATGTAGCATGTTGTTCCCACAGAGCCTTCAGTTGTGTGTCTTTGGCCCCGTGCATCTCAATGATTTCAAGGTCTTTGGCTTCCATGTTCTGCTCCTTTTTACAGGTTATCGCGGTGCGGGTTCTGGAAGAAGGTTACTCCAATCCGGTTCCCCCGTCGGACTTATTGCCAGAAGCTTTCTCCGGTTGGTGTGCCCGGATACTATCGCCACCTGACTTTTTTTCACTTTCAACAATTCAGCCACAAACTTCACAAGACTCTTGTTCGCCTTGTTGTCTACAGCCGGGGCATTCAAACGTATCTTGGCACACCCCTGATACAATCCCGCCAAATCGCTCTTACGAGCTCCGGGCTGTACCCAGACAGCTATCTGCCAGCCGTCCTTGTGCCGACGTACAAATTCAGGTCTGGAAATAATCCAATCCCCGTTCTAGTCGACTTTTTTCAAATATTTCAACTTGGATTCCAACTCTTCCACCTTATCTCGCTCGGGACTGGACATCTCAAGCATTTCAAGGTGCGAGTTCAAAAGCCCTTTGAGTTGAATTTCAAACTGTGTCCGGCTTCTTTTCAAGCCTTCAATTTCCTCATGAATCTGCGCCAGACGGTTATGACCTTTCTGCACGGTCGCATCAGCCTTGGCCCGAGCTTCATCAAGAATCAACTGGGCCTCTTTGCTGGCTGCCACCTTGAGATCATCCACCATCTTCTGCGTACTCATGAGTGTATCACGCAATGTTTCATCACGCTGTCGATACTCCACCAACGTCTTTTCCAATCGCTTGACCTTTTTGCGCATATCCTTTCGGTTATCCGCAAAATCGCCCAGAACTTCAGCCAGTTCCATCATAAACTGATCCACTTCCACGCGAGAATATCCAAACATTCCACGTGAAAACTGTTTGTTAAGCAAATCAATCTTGGAAACAGTCATGGCAGTCCTCCTGTGTGGTCGGCTACATGGGTACGCCAGTACTCATGGAGTACGCGAGGCGGTAGAGATTTTCGACCACAACGATCTTGCACACCTGAATGGCAAGAATCACCACGATGGGCGAAAGATCAAAACCACCGACAACGGCAAACGGAAGCCACCGGCGAATCTTGTAGAAAACCGGTTCCGTTACACCACGCAAAAAACGCACGATGGGATTGTACGGGTCAGGATTGACCCAGGAAAGCAATGCAGAAATGATAACGATCCAAAAGTATATCGTAAGGACAGTGTTGGTAATATACGCCGTCGCTTGGACTAACGAGCCCAGAAAATCCATATATCCTCCAAAATCATAAGGATACCTTTGTATCCGCCATTAATACCAATGTGGTCAATTTCGCACACAGCATAGTAAGAATCAAGTCTTAAAACGACTGTCTACGCCCTTTATAGCACCTTTGCATGGCCGCCTTGATAGCCCAGAAATCATCAATGTGGACTTCAGCAGTCATATTTGCATCTTTATATGCCCAAAAACGGACTCCAGCCGCCCGAGCAGTTTTCTCGTCCACGATGGAATCTCCTATGTAGGCAACCTCGTGGGGTTGAACACTATGTTCCCGCATAATTGTAAATATTCCTTCAGGATGAGGCTTTGGAACACAAACTTTATCCGACGTCATGACCGGATAGAAAAAACCTTCAAGGTCCATCATAGTCAAAATGCCATCCATGGTATCACCTCGGCTGGTATTCACAGCCAAGCCGAAGCCTGCATCACGCAACCACCACAAAAATTCACGAACCCCATCTGACCGTTTAAGATATTGATGCAACGACGATGAATCAAAAGCCTTCACAAGCTTCCACGCTTCATCAAACAGATCTTCTGGCACGATACGGGTCACAGCCTCTTTATGAGTCCGCGTATGTACATAGTATTTTTCCTCATCAGAGAGAGGAGGCAACCCCAATTCCTTTCTGATTGTCCCGTAATAATGCATGTTGGCTTCATAAGAATCTATGAGCACCCCGTCACAATCGAAAACAATAGTCTTGAGGCCCCCGAGTATATCCGGGTTCATTATCTCGTTGGCAAGCGCCATCAATATCTCCTAAAATTATTTAAGGATTCCGACAGTCACACTCTTGAGCGCAGTGGGCGTGCCTTCCGGCGCTCTGCGCCGTCCAGCAAACTTCCATGCTGGTAATGTTGCTGTAAGCATCCCGTCCTCATTCTCGGAAAATTCGATGTCGAGTTCTTCCCATGCATCAATGATTTCACTGTTGGAGCAAACCAGCGTCGTGTCTTCAGGAATAAACGCAGGCAACGCCTCAACTACTCGTTGCCACGGAAGCGGAATGGTCTGGCCGTCTGACACGCCGCCCGTATGACTTTGCGCATTGCCAAGATCGACAACACGCTCATTAATACGATCTTCGTCATCCACTCCCAAAGTAGTATCCATGGACTTCCAACGGGCCTTAATCCCCTTCTCCAATCCGGACAACTCAATCATGCGCTCTTCAAAGAACCAAGCCAGCAACAAAATGAACTGTGCCTTGGACCGAGCTTCCTTTTCTTCGCGCTCCTGCTTGGAGCCTTGACCATCGTCAAACTGCCGGGTGAGCTGTGCCTGAATAGACATGCTCGACCCTTCATAAAAATCATCCGTAGTTACAGCTCCGAAATAAGCCATCTCGCTGGGATCTTTAAACTGTTCACCAAAATTGATACAATCATTGATAAGCGCAGTCGCAGTATTGTGATCAAGCGGCAAATCCTCGGGGCGAAACGCTTGGTCGAATGACGCTTCATTCAAACCGGGATCGAGGAATTTGAGGCCTTTCAACGGACCATTTGTCCACAATTCAGGGTGCAGATTGGGAAAAGAGAGCAGCATGTATATTCTCCTAATTTCTATTCTTCATCATGTTCGGGGATTGCAATTTCGTAATGACGACAACGACCATAGCATTTAGGCAGACCGTGAATACAGATGGCATCCAATTGATTGCGACATCCCGGAGGTTCCACACCGGGTTCATAGGTATACATCTGACAATGGAACACATCTCGGGCCATTCTTTGAAACTGTCGGTCCCATAAATCGGGTACAGCTTTCTGTTCGACGCCAAAGAACTCCGCCCGAGCAAGAAAATCGTCGAACTTCGATTCCCATTTTTTAAGGACCTGACATCGCCAGGACTGGGTGTATCCAGGGTTGAGACGCTCCTCATACAGGCATCGTCCTCGAACGTAATAAGTACATCCGTCACCCGGCAATCGCTTTATATCATTCATGGTCGCTCATTATATATGTATATGGGCTGCAAAAGTAAAAATACACAGTTCCCGGACTTCGAAGATGTAAGACCCATGCCCTTGATTGTAAAGGACGAAGCGCCCCTTTTCTCCCCGTGGTGCCAGGTCAGGAAAAGAGTTCACGTCCTTGACTGAGCATTTGCTCGGGTGTATAGCCTCAGTCAACAAATAATCACGTGGACTTTCACCAAATTGGAGGCAATATATGATCGGCGGATTCGGAGTTTGGGAACTGTTGATAATTCTCGTTATCGTCCTGGTCATCTTTGGTGCCAAGAAATTGCCTGAAATTGGCGGTGGCATCGGTAAAGCAATCAGCAATTTCAAAAAAGCGACTAACGAACCTGACGAAATTGACGTCACCCCAAGAGAAGAAAAAGACGAAGACAAGAAAGAAAGCTAGCCCACGTTCAATCTTTCAAATGCTATTTAAACCCGGTTGCCATGCAGCCGGGTTTTTCTTTATGAAATTGGATGTTTATTGTCCGCCGGACTCTTCAGAAAAAAGTTCAAAACCGCGGCGCACATAGGCAATCCCGGATATAACCGTGACAACCCCCGTTACCCCGACCATGAACAATTGAATTGAGGGGAAATCCAACCCAAAAGACCGTTGTATCATGACAAAAATAACCAAAAAGATTTGTGCGGCTGTGGTAAACTTACTGATCCAGATAGGCTTGATACGGCTACGAACCTCAATTCCCCAAAAATGAAGTACGGCCAAGCCCCCGACAATGATGACATCGCGACTGACAACCAACACGGTAAACCAAGGAGGAATCCACCCCTTGAGGGCTAGGCAAAGAAAAGATGTAACAAGCAAGACCTTGTCGGCAAGCGGATCGAGCATGGCACCAAGCTGTGTCCGCTGATCCCATATTCTGGCCAAAAACCCATCGAGTGCGTCGGTCAAGCCGGCTATAGCAAAAAGTATCCAGGCAAAATTGAAATTCTCTGAAATATACGCCATGACAAAAGCCGGAGTCAGCAGAATCCGAATAATGGTCAAAATATTGGGAACAGTCCAAATGGCATCACACGACACGGTGACATCTCCTCCTAACTCTTAATCTCCCTGCGTCATTTGAAACGTCAAACCACGCTGCGGCAAAAACGACTGCAATAGCATGTCCAGTCGGTCACGATTCAGGATATTCACATCCCAAGTTGCACCTGTGCCAGTAGGCTGCATGTCCATTTCCACCAACCGAGCCTCCTGAACGGCAGAATCCCATCCTCTCAAGACACGATCAAATTCCAGAATTCCGTCGGGTGAAAACCATCCAGAAATAGTGAGCAATTGCGTTTTGGCCGGAGCAATCTTCGATTGAGACTGATCAAAATACCGTGCCCAGAGATCAACCCAGACCACCGCTAGGTCCTTGTTGATGCTAAGCCACTCTCGATTATCCAGAATCATGCGCCCTTTATAGGCTTTTTCCTTGGTATATTCCAGAAAGAAGGCGGGATACGTACCGTCTTCCAATTCCAAACCAGTCATGGTGATAAGACCTTGCAAAACAGCCATTTCATCACCGGAAATATCTTCAGGCCAGGCCACTGATGCCACCAACGGTGATTTCAACGTCTGGAAAAGTCCTAATTTTTTCAAACCATCTCGAAGTGTTCGCTTGTTAATACGCACGTCCATACGCATTTCAAGGCCTTCATCGACTTCCTTGGAAGAGAGCAATTTGTATCCCTGAATATACGGCTTGGCGTGCCCTGTCAGATACATTTTTAAGGCTTCGGCACGCAATGCGTCCAATCCGGGCAACATAACTTGGGCCTCATCCAGTACAGCCAAGGCAAATCCTTCAGCCATGGCACGGGTGCGCATCTCCATGGGAGACACATTTTCTTCTACAGGCCGAAAGACATCCACGGTGCCTGCTCCTGCCATGGAAGGAAAAATCATGAGGCACATCAAAAAACAACAAATTCTCAAAATAGTCTGCATTATCTCAACTCGCGCTTATTCGCTTTCGGTTTCAACAGTTTCAAGGGTTTCAACGGGCGCGGCTTCGTCCACGACAATAACAACTGCACAATTCGCAACAATATTCCCGGACTTCATAATGGCACGAACTAACCGGGCCATTGATGTCTCAATAATTATATCGGTCCGCCAAGAACCGTACGCACGGACCGCTTTGACCCGCAAAGGGTTATTACCCACGCGCTCTTTAAGAACTGCCAAATCGGATGTATTCGCATACGCTACGACGCCCTTATTCACAGCATTGGCCCTGCTCACCAGAAATGCACCGTAAGCACCAAGCCCCTCGCTCCCATAAATAACAGGAGTCAGTGCGGGCGTGACTTTCATGCCACGAGCGTCGATAATAACACCGGAATATCCTGTTACAGCAGAACCAACCGCTTCTAACTCCGTAACATCCTGCTCCATATATGTAGACAATTTCGGAGAGATGCCACTTTGAAACTGAATGGTTGTCGGTAAAATCAACTCAGCCAGCTTGCCTCTAAAACGCTCGGAGACCAGAACGGTTCCTTCGGCATCCAGATGGGACGGTCCTTGGAAAAGAGAATTGTGAACAAGTCCCCTTACCTGACTGCCTAGCACTCGATTATCAGCAAGAGCACTGCCGACCGTCTGCTTGGCACTGATTCGTGTGGTTAAAACCATATCAAGCAAAAGCCGACGAGCCTTGGAAGCCGCCTTGCGCACGGCCAGCGGCGTATATGGCGTCGCTTCATCATTACTTTTTTCGACAGCTTGAACAACAGAGAGTTCGCCATTACCCCAAGCAATAGCTCCCTCTTTTCCGAAAGACTGCACATGCCCTTGAAAGGCTTGCGCCACAGGAGAAAAGATAAACAATGACAACAAAATGGGAATAACAAGACGAAATGACATGTATATAGTGTCCTCAAGTATTCAAAACCGCATGCGGTGTGGGATATCAAACTCCATCGGATGTATCGTGGTTGCCGCTTTTCTGCAAGCAGCTTGCCGCGCCCTGACGCGAGTGATACATTTCCAAAATACGGCAACCAAACAGTGGAGTTACGCATGCTTATCCATTTAATGCAACATGGCGTCTGCCTATCCAAAGAGCTTGACCCGCACCAACCTTTAAGTCCGGTAGGCCGAGAACAAATTGAAAAATCGGCACGCGCCGCACAAATTCTGGGCCTACGTTTCGAGCTTGTAGTCGCCAGCCCTAAAGTCCGCTCTCTGGAAACAGCCAAAATTATGGCTGAACAAACAGGCTATCCGTCCTCTAGGATTCAGGTGACCGATGTGGTCAAGGCAATGACACCAGCAAAAAAAACATTAGATTATATACGGGATTACAACGGGTTGGAGTCAATCCTCATTGTGGGGCACCTTCCCTCACTCGGAGCACTTGCTTCCCACATACTGACGACAATAACACCAGTGGACATCGCTATCGAAAACGGCGGTCTCATGCAGTTACAGATGAACATGAAAGAAACCTACGGCACATTGAACTGGTATTTGACGCCAACACAACTAGCCGTTATCGGACTGAATTGATCAATTGAATTCAGCCAGCCATTGCTCCACATGGTTGGCGATGTCATTATTTGCTCCCGGTGCAAACCAATGAATATCGGATTCTTTTTTAAACCATGTAATCTGCCGTTTAGCATAGGCCCGCGTATTTTTGATCCACATGTTTCGAACATCACTCAGCGGGATTTCGTCCCGCAAAAAAGCCAACAGTTCCGAACATCCTATGCCGGTCCATCCTGGCGCTTTGCCATCTGAACACTTCGCATACGCCCGCGTGGCTTCATCCACCGCTCCCTGCTCCAACATCCCACCGATCCGCTTGGCCAAATGCGGTGTGAGTTCATTCAAATCAATCTTCATGCCGATTTTAAGAGCTTCATACGGTGCCGGGGCATGTTCACTTTCAGTGTGCCACCATGTCATGTTTTTCCCCGTCGCCAGAAAAACTTCTGCGGCACGAGCGTTACGCTGCGTATCATTGGGGTGAATCTTGGCAGCATAGTCAGGATCGTTCTTTGTCAACTCTGTGTGTAAAATCTGCGGGCCCTCGGCTTTGACTCGATCAAGAACCTGCTGCCGAATCTCAGCCGATATTTCAGGAATGGGTGCAATCCCGGAAAGCAAAGACCGAAGATACATCCCGGTCCCGCCCACCAATATGGGCAAACGGCCTTGTGAACGTACCTCTTCGATCTTCTCAACAGCCAGCGCCACAAATCGGGCAGCCGTCATCTTCTCTTCAGTCCCCAAAAATCCATACAACAAATGAGGGCAAGCAGCCTGTTCCTCGACATCGGGTTGCGCCGTTATAAGCGGAAAATCGCGATACACCTGTCGAGAATCAAAATTGATAACACTGGCGTCCATGCACTTGGCAATAGCAATAGCTGCAGCGGTCTTTCCGGTTCCCGTGGGACCAAGAAGGCAAACTATGGGAGGCTTTTTACTCATTTCCCTTTCTTCTTTTTGCCGCCGCACCCGTATGTGAAGCCATATTTAATATTCAAGGCCTTGACCACAGGACCGGGGACCAATCCGCAAACATCACCGCCGTAATGGGCAACTTCTTTCACAATGGTGGAACTCAAATACATCCATTTAAAATCAGTCATCATAAAGACTGTCTCAATTTCACGCTCCAATTTGCGATTCATGAGTGCCATCTGAAATTCATACTCGAAATCGGAAACCGCACGCAGGCCGCGCATAATGGTTCCAGCTCCCTTGCTCTCCACATAATCAATCAACAAACAATCAAACGGCTCGACAATAACATTCGGCTCATCGCGAAAAACTTCTTTTGCCAATTCAACCCGTTCCCCGATGGAAAACAGCGTCTTCTTCGGCGTGCTCTCAGCCACGGCAAGAATCACGGTATCAAAAACCTGAAGACCACGCCGAGTCAAACTGACATGGCCCATGGTCAAAGGGTCAAAAGTTCCGGGGTAAACAGCCGTGCGATGGTTTAATTCCGCCATAAAAGTATCCTGGTTTGACCGTATTCACGGTCAGTTAACAATTCCATTTCCGCAATAGGTCCTTCGAGTGGAGCACTAATAGCTGTCTCCACTTCGGCCAGGACTAATGCGCCGGGTGCAATCCACCCTTTTTTCAACGCCTTCTCCAAAGCCGGGACCAATAAGTCCTTTCCATAGGGCGGGTCAATGAAAACCAGATCAAAAGGCGTATCAGGTTTCTTGGACAATACACCAAAAAGGTCCTTGCTGACCACCTTGACGCATTTTTTCTCCACGCCAAGGTCAGACAAATTTTTTCGTATCAACCCTGCGGCCTTTGAACTTTTCTCTATAAACCAGGCAGTTGTCACGCCACGACTCAGGCATTCCATTCCCAAGCTTCCTGAACCGGCAAACATGTCGATGACACGCACGTCCGAAAAATCCACTCCCCGCGCCATCAGCATGGAAAAAATGGATTCACGAACTTTCATTGTGGCCGGTCTATACCCCGGCCCCTCGCAGGTTTTGAGCCTACGTCCTTTGTATTTTCCACCAACTATTCGCATGATTACATTTCCGAGACCAGTGCAACAATGTTGCGATTAATATCAAGCAGCCTGTCGCGCAACTCCGACTGATCGACCCATGGCCGATCTTCCACATTCTTCACGCGCTCCCGAAGTTCCGCATACAGCTTTTCGGAATCGGCAAGGAGAAAATTCCAATCCACGCGGGGTCTGGCAATATCCATATCCACCACGGGCTGCAACTCCACACCGGGTTCCAATTCGAGTTCTTCCATATATTCAGGGATATGCACTTCAAAACCAAATTTTTCAGTAATCAATGCACCAAATTCTTTCTGCACTTCAGCTTCGCCGTGTACCAGAATAACCTTCACCGACTTACCCTTCATAGTGCCGAGCCAGTCCATGAGTTCATCCTGTCCGGCATGCCCGGAAAATCCATTAATGGTAAACACCTTGGCATTGATAGCCACTTCTTCACCAAAAATACGGATTTTCTTGGCGCCACCCACAATTTTCCGTCCAGGAGTACCAACGCCCTGCCATCCCACAAAAATAACGCTTGCACCGGGACGCCACAAATTATGCCGCAAATGATGCTTAATGCGTCCGGCATTGGCCATTCCACTGGCTGAAATAATAACAGCCGGACCACGAGTCTCGTTGATGGCCTGAGACTGTTCACGACTCTCAGTAAACTTCAAGTTCGGCAAATCGAGTGGGTTCTCACCATTTTCAAGAAGTTCCTGCGTTTCTTTATCAAAAAATTCAGGATGCTTGCGAAAGATCTCCGTAGCGCGAATAGCCAACGGGCTATCCAGATATACAGGCATATCGTCCGGCAACTTTCCCTGTTTCTTCAACAGAAAAAGACTGTATATAATCTGCTGTGACCGCTCCACGGCAAACGCCGGAATAACGACTTTCTCACCATTTTTATAACTGTAGGCAATGGCTTCAGCCAATTCCTCCAGACTCCCCGCCTCATCTTTGTGATTACGATTGCCATACGTTGATTCAAGAAACAGATAATCCGCACAATCCACACCACTGGGGTCCTCGACGATAAGTTGCTCAGGTCGCCCCAAGTCACCAGAAAAAACCGCCTTGGTTTTTTTGCCGTCCTGCTCATATTCTATTTCGATAAAAGCAGAACCAAGGATATGTCCTGCATTCATATAGGTTACTTTGATACCTGGAGCTGGCTCAAACGTCTGGGAATAATCAACTGTTGCAAATAACGGGATGGTATTTTCAGCATCGACAATGGAATACAAAGGCCGCACGGGCTGTCCACCAGTCCGTAATCGCTTGCGATTGGCCCACTCCGCTTCCATTTCCTGAATATGTGCGCTGTCAAGCAACATGATCTCCAACAGATCTCGTGTCGGAGCGGTGCAATAGATGGGGCTTTTAAAACCTTTGGAAACCAGAGCCGGTAACAAGCCGGTATGGTCAATATGAGCATGGGTAATCAATATGAAATCAAGCTCTTTAGCGTCATACTGATCAAAATTCCAGTTCCGCTTCTCGATTTCCTTATTACCCTGATGAAGGCCACAATCAACGGCAAACCGCTTGTTGCCACATTCGAGAATATAACAGGAGCCACTGACGGTACGGGCTGCGCCCATGAATGTAATTTTCATCGATGTTCCTCATCATGCCATCCCCCTGTGAAAAACGACAAAATCCACTTTCGAAAGGGGAAGAATCTGTGTAATGTGTCTACAAGCGAGACTCAGTGTCCGCTGTCTTGATTACATGCCCCATAAACTTGGTTCAGGCAACAATTCCATACGAAATCCAAGGAGAATTCATGATCCATCGCTCCAAACAATATCTCATTGATGACCTTTCAATCCAGGAATCCTGGCGGCTTTTCAAAATCATGTCAGAAATAGTGGACGGCTTTGAAAATCTGTCTGAAATCGGACCTGCCGTATCCATGTTCGGTTCGGCTCGCGTCAAGCCGGAAGAACCGCTTTACGAAAAGACCGTAGAACTTTCCAAGGCCTTGTCTGAAGCAGGCTACTCAATTATTACCGGCGGTGGTCCCGGTCTCATGGAAGCCGGAAACAAAGGCGCATTTGAAAACGGTGGCGAATCCATCGGCCTACATATCCATCTGCCCATGGAACAACACAACAACCCGTACATGAACATAAAAAGTGAATTTCGCTACTTCTTCATCCGTAAGCTCATGTTCATCAAATACGCTCTGGCCTACGTGGCCCTACCCGGCGGCTATGGCACTCTGGATGAACTTTCGGAAGCTCTTGTACTAATCCAGACCCACCGCATCAAGCCTTTTCCCATTGTCTTATTCGGCACAGAATTCTGGGGAGGTCTAGTGGATTGGTTCAAGACACAGCTTGTCACCAACGAATTCTGCCATGAAGACGACCTCGACCTGTTCATCGTGACTGATGACGTAGAAGAAGTGGTTAACCACATCAAAAAACACGTCATTATCTAAACACGCTCGTGAACAACAGAAAAAAAGCACTGATATTCGGATTGGTCACGGTGGGCATCTGGTCCACCGTGGCCTCTGCCTTCAAAATCGCTCTGACCAGACTGGACCCGCTCCAACTTCTACTCATGGCCTGTGCCACCTCCATTGTCGCACTCACCGGAATCATGGTGTTTCAGGGCAAACTCCATGAACTGACACGAATGCCACGCCGCGAAATGATTCGTTCAGCCCTGCTTGGCGTACTAAATCCATTCCTTTACTACGTCATCCTGTTCAAGGCATACGACCTACTTCCGGCGCAAGAGGCACAACCCATCAATTATACTTGGGCCATCACTCTATCATTGCTCTCCATCCCTTTGCTAGGTCAGAAAATGTCAGGCAAAGATATGGCCGCTATTTTTCTGAGCTATTTCGGCGTGGTGGTCATCTCCACTCATGGCAACCCGTTCTCTCTTGAATTCTCCAACCTCACAGGTGTCGGACTTGCTCTGGCAAGCACTGTCATATGGGCACTTTACTGGATATTCAACACCCGGAGCAAAGCTGATCCTATAGCTGGATTACTCCTCGGTTTTCTCTGTGGTTTCCCGCTCATCATTATAGCAACACTTGTTTTCTCAGAGTTGCCGACTTTGGACATGACATCAGCACTATCCGCAGCTTATGTCGGATTCTTCGAAATGGGCATCACCTTCGCCCTTTGGCTCACGGCCATGAAATACGCAGCGACACCTGATGGTGAAGGCACCGCCCGTATTGCAAACCTCATATTTCTCTCCCCATTCCTCTCGCTTATCTTCATCCACTTTCTGGTGGGCGAAGAAATCCTGCCCGCAACAATCGCCGGACTCGGCTTTATCGTCGCTGGCAACATCCTCATGCAATACAAAAAGAATACTCAGAATGAAAACGCCTAAACAGCAACACGGACGTCTACGGCGATAACTCCAAGTACCCGCCCTCCTATATTAAAAAATGGACTGGATACAGTGATGCAACTCTCACCTGACGCCGACGAAGTATACACATCAGAGACGAAAAAGGTGCTGGTCGCCATGGCTTCCATGAACCATGGACGAGATCCCCAATCCGCACCGAATGCTGAAGCATCTTCTGAATAATTCGAAACAAATCCACCCATATTGCTAACAACCTGCATGCCTCTTGAATCAGTAACATACATTAATTCAAGAAATTCATTTGCATGTAACGTCCTCCGGATGGCATCTTCCTGCCGTAAACGTTCACAGGATTGCACATCTGTGGCCTTTGACAAGTCTTCAATGACAGCCTGTACACGGCCATGCCCAACCAAACGAAAAACTCCCGTCATAGTCGCCAAATCATCTACTCGCTCAGTCAAAAGGGCAACGGTATCAGCTGCATCAACCATGCCCTGCCCAGTCTCTGTAGAAATTCCATGAATCTCAAAGATAGTACGATTGACCTCTTCACAAGAAATAGACTGCTGATGCGCTGCTGCGGCAATGGCACTGATCTGTCCAGCACTCACTCCTGAATATGTCACAATTTCCTCCAAAGCAGCACCAGATTCATCAGCCAAGCCGGCAGCATCATCAGCAAGCCCAGCCATTCCCTGCACGCCTTCAATAGTCTCTGATACCTGCTCCTGAATACCTTCGATAGCCAAGCCGACATTACGGGTAGCCTCCATGGTCTTCTCCGCAAGTTTACGGACTTCATCGGCCACGACTGCAAAGCCACGTCCGGCATCTCCTGCTCGAGCTGCTTCAATTGCTGCGTTTAACGCCAACAGATTTGTCTGATCAGCAATATCAGAAATAACACCCATAATAGTCCCTACACCGTGAGCCTGAGCGCCAAGACCTGCCACGCTCTCGACCAAAGCCTGAGAATTCTTCGAAAGAGACCCGATGGCATCACGAGTCCGTGTGACAACAGAAGCCCCTGATGAGGCTCGTTCCATAACCAACTCCGCACCAGAGGCCGCCGCTGCGGCATTCTCGGCCGTTTCTGCCACGGCACTATTCATCTGCTCTGTCGCCGAAACAGCGCTTGATACGATGTGCTGCTGCCTGATGGCCCCGTCACTCGCTCTAGAAATTGCATTATCCAACTGATTGGATTGATCCCGAATACTCTGTAACGACAATTCCATTGTTTCGGCTGCTGACAAAAGCCCCTGACATCGAGCATTTTCCCCGTGCTTCCTTGCCATAATAGAATTTTCAATGGCTTTATCAGTCTTTCCATCGGCCACTTGAAGCGCATTCTGCGTATCAAAAAGCCCCTTTTCTAAGCCACCAATGTACTTAACAATTTGGTTTATATCTCTATACAAACTACCAAAAACGTCATTCTTATGAACCTGTAGATTTGAATGCCACTTCCCTTGCACAACCAATTCTAAACAATTCAACAATGCACTGTATTTATTACTCACAATTCTTCTGTAAAAAAGCACACACACAATACAGGTACACACACTCAAAATTCCACCGACTCCCAAAAGCCAGTGCAGTCTGACAACTTCAGCTGACAAAATTGTTACCTTTGCAAGACTCTCCACAGCCAAAGCTTCACCTACAGAAAGAATTCCAGAAACAAGAAAGACTGCTGCAATTACCGCTACTTTGCCACTTTTCCGCATCATCATAATCCTTCAGTCCTCTATTTTGACTTAAAAAACAGTGATATGCTTAAAGCAATTGACGAGCCAATTAGTAGTTCACTGCAATAATTACACTTTTCAAAAAATGCAATAATTACAACAGATAAAAGATATCTTTAGACTTTCTCTAGATAATATCAAGACAAAAAAAAGCCGGTCAAAACGAAATCGTTTTGACCGGCTTTTATAATAATTTGTTTATTACAAAAAATCCGGGTCGATACCGGCTTTGCCACCCGCCAGAATAAGCTTCATGTACCGAATGGTCCGATCATCCACAGGGACTATGGGGAAGTTTTCCCGACACGCGTCACACTGCGCCATGGCAGGACGGGACGGAGCAATAAGGGGGACCTCTCGGCTGCAATGTGGACATGGATACAGAAATATCAATTCCATACCAGCAGGCTTGACCGGGGTCAGTGGTTTCTTTGATTCAGCCATTATTTTCTCTTTTTCACCAGGTTCTTTCCGGTCATCTCAGCGGGCTGCTCAATGCCCCACAATCCAAGAATGGTGGGTGCCAAATCGCCAAGAATACCCTCTTCAAGTTCGGCACCTTCGCACCCTTTTTCAATATATACAAGGGGAACGGGGTTGGTTGTATGCGCCGTATGCGGACTGCCGTCATCAGCAACTAATTTCTCGGCATTACCGTGGTCCGCAGTCAAAAGCATACGACCACCAGCTGCCAAAACCGTATCCACAATCCGTCCGACACAAGCATCGACAGTGACGCAAGCCTGCTTGGCTGCGTCAATAATTCCGGTATGCCCCACCATATCGAGATTAGCGAGATTACAAACACACAAATCATAATCAGAGAACTTACCTATGAGCGTATCAGCGACTTCATCAGCACTCATCTGCGGTTTCTGATCGTATGTAGCGACCTCACGCGGCGAAGGGATCATGACACGATCTTCGTTCGGGAATGGATCTTCACGGCCGCAATTAAGAAAATAGGTTACATGGGCGTACTTCTCTGTCTCAGCAATACGCAATTGCTTCATTCCCTTACCGGAAGCAACTTCTCCCAAAGTTCCACTATAACTTTCAGGCGGGAACGCCGTGGGCATGGGGAAGGAAGATTCATACTGTGTCATGGTGGCAAATTCAGCCATCTCAGGAACGGAGGCGCGCGGAAACTCAGAAAAATCCTTGTCAAACAACGCACGACTAATCTGCCGCGCACGGTCAGCACGGAAATTGAAGAAAAACACGCCGTCTCCATCACCGATCTGTCCATTCACGCCATCAATAATGCTCGGCTTGATAAACTCATCGGTTTCACCCGCATCATACGATGCCTGAATACCAGAAAGCGGATCAGCCATGGCACCACCTTCGCCTAAGACCAACGCCTTATAGGCAAACTCATTACGCTCAAACCGTTTATCACGGTCCATGGCCCAATACCGCCCGCTAACAGTTGCCACCTGGCCGATACCAATATCTTCCATCTTCTCCATTAACTGGCGCACAAAAACAACCCCACTGGTGGGCGAAGTATCGCGACCATCCATGAAGGCGTGAATAAAGACCTCAGGTACCCCTTGATCTTTGGCCATCTTGAGCACGGCGTAAATATGATTCTGATGGCTATGAACACCCCCATCGGAAACCAACCCCATAAGATGAAGTCGCCCGGTCCCGGCCTTAGTTTTCGCCATCAGGTCCTTGAGCGTCGCATTGTCGAAAAAGCTACCGTTCTCAATGGACAAATCGATACGGGTCATATCCTGATAGATAATACGACCACCACCAATGTTCATATGACCAACTTCGGAGTTGCCCATGAATCCATCAGGCAACCCCACGGCACGGCCTGAACAAGTCAACCGGGTATTGGGATATTTGGCCAGAAGAGTATCCAAATGTGGCGTTGCGGCGTTACGGACGCAGTTCCCTGCGCCTTCAGGAGCAATGCCCCATCCGTCCAGAATCAACAGAAGTGTTTTCTTCGGTTCGGCCATGACGCCTCCAGGCATTGGCTAAATTTGAATTTTTGGGGCTCCGTTCCACATACCTTCGATATTGTAGAACCCACGGAGTTCCTCAAGAAAGATATGAACCAGCACATCATTCAGATCAACCAGAACCCATTCACCGGTTTTCTGTCCTTCCATGCTCAAAAACTCGATATTGTCCTCAGCAGCCTTATCCAGAATATACTCTGCCAGAGCTTTGGCATGCTTCACGCCACGGGCAGAAACAACCAAGGTCATATCAGTGACCGAACTCATTTTTGAGACATCCATGATAACGACATTCTCGCCCTGCTTTTCATCAAGCCATTCAGCGACGATCCGGGCCTTGTCTTCACTCGCCATTTCCTGGAACTTCTTTTCTTTGTTCAACAATGTGATCCTCGTATCTTTCGATACATATTATTTTTTTTCCGGGTAACACCCAACAAGCAAATCATCCAGCCCACGTTTGGGCACATGATGCTTGCCATCGTTCCCACTCCAATACTGTATACTTCCGTCGGATGGAAGCGGTTCCACCACGACATCCTGGGCTGGCACACCAAGCGCCAACACCAGAAGTATATCAAAATTTTCCGACAGGTCGAGCATCCGAGACAGTTTCTTTCTATTTACCGTCCCGATAATGCACCCGCCAAGCCCCTTTTCCACAGCTCCCAGCATAATGGACTGACTGGCAATACCATGATCGCAACCAGGGGTATCCGCCAGATTCCTATCGAGCATCACAACAATGTACCCAGTTGGCCGTTCACCATCTGCCGGACCTTTCCAGTCCTTAAGATAGCCAGCCCACCCCAGCAGCGGGAAAATGGCGTCACACTGTACTTTATCTGCTACAGCAATGTACTTCAACGGCTGCATGTTCTTGCCTGATGGGATGAATCGAGTCAATTCAACCAAATCGACCAATATCTGTATATCCACAGGACGTGATTCGTCGAATTTTCGCCGCGTCCTGTTCTGTACCATCAATTCCCTGAACTGCATATGAACCTCGTTCGTTAGACGACTCATAGCCATGTAATGCACTTTGCCCCGGTCCGCAATGGGAGGACTCATCCCCCGTCTTACCGCGTTCCTTACGTCAACCCAATGATAAACACCTTGACGGGGTCGGGAACATGGGGCAGTCTCGCCTTTATGAAAAATTTCCTCGTATTTCGCTCCTTTTTTTTCTTTATGTGCCCCCAGTAGGTGGCTCGTGGAGTATTTGGAGCGGTAAAAACGCTAAACAGACCACGGGCCGAAAGGACCGTGGTTTTTTATTTTGTCAACATGGGCCGATCAAGGCCGCGCAAGGAGGTTCTCGGGATGATTTACGATGTAAAAAATGAAACCCTGCCCAGGGAGGATCTGGAAAAAATCCAGCTCCGAAGGCTCCAGGCTCTCTGTGAACGAGTATATGCCAATGTCCCGTTCTATAAGAAAAAATTCGATGAAAAAGGCGTCAAGCCTCAGGACATCAAAAGTCTGAAAGACCTCACCCTGCTCCCGTTCACCGTCAAGCAGGATCTTCGCGACCAATATCCCTTCGGCCTCTTCTCTGTCCCCAAGGACCAAATCGTCCGCATCCACTCTTCATCCGGCACTACCGGCACCGCCACTGTAGTCGGCTACACCAAGCGTGACATCAAGAACTGGGGCGAACTCATGGCCCGTTCCTTCATGGCAGCGGGTGCGTCGGCCAGCGACACCGTACACAACGCATATGGCTACGGCTTGTTCACAGGCGGCCTTGGTGCGCACTACGGCGCAGAAGCCTTGGGAGCAACAGTCGTTCCCATTTCCGGCGGTGCCACACGCAGACAGGTCACGCTGCTCAAAGATTTCTCACCGGACGTCATCTGTTGCACACCGTCATATGCTCTGTTCCTTGCTGAGACAGGCGAAGAAATGGGCATCGATATCAAAAAACTCCCCTTGCGCATCGGTATTTTCGGTGCTGAGCCATGGACCAACGAAATGCGTCTCGAAATCGAGAAAAAACTCGGTATCAAAGCCATCGACATCTACGGCCTGTCTGAAATTATGGGACCGGGTGTTGCCATCGAATGTCTTGAAGCTCAAGATGGTCTGCACATTCAGGAAGATCACTTTCTTGCGGAAACGATCAACCCCGAAACTGGCGAGCCTGTAGCCCCCGGTGAGGAAGGCGAGTTGGTCTTCACGACACTGACCAAGGAAGGCATTCCGCTCATCCGTTATCGGACACGCGACCTGACCACTTTGAACACCACCCCCTGCAAATGTGGTCGCACCACTGCCCGCATGAAGCGTGTAACAGGTCGTTCCGACGATATGCTCATCATCCGCGGCGTCAATGTCTTCCCGTCTCAAATCGAATCCATTCTCATTGAAACTGAAGGATTAACACCGCACTACCAGCTCATTGTTGACCGCAAGGGCAACCTTGATACTCTGGAAGTTCAGGTGGAAGTCAACGAGTCCATTTTCTCCGATGAGATTAAGAATTTACAACGCGTCGAATCAAAGGTAATGAAAAACATTAAAGAATTCCTCGGCGTCACCGCCAAGGTCAAATTGGTCAGCCCCAAGGAAATTGAACGTTCCGTGGGTAAGGCCAAACGCATCATTGACAAGAGAAAAGAAGGCTAACGCCTCCAATTCACAAGGAGATCATTATGAAAGTAGATCAACTCTCCATATTTCTGGAAAATCGTGCCGGACGTCTCGCCGAAGTTACCCGTCTTCTCTCCGAGGCCGGTGTAAACATTCGTGCATTATCTCTGGCAGACACGTCGGATTTCGGCATCCTGCGTCTGATTGTATCCGACTTTACCAAAGCCAAGGACACACTGAAGGAAGCGGGCTTCACCGTTGGTCGCACCTCGGTCGTGGCCGTCAAGGTTTCTGACGATCCTGGCGGATTGCATGCTATTCTGAGTATGCTTCAAAATGCTGGAATCAATGTGGAATACATGTACGCTTTCGTACAGCAAAGCGGTGACTCGGCTGTGCTTATCTTCCGCTTTGACCGCACCGACCAAGGCATTGAATTGTTACAGAAAAACAATATTTCCATCATCCCCGGCGACAAACTCTACGCCATGTAGCTCTCACAACTTCAAAAGAATAAAGGGTGAAAGTATATTGCTTTCACCCTTTTTTTGTATCTCGTCGCACCCGCCTCTATTTTTCAAGATATTACAATCGGTTCAAATGAAATCAGAAAAAAAGAAAACGGTCCATTTCCTATTTCTTCATTTTTGCGTCAACACAGGCTTCAAAAATGTTGCCGAAAATCGCATGGCACCGTATAAGAGGATAATTCGCAACACTGACACCGTGGCGGTGCAGAAAGAGGAATTCGTCGGTGCATAAAGAAATAGTAGATAGCAAGTTTCTGGAATCAATGTCAGGCAAACGCCCGTTCCTTAAGCGGATGTTTACCGTATTCATATCTCAGGAGCCAAAACGTATTCAGGAAATCAAAGACGCCCTGCAATCGCAAGATATTGAACGATTGCGCCATTTGGCGCACTCACTCAAGGGAGGCGCTGCGACCATTGGCGTGGATCGTGTCCGGGAGTGTTGTCTAAACCTAGAAAAAGCCTCCAAGGCTAAAGACATGAAAGCAGCCCTAACGCATTTGGATTCTTTGGAAAAAGAAATGCGCAACGCGTATGCTTTCATGTTTGACTATCTGGCTGAACATTAAACTCCAAACGCAACATTAAAAAAATCTTTTCCTATTTCAACCTAAGGTCTTTTTTTATGCTCTCTGATCAAAGGAGCACGGCCAACCCCCGGCCAAATACGCACCATTCCGAAACCAGCCCGAATCACTGTCCACAGTGCCGTTGTCAGCCAAATAAAAACAAGAATATTAGACGGATGCATTGCTTCAACAACAAGGATGCAAAGTACGCTGATGACTGAAGCAATCAGCATTGCATTCCGTAAATACCTGAAGTCACCGGTCCCCCAATGAATCCCATCCGTCGCAAATGAAAGCGCCCCGACAGGTTGGGTCAAAGCCACAACAATCCAGGCAGGTCCAAAAACGCCATGCGCTGCGGGTGGGACAAGAAGCCATGCAACGCTCTGCTCTCCCATAAGCATAAAGGCACACATCCCAAGTCCTGTCCCCAGACTCCACAAACACACAGAACGGGCGACGCGACGCGCTTGATCTTGATCCGATGCACCAAGGAAAAAACCAACAAGACTCTGACCTGTGATGGCAAAAGCATCCAGAAACAACGCCGAAAAAATAAAAAACTGTCGGATAGCCTGATAGGCCGCCCCCTCATCTGGACCAAAGCGGTTAGCGACACGGGTGCACAAGGCTAAAAAGACAAGAACCGCACCAGTACGAATAAACAGGTCACCCCCCACCTTCATGAGTTTGGTGATGCCAGCCCCGCGCATGTGCCATGTGAAGCCGAGTTTTCTCCATATAGCCCGCATACACCAAACCGCACCAATCCACTGACTGACAGTGCTGGCAATCGCGGCACCAGCCACGCCCATAGGCGCAATAGCCCCGAACCCGAAAATGAGTATCCAATCAAGAAATACGTTAATAATATTAATGCCCACAGCCACGTAAAACGGCGTGCGCATATCCTGTATGCCACGCAACCCACCAAAACAGGCCAAAGAAACAAGTACTGCGGGTGCTCCGAGCAAACGATACACCATGTATTCGCAGGCCAAATCGTTAACCAGTCCCTCGGCACCGAACAACGACGCAATAGGCGAAAGGAATCCCATGGAACCAAGCATGACGGCGACTCCGATACACGCCGCCAACATACAGGCCAACGACACTACCTTGATAGCACGTTCCCGATCTCCCCGGCCTTCCGCCTGCGCCACTTCTGTCTGCGTCCCGACACCGAGAAAAGTAAATGCCCAAAAGATTGAGGTAAAAGCCACAGTGCCAACACCAAGCGCAGCCACAGGCTCGGAACCGGCCAAACGTGCCACAAAAGCAGTATCGACAAGCCCTGTCAGCGGTTCGGCGACCAAAGAGAACAGCACAGGAAATGCTAATCGAATCAACGTTCGATTGGGTTTGTTCACAAAGGGGTGGTCTGTTGATTTTTCCGTAACACTTTTGACCATCGTGGCAGTCTCCTTATATATCAACCTGCCCACAGTAACATGAAATAACAAGGACAAGCTTTCCTTTTGCCCGATTTTTCTGTTAACTAAACTTCTTATGGAATCAATGGAACTCTCATTTCTTCTCTGGCTGTTCAGTCTTTTCTATACAGCCATGGAAATCACGGCTGTTATTACGGCGGTTATCGCGATTCATGACACTCGCACACCGCAAGGGGCTGTTGCCTGGGCCATTTCGCTGGTAACATTCCCCATTCTCGCTCTTCCACTGTACTGGATTTTCGGACGATCAAAATTCCACGGCTACGTCGATGCCATCCGTGCAGGACAAGAAGAGTTTCACCGGCTTATCGGCAGTAATCATGACATCCCGACCATTCGTGATCTGGCCGAACGAAAGCGGCCGCATGCACCGAGGACCGTATTTGAAACGCTCTCCGGTATCCCTTATCTCGGCGGGAACTCCATCGAACTCTATACAGACGGCAACTCCACCTTTGATGCCATCTTCGCAGACATTGAAAAAGCAACCGATTACATACTGATCCAATTCTTCATTGTCCATGACGACATGCTGGGCAACCGGCTAAAAGATCTCCTTATCCGCAAAGCTCAAAACGGCATTCGCATATATTTTCTCTATGACGAAGTAGGTTGCCACTCCACCCCTGCCGCCTATTGGGAAAATATGCGAGAGGCTGGGATTGACGCACGTCCGTTTCACACGACCAAAGGACGGCACAACCGATTTCAACTCAACTTTAGAAATCACAGAAAAATTGTCATTATTGACGGTGCAATAGCCTATGTCGGCGGACACAATGTCGGCGATGAGTATCTTGGCATATCCAAAATATTCAATGGATGGCGAGACACACATATCAGCATTGCAGGACCAGGTGTTCTCGGAGTGCAGGTCTCCTTTGCCAAGGATTGGTACTGGGCAACACGCCAATTACTCGACCTCGACCTAACCATGCCGCACACAACGGGAACCGCCGAAGTTTTGGCCCTCGGCACAGGACCGGAAGACGCGCTGGAATCATGCTCACTCATGTTCATCCGAGCCATCGAAGCTGCACAACACCGCTTCTGGACAGCAAGCCCCTATTTCGTACCGGACAGCGCGGTCATGAAGGCCCTACAACTGGCAGCCTTGCGCGGTGTGGATGTCCGCATCATGTTACCTGAAAAGGCAGACCACAAGCTCGTCTATCTGGCTGGATTCGCCTGTCTCAAGGAACTCGACCTTCCCGGCATCCGCGTCTTCCGCTACACCAAGGGATTTCTCCACCAAAAGGTCTTTCTCGTCGACGACATATTGGCCGGAGTCGGTACAGCCAATCTGGACAATAGGTCCTTCCGCCTCAATTTTGAAATAACCATGCTCGTCGAAGACGAATCATTCTGCAAAAAAATTGAAACCATGTTCCTCAGTGACTTTACTCGATGTGTGGAAACCGGTCCCAACGAAATCGATGCAAAAAACATCATCCAAAAAACACTCATCAAATTCGCCCGACTGCTTTCCCCTGTTCTTTAATATAAAAAGGGAGTCTTCCGAAAAAGACTCCCTTCATTTTAACAAGTATCAATTCTAGAAAATGTCAGCCATGGCGTAAAGCTTGCCGGGTTTCTGCCCGGACAGCCATTTCGCCGCGCGCAATGCGCCAGAGGCAAATGTCTCACGAGAATGAGCACGGTGTGTGACTTCAATACGTTCACCGGGGCCAAAGAAATACATGGTATGGTCGCCAACCACGTCCCCACCGCGCAAAGTCTGCACACCGATTTCCTTCTGAGGCCGCTCGCCGATGATACCATCACGACAATGCTTCTTGACGTCATCATATTCCCACCCACGGGCCTCAGCCAAACATTGGGCCAACTTAAGCGCAGTACCACTGGGGGAATCCTTTTTCATTTTATGATGAGTCTCGACCATCTCCATGTCGTAGTCCTCCCCAAGAGCCTTGACGAGTTCAGGCAAAACCTTGAGCAATACATTCACGCCCACTGACATGTTCGGTGCCCAAAAAATCGGCGTTTCCTTGGCATATTCTGCCAATTCTTCCTGCTGGTCCTTATCCAAACCAGTTGTTCCGATAACGGCAGGACTTCCATGTTTGGCAGCAATTTTCGCCATGGCGACAGATGATGCCGGAGCCGTAAAATCCACGATCACCGCACCTGGAACCTTGGGCAACAGGTCTTCAAGACAATCAGATGTCAGGCAGCCATCATAATCCATACCACCGGTATTGCCTTCGCGCTCACAGACGCCAACGAGATTCAACTCGCTATCAGCTAGGGCCATATTCACCAAAGTATTGCCCATACGCCCTTTTGCACCCAGTATGACGACATTGGTACTCATCTGCATCTCCTGTCTTATATTTGAAATATATAGCTGTTTAAAAATCCAGCAAAGTCATTTGCTTTTTCTTCACCTTCTGACCGAGTAAGCCCTTGAAAGTATCGAAGTCAATAATTTCAAGCCCCAATTTCTCCGCCTTGGCGACCTTTGATCCAGCCTTCTCTCCGGCCACGACATAGTCCACCTTTTTAGAAATGGTCTTGGATATCGCACCGCCTTGAGCTTCCGCCATGGCCTGGGCTTCATTCCGCTTCATTGGCAAAGTCCCGGTGAAAATGAACACCTTGCCGGACAATGGCAGAAGAGCAGTTGCCTCGACATCTTTTGAACCACCTGTCGGCCAAAAATCCAATTCTTTGAACTGGCCAAGCATGACCTGATTTTCATCATTGATAAAAAAATCGACCAAACTTTCGGCAACAATGGGACCGACATCATCCAGATCCTGAAGTTCCTCGCGGGTCACCTTTCCAATGGCATCAAACTCTTCAAAATTCACGGCCAACGTTTTTGCGGTTTGCTCTCCCACATGACGAATACCAAGCCCCGCGATGAACCGCCATAACGGAGTAGCTTTCCTGGCCTTGGCAATGGCTGCCATAAAATTCTCAGCAGACTTGTCGCCCATACGTTCATATTTCAACAAGTCGGTTTTTTCCAACTTGAACAAATCCGCAGGGGACGTCAGCACACCATCTTCCGCCAACTTCTGAATCCATTTCTTGCCCACGCCTTCCATGTCCAGACCAGCCTTGGACACAAAATGAATAATGCGCTGCACGGTCTTGGCTGGACAAACGGGATTAGTACACCGCACAGCCTCACCATCTTCCGCCGCCACACTTTCACAGACAGGACACAGCATAGGGAATTCATACTTTTCAGCAGCATCTGACCGTTCATCAAGAGCAACAGACAAAACTTGCGGAATAACGTCGCCCGCCCGTTGAATAAGCACGGTATCGCCAATACGGAAATCGCGTTCCTCAATGTATCCCTTGTTGTGCAAGGTCGCTTTGGATACGACCACGCCAGCCAACTCTACCGGCTCCAATTCTGCCACGGGAGTCAAAACGCCGGTACGCCCGACCTGTATGCGGATACTGTTAAGCCGAGTCTTGGTCTGATACGCCGGGAACTTCAAAGCCAATGCCCATCGTGGCGCCCGAGAAGTATACCCAAGAGCATTCTGCATTCCCCGATCATTGACCTTGGCGACCACTCCATCGATTTCGAAAGGTAATCCTTCCCGCTGGGCCATAAGTTCTTCAAAATAATCAGCAACCTCTTGGCTTGAATCGCACAGCTTCGCTTCAGGCGGAATGGCAAACCCCAAATCTTTGAGACCATCCATGACTGCCTGTTGAGTATCCCATTTATCGGAAGCAGTCGTCCACTGAACGCGGCCTATGCCATATCCCAAAAAACGAAGTGGACGGGACGCGGCCACCTTAGGATCGAGTTGACGAATGGTCCCGGCTGCAGCATTACGAGGATTAGCAAAGACTTTGTCTCCAGCCTCTTCCTGTCGTCGGTTCAAGTCGGCAAACTCCACGTTCGACATAACGACTTCACCACGAACTTCCAATAATTCCGGGACATCATCACCCCGCAAATTCAACGGCAAATTCATAACCGTACGCATATTGTGCGTCACGTCTTCACCCGTCAGGCCGTCGCCACGAGTGGCAGCCTGAACAAAACGACCTTGTTCATAAATAACTTCCATTGCCAGACCATCCATCTTTGGATCGGCCCAATACTGAATATTCTCCTGTCCTGTTCCTTTGGTAACGCGTTCGGTAAATGCGTACCACGCATCAAGGTCCATACCGTTATCCAAACTATACATACGTTCGGCATGTTCATAGGGAGTAAAACCATCGGCAGGCTTACCCCCCACTCTCTTTGTCGGAGAATTGGGATCTTCAAGTTCCGGGTGTTCCGCTTCCAGACCTGCCAATTCACGAAACAATGCATCATACTCGGCATCGCTGATTTCTGGCGCATCCTGTACATAGTACAGATAGTTATGCCGCTCGAGTTTTTCGCGCAACAAAGCAACGCGTTCAATAACGTTTTTTAAGACCATGGGGTTAATAATCCACCGTTATATTATAAGATTTCTTTAATTTCTTCGAGATTCAATTTTGTACCGACAGCCAAAAGCGTATCATTGGCGTCGATCACTTCCTTGGGGCCAGGATTAAAAACCATATCACCGGAAGCTCTTTTAATAGCAATGACAATCAAATTAAACCGAGGACGAATCTTGGACTCAATGAGATCCAGATTGACCAGTTCAGATTCAGGAGAAACCAAAAGTTCCTCCATTTGAAGATCAATACCACCTCGAACGGCCAACTCCATAAAGTTAGTCACTGTTGGTCGCAAAACATTCTGCGCCATACGCAGGCCACCAATAAAATGCGGGAGCACAACTCTATCAGCTCCGGCCAATTCCAAACGAGAAATATGGGTTTTATCTCCAGCGCGGGCCACAATGGTGATCCCAGGATTCAACTGACGGCCCGTCAAAGTCACATAGACGTTGGCCGCTTCGCTGGAAAGTGCCGAGATAAGTGAATTTGCATGGAGCAACCCAGCACTCAAAAGAACCTCGTCGCTGGTTGCATCACCTTCGATACAGAGAATACCGTCCTGCTCCATCTTGTCGATGAGCTCCGGGGTTTGCTCGATGACCACAATATCATGCCCTTCAGCCGCAATTTCCTGAACAACAATGCTGCCGATGCGACCATGACCGCAAACGATAAAATGATTTCTCAACTTACTTATTTCTTTCATCATCTTGTGCTTACCCCACAGAATTTGCAAACGACCGTCAATCAGAATTTGTGCAAAGGCACCTGCTATGTAAACAAAACCACCGACACCGGCCATGATCAGGAAGGCTGTAAACAGCCGACCTTCTTCCGAAAGCTGATTAACCTCCATGAATCCCACGGTGGAAAGCGTAATGACCATCATGTAAAAGGAACTGACAAAATCCCAGTGCTCGTACATCATGTAAAAACAGATGCCCACCACGAAAATAACGAAGAGATACACCACGCCGAGAACAACACTCCAGAAGGAGCCAAGTCGTGATCTCAGGCGAAGCATTCGCCGATGAACTCTCTCAATCATCGTTTACCCCAACTCAAGGAATCTCTCACGAAGCATGGCAACACGGTCCCTGAGTTCCGCAGCCCGCTCAAATTCCAATTCTTTTGCAGCTTCGCGCATTTCACGCTCCAACCGCTTGATACTCTTCTGCAAAGCTTTCGGATCTGCCCCATATTGTGCCAAATCCTCGGCAGCCATCCCTACCGAAGTATGCCCCATGGTCACACCGCTCAATTCACCAAACAGGTTATCTACCTTCTTGCGAATAGTGGTCGGCGTAATACCGTGTACTTCGTTGTATTCCTGCTGTTTCTGGCGTCTTCGGTCTGTTTCATCCATAGCTGAGGCCATGGAATCCGTAATTTTATCCGCATAAAGAATAACCCTGCCGTCAACATTTCTCGCAGCTCGTCCAAAAATCTGAATGAGCGAACGTGCCGAACGTAAAAAACCTTCCTTGTCAGCATCAAGAATCGCCACCATGGAAACTTCCGGGATATCCAATCCTTCTCGAAGCAAATTGATACCCACAAGAACAGAAAATTCACCGGCCCGAAGAGCCTGAATGATGGCCATCCGTTCAAGGGTATCAATATCCGAATGCAGGTACTTGGATTCGACCCCCATCTGGTTCAAATAATCGTTCAGATCCTCGGCCATGCGCTTGGTCAGCGTAGTAACCAGAACCCGCTCGTCCCTTGATTGTCTTTTCTTACACTCTGACAGCAAATCGTCAATCTGTCCGTGTGTTTTTCGAACCTCAATCTCTGGGTCGACAAGGCCTGTAGGCCGAATAATCTGTTCCACCACCACACCATGAGCCAAGTCAATTTCCAATGGTCCCGGCGTGGCCGAGACATACACGGCCTGTTTGATACGCTCTTGAAATTCTTCATAATTAAGCGGACGATTGTCTAATGCGGACGGTAATCTGAATCCAAAATCAACCAATGTAGTCTTTCGCGAACGGTCACCCTTAAACATGCCGCCCACCTGCGGCAAAGCAATATGGGATTCGTCCACAAACAAAATGAAATCATCCGGGAAATAGTCGAGCAAAGTGGCTGGCGGCTGCCCCTCATGTCGTCCATCCAAATGAAGGGAATAATTTTCTATACCGTTACAATATCCGAGTTCCTCAATTGTTTCGAGGTCGTACATGGTACGCTGTTCAAGTCTTTGCGCCTCGACCAACTTGTTATGCTTCTTGAGATCAGTCAACCGAAGCCGAAGTTCTTCCCGAATATCATGTATAGCCCGATCCAGATTGTCCCGGTCTGAAACAAAATGACTGCCCGGATAAATGACCGTCTTTCTCAGACGATCCTTAACCTCACCCGTCAGCGGATCCGTTTCGGAAATAGAATCAATTTCATCACCAAAGAACTCTATACGCAACGCCTTTTCCCGGCTGTATGCGGGGATAATTTCCACCACATCTCCACGGACACGGAATGTACCACGATGGAAATCGTAATCATTACGCTCATAGTGAATCTCAACCAAGCGTCCAAGGAGCGACTCCATAGCCATGGTCTGTCCTTCTTCCACGGGAATAACCATCTTGGCATAGAAATCAGGTGAACCAAGACCATAAATACAGGAAACCGACGCAACGATAAGCACATCTTTACGCGTTAACAGAGCATGAGTGGCTGCATGACGCAATTTATCGATGTTGTCATTGATGGATGAATCCTTCTCAATGTATACATCCGAGTGCGGCAGGTAAGCTTCCGGCTGATAATAGTCGTAATAACTGACGAAATATTCGACGGCATTGTCAGGAAACAAACCACGAAACTCCGTGTAGAGCTGTGCAGCCAAAGTCTTGTTTGGAGCCAGAATTAACGCAGAACGGTTAAGCGTCGCCACCACATTTGCCATGGCAAAGGTCTTGCCTGTGCCGGTGGCACCAAGCAAAACTTGATCTCGCACGTCACTTTGCAAACCGTTGACCAGTTCTGCGACAGCTTCCGGCTGATCACCTTTGAGGGTATATTCACTGACAAGTTTAAAATCAGGCATTCTCGATAATCCAGGGCTTGAGATAGCCCGTCAAAACACGTAAGAATCAATAATAACCAGCAAGGAGACCGCCATGGATATCACCATCACACCCTCATCTTCCCCTCTGCCCATAGATCGCGCCTTTTGTCTGTCCATGGTCATCAAGAGCTTTAAAGGCCGCCGGGACGTTGAAGTCCACCTTTTTCGCGCCAATTGGGACGATGGAGAAATAAAGGAATCGGCCCTCGACGCACTCATCGGCGCTCCCATAGATCCATCCAGCACTGACCCGACAAGCAGCCGAACCGTCATCTTGGAGTCCTTCACAGACTGTGAACGCGACCTTATACTTAATTACCTGAAAGAACAGTATTCCACAAGACTTACAGCGCTCCACTCCACGCCGCTGACCTTCCCTGTTCCGGCCGGACTAAAAGGCCTTTCACAGGTACAGGCCGGAAAGGATATAGGGTTCATTGAATTTGAAAGAATCCCCAGTTATCCACTGGAGATTCCACTCAAAGGACTCTACGATTTAAGCCAGCACCCCCCCATTGTGGAAGGATAAAAACTCTACTCAGGGTCATCAAATCTCCACCGCCCCTCACGAGACGGTCTTTCCATACCTTCGCGGATCATCTGAAGGAATTGATACCGCTGAAGTTCGCGTGCGCCAAAGCGAAGTAAATGGTGCGTAGTTTGTTGACAATCAATCAAACTGAAATTCCATTTTCTGAGCTGCTCTACCAAAACGGCAAACGCCGCTTTCGATGCGTCTGACACATGGTAGAACATGGACTCTCCATAAAAAACAGAACCAAGCGATACGCCGTATAGGCCACCAACCAGATCATCGCCCTGCCATGCTTCCACGCTGTGCGCATATCCCAATTCATGCAACTGGATGTACGCCTCTATCATGTCATCCACAATCCATGAGCCATCTTGCTCGGGACGAGGAGAACACGCACACTGACGAATCACCGAACTAAATCGAGTATCCATTGTGAAAGTAAACGTTCCCTTGTTGAGAACACGATGCAAACTACGCGGCATATGGAATTCTTCAGGAAAAACCACAAGACGAGGATTGGTTGACCACCAAAGGATAGGCGAATCATCCCCGTACCACGGGAAAATACCGTTGGCATAGGCAGTCAGTAACCGCTGGGGACTCAAATCACCTCCAACGGCAAGCAAGCCGTCAGGGTCCGCCTCTTCCGGGTCGGGGAATACGGGATCGTCAAAAAGCCGATAAATGGTCATAGGCTCTCAAACAAAAAAGGGCAGCCTCAGCCGCCCCTTTTGTCATGTATATAATTCATTATTGTTTTTTGCCGACAGCTTCATAAGAAAAAGTAAATTCTCCGGATGCGCCAACAGCTGGTATCTTTTTGGATTTCTTTCCCTTTCCAGCAAACCCAACAGTGACAACTCCACCTTTCATCAAATCACCAAAGAGCAATTCGTCAGCAATGACGTCCTTAATTTCCGTCTGAATGACGCGCCCCATCGGCCGTGCGCCCATGGATGCATCATGGCCAAGCTCAGCCAACCGTGCCCGAGCAGGCTCTGTCAATGTCACAAACACACGGCGGTCCTGCAACTGGTCATTCAGTTCTTTGATGAACTTATCCACGATAAGTTCCATAACAGGCGACTCAAGCGCCTTGAACGTGACAATGGAATCCAACCTATTACGAAATTCAGGACTGAACAGCTTCTCCAACGCCTTCATGGCACCGCCCTGACGGTCGGCCCCTTCATTGCGCTTGAAACCGATAGCCCCTTTAGCCATTTCCCGCGCACCAGCATTGGAAGTCATCAGCAGGATGACATGCCGGAAATCTGCCTTGCGGCCATTGTTATCTGTCAGCGTGGCATAATCCATCACCTGAAGAAGAATATTAAAAACATCCGGGTGCGCCTTTTCAATTTCATCAAACAAGACGACACAATGCGGCTTTTTACGCACACCTTCAGTCAACAGCCCACCCTGATCAAACCCAACATAGCCTGGAGGCGCACCGATGAGACGGGCCACAGCATGCTTTTCCATGTATTCGGACATATCAAAACGCAGAAAACTGATACCGAGTACATCCGCCAACTGACGGGCCAGTTCGGTCTTGCCAACACCCGTAGGACCGGTCAGCAGAAAGCTACCCACAGGACGGCCTGGCTGTCGCATGCCCGCACGGGAACGCTTGATGGACTGAGACAAGGCTGAAACAGCCTCGTCCTGACCAAAGACCACACTCTTCAAATCAGTTTCGAGACTCTGAAGCCGTGCACGATCAGACACCGTCAAACGACGAGCGGGAATCCGAGCCATACGCGCCACGACCTTTTCAATATCCGCTACTGTTATACGGTCACCCTTCCGAGTGCGAGAAGACAACTTATACAACGCACCAGCCTCATCCATTACATCAATGGCCTTATCGGGCAAAAAACGATCCGTAATATGCCGCTCGGACAATTCGGCTGCCGTTTTCAAAGCAAAGTGCGTATAATTGACCCCGTGAAATTCCTCGTAATGAGGCTTCAACCCTTTAAGAATAGCGATGGTCTCTTCCACTGTTGGTTCGGCAATCTCGATCTTCTGGAACCGACGTGACAAAGCGCGGTCCTTTTCAAAATGATTCTTGTATTCCTCAAACGTTGTGGAACCGATACACCGGATTTCACCAGATTGCAGAAGCGGCTTCAAAATATTGGACGCGTCCATGCTGCCGCCGCTGACAGACCCTGCGCCGACAATGGTATGAATCTCATCCACGAACAGAACGGCTTCCTTGTTGAGCTTGAGTTCCGCCAGTACACCCTTCAACCGCGCTTCAAAATCACCGCGGTACTTGGTTCCTGCCAGAAGAGACCCCATGTCCAAACTGTAGACTTCCGCATTCAGAAATTCCTTGGGAACTTTGCCTTCAACGATCATCAAGGCCAAGCCCTCGGCCATGGCAGTCTTACCGACACCGGGATCACCCACAAAGATAGGGTTATTCTTACGACGACGAGCCAAAACTTGGACTGTACGTTCAAGTTCCGGGGCACGACCGATAAGAGGATCAATAAGACCTTCGGCCGCCCGATCAGTCAAATTCACCGTATATTCCTTGAGCGGACTCTTCTTTTCACCGGGCCGGGCTTCAAGTGGATCAGACTGAGCGCCCAAGTCGTCACCCATATCATTCCAATCATCACCCGTGGACATGCCGTGAGATATGATTTCCAAAATATCAAGGCGGGAAACATCATGGGTACGCAGGAAGTAGACGGCGTATGAATCTTCTTCGTCAAACATGGCCGCAAGGACATCCCCAACTTCAACAGTGGTTTTGCCCGATGCCTTTTTCTGCCACACAGCCCTTTGCAGGACGCGGCGTACACCCAAAGTCTGAATGACCTCAGATTCTGTTCCTTCAGGCAGGGCTTCCATGTTCTCCAAGAAAAACCTACCAAGTTGATCCCTGAGGCGTTCCATTTCAGCACCGCAGGCTTCCAGGATTTCTTCACCCTGATCCTCGATGGAAATGGCATACAGCAGGTGCTCCAACGTCAGGAATTCATGATTCCTACGCTTCACTTCGTTGACCGCTGAGGTCAATGCACTCTCAAGTTCCTTGCTGAGCATCGTCATATCTATTCACCTTCCATACTGCACTTAAGCGGAAAACCTGCGCTTTTCGCCAGCCTGTGCACCAAATCGACCTTGGTTTCGGCCACTTCGGCAGTGTAAGTGCCGCAGACTCCGTACCCTTTATTGTGGACGGAAAGCATGATGGCCGTGGCTTGCGCTTCGTTTCGACGAAATACGCGAACCAGAATCTCGACCACGAAGTCCATGGTCGTATAATCATCATTATGCAACAGGACCTTATACTTCCGAGGCTCCCTGACTTCATGTTCGTCAAGAAGTTCAGTTTCAAAACGGTCACCGGTAAAAGGGTCGCTCATAGGTCATTGACTCCAAAAACTCTTTGTTCCTTAACTAGCAATATAAATTCCTTTTCACCGACTGTCGAGGGGGGAATCTCATTCTTTGTCGAGTTCAGCCAACAATCGGGTGCGAAAAGGCTCTTCAAAAACAAAATTTTCATCCGGGGCAAGTCCTCTGTCCCGACGATCAGACAAATTCAATGCGTGATACGTCTCCGTTGTCGTTACATGCCCACCCAGGCCAATTGCCTGAGCACAGGCCGGTACAGACACGTCGGTTCCTTCAATTTCCACAAAATATCCAAAAGGCATTTGATCAAGACAAATTATACAATCCATAAAATGCCACTTTTCCCGAACTTTTTCATACGAAAAAAACACCTTGAAACCAAGAGTCTCCAAAGCTGTCTTCATGACATTCAAATCTCCGACAGAAGTTTCAATCTCGTCGGAAACCTTGAGAACCGATGGAATATATTCCTCTGGCGGACGCTTGACGGTCAAAATAGCTTTTCCCTGTTTTTCCCGAAGTCTGAGCAAAACGGACTTCGCTTTCAAGGACCGATCCGGATAATCAAAAACCAGATTAGATTCAAAATACCGTCCTGAATGCGTCCCTCCAGCTTCTTGCAGTCTGCAACGTATTGCGTCTAGGTCCACGCTAAGGTATTTTAATTCGCACTCAAGTGCCATTGGCTTTCTCCCATTGAGTTGCTATACAAGCAACAAGGATATCGGAATGTTTACAAAATTACTCTATCTTTCTCTCGGAGGTGCAGCCGGCACCATGTCCCGCTACTGGCTGTCTGGCGTAGCCCAACGCCTGGCTGGCGGTTCATTCCCACTCGGGACGTTCGCCGTCAACGCACTAGGCTGTCTCTTGTTCGGCGCGGTCTGGGGATTTTTCGAGAACCGTATGCTCCCCGGAAGCGAAGTCCGACTTCTCGTACTGACCGGCTTTATGGGGGCATTCACCACTTTTTCCACCTACATGTTCGAGACCGCTGAATTGGTCAAATACGGCCAGATGCTCACTGCCCTGCTCAACGTGGTTGGTCAAAGCATCGTAGGACTCGTACTCGTTCTTACAGGCATAGCCCTTGGTCGCCTACTCTAACGCTTCACTCTGGAGGTCACTATGAAACTGCTTGAAAAGGCTGAACGAATTAGAATCTACATCGGTGAGGATGACAAGCACAAAGGGACTCCTCTTGCTGAAGCCATCGTCAAAGAAGCCAGAAGACTTGGTCTGGCCGGGGCCACAGTCTTTCGTGGCATGAGCGGATTCGGAGCCAACAGCCGTATTCACACCACCAAAATTCTTCGCCTGTCCGAAGACTTGCCCGTGGTAGTGGAGATTGTGGAACATCCTGATCGCTTGGATCTCCTACTCGAAAAACTTGACGACATGATGGGGGAAGGAATGGTCACACGTGAACCCGTGAATGTCATTGCCTACCGCCATTCCAAAAACTGACACCCCCACAGAAAAAATTCTGCGAGGGCGTTTCATACTCACTTAAAGAAGATAAACGCTACCCGCATGCACGGACGATCTCTCCTGCTATACGAGTCAGTGAAAGCACCTTTTGTGCGCCTCCCAATTTGATAGCCTCCTGCGGCATACCAAAGACCACACAACTAGCTTCGTCCTGGGCAATCGTATACGCCCCGGCCTCACTCAATTCTTTCATTCCTTTTGCACCATCGTCACCCATACCGGTCATGATGGCTGCAACCACGTTGCTCCCGCCATACCGTGCACCTGATCGAAAAAGTACATCAACAGAGGGACGATGCCGAGAAACCAAAGGGCCATCCTTGACTTCAACATAATAGCGGCTACCGCTTCGCTTGAGCAGCATATGCTTGTCACCCGGAGCGATTAGAGCCTGTCCACGTACTACAGGATCACCGTCCTCGGCTTCCTTGATGTTGATCTGACATATGGAATTCAATCGATTGGCAAAAGCCTTGGTAAAATGTTCGGGCATGTGCTGCACAATGGCAATGGGAGGACAATCGACGGGTTGAGCCTCCAAAAAGACCTTGAGGGCTTCCGTCCCACCGGTTGAAGCTCCAACCAAACATATCTTTTCCGTTGCGGACAGATTTTTCACTGTCCCCTTGGGAATAACGGCATCAGCTGAAAGCTTCGGACTCACTCTGATGGCCGGAGCTTTCTTGATCGCCTTTGGCCGAGCCATGGCTGCTGCCTTGACTTTGTCGATAAGACGAATACTCGACTCTTCCAAAAACTTCTTAGTGCCGACTTTGGGCTTGGTGATAATTTCAACGGCACCGTATTCAAGTGCCTTAAGCGCATTATCAGTCCCCTTATCCGCAACTGAAGAGCAAATCACCACTGGGACCGGGTGCTGCTTCATGAGCTTTTTCAAGAAAGTCAGACCATCCATCCGCGGCATCTCAATATCGAGAGTAATCACGTCAGGAATTTCTTTTTTCATCCGCTCAGCGGCAACATAGGGATCGATAGCCGTTCCCATGATTTCAATCTGCGGATCAGAAGAAAGAATATCTTCCAAGGTTTGCCTGACAACAGCAGAGTCATCGACAATCAACACACGAATCTTACGCATTTTCTACCCTCATAAAAACTCAAACAACCTACTTGGACTCGGCAACAACACGTCGGACCAAACCAGGAACATCCAATATCAGTGCAATGGAGCCATCTCCTTTGATTGTTGCGCCAGAAATACCTTCTACGTCTTTGTATACACGACCAAGGCTTTTAATAACAGTCTGATGTTCACCTATGACAGTGTCTACGACAATACCGACACGACTTCCCTCTACACCAGTAATGACAATTTGCTCAATAGGAGGGTTGTCGCCTTCGACATCAAACCAATCGCGGATATGAATATAGGGAACGATTTCACCCCTAAGGTGCAATATACGCTGTCCAGAATCGCTTTCTTCCACCTGAGCCCGCGTCAATTCAACACATTCTTCCACGAGAGACAGCGGAATGACATAAAATTCATTTTCTACCTGAACCTGTAAGCCATCGATGATTGCCAGAGTCAACGGCAATCTAATGATGAGAGAGGTACCAATGCCGGGTTTTGAATCGATATCAATGGTCCCACGCAAAGAATCAATAGCCCGCTTCACCACGTCCATCCCCACACCACGACCAGAAACGTTGGTCACTTCCTGAGCCGTCGAAAAACCGGGTTCAAAAATGAGCTTAAGCAATTCTTTTTCGGTCAACTCCGCATCCTTGGAAATCAGCCCGCGCTCAATCCCTTTCTTGCGGATCATATCGCTGCTCATTCCCTTACCATCGTCAGTAATACGAATGAGCACTTCTCCACCGGAATGCTCAGCAGCAAGCGTGATCGTACCCTGAGGCGGTTTGCCCTGAGCTTCTCGAACGTCAGGTAACTCGATGCCATGATCAATGCTATTTCGGAGCAGATGGACCAGAGGATCACCCAAACGCTCAATGACCGTCTTATCCAACTCAGTCTCGGCTCCACTGGTGGACAAGCCTATCTGTTTGCCGAGATCAGCAGATAAATCGCGCACCAACCGCCTGAACTTACTGAATGACGTTCCGATAGGAAGCATGCGGATTCCAAGAGTGGAATCCCGTAATTCATCACTCAATCGCTCTAATTCCTCGGCCAACAGCGTCAGAGTAGGATCACTCCGCTCACTGATAACCTGAGATATTTGCGCCTGAACAATGACCAATTCACCCACAAGGTCCACGAGGTAATCCAATTTGTCCGCAGCCACACGAATACTAGACATCGCCTCTTGCCGCTTCTTATGGACTTCCCGCTCCTTGACTTCCCCCTGACGCTTGATCGCCTTGTTGACTGCTGCCTTGGACACCTTACCTTCCTCAGCAAGTATCTGCCCCAAAGGCCTGTCACTCTTAGTCTTCTGTTTCTCCAAAGCGGCATGAATATCTTCTTGACTCAGATCGCCGTTCTCCACGAGAATTTCACCGATTTTGGGAACAGCATCGGATTCAGGGTCATCACCCGTAAAAGAAACCGTATTTGAAGCCAGTGAGGATACTGGCGGTACTGGAGGTGAGACAACTATCTCGGGCTCCTTCTCTTCAGAAAGAATGGAGCCGGATTCGCTCACCTCAACCGACACATTGGCATTCAGAAAGAAAAAGACATCTTCCACATTGTCCTTGTCAACTTCGGTTGCCAAGAGGAGTTCCCATCCTGCACCGGTATCAACATGCTTGGACTTGACGGACAATTCGCCCAAACGGTCCAATTCCTCAAAAAAAGTCTCGACAGACTCGACGTCTACTTCGCCTTCACCATCAGGCTTCAGAAGAATTGTAAATTTTTTCAGACTATGAGACTCATCCTCTGACTCATCGGTCTCTGGTTCCTCAGGAACCGACTCGGCTTCTTCGCTTTCTTCAACAGCTTCATCACTCGAACTCGCGACGAAATCTTTCAACCCCTGAAGGATTGCTTCCATATTTTCCGTATCCACAGGCCCTTCGTCGTCAGCATCAAGCATGCTCCTGATGTGATCCCGGGATTGAAGAGACAATCCACACAAAACAGACGTCGCTTCAATGTCGCCATTTCTGACCATATCAAAAATCGTCTCAACCTCATGCGTAAATCCGGCGATATCATCGAATCCAAACATGGATCCAGAGCCTTTAATCGTATGCAAGGCACGGAAAATCTGGTTCACCAGATCCATATCATCTGGAGTCTCTTCGAGCTCCAGCAATGCACCTTCCAACTCACGCAAAAGGTCGTATGCTTCCTCTTTGAATATCTGCCTGTTCAGATCATCTGACATCCGGCACTCTCCTGAAATCACGTCGATATATGAAAATTCACTATCAAATTCGAAGTCCGTAACTTCTATTTTCTTACTCTATATCACTCACGAAAAACCGAATAGCCCATTATAATCTTTTCAAAAAGACATTCTTGGTCACACTTTGCCAAGAAATGATATTTCTGCCCGAGCCGTTTCCTCGTCAAAAGGTTTTATAACGACATTCACTTTCTCGCCTTTAAATTGCGCCGAACCAAGAAGTATCCCTTCAAAATAATCAAACAGCCCACGACCAGAGCGATAATTCATAAACAATATGTCGCCCTTGTCCTCATAGGTGAATTTGGGAGGTTTAATCCCTGGCTGAGTCTTGGTCAACTGCGAATGAACATCATTCATACGTAAATAAAAATCTTTCAACGACTCATCACGAAAATGCCCCGGGTACATTTTATTAAACTGCTCAACAGAAAACTTACCAAGGCCAAGGAAGAAATCACGAGACTTAACCCCAACGGACTTCGAAACGAATTCTGCCATTTGCATAAGAACCTGATCTGGATAACTTTCCGTAGATAAAAACACAGGATTGCCCATTGATTTCAGCATACCGGCATGCAACGACTCACCATATTCTCGCAAGACATACTTTTGGGCTATCAGGGGAAGAACTCCCTTCATCTCGCTTTCAGACTCTCGCAAAGCCATATCACCATCACCATCTCTAAATTCCTGCGATACGCTCAAGAGATCGCGAGCCAATTCTGCCATATCCCGAGTTGCATTGGCCGCCTGCCCCGCTGCTTCATCTGCATCCTCAGCGATAACCGCAATTTCCTCGACACTGTGCATAACTTCTTCAGCCGCTGCGGACTGTTGTTCGGCTGCCGTGGCAATTTCAGCTACACGCTCAACCATATCTTGAATACTCACCATGATCTGCTGCAACGTCTCACCAGCCTTGTTGGAAAGATCCGTACTTTCGGCCACCTGTTTTGCCGTTGCGCGCATGGATGTCGTTGCTTTTTGAGACCGAGTCTGAATCATTCCAATGGCTGATTCCACTTCACGAGTTGCATCCATGGTCTTTTCTGCCAACTTGCGAACTTCATCTGCCACTACAGCAAATCCTCGTCCCGCCTCTCCTGCTCGAGCAGCCTCAATAGCCGCGTTCAAAGCAAGTAAATTCGTTTGATCTGCAATATCATTAATAACACTGATAATTTGTCCAATTTCACCGGCCTGCATATTCAACTTGCCGACTTCCTGCTCAAGCTCAACAGCCTCATTTGACACTTGATTAATAGCCACCACAGCTTTGTCCACCATGGCAACCCCCTCAGTCGCGGATGTATTAGCTTCATCTGCGGCCCCTCTAGTCGCAGTGGCATTCCTCGCGACTTCAATCACGGTTTCGGTCATATTCTCCATGGACAGGGCCACGGCAGAAGTTTGCTTGCGTTGCTTCTGCGCCCCTTGCGCCTGATCGTCAGCGGAAGCGGACAATAACTCCGTAGCAGACGCCACATGTTCAGCTAAACTGCTGATCCGTTCGCCCGCCTGAGTCATACGCTTCTGTTGCTGCTGAATCTTTCGATGATTTTCCACCTGCTCGGTCATATCAATAAACGATGTAGCCGCACCGACAATGACTCCCTCTCGATCATGAATAAAACTAATGAAAAGCTGAACCGAAATTTCTCTTTTATCCCACAAAACCAAATCAACGCTATCCACTCGCGGTTTACCAAGCTCAAGCGCCTTCTCGGTCAAAGAAACACCATTTTGACTGTACAGCGCCTGACTGACAGTCTTGCCGACCACCTGTTCAGCTCTTTTTCTGACCATCTCCAACATAGCCTGAGAAGCAAGGATAATTCTGCCATCAGAATCACACACAAGAGCCGGACTTCCGAGCTCATGGAAAGCTCCTTCAAAAAAATCAGCCTGCTTTTGAACAGCACACATGGCCTCCGCGCACTGCCCCAAAGCCCCACCAAATTCTCCTGCAATATCAGCGTCAAGAAGACGACAGTTCACAATTTCTTCAAGGACTCCCTTCATCCGTTTCCGATGCTTGGAATGCATAAGTCCTACAAGACTGGTAATAGCCAAAACGCAAAGGACACCGATACCATATGCCAACCATCCACCGATAGCTGTTGCGGCCGCGAATATGCCACATAAGGCAACACCACAAATTATCATCCCCACGGGTCCGATAAACATCGGTCAAACTCCCTTTACGAATTGAATCAAACGGAATGCATGAAAACAACATGAATTACCATATGATGAGTACAATTAATCAAGCCTAAAAGCAAACACCTGTAAAAAAAACGCCGCAAGCAAAAGCTTGCGGCGTCACAAATGGAATCATGAAAAGTTACTCAAATTATCAACCGGACTTATTACGCAACATACGAATGGCACGACGTTCGCGATACCGCCTGATGACGAACAAAGAAATAAAATATGTAGCGATTGTGGCTGGAATACCAAAAGCCAATCCGCCTATAAACATGACGGCAAAGACTTTCCACCCGGCGGCAATCAACTGGGTCATTTCCAAATGTTGAGGATCAAAAACAATATTATCGAACGGAGCTACCGTACTCCCTACAATAAAAAGGAAATAGTAAAAAGGTACCATAGTCGCAGCGTTCGAATAACAAGTCGCGAGCCATGCAGCCAACTTGTTGACTCGCATGGCAAAAGCCAAGGCAATGACAACCACGGATTGAAACGGGATGATAGGCATAGCACCAATAAACATCCCAAGAGCACAGGCCGCAGCCAAATTCTTCGGCGACGAATTCTGACGCATTAAACGAAGACACCAATACCGTATCCACCGTTTGCTACCAGTCCACCAGTCTCTATTACTTTTTTTATCGCGAGGGGTATGACGACTCAGGTCACTCAAGAGTTACTCCAACACATCAAAACGTGAAAATTTCATAACAAATCCTGCCCTGCCTTGCGTGGCGGATCGAAGGTCAGTGGAAAATCCAAACAGCTTGCCCAATGGCGCGAGTCCCTGAACTACCTTTTGCCCATTTCGATCTATCATATTCTCGATCTTGGCACCTTTGGCCCCGAGCAAACCGACCACATCACCAACAAAGTCTTCAGGCACACTGATCTCTACCCACATGATAGGTTCCATCAACCTCGGCGTTGCCTGCTCAAGGGCCTCCTTGAGGGCCATAGCGGCAGCCATGCGGTAACCCACGGGGCTGGATTCTCCATCCCGCCGCTTCATACCAAGAACTCTAACCCGGACATCCTGAACCGGATACCCACGGATGACACCACTTTGCAGACTGTCAGAGATACCGTCTTCCACAGCCTCAAGCCACGCAGCAGGCCATTCTGCGATGTCGACTTCCATAGAGATCTGTTGACCTTTATCCCGACCCATGGGCTCCACGGCTAAATCAACCGCGCCATAATGAACAACCTCGCCTAATTCGCGGTTGAATTCACCAGTCCCCTTACCTTTGCCGGTCACAGTTTCCTGATAAACCACCTGCGGCTTACCGACTCTGGGTTCGAGTTTATACTCACGTTTCAGCCGCTCCTGAATAACTTCCAAATGAAGTTCACCCATACCGGACAAAACAATCTGCCCCGTATCTTCATCACGTTTCAACTCAAGAGTCGGGTCTTCCAACAAATATTTATCCAAAACTTCATCGAGCTTATCCCCTTCTTCGGAATTGCGCGGCTCAATGGCCAAAGAGATAACCGGTTTGTAATCAGTAATCTGCTCCAAAAGAATAGGGGCTTCTTTGGTTGCCAGCGTGTCGCCAGTCCTCGCAAATTTCATCCCAGCGGCAGCCACCATATCCCCGGCATACGCACTCTCAATCTTTTCCTTGCGTCCAGCATGCAACCGGAACAGACGGGCCACCCTTTCAGGCTGATCCTGTGTCACGTTATAAACGGTATCACCAGCGCTTATCTTACCGGAATACATACGCATCATGGCAAGTTTTCGTCCAGAATCCAGAGTAACCTTAAAGACAAGGGCAGACAACGGCTCCTTATGCGAAACCTCAAAAGACTGCTTGGTCTTGTCCTTTGGATTCACTCCCTCGGCAACCGGCACTTCTAACGGGCTGGGCAAATAGTCACATACAGCGGTCAACACCGGTTGCACGCCAATATTTTTCAAAGCCGAACCAACCAGTACCGGAACGATCTTCCGAGCCAACGTCGCCTTTCTCAAAGCCGCACGAATCTGTGAAGCTGGGACATCCTCACCCGACAGATACAGCTCTAGAATTTCCTCGTCTTCATCAGCAGCGACCTCAATGAGTTTCTCACGCCACGGAGAGAGTCGATCCACCTCGTCTTCAGTCAAATCTCGAGAAGAAAAATTTACACCCTTGGTGTCTTGATCGAATTCAAGCCGTTGCATGCTCACCAGATCATAAACACCGGCGAAATCCTGCCCGGCTCCATCAGGATATTGAATGGCCAACGGATTTGTTCCGAGTTTCTGAACCATGGAGTCAAGCACGGCATCAAAATCAGCACCCAATCTATCCATTTTATTAACAAAAGCAAGTTTTGGGACTGAATAGGATTCAGACTGCCGCCAAACCGTTTCAGACTGCGGCTCCACACCACTCACACCACAAAAAACACCAACGGCACCATCCAAAACTCGTAACGAGCGCTCCACCTCAATGGTGAAATCCACATGCCCTGGTGTATCAATGATATTGATCATGCACGGATCCCATTGACAGGAAGTCACCGCCGAAGTGATGGTAATACCGCGTTCCTGCTCTTCAGGCATGTAGTCCATGGTCGCCGTGCCTTCATGAACTTCACCAATACGGTGTATCTTTCCTGAATAATAAAGAATTCGCTCTGTCAGCGTTGTTTTTCCCGCATCAATATGCGCAATGATACCAATATTGCGAAGGTTGCCGAGCACCTTCGCCGAGGGGGCGTTGCTCTTGCTCACGTTCAGGCTCCAATGGTCCAGGCAGTCCGATGAAAATGAAATTGTTCAGGACGAAGATCAGGCCAAATCCAACAGCCTTCGTGTCCGGGGCTGAGCACAATTCGAGATTGTGTCAACGCATCGTTCACTCGAGATAAAGGAACGAAGACAGCATCCCCGGCTGTAACCAAAAATGTTTGAAAATCGTCTCCGTCATACGAAAACTTATCTGAAGAGAAAAGAGTATGTGTTCCATGGACAGCACAGGAAACATCCGGTTGTGCAAAAGCAAGAGCTTCAAGGTCCACAGGCTGAGAATCATCCATCCAAACAGAAATTTTACCATCAAAAACAGGTGAATAGATTCCAACGGCACTTGTCTTTGCTAATCTAGCATCAACTTCTTCTGCTCCGACTCCCAAATCAATCACGAGGCCGGAAGCTGTACTGGAAGACAAATCCGTCAAAAGCTGGCAGGCTTGATCAGCCGTCATATCAACAGCTAAATCTTGTCCTGCCAATTCAAGGGCTGTGAGTAAAGAAGACGGCCATGGGCTGTCGCCAACCCGCACCACCAATACATTACGCACACCACGAGCAAGTGCAGGAACTAATCCAGCAAGCAATCTCGCTGGAGATTCCAATGTTGCATCACAAAGAACGACACAAAAATCCACTGGCTGAAAAGCGTGAATAGAATCAAACCCACCACGCCAAGTGCTTTCAATCCGTCCGCCACATTCTTTGCCACCGCCATACCAATCATACAACCTGGCTATACAGGTCTTTATCAAGGCACGATGTCGAGCTGGAGTTTCCTGATAAGCGCGTGCAAAAAAGGTGTCGCTCACAACGACTTCGTTGATTTGATGCGGGAATTCAAACACCGATTTCTGCATAGGGAAAAGCCTCCCTCGACCGTCTTTAGGAATTACAGCCACTTCTTGATCCACCGCAGCCAGCTTCCCTGAATGCGTTGGCGTTCCTCCTCGGACAGAGTCTTTTGATACTCAAAATACGAGTACTCGGCGCGCTTAATGGCATAGTCTCGCAAGTCTGCGATATCAGAGAAATTCTCCACCACATATTGATAACGATGCCAAGCCGGACCATATTGTTCCGTCCGCCAAAAGAAATCGGCCATATAAACTTCATGCTCCGCCAGAATCCTGCGACTCTTGACGATCAAGTGTTTGGCTTGCTCCGCGTATTGAGACTTGGGATACGTCTCTGCCAACCGATACAGATATTCCAATGATTCCTTGATATTCTCCTGACGGCGATCAATGGATTTAAACATACTGATGTTGGCATTGGCAATCTGGTACAAAACATAGGGAATATTATCATTGCTTGGATGCAACGCTTCGAATTCCTTATATGACTCCAAAGCCAAGAGATACTCTTCATCAAGATAGTAGGCATCGCCCAAAGCCAATTCACCCTTCAAAGCAAAAGGACTAAAAGGGAATCTGTCCTTGAGCTTGGAGAAGTAATCCTGAGCATCGCCATAATCTTTCTCTTTCAAGGCTTCCACACCCGCTTCATACAATTCTTGGGCAGTATCCTCGGGAGGAGGAAGGAAATAACTGTCGATCCACACACACCCTGTCAGGGACATGAGAACGACGAGAACGACAGGAACCAATAAACGACGCATACGGACTCCTAATCGCCCAACTGCTCAAGATAAGTAAATGCTGCGGTAGCTGCGGTGGCTCCATCGCCAACAGCGGAAGCAACCTGACGGCACATCTTGGCGCGAATATCTCCGGCGGCAAAAACGCCAGGAACATTGGTCCGCATCTCAACGTCCGTGACAACGCCATTGGACTCTTTCTCGACATCATCGGGAACATAATCCATGATGGGTTCAAAACCGATGAAAATAAACGTACCGTCGAGCTTGAGTTGAGAAGTCTCGTCTGTGGAAACGTTCCTTAAAGCCAATGTTTCAAGGTCATCCGCACCTTGAATTTCATCGATCACGGTATTGCGAATGATCTCAATCTTCTCATGCGTAAAGCACTTGTCCTGATAGCACTGCAAACCACGGAAATCTTCACGACGATGAATGAGATAAACCTTATTCACCAGTCGAGCCAAATACAACGCTTCTTCCAAAGCCGAATTGCCACCGCCTACGACAGCGACATCGCGATCACGGAAGAAATTACCATCGCATAAGGCACAATAGGAAACGCCACGACCAAGCAATCGTTCTTCACCGGGAACACCCAATTTACGATAGCGTGACCCTGTAGCCAGGATGATGGTTTTTGTCTGAACCTCTTCATCGCCGACAGAAATGGTGTGGACGGAATTACCTATGGTAATACTCCGAACTTCGTCACTGATACGATCGAGTTCATACTCATCCAGATGAGCAGCGAACTTGTCAGCCAACTCCCACCCCTGAAGCCCCTTGGGGAACCCCGGATAATTCTCAATCTCAGCAGTCATCAAAACCTGTCCACCAGGAGACAACTTTTCGATCATGAGAACTTTTACACCAGCCCGCAAAAGATAAAGGGCAGCCGTCATTCCTGCCGGGCCGCCCCCTATGACTACGGCGTCATAAGATTTCATATATTACAGAGCCTTCTTGGTAATCATTTCCTTGATGCTGCTCTTGGAGACTGCACCAGTGCTCTGGTCGACAACTTCGCCGTCCTTAAACAGAATCAAGGTCGGAATAGCACGAATGCCATATTTGCCGGGAGTAGCGGAATTCTCGTCCACATTCATCTTGACGATTTTAATCTGACCTTCAAATTCCTCGGCCAATTCATCAATCACGGGACCCATTGCACGACAAGGGCCACACCAGGGAGCCCAAAAATCAATAAGGACAGGGACATCACTCTGCAAGACATCCTGTTCGAAACTACCGTCGGTAATCTGATTCGCCATGGAATTCTCCTTTTTTTCTCGGCTTATGGCCGTCATATACAATTATCACCGGTATACCGGTTGCGATGGCTCATCGCAATTGTTCTCACAATTTATTTAAAATAGGTCCCCATGTACACTACTGTCAAGAAGGACACTGCAAAAATATCTCTATCTGTCCGTTCATTCTTTGAAAATAATCCAATCCTGCGGGACAACATGGCCTCGGGGAATGGCCTCCAACTCCAAAGAATGCGAATACCCTACCCTAGCAAGCTGCCACCCGGCAAAAGCGATCATCGCACCATTATCGGTACATAAGCCCAGATCCGGCAAGGTCAACCGCAAACCATGATTCTCGGCAACCCCCTTCATGGTCTCACGGACCACGGAATTGGCTGCAACTCCACCGGCTACGATCAAACTCTTTGTCGGTCCGACACGTTTTAACGCCCGCTCAACCTTAATCTTAAGCGTCTGAGCCACACTCCAATTGAATGAGGCGCACACTCGTGCCAAATCTACACGCCGTTCGCCGGTCAATGCGGCGATGGCGTCAGGGTCAGCCATTTTCTCAAATACGAGTTCTGGCCTGGTCGCTACGTAATTAGCGACTGCCGTTTTCAAACCACTGAAACTGAAATCAAGCGAATCATTTTCAATGTATGGCCGTGGAAACAGCTTGGTATCCGGCTCTGCCTCACGACCCAAATCGTCAACAAAACGACCGCCAGGATACGGAAAATTAAAAAGTTTTGCGACCTTGTCAAAGGCCTCACCTGCGGCATCATCCAATGTCCTGCCGAGCAATTCGAACTCGACCGGCGAATTGATCCGATATGTATGGGTATGTCCACCGGACACAAGAAGGCCCAATGCCGGAAATTCTATTTCTCCATCCAACCCAGGAGCCAACAGATGAGCCCAAAGATGATTAACCCCGATCAGCGATGCCCCAGTAGATAGACAAAGAGCTTTAGCAAAACTCACGCCAACAAGCAGGCTGCCGAGCAATCCGGGCCCACGAGCTACGGCCACGGTATCGATCTCATCTGGTCGGATTCCGATTTCCGCCATTAATTCACGGAAAAGACGCGGCAGAACGCGCAGATGTTCCCGTGAAGCGATTTCAGGGACGACACCGCCAAACAAGGCATGCGTGTCAATCTGGGTCGCAAGTTTTTCACCCAGCAACCGTCCATCCTCCACAAGAGCAACAGCAGTTTCGTCGCAGGAAGTCTCAATACCAAGGGTCAACATTACTTATTTTTTTTCCTCTGGGCTTCGGAAACAAAGATATCCTGAACAATCTGGACGTCATTGCGAGAGCCACAGAAAAAAGGAACACGCTGATGCAAGTGTTCTGGATCAATGTCCATAATACGGTTCACACCGTCAATGGACATACCGCCAGCCTGTTCAACGAGAAAAGACATAGGATTACATTCACAGGTGAGCCGCAGCTTGCCCGTGGGTTTCTTCGGATCACGCAAATCTGCGGGATACATGAAGATACCACCGTAGAGTAGATTTCGATGAAAATCCGCCACCAGAGAACCGATGTATCGACCGCTGTACGGTTTTCGAAGCGCATTCTTGGGTGACTTGAAATAAGCCAATGCCTTTTTGGTCGCACGATCCCAATAGCGTTCATACCCCTCGTTGACTGAATAGATCTTACCCTGCTCAGGAATACGAATATTCGGATGCGATAAAATGAATTCACCAACACTGGGATCGAGGGTAAATCCATGCACACCATCGCCGCAGGTAAACACCAGCATGGTCGATGAACCATACAAAATGTACCCGGCTGCAACCTGTTCACTCCCCTTTTGCAAAACATCCTCAGACATAAGGGTTGCGTCAGGGCTACTTTTCCGTTTAAAAATCGAAAAGATGGTGCCAATGTTGACGTTAACATCAATATTGGACGATCCATCCAAGGGGTCAAAAATGATAATATAATCACCCCGAGGCAATGATTCCGGTACTTCAATTATATCTGCATTTTCTTCGGAGGCCATGGCACACAATACGCCAGAACGGGCCAGTCGATGAATAAGGATTCTATTGGCGTACTCGTCGAGCTTCTTAACCTCTTCACCCTGAACATTCACGGCCCCGGTGAAGCCGAGGACATCGACCAATCCGGCCTTGTTCACGGCTCTTGAGATGATCTTGGCTGACAAGACAAGTTCATTGAACAGGCGAGTAAACTGGCCTGTAGCTCCCGGCACCATTTTCTGATGCAGGAGAATATGTTCGGTAACAGTAACCTGCTGTGGCATTCTCTCTATCCTTTCTACCCGACGACTATCTAAAATAGCCACCAGGAACCTTCCGCATTGGGGTCGGCACTTTGGGTGGCATACACATACTGATCTTCACCCACGTATCTGGTCAGCCAAGTGTAATACCTGTTGCCAACCTTGATCTGCCCTTCAACTTTATTCTTGAGAATCTCTTCCCATTCCACAGCCAATATGGCTTCTTCATCCACATCAGCACCAAGGGACCAAATGCCCTTGCCGGGATGTATAATAATCAGCTCTTTGGGGTCAGGACTCAGACGTAACAAACTTCTGGGATCGAATCCAACGCCAATAAGCCCTCTAAAAGTCACGTCCTCGAAATAAGGACGCCCAATGTACAACTCAGCTCCAAGATCTGAATAATCAACGACAGTCAACAGTTTGATCTTGCGCCACACCCCTTCAAAAACCAACGGTTTGGTGATCTTCTTCACGGGCAATTCCGGCTGCATTAACATGATTGTACCCTCTTCGTCGGTGACAATCACTCTGTTAACCCACGGGAAACGAGCCCGCAACAAATCAAGCCAATCGATACCCGGTAACGTGTCTGTATTATCCACATAACGGATCAACGACGTCAAAGGACCATCAACTGGAGAAATGAGTTTTGCCAGTTTCTCCTGATTCGGATTGGAGAACTGGTAACTATCTGTGTCGATTTCCGGTGGCGGATCTACAAAATCCCGGGTGGTTTCCCATGAATCTTTAGTATACTTCGCAGTGGAATCCCACATGCTGCATCCGCCGAGCACCATGAGTGCGGCAATCAGGCTCAAAAATAAATATTTCATATGTCCACTTTTCGTGAATGGACGACTCAAGCCGCTGTTGCGGCATGAACCATGTTCCGTTCAGCTTCGGTTAACCCTGTACTCTGGCTTCAAAACGAGAGGCCAGTGTTTCCAGAGTGCTGATCAGGCGATTCTTTGCATGGACGCTAAAAGCGTCAGTCTGTTCCGCCTCGGGAGCGGCATTATTCTCCGCCCCGTTCTCCAAATGCACGATCCGTTCCTTGAGTTCGGTACGTCGCTCGTCGGACATGGTTGATTGCAACAATTCGCGATAGATTTCAAGTGCGCCGGACACGTCTCCTTGAGATGCGAGAAGATCAGCCATGGTTTTCGTCCGAAAAGCCCCTGCGCCAGGCCTAAACTCTGGCTCAGGCTCACCAAAAGCAGACTCTTCCCCGCTCTCAATCACAGGCATGACAGGAGATGGAGAATCACACGGCGGGGGCAATGGCGCACCCACCAATCTCTCGGCCAAAGTACCGATACCTTCAAACACGACATCAGTCCATTTGATGGTATCACCAGAGATGTTGGATGCAACCAACATAAGAAACACCGATAAATCGCGCTGTTCCGCAGGCAGGCTCCGTGCCCAACCTCGCCAGAAGGCTGGATAATCCCTGAGAGGGTTGATAACTCGCTGCAACTGGTCATGGACCTCAGCCTCACGCTCCAACTCAGTCAGAAGTTCAACCAGAAGCATCCGTGCTTCAAGATAATCAGGATGCTTGTCCAACCCTTGGCGCAGGGTTTTAACAGCATCCTCGGGCATCCCGTTTTCAACGAAAAGTTTCGCCAAGGGGAAAAACACCCTTGAACCGGGTTCCAACGAAAGAACTTCTTGATACCACTCAATTTTCTCGCTCATCTGTTCCTTCTCCGCCGGGTTTGCCTTTCTCATCCGGGAAAATATATAACAGTTCGTCCTTTTTCACAAAATTCATCCGCTCACGAACGACTTTTTCTTGGTATCCCTTGTCCGACTTGAGCTTACGAATCTCCTGGCTCAAATCAAGGCTCTTACCGTCAACGTCATCAAGCTTCTGCTGCAAAGAATCATAGCGGCCCTTAAGCTCCAGGTACGCAAAAATCCCCTGATCGCTCCATATCAATCTCCCCAATAAAAAAAGATTGATTATCAGGAGCAAAGTAACAAGTACAATTCGACCACGCATACAGTTTACTGAAGCCTTCGCTTCTCTTTTTTCCGAGCCTTTTTCCGCGCCAAAGGTCCTTCAAGTTCCCTCAGGAAATTGGCTGTGGCAATTTCAATCCGCTCCACATCTGACTCGCTCAATTCTACTCTGTCTATTTTCTCCAGAAAAGACTTGAGCACGGCAAACTCATCCAAAAGAGAATGGCCATGCTCCAACTTCTCAAGCTGGGGCTCCAGATCCAAAATGGTTTGAAGGCAGTTCGTTATGCGAACAAGATGTTTCACAGAACTGGAGTCAGTCATAAAAATCTCGCGGTAGTGTTTATATCTCTTGGCTTAATAACCTTTTTTCAAAGAAATTGTACAGATACGCATTTGTTAAATTTACCATGTATCACCCCACCTGTCACCATAGATTTTATCTAACAATAATAAATACTTAGGGGCAAGAGAGACAGGCTCTACAAGAAAAACTCTCAATTTTTTCTAGACCGCTTGTTTCACGGTATTCACTTAAAACACAAAAAAACAACGAAAAAAACCGGGCAGAAAGCATACTTTCTACCCGGTTTACAATGTCTTGAGAACTTCTATTCTGCGACGTTAATCCACTTCTTATAAAAGTTGTACAGATAATTACCGCCTGAAATCACTGTGAGTGCCAAAGCAACATACAGCAACCCCTGACCCAAAGGACGAGGGTCCCATCCAAAAAGCGGATAGTGGAAGATGAGAAAACCGACAGCCAGAGCTTGAGTCAAAGTTTTGGCCTTACCCAATTTATCTGCAGCTACGACCTCACCCATTTCAGCAGCAATTGCACGCATTCCTGTCACAGCCAATTCGCGACAGATAATGATAATAACCACCCATGCAGGGACACCCCACCCGTCACCGAGCTTGACCAGCATGATCAACAATGACCCGATGAGCAGTTTGTCGGCCAACGGGTCAAGGAACTTGCCCAGATTGGTTATGGTATTCTGCTCTCGCGCTATCTTTCCATCGAAATAATCCGTCATACAGGCAACGAAATAAAGTCCGAAAGCAAAATAAGACCCCAAGCGAAATTGGTACCACATCTCCAGATAGAGAAGAAATACAACAACTGGGGCCGCAAGAATGCGGGCCATGGTCAAACAATTGGGCAGATTAAAGATGTCCTTATTCATAATTCGCCTCAGGCGTGGGTTGTCGATGCCGCCTCAAAACTCTTCTGTGCGGCTTCGGCTATTGTGTCGGCCAGTTCAATAAGAGCCTTTTTCGATTGAGAATCCTCTTCCAAAAGTACAACGGGGGTACCTAGATCACCAGCAACAACGGTTGCCGGATCAAGTGGAATAGCACCAAGAAACTCAAGTCCGTATTTCTCAGCCAAATCCTTGCCGCCGCCTTTCTTAAACAGATCAATAGCTTCATGACAATGCGGACAAATAAGACCACTCATATTTTCCACAACACCAAGCACGTTAGCCTGAGCGTATTGCAGAAAATTAATCGACTTGCGCACATCAGACAACGAAACTTCCTGCGGAGTGGTTACAACCACACACAAAGCATCCGGCACAGTCTTGAGCACGGTCATAGGTTCGTCGCCAGTCCCCGGAGGGGAGTCAACGACCAAAAAGTCCAATTCGCCCCACTGTACGTCAGATACAAACTGACGGATAGCGGAAGTTTTCATGGGGCCGCGCCACAGCACTGCTTGATCAGGATCTTTAAGCAACGACTCCATGGACATGACATGCAGATTTTCGTTGTACTCTTTGGGAATCATCAATGATCCCCGGTCAATATCCAAAGTCCCGGAAATACCGAGCAGAGTCGGCACGCTCGGACCGTGAATATCAACATCCAGAAGCCCAACCTTAAATCCACGAGCAGCCAAGGCTGCTGCGACATTAACGGAAACTGAGCTTTTGCCCACTCCGCCTTTACCGCTCATGATAAACAATTTGTACTTGATCTTCTCCAGGGTGGTTTCAATCATCGCATCCTGGATTTTCAACTTGGCATTTGCCTTGTTGGCTCCACTGCAGGAGCCGGAGCTGCACTCGCTCATATCCATTCTCTCTTTATTGTATTTTGTCCCCGCCATGCGGGAAGAATCAACACTCTATCAACGCTCTCGCGAAAACCGTTCAAGGGCAAGAACAATAATAATACCGATCACAACCAATCCAATGGCAAAAAACACTTCACCATTCAAAACATCCGGTAACATATTCTGCTCTCGCAGGACATGCACCTTCCCACGAATCACAGAAGTTTCCAAGACCTCTTTCCAGGGCCACACTTTGCGCAAAGCCCCAATCATAAATCCTGTCAACACACTCACTGTGGCCGCATGCCATCTGCTCAGCAAGTAATGCAACACACGGGAAAAAAAGATAATTCCAACTCCCGCACCAGCTGCAAACACAGCCATAATCACAAAATTATCCCAGACAAACGGATTCTTGAGAGTCCGTGTGACATATTCATATTTACCCAACATCAGGAGAAGGAATGCCCCACTGATACCCGGCAAAATCATTGCACAAATGGCTATTGCCCCACACAAAAAGATAAAAGGCAACGTCTCTGGAGTCGAAACAGGAATCATGCCGACCAAAAGATAACTTCCAACTGCACCGAGAAAAATAAAACCAAAATTCACCGCATTCAACGGTTCAACCTGCCTACCCACCACAAAAATTGATGCCGTAATCAGCCCAAAAAACAACGACCATGTTTCGACAGGGTGTGTATGGAGCATCGTATTCATGAAACCGGCCATTGTAATCATGGCCGTCATGATGCCAAACAGCAGGCAAACAATGAAACGGATATGGGCTACACTCACAGCTCCGGAAATATCAAGGGAGAAAAGACGGCGCACGAAATCGACGTTAAAAGAACGAATAGCGTCCACCAATTGCTCATAAATCCCGGTGATAAAAGCAATTGTCCCACCAGAAACGCCGGGAATAATGTCCGCACCGCCCATGCACACACCCTTAAGCCAAAGCAAGGCTCCGGCCTTGAGAGTCCGTGGTCCCGGACTCGTCATAAAAGCGTCTTTAATGGGTATGGAACTTTTAGACACACAGACCTCCGGCTACCAGCCGTGACTTCCCACCAGATCAACAAAGGCGACGCTTCCCATGTCCTTACGGATCACTTCACCATCACGCTTCTCGATAAGAACAAGTGTCTGGTTACGTCTGGACTCACCTACAGGAATAAGCATTCGCCCCGGTTCAGCCAATTGATCAACCAACGGTTCAGGGACTTCAGGTCCGCCAGCAGTGACAATAATTCGATCATAAGGGGCTTCATCCGGCCACCCCATGGTCCCATCGTCAAGCTTGAGCTTCACGGAAAACATACGCATATCCATAAACCGCTTGCGTGCAGCATGAAATAATTTCTTAATGCGCTCCACCGTATAAACTTCGACGCCCATCCGCCCAAGGACAGCGGCCTGATACCCAGACCCAGTGCCAATTTCGAGTACTTTCATACCCGGCTCGACCTCAAGGAGTTCTGACATCAAAGCAACAATATATGGCTGAGAAATTGTCTGCCCTTCACCTATAGGCAAAGGGCTGTCGGAATACGCCTTGTTTGCCAAAGCTTCCTCCACAAAAAGATGTCGGGGAAGCGTTGACATGGCCTCCAGCACACGTGAATCTGTCACGCCGCGAGCCTGAATTTGTTCGCGCACCATGCGCTCTCTGAGCCGTACCGGATCAACCACCAAAATCTCCTAAAATCAACAGTGCTCCATCAGTGAAAACACCTGCGGGATGCTGAACAGATTTTGACTCTCAAGTCAACAAAAGCCGCAAAAAACAGGCATAATTCAGCTCTATGTACCTTGACAGGTTTTCCGCTTTCGCTGAAAGTATATACAACAGAGGAGGAATACATGCTGAAGGTCAATGACCTTATGACATCACCGGTCTTTTCCTTGAAAGAAAGAGACTCCCTACACAATGCCCGCGAACTGATGAACCTCCAGCGCATCAGGCACATCCCCATCGTCACCGTTGATAATGGCTTCACGGGACTGATTACTCACCGTGACATCCTGTCCGCCACCATTTCCCATCTTGCAGAACTTGATCCCGAGACTCAAAGGGAAATTGATTCAGGCATACCGTTGCATGAAATAATGCGGACCGACATCACCACGATTGGACTCGACACGTCCCTCAAGGAAGCAGCTCAAATACTGCTCAACCACAAGTATGGCTGTCTACCTGTTGTCAAGAACGGCGAACTGGTCGGCATTCTTACTGAAGCGGATTTTCTACGTCTGACCATTCAACTCATGGACAGCCTGGAAGACGAAGATTAACCAAATTTGAGCCTCACGCTCATGAGCCGCATCTGTAGTGATGCGGCTTTTTCATTAAAAACGACCAATTGAAAACAATTTTCATTTTTCCATCCACCTCCCCTTGTGTCTGCTCTTTGAGTATTATAGAAATAGTCTAGATTTATTACATATAGGAAGGAACATGAGCAAAGAAACCATTCTGACTCAAAAAAAGAAAAGCGGAAAAGGGCTACCTCTAGCGCTCTTGACCATCATACTCCTCTGCACTCTAGGCGCAGGACTCTTCATGCTCTTCAGGGATACGACCGTACCGACTCTCTCCATTTCGCCGGACACAGCCGACTTGGGCAAACAAAGTACGATAACCATCAAAGCGGAAGACCCCGGCAGCGGCCTGAAATCCCTTGATGTCATCGTTATTCAAAGCGACAAACGTATTCCACTGGTTACGAAGGCCTACCCCGGCGGCATCATGCTGGCTGAAGAAGTGTTGACACTGGACAAAGGAATCATCAAAGAAGGCGAATTCACCATTGAAGTCACTGCTCGCGATGCATCCTTGTATCCTTTTGGCGATGCAGGTGTTGTCAGCGTATCAAAGACCTACTCGCTCGACTTGACCCCACCCCGCATTTTTGTCCAATCCCACACCAACAACTTGAATCAGGGCGGTTGTGGCCTCATGGTTTTTGCGCTCTCCGAAAAGGTTAAAAACACAGGTATACAGGTGGGGGAACGGTTCTTCCCTGCATATCTTCAGCCCGGCGGCAACGGGAAATTCCAGTATTATTGCCTATTCGCGCAGCCGTGGGACACCCCACCAAACAAATTCAACCCGTTCATTGTCGCTTCGGACAAAGCTGGCAACAGCGCCAAACGATCTTTTAATTATCACACCAACGCCCGTCAGTTCCGGCGTGACAAGATCAGGCTTTCAGACAATTTCATGGAACGGACCATCCCTGAATTCCAAGGACTGGTGCCCAACGAAGGCACCTTGATTGATCAATATCTCTATATCAACAACACCCTGCGCAAACAGAACCGTGCTAAACTGGTAGAACTCAGCCGCAACACAAGTCCGACCATGCTTTGGTCCGGCCCATTCAAACGGCTGCCCAATGCGGCCAACCGCGCGACCTTCGCCGATGCACGCGACTACATGTACAAAGGCAAAAAAGTCGACTTTCAGACCCACCTAGGTCTGGACCTTGCCAGTATCAAACAAGCTCCGGTCCCGGCTGGCAACGACGGCACCATCGTTTACGCCGACTTTCTGGGTATCTATGGTAATGTGGTCGTCATTGACCATGGCCTCGGACTGCAATCACTTTATGCCCACCTCAGTTCCACTGCCGTGGCAAATGGTGACTCCGTGACCAGAGGACAGATCATCGGCCACACGGGAACCACTGGTCTAGCCGGAGGCGACCACCTGCATTACGGTATCACCGTAGCGGGTATTCCAACCCAGCCATTTGAATGGTGGGACAAGAGCTGGATCCGAAACAACATATTGTCCAAAACAGAATAGCCCATAAGAAAAGCCCTCTGCATGCAGAGGGCTTTTCATTTATTTGCTTCAACAACTTACTCCAAAGATGAAGCAACCTTTTCTGCATTTTCAAGAATTTCTTTTTTATCCTGCAAGCCATCGATAAATCGCTGAGGAATTCCCTGGATTCCGACCATGGCTCCAGAAAGAGCTCCTGTCATACAGGCACGTGCCATATTATTACCACCGCCGTTAATAGCTGTAAGTACAGCCGTTTCAAAGTCACCATAAAATCGACAGGCCAACCAATAGGCCGCCGGGACCATGAACCCAAGCTGACAGGCCAAGCCATACACTTGAGCAATGGCATGCGGCGGCTCAATAACTACTTCCGGATTAGTAGCCACACCATGCACGAATCCAGGTTGTAAAAACACATCTATCAAAGCTCTATCGACTTCATGCTGCGCCCACCCCATCAAGGATTTACCAGAACTCTCCAGACTCTTGCCCCGAACAAGACGACAAACAGCAAGAACAAAAGCAAGAGATTGCGCCTGAATAAACGGCTCTGCATGCGTCAGATGAACATTGCCCATGACATGTGCAGCCAAATCTCGCGGTTTATTCGCATAGCGTGCGGCAAGCATGACACCTCGAATGGCAGCCTCACCCGAATCAGACAGTCCCGCAGCCTCATCCCACGCTAATCCGACCTTACGCGCCTCCCAGACCTCTCGCATGGCAATATCCGTATATCGACCTCCATTCGGAGTCCCATCAAGCGTACCAAGAAAGCCATCGAGTTTCTCAGTGAAGTCTAATTCCTCATACTTGCCCTTCACAGCCAACGATTGCAGCAACAAGAGGGAAACCTGCCCTGTTTGCGACACATCGCCAGCCCTACATCCGTCGTGATACCGACCCGTTTTTGGCGGCATATAATCAGAAATCCATTCACCATAATCCTTACGTAATTCATTCAAATCGTAATACCAATGCGGCCCCAACCCAAGCGCATCACCAACAAACATACCGACAATGCTGCCCATGGCCCGATCTTTCTTTGTCAGTTCAGCCATACATTCCTCCAATTTCAGCCACCATACACGAAAAAAGCTCAAAGGCACCCCACACGACACGATGCCTAATTGTCAGCTCAAAAAAGACTGACACACAACATTTTTCTCTTCATATGGAAAACTTTTCCAAGGCCCAATATTTGCATTTTAAAATACGGTGGAAAAGTTTACCCACTGGACAAAACAATGAACATATCGACCACACCAGACACTCTTTTCCCAACCGCAGCGCGAAACGCACGATCGTTGGTACGGACGATCTCGTCCGAAGGCATGGCGCTTGAGCCCGAAAAGACAGAAGAAGAAAAACGTCTGGAATCTTCATCTTTTTCTTTCCAAAAAGAACTGACACCTGAAGAAAATAATAGGGTCTTGTTTCTCAAGAACATGCTCGCCCAACTCCTGACCATGGGGGATGGGCAACCAACGGAAGAACAGAAAGCCCGCATTAAAGAAATCGAAAAAGAGATTGCAGATATAACCGGTGTTAAAATGAGTTCAAGCATTGCGGATGCAACGAACAAAATGCCCGGTAAAAAAGACGATGATGAAGAGGAAGAAGCCAAGAACCGGCAAACAACAGGAATAGATCCTAAAGAAGCAAATCATGCCATAACGGAAAAGACTGAAAAGAGTATGAATCCCGGCATGCAAATGCTTCAACAAAACGCCTTTTTTGCACAACTGGGTACACAGTTCGATAAAACAGCCGAACTCCTTTCTACTTCAGCCCAATAACCACCACATACGTAAATCATAAAAAAAGGCCGAACGGTAAACCGCTCGGCCTTTTCATTATTCTTTTTATCGTCTTACTGACGAGCAGGTCTTTGCAACTCGTCCTTGAGCAATTCGGCAGCAACCGGTGCTTCACCATGTTTCTTGTGCCAAACAGTCTCGGAACCTGCTTGCAAAGCATTGTCGATGACTTCATCCATAGTCTTGACCGGTATAATCTCAAGATCCTTAAGAATATCCTTCGGGACATCCTTGAGATTTTTCTCATTCTCAAACGGAATAAGCACGGTTTTGATAAGACCTCGGTGTGCTGCCAACAACTTTTCACGCAGACCGCCAATGGGCAAAACCCGTCCACGCAGGGTAATCTCTCCGGTCATAGCCAGATCGTGGCGAACCGGAATATTCAACAACGAGGAAATAAGCGCGGTAGTCATAGTGACACCAGCACTCGGGCCGTCCTTGGGCGTAGCTCCGTCAGGCACATGAATATGAATATCCACCTGCTTGTAGAAATTCGGCTTAAGGCCGAGCAAGTCGGACCGTGAACGAATATAGGAAACAGCGGCACGGGCAGATTCCTGCATGACATCGCCGAGCTTACCGGTGATCTCCACCTTGCCCTTGCCAGGCATAAGCACGACTTCAACCAGCAGCATTTCACCGCCAAGCTGAGTCCAGGCCAAACCGTTACACACACCAACCTGCGAGGCTTCCTCACGTTCGCCATAGCTGAATTTGGTCACGCCAAGCATCTTTTGCAAGCCTTGCCGGGTAATTGAGATAACCTTTTCACGGTTCTTCTCTTCAACTATCTTCATAGCTGATTTGCGACAAATGGAAGCGAGTTCTCGTTCCAGATTACGAACACCCGCTTCCTTAGTGTAATACCTGACCACATCAAGAATAGCGTTTTCGGACAGCTTGAGATTTTCCGGCTTGAGGCCGTGCTGTTCAAGCTGTTTGGGCATCAGAAATCCCTTGGCAATCTCCACCTTCTCGTTTTCAAGATAACCGGGCAACCGGATAATCTCCATACGATCCTGCAATGGCAACGGAATACCTTCCAGGCTGTTGGCCGTGGTGATGAAGAACACCTTGGACAGATCGTAATCCAAATCCAGATAATGATCGTTGAATGCGTAATTCTGTTCCGGATCGAGAACTTCCAGCAATGCTGCGGACGGATCGCCTCGGAAATCGGCAGACATTTTGTCCACCTCATCCAGACAGATAACGGGGTTATTGAATTTCACCCGCTTCAAAGACTGAATGATCTTACCAGGCATGGCACCGACATAGGTACGACGGTGACCACGAATCTCGGCCTCGTCACGTACACCACCCAAAGAGAGCCGCAAAAATTCACGGTCCATGGAACGGGCAATAGACTTGGCAATGGAAGTCTTACCTACGCCGGGAGGACCTACAAAACAGAGGATTGGACCTTTCATGGTCTCAACCAACGTCTGGACGGCCAAATATTCAAGGATACGTTGCTTGGGCTTTTGTAAACCGAAATGGTCCTCATCAAGGATGGTACGGGCCTGAACAATGTCCACGTCCTTATCGTCCTTAATGTCGTCCCACGGCAGATCAAGCACCCAGTCGATATAATTGCGCACCACAGTGTATTCCGCACTGGAAGGCTGCATGGTACGCATCTTCTTTATTTCCTTACGAACGCGCTCGCGATTCTCTTCGGACATAGGCTTGGCTTCAAGCTGTTCCACCATCTCCAGAGCCTCGGCCTGTGGGTCGTCTTCACGCCCCATTTCCTTGTTGATGGCTTTGACCTGTTCGTTGAGATAGTACTCGCGCTGATTCTTTTCCATCTGATCTTTCACGCGCCCTTTGACGCGCTTCTCAATGGAAACAATCTCGATTTCACCGAGCAACAATTCATAGACACGCTCAAGCCGTCTGGACGGATCAAGCTCCTCAAGAATTTCCTGCTTGCGGGAAAACTCAATTTTGAGATGCGGCATGATTTGGTCAGCCAACGGACCGGGGTCCTTGATGGTAGACATCGCCAAAATGGCCTCGGGAGCCACCTTTTTATTAACTTTGCCGAAATCATCCAAAGACTCATGCACAGCACGAATCAAGGCCTTTGCCTCCGAAGTGGCTTCCTTGGACTCATCCAAAACAGCAAAATGCGCCTTGGGGAAGTCCCCTTCTTCCTCTCCGTAGGGAATCATATCATTTTCAGGATTCCAAGAAGCACGGGACACACCCTCAAACAACACCTTGATAGTGCCGTCGGGCAACCGAAGCATCTGCAATATTTTGCTGACCGTCCCCACACGATACAAATCGTCGGCTTCGGGATGCTCCGTTTCCGGGGTTTTCTGGGTAACCAAGAATATCTGTTTACCATAGTCCGCGACAGCGGCCTCAATGGCTTTTATTGATGCCTCACGCCCGACAAACAACGGGACGATAGACTTCGGAAACATAACCACTTCCCGAAGAGACATCATGGGAAGGGTCTGGGTTTCAGGGGATTTCTTGCCGTCAAATCCAAAGGTCGGCATTGATTCCTCCGATGGTTATATATATGGCAGCACTCCCTCTTTGGGGAGTGTTTGCCGTCGATAAATAGGAAGTAATATCCACAGGCTAATTGTCAACGCCCGTGCCCAATCTATGCTGATTTAACTTCCTGATGATACAACAAAAGTGGCTCCATGTCGCTTTCGACCACAGCCTTGTTGATGACGCATTCGCGCACATCAGGCATGGCAGGCAATTTGTACATGATGTCGAGCATGGTCTTTTCAAGGACGTTACGCAAACCACGTGCACCGGTCTTACGCTCACTGGCCTGCTTAGCAACGGCCAACAATGCGTTCTCAGTAAAGGTCAACTCAACCTTATCCAGCTCGAAAAGCTTATGATATTGTTTGATCAACGCATTCTTCGGCTCCTGAAGAATACGAACCAAATCTTCTTCAGTCAGTTCCTGCAATGCAGTCTGCACCGGGATACGGCCCACAAACTCGGGAATAAGACCAAACTTGATAAGGTCCATAGGCTCTGACAAAGCAAACAGTTCGCCAAGATCCATTTCCTTCTTGGCCTCGACCTTTGCTCCAAACCCTAAACCGGAACCGGTATTTCGCTGCTGAACGATCTTGTCCAACCCGATAAATGCACCACCCAAAATAAACAGAATATTCGAGGTATCCATACGGATGAATTCCTGCTGCGGGTGCTTGCGTCCGCCCTTGGGCGGAATGTTGGCCTCTGTGCCTTCGATAATCTTAAGCAACGCCTGCTGCACACCCTCACCCGACACGTCACGCGTAATGGACGGAGAGTCGCCCTTCCGGGCTACCTTGTCGATTTCATCGATATAAATGATACCGCGAGAAGCGGAATCAATATCATAATCGGCATTCTGCAACAGCTGCACAAGAATATTTTCCACGTCCTCGCCCACATAACCAGCTTCGGTCAACGTGGTCGCATCGGCTATGGCAAACGGAACCTTCAGCACGCGGGCCAAAGTCTGCGCCAACAAAGTCTTACCTGAACCGGTAGGACCGATAAGCAGAATGTTGGACTTGTCGATTTCGATCTCATCCGGGCCAGAATTGGCCGCGGCATAAAAAACACGCTTGTAATGATTGTGCACGGCCACAGACAAAATCTTCTTAGCCTGATCCTGACCAATGACATACTGGTCAAGCAGCTCTTTAATCTCCTGAGGAGGCAGCAAGCGACCATCTTCGAATTCTTCGCTAATGGTTTCCTGAGCCATAATGTCATTGCACAAGGCAACGCATTCGTCACAAATATACACGTCAGGTCCGGCGATAAGCCGCTGGACCTCCACCTGTGTTTTACTGCAAAAGGAGCAGCTCAAATCTGATGGATTAGATTTCTTTTCACTCATGGTCTTTAACCCTTGCTTTCGCCCACGTCTTCTCTGGACCTCATAACCTTGTCAATCAGGCCATACTTGCAGGCTTCCTCAGAAGACATGAAATAGTCACGCTCGGTATCCTTTTGGATTTTATCGAGCTTCTGACCAGTGTGTTCGACCAGGATGCCATTGAGTTCATCTCTCAAGCGCAAAATTTCCTGGGCATGAATATGGATGTCGGAGGCCTGTCCCTGCGCGCCACCAAGCGGCTGGTGAATCATGATACGGCTGTGAGGCAATGCGTAACGCATGCCATTCTCACCGGCACAAAGCAACAAAGCTCCCATGCTGGCAGCCTGTCCGAGGCACAATGTGGCCACGGGGGCAGAGATATACTGCATGGTATCATAAATGGCCATGCCAGCGGAAACAGCTCCGCCCGGCGAATTAATATACATGTAAATCTCCTTTTCCGGGTCTTCGGACTCCAGGAAAAGAAGCTGTGCGCAAATAAGGCTTGCCACATTATCGTCAATAGCGCTGCCAAGCAGAATGATCCGGTCTTTGAGCAGTCGGGAATAAATATCGTACGCGCGTTCGGTACGACCAGTCGTTTCAATGACCATCGGAATGGCGACCATGAACATCTCCTTCTCGGGAACTTATCAGGTTATCGGACGGCGAATGCGAAAATATGAGGATCTCATTTGCGCTCGGACTGACCTTCAACGGTCATTTCCGCCCTTTTTAGCGTGAGTTCAGTATGAAATATTTCCCCAGTTAGGACAAGGGGAAACTTCTGCCTTAAGCCTTGGACCAAATAGGTATTGCGTCGCCAAGGTCAAGGGCAAACACCAAAAAAAACGGCGACCCGGACAAATCCGGGTCGCCGCATTTCATTCTATGCGGAGAAACGAATTCTCTACGCGTCCTTTTCAGCCTGGAACTTCTCAGCGCGTTCCTGAAGCTTAGCCAAAGAATATCCCTTGGCTGTGGACTCCTTGAGGCCGAGGTTGGCAACTGCCCACTCAACAGCTTCAGCCTTGTTCTCAAACTGTATCGAAGCACCCTCTTTCGAAGCGACTTTCTTTGCAGGAGCTTTTTTCCCTTCGGTCGGTGCTGCGATCATTTTGACTTCTGCTGCGTCGTAAATCAACTCGGAAGCCTTATCGCACAACAAACGATCCTTCAGTGGCACAATGAGGTTGTTATCCTCATAATACTTTTTGAGATCATGCAGGGGCTGACGAGTCTGCATGGCCAACTGGGTCAGAGTGGATTCGATCTCCTCGGGGGAAATTTCCAGAGACTCTTCGTTGGCAACAGCCAGCAGGAAGATTTCAGTACGAACAGTGGATTCAGCTTCTTCGCGGAAATCACCACGTAATTCTTCAGGAGTTTTTCCCAAAGATTGGAAACCTTTGCCCTGCCGATCCAATTTGTATTCGAGATCCTGAATCAGACGATCAATACGATCCTCAACCATGGCCGGCGGCAACGGGAAGTCCTTGATCTCACTAATGATGTTGGCAAGCAATTCGGACTGTGCCTTGGACTGGTTCATCTGCTTGCGCTGGGAAGCGTAAGACTCACGAATACCGGTACGCATGGTATCAACATCCTTGAATCCGGCCTTCTGGGCAACGGAGTCACTCATTTCGGGAGTGATACGTTCCTTGATGGCGTGCAACTTGGCCTTCATGGTCACGGTCTGACCAGCCAAGTTCTCGTTGATGAAATCGGCCGGAAAAGTGACATCGGTCTCACCGGATTCACCAGTGGTCAAAGTTTTGAGCATGTCTTCAAACTCGGGCAGAGCCTGATTGTCGCCCAGAACCAAATCAAAATTTTCAGCCTGGATGCCTTCGACGATCTGGTCGCCCTGATACGCACCAAAGCTCACGGAAACGACTTCGCCATCCTTGGCATTGCGAACATCCTCGAGGACCTTCACTTCAGCATTGTTCGCCAGGATACGGGATTCGACTTCAGCAACTTCTTCGTCGCCAACGACAACGTCCAATTCCTCGACCTTCAATCCTTTATAATTGGGCAGATCCAACTTGGGAGCAACCTCAAATTCAATAGAATACGAAAAATCTTCGTCACGAGCCAATTCCTTGGCATCGACATCGATACGGGACATAGGCTGAATGGACAAACCACTCATAATTTCATTGATCTGATAATTGATCAAATCAGTAGTGGCTTCACCGTAAATCTGTTTACGATACTTGGACTCGACGATCGTGGACGGGACCTTACCTTTACGAAATCCTTTAACATCAGCCTGCATACGATACAGGGCAATTGCCGTAGAAATAGCTGCGTTAGCCTCTTCTGCGGGGACTTCAACCGAAATTTTCCGTTTTACCGGCGAGAGTTCTTCGACATTGTATTCCATGAAATGTATCCTCCTGAAACGTCTTGCAAGACAAGTAATATGGCTTTTTTGGTGCGGGCGGAGGGACTCGAACCCCCAAACCGAAGAGGTACCAGATCCTAAATCTGGCGCGTTTACCAATTCCGCCACGCCCGCGAAAAGAACGTGCTTATTAAGCAAGCTCCTCGAGATATGTCAACCTTACAGACTGAAGAAATGCCAAAATCTACTCATCTTCAGGAAAAGACGATATGGATTCTGCAATTTTCCGCAACAAAATCACAAGCGCGTCGATGTCCGAAGCCCAGACATACACCGCAGGCTCACGTCCTATGCCGCCGGGGTCACCCATGCCATCGACAGTCTCTGGAACTGCATGCTCCTTAAGAATCTCAAAGGCCCCCCATTCTTCCAGTCCTCCATCTTCAACCTTTATATAATCGGGCTTACGCCCTTGATCCAACCATACAATTTCCACTCCGGCCTTCTCAAAGGCAGACACAAGGGTTGGCTGCCCGCTCAAGACAACTGCAGCCCCTAATTCGGGACGCAATCTACGAGCGGCCAAAAGCGCAGATGCTGTACGAAAAGATGCCCCAAATTCAGGATAACCAACCACAGCAATTCTTCCATTCGCCATCGAAAAGAAACCACCGGATAAACCGGCCACTTCAGCGCGGTTATCCGCAAACGGCAGAGCCACGGCCACGTTGCCCCGCCTCCGCGAAAACATCTCCTGCGCCCCTTCAGCCGCAGCCAGTTTTCGCGCAAAAACATCCACTTGAGACATAACGCCCTGCCGTGCTCGCTCTTTCAACCAGGGAGCCGCATGGTTAGGCGGACCGCCACCTTCTCCGACCCTAAATCCTGCACGCAAGGCAAAATTCAAATATTCCTGAGCACGGACAATGGCGGCAACAGGGTCCAATCCCTGCCCAAGCCCAGTCGCAATCGCTGCCGACAAAGTACATCCGGTTCCATGTGTACACTCGGTATCAACTCGATGCTGCATCAAAGGAATAGGCTCTAAGCCAGATGCGAAAAACCAATCAGTGACAGCAAAAGAATCCGCATGCCCACCTTTGATAAGCAAAGACTTCGGCCCCATATCCATTAAAATCTTTGCAGCAGCAAAAACATCTTCCCGACTCTTAATGGACATCCCGGTAAAAAGCTCTGCCTCAGGCAGATTGGGCGTCAACACGTCTGCCAAAGGAAACATCAACTCGACCATGGCCTCTACGGCTTCATCCTTCAAAAGCTTCGCACCCGACGTAGACACGCAAACAGGATCAACAACCAAAGGGAAATTACGATCAACCAATCGGGAGGCAATCACTTCGATTATAGGCGCAGAAAACAACATTCCTGTTTTGGCGGCATCCACCGTAATATCTTCAAGAACTGTCGAAAGCTGTTGGCCGACAAATTTGGCCGAAGGCGCATGAATACCGGTAACAGCCTTGGTGTTCTGAGCTGTTAACGCAGTAATGACGCTCGCCCCGTAACCTCCAAGCATGGTTATAGCCTTGAGGTCCGCTTGAATACCAGCTCCACCACCGGAATCAGATCCGGCAATAGTCAGGATGCATGGGAGTCGATCCACAATAAACCTCCAAAAACAAAAAAACGATCACCCGCAGGCAATACCACCTGAGCGGGACAATCGCATCAAGAAAAAAGCAAAGTGGCCCGAAGGCCCTATCCTAGCCGCAAGACAACTTAACGTAGTCCTCTACAGAAACGCCGTTCCAGGCCTTACTGACCCAATACGCCGTTGCCCAAATCATGAGGGCGGTTGCCTGAAGATCCGTCAATCTGCGTAATTTGACTTCAAGATTGGACTTACTCGCGCCATGCTGGATATGAACATTGTGTTCATCACAAGCCTCTTCAACCCGAAGAAGAAGGTAAGCCTGCTTCGACTGATTTGGCAGGAGTTTTACTTCCTTATGTGATTCCAAGATTGTCTTCAGCTCGGCTACCGAAAAATCACTGGAGACATTGCGGATGGATTTGAAAAATACATCCACAGCCCACGGCAGGATGAATTCAGCACCAGCACTCTTGGTCTTGAAGTAGTCCTTGAGCCATTTTTCCTGATCATGTGTAATTCTTGCTGCGACCTGGGGCATACCATCTCCTCCAAATGAACCGACGAAACATACAACCTATGGTTTATTTAGCAGTAGCTATATAAGCAATACAGCCAAAGGAATCAAGAGTTTTTCTAGAATATCATTAAATAAAATTAGGAACTAGCCATTAAACACCATCCTTAACTGCCTGAAAAGCGTTAACAACAGTGCATCAGGGGCATCATTCCCATCAATATTCAATCGTATAATTTCAGTAACGGTATTCTTACTGGGCGTTATGGTTTTCTTGGCAACTAAAACGACAGCCTGCTCACGCCCTGTCTCTGCATCTTCGGTTCGAACAACAAGCACCCAATGGGCATCCTGCTGTCTCCAAGAAGTTTCAACCCCAACGTGATCCGATTCTTTACGCTCAATCAAATGAACAAAATCTTCCAACGAAAAAGCTTTTTTACCCTTCCCTTGCACGCCTAAGAACTCTCCACCAGATGCTATGACGAGCGGACTGGCAAGAAAGTCGGCTGGAGGGAAATCAATCCCGCCGGCGTCACCACGCCCCGAGAAACGACGCCTTAAAGACACAAGCTCCGTTCGTAAAGATTCAAGCTCAACCTGCTGCGCTCGCTCCCACTCACCCCGCCCTTCTCTCAAAGCAGCCACTTCATCACGAAGAGACCGTATCTCACTCTGAAAAAGAGACTGATTATCGAGCACATCAGACATACGAGACAGTACACCAGCAAGCTCAACAATCTCTTTCGAGGACGTTACTTGATCAAATGACTGATCAGACTGTTGATCACTCATTAACACACTGAATTTGAGAGCTAATTCTCTTTCAATTTGTTCAGTAGACCAGTTGTCATTGAACATTGTGCGAATCCTCCTGAAGATTTCCAAGACTTCAATGGGGTACCGGGGACGACGACCTTCCCCGCCTTCTGATGGGATATATTTTTCAAACTTATCTTTATAATAGACGATAGTTGACGGCGGTATGTTTAACTGCCGACCAACTTCTCGCAAACTAATAAATTTCTTATTCATACGCTCAACACCTTGTTGATCACTGCTCTTCATGTTGTTCATAATGCAAAAGAAAACATCATGTCAAGGAAATTTTAAACAGCTATGAACAACTCCGAACAAAAAGGAGATCAACTATAGAGACAAAAAAAGCGCCCCGGGAACCCCGGTGCGCTCAACATAATCTATAACAAAAAGAATTATTCTTCGAGACCAGCTCGTACTTCCTTAAGCGTATTCAAGACAGCCTGCATCTTATTACGCATCAATTCATCATCCATAGTGTTCCCAAGATAAGCGGCCTTCATGGCCATTTCATTAACCATATCATGCGCAATCATCTTCTTAATTTGAACAGGAATCCCCTTCTCCATATCAACCATACGGTTATCAAGGCTGGAAACATCATCGCGCAGTACACCAAGACTCTTCACTTCATCGGTTAAACCAGCAATATTCCGGTTCATACCAAAGAAAAAAATAATCAATAAGACACCAACCAGTAGCGACACAATAATCGCAACTTTGCTCATATCTCTGTTTGCCTCAACCATACTGGCAGTCGGTTCATCAGACTGAACTGCTTCCTCAGCAGCATCGTCAGTAGTTTGAACCGTTTCCAACTTGTGGACTTTATTGTCTTCAGAATCCATAAGACCTTCTCCATTGATGCTTTATTATCCAATCTCTTAAATTGTACATTACAACATACGTTACCCGGACACCAGAATCAAGGTGTTGTCTCTCCGAATTTGCAAACTATGACATCTTGATAAAACTTCATTATATCTGAGCTAATAGAGTCTTTTGCCAATAGTAATATACCCATTCTTCTTGACAAGCCAAACTTTATACCTTGTATTATTGCTCTGTTAATATTTTTTAGATGTGGATTTCACTACATCCTTTACAACATACCCGACACAATATATTCTATATGTATATCAAGGAGCTACACATGGAAGATTATCTAAAAGAGGCGCTGGAAATCGTAAAAGCCCAAGCCGGTGTTCGTACAATGACGGAAGATGAAATAACTTCCATGGTTCAAAAACTTGCAGCGGGCATCAAGGCAATCGCAGACGGTGAAAATATTTCAACAGCCGACTCAGCAGTAGTTGACCCAAAAAAAGCTATCAGGGAAAAATCCATCCTCTGCTGTGTTTGCGGAAAAACGTTCAAAGTAATTACTAAAAAACATCTTTCCAGTCACGACCTGACTCCTGAAGAATACAGAGAAAAATTTGGGTATAAGAAAAAATTACCGTTAGTATGCAAATCTCTTCAACGAGAACGTCGCAAAAAAATGAAAGAAATGAAACTGTGGACTAAACGAGGAAAAAACAAATAATTTAAAACGTTATTTCAAATTTCATATTATTTAAAGCCCGAGAAATCAATTCACGGGCTTTTCTATTTTCCCAGTGTCCTTGCAAAAATAAGGTCCATCGTCTCTTCAATACGCTTCCATCCTGCATCGGATTGTAAATCTACTCCACCGAGACTTTGATGAATCCGTGAACGAACAGCAAGGAAATTCACAGCACCGGCCATAACAAGCACCAATGCGGTCAGATCAACATCCCGCGGTGGTTCCTGCTCCATCATTTCAAAAAACTCCAGCGCAGTCTTAACACGCACCTCTTCCAAAACTTTGGTCAGCTCATTTCTCTCGAGTGCCTCCCATGCCAAAATTTCAAGTGTGTGTGGGCGTCGCAAAATAGCCTTCAAATAGCGCTTAAAGAACAAAGACATCAATTCATGTGACGACATTTCTTTGAGGCGAGCCTTGTTATCACCCAACAATTCTTCTGCTGTCGGCCAAAAATCAACAGTCTCACTGTATGCAGCCATCAAACCACGTAATCCTGAAAAATATCGATAAATTAATTTCTTATCAACACCAGCTTCACGAGCTACGAGATTGACCCCCAATTGCTGAAAACCAACTTCTGACACAACCTTCCCGACAGCCGTTATCAAACGTTTCTTTGTGAGCTCTTTATTTCGAATAGGTATGACTTTAGGGATAACTTTTATATCAACCACATCAACTCCCATACAGCGATAATTTTCTCACAGCAGTATCCCAAACAAAAACGTCAGTGACAATGATTGTTTTTATCTGAAACCACCATGTGTGCACATTCGAGAAACAATTTGAGTACGGGCTGGGAATTGGTGGCCGGGAACAATGATAAAGTCTTG
>JADGEX010000019.1:2500-4316 GCA_016744135.1 Pseudodesulfovibrio sp. | reverse complement strand
TTTCGCTACCTTAGGACCGTTATAGTTACGGCCGCCGTTTACCGGGGCTTCGATCAAGAGCTTCTCCGAAGATAACCCCATCAATTAACCTTCCGGCACCGGGCAGGCGTCACACCGTATACGTCCACTTTCGTGTTTGCACAGTGCTATGTTTTTAATAAACAGTCGCAGCCATCTGGTTTCTTAGACCGCCAACAGCTTAGAGAGTAAATCTCATCACCGACAGCGGTGTACCTTCTCCCGAAGTTACGGTACCATTTTGCCTAGTTCCTTCACCCGAGTTCTCTCAAGCGCCTTGGTATTCTCTACCTACCCACCTGTGTCGGTTTGGGGTACGGTCTCACATTGTCTGAAGCTTAGAAGTTTTTCCTGGAAGCCGGGCATCAATCACTTCCGAACCGTAGTTCGTCGTCATCAGCTCTTAGCCTTAAAGAGACCCGGATTTACCTAAGTCTCAAGCCTACTACCTTAAACATGGACAACCATCGCCATGCTGATTTAGCCTTCTCCGTCACTCCGTCGCAACAATGTCAGGTACAGGAATATTAACCTGTTTCCCATCGACTACGCATTTCTGCCTCGCCTTAGGGGCCGACTCACCCTGCTCTGATTAGCATAGAACAGGAAACCTTGGGTTTCCGGCGGGGAAGTTTTTCACTCCCCTTATCGTTACTCATGTCAGCATTCGCACTTCTGATACCTCCAGCCAACTTCTCAGTCAACCTTCAACGGCTTACAGAACGCTCCTCTACCATGCGTAATAAATTACGCATCCGCAGCTTCGGTGTATGGTTTTAGCCCCGGTACATCTTCCGCGCAGGCCGACTCGACTAGTGAGCTATTACGCTTTCTTTAAAGGGTGGCTGCTTCTAAGCCAACCTCCTAGCTGTCTGGGCCTTCCCACATCGTTTCCCACTTAACCATAACTTGGGGACCTTAGCTGGCGGTCTGGGTTGTTTCCCTTTCCACGACGGACGTTAGCACCCGCCGTGTGTCTCCCATGATTGCACTCACTGGTATTCGGAGTTTGCATCGGGTTGGTAAGTCGGGATGACCCCCTAGCCGAAACAGTGCTCTACCCCCAGTGGTGATTCATGAGGCACTACCTAAATAGTTTTCGAGGAGAACCAGCTATCTCCGGGCTTGATTAGCCTTTCACTCCGAGCCACAGCTCATCCCCGCATTTTTCAACATACGTGGGTTCGGTCCTCCAGTTGGTGTTACCCAACCTTCAACCTGGCCATGGCTAGATCGCCCGGTTTCGGGTCTACTGCCTGAGACTAAGTCGCCCTGTTAAGACTCGCTTTCGCTACGGCTCCCCTAAACGGTTAGCCTTGCCACAGACAAGTAAGTCGCTGACCCATTATACAAAAGGTACGCAGTCACATGACTAAATCATGCTCCCACTGCTTGTATGCATACAGTTTCAGGTTCTATTTCACTCCCCTCACAGGGGTTCTTTTCGCCTTTCCCTCACGGTACTGGTTCACTATCGGTCGGTAGAGAGTATTTAGCCTTGGAGGATGGTCCCCCCATATTCAATCAGGATATCACGTGTCCCGACCTACTCAGATTCATTTAAAACGCATTTTCGTGTACGGGGCTATCACCCTCTATTGCCAGACTTTCCAGACTGTTCCACTAACACGTAATAAACTTTTGGGCTAACCCCCTTTCGCTCGCCGCTACTCAGGGGATCTCGGTTGATTTCTTTTCCTCCGGGTACTTAGATGTTTCAGTTCCCCGGGTTCGCTTCACACACCTATGTATTCAGTGTGAGATAACCAGCTTACACTGGCTGGGTTCCCCCATTCGG
>JADGEX010000018.1 GCA_016744135.1 Pseudodesulfovibrio sp. | reverse complement strand
CTAAAACTCTTAATACATTGAATATCTACATATTAAATGAAACAACCAAAGGAAAACAGTAGAAGATTCAATAAAGTTATCAACATCAACTAATTGATAATGACATAGATTATGAGTTTTCTTAGAGGGACTAAGTATTGGAAAAGGAAGAGTTGCTGCTCATGAAAAATCTATATTGGAACTAGTTTCAGACAGTAAAGGCTTACTAATACCTCGATTAACGACATCAGAGAGAGAAGCTATGTTTGTCATGGAAGATATCTCAGCTAATGGCCTTATGGTCTACGATAATCAGGAAAGTAAATTTTACTTTTGGGATGGAAGTAAGTGGAATAATATTGGAAGTGGTGATCAGAATCTTATCTATGGAACACTAGTTCCTGATGTAGCCGACTATAAGAAAGGCGACATGTTTTTCGATGAAACAACGAAGTCTTTATACGTACATAATCTTACAGAATGGGTTGCAATCAACAGCTCCGGAACTGTTGTTAATGATTTAACTACAGGAGGTACAACAAATTCCCTATCAGCGGAGCAAGGTAAAACATTAAAAGGTCTGGTAGATGTGAACACTGTCAAAGAAGGCATTACCTCTGCCCAGGCAAGTGTAATAGCTAATACTTCGGGAACCAATACAGGCGACCAAGATATTTCAGGTATTGCAGCAAACGCTACAGCAATTACAGACGAAGGAGCAAGAGCAACAACTGCAGAAAGCGCAAATGCAAGTGACATAAGTACACTTCAAAGTGAGCAAACAACTCAAAATACAGCGATTTCACAGAATACCGCCAAGGCTGGTCTTACAGTTGCACAAGCAAGTGAAATTACAGCCAATACAGTTAAAGTTGGTTATACCGAAGCATTGGTGTCAGCAAATACTGATGTTGCTGCTAATACTGCCAAGGCAGGTATTACAGCTGCACAAGCTGCAATTATTGTCGCTACTAGTGGAACAAATACGGGTGATCAAAATATAACTGGAATAATAACCAATGCAAGTAATATTACAACTCTTGAGGCAGAGCAAACGACTCAGAATACGTCTATTTTAAGTCATACAGGAACTCTTGTATTAAAAGAAGACAAGGCTAATAAGAATTTGGCTAATGGATATGCAGGTTTGGATGCCAATACAAAAATTGATGTATCTCAATTACCTGCCATTACCATGAACAATGTTTACACGGTAGTTGATCAAGCTTCTCAAACTGCATTGCTTGCTTCGCAGGGCGATGTGGCAATTCGTACCGATGTTTCCAAAAACTACATTCACAATGGAGGTACTGCCGGAACCATGGACGATTGGTCTGAATTGGCTTCGCCCAGCGTAGATGTAAGCAGTGTAAACGGTAAAACAGGAAATGTAATTTTAGGGATAAGTGATATTGCTACCCTGCAAAGCAATCTCGACACCAAGACAACTGATATCGCAACACTTCAGGGGGAGCAAACAATCCAAAATACAGCAATTTCACAGAATACTGCCAAGACTGGCATTACAGCTTCACAAGCTGCAGTTATTGTCGCTACTAGTGGAACAAATACGGGTGATCAAGATATAACTGGAATAATAACAAATGCTAGTAATATTACAACTCTTGAGGCAGAGCAAACAACCCAGAATACGTCTATTATAAGTCATGGAGCAACTCTTTTATTAAAAGAAGACAAGGCTAATAAGAATTTAGCCAATGGATATGCAGGTTTGGATGCCAATACAAAAATTGATCTGTCTCAATTACCTGCCATTACCATGAACAATGTTTACACGGTAATTCATCAAGCTGCACAACTGGCTTTAACACCTAATCAAGGTGATGTGGCAATTCGTACCGATGTTTCCAAAAACTACATTCATAATGGAGGTTCTGCCGGAACCATGTCCGATTGGTCTGAGTTGGCTTCCCCATCGGTTGATGTTACCAGTGTAAATGGAAAAACAGGCAATGTGGTAATTGGGATTACTGATATTGCAAGTTTACAAACCAATCTCGACACCAAGACAACTGATATCGCAACACTTCAGGGTGAGCAAATAACCCAAAATACAGCGATTGGTTTAAACACTGCCAAGACTGGCATTACAGCTGCACAAGCAAGTGAAATCACAGCTAATACAGTAAAATTAAGCTATACTGATGCAGCGGCAGTTGCATTGAATACAGCTAAGGTTGGTTATACCGATGCATTAGTTTCAGCAAATACAGATGTTGCTGCCAATACTGCCAAGACTGGCATTACAACTGCACAAGCAAGTGAAATTACCGCTAATACTGCAAAAGTAAGTTATACCGATGCAGCAGCAGTTGCATTAAATACAGCTAAAGTTAGTTATACCGAAGCATTGGTATCAGCAAATACAGATGTTGCTGCCAATACTGCCAAGACTGGTATTACAGCTGCACAAGCAGATAAGATTACAGCTAATACTGTAAAAGTTGGTTATACCGAAGCATTGGTTTCAGCAAATACAGATGTTGCTGCCAATACTGCCAAGACTGGCATTACAGCTGCACAAGCAGATGAAATTACAGCCAATACAGTTAAAGTTGGTTATACCGAAGCATTGGTTTCAGCCAATACAGATGTTGCTGCCAATACTGCCAAGACTGGTATTACAGCTGCACAAGCAAGTGAAATTACAGCCAATACAGTTAAAGTTGGTTATACCGAAGCATTGGTATCAGCAAATACAGATGTTGCTGCCAATACTGCCAAGACTGGTATTACAGCTGCACAAGCAGATGAGATTACAGCTAATACTGCAAAAGTTGGTTATACCGAAGCATTGGTTTCAGCAAATACAGATGTTGCTGCCAATACTGCCAAGACTGGCATTACAGCTGCACAAGCAGATGAAATTACAGCCAATACAGTTAAAGTTGGTTATACCGAAGCATTGGTTTCAGCAAATACAGATGTTGCTGCCAATACTGCCAAGACTGGTATTACAGCAGGACAAGCTGCAATTGTTGCCGCTACTAGTGGAATAAATACGGGGGATCAAGATATAACTGGAATAATAACGAATGCTAGTAATATTACAGCTATTGAAACAGAGCAAACAACACAGAATACTGCGATAACTACTAATACATCTAAAATCGGTGTACCAGCTGGAGGGGCAAATGGACAAGTTTTAAAAACGGATGGTTCTAGCAACTATACGTGGGTAGCTCAAACTACAGACACTAATACTCAGTTAAGTGAAGCTGCAGTAGATGCTTTTGTAGCAAATAACGGTTATACATCGTATATAATTGGTGAAATAAAGCAAACTATTGCTTCATCAATGCCTAGTGGTTGGGTAAAGCTAAATGGTGTAGCCATTTCTAGTTTGACTAGCACACAGCGAACTCAAGCTGCAAATCTTGGTTTATCGGGAAACTTACCAAATGCAACAAATGCCTATTTAAGCCAGAATAATGCTACTTTAGGAAGTGTAAGTGGAAGTAATTCTAAAACTATCGCACGAAATAATCTTCCGAATGCTACCCTTTCAGGTAATACAGGTTATGCTGGCACGCATACACACACACCGAAAGGAACCTATACCAAAGCGGTTCGAGTTACAGGTAAGGATACAAGTAATGGTCAAGATAATTCAAGTGGTGAGATCGATGTCAAAAGAGCTGGAACTATATCTCTTAATACTTCAGGAAATCACAGGCATTCATTTACAACATCGTCAATTAATGGCGGTGTTACGCAACAAAAACTAAATATTACACCATATACATTAAGTGTTAATACCTTTATTTATCTGGGCTTGTAAATTTTGTGACTACTCTTTCTGGATAAAATCAAATAATTGCTTATCCAATGAACTATTAAAAAAAAGCTTAACGAATAAATTTCATAGCGATTAGTGTGTAAATAAAAAAGGTCTCAGAATTATTTGAAGCTTTTTTTGTATTTTGTACAATTTTAAATACAAAATTAAACACTCGTATAATGCCGATAGATATCTGAAAATCATTTATAAACGAAATAATGAGTAGTTTTAGATACCGATTGCTATTAGCTAAGTGATTTAAAAAACAGAGATGTATTTTGTTTTTACGGTGATTTATAAAAGGCAATGCATTAGTATATTTACCAACAAATTAAGTTAGAATACATGACAACTGAGAATTTTAAAAAAAAGTTTAAAATAATAAAATGTAACAATTTTGACGTTGCCACCTCTTGCGAAGAACAATACGGAGAAACCGAACGACTAGAGCATCAAGTGTATTACCCTGCTACCTTTTTACTTTACGTTGACGATGGTATTTTAGACATAAAACATGAGAATACCACTTATTCTTATTCAGCCGGAAGTTTTTGCTTAATACGTAAGTATACCAATACTTATTTTTCCAAAACAGTTGATAAAAAAACTCGCTGGGCAAGAAGCTATGCTTTTGTAATGCCCGATGAGTTTTTACGTAAAATAGTTGCCAATTATAAGATTGATAAAAACCTGCAACCTATAGGAGATAGAATTGTAGAAATCGCTTCAGCAGACAGTTTAAAACCCATTATACAAGATGTAAAATATGCTGTAGAT
>JADGEX010000017.1 GCA_016744135.1 Pseudodesulfovibrio sp. | reverse complement strand
CCGGCTAACCCTGCGCAGATTAACTTTACGCAGGAACCCTTGGATTTTCGGCGAGAGTGTCTCTCACACTCTTTATCGTTACTCATGCCAACATTCGCGCTTCTGATACCTCCAGGACCCCTCGCGGGTGACCCTTCACAGGCTTACAGAACGCTCCGCTACCGCGTCATCCTGCTTTACATGGTGACAGAAAATTAATCGTCAGAAAATGGCTTTGTGGTTTTTGTTTTAAGGGGGGATACTCCCCCGTGCTTGCGCACTCCCCCTCCTCGCATTAGCTCGGGCGGTCAGTCGACCTTATGAGGTTTATATCTTGCCTCAATCGCCGGCGCTTGCGCTTAGGCTATCCTCGCATTAGCTCGGGCGGTCAGTCGACCTTATTAAGGTTTTTAATTTTTACCTTAATGCCTGTGCTTGCGCTTAGGCTTCCCTTACACTCGCTCGGATGGTTAATTGACTTTACTTTGAACTTACATTCTTGGTTCGGTGTCTTAACTACCTATTGCTTATTTTCTGATTTTCTTCTGTCAGCCTGTAAAACAGGATGACACCCGAAGCTTCGGTGTATGTCTTTAGCCCCGTTACATCTTCGCCGCGAGATGGCTATTAGACCAGTGAGCTGTTACGCTTTCTTTAAAGGATGGCTGCTTCTAAGCCAACCTCCTGGTTGTTTTGGCCTTCTCACATGCTTTCCCACTTAGACATAACTTGGGGACCTTAGCTGTCGGTCAGGGCTGTTTCCCTCTCCACTACGGACCTTAGCACCCGTAGTGTGTCTGCTAGATAGTACTTACTGGTATTCGGAGTTTGGTTAGAATTGGTAGAGCTCGCGCTCCCCGCATCCATCCAGTGCTCTACCCCCAGCAGTATTCGTCTAACGCTCTACCTAAATAGATTTCGCGGAGAACCAGCTATCTCCGAGTTTGATTGGCCTTTCACCCCTAGTCACAGGTCATCCCCTCATTTTTCAACATAAGTGGGTTCGGTCCTCCAGCGCATGTTACTGCGCCTTCAACCTGCCCATAACTAGATCACTCGGTTTCGGGTCTAATGCACCATACTAAGTCGCCCTATTAAGACTCGCTTTCGCTTCGACTACACCTATCGGCTTAATCTTGCATGATACACTAAGTCGTTGGCCCATTATACAAAAGGTACGCTGTCAGGACATATAGTCCCTCCAACTGATTGTAAGCATACGGTTTCAGGATCTCTTTCACTCCCCTTATCGGGGTGCTTTTCACCTTTCCCTCACGGTACTTGTTCACTATCGGTCATGTAGGAGTATTTAGGCTTGGAGGGTGGTCCCCCCATGTTCAGACAGAATTTCACGTGTTCCGCCCTACTCGAGGACTTGAATAGAAATTACCAATACGGGGCTATCACCCACTAAGGCTGCTCTTTCCATAGCATTCTTGTTGTTCTAATCAAGCCACTGGCCTGGTCCGCGTTCGCTCGCCACTACTAACGGAATCTCGGTTGATGTCTTTTCCTCCGGGTACTAAGATGTTTCAGTTCCCCGGGTTTGCTTCCATACCCTATATATTCAGGTAAGGATGACCCATAAATGAGCCGGGTTTCCCCATTCAGAAATCGTCGGATCAAAGCTTATTCGCAGCTAACCGACGCTTATCGCAGCGTATCACGTCTTTCATCGCCTCTACATGCCAAGGCATCCACTATATGCTCTTAACTTACTTGAGAATACCACCATGTACAGAGATTAAATTATAGTTAGATAACTGTTATTAACACAGTTATCTGTTGTTTGTCTTGCCTCAATCGCCGGCGCTTGCGCTTAGGCTATCCTCGCATTAGCTCGGGCGCCCAGTCGGGCTTACCTTTGCTATTGTCTGGAAAGAGACAATTCATTCAACAAATTATTAGGAACAATAATTCTATAATCTATCCGCTCTAACACCATATTGTATAATGGTACTTTGATCATTTTAGATGTTAGTGTTCTCATTACAGAGAGCGCAGTACATGCGGTTCATTATTTTAAAATAAAATTGAATTTTTATTTAGACGGTTGTAATAATTACAGAATTGAGTAATCAATTATTACAAACCCATTCACAATATCAAAGAACAAAACATCCAGTCACCTGGAATAATGTATCTCTTGTTAAAATAGTCTTTTTTGTCTTACCTCAATCGCCGGCACTTGCGCTTAGGCTATCCTCGCTAAAGCTGCGGGCGCCCAACCGGGCTTACATAGATGCCATCATCTATGGACAAATGTTCAATCTGTCGCCAGAGAACTTCAAAACGAATAATAAGTAATGGTGGAGGCAGAGGGCATCGAACCCCCGACCTCATGCTTGCAAAGCACGCGCTCTCCCAACTGAGCTATGCCCCCTAAGATTACTTATCGCCCGCCACGCATATACAAGATCCAAGAATTTCAAGAGATCAAACTTTCCTATCCAGAAAGCTTGGCTCATAGTGGGTCTGGTCTGACGCATTAGCGTCTTAGCAAAATCCAAAAAGACCACCCAGGATACCAAGCAAATCTTACCATTTAATGATAAAATTATAAACTTATTGGTGGGTCTGGGTGGACTCGAACCACCGACCTCACGCTTATCAGGCGTGCGCTCTAACCGGGCTGAGCTACAGACCCAGATCTTAATTATACGTTTCGACTATTATGAAAGAGAAATGCAGACAGCAGCTAAGCTATTAGATGCCTTTACAATAAAAAAAGGACTTTTTTTCCTGTCACTCAAAAGTTCCGTGATAATTCATTCTTACGAATGCGCTATCGTTTCGCTACTTGAGCGCAGGTATGTTCTTATGAATAGATCTAGATTGCTCCAGATCATCCTTAGAAAGGAGGTGATCCAGCCGCAGGTTCCCCTACGGCTACCTTGTTACGACTTCACCCCAGTCGCTGACTCTACCGTGGTTGGCTGCCTCCTAAAAGGTTAGCTCACCAGCGTCGGGTAAAACCAACTCCCATGGTGTGACGGGCGGTGTGTACAAGGCCCGGGAACGTATTCACCGTGGCATGCTGATCCACGATTACTAGCGATTCCAACTTCATGCTCTCGAGTTGCAGAGAACAATCTGAACTGAGACAGATTTTAAGGATTAGCGTCCCCTCGCGGGGTAGCGACCCTCTGTATCTGCCATTGTAGCACGTGTGTAGCCCAGCTCATAAGGGCCATGATGACTTGACGTCGTCCTCACCTTCCTCCGGTTTATCACCGGCAGTCCCTCTAGAGTACCCAACTAAATGATGGTAACTAAAGGCAAGGGTTGCGCTCGTTGCAGGACTTAACCTAACATCTCACGACACGAGCTGACGACAGCCGTGCAGCACCTGTATCCTATCCAGCCAAACTGAAGGAAATCATCTCTGAAATCCGCGATAGGTATGTCAAGAGCTGGTAAGGTTCTTCGCGTTGCTTCGAATTAAACCACATGCTCCACCGCTTGTGCGGGCCCCCGTCAATTCCTTTGAGTTTTAATCTTGCGACCGTACTCCCCAGGCGGAGTGCTTAATGCGTTAGCTGCGTCACTAAGAGCCAAAGACTCCTAACAACTAGCACTCATCGTTTACGGCGTGGACTACCGGGGTATCTAATCCCGTTTGCTCCCCACGCTTTCGTTCCTCAGCGTCAGTACAGATCCAGTAAGGCGCCTTCGCCACTGGTGTTCCACTTAATATCTACGAATTTCACCTCTACACTAAGTATTCCCCTTACCTCTATCTGTCTCTAGACTGGAAGTTTTAAAGGCCGTTCCAAGGTTGAGCCCTGGGCTTTCACCTCTAACTTTCCAGCCCGCCTACGAACTCTTTACGCCCAGTAATTCCGAATAACGCTAGCCCCCTCCGTATTACCGCGGCTGCTGGCACGGAGTTAGCCGGGGCTTCTTTACTAGGTACCGTCATTATCTTCCCTAGCGAAAGAGTTTTACAACCCTAAGGCCTTCTTCACTCACGCGGCATTGCTGTATCAGGGTTGCCCCCATTGTACAATATTCCCCACTGCTGCCTCCCGTAGGAGTCTGGGCCGTGTCTCAGTCCCAATGTGGCTGATCATCTTCTCAAACCAGCTATAGATCGCAGACTTGGTAAGCCATTACCTTACCAACTATCTAATCTAGTGCGGGCCCATCTCTTAGCGATAAATCTTTCACCCCCAAAATCCACTTAAGGGGGTCGTATAAGGTATTAGCAGCCGTTTCCAACTGTTGTTCCTTACTAAAAGGTAGGTTCCCACATGTTACTCACCCGTGCGCCACTGTCCAGTATCCGAAGATACCTTCTCGTTCGACTTGCATGTGTTAGGCATGCCGCCAGCGTTCATTCTGAGCCAGGATCAAACTCTCAAGTTGATCTGACATACATGTCTGCATAACGAATTACTCAAATTAATAAAAACAGGGTCAAAGAGATACACATATTAAAAATATGCATATATTTGACATTTATTTTTACACTTAAAGAAATATAGACGTTATGCGTCTTAACAACATAACTGCTGCCTACATCTCTCTTTCATATCAACAATTTCAAAGATCAATCCAAAACAAGGCAATCATCCGCTCCTGAGCCCTAAGCCCTGAAGCAGCGACGCTCCGTGTTGGTGAGATGCCTTATAGGACTACAAAACAAACCTG
>JADGEX010000016.1 GCA_016744135.1 Pseudodesulfovibrio sp. | reverse complement strand
GTCTGGCATGGGGCACTCGATTTCCAAACTGGGCATTTTAATTTACAGTCTACCCCCCAAAGAAGCGTTGACACCGATTTTGGTAAATACGTACTCTCCGCAGACAATATGGAGTTTTCGCGTATCAGCGGGGTCGCTTTTAAGCTTTCCTGATTTGTGTAGAACAAAAAAATAGGGGGAATTATGAGAACAGGAAAAATTATCGCGTTTGTGGCAATACTGTTTAGCGCTGTCTCGCAAGCGGCCACTACGTTTCAGGATGTTGATGCTACGGTTGAACCGATTACATCACTTGACCAAATCGCGGACGTGGCGAAAAACACACAAGAGCAATTCTGGCAGCTTGTTCCTCCCACATCAGATGATCCGTTTTATCTTCACCCCGACAAAACTGTCCGCGCAGTTGACTGGAAAAGCAAGGACTGGCCAAAAACCGTTCTTAAACAAATGTATGCGGAAATGGGAACCGCCGGACTCTCTCGCTCAATGTATCCATTTTACAAATTAACAGTGATCGAAACGAGAACTGGAGAGCTTGTCTACTACAATTCGTACGATCAAGAAATATGGAGAACCCCTTCTCCGATTGGCTATAATGAATATCTTTTTGCCTTTGAATGCTACGAAGTAGACTCACTCGCTGACCTGACCCTCCAACAACAAATCTTTGGAAGAAGTTCAAATATTGGAACGGAAGTTTTGCTTCTTCCTGTGGATTTTATTGAATCCTACGAGGAGGACGTGGCTCTTGAATCACAAGCAATAGCCGAGTTGTCGGCTTCTATGTCCCTGATGTCAGCACCGCTCGCAATGGGGATGAGTTCAGGCATTGAGCTTCAAATGGATATTGATCGCCTGACAAACGGAACCGTGGAGGTTTTCGTGGAATGGCTCAGTAGTCTTAACAGCGATTCTTTAGACCTTTTTCTTTGCAGCGACCTCATTGCCGCAGACTGGCAACTGCAAACTAACTTCCCAACGGCTTCCTCCACGAATTTTTACTTTAGTGACCAGAATACAAACCAGACCACTCGCTTTTACGTAACTGGAACTGACTTTGACGAAGACTTTGATGGACTAACTTCAGCCAAAGAACGATTTTTACATAAAACCCGCGAAGATTTATGGGATACAAGTGGTGATGGTCTCGGGGACGGCTGGCTTGTCCAATATGGTTTTAACCCCCTTGCTCTAAATACTCTGGGCGATGGAGATAATGACGGATTCAGCAACCTTGAAGAACAGCTCAACGGTACTGACCCAACCTCTCCCCAAAGCAATTCAAACACCGGTACAGTTGCAACGATTCGTTACCACTATGACGAGGATGATCGTCTAACCGATTTCTATTCAAGTTCTGAGGTGGCACAAAAAATCATTCTCACCGCATCACACAATATCGCCGAAGAAGTTTCTGCCAACTAATCGATTTTGAGGATAATGAGAATGAAGAATTTTTACAAAAAGCTAATCCGTTCGTTGTTTATTTTCGCTAGTTTAGGGCTGTTTGTTCAAAACGCCCTTTCACTAGAGTTGCAAATTCCTGATCCATTGACCGCTGGAGAGTGGCAGGCCACAGGACTGACGAATTGTGTTTCTGGAACTCCGGACGGTGTGGCATCGAACGGTATAGCACTTAGCACTTCTCCAAATTTTATATCGCCACAATTTTCTCCACTCGCAATGTCTGCATCGATCACTGGGCCGGTTACGCCATCAGTTGGACTTTCTTCCGGTATTGCAGAACTGGCAGCGGCCTTAGGGAATGATCCTGTTGTTTTATCGAAATGGGTTCACGACCATGTTGACTATGTTCCGTACTACGGTGTGATGCAAGGGGCGGAAGTAACTTTACTAACCCGTAGCGGTAACGATGCCGATCAGGCGGCATTACTGATTGAACTGGCAAAGGCGGCGGGACATCAGACGGCCTATATGATTGGTGCAGTCTGGGTGCCCAAGGCGAATGCACCGAACTGGATCGGAGCATCGGATGTTGATGAAGCTCTTAGTGCCTTTTTGCTGGGAGGTTTTGCCTATCCGCAACAGGTGGACACCACAACTGATTCGGTCGTTGTTCAGCATATTTTTCCGATAATCGACAGCGGGCAAGGATACCTGGCCTATTTTCCGGCAGTGAAAGGATATACCCATATTGCGCAGAAGGATGTTGAAACACTGGTTGGCTATAACAAGGCCGCGTTGCTTTTAGCGGCAGGAGGAACGACTACCGCCCACAGCGCAGTCGGGTTGGATGATATCGCGCTTGGCGGACATTTGACCGGATTGGTTTCCAACCTTGTTTCGTCCCTTGAAGAAACCTATCCCAATGCGGGAACGGAGATTCTGACGGGAACACGAATGATCGACCCCGACAATGGATATGCTTTTTCGTGGGGTCAGGGTTCGGCCTACTATGAGTTGCCGGATGCCTATCGCCACAGGCTCATAGTCAATGCCGGAAGTACGGTTATTACCTACGATCAAGCTTCCAAAGGGTTGAACAAGGTCTACTTCAAGTACAGCACGGGCAATTTCAGCCGTCACTTCGAGGGCTATCCTTCGGAATTGTTTGTAGAGCCGGGTTTGACCGAAATCGAAATGATTACTCAAAAACCGTATGCGGCTGATGGGGGAACATTTGGCGATGTGACCAATACCTATCCGATTGCCGATGGCGGAATTTATGTGTTGGCGCAGGGTTATCAAGGTTCTGCCTCAGGAAATAGCTCCGGCCACTATAGCCGTCGCCTCAACATGATGCTTGAAGACGGCTCATTCGACGGAGAGGCCAAGCTGACCGAGTCGCTGGCATTCGCGGCAGAGGTATTCATGCAGGAAACAGCGGCACTGAAGGGAATGCAGGCAGGTACTACTGGGAACCGGAGTATCCTTCATGGCCGAACAGGATTGCTGGGTCAAGAAGGCGGCTACTATATCGATATCAAGAACCAGCTCTCGGCCTCCTACGCCGGATATTCTGGAGCCGAAGATCTGGGCATAAAACCCTACATGATGTTATTCAGCGGCATGGAACACGCTGTTCTTGAACAGACGCAGTCACTCGACAAGCAGGCGGTTTCGACGGTACGTATTCTTCAGCTAGCCAATGAAAGCAATAATCCAGTCTACCGGCTCGATTCCTCCAACTACTCTTCAGTCGTTGGACAACTTTCAGGCTACACCACCGCGCAGAAAAATAAATTCCAGACCACGGTCAATGGCGGCGGTCAGGTCGTTCTTCCCAAGAATGCCGATGTTGCCCTTAACGACTGGACAGGTGAAGGCTACATTGAAAACTATTTCATTAGCGGGGGCGAAGGCATGTTCATGGCCATTGGTGGCGGCTACAATGGCGGAGAAAATTCATTCCAAGGCTCATACGATTACTGGACGCTTTACACCAATGAACGCGCCCGCGAGCTACCCAATGTGCAGACCCAGACCTTTACGGCGGCCGATCCGGTTGACATGACCTCGGGAGCTTATTTGTTCGATCATTCCGACTTCTCGATGGATGGCCCGCTTCCCTTGGTTTTGTCGCGTCACTACTCTTCGCAGTCCCGTCTCTTGAATGGCCCTATGGGATATGGCTGGACGCATAGTTTCAATATTCGTGCGCAGGAACATTCCGGATACGAAGCTGGGCTTGGTTTACGCTCTCCCGAAGATGCTGCATCCTTTTATGTTGCAGTAACCGTGATTCGTGATCTGGTTGAAAATGCCACCACGGCCAAGGAATGGTTAGCGGCCAGCCTCGCCGTCAACTGGGCAATGGAACAGCTCACCGACAACGCAGTTTCCATCTATGTTGGACAAAAAGTCATGACCTTCATTGCACAGCCAGATGGCTCCTATACCGCACCTCCAGGCATGACGGCGTCGCTTGCGAAAGAAGGCGGTCTATATGTTATGCAGGAACGTCATGGCAACCGTTACGAGTTTGATGCAAATCTCAATCTAGAGCAGATTGAAGATCCGCATGGTAACACGCTCGCCTTCGGTTACAACGCGCAGACCAACCTGCAAACCGTCACCAGTAGTTTCGGTCCGGCGTTCACCTTCGGCTATAACACGAGTAATCTGCTTACCTCGGTTTCAGATAATGATGGACGCTCAATCAGCTACCAATACGATAACGACAACAACCTGACTAATTTCGTAGATGCGGCTACATTCAGTTGGGGTGTTGGCTACGATAGTGAACACCGCGTAAAATGGATGAAAGACCCCGAACAGGTCACCACCATTCAAAACTTCTACAACTCCATCGGACAGATCACCAACCAGATTTCCTCCAGCGGGAATGACTGGGATTTCTACTTCACTGGAACCCGCAACGTCTCCGAAGACCCACTCGGCAACCAGACCGCCTACTATCTCGATTCCAAGGATCGGACATGGAGCGTGGAGCAACCCAACGGGGCAAGAAGCTATTCTGTGTTCGACGGCCAGAACCATGTTATTCAATCCGTCGCACCGAATGGCGTCACCAACGCCGTGGCTTATGATGTTGATCATAACGTTTTGTCCACCACCAATGCTGTAGGGTTACCAGAAGAGGTGATTAGCACGTTTGGATATGATTCCGAATACCATTTGCGTTTCGTAACGAATGCCGTCGGCACCGCCGAGCAGATCGTCAGCGAAACCACCTACACCGCCGAACACAAGGTGGATACCGTAACCGTTGCCAAAGGCACTGCCTTAGAAACCGTCACCGATTATAACTATAACTCGGACGGACTCGTTGATCAAGTTTCCGAAGGCAATGGCAAACGGGTCACAACGTACAACTATGATTCCAATAGTCAGTACGGACATCCGAAAACCACGACCTCCACGGATGCAGGAACGGTAACCACGATTTATGACAAGCAGGGT
>JADGEX010000015.1 GCA_016744135.1 Pseudodesulfovibrio sp. | reverse complement strand
GGCCATCTCAAAACTGAGACAAGAAAGGATTTCCTTAACGAAAAGGAAGCCCGAGACATTTATGCCCAAGCCAAGGGAGAGATAATTAAGGGAGATTGCTATGCTTGATAAGGCCGTAAAGAAACCGGTATCGTCCGTATCTCTACGGAAGCAACATGAGATTTTTGCATTTGCAGAGAGGGAGCGGATAGAGTTGGTAGATGCCCTTTCCCACTTTGGTAAAACCCTTGATAACTTAGTCTACGAACACTCACATAAGCAAATATGGGCGGGCGGATCCCCGCGCTCCTTAGGGGATTTTAAAGGATCCCAACACAACATCCCAATGGTTAGCTTCTTTACTGGGTGCGGCGGTATTGACCTGGGTTTTGAGGCCGCTGGCTTTGAGCATGTAGCAGCTTTTGAGTTCAATGAGTTGTTTTGCAAAACGCTTAGAAAAAATCGCCCTGAGTGGAAAGTTTTTGGTCCGCCTACTGGATCTGGTGATGTATCGAAGGTTTCAGAGGTGATTGCGGCACTGGAACGGATCATCCCTATTAACTTTGAAGGCATTTTTGCGGGCGGACCTCCCTGTCAACCGTTCTCGATTGCCTCCAATCAAAGATTTTCCAAGGCTGGTACTAACTTCAAGCGCGTTGGCTTTGATCATGAAAAAAACGGCAACCTCTTGTTCGATTATGTGTCGGTCATCAAGCATTTCCGGCCAGCGTGCTTTCTTATTGAGAATGTCCCTGGCCTGCGTGATCTTGACGGTGGCGAACAGCTTTCTGCAGCCATAAGAGATCTAGAGAAAGCCGGCTATGAGGTGGAGTCTCCAACTGTTCTAAATGCTGCCAATTATGGTGTTCCTCAATACCGAGACCGCCTTTTTGTTGTTGGAACGCGCACCAACCGCTCCATCATCTTCCCCACACCTAATGAAGTGCAGTATGGGGCAGGTTCTGTGCTACATCAAGATCAGGGGCGGGCGCAGAATACGGAGACGCGATCCCATAAGCTGGGGTCTGTTCTACGGTATGCGCGTTTGAACTACGGTCAGCGAGATCAGCTTGGTAGGGTGGACCGACTATCACCCTGCCGCCCCTCAAAAACTGTCATAGCAGGAGGAACCAACGGTGGCGGGCGTTCACATCTACATCCAGAAATCCCCCGCACTCTCAGCGTTAGAGAGTGCGCCCGGCTGCAGACGTTCCCAGATGACTACACATTCGTTGGGCCAACAGCTCGGCAATTTACACAGGTAGGTAATGCTGTTCCCCCAGTTCTTGCCGCACAGCTCGGATTGTCTCTTGCTCGCTCCATTTTTGGAGTAAATTAAGGAAGTCGACGGTTGCTCGGCGAATTTAGTGTATATTCCAGTAGGGTCTTTAGCGCAATTTACCTTGTTTTTGGGAATAAGCGACAAAAGCGGCACCAGCATTTTTTGGCGGATTGCCTTTTGCTGTTTCTTCCTTGGCAAACGCTATCCAGTTTGAACGGAGGGTATAATAATCCCAGCCCTTATCCCGTGCAATTACACGGGCTTTTTCTTCGGCCCATTCAGGAATGGATGTGTCAATATCAAAGGTTGTTTTTGCAGTGCGGGGCCGCACTATCACCAAATCATCTTTGGTAAGCTCTAGCCTGTAAAATGGCGTGTGATCGTCTGCGATGATCTGGCGGATATTCAGCCGAAACTTCTTTAACGGGGCGTTGCTGCCCGTTTTTGCCTGTAGCTTTGAAAGCCCAATATGCCATTTCTTTTGAGTGCCGCAATGCTTGCGGCAAATCTCGTATAGGCGGCGCTCTAGGGGGCGGCGAAGGCGGAAGTAGTCGTTCGAGATCGTAACAACCTCGTTGGCTTCAATGGCCTTCATAACCCACTTGGAAAGGATCACCTCGCAGTAGTCCAGACGAAAGCGATCATCATCTTTGAACACGAACCCACTGCCAGAATCCAGTAGGCTGAAAAGCCGCCTTTCAGCGCGGCCACCCGTCTCGATGTTGGTGACAAACTGGGTGCCAGCTAACCGTATGAAGGCTTGTTCTAAGCGCTTATACTCAACGCCACCCGTCTTGCGGTTTGTCGCTATCAAAAGTTCCCGGGCCGAAAACCGAACTTTTCGCCCAACCTTTTCCCCACGGTTTTTTTTGTGCATGAGCTGGCTGATGCAAAATATCAGTATGTCTTTGTCAAAGATCGTCGGAAGGCCGGCGCCAGACGGCACGATCTTCAGTTTTTTATTGCCATTTTCATACTCTAGGTGGCGCATGTCAGGCTTAGTTGCCAATGAGAATATCGGATGCTCCATCGATGCCGTGTCATCTTTTGGAACAACGTCTGAAATATCAAGGACGAACAAGTCCTTTTGAGGGTGTCTTACGGGTAATAATGCCATGCGTCACCCTAGCCTTATTTCGTTATATTGGGAACCCTAAATTTCGTTACATCAAGAACCCAAATCCCGCGAAATCCAATTCGTTAGTTTCGGAACCCAAGTTCGTTAGTTTCGGAACCCAAGTTCGTTAGTTTCGGAACTATCCACAGGGTCAAGGCTATGTTCTTGAATGATTTCTGGAATCCGTAACACTACTCCGTAGGTAACACTAATAACACTAGGGGTTTTGCGGTTTATTTGCCCAAATCTAAATTTAGCTTTGCTTGAAAATGGCAGAAAGCTGAGAAGAAAGTGAATGTGGAAATGATCCGATTTAAGCCAAAACGATCCAGAAAGCTGAAACGGCGTATTAGGGCTTTGAGAAAAGTTCGAAACGCTGGCCCGTTGGTGAGAGCTATTCATAAAACGCGGTAGCTAACGCACTAAAACCCCGTAGAGCGCCGCTGGCAGCCCTTCCCTTCCATTTACGCAGATATTTGAGGAAGCGAGCACAATGGCGCTTTACGGGCTTCCTAGGGCTTCTGGGGGGATCGAGGCTTTTCGTCGGAAAAGGGGGGCAACGCCCTGGGCTATGCGAGCTGGCCTTATCTCAAATCCGAAAACCAGATTCTTACAAAAAGCCAATATCGGCCCATTAGGCCTCATAAAGGTCACACACGTCACGCAGCTCGATAAATCGAGGTGCAAGGGTTTGTTTTCTAACGGAAAAGTAGAGATTTTAATTGAATATTATCATAACATTTTATTTTAGTTTAATTTCAAAGGCTTAGCGATATGTAATCTCAAGATGGTTCGAAAAATGGCAGCGCCTGCCATTTACTGCCGGAAGGGGCATATAGGCATGAAATACACGGTTTCCATTCAATAACTCGTCTGTTTATAGTAAACATCAACATAACATATAATGAACAATAGGAAACAGATTGGGTAAGTATGGGAAGCGGAACGTATTTAACACTTGGACAGGCCGCAACGATGTGTGGGTGGTCAAAAGGTGCGCTGTCTAAGGCAATAAAATCAGGTGAAATGAGCGTTCATGCAAAAACAAAGGCGGGCTTTCAGCTTGACCCGTCCGAAGTTTTGCGAGTGTTTCCCAAGAAAGCGGAAACACATGAAAATAAACGGCAGGAATCACTACAAAAACACACTGGAAACAGCGCGTTGTCGGGCGAAGTTGAAGCGCTACGCCAACAACTTGCAATAGCAGACCTAGAACGCACCCGGGAACGAGAACAATTGACCGATCGCATCGACAGTTTGCAGCGCATGTTGGATGATGAGAAGTCAGAACGTCGCCAGCTTACCGCTCTTTTGACAGATCAGAGTAAAAAGTCAGCAGAGCCGCAACGCAAGGGATTCTGGGCGCGTTTCATGGGGTAGATTATGTTAATTGTGATCATTACAGCTTGATACAAGCTCTACATCGCCTAAGATGCTACCTTCTATAAAATTAGCAAATGCAAAGATTGTAAGCTCCATAAATTACATATTTGGATGCCAGCAAAGACAACAATTATTGGGACTATGGTGTCCTTTCCAAGAAGGTCAGTTTAATGTGGAATTGGGATCAAGGTCATCTGGCATATTTTCAATATGACGTGTTGAGAGAGGTTTCTCGCTTTGTCACAGCACATCAATGGCAGCGAAGCGATTCCTGCTTAATACGCGATAAAACGGGTTTGCCGTTCAAAGCGCCTGATACCCATACCCCTTGGCGACAGTACGCACGTGTATTCAAGACTTGCTTATTGATCAGTGAAGATAACGGTGTGGCTGTTCCAACCCCTATAGCACAAATTCTAACCCAAGCAGGGGCCGTTACCTGCGATGAATATCTTCATTTCTTGGTGGAGGCGACCACAGACCCTTTGCCAGCACTAACTGGTTGGAAGGCCGTTGCAGAAGGCCAAGCTGTTAGGCACCCATTGTGCTTTGCGCTCAAATATCTGTTAGCAAAGGTCGCCGGTTTAAACGAGCCTATCACACCAATTTATGAGGTAATAGGCGCATACATCGACAGTGGTTTTTCAGGTGCAGAAGATGATACCAAATTTTTAAACCTTATGCCAAAGCGCGCCGACTATGAGCAAATCGGAAAAAATGCAGATCCGCGACAAGCCCGTGAGAGCATAAAATTCATTTCCCAGATCTCGTATTTGCACAGTGACGGGAGCAACGTCATCACATCCCTTAGCCAAGAGGATGCAATGAATATTTTTCAAGATATTCATCCGATATCTGGGCCGCGCGAAGCCGCTGGAAACCTTGAAATACAAAGGCTTGCGGCACTGTTTAAGGATGGTAGCGAGCATGATTTCTTTGACTACAAAAACACCATCGTATCAGACGTTCTAGAGAGTGGATTTTCCGAGGGCAGTAAGGTCAAAAAGACCCACATTGTAATCGAGCGCAATTCGAAACTCCGCGACCTTTTCTTTGATCGCAGGCCGACCACAGTTTGTGATGCTTGCAGCATGGATACCAAGAAAAAATATCCTTGGGTAGAACGCGTTCTCGATCTTCATCACATCTTGCCGCTTTCATCTGGGACAAGAGTGGATGCAAAAACAGGCACCGTACTAGACGATTTGGTGCCTGTTTGCCCAACCTGCCATAGAGCTATACACCGTTTCTACGATGGCCATCTCAAAACTGAGACAAGAAAGGATTTCCTTAACGAAAAGGAAGCCCGAGACATTTATGCCCAAGCCAAGGG
>JADGEX010000014.1 GCA_016744135.1 Pseudodesulfovibrio sp. | reverse complement strand
ACGATTGAGAGAATAAATCAGGATTTGGGTTTAATACCCTATCAAAATTTCAATTCCAGTATGGTACGATTGAGAGATAGAATTGATGTGGTCGATAGTGACGATAATCCTGATTTCAATTCCAGTATGGTACGATTGAGAGTGATCCCAATAGACTAAAAAATAATTTTATTCATAATTTCAATTCCAGTATGGTACGATTGAGAGTTTTATCAAATCCTCTTCTTAGTAAATATTCCAATATTTCAATTCCAGTATGGTACGATTGAGAGGCTGTTAAAAGGTCATAGTCTGTCATTTGCTTAATAATTTCAATTCCAGTATGGTACGATTGAGAGTCTATCCTTTCGCTTATATACTCGTCTATAGAAATACATTTCAATTCCAGTATGGTACGATTGAGAGATTCAGCAATTAATTTTGTTTCATTGTTTAAATAAATTTCAATTCCAGTATGGTACGATTGAGAGCTTTTAAATTTTGCTCCTACCTTCTCATGGATCGCATTTCAATTCCAGTATGGTACGATTGAGAGGACTTTTGGAAAAACAGCTACAAAGAATTTAACATATTTCAATTCCAGTATGGTACGATTGAGAGTGATTCATTAATCATCGTGTTAGCACTTGTGATATAATTTCAATTCCAGTATGGTACGATTGAGAGAATGCCTCACATTGGGAACAAACTCGTTTATCTCCATTTCAATTCCAGTATGGTACGATTGAGAGATTGATTTACAAAGTGTTAATTATATTAGTGGTATTTATTTCAATTCCAGTATGGTACGATTGAGAGGAACATAATTACAGGGTATAATAAAGGAAGTAACCGATTTCAATTCCAGTATGGTACGATTGAGAGTTAAAATCTATTTTATCTAAAAGAGGTTGGAACAAATTTCAATTCCAGTATGGTACGATTGAGAGTTGCGTTTTTGCGTGGGCAATTAATCCATCTACCCTATTTCAATTCCAGTATGGTACGATTGAGAGTCTGTAGCCACATATCCATCTGTTATACTTCTTCCTATTTCAATTCCAGTATGGTACGATTGAGAGAACTCTTCATTTCCCGTAACCATTTATCTACATTTATTTCAATTCCAGTATGGTACGATTGAGAGTGTCCCTCCCCATATAGCTTGATATTGTTTAATCAAATTTCAATTCCAGTATGGTACGATTGAGAGAATCTTTTTTGAGAAACTCAACAGTTGATTCTTTCATTTCAATTCCAGTATGGTACGATTGAGAGGCAGTTGAACAGCTTGTGGCTTTAGGATTAGACCCATTTCAATTCCAGTATGGTACGATTGAGAGTATATACACCTGATTTATACGCCAATGCCATCGAAATTTCAATTCCAGTATGGTACGATTGAGAGCACCACTCTGTACAACCTTAGGAGACCATATTAAGAATTTCAATTCCAGTATGGTACGATTGAGAGGCTCTTCGTGTTACAGAATATACACTCTTTGTTCCATTTCAATTCCAGTATGGTACGATTGAGAGGGTTAATGTCTTACGTTTCTTACTGGATTTTCTATCATTTCAATTCCAGTATGGTACGATTGAGAGGCTTGCAAATTGCACCAAAGTGTATACAGATGTATAGATTTCAATTCCAGTATGGTACGATTGAGAGGCCATTCATATCGCCTAAGACTGTTTCTACAGCCAGATTTCAATTCCAGTATGGTACGATTGAGAGAATCTAACTTACTCAAAGGAGTAGCTAAATTAATAATTTCAATTCCAGTATGGTACGATTGAGAGTTATATGATTGATTACAGGGTAAAGCTTTTTCTTTATTTCAATTCCAGTATGGTACGATTGAGAGTTTATTTACAACTAGAATGTATTCGTTTTTAATCAATTTCAATTCCAGTATGGTACGATTGAGAGTAAAGTTTCTGCCTATTAATTTAAGAGGGTGAGTGATTTCAATTCCAGTATGGTACGATTGAGAGGGTGAAAATAGCTATAAATCAATGATAGCCTACATATTTCAATTCCAGTATGGTACGATTGAGAGTTGAAAAGTAAATTTGATGTGATTATATATCATGAATTTCAATTCCAGTATGGTACGATTGAGAGTTAACTCAATTAGATGCCCTGGCAATATTGCTGCCACATTTCAATTCCAGTATGGTACGATTGAGAGTATTATAATTACACATGAGAGGGAGTTGGCAAACCAATTTCAATTCCAGTATGGTACGATTGAGAGAAAGCCACAAGCTGTTCTACTGCTTTGGTATATAAATTTCAATTCCAGTATGGTACGATTGAGAGTTAAAGCACTCAGTAATCCATCATCCTTTATAGTCATTTCAATTCCAGTATGGTACGATTGAGAGTGTCCCTCCCCATATAGCTTGATATTGTTTAATCAAATTTCAATTCCAGTATGGTACGATTGAGAGCCCATTCCATGCAGGAGCAGATTTAGCTAATTCACATTTCAATTCCAGTATGGTACGATTGAGAGTATGATGTTATCACCGATTACCTTAACCGTCACCAATTTCAATTCCAGTATGGTACGATTGAGAGTATCCTTCTTAATCCTTCTAGTATCTAAAATAAGTTTATTTCAATTCCAGTATGGTACGATTGAGAGGCTGTTTTGTCGCTTGCTCGTTTGCCCATAATTAATATTTCAATTCCAGTATGGTACGATTGAGAGGAAAGGCATAATCAGGGTCATCATTACTCTCTGTTATTTCAATTCCAGTATGGTACGATTGAGAGACGCCTGAACACATTAATAGGGAGTTAAAAGATATATTTCAATTCCAGTATGGTACGATTGAGAGTGTGAATCCTTCGCTTGTGGGCGATTTTATGACCGCATTTCAATTCCAGTATGGTACGATTGAGAGGCTGCTGACCATGGCGATCATGGATTAGCAGCTCAATTTCAATTCCAGTATGGTACGATTGAGAGTATTCAACTACATCAATACAAAATTCGTGAATATCATTTCAATTCCAGTATGGTACGATTGAGAGGTAGCTTTACAGAGTAACAAATAAACCTCATTTTAATTTCAATTCCAGTATGGTACGATTGAGAGTACTGGCAGTGGATTAAAGTCTTTTCCTAAAAGTAATTTCAATTCCAGTATGGTACGATTGAGAGTCATAGTTTTTAATATTATCAAGAATTCTATCTTTATTTCAATTCCAGTATGGTACGATTGAGAGAGAGCTTCAACTGGTGCACTCATGATTGATTTTCTATTTCAATTCCAGTATGGTACGATTGAGAGATTTATAACTCTGTTTAAATCCTTTTTTTAGTTTATTTCAATTCCAGTATGGTACGATTGAGAGGAAATGTTTGATCAGCAACATAAAGATCTATATAATTTCAATTCCAGTATGGTACGATTGAGAGTTCCATTTTTCATTTCAATTAATTGTTGATTGACTATTTCAATTCCAGTATGGTACGATTGAGAGAATAAAATACGTTCCTTACATACATAAATTAATCCATTTCAATTCCAGTATGGTACGATTGAGAGTATACGCTAACATAGTGGTGTCCTTGTGATAACAATTTCAATTCCAGTATGGTACGATTGAGAGACTATTTTTTCAAGCTTCCTAGAACTCATGGATTTATTTCAATTCCAGTATGGTACGATTGAGAGTTCTAATTCCTCAACGTCTTTACATTTAGTATCAATATTTCAATTCCAGTATGGTACGATTGAGAGGATAATGTTAACGACTATGCCTTTCAATTAAAGAATTTCAATTCCAGTATGGTACGATTGAGAGGTGTATTGCTCCATCCGTATCTACTCGGAATTTTTGATTTCAATTCCAGTATGGTACGATTGAGAGTGAGGGTTTTCGCAAGACTTAATTTGTTTTTCATTATTTCAATTCCAGTATGGTACGATTGAGAGTTTGAGGGTTTTCGCAAGACTTAATTTGTTTTTCATTATTTCAATTCCAGTATGGTACGATTGAGAGTTACGACAATGGTATTTTAAAATACGAAAGAACCATATTTCAATTCCAGTATGGTACGATTGAGAGCCTGAGCTTCACCTCATCGAAGGTTATGGACTTCCATTTCAATTCCAGTATGGTACGATTGAGAGCTCCTCTTTCATTACTCCTATATACCTTCTAGTTTCATTTCAATTCCAGTATGGTACGATTGAGAGTTTAGCCTCAGACACAAGAACACCACCTGTTAATATATTTCAATTCCAGTATGGTACGATTGAGAGCGTGAATATCTTCTTTGTTTTCTTCAAATATTTCCAATTTCAATTCCAGTATGGTACGATTGAGAGAAAGTCAACTATCTGCTTTGCATCTAGTCTATCAAATTTCAATTCCAGTATGGTACGATTGAGAGGACGTTTCTAAAGCAAAAGTAAAGGCTATTGTTCGATTTCAATTCCAGTATGGTACGATTGAGAGTTTGCAAGTTTCGATTTGCTTTTAAAATTAAAAACTATTTCAATTCCAGTATGGTACGATTGAGAGTTATCTTTAGCCATCTTATCCATACTATTCATTCATTTCAATTCCAGTATGGTACGATTGAGAGCCGATCGACGACTCATAAAAAATATCTGAAAATCAATGATATAAGATTAACAGATAAGGGTAAAACAACCTGTTAAAGTTGTCGATGGGTAAAAGTATAAAATATACGGGGTTTCGACAACAATGTCGAAACATTAGTTTTTTCAGTATGTCAAAGAGCGCAAGTAGAGAAATATCATTTCTGCAAAAAGGATAGAAGAGGTCTAAAATCTCTTATCGACAACTATAAGAATTGGTCGAGATCATTTTTTTCATGTCCAATCACCTCTTTCTCAAGCCATCTCTGTTCTCTGCTTTTAAATAAAATCAAACTATCGGTTTCTTCTGGCTCCATGATAAATTCAGCTTTTGAAATTAATTCTTTTAGTTTTACCTCTGTTATTTCGCCTTCGAAAACCGAGTTCTGAATCCAATTTAAATATTGTCTGCACAACTTTAACATTTTACCCACTCGTTTTTCACCCATGTCATACATTAAAATCACATACATTACCAGTAAATTTTAAAAGGTTTGTACTCATCCATAC
>JADGEX010000013.1 GCA_016744135.1 Pseudodesulfovibrio sp. | reverse complement strand
ATGCTGTGCAAAAGCGTGGTAAACTGCGCCGCCATCCGCGCTATTGTGTCCGCCTCAAACAAGTCCGTCGCGTATTCAATAGAGCCGCTAAGGCCCCCCTCGCTTTCAAACAGCGCCATTAGCAGGTCAAACTTCGCTGTGGTCACGGGGTTTTCCATCGGAATCAGCTGCGCTCCGGGCAGTTCTAGCGCCCCCATCGGCGCATTTTGCAGCACAATAGCCACTTGGAACAGCGGCGAATAAGCCAGCGAGCGCTCGGGGTTAAGCGCCTCAACCAGCTGCTCAAACGGCACGTCTTGATGGGCAAAGGCTCCCATGGCGGTGTCGCGCGCCTGCACTAAAAAGGCCTCAAACGGCTGATTTGGGTCCACGGTATTGCGCAGCACCAGCGTGTTCACAAAAAATCCGATCAGGTCTTCGGTGTGGCGGTGGCGGCGGTTGGCTACGGGCGCGCCAAGGGCAATATCCTCTTGCCCTGAAAGCCGTGCCATATGCACGCTGAGCGCCGCTTGAAGCACCATAAACAGGGTGGCATTATGGCGATCGGCCAGTGCGGTGAGCCTAGCCACCAACTCAACCGGGAGACTAAACGGCACCGTGGCCCCACGGTGGCTTTGTTTGGCGGGGCGAGGCGCATCTGTGGGCAGGGGCAGCGGTGTATTTGGCAAATCTGCGAGCTGGTTTTGCCAGTAGTCCACCTCTTTATCCCAAGCCTCACCGACCAGCCATTGCCGCTGCCAAGCGGAAAAATCAGCGTATTGCACCGCCAGTTTTGGCAGCGGGTCGGGCTTGCCAGCAACAAAAGCGCTATAAAGTGCGCTCACTTCGCGGATCAGCACGCCCATAGACCAACCATCGGCCACAATATGGTGGATGTTAAACAGCAAAACGTGGGTTTCGGCCGCGAGCTTCAGCACTTTAGCCGCAATCAAAGGGCCGGTGCCGAGGTCAAACCCGTGGCGCGCCACGGCTTTGGCGGCTTCTGCCACGGCTAATTTTTGCGCCTCGGGTGCCAAGCCTGAGAGATCAATTTCTTCAAATGTGGCGGCGCTGGCAGGTGCGACCACCTGCATCGGCTGGTCACCAAACATTGCAAAACTGGTGCGCAAAGCCCCGTGCCGCTCAATCACTTTATTAAGCGCGCGGGTAAGCTGGGCCTGGTCCAGCGCGCCCTCTACGCGCAAGGCAGCTGGGATATTATAAAACGGGTTGCCCGGCTCCAGCTGGTCCAAAAACCACAGCCGGTTTTGCGCGTAAGAAAGCAAGGTTGGCCCTGTGTTTGCACAAGGCTCTAACGGCGGAATAGCGCTGATATTTGCGGCTTTAATCTTCTGCGCCAGCGCAGAAACTGTGCGCGCATCAAACACATCAATCAGTGGCAGCTCCACGCCAAAGGCTTCATTTATATGAGCAATTAGCCGTGTCGCCAGTAAGGAATGTCCGCCAAGGCGGAAAAAATCATCCTGCCGTCCGATCTGCTCCCGCCCTAAAAGCTGCGCCCATATCTGCGCTAGCTGCGCTTCAGTTTTGCCCTCGGGCGGCGGGCTTTCCGCAGCCCCTGAAGCCTCAATGGCCGGTAGAGCGCGAGTGTCAATTTTACCATTTGGCGTTAGCGGGAGCGCCGCCAGCGCCCTAAATTCCGACGGGATCATATAGCCCGGCAGGGTGGTTGCCAGCGCGCTTTGCAGCGCCGCTACATCCAGCGCGCCATGGGGCACAACATAACCCACCAACATCGAGCCATCACCGCTTTCTTGCGTGGTCACCGCGCATTCGCACACCGCATCAAGCGCGTTTAACGCCGCCTCAACTTCGCCAATTTCAACACGGTATCCCCGCAGGCTGATCTGCTGGTCAGCCCGCCCCAAAAACTCAATCCGTCCGTCGCTTAAAAACCGCGCCAGATCACCCGAATGATACATGCGCGCGCCCGCTTCCCCAAAAGGATTGGGCAAAAACGCCGCCGCTGTTTGCCCCGGCCGCCCCAAATAGCCCTGCGCCAGCCCGTCTCCGGCGATATAAAGCGCGCCTTTAACCCCGATCGGCACCATGCGCAAATTTGCGTCCAGAATGTAAACCGACACGTTGTCAACTGGGCGGCCAATGTCAATAAACCCGGGCGCAGCCCCCACCGGCCCCGAGGTTGTGATCACACTCGCCTCAGTAGGGCCGTAATTATTAACCAGCGTAAACCCAGCACCGGCAGGTGGCTTACGCCGCAGCCTGTCTCCGCCCACATGCAACCATTGCGTGTTGCTCGCCACCGCGCCGGTTTCCAGCGCATACTCCCCCAGCGGTGTTGGCAAAAAGCCCGAATCCGCGCCCAAATCGCCCCACCAAGCCACCATGGCCCCCGGGTCTCCCACCAGATCTTCAGGCAAAATGTGCAAGCAAGACCCGCTGGCCAGCGCCGACCAAATCTCCCAAACCGAGGCGTCAAACCCCATATTGGCCACCGCCGTAACATGGCGCCCAGGCCCCAAATCATGGCTGCGCGCAAACCAGTTCACTAGGTTGGCCAGCCCCCGATGCGGCACCTCAACTCCCTTGGGCACCCCCGTGGAGCCCGAAGTATAAATCACATAAGCTGGCAGGAGCGGGTCAATCTCAACGTTGGGCGATGTCGCCGGAAACTCCGAAAGCAGCACCTCGATGTCCGCCACATCCACGCATTCAACATCCCCAAACTCGCCCCCGCCCAAATCATCCCCATTGGCCCCGTCAACCAACACCAAATCAACCCCGCTATCCGCCACCAAAACCCGCCGACGCGCTAACGGATACGTCGGATCAACCCCAACATAAGCCCCCCCGCTCTTCATAATCCCCAAAACACAAATGACCCACCAAACTCCACGACCCAAACAAACACCAACACGACCCCCAGACCCCAATCCCCGTGACAACAAATAATGAGACAAACGGGACGTATAATCATCAAGAATAGCGTAACTGAGCGTGCGATCACCGCAGCGCAATGCAGTTTCATTTGGACTTTGCCTAACGCGCTGGGCAAATATTTTGCTGAGCGTATCCAAATTTCCGTGATCAATTTGGGTGTCATCCCATCCCCTAATCAGCTCGGCTTCGGGTTTTGGGATCAGGGTGAGCTGGCTGGTTTTGGTGGCGGGGTTTTCGGCGATGCTGTGCAAAAGCGTGGTAAACTGCGCCGCCATCCGCGCTATTGTGTCCGCCTCAAACAAGTCCGTCGCGTATTCGATAGAACCGCTAAGGCCCCCCTCGGCGGCGGGGCTTAGGTTGAGGGTCAGGTCGAACTTGGCGGTGGTGGTTTTTGGGGCTTCGGGGTGCAGAGTCAGGCCCGGCAGATCAAGCGGTTCTAGCGGGGCATTTTGCAGGGCAAACATGGTTTGGAACAAGGGCGTATGCGCCAGCGAGCGCTCGGGGTTAAGTGCCTCAACCAGCTGCTCAAACGGCACGTCTTGATGAGCATAGGCGTCCAACGCATGGGCCCGCATTTGGGCCAAAACATCGGCAAAACTGGCCGAAGGGTTCACGCGGCTACGCAGCACCAATGTGTTGACAAAAAAACCGATCAAATCTTCGGTTTGCCCCGCCTGTCGATTGGCAATCGGGGTGCCAAAACTCACATCATCCGCGCCGCTGATTCGCGACAGATAAACCGCATAAGCCGCCGACAGCACCATAAACAGTGTCGCCTCGTTCTGGCGGGCAAGCGCTTGCAGGGAGGACGTAATATCAGCAGAAATATCAAAGGGATACACCGCCCCACGGTGGCTTTGCACGGGCGGGCGGGGGTGGTCAATCGGCAGGGCCAGCAGCGCGGGCGCGCCGCTAAGTTGCGCTTGCCAATAGCCCAGTTGCCGCGCCAGCTCAGCCCCCTGAAACACCTCTTTTTGCCACAACGCTACATCACCAAATTGCACCGGAAGCGGCGCCACATCTGGCGTGGTTTTGGCGGCAAAATCGGGGTAAAACTGCGCAAATTCGCGCACAAAAATCCCCATCGACCAGCCATCTGAAACAATGTGATGCATGCTGACAATCAACACGTGCTCATCTTCTGAAAGCCGCAGCAATTGCCCACGAATCAGCGGCCCCGCGCTCAGATCAAACCCGGTTTCGGCCTCATATTTATGCGCCGCTGCCAGCGCCGCTTCTGGGCTATGCCCGCGCAAATCCTGCACCCGCAGATCAAAGCGGCCGGCCTCCGAAACCAGCTGCACCGGCGCGCCGTTTTGCAAGCAAAACCGCGTGCGCAGCACCTCGTGGCGGGCCACAATCAGGTCCAGTGCCGCGTGCAGCGCGCCCCCGTCCAGCACGCCCGAAATCCGCAGCCCCGCAGTGATATTATAAAAAGCGCTGCACGGCTCAAGCTGGTCCAAAAACCACAGCCGCGATTGCGAAAACGAAAGCGGCAGCGGCCCGGTGCGCGGCCGGGCGGTAAGGGGCGGCAAAACCGGCGCTGTGCTGCCAAGCGACGCCGCCAAATCCTTCAGCACCGGATGGGCAAACACCGTGCGCAACTCCAGTTCCAACGCCAGCTCGGCCCGCACCCTGGAAACCAGCTGCGTCGCCAACAATGAATGCCCGCCAAGCTCAAAAAAGTGGTCAGCCCGCCCAACCCGCGCCAGCCCCAAAACACCAGCCCAAATCCCCGCCAAAGCCGCCTCAACCGCCCCCTCCGGCGCCTCATAATCCGCCTCAACCGCCACCACATCAACCCCGGGCAAAGCCCCAAAATCAACCTTACCACTCCCCGTCAACGGCAAATCAGCCATAAATACATAACCAACTGGTAACATGTAACTCGGAAGATGCTGGTCCATGAAGGCCTTGAGCTTTTCAAGATCTGGCGCGCCAACAAGATGTGCCACCAGGTTTCCATCAGCGGAAACGCTGGCGACGGCATCGTGAATATCAGGTGCAGCAAGTAGCGCCGCCGTTACCTCCCCGAGCTCTACTCGATAGCCGCGAATTTTTACCTGCGAATCTGCGCGGCCCATAAAATCAATTGCGCCGTCCGGCTTCCAGCGGGCTACATCACCTGTGCGATACATGCGGGCACCGATGGGACCAAAGGGGTTGGGCAGCCACGAATTGGCCGTTTTTCCAGCAGCGTTCAAATAGCCACGCGCCATGCCGTTGCCCGCGATGTAAACATCCC
>JADGEX010000139.1 GCA_016744135.1 Pseudodesulfovibrio sp. | reverse complement strand
CTTCTGGGACACGGTTCAAGGTCATGGCATAGCCGCATTAATAAATAACTAGGTGTATGGGTTTAATTGTAAACATGATATTTCGTACCCATGTCAATTAAGTGTACAATGTACAATGTACAATGTATAATGTACAATGTACATTATACATTGTACATTGTACATTGTACAATGTACAATGTACAATGTATAATGTACATTGTACAATGTACAATGTACAATGTACAATGTACAATGTATAATGTATACTGTATAATGTACAATGTACAATGTACAATGTATAATGTACAATGTACAATGTATAATGTTTAATGTATAATGTACAATGTTCAATGTACAATGTACATTGTATAATGTACATTGTACATTGTATAATGTATAATGTACATTGTATAATGTACAATGTATAATGTACAATGTACAATGTACAATGTATAATGTACATTGTACATGCAAGAATATACGAATCCATGTTGAATAAAGATCTTGTATTATACGGTGTTTACT
>JADGEX010000138.1 GCA_016744135.1 Pseudodesulfovibrio sp. | reverse complement strand
GGAGTAACAAGTCTTCGATAGTTGCAGCGACTGAATCCACGGTGAATCCTGCAAGTTCGACATCTGCAACTTCGAGACAACAGACGATTTCAAACCAAGGGAACACGTCGCGTACTGTATTAAAACATCCCATTTCAAATCAATATATTCGCGTAAAACAAACCACTTCTAATCAAACCTCGGAAAATAACTCAAACCGAAAGTCTTTCATATCTAAGGCTGAAAGAATACCCACTTCAGCCATCCAATCTAATCAGACTACAACTCAGATTAAATCAGCTGCCTTACCTCATAACAGTTCTATTAATATACCTAGATCTACATCGCAAATTAGTTCAACTACCAATACGCAGACAAATAAAAAAGTTATTCCCAAAAAAATAACCCCAACTACTTCTAACGTTATCCCAACTAATGCAGCCCAGTCGAATCCTTTAACAACGCCATATAATCCTGCTAACGAGCCAATAGTTAAATCACAGGCTGTTCATATTACGAGTCCATCGGCACC
>JADGEX010000137.1 GCA_016744135.1 Pseudodesulfovibrio sp. | reverse complement strand
CTCATATAATGTTAGATATTTATAATGTACATGGTATAAAGTACATTGTACAGTGTATAATTACTGAGATAATGTAAGACACTGTACAATGTACATAGTACACAATTACTGAGATAATGTACATTATACATAATATAGATTGTACAGTGTACAGTGTACAGTTACATTGTACATTGTACACTATATACTGTACAATTACTGAGATAATATACACTGAACATGTGTACAGTGTACAGTGTGCAGAGTACATTATACAGCGAGTAGTGTACTCTATGCACAGTACACTGTATACTATACAGTATACACTGTGCACTGTACAATGTACAATGTACATCATATGACGTGCAGCGGTACGACGTACGTACAATGTACATTATACATCGTATATCATACATTGTACAGCTTATCTATACGTCAACTATCGACAACGACAAATATTATTTCATTAACGTTGTTATTGGGACGATATTGCTTGGTCAACCAATGTTGGTTGACCCAGTGTAGTTTATACG
>JADGEX010000136.1:413-514 GCA_016744135.1 Pseudodesulfovibrio sp. | reverse complement strand
ATTAATTAGCTTAGCTAACTAACCTTCCATCTAACACTATGAAGTGCTGATTGTTTTAACTATTTTAGAGATAGTTAATCTCATTTTTAGTTATCCCGACT
>JADGEX010000136.1:0-403 GCA_016744135.1 Pseudodesulfovibrio sp. | reverse complement strand
AACTCATACCCCCTATACCTAGCAATTTCAAACTCTCGTTCTCTCTAACGAGAACGAAATCATATACAATCATTGCTTAATCTTCGCTTAGTTCTTTAATCTTTTTTTTAAAAAATTGTACTTTAGCTTATATGCCCAATATACATGTCAAAACGAACGTATTTTACTTATTTATCTTCTAATTAGAGCTTATTTTAAAAATAAGAAGATTAATAATAGCTATTTATTATAATTTTTTAGCAGAAAATGAAAAAATTCTATATATAATCTTGAATAAAACCAGAATATAAGCAAAATATATTTACAAAACTAATAAAAATGCAATATTAACAATAAATAAGGGAAAGAATTGAAATGAAACTTCTTAGAAAGTTTTTATCAACACAATTATTAATGATTTAAC
>JADGEX010000135.1 GCA_016744135.1 Pseudodesulfovibrio sp. | reverse complement strand
CTACAAAAATTCGCTCTGGTATGAGCAGAATCAACTCATATTTAAACTTCTTTTCTGATAGAGTATCATCTCTCTGGATCTATTCCCTTCCAAGATCCACCTCTTCTGCATCTTCATTAAAATCATTTATTAAAAGAAAGTTTCCTCATAAAATATCCTCTTCAAGCAACTCTTCAGTATTGGCTGAATTATGTTTATGTCATTTAATTCCCAGTCTTGATATCAGAAGATGTGATTATCTTAATATTGGATCCTGCATATCCATGGGATGTGGACCCCCACATATAGGTTTTTTTATAACCTGAGACCTCGATAATGTTTTGGGTATGTCTGACGTCTATACTGATAATTTCTTCATTGATGATTTGTTTGCGGCATGTGTAATGCATTGTTTTAATCTTTAATTAATGTATTTAAATATTTATTATGTTTCATGTCGTTTTGTTTACTTCCAATTAAATTCTTATTATTAAAATATATTTATTTTTTGCATTAAATCACTATCTATCTATCTATCTATC
>JADGEX010000134.1 GCA_016744135.1 Pseudodesulfovibrio sp. | reverse complement strand
ACTCAGCTCTATCAGAAATAAATGATCATGAAGCCGCAGTGCTAGGAATGGTAGAAAATGATAATGGCAAGTGGTGCTATTCTGTGCACTTGCTTGATTCAGGCGAGAGTTGGGATGTAATGGAAAATGATCTCAAATCAACTGGGCGAATGATGTTGAGAGAAGATTTTTATGATGGGGATTCTGTAACTGTTGGCGTTGATCCTTTAACCGGCGAAGGTAACATTAAAGGTTAGCAATTTTACAGAAATTTAAGGGGTCGGTGACAAACGTCACTCATTCGTATTTACGAAAAAGCCAACTAGGGTCTTAAGAGGTTAAATCTCTTTTTAAAATGAATGCTATAAATGATGGAACGCTAAAGAATGGAATGGATTATTTTTATAGGTGTAGTGCTTGCTTATTTTTATTTTGTAGGTGATAAGTCGGTTAAGACTAAAAATTATCAATATACAAAAAAGAAATATTACAATCAACCTCGCGAACACAACCCGCCTAAAGAAAAGCCTAATCACCCCGATTATAA
>JADGEX010000133.1 GCA_016744135.1 Pseudodesulfovibrio sp. | reverse complement strand
AAAGTATACACATATGAAAGTATGTACGTATGAAAGTATGTACGTATGAAAGTATACACATATGAAAGTATGTACGTATGAAAGTATGTACGTATGAAAGTATACACATATGAAAGTATACACGTATGAAAGTATGTACGTATAAAAGTATACACATATAAAAGTATGTACGTATAAAAGTATGTACGTATGAAAGTATGTACATATAAAAGTATGTACGTATGAAAATATACACGTATAAAAGTATGTACGTATGAAAGTATATACGTATGAAAGTATGTACGTATAAAAGTATGTACGTATGAAAGTATACACGTATGAGAGTATACAAGTATAAAATCATGTACGTATGAAAGTATGTATAAATGCATGTACGTATGAAATTATACACGTATGAAAGTATATATGTATGTACGTTTGAAAGTATGTACGTATGGAAGTATGTACGCATACACTCTCATACACTCTTTCATTTACAAACACAACCCCAGACATACACACACAAGATATTCTGTACACTATACTCGG
>JADGEX010000132.1 GCA_016744135.1 Pseudodesulfovibrio sp. | reverse complement strand
CTCCATCAACTCCCATCAACTCCCATAACACCCATCAACTCCCATCAACACCCATCAACTCCATCAACTCCCATAACTCCATCAACTCCCATAACTCCATCAACTCCCATAACTCCATCAACTCCATCAACACCCATCAACTCCCATAACTCCATCAACTCCCATCAACACCCATCAACTCCCATCAACTCCATCAACTCCCATCAACTCCCATCAACTCCATCAACACCCATCAACACCCATCAACTCCCATCAACTCCATCAACTCCATCAACACCCATCAACACCCATCAACACCCATCAACACCCATCAACTCCCATCAACTCCCATCAACTCCCATAACTCCATCAACTCCATCAACTCCCATCAACACCCATCAACTCCATCAACTCCCATAACTCCATCAACTCCCATCAACTCCCATCAACTCCCATCAACTCCATCAACTCCCATCAACTCCCTCAACTCCATCAACACCCATCAACACCCATCAACACCCATCAACACCCATCAACTCCCATCAACTCCCATC
>JADGEX010000131.1 GCA_016744135.1 Pseudodesulfovibrio sp. | reverse complement strand
TTTCTCGAAAATGAATTTCAATTCCAGTATGGTACGATTGAGAGCACCGAAATAAGCGTTATTAAACAAGATTTTAGAATATTTCAATTCCAGTATGGTACGATTGAGAGGGTGATGAGAGATCGGATAAAAATAACAGGTTATCATTTCAATTCCAGTATGGTACGATTGAGAGTTAGTAATTTAATTCTTTTCAAGCTCATCCATAGCTATTTCAATTCCAGTATGGTACGATTGAGAGAATGCGGTTAAATCGAATACTCAATCTATGTATGCATTTCAATTCCAGTATGGTACGATTGAGAGGTTAACTCCTAAAGTGTTTTCGCTCTGTATATTGTATTTCAATTCCAGTATGGTACGATTGAGAGAACACAAACGAAGAATTAACAGTAGAACGTAAAGCATTTCAATTCCAGTATGGTACGATTGAGAGCATCAAAATTTCATAGAGATATTTCTCGAAAATGAATTTCAATTCCAGTATGGTACGATTGAGAGCACCGAAATAAGCGTTATTAAACAAGATTTTAG
>JADGEX010000130.1 GCA_016744135.1 Pseudodesulfovibrio sp. | reverse complement strand
GCTGACATTGCTGTCAGCACTCCTTCTCCCGAAGTTACGGAGTTATTTTGCCGAGTTCCTTAGCCATGAATCACTCGAGCGCCTTAGTATTCTCTACTTGACTACCTGTGTCGGTTTGAGGTACGGGCCACTACAACCTGATGCTTAGAGGTTTTTCTTGGAAGTCAAATTACATGCACTATCCACGCTGCCGAAGCATTGCGGTACTATCAGATTTCAGCTCAACTGGCGGATTTACCTACCAATCTCAACACGTACATCCTTCAACGAACTATTCCGTCAGTTCGCGGCATTATCATCTCTTCGTCACCCCATCGCAGTTATAGCGGGTACCGGAATATTAACCGGTTGTCCATCGATATCCCCTTTCGGGTTAACCTTAGGTCCCGACTTACCCTGATCCGATTAGCGTTGATCAGGAAACCTTAGTCTATTGGCGTGCGGGTTTCTCACCCGCATTATCGTTACTTATGCCTACATTTGCTTTTCTAGAAGCTCCACAATGCATTACCACACTGCTTCTGCGCTACTAGAATG
>JADGEX010000012.1:2500-5278 GCA_016744135.1 Pseudodesulfovibrio sp. | reverse complement strand
CCACCATGTGTGCACATTCGAGAAACAATTTGAGTACGGGCTGGGAATTGGTGGCCGGGAACAATGATAAAGTCTTGATTGATCTGGTCGGGATGGTCAACTTTGGTTTTCGCATGTTGAGCTAAGAACGCAGAAAAGCCCTGATTCATATGAATCAGGGCTTTTCTTAAAAGATCCTTGGCACCGACCTACTTTCCCACACGCTACCATGCAGTATCATCGGCGATGGAGGGCTTAACTACCGGGTTCGGAATGGGACCGGGTGTACCCCCTCCTCCTTGGGCACCAAGAAAAAGAGTTGAGTAATGTCTACTCAAATATATAAGTAAACAGGGGAAGAGAGAATTCCATTAAGTTGTTAAATAAGCCGCACGATCTATTAGTACTGGTTAGCTGAACAACTCACGTTGCTTACACACCCAGCCTATCAACCTTGTAGTCTTCAAGGGATCTTTAGGGACATAAATGTCCAGGGAGAACTAATCTTGAGGCTGGCTTCCCGCTTAGATGCTTTCAGCGGTTATCCTATCCGAACTTAGCTACTCTGCAATGCCACTGGCGTGACAACAGAAACACCATAGGTTCGTCCACCCCGGTCCTCTCGTACTAGGGGCAGACCCTCTTCAATTCTCCTACGCCCACGGAGGATAGGGACCAAACTGTCTCACGACGTTTTAAACCCAGCTCGCGTACCACTTTAAACGGCGAACAGCCGTACCCTTGGGACCTGCTTCAGCCCCAGGATGTGATGAGCCGACATCGAGGTGCCAAACCGCGTCGTCGATGTGAACTCTTGGACGCGATCAGCCTGTTATCCCCGGCGTACCTTTTATCCTATGAGCGATGGCCCTTCCATGCGGAACCACCGGATCACTAAGACCAACTTTCGTTCCTGCTCGAGATGTCTCTCTCACAGTCAAGCTACCTTATGCCTTTGCACTCAACGGCTGGTTTCCAATCAGCCTGAGGTAACCTTTGCAAGCCTCCGTTACTATTTAGGAGGCGACCGCCCCAGTCAAACTACCCACCAGACACTGTTTCCGCGCCGGATGACGGCTACGGATTAGATACCTAAGTAATAAAGGCTGGTATTTCAAGGTTGACTCCACACACTCTAGCGAACATGCTTCAAAGTCTCCCAGCTATCCTACACATTATTAATCAAATACCAATGTCAAGCTGCAGTAAAGGTGCACAGGGTCTTTCCGTCCTTCCGCGGGTACCCAGCATTTTCACTGGGAATTCAATTTCACTGAGTCTCTGGTTGAGACAGTGGGGGGATCGTTACGCCATTCGTGCAGGTCGGAACTTACCCGACAAGGAATTTCGCTACCTTAGGACCGTTATAGTTACGGCCGCCGTTTACTGGGGCTTCGATTCAGAGCTTCGACCGAAGTCTAACCCCACCTCTTAACCTTCCAGCACCGGGCAGGCGTCAGTCCCTATACATCGTCTTACGACTTAGCAGAGACCTATGTTTTTAGTAAACAGTCGCCCCCCCCGATTCACTGCGTCTTGAAGTTGCTCACATAGTAAAATGATCACAATTTCAAGCACCCCTTCTTGCGAACTTACGGGGTCATTTTGCCGAGTTCCTTAACCAGAGTTCTCTCAAGCGCCTTGGTCTGCTCGACCCACCTACCTGTGTTGGTTTGCGGTACGGTATGCATATGCTAAACTTAGAAGCTTTTCTTGGCAGTATGGAATTAATGGCTTCCGTCGATTAAAGACTCGGCATAACGTCTCAGGCATAAAGAACTGCGGATTTACCTACAGTTCAACCCTACACGCTTGCACCGGGAATATCCAACACCCGGACCATCTATCCTTCTGCGTCCCTCCATCGCACACATATACATGTACAGGAATATTAACCTGTTTCCCATCGACTACGCATTTCTGCCTCGCCTTAGGGGCCGACTTACCCTGGGAAGATTAGCTTTACCCAGGAAACCTTAGGTTTACGGCGAATAAGTTTCTCACTTATTTTATCGTTACTCATGCCAGCATGATCACTTCTCATTAGTCCAGCTAACCTCACGGTCCACCTTCATCCCATCTGAGAACGCTCTCCTACCGCTCATACATAGTATGAACCCAAAGCTTCGGTACAATGCTTAGCCCCGTTACATTTTCGGCGCAGAATCGCTAGGCCAGTGAGCTATTACGCTTTCTTTAAAGGATGGCTGCTTCTAAGCCAACCTCCTGGATGTATCAGCAACTCCACCACCTTTCCCACTTAGCATTGATTTCGAGACCTTAGCTGTTGGTCTGGGCTGTTTCCCTTTTGGCCATGGTCCTTCGCAACCATAGCCTGACTGCCACACATCATTTACCGGCATTCGGAGTTTGATAGGGGTTGGTAACCTGGTGAGGCCCCTAGCCCTGTCAGTGCTCTACCTCCGGCAAACTAATGTGACGCTATACCTCAATATATTTCGGAGAGAACCAGCTATCACCGGGTTTGATTGGCCTTTCACCCCTATCCACAAGTCATCCAAATCGTTTTCAACCGATACTGGTTCGGCCCTCCACTTGATTTTACTCAAGCTTCAGCCTGCTCATGGATAGATCACCCGGCTTCGGGTCTAATCCGCACTACTTGACGCCCTATTCAGACTCGCTTTCGCTACGGCTACACCTTAAGGCTTAACCTCGCACTACAGATTAACTCGCTGGCCCGTTATGCAAAAAGCACGCGGTCACGGAACAAGTCCGCTCCCACAGCTTGTAGGCACAAGGTTTCAGGTTCTATTTCACTCCCCTAACAGGGGTTCT
>JADGEX010000129.1 GCA_016744135.1 Pseudodesulfovibrio sp. | reverse complement strand
ACATCGTCTACTAACACAATATATCTCCTAACACAATATATCAAACCGAAGATATATACTCCCACCAAAGGTATATATATCGTTAACCTCTTATTAACCCAAATTAATTCATTTCTGTCCGTTGCAAGCAGAATAAAATTAAAGTCATGCATCTACATTCATTCTGCAATCCACCACGACTCAGCTAGCTACCTTTATGAATGTGTTGAATAGATAAAACAAAGTTGCTCTCTTCGCCAATGCCATACATGGAGAATTAAGTCTGCATCTCAATCAAATGTCAATCCTGTGCAATTTGCCCGATCATTTGCTGACTCCGGTTCATCTACATGGAATTCGCTACCACCATCTATTCGCGTTATTCGCGAGACAGGATCGTTTAAAAGAAAATTAAAGACTTTTTATTTTCTATAAATAACATTTATTTTATCTATATCAATTAATATTACACTATTGGTACGCTATGGTGTTAAATAAAATTAATAATAATAATAATATTATACTATATACTGTACAATGTACACTGTACAATGTACACTGTAC
>JADGEX010000128.1 GCA_016744135.1 Pseudodesulfovibrio sp. | reverse complement strand
GGATCAACTAGACCAGTTTAATGTCTTTTAGATAAATTAGTTGTACATTTTCATAATTCATTTTTAAGGGTATTCACGGGAGTTTTAAAAAGGGTACACGAAAAAGGGCGAAACTGGGAAAAAATATACTTAATAATATAATTGTTGACAAAATTTAAAAATAATATGAATAAAGATAAGGAAGGTAATCATTTGCAATTTATTTGGTATTTTAAAACTAAATAGGTCGAGAGAAATTCGGAAATGAGTGATTTAAATTTTAAAATTCCATCCATATATCTATAAATTTTTTTGGTTTTTGAAAAATTTCTCGATTTGTCTCAAAATTTTATATGATTTTGGTACGAGTAATCCGATCATAAATGTAAAACAAAAATGTTAAAAAATGAATTATTTTAAGGTATAATGAGATTTTATTTTAAAAAGCTATATTTTTATTTGATTTTCTTATTTTATATACTCGATACTATCTTATATTACGAGTAAAAATTAAAAAGTAACACTGTAACTAAATTGTTATTAATCTATTCCTGTATATATTTAATAATTGTACGGTTT
>JADGEX010000127.1 GCA_016744135.1 Pseudodesulfovibrio sp. | reverse complement strand
GGGCAGGTGTCAGTCCGTATACATCTCTTTGCAGATTCGCACAGACCTGTGTTTTTGGTAAACAGTCGATTGGCCCAATTCTCTGCAACCCTCATCAAAATCGTATTACTACTCATCCAACAAGGGCCATACTTCTCCCTAAGTTACGTATGCATTTTGCCGAGTTCCTTAACGTGAGTTCTTCCGTACGCCTTAGAATTCTCATCCCACCTACCTGTGTCGGTTTGCGGTACGGTCCCTCTTAATCTGAAGCTTAGAGATTATTTTTTAGCACCATGATTCCACACACTTCGCGCCGCCGTAGCTTTGCTCGTCTTCACAACTCATCTCAAATGGCGGATTTGCCTACCATTCTCATCAACTTATTGTTTAAACCCGGACAACCGTCGCCGGGCTATGCTTTACCTAATGCGTCATCCCATCGCAATTAAGAGAGGTACTGGAATATTAACCAGTTTCCCATCGACTACGCTTTTCAGCCTCGCCTTAGGGGCCGACTAACCCTTGGGAAGATTCACTTAACCCTGGAAACCTTAGGTTTTCGGCGGAGGGGGATCTCACCCCTCTATTCGTTA
>JADGEX010000126.1 GCA_016744135.1 Pseudodesulfovibrio sp. | reverse complement strand
ACTCAGGAACATGCTAGCCAGATTTCGATTTCGCTTACAGGACTTTCACCTTCTTCGGTTGGCTTTCCCAATACCATTCTGCTATCGTCGTCTGATACATATATGCATGCCCTACAACCCCAGATGCACCGAAATGCACTTGGTTTGGGCTAATCCCCGTTCGCTCGCCGCTACTAAGGGAATCTCTAAATTGATTTCTTTTCCTTCAGGTACTTAGATGGTTCAGTTCCCTGAGTCTCGCTTTATACAGCTATTTATTCACTGCATAATGACGGATATAAAATCCATCGGGTTACCCCATTCGGGAATCCTCGGGTATTAGAATGTTTGCTTCTAACCGAGGCTTTTCGCAGCTTACCACGCCCTTCATCGCCGGATAGCTCCAAGGCATCCACCATGGACCCTTAGTCGCTTGACCATATTATTATTTATCCCTTCGCTATTCACTGTTAAAGAGCTAAAAAAAAGAACCTATCCAAAGATAAACTCTCGTTTTAACTGTTGACCCGTACAAAAAGAATTGTAAGATCGATTTGGGCCTTACTAGATTTGAACTAGTGACCTCACGCTTATCA
>JADGEX010000125.1 GCA_016744135.1 Pseudodesulfovibrio sp. | reverse complement strand
ATCCATAACAAAATACACCATCTGCCCCAACTGTAAACAAACCTACAATTTCAAAGATTTAAAAGATGGAAAATGCCCTACATGTAAAGATACTAATACCATAGAGATAGAACAATATTATAAAGACAATCCTTTTAAAGATGAAGATGAGAACTAACCTTTACATGTAAAGTATTTATAAAAAAGTTTAACTCGCCCCATTTGTATTTAAGACCAACATTTGAAATGCAAGAAATTTCAACCGTTGGTGAGCTTTTGTTGCTTTTTACGATAAAAAAGAAAAGAACACCAAAAGAGTTAAAAGTTTAACTCAGACCCCTTTTTACAGGAGAGAGTCTTAAGATTGATGTTGGGTCTCTCGTAAAGGGAGCTGTGACAGCAGGAGCATTAAGCTATGTAGGTGGAATAGTAGACCAAACTATGGGAATAGAAAAAGTAGAATATAAAAATTTATCTAATCTTCAAAAAGTAACAAAAGGTGTAGTAAATACAACTATAAGAAGTGGAGTAAACTCAGTAGTATATGGTATAGACTTTGAAGATAGCCTAAAATATGGGTTAGCAACTGGGGCAATAAACCTAGGC
>JADGEX010000124.1 GCA_016744135.1 Pseudodesulfovibrio sp. | reverse complement strand
ATTATGGACCTAACTCAGCAGGTGGGTGGAGCAGCGGTTGCCCTATGCAGTCTTTGGTTGACAGCTATGAGTGTACTGATGGTAAAACAATAACTGAATCAGCTTTATTCGATCCCAACAACCCATACGCCAACCGTGATCCTCGTATGAGCTATTCCATTCTATACCCAGGTAATAACTGGCGAGATGGTGTATTCAACTCTATTCCTAGTGCTACATACCCTGGAAAGAAAATCATCTCAGGTGATGACTTAAAAGATGGTACAGGTGGCCAGTGGAATAAAACAGCCACAGGATACAATTGGTTAAAATACATTTCTGAAGACGATATCAACAATGGTGACTACTGGAATGGTTCCATCCATTACATCCTAATTCGTTATGCTGAAGTTCTTTTAACCTATGCTGAAGCAAAAATTGAGAGCAACGATATCGATCAGTCTGTTTACGATGCTATAAACGGAGTGCGCCAACGTGCTGATGTGAATATGCCTGTAGTGACTGCCGGCAAAAGTCAGGATGAGTTGCGTACGATTCTAAGACGCGAACGGCGCGTAGAATTGGCATTCGAAGGCTTACGCTTGA
>JADGEX010000123.1 GCA_016744135.1 Pseudodesulfovibrio sp. | reverse complement strand
CAGTACCAGTGTGGCGGATCATCCTCTCAAACCCGCTACCCGTCATTGCCTTGGTGAGCTCTTACCTCACCAACAAACTGATGGGATATAGTCTGATCTCGAAGCGAAAAGACGTTTCCCGACTAAACTTGAGTTTAGAAGGAGTATCCAGTATTAATCATCGTTTCCAATGGCTATCCCGGTCTTCGAGGCACATTAACTATATATTACTCACCCGTGCGCCACTAATCCCCTAGCAAGCTAGGTTCATCGTTCGACTTGCATGTGTTAAGCACGCCGCCAGCGTTCACTCTGAGCCAGGATCAAACTCTCCATAATTGTTGTCCGAAGACTTGATTACGTAAAGATCATATTGCTATGAAATTACTGATCATTGCCCAAGATTTAAAAATCATTGGCTTTGTTGTGCCACAAACCGCGTGAACAGTTTGTGGACTTTGTATGTATCTATTACTATTGGGACTCAATTTCTTGAGTTCAAATAGAATAGACGGTTGTTGTTAATTAGTTATTTCTAAGTAAACTTATTAATGCCTAATTACTAACTGTTTCGTTAGTTATTAAGTCTATTTACTTGCTTAGTTTTCAATG
>JADGEX010000122.1 GCA_016744135.1 Pseudodesulfovibrio sp. | reverse complement strand
ATATTGAAGACAGCACAACAGAAGCAATAAGACGTCAGGCCGAGTATGAAGCGACATTCACCGAACCCGCTGACGACAACGAGCATATGCGCACAAAGCTATGCCTACTATTACTATCTCGAGACATCAGTGACGCATACCGCCACTTCTGGCGCATACCTGAGGCTAGCAATCCACTCCTCCATCTAAAACCGGTACTCACCTTTTTGGGAATCAGTGATTATGACTATTTAGATTTGAAGGAAGATATCGTCAACGAACTAAGTTTGCAGCAATAACTAAGAAAAACTCTTTTCAGCACGCTTACAAAATACCAAGTGCAATTAGTCGCCACAGATAATATCTTTTCTATACCACTCTCGCGGCCCATCATCGCCTAGCTTCCTCTCCAGCTTAAGTCTTACTGCCAAAATGGCAGTCTAGGAGACATGAACAGAGAAACTATCGCTCTAGTCATTTCTTGTCGACATCCTTGTCGTATATTCGTCGTTTGCTCTTCACACACTTTCCTTGTCCCAAACGAAAAACCCCCTGACCATTGCTGATCAGGGGGTTATTCTTAATTAAATGCTTGGCGATGACCTACTCTCAC
>JADGEX010000121.1 GCA_016744135.1 Pseudodesulfovibrio sp. | reverse complement strand
GCAGGAAGGGGAAACTAGACTTTCGAGAAGCTCCCGTCAACACCTTTTTGAAACTTTTTTCAAGTCGCTTTCGGCGTCGACCCCACTCACAGGCAGGAAGGGGAAACTAGGCGTTTCACCCCTCAGCGTCAACACCTTTTTCAACTTTTTTGATGTTTTCCAAACCATCTATTCTTTGACATTGTAAAATATTGATTTTATTGATTTAAAATACAATCCGTCGCAAGCTAAAATAGCGTGGCAACACAACATTCGGGTACCACTAGGCATTCTTCATCCTCACTAAGGGAACTCAATTCCATACAGCTCTAAGAATACTCGAATACCACCTCTCCAAAAGCCACAAACGAAGCGTAATTTTAGGATCTCCACACTAAAAAAAACGAACTGCTTGACCATTAATTCGATGAACCTCAAAGACATAATGAAAAACAACTTTTTCACTTCAATTGTCTCTACTCTATAAGGTCATGAACCAATGTCGAACCTCATCCGCTCAAAATGGTACAGCCTGTCCCTGGTTCTCACGGCTCAAAACACAAAAAGCCCTGGTTCAGAGAGAACCAAGGCTTTTGAAATATCTTGATAATAACCGGATGGTTCCGACTCT
>JADGEX010000120.1 GCA_016744135.1 Pseudodesulfovibrio sp. | reverse complement strand
GTCGATGCCAACCTTTAAAGCGTCTTATTCCACAAGGAGTAAGACGCTTTTTTTATGCAATAAAGTCTGGAAAATAATTACGAATTACGATTTTGGAATTACGAATTGTTTCGGATCAAGCAGGATTTTTGGGGAGTAAAATAATGTTGTTATTTTTGCATAAATTAAAAATGTCCTCATGAGTTCTAATCGCCATTTTGGAATGTCTACCTTTCGTGTGACGTTTTTTTTAAGTCCATAAATTTATATTTTTGTGAGTAACGTGCTAAATTTGAATAACCGCCCGTGAAATGGGCGGTAAAAGGCACAATAATTCTTAGGGTGTAAATGCTCAAGTTCATTAAAAAGCCTCATGAAGCATTAAGCTCATCATTTCTAATATTTCTTCCTCTTCGCTATTATTGTTATGCAGAAATTGCTTTACACCTTTAAGTGTACGTACCTGTTTGTGTAGTTGGTTTATCGAATCGCACTCTTCCTGAATGAGTTTTATGTGATCATTAAATTTGGACTGGATCACTTTTTTAGACCTACTGTGGAAGGTGGAATAAAGAAAGCTGGAAAAACCCGACATCTTGGTTAATTTGAATTTCTCCACATTTAAATCACTCTCC
>JADGEX010000011.1 GCA_016744135.1 Pseudodesulfovibrio sp. | reverse complement strand
GGTTTACATAGAACCTCTCTCGCTGCAACGAAGCGGCCCGCACGGGTCGGAACGAAGCAGCTTGTTCATTTTCAATTAACGACGCAAAATCGAAAGACAACTTCTTCGAATTTAAATTCAAAAAGAGGTTGACTCCCGAAGTGAGATAAGGCAAAACGCTTTTCGCACCTCGGAAGACAACTGGTCTTTTGTCGTCGCTTTGAAACTCTTTGACAATTAAATAGCGAATCGGATTGATTTAGAGATCAGCTAGCGTTGTTCGTTGCTTCGGTAACGGACAATTCAATACAGAATTATTAAACTGGAGAGTTTGATTCTGGCTCAGATTGAACGCTGGCGGCGTGCCTAACACATGCAAGTCGAACGCGAAAGTCTCTTCGGAGACGAGTAGAGTGGCGCACGGGTGAGTAACGCGTGGATAATCTACCTATTGGTACGGGACAACAGTTGGAAACGACTGCTAATACCGTATACGCTGGAAACGGGAAAGGGGGCCTCTTCTTGAAAGCTCTCGCCAGTAGATGAGTCCGCGTTTCATTAGCTAGACGGTGGGGTAACGGCCTACCGTGGCAACGATGAATAGCAGGCCTGAGAGGGTGGCCTGCCACACTGGGACTGGAACACGGCCCAGACTCCTACGGGAGGCAGCAGTGGGGAATATTGCGCAATGGACGAAAGTCTGACGCAGCGACGCCGCGTGGAGGATGAAGGTTTTCGGATCGTAAACTCCTGTCAAGAGGGAAGAAACCTATTAAGAATAATACTCTTAGTAATTGACGGTACCTCTAGAGGAAGCACCGGCTAATTCAGTGCCAGCAGCCGCGGTAATACTGAAGGTGCAAGCGTTAATCGGAATCACTGGGCGTAAAGCGCTCGTAGGTGGCTTTGTAAGTCAGATGTGAAAGCCCACGGCTCAACCGTGGAATTGCATTTGATACTGCATCGCTAGAGTATAGGAGAGGGAAGTGGAATTTCTGGTGTAGGAGTGAAATCCGTAGAGATCAGAAGGAACACCGGTGGCGAAGGCGACTTCCTGGACTATTACTGACACTGAGGAGCGAAAGCGTGGGGAGCAAACAGGATTAGATACCCTGGTAGTCCACGCCGTAAACGATGGGTACTAAGTGTCGGAGGCTTGACCTTCGGTGCTGTAGTTAACGCGTTAAGTACCCCGCCTGGGGAGTACGGTCGCAAGGCTGAAACTCAAAGAAATTGACGGGGGCCCGCACAAGCGGTGGAGTATGTGGTTTAATTCGATGCAACGCGAAGAACCTTACCCAGGCTTGACATCCTGCGAATGTCCTAGAAATTAGACAGTGCCCTTCGGGGAATGCAGTGACAGGTGCTGCATGGCTGTCGTCAGCTCGTGCCGTGAGGTGTTGGGTTAAGTCCCGCAACGAGCGCAACCCCTATCCTTAGTTGCCAGCAAGTAATGTTGGGCACTCTAGGGAGACTGCCCGGGTTAACCGGGAGGAAGGTGGGGACGACGTCAAGTCATCATGGCCCTTACGCCTGGGGCTACACACGTACTACAATGGTGCATACAAAGGGTTGCGATACCGTGAGGTGGAGCTAATCCCATAAAGTGCATCCCAGTCCGGATAGGAGTCTGCAACTCGACTCCTTGAAGTCGGAATCGCTAGTAATCCTGGATCAGCATGCCAGGGTGAATGCGTTCCCGGGCCTTGTACACACCGCCCGTCACACCACGAAAGTTGGTTCTACCCGAAACCAGTGAGCTAACCAGCAATGGAGGCAGCTGTCTACGGTGGGGCTGATGATTGGGGTGAAGTCGTAACAAGGTAGCCGTAGGGGAACCTGCGGCTGGATCACCTCCTTTAAAGAAAAAAAATCCGATTCGCTATTTAATTGCAAAGAGTTTTGCGTTGACCAACTTATGGTCGCATGCTCTTTACAACTAAATGACACAGCAGCCTTTCTAATGAGAAAGATTGCTGTAACTAAAGTACCGCCGGCAGGCGATTCTTTTGTCATTAGGCTGAATGGGCCTGTAGCTCAGTTGGTTAGAGCGCACGCCTGATAAGCGTGAGGTCGGAAGTTCAAATCTTCCCAGGCCCACCATCTACCCAAGTGGGGGCGTAGCTCAGCTGGGAGAGCACCTGCCTTGCACGCAGGGGGTCAACGGTTCAATCCCGTTCGCCTCCACCATTTTGGTGGAACAGCATACAGTTCTTTTACAAGTAAATTTTTGGTAGTGGTCATTACTTAAGTGATAAGTAGTGGTAACAATCCAAGTATTATACTTGGCTGAAACCTTCGGGTTTCTGCTCTTTTACAATCGATAGGGACGGAAAAGAATGTCCGTAGAAAAATAAGTTATTAAGGGCAACTGGCGGATGCCTTGGCACTAGAAGGCGATGAAAGACGTGGTAGGCTGCGATATGCTATGGTGAGGAGCCAAACATCCTTTGACCCATAGATTTCTGAATGGGGAAACCCAGCGGGAGTAATGTCCCGTTATCTCTTTACTGAATACATAGGTTTAGAGAGGCTAACCGGGGGAAGTGAAACATCTCAGTACCCCGAGGAAAGGAAATCAAACGAGACTCTCTTAGTAGCGGCGAGCGAACGGGGAATAGCCCAAACCGTCATGTTTCGACATGGCGGGGTTGTAGGGCAGTCATCACGTGATCCAGAATTAGATAGGGGAACAAGCTGGGAAGCTTGACCGTAGAGGGTGAAAGTCCCGTACCTGAAGTCGAACCTGGCACAGACTGTTCCTGAGTACCGCGGAACACGAGAAACTCCGTGGGAATCTGGGAGGACCATCTTCCAAGGCTAAGTACTAACTAGTGACCGATAGTGAACCAGTACCGTGAGGGAAAGGTGAAAAGAACCCCTGTTAGGGGAGTGAAATAGAACCTGAAACCAGTTGCCTACAAGCTGTGGGAGCATCCTTGAGATGTGACCGCGTGCCTTTTGCATAATGAGTCAGCGAGTTAATTTACTGTGCAAGGTTAAGCGAAAGTGGAGCCGTAGCGAAAGCGAGTCTGATAAGGGCGACAAGTACAGTGGATTAGACCCGAAACCAGGTGATCTATCCATGAGCAGGTTGAAGCTCAGGTAAAACTGAGTGGAGGACCGAACCAGTATCGGTTGAAAACGATTTGGATGACTTGTGGATAGGGGTGAAAGGCCAATCAAACCTGGTGATAGCTGGTTCTCTCCGAAATATATTGAGGTATAGCCTCGAGGTAGTTTAACGGGGGTAGAGCACTGACAGGGCTAGGGGGCTCACCAGCTTACCAAACCCTATCAAACTCCGAATACCGTATAAATGATCCTCGGGAGTCAGACTGCGACTGAGAAGGGCCGTAGTCGAAAGGGAAACAGCCCAGACCGACAGCTAAGGCCTCCAAATCCATACTCAGTGGAAAAGGCGGTGGAATTTCCTAGACAGCCAGGAGGTTGGCTTAGAAGCAGCCATCCTTTAAAGAAAGCGTAATAGCTCACTGGTCTAGAGATTCTGCGCCGAAAATGTAACGGGGCTAAGTATGGTGCCGAAGCTTCGGATCAGCACTTTGTGCTGGTGGTAGGAGAGCGTTCTCTACTGGTTGAAGGTGTGCTGTGAAGCATGCTGGACGGTAGAGAAGTGATTATGCTGACATGAGTAACGATAAGATGGGTGAGAAACCCATCCGCCGTAAGCCCAAGGTTTCCGGGGTAAAGGTAATCTGCCCCGGGTTAGTCGGCCCCTAAGGCGAGGCTGAAAAGCGTAGTCGATGGGAAACAGGTTAATATTCCTGTACTTGTATAGATGTGCGATGGAGGGACGGAGTAGGATAGACACGCTGGCTGTTGGAATAGCCAGTGCAAGTGCGTAGGGTTGAGGTATAGGCAAATCCGTACCTCTACATGCCTGAGACACGATGCGGAGTTCGCAAGAACGTAAGGTGTTGAGTCCATGCTTCCAAGAAAAGCTTCTAAGTTTAGTCTATGCAAACCGTACCGCAAACCGACTCAGGTGGGCGGGATGAGTAATCCAAGGCGCTCGAGAGAACTGTAGTTAAGGAATTCGGCAAAATGACCCCGTAACTTCGGGATAAGGGGTGCTCCTTGTTGTTAGTTTCCTCGCGAAACAAAGCAACGGAGAGCCGCAGAGAAATGGCGGTGGCGACTGTTTACTAAAAACATAGGTCTATGCAAAGTCGTAAGACGACGTATATGGACTGACGCCTGCCCGGTGCCGGAAGGTTAAGGGGAGTTGTTAGCTTCGGCGAAGCAGCGAACCGAAGCCCCGGTAAACGGCGGCCGTAACTATAACGGTCCTAAGGTAGCGAAATTCCTTGTCGGGTAAGTTCCGACCTGCACGAATGGCGTAACGATCTCCGCACTGTCTCAACTACAGACTCGGTGAAATTGAATTCGCGGTGAAAATGCCGTGTACCCGCAGCAAGACGGAAAGACCCTGTGCACCTTTACTATAGCTTGACATTGGGTTTTGGGCTAGCATGTGTAGGATAGGTGGGAGGCTTTGAAGCAGGCACGCTAGTGTCTGTGGAGCCAACCTTGAAATACCACCCTTGCTAGTCTAAGGCTCTAATCCTCTACCGTTATCCGGTTAGGAAACAGTGTCTGGTGGGTAGTTTGACTGGGGCGGTCGCCTCCTAAAGAGTAACGGAGGCATACAAAGGTTCGCTCAGACTGATTGGAAACCAGTCGTTGAGTGCAAACGCATAAGCGAGCTTGACTGTAAGAGAGACATCTCGAGCAGGAACGAAAGTTGGTGTTAGTGATCCGGTGGTTCCGCATGGAAGGGCCATCGCTCATTGGATAAAAGGTACGCCGGGGATAACAGGCTGATCGCGCCCAAGAGTTCACATCGACGGCGCGGTTTGGCACCTCGATGTCGGCTCATCACATCCTGGGGCTGAAGCAGGTCCCAAGGGTACGGCTGTTCGCCGTTTAAAGTGGTACGCGAGCTGGGTTTAAAACGTCGTGAGACAGTTTGGTCCCTATCTGCTGTGGGCGTAGGAGATTTGAAAGGAGTTGCCCCTAGTACGAGAGGACCGGGGTGAACGAACCTCTGGTGGGTCAGTTGTCGTGCCAACGGCATAGCTGAGTAGCTACGTTCGGAAGGGATAACCGCTGAAAGCATCTAAGCGGGAAGCCTCACTTAAGATAAGATCTCCCTCTCATTTATTGAGCTAAAGGACCCTGGTAGACCACCAGGTTGATAGGCTGGGTGTGTAAGGGCAGTGATGCCTTCAGCTAACCAGTACTAATAGTCCGTGAGCCTTATTTTTCTACACTAAATCATTCTTTTCCTCCCTATTAGATTAATATTTTAGGGTTCGTCCTTTGACGTGGCAGTAAGGTAAATATTACCGCCTTTCCAAAGCACTAACCCGACATATTTTTCTTGGTGGCCATGGAGGTTGGGGTATACCCGATCCCATTCCGAACTCGGAAGTCAAGCCAACCATCGCCGATGATACTGCAGGGGAGCCTGTGGGAAAGTAGGTCGCTGCCAAGATTTATTTTAAGACCGCGTTTCTTTTGAAACGCGGTCTTTTTTTTGTTCAACAGCCTTCCATCGCGACCTGCTTTCCCACAGGTGATAAGAGCCGCGGCGAAGCCGAGGAGCGCCCAAGGGTGCGAGGTTTGGTCTAAGGCGGTACGCCGCCAGCCAAACTATTCTATGAAATCATAAAGTGTTGATGTTTGTAGAGCGGTGCTTGGTTGACTTCTTCGTTTTTTCTTGTCCGTGAATTTTAGAAAAGCCGTCTATCCTAGGAT
>JADGEX010000119.1 GCA_016744135.1 Pseudodesulfovibrio sp. | reverse complement strand
CCCGAGAATAATAGTCTAAAAATGCAAGAAACACAAATCTGGAGATATCTCAATATTCACCGATGTAAGTGCACAGCTTATTTGATGTTTACTACATATGGGCGATATAAACTTCTTATATGGTATACATGCTGAATTATAATTTGTATACAGTGTACACCGTATACAAATGATATACTGTATAGTGTACTGTACACTGTACTGTACAGTAAGGTGGTTCGCTCTGCGGGTATATTAGCTTATTTACATAAAATAAGATAATGATATCATTAGAAATACAATACAAAACTTTTTTTGAAAAAAAAAACAAAGTTAAAGGGGCGCGGAAACCCTCTAAACTTTAGATAAATTTGAATATCAGAGAATATAAATACCATTTCTTCCTACACGTGAACGCACGCAATTACTTAAAAAACGAACGCGATTTTGATTGACAGCTGGTAAACACAAAGGAAAATATTTCAATTAGCGTCATTTCCAAAAATATTTTTCCCATTTCAACTACATTTATCTATTACATATATCATTTATTACATTGCATTTTATATATCATATTATTTATCATATAAATCTATTAACGTTGGTTACATTTATTTTGATAATACTATTTAGATC
>JADGEX010000118.1 GCA_016744135.1 Pseudodesulfovibrio sp. | reverse complement strand
AAGTAAAATGAATCTTCAAAAAGGAAAATAGGTAAATGCCCGACAACCTGCCATCATCCACAGATTACAACTTCCAGCTTAGAGACTGTTTCCTGGGTGCCCAGATGCTCTTTGTAGCCTTTGGGGCTCTGGTGCTGGTTCCCTTACTTACAGGACTGAACCCCAATGTGGCATTGTTCACTGCGGGCTTAGGCACCCTGGTATTCCAAGCCATTACCCGGGGCAAAGTGCCGATTTTTCTGGCCTCATCCTTTGCCTTCATCGCCCCCATTCAGTACGGCGCCAAAACCTGGGGTATTCCCGGCACCATGTGCGGACTGGCTGCTGCCGGCGTGGTTTATATATTACTGAGCACCTTGGTAAGAATGCGGGGCAACGAAGTTATCCAAAGGGTACTGCCGCCTGTGGTAACCGGCCCGGTCATCATGGTCATCGGCTTGAAGCTGGCACCGGTGGCAGTGGGAATGGCCACAAGCGGAAGTGACCACTATTCCAAGGCCGCCGCCATGACTGTGGCTTTTATTGCACTTGCGACCACTGTTCTGATCTCTTTGGTTGCAAAAGGCATCGTAAAACTGATCCCGATTCTGCTGGGCATTGCCGCAGGGTACATTGT
>JADGEX010000117.1 GCA_016744135.1 Pseudodesulfovibrio sp. | reverse complement strand
ACCAAAGACGGTGACAGTCCGGTACACGTAAGGTTTTATATGATATTGGTATCCTGAGTAGAGCGGGACACGAGAAATCCTGTTTGAATTTGCCGGGCCCATCCGGTAAGGCTAAATACTCCTCAAAGACCGATAGTGAACCAGTACCGTGAGGGAAAGGTGAAAAGTACCCTGAACAAGGGAGTGAAATAGTACCTGAACCCGTGCGCTTACAAGCGGTCGGAGCATTTTATGATGTGACGGCGTGCCTTTTGCATAATGAGCCTACGAGTTAGTCGTAGTTGGCAAGGTTAAGTGATTCAGTCACGTAGCCGAAGCGAAAGCGAGTCTGAATAGGGCGCTTAAGTCAGCTGCGCTAGACGCGAAACCAGGTGATCTACCCATGGTCAGGTTGAAGTTCCGGTAACACGGAATGGAGGACCGAACCGCCAGACGTTGAAAAGTCTTCGGATGAACTGTGGGTAGGGGTGAAAGGCCAATCAAACCTGGAAATAGCTCGTACTCCCCGAAATGCATTTAGGTGCAGCCTTATTTTAGTTATACAGAGGTAGAGCTACTGATTGGACGAGAGGGCTTCATCGCCTATCAACTCCTGATAAACTCCGAATGCTGTATAATGA
>JADGEX010000116.1 GCA_016744135.1 Pseudodesulfovibrio sp. | reverse complement strand
GAAATAATGTTTATATTAGGTTGTTATTATTTGTATGAAAATATGAAAAATTTAAGATTGTATATCAATGCTTTTGTACTGAATAATGTAGAATGTATATATAGTATGGGTTTATATAATAAATATAGTGATGATATAATGTTAGGCAATATGTGTTATGTAAGGAGTAGGGAAGATATATTATGAGTGTGTGGATAGTTAGACTATTGAGGTAGGATTGTCAGTGATATAATGTAGTGGTGTGGATGTAAGTCAGAGTTGAATACAGTTAATAAACCAAAAGGCACAGTGTGAAATTCCTGGTAGTCCGAGAAGTAGGCCAATATCAACATGTGTGTGTGTGTATATGTGTGTGTGTGTATGTGTGTGTATGTGTGTGTATGTGTGTGTGTGCGTGTGTGTGTGTGTGTGTGTGACATCTGCATGTGATCTATGATGCTTATCATATTTACTCTATGCTGATTTAGCTAATTTATCAATCTATGCTGATTTAACTAATTTATCAATCTATGCCCCAGACCCAATAAACCCCATTTAACATATAATCTAGTTGTAGCATATAGTAATCTGATTATAACTCATACCAAAACCCTAACAAATTAGCATTTCACTCTGCCCCATCC
>JADGEX010000115.1 GCA_016744135.1 Pseudodesulfovibrio sp. | reverse complement strand
GTACGGTGACGTCCAATGGCATAAAAATACTGGCTTCCAATTCATCAGCAATTGGCTGCACAAACCGTTTAGCCTTCTCGTTGAGATACGTAATAGCCAGTTCAGCACCCTGCTCTTGCAATTTTTTAGCGCAACCGTAGGCAATGCTTTTATCATTGGCGATACCAACGATTAATACTTTTTTCCCAGCCATCAACAAATTAGACATCTTTACCCTCAATATAAGTAACAACTTTTACAAGCAGCATTTTACGCACATGCACAATACAGATATATGACAAAACTTAAGATACACCAAAAGATCGAATAGCATTGTGCCAGATCAATAGCTGAGAGTTCGCCAAAATAACGTAGCGTCAAATTAGCATTTGATATGAACAAAGTATGAAGTGGTATAAGTATTTGGCACCTCCAAATAGGCGACAAACTAGCTCGGAGCCCATAACTTAACAATAAGCTAAGACTGCATAAAAAGCCCTTTCGCAAGCTTATGCTCCAGCGCATGTTGATACGCTCCTTGGCCCAAACGAAAAACCCCCTGACCATTACTGATCAGGGGGTTATTCTTAATTAAATGCTTGGCGATGACCTACTCTCACATGGGGAAACCCCACACTACCATCGG
>JADGEX010000114.1 GCA_016744135.1 Pseudodesulfovibrio sp. | reverse complement strand
GCTTACTGGTGTCGATTATGAATATCAAAAGCGGGGTTATGTATCCATACTTATGAGTGAATTGTTGGAGACATCGAATAGTGATGGATTGAGATTTGCTGAAACAACAGGCATGCTGGAAAATAACCATGTTGCCATTCAGCTTTGGAAGTCATTCGATCACATTCAGCACAAACGCAAGCGCTGTTATCGAAAAATGTTTTAGTTGCTTAAAACACCTATCCTTGTATTTATGTTTTGAATGTTGTTTGCTTCGGCATATTAAATGAACCGTTGTCTTTGCGATGGAGCCTTAGCGACTGCGGCAATCTTTCAATAGAAGAGAATTAGCTTACTGTATGTTGTTCATTTATCATGAGATTGCCACGTCCTCATTCTTCGTCCTCGCAAAGACAGTTTAGAATTGTCGTGCCCTAATTTATGTTTAGGCGATTATAAATCGCCAACTAATTAAGCCCAGATTATAAATCTGGGCTAGTAGCAAAGCAGGAATAAACCCACACCACATCAGACTGCAATCCAATTACGATATCCTGACAGAGTAGAATACCTGTCAGAGTTTCGTAATTTTCGTCATGCTCTGACTATAGACAAGCTGTGAATGTCAGGGTATGACTAAAGATTCTCC
>JADGEX010000113.1:309-639 GCA_016744135.1 Pseudodesulfovibrio sp. | reverse complement strand
GGATCTGAATGACCTGGCATTTGGAGTCCTTCAGTTTAGCGATTCGAAGCTGCTGGAAATATGGGTGAGAAAGGCGACCTTGTTTGGGACGGATTTTCTCTAAGCTCGATTAAAAAGAACAAAAAAAACGCGGTCAATTGACCGCGTTTTTTTTGGCGTTGTATATTAATTCATTTCTTGTTCGAGAAAGAGTGGAATGGTTTTTTTCAATGTGGTTTTTAATGCAGGCTTTTTTGCCTGCTGCGTCTGCGCTTCACGAGGAATCATGTATAATCCCCGGCAGTTTTGACACTCCCAGTGGTTTTCATGTTCCTGAAGATGAACGAGTAG
>JADGEX010000113.1:0-299 GCA_016744135.1 Pseudodesulfovibrio sp. | reverse complement strand
ACTTGGCAGAAGGGGCCTTTTTTGCCATCTTCTTCCATGAGCCAGTACTTCTGGCCATCAAACTGAACCTTGTCAGCCAGATCAAGCACGTCGGCTACTTCTGCGAGTTGTAATTTGAGTGCTTCATTTTCCTCGCACAGGGCCAGAAATTCATCCTGGAGGCTTTTCAGGAGGCCTTCGGCTTCCACGTATTTGCCTTCTTTGCACAATGTTAGTGCACGCTTATAACTGGTGGCCTGGAACAGGGTAGAGAACATTTGGTTACTCCGCAGTTTTTATTTAGTCACGGATGCATTATC
>JADGEX010000112.1 GCA_016744135.1 Pseudodesulfovibrio sp. | reverse complement strand
TACACTCTCAATCATACAATACTGTATTTGAAATTGTTACACACTTCTTACTTTCTTGCCTAAAGTTGCTCTCAATCGTACCATACTGGAATTGAAATAGTTTTAATCTGCTCTTATCTAGCTTTGCAGACTTATCTCTCAATCGTACCATACTGGAATTGAAATATACGATCATCGGCAAAAGCCTGTTCCATCATATCTCTCAATCGTACCATACTGGAATTGAAATAGACTAAAGATGAAATTGTAGAGCTTACAAAAGAGTCTCTCAATCGTACCATACTGGAATTGAAATGTTTATCAAGCTTTGGTGGGAAAGATTAATTCACCCTCTCAATCGTACCATACTGGAATTGAAATTTTCTTTTTATGGGACCGCCTATTGAGTGAGCGTGCTCTCAATCGTACCATACTGGAATTGAAATAAATCATCACAGTCTAATTCTTTAATTAATCTAGCCTCTCAATCGTACCATACTGGAATTGAAATATATCTGTAATATCGAACACGCTAACAATTAACGTTCCTCTCAATCGTACCATACTGGAATTGAAATTTAGTAGACTCTAATAGGAAAGATTTTAAGAAGAAACTCTCAATCGTACCATACTGGAATTGAAATTCAGGAGGCGATTTAATGGCAT
>JADGEX010000111.1 GCA_016744135.1 Pseudodesulfovibrio sp. | reverse complement strand
GGAGTAAAGTATTTTATTTTTTTAAAGTAGCTTTTAATAATAAAGAATCAATTACATCTCCACGAATCATACTTCCATAATTCAATGTTTTATTGTTTTTATTTGTAAAAACTGATACTATCATCCCAACCAATCTAGCTTTATTAGAATTTATGTGTATAACAGGTGAACCACTTGCACCCTTATATATATACTACCTTTGTAGAAATTAGATTATATAAGGTATTCATTTTATGTCCTTGTAAGTTTATTTTCTAGATTCACTCCTTCTAATCCGTCCTCGGCACTAAATTAGAGATAATGTCATCTTAAATTAACTGATATGTCTTATCATTTTTTGCTTATTTCATTGGCGTTGCTGTGGACGGTGGGAATGAAAAAGAAAAAGAAATATCAAATCACTGTCCGTCTCTAACACACCTAACATAATTGAAATCGCCCTTATCGCCGTTGCCCATATATCTGCTGTCCACATCGCCACTATAGAAGTTCACACCCCACGCATCGCTCTTGCTATCCTCGTAGGTACTAGAAGACCAATAATAGCTAGAGCTTGACTTGGTAAAAGCATCAACTAAAGCTGGACTTGTTTTAGAAATATCTATGATACTTCTTAGCTCATTGATACTTGGAAGTCTCCAGTCC
>JADGEX010000110.1:390-660 GCA_016744135.1 Pseudodesulfovibrio sp. | reverse complement strand
GCCCTTAATAGCTTATAATAAACAAATTAAATTTGTCGCTTTTGATAATTATTCTTGGCTACTATCTTATTAAACATACATTTAATAAATTAGTTGTGTTCTATCTATATTATATCTCATATTAATCTCTTAATACAAAAACAAATTAGATAATAAATTTCTAATTTTAATCAAACAAAAATAAAATAATCATATATTAAACAAATAACATACAATACAATATTAACATTAATTAAAATGAAAAAAATTAAAGACTTTAACAATAAATTT
>JADGEX010000110.1:0-380 GCA_016744135.1 Pseudodesulfovibrio sp. | reverse complement strand
TAGCTGGAGTAATCAATTTAATGATCACACCTTTATATTTAGTTGATTTGGTGTTCATTAACACCCTATCAACAACGCTATTGATATTTACTACAACAAATTGTCAAAGAGCAATTGAGAGTTTTTACGCACCAATACAGCTACAATTGCTTTATGTAACTGTATTTAAGGTATGCGACCGGGTATGGTGGAGAATAGCGGGATCGAACCGCTGACCTCCTGCGTGCAAGGCAGGCGCTCTCCCAGCTGAGCTAATTCCCCAAGTAATATGGTGGGCCTACCAGGACTTGAACCTGGGACCTCACGATTATCAGTCGAGCGCTCTAGCCAGCTGAGCTATAGGCCCATATTGCTTACTTTTCATTATAATCTTTATAAAC
>JADGEX010000010.1 GCA_016744135.1 Pseudodesulfovibrio sp. | reverse complement strand
CCCTTATTCCTCTCTAAACGCCCTGTAAAAATACCCGGCGAGGGGTTTGAGCAGATAGTCCATTGGTGATCTGTCGCCTGTGCGGATGAGGACTTCGACGGGCATGCCGGGGAGGATTTGGTTGGTTTTTAGTTTTTCTATTTCGCCGTCTATTGGCAGGAGTTCGGCGGTGTAGAAGCTCGCGCCGGTGGTTTCGTCGGTAAAAATGTCGGCGGAGATGTTGGTGACGGTGCCGTCTAGCTCGGGGGTTGTGCGGGTGTCAAAGGCGGAGAAGCGCAGGGTGGCGGGTTGGTTGAGGGCGAGTTGGTCGATATCGATGGCGTTGATGCGGGTGCGGATGACGAGGAAGCTGTCTTCAGGCACCACGTAGAGGATGGGTTCGGCGGCGGTGATGACGGCGCGGAGGGTTTTGATTTGCAACCCGTAGATGACGCCGGCGCGGGGGGCTTTGATGTCGAGGCGATTGAGGCGCTCGGTGAGGGACAGGCGGCGCTCGCGCAGCTCGACGGCATTGTATTGCAGCTCCAGCAAAGTGGTGATGGCCTCTTCACGGCGGTTGGAGGTTAAGCGGAGAATTTCGATTTCAATCTCGGCGATTTGACCGCGGACCTGCGCAAGGGTGGCGGTGAGTTCGCCGAGGCGACCGCTGAGGCTGGCCTCTTCGCGTTGCAGGGCCGAGACTTGGCTGAGTTGCGTGAGACCGTTGCCAAGTAGGGTTTCTTGGCCTTCAAGCTCGCTGGCGACAATGCCGTGTTGGCGCGTTGTGGCCACCATCTGGGCCTCAATACCAATAATTTGCTGCGCGAGCTGGGCTTTGCGCTCTGCCAAGCGGGCGGTTTCCTCCTGTACTGAGGTTATGCGGGCGGTAAACAGATCGGCTTGGCCGTCAATGACTTTGCGTACAGAGCGATTGACCAATGCGATATCACGCAATTCTTGATCAAAAGTGATGTTATCAGCTTCATCGCGTTCGGCCCGCAATCGATCTAGGCGCGCCAAAATCTCAAACAACTGCCCTTCAACGATCGCCAGCTCGGAGCGTAGAAGCGTGCCATCAAGCCGGAGTAACACCTCACCAGCCGTAACAGTGTCACCGTCGGTGACTAGAATCTCCGCCACCACACCGCCCTCGCCGTGCTGCACAATCTGGCGGGTGGAGGCGACCTCGATCACGCCGCTGGCCACAATGGCACCGGCAATGCTGGAAAACACGGACCACGCGCCAAGGCCAAAAATTAGCACGGCCAGTGTGAGCAGCCCGCTCCATAAAAAGCGCTTGGCGCTCCAATTTGGTGCTGACGTCTCGCTCATGGAGCATTCCCCTTGGGCTTTGGTGATGGCAATTGCTGGCCATTGCCTTTGGTGAATTTTTTCAGCATTTCATCACGGGGTCCAAAGCCGCGCGCTATGCCACCTTCCAGCACCAAAACCAAGTCACAGGCGGCCAAGGCAGGGGCGCGGTGCACCATCATAACAACCGCATTATCATTGGCCTTCATGGTTTGAATGGCTTTGTTGAGCGCGTGCTGGCCCGGGGCATCAAGGTTGGAATTGGGTTCGTCCAACACCAGTATCACAGGGTCGCCAAACATCGCCCGCGCCAAGCCCACCCGCTGCTTTTGCCCACCAGACAGCACGCCGCCCTTGGAGGTGACGCGGGTATTATACCCCTCCGGAAACTTCAGGATAAGCTCATGCGCCCCGGCCATTTTGGCGGCTTTTATCACCATCTCGGGGTCAGCATTGGCCTGTAAGCGCGAGATATTCTCGGCAATACTGGCGTTAAAAAGCGTCACGTCTTGCGGCAAATAGCCGATATGCTTTCCTAAGTCATCAGTGCCAAACTGATCCAGCGTCGCACCATCAAGCCGCACCTTGCCTGAGACCGGCTGCCAGATACCGGTTAAAATCCGCGCCAGTGATGATTTTCCAGAGGCACTCAGGCCGAGCACGCCCAGCACCTCGCCGGGCTTTAATTCAAAGCTCAGCTTTTGCAGCACAATGGATTTGGTGCCGGGCGGTACAACGGAAACTTGCTCCAGTTGCAGCAGCGCCTTTGGCTTGGGCAGCGGGGTCAGTTCAGCCTCATCAGGTACCTCGGAAAGCAGGGTTTCGAGGGATTTCCACCCCTGCTTCATGCGCAGCACCATTGGCCACTGCCCGATGATTTGCTCAATCGGGGCTAAGGCGCGCCCCAGCATAATCGAGCTAGCAATCATCGCGCCGCCGGTTACTTCACCGAGCAGGGTTAAATACGCCCCGAGCGCCAGCATGGCCGATTGCAGGAAAAACCGGAAGGATTTGGAAAAAGCGGTAAAGCCCCCCGTGCGATCACTGGAGGATATCTGTTTTTTCAACGCTTGATTACGAACGATTTGCCACTTGGCGAGTGCGGCATGGGTCATGCCCAAACCGCGCACCAGCTCACTGTGGTTGCGAATATCCTCCGAGAAGGCGTTGGCCTGCGCCGAGGCCTGATTGGCCTCCGCCACCACCCGCTTGGTCAGGATCTGGTTAAGCGTGGTGACCATTATCAGCACCACCATTCCCGCTACGGCCGCCCAACCCAGCCAGATGTGGAACATGAATATCGCCGCCAAAAACAGCGGGGAAAAGAAGATATCAAAAATGGCAAAAATCACCGGTGAGCTATAAAACCGCTGGATGGATTCAAGATCGGCAAGTGCCGAAGTATGCACCCCTGTTTGATTGGCACGGTTAATCTGCGCGCCAAAGACCCGGCTATCCAGCCCCGCCTGAAAGCTTGCGCCAATGCGCGCGGCCACCCGCCCCCGGATATAATCCAGCACGCCCATAATGGCGTAAAGCGCTGCCACCAGCAAAAACAATGCCAGCAAGGTTTCCACCGAGCCGCTGCTGAGCACACGGTCATAAACCTGAAGCATAAACAGAGAGCCGGTGAGCATCAGGATGTTGACAAACACGCTGAAGACGCCAACAAAAAACATCAAGCCGCGCCCCTTGGCCCGCTGCTTTTTTAACTCACTCTTTTGCACATAAACATCCGATACATTTGGAAGGCCCGCCCAGCGTATTAGCCGAAGTGGAAGTCTTCCTCAGAGAGGGTATCTGCCGTGACGCCGGTGAGAATGAGCTCGCCAATCGCTACGCCGCCTGCATCACTTTCATAAGTAATATGGACGCCGTCTGCCGCATCGGTGATGGTCAGGTCGCCAAATGCCAGCCCGGTTTCGCTAAGATCAATAATATCCAAGCCGTCTTCAAAGTCGGTCATGGTGTCTATGCCATCACCAAAATCTAGCTCGATCAAATCGGCACCAGACCCACCCGTAAACGTGTCATTCCCGGCACCGCCGTTTAGCGTGTCACTCCCTTCGTCGCCGTAGAAGATATCATCGCCGCCCGCACCATAAAACCGGTCGTCGCCGTCGCCACCATGCACCACATCATTGCCGGAAGGGCCGGATTCTGTTTCATCCACAAAGGTATCATTGCCTGCGTCAAGCCAAACCGTATCAGCTCCAAGGCCACCTTCTACATAATCATTGCCCGCGCCCGCATGGATCTCGTCATCACCATCTCCGGCTTGAATATAATCACTGCCACCACCCGCATTGATGATATCGTCGCCGCCATGGGTGGAAATCTCCTCAACCTCATCACTGCCCTCAATGACATCCGCATCATCAGTGCCAATTAACTCAATATCAGGTTTTTCGATATCATCATTGGTCACAAGGCCGCTGGCAACGCCCACCAAGAATATCTGGTCAACCGGATTGCCGTCAGCATCACGCCCATAGGTAATCAGCGTGCCTATCGTCAGGTACTCGATGATGATGGAGTCATTGCCCGCACCATCTATCCGCAGGGTATCGGTATTTGGGTCAAAGTCATCAATGATATCAATGCCATCCCCCTTGCTGAACGCGAATATGTCCGCGCCAGACCCACCTCTAAGCCGATCATTGCCCGCGCCGCCTTTTATAACGTCATCCCCCGCGCCACCATCAATGGAATTTGCGCCCGTCGTGCCGGTGATCACATTATCGCCCTGTGAGCCAACAGCATTTTCAAAATTGGTGGTGATTTCCGTTTCACCGCTACCAAAGGTCGATTGGCCAGCTGCCAAGTCTATATCTACATTCTCAATCGAGTAGGCATAATCCAGCGTGTCATTACCTGCGCCACCATCCATCTGGTCAACGCCGTAGCCGCCCGATATCCAGTCATCCCCCGCGTCACCAAAAATCGTGTCTTCGCCGCTGCCGCCATCAATAGTGTCGTTTCCCGCGCCGCCAAACAGCCCGTCTCGGCCAGAGCCACCAAGGATGCTATCGTCGCCCCCGCCACCATAGAGCTGATCATGGCCCGAGCGGCCATCTAGGCTGTCATCGCCCTCACCGCCAAAGTGATTATCGCGCCCCGAGGTAAACCAGGTTTTGCGCCGCCCCGTCCACTCTTGCGGCTGGTAGCTGGAAAGGTCCTGCGTGCTGCCATCGGCAAATTCCAGAACCTCGACGGGGTGACTGTCAAAATCTTTCAGCGTGAGGGTTTCCCCATCAGTCAATGTCAATATCAAATCCGCACCCACATGCGATATAGACACATCCGCCGCCGTAATCCCCGCGCCAAATTCAATCACATCTCCGACCGTGTTTTTTGCGGAAGAATGGCCACTATTGCCTTGCCAGAGATCAGCACCGCCCGGCGTCTCGTCATGGTCAATAGACCCTTGATCCACCCCATTATAGATCACATCCGAGCCATCGCCCAAATTATAAACGTAAGAGCTGCGCCCCGCTCCGCCATAAAGCATGTCGTTCCCGCCGCCACCAATCAGCGTATCATTGCCCGCTTGGCCATCTAGAATATTATCCCCGTCAGTGCCGATAATTGTGTTGTCACCCTGCGATCCAATAACATTCTCAAAGTTAACGGCCACCTCGGTTGGAGAATGGCCGTCCCAATCAACAGTGCCTGCCGTTAGATCAATCACCGATCCTGTTTTTGTGTGCGAAACGTCCAAAGTATCCACACCTTCACCACCATCCATGCTGCCGGTGCCCCAGCCATCGGCAATATGGTCGTCTCCCGCACCGCCATTAATGATGTCTCGACCAGCCCCACCGATCAGATAATCATTACCGTCACCACCCTCTATGATGTCGTCCCCACGGCCACCCGTCAGATGGTCATCACCTTCGGTCCCCGTTAGCGTTTTATTTGTGTCGGTCGCATCGGTGCTTTTATTGATCCCGCTCGTTTCAAACAAGCCTTGTCGATTGAAACCTTCATTTCCAAACCGCAAGTACCCGTCCTTGTGGTCACGATCCTGCCCAGCAAAGGCCAACACCGCCTCGCGGCGCTCTTTATCAAATAAACTCATGGAATATATAACCTTCTAAATACCCTGCGGGCAGGCAATACCCCACCCGCAGGTCTACCTATACTACCCAAACTGGAAGTCAGCCGACGTAAGCTCCGCCGCCGTGATCCCTGTTAAGGTCAGCTCATCCAAAGCCGTAGCCCCGTTCCCGTCATCAAAGCTAACCTTAGCCCCAGCCGCCGTATCCACAATCGTAAGATCCGCAAATATAAGCCCCGTAGCCCTCAGATCAATCATATCCAAACCATCCTCAAAATCCGTCATCACATCACTCCCCGAGCCAAAATCAAGCTCAATAATATCAGCCCCAGACCCACCCGTCAGAACGTCATCCCCAGCACCGCCATTGATCACGTCTGCAAATTTTGTCGCCACAATCACATCATCCCCAGCGCTGCTTTGGTCATCCACCGCCCGCGTGCGAATGCCCGCCTCATCCAAGGTGCCATCAGAGAAAATGATGGTTTCAATGTTGGATTGTGGGTGGCCCACATAGGCCCAAATCTGGCTTTGCAAGGTGATGCTG
>JADGEX010000109.1 GCA_016744135.1 Pseudodesulfovibrio sp. | reverse complement strand
AATATACTAAACACCAGGCAAAAAAAAAGCCCACCATCAAGGTGAGCTTTCTTTTCAATTAAATGCCTGACGTTGACCTACTTTCACATGGGGAAACCCCACACTATCATCGGCGCTGAACGTTTTCACTACTGAGTTCGAGATGGGATCAGGTGGTTCCCGTTCGCTAATGTCATCAGGCAAAACCGGTTGGCTTATCGTTTCTCAACAATTCGCCTTATTTCTTCAATCTTATACAAACAAGTTAACGCAAACAAAGGTTTCTCTTCTATTCAATTCTCGCAAATCAATGTCACATAACAACAAAACTCTTTGGGTGTTATATGGTCAAGCCTCTCGGATCATTAGTACCAGTTAGCTCAATACGTCACCGTACTTACACACCTGGCCTATCAACGTCGTAGTCTTCAACGTTCCTTATGGAAGCTTAAAGCTTCAGGGAAATCTTATCTCGGAGGGGGCTTCCCGCTTAGATGCTTTCAGCGGTTATCCTGTCCGAACGTAGCTACCGGGCAATGCCATTGGCATGACAACCCGAACACCAGGGGTTCGTCCACTTCGGTCCTCTCGTACTAGAAGCAGCTCTCCTCAAATTTCCAACGCCCACGGCAGATAGGGACCGAACTGTCTCACGACGTTCTAAACCCAGCTCGCGTACCACTTTAAATGG
>JADGEX010000108.1 GCA_016744135.1 Pseudodesulfovibrio sp. | reverse complement strand
TTATTAATCTCTCAATCGTACCATACTGGAATTGAAATGAAAAAATAAAATCATCTAAAGATGCTATTAGTCACTCTCAATCGTACCATACTGGAATTGAAATTAGTAATTATGGTGAGCTGGTCTGCTTAAATAGGTCTCTCAATCGTACCATACTGGAATTGAAATGCAGGAACAATGAATGGAGTGATTGTAAATGTTGAGGCTCTCAATCGTACCATACTGGAATTGAAATGGTGACTATTTGAGAGTTGTTGGAAAAATACAACCTCTCAATCGTACCATACTGGAATTGAAATTTAGAAAAGAGAGCATCATCCAAGGTGACAGAATCCTCTCAATCGTACCATACTGGAATTGAAATGTTTTACCTAAATCATCATTTGATCCATTAAAATTCTCTCAATCGTACCATACTGGAATTGAAATTTCGGATCAGGAGTATCAACCAATGAAAATGTACTCTCTCAATCGTACCATACTGGAATTGAAATGACAATAGACTGACCAGAGATGAGATGAAGCAGCTATCTCTCAATCGTACCATACTGGAATTGAAATCGGTAAATCAAGAGGATCTAAGGGATCTAAAGAAACTCTCAATCGTACCATACTGGAATTGAAATAGAGTATCAGGTAGTATTAAGGTGACTGAGGGTGAACTCTCAATCGTACCATACTGGAATTGAAA
>JADGEX010000107.1 GCA_016744135.1 Pseudodesulfovibrio sp. | reverse complement strand
ATGTATAATTATTTATAGTCCCATAAAGAAGCAAAGCTCCTTTATTCCGCTTGAACCGCTGTGGTCACTAAAGCTTCTGATTATGAATAACATTAAACAAGATAGATCCTGTATTTGTAGTTATTTAGTTTATATAAATAATTAACAACTATCTCTTTCTATTGGTATAAATACCTTTAGATATTAATAATCTCTTATTTATATATGTTGACTTTAACAATTGTAATTTAATGAACTTTTTGGTTTCTTATAAAACCAAATCGAAATACTTTTTATAAGTACTTTGATTTAATTTTGATGAAAAACTTGTTTTTTGATGAAGTTGTGCTTGAAAAAATGACGAAGCGTACTAAAGTACGTGAGTCACTTTTTCAAGTGCAAATTCACAAAAAATGGTGGGCCTACCAGGACTTGAACCTGGGACCTCACCCTTATCAGGGGTGCACTCTAACCAGCTGAGCTATAGGCCCTCTTTTGGGGTGCTTTTTAATCTACTCTGCGTTAGAACCTTTATTCCATTCGTTATGTACAATAAGTACATTCCTCATTCCATAAAGAACCTGCCTTGATTAGATTAAAAATCCCTCCCAAACCAAAGTCTAAGAGACACTCCTGTATCAATTTCAAATGAATAAACATAGATCACTGAAAACTAAGCAAGTAAAGACCAATAAAACTATTTTATCTCTCGTGAGATTTTCTTTGTTAAGATAAACAAATGAATGTTTACTC
>JADGEX010000106.1 GCA_016744135.1 Pseudodesulfovibrio sp. | reverse complement strand
GTTTATATATATATATGTTTGCTATCTCCTCCGAACATTACGGGCCGATTTTTCTGATTTTTTGAGAGCGTATAATTTGAGTGCTAGAATCAATGACGTGCTATTTTTCGAGAGGGATTTTTTGAGCAAGGGGGTTAAATTGAGAATATAGGGGTAAAAACCTGTATTTTTAATTGCTAATTGATGTTTTATTTAGTTTAAATGTTTCGATTTAAATAATATAAATATTTAGAGTTTTTAAATTTTATGCCCAATTATAAATGTTAGTTGACCGATATTAATAGTAACAAACCGTTTTTACGTTTTGTTTTAATTTTATCTTTATTTTGACGAAAAAAAGTTAGTCGACGATTCCCACACGGATTAAGCGTACGCGTAACATATATTTAAAATATTTTTTTTGGAATTTTATATATACTAACGAATATCTTTAATATTAGTTATTTATTGATAATATTAATTAACGTATACATCTCCGTATCGCGGGTTTAAAAATGGTATCGATAAAGAGGGAAAACGGGGAATAAAGGTGCTTTATTTGCGTTTTTTAAAAATTTTTTTAATATATATAGAATCGTAATAAAAAAAAGGGATCATATAAATTGTATAGGATAGTTTTAAATTAAATAGGGAAGGATCTATTAACTATTAAACGATTTTCAATTTCGATTTTCATATGTTTGTCCATGATTTTTTTTCTCGATTTTTTTAATACAAATATTTTTGTCTCCGATCGTGTTAAAATGTA
>JADGEX010000105.1 GCA_016744135.1 Pseudodesulfovibrio sp. | reverse complement strand
CCCATACCCAAGCCCATACCCTAACCATGTACTCAAACTAAATTCCTATTCTCAAACTCATATCCAAACCTATATCAAAACCAATTCCAAACAAAATAAAACCCTTAACAAAACCGTAATAGTCTATGTATAAAATCAAATTAATAATTCAAACTAAAACCCATTCCTAAACCCAAAACCTATATTCAAACTCCCACCCATAATCATTTTCGAATCCTATATTCTTACTAATGTCCATACTCTATTCAAACCTAAGCCAACATTCAAAATACATAAAAATCCATTACTACTACTGTACCTAAACGTTAATATATGACATAGATATTGGCTATTTACTTGTATGTAATCGTAATGGTTGTTATATGATCTGAATTTACTCAAGCATATATTATATATATTGGTTATAAATTGTATATCTATTCCTATACCCATAAACAAATATAGGTGTCAAAAAAACACAAATATTAACCCTAATATAAAGCCAGATATAAGCATAAACTGGTCATCAAACAATACTCGAAATGTAAAAATATTAAACACTCATTTTTTAATTTATAGTTTATATTTTTTATTTGCAATCTAAATTCTATAATTGGACATAATATCGTCATATTATATTGAATTTTAATATATCAATGAAAATGTAAAATTTATATATTGCTTTCAATATAAATAAATAATATTTTATCATATTTAAACATTAAAATAGTTAAATACTACACATTAGATTTTTGCATATAATACAATATATGTATTTATA
>JADGEX010000104.1 GCA_016744135.1 Pseudodesulfovibrio sp. | reverse complement strand
CAGCTAGGTTGATGTTAAATGTAGTATTAAAAGATACATTAAATATGATATATATTCCTGATGAAGAGAGTGTAAAAGAGTATTTAAAATCTATTGTAACTTACTATGAAACTGGTAACTATACTTTGTTTAAAAAGTATTTTATCAATAGTTATAAAAAAGTAATTGAGATGATAGTTGAGATTGAAGAATCAAGAGAAAGTGAGACTAGTTTTAGAAAATAGAGAACTTTAAAGCAGTAAAATATACAACAAATACGAGAAACGAATAATTTACCTAGCGGTAATTTATCGCTCACGATAACCGTTGTATCCAAGTTGCCACATTATCTGGAAATATTAATATGCCTATTTATGAAAGTAAATTGGTAAATTAAATTTTAGGAGAAACCTATGGGTTTTTTTGATGCTGTTAAAAAAAGTGCAGATGTTGTAAAGAAAGGTTTTGATATAGCAGATGATGCTGTTAAGAAAAATATTTCAAAAAAGAGTGATTCAGAATTAAGAGGAATGGACAGTAGTAATAAGTATGTTCGTGAAGAACTTCAAAAGAGAGGACTATAAAATGCCAGAAAGAAGAAGTAAAGCTGAAATTAGAAAAGGTTTGATTGAATTAGGTTAAAAACCTGGCTCGAAGTCACTTGAAACTGAAGTAGAAAATATCTATAAATATGAGAAAATGTCACAAGAAAGAATAGATGAAGAAGCAAAAAGAAAAGCAGGATTATAGAAACTACAAGTGAATTATAGTAAACCTCATATG
>JADGEX010000103.1 GCA_016744135.1 Pseudodesulfovibrio sp. | reverse complement strand
AATCGCTAGTAATCGCGGATCAGCATGCCGCGGTGAATATGTTCCCGGGCCTTGTACACACCGCCCGTCACACCATGAGAGTTGATTATACCCGACGTCGTTGGGCTAACCCTTCGGGGAAGCAGGCGCCTAAGGTATGGTTGATAATTGGGGTGAAGTCGTAACAAGGTAGCCGTTGAGGAATCAGCGGCTGGATCACCTCCTTTCAAAGGAAAGAAAAGTAGTATAAGCGCTCAAGCTTGATTTTCACTGGCCAATTTTGAGGGATCAAACCAGGCGAATTTAAGTAGCCAGGATCTTTCAATGTTCTTTGACAATTTGTTGTTGTAAATATCAATTGCGCAGTTATTAATATTATCATTAATAACTGATTAAAATATAATTGTGATTTGGGCGAGTAGTCGCTCAGAAAGCAATGACCATTTAACGAAGCAAGATTTGATGAAATTCAAGGCGCACATTTTTTGACTGATTGAGTCGACCTTTTGGTCGTCGATTGAAGACAAAAAGATGTGCAACGCAGAAGTTCATTAAATATTGCGAAGTTAAATATGTTCGCATCAAAGTGTTTAAACTTATTTGTGGTATAGTGGCTAAGCTACTAAGAGCAAACGGTGGATGCCTTGGTGTCAAGTGCAGATGAAAGACGTGGAAAGCTGCGATAAGCTTCGGGGAGGAGCTAAACATCCTTTGATCCGGAGATTTCTGAATGGGGCAACCCGGCATGGTTAATACCGTGTCATCCTAACATGAATACATAGTGTTAGGAAGCCAACGGGGAGAACTGAAACATCTTAGTACCCCCAGGAAAAGAAAGTAAAAACGAT
>JADGEX010000102.1 GCA_016744135.1 Pseudodesulfovibrio sp. | reverse complement strand
ATCTATTAGTGATGATTTTATTGAAGAATTGCTTTGTACACAGAAAGATAATAAATATGCATTTTCTATATTATCATTACTATATCCAAACTTGGATTATAAAAATAATGATTTTCATAAAGACCATTTACATCCAATCTCAAAATTCAAGAAAAAGAATATAACGAAACTGAATGTAAATGAAGATATAAAAGAAGAATATTATAGAGATATTGATTTTAATAATGGTTTGTATAATTTACAAATGCTAGATGCAAATGAGAATATGTCTAAAAATGATTTGAATTTAAAAGAATGGGTAGAAATTGAAACTAAGAATAGAGATAAAAAACAATTTTTGGATAATCACTTAATCCCAGATGTAGATTTATCATTTGAAAATTTTCAAGAATTTATTGATAAAAGAGAAGTTATACTAATTGAAAAATTAAAGACTGTCTTGAACTAAAGGTATAACAAGTACGAGGAGACTAATAATTTACCCTAGCGGGAAAATTATCGCTCACGACAAACGTTATACTCAAAAGGAACACCATGAACAAACCAAATATATTTACTTATGCCACAGGCGAACTAAGTCAAGATGCTGTAATTTGTTATATTTTAGAATGGGCTAAAATAGAAAATAAAGAGCTAAATAATGATTTACATAATTTAGCAATAAATTTTTTAAATTCACTGTTTGATAAATTTGAAGGCATTAAGCGACCAACAGAGTATGAAAAAATAGAAATTAAAAAGCAATATGAGAATATAGATATTTTATGTATCATCAATGATAAATATTCAATTATTATTGAAGATAAAACAAATACAAAAAATCATTCTGATC
>JADGEX010000101.1 GCA_016744135.1 Pseudodesulfovibrio sp. | reverse complement strand
GTTTTATCTACAGTGTGCAATTTTTCAAATTAATTAATTGGAGCCTATACTGCTTCAAAAGCTGGCTTTGATGCCCTGGTTAAAGTATTCAGAAAGGAAGTAAGAGATAGTAATATTAGAGTTTGTTCAATTTACCCAGGCGGTGTCGACACACCATTCAGAGCCGAAGCAAGACCCGCATATTTGAATGTCGAAGATGTTGTTAGAGCCATTATGTCGATGATGCAGTTTGATGATCATGCCTCTGTTGATGAACTCGTTATTCGTCCTACAGTAGAAAAAAATTATTCGTAGTAGATATGTATGACACCTATTTGTGAATTATCTACCTGTCATTGCGAAGGAGCGAAGCGACTGAAGTAATCTCTCAATAAAAGAACTCACCTTAATACAATCACAGCTCATTTATCATGAGATTGCCACGTCCTCATTTTTCGTACTTGCAAAGACCGTTTCTGTTATTTTAGCAAAAATGTTATTAAGTGATACTCTAGACAAGAATTAGTATAATTTTTATTGTTTAGCTTAGTCCTTTATGAACATTTACTTATATTTGACACCAATCTGATTAAGATATGGAGATATACACTGAGTATAAGGTAAGTGCCAAAAGCAAACGTTTTATCAATCTAATATGGACTTTTGAAAAGCCACTAGATGATAAAACGGTTCAAGACCGATTAATACTACCCAATGGTTGTTTTAATATCGTAATTTTGATTGGTCAGGGAGGTGAAGCGCGTACAAAAAATGGCTATTACGAATGCCAACCAGGTATATTTCTAACTTCCCAAATGACCGAAGTTTCTACCGTAAACTTAAAGCCAGGAGCCAAACTGGTGTTTATTCAAATG
>JADGEX010000100.1 GCA_016744135.1 Pseudodesulfovibrio sp. | reverse complement strand
GAATCAGATCGTTCTCAATGAATCCAAAAAATTCAATGTATCAAAATTCTTTAAAATAGGGACGCTCCATTACGATATCTCAATTGTTGGAAAGCGAAATTTAGCAGTCTCTCTTGAAAATCTGATTGTCGATGACAACAAACAATCTTTCAGCGAAGAAAACGTGAAGAACATTATAATACAATACAAAAAAACGGAAGGCATTGGTCTAGTCTTTATCGTTGAGTCATTTAATAAAACAAACACGACTGGGACTTTTTGGGCTACTTTTTATGACAGGTCAACACATGAGATACTATCAACAAAAAGAATTCAAGGACTGGCCACAGGAATGGGAATAAGAAACTACTGGGCAAACAGTATTTACAGAGCAATGAAGTCGTACAAGAGATACTAAAACGACTCTTTTTAGAATTGAGGCGAGGACGAAGCATGAGGACGTGGCAATCTCATGATAAATGAACCGAGCATAAAATCCATTCTTGTTCTTCTATTGAAAGATTGCGTCAGTCGCTATGGCTCCATCGCAAAGACAGGCTGCATTTTAAACAGCAGTTAAGTTTAGTAAAGCCTTACTTATTTGCTCATAGCTCACATAGGCACCAGATATAGATCCAGGCCTTCCTCCCCCTATTTAGAAGGGCAAAATATAATTTCCTCATTATTCTTTTGTTCATTAAAAATTTTACTACATTTGATATAACCCTTTCAATAAACAAATATAAGTCAGTTGTATTAAAACAGATACCGATAGCAAATATCGGTTTTTTGATGAATCCCAACAGTAATAAAACCTGCAGTATTGGCATTTTGATCAATACTTAAATAAGTGAAGCTTGAATACTTGAGTTTTCACCGAATGTACAAAGTACAAAGCTGGAATACTTGGGTTTTCGCTGAATGTACAAAGTACAAAGCATGAATAC